>JANQRY010000007.1 GCA_028284345.1 Hyphococcus sp. | reverse complement strand
TGTTGCGGTTCATCACCTGCGGCAGTGTTGACGACGGCAAGTCGACGCTGATCGGGCGCCTGCTCTACGATTCGAAGCTGATCTATGACGATCAGCTCGCGGCGCTCGAAAGCGACACGAAAAAACACGGCACGCAAGGAGACAAGATCGACTTTGCGCTGCTGGTCGACGGTCTCGCCGCGGAACGCGAACAAGGGATCACCATCGACGTCGCCTATCGTTTCTTTTCCACCGAGAAGCGCAAATTCATCGTCGCCGACACGCCCGGCCACGAGCAATATACGCGCAACATGGCGACCGGCGCCTCGACAGCGGACCTCGCCGTTATCCTGATCGACGCCCGGCGCGGCGTCCTCACGCAGACGCGCCGCCATTCCTATATCGTTTCCCTGCTCGGCATTCGTCACGTTGTCGTCGCTGTCAACAAGATGGATCTCGTCGACTATTCGGAGACGACGTTCAACGCGATTGAGGCGGAGTACCGTCAGTTTGCGGAAAGCCTTGGATTTGAATCGATTGTCTGCATCCCGATGTCGGCCCTTGAAGGCGACAACATCACAGCCAAAAGCGCCAAAACCTCCTGGCACAACGGCCCGGCGCTCCTGCCCTATCTCGAAACCGTCGACGTGCGCGGCGACGCAACGGAAAAGCCCTTCCGCCTGCCGGTGCAATGGGTGAACCGGCCCAATCTCGATTTTCGCGGCTTTTCCGGAACCATCGCCAGCGGATCGGTAAAGCCCGGCGACGATATTGTCGTCGTCCCGTCGGCCAAACGATCAAAGGTGAAGTCCATCGCCACCATGGACGGCGATCTCGACGAAGCCGGTCCAGACATGGCGGTGACCGTCACGCTGGAAGATGAAATCGACATTTCCCGCGGCGACGTCATCTGCGCCGGCGCCGCGCCGGCGGAGCAAACCGACCAGTTCGCCGCTCATATCCTATGGATGGCGGAGGACAAGCTCTATCCCGGCCGGCAATATTTGTTGAAAACGGCGAACCGCATCGTCACCGCGACGGCGACCGAACTCAAGCACAAGGTCAACGTCAATACGCTGGAGCACATGTCCGGCAAATCGCTGGAATTGAACGAAGTCGGGTTCTGTAACTTTTCCCTGTCAGCGCCCATCGCTTTCGATCCGTATAAGGAAAACCGAAAAACCGGTTCCTTCATCCTGATCGACAAGCGATCAAACGCGACCATCGGGGCTGGATTAATCGATTTCTCCCTGCGGCGCGCGCAAAACGTGCACTGGCAGGATCTCGATATCGACAAAAAAGCGCGCGCGACCGCCAAACATCAGCAACCTTGCGTGCTCTGGTTCACCGGCCTTTCCGGGTCCGGCAAGTCCACTGTCGCTAACTTGGTCGAGAAACGCCTCCATGATCTTGGCCGGCACACCTATACGCTCGACGGCGACAATGTCCGCCACGGGCTCAACAAGGATCTCGGCTTTACCAACGCCGACAGGGTCGAAAACATCCGGCGCGTGGCGGAAACGGCAAAACTGATGGCGGACGCCGGCCTGATCGTCTGCGTCTCGTTTATTTCTCCATTCCAGTCCGAACGGCGCATGGCGCGGGACCTGATGGCCGAAGGCGAGTTCATCGAAGTCTATATTTCGACGCCGCTGGAGGTCTGTGAACAACGCGATGTCAAAGGGCTCTACGGCAAGGCGCGACGCGGCGAGATCAAGAACTTCACCGGCATCGACTCGCCCTACGAAGCGCCGCAATTGGCGGAGATCGATGTCGATACGTCCGACATCGCAGCAGCAGCCGCCGCCGATCGCATTGTCGCCTATTTGCAGGAACGCGGCTATCTCGACGGCTGATCAGGGTTTTAAAGCGGCCGACACGAAACATCGTCGAGGGCGTATTGCGCGCCCGTTTCCCGATGCACGACAACGCAAGCCTCGCCGATCACCATGAGATCGAAATAGGTCGGCGTCGCAAGGCTCCGGTCTTCCCCCGGGCCTAACGGCGGCGGCAAAACCGCAATGGCCGGGTCCTCGGTCAGATCGCCCGGCCCGAGTTCAACCTTAGCCCGGCCCATGGTGTCGGCGAGCGCTGCATGCAGCGCCGCCATCGCATCGTCATCGGCGCTTTCCAGAACGGCGGGCGACGGCGCATCGGGCGTCTGGCAACCGGTTAGGATCGCGGCGCCCGCCAGCAACATCCATAATTTGACGATCATATGCATCATAAGAACACCGTTACTCCGGCAACCTCATGTCGCGGTTGGTCTCAAAGACGCCCTGCTGGGGCAAGATGTGAATGGGTGTTTTCAGACCGTCCGACGTTTTCGCAAACGCGCCCGGTTTCGGCGAAGGCGGCGCGGGGCATGTTCCGTTGGCGCGGAATTGTAACGCGGCGGCGAGCATCGCCTCCATTTCATCGCCGAGTTCAGTCTCCAGATCATCGGCGACCGCACAGCCCGGAACGGAAATCGCAAACGCGGCGCTGGAATTGGCCGGCTTGAAACCGTCGGCGTAATCGCCAAACCCCATGTCGTTGATGCCCTGGAACTGGACGGTGAAATAGGTCTCGCCGCAATTGTCGGTGGGATAAAATCCGAACGGCTTGCCGCAGGTGGTCGATCCGATGAGGATCACCTCGACGTCAATGCCGCGCAGACCGTTCACGACGGACTCGCTGGCGCTGCAGGTGCTGTCCGTGGAAATGATGAAAACCCGCGGCAGGTCGAGACTTTCAAGCGGCGTTCCGCTCGTCAGCGTAAAGCCGAGCCCGGTTGAATAAAACGGAATGTCGTTGTCGGTCTCGCCGGTCACCGGATTGACGCCCCCGGCGTCGGCGTTGAAACGCAACCCCTCGAAGACCTTGCCGTTCGTCTGCGCGTCGCCGGCGATCCCATAGCCGAGCTGCGCGGCGACGGCGAGCAGCCCGCCGCCATTGTAACGGAGATCGAGAATCAGATCGTTGACGCCGTCGGCCTTCAGGGCGGAAATGGCGTTGGCGATCTCTTCTTCCGACGCAAACGGGCTGAACGTGTTGAGCAGCATGTAGCCGACCGGGCCAGTCGCAGTATTGATCGTCCGCATCCGGTTGACCGGCTTGCGGGCGAAATCCACCGACATCATCGTGATCATGCGCGGCGCGCCGGCGCCCGGGTCCTGCACCATAAAGGTATGCGTCTCCCCGGCGGTTGCGGGGAACAGACCGGCGTTGATCATATCAACTTCCGACTGCGTCCCGGCGTTCACAATATCAACGCCGTCAACCTCTAGAATGCGCGCGCCGCGCACGAAGTTCGCAAGCCCCATAATTTCGGTTGAAGCGGGCGTGTTCGGCTCCGTATAAAGAATGCGATAATCCCGCGGCGGCGTTGTCGAAAACACCACATATCTGGCGCCGTAGGTCGCGCTCGGCACGGAATTTCGCGCCGCAAGAAACTCGTCCGTAGGCTGGGTGAAATGAAACTCGTCTTTGGGTTTGCCTGACAGCGTAATTTCTTCCGTCTTCAGAACATCAAAATACGCAAGCCGGTCGCTGAAGTTCGCCGGGTCCTGGTCCATGACTTCGTCGTTCCACAGATAGGTCTCGTTCGTCCAGGAGCGCAGCCAGAAGTTCTCTTCAAGCGTCGATCCCGCCATATCCGGAAACGCATTGCCTTCAATGTCGACGCCTGTGCGCACGACCTCGCAGCGATCCTTGAAATCGCTCGCCGCCTCAAAAACGCCCGGCGTCCAGGTCGGACCAGAGGGCGGCGGCGGTGGTGGCGGCGAAGGCGGCGGCGCGGTGGTGGTTCCGCCGCCGCCGCTATTGCTGCAGGCGGCCGCAAAAAGCAGCACAAGACTGGTGAGAAACAACTTCGTCCCGGCGGCGCCGGCGTTGCGTTCGGTCATCAATACGCCCCGTCGTTACACAACTCTCCCCGGACAAAACTACAACAGGAATATGTCGATCGCTAGGCGAGACAAGCCCTAATAGCAGTAGCGCATGATCAAATTTATCTTGAATTTTACGCACGCCCAACGAGCGGCGCGCACGCCTAACGAAGCGCGCCCGCGACACGCTTAAATCCACGCTGATTGCCGGCGACAAGCAGCGGCCGGCCCTGCGTAACGACCGGTCGGTAGACGGCGTCATCGTCAAGGTAGCCGGCGCGCCCGCCAATTTCGTCCAGCATCAGGACGCCGGCGGCGTGATCCCAGGGACTGCAGCGGGAATAGAGTGCGAAATCTTTCCGGCCGGTGAGAAGGTGAATGTAGGCGTAAGCCGCGCAGCGCGCGCTTTGCGTCACGAATTGGGACCGCAGTTTGGGAACCATGTCCGTTTTCCAGGGGTCGTCGAGATTGCCGATCGCCCGAAAACCGCTGATCACGCCGTCGTTCTCGCGAACGGGCGCAAGCGGCGCGCCGTTCCACGCCGCCCCCTCGCCAGCCGACGCCATGGCGAACTTTTTGTCGGGAATGGCGTAGATCCATCCCGCCCGTGTCACGCCGTCGACGACAAACGCGACAATGGTGGCGAATTCATCGCGCTGCTGAACAAAGTTCCGCGTGCCGTCCAACGGATCGACGACCCAGAAGGCGCCGTCGCCATGAAGCGCGTCCAATATCGACGGATCGACGGCGGCGCCTTCTTCGCCAATAAAGCCAACCCCCGGATAGGCGCCGGCGAAAGCGCGCCGGAGCGCGGCTTCGGCCGCGTGATCGGCTTGCGTTACGAAATCATTCGGGCCCGATTTGGTGTCGATCTCGCCCTTGGCGAGCTTGCCGAAGCGCGCTGCGATTTCCGTTTCGGCAATCTCTTCGATGATGGACGCGATTTTGTCCGGATCGACAATCATGCGTGTTGTCGATCCGCGCGTGCGCGGTCTTCCGATTTCGCATAGGGAAATTCCTTGAAAAACTGCCCTTCCGTTTTCCGCGACATGCGCGCCGTGATAGCGGTTTCGTGGCCCGCCGCCTGCTCGCCAAGGATCTCGGCCCGCGCGAAAAGCCACGCCCGGGCGGCGCCGTCATGAGCGGGGACGCGAATATCGGCGACAATATGCGCGGCGGTCAGCGTCTCCTCGATTTTCGACAGGAGGCGCGCAACGCCCTCGCCGCTGACCGCCGAAAGCGCGACGCGCGCGGGCTGTTCGATTGTTCCAACCGCCGGCGCGGCGCCGGCGACTGCGTCAACGACCGCTCTGTCTTCGGCGTCCAACAGATCAATCTTGTTCAGCGCCTCAATGACCGGTCGCTCGTCGTCTTCGCCGACGCCGAGCGCCGAAAGAACATCAATGACGTCGGCGCGCTGGGCGTCGCTGTCGCCATGGGCGATGTCGCGCACATGGACGATGATTTCGGCCTCCAGCACTTCTTCAAGCGTCGCGCGAAAGGCGGCGACAAGCTGCGTCGGCAAGTCGGAAATAAACCCGACCGTATCGGACAGGATAACGCGCAAGCCCGCCGGCAGATCGATTGCGCGCATGGTCGGGTCTAGGGTTGCGAAGAGCAAGTCTTCCGCCTTCACGGCCGACTTGGTCATAAGGTTGAACAATGTCGACTTGCCGGCGTTTGTGTATCCGACCAGCGCAACAACGGGATGCGGCGCCCGTTTGCGCTTGGCGCGCTGAAGCGTGCGCGTCCGGCGCACGTCTTCGAGTTTCTTGCGTAGATGGACAATCTTGTCGTCGAGCGCGCGACGATCGGATTCGATCTGACGTTCGCCCGGACCGCCCAGAAACCCTGCGCCGCCGCGCTGTCGCTCAAGGTGCGTCCAGGACCGCACGAGACGGGAGCGCTGATATTCCAGATGCGCAAGATCAACCTGCAAGCGACCTTCGGCCGTCTGCGCGCGGGCGCCGAAGATCTCCAGGATCAGGGCCGTGCGGTCGAGCACCTTTGCGTCAAGGGCCTTTTCAAGATTGCGGTGCTGAACGGGGCTGAGGGCGCCGTCCACAATTACGAGACCGGGGCGCGGATCGGCTGCGTCCAGCCGCGCGCGAAGTTCCTCAATCTTGCCGCCGCCGATCAGGGTCGCCGCGCGCGGCGCATTAACGGTTGCAACTTCCGCATGAACAACGTCGAGATTGATCGCAGCGGCAAGACCGACAGCCTCATCCAGCCGCGCCGACGGCGCACGCGATCCCGCATCGCCGCGCAAAGCAGGATGAACAACAATAGCGGTTTCTTTACTTGGCAATACGAATCTTTACTTGTGAAACGGGGTCAGCCGTTGTCGGCGCTCTCGTCATTCTCCCAAAGCGTCACCGGCTGTTGCGGCATCACCGTGGAAATTGCGTGTTTATACACAAGTTGAGATTGTCCATCACGGCGCAGAAGAACGCAAAAATTATCGAACCAACTGACGACACCCTGGAGTTTAACGCCGTTGACGAGAAATATCGTCACGGGCGTTTTGGCCTTACGGACTTGATTGAGAAAGGTGTCTTGCAAATTCTGTTTTTTTTCACTCATGCGCGCCGCGTCTCCGCCTTTTCTTTTTGCAGTGCAGCATCATTCTGGCTGCTGGCCTGCATATAGGCAACCGGAAAAACAGTAAAAGAGGGCGCAATTACGGCGCGCGGTTTGTCACGCCCGCCGGGCGCGCAATTTGTACGCCTCGCGCAGACGCATCGCCACGGGCCCCGGCGCGCCGTCGCCGATGGGCGCCCCATCGACTGAGACGACGGGGGTCACGAGATTTGTCGCTGACGTGATGAACGCCTCAGCCGCGGATTTCGCTTCGTTAACCGTAAACGGGCGTTCGTGAACTTTTATTTGCAGGTCGGCGGCGCAGGCAAGCGCCGTCTCCCGCGTGATTCCGCCGAGAATTTCAAACCCTTTCGGATGCGTAATAAGTGTGCCGTCGCTGTCGACAATCCATGCGTTGGACGAGGATCCCTCCGTGACGACGCCGTCGCGCACGAGCCAGGCTTCAGCGGCTTTGGCTTCCCTCGCCGCCTGTTTGGCCAGCACGTTCGGCAGCAGCGATACGGTTTTGATATCAACGCGCCCCCAGCGAATATCGGGTTGCGTAATGACGCCGACGCCCTTCGCGGCGATGGCGTCCGAGCCATCGAGATCAAATCGCTTCGCCGTCATGACCAGGGAGGGCGGCGTCTGCGGCGGCGGGAAAGCGTGGTTGCGCGGCGCCACGCCCCGCGTCGCCTGAATATAGACCAGCGCATTTTTCAGACGATTGCGCCGGACAAGCTCCGCCATCACGATTTGCAGGGCCTCGCGCGACATGGGCGCCGCCATGCGCAATTCGCGCAAGGAGCGCTCCATGCGCGTCAGATGCCCGTCAAGATCCCAATACCGGCCGTCGATATAGAGACAAACCTCATATATTCCGTCTGCGAACTGATAGCCGCGGTCCTCGATGGGAACCAGCGCATCGCGCATCGGAACGAAGCTTCCATTCACATACGCCGTCGCCGCCATCGCTCGTATCAGGCCCTCCAGAACCAGCGGTTGATCAGGGCGAGCGCCACGGCCGCTTCGAGCCGGCCGAGGATCATCGCCGCCGCCAGCGCCCAGCGATAGGGCTCGCCGAAAGCCGCGTATCCGCTCCCGCCGCCTTCCGCAAGATAGATCAACGGGCCGGCGTTGGAGAGGGCGGAAACGGCGGCGGCCGCCGACAGCTCAAACGAATGCCCGCCGGAAGACAGGATCACCACAAGCCCCGCCAGCGTCATGGTGAAAACCAGGAAATGGATCCAGACGCCGAGTTCGTTCGACACGGTGCGCCGGCCGAATACGGCGCTCGGTTCGATCAGCCGCCGCAACTCTTCTCTCGCCCGGCGCATAATCACCAGCCAGCGCAAAATTTTAAATCCGCCCGCCGTCGACACGGCGGCGCCGCCGATAATCGCCGTGACGAGAACGACCGGCAATGGCGGCGCCTCACCGATGGTGAACCCGTTTGTCGAAAGAATGGACGCGGCGTTGAAGAGATGCGGAATGATCAGGTCAATATCGCCGGCGCCCGCGAGCAGCCAGAAGAAAAAACCGGCGAACAGAATGATCGCGAAATAGGCGCCGTTTTCAACATCGCGCACGCGCTCTTTCGCGCCCCGCACCACGCGCGCGATGACGACAAAGTTCGACCCGCTGAACGCCATCATCAGAAAAAGGAGCACGATGATCCATGGCGCAAGGCCCGCCGGCTCGCCGGCGCCCGGCAGGAAACCACCGCTGGCGACGCCGGAAAGCGCCATCACCAAGGCGTCGAGCGTCGGCGCGCCGGCGGCTGCAAAAGCCGCGAAGGCGATGAAGGTGACGCCCGCATAGATCGACCAGAAACTGTAAACCGCATTCCGCAGCGGGCGCAGAAAATCATTCTTGGCGCCGCGGGAAAAAGGCGGCAGCAGCGTATCGATTCCGATGAAAGCGGGGCGAATGAAAATCGCCGCGGCGATCGCGATGGACGCCAGGCCGCCCAGCCATTGCAGTTGGGCCCGCCACAGCATCAGCGACGGCGATGCGACGGCCGCCTCGCGCGACAACCATCCGCCGGTGGTGGTGACAGCGGCGATGGCTTCAAAATAAGCGTCGGCGAAGGACATCGGCCCCAGCGCAAACGGGATGGCGGCGAAGGCCGGCGCAACGATCCACCACAGCAAAATAATGGCCAGCGCGCCGCGAAAATCCGACGCCGGCGACCGGCCAATGCTCGCCGCCCAGGCACCGCCGCCCGCAATCAGGGTGGCGACGGCGCCGTAGAGAAACGGGCCCGCAGCAGGATCGTTTTTGGAAATGGCGAGCAGCAACGGGGCGAACATCGCCGCGCCGACGCAGATCAACACCCCGGCAAAGCCGCGCAGGATCGCTGTCAGGCCCATGGCGCGCGCGAACCTCCTGCGTCGTCAGAAATATTCAATGCTGACACGGAACATCTGTTCGACATCCTTCACGTTTTCGCGCATGGACATCAGGACAATACGATCGCCGGCCTGGATCACGGTTTCTCCGGACGGCATCTGAACGACGCCGTCCCGAACGACGGCGCCGATCATCACGCCCTCGGGCAATTGCGCGTCGCGCAGCGGCTTGTTGACGAGGGACGATGTTTCGAGCGCAATCGCGTCAACGAGTTCCGCCGCGCCATCGCTCAGCGAATAGACGCCCTTGATGCGGCCGCGGCGAACATGCTGCAGGATGGTCGACACGGTCGTGGCGCGCGGATCGACAAAGCGGTCGACGCCAACGGCTTCCGAAATCGGTCCGTAGTCCTGATCGTTCACCAGCGCCATGGTGCGGCGCGCGCCCTCGCGCTTGGCGACCACGGAGGCAAGAATGTTCACCTGGTCGTTTTCCGTGACGGCGACAACGGATTCGGCTTCCGACACGCCGGCCTCGCGCAAGATCGACCGATTGAGACCGTCGCCCTGAAGAACGATCGTGCGTTCAAGCGCCTCGGCTGCAATCTCCGCCTTGCCGCGATCGCGTTCGATGACGCGGATTTTCATAGAGCCGAGCTTTTCAAGACCCTGGGCCACGAACCGTCCGATATTGCCGCCGCCGATGAGGATGACGCGGCGCGCCTGCCGCGCCGCCTCGCCCATGATTTCAAGAGCGCGCTGAACGTCGTTGCGGTCGGAAACGAAATAGATATGGTCGCCCGGCTCCAGCTGGTCGTCCGCATGGGCGCGCCACAAGCGATCGCCGCGCTTGATGGCGACAATCGTAATCTTCAAATCCGGAAACAGCTCGGCGACCTGACGCAGCGGCGTGTTGATAATGGCGCAATCGTCGCGCAGCTTGACGCCAATCGCCCAAACCTGTCCGTCTGCGAATGATTTGACCTCCGAAGCGCCGGGCGTCGACATACGCTGGATGATGGCTTCGGAAACTTCCCGTTCCGGCGAAATCACCACGTCAATCGGCAGATGGTTGCGCGAGAACAGGTCGGAATAGCGCGGATCGAGGTAGCCTTGCGCGCGGATGCGGGCGATTTTCGTCGGCACTTTGAAAAGCGAATGCGCGATCTGGCACGCCGTCATATTAACTTCGTCCGAATACGTCACGGCGATGAACATGTCGGCTTCGCGCGCGCCGGCTTCTTCCAGCGTTTCGGGATACGCGCCGTTGCCGACAATGCCGCGCACGTCGAGGCGTTCTGCGACCGTGCGGATCAGTTCCTTTGACTGATCAATAACCGTCACATCGTTTTTTTCGCGCGACAGGCGCCGGGCGATGGCGGCGCCGACGCGGCCTGCGCCGCAAACGACAATTCTCATGGGAAACGCGCCTTCATGCCGCGCCCGATCTCACGAATCCCGCGTGCAATCAAGCGCTTTCGGCGCGCGCCTGGCCGCTGACGCCAAGGGCTTTCAGCTTGCGGTGGAGCGCCGAGCGCTCCATGCCGATGAACGCCGCCGTGCGTGAAATATTGCCGCCAAAACGGTTAATCTGCGCAATCAGATATTCCCTCTCGAAGCGCTCGCGCGCATCGCGCAACGGCAGCGAGATCACGAGTTCGAGCCCCTCGCCCGCCGGAATCGAAAGGCCGGCGTCCATAATTTCCGACGGCAGCTTTTCGCAGGTGATCTCAACCTCCGGGTCGCGGTGCATAAGGATCAGCGTTCGCTCGATGATGTTGCGAAGCTGACGGACATTGCCGGGCCAGTGATAGGTCTGCAGCGCGGCCATCGCTTCGGATGAGAACGGGCGCTTCGGCAGACCCGACGCCCGTGCAATGCGGTCAACGAAATAGGCCGACAACGCCGGTATATCCTCGCGGCGCTCTTCCAGTCCCGGCGCCGTAATCGAAACCACATTGAGACGGTGATAGAGGTCTTCGCGAAACTCGCCGGCCTCCGCCGCAGTCAGCAAATCGCGCGACGTGGTGGAGATAATTCGGACATCAACGGATACGGGCTGCTGGCCGCCGACGCGTTTGAACCGCTGGTCGATCAGAACGCGCAATATCTTGCCCTGTGTCTCAAGCGGCATGTCGCCGATCTCATCGAACATCAGCGTGCCGCCATGGGCTTTTTCCATCAACCCGACGGCGCGCGGCCCCCCGTCGTCGCCCTCAATGCCGAAGAGTTCCTCTTCCATGTTCTCGGGCGAAATCGTCGCAGCGCTGACAACGACAAAGGGCTGATCGGCGCGGACGGAGGTCGAATGAATCAGACGCCCGACGACCTCCTTGCCGGATCCCGGCGGGCCCGAAATCAGCACGCGCGAGCGCGCGTCGGAGACCCGTTCGATGACGCTGCGCAAGGACGAAACGGCCGCCGACGAGCCGATCAGGCCCCAGTCCGGCGCGCGCTGGCGCAATTCGGAATTTTCCCGCCGCAGGCGCGTCGCCTCCAGCGCGCGATTGACGACCAGCACCAGGCGGTCGGCGTTAAAAGGCTTTTCGACGAAGTCATAGGCGCCCTTCTTGATCGCCGCGACCGCCGTTTCAATCGTGCCGTGTCCGGAAATAATGACGACAGGCAGTTCGGGATGAACCTTCTTCAGTTCGGTAAGAATTTCGATGCCGTCCATGGCGGAGTTTTGCAGCCAGACATCAAGAACAACGAGGGCCGGCACGCGTTCGCGCACGGCGGCCAGCGCAGACCCGGCGTCGTGCGCCTTGCGCGGGCTGAACCCTTCATCCTCGAGAATGCCGGAAACCAGCTCCCGGATGTCTTCCTCGTCGTCCACCACCAGTATGTCGATGCTCATCCGTCAGGCTCCCTTACGATACTCCGAAATTATTCCGCCGCCGCCGCTGTTTTCGGCGTCTCGATTTCCGCCGCCTCGACACGCGGCAATGTCAGCGTCATGCGCGCGCCGCTTGGGCCGAGGCTGCCGTCGTCGGCAAAGGCGAGCGACCCGCCATGCTCCTCCGCCACCTTTTTGACGATGGCGAGACCAAGGCCGGTCCCTTTCGCGCGCGTGGTCATATAGGGCTCGGCCAGGCGATGGCGCTCTTTCGCCGGCAGGCCCAAGCCGTTGTCGAGAATATGGATCACCGCAAAACACGCGCTGTTGACAACTTCAACGCGAATGCGCCCCGGATACCCGTGACCGGGCTCGGCCGCCCGCGCCGTAATCGACTCGCCGGCGTTTTTCAGAAGATTGGACAACGCCTGCACAATCAGCCGGCCATCGCAGTCGACAAAGCTCGGTTCGTCCGACATCTCAATTTCAAAGTCGACGTCCGGGAACGCCACTTTCTGCGGAAACACCGCGGCGCGCGCCAGATCCCGCAAGTCCTCGCGCCCGACGACCGGCTTCGGCATGCGCGCAAAGGACGAGAATTCATCGACCATGCGGCCGATATCCTTGACCTGGCGAATGATGGTCTCGGTGCACTTGTCGAACACGTCAGGCGTCGACGTGACCTCGGTCAGATACTTTCTGCGCAACCGTTCGGCGGAAAGCTGGATCGGCGTCAGCGGGTTTTTGATTTCATGAGCGATGCGGCGGGCGACATCGCCCCAGGCGGCGTTCCGCTGCGCCGAGATCAGTTGCGTGATGTCGTCAAACGTCGCGACGAACCGGTCTTCGCTGTTAAAGCGGTCTTTCACGATACGGACATTTAACGTCTGCGCCAGGCCATCGCGGGTCAGTTCAATCTGGTCGCCGGTTTCCGTTTCCGTAGACGCGGCGGCGCGTTGCAACAGGTCCGTCAGTTCCGGCATGACGTCCTGTATCCGTCGCCCGGTGAGCTGGCCGGCTTCCTCGCCCAGAAGAAGCGCGGCGGATCTGTTCGCGATCGTGATGCGCCCGCTCGCGGCGAGGCCGATCACGCCGGCGGAGACGCCGGACAGAACCGCTTCCGTAAAGCGCCGGCGTTCGTCGAATTGCCGGTTGGTGTCGATCAGGTCGTCGCGCTGGGTCTGCAACTGCGCGGTCATGTGGTTCATGGACCGGGCGAGAACGCCGAACTCGCCGTCCTCTTTGCGCACTTCCGTTCGCGCGCCCAACTCGCCGCCGGAGACGCGCTCGGCCATGTTAACGAGGCGCCCGATAGGCTGCACGAGCCGGGTCGCCGCCCACAGCGCCGCCCAGATGGCGCCAAAGAGGATAATGACGGCAAGCACAATATAGCCGGTGAAAAACACGCGCTCGAGCCGCGCTCGGCTCGCCGTCGCTTCCGCCCAGTCGTCGCGCACATTACGCACCGCAAGAAGGCGTTCGGAAATCGCCGGCGGAATGACCTTATAGGTGACGATATAGCCGCCGTCATAGGCGTTGATTTTCAGGATGCCGCGATAAAGATCGAAAATCTGCTCGTTGTTGGCGTCGAAATTGCCCCATTCCTGCCGGGGGCGGTCTTCGGCGGCGGCGAGATCAATCGCATCGAAAACCTCCTTCGGCGGCAGCGCGTAATCCGCATCGAAGAGTTTGATGCGGGCGATAATGTTTCGCTCGCCGTCGAGAACGATGATGGCGGCGAGATCGCGAACGAGCGCCTGTTCCATTAACGCTCGCCGGAAACTGATCGGCGTCGACGCGGTGACGCCGAAAGCCGCGCCGCGCTCAAGGTCCAGCTCCATCTGGTTGAGATTGATGCCGGCGGCGTTCGTTTCGTTCTGCCAAAGGGCGTTGGCTAAGGCCCGCGCCGTTTCCTGATATTGATCGATCCGTTCACTGAAGACGTCGTTGAGGCTTGTGCGCAGGATGGTGAACGCGAAGAGAAAGGCGATGACCGCAGGAATGACCGCTAGCAGGGAAAAAAGGCCGACAAGCTGCAAATGGGTGCGCGAGCCGGCGAGCTGATGCCGGCGCTCGGCGAGCACATGCCAGAGGCGCACGCCGACGAGCACGGCGAAACCGGCGGCGATGACGATGTTGCCGACGATCATCGACATGAGGAACGTGCGGTCGACCCGTTCGACCAGCGGCGTCATCAAAAACCAGGTCGTGAAAAACGCGACCGCCGCGGCGCCAATCAGCGCCGCGGCGGTGGTCGTGTTGGAAAGCGCCCATTGCGGCAGGAACCGCAGCGCCGCTTTCGGGCGCGCGCTTTGATCGACCGTATTTACGATATCGCTCTGTTTGTGACCCAACTTACGCCGTCCAGCGGGATTTCAACTCAACCACCACCCCCCGAATTGCGCCAATCTGAAACGAACCCCGGCGTGGTCGAAGAGCAACAGTTTTGTCTGCAATCGCCAAACCAAGCGGGCTTCAGTCGCGCGAGGTTGCACGATGGGACGGTTGTTGCAGAAAATCAACAACTATGTTGCCAAAATGAAACAGTTCGAAACAGCGCGTGATTCTGTCACGCAGCGTCGCGAACCCCCGTTTCCGCCCGGCCGTCATAAAAGCCCGCGAGCGCGTCCGTCACGGCCTCTGGCGACGCCAGCCGGCAAATGGCGGCGCGAAAGGCCCGGCGCTCCGCCTCCGCCATAGCAACAGGGGCGAGGTCGATATAGGCCGCGAGGTGTTTCCGGGCCATACGCACGCCCAGCGGCGCACCATAATGGTCAATCGTCTCGCGATAATGGCGCAGCGCCATATCGCGTTGCTCGTTTGCGGGCGGATGAATTTCATCGCCGCCCCCTTCCAGCGCCTTGGCGACGGCGCCGGCGAGCCAGGGCCGCCCCAATGAGGCCCGCCCAATCATCACGCCGTCGGTGCCCGATTGCGTCAGCGCATCGCGGGCGCTCGCCGCATCGGCAATATCACCATTGACGATAACGGGAACGGATACGACGTCCTTCACCGCGCGCACCGCCGCCCAGTTGGCGCACCCATCGAAGAAATCACTCCGTGTACGGCCGTGGACGGTCATCAGTTGAACGCCCGCAGCCTCAGCCCGCGCCGCAAGCTCGGGCGCGTTGAGGCTCGACCAGTCCCAGCCCAGGCGCATTTTCAAGGTTACAGGCTTCGTCGTCGCCGCAACGGTCGCTTCGATCAGGCCCAGCGCATGATCGATATTGCGCATCAGCGCGGAGCCGGAAAGCTGGCCCGTCACCTGCCGCGACGGGCAGCCCATGTTGATGTCAATGATATCCGCGCCGGCGGCTTCGGCGAGACGCGCTCCTTCGGCCATCCAGCGCGCTTCGCGTCCGGCGAGCTGAACAACGAAGGGGAAGATCTCTCCATCGCCGGCGGCGCGGCGTACGACGTCAGGCCGCGCTCGCGCCAGTTCCTCGCTCGCCACCATTTCCGAAACGACGAGCCCCGCGCCGCCGCCTATCGATGTCGAGCGGGCGGCCGCCCGCCGGAACGGCAAGTCGGAAACGCCCGACATGGGCGCAACGATGACGTTGTTAACCAGTTCTGTGCCAGCGATTTTCAACATGGGCTCTTGCTTGACTTGGCGCGCATCGCCTTTACCCGCTAGACGTAAAGAAAACAAACGCAACACGGTCTCCATGGCCCGCAATAGAAAAACCATCGCCATTATTGTCGCCGCCGGGCGCGGCGCGCGCGCCGGCGCGGGCGGGCCGAAGCAATATCGCAACCTCGCCGGCAAGGCGGTCATCGCCTGGACCGCAAAGGCGTTTCTCGACCATCCGGCAATCGACGCGGCGCGGGTCATCGTCCACCGCGACGACCATGATGAATATGAGCGAGCCATGGGCGCGCTTCTCGCTCATGAAAAGCTCCTCTCGCCGGTGACGGGCGGCGCGGAACGGCAGGACTCCGTCCGCCTCGGCCTCGAAAGCATCACCGACGATGCGCCGGCGCGCGTTCTCATTCACGACGCGGCGCGGCCGTTCGTCGATGCGGCGACTATCGTCCGCGTCATCGAGAGCCTTGACGACAGCGACGGCGCCATCGCCGCCCTACCCGTTCACGACACGATCAAACGAGCCGCCGGCGCCACGGTCGAAACGACGGTGCCGCGCGACGCCCTGTGGCGGGCGCAAACGCCGCAGGGGTTTCGCTTTGATAAAATCCTCGCCGCCCACCGCGCCGCCGAAGGCAACGTGCTCACCGACGACGCCGCGGTGGCGGAAGCGGCGGGCATACAAGTAAAACTTGTCGCCGGTTCGCCAGACAATATGAAGATCACCCAGGCCGAGGATTTCGGCATGGCCGAACTGATCCTTGGACGGAAGAACGCAACTATGGAATACTGCGCCGGCCACGGCTTCGACGTGCACGCTTTTGAAGATGGGAACGCCGTCATCATCTGCGGCGTTGAAATCCCCCATGAGAAAAAACTGAAAGGCCATTCCGACGCCGATGTGGGCATGCACGCGCTGACCGACGCCATCTTCGGCGCCATCGGCGAAGGCGATATCGGCGATCATTTTCCGCCCTCCGACCCGCAGTGGAAGGGCGCGCCGTCGCGGGTTTTTCTGGAAAAGGCGCGCGACCGCGTCGCCGATCGCGGCGGCAGAATCACCCATTGCGACGTCACGCTGATGTGCGAGGCACCGAAAATCGGGCCTCACCGCAATGCGATGCGAAACGCTCTCGCCGAAATCCTGAAGATTGACGCGGCGCGCATATCCGTCAAAGCGACGACGACGGAACAGTTAGGTTTTACCGGCCGCCGGGAGGGCATCGCGGCCATGGCGACGGCGACGATAGCGCTGCCTGCCGGGGCGTGACCCAAACCCACCGCATATGGTCGCTGGCGCAACGCGTCATCGATAAGGCCGGCGCCGACGGCGCCATGGTCGCGACAGCAGAGTCCTGCACCGGCGGCATGATTACGGCGGCGCTGACCGATGTTCCCGGCTCGTCCGCCGTCGTCGATCGCGGCTTCGTCACCTACTCAAACGAAGCGAAAACGGAAATGCTCGCGGTTTCGCCGGCGCTGATCTCCTGGTTCGGCGCCGTCAGCGCCGACGTTGCGCGGGCCATGGCGCAAGGGGCGGTCTTAAACTCCCGCGCCGATGTCGCCGTCTCCGTCACCGGCATCGCCGGCCCGGACGGCGGCACGGCCGAAAAGCCGGTCGGCCTTGTCTGGTTCGGACTTGCGAAAGCGGACGGATATGCACGCGTCGAGCGGCGCGTCTTTTCGATCGGATCGCGCGATTACGTTCGCACCAAAGCGGTGGAAACGGGGTTGCAGCTATTGCTGAGCGGCCTCGCCGTCTGAGCCGTTGTCGCCGTAGATTTCAAACGCCCGCGCGACGAAAGCGTCGGTCATGCGCGCAAACGCTTTTTCAAAAACCATGGTCGCAGTCGTATGCAGCAACATGCTGCGGAACCGGAACTCGATAAAGAAATCGATGTTCGAGCCCCCTTCGGCGTAATCGGCGAAACGCCAACGGGTGCGCAAAGCGGAAAACGGCCCTTCCGTATAATGAGCGTCAATCGAGTGCGCTTCCGGGTCGAGCGTCACTTTGCTGCGGAATTTTTCGCGGAGGACTTTGTACGCGACAACCATGTCGGCGCGCAGCGTCCCAGCGCCGTCGCTGATGTCGCGGTCGACAACGCGCAGGGCGACGCACCATGGCAGGAATTCCGGATATCTTTCGACATCGCCGACAAGATCGAACATCTGCTGCGCCGTGAACGGGACGTCGGTCGTCGTGCGCCGGGACGTCATTCAGCAGACTTGGCCTTGCGGGCGTAACCGTCAAAGAGATCGAGCATCCGTTCCTTCCACGCCTCGACCGCCTGCGGCGCCTCGTATAGAGGCTTTGCCGTCACCGCGCGCTGCCACATGAACGCGCTCATCACCTGATAGTCGGCGAGATTCGGCTTTTCGCCGCCGAGAAACTTGTGACGGGCGAGCGGCGCGGCCAGCGTCTGCAGCGATGTTTCCAGATTGTCGGCGAGCCCCGGCGTTGCGGCGGCCTCTTCCAGGGTTTTTCCGAGCCGTTCTTCCCGGCTTGTTCGGAAATACTCCTTGTCGTCCTCATGGACGTTCGCCCAGATTTTTAAAAACAGCATCGGCCCCAGAAACGGATAGATGCGCGCGCCGAGCCACGCCTGATAGAAATCGGACGCCGCCCGTTCGGCGTCGGTCGTCGTAAAGGGCTCGCCGGCGACGTTCTTTTCAAGCCACGCAACAATGCGCGCGCTGTCGGTGATGGTTTCTTCCGCCGTCATCAGGACCGGCACGCGACCATGCTCGGGATCGGGGTACTGTGTCTTGTCGGCAAAGCGCACGGGCACGGTTTCGAACGCGGCGCCCTTGTGCAGCAGGGCGAATTTTACCAGCCAGCACCAGGGGCTGAGGCGTACGTCGATATCGGCAAGGGCGAGATCGTAGAGCTTCATGAATCCACCTGTCGACGCTTTGTGATTCGGTATATGCGCCCGCCATCATGCGCGATTTCAATGAAATCGCCGTTCTGCAAAACAACCGGCGCGCTTCTGAAACGGCAGATTGTCGTGGTGTTTAGTCCCGGCGATAAATCGAAGGTTTTGGCGTCCACTTCAAACGTTCCGATGCACCATTTCGTTCCCCGAAACCTGCTTCGAGGAATCACGACGTGTTGCATACCCGATATTTCGCCGCGAGCAATAGGCAGGCTGTCGATATAACGCTCGTCGGGACTTTCATTCATTGCGATGCCGCGGAAAACTGCGAATGCTCCCACGCTTATGCCGATCACGCCAATCAAAAGACCGAAGACAAATGAATTGGATCTATTCGAGGGTTCGTTATCAAAATCCCGCAGCGATACGACCTTGCCATATGATAACCATGGCATGGAGAGAACAAACCAAATCGCAACACCGATAAGAAGAATTGCAATCGCTAGTAAGCCGAAGACGGATTCAATCGACGGTCCGGAAAATTCGTAAACCAATGAAAGCCTAAACTTCTAGCGCGATTGCGAACGCTCCCGCGCCGCTTTCAGCCGCGCGAAATCCTCGCCGGCGTGATGGGATGACCGGGTCAGCGGCGACGACGAGACCATGAGGAACCCCTTGGCCCGCGCCATGGTTTCATAGGCCTTGAATTCGTCCGGATGCACGAAACGATCGATGGGCGCATGTTTGCGCGTCGGCTGCAGATATTGCCCGATGGTGATGAAATCGACCTGCGCCGCGCGCATGTCGTCCATCACTTGCATCACTTCCTCGCGGGTTTCGCCGAGGCCGACCATGATGCCGGACTTCGTGAACATCTGCGGGTCGCGTTCCTTGACCCGTTCAAGGAGGCGCAGGGAATGGAAATAGCGCGCGCCCGGGCGGATCGACAGATAGAGCCGCGGCACGGTTTCGAGATTGTGGTTGAAGACGTCGGGTTTGGAATCGATGACGATTTCCGCCGCTTGCGTCTTGCGAAGAAAGTCAGGCGTTAGAATTTCAATCGTCGTCTGCGGCGCCGCCTTGCGAATCGCGCCGACGACATCGGCGAAATGCTGCGCGCCGCCGTCGGCAAGATCGTCGCGGTCGACAGACGTAATGACCACATGGGAAAGCCCCATCTCCGCCACCGCCTCGCCCACATGGCGCGGCTCGTCCGCATCGAGCGCCTCGGGCAGTCCGGTCTTCACGTTGCAGAAGGCGCAGGCCCGGGTGCAGGTGTCGCCCATGATCATCATGGTGGCGTGCTTCTGCTCCCAGCACTCGCCGATATTGGGACAGGCCGCTTCTTCGCAAACCGTCGTCAGGTTCTTCGCGCGCACGATGGCGCGGGTTTCCTGATAGCCCTTGGACAACGGCGCCTTAACGCGGATCCACGGCGGCTTGCGCAGGATCTCGCTGTCAGGCCGCGCCTGTTTCTCCGGATGCCTGGGCTTTTCCGGCTGCGCAGACTTCTCCGATTGCTTTGGTCGGGCCGACGCGTTTTCCATGTCGATGAGGGTCGCCATGGCGCCCATATAGCCGCGGGCGCCCCGGAATGTAAGGGGCGGCGGGCCTTTCAGCCGCGCCGCCCTTTGCAGGAATATCTTTTATCAAACAAGCCGTTCAACGCTTTCAACCAATTCGTCGAAGTTGCGGTGAATGACGGCGCCGTCGAGCGGCTCGCCAAGCGCCAGATTGACCGCCTCCCATGCGTCGATCGACTCAATCCGCGGCGCGGGACCCCGCTGATTGAGCTTCGAGCCTTCGGCGGAGAATTTCACCAGCTCGCGCGACACCGGCAGGCGCAGCCAGCGCCAGACCCGGCGGTTCATTTCGCCATTCTCATAAAGCGCCCAGCGAGGATCCTCGCCGTCATTGCCGACGTCGAAAAAGAGGGTTTTGAGATCGCCCGCGTCGGCGAGAACGAGCACGCCATGCTCATGTTCAAAAAATCGCGGCGCCCGGCCGTTGCTGAGGAAGGACGACTCCCCGAAGCCGCATCTCAAATCAGCGACGGCTTTTTTCTTCGCCGTCGCGTGGCTTTGAAATTCGGCGACGATATTCGGCCATTCCTGTTTGCCGACAAGATAAACGCCGACGGCGACAATCAGGCTAATGACCAGCCCGACCTGCAACGCCGGCACGAGGCCGGCGCCCTGATAGACAAACGCCACCGCGACGGGCGCAATCAACGCAAACGCCGCCGCAATGGGCCGCCGGAAACCGATCAGGTCTTCGCGCGCATAGTCGTTCACATTATCGTTGAAGGCCGCGTTGCTTCGCAGCCGCGCAGCGACCGGAACGGGAATGGAAACGCGTGCGGTCGACAACATTGTTTACTCTCCAACAGCTCCAACCCTTCGGAGAATGGGCCGAGGCTTTTTCGGTTCGTTTAACTGGCGCCGCGAAAATTTAATCGCATTTGTCAGACCTCGCCGAAATCCGTGTGAAAATCAGTCAGCTGACTGAATCGTAATGATTCAATTGCGCGTATTTCGCCTCATAGCGGCACAGCCGTGCGACGCAGCACTTTGCGAATAGAGAAATTTGTAACCACCCGGTCGACCCCGGGCAGGCGCGTCAGAATATCGTTGTGAATGCGTTCGTAATGGGCGCCGTCTCGGCAGAGGATACGCAAAAGATAATCGGACAGTCCCGACATGAGATAGCACTCCATGATTTCGTCATGGCGGGCGACGGCTTTTTCAAACGCTTTCAAGGTCGGCTGCTGTTGGTTCTTCAAGGTCGCCTGAACGAAGACCGACGTTTCGAGCCCTGCAAGACGTTCGTCGATCAGCGTTACGGTCTGCGTGATAACGCCCGCTTCGCGCAAATCCGCCACCCGCTTGTGACAGGCCGACGGCGATAGTCCCACCCGCTCGCCCAGTTCGGAAAACGAGGTCTGTCCGTTCGCCTGCAGGACTTTCAGGATGGCTCTGTCAAACGCATCAATCTTGACGAACATTATTTCCTCATAGGTCAGCGCGAACGAATATCGTTCTGAATTATGAACAGAAATAGAAAAAATATCAAAATAATTCGCTTCTGACGGATATATTTCAGCAAAACACAGCCACAGGAGGAAATCATGCGCGTCGGAGTGCCCAGGGAAATCAAGAATTCTGAATTTCGCGTCGGCCTCGTGCCGGGGAGCGTGCGCGAATATGTGGCGAACGGACATTCGGTGTTGGTGGAGACCGGCGCCGGCGCCGGCGTCAAGGCGAGCGACGCCGACTACGAAGCGGCGGGCGCGACGATCGCCCCTGACGCGGCGACGGTGTTCGCCGAGTCCGACATGATCGTGAAGGTGAAGGAGCCGCAGCCGGTTGAATGGAAGCAGCTTCGCGAAGGCCAGATCCTTTACACCTACCTTCATCTTGCGCCGGACCCGGGTCAGGCCCGCGGCCTGATGGAGTCCGGCGTAACCGCGGTCGCCTATGAAACGGTTACGGACGCCCGCGGCGGCCTGCCGCTTCTTGCGCCCATGAGCGAAGTCGCCGGCCGGCTTTCCATACAGGCCGCCGCATACGCTCTTACCGCCCATCAGGGCGGGCGCGGGCTGCTTATGGGCGGCGTGCCGGGCGTGCTGCCGGCAAAGGTGCTGATCATCGGCGGCGGCGTTGTCGGCACCCATGCGGCGCGCATGGCGGTCGGTCTCGGCGCGGACGTGACCATCCTTGATCGCAG
The DNA here is from genome assembly GCA_028284345.1 of Hyphococcus sp. Classification (GTDB taxonomy): domain Bacteria; phylum Pseudomonadota; class Alphaproteobacteria; order Caulobacterales; family Parvularculaceae; genus Hyphococcus. The sequence goes on along the minus strand of JANQRY010000007.1, from coordinate 53,045 downwards.
CCAGCGCCGCCTTGCCGAGCTTGATGAAATTTTTGGCGGCCGGGCGAAGACGCGGTACTCAACCTATGAAGCGCTCGATGAGGAAACGGATACGGCCGATGTCGTCGTCGGCGCGGTGCTCATTCCCGGCGCCAGCGCGCCGAAACTTGTCACCCGCGAAATGCTGAAAGGCATGAAAGAGGGATCTGTGCTCGTCGACGTCGCCATCGATCAGGGCGGCTGTTTCGAAACGTCAAAGGCGACGACCCATGAAGACCCAACCTATGTGGTCGACGACGTGCTGCATTATTGTGTCGCCAACATGCCGGGCGCCGTCCCCCTCACCTCGTCCCACGCGCTCAACAACGCGACTCTCCAATACGGGTTAATGCTGGCCAATAAGGGTCTGGACGCCCTGCGCGCCGACGACCATTTGCGCAACGGGCTCAACATTCACCGGGGCAAAGTCACCTACAGGGCGGTCTCAGACGCCCTCGGGGTCGGCTATGAGGATCCGCTGGCGGCCCTGGGGTAATCGGCCCAGCGCCGTTATTGCGCTGCAGCAATGACGGTTTTCACCGCTTCGTTACAGCCTCGTAACGCTTCGTCGACAAGGTTTGCGACGAACCGACTTGAAATGCCGTCCGCGCCCCGGGCATAACCGAATGAAGGAGAGACTGGCTATGCGAAATCTAGCGATTACCGCCGCCATCGCCGCCTTGTCATTGGGCGCGACAGCGGCCGCATCCCCGTTTTCGTTCAGCGCTTCCGCCGACGCCGAGCGCGGCGAGGCGAAAGCGGAGTCCCGCGGCCTCATTGAAACCGTTCTCGAGTCAACGGCGAGCGCATTCGGTATGGCGTTCGCCGCCGGCGACAAACACGAAGACGACATCACGCTTCGCTATTATCATACAAATGAGGGGTGCGAGGCCGAGGAAACCGCCGACGCGGAAACGGAAGCCGAGCCGGAAGAAAAGAAAGCGCTGGTCGGCCCGGAGCCGATCTATTTCGGCTTTTAACCGTTCACCCCGTTGACCCGATGATGCGCGCCGCGGCGAACCCGCCCGGCGCGTTTTTTTTGCATCACTTTGCCAAGGCGAGGTCGGACGCGGCGAGCGGCGTCGTCAGCAGCGTTTCAAACGCGTCCCAGCGATCCGCGCCGTCGCGCTCCGCCGCAGCGATGTAATCCGCCACAAGATCGCGGCCGAGATTGTAGTTGATGACATAGCCGCGATAGGTCTCGATGAAGTCGACGCCCTGTTCCGCGCGGGCGCGCGATTGCAGGCCGAATTCCATCAACATCCGGATCGCCTCGTCGCGATCGACGCCGCCGTCGAGATAGAGTCGCGCAATATGGTTGCGGGCGTGCGATAATTTGCGCCGCGCATCGTTCAGCGCCGCAAGCGTTTGCGCCTTTTCGGGGTCAAGACCAGCGAGCGGAAAGAGAACCTCCCGCTCAAACGCAATCTTCTCCTCGCCCGGAAAGGCCAGCTCAATCCCGTAATTGGCGGACCCCTCCGCAGTCACGGAGAGCGGCGAGAACAGGGGATAAACGGAATACTCAATCCAGCCCTTTTCGCGCAACAGATCCCGCTCCAGTATAACGTTCCAGGTATGATGACCGGGATATCCTTCATGACAGCCAAGATCGACGGCGCGGTCGATAATGATCGGGAAATCCGTATTGACCTCGATCAGACTTTCAAAGTCGCCCTGATACCAGTTGTAGCCGCTCCACGGTTTGTCGGTGACAAAGGAAAGCTCAAACCGTTCGTTTTCCGGCAAGGCGTAATGAGCGAGCGTGCGGGCTCGACATTCCGCAATCGCGGCTTCGAACACGGCTTGTAGTTTGTCTTCCGGTATGGCGAGGCTGTTGCGGAACGCATCAACCCGTTCATGAAGCGGCGCCGGACCGGGGATCAGCGCATCAATTTCCGCAAGGGCGGCGTGGAAGTCGCGCACGTCATATTGCGGCGCGCGGGCGTCATAAAGGCGCTGGGTCTCTTCATCGAAATCAAATTCAACGCCGCCGGCCATGCGGATGCGCGCGCGGGCCGCGCGAACGAGTTTCTCCAGCATCGCGGACCGGACGCCGGGCTCGGCCCTGGCGGCGGCTTTCGCGCGCGTCAGGAGCGCATCGGCGTCCGCCTCCACGAGATCAAGCGAACGGGCCGCCTCTTCGGCGTCTTCGGCCCACTCCTCCGGACCGTGATAGGCGTCGACAAACGCCGGATCATGAACGCCGGCCGCAAGCGCCAGTTTTACAAAATCTTCTGCGACGGCGTCGAGCGTGTCCGCCGCTGCGTCCATTTCCGGCGCGGCGTCGGCGAGCGCCGTTTCCTTCTGTGCGGCGTCTTCCGGCGCCGGGGCGTCGCCGCCGCCGCACGCCGCGACAAGGAGCAGCGCGGCGCCGGCGGCGAGGAGATACTTCACAGGGGAGCGCCCTCAGCCTTAAGCGGCGACGCCGGTGAAGGTCGAGGCGCCAAAGGCGCCAAGCTGGACATTGCCGCTGAGGTTGTCGCCCTCTTGCTTGCCTTCGAAGGAAAGGGTGATCGGCATCGGCGACGTCACCTTGGCGTCCCATTTCAGCGTATCGCCTTCAACGCGGCCGTTTTCGATCGGCGTCGCACCTGCGGCGCCCGTCATTTCGCCCGTCAGCGCATCGCCTTCCTGTTTCAGGGTCAAAACGCCCGTCTGATCGCCCATGGGCGTTTTAATGACGAGGTTCCATTTGCCGTCGACTGCCATTCAATCCTCCTTTGTCGACCTCGATTGAGGTCGCCGTTTCGTTATCCGGCGCGGACCTTACCGATTGCGGGCGCCCATGCAAGGGCGCGGCGCATGAGCTGTAATCAACGGACCAGCTTGTAGCGTTCGCCGGCCGTGACCGCCTCATCTTCGCCGAGGGCGTTCAGGATTAAAAAGCGTTCCTGGCGATAGGACGGAAACGCCATGTAACGCGACAACGCCGACACGGAATCGCCGCGCTGCGCCGTCACCACATCGACCCGCTGCGCCGCCGGCGCATTGACTGATCCCGGATCAATATCGCGTAGCGACTGCACGGACTGATTGATCGCGCGTTCGAGCTGGCGCGTCTGGTTTGCCGGCGTCACCCAGAGAAACACCCAGTGCGCGGCGCCCTGCCATTGAACGGCGTAGGCTGTGACGTCGACGGCGCCGTTTTGCGTATTGGCGCGCGCCCGTCCCGCCGCGCCGGGACGGCCGGCGACGCTGATGCGCTGCGCCGGCGACAGATCAACCTTCAGCGCCTGCGATATGGCTTGGTTGATCAGCGCCTCGGGCCCGTTCTGCGACGACGCGCTCGTGAACTGCATCTGCGCCCCTGACGAGGATCGCGCCGTCACCGCTTGCGAGGAATTGCGCATCTCAAATCCGTTCGGCGCGGTGAACGCGAAACGCAGTTGCGGGTGAACAAAATCGCGCCCGCGGATGAAGCCCTGCTTGATCGGGTCGTCGCCATAAAGAAGGCCGTCGACGGCGTTGAGGTAAACCGCGCGATTGCGTTCGTCGGAGGTTGCGCCGGCCTGGCGCAACGCATTGGCTTCCTGCGCCGCCCGGGCGACGCGGTTTGCCGAGTTCGGATGCGTCTTTAAATATTCCGGCGGTTGCTGAACGCCGGCGATCCGTGCGTCGAGATCAGTCCAGGCGCCCAGCGTGTTCAGAAACTGCGCGGCGCCGATGGGATCATATCCGGCGGAAGCAAGGAGCCGCGTGCCGACAAGGTCGGATTCATATTCCTGATCGCGCGAGAAACTGAGAAGATAAAGCTGCGCCCCCTGCCCGACCAACTGCGCCGTGTCGGCGTCGCCCGTCAGGATCGCCGCCGCAACCGTTCCCAGTTGCGCAATGTTGGACCGGCTGACGCGCTTGGCGATATGGCGCTCGAAGATGTGTCCGATCTCGTGCCCCAAAACGCCGGCGAGTTCGGCTTCGGAATTGGCGAGCGCGAGAAGGCCGCGGGTCACGTAAACATGACCGGGCACGGCCATGGCGTTCACCACCGGACTGTCGAGGACATAAACGTTGATGTCCGCATCCGGCTGGTCCGACGCCGCCATCAGGCGGTCAAAGACGCCTTCCACATAAGCCGTCAGTTGCGGGTCATCGAGTTCGCCGCCGAACGCCGCCAGAATTTGCGGATGCTGCTGCTGGCCCAGCGCTTCTTCCTGCGTCGGCGAAAGCCCGAGCGGCCCGCCCGTCGCCGCGCATCCATAAAGAAAGATCGCAACGAGGCCGCCCGCGATCATGCGAATGAAGGAATGTCCGGATGTCATCTCCCCGCTCCCGCGCTACCCGGGCACACCGTAGCAGGAAGAGGTTTGCTTCCAAAGAGCGCCAGACACAGTCATGCTGCGGCGCCGAAAGCAGCCGTTAGAACGCAGCGCAACTAATGAACATGATAGGCAACATCAAAGTTGATCGCCTTTTTACAAACTTAGCGCAGCCCATAAAGCAGCGGCTGCGTTTGACACTGGTGGTGTCAACACACCCGCAATGACGTTTTCAACAACGTTTTTCAATGAACGCCCCGCCTCTAAGATAATGGATTCTGACGGGTTAGGTTTTGCGAGCTGTGCTTTTATCGTGTCGATATCACCCTGAACGCTCGCCATCGTGTCTTGATTGATCTTTAATTCACTCAGCGCATTCTCAAACTCGCGGAGAGATGAGAGCGTTTGCGCTTGATCAATTTGTATAGAGATATTCTGTGTTGATTGTTGCGTGCCTTGTTGTATGGCCCCACCGTCCATATTCGAAATATTGATAGTATTTTTCATAGGCGCAACGATTTCCGCGCAAGCAGGCTCATAAAATCCCGCATCAAATTGCCTAAGCAAAAAATCCAACCGTTTGTCGAACTTTAGCAGCTGATCGCCAACGTAGCTGCCCATAGTTCCAAGACATGCTTGTGGGAGTTTCTCCGCTCTATTCATTTGTTTCACTGATTCGGCGAACTCTCGCAGCTTTGATTCGGTGATGCTACGCAATTCTTCCGTGTTCAAGCCGGACTTCTCATTTGCTTGCTTTAACGCACCAAACGCTCTGTCCAATGCGGCATTATATTCCTTGTGCGCTATGTCAAAAATGACGTGCAAAGCGCGAGAAGAATATTGCGCATTATCTCGCCCAAGTCTGAGCCTTGCTTGCGCCAAAGCACGACCCAATTCCTCGGTCGCACACGCAATAATATCATCAAGAAACTCGGAAAACAGTTCAATCGTAGGTTGCGTCACCATACACAACCATATGTAAACGACCTAAACTGAATTCAATAGCAGCCTAATTATCCAAAAAGCTCCGCAGCTTCCGGCTTCGGCTTGGATGCTTTAGCTTGCGCAACGCTTTCGCTTCGATCTGGCGGATGCGTTCGCGGGTGACGGAGAATTGCTGGCCGACTTCTTCGAGGGTGTGGTCGGTGTTCATGCCGATGCCGAAGCGCATGCGCAGGACGCGCTCCTCACGCGGCGTCAGGCTCGCCAACACCCGCGTCGTCGTTTCGCGCAGGTTCGACTGGATCGCCGCGTCGATGGGCAGGATCGTGTTCTTGTCCTCGATAAAGTCGCCGAGATGGCTGTCTTCCTCATCGCCGATGGGCGTTTCGAGGGAGATCGGCTCCTTGGCGATTTTCATCACCTTGCGGACTTTTTCGAGCGGCATCGAAAGTTTTTCCGCCAGTTCCTCCGGCGTCGGCTCGCGGCCGATCTCATGCAGCATCTGGCGCGAGGTGCGGACGATCTTGTTGATCGTCTCGATCATGTGCACCGGAATACGGATGGTGCGCGCCTGATCAGCGATAGAGCGGGTGATCGCCTGACGGATCCACCACGTCGCGTAGGTCGAGAATTTGTAGCCGCGGCGATATTCGAATTTGTCGACCGCTTTCATGAGGCCGATATTGCCTTCCTGAATGAGGTCGAGGAACTGCAGGCCGCGATTGGTGTATTTCTTGGCGATGGAAATGACGAGACGCAGGTTCGCCTCGACCATTTCTTTCTTGGCGATGCGCGCCTCGCGCTCGCCTTTCTGCACCATGGAAACGATGCGGCGGAAATCGGTGACGGTCAGGCCCGTCTCCGTCGCAAGGTTGCCGATCTCCTCGCGAATATTCATGATCTGGCGTTCCGCCTTGCCGACAAAGTTCTGCCAGCCCTTGCCGGTTTTTTTGCCGATGCGGTCAAACCATTCGGGATCGAGTTCCGCGCCGATATATTCAGCGAGAAATTCCTGCCGATTGACGCCGTAGGAGTCTGCGAGACGCACCAGCTTGCCCTCAAGCGCCATCAGCCTGCGGTTGATGTCGTAAAGCTGCTCAACCAGCGCTTCGATCCGCTGATTGTTGAGGCGCACCTGACGCACGCGCTCGACAATGTCTTTCTGCAGCTTCTTGAAGCGCCGCGTCTGCGAGGCGGTGAGGTCCGCGCCCTGGCGCTGTTCCTCGATCATGATGTCCTGGAGGCGCCGCAATTTCTTGTAGTCGGACGAAATCTCGTCGAACCGGTCCATGACGCCGTCGCGCAATTCCGCTTCCATGGCCGACAGCGACAAGGCGCCCTCGTCGAACTCGTCCTCATCGTCGTCGGTTGCCGCTTCGGCCTTTTCAGCCTCTTCCTTATGGACGCGCTCGGCGACTTCCGGCTGCGTCATGTCGGGGCGCGATTCCGGCCCGCCGCCATAGGTGGCGTCGAGGTCGATAATGTCGCGCAACAGGACGCGGCCTTCCATCAGTTCTTCGCGCCAGACCGTGATGGCCTCGAAGGTGAGCGAGGATTCGCACAAGGCCCGGATCATCGTTTCCCGGCCCGCCTCGATGCGCTTGGCGATGGCGATTTCGCCTTCCCGCGACAGAAGCTCGACGGTGCCCATTTCGCGTAAGTACATGCGCACGGGATCGTCGGTGCGGTCCGCGGACGAGCTCGTATTGGTGGTGACGACCTGCCCGCCCTTGCCGGCGTCTTTCGTGGCGACGGCTTTCGACTTCGACGCGGCTGCGGTCTTGTCGCCGTCGCCCTCGGCGTCGTCGTCTTCTTCCTCGTGCTCGACGACGTTGATGCCCATTTCGGAAAGCTGGGCCATGATGTCTTCGATCTGTTCGGAAGAGACTTCCTCCGACGGCAGGACCTTGTTCAGCTCGTCATACGTCACATAGCCGCGCGACTTCGCCGACTTGATCAGTTTTTTAACGTCCGCGTCCGTCAGATCGAGAATCGGGCCGTCCGCCGGTTCTGCCGTTTCGGGCTGCTGCTTTTTCGCCGCCGCTTTTTTCGCCATCGTTTGAATACCTTTTACCGTCCGAATTTCTTCGTGACGCTTTGTTTCATTCGCTCGCGCACGGCGTTGAGGCGATCCAGTTCCTCGTCCTCACTGGCGTCCGCGTCGCCCGCCCGGTTGACGTTCACCAATTCTTCGCGCGCCGCCGCCGCCGCTTTCCATCCTTCATCGCCGCTGGTGAATATCCGAGACGCCGACCTCGCCACCTCCTGTTTGAGCGTCGATTCATACAGGTGATGGGCCAGAGCATTGAGAAATCCCTGCTCGGCCTCGTCTATCTCGGTTTCGGGGCGGAGGAAACGATGTTTCGAGAGCTCAGGGTCATTCAGGACCCGCTCCAATGAACCTGCCGCGCCGGAAGCCGTGAGATGGCTTTTCAACCCCGCCCTGTCAAGGCCGGGATCGGCCGAAAATGCGCTCAAAATGGCGCTTAAGAGGGACTGAAGGGCGGGATCGGCAAGCTCCAGCTCCAAAAACGCTGATTCCTGGCGGTCGATCAGCGCGGGATGGTTGATCCCGGCCAGCACCAGCGCCGCTTCGCGCCGCCATGCGGCGGGGGCGCCGCGGCGTTTGAGGTCCGGACTGGGCCGGGGCGGCTCCTGATAGCGGAAGCCCTGACGGCCGCGGGGTCGACCGCGGTCCGGGCCCCCGCGCCACGGATTGCTGCGCGCCGGACCCTGCCGCGCCCGCTGGCCGAATTCCGCATCAAGCCGCTGGGCCAGCTCCCCGCCATAGGCCGCGCGAACGTCCTTATCGGCGATGTTCTTAACAAGGTCGCGCAATTGCGCGCGGAAGGCGGCGCGCCGTTCCGGCGTATCGAGCGGCCGGACCGCGCGCTCCCGGTCCCAAAGGACATCCACAAGGGGCCGCGACTTTGCGACGACCGCATCGAAGGCGGCGCGCCCGCCGTCACGCACGAGATCGTCCGGATCCTGACCATCGGGCAGAAAGACAAAGTTGAGCGACTTGCCCGGCTTCAGCATGGGCAGCGCGCGATCGACAGATCGATGCGCGGCGCCGACCCCGGCCTTGTCGCCGTCGAAACATAAAACCGGCTCGTCCGAGGCGCGCCATAAAAGACCGAGCTGGTCTTCCGTCAGCGCCGTGCCGAGGGGCGCGACGGCGTGTTTCAATCCGGCGCCCCAAAGCGCGATGACGTCCATATAGCCTTCGCAGACAATCAGCGGCGCCTTTGCCTCAGCGGCGGCCCGGCGCGCAGCGTCAAGTCTGTAAAGAACGGAACTTTTGTGAAAGAGCGGCGTTTCCGGCGAGTTCAGATATTTTGCACGGGCGTTGGGATCGAGCGCGCGCCCGCCGAAAGCGATGACGCGGTTGCGGCCCCCGTGAATGGGAAACATGATCCGCCCACGGAACCGATCGAAGGTTGCGCCGCCCTCGTCGGGTTTGATGACAAGGCCGGCCTCGACCAGCACATCCTCCGTAAACCCCTTATTGACAAGGTAGTCCTTGAGGTCCGTCCGCCCTGACGGCGCAAAGCCAATTCCGAATTCGTTGATCTGATCGTCCGTAACGCCGCGATCCTTTAAATAATCGAGCGCGCCCCGCCCCTGATTGCGGTGCAGCGACTTGTGAAAAAAGATCGCCGCCGCTTCGCACGCTTCTGCAAGCCCCTTGATCTGTTGCTCGCGCGCCGCATCCGCGGGCGACGATTTGGGCAGTTCCATGCCGGCATCAGCGGCGAGGCTTTCCACCGCCTCCGGAAAGGTCATGCCCTGGGTCTCAATCAGGAAGGTGATGATGTCGCCGTGATTTTGCGAGGAGAAGCAGTGATACGACCCGCGGTCGTCATTGACAGTAAAGGACGGCGTCTTTTCCTTGTTGAAGGGCGACAGGCCCCACCACGCATTGCCGCGCTTCTGTAGCTTCACATAGCGCCCGATGACGTCCGACGGCCTGAGGCGGCTTTTCAATTCGTCGAGAAAATCGGGGGTGAAACGGGCCATACGTGTACAGATTTAGGGTTGTGCAGCGCAGCATCAAGCCCGCCGCCGTTCACCTACCTAGCCGTTTTCGCCGCTTTTCGGCCGACTATTTCTCCACAGTCGCGTCCTGTTGCGGGCCGGAATTGCCGCTGGCGCCGCCATTTGATAGATATTGCCATAGACGGGCAGCGGGGAGAGAGCGCCGCAGCTTTGAAATCAGCGGGCCGGCGAATGGGGACGGTCGGCGCCGCATGGGCGTGTCGGGGATCAATTGGGGCATCACGACGTATTCATTTCCTATTCGCGCGAGGATCGCGCGAAGGTCGAGAAGATCGCAAACGCGCTCGGCCAAAAGGGCCTCCACGTCTGGTGGGACCCGAAAATCAAAACCGGCGCAGGCTTTCGCCAGGAAATTTCCGAAGCGCTGAGTTCCACGCGGTCCGTTATCGTCATCTGGTCGCGACATTCCGTGGCCTCGCGGTTCGTCGCTGACGAAGCGGACGAAGGCGCGGCGCGTGATATTCTCTTTCCGGCGCTCATCGACAACGTGGATATACCGCTCGGCTTTCGGCAGATTCAGACGGCGGACCTCACCCACTGGCGCGGCAATGTAAACGACAATGCGTTCAAGGCGTTTATCGACGCCGTCGCCGAGGGCGCAAAAGCGGGCGCCGGCGCGCCGGACCGCCGGCCGGAACCTGAGCCGCAGCCCGAGCCGGAAGCACCGAAACCGGCGCCGGAAGCGGAAAAGCCCAAACCCGTTCCGCCCCCAAAGCCGAAAACGAAACCCAAGCCGGCGCGCAAATCGCCGTCCAAGGTTTCAAAACGCGCGTCCAAATACACGACGACGGGTTCGCGCCGGCGCCTGGCGCTGTTCGGTCAGGCCGTGTTCATGGCGGTGCTGATCGCCGCCGCCTTCGGCGCCCTAGCCTATGCGTCTGACTTTGTCTTCGCGGCCTACCGCCCGATTTTCATCGCGGCCATGGGCGTTCTCGCCTTTTTGTCACGGTACGGAACGCTGGAGGCCGATCGCGCCGCCGGCGCCGCCTCGCTGGCCTTGCTGCCGCGATCTTATATTGCGCTCATCCTGTTTTCGTTGATCACCATTTCGCCCCTCGTTCTTGAAGGCCGCATCTATGCGGCCGCGCTCGAAGGGGTGCAGGTCAAAGGCATCGAAGGCGCCGACATCAACAGCGTTACATTCGATGCGAGCGGGCGTTATGTCGTGACGGCATCCGACGACAATACGATCAAGCTGTGGGACGCGGCGACCGGGGTCGAACGGGGCGAATTTGTCGGTCACAAGGAAAACTGCGCCGATGATGAAAACAAATGCTGGATTTGGGGCGCGGATTTCTCGCCGGACGGCGCTCGCGCCGTCTCTGCGTCGCGCGACCGCACGGCGATTGTCTGGGACACCGGCAACGCAAAACCCATCACGACGCTGAGCGGCCACGGCGCCAGCGTTTACGACGTCGCCTGGTCGCCGGACGGCGCCGCGGTCGCGACCGCGTCGAGCGACAATTTGATTATCCTCTGGAATCCAGAAACCGGCGACCGGCTGCGCACGCTTTCGATTCATGTAGACGATATCAACGCGGTCGATTTCCACCCGGACGGCGACATTCTGGCGGCGGCCTCGGCCGACGGCACGGTGTCGCTCTGGAACTGGCGTTCCGGCGCGCGCCTCGTCTCCCTGTCCATCGGCGGGCCGGGCAATGACGTGAAGTTCTCCAATAACGGATCGATGTTCGCCGCGGCCGCCGACAACGGCGTCATTCGGGTCTGGCGCACCATCGACAACAACCTTGTGACGAGCCTCAACCACGGCGCAGAGCGGGCCTTCTCGGTGGCCTTTGCGGACGGCGACGCCGTCCTCGCCACGAGCGGCGTTGATCCCGTCATTCGCGTCTGGGACATCGCGTCCGGAGCCATGGCGCGCGAACTGGAAGGGCACAAGGACGGCGTGCGCGGTCTCGACTCAACAAGCGACGGCGAGTGGATCGTTTCCGGCTCCCGGGACAATACGGCGCGCATCTGGCGCGCGGCGGACGGCGAGAACCGCGTCACCATGGGCCACATCGATTCCGCCATCGACCTTCCCATGGCGATCGATACGCCGCCGGCCTTCGTCTCCAGCCAAGCGCCGGTGCCGGTGAACTTTGCAAAAGACCCGGGGCGTGGATTGTACTTGCTGGCGAAGGGTTTCGTCATCGCCTTCGCCCTGTTGCTGATCGCGTTACTGTTTAAAGGCTTTTTCTGGATCGTCGGCCTGCGCCCGGTTGCGCGCGTCGCTGTTGTCGTTTCGCTCTTTGCCGTCGCCGCTTACGCCGGGCTGCTGATCGCCTCCGCGCTCCCCGCCGAAGCGCTGGCGCTCTGGCTCACCATTGCGTTTGTGCCGGCGACGATCCTGGCGCTCCTGCGCTGGGCGTGGCGAGCGCTGATCCTGCGCAACGTCAATCCGCGAACACGGCGCGCGGCGGCCTAGCTACATTCGAAATCAAGGTCGCCCAGCGCCCTGCATTGGGGCGGAAAGCCATGCTCGCGCCAATAGGCCGTGAGTCCCAGATCGCCGGCGAGCTGTTTAAATTCCGACGACTGGCGGAAATGCGAAAACTGCGGCAGCCACAGCATTTCATAATCATTGTTCCAGTTGTCGACGGTAAGGTTTTCATAGGCGCGGATGGTCAACATGGTGTGGGCGTGGCTCCTGACCTTGACGTTCTGATCGGCGCCCCATCGCATGAATTTCTGAATTCGTTCCGATGACGGATTATCGCCGTCTTCAATTGCTGCGATGAGTTCCTGATGCGGAAAATTCGACCACCAGTTGACCGTGCGCGAGATCGTAAACGCGAGCAGCCGCTCGCCCCTGCCGAGAAAATGCGGGATATAGGCGTCGAAGTCGGAGTAATATCCAACTTCCGCGTTGATCGTGGCGTCCGCGACGGCTCTCCGCGTATCGCCTTTCGTCAGATAGGAAAGCGAACGATATTTGCGGCAAAGCTTATGGGCCGGGTCCATCTCAAGACATTTGCCGAAGGTTTCAATCGCTCCGTCAATATCGCCCACGGCCACGTAATTCATGCCGAGCCAGAGAACGGGATCCGTCGCCTTCCGGTCGCGCTCGATCGCTTTTTGCAGATTGTCGATCGATTCCGCCCATGGCGTCGGATAGTGGGTGCGGTAGGTCAGCCCGATCACCGCATAGGGCGCGGATAAATCCGGGTCGATCTCCAGCGCTCTCTTCGCCGCCACCAGCGACATCGCCGAATAATCCCGGTCAAGAATGCCCCAGCTCGTGGCAATGGCGTAGACGCCGGCGAGCCCCTCCCATCCGCGGGCGAATCTCGGGTCCAACTCAACCGCCTGCTCAAAAAGACGCATGGATTCGGCGACATTCGCTTTCCCGCGCGCGAGATACAGTTCGCGCGCCTTCAGATAAGCGTCGTAGGCGGTGAGATCCTCCGTCGCAGGACGAATTTCGATCGGCGCATCATCGGCAATGCCCAGCTCCTCGCGCAAGGCGCCGACAACCGCCGTCGCGATCTCGTCCTGTATGCGAAAGATGTCCGACAGATGCCGGTCATAGGTTTCGGACCAGAGGTGTTTGTCGGTGTTGGCGTCGATCAACTGCGCGGTGATGCGCACACGGTTGTTCATCTTGCGCACGCTGCCTTCGAGCACATGATCAACGTTAAGGCGCTCGGCGATCTCGGCAATCGATAAAACCCTGCCCTTGAGCGCGAAGGATGACGTGCGCGAGGCGACCTGCAGACCGTCGACGCGCACCAGAACGTTCAGTAGCTCTTCCGACAGGCCGTCGGCAAAATATTCCTGATTGCCGTCGGGCGACATATCCGCGAACGGCAAAACCGCGATTGACGGCGCGCTCTCTGCGGACGCGGCGCTGCGCTCCCTTTCCGCCGCGCCGCCGACATCCGGCGCCGGCGCGCCCCGCAGCAGGAAAATCCCGGCGATCAACGCGATGGCGACGACAACGGCCGCCGCCCAGTACCGCTTGTCCGATTGCACCCGCGCCGCAAACGATGTCGGCGCAGGCGCCGCCGCGAGCGGCCGCTCCGCCCCGCTGAGATCGGCAATGGCGCCGAGCAACGACTGAACGGCGCTTGCCTCGGCGTCGCCCCGCCACTTTTCGAACTCAAGGGTCTGATACTGGCGGAAACCGAGGGGCGCCTCGGCAGCGTCGAGACAGATCGGGATCAGGACGCCCTTGTCGCGGGCGAACACCGCTTCGTCCTTCACCCAGTCCGATTCATTCGCCGCGGCGGACCAGGCGACGACAATAGCGTCGGCTTTTTGAAGCTGCGCCTCAATGTCTTTTGCAAAGGCTGCGCCGCCGCGAATATGTCTGTCCCACCAGACGGAGTGCCCGGCGCTTTCAAGCACGCTCGCCAGCTTTTCGATCGTCGGCCGATCGGCGCGGGCGTAGCTGATGAAAATATGCGCCATCTTGCGCGCGACTCCCCGGCCGATAACGGCGTCAAAGGCAAATCCGGAACGATAAGGACATAGCGCGAGGCCGCGAAGGCGGCAAATCAAGCCGGCGTCCTTGGTCAAACCGCTTGCAATGGGCGGAAAAACCGGGCACGCCGCGCGCCGTTATGACAGGCAGCCTTTCAGCATTGCGCAATATCGCCATCATCGCCCATGTGGACCACGGCAAAACGACGCTCGTCGACGAGATGCTGCGTCAGTCGGGCGCCGTGCGCGCCGGCGCCGAGATGGCCGAGCGCGCCATGGATTCAAACGATATCGAGCGCGAGCGCGGCATCACCATTCTCGCCAAGTGCACCAGCGTTGTGTGGCCCGGCCGCAAAGGCGGCCAAACTGAAAACCAGGGCGGCGAAGACATCCGCATCAACATCGTCGATACGCCGGGTCACGCCGATTTCGGCGGCGAGGTTGAGCGCATCCTCTCCATGGTCGACGGCTGTCTACTGCTTATCGACGCCGCCGAAGGGCCGATGCCGCAAACGAAGTTCGTGCTTTCAAAGGCGCTGGCGCTGGGCCTCAAACCGATTGTCGTTCTGAACAAGGTCGATCGCCCGAGCGCCGAGCCCGATCGCGCCCTTGATGCGACTTTCGATCTGTTCGCCGCCCTCGGCGCCAATGACGAACAGCTCGACTTTCCGGTGCTCTACGCCGCCGGCCGCGACGGCTGGGCCGCGACGGCGCTGGACGGCCCGCGGGAGAACCTCAATGCCCTGTTCGACGCCGTCGTTTCCCATGTGCCGGCGCCGGAGATCGAAGGCGGCGCAGACGCGCCCTTGCGCACGCTGGCGACGACGCTGGAAGCCGACCCCTATCTCGGCCGGTTGCTGACGGGGCGCATCATCGCCGGCGTCGCCAAACCCAACACAACCATCAAGGCGCTGTCGCGCACCGGCGACCCGGTTGAGCAGGCGCGCATCTCGAAAGTGCTCGCCTTTCGCGGACTGAAGCGCCAGCCCGTCGACGAAGCCCTCCCCGGCGACATTGTCGCCATCGCCGGCTTCTCGAAAGCGTCCGTGTCGGACACCATTTGCGCACTCGACGTCGATACGCCCCTTCCCGCCCAGCCGATTGATCCGCCGACGCTGTCGATCACCATCGCTGCAAACGATTCGCCCCTCGCCGGGCGCGAAGGCGACAAGGTCCAGTCCCGCGTCATTCGCGAACGGCTGTTGCGTCAGGCCGAAGGCGATGTCGCCATCACCGTGACGGAAACGGAATCGAAGGACGCCTATGAGGTCGCCGGCCGCGGCGAACTACAGCTCGGCGTCCTGATTGAAAACATGCGCCGGGAAGGTTTTGAACTCGCCGTATCGCGGCCGCGCGTGCTCACCCGGACCGACGAAACCGGCGCCGTGCTGGAGCCTATCGAGGAAGTCGTCATCGACGTCGACGACGAGCATTCCGGCGTCGTCATTGAAAAACTGTCCCAGAAAAAAGCCGAGCTAGCGGAGATGATCCCGTCCGGCGCGGGCAAGACGCGGCTCATCATGCACGCGCCGTCACGCGCGCTCATCGGCTATCACGGCGACTTCCTGACCGACACCCGCGGCACCGGCGTCATGAACCGATCGTACCTCGCCCATGCGCCCTATAAGGGCCCGATTGAGGGACGGCGCACCGGCGTCCTCATTTCCAATGGCGACGGCGCGGCCGTGCCCTACGCCCTATGGAACCTCGAAGAGCGGGGCGTCATGTTCATCGGTCCGGGCGAAACCGTCTATGAAGGCATGATCGTCGGCGAGAATGCGAAAGCGGACGATCTCGACGTCAATCCGCTGAAAGGAAAGCAGCTCACCAATATCCGCGCCGCCGGCAAGGACGAGGCCGTGCGGCTAACCCCGCCCACGCGCCGGACGCTGGAACAGGCGATTTCCTATATAGACGAGGACGAGCTTGTGGAGGTGACGCCACAATCTATCCGCTTACGGAAGAAAGCCCTGAAACCGCATTTGCGCAAGAAGCGGGCGAAGGAGCAGGCGTAAGTCGAGCCGCTTTAGCTCAGGCTTTGTTTCATCAACTCGCCGGCGCGGCCGAAATCCATCGAGCCGTTGAAGCGCTCTTTCAGGGCGCCCATGCAGCGCCCCATGTCCTTGAGGCCTGAGGCTTCATATTCGTCGATGACGTCTTTGACCGCCGACTTGATTTCGTCTTCGGAAAGCTGGCGCGGGAGAAAGCCGCGAATCACCTCGATTTCGGCCCGCTCCTGTTCGGCGAGTTCCGGGCGGCATCCCTTTTCAAAGGCGGCGGCGCTTTCATCGCGCTGCTTCACCATTTTCGTCAAAAGGGCGAGAATCTCTTCGTCGGAAATCCCGTTGCAGCGGTCTTCCGCGCGCGCGGCGATGTCCCGATCCTTGATGGCGGCGTTGATCAACCGAAGCGTGGCGACGCGCAGCTTGTCGTCTTTCGCTTTCATGGCCGTTTTCAGCGCTTCGTCAATTTTGTCTCTGAGCATTGTTACCGATTCTCCGAACGTCTGTTCCGCGCCTACGCAAATTTCGCGCCGCATGGCCGTTTATTTTTGAGGGTTTTGATTCGTTTGGATAATTTCAGGCTTATCCGTTATTGACCCAAATGGGCCCCTTCGCATAGCTTCCGGCCAATTTGCGCGGGGCCGCGGCTCGGCTCCCGCCGAAAGCGTCCGCGCGCTTCGCAGTCGCGTGAAACAGCAGGGAACAGATATTCTTTGATGCGCATTAGTCAAGCACCCGCCCGCAAACCAACCGCTGCGCTGGTTTTAGCTGATGGAACAACGCTTTACGGGGCGGGATGGGGCGCCGTCGGCGAGGCGGTGGGCGAAATCTGCTTCAATACGGCGATGACCGGCTATCAGGAAATCCTCACCGACCCGTCCTACGCGGCGCAGATCGTCACCTTCACCTTCCCGCATATCGGCAATGTCGGGGTCAATACCGAAGACGTCGAGGACGCCTCGCCCGCCGCAGCGCGCGCCGCCCGCGGCGCCATCTTTCGCGGCCCCGTCACCGGCCCTTCCAATTATCGATCCCATACGGATCTTTCGGTCTGGATGCGCCGGCGCGGCATTATCGGCCTCTCCGGCGTCGACACCCGGGCGCTGACGGCGCAGATTCGCGAACAGGGCATGCCCCACGGGGTTATCGCGCACTCGCCGTCGGGCGCCTTTGACGTGAAGGCGATGCAAAAGCGCGCCGCCGAATGGGCGGGCCTTGAAGGCCGCGACCTCGCCGGCGACGTGACCACACTGCAAACCTACGCCCATGATGAAACCGGATGGACGTGGGGACAAGGATACGGCGTTCATGACGGGTCGGGTCCGCATATTGTGGTCATCGACTACGGCGCCAAGCGGAACATTTTGCGCCGCCTCGCCAGCGAAGGCTGTCGGGTGACGGTCGTTTCGGCCAAAGCGTCCTATGACGACATCATGGAGAAAGCGCCGGACGGCGTGCTCTTGTCGAACGGTCCGGGCGATCCGGCGGCGACGGCCGAATATGCAGCGCCGGTGATCCGTCAACTGATCGAAAACAAGGTTCCCACCTTCGGTGTCTGCCTCGGCCATCAGATGCTGGCTCTCGCCGCCGGCGCCAAGACGAAAAAGATGACGCAAGGCCATCACGGCGCCAATCATCCGGTCAAAGACGTCAAAACCGGCAAGGTCGAAATCGTCTCCATGAACCATGGCTTCACGGTCGACCGCGAAAGCCTGCCGGACAATGTGGTTGAAACCCACGTCTCCCTGTTCGACGGCTCCAACAGCGGCATCGCCCTCACCAACGCGCCGGCCATGTCGGTGCAGCACCACCCGGAAGCCTCCCCCGGCCCGGAGGACAGTTTCTATATCTTCCGGCGGTTCATCGAAGGGCTGAAGGCGGCGTAAAGCTCAATCATGACTTCAACCGCACAGCCCCCCTTCCAGATCCGCGTCGTGCCCGTGACGCCGTTCCAGCAGAACTGCTCGATCATCAAGGCGCCGTCGGGCAAGGCCGCCGTGGTCGATCCGGGCGGCGAGCCGGAAAAGATCCTGAAAGCGGCGGAAGAGTTTGGCGCGGAGATCGAACAGATCTGGCTCACCCACGGCCATCTCGATCACGCCGGCGGCGCCGAGGCGGTAAAACGCGAAACCGGCGCGCCGATCATCGGGCCGCATAAAGAAGATACGTTCTGGCTCGATGAAATCGCCGGCCACTGGGCGCAATATGGCCACCCCGGCATGGGCGAGGATTGCAAGCCGGACCGCTGGCTCAATGACGGCGATACGCTGGAACTCGACGGGATCAAGTTCGACGTCGTTTACACGCCGGGTCACACGCCGGGCCATGTAGTCATCTATCACGACGGCGCGCGCGTCGCCTTTGTCGGCGATGTTCTGTTTGCGGGATCCATCGGGCGGACGGATTTCCCCCGCGGCGATCACCAGACGCTGATTGACTCGATCACCGGCAAGCTGTGGCCGCTGGGCGACGACATGCAGTTCGTGCCGGGCCACGGGCCGACATCCACATTCGGCGCGGAACGAAAAAGCAACCCGTTCGTCGCCGACAAGATCACCGGCTATGGCGGCGCGGAAAAAACCGACGCGAACGAGATGGATCAGAAGCTGTCCAAGCGCTGGACGTAAATCAGTCTTCGCCCGTTCGCATTAGCACGTCGAATTTCCGGAAATGCACCTTGTCGCCGAAAGGCGACGCGTCGTCATTGGCGGCGGTCGCCGCAGCGCGGAAGGTCACAATGTCCGACACATCTTCGCCGGCGCGCCAGACGACCGACCAGACGGCGACGCCCCCGCGGGGCGGCGACGGCGCTGCGGACCGCGCTTCTGCGTCTTTCGCCTCAACGAAATCGTCAATCGCCGCAAAGGCGCCACTCGATGCAGACAGAAGAAACCCCGCCTTCGCCGCCGCGCCGGCGTCAAAGCGGAGCGTCACCTCATATTCCTCACCAGCCGCAACGTATTCCGGCAAGCCGACGAGCATGATCGACGGTGAGCGCCCGATGGGCTCATGATCGAAATGGCAGGCGGCGCATGAATTGAATGTGTCGGAATCTGCGGACCCCCACGGCGCCCCTTCCGGGTGAGCGACAGCCGGCGACGCGCAAAAAACAGCGGCGGCGACAAACGCGAAAAGGCGATCAGCGGGCAAAGCCTACTCCGTCAGCGACGGCGTCACGATGGCGCGGCCGATATAATTCGTGTCAGCGCCGAACCAGACGGCGCCGGACGGCTGGTGGTAATGCATGTGCCGTACCGTTCCACCGCCGGACGGGATATCGGTGGCGCTGAAAAATTCTTCTTTCTTGGGATCAAACCCCAAAAACACATTCGGCGAAACGCCGGTAGCGACCATCCAGAGACGGCCTTCGTCGTCCGACGCCATGCCGTAGGGGCGCGATCCCTCGCCCTGGGGCAGCATCCACTCCTCAAAGTCTTCCGCTTCCGGATCATATTTCCCGAGCACGCCGCCAGCATAATCGACATACCAGACGCCGCCGTCGGCGAGCGCTTCAAGCCGTCGCGGTCGCGCCGCATCGCGAGGCAGGTCGATTTCCGTAAGCTCCATGGTTTCCGGATCAATCCGCGCAAGCTTCGACGTCCCGAACAGCGCAACCCAGATCGAGCCGTCCGGCGCGAGTTTAATGCCGTAAGGCCGCGAGCGTTCCGTCTTCGACGGGATCAGATCGACCGTTCGCGTTTCGATGTTCAGCCTGCCGATCATGTTCGATCCTTGCAGGGTGAACCAGATATTCTCCTCGCCCGCATCGAAGATCAGCGTATGCGGGTCGCGCGCTTCCGGGTCGGGCATCTCGATTTCCTCGATCGTCTCCGACGTCGGATCGTATCGGCCGATCAGCGCCGTTTTGTTGCCGGCGTACCAGACAACGCCGTCCGACCCGACGATAAGATTGTGCGGGCCGGAGCCCTCCTTCAGATCGATCTTGTGAATATCGCCGGTCTCCGCGTTGAGATGCGCGAGGTAACCGGCGCGCTGACCAACAAACCAGACAGACGCCGCCTCATGGGCGAACGGATCACGGGGCCGCGAGTCCTCGTAAGGGACTTTCCATTCGCGAATGTCGACGGTTGCCTGCGCCCCCGCCTCGCCGGCGAGGAAAAGGCCCAGCCAGCCGACCAGCAAAGCCACCCAGAAATTCATATCGCCCGCTCCCGATTTTTCCGCGAAGGTTGAATTTACCACAGGCGCCGCTGGACGGCCGGGGCGTATCCTAAAATTTTTGTGAGCAAAAAGGCCGCAAAGCGCTCGGAGGGGGCTTCCCCTTTCGGGATGCTTCGCCTAAGACACCGCTTTAATCGACAATTGATTCTTCCGCCGGCGCGCGCCGGACAAGACGCGCGGCCGGCGATTGCGCGCGAGTAACGATGCCGAAACGCACCGATTTATCATCCATCCTCATCATCGGCGCCGGTCCTATCGTTATCGGGCAGGCTTGCGAGTTCGATTATTCCGGCGTTCAGGCGGTGAAGGCGCTGAAAGAAGAAGGCTTCCGCGTCATCCTCGTAAACTCCAATCCGGCGACGATCATGACGGACCCGGAGCTCGCCGACGCCACCTATATCGAGCCCATCGCGCCGGAATTTGTGGAAAAAATTATCGCCCGCGAAAAGCCCGACGCGCTTCTCCCGACCATGGGCGGCCAGACCGCCCTCAACTGCGCTCTGGAACTCGAGCGCATGGGCGTTTTGGAAAAGCACGGCGTTGAGATGATCGGCGCCCGTGCAGACGTCATCGAAAAGGCCGAGGACCGGGAAAAGTTCCGCGCGGCGATGGAGAAGATCGGCCTTGAAAATCCGCGCTCGGCCATCGCTTCGTCGCCGCCGATCAAAGGCGATGACGGACAGATCGTCGGTTACGACCGCGCGACAGGGGTCGCCGAGGCCATGCGCCATCTCGACGACATCGGCCTCCCCGCCATCATTCGCCCCGCCTTCACCCTTGGCGGCACGGGCGGCGGCGTCGCCTATAACCGCGAAGAGTTCGAATATTTCATCCGTACCGGGATTGACGCCTCTCCGGTCGGTCAGGTGCTGATCGACGAAAGCCTGCTCGGCTGGAAAGAATTCGAGATGGAAGTCGTCCGCGACAAGGCGGACAATTGCGTCATCATCTGCTCTATCGAAAACGTCGACCCCATGGGCATTCATACGGGCGATTCGATCACCGTGGCGCCGGCGCTGACGCTCACCGACAAAGAGTTTCAGATCATGCGCAACGCATCCATTGCGGTCATGCGCGAAATCGGCGTCGAGACCGGCGGCTCGAACGTGCAGTTCGCCGTCAACCCGGAGAATGGCCGGCTCGTGGTCATTGAGATGAACCCGCGCGTCTCGCGCTCCTCGGCGCTTGCGTCAAAGGCGACCGGCTTCCCGATTGCGCGCATCGCGGCGAAACTCGCCGTCGGCTATACGCTTGACGAACTCGACAACGACATCACCGGCGCGACCCCCGCCTCCTTCGAACCGACCATCGACTATGTCGTGACGAAGATCCCGCGTTTTGCGTTCGAGAAGTTTCCGGGCGCGGAACCGATGCTGTCGACGGCGATGAAATCCGTCGGCGAAGCCATGGCCATCGGGCGGACTTTCGCAGAGTCCATGCAGAAAGCCATGCGTTCGCTCGAAACTGGACTCTGCGGCCTCGATCCGATTGAAATCCCGGGGCTCGGCGAAGGCGACGACGCCAACGCCTTCCGCGCGGCGCTGGCCGCGCCGACGCCGGACCGCCTGCGCGTCACGGCGCAGGCCATTCGCCATGGCCTTCCCATCGAACAGGTGCGCGCGATCACGCAATACGATCCGTGGTTCCTAGACCGCATCGAGGAAATCGTCGTCGCTGAACAGACGGTTGCAGCGGAAGGCCTGCCTGACGACGCCGACGCCTTGCGACGCCTGAAGGCCATGGGCTTTTCGGACCAGCGCCTCGCCCAACTTTGCGACGGCGACGAAAAGCTGGTGCGCGATTTTCGGCGCGAACGCGGCGTCAGGCCGGTCTACAAACGCGTCGACACCTGCGCCGCGGAGTTCGCCGCGAAAACGCCTTACATGTATTCCGCTTACGAACCGCCCTACAGCGACGCCGCCGCATGTGAGGCCCGCCCATCGAACCGCAAGAAGGTTATCATTCTCGGCGGCGGCCCCAACCGCATCGGTCAGGGCATTGAGTTCGACTATTGCTGCTGCCACGCGGCGTTCGCGCTCGCGGATATCGATGTTGAGTCAGTCATGGTGAACTGCAATCCGGAAACGGTGTCCACCGACTACGACACGTCCGACCGGCTCTATTTCGAGCCGCTCACCATCGAGGACGTGCTCGAAATCGTCGACGTTGAACGCCGATCCGGCAACCTCCTCGGCGTCATTGTCCAGTATGGCGGCCAGACACCGCTGAAGCTCGCCAACACCCTCGACGCGGAAGGCGTTCCCATTCTCGGCACGCCGTCCGACGCTATCGATCTCGCCGAAGATCGCGAGCGCTTCCAGCGCCTCGTTAACGAGCTGGGCCTCCGGCAGCCGAAAAATGCAACGGCGCCCACGCGCGAGGCCGCCCCCGATATCGCCGACGCCGTCGGTTATCCGCTGGTGACGCGGCCGTCCTATGTGCTGGGCGGACGGGCGATGGAAATCGTGCGCGACGACGCGGCCTTGCGCCAATACCTTGCAACGGCGCAGATCGAGATCAGCGAAGACGAGCCGCTGCTCCTCGACCAATATCTGCAGAACGCCGTTGAAGTCGACGTCGACGCCATTTGCGACGGCAAAGACGTTTTTATCGCCGGCGTCATGGAACACATCGAGGAGGCCGGCATTCATTCCGGCGACAGCGCCTGCTCCCTGCCGCCCTATACCCTTTCCGACGCGACGGTCGCCGCCCTCGAAGCGCAGACCGTTTCCCTCGCCAGGGCCCTTGGCGTCGTCGGCCTCATGAATGTTCAGTATGCGATCAAAGACGACGATATCTACATTCTGGAAGTCAATCCGCGCGCCTCGCGTACAGCGCCGTTCGTTGCAAAATCGACCGGCCTGCCTATTGCGCGCATCGCCGCGAAGGTGATGGCGGGCGAAAAGCTGGCGCCCATGACGCTGCCCGCGGCGACGCCGGCGCATATGTCGGTGAAGGAAGTCGTCTTCCCGTTCTCGCGCTTTCCCGGCGTCGATACGGTCCTCGGCCCGGAAATGCGCTCGACCGGCGAAGTCATGGGCATCGACGCAGGCTTCGCCAAAGCGCGCCTTAAAAGCCTCATCGCCGCCGGCGCGCACATGCCGCTTGAAGGTTGCGTCTTTATTTCGCTGAAAGACGCCGACAAGGATGCGCTGGCGCCGGCGGCCGCAAGGCTTCTGGAGATGGGCTTCACCATCATCGCCACCCGCGGCACGGCGGAGTTTTTCAAATCCCGCGGCCTCGACGTCGAGACCGTCAACAAGGTGCTTGAAGGGCGCCCGCATATCGTCGATGCGCTCAAGAACGGCGACGTGCAGCTTGTCTTCAACACGACCGAGGGCGCGCAGGCGATCAAGGATTCGCGGTCCATTCGCACCACCGCCCTCGCCCAGAAAATTCCCTGCATCACCACGGCCGCCGGGGCCCGCGCGGCGGTCCGCGCCATCGAAGCGCTCCGCGCCGGCGGCGTCGAAGTCGCGCCGCTGCAATCCTATTTCGAATGATCGGACGTTGACGGCGGCGCAGTAAGCCATTGAATTTACTTATTTTCCGCATTTTCCGGGCGCCGCCCGGACCGAAAATATATTGAAATATCGGCGCGGAGCGTCTATCTCTCCGCTCTTGCCTGAAGCGACGGCCGTGGCGCAACCCGCCGCGGCCGCGCTCTTTTTTTGCTTCGGCGTTCCGAAATCGAGGGCGCCGGCGGCTTCAGGCGGACGAAGAGAGGAAGGCGGCCAAGATGGAAAAGGTCCCGATGACAATGAATGGCTTCCAGCAACTGGAGGCGGACCTGAAAAAGCTGAAGAACGAGGAACGCCCGGCGATCATCCAAGCGATCGCGGAAGCACGCGCCCATGGCGACCTTTCGGAAAACGCCGAATATCATACCGCCAAGGACCGCCAGGGCTGGATCGAGAGCCAGATCCTCGAAATCGAGGACAAGATCACCCGCGCCGAAGTCATCGACGTGGCCAGGCTCAACGGCGACACGGTCAAGTTCGGCGCCACGGTGACGCTCATCGACGAGGACACGGAAGACGAAAAGATCTGGCAGATCGTCGGCGAACACGAAGCGGACGTGAAACAGAAAAAGATTTCCGTCACCTCGCCCATCGCCCGCGGCGTCATCGGCAAGACCGTCGGCGACAGCGTTGAAGTCGCGGCCCCCGGCGGCGCGCGGTCCTTTGAGATCGCGAAGGTGGTTTACAAGTAAATCGCGTCGGAAAGTACGCTTCTGGACGCGCCGCCTGTCATTGGCGGCGCGTTTTTATTTTGTGCGAGTTTAAACACCCGCTCACTCCTCTCGGGTCATGCCTTTGACGATGGAAGCCAAGCCCACCTGGCGGCGGCGTTTCAGTCGCTCGGCGAAGAGGATCGCGCTTAACAGTTGTTCTGACTCGTCGAGATCGTAGTTGACGATCACATAGTCATATTCCGCCCAGTGCGAGATTTCCGCGTCGGCCTTGGCCATGCGCTTCTGCACGACCTCCTCGGAGTCCTGCGCGCGCTGACGCAGGCGCCGCTCCAGCTCCTCGCGGGACGGCGGGAGAATGAAAACCTTGACCACGTCGTCGCCGGCGACCTGCGCCAGTTGCTGAGCGCCCTGCCAGTCAATGTCGAAGAGAACGTCCTGGCCTTTCGCCAGCGTGTTCTCCACCAAGTCGCGCGGCGTGCCGTAATAGTGGCCGAACACATTGGCCCATTCCAGGAATTCGCCCCCGTCGCGCATACGGAAGAATTCTTCTTCGGCCACGAAAAAGTAGTCCTGTCCGTGCGCTTCGCCCGGTCGTCGCGGCCGCGTTGTCGCCGAGATCGACAGCGTCATCTGGTCTTCTTTTTTGAGGAGCCGGTCGGCAAGCGTCGTCTTGCCGGCGCCCGACGGGCTCGACAGGATAAACATCAGCCCCCTGCGGGCTACTTTGAGGTCGCCGCCGATCATTCCCCGTTCCTACCAGACATTCCGGCCTACTCGATATTCTGAACCTGTTCACGCAGTTGATCGATGACTTTCTTCAGGTCGAGACCAAGCCTTTTAAGGTCCATGTTCTGCGCCTTCGAACAAAGCGTATTGGTTTCCCGGTTTAATTCCTGGGTGAGAAAGTCAAGCTCGCGCCCAACGGCGCCGCCGCGCTTGAGGAGCGCGCGCGCCGCATCCACATGGGCGGCAAGGCGATTCAACTCTTCGCGGACATCGGCCTTGACCGCGAGCAGCGCGGCCTCTTGCGCGAGACGGTCTTCCGGAACGGCGCCATCTGCGATGAGGTCTGCGAGTTGCGCGGCAATTCGGTCGCGTATGGCGGGCAGCGAGGCGCCGGGGTCAGCGCCTGCTTTCGCCGTCAGGGTTTCGATCTCGTCCACATGGCCGGCGACGACGCCCGCCATGGCGGCGCCTTCTTTCACGCGCGCGTCCCCGAGCAGGTCGACCGCCTCGTGAAAACTCTTCAGGACGGCGTCGTTGAACGCGGCGCGCGCGGCCTCATCGGGCTCATCGTCGGCTGGCTCCATGACGCCGCGCAAGGCGAGCAGACCCTCCGCCTGTGGCGGACCGCAGTCAGTCTGTGCACGGATTTCTTCAACAGCGGCAAGGGCGTCCGAGAGCGCCGCCTTGTTGAGACGCATGCGCGTCTCGCCTGAGGCCGACCCAAGCTGCAAGCTGGCGAAAACCGACCCGCGTTTGAGGCGTCCCGATAGCCCCTGCCGCAGCGCCGGTTCCAGTTCATCGAAACCGGCGGGCAAGCGGAACCGCATTTCAAGGCCGCGTCCATTGACGCTTTTCAATTCCCAGATCCAGCGCTTGCCGTCATGGGCGCCGTCAACGCGCGCAAAACCGGTCATGGAGGAGACGGACATCGCCGCTACCCGCCTTGTTGCCGGCGTTCGCGCTCGATCCGTCGCCAGGCGGCGACGTTTCGTTCATGCTCGCGGTTGGTTCTGGCAAAAGCGTGCCCGCCCGTGCCGTCGGCGACAAAGAACAACTCGTCGGTCTCCGCTGGATTGAGGACCGCCATGATCGAGTCCGCGCCGGGATTGGCGATCGGCGTCGGCGGCAGGCCGCGAATGATATAGGTGTTGTAAGGCGTTTCGCCGCGCAGCTCGCTGACGCGCAGGCCCCGGCCGAGGGGTTCGCCCTGTGTGAGACCGTAGATAATCGTCGGATCGGATTCGAGGCGCATGCCGCGCTTCAGCCGATTGATGAAAACGCCGGCGATGCGCGCGCGTTCCTCAGCAACGCCGGTCTCCTTTTCAACAATCGACGCGAGAATGACGGCGTCCTCTTTGGTCTCCAGAGGCAGTTCCGTGGCGCGGTCGTCCCACAGGGCGTCAAGCAGTGCATCCTGCGCCGCCATCATCCGCTGAACCATTTCATCGCGACTTTCGCCGCGGGTGAAGGCGTAGGTTTCCGGCAGCAACTCCCCTTCCTCCGGCGTCACGGTCAGATCGTCCGTCAGAACGTCGTCGGCCGCCACAAGGCGAAGGATCTGCGCCGTCGTCAGGCCCTCGGGCGCCGTGAAGTAATGGAGAATGCTTTTGCCCTCGATCAGTTGATCGATGATGTCGTTGACGCTCGCCCCGGCGGGAATTTCGTATTCGCCGGCCTTCACGTCGTTCTCGGCGCCGCGAACGCGCACGACCGCGGTGAAAAGCTCCGGATATCGAATAACGCCGGCGTCTTCGAGATCGTCGGCAATGGCGGATACGGAACTCCCCTGCGCGAGAAGGACAGTGACGTCTTCTCTCGCCGGTCCGGGCTTATGGGCTTCGCGATAACCGAGATAGCCGCCGACGCCGAGCGCAGCGATGGCGAGGACAGCGAGCCCGGCTAAAAACAGCAGGAACGATTTAACGGCGCCGCCGCGCTGGCCGGCGTGCAGTTCCACGTCATGCGCCTTCGCGTTCACCGTCAAATTCCCCTGCCGAATCAAAAAACCTGCGAAGGCGTCAGTTTAGCCGTCAACACGGCGCATCACCAGAGACGCATTGGTGCCGCCGAAGCCAAATGAGTTGGAAAGGACCGTGTTGATCGGTTTTTCCACAGCGCGGTTGGCGCAGAGGTTGATCGGGGTCTCCACGGACGGGTTGTCCAGATTGAGCGTCGGCGGGGCGACGCCGTCGCGCATGGCGAGCACGCAGAATATGGCCTCCGCCGCGCCGGCGGCGCCCAGAAGGTGCCCAATCGACGATTTCGTCGACGACATCAGAAGCCCGTCGGCGGCGTCGCCAAAGAGGCGTTCCACGGCGCCGAGTTCGATCTCGTCGCCGCGCGGCGTCGACGTGCCGTGGGCGTTCACATAGTCGACGTCTTTCGGCGCGATCCCGGCCCGCTTCAGCGCCATCTTCATGGACCGGAAGGCGCCGTTCCCGTCTTCGGCCGGCGCGGTGATGTGATAGGCGTCGCCGGAAAGACCGTAGCCGACGATTTCGGCGTAGATTTTTGCGCCGCGCGCCTTCGCGCGTTCGTATTCTTCAAGCACGAAAAAGCCCGAGCCCTCGCCCATCAAAAACCCGTCGCGATCACGGTCGTAAGGACGCGAAGCTTTTTCCGGCGCGTCGTTGAAATGGGTCGTCAGCGCCTTGCAAGCGGCGAAGCCCGCGATGCCGATCGGGCAAACCGATGCTTCCGACCCGCCAGCGAGCATCATATCCGCATCGTCAAACGCAATCAGCCGCGCCGCGTCGCCGATGGCGTGGGCGCCCGACGAACAGGCCGTGACGACGGCGTGATTCGGTCCCTTCAACCCCAACCGGATCGAAACCTGCCCGGAGACGAGATTGATTAAATTGCCGGCGACAAAAAAAGGCGAGACGCGCCGCGGACCTTTTTTATCGAGCACCAGCGATTGTTCTTCGATGCCCTGAAGCCCGCCGATGCCGGAGCCGTTCATCACGCCGAAGCGTTCGCGGTCTTCATCGGTTTTCAGCTCAATGCCGGAATCCTCGAACGCCATCTGCGCCGCGGCGATGCCGTAGACGATGAAATCGCCCATGCGCTTCTGATCGCGCGGCTCGACCCAGTCGTCCGGGTTGAACGCCGCATCGCCCGCCGCCGCGCCGCCGCCATAGCCATCGGCCTTTGGCACTTCTGCGGCAATGCGGCACGCCATTGCAGACGTATCAAATTTCTCAATGACGCCGGCGCCGGTCTCGCCGGCGATCAACCGTCGCCACACCGCATCGATGCCGACACCGAGCGGCGAGACAATCCCCAGCCCCGTAACAACGACGCGACGCATCTTTACGTTTCCTCGCGCGAGGGTATGACCGCGCGCATTGCCTTGATCATTTCAGGAAGCGGCTGCGACGGCCTGCCGAGTGAAATTCGGCGCGTCAGCCTTTTTGCTCTTCGATGAATTTTATCGCATCGCCGACCGTCTGAATGGTCTCGGCGGCGTCATCGGGAATCTCTACGTCGAATTCTTCTTCGAACGCCATGACGAGTTCGACAATGTCGAGGCTGTCGGCGCCGAGATCGTCGATAAAACTCGCTTTCGGCTCGACTTTCGCCATATCGACGTCGAGGTGCTCGACAACAATTTTCTTCACGCGTTCTGCAAGATCAGACATCCAGGGCTCCTTGATTGCATTGTTATTTCGGGTCGCGGCGGGGCCGCAGTCAATGCCTTGTTTTGCCGGGTTGCGGGCGCATTACGGCATATTTTCGATTGTTGCAACGCCAAAAGGCCAGCAGATACAAGCGCTCGCCTAGAGCATTGCCATGCCGCCATTAACGTGAATCGTCTGACCGGTTACATATTTCGCCTCATCCGAGGCAAGATATCGCGCCGCAGCGGCGATATCGTCCGGCGTTCCCATGGCGCCGGCGGGGATTTTCCCCAGAATCGCCTCGCGCTGCTGATCGTTGAGCGCGTCGGTCATGGCGGTTTCGATAAATCCCGGCGCAATGCAGTTCACCGTGACATTGCGGCTCGCCACTTCCGCGGCGAGGGATTTCGACATGCCGATCATGCCGGCTTTTGACGCAGCGTAATTCGCCTGCCCCGGATTGCCGGTGACGCCGACGACGGACGTAACGCCGATGATACGGCCGAAGCGTTGCTTGGTCATGCCGCGCAAGGACGCCTTGGCGAGCCGGAAATAGGCGGTGAGGTTGATCTTGATCACCTCGTCCCACATGTCGGGTTTCATCATCATCATCAGCGTGTCGCGGGTGACGCCGGCGTTGGCGACAACGATGTCGAGACCGCCCATGGCTTCGCTCGCCTGTTTCGGCAGGGCGTCAACGGCGTCGAGATCGGAAAGGTTGCACGGGACTGGGTGAACGCGCTCCTTCAGGTCCTCCGTTAGCGCGCTGAGTTTTTCTTCGCGCGTTCCCGAGATGGCGACCGTTGCGCCGCCGTCGTGCAATGCCTTTGCAATCGCCCCGCCAATGCCGCCGGTCGCGCCGGTGACCAGCGCGCGTTTTCCGTCAAGATCAAACATATCGTCGTTCCCGTTGTTTTTAAGCTGTTTTCGCGAAGGCATCGATATCGTCGGGCGCGCCCACGCTCATCGTCGCGGCGCCCTTCTCAATGCGCCGGACAAGACCGCACAGGACTTTGCCGGCGCCGACCTCGACAAAGGTTTCGCATCCCGCCGCGACCATCGCCGAAACGCTTTCGGTCCAGCGCACGCGGCCCGTCACCTGTTTGACGAGAAGGTCGCGAATGTCGTCCGGCGATTGAACTTTCTCCGCCGTGACGTTGGCGATCAGCGCCGTCGCCGGCGCGGAGATATTTGCATCGGCCAGGGCTTCGGCCATGCGGTCGGCCGCCGGCGCCATCAGCGACGAGTGAAACGGCGCCGAAACCGGCAGGAGTTTCGCGATCTTGGCGCCGAATTCTTTGGCGCCCGCGCAAACCGCCTCGACGCGGGCCTTGTCGCCGGAAATCACCACCTGTCCTGGCGCATTGTCATTGGCGATTTCGCAGATCCCGCCGTCGGTTGCATCGATCGCCTTCTGCGCCCCCTCAAGATCGACGCCGATCAGCGCCGCCATGGCGCCCTCGCCCACCGGAACCGCCGCCTGCATCGCCTCGCCGCGAATGCGCAAGAGCCGCGCCGCGTCGGCAAGGCTGAGGGCCCGGGCCGCGCACAGCGCCGAATATTCGCCGAGGGAATGCCCGGCGACAAATAGGGCGTCCGCGATTTGGACGCCCGCCTCTTCTTCCAGCACCCGCATCGCCGCCATGGAATGGGCCATCAGCGCCGGCTGGGCGTTCGCGGTCAGGGTCAACTCCTCCATCGGCCCCTCCCACATCAGGGCGGCGAGCTTCTGTCCGAGGGCCTCGTCGACCTCCTCAAAGACTTCCCGCGCCGCCGGGAAGGCCTCGGCCAGCGCCTTGCCCATGCCCACAGCCTGGCTGCCCTGCCCCGGAAAGATGAAAGCGCGCGTCATAAATGGCTCCTTTTGGCGTGGGATTAACTATGGCGAGCCTCAAGGGCAAGTCGCATATCCCCCCTTGAAGGGGGGATCGAAATCTACGATTTCGAGGGGGGTGATGCGTCAGAGCGCACGGCATACCCCCACCCGAAAACGCTTCGCGTTTTCGACCTCCCCTCAAGGGGGAGGTAAAAGCGGCTAATCCCCACTTCGCGCTTGCAAACCCCGCCCGCCTCCGCTATTCCGCCGCCTTCGCGAGCGACGGTCGCGGGCGCCGATCCGATGGATCGGTTCAAGGGATGGTCCCTTAGCCTTTGCGAGCCGCAGGTCGGTCGGAACCCCAGCCGTTCCAACTGGTCTCCGTCGCCAATCAGGAGCTGGCTTCATGCCGTGTTACGAGCACGTCTTCATTGCGCGCCAGGATATCTCGCCCGCGCAGGTCGAAGGCCTCACCGAAACCCTCGCCAAGATTGTCACCGACAATGGCGGCAAGATTGAGAAGTCCGAATATTGGGGGCTTCGCAACCTGCAATACAAAATCAACAAGAACCGCAAGGGCCACTACAGCCTCTTTAATATCGAGGGACCGGCGGTCGCCGTTCAGGAACTGGAGCGTCAGGAAAAGATCAATGACGACGTCCTGCGCGCCCTCACCATCCGCGTCGACGAACTCGATCCGGAACCCTCGCCCGTCCTCAGCCGTCGCGACCGCAGCGATCGCGGCGACCGCGACAAGCGTCGCTAGCGGCAAGGAGAGAAACAGTCATGGCTAAACCCTTTTTCCGCCGCCGCAAATCCTGCCCGTTCTCCGGCGATAACGCGCCGAAGATCGACTACAAGGATCCGAAACTGCTGCAACGCTATGTTTCCGAACGCGGCAAAATCGTGCCGTCGCGCATTTCCGCGGTTTCCCAGAAAAAGCAGCGCGAACTTGCGCGCGCCATCAAACGCGCCCGCATTCTCGCCCTTCTCCCATACGTTTCGGAGTAAGACCGATGGAAGTCATTCTTCTCGAACGCGTCGAAAATCTCGGCCAGATGGGCGATGTGGTCAAAGTCAAATCAGGCTTTGCCCGCAACTATCTGCTGCCGCAGAAAAAAGCCCTGCGGGCGAACGACGCCAACAAGCAGGTTTTCGAAAACCAGCGCGCCGACCTTGAAGCGCGCAACCTTGATCGCAAGAACGAGGCTGACGCCGCTGCGGAAAAACTGAACGGCCGCAGCTTTGTCGTTATCCGCCAGGCGTCGGAAGCCGGCGCGCTTTACGGCTCCGTGACGGCGCGCGACATCGCCGACGCCGCCTCAGAAGAGGGCGTCAAAATCGAACGCAGCCAGGTGCGCATCGACAAGCCGTTGAAAACCATCGGCATTGTTCCGGTTCGCATTGTCCTGCACCCCGATGTCAGCGCCAATGTGGAAGTCAACGTCGCTCGCTCCGAAGACGAAGCGGAACGTCAGGCCCGCGGCGAAAATGTTCTCGCCCGCGAGGAAGATGTCGCGGCGCAGGAAGAAGACGAGGCGGAAGAAAAATCCGCGGAATTTTTTGACCCGGAAGCGCAGGCAGCCGTCGCTGATGAAGAAGCCGCCGATGAAGCAAGCGGCGAAGAAGCGAGCGAAGACAAAGACTAGCGCCCGTCGCCTTGCGCCCGACGTCAGGAGGGCGCACAGGGTGCGGGGAAAAGTTTCGGCGCCGGCTGGCTTTCCAGCCGGCGTTTTCTTTGATTTAACCGTCTCCCCATGGCGAACCCCGCAGACAATATCGAGCCGTTTAATCCGGACACAGAAGAAAAAGCGCCGGTCAGCCTCGACGCCGAGCAGGCGATCCTCGGCGCCATCCTGTTTGACAATGAAATCCTGATCCGCGCGTCGCAGTTCCTGAAAAGCGAGCATTTTTTCGACCCCGTCCATCAACTGGTCTACGACGCCGCGAAATCGCTCGTCGACGGCGGCCGTCTCGCTTCGCCGGTCGCCCTTGATACGTATCTCGCAAGTTCGCCCGGCTATCAGGAAGCGGGCGGGCGCAAATATCTCGAACAACTCGCGGCCAATGTCCCGTCCACCACCGGCGCCATCGACTATGCGCGCATCGTCTTTGATTTATCGACCTGCCGCGGGTTGATGGCGATCGGCGCGGAGATGGTCGACCGCGCCAAGACGACGAGCCTTGAGGACACGCCGTCAAAGCAACTCGAAGAGGCTGAACAGGCGCTTTATTCGCTTGCGGAAACCGGCAAATACGGCGGCGGTTTTAAAAGCTTTCGCTCGTCGCTGACCGAAGCCATCGAACTCGCCGACGCCGCGTTTCGCCGCGGCGGCGGCCTCGCCGGCATTTCGACGGGCCTGCGCGATCTCGACCGTCAGCTTGGCGGGCTTCACCCTTCCGATCTTCTGATCCTTGCGGGCCGACCCTCCATGGGCAAGTCGTCCCTGGGCGTTAATATCGGCGTCAACGCCGCCAAGGCGCATAAAACGGAACGGCAGCCCGACGGCACGCTCAAGACGATCTCCGGCGGCGTTGTCGGCCTCTTCTCGCTGGAAATGTCGGCGGAACAGATCGCAACGCGGATTATTTCCGACTTCGCGCGGGTGCCGTCGGAGAAAATCCGCCGCGGGGAAATCGAGCAAAGCGAGTTCGACGACATCTATCATGCGACGCGCGAGCTTGAATCCCTGCCGATCTTTATTGACGACACGGGTGGGCTTTCGATTGCGCAAGTGGCGGCGCGGGCGCGGCGGTTGAAGCGTCAACACGGCCTCGACCTCCTCATCATCGACTACATTCAGTTGCTCACCGGGTCCGGCAAGCGCAACGACAATCGCGTGCAGGAAATCACCGAGATTTCCCAAGGGCTGAAAGCGCTGGCGAAGGAACTGAACATTCCGGTGATCGGCCTCGCGCAATTGTCGCGGAAAGTCGAAGAGCGCGACGACAAGCGCCCGCAACTGGCCGACCTGCGCGAGTCCGGCTCTATCGAACAGGACGCCGACGTCGTCCTCTTTGTCTTTCGCGAAAAATATTATCTCTCCCGCGCCGAACCGCGCGAGGGAACGGAAGACCACGTCAAATGGCAATCGCGCTGCGAGGAAGTGGGCGACACCGCCGAGGTCATCATCGGCAAACAACGCCACGGCCCCATCGGCAAGGTCGACCTCCATTTCGAAGAGAAATTCACCAAGTTCTCAAACCTCGCCAGCGACCGCTATTCGCGGGAAGACTAAGGCGTATTCCATCAGCGCCGCCTGTCTCGCCTCGCTCTGCAAAAACTCCCGCATCCCGCTCTCCCCGGCGAAAGCCGGGGTCCAGAAGCGTTCATTTTTTCGATAACGGTAAGCCGTTTGCGCGTACCGTTCGATTCCTTTTCTCCCATACTCCCACGGAAACATGGATCCCGGCTTTCGCCGGGAAGATCGGGCTGGAAGGTTGCGCTGCACCGGCAGACCCTTTGCTCCCAAACAAAAACTCCTTACTGCTTCCCCCATGCACAGCGCCGACACCGCAAACCGGAAGACCGCAGGCCCGTGGGTTGAGATCGATCTCGCCGCGCTCTGCGCCAACTTCGCCATGCTGCGCGGCGCGGCCTCAGGCGCTGAAACGGCGGCGGTTGTTAAGTGCGACGCCTATGGTCTCGGGCTGGCGCCGGTCGCAGAGGCGCTCGCGACCCGCGAAAACTGCCGGACCTTTTTCGTCGCCTATCCGGAAGAAGGCGCGCAATTGCGCAAGGCCCTTGCGACCGCCGCGCCCGATGCGACGATCTATGTCTTTAACGGGCCCCTGCCCGACACAATCGGGATTTTTAACGACGCGCAACTGACGCCCGTCGTCAACAGCGTCGCGCAGGCGCGCGAATGGGCGTCGCGCAAACCCGGCGCCCCATGCGCCTTGCATGTGGATACGGGCATGAACCGGCTGGGCGCTCCGGTAGAAGACCTCGCTGAACTGGCGGCGCTGTCGGACCTCAATGTCAATGTCGTCATGAGCCATCTCGCCTGCGGCGCCGACCCGGACGACGGCAAGAACAGCGAACAGCGGGACACCTTCGCGCAAGCGGCAACCCTGTTCCCCAACGCAAGGCGATCGCTGGCGGCGTCGGCCGGCGCGTTGATGGACGCGTCTTATCACTTCGATCTCACGCGCGTTGGCGTCGCCCTTTACGGGGGCAGTCCGTTCGACGTCGATGACGCGCGCATCAAACCCGTCGCCACGCTCAACGCCCCGATCGTGCAGATACGCGAAATCGCGCCGGACGAAACCGTCGGATATGGCGCAACCTTCACGGCGCAAAAACCAACCCGTATCGCCACCGCGGCGCTTGGCTATGGCGACGGATTCCCGACCGGGGGATCGAACCGGGCCGAAGCCGCCGTCGCCGGCGCGCGGGCCAAAATCGCCGGCCGCGTCTCCATGGATCTCATCGGCCTCGACGTCACGGCGCTGAAAACGCCGCCGCAGGTCGGCGAAACCGCCGAATTTTTCGGCCAATCCGTCCCTCTGTTCGAAGCGGCGCGGGCCTGCGGCACGGTCCCTTATGAATTACTCACCGGGCTTGGCGGGCGCGTTGATCGCCGCTACGTCTAGGGCCTGGATGCAAGCGGGACCGGCCGGATGAACCCTATCGCCGCCGTCGGCCGCCTCAGCCTCGACGTTCTTGGCGAGGTCGGCCGTATGACGAACTTTGCCATCGAAGGCGCGTTCGCTGCGATAACGCCGCCATTTTACTGGCGGCCGTTCCTGCAGGCGCTGGCGCGCATCGGCTATGCGTCGCTCCCCGTGGTCGGCCTCACCGCCCTCTTCACCGGAGGCGCCCTCGCCCTCAACATTTACGAAGGCAGCATCTTCCCGGATGCGAACGCCTTCATTCCGCAGATCCTCGGCGTTTCGATCGTGCGCGAGCTGGGGCCGGTGCTCGCCGCGCTTATGGTCGCCGGGCGATGTTCGTCAGCCATGGCGGCGGAGATCGGCGCCATGCGCGTCACCGAACAGATCGACGCCATGTCGACACTGTCGGTGAACCCGTTCCGCTATCTCGTGGGCCCGCGCGTGCTCGCCACGACCATCGCCATGCCCTTGCTCGTCCTTACCGCCGACATTATCGGCGTCTATGGCGGCTATCTCGTTTCCGTCTACCTCCTCGACATGTCGGCGCCGATTTACATCAACACGCTGATCGACTTCATCAGTTCCGAGGACGTCACCAGCGGCCTTATCAAGGCGACGGTCTTCGGTTTCCTCATCGCCGTCACCGGCTGCTATTACGGCTATCGCTCAAGCGGCGGCGCCACCGGCGTCGGCAATGCGACGCGCACCGCCGTCGTCGCCGCGGCGGTTTCGATTTTCGCCGCAAACTACGTCCTCACCTCGCTGTTTGTGGATTTCTGAAACCATGCGCGAAACGCCGGTCAAAATCGAAGTCCAGGGCTTGCAGAAATCTTTCGGCGCGAACCACGTCCTGCGCGGGATCGATCTCGACATTGCGGCTGGCAAGTCTCTTGTCATCATTGGCGGGTCGGGGTCGGGCAAGTCGGTGCTCCTGAAAAGCATCCTGGGTCTCGTCAAGCCGGATCGCGGGTCGATAAAAGTCGACGGGCGCGAAGTGGCGCGGCAATCGGCGAGAGACAAGAAATTCGTCGCCGCCCAGACCGGCATGCTGTTTCAGGGCGCGGCGTTATTCGATTCCTTAAGCGTCTGGGAGAATGTCGCGTTTCGCCTCCTCTATGGCGAGCGGGGCGGCCGCAGGGCGTCAAAGAAAAAGGCCATCGACTGCCTCGCCCAGGTGGGACTGGCGCCAGAGGTGGGCGACTTACGCCCGTCGGAACTTTCCGGCGGGATGCAGAAACGCGTTAGCCTCGCCCGGGCCATTGCCTCGGACCCGCAGATTTTATTCTTCGACGAACCCACCACCGGTCTTGATCCCATCATGTCCGACGTCATCAACAATCTGATCGTCGACCGCGTCAAAGCCATCGGCGCGACCGCCATCTCCATTACCCACGACATGGCCTCGGCGCGCAAGATCGCCGACGAAGTCGCCATGATCTATCAGGGCGTCATCATCTGGCGCGGCGGGCCGGACGAACTCAACGATTCCGGCAATCCGATGGTCGACCAGTTCGTACACGGACGCGCCGACGGCCCGATCCAGATGCAGGTGCGTAAATTTGTGCGCCGTTAGGCGCCGCCGCAGGGACCGTTTTCAATGCGCACTGCGCCTGACCCCGACCGCACCCTTCAACTGCCGTTCAAGATCCGCTGGAAACTCTTTCGCCAGGATCTGCTCGCCGCGGCGCATGTGCGCGGGCATGTGCGCGTTGCGCTCGCACCCCACCCCCTCGGCGCCGAAGTCATCGTCGCCGACGGGCGCTTCATCGTTCCCTCGCCCTATCGCTGGAAGCTCTATCGCAAGGGGTGGACGGCGCGCCTTGACCAGTTGGCGGCGGAGTACGGCGTCGGCCGTCATGCGGAGCTCGCCGCCGACAGCATCGTCATCGACGCCGGCGCCAACGCCGGCGAGTTCGCCCATGTCTGCGCCCGCTTCGGCGCGCGGGTCTTTTGCCTTGAGCCCGACGCCGCCGTCCGCGCCTGCCTGACGCAGAACATCCTTACCCTGACCAACGCTTCGGCCCATGACGCCCTACTCTGGAAGGAGGAGGCGGACGTGCCCTTCGCCTCCATCCCCGACCATGCGGACAGTTCCGTCTTCGCCGCAAACGCGGCGCCGTCGGAAACGCGCCGCGCTACGACCCTCGACCGGTTCTGCGCCGACAACGCCATCGCCCATATCGACCTTCTGAAATGCGATGCGGAAGGGGCGGAGCCGGAGGTGCTTGAGGGCGCGGCGGCGATGCTCGCCCGCACCCGCGCCGTCGCCCTCGACACCGGGGCCGAGCGCCAGGGCGCGCGCACCCACGAAGCCTGCCGCGCAATCCTTGAAGGCCACGGCTTCCGGGTGATCGACCAGGCTGTCGGCAAACGGCTCATGACCTACGGGCTGCGGGACTGAGGGTCCCTGCGCCGCTGCTCGCCCTTACTGGGGCGGCGTTTTCGACTTCGCGCACCCGATCGGCTAGGCTCATCGCCTTGACCATCGTGGAGGAGGGAGACCCATGAACATGTTGAAATCCGCGCTGATCGCGGCGGCGCTGTGCCTGGCGGCGGCGCCTGCGACGGCGGCCATGACCGGCTATCTGAAAATCCCCGACATTGACGGGGAATCGAAAAGCGCCGGAGCGCCTGCTGGCGGCGTCGAAGTGCTCGACGTTAAATGGGACGCCGCGACGCGCGCAGGCGCCGCCAGCAGCGCCCTTGCCGCCGCGACCGGCGGAACCGCATCGCCGCCAGACGCCGGAACCGTCACCCTCACCCTGCCCAAAGGCTTTGCCGGGCGCGATGCGTTGCAGCGCGCCTATCGCGGCAAGACGGAAATCCCGGTGCTGGAATTCGCAACGCCGGCGGATGGCGGCGCCCGGGCCTATCTTAAATACAAGCTGGAACGCTGCTTCGTTAAGAGCTGGTCGACCAGCGGCGACGCCGATGATCGGCCTACGGAAGAAGTCGCGTTTTATTACAACAAGATCAGTTCATCGACCCATTCGGCCGGAACGGCTGAAATCGACTTCGTCGAGGTCGCCGGCGGCGGCGACGCGGCCGGCACAGCCGAGATTGATTTTGTCGAAACCGGCGGCAGCGATGCGGCGGAGAAAAAGCCGAAGCGCGCAACGGTCCGCAAGAAAGAATAGCGCCGCGCGCCTTTGCGCGTCGCACAAGAAAAAGGCGGACCGGCTTGTCGCGGGAAACCCTGCGACGCCGATCCGCCCTCATCAGTCGTTCAGGGCAAAACGCCCGAAAAAACTACTCGACGGCTTTCAGATTACCGGCAGACGTCTTGCCGCGGTCTTCCTGCAGCTCGTAGCTGACCTGCTGGCCGTCATTGAGGCCGCGCAGACCCGCCGCCTCAACCGCCGTGGCGTGGACGAAAACATCCTTGCCGCCGTCGGACGGCTCGATGAAGCCATAACCCTTCTGGGCGTTATACCATTTCACTGTTCCAGTCGCCATGATGTTAGTCCTTTCAAACAGGCGTGGGGGATCCAGATCGTTCGGACCCTTTTAGTGCTGCCGATGTTTGGAGGGGTGTAGAATCTTGCAGAACAAGGCCCGTATACGGCCTTCAATCATGGGCGCGGACGCCATATGGGCTGTTGCAGGCGGAAATGCAACCGTCGCGGGAGGCCCGCGGCGCCGTTTGTTGCCCCGGGTGTGGCCCGACGGAAACACCAGCCAAGGCCGCCAAACGCGTCATCCCGGTTCTGCGCCGCAACATGAAATGTTGCTGCGCGCCGCGCGCGGGATGACGATTATATATGCATCACGCGTCCATACGCATCCAGGACGCTTTCATGCATCATCTCGCTCAGGGTCGGATGCGGGAAGATGGCGTGCATCAAATCCTGTTCGACGAGTTCGGCCGAACGCGCCAGCCCGAAGCCCTGAATGAGTTCGGTGACTTCGGCGCCGATCATGTGGGCGCCTAACAGTTCCCCGGTTTTTTCATCGAATACGGTTTTGACAAGGCCCTCAGGCTCGCCGAGCGCGATCGCCTTGCCGTTGCCATTGAAGGGGAAGCGGCCGACCTTGACCTTGTAGCCCTGCTCCTTCGCCTTGTCTTCGGTGAGGCCGACCGAGGCAATCTGCGGCTGGCAATAGGTGCAGCCCGGAATATTTGCGACATTTAAGGGGTGGACGTCCTTGACGCCGGCGATCTTCTCTACACAGATCACTCCTTCATGAGACGCCTTGTGGGCAAGCCAGGGCGCGCCGACGACATCGCCAATCGCATAGAGACCGGGCACGCCGGTCGACAGCCATTCGTCGACCACGATATGGCCACGCTCGACCTTGGCGCCCACCGCCTCAAGCCCAATGTTCTCCGTGTTGCCGACAATGCCCACGGCGAGCACCACGCGCTCGGCCTCCACGGTCTCGGTCTTGCCGTCTTTCATCTTGATGGTCGCCTTGGCAAGCTTTCCACCTGTGTCGAGCTTTTCCACCTGCGCTGAGGTCAGGATTTTCATGCCCTGCTTCTGGAACTGCTTATCGGCGAAGGCGGAGATTTCCTTGTCTTCCACGGGCAGGATGCGATCGAGCATTTCGACGATGGTCACTTCGGCGCCCAACGCGCGATAAAAGCTCGCAAACTCGATGCCGATGGCGCCGGAGCCGATGACGAGGAGCGACTTCGGCATAACATCGGGGACCATGGCTTCTTTTGCGGTCCAGATGAACTTGCCGTCGGGCTCTAACCCCGCTTGCGGGATCGTGCGCGCCCGGGCGCCGGTCGCAAGGATCACGTGCTTGGCTTTGACCGTATCCTCACCGTCTTTGGTTTTCACTTTGACAAGCGGCGCGCCGGCCGTTCCGCCCGGCCCCTTGGCCAATGTCGCCTCGCCCTCGATCACGGCAATCTTGTTCTTCTTCATCAAGTAACCGATGCCGCCGGAAAGCTTGCCCGCCACCTGGCGCGAGCGTTTCACGACCTTTTCAATATCGAAGCCGATATTCTCCGCCTTGAGGCCGAACGCCTCGGCGTGCTTCATGTTGGTGTAGATTTCCGACGTCCGGAGCAGCGCCTTGGTCGGGATGCAGCCCCAGTTGAGGCAGACCCCGCCGAGGGCGTCGCGCTCGACGATGGCGGTTTTCATCCCCAGCTGCGCGGCGCGAATGGCGGCCACATATCCGCCGGGGCCGGAGCCGATGACGACAAGATCTACGGAATGATCGGTCATGTCTTCCCTTTTCTTCTCTGTCCCTCATCCTAAGGGGCAACTGTCGCCGGCGCTTGGCGACGGCCGCATTCGGCGCGACTATAGCGGCGAGACCGGGCAAGGAAACCCGGCAAACCGAGGAGAGACAAAATGATCAGTTATATTCTCTGGGCGTTGCTTCTCTATTTCGCGTATGTCGCCGTTCACGCCGTCCTGAAACTCAATTCCAGCAAGGGCGAGGGCAACCTCCTCGTCGTCGGCCTCGGGCCCCGCGACACGGTGCTGGAAAAGTCCGTCAGCGCGCAGCGCTGCGGCCGCGCCCAGCGCAATATGGAAGAGGCCCTCTTTTTCTTCCTGCCGCTGGCCCTGCTCCTCATCATCACCGACAAGGCGGACGGCATAGCGCTCACCGGCGCGCTGGTTTTCGTGATCGCCCGGGCGGCCTATCTGCCGGCCTATTTCTTCGGCGTCTTCGGCCTGCGCACGCTCATGTGGCTCGCCGGTTTTGTCGGCCTCATCATGATGGCGTTGCGCCTTACCAGCTAAAGGAAACTCCCCATGACCATTGAAGCGCTCCGCACCCCCGACGACCGGTTCGACAACCTCCCCGGCTGGGATTATGCGCCGAACTATGTAGATGACCTCAAGGGCTACGAGGGTCTGCGCATGCATTATGCGGACACGGGCCCCGCAGATGCAGACGTTACCTTCCTGTGCATCCACGGCGAACCGTCATGGGCCTATCTTTTCCGCAAGATGATCCCCGTCTTTACGGGAGCCGGCCATCGCGCCGTCGCCGTCGACATGTTCGGCTTCGGACGCTCGGACAAGCCGGTCGACGATGAGACCTACACCTATCATTTTCATCGGAACGCCCTCCTCGCTTTTGTCGAGAAGCTTGACCTTAAAAATGTCTGCCTCGTCGTGCAGGACTGGGGCGGGCTTCTCGGCCTCACCCTGCCCATGGCCGCGCCCGAGCGCTATACGCGGCTCATCGTCATGAATACGGGGCTCCCGGGCGGCGAGGAAGCGGGCCAGGGCTTCGCCCAATGGCGCGCCTTCAACCGCGCCAATCCCGATCTCAACGTCGGCGGGCTGATGAAACGGGCGACGCCGATCCTTTCCGATGCGGAGGCCGCCGCCTATGACGCGCCCTTCCCGGATCAGTCCTACAAAGGCGGCGTGCGCCGCTTCCCGGAACTCGTCATGTTGAAAGAGGAAGGCAAGGACTTAACGCCCTTGTCGTCGGAAGGCGTCGAGACCTCGCTCAAGGCGCGGCAGTTCTGGTCAGAGGACTGGACCGGCGACAGTTTCATGGCCATCGGCATGCAGGACCCGGTGCTCGGCCCCAAGGCGATGCACATCCTCAAAAAGATCATCCGCAATTGTCCGGAACCGATGGAGGTCGCCGAGGCCGGCCATTTCGTCCAGGAATGGGGCGAGCCGATTGCAAAAGCCGCGCTGGAGAAGTTTGGGATCTCCTGACGCGAGGGCCGCCGCTTAGAGCGTATCGAAGCTGCCTTGATCCACGCGCCACCCTCATCCTGAGGAGCAAGGCGAAGCCTTGCGTCTCGAAGGATCAGCCGCGAGCACAGCGCCTGCCACATATCCTTCGAGACGGGCGCTGACGCGCCCTCCTCAGGATGAGGGCGGGAATTAGATCAACTGGTTTTCGGTGGGGCTAGCGCCCTAAAACAAACCGCCGCACTTCCTTCGCCTGCAGCCGCGAAAAAGACGCGCTGAGGACGCATCCATGATCGGGCAGCGTTGACGTCACGAGTTCCGCATTAGGCGCCGTTTCCGCCAGTTTCTTTGAAAGATCGTACGCCGCCAGCGGATCGTCAATCGTGTGAAAGACCAGTGTCGGGATTTTCAAGGCGGCGACGGCGCTCCAGATGCGGTTTGACAGCCCCGGGTCGAGATTTTGCGTTCCCGTTAAATAAATATATCGCGACGCCGCCTCCGCGCTCATGCTTTCACGCTGGCGGCGCATGAAGGTGCGTTGCTCTCCCGGCGTCGCCGACTGGCTCCAGATGGAACAAATCATCCGGCTCGCAAGCGGGTTTTCCGTACCCCAATGATCGCGCACAAAGTCGACAAGCCACGCCATCGATGCGTAGTCGTCTTTACCGGGATTAATGAACGGCAGGGACGGCGAATCGAGCACGAGATGCGAGACGCGCTCCGGATATTTGTCAGCGTAAAGGATCGCAGCGCGGCTCCCTTCGGAAATGCCGAAAAGGACGAACTTTTCTTTCAGGTCCGCCGCGTCGATCACCGTTTCAAGGTCGCATAAGCGTTCTTCGATCGACCACTTGAAATCCCCGCGCGCCGACATGCCGCCGCCGCGCCCGTCATAGGAAATAAAATCGAAATCACGGATGAGCGCATTGGTCAGGGCGTTTTCGCCGCTTAGCTCAAGCGCACAGCTTGTCGACCAGCCGAGACTTCTGACAACTGACGGGCCAGCACCCTGGCGCACATAGGCGAGCCTCACATTATCCGGCGTCGTTACATAGTGAACGCGTGCAGAAAGGTCGGGCTCCTTTTCGTTCTCGGCGACAATACGGCGAACCTCGCCGACCAGCGCGTCCACCCCTTCGTTCAGCTTGACGTGATGGGTCTGGCGGAAGGCGAGCGGCGGTTTCGCATCGTCGATGATCAACGGCGCCAGCACCCCGCGGGAGAGGCCCTCATGGGCTTCGGCGCGCACCCAGTCCGACTCCACGGAGTCGCGCGACCAGACGACAACGACGCATTTGGCGTTGTCGAGCGCTTCTTCGATCTTGCGTTCGAACATGACGCCGGCGCCGATTTCGCGGTCCCACCACACGGAGAGGTTGGCGTCTTCAAGCGCGGCGACGATCTGGCGGACCTTGTCCCGGTCTTTCGACGAATAGCTGAGGAAAACGTCAGTCGACATGGCGGCGGCCCGTCCTATTCCTCCCACAGCGCAAGGACGGCGCCGGCGGGGTCCTTGATCACCGCCATCTTGCCGCCCATGAGCCCGCGCGGCGGCGCGACCACGTCGCCGCCGCGTTTCAGGGTTTCGTCGAGGCTCTTTTCGAGATTTTCAACGACCACATAGATCAGCCATTGGGCTGGAAGATCGGCGTTCGGCCCCCGCGCATGACAGACGCCGCCGACCGCTTCGCCATTCGCGTCCATCATGGTGTAGTCGGAATAATCGCCCATGGACGTTTCGTGTACGGTCCATCCCGTCACGGCGGCGTAAAAGTCGCGTACGTCGTCCGCATTTTCAACGGTCAGATCCCGCCAGCCGACGGAGCCGACAGGTTGTTTTTTCGCGTCCGACATCAGCCTCTCCCCGGTTTTACCCCATGCTAGGCCGCAGCGCGGGGGTTGGTCAAAGGGCTCGGCCAAGGAGAAAACAGGATTAGTAGCGTCTCAGTTTGAAATCCAATGACCGACATTTACCCTTTTGTCATTCCGGGGCGACCGTCAGGTCGAACCCGGAATCCAGGGACTGAAGCCGAAACGCAATAAGGTCTTAAATGTTGAGCCATGGGTTCCGGATCTGCGCGCGCCAAGGCGCGCTTGTCCGGAATGACCGGAACCAGATAAGAACGCCGCTTCAAGCTTAAATTAAGACACTGCCAAGGGATCGCGGCGCCCGACTATTCCGCTGCGTTCGCCGCGGCGGCGTCGTTGACGCTTTCGTAGATGGCGAGAGTCGAAATGCTGCGCCAGGAGCGGGTCGGCAATTCACAGGTTTTTCTGATCCATGGCCGCCCGGCGAACGCATCCTCCTGGCGCTGATGGGGATAGAGATAAATCAGCGTCATTTTCCGCGGCGCGCGCGCCAGGGATTGCCGGATCTTTTCCTGAACATCGGCGAGTATCTGTCCCGTGAACGGGTTGAACATGAAAATGACGGTTGCATCGTCCGGCGGATCGAAGACGCGCGCGTCCGCCGTGACGATGTCGATATCGGCGCAGCGCACGGGCGGTTTGATGCGGCGCAAATTGTCTTTCGCCGCCGCGCATAGTTCCGGCGCGCGATCGACGCCGATGATCCTCCGGAAGGGCATTGTCGCGGCGTAAGCCACGGCGCGCCCCTTGCCGCATCCATAGTCGAGAAACACGTCCTCGCCTGCGCGCACATCGAGGTAATCCATGGCCGCATCAAGGCATTTGTAGTTTA
Organism: Hyphococcus sp.; assembly: GCA_028284345.1. Taxonomy (GTDB): domain Bacteria; phylum Pseudomonadota; class Alphaproteobacteria; order Caulobacterales; family Parvularculaceae; genus Hyphococcus. The sequence continues at coordinate 8,859 of JANQRY010000007.1, read as the reverse complement.
CCGGCTCGTAGTCGACGCAAGACGCATCGCCGCCCAAGGCGCTGGAGGAAATGGCCCCGCATGTATCAACGCCGAGGCGCCAGTCGCGATAGCGCTCATGGGCGCGCATGCGAAGGTGTTCCGCCGTCGCCCCCACGCCGTCATCGGCGAGCCTTCGTGAAAGTCGTTCAAGCAGCGACAGCATTATGTCCCCCGGGGCGGCCCCTGGCCGCCCGCCACCATATCAAAGCGCGCGCGACAAGGATACGCTCCACGGGCCGCGCCCGCATTCGCTCGATGGCGTCGCCGGGGTTCGTTACGCCGGGTTAATTCGCCCCTTCCCGGGCCAGCCGGTCCAGCAGCCTGACGCCGAAGCCGGACCCGCCAATCGGTTGCGTCGCCGTCGGCTCCTCGCGCCAGGCGACGCCGGCGATATCAAGATGCGCCCAGGGCGTTTCCGGTTTGATGAAAGAACCGATAAACGCCGCGGCCGTGGATGCGCCGGGCGCACCGGCGTCGGCGTTCTTGATGTCGGCGACCAGCGATTCGATTTGCACGTCGTGATTGGGGTGCAGCGGCAGGCGCCAGAGATCCTCGCCGGTCGCCTCGCCCGCCGCCTTGAGCCGCGCGCCGATCGCATCGTCGCGCACAAACAGCCCGGCATATTCGTCGCCCAGCGCGCGGCCGACGGACCCGGTGAGCGTCGCCACGTCCACGAGCAGCGACGGATCGAACGCTTCCTGGGCGTGCCAGACGGCGTCGGCGAGCACGAGCCGGCCCTCCGCGTCGGTCGACATGATCTCCACTGTCGTGCCGGACATCGCGCGCCAGACGTCGCCCGGCCGCTGGGCGGCGCCGTCGGGCATGTTCTCCGCCATGGCGGCGACGGCGACGACATTGACCGGCGCCCTTGATTTCGCCAGCGACAGGACGGCGCCGGTCACAGCGGCGGCGCCGGTCATGTCGTATTTCATCTTCCACATGCCGGAATTGGGTTTCAGCGAAACGCCGCCAGTGTCGAAGGTGATGCCCTTGCCGGCGAAGACCATGGGCGCATCGCCGTCCGCACCGCCATTATACCGTATAATGAGCAATCGCGGCGGGCGCACCGATCCGCGGCCGACGGCGAGGAGCGCATTCATGCCGAGCCGCGCCATGTCGCGCTCGTTAAGAACGCTGATAGTCACGCCGCCGACGCCGCGAAAGGCGGCGCGGGCGCGGCGCACGAATTCTTCCGGATAGAGCGCGTTCCCCGGTTCGGATTGCATGTCGCGCGCCCAGTTGACCGCTTCGGCGCGGATGCGGGCTTCGCCCTCAAACTGCGCGCGGGCGGGCCCCGGTTGCGAGACGATAAAGGTCAGCGTTCCCTCGACCAGTTCCGGCGTTTCGCTCTTGTATTTGTCAAAGGAATAGGCGCCGAGAATGGCGCCTTCAGCCGCCGCCGCGGCGTCGCCGGGGCTCGCGCCCGAGACCAGCACCGAAAGCCGCGGCGCCTTGCTGGTCTTGGCGATGAGCCCGGCCCGGCCGCCGAAATCGGCCCAGTCGCGGCGCGCCATGTCGCCCGCCGGGACAGCGACGAGATGCACCTCGCCGATCTCGCCGCCCATGAGGAAGCTCGCGGTTTCGCCGACCGCGCCCGTGAAAAGCGATGCGGCGACCGCGCGCTCCAGTTGCGCGCCGGCCGCCTCGCTCATCAGCGCTTTCGGGCCGTCGAGGCTGACCGGCTCGCTCACCGCGACGATGAGGCCGTCGCCGTCGGCGACCTGGGCCGCGAAACCGATCGTCCGCTGGGCCGCCGCCGGCGCTATAAAGACAGCAAAAACAAGGATGAACGATAGCAGACGCATGGCGCAATCCCTCTGTTGTTATGGCGAGCGCGGAGTCATAAAGGGCGTCAACGCGCCATGCCAGTCCCGACCGCAGTCATAAGGCAAATCCGATGACCCATGCGACGCACGCCTATCAGCCCGATCCGCGTAATGCGCACATTCTCATCGACGTGAACGGCGAACGCTTTCCCCGGGACGAAGCCAAAGTCTCCGTATTCGATTCCGGCTTCGTCCTCGGCGACGGCGTTTGGGAGGGCCTGCGCGTCCATCCGGGCCCGGGGGGCAAGGGCGTCATCGCCTTTCTCGACCGACACCTTACAAGGCTTTACGACGGCGCAAAGACGCTCGATTTCGACATGGACGTCTCGAAGGAAACGCTGACCCAACGGCTTTACGATTGCCTCGACGCCAATGACGCCCATGACGGCGTTCACATTCGCCTGATGGTTTCGCGCGGGGTGAAGGCGACACCCTATCAGGACCCGCGCGCCACGATCACGCCGCCGACCATCGTGATTATCCCGGAATTCAAGACGCCGCGCCCGGAGACTGCGCGCGCCGGCGCATCGCTCTTTACCGTGCATGTGCGGCGCGGTTATCCCGACGTGCAGGATCAGAAGCTCAACTCCCACTCGAAACTCAACTGTATTCTCGGCTGCATCCAGGCGGCGAAGGCCGGCGCCGACGAGGCCCTGATGCTGGACCCCCACGGCTTTGTCGCCACCTGCAACTCGACCCATTTCTTCATTGTACAGAACGGCGAACTCTGGACCTCAACGGGGGATTTCTGCCTCGGCGGGATTACACGGGGGCTAATCCTCGATCTCGCCCGCGCCAACGGTATCGCCGCGCGGGAAAAGAATTTCTCCCTGCACGATGTCTACGGCGCCGACGAAGCCTTCGTCACCGGCACGTTCGCCGGGGTCACGCCCGTCCGCGAGGTTGACGGACGACGCATCTCGGGCGGACGCGGACCCATGGTCGAGCGCCTGCAGACCCTCTACAAGACATGCATAGCCAACGAGGCGGCGAAAGGACGATGAGCGGAAAAAAACCCAATGCAGACCAGATGGCGTCGCCCGCCTACCGGCTCGCGGCGCTCGATCAGGATTTTCTCCTCGACGATCCCCAGCGCGGCGTGCGCTTTCTGCTGGAATATGAAAAGGCCGAACAGGCCCTCAGAAAATGGGGCGTCAGATCCACCATCGTCGTCTTCGGCTCGGCCCGGACGATTGAAAACGGCAATGGCGAGCACGGCCGCTGGTACGACGCAGCGCGGGAATTTGCGCGGATTGCATCGGAACGGGGCGGCGCCCTCGATAGGGATCACAATGGCCGCCGCGACAACGTCATCGCCACGGGCGGCGGCGGCGGCATCATGGAAGCGGCGAACCGCGGCGCCGCGGACGCCGGCGCGCCATCCATCGGCTTCAACATCCGCCTGCCCTTTGAACAGGAGCCGAACCCCTATTCGACCCCGGACCTCACCTTTCAGTTTCATTATTTCGGTATGCGGAAGATGCATTTCGCCATGCGCGCCGCCGCGCTGGTGATCTTTCCCGGGGGCTTCGGCACGTTCGATGAGCTGTTCGAATTGCTGACCCTCGTACAGACCGAAAAGGCGCCGAAACTGCCCATCGTCCTGTTCGACGAGTCCTATTGGTCCGAGGCGGTCAATTTCCGAAAAATCGCCGATCACGGCATGATCAGCCCGGACGATCTCAAGCTTTTTCACTACGCCTCAACGCCGCAAGACGCCTGGGCGCGCCTCGTCGAAAACGGCCTGGAGGCCGCCGATCAGGCGGGGCGCGGCGCGCTGATCTGACCCCGCCTTGCAAAGCGCTGAGAAATATCCACAATAACGCCCCGTGGGTGTGAAAATGGGGCGTTTGTGGTGTTCACCGATCTAATGTTTATCGGCGCAGGCGCGGCGCTTGCCGGTCTGCTCATTGGCGTGATTGTGGGGTCCATGACGACCGGCCGGCGCATGCGGCGGCGGGTCGAGGAAATCGGCGACGAGATGGCGAAGCTGACCCGGGTCGCCGAACAGAAACTTCTCGACGACGATCCGAACCTGCCCGATCTTACGCAGAACCTAAACGCCGCAGTGGAGCAGACCTACAAGGCTGTCGACGCGCTTGAAAATCAGTCGGCGCTCAACCGTCAAAAAACCGAGGGCGCAAAGGAAATCGCCGCATCCTCGCGGCGGATCATGAGCATGATGGAAGACATGGGCGCTGAGGTGCCTCATGTGCAGGCGCCAAAACTTAAGTCGGTCGCCGAGCAGCTTGAGCCGAAGGCGCCGCCAAGATTGCGGTAGAGCCGGTCGCGGATGCCTGATCCAGATGGATGAACCACTCGTCCTGGCGAAGGCCGGAATGAGCGGAGAGTTTCACTGAATTACAAAAGCCGCACGCTATAGCCTCGCCCATGACCGTCATCGCGATGTTCTCCGGCCCGCGTAATATTTCAACGACCATGATGCGCGCTTTTGAAAACCGTCCGGATACGGTGGTTTTCGATGAACCGTTTTACGCCTGCTACCTGAAAGAAAGCGGCGCGCCGCATCCGATGCGGGACGATATTCTGGCGGCGCGGCCGGGCGACTGGTCGCATGTCGCCCGACAACTGCGCGCCGCCGCGCCGCGCGGGCGCGGCATTCAGTTTCAGAAAAACATCGCCTTTCATTTCGCCGGCGACGCGCCTCTCGACTGGCTGGACGGCGCGACGGTTTTTCACCTGATCCGCGACCCGCGCGCCATGGTCGCCTCCTACGCAAAGAAATATGCGGACGTGACGCCCATCATCGACAGCTATCGCGTCCAGCGCGCCGTCGACGCCCGCGCCGGCGGCGACTGTCCCGTGATTGACGCTGCAGATATCCTGAAGGACCCTGAGGGCGTGCTGCGGGCGCTGTGCGCGGCGCTCGATATCGCATTTGATCCCGCCATGCTGTCCTGGCCCGCCGGCCCGCGCGACAGCGACGGCGTCTGGGCGCCCCACTGGTATGACGCCGTTTGGGCGTCAACGGGCTTCAAGCCCTATGAAGAAAAAGCGATCAACCTCCCCCCGGCGCTGGAAGAGGCGGCCGCGGCTTGCATGGACGATTATCACTTTTTCTACAGTCGGCGGATCGGGACGTAACGAACGCGCCCCGCGCCTTAGCCGTCGATCGAGGCCGTCTCATAGATGGACGTCTTCGGCGCCGTGAACAGGCTCATCACCATGGGCTCGAACGCTTCAAGTGGCATGGAATCATAGTTCGGATCGAACGCCGTCTGATCGTATTTGTGACAGAACTCGGCCGTACGCTGATAATGCGGATGGCCCTTGAATTCATCGCGCATATTCCGGTCCATGCCGAGATAGTGGAAGAAATAATAGCCCTGAAAAATACCGTGATGCTGCACCATCCAGTGGTTTTCTTCCGAGACGAACGGTTTGAGGATGGCGGCGGCGATGTCCGGGTGATTATAGGCGCCGAGCGTGTCGCCAATATCGTGGAGGAGCGCGCAGACGACATATTCCTCGTCGCGGCCGTCCCGATGCGCCCGGGTCGCCGTCTGCAGGCAATGTTCGAGCCGGTCCACCGGAAAGCCGCCATAATCGCCGTCGAGCAGGCGCAAATGATCGAGGATGCGCCGGCCGCCCGCCGCGGCGAAGGGCAGATACTCAGCGCCGATAATTTGCCAGTCTTCCTGGGTGCCCTCGGTCATGGCCTTGAATTTGGCGCGCGGCGCTGACGGCTTCCCATGATCTGACATATTGCGCCTCCTGTTCTACGATGCCCCGGTTTTCGGGGCGACGGCGCCCTCGGCCTCGTCAGCATAGGAGCGCGGCGGCGGGATGCACAAGCGGCAACGACATAACGAAGCGCGGCGCCAATGATCGTGCGCATCGCCACAACCGCTCTCGGCATCGTCCTTTTCCTCTACGGAGTGATCGCGGCGATCTCGCCCCTGCCCGTGGGCGCACCCCTCGCCGTTCTCGGGCTCTTCATGATCGCCGGCGCCAATCCCGCCTTCCGCCCGGTCATTCGCACGATGCGCCGCAAATGGGGCTGGTTCGACAAGCTCGTGCGCATCATCGCGCCGCGCGCCGGCGGCGTCGTTCGCACCGTTATTGTGGAAACGGACCCGGCACGGCAGGATGAAACCCGGGATAACGGCGCGCCAGCGGCGAAGAAGGACGACAAGTGACGGTTTTCAAAATCATCCTGGTGATTTTCGCCTTCATCCTGATCTTTGTCGGCGTCCTCACAGCGATCACGCCGGTCCCGTTCGGACTGCCGCTTGTTCTTATCGGCTTTTTGATTCTCGCCACGGTCTCGCCGGCGACGCTCCGCTTTGTTCGGCGACACTGGGGCTGGCTCGACCGGCGTCTTAAATGGCTGCAACGAAAATTACCGCGCTGGATGACGCGGTCGCTGCGGAAAAGTGATCCCCATCCGGATGAGGAAGAGAAAGAAAAGGAAGAGGACGAGGAAACCGAGCCCGCCGCGCCGTCAGACAGCGCAAGCCGCGCGCGCAATGCTGAGAACCTCGCCGATATCTTACGCCGTCGCGCTTAGCTCGACTTCTCGACCTGCGTGAATTCCAGTTCCACCGGCGTCGCGCGGCCGAAAATCGAAACGGCGACCTTGACGCGGTAGTTCTCTTCGTCGACGTCCTCGACGACGCCGGAAAAGGACGCAAACGGACCGTCAGTGACGCGCACGGTCTCGCCAATCTCGAAGGTGATGGACGGGCCGACCCGCGTTTCGCCTTCTTCGATGACGCCGCGAATGCGGTCGATTTCCTTTTGCGGCACCGGCATCGGCTTGTTGCCCGAGCCGAGGAAGCCCGTCACTTTCGGCGTGTCTTTGACGAGGTGATAAATCTGGTCGTTCAGGGCCATTTTCACGAGCACATAGCCGGGAAAGAACCGGCGCTCGGTGTTGACCTTGCGGCCGCGACGCACTTCCGTCACGTCCTCGGTCGGAACGAACACCTCTTCGATAAACTGATCTAAGCCTTTTTCCTTGGCCGACAGCAAGATCGCGTCGGCGACCTTCTTTTCAAAGTTGGAATAGGCGTGAACGATGTACCAATTCGCAGTCATTGCAGGATCCGGTAATTGTCTGGTCAGTGAAATGTCATCCGCCGCATTGAATCGGCAGGAGCGAGCAAACGCCGTAACGCAACAGTTGATCGACGAGAAAGAAAAAGAGCGCCATGATCGCCACCATGATCAGCACCATGACAGTCGACACCATGGTTTCGTTCCGCGACGTCCAGGTCACTTTCGAGCCTTCGGCGCGAACCTGCTGAATGAACTCAAGCGGGCTCGTTTTTTTCTTTTTCCGGGGCTGTTCGTCGGCTTTGCCTTCGATGGTTTTCGAAGCGCCGGCGCCGCCGGATTGGGTTTTCTTTTTATTCGCCATAAAGAGCCGCCGTCATGGTTTAAAAAACGCGTCCCGCCGGCCGAAAAACATGAGGGGTCGGGCGCCGCGATCGGGCGATGATCTCATATGCTTTGATAACCGGGGAGACGGCGAGTAGGTAAACCTTTTCCCGCCGCCGTCAAGCGGCGGACCGGCGAATTCGATACCGCCCGATCGAAGCGTGGCATTTTCCGGATGTCGGGGCGGCCCCATAATTAATTGTTTTCGCTGTGCTTTTCCCGCCGGCGCGCCAGACTATGGGGTGGTTTGCCCGATTGAGCGCGGCGTCGATGCGGGGCCGGCTCTATTCGCTGTCGGCCGGTTTGGCGAACCTGACGAAGTAGTTTTCATCAAGGCCGTTGACGGCGGTCTCGCCGACAAATTCAAAGCCGACAAATTCGAGTTCGGAAATCACCGCATCCTTACCGAAACGGACATGGGACTTGTAATCAGGGCGCTCCTCGCCCTGGGCGATATCGAACTCGACCATGACCAGCGCGCCGCCCGGTTTGAGCGCGCGATAGACCGACCGCATCACCGCCTCGCGATCGTCGAAATAATGATAGGTGTCGGCAATAAACACGACGTCGATGGATTCATTAGGCAACGTCACATCGTCTTCGCGGCCGAGAACGGCGCTGATATTGGTGAGATCGGCGTCGGCGGCGCGGCGCGTCACGAGATCAAGGAACAGGGGCTCGATGTCTTCGGCGAAAACCTGGCCCTCCGCCCCCACCTTTTCGGCAAAGAGCAGCGTATAGAGCCCGGTCCCCGACCCAATATCGGCGACCCATTGGCCGGTTTCGAGCCCGACCGCCTCGACCACCGCCTCGCGCGCGGAATAAAGCTCGCGGCTGCCGACCTCCAGGCGCTCCAGCCACAGATCGAGGTTGATCTCTTCGTCGGCGACCACGGGCGCCGTCTCACCGGCGCGATTGGCCGCCGGCGCGCCGCCGCCCGCGTCGGCCGACGGCTGCGGCTCTGAACAGGCGCAGACCGCCAAAGCCAGCGCGGCGGCCCCCAAAACACAAAAACGGGCGCGTTGCGCCATGACCCAGCCCCTGTCGTCACATTCCGACCCGTTTCATTACCGGTTCCGCGCTCGGCGTCAAATAGCCTCGCGAGGACGCGCGTTTGCCGGCTAGCTGCGAAAATCGGACACAAAAAAACCGCGCAAAAGCGCGGCCGGGAAATCGAAAGAAGGGTTTCAAATCAGCTTTGCAGGCCTGGCGGCGACCTACTCTCCCGCGTCTTAAGACGAAGTACCATCGGCGCTGGGGACTTTAACGACCGAGTTCGGAATGGGATCGGGTGGAGGCTCCCCGCCATAGCCACCGGGCCGGCAAAGATGATTTGAAATGCGAGAGCGTTCTGCGCAACGCCGTCCTTCGATACGCTTTTGCTATCCAAAAGCTCCTCAGGACGAGGGTCGCACCAATGTCGTTACGGTTTGCGAAGAACCGTTCGTCTTTATCAAGACGAACCGTTCGCCGCGCATGAGTTCTTGCCGCCCATCCGTTGCAAAACAACGCATGAGGACGATCAAGCCAATCGAGCAATTAGTAATGGTAAGCTTCACGCATTGCTGCGCTTCCACACCCATCCTATCAACGTGGTGGTCTTCCACGG
>JANQRY010000002.1 GCA_028284345.1 Hyphococcus sp. | reverse complement strand
CCGAGTGAAAGACCCGTCCGTTCGCCGGGGCTCTCCTCGCGCGCCGCGATCCGGATCAGCAAGTTACGGCAGCGCTCACCGCCTCTCCTTATCCGGACTGCCTGCGAGTATACAACGGGCTCAGAGGGGGGAGCATAACTACGCACCGAATGCGGGATTCAGGGAAGATTATTCGGTTGTGGTTGTGGGGAGATGGGGGGATTCAACTTTGTGGTTGGGGTGAATTCTCATTGTTCGACATAACTCCGCTCATCCCGACGAAAGTCGGGATCTCGGGAGGCAAATTCGTAGCACGTTGCACGAGATCCCGACTTTCGTCGGGATGAGCGGAGGAAGAGAAGGTAGCGTCGATTTGATTTCACCCCCCTGACGCTTCGCCGCAGCCGAAACCGCACGCCTGCAATTGACAATCGTTCTCATGAGGCCTAGGGCCGCAATTGCAAATCATTCGCAAATGGTGGCGGGGTAAAGCGGAAGGAGCATCAAGCCCATGATCGGAAGTAAAGTGAGAGGCGCGGCGAGCGTCGCCGCGTTGACGGCGGCGTTCGCCGCCTCGCCCGCAAACGCCGAGGTCAACGATGAAATCGTGGTGATTGGGCGGATCCTTTATGCGGACCAGGTCAACGCGCTTAAAGCGCCGACGCCGATCATCGACGTGCCGCAAAGCCTTTCGATCATCACTGCCGACGAGATCACCCAACGCGGCTTCACCAGCATCGGCGAGATCATCAACTACACGCCGGGTGTCAACACGTCCCAGGGCGAAGGCCACCGCGATGCGATTGTGTTCCGCGGCGTGCGGTCAACGGCCGACTTCTTCATCGACGGCGTTCGCGACGATGTTCAGTACTACCGTCCTCTCTATAATCTGGAGCAGGTGGAAATCCTGCGCGGACCGAATGCGCTTTTATTCGGGCGCGGCGGCACCGGCGGCATTTTGAACCGCGTGACAAAGAAGGGCGTGATCGGCGAGACCTTCACGGGCTTCCAGGCGGGCGTCGACACCTTTGGCGAGTTCAGTTTTCAGATCGACGCCAACTACTCCACAAGCGATACAGCGGCCTTCCGCATCAACGCCATGTATGAGAGCCTGAACAATCATCGGGATTTCTATGACGGCGATCGGTTCGGGATTAATCCGACCGCCCAATTCCAACTCAGCCCGGCGACGACCCTCGATCTGTCCTATGAATATGTGGACCATGAACGGTTCGTTGATCGCGGCATTCCAACCGGATCGGACGGGCGCCCGGTTGAGGACTTTCAGGACATCGTTTTCGGCGATCCGGAATTGAACTTCACTGAGCTTCAGGCGCATCTCATTCGCGCGTCGCTGCAGCATGAGTTCTCCGAAAACCTGAAGGCGAATGTCAGCGCGTTTTACGGCGATTATGACAAGGTTTATGCGAACTTCTATGCGTCGGGGTACGATCAGGCGGCGACGCCCGACGTCGTTACGCTCGACGGATATATCGACGCCACCGATCGTCAAAACCTGATCCTGTCGGGAAATCTCGTCGGACAGTTCGGCGCGGCCGGGGTCAATCACACCATCATCGCCGGCGGCGAGTACATCAATACGTCATCGGACCAGGACCGCTTCAACTCGTTCTGGGACACGACGATGGATGACAATGAGATCTTCGCCATCGCCCGGCCGCTCAGTTTGCGCGGCGGCGTCGGCGTTAACGCGGCCGGCGTTCCGACGACAAACAGTTACACGACGGATCTCAACGACGACACGCGTGTCAGCATCGACGTCTTTTCCGCCTACATCCAGGATCAGATTGAATTTGCGCCCTGGCTCGACGTAGTGCTGGGCGTCCGCTTCGACAGTTTCGACATCGAAGTCTTCAACGTTCCCGCCAACGAAACGCGGACTCGGACGGATGAGGAGTTTTCGCCGCGTTTCGGCGTCATCCTCAAACCCATGGAGACCATCTCCCTTTACGGCAGCTTCAGCGAGTCCTTCCTGCCGCGCAGCGGCGAACAGTTCGCCAATATCAACGGCGACAACGATGCGCTTGATCCGAATACGTTTCAAAACCTGGAAGCAGGCGTGAAATGGGACATCAATCCAGACCTGAGCTTTACCGCCGCTGTTTTCGAGATCGAACAGAGTTCGCCCCAGGTCGCCGACAATGATCCTGCAACGCTGGATGTGATCGACTCAGAAATCCAGGGGTTCGAAGTCCAGCTCCAGGGTTTCCTGACGCAACGCTGGTTCGTGTCCGCTGGCTACAGTTATCTCGACGGCGAACAAGTGGACCGAACCGGTCCCACGGGCCTGCGCCCGCGCGAATTGCCTGAAAACATGTTTTCCCTCTGGAACAACTACCAGGCGACCGATCGGCTTGGATTGGGTCTGGGCCTGATCTATCAGGACGAAAGCTTCATCAATAATTCCAACACCGCGGTCCTGCCGAGCTATGTCCGTCTGGACGCGGCGGCGTATTACGACGTTTCGGACAATCTGCGTCTTCAGGTCAATCTCGAGAACCTGACCGATGAACTCTATTTCCCGAACTCGCACGCCACCCACCAGGCGACCGTGGGCGAGCCCATTAACGCGCGCTTTACGGTGAGCGGACGGTTCTAGGGGCCGGCGGCGCTCCCTCCGGCGGCGGCGCCCGGGCTTACTCCCAGTCCAGCCGGCCAAGGCCGATGATGGGCCCCGTCGGGGCGCCGGTGGGCGACCCGCCCGGCGGCTCCAGACTGACGGCGAGCGCCGCCCCTATGGCGATCAGCGTTCTCAGGCGATCCGGGATCTCGACGCTGTCGGCGCCGTCGGCGTTGATGAGGCCGAGCGAACGCGGGGTTCCGTCGTCCGGGATCAGCCACAGCTCAGCGACCTGGTCGGCCGTGAGATCGATCGCGGCGTTGTCGATCTGCAACCTTGTGAGGTCCTCGGCCAGCTCGGCGCGAAGCACCGGCGCCTGACCGGCCGGCAGGATGGTGGCGACGAGCAGCTGGGGCTGCGCGCGCTCCTGCGGCGCAACGGTGAAGTAAAGAAGCGCGGCGGAAGAGATCAGCGCAATCGCCGCCATCGATGCTGCGGCGATGCGCCAGAACGACAGGGCGGAGGCGAGCGCCGATTTTTGTTTGTACGCTTCGTCGGCGAACAGCGCCGTCATGATGCGGCGCTTCACGGCGGCGCGCGGCGCTTTCGCCGGCGTCTCGAGCGCCAGCGGCGCAAACCGGCCTTCCCAATAGGCGATCAGCGCTGCGAAGTCGTCTTCGCGCGCGGCGCGCGCCTCGGCCTGCTGTCGTTCCTCGGCGGTCAGAACGCCGAGTGCATATTCGCCGGCGAAGACGGCGTCGTCATAGGCTTCGTCCGCGTCGCTCATTCGGCGTTTTCTCCGACGGGGCCGTCAAGACAGGCGCGCAGCTTGATGAGGCTTCGGCGCACCCAGCTTTTCACCGTCCCGAGCGGTTTTTCCAGGCCGTCGGCGATCTCCGCATAGGTGCGGCCGGTGAAGAACGCGCTGCGCATGACGTCGCGCTGGGTTTCTTCCAACTCATCCAGGCAGCGGCGCAGACGCGCATGATCGTCGGCCATCAGCGCCATATCCTCAGGAGACGGATCAGCGCTCGCCTCAGCATCGCTTTCCTCCGGCGCGGCCGGCGTTTCCTTGCGCTTGCGGGCGCGGTCAATGGCGGCGTTGCGCGCGATCGTGATCAGCCAGGTCATGGGCGCGGCCCTGCCCTGCTCGAATCGTCCGGCGTTGCGCCAAACCTTTATATAGGCGTCCTGCACCGCGTCTTCGGCCTCAGCTGCTTCACCCAAGATACGCAAGGCCACCGCATAAAGTTTCGCCGACGTGCGGTCATAAATTTCGCTGAAGGCGCGTCTGTCCCGCAACGAGACGCGGGCCAGGAGTTCATCGAGCGGTTGATCGTCCATTCCTTCCCCGGCGCATCCGACGCGGGCATCGTACAGATGGATTTTTGCGCGGCAAGTAAGACTTACAAGATCGGAGGAAAAATGCGCGTCGCTTCGCCCTGAGGGATCATTTCTTCGTCCTTCGAGACGCAAGCCTTCGGCTTGCTCCTCAGGATGAAGAAATGATTGTCACGAAGGGCGGAGTGATACGCATCCGTCGCCCGTTTCGCCCTACATCGGCGATTTGTGATAAACGCCGCCGCGCTGGGGCGCCGGAACGCGGGTCGTGCCGGGATAGGACAGCGGCAGCTTTTTCAGGCTGCGTACGGCGAGATAACCGAAACATTCAGCCTCAAGATCATCTCCGCGCCAGCCGGCGTCTTCCGCAGAGCGCACGGGCGCGCTCAGCGCATCGCCGAGCGCGGCCATCAATACCGGATTGCGCCGCCCGCCGCCGCAGACGATCCACTCTCCGACCGGTTCCGGCAGAAAGGATTCGGACCTGGCGATGGCGTGCGCGGTGAAGGCGGTGAGCGTCGCCGCGCCGTCCTCCGGCGTCAGCTTCAACACATGGTCGAGTTTGAAGTCGTAGCGATCGAGCGACTTTGGCGGGCGCCGGCGAAAGTAAGGATGCAACAGCATCATGCGCAGGGCTTCATCGTTCACCGCGCCGGCGGCGGCGAGCGCGCCGTCCTTGTCCATCGGCTCGCCGGTTTTGAGCTCCAGCCATTCGTCGAGGAGGCCGTTTCCCGGGCCGCAATCATAGGCAATGAGGTCTGTCGCCTTCGCGTCCGGCGGTACGAAGGTCACGTTGGCGACGCCGCCCAGATTGACGACGCCGACCGCATGGGCGGGCGCCGGATCCATCGACGCCGCAAGGGCGCGGTGATAGATCGGCGCGAAGGGCGCGCCCTCCCCGCCCGCCGCGATGTCGGCGCTGCGGAAGTCGTCGACCACGTCGATGCGGGTTTCTTCGGCCACATGCGCCCCGTCGCCGATCTGCCAGGTGCGACCGACCCCGCTCGGTTCGGCGGGAGAGCGATGCAGGATCGTCTGGCCGTGCAGGCCGATGACGTCGATATCTGTCCGCTTGATTTGCTCGGCGTCGAGAAACCGTTCGATCGCGCCGATATAGGCAAGCGTCGTTTCACCCGCCGCCTTGCCGATATCGGCGGCGCCGTCGCGCCCTTCCAGGGCCGCTTTGATCGCCCTACGAATGTGGATTTTGAGCTCGCGGTCGTAAGGAACGCTCATGGTCGGTCCGGGCTCGACCAGCTCCTCCCCGTCAGTGCGGATAATCGCAAGATCGACCCCGTCGAGGGACGTGCCGCTCATCACGCCAATGGCTGTTAAGGGTTCGCTCATGCCGGCTCCGCGATCTTTGAAACCAAAAGGGTCCGTCAGTTCTAGGATAACGTCAAACACGAAAAGACCGTTAAGGTCATTGGTTTTGGTGAAGATCGCCAAGTTCCAAGAACCGAAATCGCCGCCCCCTCCATTTCGCTCCGGGACCTTTCGCCGTGGCTGCCCAAACTCTTCCCGCTCATCCCGGCCCGCGCGCGAAGGCGCGCAAACTGACAATTGACCGCTTCGCGGCCCGCGCGCGAAGGCGCGCAAACTGACAATTGACCGCTTCG
>JANQRY010000009.1 GCA_028284345.1 Hyphococcus sp. | reverse complement strand
ATCGACCAGGTGACGATCTGGCCCATGCCCTTCATCTTGTTGAAGCGCGGGAAATTCATCAGCATGGCGAAGGATGCGAATAGCTGCAGCCCTTCGGTGAACGCGCCGAACATGGCGAGGGTGCGGGCCACATCCTCAAACGTGCCGACGCCGAACTCCTGCATGAAGTCGTGTTTGTCGCGCATGGCTTCATATTCCAGAAACGCGGAAAACTCCGATTCCGGCATGCCGATGGTTTCAAGAAGAAGCGCATAGGCCGCCACATGGATCGTTTCGATGTTCGAAAACGCCGACAGCATCATCTTGATTTCGGTCGGCTTAAAGACGCGCGCATAGCGCTCCATGTAGTTGTCGTTCACCTCGATGTCGGATTGGGTGAAGAACCGAAAAATCTGTGTCAGGAGGTTTCGTTCCGCGTCGCTGAGCTTGTTCGCCCAGTCCTTGCAGTCCTCGCCCAGCGGCACCTCTTCCGGCATCCAGTGAACCTGCTGCTGGCGTTTCCAGAAGTCATAGGCCCAAGGGTAACGGAACGGCTTATAGGCCTTGGACGGCGTTAAGAGGCCCGGTAAAGCGCGTGCGGTTTCGGCGGCATCCAGCATTTCGGCTCCTGTTGGCGATTAGCGCCCGCCTGCCGAATCGGCTGCGGACCACAGGATATTGGGGCAATTACAACGCCCGGCGCAAGATGTTGCGTGATTTAGATTTCCCGGGTTTCCCGGAAATCCACAGCGGACAAAAAACGGCCGGCGGTTTCCCGCCGGCCGGTCGATCTCTCCCCGAAACGGTCGCGCCTTACGGCGTGAAGAACACGTCGTCTTCGATTTCCGTGTCGATATTCGTGTTCGCCCGAATGACGTCGGCCAGCGTAACGCCGCCGACGATGGACATTTCCCCCGCGGTCAGGTCGCGCTCATACCAGAAGCGGTCGCCGTCGCGCAGGCGCGTGAACTGGATCACGAGAATGCGGGTGAAGAGTTCGCCAAGCTGCGAGGCGCCGTCCGGGTCCTCCGAAAGGCCGCCGATCCACGCATCCACATCGTCGACCGTGGCGTAGGCGGTGGCGAGCGCCGTCTGCAAGGCGACATCGGTCGTGATGTCGGTGAAGTCCGCCGCCGCCGGCAGGCCCACCGCAACCCGCAGGTCGTTATAGGAGGGAAGGCCATGGTCGCGGCCGCGCTGAATGTTCAGGGACGCAAGGTCGAAACCGCCGGCGCCCGGCGGACCGAACAAGAAGTTGCGCACGTCGTCAATGATCTTCTCGTCAATCGCCTGGTGCGGCTGATTGGCGAGACCGCGCAGGATCGGTTCGATATCCGCACCGGTCATCAGCAATGTCGGCGCATTGAAGAACGCGTCGCGTAGCGGCAGCGGGCCAGCCGCGATGGGCGCGTTGCTGGCGTCGAGCCGCGCAAGGTTCGGGCTCAGCGCGCTATGGCCGAAGCGAAACGCCGCCGTTGAAAACTCGTTGGCGATGTTCGCGTTGATGGTGAAGTTGTAATCCGCATAGGCGTCGAGCGCGCCGGGCCCGAGCAGAGCCGGGAGAAACTCGTTATAGGTGATGATCTGCATCTCCGCGGCCACGAGCTTGCGCGTAAGATAGAAAATCTCGTTGCCGGAAAGATCCGGGTTGTCCGCCTCAAGCTGCGCCGCAAGGCGATTATGTTCGCGCACGAACAATGTGTGCATCACCGTCAGGCCGACCTGCTCATTGGCGCGAATGTCGCCGGCGAGGAACAGGGTTTCGGGCGCGGCGCCGCCGGGGCCGTTATCATTGTCGACGCCATCGACATTGAGCGGCAGCAACCCGTCGCCATTGGTCTTGAGGAACGGGCTGTCCGGCCCCTCGCGCAGGGCGAGCGAGCGCTCAAGGTCCGACCCGTAAACATTGGAGGCGTCAATCCAGGACGTGATCTGGTTGATCTGCCGGCGCGGATTGCCGATCGCATCGCCAGTGGTCGGATCGAAGCGGGAGCGGGAGAACTCAATGACCTGCGTGCCGGTGCTCATGGGGTCGAAGAACGGGTCGCCCGTGGGCACCGCGATATTGGCGAGCGCCGCGTCGGGATCGGTGTCGAAGAAGCCGCCCGTGAGGTCGATATCGTGATCGAGGAACTGGCCCCATTGCCAGAGAAAGTCGCTGGTCCCGAAGGTGTTCGGAATGCTCATCCCGGCCTGATCGGCGACCTCGTTGCTGACCAGCCGCGCGCTAGGCCGCGTCGGGCCCGCAAGCGCGCTGACAAAGTCCGCGTAATCGGGGTTGGCGAGACGGGCCAGACGCTCAAAGGTGGACCCGATTTCGGGGAAGGATTCGTTGTTTTCCGTGCCGTCCATCTTGCGGATGGCGCGGCCTTCGATGTCATAGGGCTCTTCCCCGGTTTCCGGCGGCGGCGGCGCGGCGGGACCGGCCGGTCCTGCAGGACCCGGAGGGCCAGCGGGGCCCACCTCTTCGCAACTCATGACAAGCGCGGCTAACGATACAATTCCGAGATGGCGAAGACTCATGAGATTCCCCCGATCATACAAACGTGATAATTTGTTAGCAGATCGTAATGTTCTGTCAACTCTCCGGCGCAACGCCCCTTGGCGTAACTTATTGAAATAGTTGGTTAATTTAGCACAATCGGCCAGCCCGATAAAAAATCAGCGCCGGCAGGGCGGCTGAAAATTGCAGGCATGTTAAGAATTGCAAGAGCCGCGCCAGCGGCCACGCCCAGCTTTATCGCAATTATGATTCGATGTCGAAACGACATTGCGGCGCATTGAACTTCAGTCGCGCCGTGCGGTTATCGGGCGTCTGCACCGTAAGTTCGCCGCCGGTGCAGGCGCCGCTTTCAAAAAAAATGATCGGCTCGCCCTCAATCGCCCAGCCCTCGGGCAGGGGTTCGCTGAGGCCCTCATAGGCGGGCTCGCCGCGATCGTCTGCCTGCGGAAAAAACAGCGTGCGACGCTCGACCAGCGCCGTAATGCGCAGGCGCGCGATATCGCGAGCGATGGTCTGCGTTTTACCGCTGAAGGTCAAGGCGTCGAGATAGCGGTCGAGGGACGGGGCCGATACGGCGACAAGCGCGCCAATAATGGCGAGCACGACAAGAATCTCCAGCAGCGAAATACCGCGCTGGCGGGCTTTACGGCGCGAGGAATATCGCACGACGCGTCTCCCCGCGGCCCTAAACTTCAATGTCCTGATCCAGCCCCTCGCCGCCCTCGGCGTTGTCGGCGCCGTAGGTGACAACACGGGGGCCGCGGGTCAGGCCGGATTCATCTGTCTGCGGAGGGAAATACCGGTAGGCGTTGCCCCACGGATCGCTGGGCAACTCGCCATCCACATAAGGACCGAACCAGGAGGCGCGCGCCGCCGCATCGGCCGGCGGCGTCACCAGCAGCGACAGTCCTTCTTCAACGGTCGGGTAACGGCCCATATCGAGCCTCATCGCATCGAGGGAAATTTTGAGCGAACGGGCCTGCGCCTTGGCCGTGGTGATCTTTGACCGGTCGACCTGATTGAAGAGCCGCGGCGCCACAAGCGTCGCCAGCACCGCCATTATGGCGAGCACGACCAAAATCTCCAGAAGCGAATAGCCGCGTTGCCGCTGACGACGCTTCGATTGTTTTTCAGGCCGACGCCGCGTTGAGAATTGCGGTAAGATACGCATGTCAATTCTCCCTCACCGATTATATTTCGAATTGATACAAACTTGTCATTGCCATGACAATGCTGACGACAATAAGGCCGACAATCGCGGCGATAATCAGGATCGCAATCGGCTCCGTCAGGGCGGTCAGCCGCTTGGCGCGCTCGCGCGCGTCCTTTTCGAAGATGTCGGCGGCGAAGGTCAGCATGTCGCCGAGCGTGCCGGAACTGCGCCCCGTTCGGATAAGGTCGATAATCATCGGATCGACGTCCCGTTGCGCTTCCTGCAACGCATCCTCCATGGGCCGGCCGGCGCGAACGTCCCGGCGCACGGCTTCAAGGTTGCGGCGGAACGCAGCGAGGCGCGCGCCGGCTTCGCCGAGGCGCAGCGCATCGACGAGGCGCGCCTTGTTGTTGAGCGCAACGCCCACCGTGCGCGCCCAGGAGCCGACTTCCGCCTGTCGCAGAAACGCGCCGACAAGCGGCGTGCGGGAAAGCTGCGTCTCGACGGCCTCGCGAACTTTCGGGTTTCGCTGCGCGGCGACGATGGCGGCGATCACCGTGGCGAGGCCTATCAGCGCCAGCCACCAATTGGTCTGCATCCAGACGCCGAAGCCGATGACCTGACGGGAAAGCCACGGCGCCTGCATGATGTTGTCGCCGAGCAAGGACGCGAAGCGCGGCACGACGAAGACGAACATCAGGACGACAATGCCGCCGCCGACGACGGCGAGGAATGTGGGATAGGTGAGCGCCGAGCGGATTTCCGCCTGCATCGCCACTTCATATTCCATCCGGTCGGCGGCGTCGTTCAGGGATTTCGACAAGGCGCCCGTGGCTTCGCCGAGTTCGGCGAGCCGGAAGACGTATTCGGGCAGTTCGGGAATGTGTTTTTCAAGCGCGTCGGAAAGATCGCGGCCGGCGCGCAAATCGCGCTTCACGGTCTGCGCGCGCCGGGCCAGCACCTCGTGCGCGCCCGATTGCGATAATGTCGTGAGCGCGTCGAGCACCGAAACATTGGCGTGGAGCAGCGTTGCAAGCTGACGCACATAGCGGGCGAGGTCTTTCTTGGTGAGGCTGCGCCGGCGCAGCTTCGGCAAACCCGAACCGGCGCCCGACGGCGCCACGTCGAACGGCGCCAGACCACGTTCGCTGAGCAGCTCGAAAGCGCGTTTTTTATCGCCGGCCGCGATCACGCCGGCGACTTCGTTGCCTTGCCGGTCGAGCGCTTTGTATTTGAATTGTGCCGTCGCCATGGTGCGTTCAACTATGGATGCCGGCCGTTATGATACAGCCCGCGCGATTGCGCCCTCGTCTCAACCCGCCTCGTCGCCGCAGACGCGGCGGACTTCCTCGATGGTCGTCCGGCCCTCCGCCGCTTTTTGAAGGCCGTCTTCGAATAATGTCAAAAAACCCTGCTTGCGCGCAATCGAAAACAGCTTCTGAACCGACGCGCCGGTTACGATCGCCTCGCGCATGTCGTCTTCAAGCTTGACGATTTCCGCGACCGCGATGCGCCCGCGATAGCCCGTGCCTTCGCAAGCGTCGCAGCCCACCGCCGTGCGCCAGCGCGGCGCGGCGGGCAGTTCGAGCGGCGCGCCGTCGGCGATCGCCTGCATCAACAGCTTTTCGCCGACCGCGCTTGGCTGCTCGACGGCGCATGAGTCGCATAAGCGCCGCACCAGCCGCTGCGCCATCAATCCGCGGACGGAGGCGCCGATCAAAAACGGTTCAAGCCCGATATCCTCAAGCCGCGTCACGGCGGCAAGCGCGGAGTTGGTGTGCAGCGTCGACAGGACGAAGTGTCCCGTCAGGGAGGCTTGCGCCGCAATGCGCGCTGTTTCGCCGTCGCGAATCTCGCCGACCATAATAACGTCCGGGTCCTGACGAAGAATGGCGCGCAGGCCGTTTGCGAAATCATACCCGATCTCGGGCTTGACCTGGATCTGCGTGATGCCGGAGATATCGTATTCGACCGGATCTTCGATGGTGATGATTTTCCGGTAGCCGTCGTCAATGCTCTCAAGCCCGCGATAGAGCGTCGTTGATTTACCGGACCCGGTGGGGCCGGTCACGAGCATGACGCCGTTGGGCGATTTCAGGATTTCATCGAGCACCGCGCCGGTGCGCCCCGTAAGGCCGAGCCCTTCAAGATCGGGCAACTCGGCCTGCTTGCGCAACAGGCGCATGACCAGGCTCTCGCCCCATGTGCTGGGCACGGAGGAAATACGAAGGTCGATATCATTGCCCGCAAAGCGAACCGTATGGCGCCCGTCCTGGGGCAGCCGTCGCTCGGCGATGTCCATGCCGCCGAGGAGCTTGATGCGGCTGGCGATGGCGTCGAAGCGGGCGCGGCTTTGCGTCTGCCGCGTGTGCAAGACGCCGTCGATGCGGTAGCGCACGACAAAACTGTGCTCGAACGCCTCAACGTGCACGTCCGACGCATTTTCCTTGAGCGCCGTCGCCAGCAGGTTGTTGACGAAGTCGATCACCGGCGCCTCTTCGGCCATTTCCCTTAGGCGCGTCACATCGGCGAGCTCGTCGTCCTCGTCGCTGGCGCTGACCGATCGCTGGATCCGCGTCAGGCACATGTCGATCAACTGATTGGAGGCGAGCAGATACTCGATGATGATCGGGCCGAGCGCAGCCTCTTCGGCGTCTTCCGCGTCGGCGTCGGACGGCTCCGCGGCGCGCCGCATCACCTCCACCTCGAGGCGTTCGCGCAGCTCAAGGTTCAGCGGATCGGCGGCGATCACGAACAGGATTTGCGGTTCGGGCGATTCGTCTCCGGAGGCCGGCTCGAACCAGGCGACGGCGCGATGGGCCAGAAACCAGGAGGGCGGCAAATTCAGGATCGCCGCCGCATCGGTAAAGGCGCTCAGATTGTCGGGCAGCAAATGCGGCGCGGCGACCGGTAAGTCGAGCTGTTCCGACAACGCCTCAAGGAGCGCCTCCTCGGTGACGGCGCCCAGCCGTTGCAGGGCCTGTCCCAGCAACCCGCCGACCTCGGCCTGCATCGCCAGGGCCTGGGCGAGGTCCTTGTCGGAGATCAGGCCCCGGTCTTTCAGCATTTCGCCGATCGGCGTCGCTATCGTCACGGTCTCGCTCATGGGGTTTATGCTTAACATTTACATGCAAATTCCGCCGCGCTGCGTCAATGAATGCAAGTTGCGGGCTATGTCGCCGTCGGTCGGCCCGGCCGTTCCGCCAGCAGGCGGCGCAAATCGCCGCCCAAGCAACCAGCGCCTAAGACGACCCCTGCTCAAGCGCGTATCCCTTTGCCGCGACATATTCAATATCGTCGGGGGAGAAGGCGTCTAGCGACGCGCTCCGATATCGCCCTATAGACGGCGGCGCGATGCAATAGTCGTTTATTTCAGCAAGCGTTTGTTCGTTAACGTTAACGTCCAAAAATTTGGCGATCATTTTGACGGCGGCGTCGGTGTTCAAACACAAGTCCTCAAATTTCACGGTCAGGAGGCGTCCTGGATATAACCGTTCGAGTCGGTCAATTCGCTGATGGACGGCGCGCCAAAAGGACAACGAGTCGCCGGGGCCGCTCAAATCAGTCCGCTCAAGGAATATTGGCCCCCAGAATCGCAACTGATTCTGGTTCCCGCCAATCGCCATGTCAACGCCGTGGCGCATTACGTGAATATAACGAAACTCAGGCTGGAACCGTAAAAAGCGTTCAACAACCGCATGTGTATTCGGTTCTTTCCAGCCGACCAGTTCGCCCGGGGCAGCCGGCGTCGCTTGATCATCAGCTAAGAAGGAGCGAGCGGCCTCCATAATTTGGTCGGCGCCGGTGGTCTGGCGCGGCGTGCGCGTAAAACCTTCAATTAACGGCCTATGTTCGGAGACGTTGATACGCCGTCCGCGCAGGCGTTCAAAAAACAACTCCGCCAACAAGTTAAATTCACCGTCCGTTTCAACGAGCGCCGCGCGACGTTTGAATAGCAGCGCATACCAGATGCTATCCAACGCATAGTTTAGCGGGCCGGAAAGTTTCACGCCAAGCCGCGTCAGAATCTGCGCCGCAACGCGCGTCCCGCTGCCGCCAAGGCCGCCGACCGCTATAGGCCCATGCGTAATCACTTGAACATCGCTACAGCTGGTTCACCGTTCCGCGCCGGCATAACGAAAGTTGCTCCCTATTTTAACAAGGCGTTTTATGCGTTGTCACGCAACATGCAACTCACGCCAATCTGAGATATCAAAACTCACCATACTTCTTAAATCAGAAAATTCGCGCTCGAATTTACGGTGTATGTATTCCAGATCTTCGCTTGAAATTTGGCGATCGTAGATACCGGTTCTTTTGCGCACGCTCGGCAATGGGACAACGCTGATATTGAGAAAATCCATGATTCGCGCAGCCGACTCTTCAATATTTGAAAATAGCGTTTCGTATTTCAGGACCAGACATTGCGCAGGCGGAAAGAAGGACCACATTCTTTTTAACTGACCTGTATATCGTCCACGATCCAGAAATGCGAATTTCTTTGTTTCACGATCACCGGAAGCGCCGATCAATTCCGGCTCCCGACGAATCGCTTCGCCAAACGACAGATCGATTTCGTTTCGCGATCGAAGCATATTCCAATGCGAATAGGCGCGCGTTGCTGGATTACGCAGCACAACAATAATCTTCAGATTTTTATTGTACTCCCAGAGGTTTCTCATCGCGTCGCGGACGTAAAGATAGCTTGGCGTCGTCTCTCCCATGACCGTGAATTCACCAGCGGGCGGGAACAATTTGTGATAATCAGCATAATTATTTCTATGCGGATAATCAAAGTAATGCGATTCCTTGACCCGGCACATCGCGACTTCCGGATGCTCGCGCAGCATCGCATCAAGCGTCGTCGTGCCGCATTTTTGAGCTCCGGCAATCACGAAGTCTATTCGTCGCTCGTTATTCATCGGCATTCGGCTCGATATTCTTCGAAAAAGCCCGGATCGGCGAACTTATCTGCCAATGGTTGGCCAGCGCAACAGCATAACGCGTGCATGGACCGGGAGTTTGTCTTGCGCGCATAGAAAAAGGGCGGCCCGAAGACCGCCCTTTCCCTTATTCGTTCTATCGACGCAATTAAGGCTGACGATAGATGCCGTAGCGGCTGAGTTCGCCGATCGAGCAAAGGCCGGTCAGGAAGTACGTGAAATCCGGATCGACTTTGTTCGCAACGTGCGGACCAAAACGGCCATCGTCGCACGAACGCGCTTTCAGCGAGTTGCCGTCATTGGCGTTGTCGCCGTAGTCGGCATAAACGCCGTTGGTTTTCAACAGACGATCCATGTCCATTTTCTTGCCAACGCGACCGCCCACGAAGAACGTGAACGTCATATCAGCCCGGCCCCAATTCGCCGGAACCGGCGCGCCCGCATCTTCGAGCATATCGCGAATACGCGCAGAGTTGAGGATGAGATCGTGGCCTTCCGTCAGGAAGTTATCAGGATAGTCCACTTTCCAGTCGCCGTTGAACTCTTTATTCGCAGCATTCTGGATATTGATCACGCCTTTCAGGTCTTCAATATCCTCTTTCGGAATGCCTGTAACGCGGAACACGTTGTTCACGAGGCTTCCAGCATCGGCGATCCAGTCAAACGGACCGAAGTTGATGCCCGTTTTGTTGAGTTGCGCGACCTGCTCGCCAATGCCTTCTTCTTCAGGCGAGAAGAACTTGACGCAGTGATCGCCCGAGCACTCATCCGGATACAGATAGAAAGCGCTTTCCGTCACAACGGCGATCTGGTGATCGATCGGACCGTTGTAGATGGACTGGTAATGAGGACCAAAGGCGTGGATCTTGAACCAGTTCAGGCAACCTTTATCCTTGTCGCCTTTGTTCGTGCCGTCCGCATAGTCGAGGCAGAACTGATTCTTGACGTCGCTTTGATCCAAGTACCACGTCGCCGTATTGGCGACATAGTCAAGCGTAGCGCCTTCAACGCGATTGTTCTTGTTGACCAACTGAACGTACTTGATGCCGGTCAGATCCGCGAACTGAACAACCAGCTTGTAGCTGTCGATGTCGTTGACATCGAAAACGTTGGTGTGGCTGTACTTGTTGTCTTCTTTCAGATCGACGAGGAAGTTGTGGATGTCGAACCGCACCGCACCCGTGTGGGCCCAAAGCGAAGCTTCATGCTCTTCTATTCCGTCATAGTAGTTCGGATCGATCAGGAACGACCGGAAATCGGCGAAGTAATCGATCTTGACCGGGAAGTAGCCCCACTCGGACTTCAGCGAGTCTTCGCAGGTCTGGATGCGGTGCGACGTTTCCGTAACGAGCGAACCGGCATTACCCTGGTCGCGCGTGACAACGATTTT
Organism: Hyphococcus sp.; assembly: GCA_028284345.1. Lineage (GTDB taxonomy): Bacteria > Pseudomonadota > Alphaproteobacteria > Caulobacterales > Parvularculaceae > Hyphococcus. The sequence continues at coordinate 13,936 of JANQRY010000009.1, read as the reverse complement.
CACAACCAGATCGCCGCATTCCTTGGTTTCGATCGGCAGAAGCCAGCCAACCGCCGTGTCCGGAATGGAGGCGCCTTCGCCGTCAGCGAGATTGACGAAGCAGTTGGCTTCGTTTTCGCCGGCTTTGACGGACTGACCGCCAACCGCCGTGGTGGCGGAAACGGAGTGAATGTCGTCTGAACCCGCGCGAATGGCGTTGTTGCAGTTCACGTCTTTTTTGAACCACGCGTCGGCGTCGCCTTCGAGCGTGATGTCAAAACGCGCCGTTTCGCCAAACGAAGAACCGCCGGTCACTTCGAAAACGTCGATTTCATACCAGCCGCCGATCGGGTTATCGACGCCGCCCATGCGTTCGTCAGCAATGACAACGTGGCTGAAAACGCCTTCCGGCTTCACTTCGTCAACGAAGCCTTTGTCGATGGACCGCGAATTGATCGGATAGCCCGGGCCGTTCGGACCGGATGAACCGTTATCGTCCGCGCTCAGGTCCTTGTCGATGTGTTGCGTCGTCGTCGGATCGTCGGTCGTGTTGACGTTAACGTCAATCAGGCGAAGCTTGAGCTGGCCTGCATTGGCGACGCTCATCGCGCCGCACGTAGCGACGACCACCGATGCGGTCGTCAAAAGTGTCTTCTTTAACATGGGTTTCCCCCGTTGCTGCAGTTAAACAAATACGCGATAAAGTGAAAGGCAGCGGCGGCTCATTGGTCTTTCCGACGCCTAAAGACACTGCCAACACACGGCAGCGCTCCATTGGCCAACGTCAAAAAGTGAAAATCCGCAATCTCCCCTTACTTCATCCCGCATTAGGGATAGTTCATAATTGCTTTTCGTTCAATCAGAGATTTGAATAAAATTCTCATAAAACCGCACAACCAAAAGGGGAATCTGTGCGCAACCGTCGCGTGAATTTGACGTCGAGGCGCCCGCTAAAAATGCATTTGACGGCTGCGCTTCGAGTCCCGACGCGTTGGTCCCGCCTTCCGCTTAACGTCGAAAACATCGGCTGCATAAGGCTTTGGCGTAGGGACGTCGTTTTTTTCCGGCCATCGTCGCGTGATCAAACGCAAATGGTTAAAAATATTAACGTTTTGCCGCCGGCCGCGAAACACCGACGAAACTGCTGTGGCAAAGTTGCAACCACGCGGTCAGTTTATTTTGGTTAACCGTTTTAACCGATTGCATTTTTTAGCGTGATCGGGCGCACGAACGCGGTAATGAACGCGTGTTGCGCATGACCGCCGACGGGCTGCAAGAATGGCGTCGACCGCGGATCGGGAGAGGCTATGAGGACGAACAACCAGCGCGGATTCAGCCTGCTGGAACTGATCGCGTCGCTCGCCATCGTGTCCCTGGTTTCCGCTGCGCTGTTTCAGTCGATTGCGGCCTGGATGCAGCTTTCGGCGCGCGCCTCCGCGGCGGCCGAGGGATCGCTGTCCGCGATCGCCGGGCAACGGATGTTCGATCGCATCGTCGGCGGGCTGACCTTCGCCTGGCCGGAAGAAGACGCGTTCCGGTTCGTCGGCGCGGCGGACGGCTTTTCCGGCGTCGCCGCCGCGCCGCTGCACGGGTTTCATCCGCACCTCGCGCCCGTTCGCGTTATCGTCCGTCGGCCCGACGGCGAGGAACGCGGCCGCATAACCTACCAGTCCGGCGATATCGAATGGGCCCTGCAGGCGCTCGACGGAACAGCCGCGCTCTCCTATCTCGGCGCCGACGGCGTCTGGCGTTCGACCTGGCCGCCAGCGGCAAATCCGGAACCCGGTCCGTTTGACGACGCCGCCTATTTCGACACGCCGCAATTGCCCCTCGCCATCCGCGCGTCCTTTTCCGACGGCGACGCGTCCTCTGCGTGGATTGCCGACATTTCCGGTCATCCGAGAATTCCGCAACGCCTGCGAGATCTGGAATGACCGCGTTCAGCGCCATGGCCGTCCGTCGGCGCGCGGCGCAGCAGGGCTTTGCCTTGCCCCTGGCGCTCGTCGCCATCGCATCGCTCGCGATTATCACGCTGGTCGGATACCGAGCAGTATCCGGCGCGACGGAGATCGTCACCGCGATCCAGGACGATGTTCGCATCGAGCAGGCGTTTCATTCGGCCGAAGCCGAGGCCGCATTCACGTTTTTAACGGCGACCGCCGCGAATGGCGGCGTCGTTACGAACGCCGACGCGGCGCCCGTCGCTGATCCGGAGATCGACAATACCGACACCGACGCAGACGCCCCCGAACCAAGGGCGTTTTGGCGCGCCGACGGTGAGCAGCGCGTTTCCGCAGCAGCGCCGGAGCCGATCGTCGTCGCTTATTACGACGCCGCCGGTTTTGCGCCGATTTCAGCGTTGCCGGAGGAGTTGCTGGCGCAATTCCTGACGGCCGCCGGTTTCGAACGAGATCCGGCGACGGAAATGGCCGCGCGCATTGCAGATTACCAAGACGACGACGTGCGCCGTCGGTTTCGCGGCGCGGAACGCACGGAATACCGGCTGTTCGCCGCCGCGCCGCCGACGAATTCTCCCTTGCGCACGGTGGGCGAGCTGGCCTCGGTGCTCGAATACGCCGATCAGGCGCCGGCCGAGAGCTGGGATTTCATGCTGGAAAACGCCAGATTCGGCGGGTTGAGCAGCCAATTTAAGCCCCTGCTGGGCCCGGCGAGCGTCGCCGGCCTGTTTCAGACCGACGCAGAAGCGTCGTTTGCCACGAACCCGACGGAAAGCTACGTTCAACTAGATACGCAACCCACGGATACGGCGCGGTTTTTGCTTGCTCACGGGGCGGCGACCGGCTTGACGCGGCGGCGCGCCGTGGAGATCATGCGGACGGCCGGCGCGGCGGACAAACCGTTCCGCAGGGTATGGATCTACGACAAGGCTGAACATGGCAACGGCCCGGCAACGGCGGCAATCGAACAGCGCGACATGGCGTCGGTATTTCAGCCCGCGCCTGACGCCGATTCACGCTGACGGACGCATCGCCGGCGCGCAGCCGTCTTTTTCGCTGAAACCCGCTGTTTTTGTGCTTTCCCGGGCCGTCTGCAGTTTTTCGCGCGTGCGCGTTTCCGGCAAGACCGCCAAAGCCCGCGCGGCGGCCAAGCTCGGCGTCGCTTTTCGACAGGGATATGCGGACCCCGAGACGCGGTTGGTGCGCGACCCCGACGATTCCTTCCAGGCCGGGGTCTGGAGCTGGGACGGCGCTTTTGAATTCGAGACCGGCGACGCGGCGAAGACCGTGCGCGTCATCCCGGAAACCCTCGCCCGGACAGGAGGCGAAAACGGCGCGCGCCTGATCCGCTGTATCGACGGTTTTGAAGGCCAGGTCTGGCGCGAAAGCGCGCTGATCGCGTCGCGCTGGTGGCCCAACCCGCCGACAGACCGCGAATGGCAGCATTTCATGCGCGCCGCCCAGACGCCGGTGGAAGCCGGCGCCGCCGGGGCCCCGGCCCCTTGCGAGGCGCCCTTTCGCAACGACTTGCCGCTCATTGACACCGAGCCCGCCGGTCTCCGGCTGACCTTCGCGCCGGCGCGCGTCGCCGGCGCGTCCGCCTGCGTGCTGGCCATGGTCGCGGCCTTTGAGGCGGCGCAGATCATCACCCACAACAGCGCCGCCGCGGCCAGCGGCGCGCAGATCGAAATGGCGCTTGCGGAAAACAGCGCGGCCATTGACGCGCGACGCCGGGCGCTGGGCGCGGCGGCGCAAATTGAACAACTGGCTGCCTTCGGAAATACAAATTCAGTTGCGCGGGCCTTTCTCGCCGTCGCGTCGGAAATACCTGCGGATAAAGCGCGCATCGCCAATTTTCGCATCAGCGACCGAACCGTTGAAGCGCGCATTATCGCCGGCGAAGGCGCCGATTTCGATATTCCGGATCTCGTTTCCCGCCTCGAAAAAAACACCGTTCTGACCGACGTCTTCGTCGAACGCCGCAACGAACGCACGATCGGCGTTACGGCGTTGGTCGCCGCGGGCGATGGCGACGCCGGCGATTCGCCCGAGCTACGGGATTGATGCGTTGATATGGCTCAATATTACGAACGCATAAAACAGTCTCTCAATTTGCGCACCCTTTATGGGTTGATTGCGCTGGCGTCCTTGCTCGGGATCGCGTTCATCGCACGGATGGACGATGCGGCGGCGAGCGCAAAAGAGGCGCGCGTGCAAGTCGACGAGCGGCTCGCACGCCATGGCGGCGCCATCGATGAACGCGTCTGGCGGGAGCGCGCGGAAAACGCCGAACAAGCGCTGACGCTTTGGCGGGCGACGCAATGGTCGGGCCCGACGGCCGGGGTCGTTGCCGCGGAACTGCAAGGCGCGATCAGCGGGGTCGCCGCAGCGGCGCAACTGAATGTTCTCTCCGTGACCGTTGAGCCCGCGCCTGTGGAATTGTCGGACGGGACGGTGCTGCGATTTCGCATGGCCGCCGATTCCCGAAGCGGCGAAAGCGTCGCCAAAACCCTTGCCGCCTTTGGCGCTCATGAGCCGATGATCATTGTTGACGGCATGAACGCCGTCTTTGACGAGGAAGCGCGCGGACGGTTTTCCGTTTCCGGTTACGCGCCCATCGCCATTGCCGCGCCACAAGCGCAGGAGAGCGGCTAAGTGCGCCCGTTCCTGATTTCCCTCGCGGCCCTGGTCGGCGTCGGCGCGCTCGCCGGCTGGCTGGCGGCCGGCGGCGGCGTCGGCGCAATCGGAAAAGACCAGACGCCGTGGTCGCTGACCGACCGGCCAGCGCTGGGCGATGCGGAGCGGCTGAAAGTCTACGCAGCGCTCATGGCGACCAATCATTTCGGCGCCGCCCGCATTGCCGCGGACAACGGCGCTGACGACGGCGACGAAGACAGCACCGGGCCGCAAATCGCCGGCGCGGCGGTGATCGACGGAAATATTACCGTCAGTTTCCACAACGCCGGCGAAAACAAGCTTATTACCGCGGGGGTCGGCGATGTTCTGCCGGGCGGTTGGGTGATAAAGGACGCAACGCTTGAACGCGTCATCGTCGAGCGAAACGGAGACATTCGGGAGATTACCGTTTTTCCCCATGACAATCCCGGCATTTGAACAGTCGCGCTGGAGCGCCCCCGTGGAAACAATAGCTTTGCCGGCAGGTCCAATCTCTGAAATGAAGTCGGTTCGAATCGGTCAAAACTGTGAAAGCGCATGCCGGCCAGTAGGAAACAACATTCAGTGAACGCAAGAAGCATGGGCCAGACCCGAAACCAACGCCCGGGTCGGCGTGGCGCCGGCGCGCCGGCGGCCCGCCGGGAACGGCGCGACGGCATCAGCCTCGCCGCAGCAGCGAAGCTCGCTGGCGCGTGTCTGCTGCTGGCCGGATGCGCCGTCAGCAAGCCTTTGCCGGACTATTCAATATCGGCCAATGAAACCGCCGACGTAAAAGGCGCCGACAACGACCCGTCAGGCAGCGTCGCCGTCAGCGGCGGCGACGCCGGCGACAACGACGGCGAGATCAACCAGCTCCGCTCCGTGCCGACGATCGGCGAAACGCAAAGCCAGGCCGGCGCCGCCGCCGGCCAGGCGCCGGCCTTCGGCGTAGAGCAGGTTGATACGGTTGTGCCGCCGCTCGCACTGCCGGCGTTTATTGATCTCGTCTTCGGCCAAATTCTGAACGTTCCGTACACGACAGGCCCCGGCGTCGCCCAGCGGTCGGAAATCGTGCAGTTGCGTTCATCCGGAACGATGTCGTCAGAAGTGTTTTTCGGGCTCGTGACAATGACGCTCAAAGACTACGGCATCCGCGTGTCGCCCGAAGACGGCGTTTACCAGATCCTTGAGGACAGCGCGCTCAAGGCCAGGATCCCGCGGTTCATTCGCTCGCGCGCGCGCTCGGAAACGCCGGCCGGCCTGCGCCCGATCGTGCAGTATGTTGAACTCAATGCGATCGACGCCACCACCATGGCCGGCATTCTCGATCAGGCGCTCGGCGACAACAATCAGAACCTGTCGATCAACGCCCAGAGCTCCGGTAATTTCGTCATCCTCAACGGGTTGCCCGAAGACGTGAACGCGGCGCTTTCGATCATATACGACATGGACGAACTGCAGTTCGCGGGAACGCAAGTGCAGCGCGTCTCCCCGCGCTATTGGAACGCCGGCGACCTCGCCGAGGAGTTGCGCAACATCCTCGGCGCTGAAGGATGGCAAGTCAGCCTGGATCCGCGAACGCCGATGCCGATATTGCTGCTGGCCGTTCAGCGGTCGAATGATCTCCTGATTTTCACGCGGGAGGATCAGGCGCGGGCGCGGGTGGTCTACTGGATCCGCGAACTTGATCGGCCGACCCAACAGGGCGATGCGCCGCAAGTCTTTGTCTATTCCGTCAAGAACATGGACGCGACGGTCCTCGCCAATACCGTCAACCAGGTGCTCAGCGGGATCGACGCGCAATCCGGCCCGCCCGGCCTCGCCGCGGCGCGCGCGCGCGCCGCAGCCTCCGCGGCCGGCGACGGCAATGGCGGCGGCGCGCCCATTGGCGGTCTCGTGGTCGATCCGCTCGGCAACCGGCTGGTTTTTTCCGGCACGCCCAACGAATATGAACGCCTGCTCCCGCTTTTAAGGCAACTCGATCTTCCGCCGGCGGAGGTGCTGGTCGAAGTCATGATTGCGCAGGTTCAGCTTACCGACAGCACCGAGTTCGGCGTCGACTGGACCATTCGCAACCTCAATGATCAGGCCTTCAACAACCCGAACCGCGTTGGCACGGACGCCGCCTCCGGCCTTTCCGGCATCGTTTCCAGCGGCGGTTTCGGTCCGGGCGGCGTCGCCTTCGGCGTCTTGTCGCCGGACGTTGAGGTCGCCATCGACGCCTTCGCCCAGAACAATCAGGTTAACGTCCTGTCGACGCCGCGATTGCTCGCGCGCTCCGGCGCGTCGGCCCAGGTGCAGGTCGGCACGGAAGTGCCGATTGTGTCATCGCAAGGCACCGATGCGACCGGCAACGTCAATTCCATCATTCAACAGGTCGAATACCGCGCGACCGGCATTGTTTTGCAGATCGAGCCGATTGTCTTCAGCGACAACCGCATTGATTTGACTATCAGCCAGGAAGTCTCGTCGTCGCTGCCCGCGGTTGGCGTCAACGGCAACCCCATTTTCAACAACACAAGCGTGTCAACGCAATTGTCGCTGGAAGACGGCGGCACGGCCGTCATTGGCGGGCTTATTCAGGACAACATCACGCGCGACAATAGCGGCGTGCCGTTCGTCAAGGACGTGCCGGTGCTTGGCGCACTGTTTTCGACCAATACAACGAGCGTCGACCGGACCGAGCTCGTTATCCTGATCAAAGCCTATGTGGTGCGCGGCCAGGCGGATCGCTCGGCCTTCGCCAATAAGTACAGAAACGAAATCGATCAAACGCTGCAGGAGAACAACCTGAAAACGCTGCGGCCGCGAGACTTTTAGGCGACCATGCGGCGCGCCGACCGAAAAGCTGCGCCGACATCAGCCTCGCAAGCAGGCTTTTCCCTGCTCGAAGCGCTTGTCGCCGTGGCGTTAATTGCGGCGGCGTTCCTGCCGCTGCTGGCCCTTCAGGGGCAATTGGCGCGAACGGTCATCGCCGTTGAGCGGGCCGAAACCAACGTCAAGGACATGACGAGCGCGCTTTCCTATCTGCGCGTGATGAACCCCATGAAAACGCCCGAGGGCTCGGAAAAAATCGGCGATGCAACGCTTTCCTGGACGGCGCGTCCGGTTTCGGACGAACGCCCGGCGCTCGACCAAGGCGGCGCGCCGGGCCGGTTCATGCTGCAACTCTACGACATCGAAGCGGAAATCATCTACGAGGACGGGCGTCGGACGGCGTTCACGGTCCGCGCCCTTGGCTGGCGGCCGACGACGCCCGTTTCCGCGGCGTTCCAATAGGCCCCGCAGCAAAACGATGACGCGCGCGTTTTTTAAAGACCGAAGGGATTGACCATGGCGGCTCCATCGCCGGCGGTTCCGCGCTTCACCGTCATCATCGTCAACTACAATTCTGGCGCACGCCTGCGCCGTTGTCTCGAAGCGCTCGCCGCACAGACGCGGCCCGCCGACGAGATCATCATCGTCGACAACGGATCAAGCGACGACTCACTCGCGCCAGCGCGCATGAACATCGTCGAGGTGCAAGTGATCGAGGCCGGCGAAAATCTCGGCTTTGCCGTCGCAAACAACCGCGCGGCGGCGAAGGCGTCCGGCGACTGGCTGGCGTTTTTGAACCCGGACGCCTATCCGCTGACCGACTGGCTGCGCGAAGTCGAGGCGGCGCTGCATAAATATCCGCATTATGACGCCTTCGGATCGTTGCAGATCGACGCCAACGCGCCGGATAGGCTGGACGGCGCCGGCGATGTTTTTCACGGCAGCGGCGCGCCCTATCGCGGTCATTTCGGCTGGCCGGTCGACGCTGCGCCGGCGGATGGCGAGTGTTTTTCGCCCTGCGCAGCGGCGGCGATTTATCGAAAGACGACATTCGAAAAACTCGGCGGGTTTGAAGAAAGTTTTTTTTGCTATTGCGAGGATATCGACCTCGGCTACCGGCTGCGCCTCGCCGGCGGGCGCGCGCTACAATTGCGCGACGCCAGGGTGCTTCACGAGGGATCGGGCGTCGCCGGACGTCACAGCACGTTTTCGATGTATTACGGTCATCGAAACCGGATCTGGACCTTTCTCCGAAACACGCCGGCGCCGATTTTGTTGCTCTCGGTCCCCTATCATTTGTGTGCGGACCTCATCCTCTTCGCCCAATGCCTCATTAGCGGCCGCGCCGGCGTGTTTGCGCGCGCCATGCGCGACGCTATCGCCGGCGCGCCGCAACACTGGGTGGCGCGAAAGCGCATCCAGGCCACGCGCAAAACGTCAGTTGCGTCCATCGCCGCCGCGCTCACCTGGTCGCCAGTCGCGCTCTGGCGCCGCCGCGCCGATATTCGCCCGGTCAGGGAAGGAACGGACGATGCGTAGCCGCCAATACGCTATGCAAAGGCCGCCGTAACGAGGCGCGTTGACGACGCGGGCTTGATTTCGACCGTGACGACGTCGCCCTTTGAAATGGGCCGATCCGTTTTGATCAGGTTTCGCCCGCCCGAGTAGGTCGCGGTTGCGCCTTCGACCGACGCTTGCCCGGCCGCGCCGTCGGAGAGAATAAGCTCCACGCTGTGAACCGGCGTTTCGCCGTAATGGACAAGCGGCAGACGCCCGCGATCATGGACGCCGCCGGCGCGGTCAATGCCGTGAATGATGCGTCCGCGACCGGCGTTCCGGCGCCGGACCCTGTCGGAAACGGCTGCCGGGACGCGATATTCGAGAAAATGATGCAGGGCGAAACCGACGCGCGATTTGGCCTTTGCAATGACGCCCTGATTGGCGCCGATCAAGCGCTCCAGTTCGCCACGGCGCGCGGCGTTGAAACCGCCTGTCTTGGCGTCGCGGCTCCACAAGACGCGCGACAGCACGTCATCGACAAAATCAAACCGGGCGCCCGCGCGCCACAGCCGCACCCATAAATCCCAGTCCATCGTATAATGAAGATCCCGGTCCAGACCGCCAATGTCGTCGACCGCAGCGCGGCGGAAGAAACAGGAAGGCTGCGATATGATGCAGTCGCGCAACAGCCGCTCATGGGGCGGTTTTACCGCCCAGTGAAACCCGCGATAGGCCGCCGCGTCGTCAATGATCGTGCTGTCGCCGTAAAGAACGTCGATGGCGGGATCGTCGGCGAGCCGCGCTGCGACGGCTTCCAGCGCCCCCGGATAGAGCGCGTCGTCGGCGTTGAGCCAGCCTAAAAACGGCGCCGACATATTGGCCCACCCCTCAATGATCGCATCCGACTGCCCGGCGTCGGGCCCGGTGCGCCGATAGGCGAAACGGTCATCGAAACGGTCCAGCATGTCGGCGACGCGGGCGTCCCCGGAGGCGTCGAGCGCGGCGATCTGCGTCCGTTCCCCCTGCGCGCAGAGGCTCTCCAGGCAATCGGGCAATAAGGGATGCCACGCGCCGATGGGCACGGAAATCGCGAATTCCGCGCTCATCGGATAGCGGCCACGCGCGCAAGGAGATCATCCATCAGGCTCAGACCCGCCCCGCCCCGGCGCCCGCCGCCGACGGCGCAGGCGCATTCGGCGTCTTGCGCGCCGCCGCGTTCTTCTGGAGGCGAACGGTCTCCTCTTTGAAAAGCGCCAGGGCTTCGTCAACGCCGCCGTCAAATTTGAGGCGTCCGTCTTCTAGCCACAGGATTCTGTTGCACAAATCGCGCAGGACCCCGTCGGAATGGGTCGCCATCACCAAGACGCCGGCGCGTTTTGTAAGCTCCTTCATGCGCTCTTTCGCGCGCGTGCGAAAGGCGGCGTCGCCAGCCCCGAAGACCTCGTCGATGAGCAAGATTTCCGGTTTGACCGCCGTTGCGATGGCGAAGCCAAGGCGCATTTTCATGCCGGCCGAATAGGTTCGCATGGGCATGTGGATGAACTCGCCAATGTCGGCGAAACGAATGATGTCGTCTTTCGCCGCGGCGATTTCCGCGCGCGACATGCCAAGGGTGCGGGCCGAAATATAGATATTCTCCGCCCCGCTCGCATTGTCGTTCATGCCGATATTCGGCGCGAACAGGGTCGAAACGCGCCCCGAAATATCGATCGTCCCGTCTGTCGGCTGGTAAATGCCCGCCAGAACCCGCAACAGCGACGACTTGCCGGCGCCGTTGACGCCGATCAGACCGACCTGCTCGCCCGCGTTGATCTCAAGCGTGATCCCGTCAAGCGCCTTGCAGAAACGCCCGCCATGGTCGTCGACGATGCGGGAGTTGTCGTCAAACGACTGTCGCCGCGTAAACAGGTCGCGCAAGGAGCCGCCGCCGACCGGCAGGTAAAGCTTCACCGAATTTAGTCGTAAATGGTTCATATGACTCTCATGCCGTTGCGCGGACACGCCTGCGTCTTCCGACCGGCGTCACAACCGGTAAATCAAACGCGATCGAAACCGTGATTGAACCCAGATCGCAATAGCAAAACTGATCATCGCCAGCACGCTGACGACGATCCACGCCTTGACCGAGGCGATTTCGCCGTTCAGCGGCGCCCGCACCAGCTCGACGAAATAGGAGAACGGGTTGTAATCCGACACTATCTTTCGAACGCCGGCATCGCCCAGCCAGATGATGGGCGTCGTAAAGAAAAGGAAGCGGGACACGGTCGGCATGATGTGAGCGAAATCGCGAAAATAGGCGCCGATGACACCGAATATTGTCAATGTGCTGAACATAAACAGCGCATAAAGAACGGGAACGGCCAGCAGCAGCAGCGTATTGAAATTTATGACGCCGCCGAAAAACAAAATCGCGATAATCGGTATCGGCGCATTCATAGCGCTTCGGCAAAACAGAAAGGAGAGTTTTCGCACGGTGATGTGCGATATATCGACAGGCGTGTTTTTGATAAGCGGCGCCTGCGCGGTAAAATGCGTCGCCCCTTCGGTCAGCGACGACGACAGGAAATCCCAGGCGTAATATCCGAGAGCCACGTAAAGCGCGTAATTCGTGTTGGCGCCGAGCCCGCTGCGCAGAATGACGACAATGATCGCAACAAACACCGCCATCTGAATGGGCGACCAGAAAGGGCCGATGAGGGACAGCCGAAATCGCGCGATGAAATCGTACCAACCAAGCTCCACGGCGGCGCGGTATTTTGCGACGGCGTGATATAAGCGGTTAACGGAACGGTCGGGCATGTCTGCCGCCGGCGCTTGGGACAAGGTCAATCTCCGGACTTGCCGTTCGCCGCCGCGTCGGACGTCGTGCTCGAGGCGTTCATCTCATCATCCATCTCGGCGATCATACCGTGCAATTCATCGATTCGGCCGGTTTGCGCCACAATCACATCCGCCAGTTTCAATCGATCTCGTACAACTTTATCTAGCTTCACCGCAAAATCTCTCGAAACATTTTTCCGCCGGCCCGAGGTCCCGGCGTGCCTTTTTACGCCTGCGGCGCTCCGTCATGTCTATTGCGCGGTGCAAAGGCCCCTCATATATGGAAGCCACGCTGCGAACAACATAGAACGCATCCCGTAAACGCCGCAGCAAAATCAGCGCACGCGGCTCCGCGTCTGCCGGTGCCTTTGCGACGCTCAAAGCTCAGATACGGAAGTCCCATGTCCCACGCACTCATTCTCATCGGCGGCTTCGGGTTCGTTGGCCGCAACATCCTGGAAGCCTTGCAGGAGCGCGACGAGTTCGCCGCCTTCAAGCCCGTCGTTGTCGACGACTTGTCGAACGCCTGCCCTGGCCATGACGAAACGGCCGTCGATCGCCATATCGGCCCGTACCAGTCGCCTGAAGCTGCAGCGTTCCTGTCTGCGATCACGGCCCCGGCGCGGACCTTCGTGTTTCTCGCCGGCGAGACCCGGGTCGCCGAATCAAAAGACAGGCCGCTTGATTTCATCGAAGCGAATATCTCCGAGCCCGCCCGATTCGTGCTGCAAACAATCCAGCCCGGCGACCGTTTCATCCTGATCTCCACGGCGGGCGCGCTTTTTGACGGATCGTTCGAGATCAGCGTGACGTCGCCCTATTGTCCGAAGAATTTCTACGGCGCCACCAAGGCGGCTGAAGAAATGATCCTTGAGAAACTCGTCAGCCTGCGCGGCGGCGCCTTTTCCGTCGTCCGCATGACCAACGTGTTCGGGCGCCATTCCGACAACAAGAAGAGCGCCATTCACGCCTTCACCCGCGCCGCAATCGCGGGCGATACGGTAACGTTAAACGGCGACGGCCGACAGACGCGGGATTTCATTTACGCAGGCGACGTCGGCTTTGGAATCGCAACGCTGGCGGAACGGATGCGACGCGGCGATGCGATCGATCCTGTCCACATGCTCGGCAGCGGCGCGTCGGTTTCTCTCATGAACGTTGTTGAGGCAATCGAGAAAGCGGCCGGAAAAAAGTTGAACTACAACCGGGTCGAAGCGGCGGACCTCATCGCAACAGAGCCCCGCGACGTCGTCGCATCGCCGTCGGACGTCCGTGTCTTGCTGGGCGAGGCGATGACGCCGTTTGAAGAAGGGATCCGGCGGACCTATGAGTATTACGCGCTGAGGAATTGACGGAAACCTGCGAGCCGTCAATCATGGCTTTTTCTTAAGATGTATGCCGCATTCCGTTTTGGCCTGGCCAGCCCAGCGTCCGGACCGCGAATCGTTTTCGTCGACGACTTTCGACGTACACGGCATGCAGCCGATCGAATGATATCCGTCTTTGGATAAGGGATGCGCCGGAAGGTTATGCGCGGTGAAGTAGTCCAGGACATCCGCGCGCGTCCAGCCGGCCAGGGGATTGAGCTTGTAGGACTGGCCGTCATGCTCAAGAATCGGCATCGAATCGCGAAACGCCGTTTGATGGCGCTTGCGTCCGGTCGCCCAGCAATCGAACCCGCCGAGCGCCCGCGACAGGGGCGCCGTCTTTCTGACGTCGCAACAGGCGTCCGGATCACGCATGGACAGCGTCCCGTCCGGATCGAGCGAGTCGAGATCGCGCTTTCGCGGGCCGATGACGCGCACGTCTTCAAGGCCGAGGAAATGCTGCAGGCGAGACCGGTACCGCAGCGTTTCGCCGAACAGCTTCAGCGTATCAAGGAAAAGGACCGGGATCGACGGATCGACGCTGGCGACGAGGTGGAGGAGGACGGCCGATTCCGCCCCGAAGGAGGAAACAACGGCGATCCGCTGCGGGAACAGCTCGCGGGCCGCATGCTCGATGATCTCCCGCGCCGTCGCCTTTTCGTAGCGGTCGTTTATCGCGGAGATGTCGCCGAGCTGCGCAGCCATCACTGTCACTATCGCTTTCGGCCGATCCGCGTTCTCGACCCAATTTCCACAATTTACGGCGCCGCGGGATTCGCGGGGCTTGGTTTAAAAGGTCAGATTCCGCGCCGTCAAGCGGCGAATCTCCGCCTGTTCCAT
>JANQRY010000008.1 GCA_028284345.1 Hyphococcus sp. | reverse complement strand
GACCCAATTTCCACAATTTACGGCGCCGCGGGATTCGCGGGGCTTGGTTTAAAAGGTCAGATTCCGCGCCGTCAAGCGGCGAATCTCCGCCTGTTCCATGAGGGGTTGCGCAATCCGCCAGTGGCGCTCTATCAACCCGCAATCTTGCCCCCGGCTTGCGCACCGGCTCGCGGTCGCGCCATATGATGATTATTGAACCGGGGTTGGTATAGAGCCGGACTGGCGCGTGGAGGCGACTATGAAGATTTTAGTAATTGGCGGCGATGGGTTCTGCGGTTGGCCGACGAGCCTTCATCTTTCCAATCTGGGCCACGATATCATCGTCGTCGACAATCTCTCGCGCCGCAAAATCGACATCGAACTCGAGGTTGAGTCCTTAACGCCGATCCAGCCGGTTTCGACCCGCCTCGCCGCTTGGGAAGAGGTTTCCGGGCGCCGGATCCTGTTTGAGAATATCGACGTTTCGGAGAATTACGCCCGGCTGTTGAACCTGCTTCGGGATTTTGAGCCGGACGCGATCGTTCATTTCGCCGAACAGCGCGCCGCGCCATATTCCATGAAGTCGTCCTACCACAAGCGCTATACGGTCGATAACAATCTCAACGCCACCAACAATGTTCTGGCCGCCATTGTCGAGGCCGGCGTTGATTCCCACCTCGTGCATCTCGGCACCATGGGCGTTTACGGATACGGCACGGCGGGCATGAAGATCCCCGAAGGGTATCTGCCGGTGACGATCGAGACCGACGACGGGCGCCAGGTCCGCCAGGAAATTCTGTACCCGGCCAATCCCGGCTCGATCTACCATATGACGAAAACCCAGGACCAGTTGATGTTCGCGTTTTACAACAAGAATGACGGCGTCAAGGTTACGGATCTGCATCAGGGCATCGTCTGGGGCACGCAGACGGCGGAGACCAAGCGCGATGAACGCCTGATCAATCGCTTTGACTATGACGGGGACTACGGCACGGTGCTCAATCGCTTTTTGATGCAGTCGGCGGTCGGCTTTCCCCTGACCGTGCACGGCACCGGCGGGCAGACGCGGGCCTTCATCCATATTCAGGATACGGTGAAGTGCATCGAGCTGGCGATCGAAAACCCGCCGCAGCACGGCGAACGGGTGCGGATTCTCAATCAGATGACGGAAACCCACAGGGTGCGGGAGCTGGCGCAGCTCATCGCCGACAAGACCGGCGCAAAAATCGAAAATGTCGCCAATCCGCGCAAGGAAGATTCCGAAAACGACCTGAATGTGGAAAATCAGCGCCTGCTGGGGCTCGGCCTCGACCCGATTACGCTTGAGGACGGCTTGCTGGAAGAAGTGACCGAGATCGCCCGGAAATACGCGGACCGGTGCGACAAATCGAAGATTCCATGCGTTTCCTACTGGACGACGGAGCAACAAGACGGCGCGGCGAAGTCGACTTAGAACCGGAGACGGTTCGCAGGTCGCGTTTCCCCGGCGCCGGCAATCAATGGAAGCGCGGGGCGGGCCCGCCCGAATGATGAAATGGCGGCTTCAAGCGGTATGGCGAAAAAAGTAGCATTGGTGACCGGCGTAACCGGACAGGACGGCGCCTATCTGGCGCGCCTGCTGCTTGAAAAAGGGTACGAGGTTCACGGCGTCAAGCGGCGCTCTTCGTCCTTTAATACCGCGCGCGTCGACGAACTCTACGAAGATCCCCACGAACACGAGACCTCGTTTTTCCTGCATTATGGCGACCTGACCGATTCCACCAATCTGATCCGTCTCGTTCAGGAAACAAAGCCGGATGAAATTTACAACCTCGCAGCGCAAAGCCACGTTCAGGTTTCATTTGAAACGCCGGAATATACGGCGAACGCCGACGCGGTCGGCACGTTGCGCCTGCTTGAGGCAATCCGTATCCTGAGCCTTGAGGACCGGGTGCGTTTTTATCAGGCGTCGACGTCGGAACTTTACGGCAAGGTCCAGGAAATCCCGCAGACCGAAACAACGCCGTTTTACCCGCGCAGCCCCTATGCGGCGGCGAAACTCTACGCCTACTGGATCACGGTGAACTACCGCGAAGCGTACGGCATGCACGCTTCCAACGGCATCCTTTTCAACCATGAGGGGCCGACGCGCGGGGAAACCTTTGTCACGCGCAAAATTACGCGCGCCGTCGCGGCCATCGAAAAGGGCCTGCAAAAAACGCTCTATCTCGGCAATCTCGACGCCAAGCGGGACTGGGGCCATGCGCGCGACTATGTGGAGGGCATGTGGCTGATGACGCAGCAGGACGCGCCCGACGACTATGTGCTCGCCACCGGAGAAACCCATTCAGTGCGGGAGTTCGTCGAACTGGCCTTCGCCGAAACGGGGCGTAGGATCGCCTGGGAAGGCGCGTCGGTTGACGAAATCGGCCGCGACGAAAATACGGGCGAAACACTGGTCAAAATCGACCCGCGATATTTTCGCCCCACCGAGGTCGACCTGCTCATCGGCGATCCGTCAAAGGCGCGCGAGAAACTGGGCTGGTCCCACAAGATATCGTTTCCTGATCTGGTCAAGGAAATGGTCGCGGCCGACCGCGAAGCGGTCGAACAAGAACGCCATCGTCGCGATCGCACCGGCTGAAGCGAACCGAAACGTCACAGCATGTCCGATCTCACCGACCGGACTGCGGAATTAGGGCGGCGAGAAACCTTATGCACACGCTGACGGGCAAGAAAATATTCGTCGCCGGCCATCGCGGCATGGTTGGCGCCGCCATTGTGCGCCGCCTTGAGGGCGAGGATTGCGAGATCGTCACGGCCGGACGCGACATCGTCGATCTGCGCGATCAGGCGGCGGTGCGGGCGTTTCTCGCCGACAGAAAACCCGACATCGTTATACTCGCCGCCGCGAAAGTGGGCGGCATTCTCGCCAATGATACGTATCCAGCGGATTTTCTCTACGACAACCTCATCATGGAGACGAATGTCATCGAAGGCGCCTTTCGCGTCGGCGTCGAGCGGCTTCTGTTTCTCGGCTCGTCCTGCATTTATCCCAAACACGCGCCGCAGCCGATCCCGGAAGGCGCGCTCCTCACCGGGCCGCTCGAACCCACCAATGAATGGTATGCGATTGCAAAAATCGCCGGCCTGAAACTGTGCGAGGCCTACAGAAAACAACACGGCGTCGATTACATTTCCGGCATGCCCACCAATCTTTACGGACCGGGCGACAACTTTGATCTTGAAAAATCGCATGTCATCCCGGCGCTGATGCGCAAGGCCCATGAGGCGAAGCAGGCCGGCGAAACGGGCCTTACCGTGTGGGGCAGCGGCGCGCCGCGGCGCGAGTTCCTGCATGTGGATGATTGCGCCGACGCGCTTGTCTTCCTCCTTCAAAATTATTCCGGCGCGAGCCACGTCAATATCGGCTCCGGCAACGACGTTACGATTGCCGATCTCGCGAGAGAAATCATGGACGTTGTCGGCCTCGAAGGGGCGCTCCATTTCGACCGGTCAAAACCCGACGGGACGCCGAGAAAGCTGATGTCGAACGACCGCCTCGCGGCCCTTGGCTGGCGCCCGTCAATCACCCTCGGCGACGGCCTGCGCGCCACCTATGCGTGGTTTCTGGATAACCAGGCGACAGCGCGCCTCAAGGTTTCCTGACCGCGATCGGCGCCGTCGGTCCGGTCATCGGCGTAAAGTCCAACAACGCAATGGACAGCTATGGCGGCCAATGACATATCTCGGCGCCATGGATACCGTCCAGACAGGATCAGCCCGCCTACGCGTCGATGATGAAACCGCGTTTGTTCTGGGCAATGGCCCGTCGCTCGCCAGTGTTTCCCTGCCCGCACTGAGCCCCTACGCCACGATCGGCATGAATGCGGCTTATCGCTACTGGCGCGAAATCGACTGGCGGCCGCGTTATTACGCCTGCGTCGATCTGGTGGTCGGCATGTCTCACAAGGACGAAATCGCCGCTTTGATTGAAGAAGAGCGCATTGAGCGTTTTCTTCTGCGGAGCAATCTGATTGAGGCGCTGGGGTCCGTTGCAAGGACAAGGCGCGTCGTCAATTTCGATGCAGCGCGCGCCGGGCGAACCCTGTTAAGCGTCGATCCGCCCACAACGGGCAGCCATTCGGCGCTTTGGGCGGCGGAAATGGGCTACAGGAAGATCGTCATTCTCGGCGTCGACGCTCAGTATAAGGAAATAGTCGACGGGGCCCGACGTGGTGACGGCATTGAACTTGAAATCGTCGAGGCCCGCGACAATCCCAACTACTTTTTCAAGGGATACCAGGCGCCGGGCGATAAATATAACATTCCCAATCCGCGCCCGGACCTGCATGTCAACGCCTGGCGGCGCGCGGCCGCGCGTCTGCGCGCGGTCAATGTGGATATCTATAACGGCAATCCGGCGTCCGGCGTCCGCTGCCTGCCGTTTATCGAACTGGAAGCGTTTCTTGGGACCGGCGCGGAACCGACGCCGGCGGACGAAAACATCAATATGGCTGAGAATGAAGACGGGGCCGATCACGGCGCCGGCGGGAAATCGCGCCGAAAGGCGTTTATCGCCGCCTACGGGGCCGGCGTCGGCGCAGCGCTGGCGGCGGTCGCGCTGGGCCTGGTCACATGGGTCGCCTTTGCGTCGCCCTCCGCAGCCCTCCTGGCGCTCGCCTGCGCGGGCGCCGGCGCCGCGTTCATCATCGTCTTCAGCCTGATCTATATGCGCTTCGCCATCCTTGGTCATCTGGCGCGTCAGGACGCCGAATTAACGGCGCTGCGCGCGAGGGTTACAGACCTTGAGCGACTTACGAATTGAACAAGGCGCGGGGTTTATGAACGGCGGTCGCTGAGGCATAAGCCTCGTCGCCAACCATCAAGATTGCAAGGCGCCTCATGACCAGACCCAACGTCCTTGTCACCTGCCCGCCCATGCTCGGCATGATCGACGCCTTCGCGCCTGATTTCGAGGAGAACGGCCTTGCCTTTACGGCAGCGACGGTGACGCAAATCATGTCCGAGGACGAGTTGATCGAAACGGTTCCCGGCTATGACGGCTGGATCATCGGCGACGATCCGGCGACGCGGCGCGTCGTTGAGGCCGGCGCCGCGGGCAAGTTGCGCGCCGCTGTTAAATGGGGCGTCGGCGTCGACAATGTTGATTTCGCCGCTTTTCGGGACGCCGGCGTTCCCGTTGAAAACACCCCCGGCGTCTTTGGCGGCGAGGTCGCCGACATCGCGCTCGCCTACGCCATCGGCCTCGCCCGCGAGACCTATTTTATCGACCGCCAGATCCGGTCGCAGAACGCCTGGCCGAAACCGACGGGGATATCCCTCGCCGGGCGCACGGTCGCGCTTGTGGGGTTCGGCGATATCGGATCGCAAACGGCGAAGCGGCTTCTCGCCTGCGGCGCGCGGGTCGTCGTTTACGATCCGGCGTATAAACCCGTCGCAGAACTGGATGTGGAGACCGCAGCGTGGCCGGCCCGTCTCGGCGAGGCGGATTTCCTGATCTTCACCTGTCCGCTCAACGACGCGACCCGCCATATGTTCAACGACAGCATGCTCAGCGAGCTCAAGCCCGGCGTTCGGGTCGTCAATGTGGCCCGGGGGCCGGTGATCGAACAGGCCGCGCTCGTCGCCGCGCTCCGGGACGGGACCGTCCACTCGGCCGCCCTTGACGTCTTTGAAGTCGAACCCCTCGCGCCGGACAATCCGCTGCGCCAATTTGAACAGTGCATATTCGGGTCCCATAACGGATCGAATTCGGCCGACGCGGTTCGCCGCGTCAGCCGCCTCGCCATTGAAAAGATCGCGCAATTTCTCGGAACCCGACCATGACGCGCAGCGTCCTGATTACCGGCTGCCTCGGCGGCATCGGACAACGCCTTGTTGAAGCGTTTGTCGAAAACGGCGATCGCGTTGTCGGCGTCGACCGCGCGCCCATGGCGCAGCCGCCAAAGACGTTTTCATTTGTGCAAATGGACATTGGCGAGTTTGCGCGCCAGCCCGACTCTATCGACGCATTGAAAAAAAACGTGCGCGCGGCGTGCGGCGACGCGCCGTTGGGCGTCATCGTCAACAACGCCGCCGTTCAACATCTCGGCCGTCTCGACGCGCTTGGCGCGGACGCCATCCTCGAATCCCTCGACGTCAACGTCGCCGCGCCCATGCTCATGGCGAAAGCGTTTCTCGCCGACCTCGAACAGAACAAGGGCGTCATCCTCAATATCGGCTCGGTCCACGCCGAGGCGACAAAGCCCGGCTTCGCCGCCTATGCGACATCCAAGGCCGCGCTTCACGGCATGACCCGCGCCCTTGCGGTTGATCTGGGCCCCGCGGTGCGGGTCAACGGACTCGCGCCGGCGGCGACGCGCACGGACATGCTGGAGGCCGGTTTCGCCGGAAACGCGAAGGCGTTGAAAGCCCTCGCCGACGTCCACCCCTTGCGGCGCATCGCCGATCCGGCGGAAATCGCCCGGATCGCGGTGTTCCTTGCCGGCGCGGACGCGGCTTTCCTCACCGGCGCAACCCTTTACGCTGATGGCGGCGTCCTCTCCCGCCTGCACGACCCGGAATAGGCCCCGCGTGAGGACAAGGTCTCGATTGACGATTTCTCCACAATATCGGGTATGATGGCGCGCGCCCGCTTGGAGGCGGACCGGGCGGCCATGCGCCGGTGAGGATCATGAAGCTACTGATTACAGGCGGCGCGGGATTCATCGGTTCAGCCGTCATACGCGCAGCGCTCGATCGCGGGCTGGAAGTCGTCAATTTCGACAAGCTGACCTATGCGGCGAACCTGGACAATCTGAAGGGCTGGAGCGACCGGCCGCAATACGCCTTTGTCGAAGGCGACATCTGCGATGGCGATGCGGTGCGCGCAGCCTTTGACGCGCACGCTCCCGACGCGATCATGCATCTCGCCGCCGAGACCCATGTGGACCGCTCCATCGACGGACCGGACGCGTTTATCCGGACAAACATCATCGGCGCCTATCAACTGCTGACGGAAAGCCGCCGCTATTTCGAGGCCTTGCCCGCCGCGCAAAAAGACCGTTTTCGCTTTCATCACGTTTCGACCGATGAAGTCTTCGGCGCGCTTGGGAGCTCGGGCGCGTTTACCGAAGAAAGCCCCTATCGCCCGAATTCGCCCTACTCCGCGTCGAAAGCGAGTTCCGATCACCTCGTGCGCGCCTGGAGCGAAACCTTCGGCCTGCCCGTCGTCGCCAGCAATTGTTCCAACAATTACGGGCCCTGTCAGTTTCCCGAAAAACTGATCCCCGTCGTTATCCTCGCCGCGCTGGAGCGCCGGCCCATTCCCGTTTACGGCCGGGGCGAAAACGTCCGCGATTGGCTTTTCGTCGAAGATCACGCCGACGCGCTGTTGCGCGTGCTCGAAAAAGGCGCGCTTGGCGAGACCTACAATGTGGGGGGAAACAGCGAACTGACCAATATCGACCTCGTGCGGCGGCTCTGCGCGCTGATGGACGAGGCCGCGCCGGAGGGGCGTCCCCACGCCGACCTGATCGAGTTCGTCGCGGATCGTCCCGGCCACGATCTGCGTTACGCGATTGACGGGTCGAAAATCGAACGCGACCTCGGCTGGCGCCCGTCCGTCGGCCTCGATGACGGCCTTCGGCGCACGGTCGACTGGTATCTTTCCAACCGCTGGTGGTGGGAGGCGATCCGCAAACGCGGCTTTCGCGGCGATCGTCTCGGCGTCATCGCGCCAACGGAGACCGCGTCATGAAGGGCGTTATTCTCGCCGGCGGCGCCGGAACGCGGTTGCATCCGATCACCCGGGCGACGTCGAAACAATTGCTGCCGGTCTACGACAAACCGATGATTTATTACCCGCTGTCGACGCTGATGCTCGCCGGCATTCGCGACATCCTGATCATCACAACGCCGGAGGATCAGGCGAATTTTCAACGGCTCCTCGGCGACGGCGCCGACTGGGGCGTACGCCTCGCCTACGCCGTGCAACCGAAGCCGGAGGGGCTCGCCCAAGCCTTTATCATCGGCGAGGAGTTCATTGGCGGCGAGAAATGCGCGCTGATCCTTGGCGACAATCTCTTTTACGGCCACGGCTTGTCGGAACTGCTAACAGGGGCGGCGGCGGAAAAATCCGGAGCCGTCATTTTCGCCAGCCATGTGACGGAGCCGGAACGCTACGGCGTCGTCGAATTCGACGCCGACTGGCGCGCGCTCAGCATCGAAGAAAAACCCGCCGCGCCGAAATCGAATTACGCCGTCACCGGATTATATTTCTACGATGAAACCGTTTGCGACCGCGCAAAACGAGTGCGCCCGTCGGCGCGGGGCGAGCTTGAGATTACGACCCTAAACGCCATGTATCTGAACGACGGCGCGCTCAGCGTGCGCCTGTTGGGGCGCGGTTTCGCGTGGCTCGACACCGGCGCCCATGACGCGCTTCTGCAAGCCGCGCATTTTGTGCAAACGGTTGAAGAAAGACAGGGCCTCAAAATCGGCTGCGTTGAGGAAATCGCCTTCCGCAAGGGCTATATCGACGCCAAACAATTGCACGCGCTGGCCGCGCCGCTGGAGAAAAGCGGGTATGGGGACTATCTGCGGCGCATTGCCGATGAACAGGTCAAATAGCGGTGAGCCGGCCCGATGGATGTAATTGAAACCGCGCTTCCGGACGTTAAAGTCTTTGTCCCGCCGGCGTTTGAAGACGCTAGGGGGGCGTTTTCCGAAACCTATAGCGCCCGTCGCTATGGGCCGCACGCGCCCGGTCTCGTCTTCGTTCAGGACAATGAATCCCGGTCGGCGAAACCGTTTACCGTGCGCGGTCTCCATTTTCAGGCGCCGCCTTTCGCGCAGGCGAAGCTCGTGCGCGTCGCGCAGGGGCGCATCTTCGACGTGGCGGTCGATGCGCGAAAAGGCTCGCCCACCTATGGGAAATGGGTTGGCGAAGAGCTGTCCGCGGCGAACCGGAAGCAGCTCCTAGCGCCTGTCGGGTTCCTGCACGGGTTCATGACGCTCGAACCGGACACGGTCGTCGCCTACAAGGTTACCGACTACTACGACGAGGCGTCAGACGGCGCGGTCCACTGGGCCTCGCCGTCCCTCAGCATCGCCTGGCCCGCGCCGCCGGAGAAGGCGACCCTCTCGGAAAAGGACGCTGCGGCCGTGGACTTTGACCGCTTTGAGAGCCCGTTTTCCGTATAGCGCGGACAGGACGGACGCCCATTCTGGCACAGGGCTTGAATGGCCTGCCGGTCGATTGACAGGCTGGAAGCGATCCTTATTCCTTCGGCCGCACCGCCAGGCGGCGTTTCTTGCGCCGGCAAGCGGGAAATTACGGAGCGTAGAGGACACATCATGAAAACCAATGGCGCCGCATTATTCGCACTCGCAATCCTGATCCCGGCGGCGTCCTGCGCCGATGCGGACACAAGTGACGCCGAGGAGACCGAAAAAAGCGACGCCGTCGCGAGCGAGGATTTTCACAATTATTCGGTCGGCGGCCTCAGGCTCGATTGCCCTGAGGGTTTTGAAAAGCTCCGGGCCGATGCGCTCGCCATGGACGGTATGGAACTGGTCACCGAAACGGACGAGCAAGTCGCTTATATGTCCGGCCCCATATCTTTTACGCTAACCAAAGACGTCCATTACGCCCATCCGATGATCGTCCGCCGCGATGTTATCGTGGGCGAGGAAGACAAACTGTCGGTGAGCATGGCCGCGTGCGGTTACGGCTCTAAAGAAGACGCCGATAAGGTAATGGAGCGGTTTGCCGTCCTGAATGAGCGTTTCTTACTGCAGCAGAAGATTCGGGTACAATCCGATGTCGGCACAAACTTCGAAATCAAGCCCGAAGAAGACGCGTCAGAACCCGCCGGCGAGGAGTAACGCCGGCGTTCCACGCACGATGAGGCGCCGTCGTTAAACCACGCCCACATCCAGGCAGTCATGAACGTGCAACAGGCCCAGCGGCCGGCGCGCAGCGTCGACGATAAACACCGCTGTAATCTTGCGATCTGAAAACAGCGCCAGCGCCTCCGCCGCAACGCTGTCTTCGCCCACCACATGGGGGTTTCGGGTCATGATCTCGGCGACGCGCGCGTCGCTGAGAGACCGGCTGAAGTGCCGGCGCAAATCGCCGTCGGTCACCATCCCGATAAGCACGCCCTCGGCGTCGACAACGCCGACGCAGCCGAAACCGGATTTTGTAATAATGTCGACCGCGCGCGCTACCGGATCGTCGCCCTTGCACAGCGGCATTTCCTTGTGATGCATCAAGTCGGTGACGCGTTTGAGCGCAGCGCCGAGCCGTCCGCCCGGATGAAAGGCGCGAAAATCCTGCGCGGTCACGCCTTTGTTTTGGAGGAGCGCAATCGCCAGCGCATCGCCGAGCGCCATCATCATGGTCGTGGTTGTGGTCGGCGCCGGGGTCGCCGCGCAGGCCTCCGCCGCCGGCGGCAGAATGAGCCGCACGTCGCCCGCCTGCGCAAGCGTTGAGCGCGGCCCCGCCGTCATCACGATCAACGGAATGGCGAAGCGCCGCACATAGGCGAGGACGTCGCGCAGTTCCTCCGTCTCGCCGGAATTGGAAAGCGCCAGCACCATGTCCTCGCGCGCGATCATGCCAAGGTCGCCGTGGCTCGCTTCGGCCGGGTGGACAAAACTCGCCGCCGTGCCGGTCGACGCAAAGGTCGCCGCGATCTTGCGCGCCACATGGCCCGATTTGCCCATGCCCGTCAGAATGAGCCGGCCCTTGAGGGCGGCGATGCGAGCCACCGCATCGTTCGCGGCCGCCGCGAGTTCGCTCGTTCCGTCCCGCAACAGGGCGGCGAGGGCGGATAGGCCCTCGATCTCCGTTTGGACGACGTCAGCGGCGGTTTCGTTAAACTTGTCCATAAATCGGTGCTTGCCGGAGCGGGTAAACGGCCTCTCTGGCAAAGTTTCTCGCTGTTGCAAAGGCTCGGGTCAGTCTATCATGGGCCGCGCTTCCGGGCAGCAAGGAAAAGGGCCGTCAGGGCAATGCCGTCATCGCCAAACCTCGTCGTCGAGATTGCCGCGCCAGCGCGCGCCGTGCGAATCGGGCCGTCAGCGCCATTGACGCTGTTTGCCGGTCCCTGCGCCATGGAGAGCCGGTCTCATGCGCTGGAAATAGCGGCGGCGCTGAAGGAGATTGCCGAGGCGCTCGATATCGGCCTCGTCTTCAAGACCTCCTTCGACAAGGCCAACCGCACCAGCGCCGGCGCGGCCCGCGGCGTCGGCCTCAACGACGCGTTGCCGGTGTTTTCCGAGATCCGCGAAAGCCTGGGCCTGCCCGTCGTCACCGACGTCCATCAGCCGGATCAGTGCGCCGCCGTCGCCGAGGCCGTCGACGTCCTGCAGATCCCGGCGTTTCTCTGCCGCCAGACGGACCTGTTGGTCGCGGCGGCGAAGACCGGCCGGGTCGTGAAAATCAAAAAGGGGCAATTCCTGGCGCCCTGGGACATGGACCATGTGGTCGCCAAGGTCGTTCAGGCCGGCAATGCGAATGTCCTCGTTACCGAGCGCGGCGCCAGTTTCGGCTACAACACGCTGGTTGCAGATTTCCGAGCCATCCCGACCATGACGCAAGGGACCGGCGCGCCGGTTATTTTCGACGCAACCCATTCGGTGCAGCAACCGGGCGGCCTTGGCGGCGCTTCGGGCGGTGAGCGCGACATGGTCCCGACCCTTGCGCGGGCCGCGGTCGCCGTCGGCGTCGCCGGCCTTTTCATGGAGACCCATGACAATCCGGACGCTGCGCCGTCCGACGGCCCGAACATGGTTCCGCTCAAAAACATGCGCGCCCTGCTCGCGGAACTGAAAGACATCGACGCCGTCGCCAAGGCCCGTTCATCGCTCCATGGATTTCCGGCATAGGGCGCGACAGACCATGACCGCTGAAACGCTGATCGTCATCCCGTCCCGATACGGATCAACCCGCTTTCCCGGAAAGCCGCTGGCCGAGATTGCCGGGCAGACCATGCTGCAGCGGGTGGCGGCCCAGGCCCGCGCCGCGGCGGCGACGATACCGCACGCCCAATTCGTCGTCGCCACGGACGACGCGCGCATCGCCGATCACTGCCGGGAGATTGACGCGCCCGTCGTCATGACCGACCCGGCTTCTCCGAGCGGTTCCGACCGGGCCCTCGAAGCGGCGACGAAATGCGCGCCGGACTGCAAATTTGTCATTAATCTTCAAGGGGATGCGCCGTTCACGCCGGTCCATTACGTGACCGCGATCGCGCACGCCTTGGCGCAAGGCAAAGGGGCGGCGGCGACGCCCTGCATCCGCCTCGACTGGGCGGGCCTTGACGCGCTGCGCGAGGCGAAACGGGTCTCGCCGACAAGCGGGACCACATGCGTGATGGATGCAGACAGCAAGGCGTTGTGGTTTTCCAAGACCATCATCCCCGCCATGCGCGATGAAGCCGCGCTTCGTCAGCAATCGGAGTTTTCTCCGGTTTGCCGCCATGTGGGCCTTTACGGCTTTACCCGTGCGGCGCTTGAAGAGTTCACGAGGACGCCGGCGTCGCCCTATGAAGAGATCGAGGGCCTTGAACAATTAAGGATGCTCGAAAACGGCGTATCGGTACATTGCGTTCTTGTGGAAGCGCAAAAGATTTCGACGAGCGGCATCGATACGCCGGCGGACCTCGCCCGGCTGCAAGCGATGATCGAACGCCATGGCGATCCGGGCGTCATTGACTGATGCCGGTTCTCTATATCGCGCGGCACGGCAACACCTTTGACGCAGGCGATACGCCGACCCGCATCGGGCGGCGCACGGATCTTCCGTTATCGCAATCAGGACGCGCGCAGGCCGACGTCCTCGGCAAGTATTTTGCCGAACGGAATATCGGCTTGGCGACGATATTTTCAGCGCCCCTCAAACGGACCATGGAGACCGCCGACGCCATTGCGGCGCATAGCGCGAACGCCCCTCAAATCGTTGCAGAGCCTTCGCTTCTCGAAATCGACTACGGTCCGGATGAAAACCAGCCGGAAGCGACGGTCGTTGCGCGCATCGGCGTTGACGCCCTCGATCAGTGGAACACGGCGTCGGTCCCGCCGCCCGGCTGGGACGTTGATCCAGCGGCGCTGATCGCAGGCTGGCGCTCGTTATTTGCACGCATTCGAAAGACGGCGCCCGACGCCGCCGTGCTCGCCGTCACCAGCAATGGCGTCGCCCGGTTTGCCCTGGACGCGGCGACAACCGCCAACCCGGATTTGCCGAAAAAACTCCGTACGGGATCGCTCGGGCGCATTGACTTGAGCCGCGATAGCGCCGTTGTCGCCGAATGGGACGTGCGGCCGTAGCCGCCCCTACTCCACGGTCACCGACTTGGCGAGATTGCGCGGCTGGTCCACATCGGTGCCCTTCGCCGTCGCGGCGAAATAGGCAAGCAGCTGGACCGGGACCGCGTAGACCAGCGGCGACAATAGCGGGTGCGTTTCCGGCGCCTCGATCGCCGCCCAGACATCGCCGGCCTCCTTGATCCCGCGCTTGTCCGAGATCAGCAGCGGGCGCCCGCCGCGGGCGATGATTTCATGCATGTTGGAAATCGTCTTTTCGTAATGCCGGTCGCTGGGCGCGACGACGACCACCGGCACATGCTCGTCAATGAGCGCGATGGGACCGTGCTTGAGTTCGCCGGCGGCGTAGCCTTCTGCGTGAATATAGGAAATTTCCTTGAGCTTCAGCGCGCCTTCAAGCGCGATCGGGAAGCTGACGCCGCGACCGATGTAAAGAATGTCGCGCGCCTTTGAGAGATCGGCGGCGATTTTCTCAATCGCTTTTTCCTGCTGCAACGCCTCTGCGATAAGTCGCGGCGTTTCCAGCAAGGCGGCGACAAGGGCCGTCTGATCGTCCTTTGACAGGACGCCGCGCTCGGCACCCGCCTTGATCGCAAGCGAGGCGAGCGCCACAAGCTGACACGTAAAGGCTTTTGTCGAGGCGACGCCGATTTCCGGGCCGGCGTTGATCTGGAAGATGTCGTCCGCTTCCCGGGCGATGCTCGACTCCGCGACATTGACCACCGCGCCAATGCGCTGGCCATGGGCTTTCGCCTCCCGGAGCGCGGCCAGCGTGTCGGCGGTTTCGCCGGACTGGGAGACAAAAACGGCGCCGCCCTTTTTCGGATAGGGAATATCGCGATAGCGAAGTTCCGACGCGATATCGATTTCGACCGGCAGACGCGCCCAGGTTTCAAACCAGTATTTCGCGATCAGTCCTGCATAATAGGCCGTGCCGCAGGCGGAAACGATGAGCCGGTCGAGTTTCCTGAAATCGAAACCGGCGCCGAAATCGCGCAAGGCCGCGGCGGTCGGGTCAACAAAGCGCGCCAGCGTATGGCCGACCACTTCGGGCTGTTCATGGATTTCCTTGGCCATGAAATGCCGGTGGCCGTCCTTGTCGACCATGGCGTCCGAGACCGACGAGACGATTTCCCGCCGCTGCGCCGGCGCGCCGCCGCTGTCGAAAACCTCGAACCCTTGGCGCGTGACCACCGCATGATCGCCTTCGTCAAGATAGGTCACGCGATTGGTGAAGGGCGCCAGCGCAAAGGCGTCGGAACCGATAAACATCTCGCCGTCGCCGCGACCGATGGCGAGCGGGCTGCCCTGTCGCGCCGCCAGAATGAGATCATCTTCGCCGGCAAAAATCGCCGCAATGGCGAAGGCGCCGCGAATGCGCGACAGCATCCTGCGGAATGCATCGATTGGCGACGCGCCTTCTTCGTCGATGTATGCGGTGATGAGCTGCGCAATGACTTCCGAATCCGTCGCCGACTGAAAGTTGCGGCCTTTGGCGGCGAGTTTGTCACGCAGTTCGCGAAAGTTTTCGATGATCCCGTTATGAACGATGCTGACGCGGTCGGTGGCGTGGGGGTGGGCGTTTTCATCGATCGGCGCCCCATGGGTCGCCCAGCGCGTATGACCAAGGCCGGCGCGGCCGGCGAGGGGTTCGCGCGCGAGTTTTTCACGCAGGACGTTAAGCTTTCCCGCGGCGCGGCGGCGCGCAATCTCGCCCTTGTCGATGGTGGCGACGCCGGCGGAATCATAGCCGCGATATTCAAGACGGCGGAGCGCCTCGACAATGGGCGCGGCCACGTCGTCTTTGCCAAGGATGCCGACTATGCCGCACATGGCGCGCGCCTCCGATTACTCTCGCCGCTCACATAGGAGCCGCTCATAGGATAGGCGGATAATTGAGGCAATTGATTGAGCAATGTTTAGCGTCATTTCGGCGCCGGGACGGCGCAGCGAAATATCCGCCGCGCCCGGGCGGGTCGGCGCGTAAGATATGCGTTAACAGGGATGGTACCGCCTCCTGGTTTCGAACCAGGGACCTCTAGATCCACAATCTAGCGCTCTAACCTACTGAGCTAAGGCGGCCCGGAAACGACCCGGCCAAGAGCGCCGGGTCCGTCAAGGCGGCGGAACCTAGTCCCGCCGCCGGGCGAAGGCAAGCAAGCCCCGCGCCGAATGCGCCGGCCGTTACCGCAGCAGCGCAATTTCTTTCTGAAGCGCGGCGATGCGCGTCGAGTCGCTCGGGTGTGTCGAAAGATACGCCGGCGGGCCGCCGCCTGATTTTTTCGCCGCCATTTTCTCCCAGAACGTAAGCGCCTCCGACGCGCTGTAACCGGCGCGGTGCATGTAGCGCACGCCGAACTTGTCCGCTTCCAGCTCATGCTTGCGCGAAAACGGCAGGATCACGCCAAGCGACGCACCCATGCCGAGCACGCCCATGATTTGATTCTGATAGCGACTTCCGGAAACGGCCACTTGCGCCACAGAGAGGCCCGTCGCAGCGAGAGTGGATTGACTGTAACGCTCGCCGGAATGGTTGAAATTCACATGCGCCGCCTCGTGGCCCATGACGGTAGCGATCTGATCGTCATTATCCATGAAGTCTAGGATGCCGGTGTAAAAGCCGACCTTGCCGCCAGGCAAGGCAAACGCGTTGATCTGATCCGACTCAAACACCTCGACCTGCCACTGGGACGGATTTCCACCCGCGGCTTGGATAACGCGCGGCGCAACCCGGTTCATACGATTGACATAGCGCGGATCATTGGTGACCCGCTCCTGTTGCTTTAAGTCGGTCCAAGCAGAGTCTGCGAGCTGCGCCATCTGTCCCGACGACACAAACAAGAGCTGATTGCGGCCCAACTGCTCATTGTACGCGCAGCCTGGCGCCAGAACCACGACGCTGCCCGCCGCCAGCCCGCGAACGATGTCACGGCGCGACATGTGCACAACCGGCTGGCCTTCGTCATTTATTTCTACGTTATGTTGGACCATTCGAACCCTCCACGTCCCCAATTTTCTCGTTCCGATCTCCCGTTAACCCTACGACAGCGCGATGGCGCGTTCAATTGAGCTTATGACGCCCGCTGTTCCGTCTGCATCCAGGGGCGTGATGGAGCTAGCCGCAAGGGCCTCCAATCACCGCCACGGGGCGCAGCGATCAGGGTTCCAGTTCGGTGTCCCAGTAGAGGAAGTCCTGCCAGCTCTCATGCAGGTAATGGGGCGGAAAAGCGCGGCCGCGTTCGTTGAGTTCGAACATGGTCGGCCGCCGGGGTTTGCGCGCGGGCACCATGCGCGCAACCTCGGGCATGCGCCCGCCCTTGCGGATGTTGCAGGCGCTGCAGGCGGCGACAATGTTCCGCCATGTGGTGCGGCCGCCGCGCGACCGCGGGATCACATGATCGAAGGTCAACTGGTCGCGCTCGGTCGAACCGCAATACTGACAGGTGAAGCGGTCGCGCAGGAAAACGTTAAAACGCGTAAAGGCCGGCGTGCGCGCATGGCTGACATAGGTCTTCAGCGACACCACCGACGGCAGGCGCATTTCGAAACTCGGGCTGTGCACTTTCGTTTCATATTGCGCGACCACGTCGACGCGATCGAGAAACACCGCTTTCAGCGCATCCTGCCAAGACCACAGCGACAAAGGAAAATAGCTCAAGGGGCGAAAGTCCGCATTCAGAACAAGCGCGGGACAGGCTTCCGGCGTATGCGCGGCCATGCTCATGGTCTCGCGTCCGCGAAACGGTAGGGATTATCGGCTGGTTGCTTCAGGCGACAAGTGAAAACGCACGCTCCTTAAACTCAGGGCCCAGTCTATACACAGATTGGCGAACTCGAAAGCGCTTGTTTCACCGTATATCTGATTCCCGATGACAGAAGTTTGACGATCCTGCCGGTATTTTCGCCACAGTGCGAGGAAAATCAGATGGGTTTGCGGCCGCGAATATGGGCGTAATAGGTCCAGAGGATATGGGCGGCGAGGCCGCGATAAGGCGCCCAGCGGGCCGCCCGGGCGTCGAGCCCCGCCATCCCCGGTTGCGGCCCCCGCGCCTTTCCGGCGCCGGCGCGGGCGTCACGCCAGGCCGCGAGGAGGGCGACGTCGCCCGCCGGCCAGACGTCCATGCGCCCCTCGCAAAAGAGGAGATAGATCGCCGCCGTCCACGGCCCGATCCCTTTCAGGGTTTGCAGCGCCGCCGACGCGTCCTCATCGGCGAGCGCAGAAAGGCCGCTTGGGTCGAACGCGCCGCGCCGCATCGTCTCGGCGAGGGACAACACATGCCGGATTTTCGGCCCCGACAAGCCGCAGGCGCGCAAGCCGTCTTCCCCCACCGCCACCGCGCGCGCCGGCGTCAGCGGATCGACGCCTACAAGACAGCGTTTCCAGATCGCCTGGGCGCTCGGCACGGAAACTTGCTGTTCGACAATGATGCGAAACAGCGCTTCGAACCCGCCGGGCCGGCGCCGGATATGAGGCGCGCCGATGGCGTCAAGGGCGTGGGCGAGGATCGGTTCTTTTTGCGCTAAGGTTCTGCACGCGGCGGCGGTGTCGCCGAAAGCATTAATTGACTGTGCATTCACGGAACGTTTTCGACCGACACGATCGGTTCACATTGTTCCAGCGACGGCGCTTCCGCCTCGCTCCATTCCCAGATGACCTGAAAATCTTCGTCAGCGAGCTCTTCGATCTTAAAAAAGCGGCGTTTTAGATAACTTAGCACGGCGTTTTTGAATGCGTCGTTCTCAACAGGCTCTAACGATTCCGCCGACGCATAAGGACCGTAAACCGCGACGGCCTCTATTTCATGGATATAGGTTCGAGCACGCATATACTGGCCGGATTGCTCGAAATGATAGTCAATAAAATTGTAAATCTGCTCGACCTGCTCGCCTCGATAAATTGCATCAACATCGTGCGAGATAAATTGCGGCGTGACGGCATCCTGACTGCACCATAGGAGCGCATCCTCTTGGCCCGGACTCTCCGCCTCCTGCGCCAAGCTCGTCAGCGGCGTTGCAATCAACAACGCGGTCATTTGCGCAATCGATTTCAACACTAGTATTTACACTCCTCAAACAACCGTTTCGCGTCGCCCTTCGCCTCGTCGCGGAACCAGCGCTCCGTGAATTCGCCCATGGTTTCGCCGACCTCGGCAATCTTGACCAGGGGATCGAGAAAGCTGGTCTCGTCCGCATCCACATTGCCCGCGCGGGCGCGCGCGCGCAGCCCGCTTCTTGCGATGTCGAGCACGTCGAGGGCGATATCCTGAACGCTCCGGCCGGCGACCGTCGCCTTGAACCCCAGTTTCGCCGCGTCATGGCGCAACGCTTCGCGTTCTTCCCGCGACCAGTCCTTGGCGATGTCCCAGGCGGCGGCAAGCGCCGCGTCATCATATAACAGGCCGACCCACAAGGCCGGCAGGGCGCAGATACGCGCCCAGGGCCCGCCGTCGGCGCCGCGCATTTCGAGAAAGGTTTTGAGGCGCACTTCCGGAAAGGCCGTGGACAGATGATCTTCCCAGTCGTCCATGGTCGGCTTTTCGCCGGGCAGGGCCGGCAACGCGCCGTTGATAAAGTCCCGGAACGACTGTCCGGCGGCGTCTATGTATTGGCCGTCGCGGCGGACGAAATACATGGGCACGTCGAGCATGTAGTCGACATAGCGTTCGAAGCCGAAGCCGTCCTCGAATACGAAATGAAGGAGCCCCGTGCGGTCGGGATCGGTGTCGGTCCAGATATGGGCGCGGTAGGAGGCAAAGCCCGAGGGCTTGCCTTCCTTGAGCCCGGAATTGGCGAACAGCGCCGTGGCGATCGGCTGCAGCGCCAGGGACGTTCTGAACTTCGCGCGCATGTCCGCTTCCGACGCGTAGTCGAGATTGACCTGCACCGTGCAGGTGCGATGCATCATGTCCAGGCCGAGGCCGCCGACCTTCGGCATGTAGTTGCGCATGATGTTGTAACGCGCCTTCGGCATGCGCGGCGTTTCATCGAGCGTCCAGGTCGGCGCGAACCCCATGCCGAGAAAGGCGACGCCCAGAGGCTCGCAGACTTTTTTCACCGCGGCGAGATGACGGTGCACCTCGTCGCAAGTCTCGTGAATATTCTCAAGCGCGGCGCCGGAAAGTTCAAACTGACCCCCGGGTTCCAACGACACGCTCGCGCCCTCGCCCTTGAGACCAATGGGCTGCTCGCCTTCGCGGATGATTTCCCATCCCGTTTCCTGGGACAGTTTTTCCAGAATGTCGCGGATGCCCGCATCGCAAGAGGCCCCGCCCCCATCCGATCCTTCATAAGGAATGGGCCGCAAATTCGTCCGACAAAAGACGAATTTTTCGTGCTCCGTGCCGATGCGCCATTGCGCTTTCGGCTTGGCGCCGCTCGCGAGATAATCGACAAGCTGCGCCTTTGATTCGATCGGCGCCGCTTCGCCGGTTGGGTCCTTGCCTGTGGTCAATGTGCCGTCTCTCCTCGGCGCCCGCCGACTGCTGCAACCGCTCTAAGCCGCATGCGCGGGTCCGCCAAGCCTTGATTCCATCACGCGGACGTGACTCAAGGCCGCCGCCAATCGCCCAGCGCCGCCTGCCACAGGGTCAACGCAGCGATCGCCGCGGTGTCCGCGCGCAGGATGCGGGGGCCGAGCGTCACCGGCGCGACGAAGGCGCGCGCGCGCAAGGCCGCGCGCTCGGCCGGCGAGAAGCCGCCCTCCGGACCGATCAGGATCGCCCAGCTTTCAGTTTTTTTATCGAACGACTTTAGCGTTTCTAATGCAGGCGCAGCCCGGCCCTCGCCGCCGCCCCATGCTTTCGTTTCATCATCGCCGGCTTCGTCGCAGAACATCAGTCGGCGGCCCGAAGGCCAATCGTCGAACATCGCCTCGAATTTCACAGCCTCGTCGATCGCGGGAACGCTTAACCGGCCGCACTGCTCCGCAGCCTCAACGGCGATAGCCTGAAGGCGCTCGCGATTGATCCGTGTCGCAACAGTTCGTTCGGTGATCACCGGACATATCGACCGCGCGCCGAGTTCAACGGATTTTTGAATAATGGTTTCAAGCGCCGCGCGTTTTACCGGCGCAACGAAAAGCGTTAGATCGGGTTCCGCCGCCTGCGGGCGCGTTTGCGCCCCGACCGTTGCGAGCCCCCCTTTCTTTTTCAATTCGGCAATGACCGCGGAGAACTCGCCGTCGCTGCCGTTAAAAAGAAGAACGGCGTCGCCTTCATCGCGACGCAGTACATTTTTTAAGTAGTGCGCCTGTTCGGCGGAAAGCGGCGCAGCCGCACTCTCGGCAAGCGGTGCATTGATGAAAAGGCGGGGCGTCACAAATGTTCACCGTTCTCCCCGGCGAAAGCCGGGGTCCAGAATGGCTGGAATTCGTAACCGAGGCCGCATGACAAAAAAAGGCGCATCCGCTGGATTCCGTTGGACGGTTCCCGTCCGTCCAACTTCGCCGGAAAATCGGGGGGAGTTGTTTTGACCATGACCATATCGCTACCCGTTGCTATAGGGGTTGCATGAGCAACCAAACCGCCTCGCCGTCGACGCCAGACGCTGCGCCCGACAACTGGGTGAGCGCCATGCCGGCGCCGGCGCAGCCCTATCTTCGCCTCGCC
This sequence comes from Hyphococcus sp., assembly GCA_028284345.1. Lineage (GTDB taxonomy): Bacteria > Pseudomonadota > Alphaproteobacteria > Caulobacterales > Parvularculaceae > Hyphococcus. The sequence continues at coordinate 879,889 of JANQRY010000008.1, read as the reverse complement.
CGCGCCGACCGGCCGATCGGCGCGTGGCTGCTTTATATCCCGTGCCTGTGGGGTCTGGCCTTCGCGGCGGCGAACGGCTTCGCCGCTCCGGCGCTGTTGTGGTTCGCCGCGCTTATGGGCGTCGGCGCCGTGGTCATGCGCGGGGCCGGCTGCGCCTATAACGATATTGTCGATCGGGATTTCGACGGGCAGGTGGAACGCACCGCCTTGCGCCCGATCCCGTCGGGACAGATCACGGTGCGGCAGGCGTCGGTCTTTCTCATTGCGCTTTGCTTCATCGGGCTTGTCGTTCTGTTGCAGTTCAATCGCTTCGCGATCCTTGTGGGCCTCGGGTCCCTGGCCCTCGTTGCGGCCTATCCGTTCATGAAGCGCATTACCTACTGGCCGCAAGCCTGGCTCGGGCTGACGTTCAACTGGGGCGTTCTTGTCGGTTACGCCGCGGCGGCGGGCGATCTCGCGCCGGCGGCCTGGGCGGTCTACGGGGCCGGCGTCGCGTGGACCCTCGGCTACGACACCATCTACGCCCATCAGGACAAGGAGGACGACGCCCTGATCGGCGTGAAGTCGACGGCGCTTAAATTCGGGCGCGCGACGGCCCCGTGGCTTGCCGTGTTTTACGCTATGTCCATCGCCGGCTTTGTCGCGGCGGGACTGCTGATCGGCGCCGGCGCGGTTTTTTACGCCGCGCTTCTCCCGGCGGCGGCGCATTTCGCCTGGCAGATCCGCTCCCTCGACATTGACGATCCTCACAATTGCTTGAAGCGGTTCAAATCGAACCGCGATGCGGGGCTTTTGCTGACCCTGGCGCCGATTTGTGACCTTGCCATGCGTTCCCTCTGAGGGCCCCCGCCAGTAGATAAAGCGGCTCAGTTTGCGTAAGAGCGGAGCACCATGACGATACTCACAAGACGATCTGCGCTACGCGCAGGACTGGGCGCAGGCGGCGCTGCAATCATCTATACGGGACCGACAATGGCCAATGAAAACCCCGACCCGGCGACCATTCCCGACTTCGAGAAATGGCAATTGACGGAAGCGGAATGGAAAGACCGGCTGCCGCGGGAAGCCTATGCGGTGCTGCGCAAGGAAGCGACGGAACGGCCGGGCTCGAGCCCCCTCAATGATGAAAAGCGCGACGGGATCTACGCCTGCGCCGGCTGCGGCTATGAGCTCTTTTCGTCCGAAACGAAGTTCGAGAGCGGCACGGGCTGGCCCAGCTTCTGGGACTATCTGCCGGGCGCGCTGGGGTTTAAGCGCGACTTCAAACTGATTATTCCCCGCACGGAATATCACTGCGCGCGATGCGGCGGCCATCAGGGCCATGTCTTCAAGGACGGACCGGAACCGACGGGCCTGCGCTATTGCAATAACGGCGTCGCCCTCGTCTTCAGGTCGGCTTAAGAAACAGCGCCGCTTCTGCGGCGCGCCGGCGCGCAAGGCCCGGGATTTCGACCAGCGCGCCGTCGATCCTCGCCTTGTTCCACCAGAGGAGCGCCGCGGCCGCGCCCGCCCGGTCGCCTGCATTAAGCCGTTTGAGCGCCGTCGACCGCGCCAGGGCGCCGGTGTTGAATTCAAAACTCGCCAGCGCGTCGAACGCATGCTGGTTGATCCCGATACGGACGAGACGGCGAACGGTTTCCTCCCGGCCGGCGAGGTCGGCGCGCAACAACGCCTCGGCCCGCGCTTCGTCGATCTCGCTCGCGGGACCAAGCCGGCCGTCGCGAAACCCGTCCGTGTGGCCGTAGCCGATGGTCCAGACGCCGGCGACGTCCGGGTAGGCTTTTGTTTCCAGCCCCTCCCAGCGCTTGATGAAATCGAGCCCCTCGGGGCTGACGGTCATGGGCCCCGTCCCGGTCATCCCTTGACCGCGGAGATCGCCGCTTTCAGCGCCGCGATCTCACGGTCGCGGTCAGCGCGTTCCAAAGCCCGTTGAGCGCGGTCCCGGGCGCGTTCTTCGTGACATTTCGCGCATTCGGCGACGCATTTTTCAAGATCGGTCCGCAACTCCGCGATCTGCGTCTGCTGCTCGGCGATCATGGCGCATTGGGCGGCGATGGTTTTGTTCTGCTCCGCCGACATCGCCATGATTTTCGCCGCGAGGCCGCCGGTCGACGCGCTTTCGCTTTTCCTCAGGTCAAACACGCGACCGCTGCGCGATTCCAAAAATCGCAACGCCGCCAGCCCGATCATGACGGCGACAATCGCAGCGGCGGCGATCGCCGGCGTCTGCTCGCCGATGGTTTGCAAAACGTTCCACATCAACGCCGCCGCGCGCCGCCGAAAACAGGAATGCCGGGAGCGGGAATAAGCGATGGCGTCATGCGACCACCGCGCGGTCGGTGACGCGGCGCCAGTTCGTTCCATCCGAAAACGCCGGAACCGCGCCGCCGGTTTCGTCGGAAACGTAAATCATCTGACCCGCCGTCGCCGCCGAGGGCAGCCCCGCAACCGTATAGGACCGCAACTGATGATGCCGGTTCTTGTCGATCACCGTATTGGCGCCGCCCATCTGAACGGCGCCGTCGTTCGCAACGCGGAACGCTTCAAAGGACGCGCTGTTCCCGTTCTCGGTGACGCGCACCTGAAATTCCGCTCCCTGAGCGCTTGAGGTGAAATTTTCTGACGCGACGAACCGTAACTGACCGACCGCGGCGCCAAAGTCGCCGCCGGAATGGTATCCCTGCAGATTGAACTGGAAGAGCGTGTCGCCGGATTGCACGGCGCCGGGGCTTGCGCGCGTTCCCCTTGCTTTTCTCCCAAATATCACCGGCGGCAAGCTATTGTCGGAATATCTGGTCATGCGCATCGGCGTCGCCGGCGTCGTCACGCCTTCGCACTCGATCTGCACAACCGGCTCGCCCATGCTCGATCCGGTAAGCATCACCATGCGCTCAGTGAATGTCGTATCGCCCGTATCCTTATCGACAATGAACGCCTCATTCCATGAGCTGCCGTTCGGACTGACTTTCACGTGAAAATCATCGTCGCCGGTAAGGCCGAATTCGGCGCGGCCGGAAAACCCCGTTTGAAAGAGATGCGACGCCGTATCGCCGGCGGCGGCCTTGTTGACCTTCACCTGCGCGTCGCCCGAGCCCGGCGTCACGTCATCATGGCTGAAGAGGACCGCATCGGATTTGACGCTCAGCCGGTTGGTCGCGTCGGCGGTCGCATTGACGCCGAATTTGTCGGCGTCTTCGCCAACGGCGATCGGCGTCCAGGCGGCGCCGTCAAAGACAACCATGTCGCCTTCGTCGGCGACAAAGGCCCGCACGCCCTCGACGCTCGCAATCGAAACCCAGGCGCCGTCCTGGAAAAAGGCGAGATCGTCCGCCGCGTAATTGTCCCAGGCCGCGCCGGTCGGGGACGCCGGCAGGATATAGCCGTCCCCTTCGGCCGGGGAGGCCGGCTCTGCCGAGACCTTCCGCGAGCGCACCGTCAGCTGCACCAGCGCGTCGAGACGCCGGAAGGTTTCGTTAACGGTGACATGTTTTTGCGCCTGGCTCGGCGCCACATAGGAAAGGGAAAGACGGGGGCTCTGCTCCATGGGGCGGATGCTCCTGAACGCAACACAACAAACTTTCGCCGCAGCGTAGGCGCATCCGGAACGGGCGTGCATACGTATCGACCAAATGCGGGAAAGAGCGCGATTTTCGCCTTTGACGGGAAATTTTAACGGGCGCCGCTCGCCCTCCGGTTGCGCCCTTCACGGCGCCGGCGAGGTTCGCTATAGCGCCGCAGGTCGCAACGGATCGCCTCAAACAAGGCAAGGGGCAAAGCGAAAGGAACGATGATGGAAAATGGCGCCGCAGCCGCCGCAGACTTCGATGTCGCGGTCGAATTTCTTCAAGGTCTCGTGGAAAAAGCAGCGGCGTTTTTGCCCAGCGCCATCGGCGCGCTCGTCGTTCTCGTGCTCGGATTGTGGATCGCGGGCCGCATCCGCAACATTGCGCGCAAGGCCATGCTGCGTTCGCCGCGCGTTGACGAGACCCTGTCCGGCTTTTTGTCGAGCCTTGTCTATTACGGGCTGATCGCGCTTGTGGTCATCACGACGCTCGGCGTCTTCGGCGTGCCGACAACCAGCTTCGCCGCGGTGATCGGCGCCGCGGGCCTCGCCATCGGTCTCGCCCTGCAAGGGACGCTGGGCCATGTGGCCTCGGGCGTGATGATGCTCGGCTTTCGCCCCTTTGACGTCGGCGATTATGTGGAAGCCGCCGGCGTCGCCGGCAAGGTCAAGCAGATCGGTCTTTTCACGACGGAAATCGCCACCCCCGACAACAAGATGATCGTCGTGCCGAACGGCAAGATCTTCGAGGACGTCATCACCAACTACGCCGGTTACGAGACGCGCCGGGTCGATCTCGTTTTCGGCGTTTCCTATGGTGACAATCTCGACAAGGCGATGAACGTCATTCGCGGCGAAGTGGAGAAGGAAGCCCGCGCCATGAAAGACCCGGAACCGGTGATCGCCGTCGACAATCTCGGCGATTCCTCCGTCGACATCATTTGCCGCGTATGGGTCGACCGCGACGATTATTTCCCTGTGAAATGGGCGCTGACAAAAGCGGTCAAGGAGGCCTTTGACGCGTCGGGGGTCTCAATCCCGTTCCCGAGCCGGACGGTTTACACCGAAAACGCCGCATAGCCGGCGCTATGGGGCCCCCGCATTGAACTTCACGCCGCCCCCGCGTAGAATCATGGACGCCTCAGAATGTGGCGTATGCGGAGCGGGTCATGGCGGAACAGCACAAACGCAGCGATGCGATCAAACAAAGGATTTTCGGCGGCAGCGTCGGCCGGACCGTCCTTCAACTCGTCATCGCCAGCATATTCGTCGGGGCGATTTTTTCCTTTATCGGCCTTGGCGCATTTGAATTCTGGGACGGCGTTTTCCGCTGGGTGCGCGATATCATCGCTACGATCGGCGACAGCTTCGGCGAGATCGTCGTCAATGTGGTCACCTATTTCCTGATCGGCGCCGCCATCGTCATTCCGATCTGGCTGATCGCCCGCATCCTGACGTCGCGGCGCTAGGCAGGCCTTACTCAGCCGCATCCGGGCGCATCAGCGCCTCCATGCGGCCGATATAGGCGATCCACGCCGCGCGCCCCTTATCGGTGAGGCTGAGCCGCGTCTGCGGCTTGCGGCCGGCGAAGGATTTCTCGACGGACACATAGCCCGCCTCTTCGAGCTTGCGGATATGAACGGAAAGATTGCCGTCCGTGCCGCCGATCTTTGCTTTCAACTCGTTGAAATCGGCTGTTCCCGCGCCGGAGAGATAGGCCATGACGGCGAGCCGCAAACGTCCGTGAATGACGTCGTCGATCCCGCGATAGTCAAAGTCCCGGCTGGTCATTGCATATTATCCGTTGTCAGACGATATCCGCCGGTTCGCGCCGCATCAGCATGAGGCCGGGCGCGACGGCGCAAGCGATCATGCCGACGGCGCCGACCAGAAACTGATGGGGAGAGGCCAGCATGAACATCGTTACGCTCATAAACGCCCAGGAGAGAATAGCAAAATACCGCAGCCAGCCGACGCGGGCCGCCGTGGCCGTTGCCAGAAACGCAACGCCGTAAACGCCGAAGCCGATGGGAAACAGCAACGAAAAGAGGAAATAGCGCGGCACGCCGTACTCCGTATATTGTCCGTGCACCAACATCATCGCCGCCCAGAACAGCGTTATGAAAACGCCGACCGCAAACCAAGTCGCCGCGGCCGTCTTGTTGCCAAGGGTCGCCGCGCCCGGCTTGGCGCCGGACCGGCGCCCGATGGTGAAGGAAAGAACCCAGCCGATGACGCCGGCGACGATCCACGGCGCGATCATGCCGGCGACGCCCAGGGGCAGGACGTCCATCGTGGTGAGGTATGCAGTCATGCTCGCCGCGGCCATCAGCCCGCCCCAGATGACGTAAAAGCGCCCGCCCACCAGCGGCGCGTGGGCGCCCTCCTCGGCGAGCGTGCGCACATAGGCGAGATCGCTGGCGAGGTCGGCGTCAGGGGGCTGGGTCATGACTTTCTCCATCAATGTACTTTACAAAATAAAGTACTTTTGCTTTGCTTGCAAGCGCGAGACCGCCCCCGGGGCGGCGAAAATCGGAGGGCCTCATGATTTTAAAGGGTTTTATGGCGCTTGGCGCGAGCATGGCGACGGCCGGCGCCGCCGCCCAGGCCCCGGCGGCGCCCGCCCCGGCCGTCCGGGCCGCTATGGAGAAGGTCGCGTGGTTGGTCGGGGAATGGGAAGGCGAAGGCTGGCGCGCCGGCCCCGACGGCGTCGTCGAAACCTTCAAGGTGCGCGAGCGCGTGGAGCCGAAGCTCGGCGGGCTGATCCTGCTGATCGAAGGGCGCGGCTGGAGCGACGGTGCGGACGGCGCGGCCATCGAAGGCCATCACGCCATCGGTGTTTTTTCCTATGACGCCTACGCGCAACAATATCATTTCGACGCCTTTGTGAAGGAAGGATACCAGACCCGCGCGACGCCGGAGATCAGCGAGCATTACTATGCCTGGTCCCATCCCGCCGGCCCCAGCGCGGAAATGCGCTATGCGGCGGAACTGAGCGAAGACGGCGCATGGCGCGAGACCGGCTCTTACTGCCGCGGCGATGATTGCCGGCAAACATTCGAAATGCGCCTGACACGGATCAATGTGGCGCCGCGCGACAGCGAATTTTCGAAATGATACAACGCCTCGAGATACGCGCCCTCGCCGGCCCGGTCGACGCGCCGTTAATCGAGCTCACTGACTTTCTGCAACAGGGCGTCGACTGGCGGGCGGCCTACGCCTTCTGGGAATGGTCAAACGACGCGCTCGGTCACTTGCACATGTATGCGGCAATCGCCGCCCTTGTCCTCGGCGCCGTGGTCCTCGCCCGTCGCAAGGGCGACATCGCGCATCGGCTACTCGGCCTTTCCTATGTTTTCGCTATGCTCGCGACCAACGCAACAGCGCTCGTCATGTATGAGTTTACGGGCGGGCCGAACTTCTTTCACGTCGCCGCCGCCGTCAGCCTGATCACGTCGGCGGGCGCGCTTGTCGCCATTGTCGTCTATGCCGGAACGCGCGCGCCAAAAGCGCTGGAAACCCATATCGAACTAATGAGCTGGTCCTATTTCGGCGTGGTGCTGGCCGCGATCGCGGAAGTGTTCACGCGCGGGCTCGGGCCACAGATCGACAGCCTTGAGACCTTCTGGACCCTGTTCTCCATCTCCATGGCGGTTTCCGGCGCCGTCGGCGCCGTATTTGTCGGTGCCTATGTCCGGCATGCGAAACGTCAATGGTTGCGCGAGGCGGGTTAGTTCGACCGCGTTTGCGTAATGGGGATGGTCTGCACAACAGCGCCGGCGGAAAGGTCGTAGATCACAATGGAAACGCCGCCGGGTCCGTCGACGCGCAGGGCGAGACGGTCGCCGTCAAGAGACATGGCGGTGACGTCGGCGCCCGGGGCAAGACCGATGGCCGACGGATCGGCGGAAACCGCCGTGGCGCCCGCGGCGCCATGCGCCGGCGCCGGCTCAGCCAGCCGTTCGACCGCGGCCGGAGCCGCCGCCTCGGACGCGACCTCCGCGTCGTCGCCGCCGAAGATCGCGATGATCCCCGTCACCACTGCCAGGAACACGAGCGGCATCGTCACGATAATGATCATCAGATTGCGCGAGCCGATGGCCGTCGCAATGTTTTCGAACGAGGACGGTTTTTTCAGCTCCAGCGGCTCGTCGCGATCCGGTCGCGCGCCCGGCGAATTCGACTGCATGTCCAAAGTTCCTTTCAACGCCGTTTGACTTAAGGCCAGCGCGCGCCTAGGCGCTGAAATCGCTTATGACCCGCGACGACGACCCGCTCAAGTCTCACGACGGTGAGGCGATCCACGAATTCGCCGCCGGCGCGGATGATGCCGGCGCAAGGCTTGATAAATGGTTGTCGGAACGGATCGAAAGCCTCACCCGGACGCGCCTCAAAGCGCTGATCGAGGGCGGCGCCCTCGCCAAGGACGGGGCGGCGTTTGACGATCCCTCCTGGAAACTGCGCGCCGGTGAAACAATCCGCCTCACCGTGCCGGCGCCCGAAGACCCGGTCCCGCGAGCCGAAGCGATCCCCCTCGACGTGGTTTTCGAAGACGACGATCTGATTGTCGTCAACAAGCGGGTCGGCATGGTCGTCCACCCGGCCGCCGGGAACTGGACCGGCACGCTGGTCAACGCGCTTCTGCATCATTGCGGGGACACCCTTTCCGGCGTCGGCGGCGTCGCCCGCCCGGGCGTCGTCCACCGCATCGACAAGGACACGTCCGGCCTCATCGTCGCCGCCAAGAACGACAAGGCCCATCAGGGCCTCGCCGCCGCATTCTCCGTACACGATATTGAGCGGATCTATCTGGCGATCGCCGTCGGCGCCCCGCGGCCCGGCGTCGGCGTCATCGACGCGGCGCTCGCCCGCGCGAAAACGGACCGCAAGAAAATGGCGGTCGTCAACGCCGAGACCCATTTCAACCCGCGCCGCGCGGTGACCCATTATAAGGTGGTCGAAACTTACGGGCGCGCCCGGGCAAAGCTGAAAGGCGACGCCCTCGCCTCGCTCATTGAGTGCCGCCTTGAAACCGGACGCACGCATCAGATCCGCGTCCACCTAAGCTCCATCGGCCATCCGCTGATCGGCGATCCGGTCTATGGCCGCGGGCCCGGCCTCGGCGGTCTAAAACCGGGCGAGCCGGAAGCGGACCGCGCCATCGCCGCCATCGCAAAATTCCGCCGACAGGCCCTGCACGCCGCGGTGCTGGGCTTCACGCACCCCGTCACCGGCGAACAGATGCGCTTTGAACGGCCGCCGCCGGGAGATTTTGAGGCCCTGCGCATGGCCCTCGCCGCGCTCTGACGCTTCCCGGAATCACAGCCATGTGCGCCGTAGCGAGGCCCTTGTGACTGGGATTTCGCCATAAAATGGGCGAAAAAGCCCTGTAAACACAGCGTTTAGCGGCGGAATCCTTGGGATTGTACGTTTTAATGCCTATATGAGGTCCAAAGCGCCGGTAACGGCGTATCTATGGGGACTTCAAAAACAACGGACCCGCCCGAACGATGACGCGCCTTGAGACAAGGCGCGCCGGCGCCAGAAGACCGGATAACCGGCGAGAAACGGCGCCACAGAAGGAGAGAAAGAAAAGCCATGGCGAACGCATTAACGACGACCGGCGCCGCGCTGACCCCGGAGGGGTCGCTCTCGCGCTATCTGGCGGAAATCCGCAAATTCCCGATGCTGGAAAAGGACGAGGAGTACATGCTCGCGAAACGCTTCGCCGAGCATGAAGACCCGGACGCGGCGCAAAAACTGATTACTTCTCATCTGCGGCTCGTGGCAAAAATCGCCATGGGCTATCGCGGCTATGGCCTGCCCATCGGCGAGGTGATTTCCGAAGGCAATGTCGGCCTGATGCAGGCGGTCAAGAAGTTCGACCCGGAGAAGGGCTTTCGCCTCGCCACCTACGCCATGTGGTGGATCCGCGCCTCGATCCAGGAATATGTCCTGCGTTCATGGAGCCTTGTGAAAATCGGCACCACCGCGGCGCAGAAGAAACTCTTCTTCAACCTGCGCAAGATCAAAGGCCAGATCGAAGCCGTTGACGACGGCGATCTGCACCCGGATCAGGTGGAGCACATCGCCACCAAGCTTGGCGTCACCCATGACGACGTGATTTCCATGAACCGGCGCATGTCGGGCGGGGAAGCCTCCCTCAACGCCCCCATGGGCAAGGACGCCGAAGGCGGCGGCGAATGGCAGGACTGGCTCGTTGACGAGAACGCCGTCAATCCGGAAGCGCAACTCGCCAAAGATGATGAATATGAAATGCGCATGGGACTGCTTGAACGGGCCCTCGCAACGCTCAATGAGCGCGAGCAGCATATTCTCACCGAACGGCGCCTGAAAGATAATCCGTCGACGCTGGAAGAGCTCTCCCAGGTCTACAACGTCTCCCGCGAGCGGGTGCGTCAGATCGAGGTGCGCGCTTTTGAAAAGCTGCAAAAAGCCATGAAGCGCATGGACAAGGAAGCCCGCGCGCCGCGGGACGTGGAAGAGGTTGAGGCTTAGGCCCTTGCCGCCTCGTCTATTCGATCAATGACCGCCTTGCGCGCCGCAGGGCGGTCTTCTTTTAAATAGGCGTCCGCCAGCGCGTGATTGACGTCGCGGTGGCCGGCTTCATCGGCGCGGACAGCGATGACTACATCGCGCAGCCGCGCATCTGCCAGTAGCTTCCAGTAGTCAATGGCGATCTTTGGCGCCGGGACGTTCTCGACTTTTCCGTCGTCAATCTGCTGCAGATACTGTGTGTAACTGAACACCGCTTCTTCCTCGAAATAGCCGACAATGCGGTGCGCCGTAATCGGCGAGATCAGATAGATAAGTCCGTAGCCGAAAAAGAAGACGCCCTGCGCCAGCAGGACGAGAAGGCGTTCGAACAGATTGGGCTGCGCAATCTCGACGAACGTCATCAGATGCATGCGCTCGTTTTCCGCCTCGTCGAGCAGCGTCTTGATCCAGCCCTCATCGTCCTCCATGCGCCGCAGGGAGCGGAAATGCTGAAGCATGCCGCCGACCATGCCGGGCACGGCGGCGACAGTTTCCAGCACCACCGCGCGATGACCGTAGCGACCGGCAAAAAACGCGTCGGCGAAAAAACGCAGCAGTTTGGTAAAATGAAAGGCGGCTGCGTCGCGCGGTCCACGCGGGCGGCGGTGGCGGGAGAGCGGGTCGTCCGTTGCATCAAACGGGTCGACGTCAAACATCTGCGGTCTCCATGGGATATGTTGATTATATGGAGACGCGCGGCGCGCAGACGAGTCCTGTGTGACAATTTGCCGGACGCGGACGCAGACGCGCGGACGTCCTGCATCCCGAACCTGACGGGGAAACCCCGTTGCGTTACAAATGCGGTCAATAAGCAACCCCGAGGGATCTCGCCATGTCCGCATTCGCCGCCGCTCCCAACCGCCGCGCGCTGCTCGCCGGCGCCTCCGCCGTCGCCGTCGCCTCCCTTTCAGGGCACGGGCGCGCGGAAGACGGCGTCGTCGATTTTTCTGGCCGCTCGGTCCTGATCACGGGAACAAGTTCCGGCTTCGGACGATTGACCGCCCGGACGCTCGCGCGCATGGGCGCGAGCGTCATCGCCTCCATGCGCAATCTCGACGGCGGCGCAAGACCGGAAGCGCGCGACCTCCTGACTATCGCCGCCAATGAAGACCTCGATCTCCATGTGGTCGAGATCGACGTTGCTGACGACGCCCTCGTCGCCGCGGGCGTTGCCGAAGCCGAACGCCTCGCCGGCGGCGCCCTCGACGTCGTCGTCAACAACGCCGGCGTCGGCGTCGCCGGCCCCGTTGAACTTTCCGACATGGACGTGACGCGCTTGATGTTCGAGACCAATCTCTACGGCTATCTGCGCGTCGCCAATGCGGCCCTGCCGAAGATGCGCGAGAACGGCGCCGGACAGATTTTCAATGTTTCATCGCAGCTCGGCCGCTTCGTGATCCCGAGCCTCGGTCTTTACTGCGCGACGAAATTCGGCCTTGAAGCGCTGTTTGAAACCATGGCCTACGAACTGGCGCCGCACGGGATCGACATGACCATCATCCAACCCGGCGGGTATCCGACCAGGATCTGGGAGAACGGCCGGCGCTACACCGATCAATGGCTGGCCCGCGTCAGCGACGAAAAGAAAGCCGCCTATGAACCCCATATTCAGATGGCGACGGCGTTGATGACCGGCGGACAGCCCACCAACCCGATCGATGTCCCGAACGCGATTGCCGAAATCATGGCCCTACCCGCTGGCAAGCGGCCCTTGCGCCGCGTCGTCCATCCGCGACCCGACGCGGCCCGGGGCGCCAACGCCGCGCTGGCGCAAGTGCAGGCCGGCGTGCTGGGACAGGGCCCCTATGCAAGCTGGCATGCGGCGGTCGCGGATTAGCGCGCGGCGCAACAGCGTGATTTTCAAGCGCTATTTCCCGCGCCGCGCGGCGTAATGGCGCCGCTTGATTGATCATGGGCTTTTCCAATAACGTGAGGGCGCGCATGCAATGCGAAATGCTCGTGCGCGCCAGCCGGGGATGGGGAGCAAAATCGTGTTTCTTCGAACCATGTCGCGAACGGCCGCTGCGCTTTTTCCGCTGGCCGCGCTCGCCGCAATTTCAGCCGCCGCGGCGCAGGGCGTTCCTATTCGGGATATTCAGTACACTACCTATCTGCAAGAGAACGATTTTGACGGCGCGCGGGTCGCAAATGCGTGCAACTCAGAAGACCCGCCGGGGATCGCTTTCCGGTCCGCCGCCGATGAAAAGAATTTGAGGGCGTTTCTGGAATTTCTGAAACTTCGCCCCCGGGATATTAAGTTCTTCAATAACGGTCAGTTTTCGCAATCGGCGCAGGCGCTGGGCGAGGCGGTCGCCGATGTCTGCTTCGCCCTCACGCAACACGGCAAGGCGGACGACGCCGATCCGCTTTTCAAGCCCTTGACGACGCTCAGTCCTCTCATTGACGACATCAACCTGTCCGACTTCATGTTCGAGTACCGCTTCCAGCATCATCAACCGTCAGGGCATTTGCCCCTTGAACGGCGCAATTTTCCGGTTGTGCTGCTGGACGTCGATTATGACGACGACAATTTTCCCGACGGGTCAGGCAATGTGTGGACCCACCAGACGGCTGAGCTGATCGTCACGGTCAACAATTACGACTATTTCCGATGGCCGGAGAGCGGCCGGCCGGGCGCCATTCGTCAGGAAAACGGATCCTACCCGTGCTATTACGCCGATCCGACATTCAACGGCGTCTATCGCTTTGCCTGGAAAGACTGCAATCCGGAAACCCTGATCGAAGACGCGCCGCCGGGCATGAATCTGAAAGACGCCGTGCGCACGGTCGCCGTCGATTTTATTGAACAGAACATCGACACAGCCGGCGCGCCGGTTAAGGTCGAAGCGTATATGGAGGCCGAACTTTGCTGCAAGGCGCGTCGCTCGGGGATCGGCGACGTCTATTTCCTGTCCGACGCAAATCAATGCGTCGCCTTCGACGGCGGGCCCGCCGACGTCGTCCCCGGACGCTTTTGCAATGCGGACGACCGGGAAGACGACAAGGCGCCGCCGCCGGGCGGGGACCACGATAATGACGACATTGATCCTTATCCGAGCGGCCGTTCAGAGGTCTGTTGCCAGGACTATTCCGGCATCAATCCCAATATTTTTAGCTGGGAGGACCGCCTGTGGTGCGAAGATCAGGACGATCACCGCGTCGTCGAGCGCTCGCTCTGCCGGTAGATGAACGCCGCCATGACCGACCAAACGAAATCCGCGGCGCTGCGTAAACTACACGTCGCCGGCGACCCCTTCGTCATCGCCAACGCCTGGGACGCGGGCTCCGCGCGCATGCTCGAAGGGCTGGGGTTCAAGGCGATTGCGACGACAAGTTCCGGCTTCGCCATGACCAAAGGACGAAAAGACTACGGCGTCGCCCGCGACGAGGCGCTCGCCCATTGCCGCGACGTCGCCGCCGCGGTCGACATTCCGGTGAGCGCCGATCTTGAAAACGGCTGGGCCGACGAACCGCACGACGTCGCCGAAACCATCGCCCTCGCCATCGAGACCGGGCTCGCCGGCGGCTCGATCGAAGACTCAACCGGCGATCCGTCAAATCCGATTTACGAGCAGAACCACGCCGCCGAACGCATCGTCGCGGCGGAATATGAAGCGCGCAAATCGAAATCCGGCTTTGTCCTCACGGCGCGGGCGGAAGCCTATCTCTGGGGCGAGCCGAAACTCGACGACGTCATTGATCGCCTGCAACAGTTCGAGGCCGCCGGCGCCGACGTTCTCTTTGCCCCGAGCCTGCCAGACATGGACGCGGTGCGCGCCGTTTGCGCCGCGGTTTCAAAACCGGTCAACGTGCTGGTCATGGGCAAGCTCGCCCGGCATTCGGTTGAGGACTTCGCCGAGGCCGGCGTCGCGCGGCTTTCGGTCGGCGGCGCCCTCGCCCGCATCGCCTATGCAAGCCTCGCCGATGCGAAAACAATGCTGACGGACGGCAATTTCGACTGTCTCTCCGCAAATGCGGACGGCGCCGCTACGGTCAGCGCCTTCCTGCGCGATTGAAACGAAAGTTGATCGCGCCTGCCGAAAGTCAGGTTTCCTTTTCGTCGGGCGCGCGCTACACCCCGCCCCCCGCCGAATGCGGATTGAAGATTGTAGTATGAAAAATGTCTACGACGCCGGTCACACAGCCGGGCGCGCGCTTCGCGCCCTGGCGGCGCGAGTTTCTCGCGCTCATGGCTTTGGGTCTTCCCATGGCCGCGACCCAGCTCGTCCAGTTTTCGATCAACACCATTGACGTCTTGATGATCGGGCGGTTGGGGCCCGATCATCTCGCCGGCGCTTCTCTCGGCCTTGTTGTTTACTACGCCATGTTCCTGTTGGGGCTCGGTCCCGCCATGGCGGTGACGCCGCTTGTCGCCCAGACCCTCGGCGCCGACCCCGACAACCGTAGGGACGCGCGCCGCTCCGTGCGCATGGGGCTGTGGGCGAGCGTGATGTTCTGCGCGCCGGCGCTCATCGTCTTTCTACTGACGGAAGAAATCGAGCTTCTCTTCGGCCAGCCGCCGCATCTCGCCGCCATGGCGGAGCCTTACGTGCTGGCGCTGGCGCCGGGCCTGCCGTTTGCGCTCGGCGTCATCGCCATGCGCAACTTTCTCGCCGCCATCGAGCGCACCCGCGCGCCGCTCTATTTCATCATCGGCACGACGGCGCTCAACGCGTTGCTGAATTACCTCTTGATCTACGGCAACTGGGGCTTTCCGCGGCTTGAGCTTGTGGGCGCCGGGATTGCGTCGTCGCTTTCCCATGCGATCGGCTTCGCCCTCCTTGTGGCCTACGCCCATTATGAAAAGGAAAGCCGGCGGTTCGATCTGTTTACGCGGTTCTGGCGCCCCGACTGGGAGCGACTCGGCGACGTCTTTCGTCTCGGCTGGCCCATCGGCGTCACCTTCGCGTTTGAGGCCATGCTGTTCAACGCCGCCATCCTGTTGATGGGCCGTCTCGGCGTCAATGAAGTCGCCGCCTATCAGGTGGCGCTCAACGTCGCCGCCCTCGCCTTCATGGCGCCGCTTGGCCTCGCCATGGCGGGCGCGACGCGCGTCGGGCTCAAAGCCGGCGCCGGCGACGACGCCGGCGTGCGCCGGGCCGCGCTCGTGTCGATCCTCGCCTGCATCGGCGCGATCATGATCGCCGCGGTCCCGATGATGTTCGCCCCGCACGTGATCGCCGGACTCTATCTTAACGCCGACGTCCCTGAAAACGCCGCGGTGATCGCCCTTGTCGTGTCGTTCCTGCCCATCGCCGCGGCCTTCGCCCTGTTCGACGCAACGCAAGTCGCGGCGAACCAGGCCCTGCGCGGCCTGAAAGACGTGCGCGTGCCTATGGTCATCACCTTCATCAGCTACTGGATGATCGGTTTTACGATCTCCGCCTGGCTCGGCCTCGGCACGGACCTCGCCGCCCGCGGCGTCTGGTTCGGCCTCCTCGCCGGCCTCGCCGCGGCGTCAGTCTTGTTGAGCATCCGGTTATGGATGATCACGCGGGAGGCGGACGTCAAAGCCCCGGCATGAACGGGATATCCGTGTCGTCGGGGCGGGCGCCGGCGCTTGTCAGCATGGCGTGAACCTGGCCGCGGTGATGGGTCTGGTGATTGAAGAAATGGGTAAAGAGCAGCCATTTTGGGCGCGAAAGCTTGCGGCCCGCGGCGGGGGAATACAAGGCGAGATCCCCTTTTAGCTGCCGGTCCGTCACGCCTGCGGCCCAGTCGAGAATGGCGTCGTCCGTTTCGCGCCGGTCCGCGCATAACGGCGCCCAGTCCACATGCAGCGCCGTCGATGAGGGAATGCCGCCCTCAGGCGGCGGATAATCCGTAAACCGGCTCAGCCAGATCTTATCCGCCCACAGAATATGACACAGTGTTTCGTGGATCGACCGGAAAAAGGCGCCGCGATTTTCACGGCGGGCCTCCTCGCTCAGCGCGCCCGCAGCCGTGTAAAGACTTTCATTCTGCCAGCGATTGTAGCGCGCCAGCAATTGCAAATATTCAGCTGTGATCATCGCCGCCTCAAAATGGCGCGCCGAGCGCGTCGCAAAGGAATTTCATCATCGGCTTTGAATCTTTGAATGCCGCTTCGACGTCATCAACAAACGCCGCTTTTTTCGCCGCCGCCGGTTTGCCCTCGGCCATGGCGAAAAAGCTCTTGCGCTTGATGTCTTCAATGTCAGGCTCATCCGGTGAAAAGCCGCGCGGCGGGCGCGTTAGCTGGACGCCGTGCAATTCGCCGAAGCGTTTTTCAAAGACCGCGCCCGAGGTCGCTTTGTTCCAGGTTTTTCCCTTGTCGCGAATGGCCTCGCGAATTTTCAAAAGGTTCGGCGAAGGCGGCACCCAGATCCCGCCGCCGTAAAAAATCTCATCCGTCGCCAGATGCACGTAAAAGCCCGGCGCGTGGGCGTCCTTACCGAGAGCGTGGCGAAACTGCACCGCGCCATGGGTCTTGTAGGGCGTCTTGTCCTTTGAGAACCGCACGTCCTTGTAGATGCGGAACACCGAGCCGCCATTGAGACGCGGATCGGCGACGACGTGTTTTGAAATTTTTTTGAGCCGCGGCGCCATCGCCTCGACAAACGCGGCCAACGGCTCCTGCACGCTTTCGCGAAAGCGCTGCTTGTTGTCGTTGAACCATGCGCGATTGTTATTCTTCTTCAGCTCGTTGAAGAATTTGAAATAATCCGCCGGCAGGCCGTTGAACGTCGTCACCATCGCCTCCTTCGCGATCAGCCCTTGATCATGCTCAACTTTTGATCATGCGCCGGCGCCAGTCGACCGCCAGTTTTGCGTCGCGAAGACCGAGCCCGGTGTTTTCGCGCACGATCTTCACCGCATTGATGATCTTTCCATCATTGAGAAGACGATCGACCTCCTCCCGGATCGACGCGTCCATTTCAGAGAATATGCGCTCGGCGCTTTCCTGTTGGCGCAGGGCCCGCGTTTCACGACTTTCCGCATCACCGCGATTGGCCGTCGCCCGGCCCGCCATAAACGCGATATAGGCGACCGCCGCCATCAACAACCAGATCTGGGTGGGGTCGAGGGCGTTCATGGCGGCTCCCATCAAAGCGTCGCCGCACACCATAGCGCCCCCGCCGGTCGATCGAAACCGCGGCCGGTTACGCCAAATTGGAATACTTCTTCGTCTCAATCCGCGAAATCGCGCGGCAATGAACCTCGTCGGGCCCGTCGGCGAGGCGCAAGGTGCGGATCCCCGCATAGAGATTTGCAAGACCGAAATCGGTGGTGACGCCGGCGCCCCCATGGGCCTGGATCGCATCGTCGATGACTTTGAGGGCCATCTTCGGCGCGGCGACCTTGATCATGGCGATTTCGCCCTGGGCGCCCTTATTGCCGACCGTGTCCATCATCCACGCGGCTTTCAGCGTTAAAAGCCGCGACATCTCGATGTCGATGCGCGCTTCGGCGATGCGCTGTTCCCAGATGGTCTGCTTGTAGATTGGCTTGCCGAAGGCTTCGCGCGTCAAAAGCCGTTTCACCATTTTCTCAAGCGCGGCTTCCGCCGCCCCGATGGTGCGCATGCAGTGATGAATGCGCCCCGGGCCGAGACGGCCTTGCGCGATTTCAAAGCCGCGCCCCTCGCCCAGAATGATGTTCGACGCCGGCACGCGCACGTCGTTCAGCTCCACTTCCATATGGCCGTGGGGCGCGTCGTCATAGCCGAACACTGGAAGATGCCGGATGATCTTCACGCCGGCCGCGTCCGCGGGCACAAGAATTTGCGATTGCTGCTTGTGACGCTCGGCGGTTTTGTCCGTCTTGCCCATGACGATGTAGATCTTGCAGCGCGGATCGCCGGCGCCGGACGACCACCATTTGCGACCGTTGATCACATACTCGTCGCCGTCGCGCTTGATGTCGGTTTCAATATTGGTGGCGTCGGAGGAAGCGACCGCCGGCTCCGTCATCAGAAAGGCCGACCGGATTTCGCCTTCGAGCAGGGGTTTCAGCCACTGCTCCTGCTGTTCCGGCGTCCCGTATTTCATCAGGACTTCCATATTGCCCGTGTCGGGCGCGGCGCAGTTGAAGACTTCCGGCCCGATATGGGTCCGGCCCATGATTTCCGCGAGCGGCGCATAGTCGGCGTTGGAAAGACCGGGACCCCATTCCTTATACGGATGAAAAAGGTTCCACAGGCCGGCGTCTTTCGCCTTCGCTTTCAGCTCATCGATGATCGGGGGGATTTTCCAGCGCCCCTCGCCGGGACCGAATTCTGCGTGCTGGCGATGATAAATCTCCTCGCCTTCATAAACATGGGCGTCCATGAAATCCTGAACGCGTTTCTGATAGTCCTTACAGCGGTCGGAATAGGCGAAATCCATCTCGGGCGCTCCTTCTTTCGCAGCGCATCATAGATCAAGCCCCGACGCAGGAAAGCGTCTATTGCAGCGCGCAGTCGCGCGCCACGGGCGTTCTTGGTTTTGTAAAATTGCAATGCTAAACGGCGCAGCGCCCCCAAGGAGAGCCCCATGGCCAAAATCCTGTCTTTTCTGTCCTGGAACGTCGAACATTTTCACAATGACCCGGCCCGGATCGCCCGCATCGTCGGCGCCATTGCGGCGAAAGCGCCCGACGTCTTTGCCATCTATGAGGTCAAGGGCGCGGCGGTGTTTACGGAAATGCGCGCGCAATTGCCGGATTATTCCATTTCCATCACCGAGAGCGCGAGCCCGGTGGAAATCCTGGTGGGCGTGCGTAATTCGCTGTTCGGCTTTGTCACCCAGCGCGACGAATTGCAGTCCAAAGTGCCGACCCTCCGGCCCGGCGCCCTCGCCACCATCGACAAAGACGGCGAACTCTACAGCTTTCTCTTTCTGCACCTGAAAAGTTTTGACGACCCGCGCGACTGGGGACTGCGCGACGACATGATCCAGCATGTGTGCAGCCTCAAACGCACCATCGAGCGCAGCCTGCCGGGCGATCAGAAAGCGAACTTCGTGGCCCTCGGCGACATCAACACCATGGGCATGAGCGCGGCCTATAATAACGACCTCGATATCGACGGCGCCAAAGAGCTTGACTATATGGACAAGCGCGTTTCCGCCGCCGTCAACGGCATGCGCCGGCTGCCGAAAACTCACGAAAACACCTGGTGGAACGGCAAGGACAACTGGGCGCCGTCAAGCCTCGACCACGTCTTCGCGGCCGATCACCTCACCTTCAAAAATTTCGCCGGCGGCGCCGAAGTCGAAGTGAACGGCTGGGTGGAAGAGCCGACGCAAGCGGCGAAAAAAACCTGGATCGAAACCTTCTCCGACCACGCCATGCTCTATGGCGAGATTGTCGACTGAAGACGATCTCAACCTACTCCGACAGGAAGGTCTCAATCGCCTCAACCACGCCCTCGGACAAGGGAAGGTCAGGCTGATTGTAGGTGGCGGCGTTGGCCGCTGGATCGGCGGGCGCGTCCTTGAGGACGTGGTTCATCCCGTCGATCGTCACAAGGCGGGCGTTGTCATGCGCGGCCGCCAGCCTGTCCGCATCTTCAACGGGAATCTGGATGTCGGTTGTTCCCTGAAGGATCAGGACGGGCGCGTCGATCTTGCTCAGTTCTTCCGCAGGGTCATACCGGAACCATGAGATGAGATAGGGCTGCACGCTCGGCCGGAACAGCGCCGCAAGTTGCGGCGGCGCGTCGTCCATCGTCTCACCATTTTCCAGCGCCGTTAAAATCTCATCGCTTCTGGCGCCAAGATCCGGCGGAAGCCGGCCTTCAAGCTGCGCTCGAATGACATCGGACCCGCGCCGTCCGGGCGTTGCGACCAGAATAAGGCGCGCCGGCGCGAAACGCTGTGCAGCGAGTATTGATATGCCGCCGCCTTCGCTGTGGCCCAATAGGGCAACGTCGCCTGTGTCGGAACGCTCATCGACCACTCGCGCCCATGCCGCAAGATCGTCAGCGTAAGTTTCAAAGCGCAGATCGGTTTCGGCGATCAGGGCGCCCGCGCTTGCGCCGACGCCGCGCTTGTCAATGCGCAGGCTGGCGACGCCGCGTTCCGCGAGCGCATCAGCGATCATTTTGAGAGCGTTGTTCTCAACGCCGGTCTGGTTGCCATCGCGATCTGTCGGACCGGATCCGGGATGGATGACGACAACCGGAAACGGACCTTCGCCGGCGGGACGGATAAAGGCGCCGCGCAACGCCGCCGGCTCCGCGGCGAGGACGATTTCCTCCTCCGTCACGGTTGGAAACGCTGTGGCGGGCTGTACTGTTTCGCTTCCACATGCGCCGGCAAGCCATAGAAGTGCAGCGGTCGCGATCTTGATACGCACTCTTTCCCCGATAAGCCGTTTGCTCATTGTCATCTCAACTTCACCATCGCGCTATTCTCTCATCAAAGAACGAAATAGATGCGTAGCCCCATGGGGTAAGTTCACGGGCATCACGACCGCCGCGCCCGGAAAAAATCTTTCAGCAGCCGCCCCGCCTCTTCGGCGAACGGGCCCTCAACGACTTCCGGCCGGGCGTGGCAGGTGGGTTGTTCGAAAAATTGCGGCCCGTGCCAGACAGCGCCGCCTTTGGGATCCGACGCCGCGATCACGAGCCGTGCGATGCGGGCGTGGGAGATCGCCCCGGCGCACATGGCGCAGGGCTCCAGCGTGACGAACAGCGTCGCGCCGGGAAGCCGGTAATTGCCGAGCTTTTGCGCAGCCTCGCGTATGGCCCGAATTTCCGCATGGGCGGTCGGGTCGCGCTCGGAAATAGGCGCGTTGCCCGCGGCGGCCAGCACGGTCCCGTCGGTGCCCACAAGCACGGCGCCCACCGGGGCCTCGCCGGCCTCGGCGGCGGCCCGCGCCTCTTCCAGCGCCAGTTGCATGAAGTGTTTGTCGTCGGCGTTCGTCATCGCCTCAACTCTCTAGCCGCCGCGCCGCGCCGGCGCCAGCCGCCTTAATCCCGCCTTTACCGGGCCGCGCGATGGTTGGACCCCCTTGAGGATCAGGGCCTTGGACACAGCGCGTTTCATCCGATTTGCAGACCGGGCGTCCGTCACTTACGCGGCGGCGTTCCTGCTCACCATTGTCGCGACGACCTTCCTGACGGACGGCGTCGCCATCGGCGCGCGCGGCGTCGTCGGCGGCGACTTTCTCGCGTTCTACACGGCGGGAACCTTCGCCCTCGGCGGCGAGGCGACGACGGCTTACGATTTCGCCGCTTTCGACGCCGCGCTCAAACGCCAGGCGCCGCTCGAAAGCGTCGGCATGATGTGGCAATACCCGCCGGCGATGTTTTTCATCGCCGCACCGTTCGCGCTCCTGCCCTACAAGGCCGCCTTTCTCGCCTGGACGCTGGCCGGATGGTCCGTCCTCGGATGGTCTCTTCGGCGCATCGGGTTTCGCGGCGAAGCCTTGCGCATTCTCCTGTTCTCATCCCTTACCGTCTCGATACTGAGTTACGGCCAGATCAGCGCTGCGACGGCGGGCCTCCTTTTCCTCGCCGCCTATGATCCGAAGAGGCGCTGGCTCGTCGCCGGGATCGCCGCCGGGCTTCTCACCATCAAGCCGCAGCTTGGCTTGCTGCTGCCTTTCGCGTTTCTCGCCGTCGGGGCCTGGCGCGCCATCGCCGTCGCCTGCGCAACCGCGGCGCTGCTTCACGCTCTCTCATTTCTCATGGTCGGCGTTGACGGATGGGCGGCGTTCCTCGACGCCGCCTTGCGCTTCAAGGACGAAATCGCCGGGGCCGCGACGCTGACCCCGGCCCGGGGCATGACGACGGTGTTCGGCCAGTTGAAACTGATGGGCTTTTCCGGCGAGGCGGCGATGGGGGGCCAGTTCGTCGCAACGGCGATCCTCGCGGCGATGACCGTTATCGTCTGGCGCAAGCCGATTGATCCCTTGGCCAAGGCCGCCTTTGTCGGCGCCGGCGCCATTGTCGCCGCGCCCTACGCCTATGGCTATGAAATGACAGCGCTGCTCCTTGCCGGCGCCTATCTCGCGCGGATTGCGCACACGCCCCGTTCGGCCCTCGGCGCAACGCTCATCGCCCTCTGGATGATCGTCGCCGCGCGGTCGCTCGTCGGCGAACTGGCGATGATCAACACCGCGTTTCTGATCAGCATCAGCGCGCTTGCGTCGGTGACGGTCGCCGTCCTTCGCCCGCAGGCGATTGATCGCCGCCTCTCCCCCGCCTAAAGAAGC
Source organism: Hyphococcus sp. (assembly GCA_028284345.1). Taxonomy (GTDB): domain Bacteria; phylum Pseudomonadota; class Alphaproteobacteria; order Caulobacterales; family Parvularculaceae; genus Hyphococcus. The sequence continues at coordinate 857,610 of JANQRY010000008.1, read as the reverse complement.
GCGTCCAGTCGCGCTTAAAGTTCAAGGGTCCCATGTCCGAAGAGGGCGAACGCATCGCCAAATATCTCGCCCGCGCCGGCGTCGCCTCGCGCCGGGAGGCGGAAAAGCTGATCGAGCAGGGCATTGTCGCTGTCGACGGAAAAACCTTGACGACGCCGGCGTTCAAGGTGACGCCGGATATGGATATCCGCGTTGACGGAACGCGCGTCGCACGGCCTGAGCGCCCGCGCCTGTGGCGCTATCACAAGCCCGACGGCCTCGTCACAACCCATAAGGATCCGCAAGGGCGCGCGACGGTGTTCGACGCGCTGGCCGGAAAACTGCCGCGGGTGATTTCCGTCGGCCGGCTTGATCTGACGACGGAAGGCCTTCTCCTTCTCACCAATGACGGCGGCCTTGCGCGCAGTCTTGAACTGCCTTCAACGGGCTGGACCCGGCGCTATCGCGTGCGCGCCTATGGCCGCACGACGCAAAAGGCCCTCGACGCACTGAAAGACGGCGTCGAAATCGACGGCGTTCGCTACGGGCCCATTCGCGCGACGCTCGATCAGGCCCAGGGCGGCAATTCCTGGGTGACCTTGTCGATCAATGAAGGCAAGAACCGGGAGGTGCGCAATGTCATGCGTCATCTCGGGCTTCAAGTGAACCGCCTCATTCGCACCGCCTACGGCCCCTTTCAGCTTGGCAAACTGCAAAAAGGCGCGTTCGAGGAAGTCCCCGGCAAACAGTTGAAAGAACAGCTCGGGGCGAAGATCTGCGCGGAGATCGGACTATGAACAATGTGGTCAACCTCAATCGCTTTCGCAAACGAAAGAAGCGCGCTGAGAAAGAACGCGCAGCGGAGGAAAACCGCGTGAAACACGGCCGGCGCAAGGACGACGTGGTGATGGAGAAAGCGGAAGCGAAAAAGCAGGATGCGTTTCTCGACGGTCATCGCAAGGACGATGACGACAAGCATTGACCATACTCTTCGACACGTACCTCATCGTCGACTGGTCCGCCGCCAATACGCCGAAACGCGGCAAGGATTCCATCTGGATCGGCGAGGCGAGGCGCGCGAGCGACCGTATACGGATCAAACCGCCCCTCAACCCAGCGACGCGCCATGAGGCGCTCGATCTTTTAACCGCAAGGCTTAAGAAAGACCTCGCCGCCGGCCGGCGCGTCTTCGCCGGCTTTGATTTTCCCTTCGGCTATCCGGCGGGCGCCGCAAAGCGCATCGCCGGCAAGGCGCGCTGGACCGCCCTGTGGCGCACACTCGCCAGCGAGGTGGAGGACGACGTCCGCAACCGGTCAAACCGTTACGCCCTCGCCAATTGCTGGAACCGCGAGAAATTCGACGCCCCGCAATATTGGGGCCGCCCGCGCCAGCACGCTTACGACCACCTGTCGGCGACAAAGCCGACGACGGACGCCTTCCGCCAATGGGAATACCGGATTGTCGAACGCTGGCGACCGCCGGCGAAATCGGTGTGGCAACTCGCCTATAACGGCGCGGTGGGCTCACAGGCGATGCTCGGGATGGCGCGGCTGCAAACTTTGCGCAATACATTCGGCAATGAATGCGCCATCTGGCCGTTCGAAACGAAATGGGCCGACGCCCTCGACGCGCCCATCGCGATTACGGAAGTCTATCCGTCGATGTTTGAACCGACCTTTCAAAAAGGCGATGTGAAAGACGCGGCGCAAGTGCGCACCGTCGCCAAGGCCTACGCCGCCCTCGACGCCCGGGGCGCATTCGGAACGCTGCTGTCGCGGCCGCCGGGTTTAAACGCCGCCGATAACAAGAAGGTGCTGGCGGAGGAAGGCTGGATCGTCGGCGCCGGCCATGAAGGCGGCGACGAGTAATGCGTATCGTCGGCGGAACGCATAAGGGGCGGCGGCTCGCAACGCCGAAGGGACGGGACACAAGACCGACGGCGGACCGCACGCGCGAAGCGCTGTTCAATTTGCTCGCCGCCCGCGACGATGTGGACTTTGCCGGCGCGCGCATTATCGACCTGTTCGCCGGCTCCGGCGCCCTGGGGCTTGAGGCCATGTCCCGGGGCGGCGCCTGGTGCCTCTTTGTCGAGACCGACGCCGCCGCCCGCGGCGCCATTCGCGACAATGTGGAGGCGCTGGACCTTTTCGGCGCGACGCGCATTCATCGCCGCTCCGCCGCCGCTCTCGGCGCAAAACCCGCCAGCGCCGGCCCGGCCTTCACGCTCGCCTTTCTCGACCCGCCCTACGACAAGGGCCTCGCCGCGCCCGCCCTTGAGACGCTGCGCGACGGCGGCTGGCTCGCCGACGGCGCAATCGCAGTCGTGGAACAGGGACAAGGCGAAACGCCGGCTGCGGCCCGGGACTTTGCCGAGGTCGACCGGCGTCGCTACGGCGCGGCGCAGATCGGCGTCTATAAGTTTCGCTGACGGCGGCGTCTTTTTTCGGCGTTAGCTTGGAGTCGCTTGCCGCTTCAATGGTTCAATAAAATCTTCCGCTCATCCCGGCGGAGGCCAGGATCTCAGGAGGCTTGCTTGGCGCCTGCGGCCATAGATCCCGGCCTCCGCCGGGATGAGCGGGTAAACAATTTTGCTGGCGCCAAGCCCAACAAACCCCAACCAAAACGCCGTCATTGCGAACAATTTGATGAAAACTTGAACAACCCTGTTTACGTCCCGTTACGCATCGGCTGGTAATTTGGCGCCCTTCTCGGAGGGCGATATGATCACCGTCTTTGATTTTTACGCGCTGGCCCTGCTCATTGTTTCGATGACGCTGTTCGTGCGCCGCTATATGACGCAGAACCCGCCGGTCTATCCCTATCTGATCATCGCCGTGACCTGTCTCGTCGCCAACTGGCTCGGCGAATCGGGCGGCGGCGTTTTCGCCCTGTCGCTTCTGGTCGCAGCGTCGTTTTCGTTCCTCGGCTGCCTGCTCTATCCGAGCTGGCGCAATATGGGTCAAAACCCGAACGACCCGGGCGTCGAGACGGACAACAAATAGCCGTCCCGTTCGCCGGCGGACCTTTACGCCCCGGTGCGCAATCCTTATCTTCCCCCGGCTGCCCGGCCCGTCAGGACAACATTCCCCGGGGCCTTAGCTTTTCAATCGGGAGCCGCCTCTGTTTAGGACCCTGGTCCTTTATACGCAGCGCCCACCTGGTCCGTAGGGTCCAGGGCGAATAAACGTCCGACGGCCGAGGCGGCGCATTATCAATCGGACCTCAACGCGCTTCCCTTTCATGCTGCCGGCGATCAAAGCACTGTTTGACAGAAAGGCGTTGTGGCGCGAACGCCTGAAACCGTTGCGCGCGGAAGCCGCCGCCGCGCGTCCCGATGCGGCGAAGCACGCGGCGCGCGCATTTCTTGACGCGATCAATCCCGGCGCCGACGACATCGTTGCGCTCTACGATCCGATACGCAACGAGCTGGACACCGCGCCCCTCGCCGACGCGCTGGCCGAGCGCGGGGTCGGCCTTGCGCTGCCCGTCGTCGAAGCCAAGAAAGCGCCGCTCATCTTCCGGCGATACAAACCCGGCGATCCGCTCATCGACGGCGCCTATGGCGAACAGGTCCCGCCCGCCCCGGCACCGACGGTTCGGCCGGACATTATCGTCACGCCGCTCCTCGGCTTTACGCGCGCCGGCGACCGGCTCGGCTATGGCGGCGGATATTACGACCGGACCCTGAAATCCTTGCGCAAAACCGGCGCTCTCGTCGCCGTTGGATACGCCTTTGCAGCACAGGACGTTGACGCCCTGCCCGCCTCGCCCCTAGATCAGCGCCTTGACTGGGTTGTCACCGAACGCGGCGCTATCCGCTGCAGCGGCGATTGATTGGAAAGCGGGTTCTTTTGCGCATTGCGGTTTTTGGCGACGTCATGGGACGCTCGGGGCGCACGGCGCTGATCGAACGCCTGCCCGGCTTGCGCCGGCGTCTCGCCCTCGATTTCATTGTCGTCAATGCGGAAAACGCCGCTGGCGGTTTCGGCGTGACGCCGCGCATCGCCGAAGAGTTGTTCGAAGCGGGCGCCGATATTCTCACCACCGGCAATCACGCCTTCGATCAGCGGGACGATGTGGACCTGTTCGACAAGGAGCCGCGGCTGTTGCGGCCGGTGAATTTCGCCCCGTCCAATCCCGGACGCGGCGCCGTCATGGCTCAGGACGGCGACGGGCGCAACGTGCTCGTCATTCACGCCCAAGGCCAGCGCGCCATGCCCCAGGCGATTGACGATCCGTGCGCGGCGGTCGACCGGGAACTTGACGGGATCACCCTCGGGCGCGAGGCCGACGCCGTCATTGTCGACTTTCACGCGGAAACGACCAGTGAAAAATATTCCATGGGGCACTATCTCGACGGGCGCGCCAGCCTTGTCGTCGGCACCCATACCCATGTTCCGACGGCGGACGATCAGATCCTCCCTCGCGGCACGGGGTACATCACCGACCTCGGCATGTGCGGCGATTATGACAGCGTCATCGGCATGGAAAAATCAGAACCCCTGCGCCGGTTCGTGAGCAAAATGTCCGGCGGGCGCTTCGCCCCGGCGGCGGGCGCGGCAACGCTGTGCGGCGTGGTTGTGGAGACGGATCCGGCGACAGGGCTCGCCGCGACCATCGACCCAATCCGCGTCGGCGGCCGGCTGCGGGAGACCCTTGGCCGCGGGGACGAGGGGTAGAACCTGTTTTTAGGCGCGCATGGCGGCGCTACCCCTTCCGGCCAATGGCGATCCAGTCCCATGGCTCAGCATAAGGCATATCGTCGGGCGCGTCGTCGAGCACCACGTCCCAGGGATAGCGGACGCGCGACACGGCGACGTCATGCAAACCGCACTCGGTCAGCAATTCCGCGATTTCGTCCTGAAAGAAATGTTTGGTCGGCGCGCCGCCGAGATTGACGACGCCCTGCGACAGGGAAACCACGTCGCGGCGCGCGCTTGCGTCCATTTCCCTCGCCGCCACGCCGCGGGCGAAGCCAGCGCCGGTCCGACACGCAAGGGCGACCTGATAGGAGCGCAGTTCCGACTCCAGCGACGGCGCAATGAAAACGCCGGCGCCGCCGCGGCGAATCGCGCCGATAACATTCGCCGCAATCGCCGCGCGCGCCGAGGTCTCTGGCGACAGCAACACATTGAAGCAAAACGCAACGTCGCAACGAAAGAGGCGCGGGTCCATCGCCGCGAGATCAGCCTTGCGATAGCGGACATTGTCGGCGTCGGTTTTTGCGCGCGCAACGGCGAGGAGCTTTGCCGAGAAGTCGACGCCGGTGACGCGTTTGAAAAACGGCGCCACGGCGCGGGTCGAGGCGCCGGCGCCGCAGCCGAAGTCCGCCGCCGTCGCGCGCTTGTCGCCAAGGCGTCTGGCGGTCTTGCGGATCACGCCGCGCGCGTCCCGCTCGGTGACTTCAAATACGCTTTCGGAAAACCCAACCGCGAGGCGATTCCAGTAATCGACGTCCATTCGTTTTCGTCCGGATTGTGGCGCGGCGGCGAGGTCAAAAATCAGGCGCGCCGGCGAACGCCGTCGCCGTCACGGGCCGTCACAGACCGCCGCCGGAGAGGCTGATATTGAAGGAAAGATTCTGGGATTCGTTTCGGATCGCCGTCAGCAACTCATAGTGATCGGGCAGCGTGTTCAGGAACTGATTGGTCCGATCACGGCGCAGTTGCAGATATTGCTTCCACTCCGCCTCGCCGAGCGGCGAAATCTGGGCGTATTGGCGACCCTTGTAAAACTGTTTGCCGAACAGCGCCGCGCGATAGGAGGTGGGCGAGAAGAAGGTGTGCGCGCCGAGGTCAAGCCCGTCGGGCATCGTATGCTTCCAAAGTTCGAGGTTTTCCTTAAGGCGCGGGGGAATTTCCATCTCGTGCCGCACGGCCTTCCAGTAGGGCGTGTCTTCGCGGTTGGAAATGCAGAACAGCAGACAGATGAAATCGATGATTTCATCATAGAACCCATCAATCAGCTTGTTGTAGCGCGCCGAGACCGCCGGATCGAAATCGTCATGGGGGAAATAATTGTGCAGCCATTGTAACGCGACCTGCACAGAGTAGATCGCCGTCGCCTCCAGCGGTTCGACGAAACCGCTGGAAAGGCCCAGCGCCAGGCAGTTCTTGACCCAGGAGCGGCGCGCCTTGCCGATGCGCATGCGGATGATACGCGGCTCGCCCTCCGCCGCCGCCGGCCCCGCATGACGCTTGAATTCGGCGACCGCTTCATCGTCCGAGATGAACTTGCTGGAATAGATATAGCCCGACCCGACGCGATTATAGAGCGGCACGCGAAAGCTCCAGCCCGCGCCGAGGGCCGTTGCGCGCGACGTCGGCTCGATCTTTTTCGGATCCGCATGGGGCAGTTGCATCACCGCCGCGCGGTCGTTGAGGAGATATTTGTCATAGGGCTCGAACGGCTCGCCCAGGGCCTTGGCGATGATGATGCTGGCGAACCCGGTCGCATCGATGATGAACTCGATGGGAAAGGCGCCGGTCTTGCGTAGCTGCAGTTCGCTGACAAATCCCTTTTCGTCCAGCCTTACCTCTTCGACGTGATCGAGGATCTGTTTGACGCCAAGCTCTTTGCCGCGTTCCTGCAGGATCTCCGCCAGCTTGATGGCGTCCATATGATAGGAATACGGAATTTCCGCCTTGTAGTCGCCAGCGCCAATGCGGCGCGGCCCCTTATGGGCGCGAATGATCGACGGGCAAACAGAGATCGCTTCCGTATAGCCTTCCTCGATCGGGCCGCCGCCCGGATGCATGCCGTAGGAGGCGAACAGATAGCCCGGATTGACGCCGTGCAAATCCGATTGCGAAAAGAACGGATTGACCCAGGAGACAGGCTTGCCGGCTTCATCGACGTCCCAATCCGCGAACCAGCCCGAGAGTTTGAACGTCGCATTGCAGCGCCGGATGAAATCAGATTCGCGGATCTGCAGGATGCGCAACATGTCCGCCATGGGACGGGCCGTCGATTCGCCGACGCCGATAATGCCCACATCGGGGCTTTCAATGACGGTCAGCGCAAGGTCCCCGCTCTGCACCCGCCGGCGGTAAAGCCCGGCGAGATAGGCGGCCGTCAGCCAGCCGGACGTGCCGCCGCCGACAATGGTGATGTTCTTTACAGGCTTGGCCATGGGCCCACCTCCCCGGCGCCGATATCAACCGCCGGCCCGCGGCCCGTCAACCGACAACGTCAACCGACAGGGCCCGCCCGGCTTGAATGAGGCCGCCCCGCAGGGTACATCGCGCGCTTTCCAATCGCCAACGCCGCAACAGGACGAGCGAGGTCGCCATGGCCGGACACAGCAAATGGGCCAATATTCAGCACCGCAAGGGCCGCCAGGACGCCAAGCGGTCGAAAATCTTCTCCAAACTGTCCAAGGAGATCACCGTCGCGGCCAAGATGGGCGCGCCGGATCCGGAGTTTAATCCGCGCCTCCGGCTCGCCATCGCCGCGGCCAAGGCCCAGTCGATGCCCAAGGACAATATCGAACGGGCGATCAAGAAATCGACCGACGCCAATGAGGCGAGCTTCGAGGAGATCCGCTATGAGGGCTTCGGGCCCGCCGGGGTCGGTGTCATCGTCGAGGCGCTGACCGACAACCGCAACCGCGCGGCGAGCGAAGTGCGCGCGATCTTCTCCAAGAACGGCGGCAATATGGGCGAGACGGGATCGGTCTCGTTCATGTTCGACCTTGTCGGCTACATCGAATATCCGGGCGACAAGGCTAGCGAGGACGAGATGCTGGAAGCGGCCATCGAGGCCGGCGCCGAGGATGTTCTGTCGACGGAAGAAACCCACGAGATCTATTGCGCGTTCGACCAGCTGGCCGACGTCGCCGGCGCGCTGGAGAAAACATTCGGCGAAGCGGAAACGGCGAAACCCTATTGGAAACCGCAAAACACAATCGCGGTCGACGCGGATAAAGCCGAGACGCTGATGAAACTGATCGACGCGCTGGAAGACTGCGACGACGTGCAGAACGTCTATGCGAATTTCGAGATGTCCGACGAAGACATGGCCCGGCTTGCGGGTTAGAGGCGGAAGGTCTTAGGGAATCACCCGCGCCGCCGTCGCGGCGCCGTCATCGGCGCGGTCGCCCGCCCAGCGCGCAATCGTTCGGTCGAGCTTGTCCTTGCTGATCGGCTTGGAGAGATAATCGTCCATGCCGGCTTTATGGGCCGCCTCGATATCGCTCTCCATCACATGGGCCGTGAGACACACGATCGGCGTCGGCGCCCGGCCCGCCTCCTCCTCAAACGCGCGGATCGCCTGCGTCGCTTCATAGCCGTCCATATCCGGCATCGACACATCCATCAGAACGAGATCGAACCGTTCCGGTTCCGCCCGGTAAAACTCCAGCGCGGCGCGCCCGTTGGCGGCGATGACGATTTCATACGCGTTCGGATCCAGCATATGGCGAATGACAAGCTGGTTGACCTCATTGTCTTCGGCCAGAAGGATGCACCGTCGATCGACAGGCTGCGCGGCCGCGACGGCGAGCGGCGTTTCGGCCTCGCCCTCATCGTCGTCAATGCGGTCGAGATCTTCGCGCAGGACATCCGCAATCGTTTCATACAGCATCGCGCCGCGCACCGGCTTGACGAGATACGCCTCAACGCCGATCTCGCGGAAGCGGCGTGAATCGCCTTTGGCGTCCACCGACGTCAACGCCATCAGGCGCATGTTGCGGAAGGCGTCGCACGCCTTGATTCGCTGCGCCAGTTCCTTGCCGTCCATATCCGGCATGTGAAAATCGAGAATGGCGAGATCGAATGGCGCGTCGCGCTCCTGGGCGGCGGCGAGGATCTGCAGCGCCTCGACGCCCGACGCCGCCAGTTCCGTTTCGAACCCCCATGACGTCAATTGCTCGTTTAAAATCTGGCGGTTGACGTCGACGTCGTCGACGATCAGCACCCGGCGCCCCTTGGCTTCGAATGTGGGCTCCCAGGCGATGTCTTCGCTCTGGCGGGCGGGCAAGTCGATCTCGAACCAGAATGTCGAGCCTTCGCCGGTTTTCGACGTCACGCCGATCTTGCCGCCCATGGCTTCGATCAGGCGGCTGGAGATAGAAAGGCCAAGACCGGTGCCGCCGAATTTGCGCGTGGTCGTCGTATCGGCCTGCTGGAAGGCGTCAAAGACGCGCTCGAGTTTTTCGCTGGGGATGCCAACGCCGGTATCGGTCACCTCGACCCGGACCGCGGCTTCTTCGCCGGTCACGACGCCGGACACGTTGATCAGCACATAGCCCGTTTCCGTAAACTTCACGGCGTTGCCGACAAGATTGGTGACGACCTGGCGAATGCGCCCGCCGTCGCCGATCAGCACATTGGGCAACCCGGGCTGAAAGCGCACGATCACTTCGATCCGTTTTTCCTGGGCGCGGGAGGCGACAAGCGCCGCCACGTCCTCAACCGACGCTCTGAGATCGAAAGGCGACGTTTCGAGTTCGAGCTTGCCCGCCTCGATTTTGGAAAAGTCGAGAATGTCGTTGATGATCGTCAACAACGCAGCGCCGGATTTGTGGATCGTTTCGGCGAAAATCCGCTGCCGGCTGTTGAGGCGCGTCGCCGCGAGCAATTCCGCCATGCCGAGAACACCGTTCATCGGCGTACGGATTTCATGACTCATATTGGCGAGAAACATGGACTTTGCTTCGGACGCGCGTTCGGCGGCGATGCGCGCGGCGCTGAGCTCGGTGATCAGCTTCTGACGCTCGCGCGCCGCGGCTTCCTGGTCGGTCTGCGTGCGATAGCTGAAGATCAGCACATAGGCGACCGCCGTCATCAGGATCGGCGCGCACGCCAGAAGCGGCATGAACAGATCGCCGCCCCACGCCATCGCCATGCAGGCGAAAAACGCCACCGCAAAGGGCGAGGTTACGATCAGCGCATTCGCCGGCGAGGAGCGAAACTGGGCGAAGGCGATAAAATAGCCGATGACAATCAGAAACAGCGCCGCCGTCGGGCCGGCCGCATGACCGGAACGGAAGGCAAGGACCGGCGCCGCCGCCATGATGGCGATGGCCGTCAGGGCGACGACGGCGTAGCCGCGTTTTTTAACGCTGTCGCCAAAGGGCAGCGCGCCCGACGCCATGAGGCTTTCGACCCAGGATCGCGCCGCGCCGGCGGCCATGGCGAGGACGAACCAAACCAGCGCCGTGACCGGCTGAATAAGCGTCGCAAGCAACAACCCCCAGGACGAGATAATGATATATCGGCCGAGCGGCGTTGACCGAATGACGCGGAGCATCACGGTCGCAGCGTCTTCCTCGCCCGCGTCCGGCGCCATGCGATGTTGCGCAGACGGTGGTTCGTTCATGTCCCGTTCCCAAAAAAGGCCGTCCTGCCGACGGTCAAGGCTAGCGGCGCGGCCTTAAGGCAGTGTTGACACAGCGGTCCCGCGCGCGGCGGTAAACGAAGCCTTAACGGGACAAAGGCGCCGGTGCGCGCCTTGTCACGGTTCTGCACCCTTGCTAGAGCCGCCCTTCATTTAGACAGAAGCGCACAAGACAGAGACAGCAGGACCGGCGTCATGAAAATCAACGGCAATGAAATCCGCCCCGGCAACGTCATTCAGCATCAGGGCGGGCTATGGGTCGCGGTCAAAACCAATGCGGTCAAACCCGGCAAGGGCCCGGCCTACGCGCAGGTCGAACTGAAAAATCTCGAATCGGGAAGCAAGCTGAACGAACGCTTCCGCGCTTCGGAAACGGTCGAACGCGTGCGTCTGGAGCAGAAAGACCACACCTTCCTCTACGCGGAAGGGGACATGCTGGTGTTTATGGATTCTGAATCCTACGAGCAGATTTCCATCCCCAAGGACCTCATCGGCGAACGCATCGCCTTCCTTCAGGACGGCATGGCCGTGGTCGTGGAAAGCCACGAAGGCCGCGCCATCGGCGTGCAGATGCCCGAGCATGTGACGCTGGAAGTCGTCGAAACCGAACCGACGGTGAAAGGCCAGACCGCGTCGTCTTCCTACAAGCCGGCCATCGCCGATAACGGCCTGCGCATCATGATCCCGCCCTATATGTCTTCCGGTGAAAAGATCGTCGTCAACACCGCAACGCTCGAATATGTAAAACGGGCGGATTAGGACCGGTTGTCGCGACGGCGTTTCACGAAGCCTCCGCTCATCCCGGCGCCATAGCTTTTTCCGATCAAAATTATCCTTTTTGCGAGGATGAAACTGTCGGCGGCCGCCTCATATCGCGGGTCAAGCGCGGCTCCCCGCGCGCTCCAGCAATGAGGCAGTCAACGATGATCGAACATTTCACGAATTCCGCTCAATCCCGCGCCGGCAACGACGGCGCCGCGCCGGGCCAGGCGCTCGCCGGCCTGTTTTCAAACCCCGGCGGGCTGGCCGCGGCGGCCGGCGCCGGCGGTCTCGCCGGGCTTTTCCTTGGCGGCGGCAAACCGAAAAAGCTGGCCAAGAATGCGGTGAAGTTCGGCGGCGTCGCGCTGGTGGGCGGGCTCGCCTACAAGGCCTGGCGCGACTGGCAGGCGAAGAACGCGGGCGCCGGCGCGCCAATGCCCCACGGCGCGCCGCAACCGACCCAGCGCGGCGCCGAAGCGCTCTTTATCCCGGAAAGTCACGAGCAGCAGGCGAGCCTTGCACGCATTCTAGCGCGCGCCATGATCGCCGCAACGAAAGCCGACGGCACGGTCACGGCAAGCGAAAAGGCGCGCATCATCGATCAGCTCGACGCCCTTGGCGTTTCGCGAAACGACATTCAGTTCATCGAGGCGGAAATCGACAAACCGCTGGATATCGAAGCGGTGGTCAGAGACGCCGCGTCGCCGGAACTGGCGATGGAGATTTACACGGCGTCGCTGCTCGCCATCGATCCGGACGGCGCCGCCGAGCGCGGCTATCTCGCCATGCTCGCGTCGCGCCTGGAGCTTGAGCGGTCGCTGGTCGACGAGATTCACGCAAATCTTGCGGGCGCAGAAGACAAAACCGCCGCTTAAGACCGTCAAGGGTAAAGCCATGATGCAGGACGATCTGATGCTCTATCTCGCGCTGGCGCTGCTCGCGGCGCCGATCCTCGCCTCGCTCTGGCATCGCCAGCGCGAGCGGGCGCAATGGCGCCGGGCCGTCGCCAGAGTCCCGAAACGGCGGCTGCCCCGCTAGCGGTTCGGCCGCGTGACGACAAACAGGGCGGCGCCGGCGAGCGATGCAAGAGCAATCGTTTTTGCCACCGCCGGCGCGCCCGAATAAAACGCCGCGACGCCGGACAGCGCCATGACCGTGATCGAGATTGCCTTCGATTTCGGCGAAATGGCGCCGCGTTCGCGCCAGGCGACAATGCCGGGCCCCAGAAACGGATGATTGACCAGCCACCGTTCCAACCGCGGGGAGGAACGGGCAAAACAAGCCGCCGCAAGAATCAACAACGGCACGCCAGGCAAAACGGGAAGGATCACGCCCGCAACGCCGATAGGCACAAGCACAACGCCAATAGTGAAATAGAATGCGCGCATGAATCCGCGAACATGCCTTGCTTGGGCGTTAAGCGCCAGCGGCAATTGGGCTGGTGAGTAATGGAAACGATTACATGTCCGGAGGGACCTTTACGAAACGAATTGGATGCCGACTGAATCAAACGGCGTAAGCCTAATTTTCGTCCTCGCCCGGCAATTCTTTGTTCACGACGCCGAGCCCTTTTTCAAGCTCCGCAACAATAACGCTAACACTTTCGGCGGCTTCAATGGACCCTTCTCGTTGTACGACATAAAAGTCGTCCAACGCGCCCTGGTAATCCTTTGCGTCCAAACGCGCCAAACCGCGTATGCGATGAAATTCGGCAAGCTCTGCAGGCGACAGTCCGTCCCCATATTTGGCTTCAAATTCAGCCAGGTCCTGAAGCACCTCAACCGGATCATCTTTTTTTTGAAGTCTGTGGCGCGCCTTATTCAAGCGCGACGCTACAGAACGTCGAATAACGTTCTCCGGCCGGACCCGGCCCGCGCCCTCAAGGATAAACTTGATCTCTACGCGAACGCCGTTTCGCTCTACCGGTTCGCCATCGATTGTTTTTGGTTCGTATTTCCATTGGCGCACCGATTGCCTGGCTGCCCTGTCAAAGCAATCATTAGTGGAATCAATCACTATTACGTTCTTCGTATCGCCGTTCTTATCAACGCTAAATTCAAGAACAACGATTTCTTCGCGATGGGCCCGACTCTGACATTTGTCAGGGAATCGCGGCGGCACTCTCTTTGCTGGGCGCGCATCAAAGACGAGAGCACGTGCATCGGTTTTCACCTCCGGTTCGTCGACGCCGGCCGGGTCTTCGGCCAGAATGAAGTCAAAAATGAAGGTTGCTTCCATGTCTTCTTGTCGGCGCGCGCGACTATTAACGCGACGCGGCTCATAGACCCATGAACGCACCGCTGCGAGCGAAACCTCCTCGAAACATGCGTCGGTGGACTGCATAATCCGAACATTTTCAGTAAGCCCGTTGGCGCCAATTTCAAAAGCGACATCGACGCGATGTTGCTCCGCAGAAACGCTATCCTCAGGATAACATGATGTGGGATAAGCAGGTGGAACCTTGCTCTTCGGGTCCGCAGGCACATCTTCAGCCAGCGCCGCATTAAATGATAAAGCGAGAAACGCCGTCGCGGCGGCCAAAACGATTCGCATCGCGCCCAATCCGATGACTTCGGACAGACGCTACACCAAAATAATGTTGAAGACAAAAAGTCGTATAGTCAGCTGTCGATCTTCAGCGCCTTGATAAACGCTTCCTGGGGGATTTCGACTTTGCCGAACTGGCGCATCTTTTTCTTCCCCTCTTTTTGTTTTTCTAAGAGCTTGCGCTTGCGCGTGGCGTCGCCGCCGTAACATTTGGCCGTAACGTCTTTGCGGAGCGCCGCGATGGTTTCCCGCGCAATGATGCGACCGCCGATGGCCGCCTGTACGGGGATCTTGAACATGTGCCGCGGGATCAGGTCTTTCAGCTTCTCGCACATGGCGCGGCCGCGCGACTGGGCCTTATCGCGGTGGACGATGATTGAGAGGGCGTCCACCGGCTCGTCATTGACGAGGATCTGCATCTTGACGAGGTCGCCGGCGCGATAGTCCAAGAGTTGGTAGTCGAAAGACGCGTAACCCTTCGACACCGATTTCAGCCGGTCATAGAAATCAAACACCACTTCGTTGAGCGGCAATTCATAGACGACCATGGCGCGGGCGCCCGCATAGGTGAGATCGACCTGGCTTCCCCGGCGTTCTTCGCAAAGCTTTAAAATGCCGCCGAGATACTCGTCCGGCGTCATGATCGTCGCCTTGATCCACGGCTCTTCCATGTGATCGATGCGCACCGGGTCGGGCATATCCGCCGGGTTGTGCATTTCGACCATGGCGCCGTCGGTCAGATGCACGTGATAGATGACGCTCGGCGCCGTGGTGATGAGATCGAGATCGAACTCGCGCTCCAACCGTTCGCGGATGATCTCAAGATGCAGGAGCCCCAAAAACCCGCAGCGAAAGCCGAAGCCGAGGGCCGCGGACGTCTCCATCTCGAACTCAAAGCTCGCATCATTGAGGCGCAACTTGCCCATGGCCTCGCGCAGATCCTCAAAGTCCGCCGCGTCGACGGGAAAGATGCCGCAGAACACGACGGGTACGGATGGTTTAAAGCCGGCGAGCGGGTTGTCGGTCGGGCGTTTATCGTCGGTGATGGTGTCGCCCACATTCGTGTCGGCGACTTCCTTGATCGAGGCGGTGAGGTAGCCGATCTCGCCGGGCCCGAGGGCGTCCACCGGCGTTTTCTTCGGCAGCGAAACCCCGACGTGATCGACCGTGTGTACGGCGCCGGACGACATCATGCGCACGCGCATGCCCTTTTGGAGAACGCCGTCATGAACGCGCACGAGGACGACAACGCCAAGATAGGGATCGTACCATGAGTCAACGAGCAGCGCTTTCAAAGGCGCGTCCCGGTCGCCCTCGGGCGCCGGCAGTTTTGTCACGATCGCTTCGAGGACGTCGGCGACGCCGACGCCGGTCTTGGCCGAGATTTCGATGGCGTCCGCAGCATCGAGCCCGATCACGTCCTCGATCTGCGCTTTCACCCGATCCGGCTCCGCCGCCGGCAGGTCGATCTTGTTGAGCACGGAAACGATTTCGAGGTCGACGTCGATCGCCTGATAGACATTAGCGAGCGTCTGGGCCTCAACGCCCTGGCTTGCGTCGACGACGAGAAGCGCGCCTTCGCAGGCGGAAAGCGAGCGCGACACCTCGTAGGTGAAGTCCACATGGCCCGGCGTGTCGATCAGGTTGAGGACGTAAGCCTCGCCGTCTGCGGCCTTGTAATTGAGCCGCACGGTCTGGGCCTTGATGGTGATCCCCCGCTCGCGCTCAAGCTCCATGGAGTCGAGCACCTGTTCCTTCATCTCGCGGTCCGAAAGCCCGCCCGTCTCCTGAATGAGCCGGTCGGCCAACGTCGACTTCCCATGGTCGATATGGGCGACGATGGAGAAATTGCGGATGTTCTTAAGCGGGGTCATAACTGAACTGGCTGGCGAATGCGGGGGATATAGCCGGGCCCATGGGGCCCGACAACAGTGCGCCAGTGCATTGAGCGCGCCCCGCGCATCGGCCCGGTTGGACTGGACGGCGCGGGCGCGTCTCGTCATGCTGTCGGCGCGCAACATTTCAAGATTTCAGGAGACGCCCGTGAACGCCGCCTTTGATAAAGTATTCGCCCGATACGCTGACCGCGCCAAGGCCGAAAGCGCCGAACAGGAGCGCGAAGGGCTGGAAAAAGTCCAGGCGCGCATCGACGATTTCCTGCTTCCCATCGGCGAAGAGGCGGCGCGCCTCTTGCATGCGCTCATTGTCGCGCGCGAGGCGAAAGTCATTGTCGAGCTAGGCGGCTCTTACGGGTTTTCAACGCTGTTTCTGGCCGACGCGGCCCGCGCCACGGGCGGAACGGTTTACAGTTTCGAACTGTCCGACAAGAAAGTCGCTTACGCGCAAAAGGAGCTTGGCGAGGCCGGGCTGGCCAAGCATGTGGATTGGCGCCTCGGCGACGCGGTCGCGCTCTTGGAAGAGTTTGATCAGGCCATCGACTTCGTGCTGATTGATCTGTGGAAAGACCTTTACGTTCCCTGCCTTGAACGCGTCTACCCCAAGCTCAATGACAATGCGATCATCGCTGCGGATAATATGCTGTTTCCTGAATCCTACAGGGACAAGGCGGCGACATACCGCGCCGCGGTCGCGGCCAAGCCCGATCTGCAAACGGTGCTCCTGCCCGTCGGCCTCGGGATCGAATTGAGTTGCCTGTGGCGGGAAGACCCGACGGCGAGGGCATAAAAAAACCCGGCTGCTCTTTTAAGCAGCCGGGTTTTTTACTCACTGGGGTGGGGTAGTTAGACCCCGCGCGCCTTGATAGCGTCGCGGATTTCTTCAAGAAGGACTTGCTCCTTCGGCGGTGCCGCCGGTTCGGCGGGCGCTTCTTCGGCCTTTTTCTTCATGCTGTTCATGCCCTTGACGAGAATGAAGACGGCCCAGGCGACGATCAGGAAGGAAATCACGTTGTTGATGAAGGAGCCGATATTCATGGTGACGGCGTCCGCATCCGCCGTCGCTTCCTTCAGCGTCAGGACGATGTCGGAAAAGTCGATGCCGCCGAGCGCGAGGCCAATCGGCGGCATGATGATGTCGTCGACCAGAGATTTGACAATCGTGCCGAAGGCCCCGCCGATGATGATGCCAACGGCCATGTCGACCATGTTGCCCTTGACGGCGAATTCCTTGAACTCGTTGATGACGCCCATAGTTGTCGCCCCTTTATTGCTGCGCGCGCCCTTTAGCGAACCGATGCGGGGACGCCCGTCGAACCTCTCCTAAAGCGAATCGCTAGGGTGATTTGCGGCGGGGGCAAAGGCGGATTTTTCCCGGCGTTCAGAAAACCGTCAGGATTTCCTCAAGCGGTTTTTTGATCAGGGCGTGATCGGGGATCATTGCATCCCCGGCCGGCTTGCCGGCGACAATCAGGAGATACGGCTTCTCCGTCGACGGGCGGGCGAGCTTTTCGTTGAGAAACGTCATCGGTTTCGGCGTATGGGTGAGGGTCGCGAGCCCCGCATGGTGCAGGGCCGCGATCAGGAACCCGCAGGCGATGCCGACGCTTTCATTGATGTAGTAATTTTTCTTGTCGTCGCCCGCATGGACGCCGCCGCGGCGCTGAGCGAAGACGGCGATCAGCCACGGCGCGGTTTCAAGAAACGGCTTGTGTTCATCGGTGCCCAGCGGATCGAGGGCGTCGAGCCACTCTTCGCCGGCGCGGCCTTCGTAAAACGCCTTTTCCTCGGCCTCCGCGGCGGCGCGAATTTGCGCCTTTGTTTTGGCATCGCCGACGAGGCAGAAATGCCAGGGCTGGTGATTGGCGCCCGACGGCGCCCGGCCCGCCGCGGCGATGCAGCTTTCCATGACGCTTTGCGGCACCGGCGCATCGGAAAATTCGCGCACCGTGTGGCGCCGCTTTATGTCCTCGAAAAACGCCGCCGCGCGGGCTTCCATCTCCTCGTCGGCGCGGGCGATGAAATCGCCAAGCTCGGCAAGCGGCGTAAAGTCCTTCTCGCTCATGGATCACCGCCTTCCAAACAACCGCTCAATGTCGGCGAGCTTTAGCTCTACATAGGTGGGGCGGCCGTGATTGCACTGGCCGGAATGGGGCGTCGCCTCCATCTGGCGCAATAGCGCGTTCATTTCATCGCCATTGAGCCGGCGTCCCGAACGCACCGAGCCGTGACACGCCATGGACGAACACACCTCTTCGAGCTTCTCCTTGAGCGTGAGACTCTCGCCAATGCTGGCGAGGTCGTCGGCGAGAGACTGCACGAGGCCCTTCACATTAACCTCGCCGAGGAGCGCCGGCGTTTCGCGCACCATCACCGCATCCTCGCCAAAGCGCTCCATGACGAGGCCGAGTTCCGCGAATTCAGCAAAGCGCGGCTCAAGGCGCGCAGTTTCTTCACCCGTGAGTTCGACGACCTCCGGGATCAACAGGCCCTGCCCGGCGACGCGGCCCTCGACGAGACGGGCTTTCATGCGTTCATAGACAAGGCGCTCATGGGCCGCATGCTGATCGACGATCACGAGGCCGTCGGCGGTCTGCGCGACAATATAGGTTTCATGAAGCTGCGCCCGCGCCGCGCCCAGCGGATAATCGCGCTCCTCTTGGTCCGTCTGCGGATCGTCGCTTCGACCTGAGGCGTTCTCCCTCACGCTCGGAGCCTGCGTTCCTTCAAAGGCGCGCGCGCGATCATCAAGGCCGCCCCGAGGAGCATGAAAATCGCGAAAGGGGTTGGCGCGGGCGACAGATTGATAAGCGGGCGCCGCGCCGCCTTCCGGCGCCATGCGCCCCAGCGCATAGGCGCTGGTCGTCGTCGAGGCGCGATGGCCCGCCTCGGCGAGGGCATGGCGAAGCGCGCCGACGAGGAGCCCGCGGATCATCCCGGCGTCGCGGAAGCGCACCTCCGTCTTGGCGGGATGCACGTTGACGTCGACCTCCCGCGGCGGCAGGTCGAGAAAGAGCGCCACAGCCGGGTGCCGGTCCTTGCTCAGAAAATCCGCATAGGCCGCGCGCACGGCGCCGACGATCAGCTTGTCGCGCACGGGCCGTCCGTTCACGAACAGATACTGCTTGTCCGGCAGGCCGCGATTGTAAGTGGGCAGGCCGGCGAAACCGGAAACCCGCGCGCCCTCACGGGTCGCATCGACGGCGATGGCGTTGTCGCCGAAATCGCGGCCCATGATCGCCGCAAGGCGCGCAAGGCGCCCCGCCTCCCCCGGCGCTTCCGCCGCTAGGTTGAGCATTTTCCGTCCCGACGAGGTCAGGGAAAACGCCACATCGGGCCGAGCCATAGCGAGACGGCGCACGGCCTCGCCGATGGCGGCGGTTTCCGCCTGATCGGATTTCAGGAATTTGAGGCGCGCCGGCGTCGCATAAAAAAGATCGCGCACTTCGATGCGCGCGCCGGTTCCGCCAAAGCCCGCCGGCGCGGGTTCCGATATCGCGCCGCCTTCGACGTCGAGCCGCCAGGCCCCGCCGCCGTCGCCCGTGCGCGAAATCATGGAAAGCCGCGCCACGGCCCCGATGGAGGGTAGCGCCTCGCCGCGAAAGCCCATGGTCGCAATGTTGGTGAGGTCGTAATCGCCATCGGCGCCGGGGGCGAGTTTCGACGTCGCATGGCGTTCGACCGCAAGGACAAGGTCTTCCGCGCTCATGCCGCAGCCATCGTCGGTGACGACCATGCGCGTCTTGCCGCCGCGCTCGATTTCGATGTCGATGCGGGCCGCGCCGGCGTCGAGCGCGTTTTCAACCAGTTCCTTGATGACGGCGGCCGGGCGCTCGATCACTTCGCCGGCGGCGATGCGGTTTACGGCCCCGGGCGGCAGGCGCCGGATCGTCGGTGCAGAGTCTCGTGTTTTTGCGGCCTGATTCGCCATGGGGCATTATCGCGCCCGGGACGCGGGTATGAAACCGCTGGGGAAAAGAAGCTCGTTAGAAAACGCCGGGCAGGTTCAGCGTTTTCGACTTCTTGATCTCGACCTGGCCCTCTTCGCCGACCACCGTCTTGATGCGGCGTTCGCGTTCGGCGAGCCATTCTTCCGGATTGTCGACGCGCAGGGGCGCGGCCGAATCATCGATGTCGCCGCCGATGAAGTCCCAGAAGATCAGTTGATTGGCGAGGGAGCGGTCTTTTTCCCCACGGGACCCGCCCTCGGCGTTCAGGATATTGCGAATGTTGGAATCGGCGTTGAGGGCGCCGGCCTTGCGCAAAAGATACTGCTCGCCTTCCGTCGGCGGCGCGGCGGTCGGATCGCCCAACAGCACCTCGCGGGCGCGCTCGGACGGGGAGAGTTCCTGCGGGCGCGATTCGCCCGGTTTCGGCGGCAGGAGCGCGTAGTCCGGCGGCACCACCAGCGGCGCCTTGGTGGCGATGGCGAACTCATCAGGAGCGTTCTTGTTGTTGCCAAGGGCCTTGCCGATGCCGCAGCCGGAGGCGGCGAGGCCGAGCCCTGCGAGAAGCGCCAAAGACAGGAATCTGGAACCGTTCGTCATCGTTTCACTCCACATCGCGCGCCCCCAAGGGAACCCGCCTTATAGCGCCCGCCCGGCACGAGGCAAAGGCCCGGCGCGGCGGGCCGTTTTACCCGGCCGGTTTTTTATCCCGCGTCAGCCAGGCGTCGAGAAGGATGAAAGCGATGCCCACATTGATCGAGGCGTCGGCGATATTGAACACCCAGGGGAAATAGAGCCCGGAAAAATCGAAAAAATCGACCACATAGCCATAGGCGAGCCGGTCATAGAGATTGCCCAGCGCGCCGCCGACGACAAAGGCGACGCCGGTCGCGGCGATGGCGCGCTTCAGGCCGCCGAGCCAGTAGAGGAGCGCAATAGCGATCACCGTCGACAGCAGCGCCAGCGGCCAGCGCAGGCCGGACAGCATGCCGAAGCTGGCGCCGTAATTCTGCACATAGGTGAGGTCGAAAATCGCGGAGATCTCGATCTTGCCTTTCTCCGGCAGCCGCACCTGATGAACGATCCAGTATTTCGTCAGTTGATCGAGGGCGGCGATGGCGATAGCGGCGAGCCCGCCTTTCCAGAACAGCGGATTGGCGCGCGCCGTCGTCCACCAGTCGCGCGCCCGCGCCGCATATTGGGCGACCGGACTCACGAAACGACGCCGGCGCAGCGATGGCAAAGATCGTCATGACCCGGAACATTGCCGACTTCGGGCAGGATACGCCAGCAGCGCTCGCATTTGCGGCCCGCGGCTTTGGCCGGAACAACCGCAACGTCCGCGCTTTCGCCGTCGAGCCGGAAGGCGTCCGCCGGCGCCGGCTCGCCGGTGAGCGTCGCCCCCGAGGTGATAAAGAGTTCCGCCGCGTCGAGCCCGTCATAGGCGGCGCGTAGATCGTCGTCGGCCACATGAACGACCGGCGCGGCCTCAAGACTGGCGCCGATGCGTTTTTCCCGGCGCTCGACTTCCAATGCGCCGGTGACGACGCGGCGCACGGCGCGCACCTTGCGCCATTTTTCCGCCAGCGCTTCGTCGCGCCACGCCGGCCGCGTTTCCGGGAAGGTCGTCAGATGGATCGATCCGTCCGTATCCGGATTGCGTGACAGATAGACTTCCTCTGCCGTAAAGACACAGACCGGCGCGATCCAGGCGACGAGGCGGTCGAGCACGTCGTTCATCACGGTGCGCGCGGCGCGGCGGCGTTCGTCCGACGGCGCATCGCAATAAAGCGAATCCTTCCGCACATCGAGGTAAAAGGCCGAAAGCTCCTGCGCGGCGAAGTCCATGGCCTTGCGCCAGGCGGTCTTGAAATCGAATTTGGCGTAGGCGTCCCTGATCTCGTCGTCGAGGACGCTGAGCCGATGCAGGACGTAGCGCTCAAGCTCCGGCATGTCCGCCGGGGCCATTCTTTCGTCTTCCGAAAACCCGTTCAGCGCGCCGAGCAAATAGCGCAGCGTGTTGCGCAGCTTGCGATAGGCGTCGACCGCCGAGCCGATAATCTCTTTCGAGATGCGCAGGTCTTCCGTGTAGTCGGAACTCGCCACCCAGATGCGGATGATCTCCGCGCCATATTGCTTGATGACTTCTTCCGGGACCATGACGTTGCCGAGAGACTTCGACATTTTCCGCCCGTCGCCGTCGACCACGAAACCGTTGGTGACCACATGCTCGTACGGCGCGCGCCCGCGGGTGCCGCAGGATTCAAGGAGCGAGGATTGAAACCAGCCGCGATGCTGGTCCGAGCCTTCGCAGTAAACATCCGCCGGCCATTTGAGATCGTCGCGCTGTTCAAGACAGAAGGCGTGGGTCGAGCCGGAATCGAACCACACGTCGAGAATGTCGTCGACTTTTTCATAGTCGTCGGCGTTGTAGTCGGGCCCGAGAAAATCCTGCGGCGCCTTTTCGAACCAAGCGTCGGCGCCGGCCTCGGTGATCGCTTTCAATATCCGCTCGTTCACGGCTTTGTCTTGCAGGATGTCGCCGGTCTGTTTGTGCACAAAAATCGTGATCGGCACGCCCCAGGCGCGCTGGCGGGAGATCAGCCAGTCGGGCCGGTCCTCCACCATGGCGCGGATGCGCGCCTGACCCCGCGGCGGCGTAAAGCCTGTGGCGTCGATGGCGGCCAGCGCATTCTCGCGCAGGGTCTTGCCGTTGCCGGTGGGTTTATCGAGGGCGATGAACCATTGCGGCGTGTTGCGGAAGATGACCGGCGCCTTTGATCGCCAGGAGTGCGGATAAGAGTGCATGAGCCGCCCGCGGGCGAGCAGCGCACGGCGTGAAGGATCGGATAGAGCTTTAATAACAGCAGCATTGGCGCCGCCGTCCTTGCCCTTTTTCTTGCCTTCGGTGACCAGCACCTGTTCGCCAGTGAAACCGGGCGCGTCGTCGGTAAAGGCGCCGTTCTCATCCACCGTATGCGGAATTTCCTTTTGCGTTCCGAAGGCGCCGACCCAGGCGAGATAGTCGTCCTGCCCATGCCCGGGCGCGGTGTGCACGAATCCCGTCCCCGCTTCTTCGGTCACGTGATCGCCAGCAAGGAGCGGCACACCGAATTCGTAGCCGCCTTCGAAACCTTTGAGGGGGTGCTCGCAGACAACGCCTGAAAGCAGATCGGCCGGCACATCGGCTATACGGTTCCATTCCGCAATTAACCCCGCCTCTCGAACACTTTCGGCAAGGGCGTCAGACAGGATCAGTTTGTCGCCTGGTTTTGACCACGGTTCGAAGTCGGTCTCCTGCATCTTTGCAACTTCGTAGAGCCCATACGACATGCGTGGCCCGAAACAGATCGCGCGGTTGCCGGGGATCGTCCATGGCGTCGTCGTCCAGATTACGACGGAAGCTTCATCAAGCAAATGCGTTAGACGTGGAATCTCCTCGTTGTCGATTGACGGATTAAGAACTGGCTTGCCGTCCTTGCCAAATGCACCGGCTGCCCGCTTGAAGGGGGCAAAGTGAGCAACCGGAAACTTCACCCAGATCGTTGTCGACTGGTGGTCGTGATATTCGATTTCCGCTTCGGCGAGGGCCGTTTGTTCCACCGGGCTCCACATCACCGGCTTGGAACCGCGATAAAGCAAGCCGCTTTCGGCGAACTTCAACAGCTCCGCGGCGATCAGGGCCTCGCTTTCGAACGCCATGGTCGTATACGGATCATCCCAGTCGCCTTCGGGGCCCAAGCGCTTGAATTCCTCGCGCTGGATGTCGAGCCATTTCTGCGCATAGTCGCGGCAGGCTTTGCGGAACTCGGCCTTGGGCACGTCGCGTTTTTTGCGCCCCTTGGCGGCGAACTCCTTTTCCACCTGCCATTCGATGGGCAGGCCGTGACAGTCCCAGCCGGGCACGAAATTGGCGTCATAGCCCGCCATCTGTTTTGACCGGACGATGAGGTCTTTCAGAACCTTGGTCAGCGCCGTCCCCATATGGATATGGCCGTTGGCGTAAGGGGGCCCGTCATGGAGGATGAAGGACTCGCGGCCCTTCGCGGCCTCACGCAGGCGCCGGTACATGCCCATCTCCGCCCAGCGGGCGAGGAGTTCCGGCTCCTTCTTCGGCAGGCCGGCGCGCATGGGAAAATCGGTCTCGGGCAGGAACAACGTGTCCCGGTAATCCCTGTCTTTTTGCGTTTTACCGCCTTCGCGGTCGGGCGATGCGTCCGGCATCGGTCAATCTCTGTATGGCTATGGTTGGAAACGGTGAAGCAGAGCCCGCGCGCGGGCGCAAGCGTCAAACCCGACGGGTCGACGCACCCCTCATATTACCCGATGAGGGCCGGGCCGGTAATTCGCGCCGAAATGAAAAGACCGCCGGACATGCCGGCGGTCTTATCGTTCCTGACGGTGCAAGTAAAGGAACGCGCTAGATCAGCTCCAGGAGATAAACGCGGCTTTCATCGGCCTCGCAATACATGGCCCGGCTCCAGCTTTCGCCGGCCGGGTTCTGCGCCGAGACCGTCGCCGTCATCTTCCACGCGCCGCCCGTATCCTCGGCCGTCGCGGGCGCCGGCGGGGCCGCCAGCATGAAGCCGCGCTGGCCAAGGGCCGAGCGCGCATGGGTCATGCAGGTCTGGTAGGCTTCCGCGGCGGAAAAGCGGATCGGTTCGGGCCCGCCGTCGAGGCGGGCGTCGAGCTCGTCGTCAAGGACGTCGCCATTGCGGAGATCTTGCGGCGCGCCGTTTTCAAGAGATTTAGCGCGGCCTTCGGAATAGCCTTCTTCATAGCCGCGCTTGAACGCCTCGCGGTCATAGGTCGGCTGCGCCCGTCGCGCATAGCGATCGTAGCGGTCATAACGGTCGTAATAGCGCGCCTCATATGCGCGTTCGCGGGCCCGGCTTTCGGCCACTTCATTGAGAATGATCGCCCCGCCGATAACACCCAACGCAATCGCCGCCGCCTTGCCGCCGCCGCCATGATGGTGGCGGCGATAATGGCCGCGATGACCGTAATAATGGCGATGGCCATAGTGGCGGTAATGGCCGCCGTAATAATGGCTGGAATAGCCCACATGACCGTAATAGCCGCCGGCCGCGGCGGGCAAGCCGATGCCGAGGGCGGCCGCCGACGCGGCGGCGGCCAGAACGAGTTTGCGGGAATGCTTCAGTACCATCGCAAAAGCCTCCATCGGGGCGCATGGCGCCACGCAAAAATTTCCTAGGCCCGAATCTGGCCGGCAAAATTGTCGAGAATGTGGCTCGGAAAGGCTTAACGCCCGGAATTCTCAGCGAGAATCGCCCGGGCCCGCTCACAATCGCTTGAAATCGCGGCTTTAAGGGCCTCAAGGCCGTCAAATTTCCGCTCATCGCGGATGAACTCAACGAACTCGATGTCGATCTCGCGGCCGTAAAGGTCGCCGTCAAAATCGAACAGATAGGTTTCAAGCAGCGGCGCACCGGCGCCAGTCGTGGGCCGGCGGCCGTAATTCGAGACCCCGTCCCGGGGCGCGCCGTCGATGATCGCGCGGACAGCGTAAACGCCGATGCGGGGCGCAAGCACATCGTCGAGAGTCAAATTAGCGGTTGGAAAGCCAAGGGTCCGGCCCAGCCTCTGCCCTTCGATAACCCGGCCTCGGACAGCCCACGGCCGGCCGAGAATATGCGCCGCCGCGGCCATATCGCCCTTTTTGATCGCGGAGCGCGCATCGCTGGAGGAATATTTTTCGGCAAAGGGTTTGTCGGCGACGACTTCCGCAATGCGCACCAGAAGGCCCGCAGCCTCGCCGATGGTCTGCAGCGCTTCAATACCGCCGGCGCGGCCCTTGCCGAAACGGAAATCGGCGCCGGCGACAACGCCGGCGAGACCAAGGTCGTTTTTCAGGGTTTCGGCCATGAACGCTTCAGGCGTCTGCGACGAGAGCGCTGCGTCGAACGTCAGGACAAGGACTTTCTCGGCCCCGTATCGCTGCAACAGATCATTGCGCAGCGCCGGCGCCGTCAACAGAAAGGGCGGTTCCTCAGGGCGGAAAAACCGGCGCGGATGCGGGTCGAAAGTGAGCGCCGCAGGTCTCGCGTCGTGACTTTCTGCAAAGGATATTGTTTCGGCCAACAGATGCTGGTGCCCGCGGTGAACGCCGTCGAAATTGCCGATGGCGGCGATGAGCTTATCCGTCGTCACCATGTCAGCCCTTCCATGACCGCCGATACGCGCAAATCCTCGCCGGCGAGTTTATTCGTCAACGCCCGCCGGTCCGAGGCGCCTTCATGGAGCCCGCCGGCGCCGACGACCAGCACGGCGTCGATCCCGGCCTTGTTGGCGCCCGCAATGTCGGTGTGCAACCCGTCGCCCACGGCCAGCAGGCGCGGCGGCGATGCGCCGGGTCCCACGGCCTTGTCAACGGCGGCGCGGGCAAGGCGATAAATCGCCGGGAACGGCTTGCCGCCATAGACGACCTCGCCGCCGAAGGATTCATAGATCTGCGCCAGCGCGCCCGCGCACCACATCAATCGCCCGCCCCAGTTTACCTGAAGGTCCGGATTGGCGCAGATCATCGGCAGATCCCGTCCGGCCGCGGCGCGCAACACGCCGCGATACTGGTCGGGCTCTTCGGTAAACCCGTCATTGAGCCCAGTGCAGATGATAAAGGCGGCGTCTTCGAAGGCGACAAAGTTGACCGGCAAGCCTTCAAACAGCGGGTCGTCAAAGCTCGGTCCGACGCGCCAGGCCGGCGCCGGCAGGAACCGCTCAATCTCGGCGCGGGTCGAATCGCCCGAGGTGACAATCGCGTCCCACGCATCGCGCGGTAGGCCCAGCCGGTCGAGTTGCGCGGGGATAACGCCCGAGGGTTTCGGCGCGTTGGTCAGAATGACGATGGGCCCGCGCGTTTCGCGAAACCGCTGCATCGCGGCGGCAGCGCCGGGCAGCAGCGCCTTGCCGTTGTGAATAACGCCCCAGGCGTCGCAGATCAGCGCGTCATACTGATCGGCGATTTCAGAAAGCCCGTCGATGAAACGAATGTCCGCCATAGCGCACAGCGTTAAGGCCCGCGCCATGCCCCGGTCAAGAATGGACGTCGATTAAGACGCCTCAGCTAGCGCCAGATCTTGGTTGAGATAAAACTGCGCCGGGCGCGGCGCGCCGAAGAGATCGCCCTGTCCGTAGTCGATCCCGAGGGTCAGGATTTCCGGCACGTGGGATTCGAATTCGACCTTTTCGACGATCAGGTCGATATCGTTTTCGCGCAGGCGCTCGCGGAACGCCTTGACGCGCATCCGCGCCTGCTCGCCGCCGTTGTTTTCGCTGAGCAGGAGCGCGCTCGGACATTTGACGAAGCGGAAATTGCGGTCGTTGAGTTTTTTCCAGTTGAGATCGAAGCGGCGAACATGGTCAACCGAAAACGCGTATCCGCGTTTGGCGATCGCTTCGAGATTGGTTTCCACCGCGCCGCACATCATTTCGACGGCCGGGTAGGTGAACTCAAAAACGATGCGCGGTGCAAGATCCGCATTGGCGTCGAGATAGTCGGTGAAGCGCGTAAAGAAATCTTCGTCGAAAATGGTCGCCGGCGAGATGTTGCAGAAGATCTGATAGTGCTGGTTCTCCGAGCCGAGATTGCGCAGCGCCTGCACGGCCCGGAGCAAAATCAGATTGTCGATGGCGCCGATGCGGTTCGCTCGTTCCGCGGCGTCGAGATAGGCCGCCGGACGAAGAATGGCGCCGTCCCTGTCGCGCAATCGCGAGAAGGACTCAAAAAATCGCGTCTTGCGCTGGGGCAGGGAAACGATGGGCTGAAGATAGAGATCAAACCGGTCGCCTTCGATCGCAGATTTCACCTTCTCAAGAACGGCGGCGTCGTCGGCCGAGGCGCCGTCGACCGACGACAAATCGACCTTCGGCAGACTGGCCGATTTTTCAGGTTCTGTTTCCTTGTCGCTCGGCAGTTTTTTGGTTTCGCGGCTCAGCATGTCGATTTCGCGCTGGGCGAGGCTGAGGGCGAAGCCCGCCCGGGCGTGCAGGATCAGCGACGCGACCAGGGCCGCGCCGAGCCAGATTTCAACGTCGGGCCGGAATTGCGAATTGACCGCCGCAGCGAGCATGACAACGCCGTTGATCCCGGCAAGGAACAGAACGGCCGTGCTGTATCTCGATGTTCGCTGACGAAAATGCATGAAAACCGTCCCGTTTCCGGCGGTCCTTCCCGGCCTCATCGCCGCCGCCGCGCGCTTTTCTTCGCCGGTTATAAAGGTCCCTCCCTTTCAATCCGATTAAAGCCGCGCGCTTCCGCGCCGATCGACGGTGGACAGGGCGTTTTTTGAGCATTAATATTTCGTATAGATACGAGTTAATCGGCATTCTGATGAATAACCCTATCGCGCCGCCCGAAAATCTCCACGCGTTCCAGAAATTAGAACCATGGCGTTTTACGCTGGCGCTGATGGTAGACTATGCAGTTTTGGCCGCGGCCCTCGCCGCGGGCGCCTGGACGCTTTCCGCCTCGCCCTGGTTTTGGCTGAGCTGGCCGATCCTGTGGCTCGTCATCGCCTCGCGCCAGCACGCGCTGCTCGTTCTCATGCATGAGGCCACCCATAGCCTCGCCTACAGGCAGACCTGGGCCAATGAACTCGCCGGCGAAGTTTTTTGCGCCGGGCCCGTCTTTTATTCGCTACAGAAATACCGGCGCAATCATCTCGCTCATCATAAATACATGAATGAGGCGCGCGATCCGGACTGGGCCCGCAAACTGGAAGCGCCGGACGAACGCGTCTGGTGGGAATTTCCGCGCAAGGACAACTCGATCCTTTACTGGCCGCGCTTCTGGCTGCGATCGGTCGTCTATCAGATCAAGGCGTATTTCGAGATCAAGGACAATGGCGGCGGGCCGAAACCGGAAACGACCGGCATTGCAAAACGGGTAACGCAAATCAGGCTTGCGAGCTACGTTCTCCTCGCCATCGCGCTTACCTGGTTCGGTCTCTGGATCGAATTCCTGTTGTTCTGGATCGCGCCGGCGCTCCTGGTGCTGACCTTCATGGCGCGCATCCGATCCATCGCCGAACATTTCGCGCTGAAGCATACGGATTTCTTCGAGGAAGTGCGGAATATCAAATATCGCTACGGGATCGAGCACGCGATCTGGACGCCGCATCATCTCGGCATGCATCTCGTGCATCATCTATACGCCGGCGTTCCCTTTTATCGTCTCGATGCGCTGCATGACGCGCTGATGGAGAACCCGGACTACAAGGAAAACGCGCGCCTTAATGACGGGATATTTCTGGGGCGAAAGCCGGTCGCGAAAGACATGGGCGAACGCGGGCCCGCACACCCCTTATGGCGCGACGAAGCGCCGGCGGCGTAAAGAAAAACCGCCGGACGATGCGCCCGGCGGTTTCTTGAAACATGCGTCTTTGTTGCGCGAGACTTAGAACTGCGCTTCCACCGGATCGATGGTGATCTCGACCCGGCGGTTCGCCGCCCGGCCGGCGTCCGTCGCATTATCCGCAATCGGACGGCTTTCGCCAAAACCGATCGATGACAGGCGCTGCGGCGCAACGCCCTGCGCGGCGAGATAGTTCGACACCGACAGCGCGCGCTGTTGCGACAGCTTCATGTTGTATTCTTCCGGCCCCGTGGAATCGGCGTGGCCGGCGACGGTGATCGTCGTCTTGTCGAACTCGTCGAAGACTTCAGCGACCGCGTTCAGCGTCTGGTAGAAGCCCGGTTTGATGTCCGACTGATTGACGGCGAAGGTCACATCCGACGGCATGATGAGATAGATGTTGTCGCCGTCGCGCTCGACCTGAACGCCGGCGTTCAGGAGCCGCTCGCGCAGCTTCGCCTGCTGCTGGTCCTGATAGACGCCGATGCCGCCGCCGATCACAGCGCCCGCGGCCGCGCCGATCAACGCGCCCTTTCCGGCGTTGCCGGCGATGGCCCCGCCGATCGCGCCCGCCGCGGCGCCGGCCGCGGCGCCGCCGGCGCCGGATGTGACCGCGCGGCTGGCGCGCCGTTCACCGGTGTAGGGGTTGGTCGTACAGCCAACGACGATTGCCGCCATGGCCCCCAAAATTAGTGCTTTCCGCATTTTCTCGCTCCTCTGGCATGCGACTTCTAACTTCGTCGCCGGCAGTTAAGGCCCCCGGCTCGCCAAGACGTAAATATCGACGGACACTATGGCCCTATCGCGTTTCGTCCCGGATTAAAAACACGTAATTGCGGCGGAAGTTTTTCAGCCCACCCTACCCATGCCTCAATCCGGCACAAATTTTCCACACATTTGCGTAATCTGTGACGAAATTAGCCTAAATGAATCCAGCCTAGCCGCCCTTTAGAAAATCTGGCCAATCTGCCGGGTCCGCCCCAAAATTAAACACCATTTCACTGCTGCAGGTTTGGGCAATCCAGGCCGGCGTCTCGGTTGGGCCGGCGCCAGTCTCGGACTTGTTGTCGAAATCGCCAGCACTTGTCCTACCGGCACCAACGGTTTTGTCCGAAACAGACGGAAACAAAGGATCATCATTGTTCTTTGGAAATCCGTAAATCTTTCGCAGCCACCGCCCTTCCAATGGTGAAAAACGACTCGCAATACTTTCGCGTATTGAAGCAAGCGGCCGATCCTCCATCCGCGCAACGAGGGCTAGACGATTATCCACAACAAGCAAATCGCGCTTTTTTAGGACAACCCCGACTGTTTGCGTTCTCGATGCAAGGTGAATTGCATGTCGGAGCGCGGCAAGCGCATAGATGTGTCTTATATTGTCTTCATCTTTTACCCAGACCCGCGCCGGATCGAACTGCATGGCCATCACGCCGCTCGTCGTGAGCTTCAAAATCGGGCCAAATCGGGTAGAAAATCTTCTGTCGCCGATTCTTTCAATTCGCGGGGGATAGAATTCGTATTTGTCGTCCTGAAGCAAATCAAGGACATTGCTCGGGGTGACATCACCCTCAAAGCCTTCGAAGAGCGCATCATATTCCGCGCCCGAATACGTTCCACTCGCATTGGTCAGACAATCGACCACATCGCGAACGCTTAGAATGAGGATGGGCGTTTGCCGGAAATTGTTGAGGCATGCGAACGTCCTGTACCGGCATGTGCTTGATAATCCCCTGTCTATGACGCTTTGGTGGAACCGCAGAAAAATGTCGGACTGATCTGCGTCCGGCACTTCCTGTACATCAGCGCGCCAATAAAGGTTATAGACCGGAGCCTCATCCGCCTTCACTTCTTCTGTGCCGAATCGAGTGTGCGGCTTGGAGCCCAAAAAGGGTAAAACACCTGCGCTTAAGCAATCGATCTCAAAAAGGCGCCGGGCCCGCTTGTCTTTTTCCCGTTGCGCTAGACCGTCCGGAATGAATTCTTCGGGACGGCGAAATTCGAAAACCGGAACGGGAAGATAGCCGCGTAGCACCCGATACGGAATTTGAACATCGCTTTTGAAATTGTCGAGCTTTTCCGCGATCTCCTTGCTGGCGCATTGCCGTAAAACTTTTTCAGCCGCTTCCGCCCAAATTTGCCCAAGGGTCGCGGTTGCAAACTCCTGATCATCGAGCGCATCGTTTTTTGAACGCCCAACCTTCCGTCTCCATTGCCACAGCCCCCAGATGCCGGCGAAAATCAACAAACCGGGAAGGTGGGTGATCCATGGCGCTGCAGGGCCGGCAACCTGATCTCCAGCAACCCGTTGAATAATCAAGGGGATGCCTAAAACAGAGAGGAGGAAGAAAACAACCAGCCATCCCCAAGACCATTTTCTCTGCAGAATTTGTCCGTACGAGGCGCGATGTTGGAAGCTTCTGAGTATAAGACAGCGAAGCAGAAAGCTTGTGATTATTTCAGAGCCGACCGCTAATTCCTTGAATTCGACAAATCGTTTATAAATAATATTGCTGCGTCGTTCGGCCATGTCTTCCCCCCTCCCGAACTTCACTTAATTCTTAACCCCGGTTCGCAAAGTGTCGTCGCTTCGCATTTGCGTCAACCGGAATGCGACCGTCAGAAAGTTTTCTCGTCCTTCGGCTTCAAAGCCACTAACCCCTTGACGCTTCTAAGTTCTGCGCCTAAATCCGCCGCTAGCACTCCCTATTGAGGAGTGCTAGCGCTTGGGCGCAGCCCGGCGCTCTAGATTTAACCAATTGTTTTAGCTGACGTTTTCAGTCAAGGAGACGCAAACAATGGCATTTCGGCCGCTTCACGACCGCGTGCTGGTCCGTCGCATCGAGGAAGATGAGAAGACCGCAGGCGGGATTATCATTCCCGACACCGCCAAGGAAAAACCCCAGCAGGGCGAGGTCGTCGCCGTCGGCGCCGGCGCGCGCAGCGAAAACGGCGACATCACCCCCCTCGACGTCAAATCCGGCGACAAGATCCTGTTCGGCAAATGGTCGGGCTCCGAGGTCAAGATCGACGGTGAAGAACTCATCATCATGAAAGAGTCCGACATCCTCGGGATCGTCGACTAGTCAACGCAACAGTATTCAGGAGAAGCATCAATGGCTGCCAAAGAAGTCAAGTTTGACGCAGAAGCGCGCGAGAAAATGCTGCGCGGCGTCGATATCCTCGCCAATGCGGTGAAAGTGACCCTCGGCCCCAAAGGCCGCAATGTGGTGATCGAAAAATCCTTCGGCGCCCCGCGCACGACCAAAGACGGCGTGACGGTGGCGAAGGAAATCGAGCTTGAAGACAAGTTCGAAAACATGGGCGCGCAGATGGTGCGCGAAGTGGCGTCGAAAACCAACGACGAAGCCGGCGACGGCACCACCACCGCAACCGTGCTCGCTCAGGCGATCGTGCGCGAAGGCGCCAAAGCCGTCGCCGCGGGCATGAACCCCATGGACCTCAAGCGCGGCGTTGAACTGGCCGTGACGAAAGTCGTCGGCGATATTGAATCGCGCTCGACGAAAATCGCCTCCTCCGACGAGATCGCCCAGGTCGGTACGATTTCCGCCAATGGCGAAAAGGAAATTGGCGAGATGATTGCCAAGGCCATGGACAAGGTCGGCAATGAAGGCGTCATCACGGTCGAGGAAGCCAAATCCCTCGAAACCGAACTCGACGTCGTCGAAGGGATGCAGTTCGACCGCGGCTACCTCTCCCCGTATTTCATCACGAATGCGGACAAGATGATCGCGGAACTGGAAGACCCCTACATCCTCCTGCACGAGAAAAAACTCTCCAACCTGCAGTCCATGCTGCCGCTCCTGGAGTCGGTCGTGCAGTCCTCGCGTCCGCTCCTCATCATTGCGGAAGATGTCGAAGGCGAAGCGCTGGCGACCCTCGTCGTCAACAAGCTGCGCGGCGGGCTTAAAATCGCTGCGGTGAAAGCCCCGGGCTTCGGCGACCGCCGCAAGGCGATGCTCGAAGACATCGCTGTTCTTACGGGTGGTCAGGTCATCTCCGAAGACCTCGGCATCAAGCTCGAAAACGTCACCCTCGACATGCTCGGCACGGCGAAGAAAGTCTCCATCAACAAGGACGACACGACCATCGTCGACGGCGCCGGCGACAAGGGCGACATTGAAGGCCGCACCGGCCAGATCCGTCGCCAGATCGAGGAAACGACGTCTGACTATGATCGCGAAAAACTGCAGGAACGTCTGGCGAAACTCGCCGGCGGCGTTGCGGTGATCAAGGTCGGCGGCGCCACCGAGATCGAAGTGAAAGAGAAAAAAGACCGCGTCGATGACGCGCTCAACGCGACCCGCGCCGCGGTTGAAGAAGGCATCGTCCCGGGCGGCGGCACGGCGCTGCTTTACGCTTCGAAAGTGCTCGACGGCCTCAAGGGCGAAAACGCCGATCAGGACGCCGGCGTCAACATCGTGCGCCGCGCCCTGCAGGAGCCGATCCGTCAAATCGTCCGCAATTCCGGCGGCGAAGGCTCGATCGTTGTCGGCAAGCTGCTCGAGCAGGACGACGTCAAGTTCGGCTTCAATGCGCAGACGGAGGAATATGTCGACCTCATTTCTGCGGGGATCGTCGATCCGGCGAAAGTCGTGCGCACGGCGCTGCAGGACGCAGCCTCGGTCGCCGGCCTCCTCATCACCACCGAAGCCATGGTCGCCGAAGCGCCGAAGAAAGACGGCGGCGGCGCCCCGGCCATGCCCGACATGGGCGGCATGGGCGGCATGGGCGGCATGATGTAAGCCCGCGGGCGCATACGTGAATCGAAAAGGGCGGCCTTAACGGCCGCCCTTTTTATTTGCCGCCACCCCGTGCGCGCGGTCCCTACTGAAAGTGCTTCGACAGTTTCAGCGCCTGACCCTGATAGTTTGAGCCGATGCCTTCGCCGTAAAGCTTCTCCGGCCGCGCGCGCATATGCTCATAGACGAGGCGCGCTACGAGCTGGCCGTCTTCAAGCACGAAGGGCGTTTCCCGCGAGCGCACTTCCAGCACCGCCCGGCTGCCCATCCCGCCGCTCTCGGACCAGCCGAAGCCCGGATCGAAAAACCCGGCGTAATGCACGCGGAATTCGCCGAGGCCCGGACTGATCGGCGTCATTTCCGCAGCGTAGTCCGGCGGGATGACGAGACGTTCTTTCGAAACGAGAATGTAAAACTCATCCGGGTCGAGAATCAGAAACCCCGACTTCTGGGGCTCCATCGGTTCAAAATATTCCCGCGGATCGAGGACCGCTTTTTTGTCGACGTCAATCAGCGCCGAATGGCGCCGCGCCCGCCAGCCGACCAGTCCGTCGCGGTCGAGCGCGACCGAAAGGCCAAGACCGCCGTCAATGGCGGCGGCGCCGTCGACGAGCGGCGTTTTCCCATGCAGCGCCGCAAGGGCAGCATCGTCGAGACGCACCGCGCCTTTTTTAAGACGCAGCTGATTGAGGCTGGAGCCTTCGCGGGCGATAATGGAAAAACTCCGTGGGCTGATCTCTGCGTAGAGCGGGCCTTCATAGCCCGCCGGCGCCTCGTCAAAGGCGGCGCCGTAATCGGCGACGAGCCGGACGAAAACATCGATCCGCCCCGTGGAGCTTTTGGGGTTCGCCGCACCGCAGACATCCGCCGGCAGGGCGAGGCGCTCCTGCAATTCCACGAGATAGACGCAGCCGCGCTCGAACACCGCGCCGTCGCTCAAGTCAATCGCCTGCATGGCGAGACCGTCATCGAGCCGGTCTGCGACCTTGCGTTCCCGCCCCGGCAGGAACGACGCGCGCAACCGCCAGGCGCGCGCGCCCAGCGCCAGATCGAGGCTCGCCGGCTGCACGCGGGCCGGCGCGCCGCCGCGAATGACGCCGGCTTCCATCGCCGCCAGGATGTGATGGTCGGCGTAAACGCCGTCTTTGTCGCTCATGGTCTTCAGCAGGGGCGCCTGTTAACCAAATCCAGGGCCGGTTTGCCCCCGCCGCACGGTTTGCGCAAGGCCCCGGGGGCATGACGGGCGGGAATCGACGAGCCGTTTTCCCGGCGCCGTTGAATCTTTCCCGTCCGGCTGGCCAGCGCCGGCGGGCCCCTGTAAAATGCAATTGGCGGCAGGAAACATGCGTGATGGATCGCGACGTCAAGGACAATCTGAGCTACGAGCGCGTCACCCGGGGCATCCGCGTGCAGGTCGATCCCTATTATCTTGAAGACCAGTCGGACCCGGAAGAGCCCCGCTATGTCTGGGCCTATACGGTGCGCATCGACAATGAGTCCGAAGACATCGTGCAGCTGCGCACCCGGCACTGGCGCATCACCGACGCGCAAGGCTTTACCGATATCGTCAATGGCGACGGCGTCGTCGGCGAGCAGCCCGTGCTGCGCCCCGGGGAGGGCTTTGAATATACGTCCGGCGCACCGCTCGCGACGCCGTCGGGCGTGATGGTCGGGCGCTACGGCATGTCGACCGTCGCCGGCGAGGCGTTTGAGGTGGAAATTCCCGCTTTCTCCCTCGACAGCCCCCATGAATTGCGACAAATCCATTAAGCTCCGATTGCAACGCCCATAAGAGGCGCTGACATTTATGCTCGCATTGCGTCCGGTTCTGCTCGTCACAGGCGTGCTGGTCGCCGCGCTCGGCCTGACGATGCTCATCCCGATGTGCGTCGACCTTCTGTCTGCGGATGAAACCCATCGGGCCGACTGGGCGGCCTTCGCCATCGGCGCCATCATTGCGGTCTTCGCCGGCGGCGGCGCCGCGGCCGCCACCTGGGGACCGATTGACCACATCTCCGTCCGCGAAGGGTTTCTCCTGACCGCGACAAGCTGGCTGTCGCTGGTCCTGTTCGGCGCCGTCCCCTTCGCCCTTGGCGGGCTCAATCTCAGCTATGTGGACGCCTTTTTCGAAGCCATGTCGGGACTGACCACGACCGGGTCCACGGTGGTCACGGATCTCGATCACGCGCCCCCCGGCGCGCTGCTCTGGCGGTCGATGCTGCAATGGTTCGGCGGCGTCGGCATCATCATCATGGCCTTCGCCGTGTTGCCGGCCCTGAAAGTCGGCGGCATGCAGATCTTCAAAAGCGAAGCCTGGGACACCAGCGAAAAATACATCGCCAGCGCCACCCAGTATTCGCTGATGCTGACGCAAATCTATATCTTCTTCACCGCCCTGTGTTTCATTTTCCTGTGGGCGTTCGGCATGCCGGCCTGGGACGCGATCAATCACGCGATGACGACCGTGGCGACGGGGGGCTTTTCCACCCGGGACGCCTCCCTCGGCGCATTCCTGACCGTGGGGCGCGCGCCGCTCGACCTGATCGTCACCGTATTCATGATTATCGGCAGCCTGCCCTTCGGCATCTTTCTCGCCGGCCTGTTGCGCGGCGCGTGGACGCGTCTTTTTTCCGACAGCCAGATCCGGTTTTTCCTCAGCGTCGTCGCCGGCCTGACCTTGATCATGATGTTCCGTATCCTAACGATCTTCGAGGACATGGAGGTATTCACCGCCTTTCGCCTCGCCGTGTTCAATGTGGTGTCCGTCTTGACCGGGACGGGCTACGCAACAACCGACTACAACGCCTGGGGGCCGTTCGCCGTCGGCTTTTTCTTCTGCATCATGTTCATCGGCGGCTGCGCCGGATCGACCTCCTGCGGCATGAAGATTTTCCGCTTTCAGGTGGCGCTTGCGGCGCTCCGCGTCTATTCGCGCCGCCTCGCTCATCCGAACGGCGTCTTCGTCGCCCGCTATAACGGCCGGCCGCTCACCGACGACGTTTTCGTCTCGGTCCTCAGCTTCTTTTTCGTCTATTTCGCGACCTTCGCCACCATCGCCGTTTTGTTGTCGGGCCTCGGCCTCGATACGCTGACGGCGCTTTCCGCCGCCGGCTCGGCGATCGCCAATGTGGGCCCGGGCCTCGGCGACATTGTCGGGCCGGCGGGCAACTATGCGCCGCTTCCCGATGCGGCGAAGCTCATTCTCGCCGCCGGCATGCTGCTCGGACGGCTAGAGCTTTTCACCATTCTGGTGATTTTGACGCCGGCCTTCTGGCGCGGCTAAAGCCGCGCGGCGTTGAACGTATCGCAGGCGCTGACGTCGCCGGTCCGGTAGCCCGCGGTGAACCAGCGCTGACGCTGGGCCGACGCGCCATGGGTGAAGCTCTCCGGCGTCACGCGCCGGCCGGCGTTTCGCTGCAGCGTGTCGTCGCCGATGGCCGCCGCCGCGCGCAGACCTTCCTCGATGTCGCCGTCGTCGAGATAATCGGCCGTGCGTTCGGCGCGATTGGCCCAGACGCCGGCGTAACAATCGGCCTGCAGTTCCATCATCACCTGATACCGGTTCGCCTCCGCCTCGCCGCTGGCGCGCTGTTGCGCGCTGCGCACCTGGCCGGCGACACCCGTCACCGTCTGCACATGATGGCCAACCTCATGAGCAATCACATAGGCGGCGGCGAAATCCCCCGGCGCGCCAAAGCGCCGGGAGAGTTCTTCAAAAAACGACGTATCGAGATAAACCTGCCGGTCGGCGGGGCAGTAAAAGGGACCGGCCGCCGCGCTGGCGTATCCGCAGGCGGAGGAAACGCTGCCCGAAAACATGATCAGTTTCGGCGGCGCGTAGCGCGCATTGCCTTCAGCGAAAATCCGTGTCCAGACGTTTTCTGTCTCGACAACGATATCGTTGACGAATTGCGAGGCTTCGTCGTCGACCGGCTGCGCCGTCTGGGTTCCGCCGCTCTGTAGAAGACCAACGGGATTGACGCCCATCAGGTAAAGACCGCCGCCCACAAGGGCGAGGAGCACGACGCCGCGAACGCCGAAGCGGCCGATCACCAGCCGGACCAGCATGAGGATCATCCCGGCGCCGCCCGCCGTCGCCGCGCTGCGCCGATCGATGACATTGTCGCTTTTGCGGCCCTGACGCCATTTCACCATGGGACCCTCCGAAACCGCCGCACCCCGCGCCGAGAACCCCCGTCACAGGCCGGCGATGGAGGATCGTTAACCAAAGAAACCCCATAATGTCGAGCGCCGGCGCCACAGCCGCGAGCGCCCGCGCGCTTGACTCGCCGGCTTGGGGCGCGGAATCTTCCCTGGCTGCAAGCGGGCCGGGGGCGCGCCGTCATCAGCGTGTTTTGCAGCGCGTTTTGTAAACGGGGGTTCGGGGAAACGCATGTCAGGATCGGGGTACTATACGCGGCTCGCCGCCGTCCTGTTTACGGCGGCGCTGTTGATCGGCGCGATCCTGCGTCCCGACGCCGGCCGCGAGGCGATCGAACGGGCGAGCCTCGCCGCCGCATCCATGGAAAAGGCGCCGGCGGCCGAACGGCGCTGCGCCATCGGCGAGCCGGCGTTCAACGGGCCCTTCGCGCCGATTGAAGACGTTCTTTCCGTCTCGCCCCTCGGCGGCGTCACCGCGCCCGGCGAACCCCTGCCGGCGCCCTATATCCGGATCAATATGCGCGCCGGGGAAACCGCCTTTCAGCGGCGCACGACAAATGTGCTGGCGCCGGCCCGGGCCGACATCATCGCCATCGAACGCCATGTGGACCGCGACGATGAAGGCCGCTCTTACGTTCATAGCTGGACCGTGCACTTCCGCGCCTGCGACGCGGTGTCGTTTTACTATGGCCGCATCGACGAGATCAGCGACGACCTTTTGCAAAAGGCCGGGGGCTTGCGCGCCTTTACCGAACTTGGCGGTCCGGACCACCTGGCGATCCTGACGAATATCCGTGTACAGACCGGCGACATCATCGGCGAGGCCGACGGTTTCAACGTGGCGCTGCATGACCTCGCCGCGACGCCGGCGCAGCTTGAGGCGCCGGAACGCTATACGGCGAACCCGTTTCCGCGCGCCGCCGCGCTTGGCGCGCCGCCCGATCTCATCGCCGCGATCACGCCGCCGATCGCCAAGGCGCGCTGCGCCCTCGATTACATGCCGCAGGATTTGCGCGGCGACTGGACGGCGCTCCTGGGCGACAGCTGGGGCATTCGGCGCGCTCGCGGGGCGGGCGCCTGCCGCGCCGCCGTCGCCGACGCGCCGGGGGCGGCCCGCGGGGTCTGGTTCACCGACGCGGCTCACAACGCCTCAACGTCGAAAGTAAGCGCCGTCGCGCTAAGCCCCGACGCCGTCGACCCGGACCGCCTGATCTTTGCGCTCCATGGCCGGCTTTCATCGCTGACGCCGTCGCTCGTTGCGTTGCCGCCGATGATGGACGACGAAGCGGCCGACGCAGCGAAGGATTTTCTGTCCTTTGAAAAAGGCGACGGCCGCATCAATACGAATTTCGACGAGGTGCGCGACGGCGAGACCTATTGTTACGAACGCCTGCGGACGAATTTTGTCGGCCCGCAGATCAATGGCGTCTTACTGGTGCGGCGGGAGACGCCGGACGACGGGCCGGCGCTGTTGACCATCGAAGCGCGCGGCGACGTCATGCGGTGCATCGACCTTGAAGAACCCTGGGCCTTCACCGGCAACGAAACCGTTTTCTACCGCTAGCCCTCACGAACACCATGCGCCGCGGGCGCCTTCGACGGCGAGCCCTTCGGCGACCAGCGCGGCGCCGAGATCCTGTCCGCCCGCCGCGATGCGCGCGACGACGCGGCCGGCGTACTTGCCGCGCTTGATATCGGCGAGGGTGACGTCAGCGTCTGCGAGAAACGCCTCGGCAAAGGCTTTCGCGGCGCGGGCGCGGCGCCGTTCCGCTTCGCATTTGGGACGGAAGAGTTCCGGCGCGTCGATCCCGGCGACGCGCACCGACACAATCAACTCCTGATCGATCCAGACGCCGACGCGAACTTTCACCGTATCCCCATCGATGACCCGTTCGACGGAGCCTGTCGCCGGCCCGTCAAAACCCCCGGCGCGCGCCTCCGCCGGCGCCGACACGAGGGCGACGAGCAGCGCGCCGAGAAAAAGACCCTTTCGCATCATGCAACCATAAGTAGCGTATTCCTGTTATGTTCTCAATATGCGAGAGCCCCGCTATGCAAGGGAGGGATATGCAATAAAATGGTTGCGCTTTACCGCCGCAACGGCTATCTCATACGCAATCAGGAGGTTGCATATGCAAGACCGCATCGAAAAAACCGTTGAGATCGCCGCGCCGCTTGCCCGCGTCTGGGCGGCGATCTCCGACTACAAACAGTTCGGCGAATGGTTCCAGGTCCGGCTCGACCAGCCTTTCGTCGCCGGCGGGAAATCGACCGGGCAAATGACGGTGCCCGGCTATGAACATCTGAAATGGAACGCGACCGTGGTCGCGATCGAACCGGAACGGCGCATCACCTTCAGTTGGGTCACCCATGCGATCGATCCGGACAAGGACTATACCGGCGAGCCGGAGACATTATGCACGTTCACGCTTGAACCGTCGGGCGAGGGAACGCGGCTGACGATTGTCGAATCAGGCTTTTCAAAACTGCCTGCAGGCGTTCGCGAAGAAGCTTTTCTGCGCAACGAAGACGGCTGGTCGCAGCAGGTGCAAAACGTCAAGACCTATGCAGAAGGTTGAAGGAGACCTCACCGCGGCGGCGCCGGTCTTCGCGGCGCTCGGCGATCCGACCCGGCTTTCGCTTTTCAAGACGCTTGGCGACGGTCGCGCGCGGTCGATTACGGAACTAGCGAACGGCGCCGCTGTAACGCGTCAGGCCGTGACAAAACATCTTGAGACGCTGGCCGAGGCCGGCCTTGTAGAAGGGGAACGCCGCGGCCGCGAAAAACATTTCGCCCTGCGCCGCGACGGGCTCGCCGACGCCCGGCGGTTGCTGGACGAGGTCTCCGCGCAATGGGACGGGGCGCTCGACCGTTTGAAAGCGTTTGTTGAAGACTGACGAAGATTGACAAGGCGAGCGGGCTAAAAATCCACCGCGCGCCCGCCCCGCTCCCAGTCGCCATAGCGGGTCGGCTCCTCCCCCTTGGGCCCGCCAAGCTCCTTGGCGCGCGCCGGCTCGCCAGCCGCCTTGCGCCGGGCGGCGGCCTCTTCCAGGGCGCGCCGGGCCGCCGGGCTCAACGCTTTGCCGGGGGCGGCGCCGTCTTGCGATGGCGCTGGTTGTGAGGGATCTGGCGTCGTTTTCGGGGTCTCGGTCATATTGAAGCGGTTCCTGCCGAGACACATATAGGGCGCAATCCGGAACGGTAAAAGGACCAGAGGATGCTGAATTCTGTTCGCACGGGCATGCTGCTTGCCGCGCTGACGGCGCTGTTCATGGGCGTCGGTTATCTCCTTGGCGGCGGCGCCGGCATGATCATCGCGTTTCTGTTTGCGGCGGGGACGAACCTCTTCGCCTATTGGAACTCCGACAAGATGGTCCTCAGGATGTACAAGGCGCAGGAGGTCGATGAGACCCACGCCTCGGGCGCCGTGCGCCGTTACGCCAAAGGCGTTCGGTTGCTGGCGCAGAATGCGAACATGCCGGTTCCGAAAATCTACATCATGGAAAACGCCCAGCCCAACGCCTTCGCCACCGGGCGCAATCCGGAGAACGCCGCGGTCGCCGCGACCACCGGCCTTCTCCGTATACTGAACGAACAGGAAGTGGCTGGCGTCATGGCCCATGAACTGGCCCATGTGAAAAACCGCGACACCCTGACCATGACCATCACCGCGACCATCGCCGGCGCCATCACCATGCTCGCCAATTTCGCCCTGTTCTTCGGCGGCAACCGCAATGGCGGCGGCCTGATCGGCGCGCTCGCCATCATGATCCTCGCGCCCATGGCGGCGGCGCTCGTGCAGATGGCAATCAGCCGGGGCCGGGAATATGAGGCCGACAAAATGGGCGCGGAAATCTGCGGCCATCCGGAATGGCTCGCTTCGGCGCTCGCGAAAATTTCAAACGGCGCGGCGCAGATCCCCAACGAAACGGCGGAGCGTCACCCGGAAACAGGCCAGCTCATGATCATCAACCCGCTTTCGGGCCGCGGCCGCGACAACCTCTTCTCCACCCACCCGGCGACGCAAAACCGCATCGAACGGCTAATGGCGATGACAGGCGGCGGAGCGTCGTTTGGGTCCGTGCCGGCGTCCGGCGCGCGGCAGGGCCCGTGGGGCTAATCCGCCGCAACTCGCGTCCGGCGATTACTCCAGCGTTTTTTTAAGGTCCTTGGGCCGGGAAACGGAACGCAAAATCATCGTGGACTGCGCCGTCATCGTGAATATCATGGTCGCGGCGCCGCGATCCTCGGTGTCACGCACCTGACAAGCGCCACTCGTCCCCGCGCGGTTCATCCGGCAATCCGGCTCGTCGGCTGCAACGCCAAAGTGAGATTGCACCGATGCAATCTCCGCGTTTGCATCGATGCCGCGGCGGTTGAGCGATTGTGAGATCAACGCAAGGCGGCCGTCCGCGCGACCAAGGGTAATCGACGACTGGCCTTCCGGCCCGCCATATGTCCCGCGCACGAGGTTCAGCGAACCGTGGGTCCAGTCCTCATAGGCCGTCACCTCGCCCGCCGTATATCCATTGGCATAAAGAATATCGAAAGCCTCTCTCGGCGGCGTGGAGAGGCTGACGCCTTCGATGGGAAGCGTTTCAAAGAATGACGCATCGCGGGTGAGCGGTCCGGCCAGCGCGCTGAAAGCTGCGCTTATCGCAGCGACGGCGGCCAACAAAGCCATAGCGAAACGGAACATATGTCGATCCTCTCTCAGCGATCCGGCGGCCCAAAAAACCTAGCGGCTTTTTCGGGCTGCGCCAAACCTCCATGGGCGATGCGGCGCCGTTCAACGGCTCAATCAAACAACTCCGGCGGCAGGGCGCCCTCAAGTTTCAATAGCCGCCGTTTCGCCTCGACGCCGCCGGTTGCGGAAAAGCCGGTCATGGCGCCGCCCGCCCCGACGACCCGGTGGCACGGCACGATGACGGGAAACGGATTGCGCCCGAGGGCCTGGCCCACGCGCTGGGAGAAGGCGACGTCTCCAAGGTCTTTGGCGATATCGCCATAGGTCCGGGTTTCACCCATGGGAATGGCGCGCGTCAGCGTCCAGACATCACGTTCGAACGCCGGCGCGCCTTCATCGTCGAGATCGACGCCGGAAAAATCCGGCCGGCCGCCGGCGAAGAGATCGGCGACGTCGCGGCAAGTTTTTTCGACAGCGGGCGGCGGCGGCATTTCCACGGCGTCCGGCGCGTGGCGGCGTAGACAGGCCGCCGCGGCGGCCCGGTCGTCCCCTGGAAACGAGACGGCGACGACCGCCGCGCCGCGCCAGGCGAGCCCGGCAACGCCGAACGCCGTGTCGAAAAGATGATAGCCGGCCGTTTCCATGGGTGCGTTCTATCACGGACGGCGCCGTCGCGCCGCCCGATCCTTGCGGGATCTTCAATGATCGTTAACCGCGTCTTCCGATGGTCGGGCCATGGCCCAAACGGCGACAGATGCGTCTCCAGTGCCCCTGGCGGGCGTCGCCGCGCCAAGCGGCGGCGTGTTGCTCGTCGTCGGCGCGCTCCTCGCCCTTATCGGCGCAGCGCTCTTCCCGCCGACGGCCTTCTCTGTCGACGAGGCGATCTATATCGACATGGCCCACGCCATGGCGACCCGCGGCGACCTCGACGTGACGCCGCAGAACCTGCCCGCCGGCGCGCCGCTGATGGCGAAGTCCCACGGGCTTGTGCAAGTGATCGGCGAGCGGGCGGTTCCGCAATATCCCGGCCTTTACGGCGTCGTTGCCGCGCCGTTCTTCCTCGCCGGCGGCGTCAAGGGGCTAATTTTTCTGAATGCGCTCAGCGGCGTTTTCTGTTTATGGCTGACGCACCAGATCGCCCGTATGCTGAGCAATGATCCGTGGATCGCGCGCGCGGGCGTTCTGATCCTCGCCGCCGCGTCGATCTTTGCCGGCTATGTGTTCGCGATCTGGCCCCATATGCTGGCCCTCGTCTTCCTTCTCGCCGGCGCTGGCGCGGCGTTGCGCGCAGGACAAACGGCAGGACGCGATTCCCTGCTCTTCGCCGCCGGCGCCGGTCTCCTGTTCGGGCTCGGGGCCGGCGTGCGCGTTGACGTTATTCTCGCTGCGGTCGCCGCCTTTTTCTGGCTACGGCTTTTTGCAAAACCGTCGATACGATCCGTCGCGCTCGCCCTTGCAAGCGGTCTTACGCCGGGTCTGCTCCTCGCCGCGTGGATCAACCAGATCAAGTTCGGCGTCTTCCATCCCTTTACCTACGGCGCCGACGCCGGTTCCATTTCCCTGGGCCATCATTTGAAAATCATCGTCGCAGTCGGCGCCGCCGCGACTGTCGCTTTTCTCGTTGATGTTTCGTCAAAACCGGTCGCCGCGATGCTGAACGCCGCCCGGCGCGCGCCGCATTTCATGCTTGCAGGCGGCGCGGCCATTAGTCTCGCAGGCGTCTGGTTCATCTTCCCGAGCCTGTTCGCCGGCGCTTGGCTGATGCTTGTGGACATTCAGTCCTATGCCGGGCCGACGCGCCCCGGTCTTGAAAAGGACGTCTACGGATATTGGGACTTCTGGGGCGTGCCGAAAAAAGCGCTGCTGCAATCCATGCCATGGGCCGCGCTCGCCCTCGCGCCCGGGCTCATGTTTTTCATGAGACGCAAGACGAAAGAAACGGCGTTTCTTCTGTTGTTCGCCGGCGCCGTAATCGTCTTCTTCGCCATGCGCGGCTGGCATGGGGGCATGGCCTATAACATGCGCTATTATCTGGGCGCAGCGCCGTTTGTCGCCATTCTCGCGGCCATGGGGCTCAGCGCGCTGCGCCCCGTCTATGAACGGCATGAAAATCTCTTCCTGCGCGGCGCCATGGCCGGGGTCGCCCTCGCCATCGGCGCCTATGCGCTGTCGCCGCTCTATGGGGGGCTCGCCGTTCCCCTGCGGCTCTATCCGCAACTCGCCCTCGCGGGCGCCCTCGCCATTGCAAT
Source organism: Hyphococcus sp. (assembly GCA_028284345.1). Classification (GTDB taxonomy): domain Bacteria; phylum Pseudomonadota; class Alphaproteobacteria; order Caulobacterales; family Parvularculaceae; genus Hyphococcus. The sequence continues at coordinate 812,913 of JANQRY010000008.1, read as the reverse complement.
CGCGATTTTCGTTCTCCGACCGGAAGTCCGGCGCGCAAAGATAGCCGCCGCCGCGCTGGCGGGCGCCGCCCTCGCCAACGGAGCAATGATTTCCGTCTTCGACGTCAATGGCTATTTCGCCGACCGGGCGCGATACGTTCCCTATGACCGGGCCTACGCCGCGATGGCGCGCGGCGATTCCGTCATCTTTACGCAGTTCGACGAATTGCTGACCGGCGCGTCCCTCAACGGCGCGATGGTTGTTCGCGTCAACGACGACAATCATGAAGAGATCGCCCGGGTGATCGCCGCCTATGAACACGCCGGCCGGTGCATCTACGCCCACACGGCGCCGGCGGCGCAAACGCTGAGCGCAGAACTGTTCGATCCCTTGCCCATGCCAGCGGACGCGCCGGCGCCGGGCCTTGCGCTCTATGTCTATCGCGACGCGCCAGCGCGCTGTCGCTGACGGCCGAAATCCTCCGCCGACACTCGCTTTTCGAGCTGCGCCTGCAACGCCGCGGCGCCTTCGGGAGTCTTTTCGCCGACCGGCTCGTCGACGCCGGCGCGGTCATATTCCATGCGCCGGACTTTTTCGAGGGTGATCTCAAGAAGCTGGCGGTTATAGGCGATGAGATCGGCAATCAGCGCGAACATGGCGCAGATGCCGCCCATGAGAATAAGGACGCCGCCGATCAGCAGCGATTGAATTTTGCCGTCGCCATCGCCGAGGGCGTAATGGACCAGAAACCGCACCACCGGAATCGCGCCCAGCGCCATCAGGAAGACGCCCGCCGCCATGAAGATTTTCAGCGGCTCGTACATGGCGTAGGCGCGCATCATGGTGCGCCCGGTGCGCATGATGAAATGGGGGATCGATCGGAAGAGGCGCGACGGCCGGTCAACTTTATTGGTCCGTACAGGAACGGAAACGATCGTCCGGCGCTTGCGCCCCGCCTGAATCAGCGTTTCCGTCGTATAGGAAAAGGTCGAGCGCACGGTGACGCCCATGGCCGCATCGCGCGAAAAGGCGCGAAAGCCGCTCACCGCATCCACCGTATCCGTGTCGGCAAGGCGGCTGACAAGCCGGCTGCCATGTTTCTGCAAGAATTTTTTCAGCGGCGAGAAATGCGCGATCTCCTGCGTGCGCCGGTCGCCGATGGTCATATCGGCCTCGCCCGCAACGACCGGCGCGACCAGCGCCGCGATGTCCGCGCCGCAATATTGATTGTCGCCGTCGGTGTTGACGATGACGTCGGCGCCGAGGCGCAGCGCTTCGTCAAGGCCGCGCTGAAACGTGCCGGCGAGCCCCTTATTGGCGCCGTTGGCGAGAATATGATCGGCGCCCGCGGCCCGCGCGACGGCGATGGTGTCGTCGGTCGACCCGTCGTCGATCAAAAGCACTTCGACGCCATCGACGCCGGGAACGTCGCGCGGAATATCGCCGATGGTTTCGGCAATGGTTTCCGCTTCGTTAAAGCAGGGGATCTGGACTATCAGTTTCATCATCGGGACAGTTTCGTCATCTCGACTCGCCATTTGCGCCCCATCAACCCGCAATATGGCAAAGGCTCCGTTAACGCGCGGCGCAGAAGCGTGGATTTACCGCCGTCGCAGGGCGTTCCGAGGCCGCAAATTCATCCATTCTTTACCAAAGACGCCGCTTATAGATCGCCATATTCCAGACAGGCAACGGACCGGGCCGGTGATCCATTCTCGCGACAAAAAAACCAGGCCGCCGCGCATCATCGACAGCGCGCTGTTGCGCAACATCCGGCGCGCGGTGCTGTTTAACATACGCCGGATTCTGAAGCCCGCCGCGGTGAAGATCGACGACATATGGATCGGCGTCGACTACGCCAACTGGTCCGCACAAATGATCCGCCATGTCCTGCGCGGCGATTATGAAGAACGGGAAAGAAAGACCCTCGCCGCCGCGCTCTCGCGCAGCGATCGCGTGCTGGAAATCGGCGGCGGCGTCGGGCTGATTGCGTTGACCGCGCGGCGAACCGTGCCCGATGCGCGAATTCGCGTCTACGAAGCCAATCCGGCGCTCGTTGATGAGATCGAGCAGAACTTTGCCCGCAACGGCGCCGACATTGACGTTATCCACGGGGCGATCGTTCCCTCATCGTCGGAAGAGGAGGCGGTCCGGTTCCATATTGCGGAGGACTTCTGGGCCAGCTCGCTATTGCCGATCAGCGGCGCAACCCAACAGATCGCGGCGCCGGCGATCCGCCTTGGCGACGCCATAAAACAACACAAACCGACGGTCGTCATCATGGATGTCGAGGGCGCCGAATGCGACCTGCTCGACGGCTGCGATCTTACCGGCGTCGAAAAACTGCTGATCGAGTTTCATCAGCGAAACACCGGCCGCAAGCGCGCCAACGCGCTGATCGAACGGCTGCTCTATCAGGGCTTTGAACTGGACCTTGACCATTGCGAACGGGAGGTCCTGCTGTTCGCGCGCGGCGATCATGCGGCGGCGTCGCTCGCCCATGAAGCACCGGCGCCGCGGCGCGCCGCGGGCGCCGCATGACGCGCAACGCCCCCATCGACAGAGCGCCGAAGATCAGCGTTGTCATGCCGGTCATGAACGAAGAGCGGTATGTCCGTTATTCGATCGAGTCGATTCTGTCCCAGACATTTTCCGATTTTGAATTCATCATCATTGACGATGGTTCGACCGATGGGACGCCGGAAATTCTCGCTGACTATGCGCGCCGCGACGGGCGCATCCGGATTATCCGGAACAACCGGAACATGGGCATCTCGCGATCGCTGAATATCGGCATAAAGGCCGCCCGAGGCGATTATATCGCGCGCATGGACGGCGACGATGTCAACACGCCGGATCGGTTCGAAAAACAGGCCGCGCTGCTCGACGAAAATTCGGACCTTGTGGTCGCCGGCGCCGGGTATCAGACCATCACCGCCGACGGGCGGCCGCGACACGCGGTGACCGAAGGGGTTGAGCGCTGGGAATGCGACTGGTTTTCCATCTTCCGCAGCACGATCCTCCACTCCATCATGATGTATCGTCGCGAAACGCTGTTGCAGCACAACGTCTTTTACGATCCGGCGTTCGACTATGCAGAGGACGTGGAATTTGCACACCGGCTCCTGCGCCATGGCGCGGCGCTTTGCCTGTCGCAAGTGATGTTGGTCCGCCGCTTTCATCCGGCGAACACATCGTCGCGAAACCTGCAGCGGCAACGGGACGCGGCGCGGCGCGCAGCGACAATCAACGCCCATCATCGCTTTCCCGAAATACCCGAGACGGAAATCGAGACCCTGTTCGGTTTTCTCAAACCGCCGATTGGAGCGCCCGCAACACATTTTCACGCTGTAATCCGGGCGATGGAAAAAACCGAAACCGCCTTTGCGCGCAGCCACAATCTTGACGCGCGGCAACGGCGCAAGATGCGCAACCATTCCGCGCGCTGGCTTTTCGCCGCCGCGCTCAACAGGCACGGCGCCCGTAAAGCGTTTTACGCGCTGGGCCTCGTCATCGCCGGCTGGCGCTATCTTCCCAATGTTGCGACGGAGGCGGCGGGCTATCTGCAGCGGCGTCTGGAGGCGCGCCCCGACACGGTGCGATCTCTCAAGACAACGGAGCTGCGCTGCGCCGGAGCGACGCCATGAGCGGGGCTCACGGATCATCTCTCCCGGACGCCGCGCCCGCGCCTGCGCCAACGGTCAGCGTCGTCATGGCCGTGCACAATGAGGAACGCTATTTGCGTAGTGCGGTCGACAGCATTCTTGTGCAGGATTTCCGCAATTTCGAATTCATCATCATCGACGACGCCTCGACGGATGCGACGCCGGACATGCTGCGCGACTTCGCCAGACGCGACGACCGGATTCGTATTCTGAGCAATGCCGAGAATCTCAGCGTCCCACGCAGCCTGAACAGAGGGCTTGATGCGGCGCGCGGGCGTTACATCGCCCGCATGGACGGCGATGACATCAGCCTGCCGCACCGCCTTTCCGAACAGGTGCGTTTCTTGGACGCCAATCCGGACTTTGTCCTGGTCGGTGGAGGCGCGGAATATATCGATGCAGACGGTAAAGTAACAAAACGCTTTGTCGCCGGCGCAACCCCGTGGGAATTCGACTGGATTTCAATCTTCCGCCCGCCGCTTCTTCATCCGAGCGCGATGTATCGCGCCGCGCTGGTGAGGGACAATAACGAACGCTATGATCCGGCATGCGACCGCGCCGAAGATTTTGAGTTCTGGCATCGCCTTTTACGCCACGGCAAGGGATGCGAACTGCCCGGCGTTTATGTCCGGTATCGCGTGCATGAGGCGAATGTGTCGACAACACATTCAATCAAGCAGCGTCAGATTGCGAACTGCGCCGGCAAAAAAAACGCCCGCGCGCGCTTTCAGGATATCCCGGAACCGTCAATTGACGCCCTGTTCAATTTTCTCTTCAACGCCGACGAACGGCAATCCGCAGATTTACGCGAGGCGATTGAATTGGTCGGAACGCTTCAGTCGCGATACATCCGCGAGGAAAATCTTACGCCAAGTCAAGCCCGCGACATTCGCCGCCGGACGGCAAAACTGCTGATCAAAAAAGCGATGCGCCAGCGGGCGTCCAAAAAGGCCGGCGATCTGACGGGCGTGCTCAGTCTCATTGCGCAATATCTGCCGGAGTATTGCGCGGAAACAATTCACATCGCGCGCCGGCGATATTCAAACGCAGCATGAACAGTCGGATACTCAATAACGCGTTGTTTTGGGCGGACAACAAGGTTCGCGGACCGGTCGCGGCCGCCGCCGTCTCGACCATGTCGCTCCGTATTGCGAATGTCTTACTCGGCGTCGCCGCAACGGTCGTTCTCGGCCGCACGCTGGGCCCCGCAGGGTTCGGCGTATTCGCAATCGGATTGGCTTCATCGGCGCTTGTTTCCGGTCCGGTGCAGCTCGCGCTCAACCATCATATCGTCAACAAAACCGCAGCCTATTTGTCCGAAAGCGCGTGGCCGCTCTTAAACGGCGTTCGGCAATATACGCTACTCGCAACCTGCGGCTTGGCGATTGTTCTTGGCGCGGTGGTTGCCGCGATCGGTCCCGCCGTAAAAGAGCCGATGACAATTGCGGCGCTTATCGGGGTCGGCATTGCGCCGCTCATTATCGCCAGCAGCTTCGCCGGCGCCCTGCTGCGCGGTCTCGGGAAAGTCGCGGAAGCCTACATTCCGCAATTCGCGGTCATGCAGCTTCTCCATCTCATAATCGTCAGCGCATTGGCGTTGACGGGTCTCCTTACAGCAACAACCGCACTGATTTCATACGGCGCCGCATGGCTCGTATCGGCGGCGCTAAGCTGGGCGCTCGCCCTGCGCACATGGCCGGCGCCGTCAAAAGGCGTTCAAGCGACGATGCTGGCAAGGGAGTGGACCCGCAGCACTGGTTATATTTTCATCGGCGGCTTGTCCGGCGTCCTTTTCGGGAGAATTGAAACCTTCGCGCTGGCCGAGTTCTCGACCGCAGCGGAGGTCGGCGTTTACGCGCTCGCTTTTCGCTTTGCGCAGTTCGTCACATTCCCTGCCTTTGCGCTGGCGAGCGGGCTCGCGCCGGAGGTTTCGCGGCTTGTCGCCTCCCACGACGCGCAACGCGCCCGGAATAAAACCGTCGCAGCAACGCGCCTCGCCACCGCGCTAGCGTTGGCGGGCGGCGTCGCTCTTTACATCGCCTGCAGCTACATCTTTCCCTTTATCAACCCGGAATTCAGCGCCGCCGCGCCAATTCTCGCAATCCTCGCCATCGGATACATAGCGCACACGGCGGCAGGATTCCCCATGGTCTTTATCGTCGCGTTTGAACTTGAAAAAAGGGCGGCCATGTCCGGTTTTTTGGCGGCCGTCGGCGGCGCTTGCCTTGTTCCGTTGCTCACGGTTTTTTTCGGCGCTGTCGGTGCGGCGTCGGCAACAGCGATCGCCGTCGCATTAACGGGGTTTGTGCGTTGGCGCGTCGTACATAACAACGAAAGGATTCGCTGCGATATCTTTTCCCGTCGAGAAAGGCCGCCAAGATGAACGACTTAGCGCTAGGCGACGTGACGGAGGACGCTGCGGCTGGTCCGTTTCGCGACAAAATTGCGCGCGGCGCCGCTCGGCAAGTTATCCTGTTTAAAAAAGCCGTATTGGGTTGTTCGCTTCACGCCATCTACGACGACCGCGCCAACTTCCTCTATGCGCCAGTGCCGAAAGCAGCGTGCAGCAGCATACTCAACGCTCTTATCGACTATTTCCGGGAAAGTCGGACGGACGGCGGCGCGCATCAACGGCCCTTTTGGGTGCATCGACACTTCCTTGCTAATCCTCGTTATTGGGTTAACCCGCGCACGCTTGCAAAAACACCCTACTTCAAATTTACGGTCGTCAGGGATCCGCTTGACCGTTTCGTATCAGGCTACCGGAACCGGATTATCGACAACCGCGATTTGGCGGAAAACGCGGATGGCCTGCCGGCGTTACCGGATATGGATTTCTTTGCAACGCATCTTCGCGGATATTGCGAAGCAAATGGAAAGATCGATTGGCACTTCCGCCCGCAGACCGAGGTCATCGGCGATCCTGCCGCCTATGATCGAATTTACGATATCAGCGAACTCGATGAGCTCTATACGGACCTTAAGGAAAAATGCGGCGTCGAGCTGAAACCATACAATCGCAATAAGTCCCGCGCGCCAAAACCCGCGCCAATGAGTTCAGAGGCGATGCAGGCGGTGTTTGACTTCTACCGCGCTGACTATGACGCCTTCGCCGGTTTATACGCGCGAAAATATCCCAACGCATAAGGCGGCAGGATCACCGGCAGCAATAGCCAGTCCCACAGGCCCGGTTTGCGCGAAGGCGCTGGCGCGCCGCCCTGTTGACGCCGCGCCGCGCCGGCGAAATAGAGCCGTCTTAGCGCCCAGGACCATCGCATCCGTTCCGGCAGGATCTGATGCATGGTGACAGCGGCGCCGACATAAATGACTTTTTCTCCGGCTTCGCGAACACGGCGACTAAGGTCGCTTTCCGCGCCGCCAAAAAGCACCCCTTTTCGACGACCGAATTTTTCATCAAAGAAGTCAATATCCCGAAACTTGCGACGATCCAGCGCAAATCCAGCGCTGACAATGCGTTCGACGTCCATTGTCGCGTCGCCCCAGTCGAGAACCGAATACTGGTCCAGCACGACATTGGACTTGGAAAGCAACGGCCGCCGTCCGCGCCAGCGTGGAAGAATTCTTGTGCCAGCGAGCGCCGCGTCGTCCTGCATCAGCGCGCGCACAAGCGTTTCCGCCCAGTCGGGATTTACGACAACGTCTGGGTCAATCTGTATGACGACATCATGCCGGGCGAGTTTGATGCCGAGATTGCGGGCGTAGCAAATCCCCTTCTCCTCGCACGGCAGACACTTGAATGTCAGCCGTTCATTGCCGCGCGCCTCAACCTTTTCCGCAAAATCCGCGTCCCAGTTCTGATCGAGAAAAACCACTTCGCCCGTTACGCCTTCCTGCGCAGCGAGACTGTCGAGCGCCTCGTCAACGAGCCAGTCAGGCTCGCGATAGCGGGTGAGCGTGATGGAAACGGGTATTCGCGTCATGATCCGGGCGTTGATGGGCGCGTTATCGACCTTTCCCCTCCTTACCGCGCAAGGCGACAAGAATGTGTTAACGCGCCTTTACCTTCCGGGCGCCGAAGGCGTGCATTTTAATCAACTCCGTAGCGCCGCCTTTACGACGTTTGGCTAGTGTTCGCCCTCGCTCTTGCAACGGAAGGCGCAAAGAACATGCGCATGGATTTCGCGACAGTCGGGGGCATTGTCGCAGGGTTTTTCGTGATCGGCCTCGCCATCGCCATGGGCGGCGCGGTGGCCGTGTTTTTCAACGCACCGAGTTTCCTGATCGTGATCGGCGGCGCGGCGGCGGCGACGGTCTTGCGCTTTCCCGTGGGCGCAGTGCTGGAAGCGTTAAAAACCGGCGCGACCATCGCCTTTCTCGATCACCAGCGCCCGGCGGGCGTGTTGCTTGAAGAGGTCCGCGGCCTCGCGCATGTCGCCCGGCGCCAGGGGCCCATGGGGCTCGAACGCGCGCCGGTTTCCGATCCGTTCCTCGCCCGCGGCAAACAGATGATCGCCGACGGGCTCGCGGTCGATCATCTGCGCGATCAGCTCTCCCGCGAGCGCAACCTTGAAATCCAGCGCCTGGTGGACGGAGAGAAAATCTTCCGCGCCATCGGCGAGGCCGCGCCCGCCTTCGGCATGATCGGCACCCTCGTCGGCCTCGTCAAAATGCTGTGGACCATGGATGATCCGTCCACCATCGGTCCGTCCATGGCGATCGCGCTCTTAACGACGCTTTACGGCGCGCTTGTCGCTTACGCCTTTGCGCTGCCCATCGCCGACAAGCTGGCTATGAAACTGGAAACCCAGGAAACTAACCTGTCGCTGATCATTGACGGGCTTTGTCAGGTGGCCGAGCGAAAATCGCCCGACGCCATCACCGACATGCTAATTGTTTATCTTCCCGAGAAAGCGCGCGCGCCGTTCGCCGCCGCCTTCAGCGCCGGCGCCGCGACGGGTTAGGGCCATGCCCCGCAGCAAGTCTCAATATTCGAGCGATCGCGGCGGTCTCAATCGGGCGCGCCTCGGACGACCCAGCGGCTGGCTTGTCACTTATGCCGACCTGATGACGATTCTCGTCTGTTTCTTTGTGCTGATCATTTCCTTTTCGATTCAGGATCAGGTGAAGATGGAGGTGGTCGCCGGGTCCATGCGCGACGCGTTTGGGGTTGCTGAACAGCGCCGTTACGCCGGGGATTTCCGCCTCGACGGCACGCCGGAAAAACGCCAGCCCGGCGCCATTGTTCCTGACGAAACGCCGACGGCGAACGCCATCGAAAAAACGCCGAGCGCCGAACCCGCCGCCGGCGACGACGGCGCGCGCGGCGCCCATGCCGCCGCCAATGCGGACCGGCGCCGCTTCCTCGAAACGAAGGAAACGTTCGAGCGCGCCATACTCACCCATCCGCTGCTCAAGGACTCCGCCGAGCAGGTCCGCGTCACGCTCGAAGACAACGGCCTGCAGATCGTTTTGATCGAAAAAGAAGGCGCGCCCATGTTCGCCCTTGGCTCGTCCTCGCCGACGCCCCGGGCCGAGGCCCTGCTCGCGGCGCTGGCGCCGGTCCTCGCCCCCCTGCCCAACCGGATTTATATCGACGGCCATGCGGACGCCGCCGGCGCCGGCGGTTATTCGTCCTTCGACCTCACCGCCGCGCGCGCCAACGCCGCCCGCGCCATTCTTGAACGGGAAGGCTTCCCGGCGCCCCGCATCGCCGGCGTGTCCGGGCGCGGCGCGGCGGAGCCGTTACGCGCCGAAGATCCGTATGCGCCGGAAAATCGCCGCATTGAAATCAGGCTGGAAAAAGCCGCGCCGCTGCTGCCGCCGGATCGGAGCCTTTAACGTCTAGTGCGCCTCGTCCCAGCTCTTGCCGGCGCGGGCTTCCACATCGAGGGGCACGGACAGGTTCACCGCCGGCGCCGGAGCGCCCATCATCACCTCGCTGACGACGGCGCAGGTCTTGTCGGCTTCGGCCGTGGGGACTTCGAAAATCAACTCGTCATGAACCTGCAAGAGCATTTTCGCCGCGAGTTTTTTGCGCTTGAGCGCCGCGGGCATGCGGATCATGGCGCGGCGGATGACGTCGGCGGCGGAGCCCTGAATAGGCGCGTTGATGGCCTGGCGTTCCGCATAGCCGCGCATGGCCGGGTTCTTGTCGTTGATGCCGCCCACATGGGTGCGCCGACCGAAAATTGTTTCCACATAACCGTTTGATTTCGCCGAGGCGATGGTGTCGTCCATATACTGACGGATGCCGGGAAACTTCTTGAAGTAGCTCCCGATATAGTCCTTCGCCTCGCTGCGCGAAATGCCGAGCTGGTTGGCGAGGCCGAAGGCGGAAATGCCGTAGATGATGCCGAAATTGATGGCTTTCGCCCGCCGGCGCACCATCGGGTCCATATCTTCCACCGGATCCCCGAACATTTCCGAGGCGGTCAGGGCGTGAATGTCGACGCCGTCGGCAAAGGCCTGTTTCATGGACGGCAAATCGGCGATATGGGCGAGGAGGCGCAGTTCGATCTGGCTGTAGTCGGCGGAGATCAGGACGGCGCCCTTTTCCGGCACGAAGGCGGTGCGAATCTTGCGCCCGTCTTCCGTCCGTATGGGGATGTTCTGGAGATTCGGATCGTTTGACGAGAGCCGCCCCGTGGTCGTTGAGGCAAGCGCATAGGACGTATGCACGCGGCCGGTTTCGGCGTTGATCTCGTTCGGCAGGCTGTCGGTATAGGTGCTCTTGAGCTTGGAAAGCCCGCGCCAGTCGAGAATGACCCGCGGCAATTCATGACCGTCGGCGGCGAGCATTTCCAATATGTCCGCCTTGGTCGACCAGGCGCCTTTCGCCGTCTTGCGCCCGCCGGGGAGCGATAATTTGTCGAACAGGATTTCCGAAATCTGTTTCGGCGAGCCGAGATTGAACTCTTCGTCGGCGAGCTTGTAGGCTTCCGCCTCCAGCGCGCCCATGCGCTGGGCGAAATCGCCGGAGAGCTTCGACAATACGGATGCGTCGATCCTGACGCCGGCGCGCTCCATCTCTACGATCACCGGCGCCAGCGGGCGCTCCAGCGTTTCGTAAACGGTCGCCTTTCCTTCCGCGGCGAGCCTTGGTTTTAAAACGTCATAAAGGCGGAACGTAATGTCGGCGTCTTCCGCCGCATATTTCGCGGCGTCCTTGATGGGGATCTGATCGAACGTCTTCGCCTTCTTGCCAGTTCCAGCGAGGTCGGAAAACTTGATCGTCTGATAGTCGAGATGACGTTTCGCCAATTCGTCCATATTGTGCTGATGCTTCCCGCAATCGAGCACATAGGACATGAGCATCGTGTCGTCGAACGGCGCCACGTCGACGCCGTAACGCGCCAGCACAACGCAGTCATATTTGAGGTTCTGACCGATTTTCATCACCGACGGGTCTTCGAGGAGCGGCTTTAAAAGCTTCACCGCTTTTTCCAGCGGCAATTGTTTGTCAATATCGGAATCGTCCGCGGCCAGATCGCCGGCCCCGTGCCCCAGCGGGATATAACAGCCATTGCCCGGCGCGGTGGAAAGCGAGACGCCCACAAGATTGGCGCGACAGGCGTTGAGGCTGTCCGTTTCCGTATCCACCGCCACAAGGCCGCGCTCGCGGGCGCGGGCGATCCACGCTTTCAGCGCTTTTTCGTCAAAGATCGTTTCGTATTCGCTATTGTCCGGATCGGCGGCGGGGGCCGCCGGCGCGGGCGGCCCACCGCCAAGGTCGTTTTCGACCCGCCGCGTCAGCGTGTTGAACTCCATCTCGTTCAGGAAAGCGAGGAGCTTGTCCGCATCAATGTCGCGCACGGCGAAGTCGCCGATCGCATCCTCCACGGGCGCGTCGGTCTTCAGCGTCACCAGTTCTTTTGAGACGCGCGCCTGGTCGGCGAATTCGATGAGGTTTTCCCGACGTTTCTTTTGTTTGATGCCGTCGGCTTTTTCCAGCAGCGTTTCGAGGTCGCCATAATCCTCGATCAGTTGCGCCGCGGTCTTGACGCCGATGCCCGGCACGCCCGGCACATTGTCCGATGAATCCCCGGCAAGCGCCTGAATGTCGATGACGTGTTCGGGACCGAGCCCGAATTTTTCGACGACCTCGTCAGGCCCGATATGCTTGTTCTTCATCGTATCGAACATGGAGACCTTGTCCGAGACGAGCTGCATCAAATCTTTGTCAGAGGAAATGATCACCGCCTCGCCGCCGTCGGCCTCGACCTGGCGCGCATAGGTGGCGATCAGATCGTCCGCCTCAAAGCCCTCCATTTCGATGCAGGGCAGGTTGAAGGCGCGGGTCGCGTCGCGCACCAGCGGGAATTGCGGGCGCAGATCCTCCGGCGGCTCCGGGCGGTTTGCTTTGTACTCTGAATAAATCTCGTTGCGGAAGGTTTTCGCCGAGTAATCAAAGATCACCGCGAGATGAGTCGGGTCATGCTCGTCCTTCATGTCGGTCAGCAATTTGTAGAGCATGTTGCAAAAGCCGGAGACCGCGCCCACGGGCAACCCGTCGGACTTGCGCGTCAGGGGCGGCAGAGCATGATAGGCGCGGAAGATGTAGGCCGAGCCGTCAACGAGATAGAGGCGGATCTTGTCTTTGGATTTTGCAGCCATCCGGCATACCCTTCCCACGTCGCAAGGTTCAGACTGCATAGGAGACGGCACGTGAAAGTTCTAGGCATCCGGTTCTGCAAGGTCGCAAAAAGGGAAGACGCGGAGGGTCTCGCGGCGCTGCTTGGGGAAAACGGGCTCGGCCTTAAGGCCAACGACTTCGGCGAAACGGATGGCTTTCAGGGCGCGGTCTTTCCCGTCGACGAGGCGGGCGCCAGGGGCGCGGGAAGCTGGATCGAGATCTGGCCCGCCGGCGAGCAGATGCCGGAAATGACCATGCTGCAGATTGTCGTCGACGACGCCGACGCCTGGGCCAAGCGCGCGAAGGAAAACGGCCTCGACGTCAAAGGCCCCGACGACGCCCACGGGGAGCGGATTTATTATCTGGAGGGACCGGGCGGGCTGCCTGTGAGTTTTCAGTCGAAGGTGAAAACGTAGAACATTTTGAGTAAGGCATGCCAAACCTGCAAAAGGACCTAAAGACCGGTATCGGCCGAATCGAATTTGACCTCGATGCGGACGAATATCGTGCTATCGGTCGTATCACTGTTCAATGGGCGTATCTTGAACATGGAATTTACGCGGTGACCGAAAGTATAGCGAGCACCGCTCAAGTCGAATTACCCAAAGAAGCCCTTCATACTTCATTGAAGCGACGGCTTCAGGCGCTTCGATCGCTGATCGAGAAGCATTGTGAAGATGACGAAAAGGAACGCCTTCTCAAGCTCATCAGCCGGATCGCAAACGCTATGCAAGACCGGCACAAAATCACTCACGCTATGTGGGATTGGGACTCGGAAAACCCAGACAGAATTAATGCATCAAGTTTTCGTCCGACGCACGAATTTGAAAAAGTTTATGACGCACGGGCAATGGACTCCCTTGCAGATAAAATCGGAGAAATTAGTTTCGCGCTCGAATATCCTAAAGGATGGAATGAGGCTTTCCGTCAGTTACTTACCGAGCACGCCGACGAAGACGGTAAAGTGTCGTACGTCAGCCTTTCGAGACAGGTGCATCGCAAATTGCAACGCGAAAAAAGGTCAAAACCAGACGGGGAATAAGCTAGGTCTTTCTCCAGAATACTGGCGCCGACTCTACTCCGCCGCGAGCTTGACGCCCATGCGGCCCGCGGCCTCCCGTTCTTCGTGGGCGATGAACTTCGCCAGCTTCGGCTGGATTTCCGAACGCCAGCGCGAGCCGTTGAACACGCCGTAATGGCCGACGCCGGGCTGGATGTAGTCGATCTTCATCGAGTCGGGAATATTCGTGCACAGATCATGCGCGGCCTGGGTCTGGCCGATGCCGGAAATATCGTCGTTTTCGCCCTCGACCGTCATCAACGCGATGTCGGTGATGGCCTCCGGCTTGATCCGTTGTCCGTGATGCATGGCCTTGCCGTCGGCAAGGGCGTGCTCCTGAAACACTTCGCGGATCGTCTGGAGATAAAACTCCTCGGTCATGTCCATGACGGAGAGATATTCATCGTAAAACGACCGGTGCTTGTCGGCGCTGTCGCCGTCGCCTTCGACGAGATGCTGGAAGTAGTCGTAATGGGCGTTAAGGTGCCGGCTCGAATTCATGGCGAGGAAGGAATAGAGCTGCACGAAGCCCGGATAAACGCGGCGCATGACGCCGGGATAGGGCGCCGGCACCGTGTAGATCATGTTGCTTGCGAACCAGTGATAGGGGCGCTCTTGCGACAGTTTGTTCGGCGCGGTCGGCGAGCGGCGCGTGTCGATGGGCGAGCCCATCAGGGTAATCGACGCCGGCCGGTTGGGGTCTTCCGCTTCCGCCATCAGCGCCGCGGCCGAGAGCAGCGCCGGGCCCGGCTGGCACACCGCCACGGCGTGGGCGCGGCCCGCAGCGCTGTCGGCGCCCATAATGCGCATGAAGTCGATCAGATAGTCGATGTAACTGTTCAAATCGAAGCGGCCGCTGGAAATCGGCACCTCGCGCGCGTCGATCCAGTCGGTAATGTAAACGTCATGGCCGGGCAGCATCGCCTCGACCGTGCCGCGCAGGAGCGTTGCGTAGTGGCCGGAGACGGGCGCGACGATCAGCACCTTCGGATCGGACGCCTTGTCCAGTTTGGTTTTTGCAAGAACCTTGGGATCGCGTTTGAACCGGATCAGTTTGCAGAAGCTTTTGCGGGCGACGGTTTCGATGTCGATCGGGATTGCGACGCCGTTCACATGGGTCGCGTCGATCCCCCATTCGGGCTTCGGGTAGCGGCGCATGGCGTTTTCAAAAAGATCGAACGCGGCCGCCGTCGACCGGGCGGCCCAGGTGTTTGCGGCCGGGTTGAAGGGAGAGCGCCAGAACCGGGCGCCCATGCGCGCCGCATAACGGGCCGGCGTCACCGCCGCATAGGCGAACTCATAAGCTGAATACAACATGGAAGAGGCCGCCCCTGGTTACTCTGACCTTTTGCCCAAACGTAGACATATTGTGCACTGCACAATATAGGCCATTTTTCCTAATTTTCCAGCGAATATGCGCCGCTTCCCGCGGGCAAATCAACGATTTCTGACAGAAATGTAACGATTTGCGCCCCAGTTTTCCACAAGGCTCGGTCTGAAAACCCGCGCCGGGACCTCAGGAGTCAGCGATCGCCTGGCGCAAGAAGGCCGCCAGTTCCGTCGGGCCGACGCCGCCCGTGAGCGCGTGGGTCGGCTGCCCTGTCCGGTCGGCGACATAGAAAAAGCGTCCGTGATCGACGGTGTATTTGAGCGCGCTGTCGGGAAGGTCGACCTTGCGCGCATATTGCTTGAACGAGACGCGGGCGGCCTCGGCCGCCTCGACCGAACCGGTGAGCGGAATGATGCGATCGTCGAAGGCGAAGTAATCGGTCAGCGCCTCGGGGCTGTCGCGCTCGGGATCGACGGAAATGAAGATCGGCGCGACGGCGCCGGCGTCCTCGCCCAGTTCGTTGAGCGCCGCGCTCATGACGCCCACATCGCCGGGGCAGACGTCCGGGCAATGGGTGAAGCCAAAATAGACCAGCATCACCTTGCCTTCGAAATCCTCGTCGGCGCGTTCGGCGCCGGTTTTATCAATAAGGTCAAACTCGCCCGTGAACTGTTCGGAAAGGCGAATGACGCCGTCGACGGGAACGACGCCCGCGCTGTCGTCGTTATTGGAACAGGCGGCGAGGCACAGCAGCAAAAAGGCGGATATGGCGAAGGGTCTCATGGCCGCGCTTATAGCCCATGCGCGAGGCCCTCGCGAGGCGCGGCGATGTCGCGGGGCGCAGACGCCGAGCGCGCGCCTAGACGAATGGCGGCGTCAGCGAGGCGAAGTTCGACAGGTTCGGCAGCGCCGCGTTGATTTCGGAATCGTTGAGCCCGAACCAGCGGCCGAGCGGCTCGGCGAATTGCTCGACCGAGGTGGACGGGATCAGCCGCCCGCCGCCGGCGTCGTAATCATGATCGAAGGCGGGCGCCGGAATGTCGCCATAGATGGTCCGTCCCGCCACGGCGCCGCCGACGACAAGATGATGGGCGCCCCAGCCGTGATCGGTGCCGTCGCCGTTGATGGCCAGCGTGCGCCCGAAATCGGAAGCGGTGAAGAGGGTCACGTCGTTTTCGAGCCCCAGATCCTGCATGGCCTGATGGAAGGCGACGACGGCCCCGTCGATTTCCTGTTGCAGGCCGGGCAGGTCCTCGGCCTGCGCCGAATGGGTGTCAAAACCGCCGATGGCGGCGAAGAACACCTGACGGTTGACGTTCAGGATGTCGCGCACGGATATGGCCTCGGCGATGGTGCGCAGTTGCGCGCCGAGAAAGGTTTGCGGGAAGGTCGTTATCAGCGGCAGGGCGTTGTCGATGGCGTCATTGTAGGTTTCGTTCGTACTCAGAGAATTGCCGATGGCCGCGGCGATGTCGTTTTCAATGAAATTCGTATCGCTGTGATTGATCGCGCCGAAATGATCGCGCAGGGCCTGATAGGTCGGCTGATTGGTCTGAAAGAAATTGAGAACGTCGATCCCCGCCGCGCCGTCGGTGGAAACCTGATAGGGCGTCGCCTGATTGCCGGTGAGGAACAGCTCATTGCCGAGCGTCGTAATCGTCGCGAAAGGGGCGCCGGGCCCCGGCGCGCCGCCGATCGCCGCGTCAGCAAACAGCCCGCCCCAGCCGAAAGAGGCGCCTTCCGGCGCGCTCGACATCCAGGTCGATTGCTGGTCGTTGTGAGAGAAGAGGCGTTTCGGCGTTTCAACCGTTTCCGCCTCCCACTCCGCGCGGGTGAGCGGAAAGATCAGCGGACCCACATTGCCGACAACGGCCGCCTCGCCCGACTGAAAAAGCCCGTGCACGCCTGAAAGATCCTCCGGCAGGGCAAACTCGCGCCCGCCGAAATCGGCGGCGTTGTCCGGCGTCAGCGGCAGGAGGCGCGACCGGTCCCGGGACGACCCGCCGGGCTGGGCCGCATAAAGATCAAGGAGCGGCGCCCGGATCGCCGCGTAGTCGTCGTAAGACGACTGGTCGTAGGGAAGCACCGTATCGTGACAATCAAGGCCGCCGAGGAGGAAAACACAGACCAGCGCCTTGTAGCCGGAGGTGTCGGCGGCATGGGCCTGAAAACCCGAAAGCGCCGCCGTCACGCCGCCGAGAGATGCCGCGCCAATGGCCGTCGCCCCGGCGCCTTGCAGGAAATGACGTCTCGTTGAGATCATGCGCGCGCCCTTTCTCATCGCTGCACGAGGTAGTCGGGCGAGGTCATCGCCATCAACACCGCGATCTGCACGCGAAAGCGCGCGCCGTCATAGTTGGGATCGCCATTCGTCAGGGGAATATTCTGAAGCGCCGCGTCGATGTCGGCCCTCGTTTCATCGGACATCATGCCGTAGGTCAAAAGATCGTCGAGGCGATCAATCAGCGCCGCCGGATCGTCCGCCAGGGCGATTTCCGCAGAATAGTCCGGACGCAGACTGTTCTGCGCATCCGCCGCGTCGATAAACGCATTGTCCACAGCGAACTGGGCGAACTCCAGCGCGAAATAGGTCATGTAATTGGCGTAGCCGGCGACGCTGGAGGCGTTGACGATCTGTAACTCTGGCACCGTCAGGCCCGCGGCGCCCGATTGCGTGCCCGGCGCCACATAGCCCGGACGATAGAAGTTGAACACCGAGGGCGCGCGATAGGGATGCTGGGCGAGCGCGCTCGGGCTCGATGTGTCCCAAAGAACAATAGTGTGCTCCGGCGTCACCGGCTGGGCGTCAAAGGCCCGGGCCCAGTTGACGAAGCGCAGGACGGGCTCGCGCACCTTGCCGAACGTGTCGGCGGCCGTCGCGGCGTCGGAACGGGCTTCATCGTCGAAGAGGACGGCGGCGAGGGTCGCGGCGAGATCGCCGCGCAGGCCCTCGCCCACATCGGTTCCGTCGGGCAGCGCGTATGTGCCGGCGTCAAAGGCGGCGGCGACCCGGCCCACATAGGCGGGCGAGGGATCGCTGGTGACAAAACGCTGGATCAACTGACGGCCGATAAACGGGCCCACATTCGGATGGTCGAAAATCGCATCGAGGGCCATGTCGATGCTTTCCGTTCCGCCCGCGCCGGCGGGAATGGTCGTGCCGAGGAAGGACTTTTCAAGATCGGAGTGAAACGCCGGGAACATTGTCATGGGCGCGGTCAGCGCGGCCTGCGAGATAACTTCAAAGCGGAAAAAGAAAGTCGGCGTATTGAGGCTGAGCCCGGTGAAGACCCGCGCCAGCCCGGTGATGTCGTCATTCGTATACGTCTCAACGGGCTCGCCGCCGCTCGTCACCGGTTCGCCCTCCGGCGTCAGCTCTACAAGGCCGATGGAAAAAAGCTGCATGATCTCGCGGGCGTAGTTCTCATCCGGCACGCGGCCCGTGGCGGGATCGCCCTTCTGGTTTTGCAGATAGGTAAGGAAGTACCCCATCGCCGGGGAGTACGTGACGTCTTCGAGGAGGTCGCGATAATTGCCGAAGGCGTTGCGCGTCAGAACATCCTGATAATACCCGACCGACTCAGGAAAAATCAGCAGCTCGTCGACGGCCGTCGAAATGACGAGGATCTCCGACAGGGCGAAGGCCATGCGCTGACGCAACTGATCGTCGGCGGCGATCGCATTGCGCCAAAACGCCATGCCCGGCGCGCTATAGGAAAAAAAGCCGCGCTCGCCGATCGGCGCCGCCGCCTCATCCTGCGCGATGATCGTTTGAATAAACGGCAGGTGCAGCGTCGCCGGTTTGTTGAGTTCGGCGACGAACCAGTCGGACGCCTCCGTGCCGGTAAGCTGCGTCACGTTCTGCTCGGTCGGCCCGAAGGTGGACTGGGCAAGGAAGCGCGCCGTTTTCTCCGGGCTTTCAAAGACGCTGGACGCCGGCGGGGGCGGAGGCGGCGCCGGCGGCCCGCCGGTGGGCGGGGCCGAGCCGCCGGAACCGCTTTCGGAACAGCCCGCAATCAGCGCGATGGAGCACAGGACCGCGCCGATGCGACCGATACGCCTTGCCGTCTGCGCCATCCGCGTACTCCTCACCTCGGCGGCGCAAGCGCGCGCCTTACCGTTCAACGCAAGCGCGCGCCGCTTCCGTCGAAAAAACCCGGCGTCGATATTAATCATTAAAGTTAGCGGGACCATGAAAACGGTCGCCGCGATTTTAACGATCCGTCGGCGTACGGTATCGCGGGCGCGCTTAAACCGCGCCAAACCTGCTATTTCCGGTTCCCGCGCGGCTCAAGTGAGGGATTGTTAAGGCGCAGACCCCGCGCCCCGGGGCACCGGGTCGCCGTCGTGGTCGCGCGGGTGAAGACGCAAGCTGCTTGCGGCGGCGCAAAAGACGCGTAGAAACCTCAGCCATGCCGGCCTCCCTTCCCGACACGCACGCCGCCGTCAGCGCCCTGCGCGGACCGGTGCGATTGCGCACCCTGACGACCTTACGCTGGCTCGCTGTCGGCGGACAGTCGCTCGCCATCCTGACCGTGCATTTCGCCGTCGGCTTCGCCACGCCGCTCGGGCTTTGCATTATGGCGATCGCCGCCAGCGCCTGGCTTAATCTGTTCACGGCGCTTCGGTTTTCGCCGCAACGGGTGCTCACCGACCGGGAAGCGGCGGCCTATATCGCTTTTGACATCGTTCAGCTTTGCGCGCTTCTCTCCTTTACCGGCGGGCTTCTCAATCCGTTCTCTGCACTGATCATTGCGCCGGTCACCATCGCCGCCAGTTTTCTCGCGCTCCGCTATACGATCCTGATCGCCGCGCTGGCGCTTGCCGGCGTCGGCGTCTTGGCGCTTTATCACATGCCGCTGCCATGGCGCGCCGGCGAAGCGCTTGAACTGGCGCCCATCTATAAATTCGGCGTCTGGGCGGCGCTCTCTTTTTCCGTGATGTTTTTCGCCGCCTACGCGCACCGGATTGCGGCGGAGTCGGCGCAGATGCGCTCAGCGCTCGCGGCGACGCAGCTCGTGCTCGAACGAGAACAGCGCCTGTCGGCCCTCGGCGGGTTAGCGGCTGCGGCAGCCCACGAACTCGGCACGCCGCTCTCAACGATCCAGCTCACCGCGCGGGAGATGCAGCGGGAGCTTGAAAACGATGAAACCCTGCGCGACGACGCCGCGCTTCTTGTCGACCAGGTCAAGCGCTGTCGTGAAATCCTGAGCCGTCTTTCCCGGCATGGGGAGGCGGGCGACGCCGTTCACGACCGCGTCGATGTCGCCGGCCTTCTCAAAGAGGCGGCCTCGCCCTTTCTCGACAATGCGGGCGGTCCGGAAATCCGCATCGAAACGGAAAGCGGCGACGGCGCGCCGGAGCCGATGCTGCGCCGGCGCCCGGAAATCATCTATGGGCTGCGCAATTTCGTGGAAAACGCCGTCCGGTTCGCCGGCGAGGACGTGCGCGTGCGCGCCGCCTGGACGGCCGAGCGCCTGACCATCGCCGTCGACGACGACGGGCCCGGCTTTTCGGTCGAAGTGCTGGCCCGGCTGGGCGAGCCCTATGTGTCGAGCCGGTTCGCCGCCCGGCGGCCCGAGGGCCTGCGCGCCGCCAGCGCCCGCACCGGCGGCCTCGGCCTCGGGTTTTTCATCGCCAAATCCCTCCTCGAAGGGACCGGAGCGGAGGTTTCATGGGCCAACCGCGAGGCCGGCGGGGCCCATGTAGGCGTCGCCTGGCCCCTCGCCGCCATCACCGCCGAGCCGCTCGGACAGGACGCCGGGAAGCGAACGCCAAACGCTTGAATTTGTTGGTCGGCGAGCGCATTTAAGGCCGGATGTAACGCAAGCCAGTGAACGACGGATATGAACACCCTCGAAGAAGCCCGCGACGCCGACGCCACCCTCCCCCAAGACGCGACCCTCCTCATCGTCGATGACGACGAACCCTTTCGCACGCGCCTTGCCCGCGCCATGGAAAAGCGCGGCTTTCAGCCGATCCTGGCGGCGGGCGTCGCCGACGCCGGCGGCGTCTTGAGAGAAATCGCGCCGGCCTTCGCCGTCGTCGATCTGCGCCTTGAGGACGGCGACGGCCTCGACGTCGTCAATCGTATCCATGACAAGCGCGAGGATTGCCGCGTCGTCATGCTCACCGGCTACGGCAATATCGCCACCGCCGTCGCAGCGGTGAAAGCCGGCGCCATCGACTATCTGCCGAAACCGGCGGATGCGGACGATGTGCAGAAGGCCCTGCTCGCCAAACCGGGCGAACGTCCCGACCCGCCGGAAAACCCCATGTCCGCCGACCGCATTCGCTGGGAGCATATTCAGCGCGTCTATGAACTCTGCGATCACAACGTGTCGGAGACGGCGCGCCGTCTCGGCATGCACCGGCGCACCCTGCAGCGCATCCTCGCCAAACGGGCGCCGCGATAAGCGCGCCGGCAAGCGACTTGGCAGAATCGGCCAGTTCGCGACAAGCCGTTGCAATCTAAGGGCAAACCGCACGGGCTATTCTTGACCCTCGCCGTCGCGCCGACGATGGTGCGGCGTCGACCATTGGGGCTACAGACTGGAGTTCAGATGATGAAATTTTTCCCCGCCGCCCTCGGGGCGGCCGCGCTTTTGCTCGTCGCGCCCGCCGCCGCTGCGGACATCGAAATCCCTTATGAAAAATTCGAACTGGACAACGGCCTCACCGTCGTCGTGCATGAAGACCGCAAGGCGCCGGTCGTCGCCGTATCGGTCTGGTACAAGGTCGGCTCCAAGGACGAGCCCAAGGGCAAGTCGGGCTTTGCGCATCTGTTTGAACATCTGATGTTCAACGGCACGGAAAACTATGACGACGAATGGTTCAAGCCGTTGCAGGAAGTGGGCGCGACCGGTCTTAACGGTACGACGAACACGGACAGAACCAATTATTTCCAGACTGTGCCGACAACGGCGCTCGACCGCATCCTGTGGATGGAATCCGACCGCATGGGCCATTTCATCGGCGCGGTGACTCAGGAGAAACTCGACGAACAGCGCGGCGTTGTGCAGAACGAAAAACGTCAGGGCGAAAACCAGCCCTATGGCCGCAGGGTCTTCACCAATATTCAGAATTCCCTCTTCCCCTACAATCATCCCTATCATCACTCGACCATCGGCTCGATGGAGGATCTGAACGCGGCGTCTTTGGACGACGTCGCGGAATGGTTTGAAACCTATTACGGTCCGTCGAACGCCATTCTCGTGCTCGCCGGCGACATCAACGCCGCGGAAGCGCGTCCGCTGGTGGAGAAATATTTCGGCGACATCGAATCCGGGCCGCCGCTTATAAAGCCAGATGTCTGGGTGCCGGACCGGGCCGCCAATACGCGCGCAACGATGTACGATCAGGTCCCGCAGGCGCGCATCTATCGCGTCTGGGCGGCGCCGGAAGACGTCAGCCCGCAGGCGACGGATCTTTTCATCGCCGCGAGCGCCCTCGGCGACGGCAAGAATTCGCGTCTTTACAAGGACCTTGTCTACGACCAGCAGATCGCCACCGACGTCAGCGTCTTCAATTTCGAATTGCAGATGGCGTCGATTTTCGGCGTCATCGTTTCCGTCAAGGAAGGCGAGTCCGTTGAAAAGGTCGAACGGGAAATGGAGCGCGTAATCGACGCGTTTCTGGACCGAGGACCGACCCGGGCCGAGGTCGATCTCGTCTCGACAAAAACCAAGGCGGAGATCATCCGCGGGCTCGAAGAAGTCGGCGGTTTCGGCGGCAAAGCCGTGACGCTGGCCCGGGGCGAACTGCTCAAGGGCGATCCCGGCTATTTCGCCACCGAGCTTGACGAGCTTGACGCGGCGACGCCGAAGAGCGTCCTCGCCGCGGCGAAAGACTGGCTCCGCGACGGCTGGCATCAGCTCGACGTTCTTCCGTTCCCGAAATATTCTGCGACGCCCGCAGGCGTCGACCGGTCGACGGGCCTGCCCGGCGTCACCGGCGAAACGGCGCTTGAGTTCCCGGCGATCGAGGAAACGACGCTGTCGAACGGGCTGAAAGTTTATGTGGCGAACCGGTCGACCGTGCCGGTCGTCAATGTCGCGCTGCAATTCGACGCCGGCTATGCGGCGGATGCAGGCGGCAAGCTCGGCCTTGCGAACTTCGCCGCGAACATGCTGGACGAAGGGGCCGGGCGTTATGACGCCCTCGCCCTCGCGGCGGAATTTGAAAAGCTCGGCGCCACCATCGGCGCCGGCTCCAATCTCGACACGACGACGGTTCGCCTGTCGGCGCTTAAGGAAAACCTCGCGCCGTCCGTCGCGCTACTCGGCGACGTGGTGCGCCGTTCGACCTTCGCCGATGAAGAGATCGAACGCCAGCGCCAGTTGATCCTTGCCGGCATCAAACAGGAAAAAGCGCAGCCCGTGCCCATCGCCCTGCGCATCCTGCCGCCCCTCATGTATGGGGAGGATCACGCCTATGGAGTGCCGTTCACCGGCTCCGGCACGGAAGAGGCCGTCTCCTCGATCAGCCGCGCCGACCTCGTCGAGTTCCGCAGCAAATGGTTGCGCCCAGACAATGGCGCGGTCTTCGTTGTCGGCGATGCGACCATGGCGGAAATCAAGCCGCTGCTGGAACGCACCTTCGGCAATTGGCGCGGCGAGGGCGACAAGCCGGTCAAAAATGTCGCCGACGTGACGCTGCCCGACGGCGCAAGCACGCTGATCATTGACCGCCCGGGATCGCCGCAATCGCTGATCCTCGCCGGTCACGTGGCGCCGCCCACCGGCGCGGACAACAACATCGCCATTGAAGCGATGAACGAAGTCATCGGCGGCAATTTCAACGCAAGGGTCAATATGAACCTGCGCGAAGGCAAGGGATGGGCCTATGGCGCCTACACCTTCTTCCAAGGCGCCCGCGGCCAGCGGCCGTGGCTCGTCTACGCGCCGGTACAGACTGACAAGACCGGCCCCTCCATCGCCGAACTGAAAAAGGAGTTGAACGCGTTCATCTCCTCGGCGCCGGCGCGCAATGACGAACTCGACCGCGTCAAGCTCGACAATGTGCGCTCCCTGCCGGGCCAGTTCGAAACCTCGGGCGCGGTGCTGGGCAGCCTGTTGTCATCGAGCCGGTTCGACCGGCCGCTCAACTATCCGGAAACCCTGCCCGAAAAATACCGTACACTGAGCGTTGACGACGCCAACGCCGCGGCGCGCCAGGTCATCAATCCGGACAAACTTGTCTGGGTGATCATCGGCGACGCGGAAAAAATCCGCGCCGAGGTCGAGGCCGCCGAGATCGGCCCGGTCGAAGTACGCGCCATGACGGACCTCTAGAGTCCGTTGCGGATCAAACAAGGAAGCGGCGGCGCACCGATAAGGCGAGTGCGCGCCGCTGCGTACAACCATAAGCGTAAGCTCTTCCCATCCGTCCCGTATTCGGCCGGTCCGTCGCCGCGCCGTCGCCGGCGCCCCATGATCGACATATGGGCGCAATATTCCGGCCCTATAGAGCCGCCCGCCGCGCCCCGGAAACGGGGAAAATTCGTCCAAGCGCCGGCGCGCGGGCAGCGGCGCAGGCCGGAGGCGCCGGAAACATGGCCAGCGGGCCGGGTTTTGCATTAAGGTTCATCGGTAGGGCGGAGGCCGCGGCCTTGAGACGGCGAACAGGGCGGCGCGGCGCCGAGGGTTAAAGGGGTCCTTTAAATGGCGCGTTCACGGGAAAGAACGGTTCGGTTTGCGCGACCCGGCCGATATGTCTTGAATATGCTCATCTTTCTGCTGCTCGTGGCGGCGGTAGTGTTCTACCTCTCGCCCTTGAGCCCGCAGCCGACGAGCCTTTTGATCGACGCCTTCAGCGCCAACCCGGCGCTCAACGGGCTCATCCTGTTCGTCCTCTTTCTTGGGATTGTCTACCATTTCAATCTGACCGAAACCGTCAGCCGCGCGGTCAAGTGGATCGAAGGCTTCCGCGAGGGGGTCGATCCGACGACGCGGCGCATGCGCCATCCGCCGGCCCTCATCAGCGCCCTGTCGCAGCTTCTCGCCGACACCAACTTTCGCGAACGATTTTCGCCTGAGTCTACCCGCTCCATGCTCGATTCCGTCGGCACGCGGATGGATGAGGGGCGCGAGATGGGTCGCTACATCATGAACCTGCTGGTCTTCCTCGGCCTCCTCGGCACGTTCTGGGGCCTCCTTGAAACCGTCAACGCCGTCGCCGCCACCATCAGCGGCCTTGCGACCACGGGCGGCAACGCCGAGGACGCCGTCGCGCAATTGATCGCCAACCTGAAAGAGCCCCTCTCCGGCATGGGCACGGCGTTTTCATCGTCCCTCTTCGGCCTTGGCGGCAGCCTTGTGGTCGGCTTCCTCGACCTTCAGGCCGGTCAGGCGCAGAACCGTTTCTATACGGATCTTGAAGACTGGCTCGCCGGACAGACCGAAACCATCCGTTCCAAGACGGGCGACGGCAAATCATACGCCGGCGCCGACGTCGCGGAACTGGCCGAAGCCATCGCCAGCCTCGAAACCGCGCTTGCGGCAAACACCGAAACCGAGATCAAGGCGAGCGCCGGCCAGACCGCGGAACTCAAGGACGAAATCCGCGCGCTCAACCGCACGCTCATTCGCGTCGGCGGCGGGGAGTAATTCGATGGCGCGGCGGCGCACCAGAAGCGAGGCCAATATCTGGCCGGGCTTCGTCGACGGCCTGTCGACGCTGCTCCTGGTGTTGATGTTCGTCCTGTCGATTTTCGTCGTCGCGCAGTTTTATCTCGGCGACCGGCTCAACACTGTCAAACAGGAACTCGCCGACAAGGATTCCGAACTCGCCCGCCTGATCGCACAGATCAATTCGTTGAACGATCAACTCGGCCTCACGCAACAGGAAAACGAAACGCTGAGCGCGCAGATCCTGTCCCTTGAAACCACCATCGACGAGAAAAACGACGAGCTCGCCGCCCTGACCACCGCCCTCGCAACAAGCCAGGCCGCGGTGGCCGCGTCGGCTGAAGAACTGGAAGCGGAAAAGGCGCTCACCGACGAACAGAAAAGCGAGATCGCAACGCTGAACGCGCAGATCGCGGCCCTGCGTCGGCAATTGGCGTCCTTGCAGGAAGCCCTCGACGCCGCGGAAGCCAAGGACCTTGAACAACAGGCGCAGATCGAAAACCTATCGCAACGCCTCAACGCCGCCCTCGCCCGCAAGGTGCAGGAGCTGCAGGAAGTGCGCTCGCGCTTCTTCGAGGAAATGCGCGAAGCGCTGCAGGACCTTGAAGGGATAGACATTCGCGGCGACCGCTTTTCCATCGGCGGCGACGCGCTGTTCGGCTCCTGCGACGCAACCGTTTCCCTCGCGGGCCGGAGCGCCCTCGACAAGGTGGCGCTCGTGATCCTCGACATCGACACGCGCATCGCAGCCCAGATCGCAGGCCGGGAAAACGAAGATGATACGCAAGCGATCCAGAACTGGGTCGTGCGCGTCGACGGCCATGCGGACTCAACGCCGCTGGGGCCGGGTTGCGCCGCGCGCTTTGTCGACAATAAGGGCCTCTCCGCGGCCCGGGCCCTGTCGGTGACGCGCTATCTTGAAAGCCGGGGCGTCCCGTCGAACAGGCTCGTGGCGAGCGGGCTGGGCGCCGATTTCCCGGTGGTCGCCGGCTATTCGGCGTCAGCGCTGGCGCAGAACCGGCGCATCGAATTCAAACTGACGGAGCGCTGATCATGAAGCACGCGACAATTGCTCTAACCGCCTTCGCGATCGCCGTATCGTCCTCAACGCTTTTCGCCCAACGCAGCGAAATCGAACCGCCGCTTGAGCGCGCGCAACGCTTCATTGAAGAAAGAAAACAGACCCGGCCCCGCCTGGCGCCGCCGCCTGTCGGCCGACCGCCAGCGCGGACCGAAACTCCCGATGTCGACTGGAACGCCGCGCGCGCGCTCGTCGCGGCGACCGAACGCCGCCGACTTGCAAATCTTTCAAACGTCACGGCGACGCGCGCCGTCGTCTTTGAACGCACGGCGGGCGTGCGGGCCGCGACGGCGGAAAATCTGAAACAGGCGCGCGCGGCGGAAGTCGCCGCCGTCGCTATCCCGGTGCTTATTCCCGATCAGGAACGGGTTCGCGATACGGTGCAGATATTCGGACAGGCCGACGCCTACACGGCGATCGCCGAAGTCGCAGACGGCGTCGACATGCGCATGTCCGGATCGCGCAAGCGGCTGGTTCTTGAGCGACCGCCGGCGCGACGGGAGGCGCTGCAAAAAATGCGCGCGGCGCGGCCGCCGCTGCCCGGCGTCGATGCGGCCTATGTCATCACCCGCAGCGAGTCGTCCACGGATTTGTCATTCTCGCGGTTCAATGTGGGCTATGTTCTGGCCCTCATTTGCGACGATCCCGAAAACGACGCGCGCTGCGCGGAGGACGACTTTATCGTAGCGCTCGCCTCCTCTCTCGCCTTGCTGAATGATCGCGGGGAGGCCGGACAATGACCGACCATCGGCGCGCGCAACGCGGCAATGTCGCCGGGAAGATGCTTCTCGCCCTGATCATTCTGGCAGCGTTCTGGGGGCTTTTCTACTGGGACCTGAATATTCGGGACGCTGGCGGCGACGCGAGCGACGCGGTGACGGATGAAGAGCCGGGAGAGGATGCGCCCGCGGACGATCCGGACGATGATGAGCCAGAGACGCCCGATGAAGCGCCAGACGATGCGCCGGCGGACGTCACGGACGAAACCGGCGCCGTGTTTTCGTATTTGCCGGTCGGCGATCTTTTGCCCGAAAGCGGCCCCGGCTTCGCCGACGACACGGTTTACCGAGACATTCTCTTCCCCACCGCCGGTCGCGCCTATCTCAACTCCCAGGTTTACCGCTATGGCGGCTATTACGGCGCGCTCAACGGCATGGAGGGCGGACAGTGCGAGGCGCAGAATTACGAATATCCCTGGCAGGACACGTTTTGCGAAAAACGCTCCCGCGATCAGGATTTGTGTCCTGGCGGCGGCCATGAAGGGCTCGACATTCGTCCCGCGGACTGCACGAAAAACGCCCATCTCGCCGTCGCAGCGGAGGATGCAAGGGTCGTCGATGTTCGCCGCCACTGGGTCACCCTGCAGACGAATGACGGCACGCTCTATAATTATCTCCACCTCAATATGGGCGCGCTCAATGTCAGCCTCGGCGATTATGTCAGCAAGGGCGATCCCATCGGCGTCATCTCAAACGACTTCTATAAATCGGACGGGACATCCGTGCCGACGACTATTCATCTGCATTTTGAAATGTACGAAAACTATGTGACCGACGGTGACGACGAGCCGTTATTCACAAAAGTCAATCCGTATCTGACGTTGGTCGCAGCCTATGATAGAAAGCTGCGCGACGAATAACGGTCCCTCTATTGCAGCAGCGGACTGACGTTTATTCGCTTGGCCGCAAGGATGCGGCGACCCAGACCGCAAACAACGTAGCGGCGAGACCGAACCATGTGAGCGCGTATTCGAGATGCCTGTTGCGGAAACTAAGCCGAGTCGTGCCGCCTTTCGGCCATTCAACAGTGTCGACTGCATACTGATCAATATAGAATGGCGCGACTGTCGTTTCATCGAGCCCCGCGGCGGCGGCCATGGCGACGGGATCGCGCACGAACCAGTATCCGCCGGCGTCCGGGCCGGGTTTTCGAAACCAGCTTGCCGGCGGCGACGGGGTCTCGCGGACGCGCAATAGTCCTTCAACGCGGGTTCCCGCTTGCGGCGGCGCGATCGCCGGATCCTGCAACGCCGCTTGCGGAACAAAGCCGCGATTGACATAGACCAGCGCGCCGGATGCCGAGCGCAGCGGATCAAACAGATAGGCGCCCGGCGTCCCGTCAAGGGTCCCGAACAGGGGGACGGTCTGATCTTCGGCAAAGGCGCCGACCGCATAGACCGGCCGGTATTCGTCGCCCGGTCCAAAGGCGCGCGACGACAGGGCGACCGGCGGCTTCGTCATCGCCTGATCAACGCGGTCGATCAGATCCCGCTTCCATTCGAGGCGCTGAAGCTGCCAGTTGCCGAGCGACAGAAGAATAGCGAGCGCGACAGCCGTGCAAACCGACAGCACAGGACGAAACTGAAACTCTCGCCCCGCGATCACTCTTCGAGCCGGCCTTCCGCCGCCTTGTTCGCATATTGCAGGGCGATCAGTGTCGCCTTTAACGGACGCAAGAGGAGGAGCGTCAATCCAATCGCCAGCCCGGCGCTGATGGCAAAGGCAAGCCACAAGGGCGCGTGCCACGCGAACCGCGCCATAAACGCCGCGGCGACAGCGACGAACCCGACAATGAAAATCACGAAGACGGCGGGGCCGTCGCCAGCGTCGGCTTTTGAATAATCAAGTCCGCAACGCTCGCAGGTTTTGCGCAGGCCGAGAAACCCGTCAAACAGGGCGCCCTCGCCGCAACGGGGGCATTTGCCGCCAAGGCCGGCGGCGTAAGGGGAAACCGGCGGATACGCGGTCATGGGTCCGGCGCCGGCGTAAAGGCGAGAACGATATCCTCGTCATCGCCCGGCGCGCGGCCATGATGATAGTCGCGCGCCGCCCCTTTAAGGCCCGCCAGCGTCTTCACTTCACAGGTCTGGTAATCGTCTTCCGCGGCAACGAGATCGCCGCGCGCCATCAGCCGGTCGCGGGTCCGCTGTGACAAAGACGGGCACATCATCATGGCGAGGGTGAAACGGTCTTTTTCGTCGCGACCGTAATAATACATATAGCCGTCGTCTTCCTCAGACTGCACGGCGTAGCCCCGTCGCGCGATACGCCGAAACCGCATATGCGCCGCGTCTTCAACGTCATCGCCATTCTGAAAACGATAAAGACCGCTGTCATCGACCGTGACGGAAAAACGCTCGCAGTCGCTGTCGTCGGCCTCGTCGCTTAAGGGACACATCACATAGGCGCCGGCGTCGAAGGGCGTCGCCTTGCCCGTGCGCGCGTCAAGCACCGGCTCTTCGGAAACAAGACAACCGGCGAGCGCCAGCGCAGCGCCGGAAGCGATGATGGTTTTCGCGAGCAGAGAGCGCATGGGCGGCCCTCCTTAGGCGTTCGGTCCTAGGACAAGAGCCCCTGATTGCCGAGCACGTAGATAAAGGCGAACAGGAACAGCCAGACGACGTCGACAAAGTGCCAGTACCAGGCCGCCGCCTCGAAGCCGAAATGGCGCTCTGGCGTGAAGTGACCGGCCAGCGCCCGGAACAGGCAAACGATCAGGAAGATCGTGCCGATGACCACATGCAGTCCGTGAAAGCCCGTCGCCATGAAGAACGACGCGCCGTAAATGCCGCCCCCGCCAAACTTGAACATGTCGTAGTGCAGCGCTTCGTAATACTCGACCGCTTGCAGTCCGGTGAAAAAGACGCCGAGAACGATGGTCAGGATCAGCCCCTGAATGAGGCCCTTCTGGTCGTTGTGAACGATAGCGTGGTGGGCCCATGTGACCGTCGTGCCCGACAGGAGCAGCACCAGCGTGTTGATCAGCGGCAGGGTCCACGGGTTGAGAGGCTCTACGCCCACCGGCGGCCAGACGGCGCCGGTCGCATGGACGCGGCCGTCATTGCCGGCGAAGGCGGGTTCGCCCGCGGCGTTCAGCAATTGCGTTCCGTCATTGAGGAGGACCGGATCGCCGGCGCCCGGAAACAGCGCGGCGCCGAAAAACGCCCAGAACCAGGCGGCGAAGAACATCACTTCCGAAGCGATGAACAGCACCATGCCGTAGCGCAGACCCAACCGGACGACGGTCGACGTGTTCTCGCCGGTGAGGCTTTCCTTGATGACGTCGCGCCACCAGCCGATGAACGTCACGAGAATGCCGGCGAAACCGATAAGGAAGAGCGTCGGCCCGCGCAGCGTCAGGATCGGCGCCGCGGTCGAGCCGAACACCAGTCCCGATTCATTGGCCCCCGATTTCATCCAGATGACCGCGCCGATCATCATGATCGTCGCCGCAATGGAGCCGATGAGCGGCCAGGGCGATGGATTGACCAAGTGATATTCGTGTTTGACGTCTGCGCCGGCCATGAACGCACCCCTCTCCGGTGGAGCTGTTGATTTTCAGCCGTCTATACTGCGCCCGCCGGGAAAAATCCAAGCCTCGAAGCGCTCTCGTCCCGCGCCATAGGGCCGCAGGACGGGGCGTCAGGGCGCGCCGCCGACGCCGCCCGCGGCGGCCGGCTCGTCGTCCCAGGCGAAAAACGTGTAGGACAGGGTGATCGTCTCAACCTCGGCCATGTTCGGATCGTCGGCGAGGGCCGGATCGACGAAATAGGTCACCGGCATTGACACGATCTCACCGGGACTGAGGGTCTGCTCGGTAAAGCAGAAGCACTCGATCTTCTGGAAATAGATCCCGGCCTTGGCGGGGGAAACGTTAAAGGTCGCCCGGCCCGTCACCGGGCGCTTCGACAGGTTCGCAGCCTCGTAAAACGCAAGGCCCGTTTCGCCGATACGAAGCGTCTGGTCCAGTTGCTCAGGCTTGAACCGCCAGGCGAGCCCTTGCGCCACCGTGGCGTCGAAACGAACGGTGATCTCCCGCGCCAGCGTCCGGTCGGCGGGGGCGTCGGCGCGCTGGGTAAAGCCGCCCCAGCCGGTCACCTGACAGAAGGCCCGATAGGCCGGGACCGACGCAAAGGACAGCGCGACCATGCCAAGCACGACGCCGGCGACAATCATCGCTGTTTTTTTATTTTTTTGCGTTGCGTCGGTCATGATCAGAAAGAACGCTCCGCGACGGAACCGCCGATTCTCAAAATAGTGACCGCGAACACGAGCACGATGAAGGCGCCAAGGCCCAGGGCAATCGCCATATTGCGTCGGTCGCGCTGCTTCGTTGCGTCAGTTTTTTCAGGGCGCTTGTCAGCCATGGAGACCCGCCCAGCGCTCAATGGGGATCGCCGCAAAGAGCGCGAAAAGATAGAGAATGGAGAATTTAAACAGATGCACCGCCGGGCGCTGATCGTCCTCCGCAGCCCGCAACAGTTTCCATGCGGCGTAAATAAAATAGGCGCCGAGGGCGGCGGCCGCCGCGAAATAGAGAACGCCGGTTGTTCCGATCACGGACGGCGAAACGCCCGCAATGGCGAGGATGATTGAATAAGCGAAAATCTGGCGACGCGTCGACGCCGCGCCTTTGACAACGGGCATCATCGGCACGCCGGCGCGTTCGTAATCGCCCTGTTTGAACAGCGCCAATGCCCAGAAATGCGGCGGCGTCCACAGGAAGATAATGGCGAACAACACCCAGGCGTCGAGGGGCGTCGCGCCGGAAACGGCGGCCCAGCCGACCACCGGCGGCAGCGCCCCGGCGGCGCCGCCGATGACAATGTTCTGCGGCGTCGCTCGTTTGAGCCACATGGAATAGACGACCACATAGAAAAAGATCGTGAAGGCGAGCAGCCCCGCGGCGACGTAGTTGGACGCGAGCGCCAGCAGCGCGACGGCGAGGGCCGACAGGAACCAGCCGAAGGCCGCGGCTTCGGCGCGCGGCACCCGACCCGCCGGCACGGGGCGCCGTGCAGTCCGTGTCATGACGGCGTCGATATCGGCGTCCCACCACATGTTGAGGGCGCCGGAGGCGCCGGCGCCAAGCGCAATGGCGAGCAACGAAATCGCCGCAAGGGCAGGATGCATCGCCCCCGGCGCGGCGACCATGCCGACAAAGGCCGTGAAGATGACAAGCGACATGACGCGCGGCTTCAAGAGATCGAAATAATCCCCGGGGCCGGCGATGTCGCTCGCACGCATATGGGCGCTTGCCTCGCTCATGGGCAGGCTTATGCCTCAAGGGGCCGCCAATGAGAATAGGACCGCCCGCAAAAGCGGCGCGGCCCGCCGTCGCAATAAGAAGGGCCTTTAGGCCCCCGCGGGCGCTATCGCCGCGAAAAGACGGTCTTGGCGCCGAAGATGACGAAAATCAGCACCATGAAAGCGAGAAAATAGGAAAGCAGCGTTGCCGCCGTCATGTTCATGAAGACGCCCCAGCTCGACTGAAGCTGGCCGGCGAGGCGCCCGCCCGTCACCGCAGAGCCTTCCGCCGCCGGCGCCAGAAACACGCCGCGGAGATATCCGCCGAGGGCGAACAGCGCCAGCGCCAGGACGGTCATGGACGCGATCTGCGTGCCGCGGCGCATCGTCAAGGCGGCGACCCCGACCGACCCGAAGGCAATCGCGATAGCGATCCAGTCGCCGCCAAGAAATGTCGACCGCAATGTCAGCAGGACGTCATTGAATATCGTTTCAAGCATTCCCCAAACCCCTTGTTTCTTTCGCGCTCCCTGACGCGATCGCCAACACGCAAATGCGCCGGCATTTGAAAAAACGCCGGCGCCTTAAGCTCTCTACGGTTTTAGCCTCTGAAAAAGAGCGACTTGCCGATAAACAGAACGGCGATCGTGACCGCGAAGATGACGAGATAAATGATCATCGTCGCGCCCGACATGGCGCCGAGAGACGCCCAGCCGGCGTCGAGCTGTGAAAGATAGGCGCCGGGGCTCGTCGGCGCGTCGCTGGTGACGCCCCCATAGACAAGCCAGAGAACGCCCAGCACAACCATCGCCAACACGCTGACGCAAACAATCTGTCCGACGCTGCGCATGGCGAACACCCCGACCAGCGCCGCGACAAGAACCATGCCCAGAAACACCCAGTTGCCGCCGAGGAAAATGCCCTCCGCCACAGCCCGGATTTCTCCAATCATCCCTTCCATAATCCATCCCCTTCCCAGTGGTTAACAAATCCTAATAAACGTTAACGCATTTTCGCGACGGCGCCACGCTGCAGCGCAAAAAACCCGCCGGCGCGCCGGCGGGTTGAAATTTTGCTGAATTTTTAGGGGCTTAGAACGCCTTGGCGTCGCCCTTATCAAAGCGCGGCAGTTCGTTGAACTGGTGGAAGGGCGGCGGCGACGGCAGCGTCCATTCGAGCGTCGTCGCCCCCTCGCCCCAGTAATTGGCTTCCGCCTTGCGCCGATAGAAGAAGAAGGCGTCGATCATCGCAACGAGGAAAACGAGCATGCCAACAATGGTGATCGCGTAGCCAACCGACGACCAATAGTGCCATTGGGCGAACGCTTCCGGATAGTCGATATAGCGACGCGGCATGCCCTGAAGCCCGAGGAAATGCTGCGGGAAGAAGATCAGATTGACGCCCACAAACATGACCCAGAAGTGCAGCACGCCGAGCCATTCGCGGTACATCTTGCCGGTCATTTTGCCGAACCAGTAATACCAGCCGGCAAAGATCGCGAAGACCGCGCCGAGCGACAGGACGTAATGGAAGTGCGCGACGACGTAATAGGTGTCGTGCATGTAGTGGTCGATGCCGGCGTTGGCGAGCACGACGCCGGTGACGCCGCCGACGGTAAAGAGGAAGATAAAGCCGATGGCCCAGAGCATGGGCGTCTTAAACGCGATGGAGCCGCCCCACATGGTGGCGATCCAGGAAAAGATCTTGATGCCGGTGGGCACCGCGATGACCATGGTCGCAGCGACGAAATAGGCTTTCATGTTCACCGAAAGACCGACCGTATACATATGGTGCGCCCAGACGATGAAGCCGACAAAGCCGATCGCCACCATCGCATAGGCCATGCCGAGATAGCCGAAGATCGGCTTTTTCGAGAAGGTCGACACGATGTGGCTGATAATGCCGAAACCCGGCAGGATCAGAATGTAGACTTCCGGGTGGCCGAAGAACCAGAAGAGATGCTGGAACAGGAGCGGGTCCCCGCCGCCGGCCGCGTCGAAGAACGCCGTGCCGAAATTACGGTCGGTGAGCAGCATGGTGATGGCGCCGGCCAGCACGGGCAGCGACAGCACCAGCAGGAACGCCGTCACCAGCACCGACCATGCAAACAGCGGCATCTTGTGCAGCGTCATGCCCGGCGCGCGCATGTTGAAAATAGTCGTGATGAAGTTGATGGCGCCGAGGATCGACGAGGCGCCCGCGAGGTGCAGCGACAGGATCAACAGATCCATGGCCGGCCCGGGACTGCCCGTATTGGCCGAGAGCGGCGGGTAGAGCACCCAGCCGCCGCCGAAGCCGATATTGGACCCATATCCCGGCGCGAACAGCGACAGCGTAATCAGGATGCCTGACGCCCCATAGAGCCAGAAGGAAATATTGTTCATGCGCGGAAACGCCATGTCCGGCGCGCCGATCATGATGGGGACGAACCAGTTGCCGAAGCCGCCGATCATCGCCGGCATGACCATGAAGAAGATCATGATCAGGCCATGATAGGTCGTCAGCACATTGTAGAAGTTCGCCGCCGCATCGAGATCGCCGCCGCTCCACTGCGTCAGGATGGTGACGCCGGGTTCAGCCAGCTCCCAGCGCATCAGGCCCGACATGGCCCCGCCGACAACGCCGGCGATGATCGCAAAGATCAGGTAAAGCGTGCCGATGTCCTTGTGGTTGGTTGAAAAGAACCAGCGCACGAAGAAGGACGGTTTATGGTCATGTGCGTCGTGACCGGTTGCGGCGTGTGCGTCTGCCATGATGCGCCCCTTAATTTCCGTTGTCGCCGGCTGCGGCGCTTGCAAGTTTTACGTCCTCGCCGAACATCGGCTCCATCCCGGCGAGCGCGCGCTGTTCGTCGATCCACGCCTCGAACTCGGGCCGTGAAACGACTTCGACGGCGATCGGCATATAGGCGTGTTTGACGCCGCAGATCTCCGAGCACTGGCCGTAATAAACGCCTTCGCGATCAGCCGCGAACCAGGTCTCGTTGATACGTCCCGGCACGGCGTCGATCTTGATGGTGAAAGCCGGCAGCGCCCAGGAATGGATCACGTCGTTGGCGGTCGTGATCAGCCGGATGGTTTCGCCGACGGGCACGACGACCCGGTTATCCACATCCAGCAGCCAGGTCTCGGGCGTCGCCTGCTCTTCCGGCAGGAGATTGGAGAAGAAATCGAAATCGCCGAAATCGGGATAAGAATACTGCCAGTTCCACTGATAGCCGATGGCCTTGATGGTCATGGTCGGGGCCATGGCGATCGCAGCGCGCTCGCCCCGCCCGACGATGGAGCGTCCGCCCCGAACAATGACGCTATCGCCGGCGGCCGGCGGGTTTTCGAACTGGACGACGATTTCCGGATCGCCGAGACCGTCGAGGCGATAATCGTCGCGATGGGTCAGCTTTGTGCGTCCTGACGGGCTTTCCACATAAACTTCGATGTGTTTCGCCCGGACGATGGTGCGCCCTTCGGCGAAGTCATTGGCAAAGACAAAATCCGCCGTCTGACCGTCGCCGCGATAGGTCGCCTGCTTGCCGTCGGGGACGATGTCTTCCTTGTAGAGCAGGTCGAAAGACGGCAGCGCGATAAACAGAAGGATCAGGATCGGGATGCCGGTCCAGATGATTTCGATCAGCGTGTTGTGGCTGAATTTACGCGGGTTCGGATTGGCCTTGGCGTTGTAGCGGACAATGATCCACAGAAGCAGCGCCAGCACGAACAGGCTGATGCCCGTAATGATCGGCATCAGGATCCAGTTGTGGAAGAAGTGCACTTCCTCAGCCAACGCGGAATTGGCCGGCAGCATGGCGACGCCGCCCTGGGTCCGTTCCGCCAGCGCCGCGGCGCCCGCCGTCAACGCGCCAATTCCTGATATCGAGCCTGAGATCGCCGCGACCAGTCTTTTCAT
This sequence comes from Hyphococcus sp., assembly GCA_028284345.1. Lineage (GTDB taxonomy): Bacteria > Pseudomonadota > Alphaproteobacteria > Caulobacterales > Parvularculaceae > Hyphococcus. The sequence continues at coordinate 776,647 of JANQRY010000008.1, read as the reverse complement.
TCTTTCACCCATAGGCAAGGGCGGCGCATGCGTGCGCCGGGATTCCGCCCGCTTATAGGCCGGTCGCGGCGGCCTCGCCATTGGGCTTTTCATGTAAAATGGTCGCAGCAGCGGACCTGATCAGGCGCTGCGGCCATTGCGGCGCCGCCGGCGGCCCCTTAAGTCTTGCCGCATGACCGATTCCTATTTCTTCAGCCGCACCGATCTCGACCGCGCCCGCACGCAGCGCCTTGTGGACGACGCCCTCAACAGCGCCGACGACGGCGAGCTTTATCTCGAATATGCGCAGTCCGAAGCCTTCGTCTTTGACGACAACCGGCTGAAAACGGCAAGCTTCAATGTCGATCAGGGCTTCGGCCTGCGCGCGGTGCTCGGCGAGTCGACCGGATACGCCCATGCGTCAGAACTTTCCGAGGCGGCGCTGAAGCGCGCCGGCGCCGCCGTGCAGGCGATCAAGACCGGCGCGGGCGGCATGCTTTCCGACGGCCCTGCTCGCACCAATGCGCGGCTTTATCCGGACGACAATCCGCTCGATGAGACGCCCTTTGAGGCGAAAACAAAACTGCTCGAAGAGATTAACGACTATGCGCGGTCGAAGGACCCCCGCGTGCGTCAGGTTTCCTGCTCCCTCACCGGCGAATGGTCGGCGATCGAGATCATGCGTCCCGGCGGCGAGATCATCCGCGATTTCCGCCCGCTGGTGCGCATCAACGTTTCGGTCACCGCTGGCGAAGGCGACCGGCAGGAAACCGGCAGTTACGGCGCCGGCGGCCGCGAAGGCTACGCCGCGTTCATCGCGCCCGACGCCTGGCAGGGACAGGTGGACGAAGCCTTGCGCCAGGCCCTCGTCAATTTACAGGCCGAACCGGCGCCAGCGGGCGAAATGGAAGTGGTGCTGGGACCGGGGTGGACCGGCGTCCTGCTGCACGAAGCGGTGGGCCACGGCCTTGAGGGCGACTTCAACCGAAAGGAAACATCCGCCTTCGCCGGCCGGCTGGGCGAGCGGGTCGCCGCCCCCGGCGTTACCGTCATCGACGACGGCACGATCAGCGGCCGGCGCGGATCGCTGACCGTTGATGATGAAGGCACGCCGACCTCGCGCACCGTGCTGATCGAGGACGGCATCCTCAAAGGCTATCTGCAGGACCGGCTGAACGCCCGGCTCATGGGCATGAAAGCCACCGGCAACGGACGACGCGAAAGCTTCGCCCACAATCCCATGCCGCGCATGACCAACACCTTCATGCTCGGCGGCGATCACGACCCGGAAGATATTCTGAAAACCGTCAAGGACGGCATCTACGCCGTCAATTTCTCCGGCGGCCAGGTCGACATCACCAGCGGCAAGTTCGTCTTCAACTGCACGGAAGCCTATCGCGTGCAGGACGGCAAGGTCGGCGCGCCGATTAAGAACGCCGCGCTCATCGGCGACGGGCCGTCCGTGCTCAAACAAGTTTCCATGATCGGCAATGACTTTTCCCTCGATCCCGGCGTCGGCGTCTGCGGCAAGGCGGGTCAGGGCGTGCCGGTCGGCGTCGGCCAGCCCACCATCAAGATCGACCGGCTGACGGTCGGCGGCGCGGCCGGGTGATCGTTTCTCACCGCCATAAATTTATCTTCTTCAAAACCAAGAAAGCCGCAACGACGTCGATCGAGATCGCACTGTCTTCCCTTTGCGGCCCGGACGACATCATCACGCCGATCACTGAGGAAGACTTACGCGACAACAACGCACAGAATTTTCGCCTGCCGTTCCGGGACTGGCCGATGGAGGGCAAACTGCGCCGACTGATCGGCGCGCGGGTCACCGAACGCCGTTCGGGGTATTATCACCACATTCCGGCGGCGCTGGTCCGGCGCTATCTCGGGGCCGCGTTGTTTGACGCCTATTTCAAATTCACCATCGAGCGCAATCCGTGGGACCGGCAGGTCTCCCACTATTTCTGGCAGACGCGAAAGGACGCCACGCGCCCCGATTTCGCCGCCTATATCGCCCGGCCGCGCAAGGAAAAGATCATCGACAATTTCGATATCTATTCCATCGACGGCGACATCCGCGCCGACTTCGTCATGCGCTATGAAAATCTTGAAGCGGACTTTGGCGAAGCCCTCGCCCGCGCCGGTCTGACGTCGACGCCGCCGCACTTGCCGCGCGCGAAAGCAGGGTTCCGTCAGGACCGGGACTATCGCGACCTCTATGACAACGCCTCGCGCGAGACCGTCGCAAGCTGGTACGAGCGGGAAATCCGCGCCTTCGGTTATGAATTTTGATCGGCGCGAGACTTTTTGCGGCCCTATGGAAAGATCGGCGCCAATTCCGTACATGGCGTCTCCGTGACCGCTTCGTTCATCACCCGCTTTGCGCCGTCGCCGACAGGCTACCTGCATCTTGGTCACGCCTATTCCGCGCTATGCGCCTTTGACGCGGCCCGCGCGGCGGGCGGGCGTTTTCTTCTGCGCATCGAGGATATCGACCGGACCCGGTGCAAGCCGGCCTTCGAGGCGGCGATTTTTGAAGATCTCGCATGGCTGGGGCTCGAATGGGAAACGCCGGTACCGCGCCAGTCCGACCGGTTCGACGCCTATGATGCGGCGCTGGCGCAGTTACGCGCGCGCCATCTCGTCTATCGCTGTTTCAAAACACGCAAGGAAGTTGCGGACAAGGTCGCGCGCGCGCCGCATTTCAGCGCCGACGGACCGGAGGGGCCGCAATATATTGGCGCGCCCCTCGACGGTGCCGAGGAAAACAAGCTGCTTGAGAAAGGCGCGGCCTATGCCTGGCGCCTGTCCCTGGCGCGGGCGCGCGAGGCGCTCGGCGGCGACTTTTCTGAACTGACTTTTCACGAAGAGGGGCGCGGCGCGAAAGGCGAAACCGGCGCGATCAAGGCGACGCCGGAAATCTTCGGCGACCCGGTCATCGCGCGCAAGGATTTCGGCACAAGCTATCACCTATCCTCCGTCGTCGACGACGCGGCGCAGGGCGTCACCCATATCCTGCGCGGGGAAGATCTGTTTGCGGCGACGCATTTGCATCGTCTGCTGCAGGCTTTGCTCGGTCTGCCGACGCCGCGCTACCGGCATCATCATCTGATTACGGATCAAAACGGCAAGCGTTTCGCCAAACGGGATCAGTCCGTGACGCTGAGGGCGTTGCGCGACGGCGGCGCGAGCCCGGCGGACATTCGCCGGCGCGTTGGGCTTGCCTAGACCCTCTCACCCGGGCGACGCATTGGCCTCAACGAAGTCGTCACGCAATCGATAGCGCCCGGTCATGGGCCAGGCGAAGAGCACATCCTCATGTTTCGGCCCGGCGCCGATATTGTGCACGACCATGGGCGCGCCCGACGGGCCGGTCTCGCCGGTGACAATGCCGATATGGGCGAGCCAGCCGCCGCTCGCGCCTTTGAGGTTCCAGGCGACAATATCGCCGGGTTGGTAATCTTCCGGATCGCGGCTCGGCGCCAGTCGCATATTATTCCGCATCAGGAATTTTTCGAGATTGGGAACGCGCCGGTGATCGATATTGGGGTCCGGGGCGGCAAGGCCCCAATGGGCCGGATAGGCGTTGAAGGCGGCGGTCATGTCCTCATGCACGAGTTGCTGCAAATCGAGTCCGAGGGCGCGCATGGACCGCACCACAACGTCGCTGCAAACGCCGCGATCCGGGGCGACGTCGCCCATGGGGTAGGCGATGCGCGCATAGGAGGCGTCATAGACGACGCGATGGGTCGTGCGCTCAAGGGCGGCGGCGGCGAGGCGCTCGCCGATCGCATCGGCCCGCGCCGGTCCGGCGACAAAAGCGGCGACAACAGCAAAGAACGCAAAAACAGGCTTCACGGGCAAAATCTGACGGCGAAATCCGGCGTCTTTAAGGCCGACCCGCGCATTCGTGATCGCTTGCGCATTGCCGCCCATGCGCCGGGCGCGATAAAACCGCGGTCTGCACGGAGGGCGATATGAAATCATCATTGCTACTGGCGCTCAGGGCGTCGACGGGCCTGTTGCTGGTCATCTGGGGATCGCTGCGGGCGTTCAACCCGGAAGTCGGCGTCGGCCTCGCGGACAAATATTATTCCGGCGTCATCAACGCCGAGAGCCTGCAGGCGGCCATGGGCTGGGGGCAGATCGCGCTCGGCGTTCTTGTCGTCCTCGGCCTCTTCCGGATCATTGTCTATCCGCTGCAGGCCGTCGTGCTGGTGGGCGGGGCGCTGGCGATCTGGAAATATCTTCTCGATCCGCTGGGGCTTTATCTTCTGAACGACGAGACGCGGAACATCCTGTTCTTCCCGTCGACCACGGTGGCGGTCGCGACGCTGATCATGCTCGCCTTCCGGGAATACGATACGGTCTGCCTCGACCGGCTGTTCGGGCGCCGCTAGCCCTCAGTTGAATTGGGCCTTGCGCTGAATTGAGGGCGAAATCCGGCGAACCGACGCTGAAATAAAGCGCCGGCGCCCCTATATTTTCGTCCAGAAGGAGGCGTTCCATGTATCCCGACCATCCGCTCGCCGACGAACGAGGCCTTTCGCCCGTGGCGTTCGTCCTCAACATCTTCTGGCTTGTCCTCGGCGGCGCCCTTGCGGCGCTCGGATGGTTTATCGCTGCGCTGATCATGGTCGTCACCATCATCGGCATCCCCTGGGCGCGGGCCGCCTTTGACAACGGCGTCTATACGCTGTGGCCCTTCGGGGCGAAGCCCATGGCCCGGGACCGGCTTTATGGCGAGGATATCGGCACGGGGCCTTTGGGGCTTCTCGGCAATATCATCTGGTTTTTCCTCGCCGGCTGGTGGCTGGCGCTTGGCCACGTCTTCGCCGCCATCGGTCTCGCCATCACCATTATCGGGCTGCCCTTCGCCTGGGCGCATCTGAAGCTCGCCGGCTTCGCCCTCTGGCCCATCGGACGCACCATCGTCGCCAGCAATGTCCGCTCCGGCTATTACCGCCGCGCCTGAGGAAACGCGCGGCGCCTACTCCATGGTCAACACCGCCGCATAAGCCTCAATCCCGTAAAAGAGATTGCCGAGGCGGATGTTCTCATCGGCCGCATGCTGATTATTGTCGAAATTGGCGATGGGCAGGATGACGATTGGCGCGTCGGAAATGTCTTCAAAGACATAGAGCGGCAGCGTGCCGCCGAGACCCGGATTGAGGATAAGGTTGTCGCCCGCGGCGAGACGCAGCGATGTGACGAGATCGTCGATACCCGGCGCATCGAGCGGCGTGCGGACGGCGCGATAGCCCCCTTCGCGCGTCACCTTGGCGATCAGCGGATAGGTCCGGCGGATCGCCGCGTCCGGCTCCTCGCGTACGATATGATAGCCCTCTTTGCGGATATGAGCCTCGACGAGATCCAGCATCGCCTGCGGGTCGTTGCCCTTGACGAGACGCACCCCGATGGAGGCGGTCGCCGATGGCGGAATGACGTTGCGGGCCTGATCGCCCACCTCCGCGCTCTCAAGCCCTTTGAGGTTGAGCGCCGGCAGCATGATACGCTCGGCGAGCGACGCGTTGCCGGCCTCGGTCGCCGCGAGCCCGAACTCGACCCGGAGCGCTTCGTCCACGTCGGGCATTTCCGCGATGGCGGCGTAGTCGCCCACGTTGAGTTTTTCGCCGGAGTCGTAAAACCCATCGATCAGTACACGGTCGTTCTCACCCTTCATCGAGGCCAGCAGCCGCGCCAGGCGCCAGCCGGGGCCCGGGGCCCAGTTGCCGTAATGGCCGGAATGCAGCCCGCGATCGGGCCCATAGATCGTCACATCCATCCCTGTAACGCCGCGCACGCCGAAAACAAGTTGCGGGCGCCCGGACTGATGGGTCGGCCCGTCGCAGAACAGCCAAAGATCGACATCCCTGAACTTGTTTTTGTGCTTCAGAAGATAATCGTCGAGGTTCGGCGAGCCGCGCTCTTCTTCACCGTCAAACACCAGCACGATGTTCGACGACAGATCGAGGCTGACGGTTTTGAGCGCGTCGAGGGCGGCGAGCAGCGCCGCAATCGGCGCCTTGTCGTCGGCGGCCGAGCGCGCATAGAGGCGCCAGTCCGGGTTCAGACGCGCGCCGTCGGCGGGCATGGCCAGCCGGCGCCCGCCATTTGCAATGGCGTCCGTATAAAGCACGGGCTGAAACGGCGGATGGGTCCAGTTCGCATCCTCCGTCGGCTGACCGTCATAATGCACATAGATGGCGATGGTGCGCTTGGCGCCGCGCACCTCGCGCCGGCCGTATATGAGCGGCGGCGCATTGCCGTGACGCAGGAGTTCCATGCGGAAGCCGCGGTCGGCGAACTGCGCGGCGATGGCGGCGGCGTTGGCGTTGATATTGGCGCTGTCCGCCGCATCATTGGGAAGCGATAGAAGATCGGCGAACTCGCGCACGATCCGGGCGCCGTTCTCTTTATGATAGACCCGCGCCACGGCGACCGCGAATTCCGGGTCGGCTTTCGCCGGCGCCGAAAGCGCAAGGACGCCGGCGAGGAAAACCGAGACGGCGTGGCTCCAATTCTTCAAGGTCGCGCGCTCCGCTGTTCGTGACAAAAAGCCGGACGTTCGTCAGAACGCCCGGCTCCAGCCTTAGCGGAAAATTCCCGTCCCGTCAGGACGGCGTTTCGGTTTCCATATATTCGTCGAGTTCGTCGCCGACCTTCGCCACAACCTCGCGGTCTTCGGCCGGCGCGTTCTTGACCGTTTCCATCATGGCGAAGGTGTTCGCCAGCCGCTCGCGCATTTCTGGCGGCATCATGTCGATCATCGACTGGTCCATGTTTTCCATCATCTCCATGGTCCGCGGGTCTTCCTCCTGCATCTTGTTCGCCAGATGGGCGATCATGATCCGGTCGCCCACCACGCCCCATTCCTTCGCCGAAAAGCCATAAGGCTTCACCGCCTTTGCCAGCCGCGCGTGATCGGCGGGGAAATCTTTTTTGAGCGCCGCAACGGCGTTCGAATAGGGTTTGAAGGCTTCGCCGGCCTTCGGCTGGGTCGCGACGCGCATGTGCTCGGACTTGCCTTCCTCGTCCATTTCTTTTTTTAGGGACTCAAGCGCGGGAAGCGTTTTGACGAAACGTTTGGCCTGATCCTCCGTAAGCGGACCATCCCCGGCGAGCGCAGCGCCGGAAGCAAGAAATGCGACGGCGAGTGCGGCGAAAAAAGTTTTAAGCATTCGGGGTCTCCCTACCCTGTTGAAACTGACAGCTTAGTATACCGAATGGCGGCGGCGGATGACCACCCTGTCGACTGCCGCCGCGACGGCGCCCGCGACCTGTTCTTCCCAGCAGTCGCCGGAAAAAGCGGAAAGAACCGAGCCTTAATTATTCGACAGAACTAGTCGACAGGCGGCCGCGCGCGTTTTGCTTTTAGCTCTCCGCGCTTTTTCTTGTTTTCCACACGCTTGCGTTTCTGCGCCAGTGGCACGCCGGTCCTGCGCCGCGGCTTTGGCGGGCGCGCGGCCCGTTCGATCAGCGCCGCGAGACGAGCGCGCGCGTCGGCGCGGTTTTTCTCCTGATCGCGAAAGCGTTTCGCCTCGATGATGATGACGCCGTCTTTGGTCATGCGCCTGCCGGCGATGGTCCTGAGACGCGCCTTGACGGCGGCGGTCAGCGACGGCGAGCGCGCCGCATCGAACTTAAGCTGCACCGCGCTCGCCACCTTGTTGACATGCTGCCCGCCGGGCCCCGAGGCGCGGATGAAGGTTTCGTGGAGTTCGGAAGCGGGGATTTGAATTTTTAAAGTGCGAGAAATAGACATGATAGATACAACAGCGATTAGTTCGTTGCTAATCTGATTGAATCAACTGTCAGTCGCTCAACTGTTCATACAAATCGCGTGCGGATTTTCGTTTAGAACCGGTACTCCTGTAGAAACTCCAAGTCATCACCAGCGACATGAACAGAGCGATTCCGCAAAAAGTCAAAATTTCCAAGCGCGTGCCCATCATCCCTTCGCGCCACATTGCATAGAATGAATAAAAAAGAGCGCCAACTGTAAGCACAGCCCAAAGCGCAGCCGTTTTTACTGAGCGCGCGAATCCCAATACAATTTCCACATTTGGTATTGCTTGATGATATCGAGCAAAAAAAGCCGCGATAGCTTTTTTAGCGGTAGCGAATTGCTCATTCATTACAAACGCGAGGCGACTTGCCGAAATTGTAACCTTTTCTCCCGAAAGGGAAACAACTTGAAGCACGATTGAGCCCATCAGGAGTATCTGAGGCTGCTTATAAAGATATACGCTCTTTATTTCCGCATATGGAATTACAGTGCGCCTTGAACCGGTAGTGACCGTCAAAGATTCTTCTGAAAGCTCGACTCGAATACGTCGTCCCCAAAGCCCCTGTCGCCACTCAAATGGCCCGGTCTGCATAGTTAAACTCCCGCCGCTTCCCGCCGAACCTCACTCGCCCGTTTTTTCACGCTGTCGGACTTCAACTGGCCGCAGGCCGCAGCAATATCGCGGCCGCGGGGCGTGCGGATGGGCGAGGCGTAGCCGGCGCGGTTGACGATGTCAGCGAAGGCCTCGATCCGTTCCCATGAGGAACATTCGTAAGGCGCGCCGGGCCACGGGTTCCACGGGATCAGATTGATCTTCGCCGGTATGCCTTTCAACAAACGCACAAGGTCGCGCGCTTCGGCGTCCGTGTCGTTGACGCCTTTCAGCATCACATATTCGAAGGTGATGCGCCGGGCGTTGCTCACCCCCGGATAATTGCGGCAGGCGTCGAGCAATTCGTCGAGCGGGTATTTCCGATTGATGGGAACAAGCTCGTCGCGGAGATCGTCGTTCGTGGCGTGAAGCGAAATCGCCAGCATGGCCGACGTCCGCTCGCCGAGGGGCGCCATCTGCGGCACAACGCCGGAAGTCGAAACGGTGATGCGCCGGCGCGATAATGAAATCCCCTCGCCGTCGGAGATCACCTCCATGGCCTTGGCCACATTGTCGAGATTATAGAGCGGCTCGCCCATGCCCATGAAGACGATGTTGGAGAGGCGCCGGTCGCGTTCGTCGACGGGGCCGGCGGTCGGCCATTCTTCAAGATCGTCTTTGACCGCCAACACCTGACCGACAATTTCCGCCGCGGTGAGGTTGCGCACCAGCGCCTGCGTGCCTGTATGGCAAAAGGTGCAATTCAGCGTGCAGCCGACCTGGCTCGAAACGCAGAGCGCGCCGGCCCGGCCCACATCGGGGATGAAGACGCATTCGACCTCGACCCCCGGGGACAGTTCGAGAAGATATTTGCGCGTGCCGTCGCTGGAGACCTGGCGCTCGACCATGTTGAGCCGGCGAAGGGCGAACCGCGCGCTCAATTCGCCGCGCATCTCCTTGGCGATATCGGTCATGGCGTCGAACTCCGTGACGCCGAAATGGTAGATCCAGCGAAAGAGCTGGTTCGCGCGCATCCGCGCTTTCTTTTCGTCGAGGCCGAAGGCGTCGGCGAAGGTCGCGCGCAGTTCCGCCCGGGTCGCCCCGGCGAGATTGGCGGGCGCCGCCGCCGGGCCTGCATTGAGATCGAGTTCAGCCATTGCGCGCGGGATATAGGCGCAGCCTCAGACGTAGTCGAGCGGCAGCTCGGTCGTCGCTTTCAGCTTTTCCATGGAAAAGGTCGAGGACACGTCGGCAAATTCCGCTCCCGAAATGAGCCTTTTGTAGATTTGGTCAAAGCGCGCCATGTCCGGGCAGACGACCTTCATCAGATAGTCGACGTCGCCGCTCATCCGATGCAGCTCGACAATCTCCGGCATGGCCCGCACATGGGCGGAGAATTTCGCCAGCCACTGATCGTCATGGCGGGCCGCGCGCACGGCCACAAAGGCGGTCAGTCTGAGCCCCGCCGCCTCAGGGTCCACCAGGGCGACGCGGGCGGCGATGACGCCGTCTTCCTCCAGTTTCTTGATGCGCCGCCAGCACGGGGTGGCGGAAAGGCCCACCGATTCGGCAATTTCACTCACAGAAGCCGATCCGTCGCGCTGCAATTGCGCCAATATCGCCTTGTCTAGCTTATCCATCCTAATATTTATGCATAAATTAGAAAGGTTTTCTACAAATAGTTTTTCTATTCACCTAAATAGAGAAATTTTTTCGCGCCCGTCGCCCTATAGTCGGCCTCAAGCAGCGGAAGGGCGAACAGAGAATGATCCGGCGGGCGTTTACCGAGCACCCTGCAAGCGTCGGCGAGACGTATTTCCAGCATATGGGCATGGCCTTCGGCTTTGGCGGGCGCATGGTTCTCGCCGGCCTCGCCTGCCTGTTGCACGGGGTTTTGCCGTTCCTTTTCAAGCGCACAGGGCGCGATTGCGTCGCCACCCTCCATGACCGCATGGTCGTCCATCGCGACCGCCGCCAGGCCCCAGAAGAGGCCCTGCCGGCCATGGATCGCGACCGCGCGCCTCTCCGCGCCGCGGAATAAACGCCGCTTTCCCGCATTTTCCGCGCTAAGGCTGCCAGAAAGGCGCAGTCCACAGGGGTAATTTTCCGCGATCTTAACCTCGCGCCGGCATGCTTGAGGGCTCGCAAGGCAAGCCCCGAGGAGCCCGGCCGCCATGACCGAATTCGACGCCCACGCCCAACCGGTTGAAACCCGCCTCGCCGCCATCGGCGCCGACGGCTATGTGACCGCGGACGAAGTCCTGTTCTTACGCCGCAGCATCTTCGCCGACGGCATCGTCTCCGAGCGGGAACTCGACGCGATCTTCGCCCTCGGCAATCGCGCGCCGGAAGGCGATCTCGAATGGCCGCAATTTTTCGCCGAGGCGGTCGCGGATTTTTACCTGCGCGAGGAAGAACCCCTCGGCTATCTGACCGAAGACGAGTTCGACGAATTGCAGGCGCGCATTGTCGGCAATGGCTGCGCCAATCGTCTTGAGCGGGCGCTCCTCGTCAAACTGATGGAAACGGCGACCGAGACGCCGCCGGAAATGAGCGCCTTTACGGGCCGCGAGTTAAAAGCGTCGATCTTTGAAAAAGAACGCCCGGCCGTGTCGAAAGAAGACGTTATGCTGATCCGGCGCTGGCTGTTCGCCGCCGGGGGCGCCGGCCATGTGGGCGTCACGAAGGCGGAAGCGGAAATCCTTTTTGACATCAATGACGCCGTGAAATTTGGCGAAGCGACGCCGGCCTGGGGCGAGCTGTTCACCCAAGGGATCGTCAATCACCTGATGGCGGGGCTCGGCTATTCGGCCGCGAGCCGGGAAGACGCCATGCGCCGCCATCAATTCATCAGCGATCATGCGCCGAATGTGGGCGGGTTCTTTACGCGCATGCTGTCGGGCGTCGCGGCCGCGTTTCGCGGCGCCGACGGTTCGGGTGAGTCCGTATACGCACAAAAAGCCCGGGCCCGCGACGCGGCAGTCGACGCCGCGGCGAAGGTCACGCCTGAAGAAACCGACTGGCTCGCCAGCCGCATCGGTCGCGACGGGGACCTCGACCAGAACGAACGGTCTCTCCTCGCGCGCATGAAGGAACTGGAGGACGATTTGCCCGAAGCGTTGAAAGCGCTGCTGGAACGGGCGGCGTAGGCCGGGCCTCAGCCTGCTCGACCCCGACGCATGTTGATAGCGCGAACCGATTGGTCTATCCGCGCTACGCGCAACTGAAAACGTCAGAGCTTATGAACATCTTGAAGAGGGCGTTCCTCGCCGTCGCGCCGCGCCCGCAAGCAACGACCGCTCTGACGGCGAGCGACGGCGCGCGCTTTTCGCCCGGTCTGTGCAATGAACTGATCGCCCTGCAAAAAGCGCATCCGAGCGCCGTTTTCTCGGAAAAGTTCCGCTTCGGCCTCAAACAGCTCGGCACGCTTTACGTGTTCGACTGGATTGCGCGCCACAAACCGCGCCGCGTCCTTGAAATGGGCGCCGGCCTAAGCCTCTATTTCGACCAGGCGATCGGACAGCATTGCGATTACTGGATGGTCGACGACAGCGGCTTTTACGACGCCAAGGCGTTTGCCGACGCTGACGCCAAACGAAAAAACACGACATTTGCGAGTGGGCTGGTCGGCCAGAAAATCGACGATTTGCCGGCCAATCATTTTGACCTGATCTTTTCCATCAGCGTGCTGGAGCATGCGCCCAACAACGCCATTCAGCCGATTTCGGACCATATGCGTCAATTGCTCGCCCCGGGCGGGCGCATCATTCATTCGCTGGACCTGCCGATCCGGCTTGCCCCGGCGCGCGCCGAACGATGGCATCGGGCGCTCGTAAAAAGCGGCTTTGACGTCCCCGACCCGAAACCATGGCTTCGCTCCGACGCGCTGATCAACAGCTCGGCGCTGATGGAGCCCATGCACATCGTTCATGAATATTACGGAAGATCGTCGGGCGCCGACGCCGTCGCCCAGCACGAATGGCATAACACGACCTTCATGATCGACGCCGGCGCCTAGGCGCGTCATCCGCCAACGGAAACGTCGCTCGCCCTGCTAACTCGCCGGCGGGCCTTCCTGAAACCGCTGAACAAAAGCCGCGATCACGTCGGCCCAGCGGCCGATATTCTGAGCGAGGTGCTCTTCGGAAACGCCGCCGCCCAGTTCGATGACAAAGTCGACGCCGACCTGATCCTTCTTTTCGAGCACATAGGCGCGCCCGAAGACCTGGCTGTCGTTGAAGCTGTTGACGATGCGGAAATCCTCCGCGTCCGCCGTGCGGCCAAGGTCGAAATTCGCAAAGAAGAGGAGATTTTCGCAGGCCGGCGGCTGGCCGGAACAATCGAGCGCGCGCACGATAAAGGAGAACTGCCCGGCCGCGCCGCTCGCCACCGGCGCGCCGGTGGCGGCGTCGGCCAGCATGGTCGGGTTGAGGCCGGCCTCCGAAAGCGCTGCTTCAAGCTCGTCCGCCGTGACGGCGCCGATATTTTCAGCCTGCGCCGCGCCCGCAAGGGCCCACGCCGCCGCGGCTGCAATCGCCTTTGGAAAAATCCCCGTCATCGCCCCGCGCCCCGCTTGATACTCGCCGTCCCCCGAAAGCCCATCATGACCGATGATCACGTTTGTTGGCAATGGCGTCGCAGGGGCGCGCTCTTTCGTTGACTTGATGGCGACCGGGCCTATCCTCCCGCGCCGCAACATATCTCGCCTTTACTTCCCGGGAAATTCATGGCCGCCAGCCCGTCTCCATCACGTCCCCTTTCGCCGCACCTGCAGATCTGGCGCTTCACCGTCACCATGGCGGCGTCGATCACCCACCGCGCCACCGGCGTCGCCAATTTCGCCGGCATCGCGCTGCTTGCTCTATGGATGTACGCCGTCGTTCAGGGGCCCGGGTTTTTCTTTCCCATCGGCGAGTTCCTGACGTCGACCTTCGGCGGGATCATTCTTGCGGGCTTCGTCTGGTCTCTTTGTTTCCACCTGATGAACGGCCTTCGCTATCTCTACTGGGATTCCGGGCGCGGCTTCGCGCCGAAATGGGCGAGCGCCACCGGCTGGGCCGTCTATCTCGGATCCATCGCGCTGACGGCGCTCATCCTTTTCGCCGGCCACGCCGCGCGCGGAGGCGCCTGACATGTCAAAAAAACACACCTCCACCTTTGTGTTGCAGCGCGCCAGCGCTGTTGTCCTCATACCGCTTGCGATCTGGTTTCTGATCAGCCTTGTCGCCCATGCAGGCGACAGTTTCGTCGATATGCAAGCCTGGCTGTCGAAGCCGACAACCAGCCTGCCCTTCGCCGCCCTCGTCGTGATCGGCGCCTATCACGGGCGCATCGGCCTTGAGGAAGTCATCGTCGACTACATCCACTCATGGCTGAAATCCGTATTGATTCTGTTGAGCTGGCTCGCCGCAATCGCTCTGATGGGCGTCGCGGTCTGGTCCGCATACCAACTTTCATTTGCAGGCTAAGGTCCAGATGACGCAAAGTTACGAGATCGTCGATCATCAGTATGACGTTGTGGTCGTCGGCGCCGGCGGCGCCGGCCTTCGCGCAACGCTCGGCGCGGCGCAGGCGGGCCTTAAAACCGCGTGCGTCACCAAGGTCTTCCCGACCCGCTCGCACACGGTCGCGGCGCAGGGCGGCATTTCCGCAGCGCTGGGCAATATGTCGGAAGACGACTGGCGCTGGCATATGTACGACACGGTCAAGGGCTCCGACTGGCTCGGCGATCAGGACGCCATTGAATATCTCTGCAAGCACGCGCCGGCCGCCGTTTACGAGCTGGAGCACTGGGGCGTTCCCTTCTCCCGCACCGAGGAAGGCAAGATCTATCAGCGCGCCTTTGGCGGCATGACCAAGAATTACGGGCAGGGCCAGGTGCAGCGCACCTGCGCCGCCGCCGACCGCACCGGCCACGCCATTCTGCACACGCTGTACGGCCAGTCAGTCAAACAGAACGCGAAGTTTTTCATCGAACATTTCGCCCTCGACCTCATCATGGGCGATGACGGGGAATGCCGCGGCGTCCTCTCCTGGGACCTCGACACCGGCGTCATCCATCGCTTCGCGGCGAAGATGGTGATCCTCGCCACCGGCGGATACGGGCGCACCTATTTCTCCTGCACCTCGGCCCACACCTGCACCGGTGACGGCAACGCCATGGTCCTGCGCGCAGGGCTTCCTTTGCAGGACATGGAGTTCGTGCAGTTCCACCCGACGGGCATTTACGGCGCCGGCGTTCTCATCACCGAAGGCTCCCGCGGCGAAGGGGGGTACCTCACCAATTCCGAAGGCGAACGCTTCATGGAGCGCTACGCCCCGTCGGCGAAAGACCTCGCCTCGCGCGACGTCGTCTCCCGCTCCATGACCATCGAAATTCGCGAGGGCCGCGGCGTCGGTCCGAACAAGGATCACATCCATCTTCATCTCGATCACCTCGATCCGAAGATCCTGGCCTCGCGCCTGCCCGGCATTTCCGAGAGCGCGAAAATTTTCGCCGGCGTCGATGTCACCAAGGAACCGATCCCGGTCATTCCGACGGTGCATTATAATATGGGCGGCATCCCGACCAATTATCACGGCGAAGTCGTCACCAAGCGCGGCGAGGAAACCGACGCCGTCGTGCCGGGCCTCATGGCCATCGGCGAGGCGGCCTGCGTCTCCGTCCACGGCGCCAACCGGCTGGGCTCAAATTCCCTCATCGACCTTGTCGTCTTCGGCCGCGCCGCCGGCCTTCGCTGCGGCGATGTCGTCGACGGAAAATCGGCGAGCCCCGACCTGCCGCAACAGGCGACCGACGAGGCTCTCGCCCGGCTCGATAAATTCCGCCACGCCAAAGGCGCAACGCCGACGGCGGAGCTACGCGCGGCGATGCAGTCGGTCATGCAGAACAACTGCGCGGTCTTCCGCACCGGCGACGTCCTTGAAGAAGGCCGAACGAAAATCGCCGACGTCTATGGCGGCCTGCCCGACATCTCCGTCGCCGACCGCACCATGATCTGGAACACCGATCTCGTCGAAACCTTGGAATTCGACAATATGATCGGCCAGGCGATCGTTACTATGGAATCCGCGGCGAACCGGAAAGAGTCCCGCGGCGCCCACGCGCGCGAAGACTTCCCCGACCGCGACGACGCCAACTGGATGAAACACACCGCCGCCTGGTTCGCGCAAGGAAAAGCAACCATCGACTACCGCCCGGTCCACGATTATACGCTTACGGACGAAATTCAGTATATCGAGCCGAAGGCGCGGGTTTATTGAGCCCTCTTAGTCAGACGCCGCACAAGGGCGTTTCCGCTCTATAAACCGCTTGGCCGACAAAGAGGGTCGACCTTGCGAGGTCGCAGGCATTATCATACAGATGATCGCTGACGACCGAGGAAACGCAAATGGGCGACGCTCTCCCCTTTTTGATTCAACACGGATTTCGCGCGGACGCCGTCGAGGACGAGGCGCAAAGGTTTGAGAGGGGAGAACCGTTTCCGCATATTGCAATCGATAATTTTTTGCCTCCCGATCACGCGAATTTCCTGTCGGAAAACTTCCCGACGCCGGATCATCCTGTCTGGCTTGATTGGCGCAAACGCTCTCCGCACCAGTATGGAAAACAGGGCCCCGGCGATTGTTCGAAGTTTGACAGCCTCGATCCTTTGTTTCGGCTCGCGCTTCAGGAATTCAACGCCGCGCCGTTTCTAAAGTACCTTGAGGACCTGACCGGCGTGAAAAAGCTCCTGCCGGACCCCTACTTTAAGGGCGGCGGCCTTCACCAGATCCTTCAGGACGGCATTCTCGATATCCACACGGATTTTAATCGCTACGAGCACCTGGAGCTGCATCGCAGACTGAATGTTCTCATCTATTTGACCGCGTCCTGGGAAGAACCCTATGGCGGCAGCCTGGAGCTGTGGGACGGCGGCGGAGACGGCGGACAGTGCATCAAGTCCATCGCGCCGCTCTACAATCGCGCCGTGGTTTTCAAAACCGACAAACGAAGTTTCCACGGACACCCGGCGCCATGGCGCGCGCCGGACGGCGTCACGCGCCGTTCAGTCGCTCTTTACTACTACACCGTCGGGCGCGAACCCGATCTGGATTACAACACGCGCACGGATTTCCAGAGCGTCGCCGTCAAAGAACTGCCGAAAGTCGACTAACCCCTACCGCCGGAAATTCAGCGTCGCCTCGATGTTCTTCTGCGGCCGCGGGGCGCCGTCGACGGTGCGCGGGTTGAAGCGCCATTTCGTGACGGCGGCGACGGCGGCATCTTCGAAGCAATCGTCAGATGATACGGTGACCCGCGGATTGGTCGGGCGGCCGGCGGCGTTGACGTCGAAGATCACCGAAACGGTTTCGAGGGCGCCGGCGCCGCGTTCGCAGCGCGCGGGGTACTTCGGCCCGATGGAGCGAATGAGCCGCGCATCGACCACCGTCGGCTGCGGCGCGGCGGGCGTCGGCGCCGGCTGCACCGGGACTGCGCGGGCCGGCGCATCGATGGCGGGCGCCGGTTCATTCGGTTGAATGGTCGAGAGGAGCGGTGCAGGGGCCGGCTCTGCGGCGACAGGCGCCGCGTCTTCCGCCGCCGCCGTTTCGGGCACCGCCGGGGCTTGGTCAGCCGTCGCGGTTTCAGACGGCGCCGACAAGTCGTCAAGCGGATTGTCGGCGGCGGTTTCCGCAGCGACGGGATCGCCGCCCACGGGCGGGATCGGCACGACGTCATAATCGCGCGCGGAAACGACCCGCGGACGCGGCGCTTCGGCCCGGGTTTCCGACACGCGCACGCGCGGCGCCTCTTGCGCTGCGTCGGCGTTCTCGCCCGCCCCGCCATTGCCGGCGATCTGGAAGGCGATCCAGATGGCGAAACCGAGAATGAGGACAATGCCGAACAGGGAGGCGAGCTTGACGCCGGAACTCGCCTCATAGGCGGGAACGCTCGCAGCGCGGGGCTCGGGCGCCGGCTCGGGCCGCGCGACCATCATCTCTTTCCGGAACTCCGCCGCGATGGCGTCGGCGTCAAGCCCGAGATAGGCGGCGTAGACCCGCACGAACCCGACCGCATATGGCGTCGCCGGCAGGCCCGCCGTGTTTCCGGTTTCAATGGCTTCGATATGGGCGGGCTTGATCTTGGTCGCCGCCGCCGCATCGGCGATTTCGAGCCCCGCCGCCAGTCGGGCGCTCGCCAGGAAAGGCCCGGCCCCGTCGCCCTGCGCCGCCGCTCGCGAGGCGCTGAGGTCGATGATTTCGGCGGTTTTCTCCTGAGACATGCCCTTGATTAACCTTGACTACGCAACCGACAGAACCGCGTTTCCACGGCAGACTGATACGCTGCCTCGCGAAGCATGAACGGCGCCATCGCTCCCGTCCTTTCGGAACTGTCATAAAGCCGTTCGCTCGCCTGTCGTCCATGTTAACATGAAAACTCGTTCATCGCCCACGGCAAATCGCAAGGAATCGCCCATGGTCTATGCGTCCTTCACCGTCGAAATCGAGGACGGAATCGCCCATTTGCGGTTCTCACGGCCGGAAAAGGCCAACTCCATGAACGCCGATTACTGGCGGGAATTGCCCGAGGCCGTGAACGACATCTCCGACAACGCAAAGGCCCGGGTGATTGTTCTGTCTGCGGAGGGAAAACACTTCTCCGCCGGCATGGATGTCTCCGTTTTCATGGAAGGCGGGCTTGACGCCGACGGCGCCAGTCGCGAGATCAAGGCCGAGGCGTTTCACCATAAAGTCAAAATGCTGCAAGGCTCCTTTTCGGCGCTTGAAAACGCGCGCCAGCCGGTGCTGGCGGCGATCCAGGGCGGCGCCATCGGCGCCGCCGTCGATCTCGTCACCGCCTGCGACTGCCGCTACGCCTCGGAGGACGCCTTTTTCTGCGTGCAGGAAACGGCGATCGGCATGACCGCCGATGTGGGGACCTTCCCGCGGCTGATGAAGGTGATGGCGGAAGGCTGGGCCCGCCAGATCTGTTACACCGCCGAGCGCCTTCCCGCAGCCAAGGCGAGGGAGCTCGGCCTCGTCAACGAGGTCTTCTCAACCCACGAGGCGCTGCTTGAGGGCGTCATGGCCATCGCCCGCCAGATCGCCGCGCACTCGCCGCTGGCCGTCGCCGGGGCCAAACGCATGGCCAATTACGCCCGGGACCACTCAACCGCCGACGCCCTCGACTACGTCGCCGTCTGGAACGCCGCCATGCTGAGCGGCGAAGACATCAAGAAAAGCTACATGGCGAAAATGGAAAAGCGCGCGCCCGACTATGATGAGCTGAAGCCCCTGAAGAAGGGGCTTTAGGCGCGCTTCATCCTTAATCGGCGCCGTTGCCTCCGAACTGTCATACCGGCTCCGCCGGCCCCGGGATGACAGGGCCGAGAAAATATTGCTCATAGTACGAACAAATTTCGTCGCCCCAAAAACTCCCTTTTCGCGCCTAACCGGCACCACTCTATTCCTCTAACGCACCATCCGGGTCGGGGCGCGTTGTGAAGGGGAGTATCCCGAATGTCTTTCATCCCGCCGGCCGAGGCGCGCTCGCTCGGTCTCAAACTCATTCTCGTGGGCGGCCTCGCGTTTCTCTTATGGATCCCGGCGATGCTGATCTACGCCCTTGTCTGGGATCGCTCGACCCGGGCCGACACAGTCACAACTGAAATCGTCGAACGCGCCGGCGGACGTCAGACCATCAGTGGACCGATCATTCTCGTGCCGGCCGATATCGACACCGGCAGGACCGATAAAAACGGCGACGCTATCCGCCGCGCCGCCACCGTCGTCTTTACGCCGAAGCGGCTCGACATTGCGGCCGAGGCGCGCACCGCAAAGCGCGCCCGGTCGATTTACGAAGCCAGCGTCTACGACGCCGACATCGTGATGACGGGAAGGTTCGAGATCGGCGACCCGCCCGCCGCGGAAGGACCGGTCGCGCTGCGCTGGGATCAGGCGAGGCTCGCGGTGAAATTCGGCTCCGCCGATCATCTGAAAGGCGTCCGCGACACGATCCGCCTTGCGATCAACGCCCGCCCCGCCCATGCGGCGTTCGAGCCGGGGATCAAGACCGCGCCGGCCGACGATGCGAGCGGGGCCCAAACCGCCCCTGGCGTCAGCGCGCCCCTGGCGCTGAAGAGCCCGCCGGCGGCCTTCGACTTTGAACTTTCATTGCCGCTGTCCGGCGGCGGCGGGCTGTTCTTCTCGCCGGTCGGCGAGGAAACCGTCGCGCGCGTTGCGGCCGACTGGCCGGATCCCGGATTTGAGGGCGCCTACCTGCCTGACGACCGGGACATTACCCGCGACGGGTTCGACGCCGAGTGGCGGGTCCCCTATCTCGCCCGCGCCATTCCGCGCAGTTTCTTCGCGGACTGGGGTCTTTCCGCGCTTGCGGGCAACGCCTTCGGCGTTGAATTCGTCGCCGCGACGAGCCCCTACAAATCCGTCAACCGCGCGCTGAAATACGCGCTGATGTTTCTCGGCATCGTTTTTCTGACCTTCTTCCTGTTCGAAGCGACCATGGGCGGGCGGGCGCACCCGGCGCAATATATCCTCCTCGGCGCGACCCAGGTGATCTTCTACCTTCTCGTCCTCGCCCTTTCCGAGCATATGGGCTTCGGCCCCGCTTTCTTCCTGACCGCCAGCGCCACGGTGATCCTTTCCGGCTGGTATGCAGCGACAGTATTTCACAGCAAAATGCGCGGGCTGATCGCCTTTGCGGCTTTTTCAGGCGCTTATGGACTGATATATCTGCTCATGAAATCAGAAGACTACGCCCTCCTGATCGGTTCGGTAACGGCCTTCGCCGCACTCGCGGTGACCATGATCGTCACCCGCAATCTGGACTGGTATGGCGGACGTAAACCCAGTGACGGCGCCGCGGCGCCCGGTTGAGATGAGAAAGAGCCCTGCGCCATGGTGCAACTGACGCTGCCGAAAGACTCCAAAGTGAACAAGGCCGGGAAACATTTCCCGGCCAAGAAGGGCGGCAAGTCCGTTCGCAAGTTCAAGGTCTATCGCTACGATCCCGACACGGATGAAAATCCGCGCATCGACACCTATGAAGTCGATATGACCGGCGTCTCCATGGTGCTCGACGCGCTGATCAAGATCAAAAACGAGATCGACCCGACGCTTTCTTTCCGGCGCTCTTGCCGGGAGGGCGTCTGCGGGTCCTGTGCCTTCAACATCAACGGCGCCAATACGCTCGCCTGCACCAAGGCCATGGACGAGATCGGCGGCGGCACGGTCACGGTCTATCCGCTGCCGCACCAGCCGGTGGTGAAGGACCTCGTCACCGATCTTTCGAACTTTTACGAACAGCACGCCTATATCGAACCGTTTCTCAAGGCGAAAGACGCCGAGCCCGAGAACGAATGGCGCCAGTCCCAGGACGAACGCGCGCAGCTCGACGGCCTTTACGAATGCATTCTCTGCGCCTGCTGTTCCACCTCCTGCCCGTCCTATTGGTGGAACGGCGAAAAGGAAGGCAATGAAGAAGAATATCTCGGGCCGGCCGCGCTCCTGCAAGCCTATCGCTGGCTCGCCGACAGCCGCGATCAGCATACGAACGAACGCCTCGACAAGCTTGAGGACGAGTTCAAGCTCTATCGCTGCCACACCATCATGAACTGCGCCCAGGTCTGTCCGAAACATCTGAACCCGGCCAAGGCGATTGCCGAGATCAAGAAAATGATGGTCAACCGCCCGGCGAAAAAAGCGCCGGCGAAGTAGTTTTCGCTCCATCCATTGTCATTCCGGGGCCGCGAAGCGGAACCCGGAATCCATAGCTCACAATATCGCTGGTGTGAGCACATTTATTATCGGTCCATGGATTCCGGGTTCGACCTGCCGGTCGCCCCGGAATGACTGCAGCCTTTTGTTGCGCCGCACACAGATTAAATTTTCAAAAAAGCAATGTTTTCAACGGCGTTGGGCGTCCGCGCGTTAACGTTTCGCGCCCCTCGCTATGGTATCATCCGCGCGCCTTCAAAAAGGAGGCCGACATGCGGGTCACGCTTGATCTTGCCGTATTCGGCGCGATTTTTGTTTTCGCGCTGGCGCTCTTTCAGAGCCCGTTTCACGCCGTCCTCGCCGGCCTGATCATCGCCGGCGCCGGCGACACGCTGGTCTGGGCCGAGCCGAAGAAACGCAAATAACGATTACGGAAAATTCGCGCTCGTCCCTTCATAGCGCGAGAAGGCCATGATCTTCTGCCAGATCTTGCGCGACATGGCCGTGCAGTGCTGTTCGACGTCGCTGGCGCTCGCGGAGACTTCCGCGTCACGGCAGGACTGTGAAAACAGCGCCGCCAGCTTGCCCGTCAGCGCCAGCATTTCCGAACAATAATCGAGATAGCGCTCAAGCAAGGGACCGGACAGAACATCGCCCGGCGAGGACGCGGTTCTCGGCAGGGCGCTGCGATACGGATCCTTGGTCAGTTGATGCATGTCGACCACATGGGCGATCGAGCGCAGCTCATGGAGATAGTCGAGGGCCTTGCGCCGCTTCCAATGCTCCTCCAGCCGGCCGAGGGTCAAAACGCCGAGCCCCACGAGCACGGCGAGGTTCATCGCCGGTTCAAGGACCTGAACGAGGCTCGCCGCGTCAAATTCAACGGTGTCGTAATGCAGCGTCGCCGCGATCCAGAAAAACGCCGCCGCGCCGACGACCCAGATAGAATAGACCGTGACGCGGATCGGCGTGATGGGCCGGCGCAGGCGGTCCGATTCCGCTTTGCAACGCCTTGCGGTGTCGGCGAGTTCCCGCGCCACGCGCTCAAGACCGCTTTCGGGAAACCGCTCGCCGACCCGCGCCGCGAGCTTGTCGATGGTTTCGATTACCCTGTCGCCGCTGAGAGTCTTGTACGGCATCGCGCCCGCGGATCTTGCTTTCACCAAAAAGGGAAGTCGCCGAATAGGGCGTTTCGCCAATCAGGCAAAGGCGCGCGGGCGGCGTCTCAGTTCGAACGCCGATGACTGACATCAGCCCTTTTTAGAAATACGGAAACGGCAAGCCCATGTCCGCTTTCGGCGACTGGCGGGTATGGGCGACCACCCTTAGCCTCTGAATTTGGCGAACACTTTTGGATCGACGCTGGCGGCCGACAGAAGTCCGCCCATAAGCGCCCCGGGGATGCCCGGGCTTGCCACGTCCTGGCCCGCAAGGAAGAGACCCGGGATAGGCGTTTTCGCGCGCAGGGCGTCGCACATGACGCGCTCCGGGGTCACGTCGAGCCCGTAGAACGCGCCCTTGCGGTGCCCGGTGAAGGCGACGGTGGACAACGGCGTGGCCAATTCTCGATACACAACAAGCTTGGCCAGGTCGGGAAAGTAGCGCTCGAATTGCGCCATCAGCGTTTCTTCGGCCCGGCGTTTGAAATCAGCGTAGTCGTCGCCGCGCGCGCCCGCCGGCCGATCCGTCCACGGAGCGACCGTCGACCAATCGGCCCAGGCTAGAAATTGGCCCATATGTTTTTGCTTCGGGCCAGGATCGTGCGCCGGGTTCTTGAGCGAGCCGAAGGAAGCAGTCATGTGGGGCGGCGCGCCATCGGGCGCATCCGTCCAGATGACGTCGGCCTCGCCTGTTGGATAGATCCAATGATTTGCCTTCGTGGCGCCGGCAGCTTCGATGTCACCCTCAAAGCCCAGAAACAGCGTGAAATGCGCGATGCTGGACGGGAGCGCGCGAATCTCTGCGATCCAGTCTTCATGCCCGCAGTCCTCGGGCAAGAGCGCGTCAATGGTCTCGCGCGCGCCGATATCAGAGATCACCGCGTTGGCGCGGATCTCCGCGCCGTCTTCAGTCCGGACGCCGACAACCGCGTCGCCGTCGAACAAGAGCCCTTCGACGCGGACGCCCGCACGAGCCTCTCCCCCGTTCTTCGTAATGGTCGGGATAATGCGCTCGGCATAGGCGGCGCTGCCGCCGACGGGGTACCATGAGCCGCTCGGCAGGTAGGCCCCGGCGATCAAGGCATGTATTGCGAAGCTCGCCTTGCTCGGGCGTCCGCCATGATCGCCCCATTGCGCAGCCATCACGGCGGCGAGTTCCGGATCGTCGGTAAGATCGTCGATGACCTCCTTGGTGGTGCGCGCGCACCACTTCGCAATAGCGCGCCGATTCCACCAGTCGAGCATGTCGCCAACGAATTCCGGCATCGCCCGGGTCGGGAAGATCTTATACATCGCTTCGTGACCGTCGCGCAGCGCACGGGTCCAGGCCTCGATCGCCTCGGCCTGATCGGGGAAGCGGTCCTTGAGATCGCGTTCCTGCGCCTCGTAGGGGCGGGAGAGCGAGAGCGGCGCCGCCGATCCGATGTGCAACGTGTCGTAAATCGACCCTAAAGACACGAATTCGATGGGCGTATCGCACAGCCAATCGAGCAGATCGCGCATGCGATCTCCCGGCGCCATCTCGCTCAAATAGTGTACGCCCACGTCCCAGGTGAAGCCGTCGCGGGAAAAGCTGTGCGTCAATCCGCCGAGCGTCTGATGCTGCTCGAGCATCAGCACCTTGCGCCCCACCCGGGACAACGCCGCAGCGGCGGCCATGCCGCCTATCCCTGAACCGATGACGATGGCGTCCCAATGCGTCTTCTGAGAGTCAGCCATTTTGGACCTCCCTTGCATCGCCCGGGACGATGTCCCAAACCTCCGCGACCCGCCCGTCGACAATGCGCCAGACGACCACAACGTCGACGGCGACAGCGCGACCCTCGAGGGTCAGCGTGTTTCGCGACTGGACAACGACCAGCTCGCTCCCGACGGGCGTGACTGACACGGGATGGATGGCGAACGTTCCGCCCGACTTCTTGGCGACGGCGTCGAAGAAGGAGAGGACGCCGTCCAATCCGACGTAGTCCCCTTGCAAGTCGGGCAGGTTGGGATTGGCGTAATGCCACACCACGTCTTCGGCGATCAGATCCTTTGACGCCGCGAGATTGCGAAGATCAAGGCGTTTCAGCACCGCAACGTTCGGATGATCTTCGGTCATATTCATAACCTCTGCCGAAGGAACGGGCGACGTTCTTTGCTGGCGACCGCTCGATGATGGCATGCACCCGCGGTACGCGTTTTGACCCAAGTCAATGGGAGGTTGCCGCTACACAAGGCTGAGCAGCAAACCTTCGGCGATTGGGGCAGGCGGCGTGATCGCCATAGGCGCAGCGCGACGCCTCCGGAACGTTGCATGCTCTCAATGGCAGCATCCTCGTCGTCCGCATCGGGCGAAGCGTTCCCATTCAGATTAAGTTGAGCCGCTACGGCCGGTTGACTTTATTCGAAATTTCCATAATTATCAAAATATGGAATTAGATCACGCCAGTCAGAGCTTCGGCGCCCTTGCGCAGGCTTCGCGCCTCGCGGTTCTCAAAGAACTGGTACAGGCCGGGCCGGCGGGTTTGCGCGCCGGCGTGCTGGCCGAGCGGCTGGCGGTGCCGGCGCCGACCATGTCGTTTCACCTCAAGGAATTGAGCCGGGCCGGCCTCGTCCAGTCCCGCCGCGAGGGGCGCAGCGTCATCTACGCCGCCGATTACGGGGGCCTGCGCGACCTCATCGATTTCCTTCTCGCCGATTGCTGCCAGGGCGACCGGCGCCTGTGCGGCCCCTATGTCATTAAGGAGAGCGCCTGATGAAACGCCTGCATATCCACCTCAAGACCAACGATCTCAACCGCTCCATCGCCTTTTATTCGGCCATGTTCGGCGAGGGCCCGGCGCGCGTTGAAAAAGATTACGCCAAATGGCTGCTCGACGACCCGCGGGCCCATATTTCCGTCTCGACCCATGGCGGGACGCCCGGCTTCGATCACGCCGGCGTTTCCATCGAAACAAAGGACGCCCTTGACGAAACCGCGGGCCGCCTGCGCGCTGAGGGCGCCGCCCTCTTCGCCGAGGAAGAAACCACCTGCTGCTACGCCCAGTCCAACAAATACTGGGTCGAGGACCCGCAAGGGGCGCGCTGGGAGCTGTTCCAGACCTTCGCCGACAGCGAGACCTATGGCGCAGAGCCCGATCGCACCCTTGCGCCAGCCGCTGCCCAGAGCGCAAACGAGACCGCGACCCCGGCCGCCTGCTGCGAACCCGCCCGGTAGCGCCGCGCCTCATGGCCAACATTCTGTTCCTCTGCACCGGCAATTCGGCGCGCTCGATCATGGCCGAAGCCTATATGAACCACGCCGGCGCGGGCCGATGGCGGGCCTGGTCCGCCGGCTCCAAACCAACCGGCGCGCCCAACCCTTTCGCCCTCGAAACGCTGACGCGCCATGACATTCCGGCGGGCGTCGGCGCTGATGCGCCGCGGTCGAAAAGCTGGGACGAATTCGCCCGCGACGACGCGCCGTTGATGGATGCGGTGGCGACGGTCTGCGACAACGCCGCCGGAGAGACCTGCCCGGTATGGCCGGCGGCCGAGGGCAAGGCGCCGGCGCGGCTGCACTGGAGTTTTCCGGACCCCGCCGCGGCGCAAGGGAGCGACGACGACAAACGCGCGGCCTTCGACCGGGTCTTCGCCGACATCCGCGCCGCTATTGACGCCTTCCTCAAAGAGCAAAGGTAAAACCGCCGGTATGGCCTTTTCGACCGCACAAAAACTGGGCGCGGAGGCCCTCGGGACCGCCCTCCTCCTTGCCATCGTCGTCGGCTCCGGGATCATGGGCGAGGCCCTTGCCGGCGGCAATACCGCTATCGCCCTCCTCGGCAATACCGTCGCCACCGGGGCCGGACTTTACGTCCTCATCCTGATCTTCGGGCCGGTCTCCGGCGCCCATTTCAACCCGGCGGTGACCCTCGCCTTTCTTCTGCGCCGCGACATCGCCCTGCCGATGGCCGGCGCCTACGCCACCGTGCAGATCGCCGGCGGCGTCGCCGGCGTGGCGCTCGCCCATGGCATGTTCGATCTCGATATTGTGCAAGTCTCGATGAAAGAACGCACCGGCGCCGGCCTGGCCCTCGGCGAAGCGACCGCAACCTTCGGTCTGGTCCTGACGATCCTCGGCGCCCTTCGTTTCAGACCCGAAAGCGTTGCTGCGGCCGTTGGGTTATTCATCACCGCCGGCTACTGGTTCACCTCCTCCACCTCCTTCGCCAACCCGGCGGTGACCATCGCGCGCATGCTCACCGATACCTTCGCCGGGGTGCGGCCCGCCGACGCCCCGGCCTTCCTGTTGGCGCAGTTCTCCGCCGCCGCCCTCGCCGTCGGCGTCGCGGCCTGGCTTTTCAGACCCCGTGACCGCGCCAAAGACGCGCGCTATAGCGAGCGCCATGACGAGGGGGCCAAAGCCGCGCTATGAAGCGCTGATCCGCAAGGGGGCGCTTGCCGTCGATCCGGCGCAGGGTCAGGCGATCGAGCGCCTTCAGGATTTGCACGCTCAGGTCCGCGCCTATTGCCGATCCCGCACAAGCTGGTTCGGGCGTCCGCAATCCCCGCCGCGCGGGCTTTATCTCTGGGGCGGCGTCGGACGCGGCAAGACCCTGCTCATGGATCTCTTCGCCAACAATACGGACATCACGGCGAAGCGCCGCGTTCATTTCCACGAATTCATGGCCGACGCCCATGACCGCATCGCGCGCTGGCGCGCCGCCGATGAAAAGACCCGGCGCCGCCACAAGGGCCTCAACAAGAAGGCGCCGGACGACCCCATGGCGCCGGTGGCCCATGATCTCGCGCGCGAGGCAGTGCTTTTGTGCTTCGATGAATTTCAGGTGGCCGACATCGCCGACGCGATGATCCTCGGGCGCCTGTTCGAGGCGCTGTTCGACAACGGCGTCGTCGTCGTCGCCACATCGAACCGGGCGCCGGACGCGCTTTATCAGGACGGCCTCAACCGCCAGCTCTTCCTGCCGTTCATCGACCTCCTGAAAGAAAAAACCGACGTTCTGGAACTCGTCTCCGCCCGCGACTATCGCCTCGACAAGCTTTCCGGCGCGCCGGTTTATCATCAGCCGTTCGGGGCCCCGGCCGACCGGGCGATGGACGCCGCCTGGACCCGCATGCTGAGCGGCGCGCGGGAAAGGCAGGAAAAAATTCGCATAAAAGGACGGACACTGACGATCCCTCGCGCCGGGCGCGGCGCGGCGCGGTTTCAGTTCGCCGGTCTCATGGAGCAACCCCTCGGCGCAAACGACTACATCGCCATCGTCAATCGATATGGCGCGCTCTTTGTCGATCACATTCCCGTCATGGGACCGGAACAACGCAACGAGGCGCGCCGCTTCATCAATCTCATTGACGCGGTTTACGACAGCCGCACCAAATTCATCTGCTCCGCCGACGGCCCGCCGGAGGCGCTTTACCGGACCGGGGACGGCGCCTTCGAATTTGAACGCACGGCCTCGCGCCTTGTGGAAATGCAATCGGAAGACTATCTCGCCGCGGAACAGCAAACGACCGTCGCCGAGGGCAAAGGCGACTGAGCGACCGCCGGGTCCGTTGAGGCGAGAGGAAGGGCTCTCGACAAACCGGGGCGCGCTAAACGATAATCGTCCTGTTTTTGAGTTAAGGATTGGGCCATCAACTCACTGCGCACCTTATTGTTCCTCGCCGGGGCCGCGATTGCGGCGGCGATTACTTTCGCCGTCATCTTCGGCGACAGCGACACCGATTTCGACTTCGACGTCGAGGACGGAACGTCCATCCGGCATACCGTGCGCGGCGACTCAAGCGAGTTCTCCCTGCGCGAGGGCGATCTCGCCATCAAGGCCGATTGGCGCGGCGCGTTAAAGCTCGACAAAACCGGCGACGGCGTCGCCTTTGTCGAAGACTATCTGGAAATCGAACTGGAAAAGGACGGCGTCCGCGAACGATTGCGGCTCGAAAAAGACGGACGCGGCGTTGAAACCACATATTGGCGAGACGGCGACGAACTGGCGGCGGGCGAGGAAACCGATGCGCGCGTCAAAGACCTTGTCACGCGTTTCTTGCGCGCCAGCGCCTTCGAGGCGGACATGCGGGTTGCAACGATCCTCGAAGCCGGCGGCGTCGACGCGGTCTTTGACGAGATCGATCGCCTGACCAGCGACTACGCCATTCGCCGCTATACGGCCGCGCTCAGCAAGAGCGACACGTTGAGCGTCGAACAGGTCGACGCGCTGATTGAAAAGCTGGCCCGCCTTGAAGGCGATCACGACATTGCGCAAGCGCTCGCCGCCGTCGCCGAAAACCAGGAGGTCGACGACGCGGCAATGCTGACGCTTCTTGCCGTCGCCGGAAACATTGACAGCGATTATGAAAAGCGCCGCGTGTTGACGGCGATTGCGGCGCGCCCGCTCTCCGGCGATGCGGCGGCGGAGATGATTGCGCTCTTGTCGACGATCGACAGCGATCACGATCTGCGCATATCCGTCGAGGCGCTCCTGTCCCGCGCCGACATTGACGCGGACCATACGGCGCGGCTGATCGAGGCCGCGGCCCGGGAAATCGACAGCGATCACGACCTGCGCCTGGTCCTGACGCAGGCAGCGGCGCGCCTTGGAGACGCCGCCGTCGCCGAGGCCTGGCTCGCGGCCTTCGACGACGTCAACTCCGATTACGACAAGCGCGTGGCGCTCGAAGCCGCCGGAGACGCGGCGAAAGATAATGAGGCGCTGAAGGCGCAATTGCGAAGCGCCGCAGAATCCATTGATTCTGACTACGACCGCGAACGGGCGCTCGAAGCGCTGAAATAGAAAATCAGTGGGCGGGCGCCGCCTCGCCGGCGCCGCGGGGCAAGCGGATCTCATCGACCATGGCGCGAACGGCCGCCGGCGTCGGGCGCGTGAAATGCGCCACCAGCGCAGCGATGGCGAAATTGACCAACATGCCGACCGCGCCAAACCCTTCCGGCGAAATGCCGAAGAACCAGTGCTCCGGCCCGTTCGCGCCCGCGAACCAGGGCGACTTGAACCACATGATATAGGCGAGCGTGACAACGAGGCCGCCAACCATGCCGGCGACGGCGCCTTCCCGGTTCATCCCCTTGAAGAAGACGCCCATGAGGATCGCCGGGAACAGCGACGCCGCCGCAAGACCGAAAGCAAGGGCCACAACCTGCGCCACGAAGCCCGGCGGATTGATGCCGAGATAGCCGGCGACAAGGATCGCCGCAGCGGCGCTCGCCCGCGCGGCCAGCAGTTCCGTTTTCTCCGTAATCTGTGGACGGAATGTTTTCTTCAAGAGGTCGTGACTGATCGACGCGGAGATGACCAGCAGCAACCCCGCCGCCGTCGACAGCGCCGCCGCGACGCCGCCGGCGGCGACAAGCGCGACGACCCATCCGGGGAGATTGGCGATCTCCGGATTGGCGAGCACCATGATGTCGCGGTCGACAAGAATTTCATTGCCGTTTGCGGTCGGCGCGTTGGAGAGAAGCCGTTCGCCGTTCGGCCCGGCCTCGCCGGTAAACGCCGCGCGCCCCTCAAACGGCGCGCCGGGCGCGTATTGAATGATCCCGTCTTCGTTCTTGTCGGTCCAGGCGATGAGGCCGATGCCTTCCCAGGTCTTCACCCATTGGGGCGCGGCCGCATAGGGTTTTTCGTGCACGCTCTCGATAAAGTTGAGCCGGGCGAAAGCGCCCACCGCCGGCGCCGTCGTATAAAGAAGCGCGATGAACACCAGCGCATAGCCGGCGGACCGGCGCGCGTCGGAGACTTTCGGCACGGTGAAAAACCGCACGATCACATGGGGCAGGCCGGCCGTCCCCACCATGAGCGCCAGCGTGATGGCGATCAGGTCGATTTTCGATTTCGACCCCGTTGTAAAGGCGGAAAAGCCGAGATCGACAAGCGTCCGGTCGAGCTTCTGCAGCACCGGCTCGCCGCCGGCTTCGGAACCGAGGCCAAGCTGCGGCACCGGATTGCCGGTGATCAGCATTGAGATGAATATCGCCGGCGTAAGATAGGCGAAGATCAGCACGCAATATTGCGCGACCTGGGTGTAGGTGATGCCTTTCATGCCGCCGAGCACGGCGTAGGAAAAGACAACACCCATGCCGACAATAACGCCCCATTCGATCGGCAGTTCGAGAAACCGCGAGAAGACGACGCCGACGCCGCGCATCTGTCCGGCGATATAGGTGAACGAAATGATGATCAGGCAGACGACGGCGACGACCCGCGCCACGCGCGAATAATAGCGCTCGCCGATAAAATCCGGCACGGTGAACTGGCCGAACTTGCGCAAATAAGGCGCAAGCAGCAGCGCCAGCAACACATAGCCGCCGGTCCAGCCCATCAGGAACACGCTGGCGTCATAGCCGGAAAAGGCAATGATCCCAGCCATGGAAATGAACGACGCCGCGCTCATCCAGTCGGCGGCGGTGGCCATGCCGTTGGCCACCGGGTGCACATGCCCGCCGGCGACGTAGAACTCCGACGTCGATCCGGCGCGCGACCAGATCGCAATGCCGATATAGAGCGCGAAGGACGCGCCGACAAAAACCCAGGTGAGCGTTTGCGTATCCATCGCTTACTCGTCGCCGACGCCGAGGCGTTTTTCGATCTGTTTCATACGCGCGGCGTAGACGAAAATCAGAACGACAAAGACGATGATGGAGCCTTGCTGGGCGAACCAGAACCCCAGCGGAAACCCGCCAAGATGTACTGCGTTCAGCGTATCGACGAAGATCACGCCGGCGCCGAAGGAAACCGCGAACCAGATCGCAAGCAGCGCGCAAAGCAGTTTGACGTTTTCACGCCAATAGCGCTTTTTCGTTTCTTCGGCTGCCGATGCGTTCATTGGATCCTCCCCTGACGCTCCTTGCGGCGAAACCCGGCGCTTCTAACAGGATTTCCGGACCAACCCCAAATCGCGACCAATTGCGCGCATCGCATGCGATTGCCAAGTCCACAATGGCGGCGTAACGGATCGGCCATGGACGCCAAACCGAAATCGGAACCGCGCGCGGCGCTCTCCTTCATGGAGCTGGTCGCCATCACCGCAGCGGTGATGGCGCTCAACGCGCTTGCGATCGACATCATGCTGCCGGCGCTCGGCGCCATTGGCGACGAGCTTGGCGCGGCGCAAGACAATGACCGCCAGTTGATCGTCGTCGTTTACGTCCTCGGCAACGGGGTCGCGCAGTTGTTTTTCGGCCCGCTGATCGACCGCTTCGGCCGCAAGCGCGTCTTGATGCTGGCGCTTGGCGGCTATGCGCTGGGCTCGTTGCTGAGCGTCGTCGCCTCGTCCTTTTCACTCCTGCTCGCGGCGCGGGCGTTTCAGGGCGTCACTACGGCGGCAGCGCGGGTCGCGGCCATCGCGGCGGTGCGCGATGTGTGCTCGGGCCGGCGCATGGCGCAGGTCATGTCGCTCGCCATCACGATCTTCATGGCCGCGCCGATCCTCGCGCCGGGCCTCGGCCAGCTCATTCTGTTCGCCGGGCCCTGGCGGGCGATTTTCCTGGCGCTCCTGCTCTACGGGCTGGTTCTCGCGCTGTGGGTCGGCTGGCGCATGCCGGAAACGCTCGCCCCAGCGCAACGCAAAGCGCTGCGCGCAGGACCGGTTGTCGCCGCCTATATGGATTTCATCCGTAACCGGACAGCGCTCGGATACACCCTCGCATCGGCCTGCTGTTTCGCCGCGATGTTCGGCTATATCAGCGCGTCGGAACAGATATTCCTCGAACTCTTCGACATTGGCGGCGCCTTCGCGCTCGCCTTTGCGGCGACGGCGGCGGCGCTCGGCGCGGCGACGCTGATCAATGCGCATCTGGTTTCGCAATTCGGCATGCGCCGCCTCACCCACGGGGCGCTTCTGGTTTTCGTCATCGTCAATCTGATCCACCTGACCATCGCCGTCGCCGCCGGCGAAACCTTTACGATCTTCATGATTTTCACGAGCGTCTCGTTCTTTTGCCTCGGTCTTATCGGGCCGAATGCGACCGCGATGGCGATGGAGCCCATGGGCCACATCGCCGGCTCCGCGGCGGCGGCGAACGGTTTTGCGGGGACAACCGTCGCCGGCTTCCTCGGCGGCGTGATCGCGCGGCTCTATGACGGCACGGCCATTCCAATCATCCAGGGCTTCGCCATGCTCGGCGTCGCCGCCTTCGCTATTGTTCTGTGGACGGAGAAAGGCCGCCTGTTCCAGCCGCATGAGCAGGAAGCGGCCCCGTGACCGCGAAGCCCAAACGGGTCTGCCTCGGCGCCTTCGCCGGCGCTCATGGCGTCAAGGGCGAGGCGATCGTCAAAACCTTCACCGAAGCGCCGGAGAACGTCGCAAGCTACGGGCCGGTGCAAACGGAGGACGGCGCGCGAAGCTTCACGCTTCGCTTCCTGCGCGCGGGCAAGCCGGGCTTCGCCATCGTCGCCGCGCCGGAGATCGCCAGTCGGGAAGACGCGCAAAGCTTGAAGGGCGTGCGGGTCTTCGTTGACCGCGCGGCCCTGCCGGCGCCGGCGGAGGATGAGTTTTATCTCGACGACCTTGTCGGCCTCGACGCCGTCGACGAAACCGGCGCGCCGGCGGGCCGCGTCGTCGCCGTCCACAATTTCGGCGCCGGGGACATTCTGGAGCTGGGCGACATCCCGGGCCTCAGCGGCGCGCGCATGATCCCGTTCACGAAAGAGGCCGCGCCGGCCCTCGACCTCGACGCCGGCCGCATCACGGTGCTGCGCCAGGCCATCGAAGAATTAAGCCCCGCGGAGGATGGAGCGGACGATGCGTAAGCCGGCTCGGGGCGCTTGCCCGCGACCGCGCGCCATGCCATCCCCGCCCTCATGTTCCGCGCCACCGTCCTCACCCTCTTCCCGGAGCTTTTTCCGGGGCCCTTAGACGCGTCGGTTCTCGGCCGCGCGCGCGCCGACGGGCTTTGGGCCCTCGACACGGTGAACATCCGCGATTTCTCCGACAACAAATACGGGTCCGTCGACGACACCCCCGCCGGCGGCGGCGCGGGGATGGTCATGCGCGCCGATATTCTCACCCGCGCCATTGACGCCGTTCCCCGAAACGACCGGCCCCTGCTCTGCCTTTCCCCCCGCGGTAAGCCGCTGAACCAGACCCGGATCCACGACCTCTCCAGGGGAGCCGGCGTCATCGCCCTCTGCGGCCGGTTTGAGGGCGTCGATGAGCGCGTTTTCTCATGCCGGGACATCGAGGAAGTCTCAATCGGGGACTTCGTTCTCGCCGGCGGGGAAATCGCCGCCATGGCCCTGATCGAGGCTTGCGTGCGCCTGATCCCTGCGGTATTGGGCTCCGCTTCCTCGCTTGGGGAAGAAAGTTTCGAGGGCGGTCTGCTGGAATATCCCCAGTATACGCG
Organism: Hyphococcus sp.; assembly: GCA_028284345.1. Taxonomy (GTDB): domain Bacteria; phylum Pseudomonadota; class Alphaproteobacteria; order Caulobacterales; family Parvularculaceae; genus Hyphococcus. The sequence continues at coordinate 743,075 of JANQRY010000008.1, read as the reverse complement.
GCCCCGCGAGTTTGAAGGCCGGGCGATCCCGGACGTGCTGCTGTCGGGCGATCACCGGAAGATCGCCGAATGGCGGCGCAAACAGGCGGAAGACATAACGCGGGCGCGACGACCGGATCTCTGGGAACGTTACCAGACGCGCGGTCCTATCCGTTCGGAAAAGAACAAGGACGAGACGTCATGAACATTATCGAGCAACTTGAAAAAGAGCACATGGAAGAGCTCGGCAAGGATGTGCCGGAATTCGCCCCGGGCGATACGGTCAAGGTCAATGTGAAAGTGCGCGAAGGCGAACGCGAACGCATTCAGGCCTTCGAAGGCGTCTGCATCGCACGCAAGGGCGGCGGCCTGCAGGAAAGTTTTACGGTGCGCAAAATCTCCTTCGGCGAAGGCGTCGAGCGGGTCTTTCCGGTCTATTCCCCGCTTGTTGATTCCATCGAAGTCGTTCGCCGCGGCAAGGTGCGCCGCGCCAAGCTCTATTATCTGCGCGAGCGCCGCGGGAAGTCAGCGCGCATCGCCGAAAAGGTCGACCGGCGTCAGAAAAAAGACGCGTAGCTGCGCGGCACAGGATTTTCTCAATCGGTTGAGCTTGAAAGGCGCGCAAACAAGGCGCGCCTTTTTTGCGCCCGGCGATCCGCAACCGCGTCCGTTCCGTTCGCAACCTGCCTGCAACCTCTGACGAAAGTTCGCCCAATCCTAGCGTTTGCCTTGTGTTTTGGCCGTTTTCCTTGAGGGACGCCGCTTTCCGGATTGTCTTCTTTCGGGGTATAAAACCCGCCCTATCGGGAGAGATAAAATGCTCGGAAAAATCATCTTCGGCCTCATCGGCCTGATCGTTATTGTAATTTTACTCGGCTTCGTGTTGCCGGATCGCGTGGAGACGGAGCGCGAAACAATTATCAATGCGCCGCAGGATGACGTCTATGCCTTGATCAGCAACTTCGAAGCCTGGGATGCATGGTCGCCCTGGGCGAAACTGGATCCGGATATGGACGTCACGATCACCGGCGACGGCGTCGGCCACCGCATGAGCTGGAAAAGCGACGATCCGAATGTCGGCAATGGCTCTCAGGTTGTCAGCGCCATGGACGCGCCTTCCAGCCTGACGACCCGTCTTGAATTTGAGGGCATGGGCAACGCGGATGCGGGTTTCACACTATCGCCGACGGCGGACGGGGCGACGAAAGTCGTCTGGTCCTTTGAAACCAACATGCGCGAAGGCATGCCGCTCCACATGCAACCCCTGGTCACCTATCTGGGCTTTTTCATGGGCGACATGGTCGGCGCCCAATATGAGGAAGGCTTGGCGGATCTGAAGCGCGTGGCGGAGGCGGGCTAAATCAGCGTCACGCCCAGCGTCTCAAACAACGCGGCATCCTTCGCCTGACCGGGATTGTTTGTCGTCAGGAGTTCGTCGCCGACGAAAATCGAATTGGCGCCGGCGAGGAAACTCAGCGCCTGCGCTTCCTCGCTCATATCTTCCCGTCCCGCCGACAGTCGCACATAGGATGTCGGCATCAGGATGCGCGCGACGGCGATCATGCGCACGAAATCGAGGGCGCCAATGGGCTCGGAAGCCCCGAGCGGCGTGCCTTCGATCGGCATCAATGCATTGATGGGCACGGATTCCGGCGGCGGCGTCATATTGGCGAGGACCAGGAGGAAGCCAACGCGATCCTCCGGCGCTTCGCCCATGCCGACAATGCCGCCGCAGCAGACCTTCATGCCGGACGCGCGCACTTTTTCCAGCGTGTCGATGCGATCTTCAAACGTCCGTGTAGAGACGATACGGTCATAATATTCCGGCGACGTATCGATATTATGATTGTAGTAATCGAGCCCCGCCTCGCTGAGCTGCTTCGCTTGCGCGTCGGATAACATGCCGAGCGTCATACAGGTTTCAAGGCCGAGCGCTTTCACCTCGCCGACCATGGCGCAAAGCTCGTCCATGTCGCGGGTCTTGGGGCTTCGCCATGCCGCGCCCATGCAGAAACGCGACGCGCCTTCTTCCTGGGCGCGTTTCGCCGTGGCGACGACGGCGTCGCGATCCATCAGCTTTGAGGCTTTAAGCCCCGTGTCGAATTTCGCCGACTGGCTGCAATAGCCGCAATCCTCAGGGCACCCGCCGGTCTTAATCGACAGCAAACGGGACGCCTGCACTTCGTTCGGGTTGAAGTTTTCGCGGTGAACTTCCGCGGCGCGAAAGACGAGTTCGGCGAACGGGGCCGCCATCAACGCCTCGACGTCAGCCCGCGTCCACTTTGCCGCCCTTGTCCTGTCGTCGCCGTCCATGTGGCCTCACCGCGCTTGCATGGACGTCGTTAGCGCAGCGAGGAGAGTTCCACAATGTCGGCGACGATTTCGGCCCCGTCGGCGCCCCGTATCGACATTTCAACGACGCCGGCCTCCCAGTCGATTTCCAGCAAACCGTAATTGGCGTCGATGATCATATCGGTGAGGCGGTTCGGCCCCGGTTCCTGCTCGTAGGGTTTGTCAGGATCGAGCCAGTTGCGCAGGGGCAGGTTGAGCGAGGACGACGTCGCCTCGAACAGCGGATAATCGATGACGCCGTCCTTGCGATAAAGCGCCGCCGCATGGCGGTCGCCGGAAAGAACGACAACGCCGTCAGCCTCCGCGGCGTCGATTGTTTGATAAAGCCGCTCCCGTTCGGCGGGCAGCATTTTCCACGCCTCCCAGCCATGGCCGTCGGCGATCACCTGCACCGAGGACACCAGCAGGCGCAGATCCGCCGGCTTTTTTAACTCGTCCGCGAGCCACGCCCATTGCGCCTCGCCGAGCATAGTTTTCGCCGGGTCGGGATCGGGCAGGTAGCGCTCTTTGCCCTTCGCGCCCCGTTCGTCGGTCGGCTTAAGCCCCGAGCGAAAAAACCGGGTGTCGAGTACAATGATCTGAATGCGGCGGCCTTCTTCGGCGCCGAGGATCCAGGCGCCGTAGACGCCCGGACGGTCTGCGCGTTCATCCTTGACGTCCCAGACATATTCAAAGATCGCCTCAGCCTGTTCCTTATACTGATAGTCTCCGCCGGCGTCATTCATGCCGAAATCATGATCATCCCACGCGGCGAGCAGCGGCGCGGCGGCGCGGGCGCGCGAGAACGGCTCAGATTGCGCAAGGCGCATATAGGCGGCTTTCAGTTCCGGCATGGCCGGATCGCCCGAACGCACGTCCCCATAAACATTGTCGCCCATGTAAAGGGTGACGTCGGGATTTTCCGCGGCGATCACGTCCCAGATCGACTGATCCTCATTCTGTTGCGCGCAGGAGGCGAAGACGACGCGCGAGATAGTCTTTGTTTCGTCAAGCGGCGCCGACGGCATGGGAACGGCGCGGATCGCGCCGGACGGCGCCTCGGCGGACTGTCCCCACAACTCATCGGGCGTGACGGCGTCGTCGGTCGCGCATGATGGGAGAACCATCAAGGCAAGGGCGGCGAAAAAGCGGTGCTTCATGATGGTCCCCGGCGGCTTCGTGGGTCACTATAGGATCAGCTTGTGACAACGTTGTCACGGCGCGGGGCTGTCACGCCGCGATGGCTGTTCTATCCGAAACGCGCAAGCCAGGCCTCGCGGTCCGCCGCCCAGACATCGAGGCGGAACCCCCAGAACTCAAAGATCTCGTCGGTTTTCTCTTCGCCGATCTTGCGGGCGACGGCCTGGGAGTTGGCGTTCTCCGGGTCGATCACGGAGATGATGCGGGCAAGATCGGGAAATCGGTCAAACGTCCAGTTGACCGACGCGATCGCCGCTTCGGGCGCGTAGCCTTTTCCCCAGCGGCTTGGCGCGATTGACCAGCCGCATTCAAGGCCGGGCCAGCCGCCGGGCTTCCACGGACCAACGCGGCCGACCCAGTCGCCGGTTTCCTTTTCGTCGACGGAGAAAAACCCGTAGCCGCGGATCGCCCAGTGGCCGAGAAAACTGGCCGCGGCCCGCCATTCCTCGCCATAGGAGCGGGGCTTTCCGCTGGGCGATAAGAACCTCGCGATCCGTTCGTCCTGCATCATGGCGATGTGGTCTTCCACATCTTTCACCTCAAACGGGCGCAGAATGAGCCGTTCCGTTTCTATACGGATGGTCATGTCGTTTTTCCAAGCAGGCGTTCAGCAATCGCTTCAACCCGGGCGGCGTTTCCCGCCCAGGTGTAGTCGGCGCGAAGGAGCGCGGCCCGCGCCGCGGCGCCAAGGCGCGCGCGCAAGTCCGCGTCGTCAACGAGACGGGCAAGCGCCGTTCTGAAAGCGGCGTCATCGCCCGCGTCGAACAGCAGCGCGTCGCCGCCGTCGGTGAGAACTTCGCGGATGTTCGGTTGCGACGGCGCGACGATGGCCTTGCCGAGGGCCATATATTCAAACAGTTTCAGGGGCGAGGCGTAGGCCGTCGCCGCCGGCTGCAAGGCGATGTCAAACGCGGCGACATAATCGGCGATCGCATCGCGCTGCACGACGCCGACGACGGTCATTTGATCGGCGACCCCGAGATCCGCCGCCATCCGCTCCAGCGGTTCCCGCGCCGGCCCGTCGCCGACGACCAGAAGGTGAAGGTCCGCGCGTTTGGCCGCGGCGATATATTCAAGGACGCGATCCAGCCGGTGCCAGTCGCGCACGAAGCCGGCGAAGCCGAGCACTGTCTTGCCGTCGAGTTTCAAACGCGCGCGAACGCCGCGCGGATCGCGGTCGACGAGAAAGTCCGCGCCGACGCCGTTCTGGATCACCGTTATGCGGTCTTCCGGAACGCCAGCGTTGCGCACATATTCGCCAAGCGCGTCCGTCACCGGCAGCGTCATATCCGCCGCGCGCCAGATCGCCTCTTCGCTTTTCCGCGCGAGACCTTTCAGCGCCAGCCCGCCATGGCGCGCGCGTTCCTCCGCCAGCGGCGCGTTGATTTCGAGGATCAGCGGCAGCCCCAGGCGCCGCCTCGCCCAGACGCCGGCGTGATAAAAAAGATTGTAGCGCTCATAGATCACGTCCGGCGCGGCGGCGCGCGCCATGGCGCGCAACCGCGCGAACGCCGGAAAGGAATATCCGTATTCGGCGCATTCATAGAGCGCGCGGGGAAGCATTTTTCTGACGCCGCCCTCAGCGCCGACGCCCAGCGCTTTCGCATCGCTTTCACCGCCCGGCCCCGCCAACAAAATCTCATGGCCGCGGGCCGTCAGCGCATAGGTCAGCGCCTTGATATGCACATACTGGCCGTCGGCCGAGCGCGTCCGGTGGGAATAGAGAAACCGCATGGCGCTTCATAGCGTGATGCGCGCAGCGAGCGAAAGCACGATCGACGGTTCCCGCAGCGCTTGCAAATTTCGGCGAAAAATGCCGGCGCCCGCTTCTTGCGCCCTTGCGCAACGCCGCCTCGCTTTTCACAATCCGTCCCGTAGCGTGGGAGTATCAGTGATGAAGGAAAAAGTTTTTGTCGCGGCGGCGATCATCGCAGCGACGAGCATTTCAGCAGCGGCCGCCCATCCAGGCCCGAAGCTGCTGACCACCGGCGGCGGCGAACGCACGGCGATGACCGCGGGCGTTTCCTATGAAGACATCGACGGCGTTCACCTGTTCAAGGGCGCGTCGCGCCTCGCCGGCGACGAGGCGACGCCGATGATGGGGGCGCCCGCAAAGACAGTACGGGTGACGATCAGCCACCGCGCGCCATACCGCAGCTTCCGGTCCTTGAGAACGCAAGGCTTCTATTCGGGAACGGGACCGAAAAGTCGGCGCTACACGCAAGGTTTCTACAGCGGAAATTAACCCAGCGACGGATCGAGCTTGATGCAGGCGTCCATCAGTTCCTTCACGGCGCCGACGGAATTGTCGAACATGGCTTTTTCCTCGGCGTTGAGCTTGACCTCGACAATGCGCTCGCAGCCCCCTTCGCCAAGAACGATGGGCACGCCCACATAGAGTTCGTTCTCGCCATATTGGCCCTCAAGATGCGCCGCACACGGAACAACGACCTTCTTGTCCTTGAGATAGCTTTCCGCCATCTGGATCGCCGAGGCCGCCGGCGCGTAATAAGCCGATCCGGTTTTTAGCAGCGCGACGATTTCGCCGCCGCCCTTGCGCGTGCGGTCGACAATGGCGTCGATCTTGTCCTGGGTGGTCCAGCCCATCTCGACGAGGTCCGGCAGGGGAATGCCGGCGACCGTCGAATAGCGCGTCAGCGGCACCATGGTGTCGCCATGGCCGCCGAGGACAAAGGCGGTGACGCTTTCCACCGACACGTTGAATTCTTCGGCCAGGAAATAGCGGAAGCGCGAGGAGTCGAGAATGCCCGCCATGCCGATGACCTTGTTGTGGGGCAGGCCGGAAAACTTCTGCAACGCCCAGACCATGGCGTCGAGGGGGTTGGTGATGCAGATGACCAGCGCATTCGGCGCGTGTTCCCGGATCCCCTCGCCCACCGCCTTCATGACCTTGAGGTTGATGCCGAGGAGGTCGTCGCGGCTCATGCCGGGCTTGCGCGGCACGCCCGCGGTGACGATGCAGACATCGGCGCCGGCAATGTCCTTGTAGTCCTGCGTGCCCTTCAGACGGCTGTCATAGCCGTCGACCGGCGAGCTTTCGGCGATATCGAGGGCCTTGCCCTCCGGAATGCCTTCCGCGATGTCGAACAGGACAACGTCCCCCAGCTCCTTCTGCGCGGCGATATGGGCGAGGGTGCCGCCGATCATGCCGGAACCGATCATTGCGAGTTTTTTGCGGGCCATTTTGTCTCTCCTGTTCACGTCTCATGTCTTCGGGCGCGCCAATGCTGCGCCGCACCAAAACTGCCGCGGCAGGGTCTAGCGGATCAAATGGGCAAGGGGAAGCGAGGCCGGCGGGTTTATTTCCGCAGCTTGTCGGCGCGCCTATTTGCGGACAAAGGCGAGTCCGCCGGCGGCGACGAGAAGAACGCCGCCGGTGATGCGATGCCGCCAGCGGCCAATGCGGGCGAGGAGCGGCTGCACCCGCGCGGCGAAGATTGCCCAGCAGGCGTCGAGCGCCGCGGCGACAACGATGAACGTCGCCGCCAGCAGAACAAGCTGGGGCGTCGCCGGGGCGGCGGGCGACACGAATAAAGGCAGGAAAGCGCCGTGAAAGAGCAGCGCCTTGGGGTTCGTCAGATTCACGAAAAACGCCTCAGCGACGGTGCGCCGGTCCGAGCGATGGGCCAGGGCTGGGACAAGCGCATCGGTCGGCTCGCGCAGGGCCTTGACGCCCAGATAGGCAAGATAGGCGACGCCGATCCATTTCAGCCAGACGAACGCCTCGCCCGCGGCGCTCAGAATGAGCGACAGGCCGGCGACGACGACCGCCAGTTGTAGCGCCGAGGCCGCCGCCGATCCGATCAGCGCCATCAGCCCGTGGCGCAGGCCATGGGAGAGCGTCGTCGCCACGAGATAGGCGACCATCGGTCCCGGCGTCAGGACGAGCAGCGCGGACGCGGCGACAAAGGCGAGATAAAGCTCGAGCGACAAGGGGTCAGAACTGTTTGCGCAGGGAGACCATGACCGTCGATGACACGAGACCGTCTTCGTCAATGCGCGTCGTCGGCCCGTTCAGTACGAAGTCATCGTCCTCCGGGCCGTAGACAAGATCATTTGTACGCAGATAAATATATTCCGCGTCGATCGAGAATCCGCCATTCAACGCCAGCGAAACACCGGCGCGCCCCTGATAGGCGAGCGCCGCGTCGCGCTCGGCAAATTCATTCTCGACAAAGGCGCCGCCGACGCCGAGCCCGATAAACGGCGTCAATCGCGACCCGTTGTGAAAGTCGTAAATGAAATTGCTCATCAACAGATGGGCGTTGAGATCGCTATTCGGCGTTGCAATGACCGTCGGATCGGAAAACCCGCCGGTGCGCGTGACGCTGGCGATCCCCGCCGTCATATAACGGTATTCGAGCTCGGTGCGGATGCCCTCCGTGTAGTCAAAGCCGATCGCGGCGCCGGCGACAAAGCCGGTTTCCGTCGCAACCGTCTGACCGTTCGACGGCGGCGATACAAAGACGAGGAACGGCGAGAACGTTACATCCTGCTCAAGGTCGTTGAGAAAATTCGCGCCGGCCCCGACGCGCAGATAGAACCCGTCGCGCGGTTCGTCCTGTGCAAACGCCGCGCCGGCAAAAATCGACACGGAGACAGCGGCCGCGACTATGCGTTTCAGCACCGAACAAACTCCCTCTCAATACGCGTCCTATATAGGACGCGCGCAAAGGGCCGGGCAACCGGGCCCGCGATCAACTTGCGCTTCGAATTGCGCCCCCCTTTTTTAGCGGTTTCAGCCGCCGGCCTTGGCCTTCTCCCGCGCGAAATACTCCTTCGTCAATCTCGCGACCAAGGGCGACAGGACGAGAAGCGCGACAAGGTTAGGCGCGGCCATGAGCCCCGTCAGGGTGTCGGCGACCAGCCAGAAAAGGCTGACGACATCGGTGACGACGCCGCCTTCCTCAAACATCAGGATCGACGCCCCAAGAAACACAACCGCAACCCAGCTCAACCGGAACGGCGTTACGATCTTTTCACCAAATAGATACTCCGCACACCGCTCGCCGTAGTAACTCCAGCCGAGGATGGTCGTGAATCCGAATAATGTGAGGCCGATGGTGACGATGTGAGAGCCGACCCCCGGCAGCGACGCGTTGAACGCATTGACGGTGAGCGGCGCGCCGGTCTCGCACCCGGCCGGGAGCGTGACGAGCGATTCGCGCACGAAGGGCGCGCAGGCCTCCGGGATGATCCCCGCGGTCAGGATTACCAGCGCCGTGATCGAGCAGACGACGATGGTGTCGATGAAGGTCCCGAGCATGGCGATGACGCCCTGATTGACGGGGTCCTTGTTTTTGGCGGCCGCATGGGCGATCGGCGCCGAGCCCTGGCCCGCTTCGTTTGAAAAGATGCCTCGGGCGACGCCCTTTTGCATGGCGAGAAGCAAAAGGCCCCCGACAAAACCGCCTTTCGCGGCGTCATAGCCGAAGGCGTTCGCTACGATCGAGGAAAACGCCGCCGGAACCGCCTCGATGTTCAGGCCGACGACGATCAGACCGGCGATGAGATACCCCGCCGCCATCGACGGCACGAGACCGCTGGCGACCGTCGCGATGCGCTTGATGCCGCCGAGTATGACCGCCGCCGCGCCCGCGGCAAGGACCGCGCCGGAGAGCCACGGCGCAATCGAATAGGTGTTGTTCAACGCATCAGCGATCGAGTTCGCCTGAATGGAGGCGCCGGTGCCCCAGGCCGCCAGGACGCCGAAGGTTGCGAACGTCGCGCCCAGCCACGCCCATTTGGCGCCCATGCCGTTGCGGATGTAATACATCGGTCCGCCCACATGGCGCCCGTCGGCGTCGACCTCGCGAAAGCGCACGGCGAGGACGCCTTCGGCGTATTTCGACGCCATGCCGACAAGGGCCGTCATCCACATCCAGAAGACCGCGCCCGGCCCGCCGATGGCGATCGCCACGGCGACGCCGGCGATATTGCCCGTGCCGATGGTCGAAGAGAGCGCCGTCATGAGCGCGCCGAACGGCGACACGTCGCCGTCTTCGCCTGCATGCCGCCGGCGTCCGTGAACAAGCTGGCCGAACGCGTAGGGAATTTTGACAATCGGCATGAATCCGAGGCGCACGGTGAGGTAAAGCCCCGTGCCGAGGAGTAAAAGCAGCACGGGCGGATAGGGAATGTTGTCCGAACCCCAGACAAGGGAATTCACGAGCGTAATGAAATCTTGCACCGGGGCCGCCCCCTCAATGGTCAAAAAATTTGACGCAGCCTATGCGCGCCCGGGCGAAGGGGGCAAGCGCGAAACCGTTGTTTGTGCAGCGCGATTTGCGCAGATGCGCCCGAAACGCCACAATCCCCGCTGGAGCATGCGCGTTCCGTCGGCGCTGCGCATATTGCAAAGCCGGGTTTGAAGACATCAGTCGATTCCGCGTTCCCGTAACCGTCAAGGAAGGCGAAACCGACAGCAATGGAGGCGTGAAACATGAAACCGACCCATAGCGTCAGCCGCGAGGAATGGCTGAAAGCGCGCAAAGACCTGCTGGCGGAAGAAAAGGCGTTTACGCGGGCGCGCGACGCGCTGTCGGCGAAACGGCGCGCCATGCCGTGGGTCAGGCTCGAAAAGGATTACCGTTTTCAGAGTCCCGACGGCGAGGAAACGCTGCTCGATCTCTTCGGCGATAAGGAGCAGCTTATCGTCTATCATTTCATGTTCGGACCCGACTGGGAGGAGGGATGCCCCAGCTGTTCCTTAATGGCGGACAATTACGCGCGCATCGACGTCCATCTCGCCCGGATGGATATCGCGTTCGTCACGGTCGCCAACACGTCGCTCGCAAAGATCGACGCCTACAAAAAACGCATGGGCTGGGACTTCAAATGGGTTTCGTCCCTTGGCGCCGATTTCAACCAGGACTTTCACGTTTCCTTCTCACAAGAAGAGATCGACGCGGGCGCCGTTCATTACAACTACGCCGACGCCGCCTTCCCCAGCACCGAAGCCCCGGGCCTCAGCGTGTTCGCGAAGGGCGATGACGGCGCGGTCTATCACGCCTATTCGACCTATGCGCGCGGGCTCGACATGATGCTGGGCGTTTATCACTACATCGACCTGACGCCAAAGGGGCGCTTTGGCGAAGAGGAAAACGGCATCATGTATGGCGAAGAGGAAAACGGCATCATGTATTGGGTCAAACGCCGCGATCAGTATGGGGATTAATCTTCGTCGATGATCGGGGCCGTCGAATCGTCGCCGTCGTAAGCTTCTTCCAGCGGATCGAACTTGCCGTCGCCTTCAACGATCTCGTCCGCCGCCACCGCGCCGGCGCCAATCACCGCGGCGACGCAGCCCGATCCGGCCAGCGGCATGACGAGCAAAGCTATAGCCGCAAAAATTTTCGATATCATATCAAACCCCTCATGCTGCTCAGGGCCCCGAGCATAGAGGAGAATGAGACGGAAATCCGGCGCCAAGACTACGATATTGTCATGTTGACGCCGGGAATGCGGCTAGGCGCAACCTTATTGGCAAATCCGATCAAAAATTGCTGTTTTGATATATTTTTATGAGGCCCGCAGGGTTTACGTTCCAGCGACGTCCAACGAAAGGAACGATCATGAACAAATGGCTCCTTTGGTCAGCCGGCGCCGTCGCTGCAGGCGGCCTTGTTTTCGTCGGCGTGCAGGCCGCCGCGACAGTCCCGCAAAGCGCCCACGAACGCGCCGCCGCGCCCGAGGGCGCGGCCATCCCGATCGCCGAGGCGCGGCGCGGCGCTGCCGTAACGCTCGCCGGGGTTGTCGATCGCATTCTCGACGAGGACGAATTTCGGCTGAAAGACGCATCCGGGGACATTGAGGTTTATCTCGGACCCAACTGGGTTCGCCTCGCCCCCGGCGAAACCGTGACGGTCAGCGGCTGGATCGACGACGACATTCCCCGCGAGCTCTATGCGCGCAAAATCGTGCGCGCAGACGGATCGGTTCTGACGTTCGACCACCGCTACGACTAAAGGCGCGCCAATCGGAGCGCCCGCCGCTTTTATTCGGCCTTCTCTTCGGCGGCCTCTTCCGCGGGAGCGGCGTCAGCGTCCTCTGACGCCTCAGCCGGGGCGTCTTCCGCGGGCGCGGCGTCTTCGGCCGCCTCGGCGGCGGGCTCCTCAGCGGGGGCGTTCTTCGCCTCTTCAGCGGCCGCTTTCACCGCTTCTTCCTTCTCGCGTTTTTCTTCCAGGCGCTCCTTGGCTTTCTCGCCCGGCTCGCCTTTCTTCGGATTGTTCCCGGCTTTCCAGTCGTAAAGGCCGTTCACGGACAGAAAGCGCGCCACGCGGTCGGTCGGCTTGGCGCCGACGCCGAGCCAGTGCTTGACGCGATCTTCATTATACTGAACGCGCTTCTCGTCGGTTTTCGCCAGCAGCGGGTTATAGGCGCCAACTTTTTCGATAAAGCGGCCGTCCCGCGGCATGCGGCTGTCGGCAACGACAATGTTGTAATAGGGCCGTTTCTTCGCCCCGCCCCGGGCCAGTCTGATTTTCAGCGACATTGGTTTTTCCTTTGGTCTTGGGTTTCGGTTGATAGGTTGAATTCAAATGCCGTCGTCCCGGATGCGCCGCAGCATGGAATGCTGCTGCGCTGATCCGGGATCCATGTTCGGAGAAATGCCAGCGATCCCGCATCTGCACTGCATCATCAAAGATGCTGCAGCGCGTGCGGGATGACGATGAGGAATGAACGCACTCACTTCTTCTTCCCCAATCCCGGCAGGCCGCCCATGGGGCCCGCGCCGCCGAGGCCGGGCGGCAGGGCGCCTTTGCCGGAGAGCGCTTTTTCGATGGCGTCGAAATCGATGTCTTCTTCCGTATTCTTTCCTTTTTTGCCTTGCGCCGCTTCGAGCATCGCAGGGTCCGGCGCGCCGCCCATGAGACCGCCCATACCGCCGCCGCCCATGCCGGCCATCTGTGCGGCCATTTTTTTCATGCCGCCTTTGCCCATCTTTTTCATGAGGTCGGCCATCTGACGGTGGGCCTTGATGAGCTTGTTGATCTCCTGAACGCTGGTCCCTGAACCGGCGGCGATGCGTTTCTTTCGGGACGCGTTCAACACCTTTGGCGACTTGCGCTCCTTTTTCGTCATGGAGCTGATGATCGCTTCCTGGCGGACGATTTCCTTATTCTCGAACCCGCCGGCCTGATCGACCATCTTTTTCATTTTGCCCATGCCGGGCAGGAGCCCCATGATCGCGCCCATGCCGCCCATCTTGCGCATCTGGCGAAACTGTTCGGCGAGGTCGTCCATGTCGAACTCGCCCTTGGCCATTTTCTTGGCCTGTTTCTTGGCGCGTTCGACATCGATTTCTTCCGACGCTTTTTCGACCAGCGAAACAATGTCGCCCATGCCGAGAATGCGGCCCGCCATGCGCTCGGGCTCGAACGTATCAAGGGCGTCGAGCTTTTCGCCGACGCCGACAAACTTGATCGGGGCGCCGGTGACGGCGCGCATGGACAGCGCCGCGCCGCCGCGGGCGTCGCCATCGATCCGCGTCATGACGACCCCGGTGACGGGCACGCGCTCCTTAAACCGCGACGCGGTTTCGACCGCATCCTGACCGGTGAGCGCGTCGACGACGAGCAGCGTTTCAATGGGGGTTGTCGCGCCGTGAATATCGGCGATTTCGGTCATCAACTGTTCGTCGATGGAAAGCCGCCCGGCGGTGTCGAGCATCACCGCGTCATAGCCGCCGAGCCGGCCCGCCTCGATGGCGCGGTTTGCAATGTCGCGGGGGGACTGGCCGGCGATGATGGGGAGGGTCTTCACCTCCGCCTGCTCGCCGAGGATCTGAAGCTGCTCCTGCGCGGCGGGACGGCGCGTATCGAGGGACGCCATCAGAACTTTTTTCTTGTCGCGTTTTTGAAGGCGCAGAGCGATCTTCGCCGTCGACGTCGTTTTACCGGAGCCCTGCAGGCCGACCATCATGATGACAGCGGGCGGCGTCGTGACAAAGGAGAGCGCCGTCTCCGCTTCGGCCCCGCCAAGCATGTCGACGAGGGCGTCGTGGACGATCTTGACGACCTGCTGGCCCGGCGTCACCGAGCGCAGAACCTCTGCGCCGACAGCGCGCTCTTTCACCTTCGCGATAAAATCCTTGGCCACGGGCAGCGCGACATCGGCCTCAAGAAGCGCGACGCGCACCTCGCGCAACGCATCGTTGACGTCTTTTTCTTCAAGCGCGCCCTTGCCGCGCAGCTTCTCAAAGACACCGCTTAACCGGTCGCTTAAACTCTCAAACATCATCGCGCTCCTCTTCAATGAGGAACATAAGCGCGCGTTCGCTCAATGCACGGGGGCGGTGACGGTCTTTTTCGCCGCCAGGGATGTTGAGCGCGTCGCCGGCGCGGAAACGCTGAACATCGCCGTCGAAATCGATCTCCATCTCGCCCTCGACGATGAACCCCGCATGGCCGGTGACGCACCATTCCGGATGCTGGGTCGCCGGCGTCAGCTCGACCAGGCGAAAAACCTTGCCGCCGCGCGCCACGCGCTTCAGCCGGGCCGTCCCATTCAAGGTCGGCTCCCAGTCAACATCCGCAAAGTCGATCCGATAATCCAACCGGACAGGCTCCTGTTCAATTCACGCCGCCGCCCGCCATCGGAGGGGCGCAACGCCGGACAAAGCACGAGAACCACCGTGAGGGCGTTACCCCGACGGCGGTCCATCCCCGGCCCCAGCCCAACAATTCGATGGGTTTCGCGCCGGCGGACGGGAAAAGCATGACTTTTCCCGAAAACGTCGGGTTCTATAGGGGGAGCGACGGGCTAAGGCAAGCGCCTAGGCGTTTCGGAGCCGCCGCGCGATTTCCGGCAGGCGGAAGACGAGCCACGCCGCCGCCCAGACATTGCCGAGCAGGAAAAGCGGCGCGGCCCAGAAGAGGCGCGCCGGCCAGCTTTTTTCGAAAAGACAGACAAGGACGGCGATGAGGACAAAGCCCGCATAAAGATCAACCAGCGTCACAACCGTCCACGGTTTCGACAGCATTTCGCCGATAATGGCGCCGGTCGATCGCCCGTCGGCGCCGATGGCCCAGACAATGGCGACGACGAGGGCCAGCGCGGCGGCGACAATCAGGGTGCGTGAAAACATCATAAGCCGGGTACGGCTCTTATGCGGCTTCCGGATGACTCGCGCGGGCTATCGCCCGCCGAACCAGCGGCGCCAGTCCGCAATATTGCGCTCATAGACGCCCATCAGCCCGCCCTCGGCGTTGTTGTCGAGAAACTTCAGGATGGCGAACAGCCAGAGCGTCGAAACGATCAGGATAAAGACGCCGTTGGAGGCGGCGATCGAGAAATAGTAATTGGCGACGAAGGTTTCGGGGGAAAAGTACCGCGCCAGAATGTGCCACAGGTTGATGGCGAAATAGAGCGCGTAGTAGCTGAAGAAGATCTTGTGGATAAAGGCACCGTTGAGGCTTTTCGAGCGCCAGAACGCATAAAACAGCGCCAGGATAACGATGCTCATGGGCGCGATGAGATTCACCGACGCCGCGCCCATGAGGTAGAAAAAACTGTTGGCCAGCACCCAGTCGGCGACGATCACCATCGCCGCCAACCGGAGATTTTTTGAGCCGGAAAGAAAACTAAGGGCCGCGCCTAAAAATAGAAACGTCCCGTATCGTACTAAAAGGGTCCACTCGTCAGGAGAGATTGCACCAACTCCGCGGTTTTCCTTTTCGGCGTGCCGTGTACGAACAGCCAGGACCCTTGCGTCGCAAGGGCTTCGATCACAGTGTGGCCCGTCGACACGGCCTCCGCAAGCTGGATCAGCCAGGCGTCGCCGGTTAGCGACGACCGGGCCGCCGCCTCAACATCGGCCGCGTAGCGAAGCGGCGCGTCATCGCCCAGCTTCTGCGCGGCGCCGGCGCTTGCCGCAGCGATCAACGGCAGGCCGGCGAGCACCGCCGCTTTGTTTAGCCCCTTGCCGCCGACTTTCTCGCGACAAGTTTTTTCAATCAGTTTTTCAAAGCGCAACAACTTCATTTGTTCCGGACGCAGGTCCTTGTCAGCCATGAGAGTCTCCTCGTGAAAAGCCCGCCCGCGACGGGGGGCGAAAGGAGACGGGACGGGGAATAACGAACCGTAAAGACGGCGTTCAGAAAGCGTTAAGGCTTACGCCGACGGCCTTGCGCGGCGCAGGCGCCATCGGCGCTTGCCCGCAAGCATGTGTTGAATTACGAATAGGAAAACGACCATGGGTCGCATCAGAACTGCCGAGACGAGAAATTGGGCGATACGAACAAGAAGCGCGCGGAAGCGCTGCGCGAACGCCTGTCGGACGCTTTTCCCATGCAGGGGAAGGACGCCGGCAACGTTATTTCGTTTCCGGGTCCGAAATCTTCTGGCGAGAACAAGCCTCAATCAAGCGCGCCAGCGGCGGTAACATCGCGGCCATTCTCTCCTCGAAACCGCTCTGAGGAACGATCTCACAGGATTGAACGACTGTTAAGGCGGTTATTTGAAGACCTTTCAAAAGACGATTGAACTGCGCCTCGTCGTCTCCCGGGTCGTCGGCGCTCTCGGCGACAAACACATTCAGGCCGACAACGGCGTCAGCGTACTGGTCTTCGCTCAGCTCAAGGGTCCGGTTAACGCCGACGATATAGGCGATCAGCGCCTGTAACGCGAACCGTACGGCGACCGGACAGGCGAATGGCGGCGGCGGGGGAAGCGCCGCAGCGGCGGCGGCGACGCCCTTGAAAGCCGGATCGGCGAATTGTTCCGGCGACAGACCGAACCCGCGCGCCACCGCCTCGCTCCAGACGGCGGGGAGTTTGCGGTTGCTGACTTCCAGATCGGCAATATAATCTGTGTAGATACCAATCCGCCGTGCAAACTCCTCCCGCGACATACGCAGGCTGAGACGGGTCGTTTGCAGATTGTTCATTGCGATGCTTTGGACCGGAAGGTTTCCTCGTCAATTTCGCCTTCCCATTTGGCGACCGTGACGGCGACGGTGGCGTCGCCGGTGACGTTGACGACCGTGCGCATCATATCAAGCAGGCGGTCAAAGGGAAAGATGAAGCCGACGACCAGCGCGGTGTGCTCCGGCGTCACGTCAAAGACCTCCAGCACCGTGGCGAGGAGAAACAGCGAAGCGGAGGGAATGCCCGCCGCGCCGATGGAAACCAGCGCCGCCGTCACCGCGATCAACACGTAATGATGCGGCTCAACGACATAGCCGAACGCCTGCGCCGTAAACAGCGCAACGATACCGAGATAAAGCGCCGTGCCGTCCATGTTGATGGTCGCGCCGAGGGGCAGCACGGACCCCGCCACCGACTTCGACACGCCGAGATTTTTCGAAACATTCGAGATCGTCACCGGCAAGGTCGCCGACGATGACGAGGTCGAATAGGCGACCATCTGCGCGTCGAGTATGCCGCGGAAGAAATTGATGAAAGGAAGCTTGAGCCCGAGTTTGACGATGCCGCCATAGGTGATCGCCATGTGCAGGAAGCAGCCGAGATAGACCGCGATGACGAGCCAGAAGATCGCGGTAAAGGTCTCAAGCCCCTTCGTGCCGGCCACATAGGCGATCAGCGCGAAAACGCCGAAGGGCGCAAGCTCCATGATCCACTGGGTGACGCCTAGCACCTTGTCCGACGCATAAGCAAAGAAGCGCGACGGCGCGCCCTCGACGCCGCCGCCGACGATAAGAAGGACGATGCCGAGAAGTATCGACGAAAAGATCACAACGAGGATGTCGCCCGACGCAGCGGCGACGCCAAGCGCGAACAGCGCGACAAAGATAACGCCGGATTTTGGTTTCTTTTCGCCGGCGCCGGTCGACCGGATCGCGACGATAACGGAAATTGCAACAAGGATCGCCGTCAGCGTCAGGGTCGTCGGATCCCCGGCGAGAAAATTTTCGAACGGGTTTTTCGTCACCATGCCGACGATGCGATCCCAGAATCCCGCCGCCTCGGTCGCCACCTCCCGCGGCACGGCGTCGCCGAGATCGACGCCGGCGCCGGGACGGAAAATCGTTCCCATGGCGAGGCCGATGATATTGGCGAAGAATGTCGTCAGCAGGTACAGCACAATCGTTTTCAATCCGATTGTGCCAAGCTTTTCCGGATGGCCCATGGCCAGCACGCCCGCGACCAGCGTCATGAAGATCAGCGGAATGATCACGAGACGGATCATCGCGATGAAGATGTCGCCGACGATCTTGATTTCGGCGAGGAGCGCTTCGCCGCGCGCCGCGTCCATCGTATTGGCGACTATGAGGCCGAACGCGACGCCGAGCGCCAACCCCAGAAACACCCGCTTCCAGAGTTTAATGCCAAACCACCAGGCCATGCGCGCCGCTCCCGCTTGTTTCCGCCCCGAAAAACAGCCGCGACGCTAACGGGTTTGGTCAGATCATGAAAGGCCGACAGCCTCGATGGCGCGGTCGATGAGCGTCTTGAAGGGTTCGGCGCGGTCGGGCCCAAGGGAGCCGACGGAAACGAGAACGTGTTCCGCCGTTTCCAGGCGCACGCCGCCCGGCCGGCCCGTTCCCCGCCAGTCGGTCCAGTCCGGCTCCGGATCGATGGAGAAAAGCAATCGCGTTTCATCGCCGGCGGGCGTTTTCACATTAAGGCCGAACAGGGTTTCGCGATTGAAGAGGCCGCCCGATGACGCAACGCAGCGGTCGTCGAACAGCACCGCATCGGCGAACCAGCCCCGGCGCCAGCGCAGCACATGCAGCTCGCCGCCGACATTCACTTTAATGTCAATGCGCCGCCACCGCCGCGACAACAAACTTGCTGAAATTTCTGACATCGCCCGCTCCCTGATTTACCCAAAAAGTTAACTGGCGTCGGGCCCGGCGATATTCAAGGGCGGGCCCCGTGCGGGAACCGCGCCGAAAAGCGCAAGAAACAAGGCCCCGACCCCGAAAACGATAAAATTCGACCACGCCCGTTAGGGAAGGTTTGAGCGATGGCCGATAGCTTGCAACCGCCGGGTGAGAAATGGCAATTTTGGGAAAGTTAACCATGGCGAAGTCAGACGCCCGGCGCTATCGGCGGATCAGCATCGATCTGCCCGCACTGATCACCGTCAACGCGACGGAAGAATTCGAAGGCCGTCTTCTCAACATGTCGCCGGGGGATTTCGCCGTCATCTCTGACGCGACGGTCGTCGAGGGCGACGCCGTCATCGTCCGCATCGCGGGCCTCGATGAAATCGAGGCGACGGTTGCGCGCATTCTGCCCGACGGATTCGCCGCCTCGTTTCTTCTTTCAAAACGCCGCCGCACGAAGCTCACCGAGCAACTGATGCTGCGCGTCAACGAGCAATATAAGGACGGACTTGAGGACCGGCGCACGACCTTGCGTCACCGCGCCGGCCAGTCGCGCGCCGCATGCCGGCTCGCCGACGGCGCGTCGCTGTTCGTGAAAATCATCGACAGTTCGGTCGACGGCGTCTCCGTGGAGGCGCCGCGGCGCCCGCCCATCGGATCGGAAATCCATGTGGGCCGCCGGCGCGGCGTCATCATTCGCCACACGCCGCGCGGCTTTGTCGTTGTCTACGAAGCAGGCGAAGACGACGAAGCGGAAACCATTCTCCGCGCCGTCTGATCGCGTCCCGGATTTATCAGTACCCGGCTGTTTGCGGCGGACCCAGCACCACGGGGCCCAGATTGTCGATCACGTCGCGCGCGTCGAAAGCGCGCGGATTGTCTTCCGGCTTTTCGCCTCTGTGCATGGTGACGAAAGCGATCGCCGAATAACGCGTGATCTCCCGCGTATAGGAATCATAGGGGTAGCCCCAGCCAAAACCGTAAGCGTAGTAAGGAAACGCGTAATACGGCCGGTGGAACGGATAGCCGTAGCCGTAGCGGCCGTAAAAGGCCGGCCCGCCACTGGTCGAGTAGGTTGTGCGCGCTTCGGTATCGCGTTCCTCGACAATGAAATGATCGAACCCCTCCTGCACCGTCAGTTCGGCGGCGCGGAAAAGAAGGGAGTTCTCGACCGTCTCGCGCGACGTCGAGGAGTTGCCGCGAAAGGTGATGCGGAAACGGCCCTGTTCGATTTGCTGCTCGGAAAAACCATAGCCGCGCGCGCCTTGGGCGGGCCCGTATGGCGTCGCCGTCGCGCAGGCCGCGAGCAACATCAGCGCTCCGCCGAGCGTAAGGATTCTCATCATGATAGACTCCACTAGATTGTCTGTCTTGCACCGCCCAGGCGGAGATCATAGCGGGTCGATCAGGCAGTGAAAAGCGCCGCGGGAGGCGTTTATTCCGCCGCAGCCGCGCCCTCGCGACGTTGTGAAAGGGTCTCGCCGTCCTTGTTTTCGAGGGTCATGGTGAGACCCTCGGGCGCCGATTTGATATGAAGGTCCCGCTGCGGGAACGGCACTTCGACGCCCATCTCCTCAAGCAGATCCCAGATCGCCATCAACACGTCCGAACGCACATTCGCCGACCCGTTGGCCGGATCGTTGATCCAGAAGCGCAGATCAAAGTTGATCGAATTGTCGCCGAACTCCATAAGATTGCAGCGCGGCGACGGGGTTTTTAGCACCCGCTCGACCTCAAGCGCTGTTTCTTCGGCGCGGCGCGCAAGACCGCGCAAATCCTTCGTCGCGTAGGAAACGCCGAACGGCGCATGCAAACGCACCACGCGGTCGGAATGGGACCAGTTGGTAACGCCCTCATTGATGAAGATGTCGTTAGGCACGAGATGCGCCGTGCCGTCCCGCGTGCGCACAGAAACATAGCGCGCGCTCATATCGGTCACCCAGCCATACGTGTCCGCAACCTCGATCACGTCGCCGGGCTTGATGGACTTGTCGGCGATCAGCGTGAAGCCGGCGAAAAAGTTCGAGACCGTGCGCTGCATGCCAAGACCGATGCCGAGGCCGACGGCGCCGCCGAAGATCGCCAGCGTGCCGAACGGAAAGCCGACGATCTGCAGCGCCGCGATGAGCGCGATCACCGGCAGCAACACGTCGAGAATTTTAGCCAGCAGCGCCTTGAACGAGACGGTCAGTTCGTCAATGGCGTTGATCCGTCCCTTGATGAAATTGCTGGCGAAGCTCGCAGCCCAGAACAGGACGCCGAAGATGAAAACGGTGCGGATGAGATCGAGCGCGGAAAAACGCTGCGGGTTGCCGGCGGAGTCCTCGCCAATGGGGATCGAGAACGCCTGCAGCTGAACAACGACCTCGTCGAGCACGCCGAACGCATCGAGCGCCGCGATCGGCCAGGCCACATAGAACGCGACCTTCGACCAGAAGGGCGAGCGGATCACCAGGGTGACCAGTCGAATGACGATCCACGCGGTCAAGAGGCTGACGCCCGCTTCGGTCAGCCCGGTCGACAGTCCCGCCGTTTTCAGCGCCACCACGGCCAGTTGAAGAATGACAAAAAGCGCAATCGGCGTCGCCAGATGGGCGAACGCGCTGGCCGCCCGGCGCAGGACGCCATAGGGCGCCCGCGGCGCCACCTGGCTTTGGATGAACTTCCTTAGTTGGGGGCCAAACAGGGCCGCCGGCGCCAGGGCCGCGAACAAAATGCCGGCCTGGACCGCAACGTCGACGGTGAGCATCTGGGTCTGGACCCAGCCGACAATGTCGATGACTTCGCGGCGCAGTTCGTCGACGCCGACGAGCTGCTCTATGGCCGAGGCGTCCGGGTCGATAGCATCGCCGCCGGCCGCATCAGCGGCATCGGACGCGCCTGAGTCCGCTGGCGCGGTCTCCTCCGCCCCGTTCTCGGCCTCTGAACCCGCAGGCGGTTGGGCGTCCGGATCGGCGCCGCTTTCGCCTTGCGTTTCTTCATCCTGTCTCATCGAAAACCTGTCGCGTGGGCGTGCGCGATCTTTAGCATGATCGACGCCGTCCGCAAATAACGCCCGTCATTTCGACACCGTTCGGGAACGGAATATTCAGGCGCGCGGCTTAACCGGCGAACAGCGCGGCCTGCTGTTCGGCAAGCGACGCGCACCCGTCCTTGGCGAGCGCGAGCAGCGCCGCGAACTGTTCATCCGTAAACGGATCGCCTTCGGCGGTCGCCTGAATTTCCACGAGCCCGCCGGAGCCGGTGATGACGAAATTGGCGTCGGCCTGCGCCGTTGAATCCTCGTCATAATCGAGATCAAGCGCGGGCGCGCCGCCGACAAGACCGCAGGAGATCGCGGCGACGGGTTCGCGCACGGGATTGGCCGTAATGATCCCCTGCTCCACCGCCCAGGCGCAGGCCGCGTTGACCGCCACCCACGCGCCGGTGATCGCCGCGGTGCGGGTGCCGCCATCGGCCTGAAGCACGTCGCAATCAACGAGGATCTGGCGCTCGCCCAGCGCTTTCAAATCGACGACGGCGCGTAAGGAGCGGCCGATCAGGCGCTGAATTTCCTGCGTCCGGCCCGACTGGCCGCCCTTCGCCTCGCGCTTCATGCGCCCACCGGTCGAGCGCGGCAGCATGCCGTATTCCGCCGTCACCCAGCCGCGCCCGCCGCCGCGCATCCAGGGCGGCGTCGTTTCATCCCAGCTCGCCGTACACAGAACATGGGTGTCGCCGAATTTGACGAGGCAGGAGCCTTCGGCGTGTTTCGAAAAGCCGCGCTCCAAACTCACCTGACGCAATTCGTTAAACGCTCGCCCTGACGGTCTCATGTGATTTTTCCTGATGCGATCGGCGCTTCCTAGCGCGCGCGCCGAACCCTTGTCGACCCGACCCGCCGGTCATTTTTCATCGGGCCTAGGATTGATCGCCGATTGCGCCTATTTTTACCGGCGTGACCGATATGGCGGACCTGACGCAAAATACGCTGAACGATGTGGACGCGCGCTCGCGCGACATCTTTCGGCGTCTTGTTGAAACCTATCTCGAAACCGGCGAGCCGGTCGGCTCGCGCACGCTCTCCCATGATCGCTCCATTGCGGTCTCCGCCGCGACGGTGCGCAATGTCATGGCGGACCTCACCGATCTCGGCCTTCTTTACGCGCCGCATATTTCGGCCGGGCGCCTGCCGACGGAACGGGGCTTGCGCCTGTTTGTCGACAGTCTCATGCAGGTCGGCGAACTGACGGAGGAGGAACGCCGCGCCATCGACGCCGAGGCGCGCGACAAGGATGTGGAGCAGGCGCTGGAAGACGCGGCGACGCGCCTTTCCGGCCTGACGAAAGCGGCGAGCCTCGTCCTGACGCCGAAAACCGACGCGCCCCTGCGCCAGGTGGAGTTCGTCGCCGCGGCGCCGGACAAGGCGCTGGCGATCATGGTGTTTGAGGACGGCCATGTGGAAAACCGCGTCATCGCCACCCCGGACAGCCTGCCGGACTCCGCGCTCCTGCGCGCCGGCAATTACTTGAACGCCCGGCTCAGCGGGCGGACCCTCGCCGAAGCGCGCGCCGACATTCTCGAAGAGATTGACGACAACCGGGCCGAGCTTGACGCGCTGTCGTCGAAACTCGTGCGCGACGGCGTCGCCGATGTGGCCGGCGGCGATGAGTTTTCCCTGATCGTGCGCGGGCGCGGGCAGCTTCTCGACGATGCGGCGTTTCAGGATATCGAGCGCGTGCGCATGCTGTTCGACGACCTCGAACGCAAGCGCGACGTCATCGACCTGATGAACGCGGCGCGGGAGGGCGAAGGGGTGAAAATTTTCATCGGCTCGGAGAACAAGCTGTTTTCGCTCTCCGGATCGTCGGTCATCGCCAAGCCCTATCGCGACGAATCCCACAATATTGTCGGCGTTCTCGGGGTCATCGGCCCGACGCGGCTCAACTACGCCAAGGTCATCCCCATCGTCGACTACACGGCGGAAGTGGTCTCGCGCCTGTTGAAATAGGCCGAAAGGGCCCGTAAATGGCCTGCCGAACAATCAGATTGTTGACCCTAGCCCCATGACCAGTCCCGACTATCCCGCCAATGAAGGCCAGAACGGCAAGGACGCCGAACCGGAGGAGCCGCCCGTCGTCAACAAGGCAACGGACGCCCGCGAGGGCGCGCCGTCAGAAGAGAGCGCCGCCGACGAGCCAGCCGAAAGCGCCGGCGAACCGCAAGCGCCCGACGAAGACGCCGCGAAGCTCAAGGACCAGTTGATGCGTCTCGCGGCGGAGCTGGAAAACACTCGTCGCCGCGGCGAGCGGGAAAAGCGCGAGGCCGGGCAATACGCCATAGCCAATTTCGCCCGGGACCTGATCAGCGTCGCCGACAATTTCGAGCGCGCCCTGCGCGCCGCCGGCGTTTCCGGCGACCAGATTCCCGAAGGCCATTCGGACGCCTTTAACGGTCTCGTCGCCGGCATCCAGATGACGGAAAAGGAACTCTTAACGACGCTGCAGCGTCACGGCGTTCAGAAACTCGAACCGGCCGGCGAGAAGTTCGATCCCAATCTGCATCAGGCCGTCGCCAATGTGCCGAGCGCCGATATTGAAAAGGGCTGCGTCGTCGACGTGGCGCAGCCCGGTTTCACCATCGGCGAGCGGGTCCTGCGCGCCGCCATGGTGACGGTGTCGTCGGGGGCGCCGCAAGGTCAGCCGAACCAGAACGAAGACGGCGGCGAGCCGCCGGCGCCGGGTTCAACCGTCGACGAAGAGGCTTAGACGGCGACAGCCGGCCCCGCGGCTTTGACGCCGTCGGAGACGTAAGGTTCGTAAATCCTGAAATTCTCAACGAACATCTGCGCGAGCTTGTTCGCCTGCGCGTCATAGGCCGACGGGTCGGCCCAGGTGTTGCGCGGATTGAGAATAGCGCCGTCGACACCGGCGACGCTTGTGGGGACGTCGAAACCGAAAATCGGGTCTTTTTCCATGGGCGCGCGGATGAGCGAGCCATCGAGCGCCGCGGCGAGGAGCGCCCGCGTCGCCTTGATCGGCATGCGCGCGCCGTCGCCGTAGGCGCCGCCGGTCCAGCCGGTATTGACGAGCCAGCAGCGAACATCGTGCTGATCGATCAGCTTGCCGAGAAGCGCTCCGTATTCGGACGGATGGCGCGGCATGAAGGGCGCGCCGAAGCAGGTTGAGAAGGTCGCTTGCGGCTCTTTGCCGAGGCCCTTTTCCGTGCCGGCGACTTTCGCCGTGTAGCCGGACAGGAACATATACATGGCCTGATCCCGCGTCAGCCGCGCAATCGGCGGCATGACGCCGAACGCATCGCAGGTCAGCATGACGATGTTTTTCGGATGACCCGCAAGCCCGTTAGGATCGGCGTTCGGAATATAGTGGATCGGATAAGCGCCGCGGGAGTTTTCCGCAAGGCTCGCATCGTCAAGGTCCAGCTCGCGCGTCGCCGGATCCATGACGACGTTTTCCAGCACCGTGCCGAACATTTGCGTCGTTGCGTAGATTTCCGGCTCGGCCGTCGGCGACAGGCGGATCATCTTGGCGTAGCAGCCGCCTTCGAAATTGAAGAGCCCGCTTGTCCCCCAGCCATGTTCATCATCGCCGATCAGCGTGCGGTCAGGATCGGCCGAAAGGGTCGTCTTGCCGGTGCCCGACAGGCCGAAAAAGATCGCCGGGTCACCTTGCCGGCCGACATTGACCGAACAATGCATCGGCATCACGCCTTCTTCCGGCAACAGGAAGTTGAGGATGGTGAACACCGACTTCTTCATCTCGCCGGCGTAGGACGTGCCGCCGATGAGGATCACGCGCCGGGTGAAATCGACGGCGATCACGGTTTTCGTGCGACATCCGTGGACGGCAGGGTCCGCCTCAAAGCCCGGCAGATCAACGATCGTAAAGTCGGGCTCGCCGCCCCGTTCATGCATCATCGGACGCACCAGCAAATGCTGAATGAACAGTCCGTGCCAGGCATATTCAGTGAAGACGCGGACCCTGATGGAATGATCTTTATCGGCGCCGCCGCGCAAATCCTGCGAGATCAGGTCGCGGGACGACGCATAGTCGAGCATATCCGCATGAAGACGATCAAAGGCGTCCTGGGTCATGGGCTGGTTCGCGTCCCACCAGACCTTTTCCTCAACCTCCGGCGAGCGGACGATGAACTTATCCATGGCCGAGCGCCCGGTATGTTCCCCGGTGCGCACGACAAGCGGTCCGCCGCGCGCGATTTCGCCCTCGCCGCGTTCAACAGCCAGTTGATAAAGGGCTGCCGCGGTCAGATTGGAAAACTTCGCCGGCGCGCAATCGGCAAAGGTCGCGGCCGCGGCGGGCGCGGTCGTCACGGATACGCTCATTCAGGTCCTCCCGAGACCCCCGTTTGGAAAAGCCCGCACGGAATAGGCTTTGGCTATTAATCCAAAAAACGGGTCTTGGCCACCGGCGCCCCGGCGCGTCTTAAGGGGCGCCCGGCGGGCGGAATAGGCGCGCTTTGCGCGATTAAGGAAATCCTTCCTTAACGGCCTCCGGCGAGGATCGCTGGCCGGAGGCCTAAACGTTGGAAACGATCTTCGACCTGTTATCGGCAACGCTGTTTATCGCCGCGGCGGCGCTTTTTTGCCTGCGCTTTCGCCACGAAAACCCGCCGCTCGCGCCTTATGTCGTAGTCGGCCTGGTGGCGGTCGTCGGCGCCTGGCTCGGCAATCAGGCGGACGGGCATATCAGCGGGCTCGCCGCCGTCGCTTTCCTGATGGCGGGCGCGTTCCTGACGCTGCATCTGGCGAGCGAGCCCTATCGCGATGACCGCGAGGAAAACGCCAACGCGCGCGACTGAGGGAATCTGATATAGTGCGCATCCTGACTTCGCGAAACGCTTTCGCACGGGGAGCAACGAGACGCGCCTTGGACGCCAACGCCCAAATCGATCCGCGCACGCGGGAAGAAGCCAAGCACATCGTCGATGAGCTGATCGAGGAGCGCGCGGACCGGTTGATGCATTCCCCGCTCTGGCCGCTTTATAAATCCATTCTCTATCCGATCCTGCTTTACGGACCCGCCGTAAAGATGGCCGACGACATCGCCAATTACGACGCGTCCGGCGTGTTCGACTATGTCAGCGACCTTCTCGATATCGATCTGTCCGTTTCCGGTCTTGAACATGTGCCGCGGGAAGGGCGCGTGCTGATCGCCTCGACCCACCCGACCGGCATTCCCGACGGCGTCGCCATGTATGACGCATTGAAATCCGTTCGGCCGGACATGACGTTCTTTGCTAATCGCGACGCCATCCGCGCCGCGCCGGGCATCGCCGATATGATCATTCCCGTCGTGTGGCGGCCTGAAGACCGCAACCCCACCTCGTCCCGCGAAACACTCACGGAAGCGCGCGCCGCATTCCAAGCGGACCGGTGCGTCGTCCTCTTTCCGTCGGGGCGGCTCGCCTTCATGGACGACGACCGGCAGCTCACCGAACAACCCTGGCTCGGCTCCGTCGTATCCTTCGCGCGGAAATATCAATGCCCGATCGTGCCGGCGAAAATCGTCATGCGCAATTCTTGGCTCTATTACTGGTTCTGGCGCATCAACACGGAGTTGCGCGACATCACCCTGTTCCACGAATTGCTGAACAAGAAGAACAAGCCGTACAGAATCGCCTTCGGGCCGGCGATTGATCCGGGCGATTTGGAAGGCACTCCGGCAGCCGCGGCCGACGCGTTGCGCCGCCGCGCCATGGGACTGTCCGGCGACGCGTCCTATATGGCCGCAACACCTATTCCCGGGCCTACTCCGCTGGCGTGATCGTCAGCGGCGCCCGGGCCAGCACCTTTTTGTTGCCGTGAATAAAGCGGATTTCATAGTCGCCCGGTTCTTTCGGCACACGGACATTCGCCGGGCTGCCCGCTTTCGACGTGGTGTAGCTTTCATATTTGAGATCGTCAGAACCCAGTTTTGAAATGGCAATATAATCGCCATTGCCCGGCGGCGGGCCGGTAAATGGGATTTTAACATAACCGCCGGCGGGAACCGAGGCCGGTCCGTCAAGGGTCGCCGTCGCTTCCGTAACGGCGATGGGCCGGCGGGCAATGACTTTTTTGTTGGCCTGCACAAAGCGAAGTTCATAGGCGCCGGCGTCAAGGGGCATACGGATTTTCGCCGGGCTGCCCTGCTTCGTATAGGCGTAGTCTGTATACTTCTTTTCTTCGGCATCCGGCGCCGTCACGGTGATCCAGTCGCCGGAGGCGGGCTTCGGCCCGGTAAAGTCAACGCTCACCGTTTCCCCGGCGATCGCCGTGTCCTTCGCCTCCAGGGTCGCGACCGCTTCGGTCACCGTGATGGGCTGGCGGGCGATGACCTTCTTATTGCCTTGCACGAAGCGCAGTTCGTATTCGCCCGCCTCAAGCGGCATGCGCACCTCGCCGGGACTGCCCTGTCGCGTATAGTGATAGTCGCCATATTTGTTGGGCGCCGCATCGGGCGCAACGACCGTGATCCAGTCGCCGGACGCCGGCTCAGGCCCGGTGAATTCAACGCTGACCTCTTCCCCGGCGATAGCCGTTTCCGGGCCGGATATGGTCGCGACGGCGGCGGTCACCGTGATCGGCCGTCGCGCGAGCACCTTTTTATTGCCTTGCACGAAGCGCAGTTCGTACTCGCCCGCCTCCAGCGGCATGCGCAATGTTCCGGGGCTGCCCTGCTTTGTATAATGATAATTCTTATACGCCTTGTCGTCGGCGTCGGGCTCAACCACCGTGATCCAGTCGCCGGACCCGGCCGGCGGTCCGGTGAATTCGACGGCGATCTCCTCGCCCGCAATCGCTTCGTCGGGGGCGACAAGCGTCGCTTCGGCCGGCGTCGCGGTGATGTCGATGCTGGCGAGGGTGCGGATCGGCTGACCCAGCATGTAACGGACTTCATAGTCCCCCGGTTCAACCGGCATGCGCAACTCCGCCGGATCGCCTTGCCGCGTATAGGCGTAGGTCCCGTATCTGCCGTTATCGGCGCCCTTTTCGACGATGGTGATGTAGTCGCCTTTCCGGTCGGGGCCCGTCCAGTGAACGAGGATGTTTGTCCCCGCCATGACCTCGCCGCCGGGATCGGCGGCGACGGTCGCCTCGACCGGGAAGGTCAGCGCGATGGTCACCGTCTTCCAGGTGTTTTCGCGAATAACGACGCGCTCCTGCGTGCCTTTGAGACCGTCGGACGGGCGCTCCACCGCCACGTC
The DNA here is from genome assembly GCA_028284345.1 of Hyphococcus sp. Classification (GTDB taxonomy): domain Bacteria; phylum Pseudomonadota; class Alphaproteobacteria; order Caulobacterales; family Parvularculaceae; genus Hyphococcus. The sequence continues at coordinate 714,544 of JANQRY010000008.1, read as the reverse complement.
ATAGGCGCCCGGCGCAATCTCCACATCGAGGACGCCGGCGCCCGCCTCCTGCACCACCGGCTCGCCGCCGAGACGCGGCGTCACCGTCCAGGTCAGCCCCTCTTCGATGACAACGCCGCCTTCAAGTTCCGTGGCGCGCAACCGCACCTTGGTTTCGGAGACAGGCTCCGGCGCGGCGGCGACGGTCGTTTCAAGGGCGGCGCCCAGTTCGTCGGCGTTTGACGCGGAGATATATTTTCCGCCGGTGTTCTCCGCGAGGCATTGCAATTGCGCCTCGGCGTTTTCTTCCGTGACGTCGAAGCCGACCACGTGAACCGTGAAATCAACCCCCGCCTGTTCGAGCGACGCAGCGACGCCGCAGGGGTCGGGCTCGCAGGTTTCAATGCCGTCGCTGATGAGGACGACGGTCGCCTTTTCTTCCGTGGACTTCAGTTTTTCCGCCGCGAGTTTTACCGACGCCGCCATGGGCGTTTTGCCCTTGGGGCTGATGCCCTCGACAGCGGCGGCGATGGCCGCACGGTCGGCGCCGACAGCGGCGAGTTCCTCAATGTCGCTGCAATCGCCCTTGCGCCGATGGCCGTAAGCGATGAGGCCAAGGCGGCGCTCCGCCGGCAACTCGCCCAGGAGATCGCCGAGCACCGATTTCGCAATGCCGATTTTCGCCTCGCCGTCGATCTGGCCCCACATGGAGCCCGAGGCGTCAAGGACGAGAATGGCGTCGCCTTCCTCGGCGACGGCGGGCGTGACGGCGAACAGGAAAAAAGCGGCGAGAAAAGCGCGCATCATGTCGATCCCCCTTCAAAATCAATGGGGAACGAGGTTAACGGAAATTGACGCTGAGGCAAATGAGGACGGAAATCCGACCGGGGCCCAATGCCTTACCCCGCCCGGCGGTAGGTGAGTTCCAGAAAGACGTCTTCGAGGTCCGATTCCACCGTCGACAGATCCTTGACGCCGACCCCGGCGCCGGAGAGGCGTTCGAGAATGTCGGCGACTTCAGCCTTTGACGGCTGATAGGGAATGGCGAGGCGGCCGTCCGGTTTCAGCTCGGCGCTGAAGGCGCCAAGATCCGGCGCGGCGGCGAGTTCGGCAAGGGGCGTCACCATGAGCGTTTTTGAATCGAGCGAGGCGATGAGCTTTTCCGTCGGCTCGCAGGCGACGACGTCGCCTTCATGAATGATGGCGATTTCCTCGCAAAGCTCCTGCGCCTCTTCGAGATAGTGCGTGGTCAGAACAATCGTGACCCCTTGCGCGTGGAGCTCCAGCACATAGTCCCAAAGCTGTTTCCGGAGTTCGATGTCGACGCCGGCGGTCGGCTCGTCGAGAATAAGGATCGGCGGGGAATGCACCATCGCCTTGGCGACCAGGAGCCGGCGCTTCATGCCGCCGGAAAGCTGGCGCACATAGGCCGACGCCTTGTCGGCGAGGCCCAGCGCGGTGAGGATCTCCATGGTGCGCCGTTTCGATTTCGGCACGCCATAAAGGCCGGCCTGAATCTCCAGCGCTTCCTTGGGCGTGAAGAAGACGTCCATGTTGATTTCCTGCGGCACGACGCCGAGGGAAGCGCGGACCTGGCGCGCATTGCGGTCGATATCAAACCCCCAGACCCGCACCTCGCCTTCGGTCTTTGTCACCAGCCCGGCGAGGATATTGATGAAGGTCGATTTGCCGGCGCCGTTGGGGCCGAGCAGGCCGAAAATCGAGCCGGTGCGGATGGAGAGATCGACGCCTTTCAGCGCTTCCTTGGCGGGCGTCTTGCCGGCGCCGCGATAGATTTTGCGCAGGCCCCTGGCGGAAATTGCGATATCGGGATTGGCGTCGCTCATGGCGCGCGATATCGCCCGTCGGTCACGCTTGCGTCAACCGGCTTGAGCGCGTCATGAGCCGAGGCGTAGGGTGCGCCCATGAACGAAGACGAACGCGAACGCTACGCCCGGCACATTCTGTTGCGCGAGGTCGGCGGCCAGGGGCAGCAGAAGCTGATCGGGAGCCGCGTCCTTGTGGTCGGCGCCGGCGGGCTCGGCGCGCCGATCATCCAATATCTCGCCGCCGCCGGGGTCGGCACCATCGGCGTCTGCGATGACGATGAAGTCTCCCTTTCCAATTTGCAGCGGCAGGTGATTTTCAGGACCGCCGATATCGGCCGGGCCAAAACCGACGCCGCCGCCAAATTCGTCGCCGCGCTGAACCCCCATGTGAACATCGTCCTCCATCGCGAGCGGATCGACGCCGACAATGCGGGTCCAATGATCGAGAACTACGATCTCGTGGTTGAAGGGGTCGACAACTTCGCAACACGCTACGCGCTCAACGCCGCCTGCATCGCCGCCAAAAAGCCCCTGCTGTCGGCCGCCGTCGGGCGCTTCGAGGGCCAGCTATCGCTCTTTAAACCCTACGAAGCGCCGGGCGTCTTGCCTTGCTATCGCTGTTTCGTTCCCGAAGAGCCGCCGCGCGACCAACAGGCGAACTGCGCGGAGGAAGGGGTCCTCGGCGCGGTGACCGGCGTCGTCGGCGCCGTCGCGGCGATGGAGGCAATCAAGCAATTGTTACTACTCGGGGACAGTCTTGCCGGCCGCGTCATGCTATTCGACGGTCTGCGGGGGCGTTGGCGAGACGTTTCATTGAAGGCGGACCCAGCCTGCAAAGATTGCAGTTCGCTGGCGTCCTGACCCAAAAAGGGGAGCTGACAATGTTTTTTCCCGATCCAAAACTCGCTTTGACAGGACTCGCGTGTCTTGCATCCGCCTCTTGCGCGACAACGCTCGCGCCAATGCTGGCGCCGGAGACCGACGCCGACGCGACGGCGTTGAGAGACGGCGCCTATGCGCTCGATAAGAAACATGCGTCGCTCCTGTTCAAGATCGACCATCTCTCCTATTCGCTATTTGTCGGGCGATTTGAAATCTTCGATGCAAGCCTTGATTTCGACGAGGCCGATCCCGCCAATTCGTCTATCGAGGCGGTGATCGACGTCGCTAGTCTGGACATCGCCAATGACGCCTTCGCCGAAACCCTGACCGGCCCGGATTGGTTCGACGCCGAACAATTTCCGCAAGCGCGCTTTCGTTCAACTGCGATCGAAATCACGGGCGACAACACTGGAACCATGACCGGGGATCTGACCCTGCACGGCGTCACAGTACCGACGACGCTCGCCGTCGTCTTTAACGGCGGCGCACGGGATTACTTGCGCGGCGGCGGCTATTTTGTCGGCTTTTCCGCAAAAGGCCGGGTCAACCGATCTGATTTCGGCGTTGACCGGTTTTCGGGCGTCCTTGCCGACGCGGTGGATATCGAAATCGAAGCGGAATTTAAGCGGCGGGGAAGTTCTGAGACTGAGAACTAGGAGACCGAATCCCTAATCGTCGAGGGTAATCACGACAATGCTGTCGGTTCCGACAGCGACCTTGGTCTCGTCGAAGCTTGGCTTGCCCAGCTTGGGCTTAACGCCGTTGGAAAAGGCGACCGGCTCTTTCGGGAAACCGAGGATCTTGCCGCGGTTGAGCTTGCCGTCGCCGTTTTCATCGAGATAGGCGGCAAGGGAATATTCGCCCGGCTCGATATCGTCGAGGGGCACGATGGCGAGCCCGCTTTCGTCGATGCGGCCGTTTCGTTTGGCGTAGGGTTTTTCCAGAAACTGTTCGGCGCTGTCATAGATCGTTATACGGACGGCCTGACCGGGCTCGGCGTCGAAATTGGCCCGCACCGCGGCGACCGGCCCGTCGGCCTTCAACGCAAACAGGTTGGCCGGCTCAGCCGGTTCCGCCCATGCGGAGCCTGCGAGAGCAATCAACAACGATGTGAACAATAAACGGCGCACGCGCTGAACTTTCCAACCACACCCGACGGCGCTACGCCGCCAGCCTCGAGAATTTGCGCAGAGACGTTTGCGATTCAACTAAATTTTTTGAATTGTCGCAGAACCGTGAGCGGGTGTTACCGGAAAGCGACGCCCGAGCTGACGAAGCCGGCGATTTTCGGCATCCGCGGCAGGTAATGCGCCGTTGCATTGTCGAGCCGGTAACCATTCTTGCGAATGAGTGAAACGGGATCGCGGTTAAGATGGCACCCGCCGGCGAGCTTGCCCCAGACGCCGTTGAGGCGATCCTGCCAGCGGGCGACGCCGGCGTCGGGCGCGGCGCCGTGCTCGACAAAAACCAGCTTGCCGCCGCGCCTAAGGACGCGCCGCATCCCCGCAAGGGCGGTCTCCACATCCGGTATCGTGCAAAGGGCGAAGGTCACCAGCACCGTATCGACGGAATGATCTTCGAGCGGGATTTCCTCGCCCGGCAGGTCGAGCCATTCAACCGGGAACGGCAGGCCGGCGACGCGTTTTTCGCCAAGGCGGCGCCAGGCGGCGGACGGCTCCAGCGCGAAGAGGCGGGTGATCTTCGAATGATCGTAATACGGAACATTATGGCCGGAGCCGAACCCGATTTCGAGGACCCGCCCCGCCGCCTCCGGCGCCATGCGGGCGCGCTCCCGGGAGATCGCCTTCATGCCGCAGACGGCGGATACGACGCGCGGCTCAATGTGGTCGCTGTAAAATCCCATGGGTTTCCTCTCAATGTCGGCGAACGCGTAGATAGGCACCGCGCCGCCCGCCGGCGCCGACAAACCGCCGGGTAAGAACACTGTCTTTGGTCAGAAGTCCTCGTCCAGGCCAAGGATGACCCGGTCCGGGGGCTTATGGCCGTCGGCGAACATCTTGATGTTGATGATCACCCGCTCGCCCATTTCGATCCGGCTCTCCACCGTCGCCGACGCCATATGCGGCAGGAGGACGACATTGGAAAGACCCAGCAGCTTGTCGTTCGGGCCGCCGCGTTCATAAACGTCAAGACCGGCGCCGGCGAGCCGGCCCGCCTCGATCATGTCCGCCAGCGCCGTTTCATCGACGATTTCGCCGCGCGATATGTTCACGAGATAAGCGTGGGGCGGCATCAGTTCGAGCCGGCGGCGCGAGAGCAAATGAAACGTCGCCGGGGTATGCGGACAATTGACTGAAACGATATCCACATGGGCCAGCATCTGATCGAGGCTGTCCCAGTAGGTCGCTTCCAGTTCTTCCTCCATATGCGGATTAATCGGATTGCGGTTGTGATAATGAACCGAGAGGCCGAAGGCCCGCGCCCGCCGGGCGATCGCCTCGCCGACGCGGCCGAGACCGATAATGCCGAGCTTCTTGCCGCGCACGCGCCGACCCAGCATCCAGGTCGGGGACCAGCCTTCGAATTTTCCCTCGCGCAACGCCGTCACCCCCTCCACCAGCCGGCGCGGCACGGCGAGGATAAGCGCCATGGCCATGTCCGCGGCGTCTTCGGCGAGCACCGACGGCGTATTGGTGACGGTGACGCCTTTGGCGTTGGCGGCCGCCACGTCGATATGGTCGATCCCGGCGCCGAAATTGGCGACGAGTTTCAACCGGTCGCCGACGGCGTCAAAAAAGGCGGCGTCGAGTTTGTCGCCAAGGGTCGCGGCCAGGACGTCGGCGCCCTGCGCCCGTTCGATCAGCGCCGCCTGGGAGAGCGGTTCATCCCCATCGTTGAGCACGGTGTCGAACAGCGCCGACAGGCGCGTTTCAACCTGCTCCGGCAGGCGGCGGGTGACGGCGACCTTGACCGCGCCGGTCATGGGTTTGCCGCCGCGATCGCCGGCGCGGTTAACCGGGTATTAACGCCTTCGTGATGCAGTAACAGTTTCTTCATGGATGTCGGCGTTTCCGTTTCCCAATGACCCAATGCTTCTCTTTAGCAGGCGCCGTCCGACAGCGCCGCCTGATCATGATTTGCAGCGTCGCCCTAGGCGCGCTCAATATGACTGCCCATGCGGGCGATCCGCAAGCGCCCTCGCCGCCCATTCCGGAAATCCGGTTCGATACGCCGTCCGGCCTCCCAGTGCCGCGCTTTGTCTCGCTGAAAGCGGAGGAGACCTTCTGCCGGGCCGGGCCGACCTTCGCTCATCCGGTCCGGATCACCTATCGCCGCCGCGGCCTGCCGGCGATGGTCATCGCCGAAACGCGCGATCACTGGCGTAAAATCCGCGATCCGGAAGGCGACGAATGCTGGATCCACCGCACGAAACTGTCCGGGGCGAAGACCGCCATCGTCATGGAGGACGGCCTGGTCCTGCGGGCGCGGCCCCATGATGGTGCGATGCAAAAAGCGCGGCTTGGCCGCGGTCTCATTGCGCGGGTGGAAAAAACCCGTGACGGCTGGGTAAAAATTTCAGCGCCGAATGTCCGCGGCTGGGCGCCGCGGGAGGGGTTTTGGGGCGTCGCCGCCGAGGGCGAGCGCCGCTGACGGGCCCTGACAGGCGCGATTGACCGCGCCTTGCGGCCTCGTTACCAACGCGCAAGGGAAGCGCGACTCAAGGACATGTTGGACAAAAAGAACGCTTATAATCGCGAAGAGTTGCTTGAGTGCGGCTATCACGGATTTGCGGGGGAAGGCACGGCGCAACTGCCGGTGCCGCAAATGCTCATGTTCGATCGGGTCACCTCCATCACCGAGGATGGCGGCGATTACGGCAAGGGACGCATCGAGGCCGAACTCGATATCAATCCCGATCTGTGGTTTTTCGACTGTCACTTTCCGGGCGATCCGGTGATGCCGGGCTGCCTCGGCCTCGACGCGCTGTGGCAGTTGATCGGGTTTTTCCTGACCTGGTCGGGCAATCCGGGACATGGCCGCGCCCTCGGCGCCAAGGACGTGCGCTTCTCCGGCATGGTTGTGCCGACGGCGCGGGTTGTTACATATGAGATCAGCATCCGGCGGATGATGCGGCGACCGCTCGTCCTCGGCGTCGCCGACGGCGTCATGAAAGTCGACGGCCGCGACATCTATCAGGCAAAGGACTTGCGGGTCGGCCTGTTCTCGCGCGATCAACTCGATGCGGGGCTGGATCTTTAGGATTCGCGAGCGATCCGGAAAATAGAGAGGCGCGTATGCGGCGAGTGGTCATTACCGGCATGGGGGTTGTTTCCTCAATCGGCGACAATGTGGAAGCGGTCGCCGATGCGCTGAAAAACCTGAAATCCGGCGTGACGCATTCGGAGGAATTCGCCGAACACGGCTTCAAGTGCCAGGTCTGGGCCCGTCCGAAAATGAATGTCGAGGAGGTGCTCGACCGGCGCACGCGCCGCTTCATGGGCGAAGGCGCGGCCTGGAACTATGTGGCGATGCAGGAGGCGCTGGCCCAGGCTGGGCTTTCGGATGATGAAATCAGCCATCCGATGACCGGCATGGTCATGGGCTCCGGCGGGCCCTCGACCCGCGTCATTGTCGAGGCCGCCGACATCACGCGACAAAACAAAAGCCCGAAACGGATCGGGCCGACCGCCGTGCCCAAGGCCATGTCGTCGACCAATTCCGCGACGCTCGCCGTGCCGTTCAAGATTCTGGGCGTCAATTATTCGATTTCCTCCGCATGCGCCACATCCGTTCATTGCATCGGCGCCGCGGCCGAACAGATCATGATGGGCAAGCAGGACATTGTCTTCGCCGGCGGCGGCGAGGAATGCGACTGGACGCTGGCCAATCTTTTCGACGCCATGGGCGCCATGTCGACCGGCCATAACGACAACCCGTCGACGGCGAGCCGCGCCTATGACAAGGACCGGGACGGATTCGTCATCGCCGGCGGCGCCGGCGTCGTCATTCTTGAAGAATACGAACGGGCGAAAAAGCGCGGCGCCGAGATCCTCGGGGAAATCGTCGGCTATTACGCCAACTCGGACGGCTACGACATGGTGCAGCTTTCGGGCGAAGGGGCGGTTCGCTGCATGCGCGGCGCCCTTGAAACCGTCCGTCAGCCGATCGATTACGTCAACCCGCACGGCACGTCGACGCCGGTGGGCGATCAGAAGGAAACGCAAGCCATCCGCGAGGTCTTCGGCGCGGAAATCCCGCCTTTCTCATCGACGAAATCGCTGACCGGTCATTCCCTCGGCGCCGTCGGCGCCCAGGAACTGATATACGGCCTCATCATGATGCGCGACCGGTTCCTTGGCGCCTCTGCGCATATTGAGACGATCGATCCGGAATTCGAAGACCTTCCCGTCATTCGCGAGCGCGTCGACAACGCCAAGGTCGACTGTTTCCTGACCAACAGCTTCGGTTTCGGCGGCACCAATGGCTGCCTCGCCGTGGCGCGCGTCTGACGGTATGGACAGCGCACAGCTTGGCGCCGGCGCCGCGGCCGCGATCATCGCGACCCTCGGACTATGGTGGTTTCGCATGATCCTGAAAGACGTGCGCACATTGCCGCCGGCGACCCGATTCGGCATTTACGCGCTCATCTGGCTGGCCTATTTCGTGGCCGTCATGCTGCTGATCGCGCGCGGCTAACCGCGGGCGCGATCGTCAAGAAAAGGAACATACTTATGGGCGGAGAAGTCCCCTTTCCCACCGGCGATCTGATGAAGGGCAAGCGCGGCCTCATCATGGGCGTCGCCAACAAGAATTCGATCGCCTGGCACATCGCTCAGCAACTCCGCGCGCAAGGCGCGACGCTCGCCTTCACTTATGCCGGCGAAGCGCTTGAACGTCGCGTGCGCCCGCTCGCCGAGAGCGTTGACGCCGACCTTGTGATCGAATGCGACGTCACCAGCGACGCCTCAATGGACGCCGCTTTTGCGGCGATCCAAGATAAATGGGGCTCGATTGATTTCCTCGTTCACGCCATCGCCTTTTCCGACAAATCGGCGCTCGAAGGCTCCTTTGTCGAAAATACGACGCGGCAGATATTCAAAGACACGATGGATGTTTCGGCGTTTTCCTTCGTTGACGCCGCGCGACGGGCCTCAGCATTTATGAACCCGGGCGGATCGATGATCACGCTCACCTATCTCGGCGCCGAGCGCACGGTCCCGAACTACAATGTTATGGGCGTTGCAAAGGCCGCCCTTGAGGCCTCGACGCGCTATATGGCGAAAGACCTCGGCGCAAAGAACATTCGCGTCAACGCAATTTCCGCCGGTCCCGTCAAAACCCTCGCCGCAGCGGGCATCTCCTCGGGCAAGCACCTCTTTTCCTTCAACCGGCTCGCTTCGCCCTTGCGCGACGACACCGATCCGCGGGGCGTCGCCGGCGCGGCGCTTTATCTCCTCTCCGATCTCGGCCTCTCCTGCACCGGCGAGACCCATCACGTAGACGCCGGGTTCCATATTGTCGGCATGCCCGATGAAAGCGCGCTGAAGGAATGAACGGCGGCGCCGAACCCGTCATAAAGGCGCTCGATCTTAAACCGCACCCGGAAGGCGGCTGGTACAGGGAAACCTGGCGGGCCGACGCGGCGGCGGGCGCGCGCGCCGCCGGCACCGCCATCTATTACTTGCTGGAAGCGGGCGAGCGTTCGCACTGGCATCGCGTCGACGCCGCCGAAATCTGGCACTTCTACGCCGGCGCGCCCTTGCGTCTTTCGATTTCCACAGACGGTCAGTCAACGGAGCACCAGACGCTGGGCAAAGACATTGGCGCCGGCGAGCGCCCGCAGATCATCGTCCCGCCAAACGCCTGGCAATCGGCGGAAAGTCTCGGGGACTGGACGCTGATCGGGTGCACCGTGTCGCCGGGGTTTCTGTTTGAAAAATTTGAACTGGCGCCGGACGGCTGGACGCCGGATCGCTGACCGCGCTTACTCCGCAGCCTTCACAAGCGTCGGACCGGCAATGGCCTTGGCGATGCGCAAGGCGAGCTTTCGGGCGACGTCTTCTTTCGGCATTTCCGGCCAGGCCTCATCGCCATCGTCCGTAATCAGATAAATTGTATTTAACGCGCCGCCCATGGCGCAGTGCTCGCCCGGCGAGACGTCGTTGGCGACCATCCAGTCGCACCCTTTTCTGTTGCGCTTGACTTCCGCATGGGTGACGACGTCATCGGTTTCAGCCGCAAAGCCGACCACAAGGCGCGGCCGTCCCTCTTTCAGCTGAGAGATGGTTTTCAGGATATCCGGGTTTTCCGCCACCGGGATCGAGGTGAGCCCGCCGCGTTCTTTCTTGATCTTGTGCTCGGACTCGATCGACGGCCGATAGTCGGCGACGGCGGCGCAGCAGACGGCGCAGTCGACGGGCAACGCCTTTTCGCTGGCCTCCATCATCTGCCGGGCGGTCTCGATGCGCACAAGCTCAACGCCTTTCGGCGTCGGCTCGCTTGTCGGTCCCGTCACCAGGACGACGTCGGCGCCAAGATTACGAAGCGCCGCGGCGATGGCGTAACCCTGCTTGCCGGACGAGCGGTTGGCGATGTAGCGGACCGGGTCGAGCGACTCATGGGTCGGCCCGGCGGTGACCAGCACGCGTTTGCCGGTCAGCGGCCCGGCGGCGGTCTTGGCGAAATGGGCCTCGACAGCGTCGGCGATCTCAATCGGCTCGGCTAAGCGTCCGAACCCAAACTCGCCGCAGGCCATTTCGCCTTTATCGGGCCCGACCATTTCCGCGCCGTCGGCCGTCAACTGCGCGACATTGCGCTGGGTCGCAGCGCGCTCCCACATCCGGACATTCATCGCCGGGGCGAACAGCACAGGCTTGTCCGTCGCCATGATCGCCGTCGAGGCGAGATCGTTGGCGAACCCGTTCGCCGCCTTGGCCATCAAATCCGCCGTCGCCGGCGCGACGACCACGAGGTCGGCCGAGCGGGAAAGCTCAATATGGCCCATCTCCGCTTCGTCGGTCAGGTCGAAAAGCTCCGTATAGCACTTATCGCCCGAGAGGCTCGCCGCCGAAAGCGGCGTAATGAATTCCGCGCCGGCTTTCGTCAGAATGACGCGCGAACGGATGTCGCGGCGACGAAGCTCGCGGATAAGCTCAAGGCTCTTATAGGCAGCGACGCCGCCGCCAATGATCAGGAGAACGCGTTTCGGCTCAGTGGTCATGGCTATTAAATAGGCGCGGCGGGGGCGAAAGTCACCTTCGCCGACGCGCCTATTGCAGCAGCGCCAGCATGGCGATGAGGGCGGCGAGACCGGCCACGAACCAGGCGAGGCGCGCGGGCGTGGCGGCGCGGGACTCGCGCCTGTCCTCGGCGGCGACGATGCGCGCCGCGCGCCCGACATCCTCGACGAAGGCGGGCAGTTCCGGCACGATCTCCATCGCCTTTTGCGCCGTGTCGCGGGCGCGCTGGATCTGCGCGCCGGGCCCCACGGCGTCTTCAACATAGGCCCGCACCACGGGGCTCGCCGCCTCCCACATGTCGATCTCGGGATCGAGGACCCGGGCGACGCCCTCGACCGTCACCATGGTCCGCTGCAGGAGGACGAGTTCCGGACGCAGATGCATGTCGAACATGGCGGTGACGTCAAAGAGCTGCTGCAACACGCGGGACATGTCGACCTGCGCCGCATTGCGCCCCTGCAAGGGCTCGCCGACGGAGCGCAACGCCTGGGCGAAGGCCTCCCGGGAATGCTCCTTCGGCACGTAACCGGCGCGAAAATGCACATCCGCCGTGCGGCGATAATCGCGGGTGATAAAGCCGTAGATGATCTCCGCGAAGGTCCGGCGCGCGGTCTCGTCGAGCCGGCCCATAATGCCGAAATCGATCAGGGCGAGCCGGCCCCTGTCGTCGATGATCATGTTGCCCTGATGCATGTCGGCGTGAAAAAAGCCGGTGTTGAGGGCCTGTTTCAGAAACACCCGGATGACGAGTTTCGCCAGCGCCTTGCGGTCGACGCCGCTCGCCTCGATCGCAGCGAGGTCGGCCATGGGGACGCCGTCGATCCATTCCACCGTCAGCACGCGGCGCGCCGATAACGGCCAGACGACGTCGGGCACGCGCACCTTTGGTTCGTCTTTGAGATTTTCCGCCAGCTCAGACGCCGCGCCCGCCTCCATGCGCAGATCAAGCTCGATGGCGGCGGAGGCTTTCAAGGTTTCGACGAACTTCACCGGCTCCATGCGCCGGACGGTCTGCGACACGGCTTCAATCAACCGCGCGGCGCGGGAGAAGGCGCGAAATTCAAGAAAGGCTTTCCGCTCAATCTGTGGACGGAGGATTTTCACCGCAACCTTGCGGCCGTCTTTCAAGACCGCCTTATGCGCCTGGGCGATGGACGCCGCCGCCATGGGCTCTGAAAAGGACGTAAAGAGATCGTCGACGGGCTGTCCGAAGGCCCGTTCGATTTCCGCGCAGGCCTCTCCTTGCGGGAATGGCGGCATCTTGTCCTGAAGGCGCGCAAGATCGTCGGCGAGTTCGAACCCGATAATGTCGGGCCGCGTCGCCATGAACTGCCCGAGCTTCACATAGGCCGGCCCGAGCCGCTCAAACGCCGCGGCAAGGCGCTGGCCGGGACGCAAATCCCCGCCGCGGGCGCCGATCCGCGTGACCGCGCCCAGCATCCGCGCCGGTCCCGGCGCGAGATGCGCGTATTCCCGCGGCACAAGCGCATCGTACCGCATCAGCGTCCATCCGGCGCGCGCGAGCCGGGCGAAATCGGCGAAGGCGGCGATCATGGGCGCGGCCTCAAATCTTCCAGCCCATATGCAGGGCGGCGACGCCGCCGGTGAGGTTTTCGTATTTGACGCGCGAGAACCCGGCGGCCCTGATGCGCGCGGCGAAAGCGTCCTGCGCGGGAAACCGCCGGATCGATTCAACGAGATATTGATAAGACTCGCGGTCATCCGCCACCCGCTCGCCGAGCCAGGGAATGACGTTGAAGGAATAGGCGTCGTAGAGTTTCTGCAATCCTTCCGTGATCGGATGAGAAAACTCCAGACAGGCAAAGCGCCCGCCCGGCCGCAAGACGCGGCGCGCTTCCGCCAGCGCCGCATCCATGTCAGTAACATTGCGAATGCCGAAGGCGATTGTGTAGGCGTCGCCGGCGCCGCTGTCGAAAGGCAGGCGTTCAGCGTCGCCGCAAACGCGCATGATCTGATCGTCGCCAAAAGCGTCGTCGCCGTCCTGACCCGCGCGCAGCATTTCGAAATTGATGTCGCAAATGAGGGCCCGCGCCGTTGCGGCGGCGGCGCGGTCTCTTTCATTGGCGCGTTTTAAAAACCCCCGCGCCACATCGCCCGTGCCGCCGGCGACGTCGATCAGCGTCTGGCCCGGCTGCGGCGCCAGCCGGTCAAGCAAAACGGACTTCCAGATCCGGTGCACGCCCCATGACATGAGGTCGTTCATCACATCGTAGCGCCCGGCCACGCTGTCGAATACGCCGCGCACGAGACCGGCCTTTTCGCCAGCCCTTACGGTGCGAAATCCAAAACTCGTTTCCTCATCATTGCGCTGCGGCATGGCGCCTCTTTACCGGCGCACAGGATGGGCGAGAAGCGCCTTGACGCCGCACGGCTCCTTTGCCAGTGTAACCGCTTCAAATATCAAGATTTTTCCGGCGATGGGTGTTTGGGTTGTCGTCGATCGGCGCGGAACGGGGGCGCGAGGAGCGGTCATGATCAAATCCGAACTGGTTCAGAAACTCGCAGACGAGAACCCGAACCTCTTTCATCGCGACGTCGAACGCATCGTTTCAATCGTCTTCGATGAGATCACGGATTCGCTCTCGCGCGGCGATCGCGTCGAGCTGCGCGGCTTCGGCGCCTTTTCCGTCAAGCACCGCCCGGCCCGGGTCGGGCGCAATCCGCGCTCCGGCGAGGCGGTCAATATTGAGGAAAAATGGACGCCGTTCTTCAAGGCCGGCAAGGAATTGCGCGACCGCATGAACAAGGACGGACGCTTTTCCGCCGCCGCGACCCAGGCCATGTCCGGGCCGAACGATTCGTAAGGCAAGCGGCGGCGCGGCGGCGATTGAACTGGCCGCCCGTTTTGTGAGATGTTTGCGGCCATGAAAAAATGGCTGTTCCGCGTGATCTGGATCCCCGTGCTTGTCCTCGCGGTGATGTTCCTCGTGGCCAACCGGCAGCTTGTCGCCGTCAGCCTCGATCCCTTCAACGCCGAAGCCCCGGCCCTGACGACGCCCGCCCTGCCGCTCTGGGCATGGCTCATGGTCATGCTCTTTGCCGGCCTCGGCGCCGGCGCGTTCGGCGCGTGGCTGTCGGCGCGCCCGAAACGGGTCGCGGCCCGGGCCGACCGCAAACGCATCAAGGAACTGCGCCAGGAAGTCACGCGGCTCGAAACCCGTCTGCGCGAGGCAAACGCCGACCGCGAGACGCCCCGCACCAGCGTTCCGGCCGCCGAACCGCCGCTTCTCCAAAGCGAAGATGCCTGAACCCATGCCAGCATGAACGACGTCGGCGTCAAAATATGCGGGATCCGCGATCTCGATACGGCGCTCGCCGCGGCGCGCGCCGGCGCCGACTATCTCGGCTTCGTGTTCTTTCGCAAAAGCCCGCGTTTTCTCTCCGCCGACGCCGCCGACGACATTATCGTCGAGCTGAAGCAGGCGAGTTTCGACGAAGGCTTTGCCCTGCCGAAGCTGGTCGGCCTTTTTGTCGATGCGGGCGAAAAGGAATTGTCGGAAGTGGCGCCGTTCCTCAGCCATTTTCAGTTTCACGGTCATGAAGACGCCGAACGCTGCGCGGAAATGGGCGCGGAGTTTGCGGTGGACGTGATCAAGGCGGTCCCGGTGTCGACCGCCGACGACGTCGCCGCGGCCGATGAATTCCTGGAGGCCGCCGACATCATCCTGTTCGACGCCAAGCCCCCGCCCGGCGCCGCGCGCCCCGGCGGGCATGGCGTCGAATTCGACTGGACGGCATTGAAATCCTACGCCGGCGAGACGCCCTATCTCGTCGCCGGCGGGCTCAATCCGGACAATGTCGCCGCCGCCGTCGCCTCGCAAAAAGGGGTCGCGGCGTTTCTCGGCGTCGATGTCTCCTCCGGCGTTGAAACAGCGCCGGGCAAGAAGGATGCGGCGTTAGTGGAATCTTTTGTTAAGGCGGCGAAGTCATGAAAATTGAATTGAATACGCTGGGCGTTTTGTGCGCAGCGAGTGCAGCAATGTTCTTCAATACTGTGACCGCGGAAGATTCGGTGAATTCGCACCACGATGGCGGCGACTTCGTGTTTGATCTGTTGCGTGAGGGCGGTTTTGTTCTTGTTATGCGGCACGCTGATTCGCCGCACAATCAGGTCGGCGCTGTCGGGCTCAGCGAAGGTTGCCGGCTTCAGGACGGACGCGGCCTGAGTGCGAAAGGCTTCGTCCAAGCGCGCCAAATTGGGGAACTGCTCGCCGAGCAGCGCGTTCCCGTTCTTAAGGCGTATACGAGCCGCATGTGTCGGGCTTGGGACACAGCGGCGCTCGCCGCAGCCGGCGCGCCCGTGCTGCCAAATGACTCGCAGATGACAACTAACCCAGGCGCTATCAACACATTTAAGAGTGAGATAGAAGCCGAGCTCGCCGCCAATCCAGGAAGCAATATCGCGCTCGTTAGCCACTCAAACATTGCGCCACTTTACGGCGCAATCGTTCGTCCAGATGAAAACGAATTGCCGCAAGGCGCTGTCAGTATCGTTCGGCCTGCAAGTTGGAATGGCTTAGATGGCGTAATGGTGCGGATCAATCCAAGCGTGTCATTCGTCTCGCAATCTGTCACAGTGGAATAACGCGCGCCGTCGCGATAGACCGGCGCATTCTATCAATACAGATGAGCACAACGACCGTGACCCAACCCAATTCATACCGCACCGGCCCCGACGCCGAGGGCCGCTTCGGCAAGTTCGGCGGGCGCTTTGTCGCCGAGACGCTGATGCCGCTGGTCCTCGCCCTTGAGAAGGAATATCGCGCGGCGCAAGGCGACGCCGACTTTCAGCGCGAACTCGATTACTACCTCAAGCACTATGTGGGCCGGCCCTCGCCGCTTTATTTCGCTGAGCGCCTTACCGAGCACTGCCGCGCCGACGCGCCCGCCGGCAAAGGCGCGAAAATCTATTTCAAGCGCGACGAGCTGAACCATACGGGCGCGCACAAGATCAACAATTGCATGGGTCAGATCCTCCTCGCCAAACGCATGGGCAAGACGAGGATCATCGCCGAGACGGGCGCCGGCCAGCACGGCGTTGCGACGGCGACGGTCTGCGCGCGCTTCGGCCTTCCTTGCGTCGTCTATATGGGCGCGACCGATGTGGAGCGGCAAAAGCCCAACGTCTTCCGCATGAAACTTTTGGGCGCCGAAGTCGTGCCCGTAACGTCGGGGCGCGCGACCCTGAAAGACGCCATGAACGAAGCGCTGCGCGACTGGGTCACCAATGTCGACGACACGTTTTACATCATCGGCACGGCGGCGGGCCCGCACCCATATCCGGAACTGGTGCGCGATTTTCAGTCGATTATCGGGCGCGAAGCAAAAGACCAGATGATGGCGGCGGAGGGGCGCCTGCCCGATTGCGTCATGGCCTGCATCGGCGGCGGTTCGAATGCCATCGGTCTTTTCCATCCCTTCCTCGATGATCAGGACGTTGAAATCATCGGCGTCGAAGCGGCCGGCCATGGTCTTGATACAGACGAACACTGCGCTTCGCTCACCGGCGGGCGGCCCGGCGTTCTCCATGGCAACCGCACCTATCTGTTGCAGGACGAGGACGGCCAGATCCTTGAAGGCCATTCGATTTCCGCCGGCCTCGACTATCCCGGCATCGGCCCGGAACACGCCTGGCTCCATGAGTCGGGGCGCGTAACCTATCTCAACGCCACCGACGAAGAGGCGCTCGCGGCGTTTCAGCTATGCTCGAAGCTTGAGGGCATTATCCCGGCGCTCGAACCCTCTCATGCCCTCGCCCGCGCCGTCGACAAGGCGAAAGAGATGGATCGCGATCAGGTCCTGCTCCTCAATATGTGCGGCCGCGGCGACAAGGATATCTTTTCCGTGATGGACGCGCTTGAAGGCCGCTGACGCGGTTTTACGCTGCGGACTTCTCCGCATCCAAACACGTCTCAATCGCCGTTTTCCAGCCCGCCATCATGGCGTCGAAATTCGCCGCGCCATGATTGTCGACGATCGCGCGACCGGCCTCCGACAGGGCCGTGTGCTCATAGGATGTCGTCACCGAGACCCGCCCTCTTTCCCCTCAACGGCAATATCAAGCCGCGTCACGCACTCCCCGGGCGTGAATTTGATCATCGTCAGCTTGCGCGTATCCGCATCGTAAAACGGCGTCGCCCATAGCGCTTCGCCGCTCTCTTTATCGCTGCCCGCCGAGGCGCCGGCGGGCGTCGTGAAGATGCAATCCTGTTCAACCAGCCCCGAATTCGACAGGATGACGTTGGTCTCCCATCCCGGCTCCCATTCATATTCGCGCACGGGACACATGAGCGCGAAGACATCGTCCGGGTCGGCGCTGACCTCGATCGTCGCCGTCTGCCGGCGACGGTAAGGTTTTTCAATCCGCATCAGGACGATCCTTTTTCCCGGAGCAAATGACTGTCGGCCGCCGTCAGATCGAGACCGAACAGTTTTTTCAATTGCGCGATCTGGTTGAGACTATCGGGCCCGAACGCCGGCTTGCCTTCGAAGGCGTGCAGGCAAACCCCTTCCAGAAGATCGCCGAGGCTCATTTCCTTTTCCGCCGCCACCGCCTTCAGGACCTTCAGGATGCGCTTTTCGATGCGCACCCCGGTCTGCACGCGATCCACCGATTTCCGGCGGGCTGTCTCTTTACGTTTTACCATGGTACCAAATTAGACACAACGCCGGCTGCGGTCAAGCGGCAGGAACCGGGTCTGCGTCAGGTCGATTTGAAATTCTTGGAAATGGCCGCCGGCAAGAACCGCAACGCAGCCTACCCGGCCTTGCGCGCCGCCGTTTGCTGTTCCGTGCGCCAGGCTTCCATGGACTGGGAAATCGCGAAGGTCTCCCGGTATTTCGGGGAATCGGACGGCCGCGGCGGGCGCTCGGCGGTGAGCGCCATGATTTCCGCAAGCTTGTTGTGGGCGGCGCCGGCCTGTCCCGCGCCGATATAGGCGTGCAGTTCCACGAGCGAATCCGACAGCGGGTCGTCCGCGCGAATGACAAAGTAAGGCTCATCCCCGGCGAGATCGTCATAGCAATCAAACTGGGAAGGGTTCTCTTTCGAACCCGTGCGCGGGGTGGTCATCGGCATCATTCCTTTTCGCTCAAGCGGATGCTCGGTAGCGTGATTCTCTAGCGCGCTGAGACATCTCCTTGCCACGCCTCCGTCATTAAGGCCTATTGCCTCGCAAACAGTTTTTCCCTGGGGATTTCCCGATGCGCATTGTCGCCTTTTTAGTTTTGGCGCTCAGCCTTGTTGCCTGTTCGCAAAAGGCGCCGCCGGCCCCCCTCGCCGACGACGCCACCCGGCGCATGACGGCGCAAGGGGAGATCGTCGGCTTTACGACGGCGGACGGCGCCCATAGCTGGCGCGCCGTTCCCTTCGCCGCGCCGCCGGTCGGCGATTTGCGCTGGCGCGCGCCGCGACCGCCGGTCCCGTGGGAAGGCGCGCGCGAGGCAACCCGTTTCGCCGAACGGTGCATGCAGCTTTCGAACCGGCTGAACGCCGGCGAAGGCATCAAACCGGGCAAGATCATCGGGTCGGAAGACTGTCTTTACCTCGATATCTATGCGCCGCCGGACGCGGAGGGCGAAGACCTCCCGGTGATGGTCTGGATCCATGGGGGCGCCAATGTCTGGGGGCGCGCCTCGTCCTATGAAGGATCAAGGCTCGCGGTCAACGAGAACGTCATCATCGTCGCCGTGCAGTACCGCGTCGGCCCGTTCGGCTTTTTCGCCCATGATTATCTGCGCGATACGGCGGAAGCGCCGGGCGATACGGCGGCGAATTTCGCCATCCTCGATCTCATCGCGTCGCTGAAATGGGTTCAGGAAAACATCGCCGCGTTCGGCGGCGACCCGCAAAACGTGACGATCTTCGGCGAAAGCGCCGGCGGCGCCAATGTGGCGGCGCTGATGGCCTCGCCCCTTGCAAACGGACTTTACCATCGCGCCATCATTCAGTCGGGGAGTTTCGCCAGCACGCCGCTTGAAAAAGCCGAAAGCGGCCACCGTAACGCATCAGGCAACATCATCGAACGCATCGGCGCCGCGAACGCAGACGCCCTGCGCAATGTGGAACCGGAAGATCTGTTCGACGCCTATCGGGACGGCGCCTTCGCCTTTCTCGACATGCCGACCATGATCGCCGACGGCGTATCGCTGCCGCCCTATCCGTTGCGCGAGGCGTTCACATCCCTCGACCGCTTCAACGCCGCCCCCGTAATGACGGGAACAAACCGCGACGAAATGAAGTTTTTCTATTTCGGCGATCCGCGCTTTGTAAAACGCAAGTTCTTCCTGTTTCCCGTTCCCCGCGACCGCGTTTTCTATAACCGGCTCAACCATTACATGGCGCGGGTCTGGCGCATTCTCTCCGTGGACCAGCCGGCCGTGGCGATGACCGTCGCCGGCCACGATCAGGTTTACGCCTATCGCTTCGACTGGGACGAAAGCGGCAAGTTCCTATTTTCCGATTTCGGCGAACTGGTCGGCGCCGGCCATGCGGTTGAGATCCCCTTCGTCTTCAACCACTTTGAGTTTTTCGGGAAACGCTACGACCGGATATTTTTCGAAGACAAAACCTTTGAAACCCGCGAGGCGCTGAGCCGCGCCATGGGCGCCTACTGGGCGGCGTTTGCGCGGACCGGCGAGCCGGGCGCGGCGGGCGGTCCCGATTGGGCGCCATGGCCGCAGGACGGCGGCGCGCTGATGCGGTTTGATTCAAGCGCCGACGGCGGCGTCGGGCTTATTGAAGATGTCGATTCGATCGAGCGGCTGACGCACGACCTCCTGTCCGACGCCGCGCTCCATCAGAAAGAGCGCTGCGCCATTGTTGCGGAAATCGAGATCTGGGACAGCGCCTTCGCCGGCCCCCTTGTGGACGCCGCCGGCTGCGCGCGGTCAAACTGAACGGCAGGGCTCAGTCGTCGGTGTAATTGACGCCGCTGATGGTGATGTCGCCGCGGCCGCTGACGCGCACGGGCCCGTCATGCTCCGCGATATAGGCCGAGCCGCTGCCATTGACGGCGATGTCGGGATTGCTGGCGCGGCCGGCGAGTTGAAAATCGCCCGAGCCGTTAATGCGGACACGGAGGTTTTCCGCCCGGCCGCCGGCGATTTCGATATCGCCGGAACCCTGGATTTTCGCCGCCGTTTCGCCGCTGACGCTGGCCAGCATGACGTCGCCGGAGCCCATGGTCGAAATCTCGGCGCCGCCGTCCACATGGGCGGCGTCAATATCCCCGGAGCCATGGATTGAGAAACTGACGGCGCCGCGAATATCGCCGAGGGCGATATCGCCGGAGCCGTGGATCGACGCCTTCGCCGCGCTTGCGACGTCGCCGGTCTCCACGTCGCCCGACCCGTGAATGGACGCGGCGAGCGCGCCGGCGTCGCCGGCCTTGAAATCGCCCGAGCCGTGAATCTTGATCGACAGATCGCCGGCGACGTCGCCAACCACAAGGTCGCCGGAACCGTGAATGGCGATGTCGCCCGCGGCGATATTGCCGATGGCGCCGTCCACATAGCCTTCGCGCACGTTCAGCGCGCCGTCCGTATCGTCCGCTGACAGACGAACGACGGCGCTATCGAAGGCGAGCGCCGTCCCGCGCGGGATCGTAATTTCGAGCGCCGGGTAATCTTCGAGAAATATGTCGAAGGCTTTTTCGCCGTCGCGCCGCCAGTTCACCTCGTCATGCCAGCGCGTATCGTCCGGGTCTTCATCGCTGCGCAGCACAAGCCCGCCGCCGTCGCGTTCCATATAGAACGGATAGCCCGCATCGGCGCCGTCGGATTTGCGCACGGCGACCGCATCGCCGCCGGTTTTGACCATGACCGCGCCGATGAAATTGGTGATTTCGATGCGCTCAATATCGTCGAATGATCGTGTTTCCTGCGCAGAGGACGCCCCCGCCAGCAGCGCCGTCGCCGCGGCGCCGGCGGACAGGATAGAGAAAATACGCATGGGTCCGCTCCCGTTTTGCCCAATATTGCGTGCAGAATACCGCCGCGGGCCCCACCGCCGCAAACCGCTTCACCGCAGCCGACAACCGGCCGGACGCGGAAGCCGCGCCAATTTTCATGCTGGACGAACGCGCCCCGGTGATCCAAGAGAGGGCCGATAAGATGACGCGTTGCAGCATCAGCCGGGGAAGGACCGCCGCACATGGATAAAAGCGCTATCAACAAAGTCGTGCTCGCCTATTCCGGGGGGCTCGACACGTCGGTCATCCTCAAATGGCTGAAGGTCGAATATGACTGCGAGGTCGTCACCTTCACCGCCGATCTCGGCCAGGGCGAGGAACTCGACCCCGCCCGCCGCAACGCCGAACGCGCCGGGGTCAAGGAGATCTATATCGAAGACCTCCGCGAGGAGTTCGTGCGGGATTTCGTTTTCCCGATGTTTCGGGCCAACGCCGTTTACGAAGGGCTCTACCTTCTCGGCACCTCGATCGCCCGGCCGCTGATCGCCAAGCGCCTGGTGGAAATCGCCAAAGAGACCGGCGCCGACGCCATCGCCCACGGCGCCACCGGCAAGGGCAACGATCAGATCCGCTTTGAGCTCAACGCCTATGCGCTGAATCCTGACATCAAGGTGATTGCGCCCTGGCGCGACTGGGATTTGAACAGCCGCGAAAAGCTGATCACCTTTGCCGAGCAGCATCAGATCCAGATCCCGAAAGACAAGCGCGGCGAGGCGCCGTTTTCCGTCGACGCCAACCTCCTCCACACCTCGTCCGAGGGCAAGGTGCTGGAAGACCCGGGGGAGGCGGCGCCGGACTATGTTTATCAGCGCACGAACGACCCGAAGGACGCGCCCGACGCGCCGGAGATTATTCGCATTACCTTTGAAAAAGGCGACGCCGTCGCCATCAACGGCAAGGCCTTGTCACCGGCGGCGCTTTTGACAAAGCTCAATGACTATGGCCGCAAGCACGGGATCGGCCGGCTCGATCTCGTTGAAAACCGGTTCATCGGCATGAAATCCCGCGGCATTTACGAAACGCCCGGCGGCACGATCCTGCTCGCGGCCCATCGGGGCATCGAACAGATCACCCTTGAGGGCGGCGCGGCGCATCTGAAAGACGAGCTGATGCCCAAATATGCGGAGATGATCTATAACGGCTTCTGGTTCGCGCCGGAGCGGGAAATGCTGCAGGCCGCCATCGACAAAAGCCAGGAGCATGTGGCCGGCGAGGTCGACGTCCAGCTCTACAAGGGCTCGGCCAATGTGGTCGGGCGCCGGTCGGACAAGACGCTTTATTCCGAAGCCCATGTGACCTTTGAAGAAGACGCCGTCTACGATCAGAAAGACGCCGAAGGCTTTATCAAGCTGAACGCCCTGCGGCTGAAATTGCTGGCCCGGCGCAATCAGGGCGGATAACGCCATGGACCTTTCAAAGATTCCATCGGGCGTTAATCCCCCTGCTGACGTAAATGTGGTCGTCGAGGTGCCGCTTGGGGGCGATCCGATAAAGTACGAAATCGACAAGGCGTCGGGCGCCATGTTCGTCGACCGGTTTCTCTATACGGATATGCGCTACCCCTGCAATTACGGCTTCATTCCCGGCACCCTCGCCGATGACGGCGACCCGGTCGACGTCATGGTGGTCGGCAACCGTCCGCTGGTGCCCGGCGCCGTAGTCGCGGCGCGTCCGATAGGCGTTCTCGTCATGGAAGACGAGGCGGGGATGGACGAGAAAGTCCTCGCCGTCCCGGCGGACCGCCTCACGCGCTATTACAAGGATATCCGGGACTATTCAGACCTGCCGGAAATTCTGATCGAACGCATCAGTCACTTCTTCGATCACTACAAGGATCTTGAGCCGGACAAATGGGTCAAGCTGGTCGGCTGGCGCGGCCGCGAGGAGGCCGAAGCTCTGATCAGCAAAGGCATCGAGGCCGCCTAAGCGCCGGCGGCTTCTGCGACCTGGCCGAGCCGTTCCTTGCCGAAGAACATCTCGTCCCCGACGAAAAACGCCGGCAGGCCAAAAACCCCGCGCGCAACCGCGGCGCCGGTTTTTTCCGCCAATGCGGCTTTGACCGCCGGATCCTGCGTCTTTTCCAACAAGCCCGCAGCGTCAAAACCGCCCGCGGCCCAAACCTCGCCGACGACCGCCGGGTCGTTAAGGTTTTTCTCTTCCTCCCATATCGCCGTCAGCACCATTTCGATATAGTCCGCCTGCCGATCTTTGAGGGCGACGAGACCGCGCATCACCGTCAACGTGTTGATCGGGAAATGCGGATTCATTTTGAATCGCCCCAGCTTGTGCCGCGCGATAAACCGCTGCATCTCCAGCATTTCATAGGCGAGCTTGCCCTTTACGCCGCCAAAAGCGACCATGGGCGCCTGATTGCC
Organism: Hyphococcus sp.; assembly: GCA_028284345.1. Classification (GTDB taxonomy): domain Bacteria; phylum Pseudomonadota; class Alphaproteobacteria; order Caulobacterales; family Parvularculaceae; genus Hyphococcus. The sequence goes on along the minus strand of JANQRY010000008.1, from coordinate 691,286 downwards.
GGTCGCCTTGAAGATCCCGCCAAGGAGGCACGGCTTGATATCAACGACGTCCATAGCGACAAAGTCCGGCAACGCCTTATAGGCCATATAGCAATTTGGGCTGGCGAAATCGAAATAGAATTCGATTGTTTTTGTCATGACGTCACCATTTCTCCGACCACGGACGTAAATCCATTTCGTGCGTCCATGCGCTTTTCGGCTGCTTCCAAAGCCATACGTAATTGGCGGCGATGTCATCGGGTTTGAGGATTTCCCCACGCGCCAGTTTCGCGTCGAAATCGGGCAGATTTTCCCGCGTGAACGCGCCCTCGATGGCACCGTCTATCACCACATGAGCAACGTGAACGCCCTTTGGTCCGAGTTCGCGCGCCATGGACTGGGCGAGCGCGCGCAGCCCGTGCTTGGCGCCGGCGAAGGCGGAAAAACCGGCCGCGCCACGCAGGGACGCTGTTGCGCCGGTAAAGAGAATTGTTCCCCGGCCGCGCGGCGTCATCACCCGCGCCGCTTCCCGGCCCGCAAGAAAACCGGCCAACGCCGCCATCTCCCAGACTTTCGAATAAACGCGCGTCGTCGTTTCCGCGACCGGGAAAAAGACATTCGCGCCGACATTGAAAACAACGACCTCCAGCGGGCCGACCTCGGCCTCGATCTGATCGAAAAGTGCGATCATTTCGTCTTCACGCCGCGCATCGACGCCGAAGGCCCGGGCGCAACCGCCGGCGGCTTCAATGTCGTCGACGAGATCATCAAGGGCCGCGCGATGGCGCGGCCGGCGCGTCAGGCAAACCGTCAATCCCTCGCCGGCGAAGGCGCGCCCCAGGCTGGCGCCGAGGCCCGCTCCGGCGCCCACGATGAGGCAGGCTTTGTCGTTGTTTTTCATGGCGAATGCGCCCTTTGCGCAACGATGATGGGCGGCGCGCGCCGGCAGTCAAGCGGCTTTGGCAGAGGCCGGGGGCTCCGATTAACCCTTTTTTAAGGCCCCGCTTCGGGGTAGGGTTAACGCTGTTCCGCCCGAGTCGCGGGCGTGCGGGATGGTTGCATCAGGGGAAAGAACCATGCGGAATCTGCAGATCGAGGCGCTGTTCGGGGGCGTGCTGGCGCTGGTGGTCATCGCCGTCGCGGTTTACGCCGTCGCCAATACGAGCGTCACCGGCGCGAAGCGAACGGGCGACCGGCCGATCGAGGCGGTGCCGATCGAAACCCATGCGGATCTGAAACCCATCACCTTTGCGTCAACCGAAGCGCCCGATCTCGTCTGCGAATGCTACGACAAGGCGTTCTCCCTCGCCGCAGCAACGTCCGTCCTGTCGTCGGACTATCGCACGGGGTTTGAACAATGCCGCGCGCGCGCCGGCGTCAATGGCGGCGACGCATGGACCGCGGGCTGGGAAGCGCGCCTCCATTCACGGCCATACGAAGCAAGCTGCAAGTCCTACAAGCGCAAGCGGTCGTAAGTCGCGTCTGGCGCTAAACCGTTTCCGTTGTTAGCGGACGCGCCAGCAGTTCCTTGATCAACTCATCGACGGTTTTTTCGCCGGCGAGCAACGCTGCAACGGCGTTGATGATGGGCGTCTCAACGCCCGCCTTTTCCGCCAGCGCGACAATCGCCGGCGCCGTGGCGACCCCTTCGGCAACGGAGTTTCGGTCCTGCATGATCGCGCGCAGCGCCGCGCCGCGCCCGAGGGCGACGCCGAGGGACATGTTGCGGGACTTTTCCGACGACGCCGTGAGGATGAGATCGCCGAGACCGGAAAGGCCGGCCATGGTCTGCGCCTCGGCCCCCAGCGCCACGCCGAGGCGCTGAAACTCCGCAAAGCCCCGCGCGATCACCGCCGCCCGCGCGCTTTCGCCGAGACCGCGCCCGTCAGCGACGCCGGCGGCGATGGCGAGGACGTTCTTCACCGCGCCGCCGAGTTCCGCGCCGATGAGATCATGCGACAGATAAGGCCGGAAATGCGGGGCGCCGAGGCTCGCCGCCCAGTGCGCGCCGAGGGCGGCGTCGCCGCAGGCGAGCGTTACCGCCGTCGGCAAGCCCCGGGCCACGTCGATGGCGAAACTCGGGCCCGACAACACGGCCGGCCGCGCCTCCGGCCAGACTTCCGCCAGCACTTCCGTCATCAACAGCCCGCTCTCGGTTTCGATACCCTTTGCGCAAAGGGCGACCGGCGTCGTTTCCTCGGCGAAATGGCGCAGCTCGCCGAAAATGGCGCGGTTAAATTGCGCCGGAACGACGAGTAGCACCGCATCCGCCTCGGCGACCGCCGAGAGGTCCGCCGTCGCCTTCAACCGCGCGTCGAGGGCGACGCCCGGGAGAAAAATCGAGTTTTGGCGTTCCTGCTCAATGGCGCAAACAACGTCCGCCTCGCGCGCCCACAATCGCGTCTCGACACCGTTGCGGGCAACGAGGTTGGCGAGCGCCGTGCCCCAGGCGCCGGCGCCGACAACCATGATCGAATCGAACGGAACAGACTGATCCATAATGGGGGCTTCCAGCGGGCGCTTGCCTAGTGATGATTTAACGATCTATATATTATTCAGGCCATACCCGACAAAACAAAAAAGTGGGGCCCATGCCGCTGGAAACGCTCGACAATACCGCGAAACAAATTCTGGACGCCGCCAGTCGTCGTTTCTTGCATTACGGCTTCAAGAAAACGACCATGTCGGAGATTGCCGACGACTGCAATATGTCGACGGGCAACCTCTATCGCTATTTCCCGTCCAAGCTCGATATCGCCGAAACCTTCGTGCGGGTGCTGCGCCGGGAAACCATCGACGCCCTGCGCGCTATCGTCGCCGATACGGCGCTGACGCCGGCGGAAAAGATACGCCGCTGTTTCCGGCACAAATTCCGCGTCGCCTATGACCGCTTTCACAACAACCCGAAGGCCTATGAGCTTTCCGGCGTCCTTATTCTCGAGCGGCCGAAACTCGCCATCGAATGGGAAAGCGCCGAAGGGCTGGTGATCGCGGAAAGCCTGGCGGAAGGCGAGGAAAAAGGCGATTTCTTTGTCGGCGACCCGGTGAGGATGGCCAGGATTCTTCAGGACACAGTGTTCCGCTTCACCGGCCCGACGGTCATCCATGAGGGCGAGTATAGCGATATCGAAGAAGAGCTGGACGCCGTTGTGGAACTCGCGCTGGACGGATTAAAGTGTCGCGCCGCGCGCCATCCGCATAAAAAGCAGTAAAATCTGGCCTCTTCCTGCAAAGAATTGCTATATTCTGCCAAAAATGCGTCTCGCCAAAGCCGGCCGTTTGGCGTTAACCTATTGATTTCTATAAGATCAGCGGCGCTAATACGGATATCAGAATAAGTCGAAGCGAAAAATGAATATTTACGTTTTCGTTCATTGACAACAGTTCAATATTCGCCTATCTACGATCCTGCGCTGGTTGGGGAAACGCCTCCGGCCGGCGCCAAAAGCAAAACAAACCCGAGATCAGAATGAGGACCGCCGTCATGTTTACGTCTTTCAAAGACACCGCCGTTCAGCTTTTAGCGACCCTGTCGCTGACCGCTATCCTGGGCGCCGCGCTTTACATCGCGGCCGACTTCGCCACCCGCGGCGTCGTCGCCTAAGGCCCTGTTACATCCCGCCGTCGCGGCGTCTGTCCCGCCCCCCTGCATGGACATGACCTCCCTAACGCCGCGACGGTTCAGAAAGCGCGGAAGCTTCACCCTGGCTTCCGCGCTTTTATTTTGCCGGGAGAACCGCTTTTTCTAAGCTTTCGGGCCCTTGCGGCCGCCGCCAATGGCGCGGCCCTCGGGCGGCGGCGCCAGCGGCCAGCGGGCCCGGGGGGCGAACGCCAGCGCATCGTCGAAATCCGGGGCCATACCGGCGGCGAGGCGCTCGGCCCCGGCCCAGGCGATCATCGCCGCATTGTCGGTGCAGTATTTCGCCGGCGGCGCGATCAGCCGCCAACCTTTACATTCACATAACGAACTTAACATCGACTTGATGGCGCAGTTGGCGGCGACGCCGCCGGCGACGACCAGTCGTCCCGCGCCGTCCTCGACGCTCGCCGCATCCATCGCATTCCCGGTCCGCTGCGCCAAATGTCTCGCCGCCGCATGCTGAAACGACGCCGCAAGATCGGCGACGTCCTGACCGGCCATACGGCCCGTCTCATCAGCCATACGCTCAGCAATTTCGCGCACCGCCGTCTTGAGGCCGGAAAACGAAAAATCGCAGCCGGCCCTTGTTTTCAGGGGTTCAGGAAGGTCATACCGGTCGGCCCGCCCGCCCGTGGCCGCCGATTCGACCCGCGGACCACCGGGCTGGCCCAGCCCCAGCAGTTTCGCGGTTTTGTCGAACGCCTCCCCGGCCGCGTCGTCGATGGTGGCGCCAAGACGCCGATAATCGCCCAGGCCGCGAACCCACAGGAGCTGGGTATGGCCGCCGGAAATGAGGAGCAGCAGAAACGGGAACTGAGCTCGGTCCGTCATCCGAACTGTGAGGGCGTGGCCCTCCAGATGATTGACCGGAATCAGCGGGACGGCGCCGGCCATCGCAATCGCCTTGCCGGCGGTAAGACCGACCATAACGCCGCCGATCAGCCCAGGCCCCGCGGTCGCAGCGACGGCGTCGATATCGGCGACGGCCATACCCGCTTCATCGAGCGCGCGGGCGATCACATGATCGAGCCGCTCCACATGACTGCGCGCGGCGATCTCCGGCACGACCCCGCCAAAGGCCGCGTGATCGTCATGATCGGTCCAGACCGCATTCGACAGGATCTCGGCCGAGCCGTCGGGGCGTCGACGGACAAGCGCGGCCGCGGTATCGTCGCAACTCGTCTCGACGCCGAGGACGACAGCGCCGGCGACCGCCGGGCCGCCGTTCGGTTTATGCGTATGCGTCTCCGCCATCAGGGGCTTTGACATCGAAAGACTGCGCCATGGCAAGGCTGAAATGATGGAACCAACCGCGGGAGCAACCATTCCGATTTCGAAACAGTATTTTTCGCCCCTTGTGTTTGGGCCCGCAAAAGCGGAGATCGCGCCATGAAAGTGCTGATCACGCGGCCGCAGCCGGACGCCGACCAGTTTGCGGAGGATTGCCGCAAGGCCGGTCTCGACCCGGTGGTCGCGCCGCTGATGACGGTTCGGTTTCACAAGGACTGGGAAGCGCCGGGCGACGCCGGCGCGCTGGCCTTTACCTCCGCAAACGGCGTTCGCGCCTTCGCCGGGGCGAGCCGGGTTCGAAACCTCGCTGCCTTCTGCGTCGGCGAAGCAACAGCCGCAGCGGCGGGCGACGCCGGCTTTGCCACCGTTCACGCAGCCGGCGGCGACGTTGAGTCCCTCGCCAACCTCATCGCCGACAACGCCGGCGCGGTTTCCGGACCGATCGTCCATGTGGCCGGCGCCCGCCGGGCCGGCGACCTGATTGCGGCGTTAAAAGAGCGCGGCCTCGGCGCGCGGCGCATCGTCGCCTATGAAACGGCCGAGGCGACAGACCTCCCGGCCGAGGCCCGATCGGCGCTGGGAAGCGGCCGAGCCCTCGCCGCGGCTTTTTTTTCACCGCGCACGGCGCAGCTTTTTCTCAAGCTGGTTGACGCGGCGGGCCTTGCCGAGGCCCTGACGCGATGTCGCGCCGTTTGTCTCAGCGACGCCGTCGCCGACGTCGCAAAACGCGCACAATGGCGCGTGATCGACACGGCGAGCGAACGAAACGCCGCCGCCATGATCGCCTTAATGACTGCCCGCGCTTGAGAGGCGCGGCGCGCGCGCTTAACTAAGACGCGGGACAGGCGGAAAAGTTTTATGGCCGGCGACGACGATCAAAAAAAAGACGACAGCACGACGCCGGCGGACGACATCCCCGAGGTCGATGCGGAGATCGTCGTCGACGAACCGGCCGCCGCCGCGGAACCTTTCGACGACGCTGAAGCAAGCGAAACCGAGCCGGCGGCGCGCCCTTCTTTTGTCAGCCCGGGCGTTCTGTTCTTCGCCGGCATGGTCGTCGTCGCCATCGCCGCCGGCGCCGTCTGGTATTTTACAACGGGCCTGAAGACCGAACCGGTCGTCGACGAAACCACTGTTCAAGCGCCCGCCGCCGCGCCTGAAACGGAAGCGGTCGCGGCGGAGCCCGATACAAAAATCGCCAATGAGGCGCTGGCCGACGTCAAACCCGGTGCACCGGCGCCGTCAGAGGCCTCGTCCTTTGCCGACGACATCGCCGCGCTTTCGACACCGTCGGACGCCATTGCCAATACCGACATGCAGACCGCCGCCAAGGAGGCGGCCGACATCGAAAGCGACGCGCCGGACGTCGAAGCGGCGAGCGAAGAAATCCCGCCAGCGATAAGTTTCGATCTCGAAGGCGCGGCGCCGACGGGCGAGGAAAGCATTGAGGACGCCCCGCCGGCTCGCGACGACGCAGCCAACGACAATCAGCCTACAGATGAAATACCGGATGAGCCGAGACTCGACGTCGTTGACGCGCCCTCGGGCGAAGAAAGAGTCGCCGATGCGGGCGACGGCGTCGATGGCGAGGCCGCGACCGTCGCTGCTGACGCCGACGGGATCGCGTCCCTTGAAGCCGCGCTCGCAGAGGCGCGTCGTCGCGCGAGCGCGCTGGAGGCGGCGATCGAAGACGCGCGAAGCGAACTGGCGTCAGCGAATGACGCCCTGCTGGAAACGCGCGCACGCCTCGCGACTGCGCAAAGCGAGATCGCCGATCTCAGCGCACAAAATGACGCGCTCCGAGACGCCGCGAAGCAGTCGCCGGTGGCCGCCGGTGCCGTGGCGCTGAACGGCATCCTGAAAGCGGTGGAAGAGGGCGCGCCCTTCGCCGCCGAGCTGGCGACGCTCAGGCAAGCCGTCCCCGACGCCATGGGGGTCGTGCTGCTTGAACGCTATGCGGATGGCGGGGCCCCGACGATGACGCAAATTCGGGGCGGGTTTGACGCCGCGGCGCGCGCAGGGCTCGCCACCGCCAATCGCGAAAACGCCAACGGCGTCGTCGAGCGATACGGCGCGCGCGTCGCGGGCCTGTTCAATATCCGTCCGGCCGCGCCGCAGGCGGGCGACGCGCCCGGCGCCGTCATTTCGCGCGCCGAAGACGCCGTCGATAAGGGCGCGCTTTCCCGCGCCATTGACGAAATTCAAGCCCTGCCGCCGGCGGCCCAGGAGGCCATGAGCGACTGGGTCGATCTCGCCCGTCAGCGGGCTGAAATCGACGCGGCGCTGCGTTCGCTCAACGCGGACCTCGCCGAACGGGCGGCGGGGCCGGAATCCTTATGACGCGGATTTTGATCTTTCTCTTATGGGTTGTTCTTATCGCCGGAACGATCACGGTGCTGATGACCTTCGACAGCCGCATCAGCGGCGAGGCTTTCGGCGTCCGTTTCGACAGCCCGTCATGGCTTATTCTCGGCGTGCTGATTTTCGTGTTTTTCATCGCTGTTTATGCAACGCACAAGATCAAGGACGTTCTAGCGTTGCCGGCGAAGATCCGCGCGAAGGACGCCGAAACGAAACGCGAGCGCGGCGTCGCGGCGCTCACCCGCGGCCTTGAGGCGGTCGCCGTCGGCGACGCCGCCGACGCGTCCCATCACGCCAAGGTGGCGCAAAAGCACCTTGAAAATCTGGCGCTAACGCGCCTCTTGTCGGCGCAGGCGGCGCAGCTTTCGGGCGACGAGGTCGCGGCGACGCAGAGTTTTTCGGCCATGCTGGAAGCGCCGGAGACCGAGTTTCTCGGCCTTAAAGGCCTTTACGCCCAGGCCATCAAACGCGGCGCCCAGGACGAAGCGCGCGACTATGCCGAGCGCGCCTTTGCCTTGCGCGCCAATGCCGGATGGGCGTTTCAGTCTGTGGTCGATCTCGGCCTAGAGCGCGGCGCCTGGGGCGACACGCGCGAGGCGATCGCCAAAGGCAAACGCAACAAACTGATCGACCCGGAAAAGGCTGATCGCGCAACGGCCGCGCTCTACGCCGCGGACGCCGACGCGGCGCGCCTTTCCGGCGACAAAACCCTTGCCCTTTCCGAAGCCGAGGCGGCGCTCAAACTGGCGCCGTCCTTCGCCCCGGCCGCCGTCCTCGCCGCGGACCTCAGCCGCGAAAACGGCAAGACCGGCAAGGCCGCAAACATTCTTGAAGCCGCGTTTGCGAAAGACGCGCACCCGGCGCTGATCAGAATGTACGACAAGGTCTACGCGCAGGAATCGGCGGAAAAGCGCGCGGAGAAATTAAGGAAACTGGCGGCGAAAAATCCGGATACGGACGAGGCGGCTCTCCTTGAGGCGCGCGCCGCCAATCTTGTCGGCGATCATGAAGCCGCCATGACGAAACTCGAAGCGCTGTTGACGGCGGCGCCCAACGCCCACGCCTATGCGCTGATGGCGACCGCGGCGACGCATCTTCACGGCGAGGAAGCCGGTCGCGGCTGGCTTGAGCGCGCCGCCGCGGCGCCACGCGACCCGCGCCCCGGCGCCGACGGCGCCTTTCATTTCACCCGCGCCGGATGGGTCCGGCTGGTGCGCGAATATATGGAGCATGGCCGCCTCAGCCCGCCGCCGCTGGAAGACGCCGGCGAGGCGATTTCCGCAGAAGAACTGCGCCTCCTGATCGCACCGCCCGTCGCGGCGGCGCCGGATGTGGAGCCGGATGTTGAACCGGCGGATGAACCCGCCGCCGCGGCAAGCGAGCCGGAGGAAATGCCCGATGAACCGGCGCCCGCCGCGCGCGACGAAGGCGAAGAACACAGGATTGAAAGTGATGAAGACGGCGAACGCGCCGCCGCCGCGGCGCGACTAACGCCGTAATTTATTCCGCCGCGTCTTTTCGTTCCACATTGTCGTTGGAAACTTCCGGCTGCGCCGGCGTTGTCTCCGCGGCGTTTTCCGCTTTCGCCGCCGCCTTGGCTTCTTTCTCAAGGCGCTTTTTCTCGGCCCGTTCCGCCGCGGCCTTTTGTTTCAGCTCTTTTTTGGTGAGTTCCGGCGCCGGCGCGGCCGCGGCTTCCGCTTCGCGCGCAATGAGCGCCTCTTCGGCGAGGGTTTTCACTTTCAGATAGTCGATCTTGCCGGTGCCAAGGACGGGGATGGTTTCGACCGAGACGATTTTTTTCGGCACGGCGAGTTCCGCAACGCCGTGCCCTTGCGCCCAGGCGAGCAGCACGCCCCGCGGCGCTTCCTGGCAATCCGTAACAAGAATAATCTGTTCGCCCTTCTTCGGGTCCGGCAGGATCGCCGCGGCGTGCAGATTGTCCGGCCAGACCGCCGACGCGCAGTTTTCAACGACCGCCAGGGACACCATCTCGCCGCCGATCTTGGCGAAACGTTTGAGGCGCCCGCGGATCGAAACATAGCCGCGCTCGTCGATGGCGACGACGTCGCCCGTATCGTGCCAGCCGTCTTTCGGCGGCTTGATGACGCCGGGCGCGTCGGCGGTGAGGTAGCCCTTCATGATGTTGAGGCCCCTGACATGGAGGCGGCCCGCATTCTCCAGCCCCTCGACCGGTTCGAGCCGGGTCTCGATCCCGGGCAGCATCCGGCCCACCGTGCCGGAGCGAATATCGCCCGGCTGATTGGCGGCGAGGACTGGCGAGGCTTCCGTCACGCCGTAGCCCTCAAGCACTTCAAATCCGAAGCGTTTTTCCGCCGCCTGGCGGGTCTCGTCGCGGACCCGTTCCGCGCCGCAGACGGCGATGCGCAGGGACGACATGGCGCCGTCGGCGCTCGCCCGCATATATTGCGAGAGGAACGTGTCGGTCGCGAACATCACTGTTGAGCCGGTTTCGAAAATCCGCTTGGGGATGATTTTCACCTGCAGCGGCGACGGGTGCAGTACCACCGGATGGCCGTTGAGGATCGGCCAGAGCGCGCCGGCGGTGAGACCGTAACAATGAAACGTCGGCAGGGGATTGAAAAAGATATCCGTGGGCAAAAGCGTTACATGAGCAGATATCTGTTCGGTGTTCGCCAGAATATTCCGGTGCGACAGCGCAACGCCTTTCGGCGCGCCCTCCGTGCCCGACGTAAAGAGAATGACGCCCGGCTCATCGAAATGAGGGCGCGCGGTTGTGAGGCTCGGGATGAAGGGGCCGATGACGGCCAGCGCCTTATCGCGCCAGGTTAGCATTTCGCGCACGTCTTCGAGCTGAATGATTTCAGCGCCAGCGGACAATTCCTCGATCAGTTTTTCGAGACCGGCAACGTCGATAAATTTCTTCGCCGTGACGATCTTCGTGACTTCCGCCGCCCTGCATGCCGCCAGAAGGTTTCGCGAGCCCGACGTAAAGTTCAGCATCGCCGGCACGCGCCCGCGCGACAGCAAGGCGAAGAACGCGATCATGGCGCCGGCGCCCGTGGGCAACAGAACGCCGACCCGTTCTTTCGGCTTCGTCATGCGGCCGAGGGCGCCGCCAAGGGCAAAGGCGGCGCGGGTCAGATCCTTGAAGGTGAATTTCTTGCCGTCGCCATCGGTCAATGCGACGGCGCTTGCGCCGTTCTTGCGCGCGCTGGCGAGATAGGCGTCGAAAATCGTACGTCTGGAGCGTCGCTCAACGCGCCTTTCCGACCGTTTTTCCGGATCGCTCATGGCTTGCGTTTCATCCCTGAAATCTTGCGGCGTCGTTTTCGACTTTGCGCGCAAGCCTATAGCAAGGCCGGACCCTCGCAAAGCGCGTCAGGCGCCGGTGATTTCAACCGCAATCGCCGCCGCCGCCGCCGCCGGATCGTCGGCGTTGACGATCGGACGACCGACAACGAGATAGTCGGCCCCCGCCTTAACGGCGGCCGCCGGCGTGACAATGCGTTTTTGATCATTGGCCGCGGCGCCGGCGGGCCGGACGCCGGGGGTGACAATGGCGAGCGCGTCGCCGAAGCGCGCCTTGATAGCGGCGGCTTCCTGCGCCGAGGCGACGACGCCGTCGGCGCCCGCTTCCGCCGCAAACTCCGCGCGGCGAAGAACAAGATCGGGGAGGGCGATGTCGACGCCGGATTTTTTCAGCGCCGCCGCGTCAAGACTGGTCAGCACCGTCACGGCGAGAATTTTGAGCCGCGTATCGTCGCCGCGGCCGGCGACGGCGCCTTTCAGCACATCCGGTTCCGCATGGACGGTGAGAAAATCGCCGCCGAGTTTACAGACGCTTTTAACGCCGCGCTCGACCGTGGCGCCGATGTCATGAAACTTGAAGTCGAGAAAGATCTTCTTGCCCTCTCCCGACAGACGCCGGGCAAGGTCGAGCCCCCCTACGGGCATCAACTGGTAGCCGATTTTGTAAAACCGTCCGGCGTCGCCGATGCGGTCGATAATATGCTGCGCTTTATCCGTATCGGGAAGATCAAGCGCGATGATCAGGCGATCATCTCCGGTCATGCTTTCGCCCTTGCTGTTTTCCTTTTCGCCGTCTTCCTTTTCGGCGTCGCCGTTTTCAGCTTCCCCGCGGTGGGTGTCTTTTTAACAGTCTTTTTCGCCGCCTTCGGCTCGGTCGTTTTATCCCTGAACCCACAAATATCGGTGATGACGCAGCGCCAGCATTCGGGCGTGCGGGCCTTGCAGACATAGCGGCCGTGCAGGATCAGCCAGTGATGGGCGTGCTGGCGATAGTCCGCCGGGGTCGATTTCTCCAGTCCCAGTTCAACCTCCAGCGGGTTCTTGCCGGGCGCAAGCCCCGTGCGGTTGGAAACCCGGAAAATATGCGTGTCGACAGCAATGGTCGGCTCGCCGAAGGCGACGTTGAGGACCACATTCGCGGTTTTGCGCCCGACGCCGGGCAGCGCTTCGAGCGCGTCGCGGTCCCGCGGCACGGCGCTGTCATGCTCGTCAATCAGCATGTTCGACAGCGCGATCACGTTTTTCGCCTTGTTGCGCCAGAGGCCGATGGTCTTGATATAGCCCCCGAGTTTTTTCTCGCCGAGGGCCGCCATTTTCTCCGGCGTGTCGGCGATCTTGAACAGGGGACCCGTCGCCCGGTTGACGCCTTCATCGGTCGCCTGCGCCGACAGGGCCACGGCGACGAGGAGCGTATAGGGGTTTTTGAAATGAAGTTCGGTCGTCGGGTCGGGGCGCGATTGCGACAGGCGTTCATAAAGGAGCGCCGCATTGGCGCGGGTCATTTTGCGGGGCATGAGGCGGCGGGCGATCCATCGTGGCGGCGGAGCGACGCGACCATAGCCGGTCATTGCGCGCGTTGAAAGTTGACCGGCGGCGCAATTGCGAGCGCCGGCGCGCGGGCCTATCATAACCCTCATGAAAAGGCTTCGCGACATTGAGACCATGACGCCGATCATGAAGGGTCGCGCCCGCGATCTCGGCCCGCCGCCGGCGACAAGAGACGAAGACGCCCTGTTCGACGCGGTCCTTTATCCAAACCGGTCGCTGCCCAATGCCGGCTTCATCGCCGTGATGGCCGTGGTGATCGGCGCGAACTTCCTGTTCGGGATTTATTTTTACGCCATCGGCGCCTGGCCGGTGATCGGGTTTTGCGGGCTCGACGTCTTCCTCGTCTGGCTGGCATTCAAGCTTTCCTACCGTCAGGGTCGGCTGCGCGAGCGCGTGCGCATCGACGAGGACGAGATGTGGGTGTCGCGCATCCTGCCCTCGGGCCACGAAACGCGCTGGCGGCTACAGCCGGCCTGGACCCGCGTTTCCATTGACCGCCCCCTCGCCCATGAAAGCCAGGTCCGCGTCACGTCAAAGGGCGAAACCCTGATCCTCGGCGCCTTCCTGTCGCCGGAGGAACGCGACCGCTTCGCCGACGCGCTTGCCGGCGCCTTGGGCCGGGCGCGCCTTTAGGGTACATCCCCCGCTTCCGGAAGTTTCCAAAACGCGCGCGCCATGGTTCTGTTTTTCCTGATTGTCGTCATCCTGCTCTGCGCGAGCGGTTTTTTCTACTGGCGCTGGCGCCGGCGCATCGAGGCCGAGATCGCCGAGGGCGCCGCCATCGAGTGGGCCCATTTCCAGAAACACGAGCCGGAGTTCGTCGCCCATCTCGACGAAGCGGGCTTCCGCACGATTTACGCCCGGGTCAACGCCCCGCGGTTTCCCGGCTATGCGCTGGCCGCGTTTGTCACGTTTTTCCTGTCGCTCCCGGTCATCTTTATCGCGCTCACCGCCATCATCATCGGCGCGGAAGCGGCCGGCGTCGTCCCGGCCCCGGTCGACACGGCGGAGCGATTGTTCATCGAGGACGGCCGGCTTATCTTTTTCCGGGAGACGCCGCCGGCGGCGGCGCTCTATTACGTTCGCGACCTCGCCGGATTTTATTATTTCTTCGGCGTTCTCTTTTCCTGGCTCGCCGTCGTCGCATTTTACATGCGTCGATATCACGCCCGGCGCCCGGGCTATCTGCGCGATGAAATCATCCGCGCCCGTTAGAAAGCGAAAAAGGGCGTTTATCGCTTCCTTAACGCCGCCGCCGCGATAAGATAGCGGTCCTTTCAGGGTAACGATTTCATGTCCGAACCGGTTATTCTGCTTGAGCATGTGGTCAAGCGCTATGGCGGCTTCACCGCCGTCGACGATCTCTCCTTCGCGGTGGCGCCGGGCGAGATTTACGGCTTTCTCGGACCCAACGGCGCCGGCAAGACGACGACCCTGCGGATGATGCTGGACATCATCAACCCGACTTCCGGTCGGATCGTCATTCTCGGATCGGACTCGGCGATCCCCGTGCGCCGTCGCATCGGCTATCTGCCGGAAGAACGCGGGCTCTATAAAAAGATGAAGGCGGTCGATTCGATCGCCTATTTCTCGCAGCTTCGCGGCATGGGCCGCAGCGCCGCGCGCAAGCGGGCGATGGCGCTCTTGGAAGAGTTCGGCCTTGCCGAATTTGCACGATCAAAATGCGAAGCCCTGTCGAAAGGCATGGCGCAGAAGGTGCAGCTTCTCTCGACCATCGCCCATGAGCCGGAGCTGCTCATTCTCGACGAGCCGTTTTCCGGCCTTGATCCGATCAATCAGCAGACGCTCGAAGCGCTGATCCGCAACCAGCGCGCGGCGGGGCGGACGATCATTTTCTCAACTCATGTGATGCAGCATGCGGAGCGGTTATGCGACCGCTTCCTGATCATGGCCCATGGGCAAAAGCGCTTTGAGGGGACGATGAGCGAGGCGCGGGCGTCCTTCGCCCAGCGCCTTCACGTGCGCACCACCGCGCCGATGGAAGCGCTCACCGCCCTTGGCGGCGTCGCCGGCATTCGCGTTGAAGACAAAAGCGGCGCGGAAACGACCTACGAGATCGAACTTGAGGACGGGGCCGACCCGCAAGCCTTTCTGGAGCGCGCCGTCGCCGCGGGCGTCATGCTCACCCGCTTTGAACAGGCCGGCGCGACGCTGCACGATATCTTCGTTTCCCTCGCCGGCGACGATGAAGAGGCGACAGCGGATGCGCGCCCTGCGATGAAGGAGGCCGCGGAATGAACCAGATCCTTCTCATCGCCTGGCGCGAATACCGCCAATATGTGTTCTCCCGCGGCTTCCTGATTTTCCTATTCATGTTTCCCTTAGGGTTCGTCGCGGTCAGCGCTGCCGTCGGCGTCGCCGAACGAACAAAACCGGTCCGCTATTTCGTCGTTTACGATGAAACTGGTCTTTATAAGGACGATATTCTCGAACGCATTGAGCGCCGGCATCTTTATACGGTGATCGAATCCCTTGACGCCTATTTCCGCATCAGCTTGCCGGAAAGCGGCGCAGAATTGCCAGCGCCGTTTGCGCCGGCGCAACTCGATGAGAAGCGCCTTGCGGCATTTAAAGCCGCGGGCGGATCTTCAGCGGCGATGGCGGCGGCGAAACCGCTGTTGAAGCCCGGCGCGCCGGATTTTGCCGAACCGAGACTGCCATACAAACTCGCCGGCCTGCCGGAAAGCGCTCGGAACGCCGCAAGCCTCAGCGAGATTGAGGCGGCGCTGCGCCCCTATCTTCTTGAAGACAGACGGATCGCAACGCCCGAGGGCGGACGCCCGCTATTCGCCGCCATTCTCATTCCTTTCGACTTTGGCGCCGCCGAGGACGCGGGCGAGGCGCAGTATTGGAGCCGGCACATCACCGATACGGAACTGCAATCGCGCATATCGGCCGCGCTGACCGATGCGCTGAAACGCGCCAAATATAACGAGATGGGCGTCGCCGACGACGCGGTAAAGGCGATCGAATCCGTTGACGCGCCCGTGGCGTCGTTCAGGCCGGACAAGGCGCCGGACGAAGCCGAACTCGGCCTTAAGGACCGCATCGAATCGAGCCTGCCGGCCGCCATGACCTATATGCTGCTGGTCATTATTTTCGGCGTCGGCAATCTCCTCCTCACCAATACGATTGAGGAGCGATCAAACAAGATTGTCGAAATTCTTCTGTCGTCGGTCACCGCCAACCAGTTGATGATGGGCAAGCTGCTCGGCATCGGCGCCGTCGGCCTGACCATGCCGACCATCTTCATCGCCGGCGGCATCGGCATCAGCGCGACCATCGACACGGGCGGACAGGAAAGCATCGCCATGACCATCGTCAGCGCCCTGACGTCGTCAAACCTGCTGCTCGTCTATCTCTTTTATTTCTTCTGCGCCTATCTGATCTTCGCAATGATCTTTCTCGCTATCGGCGCCATTTCAAATTCGCTGCAGGACGCGCAATCCTATATGGGCCCGGTCATGCTGCTCGTGTTCGCGCCGCTCCCCTTCATGATCATGGTGTTTCAGGAGCCGAACGGCGTGATCGCGACCATCCTCACCTGGATCCCGATCTATACGCCCTATGCGGTGATGATGCGCGCCGCCGCCGATCCGCCGCTCTGGGAGATTGTCGGCGCCACGGCGCTGATGCTCGCCTTTGCGATCTTCCTCATGCGGACCATGGGCCGGATCTTCCGCCAGGCGATCCTGCAGGCCTCGCCGCCGAAAATGCGTGAAGTCTGGCGTCTGGCGAAAAAGGAAGCGGCATAAACGACCTTAAGCCGCGTCGTCCTTTTTCTCGTCGGCGTCGAATTCAAGACGCCGCGCCGCGCCTTCGCGCATTTCCCGCAAAGCCCCTTCGACATGCGCCGTTTCGGGCATCTCCTTGTCGACGCCCGGCAACTGGTATTCGGCGAATTTGCGCGCGCGGGGGAGAACGCGGCCCTCAAAGCCGCCAATCGACGCATTGTAATTCTTGACCGCGCTTTCAAGCGACCGGCCAAGGGCCTTCATATTGCCGGCCATGGTGACGAGGCTGTCATAGAGATCCTTGGCCATGCCGGCGACCTCGTTGGCGTGCTCGGTCATCTTTTCCTGGCGCCAGTTCAGCGCGGCGGATTTCAACACAGCGATCAAGATGGTCGGCGTCGCCACCAGGATCTTCTGCTCGAACGCTTTCTGATAAAGGTCGGGGCGCACGTCGAGCGCGGCGGAAAAGAAATGCTCCCCGGGCAGGAAAAGCACTGTGTAATCAAGCGAGTCCCGCAAGGACGCCGCATAGTCTTTCATCGACAGGGATTTCACATGGCTCCATAAATCGTCCGCATGGCGATTAAGAGCAGCGGCGCGCGCCTCGTCCGTCTCCGCTTCCACCGCATCGAGATAGGCGCCGAGGGAGACCTTTGAATCGACTGCAATCGCCCGCTCGCCGGGCAGGCTCACCACCATGTCGGGGATCTTGCGCTTGTCGCCGTCGGCGTGGGCGGCCTGCTCGATGAAATCCACATGGGCGGTCATGCCGGCGATCTCGACAACGTTTTTCAGTTGTTCCTCGCCCCAGCGCCCGCGGGTCTTGGGCCCGGCGCGCAAGGCGGTGGCGAGCTTCTGCGCCTCGGCGCGCACGTCCTGCGTATGTTTCGCCAGATCGCCGATCTGGTTTTTCAGCGCGCCGCGCGCTTGCGCCTGTTCTTCGCGCATTTCCGAAAGCCCTTTTTCATAGCGGGTCAGGGTCTCGCTCACAGGCTTCAAGAGATCGTCGAGGGCCTTGCGGCGCTGCTCGCCTTCGCTCGACGCGGTCTGTTTGTAGAGATCGAATGTCTTTTTTGAATCTCGAAGAAACGCTTCATTTGCGTCTTTTAAGAGATCCGCGGTTGTTGCTTTGAATGTCGTCTCAAAACGCGAAGTCATCTCCGCGAGCGCCTTTTCCCGCTCTTCGAGCCTTGCCTCTTGCGCCGCCGAAACGTTTTCCGCCTCGGCGCGGCGGCGGCGTTCTTCGTCGAGATCGGCTTCCAGCCTGATCGCATCGTCGGCGCGCTGCTCCGCGCCCGCGAGCTTGAGCCGGGTCGCCTCCAGCGACTGGCCGAGGGCGGCGGCCTGGGCCGAGGCCTGCCGCCAGAAGGCGGCGGCGGCGATCAGCGCGGCCAGCAGCGCAAAGGCTATCCAGAAAGCGGGGGTTCCGGGGGCGAGGCCGATGTCGGCGAGAAATGAGATCATAACGTGAACATTTATCCGATTCGGGGCCCGGAGTCCCGAAGATTTTCTCCCCGGCGGCGACGTCGCGGCCCTAAACGAAAGGGAAAGGCGCGCCGGCCTAAAAACCCCTCATGGAAACCGCCGACCATTCCGCCAGGGAAGCCCCCTCGGCCCTGACGATCCGCTGGGCGCGCTTTGCCCCGACGCGGCGCAATCTGTGGCTGGTCTTCGGCGTCTGGGCGGCGATTTCGATTGCAACGAGCGCGGTCATGTACGCCGCCGCTTTAACCGGGGCGAGCGGGATCATGATCGGCGGGGATTTCTCCGCCTTCTTCATCGCCGCCAACGCCGCCGCCGAGGGCGCGGCCGCAAACATCTACACTGTCGCGGACTTTCAGGCGCGGTTGAACGCGGCGTTTCCGGGGCGCGACGATCTCACCTTGAGCTGGCAATACCCGCCGACCTATTTTCTCATGGTCGCGGCGTTTGCCGGCTTGCCTTACTTGCTCGGCTTTTCGATTTTTTCCGCCGCGACCGCCGGCGCTTACGCCGCATTGATCCGTAAGGAGATTAAAGGCAATCTCCTGTTCTTCGCCGTCATTGCATCGCCGGCGGCGTTCATCGCGCTCACCAGCGGGCAGAACGGGTTCCTCACCGCCGCGCTTCTCCTCCTTGCGGCGAGCGATCCGAAACGCCGCCCAATCATCGCTGGCGTCGCGGCGGGTCTTCTCACGGTGAAGCCGCATCTCGGCCTGCTCATTCCGATCGCCTATCTCGCCGCGGGCTGCTGGCGCGCCATCGCCGTCGCGGCGCTCACGGCCGCGGGGCTCGCGGCGCTGAGCCTCATCGCCTATGGCGCAGAGCCGTGGCTTGCGTTTTTTGCGTCCATAACGGAGGTCAACGATCGCGTCAGCACGGGGCTCATGCCGCTGGCGAAGATGGCGACGCCGTATTCGGCGGCGCTTTACGCCGGGCTGCCGGAATGGCCGGCGCGGGCGTTCCATCTTATCTGCGGCATCGGCGCAGCGGCGGCCGTGTGGCGGGTCTGGCGGCGCGTCGACGACGCGGGCCTGCGGGCGGCGGCGCTGATCGCCGGGGTTTTCCTGATAGCGCCCTACGGATTTTACTACGAACTGATTATTCTCGGGCTTCCCGTCGCCGTCGTCGTCATGCGCGCGCTTGAAACGGGCTGGCTAAAATACGAGCAATGGATGCTCGCGGGGCTATGGCTGCTGTCCCTGTCAACGCCCATGTTCGCCGACACGCGAGCCGGGATATCGACCGGGTTCGTGATTGTGCTGTTGGTCTTTGTGCTGACCATGCGGCGGGCGCTCGCGCGCGGCTAAAACTCCCGCCGTGTTTTCATGGCCGCCGCCAGCGTTCCCTCATCGAGATGATCAAGCTCGCCGCCTACGGGGACGCCCTGGCTGAGACGGGTGATGGCGACGCTCGCGCTTTCGAGATGCTCGGTGAGATAATGGGCCGTGGTCTGGCCGTCGACGGTTGAGGCGAGCGCAATCACCACCTCCTTGGTTTCAGGCTCTTTCGCGCGCTCAATGAGCCGGCCGATATTGAGATCGTCCGGGCCGATCCCGTCGAGGGGCGACAAGAGCCCGCCGAGCACATGATATCGGCCCTTATGAGCGCCAGCGCGCTCCAGCGCCCAGAGATCGCCCACATCCTGCACGACGCAAAGCACTGACTTGTCGCGGGTTGCGTCAGCGCAGACGGCGCAGGGGTCAATCGAATCCCAATTGCCGCAAATACTGCAGGCTTTGACTTTCTTCGCCGCATCATCAAGGGCGAAGGCGAGGGGCTCCATCACAGCCCCGCGTTTTTTAAGGAGATAAAGCGCCGCGCGCTTGGCCGAGCGCGGCCCCAGCCCCGGCATTTTTGCAAGGAGGTCGATGAGACGCTGGAGTTCAGGACCGATGGGGGAGGAGGGCATTTAATAGTCGTATTCGTTGTGTAGCGTTTTAAAACGGCATCTTCATGCCCGGCGGGATCGGCAGGCCCTCGGTCAGGGATTTCATTTGCTCCGCTGACTGAGTATCGACCTTAGCGCGGGCGTCGTTGACGGCGGCGGCGATCAAGTCCTCGACCACTTCGCGGTCGTCGCCGTTGAATAGCTGCGGGTCGATGGCGACGGCGGAGACGTAGCCCTTGCCGTTTAAGGTCACCTTGACCATGCCGGCGCCGGCCTCGCCGGTGACTTCCATGGCGGCGATTTTCTCCTGCATTTCCGCCACTTTGGCCTGCATCTCGCCGGCCTGTTTCATGATCTTGCCAATATCCATGTCGCTTCAGCCTTTTTGGTTGTCGGCGCCCTCGCGCAGAACGCTGAGCACAATGTCGTCGTCTTCGAAGTCCCCGAATTCGGTGGCCTCGTCATCGGGATCGACGGGCGGGTCCTCTTCCAGTTCGTCGGGCGCGGGCTCCATCGGCGCTTGCGGCTCCCTGACGCTTGTCACTTTGGCGCCCGGAAACATGTCGAGCGCTTTTTTGACCAGCGGGTCGGCCATCACTTCGGCCATGCGCGCGTCGCGCACCGAGGCGGCGCCGTTTTCCTGCTCGGTGACGGAGACGACCCATTGCCGGCCGGTCCATTCTTTGAGGCGCCGCGTCAGCCGGCCGGGCAGCGTGTCGGGCGCGCCCGCGCCGAGCCGCATTTCCATATGGCCCTCTTCGAAGCGCACGATGTGAACGTAGGATTCCAGTTCGGTGCGGAGCTTGGCGTCGCGCATGCGCCCCGCAAGGCGCGTCACGTCCTCGAACGAGGTCAGCGTCGTTTCCGCCGCTGCGGGCGCGGAACGCAAGGGCGGTTCGATATTGATGATCGTTGCAGACGGCGCCGGCTCAGGCTGGGCCGTTTGGCGCGCGCTCATCGTTCCTTGCGCGTTTTCAGAATTTTTTTTTAAGGCGCGCAAGGCGTCGTCCGGGGTCGGAAGGTCGGCGGCGAAGCAAAGGCGGATGAGCGCCATTTCCCCGGCGGCGGCCGGGTCCGGCGCGGCGGCGGTTTCCGCAAGGCCCTTCATCAAGAGCGACCAGGCGCGGGTCAGCGCATTGAGTTCGAGCCCGTCGGCGAGTTTCCGCGCCCGTTCCGCGTCCGCCTCGCCCGCAGCGCCGTGGGCCGCCGCTTCCGGCCCCGCCGCTTTTACGCGGGTCAAAAGGTGCACGATATCGAGCATGTCGCGCAGCACCACGGCGGGCTCGGCCCCGGCGTCATATTGCGCGGCGAAGGCCTCAAGCGCCGCCTTGGCGTCGCCCTTGAGGCAGGCGCCGACGAGATCCCACACCTGACTGCGGTCAGCAAGGCCAAGCATGTCGCGCACGGCCTCGGGCCCGATCTCGCTCTCGCTCGCTCCGTCTACGGATTTATGCTGCACGATGGCCTGATCGAGGATCGACAGGGCGTCGCGCACGGACCCTTCCGCCGCCCGGGCGATCATGAACAAGCCGTCGCGGGCGACGGAAACATGTTCCTGTTTCGCAATATGGCTGAGATGATCGGTCAGCGTCTCCGGGTCGATGCGTTTCAAATCAAAACGCTGACAGCGCGACAGCACCGTCACCGGCACCTTGCGGATTTCCGTCGTCGCAAAAATGAACTTCACATGGGGCGGGGGTTCTTCGAGGGTCTTCAACAATGCGTTGAACGCCGCCGTCGACAGCATGTGCACTTCGTCGATGATGTAGACCTTGTAGCGCGCCTCGATCGGCGCATAGCGCACGCCCTCGATCAGTTCGCGAATGTCGCCGACGCCGGTGCGCGAGGCCGCGTCCATTTCCAGCACATCCGGATGGCGGCTTTCGGCGATGGCTTTGCAGTGGCGGCCCTCCTCGGCCATCTCCATCTGCGGACCGTTGTCTTCGCCGTCAGGACCCACATAGTTGAGCGCCCGGGCGAGAATGCGCGCCGTCGTCGTTTTACCGACGCCGCGCACGCCGGTGAGGATATAGGCGTGAGCGATGCGGTCGGCGGCGAAGGCGTTTTTGAGCGTCCGGACCATGGCCTCATGGCCGATGAGGTCGTCGAAATTCTGCGGGCGGTATTTCCGCGCCAGCACCTGATAGGGCGCGGGCGCGCTCGCCGTTTCAACATCGCTCAACAAGTCGCTCATAGGGCCATTATGCGGGGTCCGGGCGCGCAGCGAAAGGCGCATCAGGGACCGTGTGGAAAAGCGCCAGCAGCGAAAGACAGTGACAAAATGAAGTGGAAGGCTGAAACGACCCGCGCCGAAACTCGTTACGGCTGCTTCCTTCCGGACCTGACCGGGTTGGCGAGAGGCGCGTCCGCCAGCCTTCCGCCGGCTTATATCCGCGCCCGCCGATCAAATTGCAAGGGGGCTGGCATTCGCCATTGCGCTCATCGCGCGCCTGCTCCAAACCCGCGACATGAGACCGGAAGACAATCCCAACTGGTTCGCCCACTCGCCGATTGCGCGGCTCAACAATGAAAAGGCGCTGGACGATATTGTCGCGGAAAAGCTCTCCGATCCGTCGAGCGTGATGATCCCGTTATGGCGCGGCGATCCGCTGGTGGCCGATGGCGCGGCGGGGTTTTTGTCCGTCGCGGCGCGGACCGAATTCCCCGCGGACGCGCCCATCGTCATGCTCGGCATGCGCGGGGACAAGGCGGTTTTCGCCATCGACGCGTCACGCGTCGCGCAAAGCCCGGACGCCGCGCCCTTCGCAGAGCTTGGCGCCTATACGCCCATCCGCGAAGCGGCGGCCGTCATTTCAAAAGACGATCTGGCCATTGTCGGCCACGGGCGCTGGCTGTTTGAATGGCATCGCAAACACCAGTTCTGCGCCAATTGCGGGGCGCCAACCGAGATGAAAAACGGCGGCGCCAAGCGGCGATGCGGGGCTTGCGAAACAGAGCATTTCCCGCGCACGGACCCTGTGGCCATTGTCCTCGCGATCCATGACGGCGCGTGCCTTCTCGGACGCTCGCCCCATTTCCCGCCGGGCTTTCTGTCGGCGCTCGCCGGTTTCGTGGAAGCGGCGGAGACGCCGGAAGAGGCGGCGCGGCGCGAACTTTTCGAAGAGGCCGGCGTCAAGCTCACCGACATACGTTATCAGTTTTCCCAGCCCTGGCCGTTCCCGACGTCGTTGATGATGGGCTTCATCGCCGACGCAGAGTCGCGCGACCTTCATCTCGATACGAATGAAATCGTCGAGGCGCGGTGGATCGACAGGGCGGATATTCAGGCGGCGCTTGCCGGCGCGCAGCTTGATTTCAGGGTTCCGCCGAGATTCACCATCGCCAGGCAGTTGCTGGAGAGATGGGCGGGACAAGAATGACGGTCAGCGGCGATCTTGCGGCGCCTTTCGGGGAGGACATTTGGCTGCTTGAGGGCGACCGGGTTCACATGTTCGGCATTCCGTTTGAAACCCGCGCCTGCATTCTTCGCCTGAATAGCGGCCAGCTTTGGGTTCATTCGCCGGTGGCGCCGACGCCCGAGCGCCTCAACGCCGTGCGCACGCTCGGCGATGTGGGTTTCATTATCGCGCCGAACAAAATTCACTCCCTTGGGGTGGACCCATGGCGCGCGGCGTTTCCGGAGGCAGAGGTCTGGGTGTCTCCGGGTTTTGAAGAGCGTCACCCGAAAATCGCGTTCGACGGCGTTCTCACCAACACGGCGCCGGCAATCTGGGCCGATGACATACGCCAACAGGTTTTTCACGGCCATCGCGTCCTTGACGAGGTGGTCTTCCTTCACCGGAAAAGCCGCACGCTGATTGTCACCGACCTTATTCAAAAGCATGACCCGTCAGGCGAAAACGTTTTCTGGCGCTGGGTTAAGAACTGGGCCGGCATTCTTGGGAAAAAGGGCGGCACGGCGCGCGACATCCGCGCCTCGATCGCCGACCGCGATGCGGCGAGGCGCGCGCGGGACGAGATTTTGTCTTGGGACTTCGACGCGCTCGTCATCTCGCACGGCGCCTGCCTCAGAACGGGCGCCAAGGCGGATGTGGCGCGCGCGTTCGCCTGGCTTGATAATTAGGCGCGCTAACGCCGGTCCGGCGCCGCCGGGTAGACGCCGAGAATCTTCAGCGAGCTTGAGAAAAACCCGAGTTCCTCCAGCGCCAGGCGCACGGGCTCTTCGCTCGGATGGCCTTCAATGTCCGCGTAAAACATCGTTGCGGTGAAGGCGCCGTCGAGCTGGTAGCTTTCGAGCTTGGTCATGTTGACGTTGTTGGTGGCGAACCCGCCCAGCGCCTTGTAGAGCGCGGCGGGAATGTTGCGCACCTGAAAGACGAAGCTCGTCACCACCGGCCCGTCTTCGGGCGCAGCGTCATCGGGCTCGTCCGCCATTTGCAGGAAGCGTGTGGTGTTGTGGCCGGCGTCTTCAATATTCCGGGCAAGGATTGTCAGGCCGTAGATCTCCGCGGCGATGTCCGAGGCCACAACGCCCTCATCCATGCCGCCGGATTCCGACAGCCGGCGCGCCGCGCCCGCCGTGTCGCCCGCGACTTCGGCGCGCAGCTTGTTGTCCCGCAGGAAGCCGCGCACCTGACCAAGCGCCATGGCGTGGCTGCGGGCGATTTTGACGTCGGCGAGCTTGACGCCCGGCCGGACCATCAGATGGTGCTCTATGGGGAGGAAATGCTCGGCCACGATGTGCAGATCCGCCTCGGGCAAGAGATGGTGAATATCGGCGACCCGGCCGGCGAGAGAATTCTCGATGGGCAGCATGGCCCGCGCCGCGCGACCGGACTTTACCGCCTCGAACGCGTCCTCGAAGGTTGCGCAGGCGACCGGCTCAAATTCCGGCGCAAAGCGGCGGCAGGCGACCTCGGAAAAGGCGCCGGGCTCGCCCTGAAAGGCGATGCGCTGGGCGGTGCTGGCGTTCTTGTCGGTCATGGGCGGCGCTCTGATCCGTTCCGAAGCGGCGGCTTATGCCCAATCTGCGATGCAAAAACAATTCCGGCGCCGCGCGAAAAGGCCGCGCTTCCGGCCCCCGCCCCGTGATTGCCCTTGCCGGCCGAGCCCGCTAGATAGCGGCAAAACGCGCGTCCGCAGCGCGCCGGCAGGCGACGGATCTCAATATTTTCAGGGCAAGAAGCAATGGCTGACCAAAACCAACGGGACCAACAGGGCGATCCGCTGCTCTTCAACAAGATTGCCGGCGCCGTCCTCGCGGCGCTGCTGCTTGTCTTCGGCCTGCCGCAACTGGCCAACGCCATCATCGGCGGCGGCCACCACGGCAAAAGCGACGAACTGCATCTCGCCTATTGCTGCGTGGAGCTTGAATTCGCGTCCCACGGCGGCGGCGGCGAGGAAGAAGCGCCGTTTGATCTTGGCGCCGCGCTCGCGGCGGCGGACCCCGCCAGCGGCCAGCGCCGCTCGGCAATTTGCGCCTCCTGCCACACCTTCGACAAAGGCGGCGCCACGGGCACAGGCCCCAACCTTTGGGACATCGTCGGCCGCGAGGTCGGCGTCGTGGGCGACTTCGGCTATACGGGCGCGCTGAAGGCCATAGGCGGCGTCTGGACCTATGAGCGTCTCGACGCCTACATCAAGAACTCGCAGGAATATGTTCCCGGCACCGCGATGGTGCAGCGTTTCCCCCGAGACGCGCAGCGGGTCGATATCCTCGCCTATCTCGGCACGCTGTCGGACAGTCCGGTTGCGTTCCCGGAACCGGCCGCCCCGGCGCCGGAAGAAGAAAGCGTTCTCGAAGAGACGGTGGACGCAGCCGGCGATGCGGTTGAAGATGCGGGCGCGCTTGTCGAGGACGCCGTTGAGGCCGTGGAAGGAGCGGTCGACGGGGAGTAATTCCCGCCGGCCCAACGCCAGGCTCTAAAAAATCCCGAAGCGTTTTTTCTTCGTGCGTTTGAGCGCCTTGCGGCCTTCGTCTGAGGCCAGGAAGCGCCCATAGTCGATCTCGGTGCGCTCAACCCGCATGGCCGTCGATAAAAGGCCGACATTTAAATCATCCTTGCCCCAGGCCTTTTCATCGGGCGCCGCCTCGTCTGTGCGCAGCGCAGGCGGCGCGCCCGCCTTGTCACGCCTGGCGGCGAATTTCTTTCCCTTGGCCTTGAGGTCGGCGCGCAAAACGGCGAAGGCCCGCTCCGCCGGACTTTCATAGTCCTCGGGCAGGAATTGCCGATCGATGGCGTCGTAATCGGCGCGATGGGGCACAATGATGTTGTCGACGCCCTTGCCCGTCAGCTTGCGCTCGGTCTGCGCCGAAAAGCCGGACCAGATTTCTTTCAGACGCTCCGCCATCTCTAAAGCTCCGGTTTCTCGCGGGACCACTCAAGCCCGCCATTGCGCGTAATGACCGCAACGTCGATCGGGCCGCCCACCGTTTCGACCGAATGCATGACTTTCTGCTGGAACGAGTTGAGCTTGATCAGCGACGCCGCGGTTTCGCCAAGCTCTTTCTTGGGCAGCGAGTTTACCGCGC
Source organism: Hyphococcus sp. (assembly GCA_028284345.1). Taxonomy (GTDB): domain Bacteria; phylum Pseudomonadota; class Alphaproteobacteria; order Caulobacterales; family Parvularculaceae; genus Hyphococcus. The sequence continues at coordinate 665,559 of JANQRY010000008.1, read as the reverse complement.
GCAGAATCGGCCGCGTATGCACTGCATACTGATAATTGTCGATGGACCTGAAGAACTCGTGCAGCGCGTGTTGCAGATTGTTCTGGCTGTAGTCCTTAAAGATCTTGTCGCGCTGGGCGTCGGAAAGGTTCGGCGTGCGCCCGACCACGTCGGTGACGAGACCCATGGAGAGCTTGAGGGACTCCGAGAAAATAAACATGCGCAGATGCTGGTCCATGCCGGTCAAAAACGTCCGGATCATCCGGTCCTGGGCGAAAGGCTGAAAAACAGGGCCGGAATCGGCGTTGATGTCGGCGGCGCGATCGCGCTTACGTTTCAGAATGCCGAGCACAACGCTCGAGGCGAGGTATGAGCGCATGGACGGGAACTTTTCCCGACTGCCGAAGCCGGCGAAGACAACGCCCGTATAGTGCTCAAAAAAGGCGTCTTTCGTAACCGCATAGCATCCGATGTCGCGCAGTTTCGATTTGGTCGTTTCGCTGACCTCCAGTCCCGAATATTCGTTGCGGAGCGAGGCGAGCAGACTGTCGAGAAGCTGGTCGATCTCCGCCCCGTAACGCCGGCGAACCTGCTCGCCCATGCCGTCGGGAAAACAGGGCAGGTCGCTGCGCGGGCTGTCGTCGGGATAACGCTGATAGTCGGCGTGCACCTGACCGACCACATATTCGAAAATCGCGCTTACATGATCGGTGGTGCGCCCGGCGTTCGACTGTTTGAACTGTTCGACCTGATAGTCGAACTCCTCGGCGATCACCGTGTAAACGACGGCGACCATCTTGAAAAATTCCGTGTCCTGATGGTCCGCCGGGAAAAGGTCCGGATTGCCGGACAGGAACGCCATAAAGTCTTCCGCATAAGCGGCCACGGTTTCCATCGACCGCCCGCGCGATTGTTCGCGGTAAAGGGAAATCACCGTTTCCCACGGCGTCGACATGATTTCGGCGTTGTTATAGATCATCACCGCCACCGGCTGGCCCTCGACCAGCGGGAACAGCTTGTCCACCGACTGATAGGTCTTGAGATAGCGGTCGCCGGAAATCGTGACGGCGCTGTCCGCAGCCATCGCCACTGCCTGGCGGTTCATCAACACGACTTCGGACGTCATCGACCCCTCACGACTTCCCTTGCTCGGCGCGCGGGGCCCAAGAAAGGCCCCGTCCCCAATGCGCGCGCCGAGGCGCGGATTTCGCCGATGTTAACCACAAAACCCGCCATTGGGAACAATGGCGGCAGCGCGCGCGACCGGGCGAAAAGCGCCCTGTGACAGGCAAAGCACAGCCGCCGCAAGGCGTTCGAGGGTTACCGGGCGTTTCACCAATGCGTTGTAAAATTTGAAGAAATTTTAAGGGCGCGGGCCGATCCTCGCCGTCAACGTCAGGGTATGACGGCGTTCAGGGAGAGGAAAAGATGCCGACGATTGAACTCGCGCCGGCGGCCAGCCCGGTCGTCTATGTGCTCTACGCCTTCATGACGCTCAACATGGTGCTTTCGGCGCTCATTCTACTCTATACGGGCGTCCGGAAATTCAGGCCCGCAAAGGCGAAGTAACAGGCAAGGCGTCATAACGCGACGCCTCGAACCCATACGCCGCGCGCATGTCGTCGATCTCGACGAGTTTTTGCTCGAACGCCGACCAGTCGTCATCGTCGGCGATCCCGGCCCATATGGCCTCAACCTCTTCGATCAGCATCGTACAGGGCGCCGGTTTTTTGAAATAGGCGCGGTCCACCCGTTCAGGTTGCATCGGCGACGCCGCCGTCAGCGCATCGCGGACAGGTGAAAACTCGTCCTTTTCGTAAAGCTCGGCGATGCGGCTCGCCTTTGCGCGCTCGGCGGACGCCGCCCCGCAGAACCAGTCGAAGAAAACCTGTTCATAAGGCGCGCCCGTCGCCGTCATCCAGCGCAGGAGCCCCGTGACCAAGCCGTAGTCGTCATCGCCATTTCGTTCGAGGCCAAGCCGGCGGAAATATTCATCCGCCATCGCCCGTTCATACTCGTCGCCGAAGGGGCGCAACGTCTCAGTGAGCGCGTCCACGTCAGCAATGTGGGATAAGGCGCCGCCGAACTGGGCGAGGTTCCACGCCGCGGCTTCCGCCTGACGGCCGAAGGCGTAAAGACCCGTCTGATCGAAATAGGCGGCGGTGAAATTCGGGTCGGCGATCGGCGCAAACCGCCATGGTCCGTAGTCGAAGCTTTCGCCGGTGACATTCATATTGTCCGTATTGAGAACGCCGTGGACGAAACCGGCGGCCATCCATTGCGCCGCAAGCCGCGCCGTGCGCGCCACGACGGCGCGAAAGAACGCAACGATCCGCGCCTCACCGGTTTCCGATTTCAGCGCCGGATAAAAATGCTCAATGCAATAGTCGACCAGCGCCTCAATGGCCTTGCCGTTCTTTTCAAAAGCGAGACGCTGAAAGGCGCCGAAGCGCACATGGGAATGCGAAAGCCGCACGAGGACGGAACTGCGCGTCGGCGACGGCTCGTCGTCGCGTTGAAGCGCCTCGCCGGTTTCGATCAGGCTGAACGTTTTTGAGGTATAAACGCCGAGCGCTTCGAGCATTTCCGTCGCCAGGATTTCCCGCACGCCGCCCTTGAGGGTCAGGCGTCCGTCGCCGAACCGGGAATAGGGCGTCTGGCCGGAGCCCTTCGTGCCGAGATCGAGGAGACGGCCCTGATCATCGCGCAGTTGCGCAAAGAGGAAGCCGCGGCCGTCGCCGATCTCCGGATTGTAGCTGCGGAACTGATGGCCGTGATACCGGATCGCCAGCGGCCGCTGAAGGTTGTCGGGCAACGCCTCGAAGCGACCGAAATGATCGGTCCACGCCTCGTCGGTCAAATCGCCCAGGCCGACCTTTTCCGCCCAGCGCTGATTGCGATATCGCAAAATGTGCTCGGGAAAGCGCGCCGCCTCGACAACGTCGAAAAAGGGTCCGCCGTCGCCATCATGGCGCAGTCCTGCAAAAACGGGATCGGGACGGTAATTTTCGGCCATTTTTATGGACCTTTTTACGAAAAGGCGCCAAGAAGCGACGCTTCGCTGCAGTTGCGAACATGAAGTCAGCCATCAGGTAGCGCGTTATGAGAGCCGAGGCCATCGCTGGAGACCAGACGCCGGATGCGGGCGCCGTGCGCGCGGCCGCGGCGCGCATTGCCGGCCGGGTCACCAACACGCCGCTCGTGCGCGCGGAAAAACTCTCGGCGATGACCGGCGCCGATCTCTGGCTGAAGCTCGAAAACCTTCAATACACCGGCGCATTTAAACAACGCGGCGCCCTCAACAAGCTGATGATGCTGTCGGACACCGACAAGGAGCGCGGCGTCATCGCCGCCTCCGCCGGCAACCACGCCCAAGGCGTCGCCTATAATGCGCGCGAGATCGGCATCCAGGCGGTTATCGTCATGCCGACGACGACGCCGGACGTCAAAGTCCGCCAGACGCGCGAGCTGGGCGCCGAAGTCGTACTCCATGGCGACGATTTTGATGAGGCGGGCGAGCGGGCCAGAACGCTGGGCGAGGAACGCAACCTCGTTTTCGTTCATCCCTTTGACGACGCGGACGTCATCGCCGGGCAGGGAACCATCGCCCTTGAGATGATCGAGGACGGCCCGCGCTTTGACGCCATCGTCGTCCCCATCGGCGGCGGCGGCCTGATCGCCGGCATGGCGCTCGCCTTCAAGGACGCGTCGCCCGATACCGAAATCATTGGCGTACAGACGGACCTCTTTCCATCCATGGCCAACGCGGTCGACGGAACCGACCGGGACATCGGCGGCAATACGCTGGCCGAAGGCATCGCCGTGCGCGAAGCCGGCGTCATGACCCAGGAGATTATCCGTTCAAAAGTGGACGACATCGTGCTGGTCGACGAACGCACGCTGGAGCGGGCCCTCAGCCTAATCATCAATGAACAGAAACTGCTGGTCGAAGGCGCCGGGGCGGCGGGCCTCGCCGCGGTCATGGGGGACCCGGCGCGCTTTAAGGGAAAGACCGTCGGTCTCGTCCTGTGCGGCGGCAATATCGACGCGCGGCTGTTGTCCATGATCCTGATGCGCGATCTCGCCCGCGCCGGACGGCTCGCCCGCCTGCGCGTGCAACTGCTCGACAAACCGGGACAGCTAGTGCGCGTTTCATCGATCATCGCCGACATGGACGGCAACGTCATCGACGTCGGCCACCACCGCACCTATTCGGACCTGCCGGCGAAGATGACCTGCATGGACGTGACCCTCGACACGCAAGGCCAGGACCATCTCGACCGCATCATCCAGTCCCTGCGCGACAACGGATATCCCGTCGAAATCGCGGCCTATTAGGGCGGGCAGCGACGTCTCCGCCGTGATTTTCCTGATCCCGCAAGCCTTTCGCTGCGGCATATCTTCGTTGAAATGCAGCGATATGGGCTTATCTTACCCGGACGGGGACGATAGCGCGAAAGGGGCGGGGCGACGGCATGAACGTTCAGCGACAACGACGGCTCTCGATCCTTTCCGTGATGGCGCTCGCGGGCGCCGCCTTGTTAGCGATATCCGCGTTTGCTCAGAACAGCGCCGCCGACCCGGCGGACGCAGGCGTCATCCTGTCGATCGACGGTCCGGTGTCGCCGCCGGTCGCCGATTATCTGGCGCGGGAAATCAAGAACGCGTCCGACGCGGACAAGGGACTGGTGATCATCGAGATCGACACGCCGGGCGGCCTTGTCGATTCCATGAAGACGATCATCAAGGCGATCCTCGCCTCCGATACGCCGGTCGCGACCTATGTCTCGCCGCAGGGCGCGCGCTCTGCGTCGGCCGGCCTTTACATCATGTACGCCGCTCATGTGTCGGCCATGGCGCCGGCGACCAACACCGGCGCCGCGACCCCGGTCGAAGTGGGCGGCGCGCCGTCCCGCGACGACAATCCGCTGGACGAAAACCCCTTCAGCGAGGACGAGCAAGGCGACCCGGCGAGCGCGGGTGAGGAAACGGAAAACGAGACTGGCGACGCCGCGAACGAGGCTGCAGGCGACGAGGAAAGCGCCGCTGAAGACACTGCTCAACCGTCCGAGGACGAAGGCCAGGCCGGCGACAAGGCCGAACCGGCCGCCGCGCAGGACGAGCCGCTGTCGTCAAACGACGCCCTGCGGGCGAAAGTCATCAACGACTCCGTCGCCTATATTCGCGCCCTTGCCGAAAAACGCGGGCGCAATGCAGACTGGGCCGAAGAGGCCGTGCGCGACGCCGCCTCCGTCACCGCCAATGAAGCGCTGGCGCTTGGCGTCATTGATCTTGTTGCGGAGGATATTGACGATCTCCTGCGCCAGATCGACGGGCGAACCGTCGCCGTCGCCTCGGGCGAAAAAACTATTGCAACAGAAAACCTCATCCTCGAACGGGTCGAGCCGACCTTCCTGGAACAGATTTTGAGTTTCATCGCCGATCCCAATGTCGCCGTGATCCTGATGTCGCTGGCGACCACCGGCATCATCATCGAAATGTGGAACCCGGGCTCGATCTTCCCCGGCGCCGTGGGGATCATCTGTTTCATCCTCGGCCTATACGCGTTTCAGGTGCTGCCCTTCAGCTGGCTCGGCGTATCGCTGATGATCGCCGGCGCCGGGCTCATTCTCGTAGAGGCGTTTACGCCGACATTCGGGCTGGCGGGGCTCGCCGGCCTTCTGGTGTTCGGCTTCGGCCTGTTCGTGCTCTTTCCCGAAGGCTATCGCGTCTCCCCCGGCGTCATCGCCTCGATTCTCGCCGTCGCCGGCGGGTTTCTGGCGCTCATTCTCTTCGCCATTGTCGGATCGCGCAGTCACGGACCGCTCATCGGCGCCGAAGCGATCCGCCGCCGCGAAGGCGTGGTCGACGAATGGGACGGGCGCGAAGGCTGGGTCATCATCGAGGGCGAGCGCTGGCGCGCACGCGCTGACAAGCCGCTGACCCCGGGCGACAGGATCCGCGTCGTCGAAGTCGACGGGCTCGTGCTGGTGGTCAAGCAGGCGAAGGCCGGCGGCCTTCTCGGCGCGCTTCAGCCCAAGGAAGCGTAAGAGGGAAGCGCAAGACGCAATGGATTTTTCGGGCGGCGTCATGACCAACCCCATCGGCTTCGGGCTTCTCGCCGTGATCGCCGGTTTTGCCCTTGTCGCCATGGCCAAGCTGTACGGGCTTTTTTTCATGCGCTGGAAAACGCCGTTCCGCGTCGGCGAGGCCATGAGCGTCCGGCGCGCGGAAGTCGTCGACTGGGAAAACGGCGCCGATGGCGGCGAAGGCCATGTGCGCGCCGGCGGAGAATTATGGCGTGCAACGTCTACGGACGAACTGGCGCCGGGCGATGACGTAACGGTGGCGGCGGTCGACGGATTGCTGTTAAAGGTGAAACGAAAATAGGCTTGCGCGCGGGGCGCGCCAGGCGAAAGGAGAAGTCTCATGGGCGGCATCGGTTTTTATATTCCGATCATTCTGGCGCTGATCGTGCTCGCCACCTCGATCATCAAAGTCCTGAAAGAATATGAGCGCGGCGTCATCTTCACCCTCGGCCGGGTCGGTAGGAAAGCCGCCGGGCCCGGCCTCGTCATCCTGATCCCCATCATTCAGGTGATGCGAAAAGTCGACATGCGCACGCTGGTGCACGACGTGCCGACGCAGGACGTGATCAGCCAGGACAACGTGTCGGTGAAAGTGAACGCCGTCATCTACTACCGCGTCGTCGATGCGGTGCGCTCGATTGTTCAGGTTGAAAACTTCATGGCCGCCACCAGCCAGCTTGCGCAGACGACCCTGCGCTCCGTCCTCGGCAAGCACGATCTCGACGAAATGCTGCAGGAGCGCGACAAGCTCAACAAGGACATTCAGGAAATCCTCGACCAGCAGACCGAGGCCTGGGGCATCAAGGTGTCGAATGTGGAGATCAAGCATGTGGACGTCGACCCGTCGATGATCCGGGCGATCGCCAAACAGGCCGAAGCCGAGCGGGAACGGCGCGCCAAGGTCATCCTCGCCGACGGCGAGGAACAGGCGGCCACCAAGCTGTCCGAGGCCGCCACCATTCTGGCGACGTCGCCGGGCGCCATGGAGCTGCGATATCTGAACGCCTTGCAGGAAATCGCCAGCGACAAGACCAACACCATCGTCTTCCCCTTCTCCATGGAGCAGGTGGCGAAAGCGATCGGCGCCGACAACCGATAGGCCCCGTGCAAAGCCCCGGCGCGGTCGCCGGGCTTAACTTTTAGCGCGCGCTTTGTCGTAATAGACAGTCCGTTCACGCTGCGCCCGTGAAAACTGTTGAGTTTACGCAACAGGGGCGCGCGGATCGCAGCGCTCCACTGCACCCGACGATTGGCCGGTACAGGCTTTTCCACCATGCTTCGTCGCATAACTTTCAAATGACGCGCGCCGGCGATCGACCGGCGCCGCATACAGGGAGATATTTATGCGTAAAGCATTGGCCCTTAGGGCCTCCATCATTGCGCTCGGCTGCGCCGCATTGCCGATGCAGGCGGCGGCGCAATCAGCCACGGACGCCTTGACGGACACGATTCTCGTGACCGGCACCAAGAAAAAAGACGCCGAAAACGTTCAGGACGTGCCGCTCGCGGTGACCGCCTATGGCGATGAACAGCTCGACGCGCTGAAGGTTCGCGACCTGCAGGGGCTGACGGTCGCCATTCCGAACGTGTCCTTTGACGATATCGGCACGGCGCGCGGCACGGCGAACTTCTCCATTCGCGGCGTCGGCATCAACTCGTCGATCCCGTCCATCGACCCCACCGTGGGCGTTTTCAAGGACGGGGTTTATCTCGGCGTCAACAGCGGCGTCGTGTTCGATATTTTTGACCTTGAATCGATCGAGGTTCTGCGCGGACCGCAAGGCATTCTGTTTGGCCGGAACGTCACCGGCGGCGCCGTCCTTCTTAACAACAAGCGCCCCACATTCGACGGCTTTGAAGCGTCCTTCAAAGGCGCGGTGGAAAGCGGCCTTCGTTCAACCGGCTACAATTATTACGCCATGGGGGCAGTCGGCGGCCCGATCGCAGAGGACGTGCTCGCCGCAAGGGTCTCGGTCTACTACAACAAGGACGAGGGCTATCACCGCAATTATCTCGGCGGACCGGTTCCGAACGCCCTCGCCGAGCCGTTTTATACGGCCGCGCTTGATCCGGTTCTGGGACCAGGCACCGGCGTTGTCGTGGGCGCGCTGGTGCAAGGGCCCGGCGTCAACGATTTTGAGGATTTCGGCCGCGCGGAAACCTTCATCATCCGGCCGTCCATCACGTTCCGGCCGACCGACACATTTGAGCTGTTTGTCAGCTATGAACATTTCCAAAGCGAAGGCGACGGCCCGGCGTCACAGAACCACGTCGCCGGCAACGGTCTTCCGAATTTCTTCTTCTCAGCGCCGCGCGACAGTTTCGACTTCTCGGTAGACGAGCGGGGCTTTTATGACAACACCGCCGATCAGATCACCGCGGAGATGACCCTCGACGTGGCGTTCGGCGACGGCGCCATCACCAACATCTTCGGTTGGCGCGATTACAGCTCCGAGACGCTCGGCGATATCGACGCAACGCCGCTGTTTCTCTTTCACTCTCCGGCGTCCCTGCGCCAGGACCAGATCTCCAACGAGATCCGCTACAATGGCCGCTTCGGCGATCTCGATGTGACAGCCGGCTTCTATTACTTCACGCAGGATGTTGCGTATACGGAGCGGCGTTTCATTCTCGGCGGGCTGCAGAACTTCTTCGGCGGCGGCGCCCAGGACCACGACGTGCTCGGCGTGTTCGGCCAGCTTGATTACGACCTGTCCGATACGCTCACATTAATCGTAGGCGGTCGCTGGACCCAGGAGGAAAAATCCGTCGAAATCGCCAATATCCGCGCCAACGGCAATATTGCGACGACGGTGTTCGGCGTGCCGGGCTGCGGCGTTGTCGAGGGCACGTGCCCCATCGACTTCACCGACAGCGAAAAGTGGACGAACTTCACGCCGAAAGTCGGATTCCAGTGGGACGCGCGGGAAGATTTAAACGTATACGGACATTGGACCCAGGGCGTGCGCTCCGGCGGGTACAATTTCCGCAACACGTCGACGACAATCTTCGATCCCGGCCCGTTTGACGAAGAAACGGTGAACGCCTTTGAGGTCGGCTTCAAAGCGCAACCGGCCGACGGTCGCGTGACGCTGAACACTTCGTTCTATTACAACGACATCAACGACATGCAGCGCGAGATCAACCTCGCCGACCCTGTCACCGGCGTCGTTCAGATCATCGATAACACGGCGGACGCGACGATCTGGGGCATCGAGATGGAAACACGCATCTCGTTGACCGACAATCTCCTGTTCACAGGCTCGCTCGGGCACACGAACGGCGAATATGACGCGATCCTCGCCGACATCAGCAATGATGGTCTGCCGACAACGCCGACGGTGATCGACGAGGAGGACTTCGCCCTCGAAATCCCCCGCCTCGCGCCGTGGACGTGGTCGCTGGGCCTTGTCCATACGCTGCCCATCAACGACGCGACGCTCGTCAATACGCGGTTCAACTACGCGCATCGCGACGCGTCGTTTTACACTGACAACAATCTCGGCGTGCTCAATGAACTCGACATCATCGACGCAAGCGTGACGCTGTCGATGTTCGAGGGCCGGGTTGATCTGTCGCTCTATGGCAAGAACCTGCTGCACGAGGTCAATTTCGGCGGCGACACGCAGCTTCCGGGCAGCCTCGGCGGCGGCACCTTCTCGCCGCTCACCAAGGGCCGGATCGTCGGTCTTGAGCTTCAGCTCGGGCTGTAGACGCCATCGCAGCGAACGAGAAAAGGCCCCGCCCGCCGGCGGGGCCTTTTTTTAATCGCCCCCGGGCGAACCGCAGGCGGCGACAGCGACCGGCGGAAACAATGAAACGAAACCGTTCAGTGTACGTCTAGTGCGTCGACAGGACCGATGTCATGCGGCATTCAGCGTATTGATTACCGGAGCAAGATTGGGCAGAGGCTCTTTTCCCGCCTTCACTCAGTACGCTTTCAGGTCTCTTTCATGTACGCTCAACGACTGTGCGCCATCACGGCGTCCTGCTTTTATATTCTCGCACTCAGCCCCGCCGCCGCGGAAGAAACGCCCGATCAAATCGTTGTCACCGCAACGAAGTATGAAAGCGCGCTCGCGGAGGTTCCCCGAAGCGTCGACATCCTCGCCGGCGCAACGATTGACGCCGTCAACGCCATGGCGAGCGGCGAGGACATCGTCGGACGCCTTGCCGGCGTGCAGGCCGCCGTCGCCAACGGCAATCAGATTGCGTTTCAGATCCGCGGCATCGGCGCGGTCGACCACCAGGCCCTGACGCCGGGCGCAGCGGCGGTTTATCTCGACGGGGTTTTTCTCGCCACCAACGTCCAGACCGGCCCGCTCCTTTACGATCTTGAGCGGGTTGAAGTCCTGAAAGGCCCGCAAGGCTCGCTCTATGGCCGCAACGCCTCCAGCGGGGCGATCCATTTCCTGAGCGCCCGCCCGAGCGAAGAGGCCTCGGGCTATCTGGGCTGGTCCTATGGCCGCTTCGACCGCGTCGACGCTTCCGGCGCCCTGAGCGGCCCGATTGCGCAGAACCTCAACGGTCGGATCGCCGGGCGTTATCTTGCGCAGGACCCAGTCATCAACAATGTGACGGCGGACCCTTCCTTTCCGACCGGACCGAAAGAAGCCGGCGGGAAGCGGGACGAGTTCGGCCTGCGCGGCGCGCTGGAATGGGACGGCGCGCCGGCCACAATCCTGTTGCGCGTCCATTACGAAGAGGACAATGGCGTCAACCCGGCGCCGCTCAACAGCGCTTTGTCGCTTGAAGATCACCAGATCTCCGTCGGCCCCGACGGCGTTCAGGATACGGACAATGAGTTTTATGGGGTCAGCGTCGAAGCTGAGGGGCCCCTTGGCGACTGGACGCTGTTCTCGCTCACGGCGATTGAAGGCTATAACCAGCAATACGGCTTCGACTTCGACGGAAGCCAGGCGCCGTTCGGCGTTGCGAGCCTCAACGCCAATCTCTCCTACGATCGCGACTTCCTGCAATGGAGCGAAGAACTGCGGCTGTCGGGCGACTGGTCCCTCGGCCACAGCCTCATCGGCGCCATGGCGGCCGGCGAGGATTTCGAGCAGCGCTATACGATCTGGTGCGGCGAGCTTGACCCGCAAACCCTGCTCGGGACCTGCCGCTATGTGGGCGCGCCCGGCCGCGTCGGGCCGACGCCCGCGTCCCCCGGCGTCGCCACAACGCTGGTGACGGACATTGAACAGACCCGCGTCACCGCCGCGATCTTTACCTATCACGATCTCGCCTTGACCGAGCGGCTGACGCTCAGCCTCGGCGGGCGGTTCACCCATGAGACCATTAAAGGGGAGGGGTCGGGCCGGCATATTTTCGACGACGGCGTCATCGCCTTCAACAATCGCGACGGGGCGGGGCCCGCGATCGGCGCCAACCGGATCAAGGAAAACCGTTTCACCGGCGACGTTGCCCTGCGTTATCGCTTCTCGGACTGGGCCATGGTCTATGCGTCTTTCTCAAGCGGCTATAAAAGCGGCGGCTTCAACGGCGAGGTGCAGAACAACGCAACCCATTTTCAGGACGAGGGCCTGTTTTCAGCCGAAACCGTCAATGCTTTCGAGCTGGGATACAAAGGAACGCCTACGGACAATGTCTCGTTTGAGGGCGCCTTCTTCTATCAGGACTACAACGCGCCCCAGGCGCGCATCTTCGTGAACTTCCCGCTGCCGGGGGGCGGATCGATCGTCTCCAACTCGCTCGCCAATCTCGACGAGGCGCGCGCCTACGGGTTTGAAGGAAAGGCGCGCTGGACCGTTTTCGAAGGGCTGACCATCGACGCGGCGGTGACGGCTCTGGAAACGAAAATCGATCAAACGACCGACATCGGCGGCAACGCCGGGCAGTTCGACGGCAATCCGCTGCCCTTCGCTTCGGAAGTCTCCTCAACGTTCGCGGCGCACTATTATCGCCCTTTGAATGACGTGCTGGCGCTCGACTGGCGCTTTGCGGGCAAATATCAAAGCGCGTTTTTCCTCGACGCCGAGGGGCTCGCCGAACGCCGTCAGGGCGGTTACACGCTGCTCGACGCCGAGGCGATGATCGTCCTGCCGCAAAGCGGCTTTCGGGCGGGCGTCTGGGCGAATAACCTGTTGAACGAGCAATACGCCGTCTCGGGCTTCGGCTTTATCGGCTACAACGTCTTTCTCGGACCGCCGCGCCAATATGGCGTGCGGCTGCGAAAGGACTTCTAGCGGGACCCATGCAGACCCTCGACCTTACCGGCTATCGCTGTCCGATCCCCGTGATCCGTCTTGAGGCGGCGCTGAGGGCCCTCCCCGACGGGGCGCAACTTACTGTTTTCGCTGACGATCCGGTGGCGGCTATCGATATCCCCTTGAGCTGCCGCGAAGGCGGCCATGACTGCGAGCGGCGGCCCGACCAGGACGAAATTTGCGTCTTTCGGGTCACGCGGGGGCGCAAAGGGTAAGGCTGACGGGCCTTTCATGCGCCCCGCTTTTGCCTTCCCGGACCCTTAAGGTTATTGTAGTCTGGCGTCGTAAAGGCCCGTCCGCGCCCCGGTTTGGCATGGATGGCGGACGCTGGGGCGAGTGGTTGAGGGGAAGCTGGGAATGACGAGAAATCCGATGACTTTTGCAAGCAAAGCGCGCCGCGCGCTCGGCGGGCTGGCGGCGGCGTCCGTGATCGCGCTGGCCGCAACCGGTCCCGCTCACGCCACCTATGAGGCGGGCGTTCAGGCCTACGCCAACGGCCAGTACCAACAGGCCCTCGATATCTGGCGGCGCTTCGCCGTCGCCGGCGACGTGCGCTCCAAGAAAATTCTCGGCGACGTCTATTCGGGCAAGCCCCTTGAAGGGGCGAAGGACGCCGCATCCCCGCTGGAAGAAATTCCGGTCGACAATGTCCAGGCCCTCGTCTGGTACACGCTGGCGGCATATCACGACTTTACCGCCTATCAGACGCCCTCCGCACACGAAGTAAACGCGCGCATTCTCGCCGAACAGCGCCTGCCGGAAATCCGCGGCCGCATGTCGACGGCCAACGTCACCAAGGCGGAAAACTATGTGGCGCAGACCTTTGAAGCGGGCAGCGCCTACGATCTCTATCGCCTCGGCGAAATGTATCAAAAGGGCGCCGGGCTTAAGAAAGACAACACCCGCGCGCTGCAGCTTTATGCGCTCGCCAAAGCGCGCGGCGTCGGCGAAGCGTCCGCGGCTTATGAGTTTCTCGAACCGCTGATGAGCAAGAAGGAACGCGAGACGGCGCTCGACAAAGTGACAGGCTGGCAGCCGCCTCTGCCGCCGGAATACACCGGCAAGACGCCGCAGCAGAAAGAGCTTGAGCGGCTGAAACGTCAGTATGAAGAATTGAAGATGGCCGACGCGCTGAAAGCCGTGTCGGACATCGACGTCGAACTCATCCAGCGCGCGCTCGCCGCTCTCGGCTTCCGGCCGGGCGCCGTCGACAACAAGCTCGGGCCCTCGACCCGCGCCGCCATTCGCCGCTTCCAGGCCGCGTCGGTCGCCCGCGACACGACGATGACCAGCGAGGAAAAGGACGCCGTCGTCACCGGCGTGCTGACGCCGCGCCAGACGGTCGACCTCTTTGCGGACGCCGCAAAGGTCGCGCATCCGATGTCGGAATATGTTTACGGCATCATGCATGTGCGCGGCATCGGCGTCGCCCAGGACGGAACGCGGGCGGTTTCCTGGCTTGAAAAAGCCGCCGATCACGACCTCGCCATCGCCCATTACGCGCTTGGCGTCGTCTATCGAGACGGCACCACGGGGCTCAACGAGGTTTCGCCCGACGAGCGCAAGTCCGCCTATCACTTCGCGCAGGCGTCCGCGCTTGGCTACAAGCCCGCCAATGACGCGCTGCGCCGTCTCAGTTTCGAATATACGCGCGACATTCAGTAGTCGGAGGGGATGAAGATGAAACGGTTTGTATCCATGAAATTCGCCCCCTATCGGGCCAAAATTGTTGGCGGCGCGCTCGCCGCCGGCGCGCTCCTGATGGCCGACGTCGCCAACGCGCAGTCGCTCGGGGGCTTCCCCATTCGCGAACCCGGCGCCGGGTCGTCGTCATCCGGGTCAGGCGCGAAGCCGACCAAAAACGGACCCATGCAGATCATTGTCGACGTCAATGGCCCGGGTCCTTACAAAACGATTTCCAAGGCCGTTAAAGACGTCGCCGAAGGCGGCGTCGTTTACGTCATGCACGGCGTTTACACCGAATCGATCGACCTGACGAAGTCGGTCTTCATTCAGGGCGACCGCGGCCCCGGTTCCGGCGTTGAGATTTCCGCGCCCATGAACGAGCCGTGCCTCACCTTCAATCCGAAGCAGACGACCGCCCACGCCGTTGTGGCGAACGTCCAGTTCGCGTCGAAGATCAATTCGAGCGCCAACGCCTGCGTCGACGTTCATCAGGGCGTCTTTACGCTGAAGGAAAGCGACGTTCTTGGCTCCGGCGTGCGCCCCGCCGTCAGGATTTCCGGCGGCACGGTGATGCTTGAGAAAAACCGCATCTCAGCCGGTTCGGAAGGGGTCTTTGTCGAGCAGGCTCATTCCCTGTCGCAGAGCTTCATTATCGACAACAAGATCCTGCAGAACAAAGTCGGCGTCGACATCGCCAATGGCAGCCGCGCCGACGTCGTCGTCGCCGGCAACGAGATTTTCGACAATCTCGATTCAGGCGTGAAGTCCTCGGGCTTCGGATCGGCCAAGCTGATCGGCAACAAGATCCGCAACAACAAGGGCTCGGGCGTTATTCTCGACAAATACGCCAAGCTCTCGCTCGTGCGCTATAATGAGATCGTGCAGAATTCCGGCGACGGCGTCGCTATCCCCTTTGGCGTCAACGGCGTCATCGAAGACAATGACATTGTCGGCAATGACGGGCTGTCGATCTTCGTTCGCGAGGGCCTTGAGCCGAAGATCACCAACAACACGGTCAAAAACAACGCCGGCGACGACTGTTCCAAGCGCGACCGGCGCAGGGGCCGCTGCTGATCAATCTTCTACGCTGCACTAAACGGGAAAAACCCCCGGCTTCACGGCCGGGGGTTTTTCTTTGACGCGGGGGCCTACAGATACTGAATGCGCGCGTAACGCGAACAATGATTGCGGGCGATGCGCGACAGGCGCCGGTGCGGCACCGCATAAGCGTCCCGGCCCTTCGGCACGATGGAACAAACTCGCTGCACGCGCCCCGATCGCGTCCAGTAATTTTCCTCCACCACCGTCACATAGGCGCGGTAGCGGCGCAGATCGATATTGCGGCGGAACACCACTTCGCTGCGCGGGCGGTAATAGCCGCGGCGGCTGTAACGGCGGTCATGATAGTGCCGCCGATTGTAACGCCGATCATAGCGACTGCCGCGATAGCGGTCGTAACGGCTTGCGGGCCGGTAGGCGCCGCTGCGGAAATAGCGGTCCGCCTGGTAATAATCGTAGTAATTGGCGTCGTGCACGCGGTGATCATGATCGCGCGGGCAATAGGCCGGTCGGCGGTCCGCGGCGGCTTCGGTCGCAACCAAAACGCCGGCCGCGACAATGAGCGCGGCGCACATTTTTTGAATGGCTCGCATCGATGTCTCCCATGGCCCCCTCAGCCATTCGCGGGCGCGCCCCAGCCCGTATCGATGGTTAACCGGATTAAAGCGAAAATGCGGCGAGAATGGCGCCGGCGGCGCCCCAGCGGCGCCACAATTGGCGACGCATACGCAGATTCATTCGTACAGGGATGAGTGCGCCGCAGCGGGCAACCACCGAACCCAAAGGGTTCGGCAAGCGCGACCGCGCGCCGGCCGGTCAGGCCGCCCCCGCGGAGGCGATGAGCGAAGCGAATTCGCCGTGAGCGAAATAATGGTGCCCCCCGCCGGAATCGAACCGGCACTTCCAAAGGAAACTGGATTTTGAATCCAGCGCGTCTACCAGTTCCGCCAGAGGGGCCCCGGGGTCGAAGCGCGGCATGATAGGCGCGCGCGAAGGCCGGTCAAGCGCGGGAGACCGGCCAGGGGCCTTCAGCGTTTCGGAATTCTTCACGCCTTGCCGCGACAATCGGCTAGGAACGCGCCCCAAAAGCGCCCTAAGAAAGCCGCAAGCCCGGATCAACACCCATGCGCGCCATGCCCGCTCCTTCCTCAGACGAACCCGCCGACGACGCCCGCCGCGACCGCGAGGTGCGCGGCGCCGTACAGGCGCTCGCCGGCGTGCTGGCGGAGTTGCGCACAAATGCGGAAGCGAACCCGGCGCTGAAAGCCGACGATGACGACGGCCCCCGCGGGCGGCTGGGCGATATCGTCGATCGTCTCGATGAGCGCGCTTACGGCTTTCTCATTTTGCTCCTCGCGCTGCCCTGCTGCCTGCCCTTCGTTTACATCCTGCCGCAGATCGTCGCCCTGCCCATGCTGGCGCTCGCCGCGCAAATGGCCATGGGTCGGCCTCACCCCTGGCTGCCGAAAGCCCTGCACGACCGCTCCTTTTCCATCCCGGCGTTTGAAAAAGTGCTGGCCCGGGCGTCGCGCTATGTGGGCTTTGTCGAGCGCGTGGCGACGCCGCGCCTCAAGCCTGTCACAAGCCATCTGGGCGCGCGGTTCATCGGCGTCCTGATGCTCGCGCCCATGGCGTCGATCCTTGTCCCATTGCCGTCGACGAACACGATCCCCGGCATCGGCATGGCGATCGCGGCGCTCGGCCTCATTGAGCGCGACGGCGTCCTCGTGATCCTCGGCCTTCTCTTCGGGCTCGCCTGGGTGGCGCTGCTCGCCTTTCTCGGCTTTGAGGCCGCGAGCCTTATCAAGGCCTGGATCGGCGGCCTGCTCTGACGGGCCGCGAAACGGGCGCAGCGGTGTGACGAATCGCAACGGCGCGGCGCCCCGGCCAATCCCCTATATATCCGCTATGTACAGCGCCCTTAAAGGACTGAGCTTTTCAGAGCGCGTGCTCGCTTTGGCCTTTGCGGTCTCCGCGGCGTTGCTTGCCCTCGCCCATGGCTCGGAGCGCCTGCTCGGTCTCGTCCCTTGTGTCCTTTGTCTCGACCAGCGCGAGGCCCATTGGGCGGCGCTCGGCGTCGCTGCGGCGGGGCTTGTCGCGGCCCGGGCTTTCGGGTCGCGTCTCGGCGCGGCCGCCGCCGTTGGCGCGGCGGCTCTTGTTTATGCGGTGAGCGCCGGTCTCGCCTTTTATCACACCGGCGTTGAATACGCGTTCTGGCCCGGACCGGCCTTGTGTTCCGGCGGCGGCCCCGTCGGCCCCGTCAACATTGACGACATCGGCGCCGCCCTTGACGGGCCCGTTGACGTTCCCGCCTGCGACGACGTGCAATGGTCGTTTCTCGGCGTTTCCATGGCCGGCTATAATCTTCTGATCTCGGCGGGCCTCTTTGCGCTCACCCTTGGCGCGGCGCTCGCCGAAACGCGGCGCGCGCGCCAGGTTCGTTTTGGAGAAAAACCGTCATGACCGGCGCGCCAAAAAAACCCGGACCGCGCGAGGCGCGCTTCGCCGAAATGCTGCGCGTCGATCATGCGGGCGAATATGGCGCCGTCGCCATCTATCGCGGCCAGCGCGCGGTCTTTGACCGTCTGCCCCACAAGGCGCGCATCGCCGAAGAAATCGCCGAGATGGAAGCCGGCGAAGAAACGCATCTGAAAACGTTTGACCGCTTGCTCGCTGAACGCAAAGTCCGGCCGACCTTGCTGGCGCCGCTGTGGAACGCGGCCGGGTTCGGCCTCGGCGCGGCGACGGCGCTGATGGGCGAGAAAGCCGCCATGGCCGCGACCGCCGCCGTCGAGGACGTCATTGAAAAACACTACGCGGAACAGGCCGCGGAGTTGAACGACGACGAACCGGCGCTGGCCGAGACCGTGCGCGAGTTTCGCGAGGACGAGCTAGGCCACAAGGCAACGGCGGAACAGGCCGGCGCCGAAGACGCGCCCGGCTACCGCGCGCTGTCAGCCGTGATCCGCGCCGGCTGCCGGGCCGCCATCCGGATCGCGGAAAAGGTCTGAATCCCAGCTACAACGCGTCCTTTTGCGGGCGCCCCTGCTCGGCTACTGTCCGCGGCAACAGAAGGGGGCGTCACGTCAAGGGAGCATTCATGAGCATTAAATCCATTTTATTCAGCGCCTCCGCGGCGGCGCTCATCGCCGGCTGCGGCGAACAGGCCGGCGACGCGTCGGGCGAAACCCCGCGCCAGCCCGCCGAGGGCGAAACGCAAATGCTTGTCGAGGAAGCCGCGCCGACCCGCGAGGACGCAGAGGCGTTCATCGAAAAAGTAGAAGCGTGGACCCGGGAGTTTGGCGAGTACTACGCCCGCGTCTCCTGGGTGCAGGCAACCTATATCAACTTCGACACCAACTGGCTGGTGACGAACGCGGATACGGAATTCACCGAACAGGGCGTCAAATTCGCTAACGAAGCAAAACGCTTCAACGGGCTCGACCTGCCCGAAGACATGACGCGCAAGCTTGAGAAGATCAAACTCGGCGTCAATCTTCCGGCCCCGGAGCGTCCGGGCGCCGCGGCCGAGCTTGCCGAGATCAACACCCGCATGGGCGCGGCTTATGAAACCGGCAAGATCGAGCTTGACGGCGAGGAGGTTCCCCGATCGACGCTCGAAACCATGATGGGCGAGATCCGCGATCCGGCGCGGCTACAGGAAATCTGGACCAAATGGCGCGACGTGCCGATCGCCGCCGATGACGACGGCAATTCCATCAAGTCCGATTACGCAAAAATGGTCGCCCTCGCCAATGAAGGCGCGCAGGAGCTTGGCTATGCCGACGCCGGCGCCATGTGGCGATCGCGTTACGACATGACGCCCTACGCCTTCGCCGCAGAGATGGATCGTTTATGGGATCAGGTGAAGCCGCTTTACGACGAACTCCATTGTCATGTGCGCGCCAGGCTGAACGAGCAGTATGGGGATGATATTGTCCCCCTCGATCAACCGATCCGCGCCGATCTACTCGGCAATATGTGGGCCCAGAGCTGGGGCAACATCAACGATCTTGTCGAGCCGGAAGGCGCGGCGCCGTCCTATAGTCTGACGGAGCAACTGGTCGCCAACGACTATACGCCGGTCAAGATTTTCGAGGCCGGCGAGAATTTCTTCTCTTCCCTCGGCTTTGATCCGCTGCCCGAGACCTTCTGGGAGCGCTCCATGCTGACCAAGCCGGCCGACCGCGAGGTTGCCTGCCACGCCTCGGCCTGGGACCTCGACTGGGCCGACGACATTCGCGTGAAAATGTGCACCAAGGTGAACGCCGACGACTTCCGCACGGTGCATCACGAGCTGGGCCACAATTATTACCAGCGCGCCTATCAGGATCGGTCGGTGCTGTTTCAGACCGGCGCCAATGGCGGCTTTCACGAAGCCATTGGCGACATGATCACGCTGTCGATCACGCCGACTTACCTCAAGCAAGTGGGCCTGATCGACGAGGTCCCGGACGCATCAAAAGACGTCGGCCTGTTGATGACCGAAGCCCTCGAAGGCGTTGCTTTCCTGCCCTTCGGTCTCCTCATGGACAAATGGCGCTGGCAGGTTTTTTCCGGCGAACTGACGCCGGAGACTTACAATGAAGGCTGGTGGGCCCTGCGCACGCAATATCAGGGCATCCGCCCGCCGGTGGAGCGAAGCGCCGCCGACTTCGATCCGGGCGGGAAGTATCACATTCCCGCAAACGTTTCCTATGAGCGGTATTTCCTCGCGCGCGTCCTGCAGTTCCAGTTCCACAAAGCGGCCTGCGACCTTGCCGGCTGGGAAGGCCCGCTCCACCGCTGTTCCGTTTACGGATCGAAAGCGGTCGGCGCGCGCTTCAACGCCATGCTCGAAATGGGCGCGGCCGAACCATGGCCGGAAGCCCTCGCGGCCTTCACCGGCGCGCGCGAAATGGACGGATCGGCGATCGTTGAATATTTCGACCCGCTGATGGTCTGGCTGAAAGACCAGAACGCCGAGCGGACCTGCGGCTGGTAACGCCGCCCTGTGGATGAACGCGGCAAAGGCCCCGCTTCGGCGGGGCCTTTTCGTTTGAGCGGAACGCCGTTTTTTTGAAGCGTTTTTTCATAAAATATCGGCGCGGAGTTTCACGACTCTTTTGCGCGGGGCTGAATAATTCCGAATAGGCAAATTCAGGTCGCTCCATGGCCATACGCGTCGATATTGACGAGCAGGATCTGCAACGCCTGCACAATGAAACCGGAAAGCGCGTCAATCGCCGGACAATCATCCTGTCGGCGTCCTGCGCGATTATCGCCGCCGCCGCGGCCGCCGCCGGCGCGGCGGCCTGGCGGTCGTTTCAGGTGCTTGCCGACGCGCGTATGAACGCCGCTCCCTTGCGCGAACCCGCGGCGGCGCTTGGCGTTTCCGTCGTGCTGATCGCCGCGGTGATTTTCATCGGCGCGCTGTTGTTCAAGGCGCGGCGCAAGTTGCGCGCCGCGACGCGGCGAGAACGGGTCAAGCACGGCCTTACCGTCGGGCGGTTTGAATTCTTTTTCACCGACAAGGCCCTGATCAAAAAAGGCGCGAAAGCCACGCGAAAAATACGCTGGGCCGGGCTCGATCGCATCGCCGAGACAAAATCAAACATCGTTTTCTGGCGGCGCGGCGAAGTCTTCGCCTTTATGCCGAAAGACGGGCTCGCCGATCCCGCCCTTTATGAAAAACTCGTGCGCATCCACGGGCCGGCGATTTCCAGCAAGCTCTCCTGTCGCGAAGACGCCGGCGCCAACCCCCACAAGATCGCCTTTGAATGCACAAAACAGGACTATGACGAGTACCGGCGGCTCTACGCCGATCGGTTCGACGGCCCGCTGGCGGTTTTCCGGCAAACCTTTCAGTGGCCCGCCTGGCCGCCGGTTCTTTTGTTTTTCTCCCTCGCCGCCGCGGGCCTTGCCGCCTATGGCTATGTCGCGACCTTAAATCTTGCGGCCGGCGCCGTCGCGTTGACCGCGCTGTTTTCCGCCGTTCTGATTTTCATCTTGAACGGCGAACTCTTTCGCGGGCCCGCGCATCCGTTCAGAAAGGGCGCGCGCTGGCCCTACGCCCAGTCCGAGCTGATCAGCATTACGCTCTTTAAAAGCGGCGTGTGCGTGACGCGCGGCGACGGCGAGGAAATCTATCCGTGGACGGTGTTTGAGCGGTTCGTGAATTGTCCGTTGACCGCTTATCTGATGCTGACGCCCCAGACTGTTCTGCCCGCGCCCAAGCGCGCCTTTCTGGATAAGGTTCACTTTCAGGCGTTCGCAAATTATGCGCGCGCCCAGATCAACGCCGCGCAGAAACAGACCGCGGCGCATAGGAGCGCGCGCCTGACGCGGGGGCTGTCCCCCGGCGCGAAAAAAGCGAGCGCGCCGAAAGCGCTGCCCGCCCGGCGCGCCGCCAAGGCGCTTCCCCGGAACCCCGCGCCAAAAGCGCTGCCGCCAGCTGCCGCGCCAAAAGCGGCGCCGGGCAAAAAAGCGAAAGGGAGCGCCATCGACGCCGTGCGAATAGCGGCGAAAGCCCGCGCAGCAGCGCTCAGTTAGATGTGGACTTAAGCGTTCTGATCGACCGGCGCCGCAGCGGCGCCGTTATCAGCCCCCGCCTGTTGCTGGCGTTGCTTGTTGGCCAGGAAAATGGCCATGAAGTCGATCGGCTCCAGCATCAGTGGCGGGAAGTTTCCGTTCCGGGTCGCATCGGCGATGATCTGGCGCATAAAGGGAAAGAGAAGGCGCGGACATTCCACCAACATGACGCCTTCGAGCTGCTCGCGCGGCATGTTCTTGATCTCGAACGCGCCGGCGTAGGACGCTTCGACGATAAAGACCGCATCGTTCTCATTCTTGGCCTTGGCCGAAACGGAAAGCTCGACCTCATACTGGTCCGGCGCAAAGTTGCGCGCATTGACGTCCACATTGACGTCCATTTTCGGCGACTTGACGTTTTGGAACACGGCCGGCGCGTGCGGGCTTTCGAAAGAAAGATCCTTCAGATACTGCGCCAGGACGAGAAAACTGGGGGCGTTGGCGTTATCGGGCGCGGCGGGCCCGCCATTGCCGCTGGGGTTCGGAGTTTCGGACATGGGGATACCGTCTTTGGATGTCGTCGCCTCGGCGAAGCGGCTGGCGACCGGAACGCGGCTCCATACACGTCAGGCGCCGGGCCCGCAACCCGATCGCCGCAGCGCCGTCCCTATCGTTCGATAATGGTGACGCGCGCCTCGCCGCGCTCGATCCGCCGCTTGATCGCAGCGAGCGCGCGCCGTCCGAGCCAGCGCCGCACCGGCGGGATCAGGAGCGCAAATCCAAGCGCGTCCGTAACGAAACCGGGCGTCATCAGAAACGGGGCGGCGACCAGCAGGAGCGCGCCATCGACGGCGGAGGCGACGGGCGGGCGCCCCTCATCCATGTCGCGGCGCGCCGCATTCATGGCGGCAAGGCCCTGGAGCCGGATCAGCGCCCCGCCGAGAATAGCGGTGGCGACGCAGGCGGCGACCACCGGCAACACGCCGAAAGCGCTTCCGGCCGTCAGAAGCACGTAAATTTCCACGATCGGCGCGATTACGAAGAGGATAACAAGCAGTAATGCCATAGGTGTCTGGTGTATTCCGTGTTTTCGCGCCTATATAGGGGGCGATGGCGCAAAATTAAGCTTTTTGTGGTGTGCTGAGAGCATTATGGACCCAGTTCTCCTCTTTTTCATTGGCGTAGCGGGCTTTGTGCTGTTCCGTTTGTTTTCCGTGCTAGGCACGCGGACGGGGCATGAGGCGCGCCACGAAATTGACGCGCGCCTGCAACGGCGCGCCGAGGATGACGTAAGCGCCGAACCCGACCGGGCCGAGGAGGACGAAGCCGGCGAGCCCGTGCGCGCCGTTTCCACCAACGCCCGGGTCCTGCGCGAGGCCGACGCCGATTTCGACGAGAACCAGTATCTCGCCGGCGCGCGCATGGCCTATGAAATGATCGTCGAGGCGTTCGCTTCGGGCGATCTGAAATCGATCCGGGCCTTTCTCGGCGACAGCGTCTACGACGCATTCAAACAGGCGGTCATCTCGCGCGAAAAAGCCGAGCATGCCGCCGACGTGAAGTTTGTCGGCATCGAACACGCCGCCATCGTTGACGCGGCGGTGGACGAGGAGTGGATGACCGCCGTCACCGAGTTCACCTCGAACCAGGTGCGCGTCACCCGCGACAAGGACGGCAATGTCATTGACGGCGATCCGAACCGCATCGACCTCGTCAGGGACCGCTGGACGTTTGCGCGCAAACGGGCGAGCCGCGATCCGAACTGGATGCTGATCGCCACCGGCGCGGCCTGATCCTTTTTTTCGCGGGACGGGCCCTCGTGACCATGGATGCTGCGCCCAAAAAATCCCCGACCCTGAAACAAAGTCTCGTCTTCGCCGGCGTCGGCGTCGGCGTCGCGTTGATCGCCTTCGCGATCGTCTTTACAGGGATTATTCCGTTGGCGCCCCCGCGCCAGATAGACGACGACGCCTACGGAGCCCCATCGCCCGTTTTTCGCCTTGTCGGCTATGATGCGCTGCCCGGTTGGCGCGAGGACAATGTCGCCGCGGCGCTGCCCGCCTTTTTTCAGTCATGCGAGCGGATCGCCGAACGGCGCGCCGACGCGCCGGCGAACGCGCTCGAAAATCTCGGGCCCGATTATGAAAACTGGTCGCTCGCCGGCGAGGCTGCGGACTGGAAGGAAGCCTGCGACGCCGCGCGCGCGCTTGAGCGGGACGCCTATAGCGACGAAGCGGCGTGGAACGCCGCCGTCCGGGGGTTTTTCGAAACGGCGTTCCGCCCCGTCGAGGTGCTCGCCAAGCGCGCGCCGTTAAGCGACGGCCCGGCCCGCGGGAGCCCGCCGCGGATCGAGGAACAGGGCGTCTTCACGGGATATTTCGAGCCGATTTACAAGGGCCGCCGCGCGCCGCGGGGCCGCTTCACAACGCCGCTTTATCAGCGTCCGGATGACCTCATCGATGTGGAGCTTGGCCAGTTCCGCCCCGACCTTGCGGGCGAACGCGTCGCCGGGCGCCTTGAGGGCGCGCGTCTCGTTCCCTATCCAGCGCGGCGCGCGATCAATGACGGCGCGCTTGACGGCCGCGCCGAGCCGCTCGCCTGGCTCGACCCGGACGATCTCTTTTTCCTGCAGATCCAAGGGTCCGGCCGGATCGCTTTTGACGACGGCGAGACCCTGCGCGTCGGCTATGACGGCGCCAACGGTCGCCCCTACACGGCGATCGGCCGCATTCTGGTGGAGCGCGGCGCCATGACTGTCGCCGAGGCGTCGATGCAGTCGATCCGCGACTGGCTGGCCGGCGCAAGCAAGGAAGACGCGCGGGGCTTGCGCGAGGAAAACGAATCCTACGTCTTTTTTCGCCCGCTGGAGCCGCCGCCGGAAGGTTTCGGCCCCATCGGCGCGCATGGGGCGCCGCTTCTGCCCGGGCGCAGCCTCGCTGTCGACCGGCGCTTTCACGCCCTCGGCGCGCCGGCTTTCGTCGACATTGAGCCTGTCCCGACCGCCGGCGCGGAGCCGATCCGTAGGCTGATGATTGCACAGGATACGGGCGGGGCCATTCGCGGTCCCGTGCGCGGCGATTTTTTCTGGGGGGCGGGCGACGATGCCGCCGCGCGCGCCGGCGCCATGAATGCGAAGGGGCGTCTTTTCATCTTGTTGCCAAGCGCCCGCGCCGAGGCGCTCGCCGCCCGCGAGCCGTCATCGTGAAAGCGAAGCGTCACCTCACCAAGGACGACCGCGAGGCCTGGTTCGCCGTAACCCGCGGCATCGAGCCCTATCACGCGTCCCCGGTCGCGCCGGCCCCGGCCTGCGCCACCGGCGTGGCGAGCGAACGGACCGTTCCGCCCGGCGCGAGCGCCCCGGCGAAAGCGCCGCCGTCGCATAGACCGCCCGCGTTCAGCCACTCGGCGAACCAGTCCCCGGCGACCCGGGCCGGCGACCCAAAACTCGACCGCCGCGCTGCGCGCGGGCGCTTACCCATCGACGCAACACTCGATCTTCACGGGTTCAACCAGGCCGCAGCCCATGGCGCGCTCAGGCAGTTTCTGGCGCGGGCGAAGGCGCGCCATCATCGCTGCGTCCTCGTCATCACCGGCAAGGGCGCCAAATCATCCGGGCCCGGAATATTGCGCCGGCGGTTTCTGGAATGGGTCGATGAACGGGATGTGCGCGAAAGCATCGCCCGCGTCGCGCAGGCCCATCAGCGCCATGGCGGCGCCGGGG
This sequence comes from Hyphococcus sp., assembly GCA_028284345.1. GTDB lineage: Bacteria > Pseudomonadota > Alphaproteobacteria > Caulobacterales > Parvularculaceae > Hyphococcus. Next base: position 640,288 of record JANQRY010000008.1, on the reverse strand, counting down.
CGTTTTACGTGTTCCTGAAATCGAGCCGGCCGCAGCGGCGCTAACCCCCGCCGCGCTAACCCCGCGCTAACCGTTAAGCAGCGTCTTCCAGATGATGAAGGCCAAAAGCGCCGCCGGCGCGAGGTAGAAGAACACAATCCGCGAGAACCGGATGAAATAGGTTTCGGTGAGATCGGCGAACAGGGCGCTCGGCGCCTCCCGCCACCAGCGGCGGGGTTTGTGTTTTGCAAGCTGCGCGTTCGCCATGTGGCGCTCGCCTGCGCGCTCGGCGTCCGGCTCGAACGGCATTGCCGCCAACACGCGCACGCCGCGGTTCTTCCAGCGCTGGAAGGACTTTTTCAGGGCGCCGTTGACGACGGAGCCGCGCAGGCGGCGGGACAGCGCCGCGAACGGACCATAGCTGAAATCCGACGGATCGAATTCGATATCGAGAGCGATATCGGCCGGCTTGCCGGATTTCGAATCCTCATCGAGGCGCACGACATTATGCGGAACGCCGAAATTCCTGAGATAGTTCTCAACATCGCCAATCGCCGCAGCGGTTGAATCGCGGCGAAAGGCAAGGAGAACCCGCACGCCGCGTTTTCCCGCGCTTTGCACCGAGAGCAGCACCCAGGCGACAAGCGCCGCAAGGCCGCCCAACCCCATGGCGCCGGTCGCCGTGAGCGATGACATCCACGAAAGGGCGGGGGGAAGTTCAAGGAAAGACGTTGACGTTGCGCCAATGCCGTAGACCGCGAAAATGACAAGAAACGCCGCCAAGAGGCCCGCCGCGTAGCCCATCATCTGCATAAAGCCGGCGCCGATGGACCCGTCAGGCGCGGCCACCGCATGCAGGCGCCGGCCCCAATAGCCGGTCTTGGCGTCAGTGGTGCGGTACTTGTCCTCGAAAAGCGAGTGATCGGGATTGTTTTCGACAATCATGAACCGGGTCGCCGCCGGCGTCGCATCATCAAACTTGTGGTCGATAATGACGTAGTCGGACGAACGCATGGCGACCTCATAGGGAAGCACCATGCCGAACAGTTTGGCGCCTTGAGACTCCGCGCCAAGACTTGAGAAGAACCGCGTTTCGCCGCTGACCGGATCAAAGGTCGTATTGGTCACGCGGCTCGAATTCGTCGCCGCGCGCGCCATTTTGGCGAGCTCGCGATGGGGCTCGACCATTTGCGCGATTTCCTGAACGTCAACGCCAACGGCGCGCAGGCCGTCGAGTTTGGACTTGGAGCGGCGCGCCGCTTCCGGACCGGCGAAGACAACATCAATCCGGTCACGGATGAGTTTCTGATCCGCCATGTCGATCGGCAAACCGGCGCTTTCACGCTCGCCGGCGGTGGCGCCGGGATTGTTGCCGCTGCCGTTGTCGACCGCGCCCCAGTCCTTTCGGATGCGCCGCTGCAGCGCGGAAAAGCCGGTTCCCGGGTGAGACGACTGTATAATGTCGTAAAGCTGGGACTCGTGCACCGCGAGACACAAATCGTCCGTCGCCTCGACCTGCTGCACGCCGCGCAGCGTGCCGAGGTTCGACATCGCGCGGAGCGTTTCGTAATCATACCCCGCATACGGATTATAAAACGGCACAAGCGCAAAATCCGCGGTGTCCTGCTTCACCGCCATCAACGCCTGTTCTTTCAGCCGCAAGGGCTGCGTGACCGGGTCAGCGTATTCAAACTTGTTGTTCTTGCTCGCATCGTCGAACTCGCGCTCGACCTTCGCGTTGATGGCCCCGAACCCGGCGTCCGGCACGGTGCCCGAGGCGCGCGCCCGGCGCAGGAACTTGTCCGTCGCCTGATAGCCGAAGCCCCACTCCTCGCCGGTAAAGGCGATGCGCGGACGCGGCTTGTCGCTTGGTTTGGACGCCTCCGACGGTTTATCGGAAAACCGCGGATCGGCGTCCTCGGCATAGGCCATCATCGACCGTCGTTTAAACAACCTTGACGCGCCGTCCGCCATCTTCGAGGCCCCACACTGTCTCCCTCAATGCCTCCGAGATTAACCTGCTATTAACCTTAGCGAAAGCCCGCCGCGCCGGGCTTCATGCGGTTCTGACGCCGGTGCGCGCCCGGCGCCACAGACCCCGGCGCGCGTCCGGCAACCTCCTGAAAATCAATGCTATTTTCAATGCGCCGCTAAGGGCGCCGCGGCGCGCGCAAGGCGATCAGGGCGTTTCCGCCGATCCGGCGGCGGGCCCTAAAGGATATATTTCGACAGATCCGCGTTGCGGCTGATCTCTCCGAGGCGAGTTTCCACATAGGCCGCATCGATGGTGACGGTCTCCCCGGACCGGTCGGTGGCGGTGAAGGAGATGTCGTCGAGCACCGTCTCCATGATCGTCGCCAGGCGCCGCGCGCCGATATTTTCAACGCCCGCATTGACCGCCGCGGCGGCGTCAGCGAGGGCGTCCGCAGCGTCATCGGTGAATTCGAGCGTGATCTCCTCGGTCTTGAGGAGCGCGCTGTATTGCTTGATGAGGCTCGCTTCCGGCTCGACAAGAATGCGGCGCAGATCATCGCGGGATAGCGCGTCCAGCTCGACCCGGATCGGCAAACGCCCCTGAAGCTCCGGCAAGAGGTCGGACGGCTTGGACAGGTGAAACGCGCCCGACGCGATGAACAGAATGTGGTCGGTTTTCACCGGCCCGTGTTTGGTCGCAACCGTTGCGCCTTCAATCAGCGGCAGGAGATCGCGCTGCACCCCTTCGCGGGAAACATCGGCGCCGCCGCGCTCCGCGCCCCGGGCGATCTTGTCGATTTCATCGAGAAAGACGATGCCGTCATTTTCCGCCAGCGCGACGGCGTCGCGCGCCAGCGCTTCATCATCAACGAGATTGTCGGATTCTTCGGCAACCAATGGTTCGTATGCGTCCTTTACCTTGATGCGTTTCGTCGTGCGCGGGCCCTGAAACGCTTTGCCGAGCATGTCCGAGAGATTGATCATGCTCATCTGCGAGCCGGGCATGCCGGGGATCTCAAATTGCGGTGCGCCGCGGGGGCTGTCGCGCAATTCAAGTTCGATTTCACGATCGTCGAGTTCGCCGGCGCGCAGCATTTTCCGGAAGCGGTCGCGCGCCGCGTCGCCGCCGGACGCGCCGACCAGCGCGTCGAGCACGCGGTCCTCCGCCGCCGTCGCCGCAGCGGCCCTTACATCCTCGCGCTTTTGCTCGCGCACAAGGCCGACGGCGATTTCAACGAGGTCGCGAACGATGGAATCTACGTCGCGGCCCACATAACCGACCTCGGTGAATTTCGTCGCCTCGACCTTCAAAAACGGCGCGCCCGCAAGCCGCGCCAGGCGGCGCGAAATCTCCGTCTTGCCGACGCCGGTGGGCCCGATCATGAGGATGTTTTTCGGGGTGATTTCCTCGCTCAAAGGCGGCTCGACCCGGCGTCGCCGCCAGCGGTTCCTGAGGGCAATCGCCACGGCGCGCTTGGCCGCCTTCTGGCCGACGATGTAGCGGTCAAGCTCGGAAACAATTTCACGCGGCGAATAATCGGACATGGACGGAACGCCTTTTTGAATTCGAGGAGCCGATTTAGGGCCTCGATCGCGAAAATGATAGTGATTGGTCAGTCACCGATATCTCGACGAAAAGGACACTCTTTTCGTCACCCTCTCTTTCTTCCGATGTCCCCGGCGAAAGCCGGGGTCCAGAAAGAAACAGGCGCCGCTCTGCGTTGCTCTGGATCCCGGCTTTCGCCGGGAAGAACGGAGGTAGGGCTTCTAAGAGCCGCCCACTTCGTCCGACGGGATCGTCTCAAGCGTCAACGCATCGTTCGTATAAACGCAGATCGACGCCGCAATGCCCATGGCTTTTTTGACGATCTCCGCGGCGCCCAAGTCCGTTTCCGCGAGAAGCGCGCGGGCGGCGGCGCGGGCGAAATCGCCCCCCGATCCGATGGCCGCGACGCCAAGCTCCGGTTCGATCACGTCGCCGGCGCCGGAAAGGGTCAGGGTGACGTCCTTGTCGGCGACAATGATCATCGCTTCGAGCCGGCGTAAGTAACGGTCAGTGCGCCAGTCCTTGGCGAGTTCAACGGAAGCCCGCGTCAGCTGCCCCGGATATTGCTCAAGCTTGGCGTCGAGCCGTTCGAGCAAGGTGAAGGCGTCGGCGGTCGCTCCGGCGAAGCCGCAGATCACCTTCTCGCCGGCGAGACGGCGAACTTTACGCGCATCGCCCTTCACGACGGTCTGGCCGAGGCTGACCTGGCCGTCGCCGCCAATGGCGACGGCACCGTTCCGCCTGACCGTCAGGATGGTCGTGGCGTGCATGGCCGGACGGTTCTCAGCGCTGACGCCCATGCCGCCTACGCCCTCAAAACCGCTAAATCATTGGACGCATTGATCATCTTTCATTATCCTCGCTGCGATAGTATGTCCGCGGACATTAACGGACAGAACCGGAAACCATCATATGCGCGCCGCAACGGTAGAACGAAAGACCCGCGAAACGGAAATCTTCGTCGCGCTCGAAATCGACGGGGTCGGCGACTATGACGTCGAAACCGGGATCGGGTTTTTCGACCATATGCTCGAAGCCTTCGCCAAGCACGCGCGGGTCGACCTCAAAGTGCGGGCCGAGGGCGATCTGCATATCGACATGCACCACACGGTGGAGGATGTCGGCATCGTCATGGGACAGGCAGTCGCCAAGGCGCTTGGCGACTGCGCCGGCATTCGTCGCTTTGCGCAAAGCTACATCGCCATGGACGAGACCCTCTCACGGGCGGTCATCGATATTTCAAAGCGGCCATACCTCGTCTGGCGCGTGGCGTTTCCGCAGCCGAAAGTCGGCGACATGGACACCGAGCTGTTCAAGGAATGGTTCCACGCCTTTGCGACCAACGCCGGGATCTGTCTCCATGTCGACAATCTCTATGGCGACAATTGCCACCACATTATCGAAAGCTGCTTCAAGGCGACCGCGCGCGCTTTTCGCGACGCTGCCGAGGCGGACCCCCGCGCCGGCGGCGAAGCGCCGTCGACGAAGGGCGTCTTGGGCGGGTAATATTTGGGGCGGGTAATTTCCTTTGCCCTTTGAAGCGGCGGCGCTAAAACCCGCGCCATGTCTCAGTCCGTCGCCATCATTGATTACGGGTCCGGCAATTTGCGCTCCGTCGCCCGCGCCTTTGAGCGCGCCGCGGCGGAAGCGGGGATTGCGGCAACGATCCACGTCACCGACAAGGCGGACATCATCGGCGCGGCCGATCGCGTCGCCCTGCCCGGCGTCGGCGCCTTCGCGGCTTGCATGGACGGCCTCAAAGCCCGCGACGGCGTCATCGAAGCGCTCGAACACGCCGCCCTCGTGCGCGGACGCCCGTTCCTCGGCATCTGCGTCGGCATGCAGTTGCTGGCTGAAAGCGGGCTGGAGTTCGGCGAACATGCGGGCCTCGGCTGGATCCCCGGCCATGTCGTCCCCATCGACGCCGCCAATGTGGAAATCCCCCATATGGGCTGGAATACGGTCACCGGTCCGGCGCGCCGGCGCATCTCGAAGCGGCTTGACGGGAAGTCGTTTTATTTCGCCCATTCGTTTCATTTCGAACCTGAAAATGACGCGCATATTTATGGGGTTACGAACCACGGCGGAGACCTCGTCGCAGCGGTGGGCCGGGATAATCTCCTCGGCGTTCAGTTCCACCCGGAAAAAAGTCAGTCCGCCGGCGTCAATGTGATCGCCGGTTTCCTGAAGTGGAACCCGTAACGGTATGACCGCCCTCACTCTTTACCCGGCCATCGACCTCAAAGGCGGACAGTGCGTGCGCCTGCTCCATGGGCGTATGGACGACGCAACGGTCTATAATGAAGACCCAGCCAATCAGGCGCGCCAATTCGCCGGCGCCGGCTTTGACTGGATCCATATTGTCGATCTCGACGGCGCCTTTGCCGCCCGGTCTGAGAACGCCGACGCCGTGGGCGCCATTCTCGGCGCCACGGGCCTTAAGTCCCAGCTTGGCGGCGGTATCCGCGATATGGCCGGCGTGGAACACTGGCTCGCCATGGGGCTGACCCGCGTCATTCTCGGCACGGCCGCGGTGAAGGACCCGGATTTTGTCACGGAGGCGGCGCGCGCCTTTCCCGGCCGCATCGCCGTCGGCGTCGACGCCCGCGACGGCCGCGTCAAGACCGACGGCTGGGACGGGGACACCAGCCATACGCCGGCGGAGATCGCAAAGCGCTTTGAAGATCAGGGCGTTGCGGCGATCATCTTCACCGATATCTCGCGCGACGGGGCGCTGACGGGCGTCAATGTGGAAGCGACGGCGGCGCTTGCGGACGCCGTGGCCATACCGGTTATCGCATCGGGCGGCGTCGCCTCGGTTGACGATATCACGGCGCTGGCCGGCGCCGGCGACGGTATTGAAGGGGCGATCATCGGGCGGGCGCTCTATGACGGCCGGATCGACCCGGCCGCCGCCGTCAAAGCGGCGCGACGATAGAAAACGCGTGGTTCGCATTGGGGAAAGCGGCCCGTTTCTGTAAGGTAGGGCCGCCTAGGGGTTAAGTGGAGTAGCAGCCGGCCATGGGGCGTGGGGCCTTTGAGCTCGAACTGAAGTTTACAGGCGCGCCGCAGGACGTTGCGGGCCTGCAAAACGCCCGTTTTCTGAAGGCTCTGGCTGCCGGCGAGGGGCGCTGGGCGCGCCTTAGATCCGTCTATTACGACACCGCCGGCGGCGATCTCTCAGATGACGGGATCGCCCTTCGCTTGCGGGAAGAGTCCGGAAAACGGATTCAGACCGTCAAGCGCGCCACCGCCGCCGGCGCGGTGGTGCGCGAGGAATTCGAATGCGAGATCGAGGACGGCGCGGCCTTTCCCCAAGCCGTCGGCGATGACGATATCGACGAACTCATTCGCAAACACGCCGACGACTTGACGGAAATCGCAGAAATCCGCGTCGATCGCTGGGCGCAAACGGTCAAATTCGCCGGCTCTGAATTCGAAATCGCCGTTGACCTCGGCGCCGCCAGCGCGCCCGGCGTCGGCGGCGCAAGGGCGCCCATCGCGGAAATCGAGATTGAATTCAAATCCGGCGAGATGTCGGACCTGTTCAATCTCGGCCGACTGCTCGCGGACAACGCGCCAGTGCGCCTCGCCGCGCGGAGCAAGCTCGAAACTGCACAGGACCTCGGCGCGGGCGATCTTTACAAGATCGCCAAGCTGGAAAAGCCGGTCTTTGATCCCGACGAACCGGCGGTCGACGCGCTGCAGGCCATGCTCGCGGCCATCGCCGTGCGCATCATCAAAATACAGGAACCGCTCCTCGACATTCGCGCGGTCGAGGGCGTCCACCAGATGCGCGTCGCCCTGCGCCGGTTTCGCGCCGTCGAGCGCACCTTCCGGCGCGCGGTCGAGACGGATGTCCTTTACGCGCTCACCCGCCGCGCCCGCGCCATCGCCCATGCGCTCGGACCGGCGCGCGACCTCGACGTGTTTTTGGGCGAAACGCTCCCCGACGTCTTTTCGCGCTATCACACGCCGCCGGGCGCCGACGCCCTGCGCGCCGGCGCCGAGGCCATGCGCGCGGCCGCCTGGGCCGACGCCCACGCCATTGTCGCCGACAAGGCCTTCACCCATTTCGTCCTCGACCTCCTCGAAGCCGGGGTGCTGGCGCCCTGGCGCGCGAACGCTAACGAGAAGGGCCTCGGCCCGTTGCACGCCTTCGCCCCCGGCGCCCTCGACAAGGCGCTGAAACGGGCGCGCAAGGCCGAAGCGGCCATGGACCGGACAGAACTCGCCGCCCGCCATCCCTTGCGCATCGCCCTCAAAAAGCAGCGCTACGCGGCGCAAATGCTCGGGCCCCTTTACCCCCGCGAGACGCGAAAACCCTATATGCGCGCGCTTTCGCGCCTGCAGGAGGCCCTAGGCGCGGTCAATGACGCGGTTGTCGCCCAGCGGCTCGCCGAAGAGACGGGATCAGGCGCCGGCGCGGACGCGATGCGGGCCGCCGGCTTCGTCGCCGGGTTCAAGGCGGCGGAGGCGGAAGCGGCGGCGGCCGAGATTGACCGGGCCTGGGAACTGTTCGACAAGACGCCGCCTTTCTGGCGAGAGGAAAATGCTCGCGACACGGATCATCCCCTGCCTTGACGTCAAAGACGGCCGCGTCGTCAAAGGCGTCAACTTCGTCAATCTGCGCGACGCCGGCGACCCGGTGGCCGCGGCCGAGGCCTATGACCGCGCCCATGCGGATGAATTGTGTTTTCTCGATATCTCCGCCAGCCATGAAGGGCGCGGCGTCCTTTTGGATGTGGTCGGCTCCGTCGCCGAGCGCTGTTTCATGCCGCTCACCGTCGGCGGCGGCGTGCGCTCGACGGATGACTTCCGCAACCTGCTGCTCGCCGGCGCCGACAAGGTCGCGGTCAACACCGCGGCGGTCAACAACCCCGACGTCATCAACGCCGCGGCGAGCCGCTTCGGCGCCCAGTGCGTCGTCGTCGCCATCGACGCCAAACAGGCGGGCGACGGACGCTGGGAAATCTTCACCCATGGCGGGCGCGAGGGGACCGGCATTGACGCCGTCGCCTTTGCCAAAGACGTCGTGGCGCGGGGGGCGGGGGAAATCCTTCTCACCTCCATGGACCGCGACGGCACGAAATCCGGCTTCGACATCGCGCTCACCCGGGCGATTGCGGACGCCGTCACCGTGCCGGTGATCGCCTCGGGCGGCGCGGGAAACGCCGCCCATATGGTCGAGGCCGTGAAAGCGGGCGGCGCCAACGCCGTGCTCGCCGCCTCGATCTTCCATTTCGGCGAAGTCTCCATCGACGACGTGCGCGCGGCGCTCGCCGACGCGGGGCTTCCCGTTCGGCCCTTGCCCGGCGCCGACGCGGCCGCTAAGGCGGGCCCATGACCAAGGATTCCCTCGGCGCCGTTCTTAACCGGCTAGGCGCGACCATCGACGCCCGCAGGCGCGCCGATCCCGATAATTCCTATACGGCGCAATTGCTCAGCAAGGGCGTTGACGCCTGCGCGCGCAAATTCGGCGAGGAAGCGATTGAGATGATCATCGCGGCAACCCGCGGCAAGCCCGAAGAGCTGACGGCGGAAGCCGCCGACGTTATCTATCATCTCTTGGTCGTCCTCGCCGCCGTCGACGTCACGCCGAACGACATCGCCGCCGCGCTTGCGGCCCGAGAAGGGACCTCGGGCCTTGATGAAAAGGCGTCGCGCAAGGGCTGAGGGCCTGCGCCATTTGTCGTTCCGGACGCCGCAGGCGATCCGGAATCCGTGACTCGATATTTAATCGCTTAGGAGCGCGGACAGACCGCCGCCCTCACGCCCGCCACAGACAATCCTCGCCCATTTCGTCGAGCAATGCTTCGTGGGCGGATTTTTCGGCCTCGGTGAGGCGCGCCGGGAGCGGGCGCGGCCGGGAGCGGGGGCCGCGCCGCATCTCGCCGCTGCCGGGTTCGTCGTCGGCGGGCGCGCCGATGCGTCCGAAATCAAGGCCCGCCTGCGCGCCGCCGGTGAGTTCGATGTAGACTTCCGCGAGGAGGCGCGAGTCGAGAAGGGCGCCGTGGCCGTCGCGCTCGCGCTCCTTGGTGTCGACGCCGAAGCGCGCGCACAGCGCATCAAGGCTCGCCGGGGCGCCGGGATATTTACGCCGGGCCAGCAGCATCGTGTCGGTGATCTCGTTTTCAAGACGCTCAAGACCCGCCGCCTCAAGCTCGGCCTGCAGGAAGGGAAGGTCAAAGCCGACGCCGTTATGGGCGATCAGCTCGGCGCCCTCGATGAACGCTGAAAAAGCCGGCGCCACGCTCTTGTCGGCGAAGACCGGCTTGTCGCGCAGAAAAGCTTCCGACAGGCCGTGCACGCGATAGGCGTCCTCCGGCATGTCCCGTTCGGGATTGACGTAGGTGTGAAAATTGCGGCCCGTAATGGCGCCGTTGACCAGCTCCACCGCGCCGATCTCGACGACGCGATGGCCCCGGGAAAACTGAAATCCCGTCGTTTCAAGATCGAAAACGACCTGTCTCATCGTCTTTCGCCCGTGTTTGCGATTTGCCTCTTCCCGATGGGAGGAGGTTCTCTCCGCGCCGTCTATTCTTCCGCAGGCGGATAAAGCGTCTGTTTGACCATGCCCGCCAGCCCCTTCACCGTGAAGGGTTTTTGAATATAGCCCGCGCCCTCAATCTGGTCGAGCTGGTCGCGGACGGCCGCTTCCGCATAGGCCGACATGAAGATCACCTTGGCTTTCAGGCCGAATTTCTCGCGCGCCTCGGCGACGAAGGTCGGCCCGTCCATGACGTTCATCATCACGTCGGAGAGAACAAGGTCGAAATCGGCGCCGTCTTCTTCCAGCACTTCCAGCGCATCCTCGCCGTCTTCGGCCTCGGTGATTTCATAACCGCAATCCCCGAGGGTCGCGAGAACAAAGTTGCGCACCGAATCCTCGTCTTCCACCACGAGAATGCGCCCTGCGCCGGTAAGGTCCGCAGGCTCGGCGCCGCTTGGCGCGGCGCGCGTTGCGGGCTGGTCTTCCGGCTCTTCGGCCTGGTCGTGTTCGGGCAGGTAAATGCGGAAGGCCGCGCCCTTGCCCGCCTCGCTTTCAAGCGCGATGGCCCCGCCCATCTGGCGGATGACGCCGTAAACGGTCGACAGCCCGAGCCCCGTGCCGCGGCCCGATTCCTTGGTCGTGAAGAACGGGTCGAAAATTTTCGCCTGGATGTCCGCCGGCACGCCGGGGCCGGTGTCGGCAACCTCAATCATCACGTGATCGGTCTCGCCCAGGCTCGGCAGTTTGAGGTCAGGGATTTCCTCAGCCGGGATGCGCCGGGTGCGGATGGTCAGCTTGCCGCCGGCGGGCGCCATGGCGTCGCGAGCGTTGACGGCGAGGTTCATGATCGCCGTTTCAAGCTGGTACTTGTCGACCTTGATGGCGGGGAGGGCGCGCCCGTTGACGAGATCGAGCTGCACCTTTTCGCCAATGGCGCGGGTAAGGAAGCGCGAGAAATCGCGCAGGACTTCGGTAATCGACAGGACTTCCCGCTTCAGGGTCTGCTTGCGGGAAAAAGCGAGAAGCTGTTTCGTCGTGTTCGCGGCGCGCTGGGCGTTTTCGCGGATCTGGATCAGTTCCTGATAAGAGGGGTCGCCCGCCGGATGCTTCAGCATCAGCCGTTCGCAATGCCCCAACACCACCTGCAGGTAATTGTTGAAGTCATGGGCGACCTTCGACGCAAGCTCGCCGATGCCGCGCAGTTTCTGGTCCTGGGCGTAGTCCTCTTCCATGCGCTTGCGGTCGGAAATATCGACAGAATAAAGCAGCGTCTTGCGCTGGCCGTAGGAGCCGCGTTTGCGCTTCACGGGCCGCGGGAACAGCGCGAACACTCGTGCGTCCGCCCCTTCGCCGACGCTCGCCTCGACGCCCATGGGCGCGGCGCCGGCGCGGGGTTTGCGCCGCGCCTCAGCCGCCAGCTCTTCCAGCGTTTCCTGCGCGAACATTTTCGCCAGCGGGGCGTTTTTCTTCTTGCCGCCGAAAACATCCGTAAACGCCTTATTGGCCTCAAGAATGCGGCCGTCGCGATTGATCTCGCCGTCGATGATGGCGATGCCGAAGGGCGATTCCGATATGTCGCCGGAGAGCGCCACTTCTTCGGGCGCGTCGTCAGGCTCGTCGATTTTCAACTGCACGCAGACAAAACCCTCGCCGACGCCGCCGCGGCGAAAGGCGACGAGATGCGCGTCCGCCGGGTCTGCGTCGCGCCGGCGCACGGTCGCGGCGTTCTCCGTCCGGTCAACGGCCCAGAGCGCGCGCGTCATCTCGCCCGTCTCGCCGAGCACCACGTCGTCGATGTGCTGAATGTCGCCGCGGTCGGCACCGAGGCGGTCGCGCATGGCGGCGTTGGCCCAGGGGATTTGTCCCGATTTTTCCAGCGCAAAGACAGCCTCAGGAAAATCCGCATAGGACGCGGCGAGAACGTCGTGCTGGTCTTCCTCGATCGGCTGTTCGGCGAGACGCCATGCGACGTGATCATCGGAGCCGCGAATAGGACGTGTGCTGACGGCAAAGCGCCGGCGCACGCCGCCAGCCTTGACGCCCATCACCTGATAGATGACCTCTTCGGCCGCCTCGCCGCTTTTCGCCGCCTTGCACAGGCGAAAGACCTTGGTCGCTTCCGCGCCCTGTTGCGCGAACAGCCGGTCGATACGCGGCGGCAAGCCGGCCGGGCCCATGACGCCCGCCTCCCGGGCGAGATCGAAATAGGCGCGGTTGGCGTAGGTGACGACGCCGTCGCGGCGGGTGACGAGCCGGGCGTCGCTGTCGGCGTCGAGGACGCGTTCGGCGAGACCGAGAGCGCCGAGAATCTCCGCGCCGGCGAGTTCCGCCGCCTCTTCGGCGGTCTTGCCGCCGGCCCGCTGCAGCATGGCGCCCGCAAGCAGCATGGGCGAGAACATGCGCGCGGCGGCGGCAGCGACAAAAAGCGCGACCAAGAGGGCGATGCCGGCGGCGATGAAAAGGCCGGGCCCGCCGGTGTCGCGGGCGGTCAGCACGACATAGCCGACGGCGCCGAGGCCGGCGAAAATAAATCCCCAGAGCAACCAGAACGAGGCGACGTTGGCCGCCGGGCGGGCGCGCTTCTGGCCCCCGTGCTCGCTGGCGCGCGCCGCCGCGGCCTCGTCCATCATCTTGACGATTTCATCAGGCGTCGGCGGCCGCTTCGGCTTTTCAGAGGACGCCGCTGCAGGCGCCGCGGGGCTTTTCGCCTCTTTCCTTACGGCCTTGTCCCGCTTGCGCGAAAAAGGATTGCCGCCAGCATCGGCGGCGGCGGCCTCCTCCTTCGCCTTCTGGCGCAGGGCGCTAACGATGTCTTCCGCTTCCTTGTCGGCGGCGGCGCGGGCGGCGTCCGTGGGCGTCACGGGGATTCTCTCGCGATAGCTAAAGCTGATTCCGACCGGCGACTATGGGGCGACTCGGAGGCCGAGACTACCGGTTCCAGGCCCCCCGCCGGGTTAGTTTTCCGCAAGGAACGGCGACGATATGCGCAAGGGCCCGCGTCTTGACGGACGGCGCGCCGGATGCGCTAGTCGCACCGTCATGACCGCGCCGTCGCTATATGTTCTGAAAAAGCTCGCGCTTGTCGCGGGGCTGGCCGCCCATGTGCTGCTGCCCATTGCGACCGCCGCAGCGCCGGCGACCTTCGACATCGCGTCCCTGATCTGCGCGCCGACCGGCAAGGTATCGCCCGAGGCGAAAGCCGCGCTTGAGGACATGCTCCGCCTCGCCGGGGAAGACGTCTCCGGGGAGACGGAGGAAACCGGCGCCAAGGGCCATTGCGGCGCCTGCGTTGTCTCCACCTGCGCCCTGGCGCCCGGCCCGCAGCTTGCGCTGGCGATTGCATTCGCCGACGCCCGCCGCGAGCCCGCGAAAGCGCGCGACAATGCCCACTCTTCCGTACACGGACCGCCGCTGGGCTTACGCGCGCCGCCGATCTCTCTCACCGCAATCTAGTTTCGTCGCCTTCCCCCGCATCGGGGCCGTCCCGATGCGCCTATTGCTTTGAGAGATTTTCATGAAACCCCTGTCCGCAGCGCCCCGAGCGGCGCTTTTTGCCCTATTGTGCCTGCCTGTATTCGCGCCCGCCAACGCCCATGACGGCGACGGCGGCAATGTTACCTACGCAACCGATCACGCGCCCATCGGCGTCATGGCCGACCATCGCCACAAGCAAGGCGAATGGATGACCTCCTATCGTTTCGGCTTTATGGATATGGCCGGCAACCGCGACGGGACCGATCGTCTGAGTCCGGAAGATATTGTCACAACGGCGCCCAACCCGTTCGCGCCGCCGCCGACCCTGCGCGTCGTTCCCACCGACATGACCATGAAGATGCACATGGCCGGCGTCATGTACGGCCTCACCGACCGCATCACGCTCATGGCTATGGGCATGTACATGACCCAGGAGATGGACCACGTCACCTTTCAGGGGCCGGCCGGGACAACGCGCCTCGGCGGCTTCACCACGGAGACGGCGGGCTTCGGCGATACCACGCTTGCCGCCATTGTCGGCCTCGACGACGGCTCATACGAGCATCGCCAGATCAATATCGCGCTTGGCCTTTCCATTCCCACGGGCTCCATCGGCGAGCACGACCAGATCCTGACGCCCATGGGAACTACGCCGTCGCCGCGCCTGCCCTATCCGATGCAGCTCGGCTCCGGCACGTTCGATCTCAAACCGTCGGCGACGGCGCGCACGCGCATCGGCAAAGCAAGCATTGGCGGTCAGGTCTCCGGCGTTATCCGCCTTGAGCGCAACGACGCCGGCTACGCCTTCGGCGACAAATACGAAGCGACCGCCTGGGCGGCCTATGAACCGGCCCCATGGATTTCCGTTTCCGCGCGCCTGCGCGGCGCGACCATTGGCGAGATCGACGGGCGAGACCCGATGATCGCCGCGCCGGTGCAGACGGCGGATCCGGAAAACCACGGCGGCGAAGTGATCGAGGCTCTTGTCGGGATCAATCTCGCGGGACAGGAGGGCCTTCTGAAAGGCCACCGCCTCGCCATCGAAGTCGGCAAACCCCTTTACCGCAAGCTCAACGGCCCGCAGCTTGAAACGGATTTGACCCTGACAGTGGGGTGGCAGAAGGCTTTTTAGCGCTGCGCCGGTCATTCCGGGGCGCGACAACGTCGCGAACCCGGAATCCATGGTGCAACTTTTCAACCCTTCCAAACTGCCGAGACTTGGCGCCATGGATCCCGGGTTCTGACTTCGTCAGCCCCGGGATGACCCCAGGCTGGCCTTCGTCATAATAAAGCCGATAATCTTGGCCACCGCCTCAAAATGATCGAGGGGGATTTCCTCGTCCACTTCCGCCGACGCGTAGAGCGCGCGGGCGAGCGGCGGGTTTTCAACAACTGGCACGCTGTGCTCTTCCGCCGTCTCTCGCATGCGCAGCGCAAGATCGTCGACGCCCTTGGCGAGACAGACCGGCGCCGTTTCCGACCCCATCTCATAGCCAAGCGCCACGGCGTAGTGGGTCGGGTTCATAATGAGGACGGTTGAGTCCTTGACCGCCGCAAGCATGCGCTTGCGCATCCGGCTTTCGCGCATCTGGCGCAACCGGCCTTTGACCTGCGGATCGCCTTCGGTTTCTTTCAGCTCCCGGCGCACTTCGTCCCGGGTCATCCTGAGGCGCTGTTTCCAAGTGTGGCGCTGAAACGCGTAGTCGAACGCGGCGATGACGATCATGGCGACGACCGCAAGACCGATCAGGCGCAGCGACAGGTCTTTCACCAGGATCAGGAGCGTTTTCGCATCGGCAGCGAGGGACGCGGCGAGCAAATCCCGCTCCGGCCACAGGGCGAAGAAGAGGAGCGCGCCGACAATCGCCAGCTTGCCGACGCCCTTGGCGAAATTGAAAAGCCCCGAGGGCCCGAATATCCGCTTGAAGCCGGCCATGGGCGAGATTTTCGACAGTTCCGGCTTGATGCGGCTTGCAGTGAAGACGGGCCGCGCCTGTCCCACATTGGCGAGAATAGCGATAGCGAAAACCATTGCGCCGATGAGGCCGAGGGCCGCCGCGAGACGCCAGGCGACCGCGGCCCACAACCGCTGCAGCGACGCACCGTCGGCGAGAAACTGGTGCGGATGATCCAGAAACGAGGCACCCGCCGCCATCACGTCTTTCGCCGCCGGGCCGCCGAACAGGGCAAGCGCCAGCGCGCCGGCGGCGAGCATGGCCGCGGCGATCGCCTCCTGGCTTTTCGGCGCGTCACCTTTCTTGCGCGCGTCGGCGAGCCGCTTCGGGGTCGGCTCCTCCGTACGCTGTGCATTGTCCTGTTGCTCAGCCATGGCGTTACTTCAGAAACTGCGCGAGGTGGGCTTCGAACCGTTCGAGGAACAGCGTCATGACGAGGCCGGTCGTCAGCATCAGGAGCACAATGCCCAGCACGATATTCGCCGGCATCAGCATGAAGAAAACCTGCGCCTGGGGCATCAGCCGGTTGAGCACGCCGGCGCCCACGTAGAAGACGATGCCGAACAGGACGAAAGGCGCGGCAAGGCGCAAGCCCAGCGAGAAGGATTGTGACAGCGTGTCGACCATGACAGTCGACATGTCGCCGAAATTCGGCAGCGCGCCGGGGCGCATCAGCGTGTAGGAATCCCCAAGGGCCGCCAGCAACATGTGATGGAGGTCCGTGGCGAAGATCATCGTCGTGCCGAGAACGGCGAGAAAGCCGCCGATAATGGCGCCCTGCAATTCCTGCGTCGGATCGAAAATCTGGGCGAGCGACAGGCCCATCTGAAAGGCGATGATCTGTCCGGCGACGTTAAGCGCCGCCATAACGATCCGCGCCGCAAGACCGAGAAACACGCCGGCGAGAACCTCGCCGATAATGAGGGCCGCCATGGGGCCGACGCTTCCCGAGCGCGCCCAGTCGGGAAACATGGGCGCGGCCACCGGCGCCAGCGCGGCGGTGACGGCGAGCGCCGCAGCGAGGCGAATGCGCGGGGACAGCGTGAAATCGCCGAGCGCCGGCGCCGTCATGAACAGCGCGCCGACCCGGGCGAACACGGCGAAGATGATGAAGGCGTCGACGGGAAGGGCGGTGAGGTTGAAGGTCATGGGCGCGCTATCCCGCGCCGACGCCGCCCGCGGCGATGCGCCCGTAAAGCTCAATCGCAAACCGCCCCAGCGCGCCGCCCATGAAGGGCAGGCAAATGGCGATGACGATGAACATCACAACGATGCGCGGCACGAAAACGAGGGTCAGTTCCTGCACCTGGGTCAGGGCCTGAAGAAGCGCAATGGCGAGACCGACGACCAGCCCCGCCAGCATGGCGGGCCCGGCGACCAGCAGCGTTACCCAGAAGGCTTCGCGCGCAATTTCCAGTATCTCTGCGCCCATGTCGGACCCGGCTCCCAAACTGGGCAGATATTGCCGGGCGCGTGGTTAAAACCCCGTGAGGATTGGGTTAAGGGCGGGTTAAAGGACGTGTTTTCACCTCCCCCTTGAGGGGAGGTCGAAAGCGCGACAGCGCTTTCGGGAGGGGGTTCGGTTCCCGAGGTTTTTACCAGCGCAACATGACGCGAGGTTACCCCCCACCCGAAATTCGCAAGCGAATTTCCACCTCCCCTCAAGGGGGAGGTAAGGAGCCCCTGCGCCTACCGCGCCACCGGCACGTCGGTGATTTCCGCCAGCGCCTTGTCGCCGCATTTGACGCGGATCATGCGGTATTCCGCAAACGTTGCGTCCCCTTCATAGGCGACATCGACAGACGTGATAACCTGCGCGACCATGCCGTCCGGCGCGGTGAAATCGAGATGCATGTGCTGACCCGGCGGCAGGGCGCGGTCGGCGAGCCCGACGCGCCACGCATAGTCGTAACCGGGCGTCGGCAGCTCCACGGTCCCGCGAATATGCAGCGTCGGCGCATCAGGGCCGGGCTCTGCGTCGACCCAAGCCGTCCAGTCGCGGCTGTCGATCACGGGACAGTCCGCCATGGCCGGCTTGTTGATGGGCGTTCCTTCGCCCGGCGCGCCCTCGCCGTCGGCGCTACAGGCGATGAGCAACACGGGCGCTGCGATTACTGAGAGTTGTTTCATCTGACATCCTCCCCGGTAAAGGGAGGATTATAGACCGAGAGGGGGCCGATGAAACCTACCTTAAATCGGCATCCGCAGGATGTCCTGATAGGCCTCAATGACACGGTTTCTGACGGCAATTGCGGTTTCCAGCGTCACTTCGGCCGCGGAAACGGCCGTCACCACATCGACGAGCGAGGCCTCGCCGGCGGCGACCTCAGCCGCAGCGGCTTCCCCGGCTTTCAAGCTGTCGCTCGCCCCTTTTACGGCGGTTTGCACCAGCTCGGCGAAGTTCGGCGCGCTCGCCGCGGCTTCTTCCGTATGCGGTGCATTGGCCGCGGCTTTCGCAACGGCGGCGTAAATTTCGGCGGCCCGGGTTGCATCAATCGCCATCAGCCTACTCCAGAATGCGCAATGTCGAGGCGGCCATGGACCGCATCGTGTCGAGGGCGCCGAGACCGGCCTCATAAGAACGCTGCGCCTCGCGCAGATCCATCATCTCCACCAGCGGGTTGACGTTGGGGAGCGCGATATAGCCGTTTTCATCGGCGACCGGATGGCTCGGATCGAAGCGCAAGGTGAACGCCGACGGGTCAAGCGTGACGCGCGTCATCTTCACGACTTCCGCGCCGAGCGCGTGATCGAGATAGCTGGTGAAGACCGGCACCTGTCGGCGATAGGGGTCGAGCCCCGGCGCCTCGGCGGTGGAATTGGCGTTGGCGATGTTCTCCGCCGTGATGCGAATGCGCGCGGATTGGGCGCGAAGGCCCGAGGCGGCGATCTGCATGGCGGTGTTGATGTCGTCCATCGGTCAGTCCTTATTGCCCCGCTCTACTGTCCTCTGGCGGCAAGCCGCAGCATGGCGAGGCCCTTGCGGTAGAGGCTTGCGGCCAGCGCATAGTCCTGACGCGTCTCCGAAAGCTTCATGGCCTGGGTCTCGAGGCTCACCTCATTGCCGGTGAGCGAGGCCTCCCCGTCCGGGGCCGAAACGACCCGATAGGACGTCGCGCTTGTGCTCGCCGGGGCCGCAATATGTTTCGGATCGGAAACCCGCAGCGCCGCCGCCTTTGTCATTTCCCCGAAATGGGGCTTTTCGAGGTCGCGGGCGGCGTAGCCCGGCGTATCCGCATTGGCGATGTTTTCCGCGATCACGGATGTCCGCGCGCCCAGAAAATCAAGGCGTTGCGCAAGACCGGCCAGCAGCGGCAGTTTCGTTAAATCCATGTCAGGGCCTTTCGGGCGGGCATTTTCTCCCTTTATGGTTAAGCGCGCGTTGACGGTTTGAGGCCGCGTGCGGCGAATGATTAACAAATCCTTACACGGAGCAAGCGATGACGAAGAAGCTGGGCCTGGCGTTGAGTTCCGGCGCGGCGCGCGGCTGGGCCCATGTGGGGGTCCTGCGCGGTCTTGCGGAACTGGGCGTCAAACCGGACGTCATCGCCGGGTGTTCGGTCGGCGCCCTGGTCGGCGGCGCGCATTTGATCGGCGCCCTTGACGATCTTGAAAAATGGGGGCGGTCGCTCACGCCCCTGTCGGCGCTCGACAGCTTTTCCTTAAAGGTTCACCGCGGCGGCCTTATCGACGTCGGGCCTGCCTTCAAGGCCTTTGCCAAATACGACAAGAACATCGAGGATCTGCCGGTTAAATTCGGGGCCGTCGCCACGGACCTCGCCTCGGGCGAGGAAGTGACGATGACCTCTGGCTCCATATTGGAGGCCGTGCGCGCCTCGAGCGCCATCCCTGTCGTCTTTCACGCCGTGCGCCGGGACCATCGCTGGCTGCTCGACGGGGCGCTCTCAAACCCGACGCCGGTGACCCTGGCGCGCGCCCTCGGCGCGGACATCGTTTTAAGCGTCGACGTCAACGCGGTCCCGAAAACCCTAGACCGCTTTGGCGAGAAGGCCGGCCTGCCCGCCGTGATCGAACCGGCGCCGCCGGCCGAACCGGGCGTCACGGGCGCGGTGGCAAAACTGATCGACGACACGCAAGCGGCCATCAAGCGCCAGTTTGATCTGGCGAAAGCGCGCGCCGCCGCGACCCCGCATCTTTTTGAAACCGCCCTTGCGGCGGCGGACATCTTCCAGATGCAACTCGCCCGTGCGCGCTCTGCCGTTGACGCCCCCGACATCCTGCTGCGCCCGAATATGCGCGACGCCCTCCCCAACGCCTTCGACCGCGCCGACGAATTCATCGAGGAGGGCCGCAAGGTCATGCTCGCAGCGGGGCCGAAAATCGAGGCGCTAACGGCCGGCGATCAATCTGTATAGCGGGCGCGCGCGTATTTCTTCTGCAACCTCAGAGAAATGCGGCCATGAAACCTGGCGGGACATATCACGCGCTTGTCTACGGCGCATCGGGCGGGATCGGCGGGGCGCTCGCCGATGCGCTTTCCGCAGATAAGCGATGCGAAAAGATCGTGACGCTGTCGCGCAGCGGCGACGGCGTCGACATCACCGACGAGACATCGCTGGCCGCCGCGGCCAACCGTTTCGCCAATGAGGGCGGCGCGTTCGACCTCATCATCAACGCCGCGGGGGCGCTGGAGGTCTACGGCGCGGGGCCGGAAAAAGCGTTTCGCGATATCGACCCGGCAACGATGCTGCGCGCCTTTGAAATCAACGCCGTCGGCGGAGCGCTGTTTTTAAAACACTTCCTGCCGCTGCTCGCTCCGGACCGGCGCGCAGTGTTTGCAACCCTGTCGGCGCGGGTCGGCTCCATCGGCGATAACGCCCTTGGCGGCTGGATGAGCTATCGCGCCTCGAAGGCGGCGCTCAACCAGATCGTGCGCTGCGCCGCCATCGAAGCGAAGCGCCGCAACGACCGCAGCATCGTCATCGCCCTTCATCCGGGTACGATCGAAACGCCGCTCACCCGGAAATACGCGCGCGGGAACTATACGGCGAGCCGCGAGGAGGCGGCGCGAAACCTCCTTGCCGTCTGCGCCGGGCGCGCGCCGGAAGAGAGCGGCGGCTTTTTCGACTATGCCGGGCGTTCCATCGACTGGTGAGATCGCCATGAGCAACGGCAAGCGCCTCATTCTCGTCCTCGGCGACCAGCTCTCGCGCGACGTGTCGAGCCTCAGGGACGCGCGCAAGACTAGCGACGTCATCCTCATGGGCGAACTCGCCGACGAAGCGACCTATGTGCGCCATCACAAGAAGAAAATCGCCTTTGTCTTTTCCGCCATGCGCCATTTTGCGGAGGACTTGCGCAAGGACGGCCATGCGGTCGACTACCAACGTTTCGACGACGGGGACGCCGTTGCCTCCTTCACCGATCTCGTTGCGCGAGCGGTGAAAGAGCACGGGGCCCAGCGCATTGTCGTCACCGAACCGGGCGAACGCCGCCTGCGCCGTATCTTCGCGAACTGGGAAGCAAAAGGCTCGGTTCCGGTCGAGCTGCGCAACGATGATCGCTTCTTCTGTTCGCTTGACGAATTCAACGCCTGGGCCGAGGGCCGAAAGACGCTCCGCATGGAGCATTTCTATCGGGAGATGCGAAAAAAGACGAGCGTCCTGATGGACGGCGCCGCGCCGGCGGGCGGGAACTGGAACTATGACAAGGAAAACCGCAAGCCCGCCAAAGACGACATGGACTTTCCCGAGCCGCCGCAATTTGCGCCCGATGAGATCACCCGGGATGTCCTGACCCTTGTGGGCGCGCGCTTTGCCGATCATTTCGGCGATCTTGATCCCTTCTGGTTTGCGGTGACGCGAGAAGACGCGCTCTTAGCCCTCGACCATTTCATCGCCCATGCCCTGCCGCGTTTCGGCAACTATCAGGACGCCATGCTGCGCGATGAAAAGTTCCTCTACCATTCGGCGCTGTCGCCCTATCTGAACGCGGGGCTGCTGAACCCGCGCGAGATCTGCGCCCGGGCCGAACAGGCGTATGAAGAGGGCGCTGCGCCCATTAACGCCGTCGAGGGCTTCATTCGGCAGATCCTCGGCTGGCGCGAATATGTGCGCGGCGTCTACTGGCGGGGCGACGATGACTATGCGACGCAGAATTTCTTCGGCGCCGACCGCAAGCTTCCCGCGTTTTACTGGACCGGCGACACGGACATGGCTTGCGTCGCCGCCGCGGTGGCGCAGACAAAACAAGACGCCTACGCCCATCACATCCAGCGCCTGATGGTGACAGGCAATTTCGCGCTTATCGCCGGCATCGATCCTTACACCGTACACGAATGGTATCTGGAAGTGTACGCCGACGCCTATGAATGGGTCGAGGCGCCGAACGTCATCGGCATGAGCCAGTATGCCGACGGCGGCGCGCTCGGGTCAAAGCCCTATGCGGCGTCGGGCGCCTATATCAACCGCATGTCCGATTATTGTAAGGGATGCGCCTACAGGGTTTCGAAGAAAACGGAGGAAGACGCCTGCCCGTTCAACGCGCTCTATTGGGATTTCCTGATCCGCAACCGCAAAAAGCTCGGACGAAACCCGCGCCTCGCCCGCGTCTATCAGAACTGGGAACGCATGGACGCGGATAAGAAACGCGCCTATCGCGCGCGGGCGCGGGGTTTGTTAGCGACACTCGACCGCGGCGAACGGATTTAGCGTGTTGCTCTCTGTCATTCCGGACAAGCGAGCCCCGGCTCGCGCAGATCCGGAATCCATGGCTCAACCTTGAAGGCTTCGCTGCGTTACGGCGTCTATCCATGGATTCCGGGTTCCGCCTTCGGCGGCCCCGGAATGACAAAGTACCTACAATACCGCCAGCACGCTCTCCGGCGGGCGGCCGATGGCGGCTTTGTCGCCGTTGACGACGATGGGGCGCTCAATGAGGATCGGGTTTTCCGCCATGGCGTCGATCAGCGCGGTCTCCGCCGCGTCCGCCAGGGAAAGGTCCTTATACGGTGCCTCTTTCGTCCGCATCATCGCGCGGGCGGAAGAGAGGCCGAGCTTTTTGACGAGGCTTTTCAGTGTCGCTTTTGTCGGCGGGTTTTCAAGATAGAGCACGATCTCCGGCGCGACGCCTTTTTCTTCGAGCAGCGCCAGCGTCTGACGCGACTTCGAACAGCGGGGATTGTGGTAGATCGTAACGGTCATTATGCGGATGTTTATTCTATAGCGACAGCCGGTAGCCGCCGCCTTCGGTGAGGAGGAGCGAGGCGTTGGACGGGTCCGGTTCGATCTTCTGACGCAGGCGATAGACGTGGGTTTCCAGCGTGTGGGTCGTGACGCCGGAATTGTACCCCCATACCTCGTCGAGCAGAATGTCGCGCGTCACCGGCTTGCCGCCGGCGCGGTAAAGGAATTTGAGGATCGAGGTTTCCTTTTCCGTGAGACGGATTTTCTTGTCGGCGTCGGTGACGAGCATCTTCACCGCCGGGCGGAACTCATAGGGCCCCAGCTTGAAGACCGCGTCTTCGCTTTGCTCATGGCTGCGCAAATGGGCGCGCACGCGGGCCATCAACACGCCGAACTTGAACGGCTTCACCACATAGTCATTGGCGCCGGCTTCGAGCCCCAGGATCGTATCAGCGTCGGAGTCCGCGCCGGTCAGCATGATGATCGGCGACTTAAACCCGTTCTTGCGCATGACGCGGCAGGCCTCGCGCCCGTCCATATCGGGCAGGCCCACATCGAGCAGCATCAGATCGATATGGGCTTCCTCGCGGACGCGCTCAATCGCGTCGTTGGCGGTCGCCGCCGGTTCTACGCTGAATTCGTCATGGAGGTTGAACTGATCGATCAGCGTCTCCCGCAGGAGCTCGTCATCGTCGACCAGAAGGATCCGTTTTGCCCGCGTCATGGATGGTTCTCTTTTCCTCGCCTTTTCTAACAGCGGCGGAGCCTTAGCCGCAAACGTCTTCACGTCAGAATCACAAGCCCGATAGGCCGGCGTGATCTCTATAGCTACGCTTTTACCCGGTTACGCGGATTGCCGCGGCCCGAAGATCGCCGAGCCGACGCGCACATGGGTGGCGCCGAGTTGGGCGGCGATCGGGAAATCAGCGCTCATGCCCATGCTGACGACCGCAAGTCCGTTCCGTTCGGCAAGCTTCGCCAGCAGCGCGAAATGGGGCGCCGGGTCGTCCGCCGCCGGCGGGATGCACATGAGGCCGGCAATGGCGAGGCCATACTCCTCCCGGCAGGCCCTGACGAAGGCATCCGTTTCGTCGGGGGCGACGCCCGCCTTCTGCGCCTCCTCGCCAGTGTTGACCTGAATGAGCAATTGCGGGCGCCGGCCCTGTTTTTCGATCTCCGCGGCGAGCGCCCGGGCCAATTTCGGCCGGTCGACGGTCTCGATCACGTCGAACAGGGCCACCGCATCCTTCGTCTTGTTCGACTGCAACGGACCGATAAAGCGCAGTTCGACGTCCGGATAGCGGGCTTTCAGCGCCGGCCACTTGGCTTGCGCTTCCTGCACGCGATTTTCGCCGAAAACCCGGTGGCCCGCCTCAAGCACGGGCAGAATTCGCTCCTCATCGAATGTTTTCGAAACCGCAACGATCTCCGTCGCGTCTTCCCTACGGCCCGCTTCGGCGAGGGCCGCCTTGAGTTCGCGCTGGACTGCCGCGAGATTGGCGGCCGGATCGATAAGGGTTTCGGACACGAGCGTTTTGACAGGCGACGGTTTCAGAACAAGAGCGGCGAAGCTAGCAGCGGCCGCGCGCGCCCTCAAACGGGAAAGCGCGGCGAGCGCGCCCTTTTCGCTCGCCTTCATGACCGACGCGGCAAGGGCGCCGCAGCCGGAACTCATCGTTCGCGCCTTGCCCCGGGGCGCCGCCGTGATTTTTCGCGACTATGACGCGCCGAACCGCGCGGGCCTCGCCCGGCGTCTCTCGGCGATTGCGCGGGGCCGCGGCGTTCTGTTTCTGGTCGGCGCCGATGTGGGCCTCGCCCGCACGGTCGGGGCGAGCGGCGTTCACCTGCCCCGCTGGGCGCCGCCGCCCGGGGATTGCGCCGGCATGATCGTGAGCCGCGCCTGTCACGACGGCGACGATCTTGAGCGCGCCGCCGCCATCGGCGCCAATGTCGCCTTGTTGTCGCCGGTCTTTCCGACCCGCAGCCACCAAGGCGCCAAAGCGCTGGGGGTTGAAACATTCAAGGCGCTCGCCGCCGACGCGAGGTTGCCCGTGCTGGCGCTGGGGGGCGTCGACGAACGCAATGCGCGCCGCCTCGCCGGTCCGAACGTCGCCGGCCTCGCCGCCATCGGCGCCTTTCTGTCGGACTAGCTTGCGTCCTCGACCTTCGTCCACACGCCCAGCACATTGCCGGACGGGTCGCGGAAATGGAAACGCCGGCCGCCGGGAAATTCGTGGCGCTCGACGATCTCGCCGCCCGCCGCGACGACTTTTTTCTCGCTCGCTTCGAGGTCATCCGCATAGAGAATAATGAGCGCCGACCCGTTGACGGGCGTCTCGCCGCCGCGAATGCCGCCGTCGAGGCCGGCGCCTTCGAAACTCACATAGTCGGGGCCCCAGTCCTGAAACGTCCATCCGAACGCGGCGCCATAAAACGCTTTCGCAACGGCGAGGTCTTCCGCGGCGAATTCCACATAGTCGATATGATTGTTTGTCTGAGGCATGGGGGCGTTCTCTTTTTCCGGCGCGCCGGCGGGCGTTTCGCCCTGCGCGCATGCGGCGGCTAAAAATAAAACGGCGTAAAACAATTTTCGCACGGGTCTTTTCTGCGCCCGGCCCGCCGCGCCGTCCAGCCCCCTCGCGACACAATGAAAAAACGGCGCTCCCGGTTAAACCCGAGGGCGCCGTTTCCAGTTTTATCCCCTCTAAGCGTGGCGCTTAGATCAGAATTTGATCGAGCTCTCGATCACAACCGTCGTAGCCTCTTCCGGGCCTCCAACGGAAAGCGGTTTTTCCGACTCCACATATTGCGCCGCCGCGCCGATGGTGATGCCGCGGCCGATCACATAGGTGACGCCGGCCTGGGCCGTTTGCGTGTCGCGGAACAGGGTCGGGTCAAGCGGGTTCGGACCGAAAGCGTTGGCCTCGGACTGGCCGTAGCCGAGCATGAAGCCCCAATCGCCCTCATCCTCGCCGGTCTTGAAAGTAATGCCGGCGTCGAAGGCGAGATAACCGTCCTCGTCCGGCGTATTGAGACCGGCGTTGGTGGTTTTCAGCGAGCCGCCGATGGTGACGCCGCGATAGGCGAGGTTCAGCCCGACGGAATAGGCTTCGTAGTCATCATAGATCGGCAGCGCGATGCGCGCGGCTTCGTCCGCCGTCACATAGCTTGCGCCGACGCCCAGAAGCAGTTGGTCATTATCCCCGAGCTTAATCGGTTTTTGATAATAAAGCGCCGCCTCGATGGCGTCTTCCCAGGTCGAGGCTTCGTTCAAGAGCGCGCCATTGGGCGCCAGGATCAACCCGTCTTCCGGCGCGCACAGACGATCGCCGCAATTTCTGAGCTTCGGCGAATAGGAAACGCCGACTTGCAGCCCGCCAAAGGCGCCGCCAAGGAAGTTGGCCGGCGGCATATAGGTGAACTTGTTCGAGTAGCCGGTGAAATCGTTGACCGTGTGAACGTCGTTGAGGCCGGAAAGATCCGTCTGCCAATCATTGACGTTGACGGACCGGAAAATCGTCGGCGACGTCACCGCAAGGGTGCGTGCAATGCCGTGATCGCGACCGATGATGACCTGGCCGAAGGCGCCGCGGGCGTAGGCGTAAGCGCTTTGCAGATACGCGTCGCTGTCGAGCGGCGCGATGCCGCGCGGGCCGCCGATCTGCAATCCGGAATATCGTCCGCCTGCGAACATTTGCGCCGGCTGGTCGGCGTCAAGGCGCGCCTCAAGGACAGCGCCCAGCTCCAGACCGCTGTTGAAAAATGTCGAACCCTTGATGGCG
Organism: Hyphococcus sp.; assembly: GCA_028284345.1. Lineage (GTDB taxonomy): Bacteria > Pseudomonadota > Alphaproteobacteria > Caulobacterales > Parvularculaceae > Hyphococcus. The sequence continues at coordinate 613,940 of JANQRY010000008.1, read as the reverse complement.
ATTTCCGCGTTGCCGTCTGCGGCCGCGTCGCCGTCCGTCACGCCGGCGGCGAAGCTCGCCTCGCCTTCAATTTCGATCTCCACCGGATCAGCGGCGAAAGCGGCGCCAGCGACGCTGGCGGCCATAAAGGCCGCAGCGCTGATCCCCGACAGTTTCGTCCGCAATTCGGTCATCGTCTTTCGTCTCAAGCCGGCGAAATCGCCGCGCGGTTTCAATACGCTTTTGCGCCCGTCCAAACGCCCGGCGCGCAAACCTTCCGATACTCAAATCGCGCCCGGACGCCCAACGCGCCCTAAAACGCCCACGCAACAATACTCAGCGCCGTCTGTTGACGCGCAGTCACACGCCGACAGACCCTGTTTTCAGAGCCTGTAGCGGCGCATGATTAACAACTTCATGACCTTTCGAGATAATGGCGCCGCCCGAGGCGGCGTTCAAGCGGCGTTTAAGGCCGACATTGTGTAAAGCCGCGAATGTGGTAGGAAAGCCACGAAAAGGGCTCGGGGGCCCCTGAATGTCCGCGGGACCAGACTGGATTTACACAACAATGCGTTCAAGAAAAACCACCTTTTCCAAGGCTTTATGCCTTTTTGCCGGAGCTGCGATCCTCACCGCCTGCGGCGGCAATGACGCCGCCAATTCGCGCAATGCGGGCCTTCCGGCCTATGTCACCGGCGACGGCGCGACGGCCACCACCGTTAACCGCTATTTATGGGCCGCCTCGCTCGAAACCCTCGATTTTCTGCCGGTGAATTCCGCCGACCCGATCGCCGGGCTGATCATCTCCGACTGGTACGTCAATCCGGAAGTCCCGGGGGAACGCTTCAAGACCACGGTCTATATCCTTGATAATGCGCTGAGAGCCGACGCCTTGCGGGTCTCCGTCTTTCGCCAGGAGCGCGACGATCTCGGGGCCTGGATCGACGCCTCGGTGAACCCGGCGACAGGCCGGGAGATCGAAAACGCGATCCTGACCCGTGCCCGGCAGCTCCGCCTCAACGTGATTGACGACTAGCCACCTGCGCCGGATTACGCGACAAACGGCGCTTTCGAGGCGCCGTTTTTTATTGCCGGAAGTTTCCCGATGTCCCGCTACAACCCCAAAGAAATCGAGCCGAAGTGGCAGGCGCGCTGGAAAGAGGCGGACGCCTTCGCCGCAGCGCCGGCGCCCGAAAGTATGGCCGGCGCGCAGCCGAATTATTACGTCCTCGAAATGTTCCCCTATCCGTCGGGGAAAATCCATATCGGCCATGTGCGGAACTACGCCATGGGCGACGTTATCGCCCGCTACAAGAAGGCGTGCGGCTATAACGTGCTGCACCCTATGGGCTGGGACGCTTTCGGCATGCCCGCGGAAAACGCCGCCATGCAAACCGGCGCCCATCCGGGGGAATGGACCTGGTCCAATATCGAGGCGATGCGCGCGCAATTGAAGCGCATGGGGCTTTCCATCGACTGGTCCCGCGAATTCGCCACCTGCGAGCCGGAGTACTACCGCTGGCAGCAGGCGATGTTCCTGAAGTTCTGGGAGAACGACTTCGCCTACCGCAAGGAGTCCCTCGTTAACTGGGACCCGGTCGACCAGACCGTGCTCGCCAATGAACAGGTGATCGACGGCAAGGGCTGGCGCTCCGGCGCGGCCGTTGAGCGCCGGACCCTGTCGCAATGGTTTTTCCGCATTACCGACAAGGCCGAGGATCTCCTCAGCGCCCTCGACGACGGCCGCCTCGAAGGCTGGCCGGAAAACGTCAAGCTCATGCAGCGGAACTGGATCGGCAAGTCAAAGGGCTTGGCGATGCGGTTCGGTTTCGCTGGCGGAATAAAGCCGCCCGCCGGTTTCGAAGACGGCATTGAGGTTTTTACGACCCGGCCGGACACGCTCTTCGGCGCGAGCTTCATCGCCGTTTCCCCGGACCATCCGCTGGCCGCGGCCATGGCGAAAGACGACCCGAAGCTCCGCGACTTCATCGCCGAATGCCAGAAAACCGGCACGTCGGAAGAGGCGATCGAGAAAGCGGAGAAGCGGGGCTACCGCCTGGCGCTGGAGACCGGCCATCCGTTCGATGATCGCCGCCTGCCCGTCTATGTCGCGAACTTCGTTTTGATCCAGTATGGCACCGGCGCCATCTTCGGCTGTCCGGCCGGGGACCAGCGCGACCTCGATTTCGCCCGCAAGTATGACCTGCCCGTGCCGCAGATCGTGCTGCCGGCGGACGCCGATCCCGCAACCTTCGCCATTGAGGACGAGGCCTATGTGGGGCCGGGAACGCTCTACAACTCAGGCTTTCTCGACGGCCTGACCATCGAGGAGGGGATCGCCGCGGCGATTGAGAAGATCGAAGAAATGGGGCTCGGCGACGGCCGGACCCAGTACCGTCTGCGCGACTGGGGCGTCTCGCGCCAGCGCTTCTGGGGCTGTCCGATCCCCGCGATTCACTGCGAAACATGCGGCGTCGTCCCGGTTCCCGAAAAGGACTTGCCTGTTCTCCTGCCCGAAACGCCGGCGGAAGAATTTAAAACCCCCGGCAACCCGCTCGACCGCAATGACGACTGGCGCACTGTGCCGTGCCCCAAATGTGGGCGTCCGGCCCGGCGCGAAACCGACACCATGGACACCTTCGTCGACAGCTCCTGGTATTTCGCCCGCTTCGCCGCGCCGGCGGACGACAGGCCGGTGGACCAGAAAAACGCCGATTACTGGCTGCCGGTCAATCAGTATATCGGCGGCATTGAGCACGCCATCCTGCATCTTCTTTACGCGCGCTGGTTCACCCGCGCCATGAAGGCGTGCGGCCTATTATCCGTAGACGAACCGTTTGAGAATTTGTTTACGCAAGGGATGGTGGTGCATGAGACCTATCGACAAATCACGCCAGTTGATGGGTCCGCGCCGCCAGATGGCGTAGTCGTCACTTCTGCTAAGTCTGCTGCAGAACTTTTAGACAAACCTATCGGCGCATTTGTCAGAGTCGATTTCGACGGCGCGGCGGTCGCTGCTGGTCAGACCGTACATGTCGGCGGATGGGTGTTGCCAGATCAGCTCGAAGCGAACGGCCCCGATCTGACCGTTTCTGTAAATGGTTCCGTAGATCCTGTTCAGCGCGGCCCGATCGAAAAAATGTCGAAGTCGAAAAAGAACGTCGTCTCGCCGGACGACATCGCCGACACTTATGGGGCGGATGCGGCGCGCTGGTTCATGCTGTCGGACTCGCCGCCTGAGCGCGACGTCGAATGGACCGATGCGGGCGTTGAGGGCGCGTGGCGTCTGGTCGGGCGCATCTGGGACGCCATCGAACCGGCGAAAAACGCGCTCAAGGGCCACGATCTATCGACCCCCCCGGCGGAGATCGACGAGGCCGGCGCCGCGCTCCGGCGCACGACCCATGCGGCGATCGCCGGCGTCACCGACGACATCGAAAACTTCCGCTTCAACAAGGCCATCGCGCGGATTTACGAGTTCCTCAACGCGCTGAAGAAAACCCCGCCCATGAATCGAGCGGACGGCGCCCCGGCGAACAGCGTCCGCGCCGAAGCCTTCGCCCAAGCCGAGGCCCTCGCCGTGCTGACGCAACTCGTCGCCCCGTTCACGCCCCATCTCGCCGAGGAATGCTGGGAAACCCTTGGCGGCGAAGGCTTCGTCTGCGAAGCGCCCTGGCCCGAAGCGAATGCGGCGCTTTTGAAAAAGGACACGATCCGCCTGCCGGTGCAGGTCAACGGCAAGAAGCGCGACGAGATCGAGATCGCCGCGGACGCCGACAAAGCGGCCGTGGAAAAGGCGGCCTTGTCGCTGGAGGCGGTTCAACGCCATACTGACGGCCTGACGGTGCGCAAGGTGGTCGTGGTGCCGGGGCGGATCGTCAATATCGTGGCGAATTGAACGGAGCGGCTCCCGCGTGAAACAGATCGCCCTATTCCTCAGTCTGCTGATGGTTTCCGCTTGCGGGTTCAAGCCGATTTACGCGACGCCGGACGGGGCGGGGGCGCCGATCAACAAGCAGATCGCCATCGGACCGGTGACAGCGCCGGAGGAAGTTCATCTCTTCATTTCCGACGCCCTGCGCGAGCGTATCGTTCTGCGCGAGGGCGAGGTCCCGAAATATGAATTGACGGTCGTGGCGACAGAGGGCGCCCAGCGCCTCGCCGTTCAGATCGACGCCACGGTGACGCGGTACAATTACCGCCTCAATGGCCGCTATCTGTTGCGCGATCTGGAGACGCAACAGGTCTATCAGGGCCGGGCCCGGGCGATCACCTCCTACAACATCGTCAGTTCGCAATATTCGACCCTGTTCGCTGAACGCACCGCCCGGGAAAAGGCGGCGCGCCTCCTCGCCGAAGACATTGAGCGCGATATTCTCCTGCGCCTCGCCGACCCCACGGACGCGCCGGCGGCGACAGAGGAGGATTTCGAGGACCCGGCGACCATCGAAGAGATCGGCGAGCCGCGGGATTCCTTTGAAAGCGGCGACCGCCCGTTCCTGATCGATGAGAGCGCCGGCGGCGAGGAGACCCCGTGACCGCCCTCAAAGGGCGGGCGATCAAGGCGTTTTTGGAAAAGCCCGACCCGGCGGTCGCTGCGATCCTCGTCTATGGGCCGGATTCAGGGCTAGTCCGGACGCGCGCCCTGACGCTCGCCCGCGGCGTGGTCGACGACCTCAACGACCCGTTCAACGCCATCGAGCTGACCGACGCCGACCTCAAGGACGAGCCGGCCCGGCTTGCCGACGAAATTTCCGCCCTGTCGTTCGCCGGCGGCGCCCGCATCGTCCGCCTGCGGACGGTTGGCGAAGCGAGCGCCAAGGCTGCCGAGGCGCTGATCAAGGGGCTTGATAGCGACGCGGTGAAACCGAACGGCCTTGTCGTTATCGAAGGCGGCGATCTTTCGCCGCGTTCCGGGCTGCGCAAGATGTTTGAAAAGGCGAAGCGCGCCGCGGCGCTTCCCTGTTACGCCGACGCGCCGGCCGACGTTCGCGATCTCGCGCGCGACCTGGCGCGGGCCGAAGACCTTCGCTTCGACGACGATGCGCTCGATCTTTTGGTCGCGACCCTTGGCGACGATCACGGGCTGACGCGCTCGGAAATCGACAAGCTCATCCTGTTCAAGGGCCCGAAATCGGTCCGGTCGGGACCGGCGACGATCACGGTCGAGGACGTGCGCGCCTCCATCGTCGACGGGCCGGGTCAGGCCCTTGAAGACGCGACCGCAGCCGCCGTGGACGGGGCGCCGAAGGCTTTGTCGGCGGCGCTGTTCAAGGCTGAGGCCGCCGGCGCGAGCCCCATCGGGCTCCTGCGCGCCCTGCAGCGTCAGGTCGCCCGGGTCCGGACCGCGAAAGCCCATGTGGAGGCCGGCGAGAGCGCCGCCGCGGCCATGAAAAAACTGCGGCCGCCGGTCTTTTTCGCCGAGCAGCGCGCTTTTGAAAACCGCCTCAGGAAGTGGCCCATGCGCCGGCTCGACCTCGCCGCCCGGATGCTGATCGATGCGGAATTTGAGGCCAAGATGACGGGCGCGCCGCAGCGGGAAATCGTCGAACGGACGGCCTTGCGCATTTCCATGATGGCGCGCACATAATCCGTCTGTCTACGGAGGGCTTTTCCCGCCGCAGGCGCGCAGCATGAACACCGCGCCGGCGAGCGATGCGAGCGCCGCGGCGGAAAACGCAACAACGAAGCCGCTCTCAAGCCCGGCGAGCCCAGCAGCAAGAGCGACGCCCACAAGCTGCGCAATCCGGCTCGCCGCATTGGAAACCCCGGAGGCAAGGCCCTCGTCGCGGGCCTCGACGCTCGAAAGCACCGCCGCGGTGAGCGGTCCCACGGTCGCCGCGAAAGCGAGGCCGAGGACGGTCATGGGCAGAATGACGCCGATATAAAAATCCGCGCCGCGCGCAAACGCGAACAGCGCGTAGGCGAGCGCCGCGAGGAAGCAGCCCGCCGCCAGCATCGCCCGCGCGCCGACCCGGTCCGCAAGGCCGCCGACGGGCGATGACAAAAACCCGACGCTGAGCGTGAAGGGAAGAAACGCCGCGCCCGCTTCGGTGGGCGTCAGGCCGCGTCGGTCAATCAGCTCAAAAGGCAACAGGAAGAAGATCACCGACAGGCCGGCGTAAATCAAAAGCGTCGCCAGATTGAGGCCGACAAAGTCCTGATTGCCAAAGAGCCGCGGTGGCGTCATCGGGTGCGCGGCGCGGCGCTCCCACGCGAAGTAGGCGCCGGTGAGGCCGGCGCCCGCCAGCACCGCGGCGACGGCCGGCAGACCGATTTGAACGCCAGCGCCATGGCCCGCCGCCTCCGACGGGCCGGCGGCGCTGAGGCCCCAGGCGGCGAGGCCGAGAGCGGCGAAGAGAAGCCCTGCGCCGGCGACGTCGAAGGGCCGCGGCGCCGGATAATCCCGCGGGCGCGCGGCGAGGAGGATCGCCATCGCGGCCGCGGCGAGCGGCGGGTTGAGCCAGAAAATGCCTTGCCATCCAACGCTTTGCGTCAGCCAGCCGCCGAGGAGCGGACCCGCCGCGGTGGTCAGCGCCGAGGCCGAGGCCCAGACGCCGATCGCCTTGTTGCGGTCCTTTTTCGGATAGACGGCGCCGATGAGCGCGAGGCTTGCCGGCGCAACGAGCGCAGCGGCGAGCCCTTGAAAAAACCGTGCGGCGGTGAGCATTTCCAGCGACGCCGACAAAGCGCACCAGGCCGACGTCGCGCTGAAGGCAACGCAGCCGATCATCAGTATACGCGCTTTTCCGTAGACATCGGCCATGGCCCCGCCGATCAACACGAAAGCAGCAAGCGCCAGCACATAAGCGTTGACGATCCACTGCACCGACGCGATCGACGCGCCGAAATCATCACGCAGGGCCGGCAAGGCGATCGTCAGCGCCGAGCCGTCAATGAACGCCATGGACGAGGCGAGAATGCAGGCGGCGAGCACAAGACGGCGTTGCGTGAGCGAGCCGGTCCGTCCGAGTTCGTCGGGACACGGTTCGGCGTCGATAAGATTACGCGCGCAAGGCTCGCGAAGGACGGCAGCCATCAGGCAGTCCCCGTGATGACGAATGATCCCCGCTTATTATCAGAAAACGGCGGCGTTGATTACGCGCGTCGAGTGCTTATTACGCACTCGACCCCATCAGCCGCCGGCAGATGTCGTCAAGCTGGTCGAGATTGAGATAGTTCACCGTGACCGAGCCGGAGCCTTTTTTCGAATGGGCGATGGCCACGTCGAGGCCAAGAATGGCGGAAAGATCGCGCTCCAGCGCCCGCGTGTCGGAATCACTGCCGCCAGACGAAGGTTTTGTTTTTCCTGTGCTTTTCGTCTTAGCGGATCCGCCGCCGGGCGACGCGCCGGCGTTTTCAGCGCGCCCCAGCGCTTCCGTCTCGCGCACCGACAGGCCCCCGGCGAGCACTTGTTTCAGCGCCTTCGCCGGGTCTTTCAGGGCGAGGAGCGCGCGAGCGTGGCCCATGGAAATCTCGCCCGCACCGAGCGCATCGAGCGCAGCGTCGGGGAGATTTAAAAGCCGCATGATGTTGGCCACATGGCTGCGCGACTTGCCGACGGCTTTGGCAATCTCGTCCTGCTTGCGGCCGTAATGGTCCGCGAGCCGATGATAGGCTTGCGCCTCCTCAATCGGATTGAGATCGACGCGCTGCACGTTTTCGATGAGCGCAATTTCCGCCGCCTCTTCATCCGTCAGTTCACGGATGATAACGGGAACGTCGTGCAGCTTTGCTTTTTGCGCCGCGCGCCAACGCCGCTCGCCGGCGACGATCTGATAATCGTCGCGCCCCATGGGCCGCACGAGGATCGGCTGCAACAACCCGCGGTTTTTTATGGAGCCGGCAAGCTCGTCGATGGCATCGTCGTCAAATTGCCGGCGCGGCTGGTCCGGATTGGGCTTTAAAAAGGCGATGGGCAGTTCCCGGCGCGGTCCGGGCGCGACGCTTGTTTCCGGCGCCCGCGCGGCCGGCGCATCGCCGAGAAGCGCGTCGAGGCCCCGGCCTAACCCTTTGGAATGGCTTTTCTTTTTCGCCGCCACGGTCATATTCTCCCTGCCTTGTTCCTCGTCTTCACGCGGCCTTCGGCCGGGCCCGTTCGCGCTGAATGACTTCCGAGGCGAGCTGAATATAGGCTTGGCTGCCTGGGCATTTGAGATCGTAAAGAAGCGCCGGCTTGCCGTGGCTCGGCGCTTCGGAAATGCGCACATTGCGCGGAATGACCGTGCGATAGACCTTGTCTTTCAGATGCGCGCGCACGTCGTCTTCAACCTGATTGGTGAGATTGTTGCGCCGGTCATGCATGGTGAGAACTACGCCCTGCAACTCCAGCCGTCCATTAATCCGTTCACGGACTGTATCGATGGTGCGCAGGATCTGGCTTAGGCCTTCCAGCGCAAAGAACTCGCACTGCAAGGGAATGATCACCGCGTCCGCCGCGGCGAGGGCGTTGAGCGTTAGAAGGCTTAAAGAGGGCGGGCAGTCGATCAGCACATAGGTGACGCCGTCGCGGCCCTTTTCCCCATAGTCGGCGAGAGCGTCGGCGAGCCGGTAATGGCGCCGGTCCGCTTCAATGAGTTCGATTTCCGCCCCGGCGAGGTCGACCCCGGCGGGCGCGAGGAGAAGGCCGGGAATATCGGTCTCGATCACCGCCGCTTCGAGGCGGTATTCGTCGGTGAGGACGTCATAGGTGGTGACCCCGCGGTCGGCCGCCGAGACGCCGAGCCCGGTTGACGCGTTCCCCTGAGGGTCTAGGTCGACAAGCAGGACGCGCTCCCCAACCGCTGCGAGTGCTGTGGCGAGATTTATCGCAGTGGTTGTCTTGCCGACGCCGCCTTTTTGGTTGGCGACCGCGAGAATGCGGGGCTGGGGCGGGGAGGCGGTCGCTTCAGGCACGCGCTAACTTTCCGATCTCCAGAATGGTCCCCGAGGGGCTTGTAAGGCTTTTATGCCGTTTTACGGTCATTTGCCAATATGTTGCGGCCTCGGCAAGCTCGGCCTCAACATCTTGTCCTTTCGGAAAGAAATACTTCGCGTTTTCGCCCCCGATTTCATGGGCGTATTCGAGCAACTTCGGAAGGCGCGCGAGGGCCCGGGCGGTGACGATTTCGGGCCTGGGGGAAAGTTTCACCGCCTCGATCCGCTCGGGTATGACCGTAACGCCGGAAAGCCCCATGGCGCGGGCAGCCTCGCGCAGAAACGCCGCCTTTTTGCCGGTGGATTCGATCAGCGTGACCGAGGCGCCGTCGCGGTCGGCCAGGATGGCCGCCAGGACGAGACCGGGGAATCCGGCGCCGGATCCGAGATCGGCGAGGGTTTTTGCATCCGCCGGCAGGAGCGCCGCGATCTGTGCGGAGTCGAGATAATGGCGTTCCCACCGATCCGGCAGCGTCGATTTCGCGATCAAATTATGCCGGTCCGACCATTCGATCAGTACACGGTCCATTGCCTTCAGACGCTCTAACGTTTCACGTGAAACATTCGTTGCGGCGGCGAATTCGTCCGGCGTCATCTGGCTTTTGCCGGTCTCTTCATCCACGCGAGCAGCAGCGCTTGCGCCGCCGGCGTGACGCCTTCGATGCGGCCCGCCTGCCCGAGCGTCGCCGGGCGCGCCGCAATCAGCTTTGCCCGCGCCTCGTTGGAGAGGCCCGGTATGGCGGCGTAGTCGAGATCGGCCGGCAGGGCGAGGGACTCGTCTTTTTTGAAAGCGATAATGTCCGCCTGCTGACGACCGAGATAGCCGGAATAGAGCGCGTCGAATTCCAGTTGCTCGGCGACGGCGTCGTTCATCGCTTTAAGGTCAGGCCAGATGGCGCCGAGGGTTTCGCGCGTGACGCCCGGTAGGGCAAGGAGATCGATGACGTTGCGGCGGCGGCCGTCCTGATTGATCTGGAGACCATGATGCGCCGCTTCGTTGGGCGTCAGCGACGTTGCGTTCGCCCAGTCGCGCGCTTTATCGAGCGCTTCCTTTTTCACATGAAACGCCTTTGCGCGCGTCTCGCCAACCACGCCGGCGGCAATACCCAGCGGCGTCAGGCGCTGATCCGCGTTGTCGGCGCGTAGCGTCAGGCGATACTCCGCGCGGCTCGTAAACATGCGATAGGGCTCGCTCACCCCATGGGTGACGAGGTCGTCGATGAGGACGCCAATGTAAGCTTCGCTGCGGTCGAGCACGAAAGGCGCTTCGTCGCCGTCGGCGCGCCGGGCGGCGTTGACGCCCGCCATCAACCCTTGCGCGGCCGCTTCTTCATAGCCTGTCGTCCCGTTGATCTGCCCGGCGAGAAAGAGGCCGGGGAGGGCGCGGGTTTCAAGACTGTGGCTCAGCGCGCGCGGGTCCACATAGTCATATTCAATGGCGTAGCCGTAGCGAACGACGCGGGCGCTCTCGAGGCCGGGAATGGTTTTCAGAAACGCCGCCTGAACCTCCTCGGGGAGGGAGGTCGAAATACCATTGGGGTACACCGTATCGTCGTCCAAACCTTCCGGCTCGAGAAAGATCTGATGGCTTTCCCGCTCGGCGAAGCGCACCACCTTGTCTTCGATAGATGGGCAATAGCGCGGGCCGCGCCCGGAAATTGCGCCGCCATAAACGGCCGACTTGCCGATATTCTCCTCGATGATGCGATGGGTTTCCGCGCTCGTATGGGTAATGCCGCAGGATATTTGCGGCACGGCGATGGCGTCGTTCATGAACGAGAAGGGGGCAGGCCGCTCATCGGCGGGCTGCATGTCGAGGCGGTCCCACTCGATGGTCTTGCCGCCGAGGCGCGCCGGCGTGCCGGTTTTGAGACGGCCCATTTGAAGACCGAGACTGTAGAGACGATCCGACAGCCCGAGGGCCGGGGCTTCGACGCCGCCCCATGTTTTGTCTGCGGCGCGGGAATTGGCGCGGCCCGCCGGGATGCGCCGGTCGCCGATATGGATCACGCCTTTGAGGAACGTGCCGGTGGTCAGCACCACGGCCTTTGCGTCGATCGCCGATCCGTCGGCGAGGACGACGCCGGCGACCGTTCCACGTGAAACGATGAGGTCCTCGACCGCGCCCTCAATGATGTCGAGGCCCGGATAGTCGCCGAGGAGCCGCTGCATGCCCTCGCGATAGAGCTTGCGGTCGGCCTGGGCCCTGGGCCCGCGCACCGCGGGGCCTTTCGATCGGTTGAGCATGCGGAACTGAATGCCGGCCTCGTCGATGACCCGGCCCATGACCCCGTCGAGGGCGTCGACCTCGCGCACGAGATGGCCCTTGCCGAGACCGCCGATCGCCGGATTGCAGGACATCTCGCCGATGGTGTCGCGGCGATGAGTGACGAGCGCCGTCGCCGCGCCGGCCCGCGCCGCCGCCGTCGCAGCCTCGCAGCCGGCGTGACCGCCGCCGATGACGACGACATCATATTTGCGTTCAGCACTCATGGGCCCGCCATATAGGCGCCCGCGGTCAATTTGGGAATTGATCTCTCAGAGAAAGAGGCCGCAGGAGCGCGCGGCGAGAAAAGCGACGAAAATCCAGATGCCGTTGGTGAGGAGCTGGGGCCCGCAATCCTGCATCGCCTCGATCCAGCCCCGCTCGTCCGAAACGCCGCGGACGGCCTCCAGGAACCGCCGCAGGTTGAAAAACGTCGTGAGAGCGAGGGCGGCGAGAACCGCCAGCACCGGGATCAGCAATCCGCTGTCGAGACTGATGCACATGAGGGCCGAGGATACCGCCGGCCCCTTTCGGAAGGGTTTCACGTGGAACCCGCCGTCGCTCTTTTTACAAATTGGAAAGGCTGGTGATTGGCGACCGGCTGAGGCACGGGCGCTGCAGGGCCGGCCATACTGTCAAACGGCGACGGGTTCAAAAAGGGATAGGTCCATGTCGATTCAAGGGTTGGTTCACGATGCTCAGCAGCCGCGCTTTGGCCGAGGTCCTTGCGGGTCTGACAGCCTTGAGGCGCAACGGGTCCGGCGCGTGCTACACCGCCGGCTCACCGAGAAAATCCGCAATTACGAACGGATCGCCGCTCGCCTCGAAATGCGCGGGGAAAACGACGCCGCCACCGTTCTGGTCAAGGCGGCGGACCAGCTTCGGGCGATCACGGCAGAAGCCGGCTGACGCGGGCCGGGGCGCTCACTTCCCGATACAGAAACTTGAGAAAATCTCGCCGAGGACATCCTCGACCCCGACCGCGCCGGTGATGGAGCCGAGAGCCCGGGCGGCGAGGCGGGCGTCCTCGGCCGCGAGTTCCGGCGCGTTCTCAATATTGGCCTCAGCCCGGGCGAGGGCGGCGAGGGCGTCTTCCACCGCCTTGACGTGACGGGCCCGGGTCAGGGCCGGCTCGCCGCCATGGGTTTCACGTGAAACATTTTCGGTCATACCTGCGACAAGATCGGCCAGCCCGGCGCCTGTTTTTGCTGAGAGCGCGATCTCCCTGACCCCCGCCGGCGCCGTATTTCCCGGCGGGCGGACCCCCAGGTCAGCCTTCGACCAGACCAGCAAGTCGCCGGGCCGGAGGATCGGTAGTGTTTCGACCGGAACGCCGGCGGCGGGATCGACCACCAGAAGCCGGATGTCCGCCGCCTCGGCGCGGGCCCGGGCCCGGGCCATACCTTCCGCCTCAATGGCGTCGCCGGCGGCCGGCCTGAGGCCCGCCGTGTCGGCAACCGTCGCCAGGACGCCGCCGAGATCGAGACGAGTTTCGACGATGTCGCGCGTCGTGCCGGGCTGATCCGAGACAATCGCGACGTCGGAGCCGGCAAGGGCGTTCACAAGGGACGACTTGCCGGCGTTGGGGGCGCCGATGACGGCGATGGAGACCCCTTCCCGGATCGTCCGTGCACGGTCTGAATCGGAAAGGAAGGCGGTTAATTCATCCTTAAGCTGACGAATTGCCGGGCCGGCGCGGGCTGCAACCGCCGCCGGCACGTCGTCCTCATCCGGGAAATCGATGTCCGCTTCGAGGGGGACAAGGACGCGCAAAAGCTGCGCCCGCCAGCCCTCGGCGAGGGCGGACAACCGGCCGTCGAGCTGACCCAAAGCCTGCATTCTCTGAAGGGTCGTTTCGGAATCGATAAGATCGGCGAGGGCCTCGACCTGGGCCAGATCGAGCTTGCCGTTCTTCAGCGCGCGCAAGGTGAATTCGCCGGCCTCCGCCGGCCGCGCGCCGAGGGCGGAAAGTGTTCCGTATAGGGACGCTTCGACGGCGCGGGCGCCATGGAGATGAAATTCGGCGACGTCCTCGCCCGTGAAGCTCGCCGGTCCGTCGAACAGTATGACCAGCCCGCGATCGATCGGCGCGCCGTCTTGGGGGTCCGTCAGGGTCGCCAGCGCGGCGACGCGTTTTTTAATCCGTTTACCAACTAACGTGCCGGCGATACGATGAGAGTCCGGGCCGGACAGGCGAAAGACGGCGACGCCGGCTTTGCCGGCGCCGGAGGCGCGGGCGAATATCGTATCATCGGCGGTCATAACGAAGCGGGACGCCCGAAAGGCGCGCGGGCTACTTCTTCTTGCCGGCGCCGCCCATGCCGGCGCTCATCGCCGCGCCCATCAGCGCCTGAATGCCCTCAACGCCCTTGCCGCCCATATTGATCCACGCGGCGACCATCCGTTCCGGATCGGCCAGGGTGTCCATGGAGTCCTTGGCCCGCTTTTCCATCTCCTTCATGATCATGGCGTTCATGGGCTCAACGTCGGGCATGCCGAAAAAGGCGCGGGCCTCCTGGGGCGTCACATCAAGGTTAACGGTGATTTTCATCGGGACTTCTCCTTTGCGCGCTGCAACCTAGCCAATTGCGCCGCGCCGCAACAGCCGCCTTTGCGCTGGATCATCCCGCCCGCAATGGCTATTCCCGGGGCGTATCCGAGCGGAGCGGCGAGATGGAAAAGGCGGTCATTCTGGATGAGGCCGGAGGCCCGGAAAACTTTGCCCTTAAACCCCATGATCCAGGCGCCCCCGGGGCCGGCGAGATCCTCGTCCGGAACGCCGCTATCGGGTTGAATTTCATTGATATTTACCAGCGCAAGGGGCTCTATCCGGTGGCCTTCCCGGCCGTTCTCGGCCAAGAGGGCGCGGGCGTCGTCGAGGCGGTGGGCGCAGGCGTTGAGGACCTCAAACCGGGCGACCGCGTCGCCTATCTTTCCGGCGCTGGCGCCTATGCGACGGCGACGGTCTGTCCGGCCAGCGTCGCGGCGAAAATTCCGGATGCGGTCGATGACGAAACGGCGGCGGCCGTTTTCGTAAAAGGGCTCACGGCACACATGCTCCTGCGCGACATTTTTCCGCTGGAAACCCGCCATGCTTGCCTGGTTTACGCCGCTTCCGGCGGCGTCGGCACGCTCCTCACCCAATGGGCGGCCCATATCGGCGCCCGCGTTATTGGCGTTGTCGGCTCGGAAGAAAAAGCGGACGCCGCGCGCCGGAACGGCCCCGGCGACGTCATCATCCGTACAAAGACGGCTTCCATTTCCGCCGATGTGAGAAAGCTGACGGACGGGCGCGGCGTTGACGTCGTTTACGATTCCGTCGGCGCGGCGACATTCGAAGCCTCGCTCGATTCCCTCGCCCTGCGCGGCCACATGATCACCTTCGGCAACGCCTCCGGGCCAGTCCCCGCCGTGCAACCCCTCGATCTCGCCCGACGCGGATCGCTCACTTTCACCCGGCCGACGCTCTTTCACTATGCGACGCCGGACCGCCTCCCCGTCATGGCGGCCGTCCTCTTTGACATGATCGCCAAGGGCGCGCTGCGGCCCGCCATCGGCAAGCGTTTTCCATTGGCCGACGTTGCCGACGCCCACCGCCTGCTCGAAAGCGGCGACAGCGCCGGGGCCATTATCTTGACGCCGTGAACGGGGGAATAATGAAAGTTTTTCAGTATGTTGCCGGATTGTGCGCGGCCGCCACGCTGGTCGGCTGCGGCGGCGATACGCCATCGGCCGGTGCTGAAAGCGCCGGAAGCCGCAATTCGCCCGGCTGGACCCTAGCGCTCGACGGCGATCTCAACAGCTTTTTTGACTGCCTCGACGCAACAGGCCTCGCGCTGGTCTCGGCTCATCGCGGCGGCCCCGCGGCGGGACTGCCGGAGAATGCGCTGGAAACGCTGCAGGCGACCCTCGCCGCCGTTCCCGCGGTCATGGAGATCGACATTGCTCAGTCTGCGGACGGCATCCTCTTTCTTATGCATGACGACCGGCTCGACCGGACGACCGACGGCGAAGGTCTTGCGGCGGAGGCCCGCTGGAATGAGATCAGAAATCTGCGCCTTAAGGACAACGCCGGGCGGGCGACGGCGTTCGCCCCACCGAAATTTTCCGGCGTGCTCGCCTGGGCGAAATCCCGCACCGTCCTCAAGGTCGATTTCAAACGCTCGGCGCGCTACGAGGACGTGATCGATGAAATATACCGTCAGGATGCGGAGGATCGCGTTGTCCTCATCGCCTACTCCATGGCCTCGGCGCAAAAGCTTCACGCCCTTGCACCCGACATGATGATCTCGCTGTCCGTGGGCTCCCAGTCGGAGCTTAACCGGGCCGTCGCCGCCGGCGTTCCGGAAAACCGCCTCTTAGCCTTTACCGGCACGGAAGGACCGCGCCCGCGGCTCCTCGCCCTCCTTGACCGGCGCGCGGTGGAAGGGATCGTCGGGACCCTTGGCGGCGGCGATTCCATCGATGCGGCGATTGCCGCCAGCGGCGCGGAAGAACGATATGCGGCGATCGCCGCCGACGGGGCCGACATCATCGCCACGGACCGGCCGCGGGCCGCCCATGACGCGCTCCTCAGGGCAGGCCGGGCACCGACCGACGGCGTTTGCGGCGTCTCGAAGCAGTAGGGCCCGATGAAGCGCACTATCTTCCTCTACGCCGTCGCCCTCGCCGCCGCTTGCGCCCTCTTTGCCTGGCTCGAATACAAATATGTGACCCGCGTCTTCGCCGGCGAAATCTATCTCCTCCTCATCGCCGCCGGCTTCGCCGCCCTCGGCGGATGGGCCGGCTGGCGCCTGACCAAACGACAGACTCAAGACCGCTTTGAGAAAAACAAGGCGGCGCTCAAATCCCTCGGCGTCTCGCCGCGCGAATACGAGACCCTGGAACTGCTCGCCGCCGGGCTCTCCAACAAGGAAATCGCCCGCGAACTCGGCGTCTCCCCCAACACGGTCAAAACCCATCTGGCGCGGCTATACGAAAAGCTCGGCGCGGCCCGGCGCACCGAAGCGGTCGGCAAGGCCCGGGAATTATCGCTGATCCCCTGAGCCCCCGCGAATTTCGGGTGATTTTGCCGAATTCACCCATTCGGGCGATAGCGTTTCGGCCGATTTCCGCAACAATCGGCGGCATACGAACACAACGCCATGGAGGACTTTTATGGGCGACCCGGTGGTGCGTTTTGAAATCGGCTGCAAAGACCGGCCAGCCGCGAAATCATTTTACGAAACGACATTCGGCTGGACGATCGAGGCCGGCGACATGACCGGCGAGGCGACCACGGGCGCCGGTGCCGGCGCCGGCATTAACGGCGCCCTCACGGCCCTCGGCCACGAGCCTCATCACTATGTGATGGTCTATATCGAAGTCGCGGACATCGACGCCGCCGCGGCGCGGGTCGCCGACAATGGCGGCGCGGTTACGATCGGCCCCCTCGACATTCCGGGCGACAAAGGCCGTTTCGCCTGGTTTCAGGACCCTGAGGGAAACACGCTCGGGCTGTTTCAGCCGCCGGGCTAAGACGACAACGCAATAAACGGGAGGACAACTATGCTGCGCATCGCCCTAATCTACGGCGCCATCGCCGGAACCATCGTCATCGGCGTCATGACCCTCGGCTTTATTCTCGACGGCGAGGAAAAAGGCGCCGCGTCAGGCCAGATCTTCGGCTATCTCACCATGTTGGTGGCCCTCACGCTGATCTTTGTCGGCGTCAAGCGCCATCGCGACGTCAATCATGGGGGCGTCATTAAATTCACGCCGGCTTTTCTGACCGGTCTCGCCATCGCCGCTGTCGCCGGCGTCTTCTATGTTGTCGGCTGGGAAATTTATCTCGCGACGACCGATCACGCCTTTATCGAACAATATTCGGCGGCGGTGATCGAGAAAAAGAAGGCGGCGGGCGTCTCCGGCGCGGCGCTTGAAAAACTGATCGCCGACATGGAGAAGATGGTTGAGACTTACGGCAATCCGTTCTTCCGTGTGCCGATTACGTTCTCGGAGATCTTCCCGGTCGGACTGCTTGTTTCCATCGTCTCGGCGGCGATTTTACGCAACCCGAACGTGCTGCCGGCGCGCGGGTAGGCGGAATGCGCCTCCCCGCACGCCAAGGCGGCAATGGCGGCTATATATCGTCAAGCATGGATTGAAATTCTCTCGTCACACCGGCGCGACGGGAAATCGTATCCCAGCAATCCTCAAAACGGCCATTGAGGTTGATGGCCCGCGACAGGCGCTTCGTCGCCTTCATGGTCGCGGCTTCGTCATTCGCGTCGAGCGCGTCGCCAATCGCGAGATAGCTGTCGACGAGAAGGCCGACGCGCGTTTTGCGTTCCTTGCCGTAGCGCGAACAGGAATCATGGCGATTCGCGGTTATGCGGCGCCATTGATCGTCAGCGTCGGCAAAGGCTTCCGACGAATAGGTATTGCGAATATCGGCGTATTCAACCGCCGCGGCGGGCGTAATAACGGCGAAAGCCGCGGCGACGGCGGCCAGTAGAGGTTTCGACATGACAGTGCTTCCCTTTCTTTTCGTCCCCTTACGGTGTTAGCGCCCGCCCAACCGAAAGAGACCTTCGGAAGCGTCTGTACACAGATAGTTATTGTCGATATCGCCCGGCCGGCGCGCAAGCAATATGGAATCGGCGAGACGAGACGCTGGCGCGACGGACGCCGCCGGGCGAAGGTCGGGGCGCGCGCGCCTATCCGCGGGGCGAGGAAAGCGGCGGCGAAGGCCGGGCCCGGGCGAGCGGCGTCGCCGAGCCCGCCGCCGGGTCCGCGCGGCCCGTTTCATAAGCCTCGATCAGGCGAAAGCCGAGCCAGACGCCGATCACCGCAAACGCGATCCCGCCCACAGCCTGGGCGATAATGACGCCGGGGGCGCCGGCGATGGCGGAGCCGGCAAAGACGAACGGCGCCGTGCCGATGGTGTTCTTGCCCCAGTTGAGCCAGGTCGACCAAAGCGGCCTTTTGAGGTTGTTGAACGCCGCATTGGAAATATAGAGCGCGCCGTTAAAGACATAGAGCGGCGCGACAATGACCGCGAACCAGAAAATAAGCTCTCCGCCCTCGCCGGTAAGGCCGAAGGCGCGGGCAATGACGCCGCTCAGCGCCACCAGGAGCGCCCAGACGACAGCCGTATAGAGAGCGGCAAAGATCAGCGACTTTCGCAGCGTCTCGCGCACGCGGTCATAGGCGCGGCCGCCGAAATTCTGCCCGACGATGGGTCCGACCGCGCCGGAGAGGGAAAAGAGGACGCAAAATGCGAGCGGCGTCAGACGCAGAATGACGGCAAAGCCGGCGACGGCGGCGTCGCCATAGGGCGCGATCGCCCGGGTGACGATAATGGCCCCTATCGGCGTCGCGATATTGGTGAGGATCGCCGGCGTCGCAATCGCAAAAATCGGCTTCAAGTCGCCTATGAACTGCGCCCGGTCGAAGGGCGCAAACCCGCCATAATGACGGATGATCGGCATGAGGGCCGTTATCGCCATCGCGACACGCGCGGCGACCGATGCGAGCGCCGCGCCGTCAAGGCCGAGCCCGACGGCGAAAATGAGGATCGGGTCCAGCACCGCATTGACGGCGCCAGCGGCGAGCGTCGCATTCATGGCCCGGCGCGCATCGCCATGAGCCCGCAACAGACCTGAGCCAACCATCGCTAGGGCTGCAATCGGCAGGGACGGCACGACGATGCGCATATAGCGCGACGCCAGATCCTTCGTTTCCCCGACCGCGCCGATGAGGTCCAGCATTTGCGGCGCAAAGATCCAGAACAGCGCCGCAAGGACGAGGCCGAGGACGAAGGCCGCCGCCATGACGCTGGTGGCGATGCGTCGCGCCTCGTCAGGCTCGCCCGCGCCGATGCGCTGGGCGGCGAGGGCCGACATGGCGATCATCAGGCCGATGGTCATCGACATGTTGAAGAACAGGAGCGTGCCGGCGAACCCGACGGCGGCGGCGAGCTCCTTTTTGCCAAGCAGCGAAATGAAATAGAGATCGGCGAAATCGACGAGGAAAATGGAGATCAGCCCGGCGCTCGACGTCAGCGACATCACGACGATGTGGCGCATCAGATCGCCTTGCAGAAACTTTCCAGGCTTTTTTGCCGGCGCGGCGGAATCGGACACGGGGTTCGCAGAGCTTTCAGCAGTTAAGAACGCCGCGACCATGCCCTGACGGGCGCGCGAGCGCTATCCCGTTTTTTCCCTTCGCCTGAAGAAGCGCTCACATTCGCGCGCGGGCAGGCGCAATGAGCGGTTAGGCTACGAACCCGGCCCTAGTCGCGCAATCGCTGGCGCCAGTTCACATAACGCGGCGGCAGGGCCCGTTGATATGGTTCGCTTTCCGGCAGAGCGATGACGGACCCGTTAAAACCGTCCAACGTCGGATATGCGGCGACCGCGCCATCGTCGAGCAGCGGCGCCGTCGCCAGCACGCCGTTGCGCCCGGCGCCAGCGCCGCGGGTGCGCCATATTCGTCCGCGTTCATAGATTTTCGACAGATAAACACTGCGCGCGCTCGGTTTATCAGCGGTCGGATCTGTCGCCGCCGCCATATAATCGACGGACAACGCGTCCTCCGCTTCGTTTTTTCCAAGATAGGCGTCCCGGGCGCGAATGTAGATCTGGCCGGACACATCGCTGGGAAAAGTAAAGCGCTCAACGTTCTCCGGATCCGTGGAGTCGACGGTGAACATCCGGTTCCACGCCCGCTCGCCGGCGCGCCGGTAGTCGAAATGAAATCCCTCCCGGCCCGACACATAGGCGTTGGCCGAAAAGACCACGTCCGCGCCGCCGAGAACGTCAAATCGCCAGACGTGCTCTCCCTTATATTGATGGCGGAGAGCGAGGCCGCCATTGCTGGTTTCCGTCAGTCGCTGAACGCGGCCGTCGTCATTGTGGGTGTCGGTGTAGACGCCGTCGACGCGGCCATGGGTCTGGGCAATATCTTCAAGGGCCATATCCGCAGTGAGGATCGGGGACGACTCCGTAGTCGCTTCGGCGACATTCGAGTAGCCGGAGGCGCCGGCCTCGTTCCTTGCGCGCACGCGGTAGCGATAGGTCGTCGCGGGATCGAGCCCGTCATCATCGAATGACGTCGTATTCTCGGCGAGCGTTGCAATGGTTCCAAAAGCGCTATTCCCGATTGCCCGCTCCACCTCGATTTCGTCTTCATCATCTGCATTATCGGACCACGTCAACGCGATTTCCGATACGCTGGAGACGACCGCGATGAGGCTGCTCGGCGCTTCCGGCGCCGTTGCACCCGGCGGCGAAACGCTGCTCCGGAAGGCGGCGATCGCGGCGGCGCTTTCGTTCAATGTCCGCGCCGCCCATGCGGCGTTGTCTGGATCGTCAGCCGGGTCGATGCCGGTCGGCGTTCCAGAATGGTTCACATCCGGGTTGGAAAAATTTCCGATGCGGGTCGCACCGCTGCAACTATAGGCCATGATGGTCGAGAAATAGGGCGCGCCGACATCGTCGACGGAGCCGTCATTGCAACGGCGGTACCCATAATGATAGGCGCCGCTGGTTCCGCCGCCATCCTGAGAGCGCGCATGGCTGGATCCCTGATTGTGTCCGATTTCGTGCGCAAGCGTCCGGTTCGACAGGCAGAACTCGGCCGTCACCGACATGGCGTAGGACGCGGACGCGCCCACATAGGCGATGCCGCAATAACCGCCGCCGGAGCCGGTGATGAGGGCGAGCAGGTCCGCGCCGTAATTGTCCCGGTCGGTATGGAGATCGTCAATCTCGCCGTCGCTCGTCCGGCGCAGTTCATTGAGCATGTCCGAGGCTGATTTTCCGTCCTCGTCATAATCAGTCTGCACCATGCCGACGAGGTTCATGGTGATGTTGACGCCGCTTGCGGCATAGGCCGCGTTCATATCCGCAACGGCGTTGACGATGCTCGCCTCGATCTGGTCGCAACTGCTCGAGCCATTGCCGCCGGCGGCGCGACACGCATCATCCGTATACGCAACAAGAAGATCCTGTTGGACAGGGGCGCCCGAAACTGCAGCCGCCGCTGTCTTTGCCGCGCCGTTTATCACCAGCCCGCCGCCGGGCGCGTGCGGCATGTGGAACGGTTCCTCTTCCGGAAACGCGCCGGGATCAAGCTCATTGATCATCAGCGCGCCGTCTTGCGCGCGGGAAATTTCGAAGGTGCGGCCGTCATATTCAATGCGCCCGGCAAAGGCGCCGCGGCGCGCCGTCAGCACCACCCGGTCGCCCGTAGCGCCGGCGACATGGCCAATCCAGGAGACCGTTCCATCCGCGCGGCGCTCAATGCGGTCGCGAACGGCCGTCACGTCCTTGCCAAAAAGACTGAGCGAGAGCCGCGGACGGTCAAGCGCAGCCCCGTTCATCTCTATACGGTGCGATTGTTTGAAATGCCGGCGGACGGGCTGGTTTTTAACGTCGGCGACCTTGAACAACCGCTCGCTCTCCGCCGCTTCCGCCGGCGCGCCGGCGTTCCATGCAATGGCTGCGGCGAGCGCGCAAAGAATCGGCTGACGGAGAAAAAGAACTGTCATGGACGCAACACCCGAATACGAACCGGAATTCAACCGCGCAAATGGTGAATTCCGCGTCGCAAGGAATGTCCAGTGAGCGTTAAGAAAGGGTGCGCGCGCCGACGCCAGTTTTAGCCAAGATCGCCGCAGTAAAATTTTACCGATGCATTCGCGCCATCATATATCGGCCTTGCATCAACAGATTATGCGTCAACGCAAGCGCCGTGCGCCGAGCGGGCGGCGTCAATTAACAATGAGTAACGGGAAAGCGCGGTCTTGCGCGCTCACAACCCTTACGTGTTCATCGAATCGAAAAACGCTTCATTGGTTTTTGTCTGCTTCAGTTTGTCGAGCAGGAATTCGATGGCGTCGTTGACGCCCATGGGCGCAAGGATGCGGCGCAGGACGAAAATTTTCTGCATCGCCGCGGGATCGGTGATGAGATCTTCTTTCCGCGTGCCGGATTTGGCGATGTCGATGGCCGGGTAAACGCGCTTGTCCGCAACCTTCCGGTCAAGGATGATTTCCGCGTTCCCGGTGCCTTTAAATTCCTCGAAGATGACCTCGTCCATTTTTGAGCCGGTTTCGATCAGCGCCGTGGCGATGATGGTCAGCGATCCGCCTTCCTCGATGTTGCGCGCGGCGCCGAAAAAACGTTTCGGGCGTTGCAGCGCATTGGCGTCAACGCCGCCGGTCAGGACCTTGCCGGAAGACGGCACGACAGTGTTGTAGGCGCGACCGAGCCGCGTGATGGAATCAAGCAGGATGACGACGTCGCGTCCGTGTTCAACGAGGCGCTTGGCTTTTTCGATCACCATCTCGGCCACCTGCACGTGTCGGGTCGCCGGCTCGTCAAAGGTCGAGGAGACGACCTCGCCCTTCACCGAGCGCTGCATGTCGGTCACTTCTTCCGGGCGCTCGTCGATCAGGAGAACGATCAGATAGGCTTCCGGATGGTTGGCGGCGATGGAGTGCGCGATATTCTGTAGAATGACGGTTTTACCCGTGCGCGGCGGCGCGGTGATTAGCGCGCGCTGACCCTTGCCGAGGGGCGCCACGAGGTCGATGACCCGGGCGGTCATGTCCTTGCCCTTTTCGTTCTCGGCCTCGATTTCCATGTTGAGGCGCTCATCCGGATAGAGCGGCGTCAGATTGTCAAAGTGAACCTTGTGGCGCGCTTTTTCCGGCTCCTCGAAATTAATCGTGCCGACTTTGAGGAGCGCAAAATACCGCTCGCCGTCCTTGGGGCTGCGGATCTCGCCGATGACCGTGTCGCCGGTGCGGAGGGCGAAGCGGCGGATCTGGCTCGGGGAAACATAGATGTCGTCTGGACCCGCCAGATAATTGGCCTCCGGCGAGCGCAGGAACCCGAACCCGTCGGGCAAAACCTCCAGGACGCCGCCGCCGGCGATTTCAACGTCATGGTCCGCAAGCTCCTTCAGGATCGCGAACATCATGTCCTGCTTGCGCATGGTCGAGGCGTTCTCGACCTCAAGCTGCTCGGCGAACTCCAGGAGGGCCGCGGGGGTTTTTTCCTTCAGTTCCTCAAGGGACATCTGTTTTGGCAGCATGGGCGGGTTCCCGAATATGATTGAACGCCCGGCCGCGCCGGGGTCTTGAAAGTCTCAGTGAAAACAAAGGGCGCGCGCGTTTTCGCGCTGCGTCAAAAGGAAGGTTTCGAGGGGAGATATAGGCAATCAGGCGGGCCCGTCAATGGGCAGCTCAAAACGGCTTCACGATCACCATGATGACGATCGCAATCAGGGCGATAAACGGCATCTCATTGATAATGCGCCAGAATTTCGCCGTGCGTGGACGCTCACCCGCCTCGAATTTTCGCCGGGCGGCGGCGTAAAACCCGTGAATGCCGGAAATGGCGATGACGAAGGCAAGCTTGGCGTGGAACCAGCCGTCCGACAGGGTCGCCGGGTTGGCGATCAGCATAGCGATCCCCAAAAGCCATACCGCCCCAATCGAGGGGTTCATAATGCCCCTGAGGAGCCGGCGCTCCATGACCACGAAATTGCGCTCCGCCTCGCCCCCTTTCTCCGCGCCGTGGTGGTAAATAAAAAGCCGCGGCAGATACATCATCCCCGCCATCCAGGCGACGATAGCGACGAGATGCAGGGCTTTAAGCCACAGATAGATATCGAGCAGGAACGCGCTCACCATTTCCCTCCGCGTACAAAATCAACCAGCGCTCCAACATGATCCGGCGGCGTCTCCGGTAGAAACCCGTGTCCGAGATTGAAAACATAGGGAACGTCATGAAAGAGCTTGAGATAGGCGCTGGCGTTTCGAAGCATATCCTTGCCGCCGGTGATGACGCTGAGCGGATCGAGGGCGCCCTGAATGACGGTATGGCCGGAGAGGTTCGCCCGCGCCCAGGCTGGGTCCATGGCGTAATCGATGCCTAGCCCGTCGCATTCGGGGAGCTGCGCATATTCCGTCGCCATTTCCCCGACGCCTTTGGGAAACAGGATCACTGGCGTTTCGGGATAGGCCTTTTTGACGCCGCCGGCGATTTTCTGGAGCGGCCTTACCGATACGAGATCGAGCACCGGCCAGGGCAGACCCCCCGCCCATGTATCGAAGAGCTGGACTGCATCGGCACCGGCTTCAATCTGGCGACAGAGATAATCAATCGTGTGATCCGCCAGAAGATCGATCAGCGCCGTCAGGAAAGACCGGTCCTGATAATAGAGCTTTCGTAGCGCGGCGGGGTCGCGGCTTGAACGGCCGTTCAGCATGTATGTCGCCACCGTCCACGGAGCGCCGGCAAAGCCAATGAGCGCTTTGTCCTCAGGCAACGCGGCGCGTGTCTGTTTCACCGTTTCGTAAACGGGAGACAAGGTTGCATGAATGTCTTGCCCCCGAAACCTGTCAAGATTGTCAGCAGTTATCACCGGATCAAGGATCGGCCCTTCGCCCTCGGCAAAGGACAGTTGCTGTCCCATGGCGTCAGGAATGAGGAGAATGTCGGCAAATAAAATCGCCGCATCGAGATCGTAACGACGTACCGGCTGCAGCGTTACCTCAGACGCCATCTCTGGATTGTAGCAAAGGTCGAGAAAGGACCCTGCTTTAGCACGCAGCGCACGATACTCAGGAAGATACCGACCTGCCTGCCGCATGAACCAGATGGGCGGTATGGCCTCAACCTCGCCTTTCAGCGTTCTCAAGAACTTCGATGTCGTCGTCATGTGCGAAAGACCTGCCTGTTAATCCTTTCTTAAAGACTCTTAAAAAAGAATGAATATTAAGAGTAGGGCCGGTATGCGGGGGAAAGATAATCGCCGATCTTTTTTCAGGCGTTGGTGCCCTCGTGGCGCCCGGAATGATCCACGGGGGGCATTCGCCGGTCGCGTTGTGGTGATGCTTGGTTAGACCCTTCTGCGTGCAGCGAAAACTTCGCACAGTCCGGTGCGGAAAAGAAACATTTCCAGCGGCGTTTGAAAAAAGGCCGCAGGCATCATCACCGGTTTCCCTTTTCCTACGCCCCTGGGCGCCGGACTGGTATGACCGGGCTGTTTTCCGGCCTCAAAAATTCCCTGTCGCGAAACCGGGCGACTTTCCCTTATAACTCCACAGCTATGTCTGCCGATGATGCGGAAATACCGAAGGAAAAGGACAGCGCGGGCCCTGCGCCGCTCGCCACCTATTTCCATGTGCATCTCGTCTCGGATTCCACCGGCGAGACCCTCAACGCCATGCTGAAGGCAACGGCCTCGCAATTTGCTCACGCCAAGCCGCTTGAGCATATTTACGCGCTGGTGCGCTCGCCCCGGCAAATGGAGCGCACCCTCGCCGCCATCGAAGCGGCCCCCGGTATCGTGCTTTACACGGTGATTAATCCCAATCTCCGCCGCCTCCTCGAAATCCGCTGCAGTGAGATGCAGACGCCCGCCGTTTCCGTGCTCGACCCTATGCTGAACGCTTTCACCGACTATCTCGGTCTTGAACAGACTAAGAAGGCGGGCGCCCAGCATGAACTTGACGAGCGCTATTTCACGCGCATCGCCGCGCTTGATTACACGCTCTCTCACGATGACGGGCAGATGAACTGGGATCTCGCTTCGGCGGACGTAGTTCTTGTGGGTGTCAGCCGCACATCGAAAACGCCCACCTGCATGTATCTGGCGAACCGGGGCGTCAAAGCGGCGAACGTGCCGTTGGTCCCCACCGCCGATCCGCCGCCGGAACTCTTCGAACTGCGCAAACCGCTAGTGGTCGGGTTGATCGCCAGCCCCGAGCGGCTGGCGCAGATCCGCAAAAGTCGTCTCGGGGGAATCAATGCAGAGGGCGCGGCGGACGAATATTCCGATCTCGATCAGATCCGCGCTGAGGTGCTGCGCGCGAAACGGCTCTACGCCAAACATGGCTGGCCGATCATCGACGTGACGCGAAAGTCTGTGGAGGAAACGGCCGCTGCGATCCTCACCAAACTCTCCGAGCGGCAAAACCGGTGACGGTCGTGCGGTCCGTTACCCTGGCCTCGGGAAGCGCCATCCGCGCCGCGATTCTGAAAGATCACGGGGTTGCGTTCGATGTCGTCAAACCGGGCCTCGATGAGTCCGTAATCAAGACCGAGGCGGCGCAGGGGGGGCTCGGCCTTGAAGAGACGGCCATGCGCCTCGCTGAGGCGAAATGTATGGCCGTCGCGAAAAACCGGCCGGGCCTTGTCATCGGCTCAGACCAGATCCTTGAATTCCGGGGGCGGGCTTTCGACAAGCCCGCGAATATGGATGAAGCGGGCGCGCGGCTTCTGGAGATGCAGGGCGAGACCCATAGCCTGATCAATGCGACGGCGCTGGCCGAAGACGGCGAAATTATCTGGCGCAATCTTTCCCGTCCGCGCCTGACTATGCGCGGTATGACTAGCGACGACATCAACGCTTACCTCAAAGAAGTAGGAAACGGGGTGCTGTCGAGCGTCGGCGCCTATCAGGTGGAAACGGCGCCGGGGGTGGGTTTGTTCGAGCGTATCAGCGGCGACTGGTTCGCGGTGCAGGGGCTCGCTGTCTGTCCGCTGCTGGCGGAACTCAGCCGCCGGGGCGCCTTCGGCGAAGGCTGGAAAAATCCGGCGCCGGTTCTGGCCGGCGTCGTCGGCTCGCCGATTTCTCATTCCCTGTCGCCCCTCATTCACAATGAATGGGCGCGGCGCGCCTTGATCGCAGGGGAATACCGCGCCGTCGACGTCGCGCCGGGCTATGGGCCTTTCGTTGAGGCGATGGAAGCGCTTCGCGCGCAGGGCTTCGCCGGGGTCAACGTCACCATTCCCCATAAGGAAAACGCCCTGCGATATGCGGATGAGGCGAGCGACGCGGCGAAAACGATCGGCGCGGCGAACATGCTGACCTTTGCCGGCGGGCGCGCTTACGCGGACAACTCCGACGCAACCGGGTTCGCCGAAGCCTTGATGGCGACGCTGGGCGGCGACGATAAAGTCGAGAGCGCCATGATGCTGGGCGCCGGCGGCGCCGCGCGGGGCGTCGTTGCGGCGCTGCGCGAGATGGGATGCGCGCGCGTTCAGATTGCGAACCGAACGCGTGAGAAAGCGGACACACTCAGCAATGAATTTGCCCTTAAATGCGTCGACTGGGCGGCGCGGGGTCCGGCCCTTGCCGGATGCGATCTTCTCATCAACACAACGTCGCTCGGCATGACCGGCCAGCCGCCCCTGGAGATCGATCTTTCCGCGCTGCCGGCGGGGGCGACAGTTTTCGATATCGTCTATGCGCCGCTTGAGACGCAGCTCTTGAAAGCGGCGCGCAAGCGCGGGAACAAAACCGTCAACGGCCTTGAAATGCTGATGCATCAGGCCGCGCCCGGGTTTTCTGCCTGGTTCGGCGGCCGGCCCTACCCGGTCTTCCCGCGCGTTGACGACGATCTGCGCGACCTCCTGATCGCCGAACTCAACCGCCGGAGCGCGTCATGATCCGCATCGGCCTCACCGGCTCCATCGGCATGGGAAAGTCGACGGCGCTGAAGATGTTCGCCGACTTGGGCGCCGCTGTCTGGGACGCCGACGACGCCGTCCACCGGATGTATGCGGCGGGCGGGGCGGCGGTCGCGCCGATTGAGGCGGCGTTTCCCGGCGTCATTGCCAAGGGCGCCGTCAATCGGGCGGCGCTGGCGAAAATTGTCCTCGGCGACGCGGAAAAATTGAAAACCCTTGAAGCCATCGTCCACCCCCTCGTCGGACAGGATCAGGCGGCGTTCATGGCCGAGGCCGCGGCGGCCAACGCCCCGGCTGTCGTGCTCGATATTCCGCTGCTCTTTGAAAATAATTCCGAGGCGTTCTTCGATGCGGTCGTTGTGGTCAGCGCGCCGGCGGACGTGCAGCGCGACCGGGTTTTGCGGCGCCCCGGCATGACAGAAGAAAAGCTTGCCGCCATCCTTGCGCAACAAACACCGGACGCGGAAAAACGAAAACGCGCCGATTACGTCATTTCGTCGGACCAACCGCTCGACGCGATGGCCGATGACATCCGCAAAGCCTACGAAACGATTCTGGAAAAGGGTCCGCGGCTCGCCAACTGACCTTCCCCGCTTACTGTGCGACCCCGTCAAGAAACGCCCGCAGGCGTTGCTCCGCGTCTTTGTGGTTTTCTTCGCTGTACCAGTGGATCCATTCCGGCTCCAGGAACGGATCGTCAAAGACATGCTCCGCATCCGGATAAACGGTCAGGCCGATCCGCGCCCCATTCCGGTTCTTTCGCTCAAAAAGGCGCTTGCATTTTTCCGGCTCGACCATCTGGTCCGCGCCGGCGACAAAGGCGAGGGCCGGCGGCGACTGGCGCCAGGAGCGAAAATTTGACAAGGCGCCGGCGCCGCAATGGGGATAGAACAGGATCGCGCCGTCGATAGCGGGCGGCGCCGGCATGGCGCCGGAAAGCCCGGCGGGGCGGCGTTTTCCGCCGTCCATGGTGAGGAAATCCATCACCGTCCAGGCGCCGTGGGACCAGCCGGCGAGGATCAGCCGGTCCGCATCGAGGCGCGGGTCGGCGCGAGCGATGTCGATGGCGGCGAAGACGTCGCCCGCGCGCTCCTGGCCGATCAGCGCCTTGCCGGCGCAGACAATGTCGAGAGCGTCCGTGCGCGAAAATCCGCGCGGACCGGTGCTGTCGACGATCATCGCGGCGTAGCCGGCTTCGTTGAAAACGTCCGCCCATTGGCGCTGGAACGCAATGCGCGGTCCTGCGCAGCCGTGAAACATCAATACTGTCGGATAGGCGTCTTCATCCGTATCCGGAACATGGATTTCAACAGCGTCCGCAATCAGCGCGCGGCGTTCCTCAAGGCTTTGCGCATCCGTCTTGCCGGCGAGCCAGCCGAGATAGAGCGGCTCCAGC
The DNA here is from genome assembly GCA_028284345.1 of Hyphococcus sp. Classification (GTDB taxonomy): domain Bacteria; phylum Pseudomonadota; class Alphaproteobacteria; order Caulobacterales; family Parvularculaceae; genus Hyphococcus. The sequence goes on along the minus strand of JANQRY010000008.1, from coordinate 584,911 downwards.
CGCCAGACCAGCAAAGCGGCGGCGACGGCGATGACGACGCCGGCGACAATCAGCCCGCGCTTCATCGGGTTTGCGTTTCGTCAGACAAGGCCGGCGTCCGTGGCGAGGGCTTTCAACGAGGCCGCCGGCCGGGCGCCGAAATGAGAGATCACCTCGCTGGCGGCGAGGGCGCCCAGCGCGCCGGCGCGACCGAGATCATAGTCGCGCGCGAGACCGAGAAGGAGGCCCGCCGCATAGGCGTCGCCGGCGCCGGTTGTATCCTCAAGCCCGTCGGGCGCGCGCGCCGCCACCTCGACCGTCTCGCCCTCCCGGGGAATGAGCAGCGATCCGTGTTCGGAGCGCGTGACCGCCGTCAGGGGCGCCAGCGCTCTCGCCTTTTCCGCGATGACGGCGAGATCGGGCGATCCGAAAAGCGCCGTCGCCTCCGCCTTATTGGCGAGGAGAATGTCGATGTGATCGCCGATGAAGTCGCTGATAACGGCGCCCTGGCGTTCGATGACGCTGGCGTCCGACAGGGTGAGCGCCGTGCGTTTGCCGTGGCGCCGCGCCGTATCGCAGGCGCGCACAAAGGCGCCGCGGGCGTCGGGCTGCTCGAACAGATAGCCTTCGAAAAAGGAAATCTCGCCGCGGGCGATCTGGTCTTCGTCCACATCGGCGTCGGTGACGAGGCCGGCGGCGCCGAGAAACGTCGCCATGGACCGTTGCGCGTCCGGCGTCACATTGACAAGACACCGTCCGGTCGCGGGACCGGCATTGAGGGCCGATGTTTCATACTCAACGCCCATGGACCGCAGATCGTGGCGGAAAATATCGCCCAGCGCGTCGCCGGCGACCTTGCCGACGAAACCGCCGCGCCCGCCGAGGGAGGCGATCGCCGCGACGGCGTTGGCGTTTGAGCCGCCAGAGACTTCGACGCCCGGCGCCATGTCGGCGTAGATGGCGCTCGCCCGCGCTTCGTCAATGAGGATCATGCCGCCTTTCGGGATGGCGAATTTCTCCAGAAATGCGTCGTCGCATTTGGCGAGAACATCGACGATGGCGTTGCCGAAACCGATGACGTCAAGTTGTTGATTGGACATGAAACCCCTTTTCCCGCTTCGCGCGCCCGCGCTTATAGGAAGCGCCTGTCGCGCCCGCAAGGCGGTGATGCAAGGCGATGAGCAGGGCGCCGATGCGGGGCAACGGCGCTTGTCCGGTCGGTCGGCCGCGCTTATCGTCGGCCCGTCGCCAATGGTCCGGTTCTGTTTATGAAATTTCTTCCAAGCGCCGCGACGGCGCTCTTGCTCGCCGCCTGTGCTTCAACCGCAGACGCGCCGCCGCCCGTTGCGGCGAAAACAACGCCTTCGGCGCCGGCGGCGCCCGTTTATGTGGTCAGCGACATTATGGGCGCGACGCCGGCGGCGATCGACGCGCTGCTCGGGGCCCCGGCCCTGACGCGGCAGGAAGGCGACGGGGAATATCGCCGTTACGGCCTTTCCGAGTGCGCGCTGATTGTTATTCTGTATCCGGATGATCAAGGCGCGCCCCGCGCGGCCCATCTGGAAGCGACGGCGCTCTCCTCGGCGCGTGAAAAACCGGCGCTCGACGCCTGCCTTGCGGCTGGTTAGGTTTCCGCCGCGGCGGGGCGTTCGGCGTCCGGCGCGCCATATTTCGATTGACGCATCCATTCGAGGATCGAGGCGACGACGGCGACGAGCCCCATGGCGGCGGTGAGGTAAAAGACAAAGGCGAAGCCGCGGATTTCGATCAGTTCGCCGAGGGCGCCGCGCCCGAGCGAGCCCAGCAAGAAGCTAAGCGAGGCGAGCAGCGCATATTGGACGGCGGCGTATTTCTTGTTCACGATCGAGGAGAGATAAACGACGATCGCGGCGCTGGCGAAACCGACGGCGAGGTTTTCCGCCGCGATCACCAGCATTAGGCGCGCCAGGGCTTCATCGCCGGCGACGTCGAGATGCAGGAGATCCGCAAGGGGCTGCATGAAGCCGAACAGCGCGTACGCCCGTGTCGCCGACATGAAGGCGTGGGTCGCCGCGCCGCCGAGGGCGAGATCGGCAAACAGAAGATTGGTTGCAGCGGCCAGCACCGCGCCGGCGACGAGGCACGGCATGCGCCCGATGCGCAGGATCAGAACGCCGCCGACGCCGATGCCGACAAATGTCATCAGGGCGCCAAACAGTTTCGACGCTACCGCCACCTCATCGAGCGTATGGCCGAGGGCGCCGTAATTTTCGCCGAGATAAAACGGATAGGCGAAGGCGCCCCAGATCAGATCGGTAAAGCGGTAGGAGAGCGCGAGAATAAGAACGAGAATGGCGCCGAACCGTAGCCGGTCGATAATGTCGGCCATGGGCGCCAGCACGGAACCGTAAAGGGCGTCGAATACGGGTTGGCCGGGCCAGCGTTTTTGCGTCGTCGGGGCCGCGCCGTCCTTGCGGTGAAACCATAACATGGCGGCGGCGGCGCTCACCGGGGCAATGATCGTCGCGATGATGATGAGCGGGCCTTTTTCCAGCGTGAAGGCGCGGGCGTTGGCGCCGTCCGGGTTGGCGAGGGCGAAGGCCATGAAGCCGAACAGCGTCGCAAAGGCCCAGGCCCAGCCGATGATCACCACGGTAAGGGCCCGATTGCGCAAGGGCGCCGGCGGCGCATCGCCCAGCGACCGTTCGCGTTCGGCGACTTTGGAATCCTCGGCGATGAAAACGCCGCTGACCGCGAGCGCCATCAGGACCGAGAGCGCCACGAACGTATCGCCCCAGCCGACCCGGGCGGCGAAGATCAGCGCGCCGGCGCCGCCGAGAATGACTGAGGATCGATAGCCGAGCTGATAGACCGCGGATAACAAATCCACGGTGATCTTTTCATCGGCGATTTCAATGCGCCAGGCGTCGATGAGAATGTCCTGGGACGCGGAAGAGAAAGTGCAGAAGATCGCCGCGAAGGCGATCAGTCTGATCTGTGTCGACGGGCTCGCCGTTGAAATGGCGAGGAGGCAGGCGAGGATTACCCCCTGCAGCAACAGGATCGTCGCCCGCCGCTGACCCATATTGAATATTCGCGGCGTCGGCGCGCGGTCGATCGCCGGCGACCAGAGGAACTTGAAGCTGTAAAGGATGATGATCCAGGAAAAGACGCCGATCGTCGCAACGGAAATATTTTCTTCCGTGAACCACGCATTGAGCGTTCCGGTGATCAGCACGTAAGGCAGGCCCGCCGCGAAGCCGAGCACATACATGGCCAAGGCGTTACGCTCTTTCAGCGCGCCGGCGAGATCGCGCCATCCATATTTCTTCGAAGCTGCCATTTGCCTACCGCCTACCGCTTGAATGTGGCGGACCTTAGGCCGGTTCGTTGCGATGAAAAGATCGAACGCGGGCGCGCGGGGGCTAGGACGCTTCGGAAAATCCGCTCGTCGTTCCGGCCCATTTGTCGATCATGGCCGTCAGGTCGTCGGGTTCAAACGGTTTCGACAGAAAGGCGTCCATGCCGGCGGCGAGGCATTTGCGCTCTTCCGAGCCCATGGCGTTGGCGGTCAGCGCGACGATGGGCACGCGCGCTTCCTCGCCGGAAAGGGCGCGGATCGCCCGCGTTGCTTCAAGGCCGTCCATCTCCGGCATGTGCATGTCCATCAGCACGATGTCGTAATCGGCCCGGCGCAGGGCGTCGAGCGCCTCGGCGCCGTTGACGGCCACATCCACCTGATGGCCGGCGCGCTTCAGAATGGTCGTGGCGAGGACGGCGTTGATCTGATTGTCTTCAGCCAGAAGGATGCGCCGCCCTTTCGTCGCGGCGGGTTCGGCCTTCTTGGCGGGTTGGGCGCGCTGGGCGCGCCGAACGGGTTCGGCGTCGGCGGGCTCGGGCCCGTCGGCGGGCGGCGCGTCGGCTGTGACCTCGCGGCCCGTGTCGCCGTCGTGGCCGACAAATTGTTCGTATAGGGATGACTGCCGGATCGGCTTGATCAGATAGCTGTCGAAACCGGCGTCGCGCAAATCGTTCAACCGATCGCGCGCCAGGGGCGACAGGAGGACGATCGATCGCGCGGCGTTGTCGAGCGCGAAGGCGGCGCGGTCGCCGGCGAGATAAATGTCGCACAACAAAACCGCGCCCGGCGCGCGTTTGAGCGCCGCGTCGGCGTCCGCGGCGCTTTCCGCCCGGATCACGGTTTCAACGCCGAGGGCGCCGAGTTGCATCTCAAGGGCGCGGGCGAGGGTCTGCGACCGGGTCGCGACGATGGCGGTCCGTTCGATGGGCGCCCGGGCCGCCGGCGCGCCCTCATGGTCGAGCAAGAGTTCGAAGGAAAAAACGCTGCCCGCGTCCACCGCGCTTTCAAGGCTGATGCCGCCGCCCATGGCCGCGACGAGTTTGTGCGCGATGGTCAGCCCGAGCCCCGTTCCTTCATTGCGTTTGGCGGCGCCGCTGTCGGCCTGGCTGAATTCCAAGAAAATCGCTTCCTGCATTTCCGCCGGAATGCCGATGCCGGTGTCGCGGACATTGAAGCGCACGCGCGCGCCGTTCGCCTCCATCTCGACGAGATGGGCCTCGATCAGCACGCCGCCATAGTCGGTGAACTTCACGCCGTTGCCGGCGAGATTGATCAGCACTTGGCGCAGGCGCGCTTCGTCGCCGATTAGGCGCGGCGGAATGCGCTCGTCGACAAAGGCGGCGATTTCAACGCCTTTTTCAGCCGCCCGCGGCGACAGAAGTTCGGCGACCGCCTGGACCAGCGATTTCGGACAGAACGGTTCCTGATCGAGCGCCATGCGCCCGGCGTCGATCTTGGCGTAGTCGAGGAGATCATTGATGAGCGCGAGGAGCGCCGTGCTCGATTCGCGCACGGATTCCGCATAGGCGCGCTGGTTCGGTTCAAGGGCCGTGTCGAGCAAGAGCGCGTTCATGCCGATAATGCCATTAAGCGGCGTGCGCATTTCATGGCTCATGGTGGCGAGAAATTTAAGTTTTCCGTCGTCGAGGTCTGTGATTTTGGACGGCGGCGACGCAGCGTTTCCGGCGTCGCCGTCATCGACGTCCGAGCGGGGCCCTGAGCTTTTCTGATCCCCGGTCTCCGGCGCGCCTACATAAAGCCGCTCGCCGCCGGCCAGCACTGTTTCCGTCCAGCCGATGACGCATTCGCGATTGGCGATGCGCGCGCGCGTGCGATAGGAGGCGGGCGCGCCGGGCGCCGCGGCGCTATCGCCGGGAGCGAAGGCGCGGCCCAGCCATTGCTCGATCGGCGCGCCAAAAAAATCGGCGAAACTGCGCGACACGAATCGGATGGCGCCGCCCGCGTCGCATATAGCGATCAGTTCACGGATCGTCTGGTGATGGCGACCGCCTGCGTTTGGCATATCCTTGAACGTCCCCTGCCCGAGCGTTCCGGATCGTCGCCGCGACGGCTTGAAATTTCGTTGAAAGGCTTGGTTAACGATTAGCGTTAAATTGCACGCGCCGCGGGCGCGGGCGCCGGCGGCGCCACGCCCGCAGACCCGCTCGCGGCGCCTTCCCGCCGGCGATAGCTGACGGCTTCGGCGATATGGCGCCGGCGCACCGGCGTTGCTCCGTCGAGATCGGCAAGAGTGCGCGCAACCCGCAAGATGCGCGTATAGGCGCGCGCCGAAAGGCCAAGGGTTTCGGCGGCTTTGGCGAGGAGCGCGCCGCCTTCAGCATCGGGCGCGGCGATTTCCCCAAGCGCCGCGTCGCCAAGGGCGGCGTTCGTCGCGCCGGCGCGGTCGGTTTGCGCGGCGCGCGCCTCGGCGACCCTCGCGGCAACCGCAGCGGTTGGTTCGCCGGTCGCCGGCCCGGCTAGGTCCACCGCCGTTACGGCGGGAAGGTCGATGGCGATGTCCATGCGATCAAGCAGCGGTCCTGAAATGCGCGACTGGTAGACCTCTTCGCAATGGGGTCCGCGCCCGCAGGCCCGTCCGCTCGCCTTGCCGAAGCCGCATTTGCAGGGGTTCATGGCGGCGACAAACTGAAAGCGCGCCGGATAGCGCACGTGAAAATTCGCCCGGGCAATGAGGACGTCGCCGGTCTCCAGCGGCTGGCGCAGACTGTCGAGGACGGGGGCGGAAAACTCCGGCAATTCGTCGAGAAAGAGAACGCCGTGATGGGCGAGCGAGGCTTCGCCCGGCCGCGCTCGCGCGCCGCCGCCGATCATCGCCGCCATGGAGGCCGAATGATGGGGCGCGCGAAACGGCCGCGCCCGCGTCAGGCGCCCGCCTTCGAGCAGCCCGGCGAGGGACTGGACCATGGAGACTTCGAGCATTTCCGGCGGCGACAAAGCGGGCAGCAATCCCGGCAGCCGCGCGGCCAGCATCGACTTGCCGGCCCCGGGCGGGCCCACCATCAGCAAGTTGTGACCACCGGCGGCGGCGATTTCGAGGGCGCGCTTGGCGGTCTCCTGGCCCTTGACGTCGGCGAGATCGGGAACGGCGTCGCGCGCCGCCAGCGCCCCCGGTTCCGGCGGGGTCAGCGCTTGCGAGCCCTTGAAATGGTTGACCATTTGAATGAGGGATTTCGGCGCCAGAATTTCGGCCTCGCCACCGGCCCAGGCCGCTTCGGCCCCGCTCGCCGCCGGACAGATGAGGCCGAGCCCAAGGGCGTTGGCGGCGACGGCGGCCGGCAAGGCGCCGGCGACGGCGGCGATATCGCCGCTGAGGCCAAGCTCCCCCATTACGGCGTAGCCGGCGGCGCAATCATGGGGCGCGGCGCCCATCTCGATCAGCACCGCAAGGGCGATCGCCAGATCGTAATGGCTGCCTTCCTTGGGCAGATCCGCCGGCGCCAGATTGACGGTAATGCGCTTGCCCGGCAGGCCGAGGCCGACGGCGCACAAGGCGCCGCGCACGCGCTCTTTCGCTTCCGAAACCGCCTTGTCGGGGAGACCCACAATGGCGAAAGCGGGCTGGCCGCCGGTCAGTTGCACCTCAACCGTAACGGGCCGCGCCTCAACGCCGTGAAACGCAAATGTCGTCACCTGTGCAACCATGGCGTGTCCCCTGCCGCGCGTCCCGCGCCCGTGAAGCATCACTGATTGGCCAGAACATTTCAAGAACAAACTTTCACCAGGGCCCGCAGCGCGGCGATCGGTCGTTAGCGGAATCGCCTTGCCGGCTTGACGCAAAGCCGCCCTTGGCGCGACACCTTGCGTCTCGCGCCGGCGAAACCGAGGGGACGGGCACAAACAGGTGAAAGAATACGCAACGCCGCCAAGGCCGGTCATGGCGTTCCGCATCGGCGTCACCGGACATCGTTCCTCCCGCCTCGGCGCCGATCAGATCGCCCGCATCGACGCTCAGGTGCAGTCCGTCCTGACAATGGCCGCGCGCGCGGCGGAGGGCGCGCGCCGGCGCTATGACCGCGAATATGCGGACGCCGATCCCATCCTTTACTTCGTCAGCGCGCTCGCCGACGGCGCCGACACGCTGGCGGCGAAACGGGCCCTTGAAAGCGGCTGGCGGCTTTTGGCGCCGTTGCCGTTTTCCGTCGAGACCTATGCGCGCGATTTTTCCGGGGCCGATCGCGACGAATTCGAAGCGATGCTCGATGCGGCGGATTCGATCGCGGAACTTGACGGCCTTCGCGATAGTCCGATGACGGAGGAACGCGCCTACCTTCAGGCGGGTCTCGTCACGGTCGATCAGTCCGACGTCATGATCGCCATCTGGGACGGCGAGGAAGCCCGCGGCGTCGGCGGCACGGCGATGATCAAGGAAGAGGCGCTGAACGCGGGCAAGCCCGTGATCTGGATCAACGCTGCCGCCGACAAGCCGCCGGTTCTCATCAAGCCGGCGAATGTGGAAACGCCTTTTTCCGAAGAGATTTTTGGCGAAGCGATCGACTCCATCATCGCGCCGCCGCCGCGCGAGGAAATCGAGCATTCTTTCGCCGGTCAGGCGACGCGCGCGCTGTTTGCGTACCGCACCTTTTCCGACGAGCGTCCGCATCTTTTCAACTGGGGCTCGTTCTTTCAGTTCTGGGAAAAAACATTCGCCGGCAAATTGCCGACGGTGAGCTTGTGGAACGCCACGCCGGCGCTGGAGATCAAGCGCGCGCGTTCCTCGACGCTGGCGCAGAAACTGCAATCCTCGCCCCACGATCAGGCGGTGTTCAATGATCTGATCATCCCCCGTTTCGCCTGGGCCGATCATCTTGCTGTTCATTATGGCAATCTTTACCGCTCGTCCTATTTCTTTAACTACATCTTCGCCGCCGCCGCGGTGCTGTTCGCGTTGATCGACCTTGTCGCGAGCGACTTCGAGTTCGGCTCGAAAACCATCTTTATCTCCATCGAAGTGACGATCATCGTGATGATCCTGGGCGTTACCATCGCCGGCAAGCGCGGTCGGTGGCACGAAAAGTGGATCGACTATCGTCAGCTTGCGGAGGAGTTGCGTCAGTACCGCCTCTATTTCCTGACGCTTGGGCGCGGCGTCACCGAAGATATTGCGCAGGGCGAAGGCGGCGCTGCGGCCGGGTGGGTCGACTGGTATTTTGACGCGACGCGCCGCGAAGCCGGGATGACGTCCGGATCGTTTGCGGCGCCCGAAATCCGCGTCATTGCGGAAACGGTTCTGACCGAGGAAATCCGCCCGCAGATCGCCTATCACGACCGCAAGGCCCATACGCTTCACGCCATGGAGCATCGGCTGCACCATCTCGGCGAATACGCCTTCGGCGCGACCCTCATCGTCTGCCTAATCTACCTCGTTCTCGCCTTTAACGCGGGCAAGGAAACCGAGTTCGAAAAATGGGCCTATGGGGCGAAGAACGACATCAAGGGGATGGTGACGCTGCTGACCGGCTTTCTGCCGTCCCTCGGGGCGGCGTTTTTCGGCATTCGCGTGCAAGGGGAGTTCGGCTCCACCGCCGAGCGCTCCCATGCGACGGCGGCGCAGCTTAAAACCATCGCGTCGAAATTCGAATTGCTGGTCGACGGCGACAAGCCGCGGCTCGATGTCTTGCGGCTGCGCGTTGAAGAGGCGGCCCGGGCCATGCTGATGGAAAATCTCGACTGGCGCCTCCTCTATATTTCAAAGCCGCTGAACCTGCCCGGATAAGCGGTTTTCCGGCGTCTTCCCGGCGCGTGCGCCTTGCAAATCCGTAAGCCGTTTTTTGCTCGCCCGCGGCGCGAAGCAGCTTAAGCTCGCGCTTTTAGCGCTCGTCCGTGTTTTCGCGCGTGCGCCCCAATGCGTTGACGACAATCAGGATCGACCCCATGTCCGCCGTTTCCGTCCTGCTGGCCCCGCGCGACGCGGCCTTTGGCGAGCGTCTCGCCGGCGCCCTGGCGCGCCGCGGCCTCGCCGCCCGGCTGGTAGCCGGGGACCAGGGCGATCTCTTCATCGACGGCGATGTGGGCAATGGCGCGTCGATCGTTGTCTGGTCGCCGGCGGCGACGAGCCTCGGCCGGCTGAAAAAGCAGGCCCGCGAAGCGCTGGAAAACGGCGCCCTCATTCCCGTTTCCGTCGGCGGGGCGCCGGCGCCGGAAGGTTTTGAAAACCTGCCGCCGATCGATCTTTCCGGCTGGCGCGGCGATGACGATGACCCGCGCTGGCGCTTTGTTCTTGAAGCCATTGCGATCGCATCGGAATGCCGCCGCCGCGTCGATCAGGATCAGTGGATCGCCGCCCATGGCGAGGCCGCCCCGACGCAGCCCGAAAAAGCCGCTTCCGACGCGGCGCCGCCGACCGCAGAGCCGCCGTCTGGCGAACCGCCGGCAATCAAGTCGACGGCGGCGTCCATGCCCTTGTTCGCATCGGACATGGCAGACGTCACGCAGTTGCAGCCCTTGCCGCCGATCAACCCGGCGAAGCCATCAACGACGATCTCGCCCGCGGCGCCGAGACAGCCCCGCTTCGATCCGGGGGCGTTCGCCGTCGCCGGCGTCGCGACGTTGTGCCTGATCGCCGGCGCTGCGATCATCCTGGCGCCGCCGCGCGGCGCGCCGGCCCCGTCATCGTCGCCCCTGTCATCGCCGGCTTTGGATGCGCCGCCGACAACGCCTGCGCCCGAAACGCCGCGGATCGAGCTCGCCATGCTGCTGCCCGTGGTCGCGCCGCCGGCGGATGCGGCAGCTGATAATGTTGATGGTGATGCGGGTGCGACGACGAAACTGCCGCCGGTCGATGTCTTTGCTGACGCCCCGCCTGACGAAGAAGATCCGTACACATACCAGTCTGACGACATAGAGGGATATGGGGAGGGCGACATTTCCTACCCGGAAGACGGAGCAGACGCGCCGCCGTTTGCGCCCTCAACGGATTCATTCGCTGATGAAATTCACCTGGCGATGCTGGGGCCGGCCTCTCCGCCGGAGGAAATTCCGTTGACGGAGCAACCCGCGCTGGCGCCGCAGGAAACCACGTCGGCCGCGCGGCCGCGGATCCCCTCCTTAAAGCCCGCAGCGCCGCAACAGGCCGCCGCGCCGGCGACCATGGACGCGCTCCTCGCCAGCGTGCCGGAGCTGAACCCGCCCCCCGACTATTTCAAGGACTGCTCGGTCTGTCCTGACATGGTCGCGCTTTCGCCGGGCGCGTTCACGATGGGGCCGGGCCCCGGCGAACGGGCGCGCCCCAATGAAGGCCCGGCGACGCGCATCGACATCGCCAGACCTTTCGCCATCGCAACCCGCGAAACGACCTTTGCCGAATGGGACGCCTGCGTCGCCGATGGCGGCTGCGCCGGCCACAAGGCGCATGATTTCGGATGGGGCCGCGGCGATCAGCCGGTTGTCGGCGTCTCGTTCGACGATGCGCGGAACTATGTGGCGTGGTTGTCTGAAAAAACCGGCCACGCCTATCGGCTGCCCAGTGAAGCGGAGTGGGAGTTCGCCGCCCGGGCCGGCCGGTCGACGCCGTTTTCCTTCGGCGACGGGCTGACGGCGCGCAACGCCAATTACGACGGACGCTATGTCTATCGCGGCAAGAGGGGACGTTGGATCGGCCATCCGACCCCGGCCTCGCGCTATCCGGCGAACCGGTTCGGCCTCTTCGACATGCACGGCAATGTCTGGGAATGGACCGCCGATTGCTGGCGTAAAAGCCTCGCCGGGACGCCGGCGGACGGAACGCCCCGGGGCGGGCGCTGCGGCAGCCGGGTCCTGAAGGGCGGCGCCTTTAACACCGGCGGCTGGCGATTGCGCGCGGGCCACCGGATCGGCAAACCCGCCGCGGCCCGGGAAATGGAAATCGGCTTCCGGGTCGTGCGTGATCTCTAAAGACGATTGCGTATGTCATCCCGGGGCTCGCGCAGCGAGAACCCGGGATCCAGGGTGTTGGATCCCAACTGTCGCGCCGGTCGAAATGCCGGGCAATGGATTCCGGGTTCGCGACGTTGTCGCGCCCCGGAATGACAAGACTTCTTCACTAACGAGACATTAATCACACGCCGTCACGATCACAGGCGTGGAAACGATCGAAACATCAACGCAGCCGATAACCGGACCGCGCGCCTTTGCGCTGCGGCTGACGGTCTGGCGCGCCGCGGCGCTGATAGCGGTTGCGGCCGCCGTGTTGTTCCTGCTGTTTCCCCTCGGCGTCGGCGCTGACTATCCCAATCATCTTGCGCGCGCCTATATCGCCGCGGCGATTGAGGGCTCCGCCGCGCTTCAGCGCTATTACGAAATCGACTATTCCTTCGTGCCGAATTTCACGATCGAGATGATCGTGCCGCGGCTGGCGCCGGTTTTCGGTCTTTACGGCGCGGGGGCGCTGGTGGTTGCGGCGAGCGTCATCCTTGCGCCGCTGGCCGGCGTCGCCCTCTCGCGCACGCTGAACGGCGCCGCGGGCGCGTGGCTGCCGCTTCTGGGGTTCGCCGCCCTTTTCAACCGCAATCTGGAATTCGGCTTTATCAACTTCCTGTTCGGACTGGGCCTCGCGCTCTTCTGTTTCTGCCTCTGGGCGCGGTTGGCGGCGGGCTGGAAGCGGACGGCGCTTGTCGCCCCGTTCGCCGCTTTTATCGCGGCCAACCACATTCTCGGATTTTTGTTTCTCGGCTATATCGCGCTTCTCTGGGAAGGGTCGAAATTCGCCTTTGGCGAGCGCGGAGGCTTTTGGCAATTCCTCCCTTCACTGATTATCAGAGACGGCGCGGCCTTTGCGCCCGGCCTCGCTCTGATCGCCTATGGCTTTTTCATTGCGGACGACGTCAGCACCTATACGGGCGATATGGGGATGTGGACCCAGCGCATGACGGCGCTCACCGCGGGGTTCGGGTTTTTCAATTCCGGCTTGTCGGTGGTTTCAGGGACACTCGCATTAGCAGCTCTTGTTGGCGGGCTGTATCTCGGCCTGCGCAAGGGCGTTCTCGAGATTCATCGCGACCTGGCCGTTGTTGCGGCCGGCGTTTTCGTCCTGGTCCTGATCATGCCGGTCCATCTCGCCGGCATCTGGGCGCTGCATTTCCGTTATGGGGGCGCGGCGCTGATCCTTCTGGCGGCTGCGTTACGCTTTAAAAACCCGCAAGGCGCCGGCAAGGCGGCGATCGTCTACGCCGGCGTGCTCGCTCTTCTCGCGGTCAACGGCGCGAGCCACGTCATGCGCATCGACCGGTCCCAGCAGGAAATCCGCGGCGCCATGGCCGCGCTGCCGGACGGCGCACGCCTCATCTCGGCGACGTCGCCCGATGTGGGGTTTGAGATCGGCGTGCACGCCGCCTCCCTCGCCGTCATTGAGGCCGACGCGTATATCCCGAACCTCTTCACCAATATTTCCGCCGTCGCGGTGAAACCGGAAATGACGAGCCTGCATTTTCCGCAAGGCAAACCGCATCTCGTCGAAACGCTGAAGGCGCACGAACAAACGCCGCTCGCGCCGGCGGCGAATGGGCGCTGGAGCGAAAACTATCATTACGGCTGGCGGGCGCATTTCACCCACCTCTTATATATGCGCCTGCCGGGCGAGCCGGGCGCGGTGCTTGACGGCCTTGCCGAACGCGCAAGCGGCGCGGATTTTGTGCTGTACGAAATCGAGGGCGCTGCGCCGAATTAGGCCACTTGCTTCTTCCGCTTACGGAATTTTCGCACCTTGTGCTCATTGCCGCAGGTCGCCATAGAGCACCAGCGGCGCTTGCCGTTTTTCGACTGGTCGAGAAACATCCATTCGCAATCATCGCCGCCGCAGGCGCGCAGGCGGTCGAGCCGGCCGTTCAGCAATAAATCTTCCGCGGCGTCGACGATTAGCCGCATGGCCCGCTCATGGGCCGGTGCTTCTTCGGCGCAGCGCCGGCGAAAGACGCCGTCTTCCTGCCGGATCTCGCAGTGACGCGCCGCGCGCGCGCGCCAATTGTTGAGGAGGGCGATGTCGCGCGCCTCAGCCGTCGCGCCCGAGGCCGCCGCTGCAAAAATCCGGTGGAGCGCCGCGCGCAAGGTCGCGGCGTCGTCAAAAAACCGGGCCGCCGCTTTCGGGTCGTTTGCGACCTCCTGCGCCAGCGCCGCCTGATCGTCGTCATCGAGGAGGCCGGCGATCCGGGCCCATTTTGCAAAGCCCTCGGCCCCGCCAAGCCGGTCCACCGGTTCTGTCGCCCACCGGGAGGCGGTGTTGACGAAATCGAGGGCCGCATTGCCGCCGATCATGTCGGTTTCGGCCCAGTCATAAGGAGAAAATTTCATCATGAAACCAGTAAAATTACGTTGACAGGTTACAATATAGGGCTATATTCGTAACCGTCAATAGAAAGATTGACAGTTACAAAACCAAGATCCGGACCAACCGGGCGAGAAGAAAAAGGAGAAACCCCAATGTCGAACGCACCTGCTTTCCTGCTGCAACTCTCGGCGCTGATCTTTGTGCTGGCGTTGATCGGCCACACGGTCGCCGGCGTCGTCTAGGGCGCCCCCGCGACATCAAAGCCCGCCCATGGAGGAAGGCCCCGTCGCCCCGCGGCGGGGCCTTTTGTTCATAAACGCCCGCGCCAATGGCGTATTTGCGAGGGCGGAACTTAATCGGTCCCGCGGGAATCAAATATTTCCCTCAAGCCCCGCCCCTTAACGGTTGCGGGTCATTTCGGCGGCGCCTATATCCCCGCCGAAACAAACGCGTCCTTAACGGGCGCGCTGGCAACCTGTCTTGTTTAATCATAGGGGCTCGCCCGCCTCCGGCGCTTGTCACGGCGCTTCAACTCCGCGCTCATTGAAGGCCGGATTAAAAAGGGCGGCCTGCTGGAAGGAGAAGAAAGTATGGGCAAGGTTATTGGCATCGACCTCGGGACGACGAACTCCTGCGTCGCCGTCATGGAGGGCAAGGAGCCGAAAGTCATCGAAAACGCCGAGGGCGCGCGCACCACGCCGTCTGTCGTCGCGTTCACCGAAGACAAGGAGCGCCTGATCGGCCAGCCGGCCCGGCGCCAGGCGGTGACTAACCCGGAAAACACCTTTTTCGCCATCAAGCGATTGATCGGGCGCCCCTATGACGATCCGACGGCGCAAAAGGACAAGGAGATGGTGCCCTACGCCATCGTCAAGGGCGACAATGACGACGCCTGGGTCGAGAGCCGCGGCGAGAAATACGCCCCGTCGCAGATCTCCGCCTTCATCCTGCAAAAAATGAAAGAGACGGCGGAAGCCTATCTGGGTCAGGACGTGACCCAGGCCGTCATCACCGTCCCCGCCTATTTCAACGACGCCCAGCGCCAGGCGACCAAGGACGCCGGCAAGATTGCGGGCCTCGAAGTTCTGCGCATCATCAACGAGCCGACCGCGGCGGCGCTCGCCTATGGCCTCGACAAGCAATCGGGCGGCCAGAAGATCGCCGTTTATGACCTCGGCGGCGGCACCTTCGATATTTCCATTCTCGAAATCGGCGACGGCGTTTTCGAAGTCCTGTCGACCAACGGCGACACCTTCCTCGGCGGTGAAGACTTTGACCTGCGCATTGTCGACTATCTCGCCGACGAGTTCAAAAAGGATCAGGGCATTGATCTGCGTAAGGACAAAATCGCCCTGCAGCGCCTGAAAGATGAAGCGGAGAAAGCCAAGAAGGAGCTTTCCACGACCTCGCAATATGAGGTGAACCTGCCCTTCATCACGGCCGACCAGTCGGGTCCGAAACACCTCAACATCAAGCTTTCCCGCGCCAAGTTCGAAAGCCTTGTGGACGATCTCGTCAAACGGACGGTCGGTCCCTGCAAGGAAGCGCTGAAAGACGCAGGACTCAGCTCCGGCGACATTGACGAAGTGATCCTCGTCGGCGGCATGACCCGCATGCCGAAGGTGCAGGAAACGGTGAAACAGTTCTTCGGCAAGGAGCCCCATAAAGGCGTCAACCCGGATGAAGTCGTTGCGCTGGGCGCGGCCATTCAGGCGGGCGTTCTGCAAGGGGACGTGAAAGACGTTCTCCTCCTCGACGTGACGCCGCTCTCCCTCGGCATCGAGACGCTGGGCGGGGTCTTCACCCGGCTCATCGACCGCAACACCACGATCCCGACCAAGAAGTCTCAGGTGTTCTCAACCGCTGAAGACAATCAGTCCGCGGTGACCATCCGGGTCTTCCAGGGCGAGCGCGAGATGGCCGCCGACAACAAGATGCTCGGCCAGTTCGACCTGATGGGCATTCCCCCGGCGCCGCGCGGCGTGCCGCAGATCGAGGTTACGTTCGACATCGACGCCAACGGCATCGTCCATGTGAACGCCAAGGATAAGGCGACCAACAAAGAGCAATCGATCCGCATTCAGGCCTCGGGCGGTCTCTCCGACGACGACATCGAACAGATGGTCAAGGACGCCGAAGCCCATGCGGACGAAGACAAGCAGCGTCGCGAAGGCGTCGAGGCGAAAAACCGCGCCGAAGCGCTGGTCCATTCGACGGAGAAAAACCTCGAAGAATATGGCGACAAGATCTCGGCCGAAGACAAGCAGGCGATCGAGGACGCGAAAGCGGCCCTGAAAGAAGCGCTTGAAAAAGAAGACGCCGATCTTGAAGAAATCAATACGAAGGCGACGGAGCTCGCCCAGGCGTCGATGAAACTCGGCGAGGCCATGTACAAGGAAGGCGTCGGCCAGAACGAGGGCGACGTCGATCCGGGCGAGGCGGCGGCTGAGGCGGACGCGGCCAAGGACGACGATGTCGTCGACGCCGATTTCGAGGAAGTCGACGGCGACAAGAAAGACTAACCGTCATCCCGTGCGCGGCGCGTCATGAAATGGCGCGTCGCAGACACGGGACCGCTTTCGGTCTTGGCCGAGCCCGGTCCCGGATCAGCACTGCATCATTTCATGCTGCAGTTCATCCGGGATGACGATGCAGGGGATAAGGAGCGATCGGGCAAGATCGCATAAGCCATGGCGCAGCAAGATTATTACGACGTGTTGGGAGTGGAGCGCGGCGCGGACGCGGCGGCGATCAAGTCCGCCTTCCGTAAGCGCGCCATGCAGTATCACCCCGACCGCAACAAGGATAATCCGGAAGCGGAGCAAAAGTTCAAAGAGCTGGGGCAGGCTTACGAAATCCTTTCCGACGACCAGAAGCGCGCCGCCTATGACCGTTTCGGCCATGCGGCCTTTGAAAATGGCGGGATGAACGGCGCCGGCGGGTTCGCCCGGGGCTTTGGCGGCGCGGCGGGCGGCGCGTTCTCGGACATTTTCGACGACATCTTTTCCGAATTCATGGGCGCCCGCGGCGCCCGTCGCGGCGGCCCGGGTCGCGGCGCGGATCTCAAATACAATCTGTCGATCACTCTCGAAGAGGCCTTTGCCGGCAAAAAGGCTGAGATCAAGGTGCCGGGCTCCGTGATGTGCGAGACATGCAACGGAACTGGCGCCAAGCCCGGTTCCGCTCCGGTCACATGTTCAACGTGCAAGGGCGCGGGCCGCGTGCGCGTGCAGCAGGGCTTTTTCACCATTGAGCGCACCTGCCCCCACTGTCACGGCGAGGGCCGCACGATTTCCGATCCGTGTACAGACTGCTCCGGTCAGGGCCGGGTGCGCCGCGAACGCGCCCTTTCCGTCGACGTGCCCGCCGGCATCGAAGACGGCACGCGCATTCGCCTTTCCGGCGAAGGCGAGGCGGGTCCCCGCGGCGGGCCGGAAGGCGATCTCTACATTTTCGTCCATGTGGACGAGCACGATTTGTTCGAGCGCGACGGCGCCGATCTTTATTCGATGATGCCGATCCCCATGACGACGGCGGCCCTTGGCGGCGATTTTGAAGCCCCGACCATCGACGGGGGCCGCGTCAAAATCTCCGTCCCGGAAGGCGCCCAGACGGGCAAACGCTTCCGCGTGCGCGGCCGCGGCATGAGCCAGCTCGACGCGTCGGGCCGGGGCGACATCCGCCGCCGCGGCGACCTCTTCGTCGAGATTCAGGTCGAAACCCCGACCGGGCTCAACGCCGAACAGAAAGAGGTGCTTCAGCAGTTCTGCGAAGCCGGCGGCGGCGAAGCGGCCTGCCCGCAATCCCGCGGCTTCTTCGAACGGGCGAAAACCTTCTGGGATAATGTGACCGACGGGCGGTAGGTCTCCGCCCGCCTGTTCACGCCAGGCTTTCCGATTGAAACCGGTCCGCCTTTGCGAGCTTTGGAAACGGGAAAATCCATAGCGCGGCGCAGGCGATGGAAACGGCGCCGCCGAGGATCACGGCGCCCGCGGGGCCGAGGAATCGCGCCGCAACGCCGCTTTGAAATTCGCCGAGTTCGTTTGAGGCCGCGACGAATATGAACGATACGGAGGAAACGCGCCCGCGCATGCCGTCGGGCGTAGACAGCTGGATCAGCGAGTGGCGCACATAGATGGAAATCATGTCGGCGGCGCCGGTGACGGCGAGCATGGCGCAAGACAGCCAGAACAGGTTCGACGACGCAAAGCCGAGCATGGCGAGGCCGTAAACGGCAACGGCGCCAAGCATCCAGACGCCGACGCGCTGCGACAGCCCCCGCCGCGCCAAGAGGAAAGCCACGACAATCGCGCCCGCGGCGGGCGCGGCGCGCATCAGGCCGAGCCCTTCGGCCCCCACATGCAGAACGTCTCGCGCAAAGACCGGCAAAAGCGCGGTCACGCCGCCGAAAAAGCCGACGACGAGATCGAGGCTGATGGCGCCGAGGACGATTTTATTTTCCCGGACAAAGCGCAGACCGCCGATAATCATCTTCAGCGACCGCGCCGTTTTTTCGGGGGCGTGTTTCGGTGTTCGCGCGATCCAGAAATTGGCGACGGCGACAACGCTGATGGCGGCGGCGGCGGCGTAAACCGTTTGCGGCCCGCCAATGTACAAAAAGCCGCCGATGGCGGGACCGATAACCGCGGCGCTTTGAAAGCCAAGCGAATTCCATGCAATCGCCTGCGGCAACTCCCTCCTTGGGACAAGGGTCGGATAGAGCGAGTGCGCGGCGGCGGGCGTAAAGGCGTTGACCGCGCCCATGGCTGCGGCGGCGACAAAGATTGACGGGATCGCAATCGCTGTTGGTGCGAAACTCGCGGCGAAGAGTCCGCAAAGGACGAGAATGCGCACCGTATTGGAGGCGATCAGGATCAGTTTGCGGTCGATCCTGTCCGCCGCCTGTCCGCCGATGAGCGAAAAAAGCAGAACCGGGATAAACTGCGCGAGGCCGACAAGCCCGAGCATGAACGCCGCCTGCTCGACCGTGCGGGTCTCGCGCGCGAGGTCGTAAATCTGCCAGCCGATGGCCACCGCCGCCATTTGCCGTTCGCCGGCGATCAGCACCCTTGCGATGAGGAAATGCCGGTAGCCCTGATGGCGGAAAATCGAAAATGACGGCAACAAACTCATGGAGCGGCGGACCTAGCGCGACCCATGCCGGGCTGCAACGCCGACGACCGGAGAAAAAACGCCCGTCAAGTCTCGTCAAAGGACTATTCCCGGCATAGGCTTCTGCAGGGAGTTTTGTCCCGCCATGTCAGACGAAACCTATATCAAATATTCGAAGGCCCTGACCTTCCGCCGCGTCAGCGCGACGCGCGACGCCGCGCTGCTCATTCGCTTCGGCCGCGATCTCTATCGCGCGAGCCTTGGCCGCGAGGATGCGTTTTACCGGGACTATGGCCGCTATGGCGCGGGCTTCCCGTCCTGGGTCGCGTCCTGCGGCGCGGCCAATCCCGCCTTTGCGAAACTTCTTGAAGAGGACGGCGAGGCGATCGGTCTTGTGGCGCTCGGCTGCGATGATCGCGATCCATTGGTGGGCCGCGTCCACCATTTTTACATCAGGCCTGATCATCGCGGACAGGGTTTTGGCGGCGTGCTCGACGATTATGCCCGCGATGCGCTGAAAGACGCCGGCGCGCGGGTGGCGCGGCTCAATGTCACGGCGCGCAACGCCCGGGCGATCCGGTTTTACGAGGGTCAGGGCTGGGAAGAGAAAGCCCGGCGCGGCGGGCTCATTTTCATGGAAACCCGCTTCTAAAGATTTCAAGCCCGGAACGCCGTCGCCGCTTGCCGGAGCGGGGCAAACGCTGTTGGATGCGGGCGTCATGGCAAAATCTTCAATTCTTGTCGCCGGCGCCGGCGGGCGCATGGGCAAAGCGGTCGTCGCGGAAGTTCTGCGTACGCCGGGGGCGACGCTCGCCGGCGGTTTTGAGCGGCCGGACGGGCCCGATATTGGAAAAGACATCGGCGTTCTCGCCGGGCTCGATGCGATCGGCCTTGCGGTTGAGGATGCGGCGGCGCGCGGCCTTAAACGCGCCGGCGCGCTGATCGACTTCACGAGCCCCGGGGCCAGCGTCGAAAACGCCCGCGCCGCGGCCGCGGCCGGCGTCGCCCATGTCATCGGCACGACCGGATTTTCCGACGCCGATGACGCCGCTATCGCTGAGGCGGCCGAGAAAACGCCGATCGTCAAATCCGGCAATATGAGCCTCGGGGTGAACCTCCTCGCCGCCCTGGTTGAGGATGCGGCGCGCCGGCTCGATGATAATTTCGATATCGAAATCTTCGAGGCGCACCATCGCGCAAAGGCCGACGCCCCGTCGGGCACGGCGCTCATGCTGGGCGCGGCCGCCGCGCGCGGCCGAGGCGTCGATCTCGGCGAAAAAGCCGCCGGTATGGCCGGCTCGCGCGCCGGCGCGCGCAAGGCCGGCGATATCGGGTTTTCGGTCTTCCGCGGCGGCGGCGTCGTCGGGGAGCACACGGTCTCCTTCGCCGCCATGGAGGAGGTGATCAGCCTCTCCCACACGGCGATCGACCGAACGCTATTCGCCCGCGGCGCCGTCGCGGCGGCGCGCTGGGCCGCCGGCCGGGCGCCCGGCCTTTACTCCATGCGCGATGTCCTCGGGCTTTAGGGGCCCCGCGCCTTAACCAAAACCCTCTGCAAATCGAACAATCGCCGACAGCGAACGGAAACCACGGGCTGGCATGGTCGCCGCTCGTTGCGTTGAGGTTTTCATGCGGTCAGAAATCATCCTTGCCGGCGCCATGGTCGCCGCCGCCATTGTTGGTGTACGGTATATCGACGCGCGCGAGCCCGTCCCGGCGGCCGGCGATCAGCTTCAGGCTGCGGCGCCCGCGACGGCGCCGAGCGTCGCAACCTCCGCCTTCACGGCGCAGAACGGATGGCGCGCGGAAGTGAAAATCACCGCTGCCCGGGACAGCCAGTTTTATGTGGAGGCCGACGTCAATCGCCGCCCGGCCCATTTCCTTGTGGATACGGGCGCCTCTTATGTCGCTTTACGCGACTCCGACGCCCGCGACGCCGGCGTTTATACGGCGTGGTCGGATTATAATTACCCTGTGCGCACAGCGAATGGCGAAACCAAGGCGGCGTTCGTGACGCTCGGTGAAATGGAAATCGGCGACATCCGCGTCCGCGACGTCAAGGCGTTCATCCTGCCCGACGATCAGCTGTCGGTGAACCTGCTCGGCATGAGTTTCCTCTCGCGCCTTGAGAGTGTTGAGGCAAGGTCGGGGGAACTGGTGTTGCGGGGTTAAATCTCGCGCGCCATCAAACTCGGCAAACTCCCCAAATCGGCGCCGGCGTGACGCATGAAAAATTTTCTGAGCGGCGCAATTTTGCCGACGGCGCCCATGCCGATGTCGCGGGCGAAACGCAGCGGCGGAAAATCATTCGAGAACAGACGATTTAAAAGATCGGTGCCAAGGGCGAGGGTCGCGGAATCGAAGCGGCGCCAGCGCTGGTAATTCTGCAAAACCGTCATGGCCCCGATATCAAGACCGAGCCCGCGCGCCTCCGTCAGGACGTCGACAAGGGCCGCAATGTCCTTGACGCCGAGATTGTAGCCCTGCCCCGCAATCGGGTGAATGGCGTGAGCCGCGTCGCCAATCAGCGCAAGCCGCGGCGCGATGAAGGATTGCGCCAGGGTGAAGGCGAGCGGATAGGACCAGCGCGGACCGGCCAGCGACAAGGGTCCGAGATAGGATCCGAAACGGTTTTCGATCTCCCGCCGGAACGCGTCATCGTCGAGCGCCAAATAGGCGGGCGCGGCGTCTTCGCGTTCGGTCCAGACGAGCGACGCCCGGTTTTCGGTCATGGGCAGAATCGCAAACGGTCCCGACGGCAGGAAAAATTCCTGCGCGACGCCCTCATGGGGGCGCTCATGGGCGACGGTGACGACAATGCCGGTCTGTTTGTAGCGCCATTCATTGGTCTTGATGGCCGCTTCCGCGCGCAGGGAAGAAAAGCGTCCGTCGGCGGCGATGATGAGCGCGCCTTTCAAAACCCCGCCGTCGGCGAGGGTGATGTCCGCGGCGCCGTCGCCGAAGCTTGCGCCGGCGCGTTTGGCCGGCGCAAAGAGGTCGATGTTTTCTTCCCGCTCAATCGCGTCCATGATCGCGTTGCGCAGGAAACGGTTTTCAACGATCCAGCCGAGCGGCGTTCCGTCTTCCAGTTCTGCGCTGTCGAAATGCAGGGCGAAGGAGGAAACCGCGCCCTGGTCAAAGCGGCTTTTCGCCCGTCCGTCCGTGACCAGAATATCGCATATGGGTTCAGCTTCGCCCGCGACGACGTCCCACAGGCCGAGCCGCTTGAAGACCCGGGCCGACGCATAGGATATGGCGGTCGTGCGTCCGTCAAAGGCGGCTTCGCGCATGGCCGCCGGGTCCGTCGCATCGACGACGGCGCAGCGAAAACCGGCGCGGGCGAGCGCTACGGCCGCAAGGCCGCCGGCAAGGCCGCCGCCAACGATAACAATGTCGAACGCAGGATGGGTTTTCATAACTCCGCAAAGTTTCACCTGTTTAAGGTCCGCCCGTCCACAGAAACACTTGCCGCTGCGGCGAAAAGCGCGGCATTAGAAAGACATGCGAAAGTTGATGCGCCCGCGCGCCGTTTTCCTGACCCTGGGGCTAGTGATCCCGGGCCTTGCCGCCCTTGCCGGGCCGGCCATGGCGCAGGACATCCCGCCGCCGGACGATGCGACCCGCTTTCTGCTGGATACCGGTCTCGCCATTGGCGCGGGGCTCTGCGCCATCCTTTTTGTCGTCGCCTACGGGCTGCGCGATATCGGTCTCGCCCGGGTTCAGAACGCGCCCGCCGCCTGCCTGCGCATGCTTGCGTCCTTTGCCGCCACGGTTTTCGCCTTCTGGCTCTCCGGATACATGCTCGCCTTCACCGTCGAGGAGGCGGGGTTCCTCGGCGAGTTCGGCCCCTGGGCCGTCAGCGACATCGATCCATTGACGAGCGGGCGCGCGTCGGGCGCGGTCTGGTTCTTTCAGGCCGGTCTCGCGGCCATGGCGGCGGCGATTGTCGCCGCGTCCGTCTCGGAACGCGTCCGGCTCTGGGCGTTCCTGATCTTTGTCGGCTTTCTCACGGGCATGATCTATCCGATCGCGGTGTCCTGGGTCTGGGGCGGCGGCTATTTCGCCGCGGACTGGGGCTATCATGACGGCGGCGGGTCGACGGTTCACATCGTCGCCGGCGGCGCGGCGCTTGCCGCCGCCTTTGTTGTTGGCCCGCGTCCGGGCCGCTTTAACGCGAGGTCGCCATGGATTGCGGCGACGACCATGCTGCCGCTCAGCGTCTTCGCCGCCGGCATCGCCTGGCTGGCGCTGATCGGCGTTTCCGCCGGGATCGGCGAAAGCTTTTCCTCTGTTGAAGACGCTATTCGTCTTGGCGCGGCGATCGCCAATATTGCCGCGGCGACGGCGGCGGCCGTCTTGACCGCCCTGATGATCACGCAATTCGTTTACGACCGGCCGGGGCTTGTTACGACCATGTGCGCCGTGGTCGCGGGTCCCGTCACCGTCGCCGGCGATCCGGTGAACCCGGATCTCTGGCAGGCGGCGATGACCGGCGCCGTCGGCGGCGTCATCGTTTCCGTGACGCCGCCCTTCCTCGCCCGGTTCCGCATCGACGACGCCGGCTTTGTCGTGCCGACGCATCTTTTCTGCGGCGTCTGGGGGGCGATGATCGCCGCCTGGGTCAATCCCGATGCGCGCTTTGTCGGACAGGCCGTCGGCGCCGTTTCCATCGCCGTCTTCGCTTTCGGCGTCAGCCTGATGATCTGGACGGCGCTTAAGTATTCGCCCTTCGGCGCCCGGCAGCGCGCGCCCCAGCCGCCGGCGGAGCGACCCGGAGGCAAACCGGGGGAAGAGCCGACGCGGCGGCCCGCTTAAACAGTGGTTAATATCTGTTAACCCATTTCCTTAAAGGGCGTGCGAAACTCCTCTTTTCGCTTCTTTGTTGCAGCTACCGGTTCGCGCGCCATGTCCCGAAATTCTCGCCGCATCGCCCGAAATGCGCCGAATGCAGGCAATGCCGCGTCCGGTCTCGGCGCGTCGCTCAGAAGGGGCGTGCGCAGTCTTGTGATGCGCGGCGGCGGCCTCGCCATGGTGCTTTTGGCGGCCTGGGCGTCCATCGCTATACTGACCTTTTCGATCAGCGATCCAAGCTTCAACAACGCAACGCCGGCGCCGGTGCAGAATGCGGCCGGTCTCGCCGGCGCCGTCATCGCCGATCTCCTTTTACAATCCTTCGGCGCCGCCTCCATCCTCCTGATGGCGCCCATGGCCATATGGGGTGCCTTGGCGCTCATCAACAGCGCGCCGGAGGAAACGCCGCGGGACTTCTGGCTGCGCCTGGCGCTCCTGCCCGTTACGCTGATCGCCGCGACGGGCGCCGCGTCGGCGGCCCCGACGCCGGCCATGTGGCCTTATGCGGTGGGCGCCGGCGGCGCCCTTGGCGACGGCGCGCTCAGGGCTTTGTCCGGCGTCATACAGGCGTTTGGCGCGCCGGCGGCGGCGGGCGTTGCAACGGCGCTGTTTATCGCCATCGCCGTGCCCGGCTATCTCGCCCTGTGCGGGCTGACGCGCGAGCGCGCCCTGCGCGCCTGGTGGACGGCGGAGGATAGCTTCAACGCTGTCTATAATGCGGGCGCCAGCGTCTATGACTGGATTGCCGCGCGCTTTGATCGCGAGCGCGCCGAAGAGGAAGCCGAGTTTGACGACGACGATGAGGCGTATGATTACGCTGTGGAGGAAGACGGCGAAGTCGATGGCGAACGACCGCTCGCCGCGCCGGCACGCAAACGGCAAATCATCCGTAAAGAGACGAAACGCAAAGAGAGCCGGCGCGAGCGGCGCGAGGCGCAGCCCGTGCTGCCCGTCTTCTCCGCCGGCGACTATGAATTGCCGCCTTTAAATCTTCTCGCAAAGGCAAACACCGCCCGACGCGCCGTCATTTCCGACGAGGCCCTCGAACAGAACGCGCGCATGCTCGAAAACGTGCTTTCCGATTTCAACGTACGCGGCGAGATCATCAATGTGCGTCCCGGTCCGGTGGTGACGCTTTACGAACTGGAGCCGGCGGCGGGCGTTAAATCCTCGCGCGTCATCGGTCTCGCCGACGATATTGCGCGCTCCATGAGCGCCGTCGCCTGTCGCGTCGCGGTCGTGCCCGGGCGCAATGTCATCGGCATCGAACTGCCCAATCAGGACCGGGAAATGGTCTTCCTGCGCGAGCTTCTGGGCGCCGGGGAATATGAAAATTCCGGCGGCGATTTGACCATCGCCCTCGGCAAGGGCATTGGCGGCGAGCCGGTCTTCGCCGATCTTGCGCGCATGCCGCACCTCTTGATCGCGGGCACCACCGGTTCGGGCAAGTCGGTCGGCATCAATACGATGATCCTGTCGCTGCTCTATCGGCTCGCCCCGGACGAGTGCAAGCTGATCCTTATCGATCCGAAGATGCTGGAGCTTTCCGTTTATGAAGGCATTCCGCATCTTCTGGCGCCCGTGGTCACCGATCCGCGCAAAGCCGTCGTCGCGCTCAAATGGACCGTGCGCGAGATGGAAGAGCGCTATCGCAAGATGTCGAAAGTTGGCGTACGGAATATAGAAGGGTTCAACCAGCGCGTCATCGAGGCGGATGAAAACGGCGAAACCCTGAGCCGCACCGTGCATACCGGTTACGACGAAGAAACCGGCGAGCCAGTCTATGAAACGGAAGAACTCGATTACGAAGAGATGCCGTTCATTGTCGTCGTGATCGACGAGGTCGCGGACTTGATGATGGTCGCCGGCAAGGACATTGAGGGCATGGTCCAGCGCCTGGCGCAGATGGCGCGGGCGGCGGGCATCCACCTCATCATGGCGACCCAGCGGCCGTCGGTCGACGTCATCACCGGCACCATCAAGGCGAATTTCCCGACCCGGATTTCGTTCCAGGTGACGTCGAAAATCGACAGCCGCACCATTCTCGGCGAACAGGGCGCGGAACAGCTCCTGGGACAAGGCGACATGCTGCACATGGCCGGCGGCGGGCGCCTGCGCCGGGTGCACGGCGCCTTTGTCTCCGACGACGAAGTCGAAAAGATCGTCAAGTTCCTCAAAAAACAGGGCGCGCCGGAATATGTGCAGGACGTCACCGAAATGCGCGACGACGAAGGCGAGGCCGGCGGCGGCTTTGAGGTCGGCGGCAACACTTCGTCGGGCGACGCGCTTTACGACCGGGCCGTGGCCATCGTCCTGCGCGACCGCAAAGCGTCAACCTCCTATGTCCAGCGCCGGTTGCAGATCGGCTACAACCGCGCTGCGACCCTGATCGAGCGCATGGAAGAACAGGGCGTCATTTCACCGGCCAATCACGCCGGCAAGCGCGAGATTCTGGTCGGCGAAGACGCGGCGTAACGGCCCGAAAGAAAACACGCCGCCCCTTGGTTAATGGCTTAATGAAGCGTTACAGCCGTCGGTAAAACCTGCACGCGTCCCTATACACGGCTGTAACCAGCACTCGGTAGTTTCCTCGCAAATACCCGGCCGCTCTGGATTGCGTGGAGGCATTGTGCGCGACGCCCATCATATCGGAGACGCTGAAAAGCGTTTCTCCACCGAGGTCAGACCGTTTACCGCGATTGCCGCAACGACGCAGTTCCTGATGGATGTGGAGCAGACGCACCACGTCTTCAGGCTTACTGACGCACTGGACAGCGCCCAGAACGAAAAAAACTATCAACGCTTCATGAAAACCGACGCCGGCCTGCGCCTGACGGCGGAAGGTTTTGACCTTACGGCGTTTCTCTCCGATCGCACGCGCCTTGAAACGTATCCCGCCGGTAGCGTGGGGCGTGAGTATATCGAGTTCCTGGACCGTGAAAAACTTGACCTCGGCATGCTCTTGACGGCCGAGCAGGTCGCCGAACGCGCCTATAGTCACCTTGATGAACCACGACGCAAATTCATCGCCGCCGGCACGGCCAATCACGATCTGCTGCATGTGCTGACCGGCTATGGCCGTGAGCCGCTGGGCGAAGCCTTGCTGCTCGCCTTTACCGCGCAACAGTTCGGTCTGCGCGGCATTGCGATGCTCGGCCATTTGATGGCCATGCGCGAATGGGCGCGGCATCCGGGCTTGCCGGTTCCCCGGCTGCTCGGCGAGGCGAAGGGCATCGCGCGGGAAATGGTTTGGATTGCTGAAATCGACTGGCGGGAAATCCTGCCGCTGGAGCTTGATGTCGCGCGGGCGCGCTTGGGCCTGCCGCGGCCGTGGGCGTATTTGAAACGCTGCGGCGACACTCCCGAATCTGAAGGCGACGGCGGTTTCGAAGAGATGCCTTCAAAAGCGGCGTAATGGGACGCATCCGGACCTTTCACGAGTTGGTCTGAGGCCGGACGGATTTCGGCGTCCGCTGAATGCTTCGCGTTGCGCCCGACATTAACCATCTATCGTTAACTAAGATCAGTTCGCGATCGCCATTATCGGCGCCGTGATACGACCGAGCGCGCCCATGATCAGCGCGCTGAATTTCTCGTCGCCCATGCCAAGATTTTGGTAGCGGTGCATCAAAAAATGCCCAATATTGACTGGTTGTTGCGCTGCTTTGTATGGAAGCGGTGCGAAGGGGTCCCGCGGGAGCAGAAAATGGTCGACATCAAAATCTTCGAGCCTGGCAGCGATGCGGCTGAGATATACCGGTTTCGCTACAAGATCTATGAAGAGGAGATGAACCGCCATGATCAGTATACTGATCATAAAAAAAAGCAGATTGTAGACCCGCTTGACGCCCACGCCTACAACATTGCCGCGTATGAGGACGGCGAGATCGTTGCGGTGAATCGCGTGAATTTTTGCGCCGACGGTGACCCCGGCTATTACCTTGAATTTTACGAACTCGACAGCGTTGGCGACGATTACCCGGACAAAGTCGCCTATTCGACGCGCATCATGGCCTCGGAAAGCGCGCGCGGGCGTCTTCCGCCCTTAATGGTCAGCGTTGCGGGCTTTCGGCTGGGCGTTCAGCGCGGCGTCAACTGGTGCTTTTGCGACTGCAACGCGCATCTGGTGCCGTTTTTCACAAAACTGGGGTTTGAATCCTTTCGGCCGAATAAAATCCATCCGAGCTTCGGCGAAGTGACCGTGATGCGTTTCGATCTCAGAAGCGGCAAACAGTTCGACCGGAAGCAGTCCGTGATCGGCCGGTATCTTTCGCCGGACGATACGGTGGGCGCATAAATCTGCAAGCGAAGAAAAGGTCCCGCGTAAATTACGCGACCACGGAAACGTCTTCGGGCTTGGGCGGCGTGACGCCGTCGGCGTTAAGCTCTTCCCAGTTCCAGCCCGTGAGAGCGTTGGAATGCGCGTCCGCCACCGCGGCGTCAATCATTTGCGCATACAAATACGCCGAGGTTTTCATGGTGTAGGTGACGGCGTCGAGATCGCTCTCGCTTCTGATCATGTGCGCCGCATATTTTTCCATCAGCCTGTTATGGCCGACATCAATGATCGTGTGGTCGCGGAGGAACGTCATCGCATTATCGGGCACGCCGATACTGCGCAGGGAGTCCATGATATTTTCGCCGGCGCCGGTGCCGCTGAATTCCAGGAAGAAAAGGTAACCGAGATATCCGACCGGGTTCTGATTGTAGATCTGGTAAAACCCGTAAGCGAGCATCGCGCTGGTCGCCGGAAGGGGGTTCTCGTAAGGAACCATCGACGGGTCGCCGCCGAGGGTTTCATAATCGTTAAGCGCCAGTTGATCGTGGCCGATTTCCGACGTGGCGTGGTTAAAGAACATTTTGACCATGTCCCGGTCGCGGCCGCGAAAATACACGGTGGCGAGGGCCTGAAGCTGCGGGTTTTCCCGGGTGTGATGGAAGATCTGTTTCATGACGGACCGATATTCCTCCGGCCGCATGTCGCCGCTTACGAGCGCGGTCATCGACTTCGACTGCAGAAATTCCGACAGGACTGGCTCGAAACGCTGTTTCAGGTCCGAAAACATCTACTTCCTCTTTGTCATTAACCTTTTGTTAATATTAATGCTATCCGCCCTAACGGGAAAACGCAATAATTTTCTGTATCGCGATGAAATAGCGAGAGAAAAGGTTAACGCAGCCGTTAAACCGACCTTAATCGGACGTTTTTACGATCCGACGCTGGCGACGCCTGCAATATGAATGTGCCGGAAGCGAAAATGAACGAGAGAATTGATCGGTTGACGGCTCGTTTCGCCTCGGCGGAAACCGAAGCGCGATACAAGCGGTTCATCCACAGCGAAAGCCTGACGATTCATCGCTGGGCGATCGGTCTGGCGATCGTCTTTTATTCGATTTACTCAATTTACGACTTCAACGTCCTGACAAATCACATACAGGCGATTGAAATCCGGCTCGGCGCCTCCGCCGTCGCCGCCGCGGCGTTGCTGGTGATGTTCAGGAAGTCGTTTTGCCATCAGTACGAAAATTTATCGTGCTTTGCGGTGCTGGTTATGGGCGCTGGCGTCAATCTGATCATCGCGACGCAGCCCGGCCTCGACAACACCTACCATGTCGCCTTCATTCAGGGCGCGGTATTTATCTGTTTCTTCCTGCGGGCCGATTTTCTGAAATCGGCCTTAGTCATGATGACGTATCTTGCGGGCATTATCTTCGCCCTGGGCGGCAAGCCGCAAACGGAAGAGGCGTTTGTTCAACCGTTTGTGCTGTTCACCATGTTCCTGGTGTGCGGGTTCGGCAGCTATCTGATCCAGATCATCAGACGAAACGACTTCTTAAAAACGCAGAAAATCGAGCGCCAGAACGAACAGTTGAACACGTTGCTCACCGAAGCGCAGCGCGACAATGAACGCAAGATCGCCGCGCTCAATATGCTGGTTCATTTCATCAAGACGCCGCTGCACCAAATCACCGGCTTCTCCGACATTCTCGTCAACGCCATGCGCGATGCGCCAAGCGATGAATCCGCAGAGAATGCGCGCTACATCAAGAACGCCACCGTCAACCTGACGAAAAGCGTCAATGGTCTGCTCGGATATCACCGCCTCGATGAAGCGGAATCGCGCAGCACGCCGGAGCCGATAAATGTTGCAACGGTGGTCGAGGACCTCTCAGAACTGCTGCCTGACGGCGTTTCTATGTCGAAGGGCGACGTCGCAAGCGGTTCCATCTACGCGGATCCGGAAATCCTGCGCGCCGCGCTGAACAGTTTTGCCGAGCACTACCGCGATAAACGCACCGGCGCGAGCCGCGTGGTGCTTTCGATTGAGGATGCGGACGGCGTCATGGCGCTGTCTGTCCGCGACGACGCTTGCGTCCTGTCGGCGGCCCAATATGAGGATCTCGTCCAGCCGCTCACGCAGATGAAAGGCTATCTCAGTCAAACCGGCGATGAAATGCCCATGGCCCTCAGAACCGTCGCCCGCGCCATCGAGATCATCGGCGGCGACATGGCGCACGCCGCGCTGGCGGGCGGCAACCGCTATCGTTTGACGTTCCCCGTCGCCGACGCCCGCGCCGCCGCAGCTTGATCGCCGGCGGGCGCGCCGATCAACGCACCTTCAAAACGCACTAGCCGAGTCGCTCAGCGTGCCATGTCAAATGATCGTCCATGAAGCTCGCAATAAAATAGTAGCTATGATCATAGCCTTCCTGACGCCTCAATGTGAGCGGCTGACCGACCCTCTCGCACGCCGCCTCCAACAGCTCGGGTTTTAGCTGCTCGGCAAGGAAATTATCGCCAAGGCCCTGATCGACAAGAAATTCCGGTAGCCGCGCGCCATCCTCAATAAGCGCGCAAGCGTCATATTCGCGCCATTGGCTTTCGTCCTCGCCGATATAGCCCGTAAGGGCCTTGCGCCCCCAGGGGCAATTGATCGGCGACACGATGGGCGCAAAAGCGGAGACGGATTTAAACCGGCCCGGATTGCGCAGGGCGATCGTCAAGGCGCCGTGCCCGCCCATGGAATGACCGAAAATACCAAGACGGTCTTCATCGATCGGCAAATGCGCCGCCGCCAGTGCAAGCAGTTCTTCCTCAATATACCGGCGCATATGATAGTGTTTGCTCCACGGGTGTTGCGCCGCGTTTACATAAAAGCCCGCGCCAAGGCCGAAATCATAAGCGCCTTCCGGATCGTCGGGCACGTCTTCGCCGCGCGGGCTCGTATCCGGGGCGATAATGACCAGCCCCAATTCCGCCGCCAGACGCTGTGCGCCGGCTTTAACAATGAAGTTCTCTTCCGTGCAGGTAAGACCGGACAGCCAGATCAACGCTGGCGTTTTTTTATCGCCGGCGCCCGGCGGCAAATACGCGCCGAATTGCATTTGGCACGACAGCGCTTCGGACGCATGACGGTAAATATGTTGCTCGCCGCCGAAACTCCTGGCCGCTGATTTCAATTCCATCTCGTCCTCCCTGACGCGCCGTCGCTCACGGACAACACGCGCCGGATTGTCCCATTTCCAGCGGCGCTATCAAAATTTCGCCCGTAGACCAAACCCAAGCGTTCGTGTTTCGCCGGGGAAATAGCGGTCTTCGCCGAAGGCGAAATCCGCCCGCTCCGCATAAAGCGCATCGGTCACGTTCCGTAATGTGACGAAGACCGCGATTCCTTCCGTCATTGCCGCTTCCGCGCGCAAATGGAGGAGATTGTGCCCGTCATAGGAATTCGCATTCGCCGCATCAGTGAAATAGGCGCCCATGGAAACCCATTCCGCCTGCATCTGCAATCGGTCCAAAGGACGCCAGGTAA
This sequence comes from Hyphococcus sp., assembly GCA_028284345.1. Taxonomy (GTDB): domain Bacteria; phylum Pseudomonadota; class Alphaproteobacteria; order Caulobacterales; family Parvularculaceae; genus Hyphococcus. The sequence continues at coordinate 553,557 of JANQRY010000008.1, read as the reverse complement.
GGCGCGTATTGGCGATGAGGCGCGGCGCCGTATCCACATCGTTGCCGAAGGTGATGGTCTCAACGTCCGGGGCCAGCGCTCGGCTGAACCGGTATGTGTGGCGGGCGTAGGAAACCGCGCTGTGGAGATCAAGCCGATCGGTCAGGGCGATCGCCACGTCTGCTTCGACGCCCACATGGCGCGTTTTTCCGTCGGCGACGTTAAAGCGGTCCGCATCGCGAAAGAAGACATTGCGTTTTGACATAAAAAAGCCCGTCACATCGACGCGTAACCGGTCGTTGAAGCGGCCGCGCAGACCGAGTTCGATGGCGTCGATTTTTTCAGGCTGCGCCCGATCGCCCGTTTGCGCATCCGGCGTATCGACCTGGAGACGGTAAAGATCCGTCGTCTGCGGCGGCCGCGTCCCGCGCGCGTAACTCACATAGCCGGAGAGCCCTTCTGAAACATCATGGCGTATACTGAATTTCGGGCTGGCCGTAAGGAAAGAGTCCGTGCGATCGCCGGGACGCAGAAACCGCCCCACGACGCCAGTATCGGTCAGGTTGTCATAGTCATAAACCGTCCCGTCGACGCGTATGGCGGCGATCATCGCCGTCTTTTGACCGAGCGCATATTCGCCCTGCACAAAGCCGGAAGCGTTTACGGCTTTGATCTCATAGTCGTAGTGAAGCCCTTGCGTGAAGGAAAAGACGGTTTCTCGTTCCTGAAACTCATCGAGGGCGCCTTCCGTATAGTCCGCATCGACGCCTGCGATCAAAGACCAGGGGCCGGCGTCATGATAAACGGCCGACTGCACGCCAACGCTCCAGTGGCTGTTGTTCTCCAGCGCCCGGCTTGGCAAAAAGTGCATCAGGAACGCCATATCGTTCCAGCGGGCGTATGGCGTGATTTTTATCTGCGTGTTTTCGCCGGCGTCAAAAGAGACTGTTGATTGCAATCGCGCTGATTTAGCGTCGCGAAACGCAAAGGGAAACGCGTTCTCCCGCCGTAATCGACGATCATTGAGCGCTGCCTCGCCGAAGATAAATCCGGCGGTTTCCTGCTCAAGGTTTTGAAAAGAAAAAATCGTATCGATACTGACGTCGTCGCGATTATAGAGATGGCGCAGCGTCAGTTTTTGCTGATCGAGGCCGGCGTCTTCGCGATAGCCGGCTTCCGAGACCGCCGATGCGCCGACAAAAAACCCGTGCGCGCCCCCGTGCGCATCATTGCCGCCGGACATGGTTCCTTTCCATTTATATCGGTCCTCCGTGTCGCCGAACGCTTCGGCGAAAACGGAAAAGGCGTCGGACGGCGCTGGCGTCAATATATTGACGACGCCATGGATGGCGTTGGCGCCGTAAAGCGCGCCGGATGGCCCTCGCACGACTTCTATACCGCCGGCGATTTCATGATGGGCGTCGAAAAGCCCGTTGATGTTGGCGAAACCGGGTGACCGCATGGGCACGCCGTTTTCCAGAAACAGAAACGATCCGGCGCCGGCGCCGGCGTTTAACACCGGCGAACGGATGGACGTAAGGTGCTCTGCGCCGGACCCGCGATGGAGATTGACGCCGGGAACCCGGGCGAGTGCTTCGGAAATATGGTCGGCGCCGATAAATTGAAGGTCTGCGCCGTCGATAACCGAAATCCTTCTCGGCAATTCCGACGCCGGATGGGGGCGCCGTTCGGCAGTCACCACCAGCGCAGCATCATCCGCCGCCGCAATGGGCGCTGCGGCCAAAAGCAAAAAAACAACAAACGCCCCGACACCGTTCACCAGCTTCTCCCGACGCTTCTCACTTTACTGTATAGTCAGCATCCAAACAGAATTCCGGCCGGTTCCATATTTCGAAGTCTGAAAACGGAAGAGACGCTGCGGTCACGGACGCGTCTCCCAAGCACGCGCCGTCGCCGTGACTTCGCTGCCTTGTTCCGCCATCCCTCGGAAAATTGGAGCGGGCGATGTAATTCCAACCCCGATCGAATTTACCGCTCCAAAACAATGCCTTAGTTGACATAAGAACCCACTTTGCCATGCTGTGCGAGGAATTTGTGTACCAAAAAGTGTACCAGTTTGTGCACCAACAGCAGCGTGAACGGGCATGCAACTCGATACCAGGAACCTTCAATTCAGAGCCGGTCACTGGCACTACAATCGACGCGTGCCGTCGCGCTACGCTGCCTTCGATGACCGCGAACGCATCCGGTTTTCTCTCAAGACGACCTCCCTTGATACCGCCCGCGAACGCCGCGATGCGCTGATTGAAGCTGACAACCTCTTTTGGGCTTCGCTGGCCGGGATCAATGGAGATGCCGCAGGGCCGGATGGCGAAAAAGCACAACGAGTAGTCGCCCAAAGGCGTTACGAAGCCGCAGGCAGGCGGGCGCTGGGACGCGGCTTTACCTACGTGCCAGCTGCCGAACTGGCTGAAGCTGCTGAAATCCGCGAAATCATTGAGCGCGTTCGGACTGTTGATGCGCAAGACCGTGGGCGCGCATCCCCTGTAGAGCGCCACGAAGCCGAAGCCGTTTTAGGCGGCGCGACCCCGCCGCCGGTGACGATCTCGGAAGCGTTCGAAGTCTACTGCACAGAAATTGCTGCCGATGAACAACTTGCGAAGTCCGAAGCGCAAAAACGTCTTTGGCGCAAAACCAAAAAGCGAGGCGTGCAATATCTCATCGACCTTATCGGTGACAAACCCATCCTCTTGATCACGCGGCAGGACGCCCACAGCTATTACAACTGGTGGCGGGAGCGCCTGCTCGAGAAGCCGGGCCGAAAAGCGCTGACCGCCAATACGGCCAACCGTGATATCGGAAATGTCCGAAAACTGTTCAGCGAATACTGTAAGTTCATCGGCGAAGAGCGACGATCCAATCCGTTTCGCAATTTGTCCTTCAAGGAAAAGTTCAAGGCCGATGTCCCGCCTTTTGAGGATGAATGGGTACGCTCGAAATTCCTGGTCCCTGGAATCTTTGCACGCCTCAATGAGCAAGCATGGCATATTCTCTATGCTCTGATCGAAACCGGCTGCCGTCCCAGCGAAATCGCCAACTTACTGGAAGAAGATATTATTCTTGACCACGATGTGCCGCATATCCGCATCCGGCCCAAGCGCAACCGCGAGATCAAGACCGCCGCATCCATCCGGGAAATTCCCCTGGTCGGGGTTTCGCTCGCGGCGATGAAGAAATTTCCACGCGGCTTCGATCACTACCGTGACAAACCAGACCTTTTGTCGGCAACGCTTATGAAAGCTCTTAAAGTTAGGCACCTGTTCCCGACGCCACAGCACAAGATTTATTCGTTCCGTCATTCGTTCGAAAAAAGAATGCTTGAAGCTGGGATCGATCACGACCTTCGCCTTACGCTGATGGGCCACACGAACAAACGACCTGCATACGGTGACGGCGGTTCGCTGGCCTACAGGCGTGATGAGCTCATGAAGATTGTACATCCCTTTGATGAAAACGCATTTAATTCGCACTAATCTCAGCCGAATGTTCGGCAATATTACAATCTTAAATGAAAGTTTCGCTATCTGGTACCGGAGTGCATATACTCCGAACAGCGACAAATATTGGCACTGCAAAATTTGTACGATATGATGACGAAGGTGTCAAAGCATGGTTTGTATTTGAGGAATGGAGAACATGATGTAGTTCGGTTGGGTGGGTCGCGCAATTGTTTTCGCAATTTTATTAATCAGCAAACCTGCTTTCGCGCAGGGAAAACCTTGTTACTTGGAGTGCTACAAACAGATTACCGGAGACGGGTTTTTTTACTACGGCGAAGTAGATCGCAAAGAATTTCCAAGCGGCCACGGCAGGCTAATAAGTGAAAATCCGCATTCAGTGTTCGATGGTCAACTTTTAGAAGGAAAATTGCACGGCTATGGGATTAAGTATTCCATAAACCATACTGTATACGGATTGTATAGCCATCGTGGAGTTGAGTATAGCTATTTTCGGAAAACAAACTCATCGTTACAGTTTTTTACAGTGAGCATAGGGAGTTGTGGATGGCTGAGTTACCACGCGAGGGAGGCGTCGGAATGCATGAATTTATTGATTGCCCCGGCAACACCTATCGTCCCATCTCTTGCGACGAAGGGATCACAATTGATGCAGTGATCGAAATAATAGAAAACGCTAAAACTTCTGCGGACAATGAAACCGTTGCGGCAAAAGAAGACGGTTATGTGGAGTAGCTGTGCTTGATGAATTAAGGCGAATCATCAGCACCAAGAAAGTCAATTGCGTGAACCTAAGTACTTGACGGTTAACGCCTCCCCAGTCGCACAGAATTCTATTCTGTTCGGTGCGGTTGCTTCGCCGTCAAATTTTCTGATTGTTGCTTTGCCCGAACCTGAAACTGAACAAGACAATTCGAGAGGATCTGGGCTTTCAAAGTCTTCGTATCCATTGTCACAAGATTGTGTGGAATCGTTGAAATATAACCATGCTCTAGATATTGCTCCAATAACCGGTGTTGTGCGCCAACGAAGTGCCGCCGAAATTTCACTGACATAGTCACCGTCAACAGCAAAATCGTGATACCAATAACCCAGCTTTTCAGATGGAATGAGAATGCATTCGGTTCGAGCTGACCTACACCCTTCGTCAAAATAGCATGGCTCGTGTCCGTCTTGTGCCATTGCAATCGCGTTTGTACTCGATACCACAGTTGTTGTGCAAAGAAGCGTTAGTGTTGCTGCGCATGTTGTGATGTATCTCTTTTCGTTTCTCATAGCAGCTGCCCCTTTAAGGTCAGGGGCGTTTCGGGAATTTCGGCAATTACTTTCTTGTAGGATACAATACGCTCCGAGGTTCGAGCATCAAGTTTTCCAGTTTCTTCCATCCCGATTATTCTTTGCACCGCAGCAACTAGATTGCCTGATGAGCCTGGCCTTATCGGAAAATAGGAGTCCACCACTGCTGAATTTCTTCTTGCTGCGTACGAAATATCCCATCCGGTGAGGAGCATGTAATAGAAGTTCTTACCGTCGTCCGTTGTTCCCCCTTGTTCTGTGAGCTCCGGTGAAGCTTTTAAGCCGATAGCCTCGCGGAAGTCGCGCCATATCCCAATAGGCTCCGTTGTGTAAGCACGTTTCCCCTCGGAGTTGCGGAAGAGTTCATATCCACCCGGAAGCACTTGGCATCCTGCAGAAGAAAATTGTTGGTTTTTTGCTCCAACCAAATACTGAGTCGCCTCGCCAAATATTCCTGCATGTATGTTGTCAAATGGCACGCATATATCCCAGAGTTCGGTCTTATCACCGATAGAATAAGAGAGATCATTCAGAGTGCGTAATACAAATATGTTTTTGTCGGTATGTGATCGGCCGTGAAAATTGTAACCCTGCAACCTTAATGCGCCCACTTGAGGCACTCTTGAAGAGGACGCATTATGCGTGCCCACTGAATATCGGTACAGCCCAGTTGGCAACATGTTTGCACTGCTCGCCAACGTCGCCTGCAGCCACATGTAGCTAACTTCAGGTACTGTCGAAGCTTTGAACAGTCGAACTTTGTTGTTTTCTCGGTCCCAAACGCCAATAAGGCAACGCATGGACTTGTGGTCCGGTTCGTCCAGCGCAATTCGTATATTTGATTGCCAACCAGAATCTTCACTTGCGTCAACAAGCGATGCACCTCGAATCCCCACAATTACGAATTGTTCCGTTCCAAGAGAAAATGCATTGCGATCTGCTAACCAGCGCAAACTCTCAGCATGCACAAATGTATTCGGACCTACGGGCAGCCCTATAAAATCACCGAGTGGCTGATAGTCCATACCATTCTGCGGCGTTGCCCATTTAACTGGTGACTGAACGTCGGTTTCCAAATCCCACCAATTCCAGTCAGTTGATGATACGCGCAGTGGCTCCCATTGATTGTCCAACAGCGTCCTCTCACGTTCGGGGCTCATCTCAAACGCGCCATCGCCTTCACCAAGCATCAAGGCTTTTAGATCGCCATTCTCTCGAATCCCCAAACCTTGCCGCGTATCTGAGGCGCATCCCTGAACACCAATGGAAGCGCCAGCACCTCCGATCAAGCCGAGCACTTCTCTACGATTCGCTAGTTGTTTCATGATTGCTGACCCCGCCTTTGTATGTGTTCTAATTACTCGTTTCGGACATTTCTTTTATCGTTCCGTATACCCAATCCCTGACTTCCGACACTCTGGTATATACACCAGGGTAATCTGCACGCCCGCAATCTCTTCCCCAACTTACAATACCAACAATGAACTTTTCAAAATTGCCACCCTGTACCAACAAGGGGCCGCCACTGTCTCCTCCACAACTATCAAAGCCACCTCGATAATACCCGGCGCAGAGACTATGGGGCCCTATAGCGACACCATTCGAATTTTTACATTCTGACTGTGGCCAAATTCGTACGTCAACCTGCAACAATTCCTCAGACGCCGAAGAATATTCTGTAGTCTTTCCCCAGCCCATTACCCTTGCACAATCTCCGGGCTTTGCCCAAAAGTGCGCTTGATCCTTTGGCAGCAGGGGTACAAGCTGACTAGGCTCAACATGACTGTATGCTCGGTCTAGCTTAACAACTGCGACATCATATGCTTTTGTTTTATCGTAGTACCGTGGATGCGAACGAATGCTCACGACACGTCGACTTTCGCCGCTGTAACCTCCGCGCGGTGCGGCGATTCGAATCCACAAGTCTGATTTCGGGTATTTCTTTACGCAGTGAGCTGCTGTAATCACGAATTGAAGTCCGCTATCTACGATTGCGCCTCCGCAAAAGGGTTCACCACCTAACGAGAGGTTTACCATCCAGGGAGCGTGTTCGAGATCTATGTATTCGGCATTAAAATTTTCGAATGCCTCCGTATTCTCATCGGCATTGCTTAAGCACGTTATTTCCGCTCGACTTGCAGAAATATGAAATCCAGAAAAGACTAACAGGCAAGTAACTAGAATTGCACGGTGGATACCTTCAATTTCACGAGGCAATAACAAATGCCAATTGGAATGTAGATTCATGACAGGATTTGACCGCTAATTACCGCTAATTACAGTAGGTCAAAAAATGGCAGCTGTTCAAGCTACCAACGGTTTTGCAATTCGTGTTTTTAGCATGGCCAAGCCAATTTCTGTTCTTTGCTAAATCTTTGATTTAAAAATATATTTAGGGAGCATTCTTTTCATTTTGAAGAAGCGAAAGAGGTGAGCGTCGGAAGAGTGTATTGCAAAGAATCGCGCTGCGCTTTGTGTATCCACCGTTTGAATATTGATTGCATCAATTGCTGCAGTTATTGTCACTCATCCGCAAAGCCAAGATTAGGAGGGGGTATGCGTCATATAGCGAAGACACTTTTTGCGATTGTCGTTGGGGTTTCCATTGCATCATGCTCAACAAGCCGGCCGGTAGTTCAAACTTTAGAAAACAATGCGTTGATCCGGTATTTGAATAGCAAAGGGTATACGAATTGGCCTGTACCAGCGACGCTTCAGTCAGCCGGTGCGCTTATCGAATTTGAAGATGGTGTGCCTGTTATCAAAGGCGACCTTCTTTCCTGCGCTGTAGATGACGCAACTAGAACAGAGCTTTTTGAAGCCATGTTTGGCAGCGATCAACAGACACAAGACAAATATAGAAATTCGACATTTCCTGATTTCGATTTTGAGAGAAACTCCGACCTCGATTTTGGTTTGGATTTCGCTCTCAAAATGATAGGCGGGACCGTCGACTATGACAATGTGCGCAAAGCTACGATTACCACAGATAATGCGGGTTCGGAAACAGTCCTTGCCTATAACGTCGAGGGTTGGTTTCGCAAACCAGGTAATTTAGGGCGCCTGAATTTAGGATGCCAAAACGCCATTGCGTCTGGTCGGGCGATATTGGTTACTGAATCTGCCTATATTGGCGACGGTCGCGTTACCTTTTACGGATCAGATGACTTTGGTGTGAAGCTCGATGACAAAATCCAAGTCAATCAAGTTTTGTCGCTAGATCCATCTGTGGGATCACATGTCGATGATGATGGCACCGTTGTGTTCGATCGACGCACATACATCGCATTCAAATCGGCAAAAGAATTTCCGGGTGTTGGTAACCTCAGCTCTGGACGAGAGTGGAGTGACGCGACTGATATGTTGCGCGCCGCCTACGCTCAATAAGTGATTTGCTGGAACTTAGGCCGACCGAGCACGCCCGCTGCCTCGTCGGCCTAATGTCCGCCTCTATGAGCCAGGCCTGTTCCACCTTCCATGGGAGATGGTGACGTTGAAGGGTGCATTGAATTTCTTTGCATTGGTTGTCCTGACGGTGATTGTAGTCGCAGTCGGCTACGCTATCACTGTAACGAGTATGGGTGGTGTCGGTGGGCGTAATCTGAATGGGCCACACATTATACCGCCCGACCGGACGCTTACTCATGAGATTTTGTTTCCTGATAACATGTCCGAAAACCAAGATACGATAACTCTGATTAAGAACCGGCAAACGACCGTTAGGTATTCTTTGGAAGCGCAATTGAAAGGCGAGAGTTCGGGACCGCTAGTCAGCGAAAGCGCTAGGGCAGCATTAAACGAAGGAAAAGCTCTTGACGTAGTTTTTCGTTGCAGCATATGCGGTTTTTCTGACAACGTTCAGCCACCCCAGAAAATTCTATTTGATCGCGAAACTCTGAGAACAAACGAAATAGAATTTGCGTTCAGCCCCATCGACGACCGCGAACAAGATCACAATTGGTTGCCGCTAGGTGAGAGTCCGGGTGTAACTCTTATTTTGCTTGAAGCCGGTGTCAGGCACGATCAGTTGCATATTCCCATAAGTTTGTTGGACGAAGGTTTCGTTGCCAACGAAAATAAAAGTCCGCAGGAAATAGACTTCCGGCAAAGGCCGGCTGCACAAGTCATCAAGAAAATAGACAATTTCCTCACTTATGGCCGTCAAAAAATCAGTCAATTCACCCAAACTAAAGGTAGTGTCGCGACTATCCAAATTCGACAAAATGTCCCCTTTCAACAGTACTCGGATAGTCGACCGGATCTCAAAATAGTTGTTTCGGAAATTGGCGGTGGCTCAACTAATATAGTTGTAAAAGCAGAATTGATGCGCCCTAAAGATCAAGGGCTGGCTCGTCTACTTATCGAACAATTGGAGGAATTCGGTATTGATGCTTTTCAATACTTTGACAACGAGGTCACATTCGTTACTTCGATTTCTGGGTTCGATGATCTAAATTCGACACTTGGGGAAACGTATGCATCGCTTAGTTGTCTCGTTCGTCGCGAAGGAGTCGGTGCTTCAGTTTCGCGTGCTGCTACAGAGTCTGTTCTAGGTGGTTCAAGGTGTGAAGATTGGGTCGGTATTCCGTTTATATGGACTGCTGACAATCGAAATGCTGCTACGGCTAGTCGGCGAATGTACCTTGAAGGGCGACAATTGTATTCCGACTTGTTCGGGTCACTCGGCTCTGAAAGTAAAATTCGCCAACTTATGGATGCTTTGGCGGATATTAGTGGGCGGCGGTTGTCGGGGGAGATGCGAGGACCTGTCATTAAGATTCGAACTCACTCGCAGATCCACATTCCTGTGCAGTTATTGCATCCGCACGAAGAAAACTATGAACGATCTCAGTCGAAGTTTCTTGGATTGGTGTTTGACATTATTGAGGGAAAAGACATTGGTCAATCGTACTCGCTTCCGCGCAAGGTCCCGTTTTATGAAGCCGAAACATGGAATGTAGTATTTGGATCTTATTCAGGGCCGGATTATAATTCGCTGGCTAGAGCTGAGGCAACTTGTGACGAATTGTGGGACTCTGGAAGTATCATCGATCGGGTTAGCTATCTCGCATGTCGGCACCGTAGCAAAATTGTCGATGTGCTGGTCAAGGAGGGTCGGATTGGTCAAAGCTCCGGCCAAAAAGCAGCCCTAAATTCGTCAGAGTTTGAAAGCGCGTTATGGGAAAGTCGTCGCAATGTAAATTTCGTGTGGACCTACACACACGGTAAGACCCGATTTGATGATTCCAGAGGGTTCTATAACCCAGTTGGCGTGAACCCACGATTAATATTTCGTGCCGCTAAGCCCGGTGGGAATGAACGCTCACAAGATGATGCGTTCGTTCCGGCTAGATTACGTGCTCTAGCGTTGGAGGTGGATGGAGGGCTAATTTTCCAATCGCACCCGCTTGTTGTTCTGTTGGCCTGCGAAACAGGCATTCCCGGCTCGGGTACATCTGGACAGTCTTTTGCGGGGAAATTCATCAACGCCGGCGCATTCGGAGTTATTACAACAGAGGCCGAAATTCACGATGAAACCGCTGACTACTTTGGCGTATTGCTGATGGAGCAGTTTACAGCAGGGCGTCGTATGTCTCCATCCCGAGCTGTTCTCGAGGTAAGACGAAATATTTTCTCTGATACGCAGGGAAACCTTTGGCCGTTATTGTTTCACTATACGGGATCCCACAGTTCATATTTTGAAAATTGATGAAAGCGCAAGTTCGTTTACTTGCGATGGAGCCATTTTATGATCGTTTCGCGTTGTACCTTCCCACTGGTGACACTACTGGCCTTCCTAAATATTGGCGTGGCACATGCAGATTTTTCCGAAGCAACAATTCTTTTTGCGCCAGACCGCTCAAAACTTGATGAACTACGAAGGGATCTTCCTTTAGTTCCCGATTCCAGCGGTTTCCGAGTAATACCGCAAGATGGGATTGTATCGCTTCGAGCTGTTGATGCGCCCCCTATTGACAATTCTGGTAGAGTTGAACTCACCCCTGGTGGTTTCATTCTTGTTTGCTTTAGAGCTGAACGAGAGATGAATGTGCGGGTGGTTTTTACTGACGTCGATGGAAACTGGCACCCAATGGTTCCCACCAATTACATTGATTCTGCGCGCGTCAGACGAAACGTAATTTACTGTGCGGATTTAGCGTTCCAAGTACCGAATTCGAAAGGGCAAGGAAAGGTATGGATCGTCGGCACAATTGATGGCGAACCCCCTAGGCCAGTGCGATTACCAGGTGTCACTGAAGATGCGGAACGACCAGCAAAAGTGTACGAAGATTGGCTGAGATACTTGATCAAGTAGTTTGCCTGACGGGAGGAAGAATGAATGGCGAAAATCTCTAGACGATCATTTTCGGTGGGCTTGGCCGCTAATTCGATTTGCTGTGTTTCGGGAACTGCTGCTCACACGAACACTTGTGACTCGATCTTCGCAGCCGCATGTGCGCTGCAGGAGAATGAAGCCGAAGCCATGGGTACGAGCAGAGCATTCACGCCACAGGAAACACTGGATCAACTAACTGATAGTGATATTTTTGACGAATCGGGAATCGAAGGGTTCGACGATGCATTGAAGCGGGTGCTAACAAGACTTGCTCGCCTTTATCGTGTTTTTCCCGATTTTAAGTACATTAACGATAGCAGCGGCGCAAATGCGTATGCTGCAGACAGCTCAACGATTCCAGGTCGTCGGGGTACCATCTATTTTGGAATGAACATGTTGACAAAGCAGCTGCAAAAGGAGCGCTATGGTGATATGGTAGTATTAGCAATATGCGGGCATGAATTCTCTCACATCAAGCAATTCCACGCAAAAGAAGACTTTTCGACTGCATTTAAGGATAAGCCATGTTATGCAACTGAATTGCATGCTGACTTCGGAACCGGTTACGGTTTGCACCAATATCTGACGCGCTACCAAGTATCCAACAGCAGCCTGCAGACGATCGGAGAAGCATGGAGCACTCTCGCACCGAGTGAATTCAATAAAGAATCCAAACATGGTACAAGCGCTCAAAGGATGAGTGCAATTGAGGCAGGATATAGGTATTCCGCTAACCGTCCCAATGCAAATGCGGAACAGGCTTTGAGCGATGGCATTGGTTACATTCTCAGTTCAACGTGAAAATGCGAAGTCTTCGAGATTGCACGCACTCCGAATTTACTTTCCTGCGTAGGTGGAATGGGGTTATCTAGCTAGAGCTTCCACGAATTAAAAAGTGCTTAGTGTTCGCATCACAACTTCGGGATTTCGACATATTAGATTTAACCCCTTAGATGCCGACTGAGCATTACGATTTGCGGATTCATCTCTCTGGTTATTAACTGTTCTCACGGCACTTTCGACTTTTGCGCAAGCCGATTGATTTCGGCATATCAATCCTAATACTTGTACACCATCGCTCTGCTTTTCTGTTAACCCGCCCTGATTATTATTCTGTACAGTAACTTCCTGTAAACCTACCTTCACGCGTACTTGTTCGCGAATATCTTGTCCAGTTCGCTCGACTTGCTGCACCCATTCATAAGTTAAATAATAGTCTTCATTAACTGATGCCGAAATGCCTTCGAGCTGGGAGCGTACAGGCGCGTTCCTTGGCCCGCCTAACTGCTCAAATCGATGGGATACGCAGTTGATTTGTAATTGATTTTCGATTTCACTTGCTGGCGGACAAAAATGGCACTTTGTCTTGGCTTCTGCTGTTGAAAAAAAGTGAAGTCCTCCCGCTGAAAAAATGGCCACTGCTATTACCGGGATGGGGCGCGACACCGATTGATGGGGCATATTGTATATCCAGAAAAGTGCTAGTTGTTACGACGATATGGCGTTGACGATAGATTCACAAGAGTAGCGGCCTGAATTGGTAGTGACATGTCGGTGCATTCTGCGCAGACTCAATTCCTGCAGGATATAGGCGGCTTGACAGAATCTACTGAGGTTACTTGGGGCCGCCCTCTAAATTGAAACCGGCCCGATTGGCTGCTTCGGCAGCTTTTTGCGCATTCTCTCTTGCTGTGAATATTGTTTCGCGCAAGTCCTCAATAGAGAGTCTCTCGTCTTGACAGTTTGTAGGAGCATATGCTGTGCCTTCGCACGAAGCGCTCCACGAGGGGCCTTGTTTATTGATAAGGTGCACAAGCCATGCACCCGAACTTGAATAAAATGGCTCCCAAGTTGCTCGTATCAGCAAGTTCCCATTCTCATAGTATGTGTACGTTCTATGCCAACGTTTATCTCGTCTAAAGTACATTACTCCGTGGTTATGACGTTGCCCTCTCGCCCAGTCTCCATCGTAGTAGGAAGGGATCCATGCTCTTCCTGAAAACGTTGAGCCATCTCCCCGTTCAAACACTCCTCCCTTTAATTCATTTATAAAAAGCCTGCCAAAACCATGAGGCTCCTTGGTCTCATTTATTTCCCCCCAATAAAACTCCTTTTTACGATCATTTTCGACAATAGTAATTTTTCCGAAGCACTCTGCAAAGAAACAAGTTTCGCCCTGCATTGCGGCCGAATTTGAAATACACGCAGCCAATGCCAGTACGCTTATCATTATCGCTCTTATTGGCCGCATATCCAGATCACCTTCACAAGGAATTTGTTTCAATTTACATCAATCTTATCGTCTACTAAAAAAACCACAACCAAATTGCAGTTTTCGATTGCAGTACTTGCGCACCTATAGTTTTAGGTATGCAAAACAACAATCTGCCTGACGACCTTATCCTCAATAACTTTTAATCCAGAGACGTGACCATATATCCTGTTTCTAAGGCGGGTTTCGTGATGTGAATTTCCTCATATCGATGTAAGCGCGCTATACGCTGCTGCCTTGTTTGGAGTTCAGATTCCAAGCGTTCAAATAGCGGCCAGTAGATATCGCCATATCGCGTGACAATACGCGACAGGCTGCGTAACGCTGCTTCAATCTCCTCATCCTGCACTTTGCTCATGTGTAGAATTTAATCTGAAATCACAGCTATATTCCTCGCGCAGTCCCAGGAGTTTGATGTGTTGCGTTGCTGCAGAGCAGCACAATTAAATTTTCATAATGCCATTATAAGTTGTATACTGAATATATAGTCCTTTGGCTTTCTAAGCCGAGATCGGAATTCAAATGAAGATTACTATCAAAGGGGAGATGTCGATCCCGCAACTTAGACAATGCCTCTACGAGCAACTTCAAAGCATAGAAGAACGCTTTGCGGTTCGTTGTGCGCGCAATACGACGATCTATATCTCATTCACAAACGGCTTTGGAGACGAAGTGCGCTGCGTTGATTCCAGAGGAGAGGATATTAACGAGATAAGCTGTGACGGACCGTATCCCTGCGCCGCAGATCATTTTGATAGGCCTTGGAGCGATCATGATTTCGAATAAGCCGTATTACATTGATCTCAGAGAGGCGCAGAATGTCCTGTTGGGCATCGGCGTTGAGCTAAACGACAAGCAGATTAAGCGTGCGGCCGAACCCGATGCGGACGGCAAGCGCAAGCTTCCATTTTTTGTCGACCCTATCGACGGGCGGTTGAAAATCGAAAAACGCACGTTGATCAGCCTGTATATCGAACGCCAGATCGAAGCCGAAAACAACCTGCGAAATTAAGATTCAATTTTGTTTATATAATCGCTATACTGAATAAATGGCAGATATCAGGAGACGAGTAAATTCCGATGGCGGCATCGGATATCAGGTAAGATATATCGACAAATCCAAGAAAAGCGGATTTGCCTACAAGACCTTTGCCAAAGCCAAACAGGCGCAAAGGTTCAAAGCTGAAAAAGATATTGAAGAAGGCTTGTGCGGCCCGTTACCCAAGATCACTGAAATCGACGAGGCGATAGAGCTCTGGCTTCGCATCTGTGAAAAACAGGGAACCTCAAAAAGAGATGAACCGGTTACGCCGTACACGCTCAAACAATACGCATATCGCGGTGAAATCATTCAGCGCTATGGCTGGAGCAAACCATTACAGCATCTGACGACGCCAGACATCGTGAATTTTAAGTCCTGGCTTTTGGAGAATTGCGCAAGCCGGGATCAGGCTCGGAAGGTGCTTTCTTCGTTTTCAACAATAATGAATGAATTGGCGCTTCGCGGGATCATCGCAAGCAACATCGCTTCCGGCGTGAGCATTCGCTCCAATGCGCACGAAAAGCAGGAAATGGAAATTCCTACTGAAAAGGAAGTCTGGGCGCTTCTTTCCGCCGCCGACAAACTGGCAAACTCCAAAAACAATCAGATTGCGAGTAGTTGGCAACGCTACCGGCCGATGCTCTACATGGCGGCAGACTCAGGGATGCGGCCGCAAGAGTATCTTGCATTCCCGACATTCAATCTTCGCGAGGCCAGCTATTTTGTAGACCGCGCCGTCAAACGTCCCGGTAACACGATATCCGCTACCAAAACACCGGCAGGCTGCCGCTCAATTCCGGCGAGCGCTGATGTCATGGACATGGTGAAGCACGCCGTAAAACGCATTAATTTTTCCAGCCCACATGATCTTGTGTTCCCAACAAATAGAGGACATTGGCAAAGTATCGACAACTGGCGAAAGCGTGGATTTTTTCGCGCCTGTGAAGAGGCAGGACTAATTGAGGAAGAAGAAATTGATGGCGCATTGATTGCGAAACCTAAATTCACGCCTTATGCACTTCGCCATTTTTATGCGTCCGTGATTATCGACCAGGGTTTTGACCTAAAACGAATTCAAAAACGGATGGGACACACGCGCATCGAGACGACATTAAATAATTACGGTCATTTGATCGAACGAAGAGAACTTTCGGAGAAAGATCAAGCCGGAATGATCGGCTTGCTCGGCGTATCCCAAAAACCATGTGGCGTGAATGTGGCGCGGCCTCTGTAACCCGCTGATTTCTGGGCTTTGTATACGCCCTCCAAAACCGTAGGTCGGGGGTTCAAGTCCCTCTGCTCCTGCCATAACAAGATTAACTACTTACAGATAATCAGTTTACAGAACTTCAAGAAAATCGCGATTTTCGCGCCACATTACCGGCCCGCTGCAACCCGCAGAAATCCGCCATTCTCTGAATCAACATTTTTGAGCATGTGGCGCCATGTGGCGTGGAAGTCACTCGCCAGCTGTTAGACTGGTTTAAATAGAGGTCATTTGAATATGGCCACCCCACAGGCACCTGCATAGTTTAGGTACCAAAGCGCGCTCAAAAAAATGTCAAATCAGAGAAGTAAAGCTGGAGCATCGATTTCAACCTAGCGCTAAGTTCTTTTATATTCTAAGAGAATAAACAGCTGGACATAATCGCTGTTTGTAGATTTTCGTGATAAAAAGGCGTTAGGTGACTCATCCGAGGGGGCTATGAGCGAGAAAAATGAGATAAACGTTTGGGGTGGGCATCGATATCAATCATCTTTCGATGTTGTTTCTTCAAGTTTATATATTCTGTCGACCGGCGCTCTGGCGTTGAAATTCGCGGAAACGCTAATGTCCGACAAGCAGGACGATTGGATACTTTTGATCTTTCTCAGTTTCGCGATGTTTCATTTTGTGCGGATGTATTATTATCTTTATGCCTTCGATCTTGTCGATGCCATCCAGGACGACCACTTCATTAGCCGCTTATTCGGATTGCATGGCTGGGTTGATCGCGGAATCCGCGTGGTTTTAGCTGTTCTTGTAATTGGCTCAGTGACCATCTCGCTCGAAAGTTTGCGATTATTCGCATACGTAACAGAGTGGTCACAGTTGCTTGCGCAAAAGATATTTTTGTTAATACCAACACAGATGGATAAGAGCGCTGTTTCAAGCGAAGGCCTTGCGATCGCCATGCCTTACCTTGGTATTCTCGTGGCAATTTTTATTCTTCTAATAATTTGGGATATCAATTGTGCCATCGCAATGCGGCGTCTCAAGAGCCGATATCCGCATCAGTTTGAGAAAGTAAAAGAGACATATTTAAGGTTTTACTATCTGAAAACTGATGGATTTCTATATTTCAATACGCTGAAGTTTGTAGAGCGGTTTGTCGGATTGATTACCAGCGTACTCTTGATAGTCGCCGTGTCTTCCGCCCAGGTTTTATTGTACGTAGCGGCGGCGATAGGGTCGACAACATTTCTTTTTTTGGTCCTTGTGAGAGATGTTCGATCCATAAAGGATTTTTGGAAGATCGTCATTTCTCCTGTATATTACGTCTTTCTGAGGCCCTCGAGTTGGAGAAATTCCGATGCCCGTTAATACAAACCGTCCGCTGGTTTTGTCGTTTATCCTTTTTGTTGCATTTCTTGTCGTAGGATGCGCGCGCGACGACTCTAGCGAACTTGAGGAAGTAACCATATCGACATCGAAGAATGTATGGAGCGCCCTACCGCTGATCGCGCACGAGAAAGGGTTTTTTGAAGCCGAGGGCCTTAATCCGAAAATCACATACCAAACTGCGGGGCGATACAACATGGATGCACTTGTTTCCGGTTCCGTGGATTTTGCTACTGTTGTGGAAGTAAACTTGGCCTACCTTGGCTTTACTGGGAATGAGGATTTTCAAATCGTCGCATCGGTAGTCGAGTCAGATAGCTTGGCTATTGTCGGCAAAAAAAGTTCGGGAATTAGTGCGCCTAACGACCTTCGAGGAAAGACAATCGCATATAGCCCAGGAACAGGGGGCGAGCTCTTCGCATTTGAGTATTTTGAAAAGATAGGAATCGAAAATGCCGAAGTGGAGTTGCGCAAAGTTCAACCGCTTGCATTACAGCAATCTGTTGTCGGCGGAGATATTGATGCCGCGTCAACGTGGGAACCGTTTGTATACAACATATCTAAAGCGTTAGGGGATAATGCAATCGTATTTCGTGATCCAGAGGCCTATACCGGTTACATGAATCTCGCAGTGCGAAAAGGTTGGGGAAGTAAAAATTCAGAGACGGTGATTAAATTCATCAAGGCGCTCCGGCGCGCGGAAGAATTCATAGCGAATAATGAAAATGAAGCGCAGGACATTCTTGCTCGCGTAATAGGGGTGGGGGATGATGTTATCGAAGGTATTTGGCCGTATTTTCAAATAGGCGTTACACTCGATATCGATAGTCAAGTTGCCGTTACGACCGAAGTCGCGCGATCTATTAAGGAAGATCAAGTGGACTTCGCCGATAAAGAAATACCGGACTTTTCCAAGTATTTTGATGCGACATACGTCAATGCAGAACAATGAACCAAATTCAATTCATAGATTTTTTCTTGGTGGCGTTGGGCCGCTGATTCTGCTGGCGCTGTGGCAGGTTGCGTATCAAGCAACAATTTTTAATCCAACGCTACTTCCTTCGCCAATACAGACGATAGAAGCGCTTTTTGCTTTGATGCAGTCCAGCTATTTCTGGGAAAGCTTACGGCAGACTTTCTACATATTCGTAATTGGTTATTCCGCCGCTATCTTCGTCGGAAGTTTCATAGGTATCTTCTTTGGATCGTCAAAGCTGTTTCGATTTCTGGCTATGCCAGTATTTGATTTCTTTCGTAGCACGCCAGTAACTGTCCTTTACCCAATATTCGTATTGTTTTTCGGAGTTGGAGCGCTCAGCAAAACTGTCATGGTGTTTTTTTCATGCATGTTAATCATAACAGTGAATGCGGCATATGGTGTCATTCTTTCCAACCCCACGCGGAGTCAAACTCTTGCGTTATTCGGCGCAAATGGCTTTCAAGTCTTCTACCACGTGAAGCTTAAGGAGGCTCTACCACACATTTTCGTCGGCGCGCGTGTCGCACTTGGAATTGCTCTCATCGTCGTAATTTTGGTTGAAATGTTCATGGGCAGCGACCGCGGATTAGGGCAACTCGTAATTGAAGCGTTTACAGCCTATGAAACGGCAAAATTGTACGCGCTAATTATTATTACTGGCTTTATCGGCGTTCTGCTCAACCGATTATTCCTCTTGCTTGAAAAAATTTCAATTCCTTGGAGTTACGCGAATGCAGCTGGCCGTTAGAAATATTTCCAAGTCTTACGGCGCCCAAAAAGAAAACGGCGTGCTGCGGAAGCTTAATCTGAATATCAGTAGCTCTGAATTTGTCAGTATAATTGGTGCTAACGGTTCGGGAAAATCTACTTTGCTGCGGCTTATTGCGGGAATCGAGCCCGCAGACGAAGGATCGTTACAGTTTTCTCATGGGGATTCGTCAACCCGCCCTAACGTTGCTTTCCTATGGCAGGATTATCGTTCATCGAATCTTCCATGGCTTACGGCTTGGAAAAATGTAATACTTCCGCTCAAGTTGCACTCGAAGATAGACAAAAAGAACTTGCTATTTGCCGAGGAGCAATTCGAAGTGCTGCTCCCTGACGTCAAAAAAACAGCCTATGTCGCCGAACTTAGCGGCGGGCAGCAGCAAATTTTATCCCTCGTGCGTGCGATTTCGTCCAAGACGCCTGTGCTTTTGGCGGATGAACCTTTGAGCGCTCTGGATCAGGCAAGGACATGGGAAATTTTGCGCGGGGTTGAACACTACTGGCTAGAGCACCGTCCGCTTGTCATTTGGGTTTCGCATAACCTTGACGAAGCAATACTTCTCTCCGACAGAATCTTATTGTTAAGCAAAAGAAGCAAATCGATCACGCGTGAAATTGAAAACCCACTCCCTCGCCCAAGGTCGCTCAAATCGTTGCAGTCCGAAGAGCACATCCAGCTTCGGAACGAAATAATTGAATTTTTGATTGAGGAACAGCGTTCAGTCTAAGGAGCTTTTCGCCTCAAAACGTGAATGTGAAAATCACCAGACTGTATGCCCGACTTGTTTTCAAATGTTTCAGTAAGCTCAATCTCAAATTTTGAGTGTTCACCAATATATTCGCAAGGATTATTTGTCGGTCCAGCGAAATCCCAAGACATCATCAGAACTTTTCCAGTTCGGGAAAGCATGACATCGCACTGATCAAAAAATCGCTTAATTAGTTGCGTGTTATTCAGCATTCCCGTTGTCACGTTGTAGTCTGCCAACGGATTATCACCGAAATATGGTTGTGCAAATACAATGGCATCGGCTGCCCCATCAATGTCTTTACTTGACATCAAATCTGCTGAAACAAGTGAGTAGCTGTCATTGTCCAAATAATTTGATAGATTATGATCTGCACATGTCAGCGCATAATCTGATATGTCAGTACACAGCACATGCTTTGCGCCAGACAGTCCTGCCGCAATCGCCTGAACGCCAGTTCCCGTTCCAATATCATAAACGCTTTTTCCATCAAATATCGCCGAATTCTTGAAAATGAATTGGGCCAACAACTTGGAACTCATCGGTTGCAATACATGCCGGTGAGTCACAATTTCGATTGCCTTATGTGCCGATAGTTCGATTGGCACGATGTATTCATCGTGATCATGAGCGATGATCTGGCGAGCAATCTGTAGACATTGGTCAGCATTCAAAAGTGGCAAATGCGGCGATATACCGAACGCCAATGAGCGCGTTTTTTGCTCACTTGCCAATGCATCAACGATCTTATCTTTTTTCACATGAACATTCATATCGCAGTAGCGCCAAATTCCTGTGTTAGCATTACTCAGGTGGGAACAAATTTGGGCAACCCTACGGCGATATCGTGGCAGCCTTTGGCCCAGACTTCCATATTGCCTGATTTTTTTGCGTCGGTAAAGCGCTGAAGGGTCGCGCCAAAATCAGCGAACGGCCTTTGGTGCGAGGCGCTCGCAGTCTATCGCATAGGCTTGCGTTCCTTGAAGGGATCGTCCTGCGCGACGAAAGGTTGCGTGGGCTTGAGCAGATACCCACTAGAATTTTAGTAAATTTCGAGCCCCAAAGAACGCCTGTTCAAAGTGATGGGAAAAAGCCATGTCAGATGAAAGATAACGATAGGCTGTACGCGGATGCTTTTTGCAATAGAGCAGTGATGCAGTAAATACTTCTGAAAAAGATTTGTTCAATGTGAGTGACGTAAAGTATGGCGACAAACGTGACGCAAACAGACTTGTTCGGTGTGGAAACTCACTAATTTGCGCGTAGTTGCCGGTCGACAAGAAAGCGTCTGCGGCCGGGCATACGACCGACACGGCATCGTCATCAGCCAACGCCTCCAGTCTTGATGTTAAATCAAATTCGTCAACTTCGGTGGGCTGTTCCCTAATCCATCCCGGGCGGTGAAACCGTAAATGGTCATGCCCAGATGTTCCGGGTTGATAAAATGCCCACTTGATATTGTGCAAATCCGCTCCACTTTTTGCCAGTAGTTTGTTGAATGAGCGATTTATTGTCCCGACGTAACAAATGTCTTCAAGCAATCGGCTGAGGCTCCATAGAAACACTGGCGATTCAGCGAGAACAAAATAATCAACGTTCTTTGCTGAGAGCGTTCTTAAAACGGCAACTCCTAGTCCCCCACTAAAGTCTAGAGACTCGAACTCTATTTCGTAGAACTCTCGCATATGAAGCAGCGCCGCTGCTGCTGCCGGGTGTATAGCTGGGCAATGCACTCGGAGAGGCTCGCCTTTTGAAAGGTTGTTCAGATGCACCCAATCCAGCCGAGCATCGTAAATTTGCGATTTGATAATACCGGTTGGTGGTGTAGCGAAAAGCTGATCTCCAATTCTGGAGAATTGCGGATTATCTTCTTCAGCGAGTTCAATAAATCGACTTCTTCGGTTTTTGCGTGTGCTGCTCGATATTTGCAAAATTCCTTCGGGTGGAGTGTTTGCAAATTCACTAAAGAGTAAGCGTTTCATCAGAGAGGCAACGCGTGCATCCCTTTTCAGAATCTCGTCAAAAGCTTCTTGGAGATTTAGACTCGAAACGGCACCACTTACGGTGCCCGCAATGGCTGGTAAAACGCCAATACCGCCCGATATCAGAGCGCCCACGGTGCCGCCTATACCGCCCGATATTGCGCCAGAAACCAAAGACCGTTTTAAATTACGCTTTGTCGCGCTCATTCATTCAGCCTAATTATTGCTACTCAAATATATGAAGTGCGTATTACAAGCTCAAGCGTATAGAAATCGCCTGTCACTCTCTGAGCTTGATCTATTGTGCTTTTTTCCGCTTGGCACGAGCCAACGATTTTCAGCGGCAAAATCTTAGAATAAGGCACTGCCTGTCTTACTGGCGAGCAACTGCATTTTGAGTTGTGGTAATATGCTACAAAGCCACGAAAGTTAACAACTTATTAATATAAAATCAGTATACTGTTCATTATGAATAACGGCGGTGATGATGAATTTATAAAAGCGATGCAGCGCGCAAAATTAAGGGCGGAAACATTTTCCGACCATCAAAACGCTATTGCCGGACGTGAAACTGGGCGCATTTTACCGCGTGTGGGCCAGAACGCCCCGGATACCGGTAGTCAAAGAGCCAAACGCTTTTCCGAGACGGTTGATCTTATCACCAACTTGCAGGCGATGCTGCAGGACCCCGAATACGCGAAAGCTTACACCCGCGTGAAAGGCCTGTTGGAGGAAGCTGAAAGGCTGACAGAAAACGCCCTGGTTGAGGCCGAGGCAGCGTTGGAAGAAATTATTGCCCGCGCCGTGAAGCTTCCCGATGGCCGCGCCGTGTTCAGAGACAAGGACGGCAATGTGCGCACCGAGGATGGCGCAATTATCGATGCCGCCATCGCGGCTGGGATCGACTGGCCAGATGATGCACCGAGCTTTGAAGAATTTGAAAGTCGGAAAAAACGTATTGATGACTTGCGGGAGTATCAGGTTGATACGCTTGGCAAGGCGCGCGGTGAATTGGAAGATGAACACAATCCGCCGTCTCAGGAACGATTGGATGAGTTGGAACAAGAGATAGAAACGGGATTGAAAACTTTTGAGCTTCAATCAAACGGCGAGCCGCCGAGAGCGATCCAGAATGACGCATCTGCCGATATTGATCTACCGAAACTTGGTGACTAATTTCAATTTTGCAGCGAGCCGCACTGCTCTTCTAAAACTGCAAGAATTACCCCTTGAGGGTGATATGTCGGATTTTCCGAAATAATTTTCAAAATGAAATCGTTGCGCATGCGCCGCGTTTCATCCTCAAGAGAATACCATTCATCGATGCATCGGGAGATGTCTTTTCGGGCGCGACCCGAGACAATTCCCGCCATAGTCACTGACACCTCGATAAAGGAATCTTGATTGACGCGATCCCAGGTTAAGAATTCTTCACCCGTGAATTGACTGGTTTGTTCGGCCTTTGCGCTTTCGGAACTACACCCAAAAACAACCATGGCAGAGAGCGATATGACAGACGCCATTTGCCAGACATGACGGCGCCAATGCTTTGAACAGAATAGGGAATTTTGTTTCTAACATTGATTTCTTTGAGAAAAGATTTACGATTCGGGCTTCAAGAAGCGTGATTAACGCGCAGTGATCCGGGTGAAACTGGCGGAAACTCTGGGAGTGTGAAGCGATGAAACAAAATTCCCTATTTTGTTTCATCTGCGTAAGCCGACAGGAGTATCCGCGTGGCAAAGCCGTTCAAGGGAATGAGCCTTTTTACTTACGCCGGAGAGCGAAAGTATCTCTCGCGGTCTGAGCGCGCCCGTTTTCTTAACGCCATTTCAATCCTGGATAATTCCAAACATCAGACCTTCTGTGAGCTGATTTTCTGGACCGGGTGCCGGCCGAGCGAGGCGCTGAATCTGTGTGCGGTGAACGTCGATTTTTCAGAAGGTATGGTCGTATTCCGCAGTCTGAAAAAACGGGGCGTATTGAAGAACAGGCATTTTCGCGCCGTTCCTGTTCCCACCTGTTTGTTGGGCCGCCTGGATTCTGTTCATGACATTCGCACCGCGCAGGAGGAACCGGATCAGGGTGCCGGTGTTTCCTTGTTTACGTTTAGTCGCACAACGGGATGGCGAATTATTCAGACAGTCATGGAGGCTGCAGAGATAACCGGCGCACGCGCAAATGCGCGGGGATTGCGCCATGCGCTTGGCGTTCAGGCCGCCGTTTCAAACGTACCGGAATCGCGCATTCAGGCATGGCTCGGGCATGCCAGTCTGGAGACGACTTCGGTCTATCTTTCGGCCCAAGGGTTGGAAGATCGCGCCATTGCCGAGCGCATGTGGCAAGCCGATTTGGTGAATTGACCAGACGGTACCCGACGCCCTGCGCCGGCACCAATAATTGCAATAGGCTCATAATTGTGAGTCATCTATGACTCATACTGTCCAGATGCGGGTTATAGATGACCCATTTATTGACTTTTTTGATTGAATTCCGTACCATGAGTCATAGATGATCCATATCAGGGTGATATGGGCAGTAGATGAACCATTTGAGCGTGAAATGCCTAGAATTCAAAAGCGCACATATTCCAAGCGCACGACCGAAGCCGCCCTGCTTTTGGGCCGGCTGATCCGTCTTGGGCGCAAGGAACGAAAGCTTACGGCTGAAGAGCTGGCTGAGCGCACTGGCGTTTCAAGGAAAACCCTTCAGCGCATTGAGCGCGGCGATCCGAAAGTAGAAATCGGCATTGTCTTTGAGGCGGCCACAATCGTTGGCGTCAATCTGTTTGATGCCGACGACGGGCGTTTGACCATGCAGATCGAGCGGACCGAAGACAAGATCGCGCTACTGCCAAAGCATATCCACAAATCCACAAAGGGCGCGCGCGATGAGTTCTGATGCTTACGAAGAAGCCTTTGTATGGATATGGCTGCCCGGTGAAACCGAGCCGGTTGTCGCCGGCCGTTTGCATGCTGTCGGCAGTCCGCAATTGCTGATCTTCAACTACGGTAAATCCTATCTGGAGCGGGATAACGCCATTCCGATTTATCTGCCGGAATTGCCGCTTCGCGCAGGCGAACTGCCATTGCCTGACGGGCTCACAATGCCAAGCAGCATTCGCGACGCCGCGCCCGATGCATGGGGACGGCGCGTCATTTTAAACCGGAAGTTTGGCGTTAAAGGAAAGGCAATTGATGAAACCGAGCTTTCCGAACTCGGCTTTTTACTGGAGTCCGGATCAGATCGCATTGGCGCGCTCGATTTTCAGCGCTCGCCGAGCGAGTACGTTCCGCGCTCGCCCAAGAACGCAAGTCTGGAAGAACTCACTCAGGCCGCCGAGCTTGTTGAAAAAGGTATTCCTTTAACCCCGGAACTTGAACAGGCCCTGTATCACGGCAGTTCCATCGGCGGCGCGCGTCCCAAAGCGATGATTGTGGATGGCGATAAAAAATATGTCGCCAAGTTTTCTGCTTCCAACGACCTCTACAGCGTTGTAAAGGCTGAATTCATCGCCATGCGTCTTGCAAAATTGGCCGGACTGAATGTGGCTGAGGTGTCCGTCACAAGCGCATCTGGAAAAGATGTCCTCTTGATCGAAAGATTTGATCGTGAGCGCGCTGGTAGTAGTTGGAGCCGAAAGCTAATGGTCTCGGCCCTCACCATTTTATCGCTTGATGAAATGATGGCGCGCTATGCCAGCTATCAGGATTTGGCGGAAATCATTCGCCGCCGCTTTACTGACCCAAAGGATACGCTGCGCGAGCTCTATGGGCGTCTTACGTTCAACATTCTTTCCGGCAATACGGACGATCACGCCCGCAATCACGCCGCGTTCTGGAACGGCGAAATGCTTACCCTCACGCCGGCTTATGATATCTGTCCGCAAGGGCGCAACGGGCGAGAAGCAAGTCAGGCCATGCTGATTCACGACAATGAGCGCATGAGCCGGATCAGCGCCTGCCTTGACGCGGCTCACCATTTTCTTTTGTCCGATGATGAGGCGCTTGCCATCGCCGAAGGTCAAATCCGCTTCATCGGCGAGCACTGGGAGGCTGTATGCGCCGAAGCCGAACTCTCCGAAGTAGACCGCAACCTCTTATGGGGACGGCAATTCCTTAATCCCTACGCCTTTGATGATCTCGAAGGGAATGCGACCGCACTGCGAACCCTTGGAGATGAACTGCGCGGGCGTGTCTGAAGCACGTGGAGTATGGAGCCTTTGCGCGTCTGCTGTGTTCCTATTTTCCCATCCACTTCCAGGCGCCCTCAAAATCCCGGCAGGCGATCCGGCTTAAAGGCTTTCCGTCCACGCATTGCCGGGCAATCCGACACATTGAGCCGTCGATATCAATTTCCTTGCCCTGCCAGCCGTTTCCGCAGGCGCTGACTTCGCGTTTCTTCATCGCCTCGCCGTGTCGCCAGCCTTCTTCAATCGCTTTTTTTCGTATGGCGCGAGACGGGTGAGTATCGCTCGGCTTTTCACTGAGCGATCTCGACATCGCCAGCGCATTTTCAAGCGAGCCTCCAAGTCTGCTTACCGCGAAGCCCGCAAAGCGGTCTGCCGCAATCTCCTGCGGCCAGTTTTCTAAATTGCTCTGGGCCGTGTGTCCCTGGATGTGATGACCCACTTCATGGGCAAAAATGCCGATGTCATGCCAAGGCGTTTTATTGTTGTGAGAAACAAAAAAATCCTCATCATAAACGATAAAGCGCTCTCCATCCCTCAGCGCGGCAAATGCGATCGGGCTGGAGGAAAACTTCGCGCGGTGAATACGAAAATCTTTCGTAATTCCAATTTTGTCTGCAATCCAGTTAACCGCTTTTATGGCTTCCGGTGTTGCATCGGCAATCGAAACCACATTCTTAAAATGCGGAACGCGATGATAGGCGCAGATAACCGAGCCTTCAAAATTCTCGGGCGTTTCTGCAGCTTTGGCCGAGCACAGCGACATCGCCGCCGCAAGGACGCAGGCGGTTGCGAATTTGAATTTTTTAACCGACATCTGCAATAAACCCTTCTTATCTAGCACACCTCAATGCCTTCGATTTCTACGCAGTCATTCGACGACGATTCCTCGCCGCCTATGTTTGCTTCACGCGGTATCGGTGAATCTGTGCTCGAGAACATAGAATCAACGAGATCAACGGCTATCAGAAGGGCGACATAAACACCGAAAAGCGCCGCCAAAAAATGTACGCCATATTGCGGCAGGCTCTTAAGGAAAGTCATTCGTCTTCATCCTTTCCGAGCAGGTCCTTCGCCATTGATTTCAACGTATCAGGATCAATTCCCGAGCGGCGCAGCATCTCCTCGACCTGCTTCGAATAAAAAAGATCACCAAATGTGAGGCGCTCCATTCTAATCCGGGCAAGTTCTGCCTTCGATTTTGTGTCGAGCGCCATCATCAAGAGGATGACAATGAAGAGCGGCGCAACATCAAGCGCGATGCCGCCCGCCCAAAAAGGCAGGTAGTTTTTCCAGTAGACCATAACGGCGCGAGTGCCGGTTATGGATTCAAACGGCTCTATAGTGACCGGTTCATACGCCGCCATGTCGTCAAGAAATGCGCTTAGAACCTGGCCCGACTGGTCGATATCGGTGCGCACGCGCGCAAGCGCCGCCCGCTGTCGCTCTGCCGTTCCTGCGTTGCGTGAAAAGCTCGCATGCAAATCGGCTTCCCGCGGCAATGCATCCATGGCACGGCGCACAGTCTCGGCCAATGCGCCCGCGTCCATTTCCGCAAGTTCAGCGCGGAGCGCATCAGATTCTTTTGTAAGAGCACGCATGCGGCGCTTTACGCTCTCGTTCGACACGGCGATCTTGCGGATGACATCAAGATGCGCCTTCGCCTTTTCGTAACCGTCTTTGGCGTCCGTAAGGTAAGCCGCGATTTCCGAGCGCAGTTGCGCCAGGCGGCCCTTAACGCCAGTAAGCGCGTTGGAGACAGCGCCAACACCTGGCCGCCCGGAATAAGCGCCGCGTTTGATCTCTGCTTCGATGGCGGCCTCGTATCGGGCGACCTCTATATTAATGTCAGTTAGAACGCTCTCAAGCTGCAACGCTCTGGCAAACTGAGCACCGGCGCTTTCTTCGAGTGTGCCAGCATAGGTAACAAAATGCAGTTGAAGCGCATCCTTGCCCCGCATGCCCGCAACATTAAGCGCGCTGCTCAACCAAAAAATGACAACGATAAAAATGAAGATAACAACAAAGGCCAACCCCCGTTTAATCGCCGATTTCATGGGCGGCACAATCTTGAGCACTGCCCACCAGAAAAGATAAACAACGGCGCCGCCGCCAATTGCTATAACGCTCGCCTGCGCTGTGCCTGAAAACGTGTCCGCAGCCAAGGCAGCGCCTTTAAACGCAAAAAGCACTGAAGCCATGGCAAGTATCGCCAGATTGGCGCCTATAAGGCCCATCTTGTCATTCAGGTAATCCGCAATCAGTTTTTTCATTCACCGCCTCCATATTCGTGCAAGGAATTTCTCTCGCGCATGGTGGCGGATGCGGGCTGCGGGATTCCTCGCAAATGGCTAACGTAGTTTGAGACTGAGAGATGGAGCGTTTCGCAGCGCGGCCGCTCAGCGTGTTTAATCCGTATTTATCGCTTCTTGCTTCTCTCAGGTTTATGCTGAGCCACGGCGAACGCCTTGTCCGGCGCATTGCGCTCCTGGCTTGCATGCGCCGCAAATGCCACCCGGCAGTTGAGTGGTTCATCGCCCGCGGCACTTGTGCCAGTCTGTGAATCCGGAACAGTTTTCGTAATGCTTTGCTGCGCCGAGAATTCCGAAGTCAGAGTCTGGCCATTCTCGCGAATCTCATGCCGCTGTTCGACATAGTGGATTTCAATCTGCTCTTTCTCGCGTTCCCACTCCGTGCGCCGTTCATCATATTGCGATGACAGGCTCTTATGCGCCCGCGAGCCGAGATCGAATTCTGGAGTAGGCAACGAACTGTTTGAGAGCTTGTCGCGTTCACGAATCCACTTCGCGTCGTGCGAATCAAGGGCGGATTCGCGCGCCTTTATACTCTCCAGTTCAGCGCTGGCCGTCGTGGAGACTTTGATATTGCGTTCTTCCGGTTCAAGCCGGGAGCCTGCCTTGTTGAATTCGCGGTCCAGGTCGAGCGCATTCTCCGCTGCTTCTTGATCTTTGCCTTCGTCGGTCATGAAATTACCCTCCTGAACGCTTCGGCATGACCAGATCGCCGGGCTGCGGCGACCAGTCCTGCTCAGGCGCCAGTGATTGGCCTGCACCTTTCCCGGCGTAGCCGTCCATGATCGCATCACAGGCTTTGAGACGCGCGAGGATCTGATGCGCGATCTCACGCCGGTAGATTGTCATGATGTCATTGCGCTGATCGAGATATTCGAAAGACAAATGATATGACGAGCCGAGATAATGCTTTGGCGGAAATAGCCGCCAGGATTTCTGGGGTCGGCTCATTCTGAAACGGATGATTTCTGCTTCGCGTTCAGCGCGATTGTGAGGATAGAGCGCAAATCGGTGGGGCATGTTCCGGTCAAACCGGCGTTCGCCAAATAGCCCATCGATGACAAACTCATCTGGCGTGAACACGACACGAGCGGATTTTCTTAAGAGCCTATCGAACGCGCAGCGAGACAGGCCGAACGCGAGAGCGGGTAAGGTGCCGGTCAGTATGAAGTGCCACAACTTAGGCGCTTCAAAACTCATCGCTACGAATAGCGCGCCGATTGCCGCCGCCACAGTTGTTAAAAGGCAAAGCCAATCAACAATGCGCGCGCGGAAGGGCGTAAGCGCTGAGGGTTTAATGAAAACCTTATTCACTCGGCCGTCTTTCGACGTCGAATGTGGGTTTGGTTGATCCGGAAAAGTGTGAAAAAGAGTGGTCGAAGTAAAGTTCGACATGCTGCCGCCTCATTACTGAATAATCCCAATCTGGGCGGTTTTCTTGGCCATATTCCTCGCGGCGGCTGTGAAATGAAGCACGCGAGAAACCAGCCTCGTAGAAAATGGAGCCTATTGTGATAGGATCGCGAATTCTTCGCATCGACTATATGAGAGTTAGAAATGGATTTTGGAAAAGATATAACTAAGAAACTGATTGCGATGCGGGCGAAGGTGGCGCTTGCGAAAATGACGCTTAGCGAGGCCGACTTAACTTATGTGAATCTTATCGATGTTTTGGCCAGTCACGTATACCTTCACTCATTCCGGCACTTAAATACCGCCACTGAAGCGCTGGAAAAAAATCGCGTGCCTGAAGAGTTATTCAATAAGATATGTGAACATGTACACTATGCGATCCGAATGATGTATTTCGCTCGTGACGTTTCGCATCAAAACAAGGGACATCCCGACTTAGTTAAGATTATCATCGGTGATCGCGATGACGAGTTTTCAACCAATGTGCTAAATCTGCTCGCTGAATTTGATTCGCAATCCGATGACATGAAGGAAGCGATTATAGATCAATCGAAAAAATATATTCTTGCCCAGGGAATTCTGATCGCGCAAAGCGCTCTGAGTTTATGGGACGAGGTGATCAATAGCGTTGACGCAGAATCTGAAGTGAGCCGAGAAATTCAAAAGGCAATTAGAAAGCTTGTGACCGAACTTGTTACTACAGAATCTCAATTTCAATTTATTTTAGAGCGCGATTATTTGGCTCAAAGCACATTAAAACTTGTACCCCAGGCGATGTATACAAAGCTTGGAGAGAAGGTCTGCTCATTTGAGCAAAACGAATGCATTATTGAGTTTTTAACCATTCCCCTAATGCATAGCGACGTTCACGTTCCGGATTTTCATCGATACGCCCTAAATCACCACGCAATAGGGCAGGATACGCCATCACCGATTTCCCGCAGCGCTCCGAAATCCTAATATTCGTTTATCGCAGTTGCAGACGAATTTGCGCCAAATTCATAAAATCCGTATACTGAATATATGGATGACCATTCATGTTTGACAAAGGACTATACGAAAAGCCTCATTGAGGCCCCGCTACCAGTTAGCGCGCCTCAAAACATCAAGACGCTGCTTGAGTCGATGGCCGGGCGTCAGGAGGAATTGCTTGCCTACTTGATCGCTCATCCGATAAGGGGGCCGGCCTGCGAGGATATGACGAGAATATTCTCAAGTACGCCGAAAACTCCGGACGACAAACTCGAAATTCTATAATTTGTTAGATTTTATTTGCCTCGCAGCTCACCAGAAACAGCGCAATAAAATCTGTTAGTGTCATCGGGCGGTATTTCGAATTCGCCGTTCTCAAATTTACGCGCAGCGCCGCTTCAAAGAAATATTTCTTGAATGATTTCTTCGGAATGCCTTGGTATACAGCACGCATGGTGAGCAGTTCGTTTATATAAAGATGAAACGCAATGTCCGGCTCATACTCAAGCGGACAGTTTTGGCAGGTGGTTTTGCTGTATATAAAAGGCACATTGAATTTTTTTGGAATCTTTGAATGACCCATTCGAATACAATAGCTATAAAAAATCTGGTCAGCAACGGACAAGGGTGGCGGCAATTCTTCGTCAATCGCGTCGCTGGATGGAATTGGAATGTGATTTAAAATTGCTGTTTTACAAGAAAAAACACACTCGTAGATTTCTGTCCAAGTAGGATCGTCGTCTGGAAGCAATTTATTCGGGCCGCCCCCCATCCAAGCGCACAAGGTTTCATCATCAATGAGGCGCGCTCTGATTAAGCGGTAATATTTCTGAACTGTTGGAAGGGTCGCCTCAACTTGGCTAGAGCCCGTCAGTTTTGATGCCGGAAACCCCAACAAAAAGTTCGTCAGTATCACTACAAAATCCGGCTCTGAGATTTGATCTGACTTCGTAAACCGATTTGCGTGTCGCTTTGCCATTTTATCTCGTAATATCAACCCTTTAAGCTGTCGGCTTATGCAGCTTTTCTAGCTTTAGCTTATGCAGCTCTAATCTTGCGTTGGCAAGTTCAGCGCCGAATGCAATGACTATTGGGGCAATTAATTGATCGCTTGCGTTCAGGAATTCAGACCAAAACAGCGCTTCCGTTGATTGTGAGAATACAAATGCAAATGAGCGATCGACCGAAGAAACGCCGCACTGAGTAGGATTCTAAAATGAGTTTTAAAATCGAAGCTTTGCGTGGGTTGGCGGAAACAGCATATTTTCGCGGGTATCGATACGCAACGGGGTTGCGCCGTTCATACCAGGATTTCGCATGCGATATTATGGCCGACACGTTCTGCGATGAGGACCCGCTTGTTGAGCATGAGCCGGAGAAAGGTGAATGGCTGCGGCGCTACTTCAGTGTAACACATCATAGAAAAACCGGGCGGCCATATTATACAATTCCGCGTTCTGATCGCTATCAGGCATTACTTAGTTTTATGGCAAAAAAAGGTCTGATAACGGCCGTAACGGTCGAGGACCACCGCCAAGACATTTTTAAGGCCAAACGACAAGCATTGTTATCAGCATATGAAACGTTCGCGGATCAAGGCTATCTTGCTGGCACCTTTAGAGGTATGTTGCACGGCGTAGCTGAATATGATCACTGTGCCTTAGAATTTATCCTGCTCATTCACTTACTTTATGGGGAGCCGCTGTTTCGCGCACGGTTGGTGCAGGCAGAGTATTCGCTCAAGGGTGCAAATTCGAAGCATGAATCGCGGCTTTTGGCGTTTGCTTATGATCGCTCGTCCAGAATTGATGCCTTCGCAGCATTTGGCGTGAAAGAAGGCCGCATATTTGGCGGTCAGAGCAATGGCGTCATGACGGCGACAGATTTCGCATATGACAAAAGAGGTCGTCGTGTACTCGAAATGACGCTTTCCGGTGTGCATGAAGATGCTGGTGCCGTTCGCCTCAAACTCTGCCGGCAGCCTGCCGATATAGACCGGGCCATCGGTTTGCTCAAAAGGTTCAGCGCTGATATGGCCCGGCCGATTGCCGCGGAATGAGCGATCGTTCGATTACGTTTTGGTCAACCTTTCAAATACACGGTGATATGGCGCCTCTCGATTGAAATGTTCCACACGCTGCAAAATCATGGGGTGATAGCCTGCCATCATAATGAGTTGCCTCTTATGAAGATCATCGCGCGAAAATACCCGCGAGACTTCATCGGGCGTCAGGAGGTCATAGAGTTCGCGTGACTGGCTTTTGCCGCTGAGGCCCTTGTCGATTTGATCATGCGTTGCTTCACCCATGCGCGTTGTGATGATCGGCGTTTTGCCGAGCCGCTTTGATATATACTGCGTCGTTGTCAAATCCGTGTTTGCGAAGAACTGACAAACCCCAGAATTTGCAGCGAAGGACTCCCACCGGTCTTTATAAAGCGCCTTTCCCTGACCCCAGTCTTGGATGATGGTCCATAGTTTTAGATGAAAGGATGCGACCTGGCCGGCGGCGTCCTGCAATTGTTTCATGAATCCCAGCACCGGGAACTCGTCCAGGATTGCGAGTACGGGCGCTTTGGGTACCGTTTCCTCAGTTTCCATCGCGTCGATCAACTGATTGATAATGATGCGAAGCCAGCGATTACACATGCCCATGCGCGTTGCGGGAAGACAGAGATAAACGCTAACGCCGCCAGGGTCGCGTTTCAGATCGCGTAAATCAAAGTCATGGCCGTTCATGACTTTTTTCATGGAAATGTAATCGAGAAACGCCGTATGGCGGTTCATCGTCGAAAGCACCCCGGCCATTTCATCATGGGATTTTTCGTAGAGGCCGCGCACGGCGCCTTCGATTGCTTCGGCGACCT
Organism: Hyphococcus sp.; assembly: GCA_028284345.1. Taxonomy (GTDB): domain Bacteria; phylum Pseudomonadota; class Alphaproteobacteria; order Caulobacterales; family Parvularculaceae; genus Hyphococcus. The sequence continues at coordinate 520,321 of JANQRY010000008.1, read as the reverse complement.
CGATATGTCCTTTCGCAAATAAATGTTTGATACCATTCATCATGCGGCGCGGAAGGGCATAAACACTGTGGCCGTCTTCTGTCTCCTCCTGGCGGCGCGCATCACGCACGAACCGCCGCACCGTTCCCATATGGCGCTCTTTATCCGGCACATCTGCGCCGAATGCCGCGTAAAGAATAAATCCCAGTAGCGCAGCGCCGGCGGCCTCATTCCAGTGCGGCTCTTTTTCTTCGCCGGATTTCACGACAAGCGCATCGACAATTTGCATGGCGCCTTCGATGACCGTGTCATGTTCAAGGCTTAGAACCGACAGCGGGTTATATTGCGCGCGGTATTTTCGCGCAGGGCCTCGCGCGCGATCGAAGGGGTCAAGCACGAAGGTTTTTTGCCCAAGCTTTGCGCGTTTATCAGCCGTGTTGTTGGCCAGTTCGCCTTTCGGATCGATGGCAAGTACGGAGCCGTTGTAAAAGAACAGATTTGCCGTAACCGTGACGCTCTTACCCGATCGGTTCCCGGCGCAGGTTAAGAGGTGCCGGTTATCGCTGATGCCGGTCAGCTTTTCACCACAGGCTCCAATCAGGATTTTCCCTTGCGGATCGTCAGGATCATAAGCGAGGTCCGGGTGAGCCTCGATTGCCTCCTGTCGCTGCCAGCGCGCCTGGGGAATGCTTTGGTCCTTGAGATATTTCGAGGTAATCCCGCGCGGGACATCATGCATCAGATCGATGCTCTGTTCTCTGAGCTTCATGGCTAAAATCTCCGTTTTTCATTCGGCGCTCCGGAATTGATTTTCCGGGCGCGCGTAAAGATTGATGCCTGAAATAGTCTCGGTTCCTCGCAGAAGCCCTTTCAATGGCGACGCTTTCTTTGCCCTCCAGCCTCCCATTCCCGTCAATGCATCCGTTGCCGGCGTTGAAGCGCACGTCTCCAGGTCCTTTTCAATATCGGATCAACCTAAAATCATGATCGGGGGCGGGGTTCAAAAAGAAATTTCCCCTGCGTGCGCAGCACGCATTCCTCGCGAGGCAAATTTCTTTTGCATGCCGCCTTGCGTAATGACGCCGGCGGCGAAGGCGGCAATGATCCCCGCCCCGACAGTGATTTTCAACGGCGCTCCATCAGAAAAGGCCGCGAACGGTGCGGTCTTAAAACAGCAAAGGAGCAAGACGATGAAAATCGGAACCTTTACCAAAACTGAAGATGGCGTCTTTGAAGGGCGCGTTGAAACACTCACATTCACGGCCGATCTCAAATTTGAGCCGGCTACGGAAAAACCCAAGGACCGTTCGCCGGATTTCCGGATCATATCGGCCAATACAGAAGCCGAAGTCGGCGCAGCCTGGCATGAAAAATCCCAGCGCACCGGCCAGCCTTACCTGTCGGTCAAAATCGACGATCCGGCTTTCGCATACCCCATGTGGGCGGCGCTGACGCGCAGCGAAAACGGCGAATACAGCCTCAACTGGTCGCGGCCCAGGCCGAAGAGCGATCCTGAAAGCGCCAACGAAGAGGAAACGCTATAATGCGCGGGGAGCGCGCCAAGCGGATAGCGGAGCTGAATGATCGGCTCCGCGCCGCACTGGGAATTTGCTGCGGCGTTCCCGGTATGGCGGTCATCACTCGCGGCGTTGCGGCGCTGGACGAAATTGTCAAAGTGCGTGTGCTGCGCGCCGTTCGGACATTTGATGCCTTCAAAGAGGATAACGATCCTTACCGCGAGCATGACTTTGGAAGCATAGAAGTCGAAGGCGCCGGAAAAATTTTCTGGAAGATCGATTACTATTCCGATGAGGATTGCGAAATGGGCAGTCCCGATCCGACCAGCACGGATCTGTCCTATCGAGTCCTGACCATCATGCTCGCCGAGGAATACTGAATAGTCTTTAAGCTTTCGCGAGAAAAACGGCGGCTCGTTAGAGCCGCCGTTTTCATTGTGCTTCCATGTTAATTCTATCGGCGCCGCAGACGAGGAGAGCGTCGTGTTTCGCCCAGGCGTTAAGGCCGCAGGCCGGGCATGAATATTTTATGCGCTTTCCTTCTTTCGAGCTGCGCGAGGGATGAATGGGCGCTGCGCTGCCACCCGCACCCGATGCGCCGGAAGGGTGGATTTTCGCAGGTCGCGCCAGCGGTTCCCGCCATTCTATGACAAACCCGCTTTCGATCAGTTCGTCGGCGGCGCGCGCGAAAGACCCTCCGTCCATAATGTAATGCGATACGCGGTCGCCCAGTTCGCGCCCTCCGGGGCTGCCTGTATCAGACGGGTGTAGACCAAGCGATTTCATCTTCTCGGCCCATTGACGATTGTGATAGCGTCCGCGCCCCGGCGTTCCAAAATGAAATTGCCACAGATGCGTCATTTCATGCACGAGTGTTGAAAGCACTTCCTCAGCGCTTCGGCTTCTGAAGTGCGCCGGGTTTAGCGCTATCTCATCGCAGATCTTCCCGTCTTCCCGCGCAAAGCGCTTGCGATGAAAATACCCATAGGTGCGCCCTTTGCGTTGCAGCGTAATCAGACAATTCGGCAACTCGGCTTCGAACAGCATCCAGTTGAAATGGTCATAAGCATGCTGAAACGCGTCATAAGTATCGCGCGTCGGCTTCAGGCCGGGATCAATCCGATCTTCTGGCGTGTGCATTCCACTCATAGCCTTCGCATTCTCGTTTGCAACGATGATGCGAATTATGACGCAAGGGCCAAGATTGATTCCTCGCGGCAAACGCTCGCTATAAAGGCCCGCGTTTTTACCGGCGAAACGGTCTAGTGGGTTTGGGCTGTTCGATTTTCACTGCCGATGGCTTTTGCGGGAGCGGCAAACCCCTTGACGTATAAAGCACATAGTCTCTCTTGGCCTGATCCGCATAAGCGGGATCACAGCTGAGGAGTTTTGCGATCTCCTCTTTTTCTCTTTTGTCCATGTCAATGCCTCCTTTAAGGATGGAGTTTGGCGAGAATAGCATCGATCTCATTCCCGCTTTCGTTCCTCGCGTCGGCACTTCATGTGGTGTACACCCCAATTATAGCATAGGCTGCTACCCTGTAGATAGTTTGAGTAATGACGAATTTCGTGATAATATGAAAATATAAGCCGGTAAACGGTTACAAGGTGTGCGAAGGTATTCGCTCACCTTGCTGGGGAGACATCCTGTCTCCCGCAGACCCCTCTTGGAAAGCCCTATGAGCGCGAGCAGATTTGTTATCTGTTCTTGCTAGGGGCTTTTAGTCAGCCGCGCCAGGCATCGAACCCGGCCCAGCTGATGAGAACGTATCGCCGTTCAATCACGACCAATCAGAGCATTCCATAGCTCCAGTTGGATGAACCATCGGCCAGGACGTATGCCGCCTGAACCTGCACCAAAGGACAATTCGCGTCCCTTGGAACCAGCGAGCAAAGGGAGCCTTCCGGCGCTCCCTTTAGCAATCCCATCGGCAAAAGGGGTTCCCTTTCAAAACCCGGAATGTCCTCGCCTCTACGAGGAATGTGCGCGCTCTAATCAACTATGCGGTAAAGGAGATGGTAAAGGATAAGCCCAAACGTGACAGACCTTATTCATACCGCCCGCCCAAAGACCGGCGCGCGGAGTTTGAAGGCATGGTTGAAAGCTCCGGCCTTTCTGTGAACGCCTTTCTCAATGAAGCGGTGTTTGGAAAATCGCGTCATCGTCCGGGCGAATATAAGATACTTGCCCAAATCCTTGCTGCCTGCGCGCGCATTGCAGATCAACTCCGTGAGTTTAAGCTTGCCGGTGCCGAACATTCATCCCTTGCGTTCGAAGCGATGGCCGATGAGCTTCGCCTTATCCGCACAATCCTGATGACCCGCATGGGGCGACGCTCATGATTGCCTTCGGATCGCAGCGCGCCGGCGGGGCCGATCTCGCAACCCATCTCTCAAACGCTGAAGATAATGAATATGTCGAGGTTGCCGATTTACGCGGCGCCATAGCGGAAGACCTGCATGGCGCGTTTTCCGAATGGGAGGCCCAGGCCCACGCCATGACGCGGGCCAAGAACTATCTCTATAGTCTTTCGGTCAATCCCGATCCGGCGCAAGGGCGTTTGAGCCGCGAGCAGTATGAGGATTACATCGCCCGCGCAGAAGAAAGCCTCGGATTGGCCGGTCAGCCTCGCGCCGTGGTCTTTCAAATTAAGGAGGGCAGGGACGGAAATCTTCGCGAACACTGCCATGTCGTCTGGTCACGCACCGACATTCAGGACTTTAAAGCCATCCCCATAAGTTTCGATAAGCAAAAGCTCATGGTGGTTGCGCGCGAATTCGCTCGCGATCACGGTCTGACGCTTCCCAGCGGTTATGAAAACAAACGGGCCAAGGCCGATCAGCTTTCCCTTTACGAAAAAGCGCAGGCCGATCAGACGGGACTTTCCAAGGAAGAGCGTATGGAGATCATCACCGATCTCTGGCGCCAAAGCGATACGCCCAAAGCTTTCATCGCAGCCCTTGAGGATAACGGATATATGCTGGCGACGGGAAAGCGTCCTTACGTGCTGGTCGATATTTACGGCCATATGAACGCGCTGCCGAAAATGATTGCCGACAAATCCGTGCGAACCAAAGATATCCGCGCATTTCTGGAAAAGGATTGTCCTCCTGAAGCGCTGCCTTCGGTTGAAGAAGCGCGCGAAGCAGCCGCCGCGTATCGTAAGACGCAAGGGCAATTCAAGAGGTCCGAGGCGCTGGCTGAGAAACTGGAAATTCTTAAGGCTTCGCAGGAAAAGCGCCGGGAAAAACTCGCTCACGAAGGCAGCGAATTGAAGAAAGTGCATGAAATGGAATTGAATGCGCTTCGCCGCCGGCATGCCGAAAGGCTTGGCCACCTTAAATCCGGCCATGCGCGGGAGGATTTCGGTGCGCAGTTCAGGCGCGCCCAGAACAACCCGAAAGGATTGGCGGCGTTTCTGGCGAAAGCCAGTGGTATTGCTCTCATCCGCCGCCAGCTTCACAAGCTTGAAGACCGAAAGCGTCATGAGCGGCAGGAAGAAGAGCGCCGCGAAATGCTTGAGCAGCAAGATCAGCAGCGGCGTCAACAGACGCATACGCATCAGTTGCAAATGATGGAGCAGCGACGGAAAGAACATGCGCAGCAAAAAATCTTTGAACGTGAAGTTCGCTCTTTGAAAGCCGCTGAGCAGCGAGAGCGCACGGTGCGGTTGCGCCGCCGTCATGATCATATGCCGGCGCTTCATCTTTCCCTTGGCCCGCCTGGCCGGAAGACTGCTCCGCACTTGGCGGTAAAGCGCCATTTTGCGCCGACTGCAAAAGAACTGAATGTAAAGGCGCGGGCTGTACAGCCGGATAAGCTGGTATCCCTGCGGGAAGAATTCGGCGTTGCGGCGAAACCGCCAAAGAAATCGCGCTCCGGTTCCGGAAAAGATGCTGATTTCAAGAACAAGAAAGATCGCGGCGGTGGCCGGGGACGGCGCTAGAGATTAGGCGTCTTCAGAACGCATTTCATAGCTGAACACAATATCGGCTGCCGGGATAGGCCCGAAGCAGAATTGAAGATTTAGCGATACTCGAATCTGTGTATGGGTTGTCATTTCTTTTCTCCTTGGTGTTCCAGGCTTGCCGACAAGCCGGCGCGTTTCTCGTCTCATCCCGAAAGGCGCTGACTGGTACAAGCCGCAAAGAACGAGCTTCACGGTGAAAAGAAACAGGCATAACGCAAGTAAAGCGCTGAATTGTTCTATTAGTCGCGCACTGCATTCGATACACTTAAAGAAATGAGAGAGTTTCGCAGCTATGAGCGATGTGACGGAAAAACTGGAGGCGTTTCTTGATTACGCCAAGCTCCTGAAGGGAGATGAAAAAGGCGAGGCGCAAGTGTTTTGCGACCGCCTGTTTCAGGCGTTTGGCCACGCTGGTTACAAAGAAGCCGGAGCGGAACTGGAATTCCGCATAAAGAAGAAATCTACCAAAGGTACCAGCTTCGCCGACCTGGTCTGGAAGCCCCGTATGCTTCTGGAAATGAAAAAGCGAGGCGAGAATCTATTTCACCATTATCAGCAGGCATTCGATTACTGGATACACGCGGTTCCGAACCGGCCACGCTATGTCGTTCTTTGTAACTTTGATGAATTCCGTATTTACGATTTTGACAAGCAGATCGATGAGCCGGTTGATCTCGTGGCGCTTGAAGACCTTCCCCTAAGATATCCGGCTCTGAATTTTCTCTTCCCCCATGATCCAGACCCCGTATTTGGTAATGATCTTGAAGAGGTTTCGAGAGATGCTGCAGATAAGGTGGCCCTACTATTTAAGTCGCTTGCCAACCGCGGCATCGAAAGGTCTCAGGCACAGCGATTTGTCCTGCAGCTTGTCGTTGCCATGTTTGCAGAGGACATTGATCTCTTACCTGCAGCGATTGTTACGGGAATGGTCGATGACTGTTTGCACAAAGGCCAGAATTCGTACGATCTGTTCGGTGCGCTGTTCCAGCAAATGAACACGAAGGCGCCAGCCAAAGGCGGGCGCTTTCAGAACGTGCCATACTTTAATGGTGGCATTTTTCAAACTATCAATCCTATCGAACTCACACCTGAAGAATTGGCCCTTGTTGGCGGTGAAGAGGGGGCTGCGACACAGGACTGGTCCAAAGTCAATCCAGCAATATTCGGCACAATCTTTCAGCAAAGCATGGATGCCGAAGAGCGTCATGCTTACGGAGCACATTTTACTTCGGAAGCCGACATTCTGCGAATTGTAAACCCGACAATTGTGGCCCCGTGGAAAGAGAAAATAGCCAGGGCATCAACGATGAAGGAGCTGCTTGGGTTGAGGAGTGAGTTGACGAAATTTCGCGTGCTAGACCCGGCATGTGGCAGCGGTAATTTTCTTTACCTATCATATCGGGAACTTGTCCGAATCGAGATTGGGCTGCTGGCAAAGCTGAAGGCAACGGTAAGCGAGAAAAGTTTTCGTGATCAGGCAAAGACTATTTCACTCATCAGCCCGAGGCAGTTTTTTGGTATTGATCGGGATTCTTTTGGTGTTGAGTTGGCAAAAGTTACGCTCATGCTGTCGAAAAAACTGGCGCTTGACGAAGCAATAGAAGTCTTTGAACGAGAGCAGATGGAATTACCGTTTCACGCCGATGAAGCACTTCCCCTAGACAATCTGGACGATAACGTAATTTGTGATGATGCATTGTTTGCGCCGTGGCCAGAGTGCGATGCGATTGTTGGCAATCCGCCATATCAATCAAAAAATAAAATTATCGAAGAATTGGGCCGCCCATATGTAAATAGCGTCCGCAAGAAATTCCCCGACGTGCCCGGTCGTGCCGATTATTGCGTTTATTGGTTTCGAAAGGCCCACGACCATCTGAAAGATGGACAATATGCTGGCTTGGTCGGTACAAACACAATTCGGCAAAATTATTCTCGCGAAGGAGGGCTTGATTACATTGTCAATAGTGGAGGCACAATCGTTGAAGCCGTCTCATCTCAGGTTTGGCTTGGTGATGCGATAGTTCACGTCTCGATTGCGAACTGGGTGAAAGGCAAACACCTAGGAAAGAAAAAACTCTTTCGCCAAGTTGGTGACAATCGTGACTCTCCATGGGAAATAAAAGAGGTTGATACAATCGGCCCGTCGCTCTCATTTGATACGGACGTTAGCATCGCAAAACCGATACAGGCTAACGCCAAGTCGACAGCTTGCTATCAGGGGCAAACTCACGGCCACGAAGGTTTTCTGCTTGACCTTGCAGAGGCGCAGTCGCTCCTTGATTCAGAACCGGAGCTGGGGCAATTTTTGCATCCCTTCATGATTACAGATGATTTGATCGGAACCGTTGGAAGTTGCCCGAGTAGATACGTCATCGATTTTGGTGATTGTGATTTGTTTCAGGCGCAAAAAATATCATCACTTTACAAACGAATTGAAGATACGGTTCTTCCTGACAGGCAAAAAGCGGCTGATAAAGAAAAAAAGAGAAATGATGAGGCGCTAGCAGCAGATTCCAAGGCCAAAATTGTTAAAGATCATGCCAATGCGCTTCGGCGATGGTGGCTGTTGTTTAGACGCAGAGGAGAGTTGCTTTCGGAGATCGAAACGCTGGACCGTTACATCGTTTGCGGGCGCGTAACAAAAAGACCAATATTTGAATTTGTATCACCGGATATTCAGCCCAACGACTCACTTACGGCATTTCCGCTTGCCGACGATTATTCCTTTGGAATTCTACAATCCGGAATTCATTGGAAATGGTTTGTTGCGAGATGTTCGACAATGAAAAGCGATCCCAGGTATACTTCCAATACGGTATTTGACGCCTTTCCTTGGCCCCAATCACCGACACCTGCGGCAGTCTCTAAAATTGCGAAATGCGCAGTTGAATTGCGAAACCTGCGCAATTCTTTGAGCGAAGAACATTCGATGACACTGCGGGAACTCTACCGCACGCTAGAACTGCCGGGTGATTCCAAGCTCAAAGCTGTGCACGAAAATCTTGATGCGGCCGTTCGTAACGCTTACGGGATGAAGAAGTCCGATGATATATTAGCGTTTATGTTAGAGTTAAACGCAAAAGTAGTGGCCGCTGAGAAAAAGGGCGACCCGGTTGTCGGGCCGGGTTTGCCACCTGTTGTTAAAGATCCAAAACCACTTATCAGCTCTGACCGCGTTGAGATGCCGGCCTAACACCCCCCCGACAGTTTCTCCATCTTTTGGAACTGGTTTGAACTTCGACTACGTTTGCGCCCGGCAAATGTTCCCGAAATGTTCAAAAAAATCATGGACTCCCTCGCTTCCTGGAGCTACCATATCTGGTGCCTCAACTTGGAAGAAGCCACTAGATCGTGGAAAATTCCCGATGGAGGGATGCTAAGATGCTGAAGGACAAGGAAAAACAGGCTCAGGCAGCCGACGCAAAAAGGCCGGCTCAACAGGGCCTGTTATTCATCAGCCATGCGAATCCACAAGACAATGCTGTCGCTGCCTGGTTTGCTACCCAGCTTACCCTTCTTGGCTATGAGGTCTGGTGCGATCTTAAAAACACCCATGGCGGTGAGAGCGCATTTTGGCTGAAAGTTCAGAAAAAAATTGAGGAAGATGCTGCAAAATTCATTTTCATACTTTCGGATACATCGCGTGACCTAGAGAAAAAGCGCGGCGTCTATAAAGAACTTCAGACTGCCGACAATCTGGCGCGGGATAATTTCATCATACCGTTGAGGGTCGAAAGGCTTAGCGGCAGAACGCCGATACTGATTAATCCCGACATTTACATAAATGCGGAAAACTGGATGTCGGGACTTCGTGAACTATGCGAACGACTTGAACATGACGGCGTTCCCAAAACGAATTCTCCAGATCTTGGTAGAATCTCCTCCTGGTGGCCTGCGCTTAGCGCCCACGAGGCTCTTGTTCAAAGCAAAGAGAATGAGATTGTTTCAAACGTTTTACCGTTTAAAGCGTTGCCGGAGAAAATCCATTTTCTGAAAGTATCATCAGAGAAGAATCCACTCACCGGTTATGAACGTTTAAGAAAAGCGCTGCCTGCGCACCCCGCTCACAGCGCCCACAGCGACTATGCGATTTCATTTGGGTGTGCCCACGATTACATGGAGCTAACCCATGGGTTGGAAATGGAAGATGCAATCGTATTGCGCACAGTCGACTTCTTGTCACACGGTCATCCGCCCCTTGGAATAGCCCCGGAAACAGCGCGAAATATCCTCACCTACCTGATTGCGTCGGCCCTTGAAAAATACCTTGGCGACCGCGACCTCAGCCACAAAGCGCCGGGACGCGGGCCGCGCAAAATCTGGTATCCGGCAAGCGGCTTGATTAGGAACAATCGCCATAGCATCTGCGAACCGGGAAAACGCAAAGCTCCGGTGACTTTCGTTGGCGAGCGCAAGCATTTCAAGAAAACGTATTTCTGGCACTTTGGCATTCTGCCGGTCATTGATTTGCACACGCATAATGGGATCATCTTGAATCCCAAAGCTGTAATTACGCTACCTTACAAAAGCGCCGAAGGTGAGAAACCAAAACCGATAGACGATAAAAAGGTGCTTAAAAAGCTTGGCTGGTGGAATGACGACTGGCGCCGCAGAATCCTTGGGATTTCCGCTTGGCTCGCAGATGACCAAGTTAGCATTCGAATTCCCACCGGCTACCAGGACATCGTCGTGGCGTCTGGCCCAAGAATATTCACTGGCGAACGGGCCTATAGGGAAGTTAAAGACGATGCTTTGATCGAAGAGTTGTTGGAGGTTTTATGGAGCAACGACTGATACAACTCGACGAGCCGTTTCTTTTGTTTGGACATGGTCAAAGCTTGCCTCATCCAAAGGATGGCCTGACCTTGTTCGGACCCTACGCGGATAACCCTGGCAGCGTTCGCTATGGAATTATCGGCACTAAGGACGCCTTAGATCAATTTGCGAAATGGTCGGCATCGGTGAACTGCGCCCGCCCCGCTCACAAGGGCGGACGATTCACACGACAGAAACAATCCGATTACGGCAAGTTGGCCCATCAGTTTTTTCCCGGCTTTGAGGCCGCTTTCGGTCTGAACTGGAATCAGCCTGCTGAAGCGCTCTGTATCGTTCCCGATGATGTTCTTGAGAACGCCCTGAAAACGCATGACCTTCACACGCGCATTGCAAGAGTGACCAAGGTTTTTACAAAGCGCCTCATCAAGCAGCACTTTGAAAGTGAGAATAAGCCTGATCTCTGGTTTGTTGTTATTCCACAGGCATTGGAGCGGTTATGCCGACCGGAGTCCGAGCCTCCGAAAGACTACTTGGACGGTACGCGCGCCGATGATTTTGCTCAGTTCGGTCTGTTCGTTGAAAAAGCGGAAGCCGATAGCTTTGCAGAGGAATATGAGGACGCGCTAAAATTTAAGCCGGACTTTCATAACCAACTCAAGGCGCGCCTGCTAAAGCACCAGATTATCACGCAAATCGTTCAGGCAGAAACCTTGGACGCTTGTTTGCGTAGCCCTGATAACCCTGTTCGAGGGAAAGAGGACCCCGCTACAATTCTATGGAACCTTGCCACCTCGATATTCTATAAAACCCGGCGCAGGCCGTGGATTCTTTCCGATTTTAGGCCGGGCGTTTGTTACATGGGGATAGTCTTCAAGCGGCTTTCAAAGGCCCAGGGTGACAACAACGCTTGTTGCGGTGCGCAGATGTTCCTCGAAGACGGAAACGGCATGGTTTTCAAGGGCGCGCTGGGGCCATGGTATTCTGAAGATTCGCGGGAATGTCATCTTGATCGCGATGAAGCAGCCAAACTACTCGACCGCGCCCTGCTTTCCTATGCTGACGAACATGACAATAACGCTCCAAAAGAGATCTACGTTCATGGAAGCGTTCGGTTTAACGATGAAGAGTGGGCCGGCTTTTTGGAGGCGGCCGAGCCTTATGGCACAAAAGTAATTGGTGTTCGTATACGCCGCACTTTTGGCGGTTTAAAACTCATGACACGCGGAAGCGGTGCTGTCCTACGTGGTACAGCGCTTTTGATGTCCAAGAAAAAGGCATTCCTGTTCGCGTCTGGATTCGCACCACGCCTTAATACCTATCCGGGTTGGAATACGCCCAACCCCCTTGATGTTGAAATTTGCAATGGTGAAGCGGATATCGAGGTGGTCCTCAATGATATTCTGCGTTTGAGCAAGCTCAATTACAATAGTTGCAAATTTTCAGACGGGTTTCCGATCACGCTAAAATTTGCTGGAAAGATCGGAGATATCCTCACCACAAGCCCTCCTGATATTAAATCGGGGCAGAGTGTTGAAGATTATAAACCTCTTCCATTTTGGCATTACATTTAAGTTTCGGTTTTTCGCTGCGTTCGGCTAAGCCGGACCGGGCTTTCGTGAACCAAGCCCCTGCATAGCTCAAGCGACGCAGGGTCTTGGCCATGCGGCATCAATCCCTCGCAGGAGGATTGCGGCGGCGGCGTTTGCCGCCCCGTTTCCTTTTTTTGCGCCCGTAAACAGGCGCAAGGAACCTTACCTTTCAGCTTAAACCGGATTTCAGACTGCCTGGTCCAATAGCCCTGCCGCGCGCTGGCCCGCTCCGAAAGTCCGTGTGGCGCGCGGCGCTTGTCGCGCTGCAAGCAGCAGGGCTTTGGGGCGCCTGCTCTCCGGTACGCCCGTCTAAAACGCCTTCCGCGAAAATGCGTGCGGAAGGCGTTTGGTTTTTAGACGCTCGCCGCTGGGCAGAGGTTCATGCGCGATTTTTATCATGAAAGGAATCTGCCATGAGCCGATCACAATTAAAACAGAGCTATGAGCTTCTTGCAAAGCCGGGACAGACATTTCGCGAATATGTCGTTCAGGAAATCGAACTCTGCAGGGAGCACCTGCAAGAGGCGATTGCCGAGGCAACCAAATCCCAAAACGGCAAGCCGGTTTTTTATACGCTGATCCGACACGTTTCGCGCTCAGGGATGAGCCGGACAATTTCAGTGCACTACGTCCATGCCGCCACGGGCGATCTGCGTCACCTCAACTATGTCTGCGCCGTTCTCTTAGGGCTGGCCATGGATGATCTGCGCGACGGCGTAAAGGTCAAGGGGTGCGGTCAGGATATGGGCTTCGCTCTTGTCTATGACCTCGCAAGCGCAGCCCTTGGCGACGGCTACGGCATCGAGCAGCGCTGGATTTGATCCGCCGCTGCGCCCGAGCGCATGGCGGCAATCAACCCTCATGCGTTCCGGCGTGTCGGCAGACACGACATCAACTCAATCAAACATAGGAGACTTAAAATGACGATTGAAATGATACCTTTGAAAAACCTGCGTCCCTCAAGCGACAACCCGCGCAAACGCTTTGACGATGAAGCAATCGCGGGCCTTGCTCAAAGCATCAAAACAGATGGCTTGTTGCAAAACCTCGTGGCGGCAAAGCCGGAAGGACGAAAGCGCACCTATAAAATTGTCAGCGGCGAGAGGCGTTACCGTGCCTTGTCGCTGTTGGTCGAGCAGGGTGATATGCCCAAGGATGTTACAGTGCCTGTTGAAGTGCGTGACGATCTTTCTACTGACGATGCCTTGCGCATTGCCGCGATTGAAAATATCCAACGCGAAAATCTTAGCCCGCTGGAAGAAGCCGAAGCCATTGCAACGCTGGTTGAAAGTGGTAACGGTCTGGGGGAAATCGCCGCGCAAACGGGCCTCTCCGAAAACACCATCAAGCGGCGCCTGGTATTGCTTGATTTGAGCGATCAGGTGAAGGAAGCGGTCAGCAAGTCCAAGATCACGCTTGTTCAGGCCGAAGCCCTGAGCCTTGGTGGCCATGACGAGCAAGACGACCTCTTGGATGAGGTCATTAACGGGTGGTATTCAACCCCTTCGGAAATCAGGGACCGCCTGATCGGTGATGCGCCGAGCGTTGCCGTGGCGATTTTTCCGCAGGAGGAATATTCCGGCTCTCTGACCACCGACCTCTTTGCAGAAGATGAAACCACTTTCTTTGACGATGCCGAGCAGTTCTTCGATTTGCAAAAAGCCGCCGCCGAAAAACTGGTTGCCGACTATGAAGCAAAGAACGATTGGGCCGAACTGGTCGAAGGGCCGTTTTCCTCGCTGGAATATCGTCAGGCCAAGAAAGGCGAATCTGGCGGCGTGGTCGTGCAGCTTTGCCCCAGCGGCAAGGTTGAAGTCCATAAAGGCCTGATCCGAAGGGACGTTGATCCGTCCGTTTCGGCGGCGATCAATTCCAAAACCAAAGCGACCTACGCGAAGCCCGTAAAAGAGTATTTCGCCATGCACAAAAGCGCCGCTGTGCAGGTGGAGCTTTTAAGCAATCCGCGAAAGGCGAAAGAGGTCGGCGTTGCTGACAAGCTGTATTACTCGTCTCTCCATGAGTGCTTTGCCTATCTTGAGCGTAGTGATGAAAGCGAAGCCTACACGGCCGCACTTGAAGCCGAAGCCACAGCTTTGTTGGAACTGCTGGGGGAAGATGCTCCCGAGGAGGACGCGTTTCGCAGTTTGCTTCGCGTCGCCTACTCCAAGGAAGAAGCTTATGATCTGGTGCAGAAGCTTGACGATGGTGGACTGGACCGCCTGTTTGCGTTTCTCTCTCTCATCAACTTCGGGCAGAGCCAGTGCAGCGAACTCGATACCGATGAGCGCAGCGTCTTTAACCGCGTGGCGCTCGATATTGGCGTCGATATGCGCAAGCACTGGATGCCCGGCTCATGGTTCCTTGGCCGCAGGACGATGAACCAGCTTGAGCGCGTCCTAAGCGAAAGCGGCATGTCGCGCCTCTACGGCAACGGCAATGGTTATAAGAAATCCGAACTTGTCCCGCTCATGGTCCGCTACTTCGTGAAACTCCGCAATATGAAGTCCCTCAGGGCCGATCAGAAACAGGCGCTGGGCTGGCTGCCCGAGGCCATGAACTTCCCGGCCATCGATCCCGATGCAAAGCCAAGAGTGGAGCAGGACGATGGTTTTGCCGAGGCCGTATAAGCGAAATTACATAAAAGGCCGCGCCGGCCTGTCCGTTTCGGACAGGCCGGCTTTTTATGGTGAAGCGGCGCTTATGACCGATTGTTCAATAACCGCAAGGTGAAGCAGGAAGAATTTGTTATCATGCGAGCTTGTAGGCAGATATTTAAACGGATGCCCCGCGATGCTTCTCTATAAATATATCGGATTTGATGCTGGCGAAAAAATTCTTGAAAATTGCTCAATCGGTTTTTCGCAACCGAAATATTTTAATGATCCCTTTGATCTTCCATTTTCACTCACTGAAGACTCCATAGATGCCGCAGAAGGCATCTTTGCCGGATTCCGCGCGATGATCAAAAATTCGATCTGGGCGGAAAAGACCGGTATCCTTGCGCTGACAAGAACGCCTGTGAATCCGCTTATGTGGGCACATTATGCCGACAAGCATGAAGGCATGGTGATCGGCATTGATGCGATGGCCGCCGGTTTTACAGCCGAAGACAGCAATTTGATACCGGCGCAGTTTGGCAGCGTGATTTATGTCTCGGAACGTTCGGATGCGCCGTATGTCGGCAAACCTAAATCCGGCCTTGGCGTCGGCGTCACGCATTCTTTCCCGCAAGACCATTACGAAAAACTCCAACGCACTTTCCTGCAAAAATCAATTTGTTGGTCTTATGAGGAAGAAGTCCGCGTCCTCAAATGCCTTGATGGTATTTCCGGCGAAAGCTCCAGAACGCAAAGCGGCGAGTTTGAAATAATCGATACGGGAGGCCGACCGCTCTTCCTTTATGCGTTGCCAAAAGATGCAATAAAGGAAGTGTATTTTGGCTTTCGTTCACACGATCAAAATTCGGAGGACCTCTATTATCGCATCAACGGGAAGTATCCGGCAGCTTCCGTTTACGAGTGTAAGCTTCATAGCGGCGCTATGACGGTCGGTTTTGACAGGTATGTGACGATTGCGGAAGCCGCTGGAGACTAGTCTTGGCGGAATATTTTTCTCAGTAACGCCCCTCGAACTCAGCCCTCAAGTCTTTATCGGATTTCAAAATTTCTTCAACAACGGCAATCGCTTCCGCGATCAGCGTGTCATTGCGATCGTGATCGACATCGCCACTTTTGCCGCCGTGAAAAAGATTGTTCCTAGTACGAAGTACTGCGCCCAATAATTCTTGAGTGCATGTGACATGCGCAGCAGGCGGAAATTTTACTTCGAGGTTTTCGCTCAAAGATTGGCGGCTCGGCGGATTGTCGATCAGCGTCTTGGCAATTCCGCTATCTCGAACGATTTCAAAATACTCTTTGCTGAGGCGATCTTTAGCGTATTTATCCCATAGGATTTCGAGTTTGGCGCCATTCATTTCGGCAAAGCCGCACGCCTTTAATGCATATTCCAGCCGCATCATGATTTTGAAAAAACGCACTGCCCCTTTGGGGTGGTTGTCGATCTTCTCATAGTTGATGTTTTCCATAGGCGCTTTCCCCAATATGTCGGCGACATGTGTCAAGCTAAGGTTTGACAATGAATTCTAAACGTTAAATTATAGTTTGACAAATCTATCGTTTTAGTATAATTATGGTTTGACATTTGTTGCGATACGTCAAACCGAGATTATACAATGAGCGTGAAATCCACAGCCCAGAAGCAATACCAGGCGAAAGTCAATCAGGCCGCCGCTGCGCCTGCGCATGAACTGATCCGCCCGTCCGAGGGCTGGATTGCTTCCGTGCGCAAGGCGCTCGGGATTTCAGCCGCCCAGCTTGGCCGGATGGTCGGGCGCACCCGCGCGAATATCTCCGCCGCCGAGCAATCCGAACAGAATGACCGCGCCACCCTCCAGACCATGAGAACCATGGCCGAGGCCATGGGCTGCAAATTCGTCTACGCCATCGTTCCCGCGCAAGTGGGAATCGAGGACATCATAAAAGAGCAGGCCCGCAAGAAGGCGAGGAAAATCGTTTTACGCGCGAGTACGCATATGGCGCTGGAAAAACAAAAACTGAATGAAGATCAACTCAATGACGAGATTGAGGGGATGGCCCGCGAATTCATGCGCAATCCGCCTTCCGATTTCTGGGAGAACGGATGACCGGCATAGGCGAAGAACCTGATGGCGCGACGCCGCTCGATCCAGACGAGTTGGAAGGGCTGAAGTTCAAACATGTTACGACGCGGGGCGAGCTTAACGCACTTGAGCAAGCCAACGTGGAAAGCGGCCTCATATGGCTCGGCCGCCGCCGCAAAAATGATGTGCTGAGCGAAGAGTTTGTGCGCGAACTGCACCGCAGGCTGTTCGGTGATGTGTGGAACTGGGCCGGAACGTTTCGTCAGACCGAAAAGAATATCGGCGTCGATCCCGTGCAGATCGGCATGCAGCTTCGGATGCTTTTGGACGATGCGCGTTATTGGGCGGAGCACGGAACATATCCACCGCTCGAAGCGGCGGCGCGGTTTCATCACCGCCTGGTTCAGATACATTGTTTTCCAAACGGCAATGGAAGACATGCCCGGATCATGGCCGATGAATATTTGCGGCACTGCTTCGACCACAAGCCGATTGACTGGGCGGCGGGCCACGATCTGATGAATGAGAACAAGCGGCGCGACGAGTATATTGCGGCGCTGAGAGCCGCTGATGCGCAAAATTTTTCATTAATTCTCAATTTTGTTGGAGCCGACTCTTTCGATGCCTGATTACGACTTTCACCAACTCTCACCGCTGGATTTAGAGCGGCTTGCCCGGGACCTACTGCAACAGGAATGGTCTATGCATCTTGAGAGTTTCAAGAGCGGGCGGGATGGAGGCATCGATCTCAGATACGCCAGCGGCCCCGACAAACTTATTGTGCAAGTCAAACACTATGTTCGTACCGGGCTAAATGGCCTTATTAGAGATCTGAAAAAGGAAGACAAAAAGGTAAAAAAACTAGCGCCCTCCCGGTACGTAGTCGTGACTTCTGTGCCGCTATCCCCGCAGGACAAAGATAAAATAATTGCGGCACTTCCGTCAGCGCCGCTTGTCGTGGGCGATGTTATTGGTCAAACCGACCTGAATAACTTACTTGGCCGCCACCCCACAATCGAGCAAGGCCACCCAAAACTCTGGCTCACAAGTCAAGCCGTATTGGACCGCGTTCTGCATAATGCAGAAGCAACCCGCAGCGAATTCGAAGTCAAAAAAATTCATCAACAAATTCGGCGATATGTTCAAACCGACGCGTTTGGAGAAGCTGAAAAACGGCTGGCCGACGAGAGAGTCGTCATGATTGCTGGCCCGCCCGGTATCGGCAAAACAACGCTCGCGAACATGCTATTATACGAACACTTATCGCAAGGTTGGCAAGCCATCGTGATTGACCGTGATGTCACGGAAGGGGCTAAACTTTTTAAGCAGGGCGTCAACCAGATTTTCTATTTTGACGACTTTGTCGGCGCGACGCTCATTGGCGAAAGCATCAACGCCAACGATAAGGCACTATTATCTTTCATATCGATGGTTCGCGAAGACCCTACTTCGCGCTTGGTGCTGACCACGCGTGAGCATCTCTACGAACAGGCCAAGTTGCGTTCTGAACGATTGAGATACGCAAATCTCGATGCGGATCGAATAATTTTGCGGATGCGTGATTATTCCACTCGTCAGCGTGCGCAGATACTCTACAACCACATCTACTTTAGTGATTTGCCCGATAGTCACGTGACGGCTCTTTTAGAGAACGACTTCTACAGCAAGATCATCCGTCACAAAAAATTTAATCCGCGTGTTATTGAATGGATGGCGACACGCCAGCGCATTAAGAATGTTCCCGCAGAAAAATATTGCAAATTCGTAAGCCAACTTCTCGAAAACCCGATTGAAATTTGGCGTCACGCTTACGAACAAGAACTAAGCAAGTCGGCTCAGACATTATTGCTGACTCTATGGAGCTTTGAGGGCCGGATCGCGATCAATGCACTGGAAAAGGCGTTTAAGAAGTTTCAGGGCCATCGAGCAAAAAAATATAGTTATGAAACGTTACCTCAAGACTTTGGCCGGGCTCTGAAAGAGCTAAGCGGCAGCTTTGTTGCTCCGAAAGGGCATTTTGCAGTTGAAGTCATTGACCCATCAGTGCTCGACCTATTGGGCGCAGTAATATCCGAAGCGCCTGAAAATGCGGTCGACCAGTTGATAAGCGCTGTATCATTTTCACAGGTTGCAAGGCTTTGGAACTTCGCCCGCCAATTGCAGTCTAACGAACTGCGTCGCACAATAAAAGAATGTTCGCGTGAAGCCGCGCCGATAGTTCGGGAGTTAATGTGTGCTGAGAGGAGGGTGGATTATCCAAATGGCACCTCAGCTTGGAAAGCGCCAAGTTACCCAGAACGGCTTGCTGTAATTCTTGGCTTGTCTGATTTGAAAGCCGCAGAATATCGGGAATTAGTTGAGCCGATGGCAGATACGCTTTTGGCTGAACCATTAGATGAAGGCGCTGATATCAATGCGCTTGTCGAAGTCATTATGATGATCGAGGTCAATGAGCAGACGGAGCATCAGGCGCTCGCAGTAGAATTGCGGTGCCGCGTCTTTGACATTGTGAAAAATGGGTGCCGTTCTGACGAGCTGCGTGAGGCCACTAGGCTTTTGGAAAAACCGCCAGTGGAAAGCGAACTTGACGCATTAAAGGCCGGCTTCAGGGCGTATCGCGAAGATTACTTTTATGACGAGCGAACGAATTGCCGCTCCCGGGATGAGTTTGATGGTTTGGTCTCAGACATCGACCACATTGGCAAAACACTAGGCGTCAATACAGAGCTACTGATCGGGGATGTAGAAGATGCACGCCAGGAGTTTGAGGAAAACGAAGAACAATACGCTGATGCCCACTATGACGAATACAAAGAACAATGGCGTGCTGATCGTCACGAAAACGAAAGCATCGCCGAGATGTTTCAGAGCCTAAAAACGGACCGATAGCCGAGGCTGTCTTCGCTCGATTTCTCTGTCATAGCCGGTATCATTAAAAAATTTTGTGTACCAGAATGTGTACCAAAACGTGCACCAAACCACCTGTGGTGGCATTTTAAGTTATTGATTTTATTGATGTTTAAAGAAATTTTGGAGCGGGCGATGCGATTCGAACGCACGACCCTCACCTTGGCAAGGTGATGCTCTACCCCTGAGCTACGCCCGCTCACTGGCGCGTCGGGCGCGCGTGGCGCTCCCGACAGGGCGCGCTATATGCACGAGGGGGCTGGCCATTGCAAGCGCCAAGTCTTCGCGTCAGATAGGACGATCGACGAGAGGGAAGACGCTGACGATGGCTTCGGAAAATCCGCCGACGGCAGATGAGGCGTCGAGCCGCGCGGACCTGTTTGCGCGGCTCGACGCGCTCGACATTGCGCACCGGACGGTCGACCATCCCGCCTTTTTCACGGTTGAGGACGGGCGCGCGTTCAAGGCGTCGATGCCCGGCGGTCATTCGAAAAACCTGTTCCTGAAAGACAAAAAGGGGGTCCTGACGCTCGCGGTCGCCCATGCCGATACGCGCGTCGATCTCGTCGGCCTCGGCAAGGCAATCGGGGCGAAGGGCCGGCTTTCCTTCGGAAAACCGGAATTGATGACCCGGACCCTCGGCGTCATTCCGGGCGCGGTGACGCCGTTCGCCCTGATCAACCGGTCGGCCGCGGCCCTGTCGCGGCTCGTCGTCGACGCGGCGCTGATGGCGGCGGATCCGGTCTGGTTTCACCCGCTGGAAAACACGGCCTCGACGGCGATTTCCCCTGACGATCTGATCCGATTCCTTGAATCCTGCGGCTTTGCGCCGGAAATCATGGACCTTAAGGCGCCGCTCGGCCCCTAGACGGCTTGCCTTTGGCGCGGCGCGCCCTCATCTAAGCAGTTCAACTCATTGCGCCGAATTTTCGGAGACGGTGGATTATGGAACCGATTATCGGCGGCGGCGATGCTGCGCCGCCCGCAGATCTCATCAAAGACGCCAGCGTCGAGACCTTCGAACAGGACGTCATCACCGCCTCGATGGAGGCGCCGGTCATTGTCGATTTCTGGGCCGACTGGTGCGGGCCGTGCAAACAGCTCGGGCCCCTTCTCGAACGCGCTGTGGTCGCCGCGGGCGGCAAGGTGCGCCTGGTCAAAGTCGATATCGACAAGAACCAGATGCTCGCTTCGCAGCTGCGTATTCAGTCGATCCCCACCGTCTACGCCTTTTTTCAGGGCCGCCCGATCGATGGGTTTCAGGGCGCGCTGCCGGAAAGCGAAATCAAGAAGTTCATCGAACGGCTTGTGCAGGCGGCGGACGCGGCCACCGGCGGCGGCGACAATCCGCTTGAGGACTATCTGAACGCCGGCGAGGCCGCCCTCAAGGAAGGCGACGCCGCGGCCGCGGCGCAACTCTTCGCCCAGGTCGCCCAGGCGGACCCGCAAAACCTGCGCGCCCTTGCCGGGCTCACGCGGTGCCAGCTCAGCGCCGGCGACGTCGAGCAGGCGCGCGCCACGTTTGATCTCGTGCCGGAGGACAAAAAAACGGACCCGGCTTTCGCCGGCATTGAAGCGGCCTTGTCGCTCGCCGCCGAGGGCGCCGGTGCAGACCTTGGCGCGGCGCGGGCGGCGGCGGAAGCGCGGCCTGACGATCTTGCCGTGCGGTTTGATTACGCCGCCGCGCTGATCGGCGCCGGGTCGCTGGATGCGGCGATCGACGAGCTTCTCGCGATTGTTGAAAAGGACCGCGACTGGGACGACGGCGCCGCACGCAAGAAACTGCTTACCGTCTTTGACGCGCTGGGGCCCGCCAATCCGGCGACGACGCGCGGGCGGCGACGCCTTTCATCGCTCTTGTTTTCTTAAATTTCCGCCGGCCGGGAACACGCCGCATCTATGATTGTCGAACCCAAACCGAGATTTCAGAAACAACTGCCGGAAACCATTCCCGTCTTTCCCCTCGCCGGCGCGCTTTTGATGCCCGGGGCGCAATTGCCGCTTAATATCTTTGAGCCGCGCTATCTGCGCATGGTCGACGACGCGCTTGCCGGCGCTCGCGCCATCGGCATGATTCAGCCGCGTGCGGGCGACGGGCGCGACGCGCCGAAACTGTTCGATGTCGGCTGCGCCGGGCGCATCACCGCGTTTTCGGAAACCGGCGACGGGCGTTACCTGATTACGCTGACCGGCGTGCGCCGCTTTCGCCTGATCGAAGAGGTTCATGCCGATACGCCCTATCGCCAGGCGACGGTCGATTGGGGCGCCTATGAGATTGACGCCCATGCGGACGCATCCGGCGACGAGGTCGATCGCGATCTCTTCCTCGAGATCATGCGGGATTATCTTGATGCGGAAGGATTGAAGGCGGACTGGGACGCGGCGGAGGGCGCGCCCGTCGAGGCGCTGGTCGTGTCCCTCGCCATGGGCTGTCCGTTCTCGCCCAGCGAGAAACAGGCGTTGCTTGAAGCCCCGACCGTCGCCGAACAGGCGGATTGCCTGATGGCGCTGATGGAAATGTCCGGCGGCGAGGAGCCGGGCGGCGACGCGACGCTGCAATAGGATGAAGGACCGACCATGAACGAAGAAACGGCGCCGGGCGAGATCGATCCGAAACTGCTCGAAATTCTCGTTTGTCCGCAAACGCGCGGGCCGCTCGTCTTCAATCGCGAAAAGGGCGAGCTCCTGAGCAAGAATGCGGCGCTCGCCTATCCGATCCGCGACGGCGTGCCGATCATGCTGATCGACGAAGCGCGCGCCCTCAGCGATGAGGAAATCGCCGCGCTTTAGCGGCGTTGGCCATGGGCGCCGCGCGTTCTGGTGCGGCCCCGGCGAAACGGTGTATGCCGTTGTGCCAGTAAGGACAGGAACAGTTTATGGCGATAAAGCCGCCCGTTGACGCGCCGGCAAGCGATCTCGTCGCCTGCAAAACGGCGCAGGCCGCCGTCGATCGCCTGACCGCGCTTTACGACGACGCCATCGTCGCGTTGCAGCAGCAGTTTGCGCGGTACATGGCTGGCGAGGCGGCGCCGGACCCGGCCGACGCCCCGGTCTATCCCTATCTTTGCGCCCGCATTCCCGCGGAGGCCGCGCCGCAGACCTCGGCGCTCGCCCTGGGCCGCGTCGCCTCGACCAGCCTGCACGGCGCAACGATTACACAGCCCGCTCTCTTTAAAGGCTATCTCAAAGGTCAGCTGTCGCGGATCATCGACCGCTATAAGGCGGAAATTTTCGTCGGCCGCTCGTTTACGCCGATACCGCTTTCCTTCGGCCTTGAAAGCGCCACCGTGCAGCTCACGCAGGAACGGCGCAACGAGCTGCAACACCATTTTCATACGCCGAACCTTGTCGCCACCAATGACGATATTGTGGACGGCCAGATTATCCTGAAGCGGTCGGGCCCGCTGCCGCTGTCGATGTTTACGGCCGAACGGGTCGACTATTCCCTGCACCGCATTCAGCATTATACGGCGACGCGTCCTGATTATTTTCAGGACTTTATTCTGTTTACGAACTATCAACGGTATGTCGATGAATTCGTCGCCTATGCAAAGAAAGAAGTCGAGGCGGGCCGCGCCGAGGCGCTGATCGAGCCGGGCGACCGGGTGACGCGCAAGGGCGCGCCGGCGCCGGCGGACGGGGTCAAATCCCCGCAAATGCCGGCCTATCATCTCGTCCAGCCCGATCACTGGGGCCTGACGCTGGTGAATATCGGCATCGGCCCATCAAACGCAAAAACGATTACCGACCACCTCGCTGTCCTGCGGCCACAGGTGTGGCTGATGATCGGCCATTGCGGGGGCCTCCGTCGCTCGCAACGGCTCGGCGACTATGTGCTGGCCCACGCGTACTTGCGCGAGGACAATGTGCTCGACGACGTCCTGCCGCCGTCCGTGCCTCTGCCGACCCTGGCGGAAGTGCAGCTTGCGCTGACAGAAGCGGTTCAGACGGTGAGCGGCATTGAGCAGGCAAGGCTGAAAGAGCACCTGCGCACCGGCACGGTGGTGACGACTGACGACCGCAATTGGGAGCTTCGCTTTGAGCGCAATGCGGTGCGGCTCAATCAGGCCCGGGCCATCGCCATCGATATGGAATCGGCGACCATTGCGGCGAACGGCTATCGCTATCGCGTGCCCTATGGAACGCTTCTTTGCGTTTCGGACCGGCCGCTCCATGGGGAGATCAAACTGCCGGGCATGGCCGACGCCTTCTATCAGGCGCGGGTAAGCCAGCACCTCGAAATCGGCGTCAACGCCATTGAACTCTTACGCGCCGAAGCCAAAGCCGGCACGCTCCATTCGCGCAAACTCAGAAGCTTCGACGAGCCTTTTTTGCGGTAGCGTCTTCGGGAGGGTGGCGAACGTCCGGCTTTCGCCAAACGCGGACGTTCCCAGTGTAATTCCGAATGACCGATTTGCGGCATGTTTCCACGTTGGCCTTCAGCGGATTACTTGTGGTGATCTTAAGCCGATCAATCGCATCTGGCAGCGGCCTTTTTCGTCACTCCGTTTAAAGCGGTTAAACGGAAATTTCTTCATTATGATTCGCGCATCTTTTTTCCGACCACAAAATAACTCGATGCTCCTGCAAATAATTTTTCCGAATCAGTGATCTGAAAATTCCCGTTTCCCATCAAATCATCTAAATCATTGCTTTTGAGTCTTCTGATCGGGACAGGAATTACCCCAATACTACACAATACCTGCACAAGCTTAATCTGTAGGCTGATCAGAAATGACAACTTGTCCCGCAAGCACGGCGTGACAGTAATAACTAATCCCTCGGGCTTGAGGAGTTCGTATATTCTTTGCATAACAGCTTGAGGATCAGGGACTGTGTGCAGCATATTGAAAGCCAGGATGGCATCGAAAGATTCGAATTTGTATTCTTCATCGAAAATGTCCCCTTGCGCGAAACTTACATTTCCGATGTTGGCGGCAGCTGCTTTCTCTTTCGCGAGTTCAATCATCTTTGATGATATATCAATCGCGTGAATCTGCTTCACCTCGTTGGAAAGTTCACAGGCCGTCGTTCCGGTTCCGCATCCATAGTCCAATACGGTTTCGCGGTTCGCGAGATGTTTTCTGGCGTTTTTCCTGCTTTTTCTGTGGATATATTCAAAGCGTTCCTCAGTTTTATCATAGTTGTCTGCAGAGCTATCCCAGAACGCTTCCGATTTATCCATCCTTGATCCCTTACCTAGTTGGCGCCACGTCGCTCAGTTGTTTCGATATTTTTCGCCACATCCCAATTGTCTCAACGACCGTTTTTTGGGCGTTTTAAGTCGCTCGCTAAGGCAAATCTCTGCGAGTTTTCCGACATTCATCTCGATATGCTCAATGTCGCCTTTGGGCCAATATCAAACGTTCCGGCGCCGCCTACGGCTGCTTTTCAACCAGTTCGATCTCGAACAGTTTCGGCCAGTATTTTCCGGTGACGAACAGCCGTTCTGTTTCCGCATCATAGGCGACGCCGTTGAGGACGTCCGCGCCGGCGGCCCGTTCTTCTTCCGTCAGGAGCCCGCGCAGGTCGATGACGCCGACGACAACGCCGGTTTCCGGGTCGATGCGCACAATGGCGTTCGCCCCCCAGACATTGGCGAAGATCTCGCCGTCGACCCATTCCAGTTCGTTGAGCTTGACAAGCGGCTTGCCGCGGAAGGTCACCGGCAGACGTCCCGTTTCTTCGAGGGTTTCCGGATCAAGGAAGCGCAGCTCCGACGTGCCGTCGCTCATGATCAGGCGCGCGCCGTCATGGGTAAGGCCCCACCCCTCCCCGGCATAGGAAAAGGTTCGCTCCTCTACGAATGTTTCCTGATCGAAGACGAACCCCTTGCCGCTGCGCCACGTGAGCATGATGACGTCGCCATTCCAGGCGACGGAGCCTTCGCCGAAAAAACGGTCGGCCAGCGGAATTGATTTGAGAGTTTTTCCGGTTTCGAGGTCCGTCTTGCGCAGGCCCGACGTTCCATATTGTCCGGTTGACTCGTAAAGCGCGCCGTCCTCGAAAAAGAGCCCCTGCGTAAACGCGGTTTTGTCATGCGGGTATGTGTTGACGATGCGGTATTGATAAAATCGCGGCTCTTTGTCGGCGCCGCTCGCCGCCGCCGGCGCGATCCATGCGCAGGCGAGCAGTTGGAGTATCAGCGCCGCGCGGATCAAAGCGGTTTCTCGTAAATCCGGTAGGTCTTGTAGATGCGCGCGCCCATGTCGAGGAGCATGGTCAGCATCGACTCGTTCTGTTCTAGGATCCATGACAGTTCCGAATGCGTCACGCCATGATCGATGTTGGATGAATTCACCATGTCGATGATCTTATAGGCGAAGGCCGCGCCCACCGGTTTTTTCTGCAAATGTTTGCGCACGCCCATCAGCGGCATGCGCGATTGATCGATCCCCTTGACCTTAAGTCGATACAAAAGCTTCGCCCAGTTGAACGGCAGGAGCTTGCCGTTGAAATCGCGGATGGCGCGATTGACGTTGGGCAGGACAAGGCCGAAGGCCGCCGGTTCGCCTTTATAATAGCACAGGACAACATTGTGTTCCTGAATGATCGGCTTCAGTTCCTTGGCCATGTGGCGGGCGTGATCCTCGCCGAAAGGGACAAAGCCCCAATTGTCCGACCAGGCGTCGTTATAAATGTCGATGATCGTGCGGATGTCGCCGAGAAGATCGCCCGCCTTCAGATTGCGGATCGATACGGTCGGCTTGTTCAGCGCCTTGTCGACAAAGGCGAGGCGCTTTTCGGGGATGAAGGCGCGAACAGGCAGCCATTCGAGCGCGTGCATGTCGGCGGCCTTGTGAAATCCCAGGCGCTCCAGATGGTCCTTATAGTACGGCCGCCCATGCGGCATCATGATGTAGGGCGGCGTATCGAAACCGTCGATCAGGAGCCCGCATTCTTCGTTTACGGAGAAATTAAACGGACCGGCGATGTTCAACGCGCCTTGCTCGCGCAGCCAGTCCGATGCCGTTTTGATCAGGGCGTCCATGATCGCCGGGTCGTCCGGGCCTTCCAGAAACCCAAAATGTCCCGCGCCGTCCTGATAACGATCGAGATAGGCGCGATTGAGAACCGCCGATATGCGCCCGACCGGCCGCCCGTCCACCCAGGCGATCCATAACCGATGCGGCGAGGCTTTGAGCGACGGATTGCGCGCCGGGTCGATGCGCGCGGCGAGCTCAAACTCCAGCGGCGCCACATAGTTCGGATCGTCCGCATAGAGCGGGCCGGGCAGGCGCATGAACGCCTTGCGGTCGGAAACGGACTCAACCGGCCTGATGTCAACGGGGTGTTGGGTGGCGACAGCCATCGGCGTTCGGCAATGCTTTCTTTCTGCGTCCGTCGCGGGCGGCGACGGCGTTGCGTGAACGCCTCTACCCCTAGTTCAGCTTGATGGCCACCTCGGCGCCGGCGTCGGCGTCGACCGGAAACAGCGCCTCGTCCACATGGGGCGGGCCGAAGCGGATTTTCGGATTGTTGGATATGCCCCAGGGCTCGGCCGGCAGGCCGAAGGCGTTTTTATCGAACGTCTTGTTGGCGTTTTTGTCGTGATAGACGGCGATGGCGTATTGGCCGGGTTCGGGCGCGCGAATGCACAGTTTCGTAAACGGCGACTTGGCTGCGGCCCGCCGCTGGGCGACGCGCCCGGCGCGTTTCAAAAAGCCGGCGTTGTCGTTGACGTAAAGGTCGACGGTGACGAGGCCGACGGCGTTGTCGAACCCTTCGATAACGAGCCGGATTTCATTCGGCGCGCCGGTGCAGCTTACATGGTCGAAATCGAACTGCGTCAGGTCGAGCTCCGGCCTGTCGCTGGCCGCGGCGGCGCCGAAAAGCGCGAGCCCCGCAACCGCGATCGATAAGGATTTTGCCAAAGTCATCGTCAAACTCTCAACTGAAAAACGGACCCCTCGCCCTAGCGCGCCCGCGCGTCCCTTAACGGACCAAAATGCGGTCATTCTGCGGCTGACGTGATTGTGAGCCTGATTGCCCATGGCGTCCCTCGTCTGACGGCGCTCGGCGACGAACTAGGCCGCCGAGGCGTTAAGTTGCTCGGAGAGCGCCGTATAGGCGCCCACCACAATGTCGAGATCGTCCGCCGTATGGGCGGCCGAAACCGACAGCCGAAGGATCGACGTTGCATTTGGCGTGCCGGGCGGGATCGCCAGATTAACGTAAACGCCGTTTTCCATCAGGAAGTTCCATGCCAGGAAGGCCTGCTCACGGCTGGCGAGCTTGACGGCGATCACCGGGCTTTCCGGCGCACACAGATCAAAACCGAGCTGTTCAAAGGCCGAATGGACGCGGCGCGCGTTTTCCCAGAGCCGGTGCCGCATGGAACCGTCGGCCTTAAGGCGGGCGAGCGCGGCGCTCGCCGCCGCAATATTGGCGGGGGAGGGCGAGGCCGTGAACATATAGGGCCGGCTCGAAAATCTTAAGAATTCAAGCTCGGCGTGATTGGAGGCGACAAAGCCGCCGATAGAGGCGAGGCTTTTCGAGAACGTGCCGGTGTAAAAATCGACCGCGTCGAGAACGCCGTCCCGTTCGCAGACGCCGCGGCCATTATCGCCGAAGACGCCGAAGGAATGGGCCTCGTCGAGCAGCGCATAGGCGCCGTGATTGTGGGCGACCTCGACCAGCTCCTTGACCGGCGCGACGTCGCCAAACATGGAATACATGCCTTCGAAGCAGACCAGCTTGCCCTTGACCTCCGGGCCCAGCCTTGAAAGGCGTTTGTCGAGACTTTCCGGATCGTTGTGGCGAAAGCGGATCGTTTCCGCGCCGGACAACTGGCAGCCGTCATAGATACAGGCGTGACAGTCGGCGTCGATCAGGATGACGTCGTCCGGCGGCTGGACCAGGGCGGAGATGGCGCCGAGATTGGCCTGGTATCCGGTCGAAAAGACGATGCAGTGTTTGTAGCCGAGGAAATCGGCAAGATCGCGTTCCAGTTCGCGGTGCCCCGCATAGGTGCCGTTGGCGAAGCGCGATCCGGTCGTGCCGGTGCCCGACGCCGCGACCGCTTCTTGCGCGGCTTCGACCGCGTCGTGATCGTAGGTCAGGCCGAGGTAGTTGTTGGTTCCTGCAAGGACGATTTCCCGGCCTTCCACCATCGCGCGGGTCGGCCCCTTCATTTCGTCCATGGAGACGCCGAAGGGATCGCGGCCCGTGCTTTCCTTAAGGGCGCCGTAGACTTCGGCCGTGCCTTGGAATTTCTCAAAAAGCCCCATGGCTCACGATTGTTCCTTCTTGATTTCGTGGATGGCGTCGACGAGCTCGCCGATCGTCTTGGTCTCCGAAATCGTATTGACCGGGATCGAGATGTCGTAAAAATCCTCGATATCCATCACCATGTCGAGGACGGCGACGGAATCGACTTCGAGATCCGCGATCAGATCGGTCTCCCGGCTGAGGTCGACGCCCTTTTCGTTGAGGGGTTCGATCAGCGAACAGATTTTCCGGAAAACAAGATCGTCGTCTTGTCGTATGCCGGACATGAATACTCTCCTTCACGCGTTTTGCAGACGTCGGGGCCGCAGCGCGCGGCCGGTTTATAACAGGGCGTTGTCGCGATACCAACGCACGGTCTTTCGAAATCCCTCGGCAAGAGGCGTTTCGGGGCGCCAGTTCGCTGCATTGGCGAACAGATTTTCCCGCGCCGCCCAGTCCGGATGGAAGAATTCATTGACCTGACCCGAGCGTATATCGGGGGTTTTGCCGCGTATGGAAGCGGCGACCCGCGAAATATTGTGAAACATTGCGACCACGGGTCGGGGAACGGCCACATGCTTCACTTTTTTGTTCATGATGTTGCCGAGGCAGTCGCCGATCTCCCGCCATTCACGGCCTTCGGGCGTTTCGTCGCCGACCTCGAAGACGGCGCCCACGACGGGTTCGCGGCCCGCCGCGACAAGCGCCCGCGCCGCGTCGCGCACGTAAAGGAGCGAGGCCCGCGCGGGCGGGGTCGTCGCCGGCGCCAGGGCGAAGCCGGCTTTCGTTAGTTTGAAATAGGGCAGCGTCGCGCGGTCGCCGGGGCCGTAGATGGCGGGCAGGCGCAGGGCGATCCACGGGTTGTCGCCGGAGGCCGTCGCCACCGCCGCTTCGCTTTCCCGCTTGCTCGATGCGTAGGGTGAAACGCCCGGTTCGCGCGCCGACATTGATGATGCGTGTACGAATTTGGCGCCGGCTTTTGCCGCCGCCGCCGCCGCATGCGCCGCGCCCTGCACGTTGACGCGGTCATAAAGGTCGTCGGTACGAGGAAAGGTGACGCCGGCGAGATGAATGAAAATGTCGGCGCCTTCGGCGACCGCGGCCAGTGCGGCTTCGTTATTGAGATCGCCCTTGATGACCCTTACGCGCTTGTCGAAAGAAACGCGCCCCGGATCGCGGATCAGCGCCGCGACGTCGAACCCCTCTTCAAGGAGATAGTCGACAAGCGCGCCGCCGACAAAACCGGCGCCGCCCGTTACGCCCGCCCGCAACGGGTCAGACCCGGGCCTCGGCCAGCGCCGGGCGCGGGGCCGCCTCGCCGGCTGATTTTTCTTCCTCGAAAGCGCCGTCGAGATATTTCTGTTTGACCTTGGCGCGGGACAGTTTGCCGGACGATGTCATGACCATGGAATGGGGTCGCGCGAGGACGACCTCCGCCGGCGCGCCGGCGGCGTTCTGAATGACGCCGGCGATCTCGCGCTTGAGCGCTGCGAGCGCTTCGTCGTTCATGCCGCGTCGTTCGGCGACGACGACAATGCGTTCGCCGCGCCCGTCGTCGACGGAAAAGGCCGCGACGCCGCCGCCGCGCACGCCGTCGACATTTTCAACGGCCCACTCAATGTCCTGGGGCCAGATATTGCGGCCATTGATGATGATGAGGTCTTTCGCCCGGCCGGTGATGACGATCTGGCCGCCCAGGAAATAGCCCATGTCGCCGGTGTCGAGCCATGCGCCGTCATACATGGCGGCTGATGCGTCGGGGTCGGAAAAATATCCGGGCGTGAGACTTGGGCCTTTGATGAAGATGCGGCCGACTTCGCGTTCGCCGGCCGGTTCGCCATTGTCGTTTCTGACCTCGATCCCATGATCGGGAAGCGGGCGTCCGCACAGGACAAAGCCGCGGCGGTTTTCCGGCGAGGTGACGGCGGAGGCCGGCTGGGCGACGCCGGAGCGCGTATAGTGGCGCATATCCACGTCGTCGATGGTGATCGGGCTGCCGAGCTCAGGAAACGAGATGGCGAGGGTGGCTTCAGCCATGCCGTAGCTCGGTGCGAAGGCGTTTTTATCAAAGCCCATGGGGCCAAAGGCTTCGGCGAAGGCGTTGAGCGCTTCCGGGCGCACCATGTCGCCGCCAATGCCGGCGACGCGCAGGTTTGAAAGGTCGATCGCGCCCTCTTCGGCGCGGGCGGCGCGCTTGGCGGCGAGATCGTAGCCGAAGGACGGGCTGTAGGTGAGCGTCGCCTTATGTTCGGTGATCAGCCGCAGCCACATCAGCGGACGGCGCACAAAGTCCGATGTGGCGAGAAAATCGACGGACATCTGGGCAAATACCGGCGCCAACATGAAGCCGATGAGGCCCATATCATGATAGAGCGGCAGCCAGCTTGCGCATCGGTCGCCTTCGCGGGCGTAAAGGCCGTGCTGCGTAATGGCGGATAAATTGGCGCATACGGAGCTTTGCGTGCCGATCACGCCTTTCGGCGCGCTGGTCGAACCGGACGAATACTGAATGTAGCACCACTCGTCGGGACCAAACGGCTTTGCGGCGCCCGGCTCAGCCGGCAAGTCGTTGAGGGTTTCAAAGTCGAGGATTTCAACGCCGGCGACATCGCGCGCGGCGTCTTCCATGAATTCGCGCAAGGCCGCCGGCCCGATCACGGCGGATGCCTTGGCGCCGGCGATCATCAACCGCACCTGCTGGATATAGCCGTCCTTGCCGCCGAGATTGACCGGCATCGGCATCGGCGCCGGCGCGAGGCCCGCATACTGGCAGGCGTAAAACGCCGTAATGAAGTCCGGGCTTGTTTCCGCGACGATGGCGACGCGGGCGCCGCGGTCATACCGGCCGGCGAGGCGGTCGGCGAGCGCTTTGGCGTTGAGGCGCAGCTCAGCATAGGTCAGGCGCGCCGTCACCTCGCCGCGCAGATTGAAAAAGTTATACCCGGTTTCCCCTTGTGCGGCGTATTCGAGCGCGTCGGGGACGGAGGCGAAGCCGCCGTTCCGGAACGGAAGATTGGCGTTGCGGCTCGGCGTCGGCCCAAGGATTTCAGGCTCGCCAATTTTTTCCGGGTTAACTGCTGGCATCAACGCCCCCGCGCTGGGCCGGCCTTGCGCCGGCGTTTGAAACTGCGCCCGTCAGTTCCCCCGGGACGGTTCCCCAAAGTCTGGTTTCCCAAATTTCGGGCGCCGGATAAACGGCGTTGGTCGCGCAAGCCGCTGACAATTTCCACAACCTTCCGCTGATCCCTGCGCGATATCCAAGTTTGGGCGAATACCGGCCTGAGGGTCAACCGGCAAGCACAAAGGCGTCCGAAAGCGCCATCAATTATTGCGCTGCGATATTACAGCCTTGAAAACCAAACGGTTTACCGGATTTTCCTAATCCGCGTCGCGCTTGAAACAAAGACCCGGCCGGCCTAATTCTGCACCGCGAAATAGAACGGACTCCCGCGCGATGAAACTGTTTGTCGGCTACAAGGCCTGGAAGGCCGAGGAATATCTCCTCAACCGCATGACGTTCAAGGACCTCTTCAGGGCCTACGTCACCTATCCGGGCATTCAGGTCTATGCAGCGATGATCGTCGTCTGCCTGGTCGTTGCGGCGCTTACTTTTAACGCCGCTCTCCCGACGGTTCTCGCCTTTGTCGCCGGCGCGCTTGTGTTTCCGCTCTCCTGGTACGTCACCCACCGCTTCATTCTGCATGGAAGCTGGATGTACAAAACGCCGTTTCTGGCCGGTTTCTGGAAGCGCGTGCATTACGATCATCACCGCTTTCCCAATGACTTATCAGTGCTTTTTGGCGGTCTGCATACGACGGTGCCGCCGATCATGCTGATCGCCGGGCCCATCGGATGGTTCATTGGCGGGGTTCCGGGCGCGGCGGTCGCCATCGCCGGCATGGTCGCCATGACCATGTTCACCGAATTCATGCACGCCGGGGAACATCTCGCTTTCGAACCGAAATCGAAATTCTGGAAAGACATCAAAAAACGCCATCTCGCCCATCATTTCCATGACGAGACAGGCAATTTCGGCATTGCCGAGTTTTTCTGGGACCGCGTCTTCGGCACGTTTTACGCCGAAACCACTGATCGCCCGCGCAGCGCCCACGCCCGCAATCTTGGTTACACAGACGAAACGGCCGAGAAATACCCTTGGGTTAAAGACCTCACCGACGCGGAAGCGGCGGAAAAACAGGCCATGCGTCGCGCGGCGTAAGGGCTTTCGCCGGGAAGACCGGCGTTGTTGGCTGTGAGGCAAGCCATGCGCCTGCCGCGCCGGTTTGTCGAATTGTCGCGGCCTCTTTTCGGTTGATTTTCAATAGCGCCTTTGTCAGTTTCCCGGCCGTCTTTCATCGGGGGCTGATTGAAGCGCGCGTGTGACGGCGCTGACGCCGTCGGGTCGCTGCGGCCATGTCAGCAATCACCTCACGATCTTTAAGCGACTTTTCAGGAGAGAAACATCATGAGCGTTGAGCTTTGGTTGGTCATTGCGGCCGGCTTGGCGGCCATTGCGTATGGCGTCTTTACCGTGAATGCGGTCCTTTCCATGCCCACCGGCACGGACAGAATGAGAGAAATCGCATCGGCGATTCAGGAAGGCGCCACCGCCTACCTCAATCGTCAGTACACGACCATCGCCATCGCCGGCGCGATCGTGTTCCTCGTCTTGCTCTTTGCCTTTAAGCTGAATTTCATTCCCGCCGTCGGCTTCGCCATCGGCGCGATCCTGTCGGGCGCGGCGGGCTTTATCGGCATGATCGTCTCGGTGCGCGCTAATGTGCGCACGACGCAGGCCGCGAGCGAGAGCCTCGCCAAAGGCCTGTCGGTCGCGTTCCGCGCCGGCGCCGTCACGGGCATGCTCGTCGCCGGTCTCGCGCTTCTCGGCCTTGCGGGCTACTACGCCGTTCTCACCGGCTTTATGGGCAATGCGCCGGAGAGCCGCGAAGTGGTGAACGGTCTCGTCGCGCTGTCGCTCGGCGCGTCGCTGATCTCGGTGTTCGCCCGTCTCGGCGGCGGCATCTTCACCAAGGGCGCCGACGTTGGCGGCGACATGGTCGGCAAGATCGAAGCGGGCATTCCCGAAGACGATCCGCGCAACCCGGCGACCATCGCCGACAATGTGGGCGACAATGTCGGCGATTGCGCCGGCATGGCCGCGGACCTTTTCGAAACCTATGTGGTGACGGTCGCGGCGACCATGGTGCTCGGCTCCATCCTCTTCACCGAAGCGGCGGGGCAATTCATGTTCTACCCCCTCGCCATCGGCGGCGTCTGCATCATCACCTCGATCCTCGGCACCTTCGGCGTGTCCTTGCGCAAGGGCTCGACCAACATCATGGGCGCGCTCTATCAGGGGCTGATCGTCACGGGCGTTCTGTCGCTCATCGCCATCGCCTTTGTCACGTTCCAGGTCTTCGGCTTCAGCGAGACGATCGGGACGACCGCGTCGGGCACGGCGTTCACTGGGCTCAGCCTCTTTACCTGCGGCGTCGTGGGCCTCGTCATTACCGGGCTGATTGTCTGGATCACCGAATACTACACCGGCACGGCCTTCCGTCCGGTGAAATCGGTGGCGAAGTCGTCAGAGACCGGCCACGCGACCAACGTCATTCAGGGTCTTGCCGTGTCGATGGAAGCGACGGCGCTGCCGGCGCTCGTTATCGTTGTCGGCATTGTCGTGACGTTCAACCTCGCCGGTCTTTACGGCATCGCGACGGCGGTGACGACGATGCTGGCGCTCGCCGGCATGATCGTGGCGCTGGACGCTTTCGGTCCGGTGACCGACAACGCGGGCGGCATTGCGGAAATGTCGGGCCTTGAAGGCTCGGTCCGCGATACGACCGACGCGCTCGATGCGGTCGGCAACACGACCAAAGCCGTCACCAAGGGCTACGCCATCGGTTCGGCGGGCCTCGGCGCGCTGGTGCTCTTTGCGGCGTATACGGAGGACATCAATCACTTCGTCGCCCATTCGGCGGACTATCCGTTCTTCGCCGACGTCACGGTCAACTTCTCCTTGTCGAACCCTTACGTCATCGCCGGCCTCTTCATCGGCGGCCTGTTGCCGTTCCTCTTCGGCGGCATCGCCATGCAGGCGGTTGGACGCGCCGCGGGCGCCGTTGTCGAGGAAGTGCGCAAGCAGTTCCGCGACGATTCCGGCATCATGGCCGGCACGTCGAAGCCCAATTACGGGCGCGCCGTCGATATGCTGACGCGGGCCGCCATCAAGGAAATGGTGGTGCCGTCAATGCTGCCGATCGTTTCGCCGCTGGCGCTTTACGCCATCATCGCGGTCGGTCTCGGCGACAAGTCAGCGGCCCTGTCGGCGGTTGGCGCGATGTTGATCGGCGTCATCCTCACCGGCCTCTTCGTGGCGATTTCCATGACCGCCGGCGGCGGCGCCTGGGACAACGCCAAGAAATACATCGAGGACGGCAATCACGGCGGCAAGGGCTCGGAAGCCCACAAGGCCGCGGTCACGGGCGACACGGTGGGCGATCCTTACAAGGACACGGCCGGCCCGGCGGTGAACCCGATGATCAAGATCACCAACATTGTCGCGCTCCTCCTGCTGGCGGTGCTCGCCGGCGGCTGATTGCGCCCCCTCTGATTGCGCTGGCGTCAAAACACAGTAGGAAAAGCCCCGGCGTTGTCCGGGGCTTTTTTTGTTCAAGGCGATCATCTTCGACTGCGACGGCGTGCTCGTCGATTCCGAAGTCCTGGCCATGCGCGGCGAGCGTCGCGCGCTGGCCGATCTCGGGCTTTCCTATTCGCGCGAGGACTATATGCGTCGCTTTATCGGCATGCATGACGGCGCGTTTATCGCTGAAGTGAGAAACGACTTTCGCGCGCAATTGGGCGCCGCGCCGGCGGATCTCGAAGAGCGTCTGATGGCGGCGCGCCGGGAAGAAATGAAATCGCTGACCGCGATCGACGGCGCCGCCGACGCGTTGCGCGCGGCCCGCGCGGCCGGCTACGGGACGGCCGTTGCGTCGTCCTCCCGCGCGCATTTTCTTGAAGACAAAATGAAACGGACGGCTTTGTGGGATGACGCCGCGCCGCATGTTTATTCCGCCGATCTCGTCCCCCGCGCAAAACCGGCGCCCGATATCTTCCTTTATGCGGCGGCCCAGATCGGCGTCGCGCCGGAAAGTTGCGTGGTCCTGGAAGACAGCGAAAACGGCGTCCGGTCCGGCGTCGCCGCGGGCATGACGGTCTGGGGTTTTCTCGGCGGCGGGCATGTCTCCGGCGATCATGGCGCGCGGCTTGAAGCGGCGGGCGCGGCGCGGCTGGTCGACACCCATGCGGATTTCGCTGCGATCATCCGAGCGTAGTTTTCCCCAGTTGCGCAAAAAGTAACGGGACGGCGCGCGGCCTCCGGGTTAGCGTCCCGCCGTTCAAAACTGGTTGTGGAGGAAACATCATAATGAGGACACTGATTATTGGAGCGGCCGCATGCGCTTTGACGGCGACGTCGGCCATGGCGGCGACAACGACGATCGAATTCAAGCGCGACAGCGGCGAGGTCGTGGTCGTAACGCTTGACGGCGAGGGCGGCGCCACGCGCGGAGACGGCGCGCAAGCGGCCTACACCTACGATGCGGAGGCGGCGAAACTGTGTTTCGCAGCGCCGGAAGGCGACCATTGCGTGGTCTTCGCCGAACATCTCCCGGAACCGCAAGTCGGCGACGCCGTTCGCTACACCGCCGCCGACGGCGCTGAGGGCACGGCGACGGTCACCGTAATCGAGGAATAAGCCGGCCCGGCGTTTGAAGGCAAAGCCCCGCGGCGTGACGCGCGCGGGGCTTTTTTGTATGCATGCTCCCAGTGACCTTTGCTTCGGACAACTGGGCCGGCGCCGCGCCGCAAATTCTCGACGCCATTGCGCGCGCCAATGAGGGACCGGCGCGCGCCTATGGCGCCGACGACCTCACGAAAAAAGTTGAAGCGCGGTTTTGCGAGATCTTCGAAAAAGACTGCCGGGTGTTTTTCGTGGCCACCGGCGGGGCCGCCAATGGCCTCGCCCTGTCGGTCCTGACGCCGCCCTACGGCATGATCCTTTGTCACGAAGCCTCCCACATTCAGATGGACGAATGCGCAGGGCCGGAATTCTTCACCGGCGGGGCGAAACTTCTGCCCCTCGCCGGCTTCGCCGGCAAGCTGACCCCCGGCGTCGTCTCGGCGGCGCTCGCAGGGTTTCCCGACCGTCCGCCGCATGGGAGCCCGGCCTCCTGCCTGTCGCTGACGCAAGGAACGGAATGCGGCGCAGTTTATTCCGTAAGCGAATTAAAAGCGCTCTGCGATACGGCCCATGAGGCCGGCTTGCCGGTGCACCTTGACGGCGCGCGTTTCGCCAACGCAGTCGCGGCGACCGGCGCCAAGCCGGCGGACTTAAGCTGGCGCGCCGGCGTCGACACGCTTTGCTTCGGCGGCACCAAGAATGGCTGCATCGCGGCGGAAGCGGTGATTTTCTTTGATCCCGAAAAGGCCGCCGACTTTGAATTCCGCCGCAAGCGCGCCGGCCATCTCTGGTCAAAGACGCGGTTCATTGCGGCGCAGTTTGACGGCTATTTCCGCGACGGGCTCTGGCTCACACTCGCGGCCCGCGCCAACGCCATGGCGCAAAAACTGTCGGCGGGCCTCGCCGCCGTCGACGGGGTCGAGATTTCCTATCCGACCGAGATCAACGAGGTCTTTGCGGTGTTTCCGGAGCGCGTCGCCAAGGCGCTGTTGGATCAGGGATACTTCCACTATCCGTGGATCACGCCCGGCGATCCCGCCGGCGGGGCGATGCAGCGCCTTGTCTGCTCCTTCCAGACGACGGAAGACGAGATCGCGTCCTTCCTCGACGTGGTCAGGGCTGTCTGATTACGGAAGCCATCCCGCCAATTCCCGCCGCACGATCGTTTCAAGAAGCCCGGTCATTTCCGCAGAGTCATTAAGGCACGGGATAGCGTCGAACGCATCGCCGCCGTGATCGAGAAATGTCTCGCGCCCGGCGATGGCGATCTCTTCGAGGGTTTCGATACAGTCCGCGACAAAACCCGGCGTGATGACGGCGACTTTCTTGACGCCGTCATCGGCGAGGGCCGTCAAAACATTTTCCGTCGCCGGCTCCAGCCATTTTTCGCGGCCGAAAATCGACTGGAACGTCATTGGCGCGAAATCCTCCGTCCACCCCATTTCCGCGCGCAAGAGCCGCGCCGTCTTGGCGCAATGGCAATGATAGGGATCGCCGGCGAGAAAATAGCGCTCGGGCAGGCCGTGAAAGGAAATCAGCACCCGCTCCGGCGCCCACTCAAGGGCGGCGAGCCGTTGGCGCGTGGTCGCTGCGAGCGCCGATATATAGGCCGGCTCGTCATGAAAGGGCGGCGCGGTCCGGACCGCCGGCTGCCAGCGCATGCGTCTGAGCGCCGCGCCGAGGGCGTCAACAACGCTCGCGGTCGTAGTCGCCGAATATTGCGGATATAACGGCAGGATCAGGATACGCGTTGCGCCGGCTTCCGTCAGCGCGCTCATGCGCTCGGCGATCGACGGATTGCCGTAGCGCATGGCCCAGTCAACGATCACGCCGTCGCCGAAAACCGCTTGAAGCGCCTGTGCTTGCGCGCGGGTGTAATACCGCAGCGGCGACTCGTCGCTTTCCGCGCGCCAGATCTTTGCGTAGTTGCGCGCCGTCGCCGCCGGCCGCACGTTCAAGATCACGCCGTGAAGGATCGGCAGCCACACGGCGCGGGGCAGGTCGACGACGCGCGTGTCGGAAAGAAACTCCCGCAAATATCGCCGCACGGCCTTCGGCGTCGCCGCGTCCGGCGTGCCGAGATTGACGATAAGGACGGCGCATGTCTCGTCCGGGATCGGCGGATGATCGTCGGGCCGGTAATTTGCTGACGCAATCGGAATGTCGCCGCTGTCCATGGCCGACCCATAAGCTGCGGGCCCGGTTCGGGAAAGCCCCTTATGCGGCTTGTGCGGCGAAATCCCGCCAGGGGCGCGCCGCGTCGCCGTTCGCTTCAGTCTACCCCGTCGCGCAGCTCGAAGTCGCCGGTCATCTTGTCCTTGACGCGATAGCGCGCCTCGTCCTGTCGGCGAAAACGCCGCCGGGCGCGGGCGGCGTCGTCGAGGGCGCGATAGGCGAGCTTGCCGGTTTCGACCGCTTTGGCGTCATCGACGGTGCGGGCGTCCCGCGACCGCACGGCGCGGCGCGCCTTGATCCGATAGCGTCCGCGGCTCTTTTGCGGCGGCTCGGCGGCGTCGGGCTTCAGCGCCAGGAGGCCGATCTCGCCGTTCGCGCCTTTTTCCGCGTTCACAAGGTACCAGCCGGCGATCAAGATCCCGACGGCGAGAACGCCCAGAAACTCCAGATTCTCCACGGGCCGCACCTTTCAGCGGAACAAGGCGAAATGACTAACATTGCCGAAAATGCAATTGGCGCGCCGAAACGCGCCGTTAACCAACGGCCGCCGGACGCAGGTGTTTTTCAAGCGCCCAGCGCCGGCGCGCAAGGGCGCCGACGCCGGCTGTCATGGTCGATTTGCGCGTTAGTCGAGCGCGAGCCGTATCGTCTCTTCCGTTTCGTTATGCAGGCTGCTGATCCGCGGATGATCGATCCGGGACACGAGCTCATCCGTCAGTTGCTCAGTGCACGCCGCCTCAAACCGCCGTGTTTCCAGCGACCGGACGCCCGGCGACGTGCAGGCGCGTTCGGCGTGCTTGGCCAGTCGGTCGTAGAGTTTGACGGCGCCCTTGGCGGTGTCGAGTTCCTGCGCCTGATAGCGGAATGCGACGCGATCATGCTGTCCGGCGTTGGCGGACAGCGCGATGAATGACGTTGAAAGAGCAATAAGGGTGGCTTTTGCAAGCATGGGGCTTCTCCATTGGTTATCGTTGGTCGCGCCCCGTGCGCGTCGACGCTGTCATTGATACGCAATGAACGTTGCGTCGCCTTTGCCTGAAAATAATGCATTCACAAAACATGCGGCGCAACGCGCCTCATCGCGGGTGAAGCGCGTCCCGCCGATTCCGGTTGCGTTTTCCGTGAAGACCCGCGCGAACGCGGAGGCCCGCTTAACGTCAGGCGGTTTTTTCCGCCCAGCTTCGATGTTCCTTGTCGAGTTCGTAGGCGGCCATCGCGGCGAGGGTGACGATATCGCCGACCCCGGCGCCGACCTGGGCGATCTGCACGGGTTTTTCCATGCCGATCAGGACCGGCCCCAGCACCATGGCGCCGCCGATCTCGCCAAGCAGCTTGGTGGAGATCGCCGCCGAGTGAACGCCCGGCGTGATCAGAACATTGGCTTCGCCCTTGAGGCGTGAGAACGGATAGAGCCGGCGCAGTTTTTCGTTGAGCGCCATGCGCGGCGTCATTTCGCCTTCATATTCGAAGTCGACATCGGTGCGCTGGTCGAGAATCCCAACCGCGCCGGCGACGCGGCGGGAGTGTTCCGTGTCCGGATTGCCGAAATTGGAATAGGAGACAAAGGCGACTTTCGGATGGAAACCGAGATGGCGCGTCGCATGGGCGACCTGCACGGCGATGTCGGCGAGATCTTCAGAACTTGGCAGCTCGGTCACATTGGTGTCGGCGACAAACAGTGTCCGGTTCTTGGTCAGGATGATCGACATGCCGATCATGCGCTCGCCCGGGCGCGCGTCGAGGGCGAGGCGCACATTGCCGAGCGCAACGTCATAGTGGCGCGTGACGCCGGTCACCATGCCGTCGGCGTGACCGTGGGCGAGCATGCAGGCGGCGTAGACGTTCCGGTCCTGGTTGACGAGACGCTGGGCGTCGCGGCGCAGCCGCCCTTTGCGTTGCAGGCGTTTGTAAATATAATCCGTATACATTGCATTATGCGGCGCGGTGCGCGAGTGATAGGTTTCGAACTCCGTGTTGACCGGCAAGCCGGCGTCGGCGAGGGCGTTCTTGATCATTTCCTCGCGGCCGATCAGCACCGGCGTGCCAAGCCCTTCCTGCTGGAACGTGTAGGCCGCGCGCACGACCGCCTCTTCCTCGCCCTCGGTGAAGACAACGCGCTTCGGCGTGTCGAGCGCGCGCAAGGAGGCGAAGATCGTCTGCAGGAACGACGCAGACGGATCGAGCCTCGCCGCCAGCGTGTGCTTGTAGGCGGACAGATCTTCGATCGGCTTGCGCGCGACGCCCGTATCGGCCGCGGCCTTGGCGACGGCCGGCGGGATCTCCGAGATGAGGCGCGGGTCAAAAGGCGTCGGGATAATATAGCCGGGCCCGTATTTCAGGCGCTTGCCATAGGCGGCGGCGACTTCGTCGGGCACTTCCTCGCGGGCGAGTCCGGCCAGCGCCTCGGCGCAGGCGATTTTCATTTCCTCATTGATGGTGCGCGCGCGGGCGTCTAGGGCGCCGCGGAAAATGTAAGGGAAGCCGAGAACGTTGTTGACCTGGTTCGGATAGTCCGACCGCCCGGTGGCGATGATGGCGTCGCTGCGCACCGCCTCGATGTCTTCGGGCAGGATTTCCGGCGTCGGGTTGGCCATGACGAAGACAATCGGGTTCTTGGCCATGGACTTGATCATGTCTTTCGTCACCGCGCCGGCGACGGAAAGACCGATGCAGACATCGGCGCCGTCAAGGGCCTCGGCGAGGGTGCGTTTGTCGGTTTCAACGGCGTGGGCCGAGCGCCACTGATCCATGCGCTCGGTCCGGCCCTTGTAAAGAACGCCCTTTGAATCGCAGACCAGCGCGTTGTCATGGGGCAGGCCCATGGCCTTGATCAGCCCGATCACGGAAAGCGCCGACGAGCCGGCGCCGGAGACGGCGACCTTGATGTCCTTGATCGACTTGCCGGTGATGTCGAGGGCGTTGAGAAGGCCCGCGGCGGCGATAATCGCCGTGCCGTGCTGATCGTCATGGAAGACGGGAATGTCCATCAGCTCCTTGAGGCGCTGCTCGATCTCGAAGCTCTCCGGCGCGGCGATGTCTTCCAGATTGATGCCGCCGAACGCCGGCCCGAGATGCTTGACGGCGTTGATGAATTCTTCCGGGTCTTTGGTGTCGACCTCGATGTCGACGGAATCGATATCGGCGAACCGCTTGAAGAGGACTGATTTTCCTTCCATGACGGGCTTTGAGGCGAGGGCGCCGAGATCGCCGAGCCCCAAAATCGCCGTGCCGTTTGAGACGACGGCGACCATATTGCCCTTCGAGGTGTAGTCGTAGGCGGTGTCCGGATCGTCGGCGATGGCCTTGACCGGCACGGCGACGCCGGGGCTGTAGGCGAGCGACAGATGCCGCTGGGTGACCATGGGCTTGGTGGGCGTGATCTCAAGCTTGCCGGGCTTGCCGCGTTTGTGAAAGTTGAGGGCCTCCTCGTCAGAAACCTTGATCGTGTCGTCGTCCATGGCCGCATCCCGTTCTTATTTGACAACACGACTTAGCCAAGTCGCTCATCCGGTACAATGACGCGCGGCTGCCTTGAGGGCTGCGGTCTTGTCGCGGGCCCGCGGGGGACATATGTGAAGTAGGAGTTTCAAGGCGACAGCAACCATGTTCATTCAGACCGAAGACACCCCGAACCCGCAGTCGATGAAGTTTCTGCCCGGACGGGCCGTTCTGGGCGCGGGCGAATTGGGGATCGATTTCCCGACGCTTGAAACGGCGCAGGCCGGCTCGCCCCTGGCCGGGCTTCTGTTTGAAACCGATGGCGTCATGGGCGTCTATCTCGGGGCCGACTTCATCACCGTGACCAAGGCCGAAGCGGTCGAATGGCGTCACGTCAAGCCGGCGATCCTCGGCGCCATCGCCGATTTTTTCACCGCCGGACTGCCGGTGCTCCATGAAGGCGCGGTGCCGTCCTCGCCGGCGACGGCCCTCGACGATTACGAGGGCGAGGACCGCGAGACCGTCGAGCAGATTATCGAGCTGATCGAAACGCGAGTGCGCCCGGCGGTGGCCGCCGACGGCGGCGATATCGTCTTCAAACATTTCGAACCGCGCACCGGCGTCGTCTTTCTTTCCATGCAGGGCGCCTGCGCGGGCTGCCCGTCCTCGACCATGACCCTCAAAGCCGGCATCGAGAACATGCTGAAGCAC
Organism: Hyphococcus sp.; assembly: GCA_028284345.1. GTDB lineage: Bacteria > Pseudomonadota > Alphaproteobacteria > Caulobacterales > Parvularculaceae > Hyphococcus. Next base: position 477,626 of record JANQRY010000008.1, on the reverse strand, counting down.
TATGTGCCGGAGGTCGTGAAGGTGGAGGCCGCGGTCTGACGCGCCCTTTCCATCGATCCGGATTTGCGCAACGGCGGCGCTCCTGTTAGGTCCGCCCGGTCCAATGCAAAAGGAGATGCGCGATGTCGGATAATGTCTACTCGGTCAGCAAGGTTGTCGGCACGTCGAAGAAATCAATCGAAGCGGCGATCGAAAACGCCATCGAGACGACGTCCAAAACGGTGAAGAACCTTGACTGGTTCGAGGTTGTCTCGACCCGCGGCTATATCGACGGGGGCAAGGTCCGGTATTATCAGGTGACCCTCGAAATCGGTTTCCGCTACGAAAAATAGGCGCAAGGCATGTCCGACAAGATCATCAACGACGAAGCGCTCGACGTCCTCTTTCGCGAAGCGCGCACCCGCAACAGCTGGGCGGCGCGGGAGGTTTCGCGGCCGCTGATGCAGGCGGTCTATGATCTCATGAAATGGGGTCCGACCTCGGCCAATTGCAGTCCGGCGCGGTTCGTTTTCGTTGCGTCGGACGAAGGCAAGGAGCGCTTGAGCCCGCATCTTTCGGAGGGCAACCGCGCCAAGACCATGGGGGCGCCCTGTTGCGTGATTATTGCCCACGACATGGCGTTTCACGAGCATCTGCCGACGCTTTTCCCCCATGCGGACGCCAAGAGCTGGTTTGACGGCAATGACGCGATGATTGCGGAAACCGCGTTTCGCAACGGCTCGCTGCAAGGCGCCTATTTCATGATTGCGGCCCGCGCTCTCGGCCTTGATTGCGGCCCGATGTCGGGCTTCGACAAGGACGGCGTCGATAAGGAGTTCTTCGCCGATACAAGCTGGCGGTCCAACTTCCTGTGCAATATCGGTTACGGTACGGACGAAAATCCATTTCCGCGCAGCCCGCGGTTCGACTTTGAGGAAATCTGCAAAATTGCCTGACCCGCATCGGCGGGGGGCCTTATGTTGATCCTCGCCGTCGATACGGCGCTGCAACGGTGTTCCGTCGCCATCGTGAAGAACGGCGCGCCGCTGGCCGTCGAGATTGAAGACCGCGAAAAGGGCCATGCTGAGCGCCTTGCGCCCATGGCCGCTGCAGCGTTTCGCAAGGCCGGCGTCGCGCCGACCGACCTCGACCGCATCGGCGTCGTTGTCGGGCCGGGGGGCTTCACCGGCGTGCGCGTCGCCCTTGCTTTCACCCGCGCCATGGGTCTGGCCACCGGCGCCGGCGTTGTCGGCGTCGCCAGCCTTGAAGCGCTGGCGGGCAATGTCAGCGAAACGGACAGCGATATCGCCGCCGTTATCGACGCTCGCCGCGGCCAGGTTTACGCCGGCCTCTACCGCGCCGGCGCCTGCGTCATCGCGCCGTTTGTCGCCGCCCCGGCGGAGGCCGTCGGGTGCCTCGCCGCCGCCGCATCGGGAAATGTTCTCACTGTTGGGACGGGCGGCCCGCTGCTGCCGCCGCGCGCCGGCTGGGCGGCGGCGGACGCGGATCCGCAGATCAACCCCGTGGTCGTCGCTGAACTGGCGGCCGCCGCGCCGGCGCCGGCGGGCCCGCCGGCGCCGCTCTATCTGCGCCCGCCGGACGCCCGACCATCCGGCGCGGGACGACCGGCAATGAAACCGCCGGCGCCATGAGCGACTATGAAATTCGCGCCGCCGATCGGTCTGACGCGGCCCTCCTCGTGGCGCTCGAACGGGACGCGTTTGGCGAGCAGAGCTGGGGCGCGGCGGGGGTCTATGGCGGCTTCGATGCGCCGGGCGTCAACATTCTGCTTTGTGCGCGGCCGGGCGCGCCGCCGGGTGCGTCGCCGGCGGGCTTCGCCATCTGGCGCGCCGCCGCGGACGAGGCGGAGCTTCTCTCCATCGGCGTCGCTCCGGACGAGCGCCGCCGCGGCGCCGGGGGTGCCCTCCTTGACGCGGTGATCGCCGCAGCGGCGCGCGCGGGCGCGGGCGCGGTCTATCTTGACGTCGACCCGGCCAATGCGGCGGCCCTTGCGCTTTACGCCCGCGCAGGATTTGCCGAAACGGCCCGGCGCAAGGCCTATTACCGCTCCGGCGCGGATGCGGTGTTGATGATCAAGCGTTTGTAAAAAACGCGCTTTTCAGTTGAAACCGACGTCCCGCAAAGGGATAAGGGTTGTGCGGAAAGGAGTCTGATTGTGGATCGTCTTGAAAAACTCTGCATCGCAAAAGGCATGCGCATGACCGAACAGCGCAAGGTTATCGCGCGGGTGCTTTCGATCGCCGACGACCACCCGGATGTGGAAGAGATTCACCGCCGCGCCGCCGACATCGATGCGAATATTTCCATCGCCACCGTTTACCGGACCATGCGCCTGTTCGAGGAGTCGGGCGTTGTCGAACGCCATGACTTTCAGGACGGGCGCGCCCGCTATGAAGAGGCGAGCGAGCAGCATCACGACCACCTGATTGATCTGCGCAGCGGCGACGTCATCGAATTCGTCAGCGAAGAAATCGAAAAGCTGCAAAAGCGCATCGCCGAGGAGCACGGCTACAAGCTGGTCGACCACCGCCTTGAGCTTTACGGCGTGCCGCTCGATAAATCCGACGATTGAAACGCGCGCCTAATAGAGCCCTTTGTTAACGCCATTCGCCGAAGACTCTGCGAACGGCGATTGACAAGGACGGGTAAACTAACCAGTGTAATACACTCAGCAGTTTACCTGCGCGACCCTTCGCCGAGGAGGAGGCCATGGCGTCCCTGAGCGAGCTTTATCCGATCCCCGACATCGATCCAGTCTGGACTGTGCCGCAAGGGTTCGAGGCCTCGTTTGACTGGGATTACGACGACGGCCGCAAGCAGATGATGCATCTGTATCAGAAGGGCAAGGACATGCAGTGGGATGCGCTCGACCGCATCGACTGGTCCCTTCAACTCGACACGGAAAACCCGATGCAGATCCCCGACGAAATGTCGGGCCCGTTCCACACGCCCTACTGGGCAAAGATGAACGACAAGGAAAAGGCCGAGCTGCGCCGGCACACGCAGTCGTGGATCATCTCGCAATTCATGCAAGGGGAACAGGCGGCCCTCATCTGCGCGGCGAAGATCGTGCAGCAGGTGCCGGACCTCGACGCCAAGTTTTACGCCTCGACGCAAGTGATGGACGAAGCCCGTCATGTGGAGGCCTACAAGAAGTTTCTCGAAGGGTTCGACGTCGCCTATCCGATGACCAAGCCCTTGCAGACGCTGGTCGACCAGGCGCTGCGCGATTCCCGCTGGGACATGACGTATCTCGCCATGCAGGTCGTGATTGAAGGGCTGGCGCTCGCGGCGTTCAACAACATTCGCGAGATCGCCAAAAACCCGCTGGCGCAACAGGTCAACGCCTATGTTATGCAGGATGAGTCCCGTCATGTTTCGTTCGGGCGCATCACGCTGCGGGATTATTACCCGCAACTGACCCAGGCCGAACGCAATGAGCGCGAGGAATTTCTGGTCGAGGCCTGTTACCTGATGCGCGACCGGTTCGAGGCGCGCGAGCTATACGAACATCTCGGCCTGCCCGCCGACGACTTTATCGCGGCGCAGAAAGAATCGGGCTTCCAGCAGCAATTCCAACAAACCTTGTTCCAGCGCATCGTGCCGATCGTGCGCGATATCGGCCTGTGGTCGGACAAGATCAAAAACGCCTATACGGACATGGGCGTGATCGGGTTCGCCGATGTCGACTACGACGCCCTGTCGGCGATTGACGATCAGCGCGCTGAGGAGTTTGACGAGATCAACCGTCAGGCGCGCGAGGACTATGTCAAAGGCGTGGCGGCGGCGGGCGCCGCCGGCGCCGCGGCGGGGTAGCGCCTGAAGCCTCGATCGATTGGCCGCGTTCCGCGCAAGGTCAAAGACCCGCTCATTTCTGTGACGGCGGCCTGGGGCCGGATTGCATCGCGCGCGCCCGCCGCCTACATAGCGGCGCTCGAGGGTAACTGACTGCGTTCAATGACGGAAACACGGCCAAAACAGGGGAAGTCGGTATTCATCCGCACCTATGGGTGCCAGATGAATGTCTATGATTCCGAGCGCATGGCCGATTTGTTGAAGCCGATGGGCTACGCGCCGGCGTCCGCGCCCGATGACGCCGACCTCGTCATCCTGAATACCTGCCACATCCGCGAAAAGGCGGCGGAGAAGGTTTACTCCGAACTCGGACGACTGAAAAAAGCCAAGGCGCGCCGCGCCGACGCGGGCGCGGACATGACCATCGCCGTCGCCGGCTGCGTGGCGCAGGCCGAAGGCGCGGAAATCTCCGCCCGCGCGCCGGTGGTTGACATGGTGATTGGTCCGCAGGCGTATCATCGCCTGCCGGAACTTCTGGCGCGCGCCGCTCGCAGCCGCGGCGCGGTGCTCGAAACCGATTTCGCCGTTGAGGAAAAATTCGACCGGCTGGCGGCGCGCGAGGCTGACGGCCCGGCGGCGTTCATCACCGTGCAGGAAGGCTGCGACAAGTTCTGTACGTTCTGCGTTGTGCCCTATACGCGCGGCGCCGAAGTCTCACGACCCGTCGACGCCATTGTCGGCGAGGCGCGCGCGCTCGCCGCGCAAGGGGTGAGGGAGGTGACGCTCCTCGGTCAGAACGTCAATGCGTGGTCCGGCGCTGCGCCGGCGGGCGACAATAGCGGCGATTGGCGTCTCGGCGAGTTGTGCCGTCATCTGGCGAAAATCGACGGGATCGAGCGCATCCGCTTCACCACTTCCCACCCGCGCGACATGGATGACGGCCTCATCGCCGCCCTTGGCGAAGAGGAAAAGTTAATGCCGTATCTGCACCTCCCCGTGCAGGCGGGGTCCGACGGCGTCCTCAAGGCCATGAACCGCGGCCATACCGCCGAGCACTACGTCCGGCTGATCGAGAAAATCCGCGCCGCCCGGCCCGATATCGCCATTTCCGGCGACTTCATCGTTGGTTTCCCCGGCGAAACGAATGAGGATTTCGAAGAGACATTGGCCCTCGTTGAGACCGTCAACTACGCCTCGGCCTATTCCTTCAAATATTCGCGCCGGCCGGGCACGCCGGGGGCGGCCATGCGCAAACAGGTGGCCGAAGCGGAAAAGGATGACCGTCTCGCCCGTCTTCAGGCGCTCCTGGAGCGCCATCGGACGGATTTCAACGCCGCCCAGATCGGCCGCGCCCTGCCGGTCCTGTTCGAAAAACCGGGCCGCCATCCGGGCCAGCTTGTCGGCCGGTCGCCATATTTGCAAAGCGTTCACGCAAACGCGCCAGATTCCATGCTAGGACAGATTGCGCCGGTGCGCATTGAGGGCGTGACGCCGAATGCGCTTGCCGGCGCGCTGAATGACGAGGGTGAGGACGCCGCTTGAGCGAACAACCGACCGCCGGCGAAGTTGCGCATATCGACTTTGACGACAACGGGCTCGCCGCCGAGCTGTCCGGCAGCCATGACGCCCATCTCGCCATCCTGGAAGACGCCCTCGGCGTGCGCATCGACCCGCGCGGCAATCGCTTCGCCGTGACGGGCAGCGACGGCGCCCGCGCCCGCGCCATCGCGGCCCTTGAACGGCTCTATGCGCGATTGAAACGGGGCGACGCCGTAGCGGCGGAAGACGTGCGCGCGGCGGCGCGCAACACGGACGGCCCGAAGGCGGCCGAAGCCGTCGACGCCCGCGCCATCAAGACGCCCAAGCGCCTGATCGTGCCGCGTTCGGCCAACCAGGCCGCCTATATCGACAAGCTCAACGCCAATGACCTGACCTTCGGCGTCGGGCCCGCCGGCACCGGCAAGACCTATCTCGCGGTCGCCCATGCGGTCGGCATGATGCTGAGCGGCAAGGTCGAGCGGATCATCCTGTCGCGGCCGGCCCTTGAGGCGGGCGAGCGCATCGGCTTCCTGCCCGGGGACATGAAGGAAAAGGTCGATCCGTTCTTGAGGCCCTTATACGACGCGCTCCACGATATGATGCATACGGATTATGTGGAGCGTCGCATCGCCGCCGGCGACATCGAGATCGCGCCCATCGCCTTCATGCGCGGGCGCACGCTTGCGCGCGCCGCGGTCATTCTCGACGAAGCGCAAAACGCGACGCCGGAGCAGATGAAGATGTTTCTGACCCGGCTTGGCGAAGGCGCCCATATGGCTGTGACGGGCGATCCGTCCCAGACCGATCTGCCGGACGGGGAACGCTCCGGTCTTGCCGATGCGCTTTCCGTCGTCGCCGGCGTCGAGGGCGTCGCCGAGGCGCGGTTTACCGCGGCCGATGTGGTGCGCCACCCCCTCGTCGCCCGCATCGTCAACGCCTACGATGCGCGGGACCGGAAACGGCGGAAACCGTGACCGTGATCGCCGAAGAAACAATCTGCGAGGTGCGCGTCGATTGCGACGGCTGGGCCGGGATCGAACCGGAAGCCCTCGCCGAATACTGTTGTCGCGCCGTGCGCGAACGGTTTGCGGGCGCCCGGCGCCCGGTCTCCATTCTGTTCACGGACAATGCCGCCATGGCCTCGCTCAATGCCGGGTTTCGCGGCAAAGACGGCCCGACCAATGTCCTGTCCTTTCCCGGCGACGACGCGCCGGGCCCGGGCGAGGCTTATCTCGGCGACATTGCCCTCGGGCTGGAAATCAGCCGGGACGAGGCGGCGGGGCGCGGCGTCTCCTTACGCGATCACGCGGCGCATCTTCTCGTCCATGGCATGTTGCATCTAATCGGCTATGATCATGAAACAGAAGCCGACGCGGCGGCGATGGAAGCCGGGGAATCAGCGATTCTCAAGCGCCTTGGCGTTCCTGACCCCTATGCCGGCGACGAATAAAGATGACGAACGATAATTCAGATCCAGACAGTTCGCGCCAGAACGGCATCCTTGGGCGCATCCGTTCGTTGTTCGGCGACAGCGACGCCGCCGACGCTATTGTTGAGTCGGGCGTTGTCGCCGAAGACCCGGATGGCGAAAGCGACGACGCCTTTACGAGCGCGCGCCGCGCCATGATCGAGCGCGTCGTCGCCTTTGACGAAAAGAAGGTGTTCGACGTGATGGCGCCGCGGGCGGACATCTACGCCGTCGATATCGAAACGCCCCTTGACGAGCTGGTCAAAACCTTCGCCGACGCCGGCCATTCCCGCCTGCCGATCTATCGCGGCGATCTCGACGACCCGGTGGGCATGGTGCACATCAAGGACGTCGTCGGCCTTCTTTCCAACGGCGCTGTAAAGCCCGACGGCGACGGCCCGGTGTTGAAATCGCTCCGGCGGGATCTTCTCTATGCGCCGCCGTCCATGCGCGTCACCGACATGCTGTTGCGCATGCAGGCCTCGCGCATCCATATGGCGCTGGTCATCGACGAATATGGGGGTACGGACGGTCTCGTCACCATCGAAGACCTTGTTGAAGAAATCGTCGGCGACATCAATGACGAACATGACGATGATGACGAGCCGTCCATAACGCCGGCCGCCGACGGCGGCTGGATCGCCGACGCCCGGGCAGAACTGGGCGCCTTTGAAACGGAGACCGGCGCGCGGCTGAACCTGGAAGACGACGAAATCGACACGGTGGGCGGCTACGTGGTTTCCATCGCGGGCCGCGTGCCGCAGCGGGGCGAAATCATTTCCGCGCCCTCCGGCTTTGACATCGAAATCGCCGAAGCGGACGCCCGCAAGGTCCGGCGTCTGCGCATTCGCCCGTCGCGGCGCGCGCAAACCGACGCCGCGGAATAGGCGAGGGCCGCCGCGAGATGGACCAGGCCCTGGCGCGCATCGGCGTCCAGCTTCAGGAATTTGCAGGAAAAATCCGTGCGCTGACCGGATGGCGCCGCGCTGCTGCCGCGTTTGGTTTCGGGCTTTGCGGCGCGCTCGCCATGGCGCCGTTCTATGCGCTGCCCCTGCTCGCCGTCGCCTTCACCGGGATCATCATCCTGCTCGACGGGGCGGCGGATAGCGCCCGCCCGCGCCTGCGCGCCTTCGCCGCCGGCTGGTGGTTCGGCTTTGGCTATTTCCTCGCCGGCGTTTATTGGATGGCGTTTTCCTTCTTCGTTCAGGCCGACCAGTTCGCCTGGATGGCGCCCTTTGCAGTGACCGCGATGCCGGCGGGGCTTGCGCTTTTTTCCGGCGCGGCGGGCCTCGTCTCCATCGCCTTTTGGCGGCCCGGCTGGCCGCGGGTTGTTCTCTTCGCGGCTGTCTTCTCGATCTTTGAATATCTGCGTGGCCACATCCTCACCGGCCTGCCATGGAACCTCGCCGGACAGGCGCTCGCCGGGTCGGCTGTCGGCGCACAGACCGCGGCCTGGTATGGGGCGTACGGATTAAGTCTCGTGACGATTGCGTTCGCCGGCGCCGGCGCGGCGGGTCTTTCGCGCGGCGTCGCCCCGCGCCGCGCCGCCATCTGGCTGGCTGCGCCCGTTATCGGTGCGCTTGTGTTGTTTGTGATCGGATTTGCGCGATTGTCCCTTGCGCCCGCGCCGCCCGATCAACCGAGCGCCTATCTGCGCATCGTTCAGCCCAACATAAACCAGCGGGATAAGATCAATCCCGACAAATGGGGCGACAATTTCTATCGCAACCTCGAACGCTCGGCGGGCGCCGCGCCCGGCGACGCGCCCTTGCTCATCGTCTGGCCCGAAAACGCGGCGCCGCTTCTTGATGAAGCGGTGGGGGCTCTTGAGGTTCTCGCCAACGAATTGCCGGCGGGCTCCAGTCTCATCGCCGGCGCGGTCCGACGCGATGCGGGCGAGAGCGGCGCCTATCGGTACTACAACGCCGTCGCCCTTGTGGAGGAAGTAGACGGCGCGCGCCGCGTCGTCGATCATTACGACAAGCATCATCTCGTGCCCTTCGGGGAATATCTTCCGTTCTATGACCTGTTGAACGCCGTCGGCCTCGCGCAACTGGCGCCTTACGGCGACGCCGGCTTCGCCGCCGGCGTGGGACCCGCCACCTTGTCGTCAAACGGCGTGCGGTTTTCGCCGTTGATCTGTTACGAGGCGATTTTTCCGGGCGCCGTTTATCCGAGGGAGGAGCGCCCGGACCTCATCGTCACCGTCACCAACGACGCCTGGTTCGGCGACACGTCCGGTCCGCGTCAGCATCTCGATCAGGCGCGGCTGCGGTCGATTGAAACCGGCCTGCCCATGGCGCGCTCGGCGAATACCGGCGTTTCGGCGCTGATCGACGCCCATGGCCGAATCCTCGAACGGATCCCCCTCTATCAGACAGGCCATATCGACGCCGCGCTGCCGCCGGCGATCGCGCCGCCGCTCTATGACCGCCTCGGCGATCTTCTCTATTTCCTGATGGTCGCCGGCGCCGTCGCTGCAGGCGCATGGGGCCATATATTGTCGCGGGCGGCTCGCCGCGGACTGCAACCTTTACGCGATACGCCAAAGAAGCCATAATGCGCGGTCCGGCGAGAACGGCCGGGGGAGGATATAGTCGCGGGTAGCGATCCGGTTCGTACGAATCGGGTCACAGAAGGTGACGGTATGGCCAGAAGGGCGAAGGCGGCGAAGGCGGTGAAAACCGCCCGGCCGAAAAAAGCAGCGCGCAAGACGCCGCCGCAAAAAAAGAAGGGCGGTCCCGACCCGATCGACGTCCATGTGGGCGGACGGGTCCGGCTTCGGCGCATGGTCCTCGGCATGAGCCAGGACGCCCTCGGCAAGGCGCTGGGCCTTACCTTTCAGCAGGTCCAGAAATATGAAAAAGGCGCAAATCGCATTGGCGCGGGCCGCCTGATGCAGCTTTCCGAGCTGCTCGAGGTGCCGGTGCAGTTCTTCTACGACGATTACGACTCTATCGGCGGCGCGCGCGGCTTTGCCGAAGACGGCCCCGAAGATCCGTTCATGGAGCTGCTCCACTCCCAGGAAGGCGTGCAGCTTTGCCGCTATTACTCTGAAATCGAGGATCCGAAGGTCAGGAAGCGCGTCCTCGAACTCGTCCGGTCGATTTCGGAAACCGAAACCGCCAAGGCGAGATGATATTTCACGTGCGCAAAGGCCCTATTCCCGGATAGGCTGGCATTGGACAGCGCTGCAGCCATTCGCTATAGGCGCATCATATAAACTTATCTTTATATGAAAGGCCGGATCTCCATGGCGCGTCAGTCCTATCAATTCACCAGCGAAAGCGTGTCCGAGGGACACCCGGACAAGGTCTGCGACCGGATTTCCGACGAAATCGTCGACCTTATTTATCGCGAGGCGGAGACGGCGGGCATGAGCCCGTGGGACGTGCGCGTCGCCTGCGAAACCCTGACGACGACCAACCGGGTCGTCATCGCCGGCGAGGTTCGCGCGCCCGAGGCCCTGATGGCCAATGGCGGCGTTGAGCCCGGGCCGTTTGAAAAAGCCGCCCGGGACGCCATTCGCGACATCGGCTACGAGCAGGACGGCTTTCACTGGGAAACGGCCGAGGTCGACGTCCTGTTGCATGGTCAGTCTGCGGACATTGCCCAAGGGGTCGACAACGCCGCCGACGCCAACGCCGAAGGCGCCGGCGACCAGGGCATTATGTTCGGTTACGCCTGCCGCGAAACCGAAGCGCTGATGCCGGCGCCGATCTATTACAGCCACCGCATTTTGAAGGACCTCGCCGCGGCCCGTCACGCCGGGGACGGCGAGGCCGGCCGGCTCGGGCCGGACGCAAAGAGCCAGGTCACGGTGCAATATTCGGACGGCCGCCCGGCGGAGGTGACGTCGATCGTCCTGTCGACCCAGCATCTCGACGAGACTTGGGATTCGGCGAAAGTCCGCGAGGTGGTCGAGCCTTATATTCGCGGCGCCCTCAAAGAAATCGAGATCGCCAGAGACTGCGCCTGGCACGTTAATCCGACCGGCAAGTTCGTGATCGGCGGGCCCGACGGCGACGCCGGCCTCACCGGCCGCAAGATCATTGTCGACACTTATGGCGGCGCCGCGCCTCACGGCGGCGGCGCCTTTTCCGGCAAGGACACGACCAAGGTCGACCGCTCGGCCGCCTATGCGGCGCGCTATCTCGCCAAGAATGTTGTTGCGGCCGAACTCGCCGAGCGCTGCACGATCCAGCTTTCCTACGCCATCGGCGTCGCCCAGCCCCTCTCCGTCTATGTGGACGCCCACGGCACCGGCGCGGTCGACGAGACGGCGCTGGAACGCGCGGTCCGCGAGGCCATGGATCTTTCGCCCTCAGGCATTCGCCGGGCCCTCGATCTCAATCGTCCGGTTTATGCCCGCACCGCCGCTTACGGCCATTTCGGCCGCGAGCCGGACAATGAGGGCGGCTTCTCCTGGGAGCGCACCGATCTCGTGGAAGCCTTGAAATCAGCCGTCTGAACGGCCCGATTGCGGCAAAATGTCACGAATTTCAGGGCGGTAGGGGTGGCGATCGCAGGCGACAGACGTGAAAAAAACGTCACAAGGCGGAAATTGCCGTTATCTTCCCGTTTACAATATGATAGGACGCGACGTGGCCGGCGCCCGCTGCAGTCCGTGCGGCGGGGTATTCCGGATGCGCCAAGGCGTCCCTTAGATCAGGGCGTCCGCTAATCAAAACGGGGCAGACTTTATGACGAATTTGAAAAACGACCGTGAAAAAATGCTTGCGCGGTTAAGCCGTGCGCTGATCGCCGGCGCGCCGGCGGCGCTGTTGCTGGCCGGTTGCTCGCAGGCTGACAATGAAGGCGAGGCCGAAACCGTCGCCGAAGAAGTTGAGGAAGCAGCTGAAGAGGCCGCTGACGGCGTCGCCGAAGCGGCTGAAGAGGCCGCCGAAGCCGCTGACGACGCCGCCGAAGCTGCAGAAGGCGCTTACGACGAGGCGTCAGAAGCGGTGGGAGACGCTGCGGAGGCCGCGGAAGGGGCTTACGACGACGTTGAAGAGGCGGTGGAAGAAGCCGTCGAGGACGCCGAAGAAGCGGTAGAAGACGAAACCTGATCGTCGGCGTCGACCATTATCGATTATCAAACGGCGCTTCTGCGGGAGCGCCGTTTTTCTTTGTCTATTGCGGCGCCGTTGCTGCGGCGAGCGCCCGCGCGCCGGATTGTCGGTCGCCGAATTGAATCGCGAAGCAGGGAACGGCGTCCGCCCATTGCGCGAGGCGCGCCGCCGCCGTTGCGGAAAGCTCCGCGTCATCGACCATTTGCGCCAGTGCGAGAAAGGCGCGCCGTCCCGACAGGCGGCTCGTCGTCGTCTCATCCAGAGAAGCCTGGAATGTCGGCAGAATTGCAACGTCTACGGAGCATTCCCCGTCCGGCGCCGCCGTCAGCGGCAGTAGGGCGCCGCGCGTTTCGTTTCGCCACTGGCTGATGAAGGCCGGCGCACGGTCCGCGTCGTCGATCCTGAGCCTTGCCGGCAGCGGAAGGGGGATCGCGCCCCCGGGCGCGTCGCCGAGCCGGCAGGCGCCGGCGATCAGCGCTCCCTCGCCGGCGGCGCAGAGCGCGGCCCCGAGACTGTCCCAGCCCGTGCGCGCCGATGACGCGACGAGGGCCGTTCGCGCACCCATGCGCCACAGGCTTGCGGCCAGCAACGGCGCGTCATCGCCCGTTTCCGACGGCTCGCGCTTAAGGATGTCGCAAAGCGCCGGGGCGACTTCCGCCAGCCGGAGACCGGCGCGCGCAAGGCGCGACCCGACCGTGATGGCGTAGCCCGCCCGCCCGCGCAGCACTGAAATTTCCGTCGCGTCTTTCGCATCTGTGGCGGCGCGGAGCGGCGCGACGATTGGATCGATCCGGGGCGCAATCTCCGGCGCCGCAAAGCGGATGCGATAGCCGCGGTCCGCAAACCGAACCGCTTGCTCCCCCGCCCAGACGGGTTGCGCCGGCGGCGGGTGCCGGTCGTCTTTTTCTGTCGCGGGCCGTTCACCGGCGGGCAGCAACAGCCCTGCCGCGCCCCAGTCGGCCAGCGTGTCCCAGACGGTCTTCTGCGTTGATGGCGCGGCGTCGCCCGATGCGCCGGACAATGCGGCGAGATCGTGAGCGATCTCTTGCGGCGGGTCGCCGGCCCCGGCGCGCAGCCAGATATACGCCCCCGCCGTCGGCGGCGTCATCAGGCTGTCGGCGCCGGCGCCCTGCAGGACGATGTCGTCGTCAAAGGCGTATTCGCCGGCTGCGTTGGCGGAGAAGCGATAGTCGTCAGCGGCGCCCGGCTTGATCGCATCGCCAAGCGCGATGTCCGCATATCGCGGCGCCGGAAAAAACGGAAAAAACGCGCGCGCGTCTTCGGCCGGATAGATGCGCTCATAACCGCCGGCGCGGTCGCCCTCCCGTTCGCTCGCGGCGATGGCGGCGGCGACGTCCTCCGGATCGGCGATGTCCCGCTCGGCGTCGTTAAGGCCGGCCATGGCGACAAGATCGGCGACCACCGCGCGCTTGACCGCCTCTTCCATGGCGCCGCCGGCATCCGGCGCCGCGCAAACGTCAAGGGACGGGCTGAGATTGCATTCAAGCAGCCAGGGTTTGAGGTCTGCGTCGACCATGCAGTCCATGCCGATCAGTTCGCAGCAGCCCGGCGCCCAGGCGCCGCTTTTGGCGAGACGCGCGCGCATGGTCTCTCGCGCGGCGATGGCGGTGATGACGGCCATCTCGCGCAGCGCGGCGAAAACCGGTTCCGGGTCGGCGCCGTTTTCCGCAAGCCATCGCCGGTAGTCGGCGAAACTGTGAAACTCGACCGCCGCGTCAACGGCGTCGTTCAGCGCATTGACGTCGGGGTTCGTAAGATGCGCATAAAGATTATCGAAGTCGCCGTCGCGATAGGCTTCCGATGCAAGTTTTACAAACCCTTCTTTATACAGATAAACGCGCAGCGGTTCGACGGATGTGATGACGAGATAGCAGCGCAGGACATATTTCCGCCCGTTAAAGAGATGCGGCGCGGCGAGATATTCCTGCACCAGCATTTTCTCATCGACCGGCGCCGCGCCAGCGTCGGCGATGACTTCGATGCCGCGCCCGCGCGACAGGCTTTTCGGCTTGACGATCCAGCGCTTTTCCGGGCGCTCAAACGCCTCGCGCTGCAGCGCGTGGTAGTCGCCCGGCATCAGATAGTTTTCGGGAAAGAACCGATATCGCTCCTGAAGCGCCGCCGGCGCGCGACGCCGCGCCCCGTCGAGGGTCTGGTAAAGGCGCGATTTTACCGTCAGCGCGTGGCTGCCCGGAATGTGGTTGATCCACTGGCCGGGCTTCATCGTCCTGAAAACGCCGCGCGCCGGCATGCCCGTCTGCCAGCAGGCGTCCCAGTCGGTCTCGTCGCCCCGCGTCCATAAATTCGGATCGAGAGCGTCGATAAAAAACCGGTCCTGCGCCGGCGCGCGCTTTGTTCCTGTCCAGTATCGTCGTCTTGTCATGTCTTTCGCGTTCGCTGCCGGCCCGCCAGCTTGGCGCCGCGGCGGCGGCAAACGCAAGCGCGATGAGACAATCGTGAACGCGGGCGCTATAGATCGGGCAAGATGACGGAACGCGGTTACATTCCCAACCTTTACGGTCGCCGGCTCGACAAACCCTTGCGCGCGCGGCCGGCGCGGCTGATGTCGGATTTGTTGCCCAGGGTCGCGGCGCCGGACCCGGAGACCGGGCCTGTCGATCCCGCGGCGCTCTTTCCCGATGCGAACGAAATCTGGTTCGAGGTCGGCTTTGGCGGCGGCGAACATCTCGCCTGGCAGGCGCAGGAAAACCCGTCGGTGGGCTTTATCGGCGCCGAACCCTTCGTCAACGGCGTTGCAAAACTCCTGTCGAAGATCGACGAAACCGGACTTCAGAACATTCGCATCCATTTCGGCGATGCGCGCCCGCTGCTAGAGGCGCTGCCCGACGGGTCGCTGACAAAGCTGTTCGTCCTGCATCCGGACCCGTGGCCGAAAAAGCGTCATCACAAACGACGCATGATCTCACCCTGGTTCTTCGCCGAGGCGGGACGGCTCCTGGCGCCCGGCGGCGAATTGCGCGTGGCGTCGGATATTCCCGATTACATTCGGTGGACGCTGATGCACGCCCGCAATGCGCCGGCCTTCGACTGGACCGCAGAACGCGCCGCCGACTGGAAAACGCGGCCTGCCGACTGGCCGGAAACCCGATACGAGGCCAAGGCGACGCGGGAAGGGCGCGCTGCGGCGTATCTCATTTTTCGCCGACGCGCAGACGCCGCTGACCGCAATGTGACTTGAAACCGGCGGCGCATCCCGGTTTCGTGGGCCCTTATGACCCGTTCTCTGTTCACATCCTTTGTGCGTGTCACGAAGATTTTCGGCCTGCTCGCCGGCGCGGCGGTCCTCTCCTCCTGCGTGCGGGCGACCCTCGCATGGACGGATCTTGAGCCTAACGGCGCCGAAGCGACGCCGCCGGTGCTGAGCGCCAATGAAAGCGCCGCCCTCTGGCGCGAGAAACACGCGCCGCAATTGCGCGCCGCCTTTGAACGCCATGTCATCGGCGCGATGCCCGACGCGTCCTCGACGGAAGTCATCGAAAAACGCGTGATCGACGAGGCCGCCTTTGGCGGGCGCGGACGCCTTGAGGAATGGACCCTTGCCGCGGCGGCGACGTTCAACGGCGTCGCGGTGGAAACGAGGGAGGTGATGGACCGCGGCGGCTTTCTCGTTCAGGTGGCGATCCCCAACGATGCGGCGGGCCCGGCGCCGATCGTCATGATGCAGACCTTTTGCCCGTCCTGGGACGCCATGCCCCATGACGGCGTTTCGCGCCCCGATGACGCCGGGTCCATGAGCGGCGGGGTGTTCGGCGCGGTTGCGACCTATGTGTTCGGGCGGTTTATCTGCACGCCGCCTTATGAGGAGATTCTTGATCGCGGCTTTGCGGTCGCGTCCTTTTTCCCGAGTTCCGTTGCGCCGGACGATGCGGAGGAGGGTCTTGCGGAATTGCGCCGGCTTTCGGCGGGTCATGACGACGACGAAAGCCGGTGGGGCGCCGTCGCCGCCTGGGCCTGGCTTTATGGGCGCATGACCGACGCATTCGAAGCGGACGACCGCTTTGATAAGGACGCCTTCATCGCCTGGGGGCATTCCCGCTACGGCAAGGCGGCGCTTTATGCGGCGGCCTATGACGACCGCATCGACGGGGTCATCGCCCATCAGTCGGGCACGGGCGGCGCATCGCTCAACCGGAACAAGCCCGGGGAAAGCGTCGCCTCCATGACGGAGAACTATCCGCACTGGTTTGCGCAAAGCTACGCCAATGCGGCGGGCCACGAAGCGGAGATGCCGGTCGATCAGCATCATTTGCTCGCGCTCATTGCGCCGCGCCCGGTGCTGCTCGGCAATGCGCGCCGGGATGTCTGGTCCGATCCCAATGGGGCGTTTCGCGCCGCGCAAGGGGCCGATCCCGTTTGGGAGCTATTCGGCGCGACAGGACTTGATCAGGACCGGCTCGACGAATGGGCGCCCGACGCGGACATCGCCTTCTGGATCCGTCCCGGCACCCACGGCGTCGTTGAGGAGGACTGGCCCGCCTTTCTTGAATTTCTCGACGCCCATTTCGGGCCCCGTGACAATTGACCTCGTTCGTGGTTGACCGAACGCGTTAGCAAAGGCGTTTCGGCGATGGCGATCACCACAGAAGATAGCGCGGCAATCGCAAACCGACCGCGAGTTTATGGGCGCGCGCCGGACAGCGTCACTTTCCGCAAGCTGCGCAAACGCATCCTGCGCCAGACCCAGGACACGATTGCGCGCTTCGGCCTCGACGCCCCGCAACAGGACGGGCGCCCGCAACGCTGGCTCGTCTGCCTTTCCGGCGGCAAGGACAGCTACACGCTGCTCGCCGCGCTGATGGATCTGAAATGGCAGGGCGCGCTTAAGGCGGAGCTTGTCGCTTGCAATCTCGATCAGGGCCAGCCTGGCTTTCCGAAACATATCTTGCCGGATTACCTTGAAAACCTCGGCGTCGATCACCGCATCATCACTGAGGACACCTATTCGATTGTCACCGATAAGGTCCCCGAAGGACGGACCTATTGTTCGCTGTGTTCACGGCTCCGGCGCGGCATTCTCTACCGGGTCGCGCGCGAGGAAGCCTGCGACGCCATTGTGCTGGGGCATCATCGCGACGACGCGTTAGAGACCTTCATGATGAACCTGTTCCATGGCGGCCGGCTGGCCGCCATGCCGCCGAAGCTCGTCAATGACGAGGGCGATCTCTTCGTCTTGCGCCCGCTTCTTCAGTGTGCGGAGAAGGGCATAGAGAGATTCGCCGCAGCCATGGAATTCCCCATCATCCCCTGCAATCTCTGCGGTTCGCAGGACGGGCTGCAGCGCGTCGCCATGAAGCGCCTGCTCGACGAATGGGAGGCGCGTTCGCCGGGCCGGCGGGAGGTGATGTTCCGCGCTTTGCAGAATGTGCGGCCGAGCCATCTCGCGGACGGCCGCATCTGGGATTTCCTCGGGCTTGAAAAGTCCTAGCGCCGACCGCCGCCGAACATGCCGCCGAGGATGGAAAAAATCACCAGCGGCAGGCCCCAGGCGACGGCGAAACCGCCGCCGGCGTAAACCGCGCCATGGAGCGTCGTCGGTACGGCGGGCTCGAATTGTTCGCGCACGGACATCGCAATGCCGCGATCATAGGCGCGCGCGAGAACGAGCGGGCGCACATAGTCCGTCGCCGCTTCGAGTTCGGCCAGATGAACGGTCAGATATTCGAGGCGTTCGACCGCCATGCGGTAATTGGTGCAGAACGCGTCGAGCAGGTTCGTCGCCGTCTTGCACTCGTTCATCGCTTTTTCGCGGGTGTAGCCATGATCGCGGATTTCCGCTTCCTGCGTCTCGACGATGGCCGTCAATTCGTCGACCCGGCCTTGAACGTTCTGCATATATTGCAGCGTAAAGCTCGGTCCCTGGCTCGCAATCAGCGCGCCGGCGACGCCCAGAACAAATGCTAAAAACCGCCCCATGACGTTTGACCCCTCATAACCCGTCAACAGCCCCCAATGGGCCGAAGTCTGACGGAAAGCGGGCTGGAAATCCACCTGAAAACCGCGCCGGCGGGGCTGACAAAGCCCCTCCGGCGCCCTATATGTCGCCCAAACGCTATTCGAAAAATCGAAAGCGGGCCCCGCGGGGCCCGCTTTTTCGTTGATAAAGAGGCCCTTTGACGCTGCAAGAGGAACGCCTGAACGCCCTGATCGAGCCGGTTGTAAAGAGCGCCGGGTTCGAGCTGGTGCGCGTGCGCGTCACCGGCGGCAAGACGAAAACGCTGCAGGTCATGGCCGAGCGCGCCGATCATACGATGAGCGCGGAAGACTGCGCGCGGCTTTCCCGCGCTCTCTCGCCTGTGCTCGACGAGGCCGACCCCATCGAGGGGAACTACAATCTGGAGGTTTCCTCGCCGGGGATCGACCGGCCGCTAGTGCGCCTTAAGGACTTCGAGGACTGGCGGGGCTGGCCTGCAAAGCTTGAACTCAACCGCCTTGTTGAGGGCCGCAAGCGCTTTTCCGGCGTTGTCGCCGGCGTCGATGACGGCAAGGTGGCGTTTGACATTGATGAGGAAACGGAGACGGCGCTGTTCCCTCTCGACTGGATCGCCAGCGCCAAACTCGTGCTGACCGAAGACTTGATCCGGGAGAGCCTCAAAGCGGGCTCGACCCAACCCAAAGACGCCGCATCCGTCGGCGAAGGAGACGAAGAGATGATGGAGACCATCCATGAACGCGATTAGCGCCAACAAGCTGGAGCTGATTCAGATTGCCGACGCGGTTGCGCGCGAAAAGTCGATCGACAAGAGCCTTGTCATCGACGCCATGGAAGACGCGCTCGCCCGCGCGGCGCGCTCGCGCTACGGCCATGAAACGAATGTCCGCGCCGAGATCAATCCGCAGACCGGCGAAACGAAACTCTGGCGCCTGCTGGAAGTGGTGGAAGAGATCGAAAACGACTCCGCCGAAATCGCGATTGAGGACGCGCGCCAGCGCAATCCGGAAGCCGAACTTGGCGACTTTATGTCGGAGCCCCTGCCGCCGATCGACTTTGGCCGCGTGGCGGCCATGGCGGCGAAACAGGTCATTACGCAAAAGGTCCGCGACGCTGAGCGCGAACGTCAGTATGAAGATTTCAAGGACCGCGTCGGCGAGATCATCAACGGCATTATCAAACGCGTCGAATATGGCCATGTGATTGTCGATCTCGGCAAGGCCGAAGCGATTATCCGCCGCGACCAGCAATTGCCGCGGGAAAACTATCGCAATGGCGAGCGCGTGCGCGCCTATATCCTTGACGTGCGGCGGGAAACGCGGGGGCCGCAAATCTTTCTCTCCCGCGCCCATCCGCAATTCATGGCCAAGCTCTTCGAGCAGGAAGTGCCGGAAGTCTATGACGGCGTCATCGAGATCAAGGCGGTCGCTCGCGACCCAGGCAGCCGCGCCAAGATCGGCGTCATGTCGAACGATCCGGGGATTGACCCGGTCGGCGCCTGCGTCGGCATGCGCGGGTCCCGCGTGCAGGCGGTCGTCAACGAACTGGGCGGCGAGAAAATCGACATTGTGCCCTTCTCGCCGGACGACGCGACCTTTGTCGTCAATGCGCTCGCCCCGGCGGAAGTCACCAAAGTCGTGCTCGATGAAGAGCTGGAGCGCATCGAGGTCGTGGTGCCCGACGAGCAATTGTCCCTCGCCATCGGCCGGCGCGGTCAGAATGTGCGTCTCGCCTCGCAGCTTTCCGGCTACGAGATCGACATCATGACCGAGGAGGAAGAAAGCGCCAAACGTCAGGAAGAATTCAAGCGGCGTTCGGAACGCTTCATGGAAGGCCTCGATGTGGACGACATGATGGCCGGTCTTCTGGTGTCCGAAGGCTTCACGCGCATTGAGGAAATCGCCTTTGTCGACCTCGAAGAACTCGCTGAAATCGACGGTCTCGATGAAGAGACGGCGCAGGAACTGCAAACGCGGGCGCGCGAATTCATCGAGGAAGAAAACAAAAAGCTCGACGAAAAACGCAAAGAGCTTGGCGTCGCCGACGATATTCTGAATGTCGAGGGGCTCGATCTTAAGATGATCGTTTCGCTCGGCGAGAACGATGTCAAATCGCTGGAAGACTTCGCCGGTTGCGTCACTGACGATCTCGTCGGCTGGACCGAGCGGGTCGATGGCGAGCGCAAACATTATGACGGCATTCTTGAGCCCTATGGGCTTTCCGCCGAAGACGCGGAAGCCATGATCATGCGCGCGCGGGTGACGGCCGGTTGGGTCACGGAAGAAGAACTGGTCGCCATGCGCGCGGAAGAAGAGGCCGCCGCCGCGGCTGCTGAAGAAGAAGCGGAGGCCGCTGCTGGCGCAAGCGCTTGAACAGAAACGACCGCCTCCCGATGACGGCCGTGAACGGCGATGCATTGTCGCCGGGGAGAGCGGTGCGCCTGACGGGCTGATCCGGTTCGTCCTGTCGCCGGAAGGCGTCGTTGCGCCCGATTTTTCGAGCAAGCTTCCCGGTCGCGGCGCCTGGGTGACGGCGCGCCGGGACATGGTGGACACCGCTGTGCATCGGCGCCTCTTTGCAAGAGCGTTCAAGGCGCCGGCGGAAACGCCCGCTGATCTCGGCGCGCAGGTCGACGCCGGGTTTGCGAAAGCAGCCTTGTCGGCGCTGGGGCTGGCGCGTCGCTGCGGCGATGCGGTGGTGGGTTTCGAAAAGACGCGCGCCGCGCTGAAGGCGAAGAAGGCGTCTGTTCTGATTGCGGCGTCCGACGGCGCCGATGACGGATGCGACAAACTCGCCGCGCTCGCCAAAGGCGTCGCGCGTTATGCGCTTTTTACGCGGTCCGAACTATCCGCCGCGCTCGGTCAGGACGCCGTCCACGCGGCGATCATGGCGGGACCGTCGGCGGCGCGGTTTGAAAGGGCCGCTCAGCGCCTCGCCGCCTATCGGACGGCCGGGGCGGCGAAGGAGGCGGAATAGGGGTTTCGAAGTGGACCCCGGCCGGTTTGGACTGTATGTCCATGACCGGCTTTCGATGGAAAGAGCGGCGGAATTGCCGCGGCAATATTGAAAGCGCGTCTGGCGCGGCTCAACCGAGCAAGGGTCAGGCGCAATCTGGAGTTTGAATGAGCGACGACGTCGAAACTGAAGAAAAGACCCGCCCGCGCCGCAAGCCGCTGACCTTGCGCCGGACGGAAACGGGCGCCGTGAAGCAGAGCTTCTCTCACGGTCGTTCGAAGACGGTCGTGGTCGAGACCAAGCGCCGGCGCGTCCTGACGCCAAAAAAAGGCGGCGAGGCGGCGGAAAAGGCTGCGCCCGAAAAGGCGGCTGCGCCGGTAAAAGAGAAAAAAGCGGCGCCGGCGCCGGCTGAGGAAGCGGCCAAGAAAAAAGGCGCCGTCCTCAAAACGCTTTCCGAAGACGAAAAGGTTGCGCGCGCGGAAGCGCTCGCCAAGTCGCGCCGGGACAAGGCCGAGCGCGACAAACGCGAAGCGGCTGAACGGGCTGAGCGCGAGGCGCGCGAAGCGGAAGAACGCGCGAAGCTCGACGTTGAGCGCAAGCGTGTTGCGGAAGAGGACGCCAAACGCGCCAAGGAGGCCGAAGAGCGTCGCAAGGCGGAAGACGCCGCGCGCGCCGCCCTCGAAGAAGAAGAGGCCGAACGCAAGAAACGAAACGCGGCGAAGTCCGACGCCCGCGCGAAAACGAAAGACGCCGAAACGGAAAAACGCACCGAGGACGATCCGGACAATCCGCTGGCGCAGCTTGGCGGCCGTATCAAGACGCGGCGCAAATCCGCCGTCGACGACCGCAGTTCGAAATCAAAAGAACCGGCGCGCCGGCGCACCGGCAAGCTGACCATCGCCAATGCACTGGACGATGAGGAACGTCAGCGTTCGCTCGCTTCGGTCAAGCGCGCGCGCGAGCGCGAAAAGCTGGCGCGCCAGAAACGCGGCGGCTCCGATCGGATCGTCCGCGACGTGACGATCCCGGAAACAATCACGGTGCAGGACCTTGCCGCGCGCATGTCCATGCGGGCGGTTGAACTCGTCAAGGAACTGAT
The DNA here is from genome assembly GCA_028284345.1 of Hyphococcus sp. Classification (GTDB taxonomy): domain Bacteria; phylum Pseudomonadota; class Alphaproteobacteria; order Caulobacterales; family Parvularculaceae; genus Hyphococcus. Next base: position 455,727 of record JANQRY010000008.1, on the reverse strand, counting down.
GAAACAGGGCCAGATGGTCACGGCCAACGCCGTCCTTGACGCCGACACGGCCCAGCTTGTCGCCGAAGATCTCGGCCACACGGTCAAGCGCGTTTCCGAATCCGATGTCGAAGAGGGCCTCGGCGGCGACGCGGATGCGGAAAAAGACATGAAGCCGCGCCCGCCGGTCGTGACGATCATGGGCCACGTCGACCACGGCAAGACATCGCTCCTCGACGCCATGCGCCAGACCGACGTGGTCGCCGGCGAAGCGGGCGGCATCACCCAGCATATCGGCGCCTATCAGATCGATCTCGGCAAGAAGGGCAAGATCACCTTCCTCGATACGCCGGGCCACGCCGCTTTCACGCAGATGCGCGCTCGCGGCGCGGACGTCACCGACATCATCATCCTGGTGGTGGCGGCGGACGATTCGATTATGCCGCAGACGGAAGAAGCGATCAGCCACGCCAAGGCGGCGGGCGTTCCGATCATTGTCGCCATCAACAAGGTCGATAAGCCCGACGCCGACCCGAACAAGGTGCGCACCGACCTCCTGCAGCATGAGATTCAGGTCGAAAGCATGGGCGGGGACGTGCAGGACATTGAGGTGTCCGCCCTCAAGAAAACCAATCTTGACGGATTGCAGGACGCGATTTTGTTGCAGGCGGAGCTCTTGGAGCTCCAAGCCAATCCTTCCCGCGCCGCGGAAGGCGCCGTCGTCGAAGCCCGTCTCGACAAGGGCCGCGGCGCCGTTGCGACGTTCCTCGTCGAGCGCGGCACGCTGAAACGCTCCGACATCGTTGTTGTGGGTTCGGAATGGGGCAAGGTTCGCGCCATGGCCGACGATAAGGGCGCTCAGGTCAAGGAAGCCGGCCCCGCCTACCCGGTCGAGGTTCTCGGCCTCAACGGCGTGCCGGAGCCGGGCGATCAGTTCTACGTTGTGGAGACGGAAGCCCGCGCCCGCGAAGTCGCCGAGTTCCGCGCCCGCCAGCGCCGCGAGAAAGAAGCGGCGAAAACCTCCGGCACCTCGCTGGAGCAGATGATGGCGCAGCTTCAGGATTCGGAAATCAAGGAACTGCCGATCGTCATCAAGGGCGACGTGCAAGGCTCCGTCGAAGCGATTGTCGGCGCGCTCGAAAAGATGTCTACGGACGAAGTGCGCGTGCGCGTCCTCCATACGGGCGTCGGCGGCGTTTCGGAAAGCGACGTCATTCTGGCGCAGGCGTCGAACGCGCCGGTCATCGGCTTCAATGTCCGCGCCAACAAGCAGGCGCGCGACGAAGCCGAGCGCTCGGGCGTTGAAATCCGCTATTATTCGGTGATCTACGACCTCCTCGACGATCTCAAGGGCACGCTCTCCGGCATGCTCGATCCGGAGCTGCGCGAAACCTTCCTCGGGAATGCGGAAATCCTCGAAGTCTTCTCGATTTCGAAACACGGCAAGGTCGCCGGCTGCCGCGTTACGGAAGGCAAAGTCGAACGCGGCGCCAAGGTCCGCCTTATCCGCGACGAGGTCGTCATTCACGAGGGCGAACTCTCGCAGCTCAAGCGCTTCAAGGACGATGTCAATGAGGTGCCCGCGGGCCAGGAATGCGGCATGAGCTTCGCCAACTACGAAGACATGAAAGTCGGCGACGTCATCGAATGCTTCCGCGTCGAGAAGGTGACGCGGACGCTATAGCGCGGCTGAAAAGGGCCGGGGGTTTTCGAAAGGCCCGCGGCTCCTTACATTTTCGTCCATGTCAAAACGCTTCACCTCCTCAAAAGGCCCCACCCAGCGCCAGCTTCGCGCCGGCGAGCTGATCCGTCACGCTCTTGTGGAAATCCTCCAGCGCGAAGGGTTTCGCGAACCGGCGTTGAGCGGCGTTTCGGTCACGGTCTCGGAAGTGCGGGTGTCGCCGGACTTGAAAAACGCCTCCGTTTTCGCCGCGCCGTTGGGCGGCGCGCATCAGGAGGAAGTTATCGACGCGCTCAACCACGCCGCGCCGCATATTCGCGGGCTCCTCGGCAAGAAGATCGACATGAAATTCACGCCGGCCCTCAAATTCCTGTCCGACGATACGTTCGCCGAGGCGCAGAGGATCGACGCCCTGCTTGCGCGGCCGGACGTCGCCCGCGATTTGGGCGACAAATAAAGCTTCTCAAGCAACGGGCGCCGCCCGCGTAGTGCAACGCTTGACGCGGGCCGCCGCCCCTGATTGAACGCCTCTCGCTGCGGCCCGTCCAACCCGGCGCCGCGGCGCGTACGCTAAGGTCAAAAAATCAGGAGCCCGACGCATGGGCAGAAGGCGCAAGAAGGGGCGGCCCGTATCGGGCTGGCTCATCCTCGACAAGCCGTTGGGCATGGGCTCGACGCAAGGGGTCGGCAAGGTGAAGTGGCTGTTTCAGGCGCAAAAGGCCGGCCACGCCGGCACGCTCGATCCGCTGGCGACGGGCGTGTTGCCGATTGCGCTCGGCGAGGCGACCAAGACCGTGCCGTTCATCATGGATGCGGAAAAGACCTATCGCTTCACGGCCCGCTGGGGCGCGTCGACGACGACCGACGATGGCGAGGGCGACGTCATCGCGCAGTCCGATCATCGCCCGTCGCGCGATGAGATCGAAGCCGTCCTTGATCGGTTCATTGGCGAGATCGAACAGGTCCCGCCGCAGTTTTCCGCCGTCAAGGTCGGCGGTGAGCGCGCCTACGACATTGCGCGGGAGGGCGAGCGCGTCGCTATCGAGGCGCGGACGATTTCGATCCACGACTTGCACGTCGTCGACGCGCCGTCTGCTGACGAAACCGTCTTCGAGGCGGTGACCGGAAAAGGCGCCTATGTGCGCGCCCTGGTGCGCGACATGGCGAAGGCGCTGGGAACGGAGGGCCACGTCTCCGCGCTGCGGCGGACGGCGGTGGGCCCGTTCCGCGCGGAGGACGCGGTGACGGTCGACGACCTTGAAGCAATCGAAACGCCGGAGGCGCGCGACGAGGCCCTGCTGCCCATCGCCTTTGCCCTTTCCGGACTGCCCCAGGCGGCGATTGACGGGCCCCAGGCCGACCGGCTCCGGCGCGGCCAGGCGGCGGTCATCGCCCCGCCGGTGGCCAAGGGCCTGCGCGGTGAACGGGCCGGCGTGATCGAGAACGTCCTCGCCGTCCTCCACGAAGACGCCGTCGCCATCTGCACCCTCGACGGGCTGAAACTCCAGCCGGGCCGGGTGTTCAACCACTGACCCTTGCCTTCGGCGGCCCTTTCCCCCATAAGCCGCCGCGAATTCCCGACCGCGCTGGACGGCGTCCCGGCGCGGCCGCACATTGACCCGACGCCGCGGAGAACACCCATGTCTATCGAAGCGGCCCGCAAGGCCGAACTCATCAAAAAATTTGCGCAAAAAGACGGCGACACCGGCTCGCCGGAGGTGCAGGTCGCGATCCTGTCGGAGCGCATTTCCAACCTCACCGAGCACTTCAAGGGCCACAAGAAAGACAACCATTCCCGTCGCGGGCTGTTGAAGATGGTGTCCCAGCGCCGTCGCCTGCTCGACTATGTCAAGCGCACTGACGAAGCGCGCTACAAAAAGCTGATCGAAGAGCTCGGCCTGCGTCGCTAGTTCCCTCTCCCCAGCGGGGAGAGGGTTAGGGTGAGGGGGAGCAAAGCCTCGGCTCTCTCAAAAACCCTACCCCCTCACCCGAAATCGCTTGCGCGATTTCGACCTCTCCCCGTGGGGGAGAGATGAAGTTCGGAGCAAATATATGAACCTCAACGGCACATCCGCCATTGTCACCGGCGGCGCCTCGGGCCTCGGCGGCGCGACGGCCGAAGCGCTTGCGAAAGAAGGGGTCAAGGTTGCGATCTGGGATCTGCAGGAAGACAAGGGTAAGGCGCATGCGGAAAAGATCGGCGGCGCCTTTTTCAAGGTCGATGTCGCCTCGGAAGAGAGCGTCGCTGCGGCGCTTTCCGAAAGCGTCGCCGCTCATGGCGCGCCGTCGATCCTCGTCAACTGCGCCGGCATCGCGACGGGCGAAAAAACTTTCGGCAAGAACGGCGCCCACAATCTCGACAATTTCACGCGCACCATCACCGTCAACCTGATCGGCACGTTCAACTGCATCCGGCTCGTCGCTGCAGAAATGGAAAAGAACGATCCTCAGGCCGACGGCGAGCGCGGCGTTATCGTCAACACGGCCTCCGTCGCCGCTTTTGACGGCCAGATCGGTCAGGCGGCCTATTCCGCGTCGAAAGCGGGCGTCGCCGGCATGACGCTCCCCATTGCGCGCGACCTCATGTCCATTGGCGTGCGCGTCAACACCATCGCCCCGGGCATTTTCTGGACGCCGATGATGGCGGGCATGGACCAGAAGGTTCAGGACGCGCTCGCCGCCATGGTGCCGTTTCCGAAGCGGCTCGGCGCGCCCGAAGAATACGCCTCCATGGCGCTTGAAATCTGCCGCAACTCTTACATGAATGGAGAGACGGTCCGGCTCGACGGCGCCATCAGAATGCAACCGAGATAAGTGGTCGGTTGTCAGTAATCAGTAAGCTGACCACTAACCACAGACCATTGCCTACGGCGTTCGCAATCCGGCGGCGCCTCGAACGAAGAAAGAAGAAACGACCATGTTTAACATCACGAAAAAATCGATTGAATGGGCCGGCAAGACGCTGACGCTCGAAACGGGCCGCGTGGCGCGGCAGGCCGACGGCGCGGTGCTCGCGACCTATGGCGAGACGACCGTGCTCGCCGCCGTGACTGCGGCGAAGGCGCCGAACCCCAATTTCGATTTCTTTCCGCTGACCGTGCATTACCAGGAAAAATACTACGCTGCGGGCCGCGTCCCGGGCGGGTACTTCAAACGCGAGGCGCGCCCGACGGAAAAAGAAACGCTCACGTCGCGATTGATCGACCGGCCGATCCGCCCGCTCTTCGCCAAAGGTTTTAAAAACGAAGTGCTCGTCGTGACGCAGGTCCTCTCTCACGATCTTGAGAACGACCCGGACGTCGTCGCCATGGTCGCCGCTTCGGCGGCGCTGACCATTTCCGGCGTGCCGTTCATGGGTCCGATCGCGGCGGCGCGCGTCGGCTATATTGACGGCCAGTATGTGGTCAATCCGAGCATCGACGAGACGCCGGAAACGAAACTTGATCTCGTCATGGCTGGCACGTCGGACGCGGTGATGATGGTCGAAAGCCAGGCGAGCGAGCTTTCCGAGGACGTCATGCTCGGCGCCGTGATGGAAGGCCACAAGGCGGCGAAAGAGGCCATCGACCTGATTATTTCCTTCGCGGAAGAATGTGCGAAAGAGCCCTGGGAGTTCACCCCGCCGGACAATTCCGATGTGGAGCGCCAGGTGCGCGAACTGGTCGAAGGCGACGTGCGGGCCGCTTACACAATCCAGGTGAAGCAGGACCGGCAGGATGCCCTCGCCGCAGCAAAGGACAAGGCTGTCGAAGCGCTGTGCGATGAGGAAAACGAAGACGCCCCGTCAGGGTCCGTTGTCGGCGGCGCCTTCAAGACCATCGAATCCGATATTGTGCGCGGCGGCATTATCGACACCGGCGAGCGCATTGACGGGCGCGACACCAAGACGGTCCGTCCCATCGTATCGGAAGCCGGCGTTCTGCCCCGCACTCACGGGAGCGCGCTCTTCACCCGCGGCGAAACCCAGGCGCTTGTGGTTGCAACGCTCGGCACGGGCGAAGACGAACAGTTCATCGATGCCCTCGAAGGCACGCGAAAGGAAAGCTTCCTCCTCCACTATAACTTCCCGCCCTATTCGGTCGGCGAAGTAGGCCGCATGGGCTTTACCGGCCGGCGTGAAATCGGCCATGGCAAGCTCGCCTGGCGCGCCCTGAAAGCGGTTCTTCCGACCCAGGAGGAATTTCCCTACGTCATCCGCCTCGTTTCGGAGATCACCGAATCGAACGGCTCGTCCTCCATGGCGACGGTCTGCGGCTCGTCGCTGGCGATGATGGACGCTGGCGTGCCGGTCAAACGCCCGGTGGCGGGCATCGCTATGGGGCTGATCTTAGAAGGCGAGAAATTCGCCGTTCTCTCCGATATTCTTGGCGATGAAGACCATCTTGGCGACATGGACTTTAAAGTCGCCGGCACCGACGAGGGCATCACCTCCCTGCAGATGGACATTAAGATCGCCGGCATCACCGAAGAGATCATGAAAACCGCCCTGGCTCAGGCCAAGGACGGGCGCATGCATATTCTCGGCGAAATGGGCAAGGCGCTTGACGAGGCCCGCGCCGATCTCGGCGAACACGCGCCGCGCATTGAGACCATGCAGATCGCGAAAGACAAAATTCGCGACGTCATCGGGTCCGGCGGCAAGATCATTCGCCAAATCGTTGAGGAGACCGGCGCCAAGATCAACATCGACGATGAGGGTCTCATCAAGATTGCGTCGAGTTCCAAAGATGAAATCGAGGCGGCGCAGAAATGGATTCACTCCATTGTCGCCGAACCGGAAGTCGGCGAAATCTACAAAGGCAAGGTCGTCAAAACCATGGACTTTGGCGCCTTCGTCAATTTCTTCGGCGCCCGGGACGGCCTCGTCCACATTTCGCAACTGAATGACGGCCGCCCGGAAAAAACCACCGACGTGGTCAGGGAAGGCGACGAAGTTTTTGTGAAACTTCTCGGCTTTGATGATCGCGGCAAGGTGCGCCTCTCCATGAAAGTGGTCGACCAGAACACCGGCGAGGAAATCAAGAAGGGCGACGACTGACGCCGCCTTTTTTCGAGGTACAGGAACCAGGAAGGCCCGGCGATGCCGGGCCTTTCTTTTTGCGCGTGGGGCCCACGGGGGCCATGGGCACCGGGCCTTTCTTTTTGCACGGGATTGGCCCCTTTTCCGCGGCGTTTCTTGCTTTAAGCTGCGCCCACGCGAATCAGGTGAGATCCGAAGGGGGACAACCATGAGCCAATCGCAACCCTTGTTCCGTCGCGTCATCTATTGCGGCGCCATGATTGCCGGCGCCGTCGCGGTCGCCGCCTGCGGCGGCGGCGAGGAAGCGCCCGCGCCGGAAACGCCGACGGCGGTCGCGGCGCCGGTTGAGGAAACGGTTTTGTCCCCGGCCGAAGCGCTTCAAGAAATGGCCGCGCGCCATGCGCAGGAGACCCTCGCGGTCTCGCCGGAACTTGCAACGTCGCTCGGCGTTTCGGAGGACCTCGCCGGCGAAGGCTACCTCGCACGGCTCGGCGACTATGGCTTCGCCGCCGGGCAGCGCGCGCGCGAAATGAACGAGCGCTTCCTGCAGGAGCTGCGCTCCATCGACAAGAGCGGCCTCTCGGGCGACGCCCTTGTCACCTACGAGATTCTTTACGACGCCTACCGCACCGCCGCCCGGCGCAATCAGTTCGGTTTTGGCGGCGCGGCGGAGTTTGGGTCGGCGTCGCCGAACTCCGGCGCCGGCTGGGCGGCGACGCCCTTTATGGTGACGCAGCTGACCGGTCCGCATCTTTACCTGCCGCGCATGATGCAAACGCAGCATCCGATTAAAACGCGCGGCGACGTGGAAGCGTATCTTGCGCGCCTTGAAGCCATGGGCCGCGTTTTTGACGAAGTGATCGAAACGATCGGCGCCGATGCGGCGCTTGGGGTAACGCCGCCGGGTTTTTCCCTGACCGGCGCCGTGAACGCCATTCGCGGACTGACGGCGCCGGCGCCGGCGGACCATCCGCTGGTGACGACGCTGGCGACCAAGATGGAGGCGATTGAGGATCTGACCGCGGACGAGCGCGGGCAGTTTGCGACGACGGCGGCCGAACGCGTTGAGGCGGTCGTCTATCCCGCCTATGCGCGCCTCGCGGCGGCGCTTGAAGGGCTTGTGGAGCAGGCCGGTTCCGACGCCGGGCTCTGGCGGCTCGGCGAAGAGGGCGAGGCCTATTACCAGTTCACGCTGGACGCCTATGGCGGCGGCGGCATGACCGGCGATGAAATTCACGCCCTCGGCCTCGCCGAGGTGGCGCGTATCACGGCGGAGATGGACGGGCTCCTCAAATCCATCGGGCTCGGCAAAGGCTCCGTCGCCGCGCGCATGCAGCAGCTCGCGGCGCGGGAGGATAATGTTTATCCCGATACCGATGAGGGCCGTGCGGACCTTCTGGCGCTGCTTCGCGAGCAGGTCGCGGAGATCGATGTCCTTGCGCCCGACTGGTTCGGGGCGCTGCCGAAGGCCGCGCTCGAAGTGCGGCGCATTCCCGTCTATGAGCAGGATTCATCCGCAGGCGGATATTATTCGAGTGCGCCGCTCGACGGGTCGCGTCCGGGGATTTACTGGATCAACCTGAAAAGCATGGCCGACAATCCGATCCACTCCCTGCGCACGCTGACCCATCACGAAGCCGTGCCGGGCCATCACTTCCAGATTTCCCTGGCGCAGGAAAAAGAAGGCATGCCGCTCATTCGCAACATGCTCTCCTATTCCGAATACGCCGAAGGCTGGGCGCTTTACGCGGAAAAGCTTGCCAAGGAGATGGGCGTTTATGAGGGCCGGCCGGAAGAAGATCTCGGCCGGTTGCAGGCGGAAATTTTTCGCGCGGCGCGCCTCGTCGTTGATTCCGGGCTGCACGCCAAACGCTGGACCCGCGGCCAGGCCATTGACTACATGGTCTCGGCGACCGGCGAATCCCGCGCCTCCGTGACGCGGGAGATCGAACGCTACGCCGCCGTCCCGGGACAGGCCTGCGCCTACAAGCTCGGTATGCTCAAGATGGAGGGCTTGCGGGCCAAGGCGGAAGAGGAGTTGGGCGAGGCCTTTGACATCAAGGCGTTCCACGATGAAGTGCTGCTCACCGGCGCCGCGCCCCTTGGCGTTCTGGAAGCGAAGATCGATCGCTGGATCGCTGCAACGAAGGGATAATTTCCCCCGTGGAATTCACAGGGAAAAATTGAGGAAACTTAAGACTTTTGAGCGCCCCGCCGCAGCGGGAATCTGCGCATATTCTTCGATTGGATCCTCGTTTTTGAGAGGACAAGCGACCATCAGGATTTTCCCATGTCAGTGACAGCCATCAAACAGGACGACGACGCGGAGCAGCGCGTCGACATCCTCGCCGCGCCGACGGTGCGCATCAAACGTCTTCCTCATGGGGCCGATCTCGATTTGCCCCGCTACGAGACGGCGCTCGCCGCCGGCGCGGACGTCCGCGCCGCTGTCGCTGAACCGCTGACGCTGAAGCCCGGCGAGCGCTATATGGTTCCGACAGGGATCGCGATTGCTTTGCCGCCCGGCTGGGAGGCGCAGATGCGCCCGCGCTCGGGGCTCGCCGCGAAACACGGGATTGCCTGCGTCAATGCGCCGGGCACCATCGACGCGGATTATCGCGGCGAGTTGAAAGTGATCCTGATCAATCACGGCAGCGAAGATTTCACCATCCGTCGCGGCGACCGCATCGGCCAGATGGTGATTGCGCCGGTGTGGCAGGCGCGGTTTGAGGAAGTGGGCGAACTCGACGAAACCGAACGCGGCGCCGGCGGCTTCGGGTCGACGGGCGTTTGATTATTTCCCGCCGCCCCAGAACCGCATGATCAGCGTCAGGACGATTGAGACGATGATCATCGTCGTCAGCGGAAAATAGAGCGTCAGCCCCTCCCGCCGGATCATGATGTCGCCGGGCAGCCGGCCGAGGCCGAGCTTCGACAGGACCGGCCATAAAAGACCGGCGGCGAGGAGGAGGACGCCGGCGATGATCAGGAATTTCTGCATGAGCCGACCCTATCATTTGCGGCGCCCCTGGCGAAAGCCGGCGCGACGGTTTCCTCTCTTGACGACGCGCCCGCGCCGCGGCATTGGCAGGGAAACGGATCCGCGCTGATGAACGAGCAACCGAAAACACAGCCCCCCGAGGTCATTTATACCGACAAGCGCCGCGTATGCTGCGACGGCGGCGGCGGGGCGCTCGGCCATCCGGTCGTCTGGTATTCCCTCGACGACGGCGAGGCCGAATGCGGCTATTGCGGCCGCAAGTTCATTTACAGACCGGAAGGCGCCGCCGCGGCGCAATAATCCCTAGCGCAAGGGGAACGGCCGGCGCGCTGCGCCGCCGGCGTCTTCGTCCGCGTCATTGTCTGCGGGCGCAGGCTCGGCGCCGATAATCTCGACCGCGGCTTCTTCTGTTTCCGCGAGGGGCGCCGCCGGCGGTTCGTTCGCCGCCGCGGAGGCGTCGTCGTCGGGGGGCGCCTGTTCAGGCGGCGCGCTTTCGACGATCTGTTGATCCGCGTGGATGGTTTCGACCACGGCCGCTGTCGCCGGCGTCGCAGCGAGGCGCGCCAGATTTTCCTCTAGCGCGCCGATCCGGTCGGTCAAAGCGGCGACGGCGTTTCTCAACTCCATGTCGGCGACGCCTTGCCCGTTCTCGTCTGTTTGCGCGGCGGCGTTCATCATATGCAGCGTCGCCATCAACGATGTGGGCGAGGCGATCCAGATGCGCGCGCGATAGGCGTCCTGGACGATGTCGGCGAAGTTCTGGTGGAGATCGTTGAAGATCGTATCGTTGGGCGCAAACAGGATGGCGAAGTCCGCGGTTTCTTCCGGTGAGATCAGTTTCTCTGCGACGAAAATCATGTGGCGCAGGATGGCGCGGCGATAGGCGGTCGCCGCATGGTCCCGCGCCTTGTCGTCGGCCCGGGCATAGCGGTCGAACGCGTCGGCGGGGTAGCGCGCGTCGATGGCGAAAGGCGCGGCGCCCGGGCGCGTAATCACGCAATCGGCTTTTGCGCCGTTGCTCAGTTCCCGGTCGAAGGCATAGCGGTCCGCCGGCAGGGCCGAGCGCACCAGGTCGCCCAGTTGCAGCGTCCCGGCGACGGCGGGCGCGGCCCGTTCGGCGAGCAGCGCGTTGAGCCGGCGCAGTTCCTCCGGCCGCGTCGGATCGGCCGCCTGCGCCGCGCTTAATGCGTCGACGCGCTCGGCAAGACCGGCGAGCGCGGCCTCCGTCGCTTTCTGCAGGGCCTCGATATGGCCGGCAATCATCAGCGCGGCGCCGTCGTCCCCCCGGGCGGCGACGCCCGCCGCGGCGTCCGCTTGCATTTTATCAATCTCCGCGGCGGCGGCGTGGAGGCGGTGATGCAGGTCGTCGCTCAGACCTTCGAACTTTTTCTCAAGCGACGCGCCGATGCGGGCCTCAACGCCGTCGGCGTTCCGGGACAACCGGTCCGCCATGGCGTCGAGCTTGCCCTGCATTTCCGCCATCGCCTGCATGCGCTGGTCAAGGGCGGCGTCGGTCTTGCGTTGCGCGGCCGCGGCTTCTTCCCGCAGCGCCGCTTCGGCCCGGGCCCGGGCCGCGGCTTCGAGCGCCATGCGGCGTTCTTCCTCTGCCCGCGCATAGTCTGCCGCCTCGCGGCGCTGACGCTCCGCATCCCAATAATTCTGGTCGATCTCGGGAAGATGGTCGATGCGCACATCGTCCGGCGCCGTGGCGACATCGAGCGTTTCCACATCCGCGACAGCCGTTTCCGTATGCTCGTATAAAGGCGTTTCCTCTTGCGCCGCCTCGTCGCGGGAAAAAAGGCCGGCGAAGGGCGCCGCCTTCTTTTCTTCGGCGCTTTCATCTCCTTCCTTTTCCTCTGGCGCGGCGTTGTCGATGGCGGCGGCGATCTCCGCCATCTTCGAATCGGGCGCCGGTTCATCGGCCGCCTCTTCCGACGTTGCGGCGTCCTCTTGGGCTTCCGGGACGTCTTCGGAAACAACGTCCGTCGGCGCTTCCGTGTCGAGACCGGATTTCTTTGCTTTCTTGTCCGCTTTTTTCTTGCCGCCTTTCTTGCGCGATTTCTTGATCTCAGCGTAGGCCTCCGACGGATCGTCGAAGGTGATCTCCGCTTGGGCGCCAGCGGGTTCGAAAAAGTCGGTCGCGCGCGCCATCCGTTCGGCGGGCTTGATCACGCGCGCGCGAATGATGGCGATGAGAACGATAAGGAAGATCGACATGAAGGCGCCGAAGCCGACCCAGAGCGCCGTATCGGCGCCGGTGAGCAACGGCTCCTGCGTCGGCTGTTCCACGCCGGCGGTACTATCGCCGGCGGCCGCGCCATCCTGCGCCATCACGGTGATGCGGAAGGGCGTCAGCGTCCCCATTTTTCCATTCCCGCCAAAACTCTACGCCACGGCCCTCAGCATACGGGAAAAACCGTTAAAATGCGAGAGGTTAGCGTTAACCATGGGCGGCTCGGAATTCCCTCGCCGATCTTGACGGGCGCGGACCCGGCTCATACGTCAGGGCCATGGCGATCCGAAAAATCCTCACCGCGCCGGACCCGCGGCTGCGCGAAATATCGAACCCCGTAGAGCGGGTCGATGACGACTTGCGCGCGTTGATGGATGACATGCTGGAGACCATGTACGACGCGCCGGGCATCGGCCTTGCGGCGATCCAGGTCGGCGTGCCGTTGCGCGTCATCGTCATGGATCTCGCCGGAGAAGACGAAGATCCCGCGCCGCGCTATTTCGTCAATCCGGAAATTCTTGATCCGTCCGAGGAGCTTGCCGTTTACGAAGAGGGATGCCTTTCCGTTCCGGAATTTTTCGACGAGGTCGAGCGGCCGGCGCAATGCCGCGTCAAATATCTCGACTATGACGGCAAGGAACAAATTCTCGATGCGGAAGGGTTGCTCGCGACCTGCATTCAGCACGAGATGGATCACCTTGAAGGCGTTCTCTTTATCGATCATTTGTCGCGTCTCAAACGCGACCGCGTTTTGAAAAAACTCAAAAAGGAACAGCGCCTCGCCGCTGCGGAATAGGCGGGCGCGGGAAATTCGCCATGCGTCTCGCCTTCATGGGCACGCCGGCCTTCGCCGCGCCTGTTCTTTCCGAACTTGTCGCCGCCGGCCACGAAGTCGCCGCCGTCTACAGCCGCGCGCCGAAACCGTCAGGGCGCGGCCATAAGCTGAACCTGTCGCCGGTTCATCAGTTAGCGGAAGAATTACGGCTTGACGTGCGCACGCCGAGAACTTTCAAGGCGCCGGAAACCCTCGACGCCTTCCGGGCCCTCGATCTCGATGTCGCAATTGTCGTCGCTTACGGGCTGATCCTGCCGCAAGCCGCGCTCGATGCGCCGCGCCATGGCTGTCTCAATCTCCACGCTTCCCTGTTGCCGCGCTGGCGCGGCGCCGCGCCGATCCAGCGCGCGATCATGGCCGGCGACAAAATCACCGGCGTGCAGGTCATGCGCATGGAGGCGGGCCTCGATACGGGGCCGGTCCTCTTGTCGGAATCCGTCGAGATAGCCAACAACGACACCGCTGGCACGCTCCATGACAAGCTTGCGCCCGTCGCCGCCGGTCTCGCGCCGCGGGCCCTGGCGGCGCTGGAACGCGGCGCCCTTGTGGAAACGCCGCAATCGGAAGACGGCGTTACCTACGCCGATAAGGTCTCGCCCGATGAGGCGAAGATCGACTGGACGCGCCCCGCCGCCGCCATTGATTGCCATATTCGCGGCCTCTCGCCTTTTCCGGGCGCCTGGTTCGAAGCGAAAGGCGAGCGGGTCAAGGCGCTAATGTCGTCCGTGGCGGAGGGCGCCGGCGAGCCGGGCGATATTCTTGGTGCGGATGGCGGCGTGACCGTTGCCTGCGGCGACGGGGCCGTGTCGCTCAGCGCATTGCAGCGGGCCGGCAAGCGGGCGCAGGACGCCGAGACGTTTCTGCGCGGTTTCGCGCTGGCGCCGGGCGACAGGCTTTCTTGATCCATGCCGCGCTATAAGCTGACCCTCGAATATGACGGCGGCCCTTTTGTCGGCTGGCAGCGTCAGGAAAACGGCCCGTCCGTGCAGGGCGCGGTCGAGGATGCGGTTAAGGCGCTGACCGGCGCGCCGGCCCATGTTTATGCGGCGGGCCGCACCGACGCCGGCGTCCACGCCGTCGCCATGACCGCCCATGCGGATATTGAAAAAGATTTTGACAGCGACGTCGTGCGCGACGCGGTGAATTTTCATCTGAAGCCGGCGCCGATTGCGGTGCTTGCCGCCGAACAGGTTGATGATGATTTTCACGCGCGGTTTTCCTGCATTCGCCGCGCTTACGAATACCGTATCATCAATCGCCGCGCGCCGCTCGCGCTGGAGCGCGGCCGCGCTTGGCGCATCGGCCAGCAGATTGACGCCGAGGCCATGCATGGCGCCGCGCAATGTCTTGTGGGCCTGCATGACTTTTCGACATTCCGGTCCGTGCATTGCCAGTCAAAAAGCCCTGTCAAAACCCTCGATGAGATAAGCGTCTCGCGGGCGGGCGAAGACGTCGTACTGCGCTGCGCTGCGCGCTCGTTTCTCCATCATCAGGTGCGCTCAATTGCCGGATCGCTTGCTGAAGTCGGCCGCGGCAAATGGCGCGCGCGTGATCTTGAGGGCGCGCTTGAAGCAAAATCCCGCGACGCCTGCGGACCGGTGGCGCCGCCGGACGGGCTCTATTTTCTGCGCGCCGATTACGAAAAGAGCTGATAGAGCCGCACGGCGGCGTTGGTCAGAATGGCGTAGACGCCAAAGGAAACCGCCGAAAGGCCGACGATCAGCATGACGGCGACGCCGATATCGATTGGCAAATTCCGCCTGATGACGATCCAGAAAAGATAAATGCTGAAAATAAGGACGCCGAGAAACAGGAGCGAGCTGATTTCGGCGTTGCCGGTTGCAGCAATGGCGACGGCAGGCGCCATGACCGTGAGAAAGGCGAATAACTGGCTCCAGTTGAACGAGACGATCAGCGCCGCTGTTTCGCGCGTCGCGCCGAGCCGCCTTGCGACAAGGCCCAGCACAGCGATGGTGATGAGCCAGGCGGCGAGCGATGAAAGCAGCTCCATGGGCGCCATGACGGCGATGGGCGCCCGGGCGTAAAGGCTTGAGCGAAAGGCGGGCGAGGCTTCAGCGATCCGGTATTCCGCGAGAACGCCGACAATGGCGAAGGGCGCAGAGAGGGCGATCGCCCAGAAGGACGCAAAGACGCCGTCGGTTGAGAGATCCATGTCCTCGCGCCAGTTTTCCTCGCCGGCGGCGAGCCGCCATACGCCGCGGAGGTGCCGCGCCGCATAGTCGAAACTGATCATGGCGCGAACCGGTCGAAATAGCGTTCGATGATCAGCCCATAAATGTCGGTGAGGAGCGTGATGTCGGCGACGGCGACGTTTTCGTTGGTCTGGTGCATGGTGGCGCCGACCATGCCGAATTCGGCGACCGGCGCCATGTCCTTGATGAAGCGCGCGTCTGACGTGCCGCCCGAGGTGGAAAGCTCGGGCCGGCGTCCCGATTTCTCTTCCGCCGCATCCTGTAACAGATGAATGAAATCCATATCGGTGGTCAGAAACGCTTCGCCGGAGACAATCGTTTCAAGCGCGTAGTCGGCGCCGGTTTCCTTCGCGACGGCTTCGGCTTTTTCGCGCGCCCATTGCGTCACGGTCTCGCCGGTCCAGTTCGGGTTGAACCGCACATTGAACCGCGCCGTCGCTTTTTCGGGAATGACATTATGGGCCGGATTGCCGATATGAATGTCCGTAACCTGAAGACTTGACGGCTGGAAGCGTTCATAGCCGTCGTCGAGGGGCGTTTCGGAAAGGACGAGCAGCTTGCGCATCAGCGCCGGGATCGGGTTTTTCGCAAGGGACGGATAGGCCACATGGCCCTGTTTGCCGGTGACGGTCAGCCAGCAATTGACCGAGCCGCGGCGGCCGACCTTGATCATGTCGCCGATTTCGGCCGGGTTCGACGGCTCGCCGACGAGGCAATGATCGATTTCGATATTGTTCTCGCGCATCCAGTCGAGGACTTTGCGCGTGCCGTTGACGGCGGGGCCTTCTTCGTCGCCGGTGATCAGGAAGGAGAGCGATCCTTTGACGGCGCCGGCCTCAATCGCCCGCGCCGCGGCGGCGGCGAAGGCGGCGATCGCGCATTTCATATCCGCCGCGCCGCGGCCCCAGAGCCGGCCGTCTTCAAGGGCCGCATCGAAGGGCGGGCGCGTCCAGCCCGCTTCGTCCCCCGGCGGCACCACATCTGTATGCCCGGCGAAACAGAAATGGGGGGCGGCCTCGCCATAGCGGGCGAACAGATTGTCCACCTCCTCGAATTTGAGCCGCGTGCAGGCAAAGCCGAGCCCGGAAAGAACGCCTTCCAGCACGTCAAGCGCGCCTTCGTCCGCCGGGGTCACGGACGGACGGCGAATGAGCGCGCGGGAGAGGTCGACGGGGTCGATGACGGTCATATTTTCGTTTCGATACTTTTTGAATCTTCGAGACTATACCACCGCCGCTCCCCCCGGCGAAAGCCGGGGAAAATTCGATCCTGACATCAATGTCATTCCGGGGCGCGACGACTGTCGCGAACCCGGAATCCAAGGCGCGTCATGTCAGCAGATGTGACGGTGATTATTTTGCGCCATGGATTCCGGATCGATCCTTCGGATCGTCCGGAATGACAGTCACGATTGCAACAAAACGCCAAGTCTCAATTCGCCCGGTCAATCCCGCAACAATTCGTTTACGGAGGTTTTCGACCGGGTTTTCTCATCGACCTGCTTGACGATGACGGCGCAGTAGAGGTTGGGTCCGCCCTTGGCTGACGGCATGGTCCCGGAAACGACGACGGAATAGGGCGGCACTTCGCCGTACGTCACGGCGCCGGTTTCCCGATTGACGATTTTTGTCGAGGCGCCGAGATAAACGCCCATGGACAGGACTGAGCCTTCCCGGACGATAACCCCTTCGGCCACTTCCGAGCGGGCGCCAATGAAGCAATTGTCCTCGATGACGACGGGGTTCGCCTGCAACGGTTCGAGCACGCCGCCGATGCCGGCGCCGCCGGAAATATGACAATTCGCGCCGATCTGGGCGCAGGAGCCCACCGTCGCCCAGGTGTCGATCATGGCGCCTTCGCCCACATAGGCGCCGATATTGACGAAGGACGGCATCAGGACGGCGTTGGGCGCAACATAGGAGCCGCGGCGCACGGTGGCGTCGGGGACGGCGCGAAAGCCGGCGCGCTCAAAGTCTTCTGCTTTCCAGCCGTCGAATTTTGAGGGCACCTTGTCCCACCAGGCCGCGGCGCCGGGCCCGCCGGCGATCAGCGCATTGGGGTTGAGCCGGAATGACAGGAGCACGGCTTTCTTCAGCCACTGATTGACGGTCCATTCGGTGAGATTGCCGCCGGATTTTTCCGGTTCGGCGACGCGCGCCGCGCCGCTGTCGAGCATGTCGAGGGCGGCGGCGACGGCCTCGCGGATTTCCCCTTGCGTCGCTGCGCCGATGTCGTTTCGGTTTTCCCACGCATCGTCGATGATGCGGGCGAGGTCTGCGGATTCAGTCATTGTTGTACTTTCAATTGGGTGATGCGGCGCTGGCGGCCGCCGTGCGCGCGGTTTCAAGGAAGCGGGTGAGGTCGTCCGTGGTGTGATGGATATGCGCCGCGGTTTCGCCCACGCGCGCCGGGCGCTTTTCCTGCGGTTCGTCCGAAAGCCACGGCGCGTCGGAACAGACGAGCACCGTTGTCATGCCCATCGCATGGGGCGTTTCGAGATTGTGCGCGAGGTCCTCGAACATGGTCGCGCGTTCCGGGCGAATGGCGAAACGGCGAATGAACGTTTCATAGGGCTCGCGATGGGGCTTCGGCGTATAGTCCGCCGCCTTGATGTCAAAGACGCCGTCAAAGAGATGGAATACGCCGAGCGCCCCGGCGACGTTTTCCGCATGGGCGACCGATCCGTTGGTGTAGATATATTTTTTCCCCGGCAGGGCGTCGATGGCGCCGGCGAGCGCCCGGTTTTCCGAAATCGGCGCAAGATCGATGTCGTGCACGAAGTCGAGAAAATGATCGGGCTCCACATCGTGCTCTTGCATCAGTCCGGCCATGGTCGTTCCGTAGCGCACGTAATAGTCTTTCTGAAGCTTGCGCGCGTCGTCATGGGCGAGGGAAAGGCGGTCGCGAATATAGGCCGTCATGCGCGCGTCGATCTCGTCGAACAGGCGGCATTCGGCGGCGTATAGCGTGTTGTCGAGGTCGAAGACCCAGCAATCAATATGGCGGAGGTCGGTCAAGGGCGCGCGTTTCCTGGAGGCGGCGTAATTGCGGCGGCGTTACTGGGGCGGCGTTATTGGGTCGGCGGGTCCGCGAACATGTCGGGCGTGAATTCAAACGTCGCCGACGGCGCCCCGCCCACATCGACCCGGCGGAACAGCGCTTCGTCGAGGTCCTGTTCGTTGCAGCTTAATTCGTTCTCGGCGCTGAACATGACGGCGTTGACGCAAAACGACGTGTCGCCGCCGGTGAGGCGCTTTTCCGCAACGCCGGCCTCAATGGCGCCGTATACGAAGTAATGATCGCGTTCGAGTTCGCCCTTGAGAATTTTCGAGCACCCGCCGGGCTCCAGCTTCCACCAGCCTTTTGAGACGTAGCGCTCGTCGTCCTGCGGTTCGGCGATGGCCGCCCAGACGGAATCGTTGGTCTTGTTGCAATAGAAAAAGCCGAGCTTGGCTTCGCGCGCATTGGCGTCCTCGATCAGCGCGTCGATCAGTTCATCGTCGATGCTGTTGGAGTCGGTAAGGCCCTTTTCCCGGCGATAGGCCGTCAAGGCGCGCTGGGTCGATCGCCCCATGGCGCCGTCGATGCGGCTCACGTCCTTGCCGACGTCCTGCAGCAATCGCTGCACCCCGGCGACTTCCGCCGAATAGACCGTGAAATTGCCGGCCTCGGTAAAATCCGTCTGCCAGTTGCCGCCCGCCGCTTCGGTGACGTCGACGTCGAAGAATTTGCGCTGGCTTAACGGGTCGCCGCGGCAAACCTCCTGATTGCGCAGGTTGAAGAAGCCGTAATTCTCAACGCAAAGCGGCGTCTCGCCGGACCAGGTGCGCATTGGCCCGCGATGGCCGGATATGGCCTCGGCGTAAACGAAATAGCGGCCCGGATTGGTCCGCTCGGTCAGGACGACCTTGCACTGGCCCGGGCGCAGCCGCCACCAGCCCCGCGTCGCCAGCCGGTCCCCGTCCACATAGCCGATGGCGGCGGAAAGGGCGTAGCTTGATTTGTTGCACAGGCTGTATTTCGCCGCGGCTTGCCCGGCGCCGACAATCCCCGAAAGAGCGAGAATGGCGAAAAACAGAAAGAAACGCATTGCGATGGCGCTCGCGGCTGATCAAAAGAAAGAATGCGCGGTAATTCACTCGAAACGGGTCACGGGATCAAGCGCGGGCGCATGAATTCGCCAATGAAATTCGACTTTCAGGAGAAGGCGGCGGCCCGGCGCGTCAAGGTGCTGTTTCCGCTGCCGCTTTTCAAAGCCTATGATTATCTGGCGCCGTTTGAGGCGGCGCCGGCCCCCGGTTCCTTTGTCCGCGCCCCGTTTGGCCCTCGCGAGGTCGTCGGCGTCGTCTGGCCGGAGCCTGCGGATATTTCGGTGCCGGCGGAAAAACTGAAGGCGATCGCTGAAGTCATCGACGCCCCGCCCCTGGCGCCCGCCGTTCTGGACTTTCTGGCCTGGGCGGCCCGCTACACGATGTTTCCCCTGGGCTCGGTCCTGCGCATGACCATGCGCGCTGGCGACGCCGCGTCGGCGCCGAAGGCGCAGACCGGCTATGCGCCGACGGGCGACGCGCCGGCGCGGATGACGCCGCAGCGCCAGAAGGTGCTGGATCTGGCGGGCGCCGATGCCGCGACCGCCCCCATGACCGCCGCAGACCTCGCCGCCGCCGCCGGCGTCAGCGACGGGGTGGTGCGGGGGCTGGCGAAATCCGGCGCCCTGCGCGCCGTTGAGATCGACCCCGACCCGCCCTTTGACGCGCCGGACCTCGCCGCTCCGGGCCCGCATTTGTCCGAAGACCAGCAATATGCGGCGGACGCCCTGAGCGAGCCGATCCATGCGGGGCGTCATCAGACCCTGCTGATCGACGGCGTCACGGGCTCGGGCAAGACGGAGGTTTATCTCGAAGCGGTCGCGGCGGCGCTGCGGCGCGATGAGACCGCCCAAGCGCTCATCCTGATCCCGGAAATCGCGCTGACGGTTCCGTTCCTCAAGCGCGTTGAAGAGCGCTTTAATGCTGCGCCCGCGCCGTGGCATTCGGACATGACGTCGGCGGCGCGCCGGCGCGTCTGGCGACGGGTTGCGGAAGGTCAGGCGCGGCTCGTCGTTGGCGCACGGTCGGCGCTGTTTCTGCCCTTTCCCGATCTGAGGCTGATTGTCGTCGATGAAGAACACGACAATGCCTACAAGCAGGAAGACGGCGTCATCTATCATGCTCGCGATCTCGCCGTCGCCCGCGGCGCCCGCGCCGGTTTCCCGGTTATTCTCGCTTCGGCGACGCCGTCGCTGGAAACGGTGGTCAATATCGACGAGGGCCGATACGGCGCCGTCGGGTTGCCGTCGCGTTTTGCCGACGCGGCGATGCCCGATATCGGCCTCATCGGCATGCGCGAGGACCCGCCGGACGCCGGCGCCTGGCTGTCGCCGGTGCTCGCCCGCGAGGTCGACGCCAATCTCTCCGCAGGCGAACAATCACTGTTGTTTTTAAACCGGCGCGGCTATGCGCCGCTGACCCTGTGTCGACGATGCGGGCACAAAATGACCGCGCCCGACTCCGACACCATGCTGGTCGAGCATCGCTTCGAGAACCGGCTCGTCTGCCATCACACGGGCTTTTCCATGGAAAAGCCCGCGGCCTGTCCCAACTGCAACGCCGTCGGATCGCTAGCCCCTTGCGGTCCGGGCGTTGAACGGGTCGCCGAAGAGGCCGCGGCGCGCTGGCCCGACGCGGCGATCGGCGTCTTGTCGTCGGACACGGCGCCGGGCGCCCGCGCCGTCCGCGAGATCCTCAGCGATATGGCCGCCGGCGACATCGACATCCTGATCGCAACGCAGGTCGCGGCGAAAGGCCACCACTTTCCGGGGCTGACGCTGGTCGGCGTCGTCGACGCCGATCTTGGTCTTGCCGGCGGCGATCTGCGCGCCGCGGAACGGACCTATCAATTGCTGGCGCAGGTGACGGGCCGCGCCGGGCGCGGCGAAAAACCGGGCCGCGCGCTTCTGCAAACCTATCAGCCCGAGGCGGCGGTGTTTCAGGCCCTCAAAACCGGCGATCGCAACGCCTTTCTGGCGGCGGAGGCGGAGGGGCGAAAGCGCGCCGGCTTCCCGCCATACGGACGGCTCGCGGCGATTCTCCTGCGCGGGCGCAACGAGCCGGCCCTCCATGATGCGGCGAAGGCCCTGCGGGCCGCCGCGCCCGCCGGCGACGGCGTCGCCGTGCTCGGTCCCGCCCGGGCGCCCATTTACCGGCTGCGGGGCGAGGCGCGCATGCGCTTCCTCGTCAAGGCGCGCCGCGACGTGAATATTCAAGCCTATCTCGATGACTGGCTGCCAAAGGTGAAAATGCCTTCATCGGTGCGTCGGGTCGTGGATATCGATCCTTATTCGTTTCTTTAGGTCCTGTTGGTGTAGTCTGAGTATTCCCGCGGGGTGGGTGCGTATCTCCAGTTCAAGAGTCCTACCTCTCCGCTTTCCCGGCGAAAGCCGGGATCCAGAGCCACGAGGGCTGATGCTTGCAGCTTCTGGACCCCGGCTTTCGCCGGGGAGGACGGGAGAAAGGCTTTTAGGGTGATTAGTTCGGGATTAGAGTCTCTTTCATGCGCATACTGATCATAGGACTGGCTTTCCTCGCCTTTGCGGCGCCCGCCCACGCCGACGGCCTCATATCGGAACTGCGCGGCGGCGTTGTTGCGCAAGGCTGGGGCGGGCAAGGGGTCGACAAGGAACAGGGCGCGGCCGTCAATGGCGAGATTGTTTTCCGCTCGCCGGACTTTCTGTCGGTGCTGCTAGCGCCGCGCCCGGTCGTCGGCGCGACGATTGCTTTCGATTCCGACGCCACGAGCCAGATCTACGCCGGCCTCGACTGGCGCTTCGATCTCACCGACCGCTTCTACGTCAATGGCGGCGTCGGCGGGGCGCTTCATAATGGCGAAACGGCTCCGTTCGATCCGGCGATCGATACGGGTCGTCAGGGCCACACGGTCTTTCTCGGCTGTCGGGCGCTGTTCCGGCTGTCCGCCGATGCGGGCTTTCGGGTGACCGAGCGTCTCAACGCATCCGTTTACTGGGCGCATCTGTCGAACGCCAATCTCTGCACGCCGAATGAAGGGCTCGACAATCTGGGCCTGCGCCTCGGCTGGACTTTCTGACCGCCGCGGCAAAAATCCGCCTTTAGCCATTCCGCCGCACCGCAGCATTATTGCGTCGCCTGATGGGCCGTGCTACCGCTCGCGGCGCTCTCGCGCGAGGGCCGGCGGCGCACATCCTGTTGCCGCATTTAGCTAGTGAATTCAAGGAGTTAGGCGGTCGCCATCAAAGCGGACGCCGTTTCCGACAGGGACGAGGAGCACCGGAACCCCGTGTCCAGCGAAAACGCCTCGGGCGACTTCGTATCGACGACCGGCGCGGCGGGCCGCTACGCCGAAGCGCTATTCGATCTCGCGCGCGAGGAAGGCCAGGCCGATGCGGTCGAGGGCGAGCTGAAAAACCTTCGCGCCGCGATCCGCGACTCGGCCGATCTGAAGGATTTTCTGAAAAGCCCGGTCTACGATCGCGCCGACCAGCTGGCGGCGATCACGGCGCTTGCGGAACAGGCGGGCCTTTCGCCGATGACGCAGAATTTCCTCAAACTCGTCGCCACGAACCGGCGCCTCTTTGCGCTCGAAGCCATGATCGGCGCTTTTCTCGCCAAGGCTGCTGAAGCGCGGGGCGAGGTTTCCGCCAGCGCCGTCTCCGCCGCGCCCATGAATGACGAACAGATCAAGTCGATCCGCATGGAAATCGAATCCATGGTCGGCAAGGCGGTCAATCTTGAAACGCGCGTTGATCCCGATCTTCTCGGCGGGCTGATCGTCAAGGTCGGTTCGAAGATGATCGACTCATCGCTCCGAACAAAACTCAACAAACTCAAAACCGTGATGAAAGAGGCGTAAAGCAATGGACCTCAATGCGTCGGAAATTTCCTCCATCCTGAAGCAGCAGATCAAGGACTTCGGCAAGGACGCCGAAGTCTCCGAAATCGGTCAGGTGCTTTCCGTCGGCGACGGCATCGCGCGCATTTACGGTCTCGACAATGTCCAGGCCGGCGAGATGGTCGAATTCGCCAACGGCGTGAAAGGCATGGCGCTCAACCTTGAGGCCGACAATGTCGGCGTCGTGATCTTCGGCGAAGACCGGGAGATCAAGGAAGGCGACACCGTCAAGCGGACGCAGTCGATCGTCGACGTGCCGGTGGGCAAGGGCCTTCTGGGCCGGGTCGTTGACCCGCTCGGCAACCCGATCGACGGCAAGGGCCCCATTGATGCGACCGAGCGCCGGGTTGTCGACGTCAAGGCGCCGGGCATCCTGCCGCGCAAATCCGTGCACGAACCGATGCAGACCGGCATCAAGGCCGTCGACGCCATGATCCCCATCGGCCGCGGCCAGCGCGAGCTTGTCATCGGCGACCGCCAGACCGGCAAGACCGCCATCTGCGTCGACACGATCCTCAACCAGAAAGACGTGAACGCAAGCGGCGATGAGTCGAAGAAACTCTATTGCGTTTATGTCGCCGTCGGCCAAAAGCGCTCCACCGTGGCGCAGATCGTCAAGACGCTCGAAGACAACGGCGCCATGGACTATTCCATCGTCGTCGCCGCGACGGCGTCGGAACCGGCGCCGCTGCAGTTCCTCGCGCCCTTCGCGGGTTGCGCCATGGGCGAATATTTCCGCGACAACGGCATGCACTCGCTGATCATCTATGATGATCTGTCGAAACAGGCGGTGGCCTATCGTCAGATGTCGCTTCTCCTTCGTCGTCCGCCGGGGCGCGAAGCCTATCCGGGCGACGTTTTCTACCTGCACTCGCGCCTGCTCGAACGCGCAGCCAAGCTCAACGAAGACAACGGCGCCGGATCGCTGACGGCCCTGCCGATCATTGAGACCCAGGCCAACGACGTTTCGGCCTATATCCCGACCAACGTGATCTCGATCACCGACGGCCAGATCTTCCTTGAGACCGATCTCTTCTTCCAGGGCATCCGGCCCGCCGTGAATGTCGGCCTCTCGGTCTCTCGCGTTGGCTCGGCCGCGCAGGTGAAGGCCATGAAACAGGTCGCCGGCAAGATTAAAGGCGAGCTGGCGCAGTATCGCGAACTTGCGGCGTTCGCCCAGTTCGGCTCCGACCTCGATGCAACGACCCAGCGCATTCTGAACCGCGGCGACCGCCTCACCGAACTCATGAAGCAGGGCCAGTATTCGCCGCTTCAGGTCGAAGAACAGGTCTGCGTCATTTACGCCGGTACGCAAGGCTATCTCGACGGCGTCGATAAAAATCAGGTCGGCCATTTCGAGCGCGAATGGCTGCGCAAACTCCACGCCGATCATTCGGATATTCTGAAAACCATCCGCGACACCGGCAAGCTCGACGACGATGCGGAAGCGAAGCTCAAAGACGCGCTTGATGCGTTCACGAAGAGCTTTGCGTAAGGGAAACGCGGGTCATGCCCTCTCTTAAGGACCTCAAAAACCGGATCTCGTCGGTCAAGTCGACACAGAAGATCACCAAAGCGAAGCAGATGGTCGCCGCGGCGAAACTGCGCCGGGCCGAAGAGCGCGCCAAGGAAGCCCGTCCCTATACGGAACGGATGGAGGCGGTGCTCGCCAATCTGGCGTCTTCCGTGAAAGACAATCCCAATGCGCCGAAGCTGCTCGCCGGGACGGGCAAAGACGAAACCCATCTCCTGATTGTCGCCACGGCGGATAAGGGGCTTTGCGGCGGCTTCAACTCATCCATCGTGCGCCTCGCCCGCGAGCACATCACGCGACTTCAGGGCGACGGCAAGAAGATCAAGATCGTCGCCGTGGGCCGCAAGGCCGACGACATGCTGAAGCGCCTTTATGGCGGCCTCATCGTCTGGAAGACGAACTTCATGGAAGTCCGCCAGGTCGGCTTTACCGAGGCGCACAATATCGCCGAGGAAGTCTTGAAACGCTTCGACGGCGAAGAGTTCGACGTTGCGATGCTGTTCTACGGCAAGTTCAAGAATGTCGTCACGCAGACGCCGACCGCGCAACAGATCATCCCGGCGGAAGCGCCGGAGGGTGTTGAGCCGCCGGACCTTAAAGGCGCCGTTTACGAGTACGAGCCTGACGAAGAGGACATCCTGCGTGAGCTTCTGCCGCGCTATGTAGCGGTGCAGATTTTCCGCGCGCTCCTCGAAAACGTCGCCTCGGAACAGGCCGCCTCCATGACCGCCATGGATAACGCCACGCGCAACGCCGGCGAAATGATCGACCAGTTGACGCTGCAATATAACCGCGCCCGCCAGGCGCAGATCACCAAGGAATTGATCGAAATTATCTCCGGTGCCGAGGCTCTATAAGTTTCATCCTTCGAGGCCCGGCTGGCACCGGGCGCCTCAGGATGAGGGTGGAAAAAGATCAAACCTCAATCCTCATCCTGAGGTGCGAGCGAAGCGAGCCTCGAAGGATGGCCGCACAGAAGGACGAAAGAAGGAAGACGGACATGAGCAAGGAAGGCCGCATTTCACAGGTTATCGGCGCTGTCGTCGACGTTGAGTTCGACGATCACCTGCCGGCGATTTTGAACGCGCTCGAAACGAAGAACGGCGACAACCGTCTCGTTCTGGAGGTCGCCCAGCATCTCGGGCAAAACGCGGTGCGCACGATCGCCATGGACTCCACCGAAGGACTCGTGCGCGGCCAGGCCGTGACCGATACGGGCGAGGCGATCTCCGTTCCGGTGGGGGATGAAACCCTCGGCCGCATCATGAACGTCATCGGCGAGCCTGTGGACGAGGCCGGTCCTATCACCACCACGGCCAAGCGCGCCATCCACCAGGAAGCCCCGCCCTTTGTCGAGCAGTCGACGGAAGCGGAGATGTTGGCCACGGGCATCAAGGTCGTCGACCTCCTCTGCCCCTACGCCAAGGGCGGCAAGATCGGCCTCTTCGGCGGCGCGGGCGTCGGCAAGACGGTGCTCATTCAGGAACTGATCAACAACATCGCCAAGGTCCATGGCGGCTATTCGGTCTTCGCCGGCGTCGGCGAGCGCACGCGGGAAGGCAACGACCTTTACTGGGAAATGATCGAATCCGGCGTGAACAAGAACCCGTCCGAACATGGCGGTTCGGCGGCGGGCTCCAAATGCTCGCTGATCTATGGCCAGATGAACGAGCCGCCGGGCGCGCGCGCGCGGGTTGCGCTTTCCGGCCTCACCGTTGCGGAGCACTTCCGCGATCAAGGCCAGGACGTTCTCTTCTTCGTCGACAACATCTTCCGCTTTACCCAGGCCGGCTCGGAAGTCTCGGCGCTCCTGGGCCGCATCCCGTCGGCGGTTGGCTATCAGCCGACGCTGGCGACGGACATGGGCACTATGCAGGAACGCATCACCACGACCACCAAGGGTTCGATCACCTCGGTGCAGGCGATTTACGTTCCCGCCGACGACCTCACCGACCCGGCGCCGGCGACGTCCTTCTCGCACCTTGATGCGACGACGGTTTTGAACCGCGCCATTTCCGAAAAAGGTATCTACCCGGCGGTCGACCCGCTCGACTCCACGAGCCGTATTCTCGATCCGCGCATCGTCGGCGAAGAGCATTACGAAGTCGCCCGGGGCGTCCAGGGCATCCTGCAACGCTACAAAGCGCTGCAGGACATCATCGCCATTCTCGGCATGGACGAGCTGTCGGAAGAAGACAAACTCGTCGTCGCCCGGGCGCGGAAAGTCGAACGCTTCCTGTCGCAGCCCTTCGACGTCGCGCAGGTCTTTACCGGCTTCCCGGGCATTCAGGTGCCGGTCGAGGACACGGTACGCTCGTTCAAGGGCCTCATCGAAGGCGAATACGACCACCTGCCCGAAGCGGCGTTCTACATGGTCGGCTCCATCGAGGACGCCATGGAGAAAGCGGCGAACCTCGCGGCGGAAGCGGCTTAAGAATAGGGAGTAGGGATTGGGGATTAGGGATTAGGGAACGAATGCGCAGAGGCGCTAATCCCTAATCCCCAATCCCTAATCCCTGAAACACATGGCTGACAAACTCCATTTCAATCTCGTCTCTCCCGAAAGGGAACTGATGTCCCGCGACGTCGATCAGGTCGATATTCCGGGTTCGGAAGGCTGGATGGGCGTGCTCGCCAATCACTCGCCGCTGATGACGACGCTCGCCCCCGGCATGGTCAAGATCCGCGACGGGGCGGAGGAAAAACGCATTTTCGTGCGCGGCGGTTTTGCCGAGATTTCGCCGGCGGGCCTCACCGTCCTCGCCGAAGAAGCGATGCCGGCGGAAGAGCTGAATGCGGAGAAAATCGCGCAAGCGATCAAGGACGCCGAAGAAGACGTCGCCGACGCCGAGACGGATGAGAAAAAGCTCAGCGCCCAGCAGTCGCTCGACAGCCTGAAGGAATTGCAGGCGGCGTTGTAGTCTGGTGTCATTGCCGGGTTTATCCCGGCAATCCAGCGACATACGCTCTCCAGTTTGATGGATTGCCGGAACAAGTCCGGCAATTACAATCCTAGTTTGGATTCACGGTTGCTAACAATTCCGCCATCGCCGCCGGCGGTTCCGCTTCTACAACCACCGGCTCTTTGTTCTTTGAAATCGGCACGATGACCCGCCTTGCGTGCAGCATCAGCGGCCCGTCGCGCTCAAAATCCGACAGGTTCCCATACAGAGGATCGCCGATGATCGGCGCGCCGATGGAGGCGAGGTGGACGCGGATCTGGTGCGTGCGGCCGGTTTTTGGTTTCGCCTCGATGAAGGAAAGCCCGTCTTTCTGGCCCAGCACGCGATAGGTTGTGCGCGCGGCGAGCGCCGTTTCGTCGCCTTCGTCCGCTAGTTCCATGCGCCAGCCTCGGCGTTGTTTGCCTTTTGTCAGCGGCGTGTCGATGGTCCCGGACAGCTTCTCCGGCGCGCCGCGGCAGACGGCCCAATAGGTCTTGTCGATCTTGCCCTCGAAAAACAGCTTGTGAAGCTTGCGCAGCGCCTTCGGGTGCCGCCCGAGGATCAGGCACCCCGTGGTGTCGCGATCGAGCCGGTGGGCGAGGGCCGGCGGCCTCGGCAGCCCGTAGCGTAGGGCGTCGAAATAATCTTCAAGGCTTTCCCCGCGGCTGTCGCGATCGCTTCCCGGTTTGGCGTGCACGACCAGCCCCGCCGGCTTGTCGATCACCAGCATCAGCCCGTCGCGATAGAGCAGGCGGTCAATGAGGAAGTCTGGCTGAAATCGGCGCGCAGGCATGGCGGTTGTGCGTAGTCCATTCTCGGCAATCTATCGAGCCGAGGCTGCATCGACCCGCAACAGCAAAACGGCGGCTGGCCGCTCGAGCGGCCGGTCAGTGGGACCGAATCACTGTGAGCGCCGTAAATCCGGGTGCAGGCTTTTTCCTAGAATATGCTGGTCGCGCCTGACGACATGGCTCGCCGCACCGACAATGAGGGGGTCGGGGCCCCGCACAACTCTACGGTCCCTATCGGGATAAGGAAGCGACGAGAGAAAATGCTGCATGCAGTTGAGGCGTGCGCGTTTCTTGTCGTTTGATTTAACAACGACCCATGGCGCGTCAGCGGTGTCGGTGTAAAAGAACTTCGCTTCCTTCGCTTCGGTGTAGTCGTCCCATTTGTCGAGCGACGCCTTGTCGACCGGGGAGAGCTTCCATTGTTTCAACGGGTCCTGTTCACGCGATTTGAACCGGCGTAATTGTTCGTCTTGCGTGACGGAGAACCAGTATTTGAACAGGCGTATGCCGCTATTGACCAGCATTCGCTCCAGTTCCGGTGCTTCCCGCATAAATTCGAGATATTCGTTCGGCGAACAAAATCCCATGACCCGTTCAACGCCGGCCCGGTTGTACCATGACCGGTCAAACAGGACGATTTCGCCGCCTGTCGGCAAATGCTTGATATAGCGCTGGAAGAACCATTGCTTGCGTTCGCGTTCCGTCGGCTTGGGCAATGCAACGACGCGCGCCGTTCGCGGATTGAGGTGTTCGGTAAACCGTTTGATGGTGCCGCCCTTGCCCGCCGCATCGCGCCCTTCAAACAAGATAACAACGCGTTCGTCCGTTTCTTCGACCCATCGCTGGACTTTGAGCAACTCGACCTGAAGCTCCGCTTTGCGGCGCTCATAGGTGCGGCGCGACATCTTGCGGCGGTAGGGATACTCTCCGGTCTCAAATGCGTGCCGAATGGCCGCCTGATCATGACGCATCTCGGCCAAGGCGTGAAGAACGGCGCCGGTCGCTTCGCTGGGCGTCGGCGCATCATCATTGGTCGCTCCGCCTGCGTTGTTTTTGCCCGCCGCCCCGTCCGGCTTTTCCGTGTCACTCATTATTGGCCTCCTCCGACGCTTACTAACGGTTTGACACCAAGACGCGCCCCGATGCGATCCTAATGCGTCGATGCGGCGTATGCCAACAAACCGCTGCGGCGCTGCATCAGTGTAACCGGGGCTGCAATAAGGTCCGGTAAAGAGCAGGAGGGATTGTTGCGACTAATTCTCGTTAACGGAGCGCAAATAGTCCCTGAGCGGCGCAAACGCCGCCATCAATTCGTTATAGACGGTGCGTTTGAACGGCACGATCAGCGACGGCGCTTCTTCGAGTTCGCCCCAGCGCCAGTCGTCGAACTCCTGATGATCGTCCGCCTCAAGATTGATTTCCGCCTCGTCGCCTTCAAACAACATCGCCGCCCATTTCTGACGCTGGCCGATCCAGTTGCGCTTGCGATAGCCTTCGGGAAATTTATAGGCGAGCCAGCCCGGCGTTACGGACAACAGGCGCGCCGAGGTGACGCCCGTTTCCTCTTTCAATTCGCGAAAGGCCGCGTCGACAATCCCTTCGCCTTCGTCAACGCCCCCTTGCGGCATCTGCCAGCGCCATTCGCTGACGCGGGTCTCGTCGGCGGCGACGCTGGAGGACAGAACCGCGCGATGGCCGTAAAAGACGCGCCCGTCGCGGTTGAACAGCGCGACGCCGACATTGGGCCGGTATTGTTTCATGAAGTCCGGTTCGTACATGGGGGTCCCGGGGGGCGGCGCTTGCGTCTCTCGCCGCCCGCCTTAGCGGGAAGCGCGCCGTGCGGGCAAGGCCGAAGACGCCGGCGCCAGGGCTACGTCTTTCTTTTCCAGCGATCTCGACCATTCGGCGATCTCGTCAATGGTGGCGGCGAAGGCGTAAGCCTTGGCGAGCGCCGCGCCGTCGCGTCTGGCAAGCGCTTCCAGCGCCGTCAGCTCCTGCTTGATCCCGAGCCGCGCGGAATCATCCGGCGCCGGCGGTAAAACGCGCGCAACGGAAGCGATGGAGGCGCCGGTCCGCCGCATCAGCGCGCTTGCCGCGCCGGTGTCGTCCACATAGCCGACGCCCGCCTCGCGCAAGCGCGCCAGAACCGGCACCATGGCGTCGTCATTGGCGGCGAATTTGCCGCCCTGATAATTCGTCGCCGCGAAGTAACCGCCAAAGCGCGACATCAGCCAGTCGAGGCGCTGCAGGTTTTCCGCCGGGCTGCGCGATGTCAAAAGGCCGGCCGCGCCGAGGGCGGTCGGGTCGCCGCTGTAATTTTCCATGGGCAATTCGATCAGCACTTCATGGCCCGCCTTGCGGGCTTTCGCCGTCCAGAAATCGAGATCCTTTGCATAGGGCGCGAAGGCGAGCGAAATTTCCGGCGGCAGGTCGTCGATCGCCCGTTCGGTCAGCGCCTTGTTCAATCCGAGACCGCCGAGAATGAGCGATACGGTCGGCGTCCCGTCGCCGCCGTCAAAGCCGTTGCGGTAATAATGCATCGCCAGGCGGCCGTCTTTCGCCGGCTTTGGAATTTTGCCGAAGGGCGTGTCGCGTAAAAGGTCCGGGTGAGGATCGGGCACGGGCCGCGCCCGTATCGGCGTCAGCGAGGCGGCGGTGACTGGGGTGACGCCGCTCGCCGGCCGGCCGGCGCCGGCGATGGTGATGACGATGTCGTCGGGATTGAGCGGCTCCTCAAGGAGCGGCGTGTCGCCGGCGTCAAATTCTTCCGGATAGGCGAGACGGTCGAGATCGCCGCCGCTGTCGGCAATGCCGAAATCGGTCGCCGGGGGTTCTTTAAAGCCCGGCGCGGCGAGGCGAAGGCCGCCCGTCGCCTTGTCGGTTTCCGGTTGCGGTTCGGTCGGGCGCGCCATCAGTTCGACGCCGTCTACGGGGAGGGAAATGCGGGCCTCGTCCGCTCCGATCAGAGACGGCGCGAAGACGGCGCCAACAAGCAGCGCGGCGGCGACAAACGCGCCGCTCCAGGCGAGGGTCAGCCTGGAGAATACGGGCGTCCGGAATCGGCGTCTTACTTTGGCGGCCATAGGGTCATCGTTGCGCGGCGCGGCGGCGAGCCCCCGCGCGGGATCTGTGATACCGAACCGTTTTCCGTGAATAGGGTTAACCAATTGAAAATGGGCCCCGCTTTCGCAAGGGCCCAGTTAAAACGTTTCGACGTCGTATCGTTCTATTGCGCGCGGGCCGTGCCTGCGTCGGCGAGATATTGCCGATAAGCGGTCCGGTCGGCGAGAATTTCAAGCGCGCGATCAAGCTGGCAATCGTTGATGGTTTCGCCGTCGTCTTCGTAGCCGCACTGGATCGGCGCCGGTCCTTTGGCTTCGCTTTCGTCGCTTGCCGCCTCTTCATCGGACGCCGGCGCTTCTACTTCCGACCCGTGGACGTCGAGGGCGTTGGGCAGGTCCGCTTCCGAAGGCCGCGTCGGCTGGGTCTCCGCGTCCTGACCCGGATAGATCACCGGCATGTTGATATCCGGCGTGATGCCCTGGGCCTGAATGGAGCGGCCGGACGGCGTGTAATAACGGGACGTCGTCAGACGCAGGGCGCCCTGTAATCCGTTCTGCAACGGAATAACGGTCTGTACCGAACCCTTGCCGAAGCTGTCTGTACCGAGCAGCAACGCGCGGTTGCGGTCCTGCAGCGCGCCGGCGACGATTTCGGAAGCCGACGCCGATCCGCCATTGATCAGCACAATGATCGGCTTGCCGCTCAGGCGGTCGCCGGGGGTTCCCATTTCGCGCAGCGTGTCGCGCGGCCGGCGCCCCCGCGTCGAAACGATTTCGCCGCCTTCCAGGAACATGTCGGACACCGACACCGCCTGATCGAGCAAGCCGCCGGGATTGGACCGCAGATCAAGGACGAGCCCTTTCATGCCGCCGGGCGTCTTGCGATTGAGTTCCTTGATGGCTTTTTTCAACCCGTCGTCGGTCTGTTCGGAAAAGGTGGCGATGCGGATATAGCCGAAATCGCCTTTGCGCTCATGGGTCACCGACTGCACCGTCACGATGTCGCGCACCAGCGTCAGGTCGAACGGTTCGGCCTCGCGGTCGCGCACGACCTTGATCGTGACCTTCGTTCCCTTCTCGCCTTTGAGATGCGAGATCGCCTCGTCAATGGACATGCCGAGCACGGGTTTGTCGTCGATTTCAACGATGAGGTCATTTGTCTGCATGCCGGCGCGGTCGGCGGGGGTGTCGTCAATCGGCGCGACGATTTTCACATAGCCCTTGTCCGGGCCTTCATTGTCCATGGTGATCTGGATGCCGAGCCCGGCGAAGGTGCCGCGGGTCTGCTCTTGCATGGTCTGAAAATCATCCGCGGTGAGATAATTCGAGTGCGGATCAAGGGTCGACAGCATGCCGTCGATGGCGCCCTTGATCAGGTCGCCGTCTTCGGGCGCTTCCACATAATTTTCGTGGACCTGTTCGAAGACCTCGCCAAAGAGGTCGAGCTGGCGAAACGTATCCGCCGAAATGGAGGCGCGCGCAAAGACGGCGCTTGAGAGCGCGCCGAATACGAGCGCGCCGCCAAAGGCGGCGGCGACCAGCGCGCCGGCCGAATAGCCTTGCCGCGGCGCGGCGAGACGGCGCTTCGGGGACGGAAACTTCTTGATTTTCATGCACGACACCTTGTTGTCCGAAACGCGCCCGTTAAAGGGCGAGCTCTTCTCTATCTTTCCCGGAGAGCCAGAACGCGGGGTTAACAGGCTCGCCGTTTTTCCGGATCTCCAGATCCAGCACTCCGTCCCCTTCGGCCATCTGCGCCAGCGGCTCTCCGGCCGAAATCCTCTGGTTTTCCTCCACCAGAATGTCGCCGACGCCCAGCAACAATATATGATACCCGCCGCCAACGTCCAGAATGACGAGGTTGCCCACGGGCTGCCAGTCCCGGGCCACCACCACCTTGCCTTCAAAGGGCGCCGTAACGATGGCGTTACTGCGCGCAGCAAAACGCATGCCCTCGAAATAGCCGCCCTCGGGTCGGGGCTTGCCGAACTGGCCCGTTAACCTTCCCGCGACCGGCGCGCGCAATATGCCGCGGGCCTCGTCGAAGGATCGCAGGCCGGCGAAGGGCGTCGGGGCGGCCTCCTTGATCGTCGGCGGGGACGGCGCGGCGATAACAGGCGCGGCCTCCTGGGGCGGCGGCGGCTTGATGCGCGGCGTCACGGTGTGAGCGAGGCGTTCCAGCCGGCGCAGAATGTCGCGCAGGGAGGTGGCCTTGACCGCGAGGCGCGCCGTTTCCCGCTGGGCGGCGCGGGCGAGGCTTGCCGCGACATCGCGCTCCTTTTCCTTTTCCGCCATCAGTTCGGCGAGGACGTCGCGGCGGGCGGAGAGTTCGCGGTTGGTGGCGGCGAACGCCGTGCGTTCGGAATCGAGCCGGTCGGTGAGGTCCGTCAGCCGGGCGATGGCGTCGCGCAGGCGCTGGGCGCGGGCCTCGACTTCCGGCGCGGCGTCGGAAAGCAGCATAGCGGCGCGGGCGGCCTTGTTGGCGTCGTCGGGCGAGACGAGAAGCGCCGGCGGCCGCGACAGTTCGAGCGACTGAAGCGCGGCGAGGACATCGCTCAGATTGCGGCTTTCGGTATTGAGCGCAGTCTGCGCCGCGTCTTTTTCAACCTCCAGTTCGGCGATCGACTCTTCGAGTTCGGTAATGCGCCGCTCCGAGTCCTGAATGGAGTTCGCTGTTTCGATCATCCGGTGGCGCAGGGCGGCGACTTCCTGCTCCCGCGCTTCGGCCTCGCGGCGCAGGCGCTTTTCCTCTTCGGCGCGATCCTTGAGCCGGCGCTCGACTTCCGCGAGTTCGTCCGGGTCGCCCTGCGCAGCGGCGGGCGCGGCGACAAGCGCGGCGGCGAGCAGGAGAAGAAGACGGGAGAGGGTCATGAGCGGTGATAGGGGTGGCCGGCGAGAATGGTCATCGCCCGGTATAGTTGCTCCGCTAGCATCGCCCTGACAAGCATGTGCGGCCAGGTCGCCGCGCCAAAAGCGATGGATTTTTGCGCGGCGTCAATAACTTTTCGGTCATGTCCGTCGGCGCCGCCGATGAGGAACGCCGCGCCTTTCGCGCCGCCGTCGCGCAAATCGCCCAGCATGGCGGCGAATTGTTCGCTGGAAAGATTGCGCCCCCGTTCGTCGAGGGCGATGGCGACGCTGTCTTCGGCGGCGGCGGCGAGCCAGTCGCCTTCTTTTGCTGTTCGTGCAGGCCCGGCGAGGCTGCGCGGGGCGTCGTATTCGGAAAGATCAGGTCCGGTGAAACCGCGGCTTCGCCCAAGATCGCGGGCGCGTTTGAGATAGTCTTCGGTGAGCGCTGCTTCCGGCCCGCCGCGCATTTTTCCGATCGCCGCCACAAGGATCCGCATTGGCGTTTGCCCGCGGGGGCGTCCCTTACGCGTCCGCTTTTACAGAGGCGTGGGCGGCTTCCGACCAGACCCGTTCGAGATTGTAAAAGTTTCTGACTTCCGGGCGGAAGATATGAACGATCACGTCGCCGGCGTCGATCAGCACCCAGTCTGCGGCGCTTGCGCCTTCGACCTGGGCACGGCCGAACCCGGCGTCCTTCAGACGGCGGACGATCTTGTCCGCCATGGCGCTCACATGGCGCTGCGAGCGCCCGGAGGCGATCACCATGTAATCGGCGATGTCGGACTTGCCGGCGAGCGGAATGGCGACAACGTCTTCAGCCTTGTCGTCTTCCAGTTCCGCTAGAATTGTTGAGAGAAGCGCCTTGCCGATTTCTTCGGGGCTGAGCCCCGCGAGCGCGCTATTAACAGCGCCTTCGGTCAGGTTTTGGTTTTGAGCAACCGCGTCGCCGTCGCTGGCGACCAATCTGACAGCGGCCTTCCCGGCGGCCGCCGATACGCCGTTCATTGAACCCAGCGTAACCCTCCATGAACATCGCGGGCAAACTCTCCCGCAATGGAAATATAAGCCTGTTCCGGGCCCGCTCCAACCGGCCGGCTGAAAATTAATTGTTGCTCAAAAGGCACGCCGCAAACCATTGGTTTTCATCGGTCCAGACCGTTTCAAGGCGCCAGGGGGTTTCTTCAAACAGGGCCTTTAGACGGTTAATGGAATATTTGTGCGAATTCTCGGTGTGAAGGGTTTCGCCGGCTTCGAAGGCGAATTCGCGACCGTCGAGCGCGATCGTCGTGCGCCTTTTTGCACGCAAGTGCATTTCGATGCGGCAAGCCTCTTCATTGTAAAAGGCGTCATGCTCGAAATCGTCCATGGCGATCTCGGCGCCGAGTTCGCGCTTCATACGGGCGAGAACATTGAGGTTGAACGCGGCCGTTACGCCCGCCGCGTCATTGTAGGCGGCGTTCAAAATGTCCGTGTCTTTTTCAAGATCGACGCCGAGCAGAAACTGGGCGTCCGGCCCCAGCGTTTCGCCGGCGCGCCGCAGGAAACGCGCCGCACCCTCCGGCGTCATATTGCCGATGGTCGAGCCGGGGAAATAGCCGAGCCAGCGCCCCGGTTCGGGCAGGATATGTTCCGGGATATGCACATGTCCGTAAAAATCGGCGCACACGGCGGCGACCGGCAGGTCGAACTTTTCCGCAATCGCTGAAGCCGCATCGATCAGGAAATCCCTGGAGATATCCATGGCCACATAGGCTGCGGGGCCATCAAGACCGTCGAGCAGCCATTCGATTTTGTCGCTGGCGCCGGACCCGTATTCGAAGACGGCTGCGTTCGGTCCCGGCGCTGCGGTGATTTCCGCGGCGTTTTTTAGAAGGATCTCTCTTTCTGTCCGGGTCGGATAGTATTCCGGCAGCGCCGTAATCTGTCGGAAGAGTTCAGAGCCGCGTTCGTCGTAAAAATATTTTGCGCTGATCCACTTCTGCTCCTGCGACAGCCCTTCGATAACGTCGTCGTGGAAGTCGCCGACCGCGGGATGCAGGTCGAGAAAAAAGGCGAGCGGCCCCATCGGGGCGATGAGGTCGGGGCGGCTTTCGTCATTGGCGATGTGAGAGTCTCCAGAAGGTCACGGTTTTGCGTTTCTAAGCGCCGTTGATGACAGGGGATTGTCAGTGTCGTCGAAATAAATCCAGGCGGGCGGCTCGCGGGATAAAAGGTCGCCGTCCTCCGGCTGGACGCGGAAAGGGGCGAGGGTTTCGCCGGCTTCGCTCGCCAGCGCCGCCTCGCCATATCCCGGCCGGTTGAAGACGGCGATGGGCGCCAGTTCCGCGATGCGCCGCCAGTCTTTCCAGCGATGAAAATTGACGAGGCTGTCCGCGCCCAGGAGCCAGACGAGACCGACATTGGGGTTTGCGTCCTTTATCTGCTCCAGCGTATCGACCGTATACTGAAGGTCGCGGCGGTGTTCGAAATCGCTGACGACGATATCGGCGTGATCGGCGACCGCGCGCGCCTGATGCAGCCGCTTCTCATAGGCGGCGTAGATATCCGGATCCTTTAAGGGATTGCCCGGGGTCACCAGCCACCAGACGGCGTCGAGATTGAGGCGGTCCAGCGCCTTGAGGGAAATCTCGCGATGGCCCCCATGGGCGGGATTGAACGATCCGCCGAGAAGGCCGATCCGTCGACGCGACGGTGAAGATGCTAGCGGCAAAGGCTGATCCAGTTACGGGTTCGCGCTCAACATAAGCGTTGTGCGGCCGGAATCCACCTCACGGCGTCCAGGCGTTGTCCTCGCCGGCCGCCGCTTCCGCGTCCTCCCGGCCGAGGGCGATGTCGGCGAGTTTGTAGAGCAGCGCTTTGACGCCGGCGCCGGTTGCGCCGGACACCCGCAGGACGGCGGTGCCGGCGGCCGCTTCCAGCGCGCGCGCCTTTTCTTCGACGGCTTCCGGGGCAAGGGCGTCGATTTTGTTGAGCGCGACGATTTCGCTTTTGCCGCCGAGCCCGCCGCCATAGGCGTCGAGCTC
Organism: Hyphococcus sp.; assembly: GCA_028284345.1. Lineage (GTDB taxonomy): Bacteria > Pseudomonadota > Alphaproteobacteria > Caulobacterales > Parvularculaceae > Hyphococcus. Next base: position 418,598 of record JANQRY010000008.1, on the reverse strand, counting down.
CCGGCGCACCGTTTCATAAGCGTCGGCGACGTCGTCTTGCGTGCCGTCGACAAGATGCAGAAGCGCCGCGCAGCGTTCCACATGGCCGAGAAATCGGTCGCCGATGCCGGCGCCCTCATGGGCCCCTTCGATAAGGCCCGGAATATCGGCGAGTACGAAACTCTGTCCTTCGCCGACCCGGACGACGCCAAGGCCGGGATAAAGCGTCGTGAACGGATAATCGGCGATCTTCGGCTTGGCGGCGGTGACGGCGGCGAGAAAGGTCGACTTGCCGGCGTTGGGCAGGCCCACAAGGCCGATATCGGCGATCAGTTTGAGGCGCAGCCAGACCGTGCGTTTCTCCGCCGGCTGGCCCGCATTGGCGTGACGCGGCGCCTGATTGGTCGACGACTTGAAGCGCGCATTGCCGAAGCCGCCATTGCCGCCCTTGGCCAAGAGGACGCGCTCGCCCGGGGCGTCGAGATCGGCGATCAGCGTTTCTTCGTCTTCCTCGAACACTTGCGTGCCCGTGGGTGCCTTGATCACAAGGTCCGCGGCGTCGGCGCCGGTGCGGTTCGACCCTTCCCCGGGCCGGCCGTTCTTGGCGCGGTAATGTTGCTGGTAGCGGAAGTCGATCAGGGTGTTGAGATTGTCCACGGCCTCGATCCAGACATGGCCGCCGCGCCCGCCATCGCCGCCATTGGGGCCGCCGAATTCGATGAATTTCTCGCGCCGGAACGAGACGCAACCGGCGCCGCCGGCGCCGGACTCCACATAGATTTTTGCGCGATCGAGGAATTTCATGGACCGGGTTATAGCGCGCGGGGCCCCGCGCGCCACAGCCGGGCTGCGATCAATGGATGCAAGGCCCCCGCGCGGCGCCTATGGTGCCGGTTCCTTTACGCCAACGCCGGAGTTTTCGCATGCCGTCGACCGACATCCTGTTCGAGCCCTTCACGCTGAACGGCATGACCGTTCCGAACCGCATCGTGATGGCGCCCATGACGCGGAGTTTCTCGCCCGGCAATGTTCCCGGCGAGGATGTCGCCGCCTATTACCGGCGCCGCGCCGAGGGCGAGGTCGGGCTTATTCTGACGGAAGGCGTGTCGCCGAACGATACAACAGCGACGGGCACGCTCAACGTCCCTAATATCTATACGGATGAAGCCAAGGCCGGCTGGGCGAAAGTCGTCGAAGGCGTGCACGGCGCCGGCGGTCTTATCGGCATTCAGATCTGGCACGAAGGCCCCATGCGCCGGCCGGACAAAACCGATCGTCCGGATATCGCGTCCTGGTCGCCTTCCGGTTTCAACGTCCCCGGCAAAATGCGCTGGACGCCCATGAGCGAAGACGACATCGAACTGGCGATCACGGAATTTGTCGACGCTGCGGTCGCCGCAAAAGAGGCCGGCTTCGACTGCGTCGAGTTCCACGGCGCCCATCAATATCTGCTCGACAGTTTTTTCTGGGACAAGCTCAATCTGCGCGAAGACCAATGGGGCGGCGACTGGGCGGGCAGGACGCGCATGGCCTGCGAGATTATCCGCCGCACGCGCGCGAAAGTGGGCGAGGACTATCCGCTGATCATCCGCATCTCCCAATGGAAACAGATCGACTTTGAGGCCAAGACCGCGAAGGATCCGGACGAATTCGGCGTCTGGCTGGGCTTGTTGAAAGACGCCGGCATCGACGCCTTTCACTGTTCGCAGCGGCGCTTCTGGGAGCCCGAGTTCGAAGGATCGCCCTTGAATTGCGCCGGCTGGGCGAAACGCCTTTCCGGCCTGCCGACGATTTCCGTCGGCTCCGTGGGCCTTTCCGGTGAATTCACCGCGGCCTATGCGGGCGAAGCGTCCGAGCCTGCGTCGCTTGATCATCTGGTTGAGATGATGGCGCGTAAGGAGTTTGACCTGATCGCGGTCGGCCGCGCGCTTTTGCAGGACCCGGGCTGGGTCCGGAAAATCCGCGACGGACGCGAGGACGAATTGATGACGTTCACAAAGGAAGCGCTCGGCAGGCTCTATTAAGAAAGGCGACAACGCCAATGATCACCGTCCATCACCTCAACAATTCCCGTTCGCAGCGCGTGCTCTGGCTGCTCGAAGAACTTGCGCTTCCCTATCTGGTCAAGCGTTACGAACGCGACAAGAAAACCAATCTCGCGCCGCGGGAGCTGATGCGGGTCCATCCTTTGGGCAAGTCGCCGGTGATTGACGACAATGGCGCGGTCTATGCGGAAACCGGCGCCATCATCGAACATATCATCGACGCCCATGGCGGCGGGCGGCTGAAGCCTGATCCGGATACGGAGGATTATCGCCGTTACAAATATTGGCTGCATGCGGCGGAAGGCTCCTACATGCCGCCCCTGGTGCTGGCGCTCCTGCTCGGCCGCATGGAATCGGCGCCGATGCCGTTCTTCGCCAAACCGATTGCGCGCAAACTGGCGAAAGGCGTTCGCGACGGCTACCTCGATCACACGGTGAAGGCGCTGTTCGATTATGCTGATGCGGAGCTTTCGGCGCGGGCCTGGTTCGCCGGGGACAATTTCACCGCCGCCGACATCATCATGAGCTTCCCGTTGGAAGCCGCCGTGACGCGCGTGCCGGCGGTGCAGAAATCCCGGGCGATCGCCGGATTCCTAAAGCGCATTCACGACCGGCCGGCTTACGCCCGGGCCCTTGAGAAGGGCGGGCCTTACGATTACGCGTGACCGGCGGGCGTTCACAAAGTCGTGTGCGCCGCGCCATGTCCGCGCCAAGGGGCCGCCATGGTTTCGTCATGGGCGAAAGCTAGCTAGGACGCCCTCCAAGGGTGAAGGGCTTTGAAAGGATCAGGGCATGGGATTGGCGGTGATGGCGGCGATTACGGCAATCTGCGTTGAGGCGGCGACATTTGGAACACCGGCGGTTGCGGCGGCGACCGTTGAAGCGCCGGCGATCATTCTCGCTGAGGCGAGCGAAGCGCCGGCCGCAGACGATGCGGCGCCCGCTGCGGATTTAACCGTCCCGCCCGCGGAAGACATCGCCGACGCGCCGGTCAGCAACACCGATGACAATCTCATTCTGGAGGAAGAACAATTCAGCGGTCCGTTGGCTTTTGAGGGCGAAAGCGACGATGCCGTCGTCGCCCGGCTGGTCGACTATCTCGAAGGCGTCGACACGCTGAAAGGGGATTTCACCCAGATCGCGCCGTCTGGCGCGGTGTCCTCGGGCCGCTTTTATCTTCGCCGGCCGGGCCTTTTACGGTTCGAGTATGACCCGCCGACGCCGCTTCTTATCGTCGCCAATAGCGGCCTCGTTTATGTGCGCGACGATGAGCTCGAAACGACCGATTCCTACCCGGTCGGGCGCACGCCGCTGAAATTTCTTCTGCAGGAAAAACTCGATCTTGAGCGCGCTGACGTGGTCGCCGTCGATCGGGGCGTCGATACGGTCGCTGTGACGCTCGCCTCCAGGGACGAAGAAACCGAAGGTGAGCTTTCGGTGATCGTTTCGGCTCCGGAGATGCAGCTTAAACGCTGGATTGTCCGCGACCTGCAGAACGGCATCACCATCGTGACGCTGGACAATGTGGCGGCCGGGGAACGCCTCGCCAACCGGCTTTTCCGGGCCCCCGAGGCTGGCGGGCAGTTCCTTAAAAATTAGCAACGGCCTAGCGGAACCGGGCTTCCTCCGCGTGTTGCGGGGTCACAATCAAGTAAAAAGTTTATCGCCCCTATTGAAAAATGGTCCGGTGATGCGTTAATGTAACACTACGCGATTGGCGCTGACGTGGGCCGGCGTTGCCCCCCCGCTTGCAGGTCCAATAGCCCGTCGCGTCGCCGGAATATCCCCTCCCGGCGTAGGCGCAACAGCGCAGCTTGGCGTCCGATCTGATCAAGATCGGGCGCCTTTTTTTTGTGTCCGCGGTGCGATAGGGGCGTCGGGACGCGCGCAAGTGAGGCATGCCGGCTATGGATGACATCGAATTGGACGATCTGGAGCGGGAATTGCCGTCGCTGCAGGCGCTGACGCGGTTCGCGCGCAGCCTTGAGGGCATTCCCTGGTTCGCCAATCTGGGCGAGCCGCTGACGCCGGGCGCCCGGGCGGCGGCGACGCAATACGCTGAGCGGCTGGGGTTTCCGCATGCCGATATTGCGATCCTGGTCGACTGGGACGATGCGGCGGCGGCGGCGGAAAGCCTCGACTGGCAGAGCGACTGGTGGGAGGCGGAGGAGTTGCTGCGGTCCGACCTGACGGCGCGGGCGCTGGAGACGCTTTCCGAAGAGGCGCTTCAGATCGGTATGACCCTGATTGCCGACAAGACGTCTGAGCCGGCGCGCGAAGGCATGGAGCAGGCGGCGGTCATTTTCGACGCCGACGATGAAGCGTCACGCAATCTGGCGGTCGGCGCTGCGGTGCAGGCGGCCCATGGCGCGGCGCTCGTCCTCTTGGCGGGCCAGGACCCGGCGTTCGACATCGAGACTCACGCCTTCGCCGCGAAGTTTCAGCTTTTTGAGTTCGGGCGCTGGCCGGTGGCCATTACCGGCGCGTCGTTCAACCTGTTCTAGAGCCTTTATTGGTCGCGGGATCGAACCGGTTAGCCGGTCTCCACCTAACCTGATCCCGCTCCAGTAGCGAGCGGTATGGCCTCAAGGCCGGCGGCAATTAAGAGATACAAGGCGATAATGGTGAGGACATACCGAAAGCCGCGCCGGAATACTTTTTCGGGCATCCGCCGCAGCGATTGCGTGCCGAGCCAGGTGCCGAGAAACCCGAAGGCGAGGATCGCCAGAATAAGCCAGACCCACGGCCCGTAGGCGAAGCCGAGGGCGCCGAACACCAGGATCTTGAGGCCGTGCTGGGCCACCATGCAGCTCGCATGGGTCGCCACCATGTTGAGCCGATTGAGCTTCGTCGCCGACAGCATGGTCGCTGCGATCGGGCCGGTGGCGCCGAAAAACATGGTCAGGAACGATCCGACGCCGCCGGTTGAAAAAAACGTGACCGGTCCGGGCGAGAACCCTTTCGGGCGCGGGCCCCAGATTGTGTAGAGGATGAAGAGCGCGACGCCGGCGCGCAGGGCCCATACGGGGAGTTCCACCGCAAGCCGCCCGCCGGCGAGGGCCCCCAGCAGACTGCCGCCGGCAAACCAAAAGACAATTGGCCAGACTGTGTCTTTCATCTGCAGGAGAAAGCGTCCAGCGTTTGAACCCAGTTGCGCGACCCCGTGCACCGGCACCACGGCGGGGGCCGGGAAAACGACGCTCATGACGGCGAGCAACGCCAGCCCGCCGCCGATCCCGAAGGCTGCGGTGAGCGCCGCGGCGAGAAACGCGGCGATGACCGACACGGCCGCCGCCCACAGGGGCACGCCTTCGGGAAGAAACTGCGCTACGTCCATGGGCCAGCGGTAGGGCCGGTCGCCCGATTCGACAATGCGGCGGACCGATAAACACCGGCGGTCCCGCCGCTGCGCTTGCCGGGTTGACGACGGCCGGGTCCGGCCCTACCTCGCCATCCCTTCCCGCCGCTTGGGCATCACGGGCGTCTTCATGAAAATTTCCACCTGGAACATCAACTCCGTCCGCCTGCGCATCGATCTGGTGACGCGATTTCTCGCCGAGGAAAAACCGGACGTGCTGTGCCTTCAGGAAATCAAATGCCTGGAAGACAACTTTCCGTTCAAGGCCCTTGAGGGCGCCGGGTATGGCCACCTCGCCGTCTCCGGTCAGGCCGGCTATCACGGCGTCGCCATTGTCTCGCGCCTGCCGCTCAAAAAAATCGAAAAGCGCGAATTTTGCGGCAAGGGGGACGCCCGTCATATCGCCGCCAGTCTGCCCGGCGGCTTGCGTCTTCATAATTTTTACGTGCCGGCCGGCGGCGACGAACCGGATCCCAAGATCAACGACAAGTTCGCCCACAAGCTCGCCTTCATGGATGAGATGACGGACTGGTTTTCCGAACTCGGGTCCCGGGCTAAGGCGATTGTCGTTGGCGATCTCAACGTTGCGCCGCGCGAACATGACGTGTGGTCGCACAAACAGTTGCTGAAGGTCGTCTCCCACACGCCGGTCGAGGTCGAAAAGCTCGGCGGCGTTATCGACTCGCACGGGTTTGTCGATGTGGCGCGCGAGATCGTTCCGGAGCCGGAAAAACTCTATACATGGTGGTCCTATCGCGCCCGGGATTGGAGAGCGTCCAATCGCGGGCGCCGTCTCGATCATATTTGGGTGAGCCCGGCGCTGAAAAAGGCCGCGCTCGCCGGCGGGCGCAAAAGCTTCCGTATTCACGACGACGCCCGCGGCTGGGAGCGTCCCTCCGATCACGCGCCGGTGACGCTGAAGCTGGCGCTTTGATTTAGTGAAACGCAATCAGGCGACGTGATCCTTCAGCACGCCAATGAGCGCGTCGACGTCCGCCTCGTCATTGTAAAGATGCATGGAAACCCGCACCGCTCCCTTGCGCGTATCGTGGGCGATCTCCGCTTCAGCGAGATCGCGGGCGGCGGCCTCATAGGCCCGGACCCGGATCAGCGCGCCTGAGCCGCGAAGCCCGGCGCGGGTTGTGGAGAGGAACGCCTCTTGCGGCAGGCCGGCGAACAGCCGGTCCAGCAGCGCCTGATTATAGGCGTAGATGTCGTCGACGCCGCGGGCGCTGAGGATTTCATGGGCGGCGCAGGCGCCGGCGAGCGGCGCGATGGACGCCGTGCCGCCGGTGTAGCGCGTCGCGCCCTCGGCGTATTCAAAGCGGTGAATATCGAACTCGAAGGGCTCGGCGTGGGAAAACCAGCCGACATCGAGCGGCGCGCAGCGGCTTGCGGCGTCGGCGTTGGCCCACAGCCAGGCGGCGCCGGTCCCGCCGCACAGATATTTTAACGACGTGCCCACGGCAAAGTCCGCGCCCCAATCATTTAACCGGACTGGCGCGGCGCCGGCGCCCTGGGCGACGTCAAGCAGGGAAAAGACGCCTCGTTCGCGCGCGCGGCGGCAGATTTCCTCGCACGGCGCCAATACGGAACTGTTCGAATAAACCTGCGTTGCAACGACAAGCTGCACGTCGTCGTGAAAGGCCGGCGCCCAGGCGTCAGGATCGGCGAGGCGTTCGCCGCCGGGCAGGAACACAAGCTCGTAGCCCATGCGCCGCCCTTGCGCGAGAGCGAAGCCGACCGTGGGGAAATCGTCCTCGGTCAGCACGATCTTGGTGCGGCGCGCCCGTTCGGGCAGCGAAAACAAGATGCTCGAAACGCCGGCGGACACATTGGGCTTGGGACAGATGTCTTTTGCGTGCGCGCCGACAAGGCCGGCGACGCCGGCCTTGAACCGGTCGATGGTTTCGAACCACGGCGTCCACACCTCAAACCCGTCCGTACGCCAAGGATCGGCGAAACCGGCGTTGATATGGGAGGCCCAGCTTTTCGGCTGGGCGCCGACCGAATGGGACAGAAAGTAGTGCCGGCGCGGCAGGTGAAAGCGATCCCGGTCCATGATTATCCGGCGAGACGGCGCAGTTCGTCGCGGCTCGCCGATCCCGGAACGATGACGACGGGGACCGGCCGCGCAGCGAGAGAGGCCGGATCCTTCGCCACCGCCGAAACCAGCGGGCCGGGCCCGCTCGCCTCCGTCGATGCGCCGAGAAAGATAAAGGCGATGTCGGCGTCTTCGCTGATCAGCTTGCGGATTTCCTCGGCCGTGTCGCCTTCGCGCATGATCGTTTCGGGGTCCTCCCCCGACTGCGCTTTCACCTCGGCGGCGAATTCATGGAGTACGCCCTCGGCCGTCTCTTCGGCCTCGGCGCGCATGGTCTCGGCGACACTGGCCCAATGGCCGAACTCGGGCGGCTCCATGACATGGAGCAATGTTACAAGGGCGTTAGAATTGCGCGCCCGGCGCCCGGCGAAAAAGGCGGCGCGGCGCGCTTCGTCGCAATCCGTCGCTACGACGAGGAATTTGATGCGGGACGGCGCCGCGGGTGTGCCGGCGTTCGATTGGGCCATGACGGGCGGGACCATGCCCTGAAAGGCGCCCCGGCGTCCACTTGCCCTTGTCGCGAAGCTGGCGCGCCTTGACGGGACGGAACGGCCATGGCTACCGCCAGAGGGGAAAGGACACGGGATGCGCGGTTATTTCGGGATCGGCGCTGAGCGCATATCGAAACCAATGAATCTCGGCGCTATTTTGCGCACCGGCCACGCCTTCGGGGCGAGTTTCGTCTATTCGGTTGCCGCCCATCACCGGACGGGTGAGATCCGTTACGCCGATACGGCCAAGACCGCCGGGGAAATTCCTTACTTTGACTGGCCTGATCTTGCCGCCATGCGCCTGCCGAAAGGTTGCGCGCTGGTCGGCGTTGAGCTTGTCGACGACGCGGTCGAGCTGCCGCGTTTTCGCCACCCGCTAAACGCCGCGTATATTCTGGGTCCGGAAAAAGGCGATCTGTCGGAAGAGGCGCGAGGGCTCTGCGCGCATATTGTGCGGATCCCGACAAAATTCTGCGTCAACCTCTCTGTCGCCGCCGCCATCGTCATGTATGACCGCGTGCTGACCCTCGGGGGCTATCCGGCGCGACCGGTCGCCGCCGGCGGGCCGCCGCCCGCAGAGGACTGGCACCCGCCGCGAAAAACGCCGCGAAAGGCGTAGGACGGAATAAAAAACGCCGCCGGAAATCCGGCGGCGTTTTTCGCGATCAACGCCTTTTTGCGGCGACGCGCCTTAACGGCGGCGCGTGCGGCGCTTGGCTTTTTTCTTCGTCGCCTTGCGTTTGGCCGGGGCCTTGCGCTTCGTCGCCTTGCGCTTGGCCGGCGCCGCGCCGGCGGCGTCCATTTTGTCGAGCGCCTCGGCATAGGCCGTCAGCGCCCGCATGAAAGCGGCTTGTTGCGTTTTCGGCAGCGCCGCGAGCACGGCCTTGTCAGATTTGTTGACCTTGGCTTCGGCGCCTTTCAGCATCCGGCGCCCGGACGCCGTGATGGAGACGGCGTTTGCGCGCGCGTCTTCCTTGGTGCGTTTGCGCGACAGGAGACCTTTTTTCATCATACGCGCGATCATGTCGGCGAGCGTCGAGCGGTCGATGCCGGTGTGGCGGACGAGATCGGTCTGGCTGAGGCCCTCATTTTGCGCAACCACGTGCAGCACTTCGAACTGGCGCGGCGTCGGCCCGCTCGATCCGACGTCTTTGGAATAGAGATCGTGCGCATATTGCTGGGCGCGCCGCAGCAGGTGGCCGGGCGATTTCTTCAGCGAGTAAGCCATGAATGTGTCTCCGTATAGGGCTTTTGAAACTCAAATTGAGGAACGCCGTGTACATATTATTCCGGCGCCGCGCAACTCCGGACGCTGAAAAACCTCACCGCCGTTTTCTATGGAAATGCGCTCGATGCGGACGTTCTGCGCAGGGGAAATAGATAATGTCAACTAAACGTCAGGTCATCGGCAAATTGCCACGCCGCGTATTCATGATATGAGAATAGACTTTGCCCGGACGATAAATAAATTGTGATTTCAACGCGTAGCGAGCGAACAATGACAAAGGACAATATGGCGGCGCCAAGTTTTTCGACGACCATTCCCGACGGCGACGACCGCGAACGGGCGGTCTGCGATCGCTGCGGTTTTGTCGATTATCAGAATCCGAAAATTGTCGTCGGATCGGTCGCCCTGTGGAAAGAAAAAATTCTCCTGTGCCGGCGCGCGATCGAACCGCGAAAAGGGTTCTGGACGCTGCCCGCCGGATTTCTTGAACTGGGAGAATCCGCTGAGGACGGCGCGCGCCGCGAAGCTTGGGAGGAGGCGCGGGCGCGTCTCGTACTAGACCGCCTTATCGCGGTGTATTCCGTGCCGCGGATTTCGCAGGTGCAACTGATGTTTCGCGCGCGGCTTGCGCGCGACGATGTGGAGGCGGGCCCCGAAAGCGCCGAGGTCATGTTGTGCGACTGGGAAAATATTCCGTGGGGCGACATCGCCTTTCCGACGGTCGGCTGGGCCCTGCGCCACTGGCGCGAGACGAAGGACCGCGACGACTTCGCGCCGTTCTCAAACCCGGTCGACGGGCTCTGACGATCCCGCGCTTCCGTCTTCCTCGCGCATATGTTTGGCGATCAGCGGCGCCTGCGCTGCGGTGAAGACGAGACTCAAGATTGTGAAACCGAACGCCTTGAGCGTCACCCAGTCGCCTTCCCCGGCGCAGCGCGCAGCTTCGACGCCGCACGGGCCAAGAAGCCAGCCCCATGGGCCGGCGCCCGCCGCCAGCGCCGGTTCCGGCGGGCAGTCCTTGGTGAGCCAGCGCCACGCAACCTCGTTGACAACGGCGAGGGCGACAAAAAAGATCGCGTATCTGATCGTCAATGTGCGCCAGACATCGTCGGGCAGGTGCAGCGCGCCGTCGAATACGATTTTCAGAAAATTGCGCTGGGTGGCGAGGCCAGCGAAGAGAACGCCGCCGAACAGGAGATAGACAATCGTCGGCTTCATGTAGAAGAAGGTCTTGTTGTGCAGGACCAGGGTCAGCGTGCCGAGGACGCCGATAATGACGCCGCTGACGAGCAGCATCGGCGCGATGCGGCGTTCCTTCCAGACGCTGTAGGCGAAGGCGACGGCGAAGGCCGGCATGAAGGCGGCGACGGCGAGATACATCTCCGCGCCCTCGCGCATGCACCAGTCGGCGCCGGCGACATCGCCGGCGAGCCCCACCAGCCGACGGCCGAAAAAATAGGCGCCCATAAATACAAGCAGCGGCGCAAAATCGACGGCGAATTTCGCTCCGCCGGTCAGTCTCTTTTCGGATGTGGCGTTGGTCACGGGGTTCCCTGTTCCTTTCGCCGCGAGCGGGCGATCAATCGATGGCGACGCCGGTCAGCGCCCGGGCGAAGGCGTCTGCGTTAAAGGGCTGTAAATCCTCAACGCTTTCCCCGACGCCGATATAGTGGATCGGCAGTTTGAATTTGTCCGCGAGGGCGACGAGGACGCCGCCCCGCGCCGTGCCGTCGAGCTTGGTCATGATGAGGCCCGTCACGCCGGCAATCTCGGAAAAGGCCTGGGCCTGGCTGATGGCGTTCTGGCCGACTGTTGCATCGAGGACGAGGACCACGTCATGGGGCGCGGCGTCATCGAGCTTTTTCAGAACCCGGACGATCTTGGCAAGCTCGTCCATCAGGGCGGATTTGTTCTGGAGGCGCCCCGCCGTGTCGATCAACAGAACGTCAACGCCGGTCTCGCGCGCCTCTTTCACCGCGTCGAAAGCAAGGCCCGCCGCATCGGCGCCGACCTCGCGGGCGATCACCGGTGCGCCGGTGCGCTCCCCCCAGGCGGTGAGCTGTTCGATGGCGGCGGCGCGGAACGTGTCGCCGGCGGCGAGCATGACGGACTTGCCGCCCTCCTGAAACTTTCGCGCCAGCTTGCCGATGGTGGTGGTCTTGCCGGCGCCGTTGACGCCGATCATCAAAATGACATGGGGGCTATGGCTCGCATCCGCGGCGAGCGGTTTTTCCAGCGGTCGCAAGGTTTCAGCGACTTCGTCGGCGAGGGCGGCCCGCACTTCCTCGTCGGTGATTTCCTTGTCGAATTTGTCCTGCGCCAGGGCGTCGGTGATGCGCTCGGCGGCGGCGACGCCGAGATCGGCGGTGATGAGAAGCTCTTCCAGCTCCTCGATCGTTTCGCTGTCGAGCCTGCGCTTGGCAAAAATGCCGGCGACGCCGTCTCCGAGCCTTGTTGACGATTTCGACAGGCCGCTGGTCAGCCGCGCGAACCAGTTTTTCTTTTTGTCCTCGCCGGCTTGTTCGGGCGGATCGGTCTCTTCAGTCGCCGTGGCTTGCGCTGGCGCTTCTTCGACAACCGGCGCCGGTTCCGCCGGCGCAACGACGTCCGGCGGCGACTCGGGCGGCGCGGGCGCCGCAGGCGGTTCCGCCGCCGCATCATTGGGCGCGGGCGCCGCGTCATCGGATGCGGGCGGCTCGTCCTTTTTGTCTTTGCGGCCAAAGAGCCCGCTCAGAAAATTCTTCGCCAAACCTTTATCCCCTCTAAGACCGGTCCCGCCCGGAGTCGTTTCATTGTCGGGCAATCAGAGCGCCGGCCGCCTTCACAGGATCTTCGCTTCAAATCGGATGCGCCTCGACCATGCCGCCGCGCCGCGCGCCGATCTTCAGCGCTGCAACATCGCCGGGCGCTCCCGCCGGCGCGGCAAGATGCGCGAGGGCGAAATTACCGAGGCGCGCGCGGCCGCCGCTTTCGACGATCGCGGTTTCGGTCCGTCCTTCGAGGCGGTCGAGAAACCCGCGCATTGCGTCGTCGGCTTTGGCGCGCAGCCGCCGGGCGCGCGCCTTGATTACGGGTCGTTCGAGTTGCGGCATCCGCGCGGCCGGCGTTCCTTCGCGCGGCGAAAACGGGAAGACGTGAACATATTGCAGGCCCGCCTCGTCGACGAGATCAAGGCTGCGCTGAAACATCGCTTCGGTCTCCGTGGGGAAGCCGGCTATGATGTCGGCGCCGTAGGCGATATCGGGTCGGCGCGCGCGGATGTCGGCGCACAGCGCAATCGCCTGTTCGCGGTCGTGCCGGCGTTTCATGCGTTTCAGGATCATGTTGTCGCCGGCCTGCAAGGAGAGGTGCAGATGCGGCGCGACCCGCTCGTCGCCGCAGATGCGCTCGAACAGCGCATCGTCAATTTCCGCGCCGTCAATGGAAGACAGGCGCAGGCGAAAGAGATCGGGAACGCCGTCGAGCACGGCCTCGACAAGCCGCCCGAGCGTCGCCGGTTCGTCGAGATCGCCGCCATAGGAGGTGATATCGACGCCGGTGATCACGAGTTCGCGCGCGCCGGCGTCGACCAGACGGCGCGCTTCGCGAACCACCATCTCGACCGGGGTCGAGCGCGAATTACCGCGGCCGTAAGGGATGATGCAGAAGGTGCAGCGGTGATCGCAGCCCGTCTGCACCTGCAGAAACGCGCGCGCCCGTTCGCCGTAGGAATCGATCAGATGCTCGGAGGCCGCGCGCACCGCCATGATGTCGTTGACGCGCATGGGCGCGTGCGTATCGCCGTCGGACAGCGCGCGCCATTCGGCCGGGTCGAGTTTTTCGCGATTGCCGATGACGGCGTCTGCTTCCGGCATCGCCGCAAAGTCTTCCGGCGTCGTTTGCGCCGCGCAGCCGGTGACGATGACGCGCGCATTTGGGTTTTCCCGCCGAGCCCGCCGCACCGACTGGCGCGCATGGCGCACCGCCTCATTGGTGACGGCGCAGGTGTTGACGATGACCGCGTCGGCGAGGCCGGCCTCGCCCGCAAGGCGCGCCATGGCGGCGCTCTCAATGGCGTTGAGGCGGCAGCCATGGGTGACGATTTTCGGCGCGGCGGTCATGATGCGCGCCTATGTGGGGCAAAGCGCGCGGGCGCACAAGGCGCGGGAAGCGAGCGTCAGGCAGAGGCGGCCCTTGCCCGCGCGGCGATGGGCGCTGCGTCGGCGCCGGGAGCCGGCGCGTCCTTGATGGCGCGCATGGCTTTGTAGAACTCCCCGGCGGCGGCATGGGCGATGACCCGGTTGCGAAGAGCGCGCGCGTCGCCGGCGCCGTAGTCGGCCAGCGCCTGCTCGATCAGGACTTCCGCTTGCGCGCCCGTCAGCTCGCCCGCGACGGCCATCTGCGCTGCGTAGTATGCGCGCTTTAACGGCGTCGTCGCATCCTCCGGCCGCATCGCGTCCCGGAGGCGCAGAATATTCGCGCCCTCGGTGCAGACCCGCAGCTTGGTCTTGCGCTCGCCGTTTTCCACGACGACGCCGTTGATGAGCAACTGCTCATGGGGGCGAAGTTTCAAAATCAGTCCGGCCATGACCATTTCCCGTTGCCCGCCGCTTTGGCGTAAGCGGCGAACGCATTACAACCTTAAATTGATTTAAATGCAACCGATAGTAGAAACGGTTCGGGGAACGCGCCTAGTTTTCCATGGCGAGTATGATGGCGAAGCCGACCACCAGGAATAGCGCGAGCGGGAAAAAGGCCCCGATGATCGCCGGCAGGACCCCGAGTTTCCCAAGCGCAAGCGCGAGATTTTCGGCTACGAAATAAGTAAAGCCGAGGGCCGATCCGGCGACCGCGCGCATCAGCAGCACCCCCTGTCGATGAACGCCGAAGCCGGCGATGGCGCCGAGCAGCGGCATGACCAGCGTCGCCATGGGTTTTGAAAACCGGCTCAGAAACGAGGTCATGGCCTCGCGCGCGTCCGCCCGGTCCTCGCGCAACTGCCGGATCTTGCGCGTCAGTTCGCCGAGCCCGGTCTGTTCCGGTTTGAGGGCGAGGGCGAACAGAAACTCCGGGTCAAGACTGTTCGTCCACACCGCCGTATCGGACTGATCGACCTCAAGGGTGTCAGCGTCAAAAGAGCGGACGTTGAAAAGGCGCCAGACGCCGTTTTCAAACCGCGCCGATCGCGCCTCAATGCTGGCCCCGGCGAGCCCTTCCTCGTCGATGGCGTAGATGGTGAGATCGCGCATCACGATGAGATCGCCCGACCGCGTGGCGCTTCCCGCCTCGATGAACTCGCCGTCGAATTTGACGCGAATATTGGTGCGCGTTTCCTGATCCTTCGGCAGGTCGAGGGCGAAGTCGTTCGCTTCCCAGTAATCGAGCGCTTCGAAGGAGCGCACCGTCACCGTTTCGTGAAAGACAAAGTGGACGACCATGATCAGCGCGCACATGACGCCGAAGGGCATAAGAACGCGGTTCACCGACATGCCCGCCGCGCGCATGACGGTGATTTCGCTGGTGTGGCTGAGCCCCGCAAGCGTCAGGACGATGGCGAGCAGCGCTGCAAAAGGCGTAAACTGGCTGGCGATCTGCGGCGCGCGCAGGCTGATATAGCGCATCAGTTCCGCGCCGCCGGCGCCGTTCACGGCGAGAATGTCGCTCGACTTGTTCAAGAGATCGAGCATCTGAAGGATGATCACGAAAAAAACGAGAAGCCCGGCAAAGCGGACAAGGAACATGCGTCCCGCATAAAAGGTGAACACGTTTTGCATGCCTATTCAGCAGCTCTCGTCGCTGTTTCGCCGGGCGCTGCGTCCGCCGCGCCGGCGAGCCGCAGCGTCTGTTTCTGGCCGCGGGCGGCGACGCGGGCGGCCCGCGCCTGATCGATCGATCCGGCGTAGAGGGAAAGCGAGACCATGGTGAACACCGCGAAAATGCCCCACATGGAGATATAGGGCGAGACCTCGCCATTGCGCGCGACCACCGTCGCCCATTCCTCCAGCAATTCGTGATAGATGATCAAAATCGCGATGCCGACGACCGGTTTCAGCGACGAGGACCGCCGGCGCCCGGTGACGCCGGACGCAATCGCTAGGATCGGCATGACGAGAAATGTCAGCGGGTGAATGAGCCGCCAGTGAAGCCCTGCGTGATAGTCGTCATAGAGCGGCGAGGAGCGCGCATCGGGACTGGTGAGCAGCGCCAGGATTTCCCCGAAGGTGGCCTCGCGTTCATCGCCGCCCCGTTCCGGAAAAACGGCGATGGTGGGCAGCGCGACTTCGAGATCGAAGGAGTCAAATTCCGAGCGGGAGATTTGCGTCCCGTCGGGGCTGAACAGCAGTGTACGGCCTTTTTCCAGCTTCAGCAGCAAGGTGGAAATATCCGGCGTCGTCGAGATGGCGCCGGAGCGCGCGGTGATGGTCGTCTTGCCGCCGTCAAGGGTGCGCCGTTCGAGGAAGATTTCCTCCGCATTGCGCGTCTCTTTGTTGATGGAGCCAAGGCGGATGGTCACGCGATCCGAGATGTCGACGAACTCGCCGGCGGGGATCTTGATGCCGAGGGCGCCGCTGGTCACGTCAAACCGGATCTGCCGGTATTCGTATCGGGCGAAGGGCTGGATGTAGGAGACCAAGAGAAAGTCGAAGATCATTAACAGGAACATCAACATGTAGACGGGCCGCAGCATCCGTCCGAACGAGGCGCCGCTGGAGCTTAAGGCGTCAAGCTCGCTCGACAGGGACAGATTGCGAAACGCCAGCATCACGCCGAGAAAGCCGCCAAGGGGGAGGGCCAGTCCGAGATAATGGGGCAAGAGGTTCGCCAGCATCCGCCAGACAACGCTCACCGGGCCCTGTTCGGCGAGGACAAAGTCAAACAGCCGCAACATCTGCTCCAGGAGAAGCAGCGCCCCCGCCACGCACAGCGCCAGGATAAGCGGCGTCATGACGGAGCGAAGGATGTAACGGTCGATGAGGCTCATGAAAGCGCGGCGGCCCGGATCAGGGTTCTTAACAATGGCGCGCCGCCGTACCATGCGGGCGCGCGGGGCTTCGTCTCTAGCGAATTCCGGGCCATTGCGGAAGCGCCGCCCCTTTCGGGCGCCGTCACCGCATGGGTGTCGTCCGGGCCAGCGGGGCCGTGGCGGCGAACAAAATCGCGTTAAATAGCTGGGAGAGGCCAGCCTCGGCGACCAACATGCCCGCCACGGCGGCTTCGGGCATGCCGACAATGGGCGACAGGGTGAGCGCCGCCGTGAGGTAAACGACGTCCTGATTGGGCAGAAACGGGATGCGCGACAGGACAAGCTGCATGGCGATGAAAATGAGCCAGGCCTGCAAGGGCGCGCCGGGCAGCGCCGCGGCGTACATCGCCGCGTGAAGGCCGATGATCAGGATCTGGCGGACGCCATGGACGCTTAACAGCACCGGCATGACGCCGGGCGGCAGCGCAATCAGCCGCCGCCGGAAAATCATCACCAAAACGGCGAGCGTCGCCGCGCTTAAAAACGCCAGCGCGAATAACAGCCCGGCGCCGGGAAACGCTTCGAGCCCGGCGCGCAATCCGTCGGTGGCGGCGAGGAAAAAGATCAGCAGCACCGTGGCGCTGTTCGACGTGAAGGCGGAGAGGAGATTGTTATCCTTGACACCGACAATGATCTTCTTGTCGGAAAGATTGAGCCGTCGGCGCGCCCACAGCGTCAGAAACGCTTCGCCGGAATAGCCCATCACGGCGAAGTTATAGACGCGCTTACGGATGAACACGAAAAAATGTTTCAGCAGCGGCGCCTGCCAGACGATTTCGTAGATCGCCAGTTCCGATACGGGCAGCGCCAGAAAGCGCAGCACGAAGAATAGATAGAACCACGGCGATTGCGGCAGGTTGTCGAGCACCTCGCCCCAGCCGACATTGGTCAGGCGATAAAGAAGATAGGCGACGACGCCGGCGAAAATCGTGTAGCGGATGATTTTGAGCGCGCGCTGAACGTCCTGGCGCTTGCGCAAGCCGGCCCACTGACCGCGCAGGCGCGTTCCCATCGCCGCCCAGTCGATCATTGCCATGCGCGGTTTCTTTTCATTGCCCGACCAACTAGAAGCGGCCCGGGCGATAAAAATCAACGGCCGGGCGCAACGAAACATGCATGCCTACAAGACCGGGACGGATGGGGCAACGGCGCGGGCGCGCCGGGCGGGCGGGCCGCGCTGGAGCATCGTCATTCCGGCCTATAATGAAGAGGATTTCCTGCCCGCCACGCTGCAGTCGCTCTTGGATCAGACCGTTTCCGACGCCGTCGTCATTCTGGTGGACAACAAGTCGACGGACGGGACGCGCGCCATCATGGAAGAGGCGGCGGGGGCCCACGCCGACCGGGTCATCCGCATTCTCTCCGACGACCGCCCGGGGCGCATACAGGCGCTTGAAACCGGCATCGCCGCGGCGGAAACGGAGTTCGTCGCCCTTTGCGACGCCGATACGATTTATCCGCCAGAATATCTGGCGCGGGCCGAGAGGCTGTTTGACCGCGGCGAGGACGTGGTCGCGGCCTTCGCCTTCGGCGTTTATTCCGACGCCGGGCCGTTCGCGTCGTGGTTTGCACGAACAAAAGGCGCCGCCGTGGCGTGGCTGTTGCGCAATCAGGGCCATACCGGCGGCTACGGACAATGTTTTCGCATGTCGGTGATGAAGAAGACCGGCGGCTACGCTGAGGCGATCTGGCCCTACACGATCGCCGATCATGAATTGTCCCATCGCGTCGCCAAGCACGGACGCATTTTATACGACCGCGATCACTGGTGTCTGACCTCGGCCCGGCGCGCTGACCGCGGCCGCATCGATTGGACCCTCCCCGAACGGCTGATGTATAATTTCTGCCCGGCCTTCAGCCGCGACTGGTTTTTCTATGAGTTTCTGGAACCGCGGCTCAAGGCGCGGAAGTTCTTCAACGCCAATCTGCGCGACCGCGATTGGGAGGAGGAGGGGCCGGCGTCTTAGGCCGCGACGCGGGAAATTTTCTTTTCTTCGGCCAGTTTCGCGTAGTGGTCGAACAGGATTTCAAAATGATCCGTCGGCGTATTAATGCGTTTCGCCCCGGCGCGCGCGGCGAGCGACAGGGTGCGCCAGTCGCGATCGGTGATCCGGTTCATGGCGGCGGCGAGGGCGCCTGCGTCCCCCGCCCGGTAGGTTTCGGCGTAAGTCGGGTGCGTCAGCTCTGCCGCGCCGCCCATATCCGGCGTGATCAGCGGCAGGCCCGACGCCAGCGCCTCGGCGACGACAAGGCCGAAGGTTTCCGCCGCGCCGCCATGGAGAAAATAATCGCCGCTCGCTAAAAGCCGCGCGAGCCGGTCGCGGTCGCGAATGGGCCCCGCCACATGAACGCCCGGCGCGTCTGCGGCGCGTTTTTCCACCGTGCGCCGGTTTGGGCCGTCGCCGATCAGATAGAGCCCGGCCGGGCGGTCCTTGGCGTAGGCTTCAAAGCCGCGGATCATGGCGCCGATGCGTTTTTCCGGATGGTGCCGGCTGACCGCCACAAAGAGCTTGGCCTTTGGATCGCGCACGCCGCAGGCGAGGAGCATTTCGCTGCGCGCCGCATCGCCCCGCAATTCGTGGGAGAACAGGGATTTATCGACGCCCATGGGCGCATGCACCGTGCGTTTGACGCCGTAATTTTCAAGACGTTCGGCGAGCCAGTCGCCGCCGACGACAACGGAATCGAACTGATCGGTGAGACGGCGCAGATAGGCCCAGAACCAGAAGCAGAGCCTGTCGACCGTGCGTGCGCTGAGGAACGGCGTCAGAAAGGTTTGCGGGTAAACGGCGACCGGGTCCTGATGCGTGAACATGACCTTTGGCGCAGCTCCCGGCCAGCCGGCGGCGATCCAGGCGCCGCGCCAGGTTGACGAGGCCTCCACAAGATCGGGGCGCAACTCGTCGAGCACGCGATGCACGGGCGCGGAACGCCAGAAGATATGATAGCGCGGATCGGGCGCCAGGGTCGGCGACTTCACCCAGATCACTTCGCCCCCATGACGGGTCTCGCGGCGATCCTCCGGACCCGGAGCAATCACGCTGACCCATTGTCCGAGGCGCGCGGCGGCGTCGAGCTTCTGGTCGATATAGGTTTTCACCCCGCCGCCATGCTCGCTGTAGAATTCGCAGATATCGGCTATCCGCATCATCGCCCGCCCTTTGTCATGTCGTTTCGGTCCATGGGATCGCTTACGCCGCCTCCGGCAGTGCGCGGTCGGATCGTCGCGCGGTGTCGCCGCGATACGACGCCATGGCGTCGCGATAATTGTCGATGAGATCGTCGAGCACGGCGTCCCATGAAAAGGTGAGCGCCTTGTTGCGGCCCGCGACGCCCATCTCGGCGCGCAGCGCTGCGTCGCCGGCGAGGCGGTTCAGCTTTTCGGTGAAGTCCTTGACGTCGGCCTTGGCGATGAAGCCGGTCGTTCCGTCATCCACCAGCGACAGGCTGCCGGCGGCGTTGGCGCAAAGGGCCGGCCGGCCCGAGGCCATCGCTTCCAGCGTCACCTGCCCGAAGGTTTCGGTGATCGACGGATTGAAGAAAATGTCGCTGCTGGCGTAGGCGCGGGCGAGATCCTCGCCGCCCTGATGGCCGAGGAAAACGCCGCCGGGGCAGCGCTCTTCGAAATAGGTCCGCTCCGGCCCGCCGCCGACGATCAGGGCGCGCAGTTTCGGGTGCGTTTGTTGCGCGGCCTTCAGGGCGCCGGCGAAATGATCGATGCCTTTTTCCAAGACGAGCCGCCCGACAAACAGAACCGCGATGTCGTCGTCGGCGAGACCGACGGCGCGGCGCCATGCCATGTCGCGTTTTTCCGGATTGAACAGCGCGCTGTCGACGCCGCGGGTCCAGAGCCGCATCTCGCGGCCGATGCCGTCGCGGAGAAGTTCGTCGGCCATGGATTGCGACGGCGGATAGACGTGCTCACAGCGGCGATAGAAATACCGCATGTATTTGGTGAGATATTTCTCCGCCCAGGCGGCGCCGTAATAACGCGGATAGGTGTCAAAGCGCGTGTGAAAGGACGCAACGACAGGGATGTTGTTCTTGCGCCCATAGTTGAGTGCGCCGAGGCCGCCGAGATCCGGCGCTGAAATATGAATGAGGTTTGGCGCGAAATCTTTCAGGCGCTTTTTCGCGGCGCCATGGAGACCGACGGCGATGCGGTATTCCGGCCGCCGCGGCGCGGGGCAGGAGGGGAGCGATACAAGTTCGCCCGCGTGATCGAGATAGCTGTCCTTCGACGTCGGCGCGAAAACGAGGACGTCATTGCCGCGCTTTTCCAGATGCGCCACCAGCTTGTTGAGGGCGCGCACGGGGCCGTCCATGACGTAATTGTAGTTGCCGGAAAAGAGCGCCACGCGCAGCTTGTCCGGGGCGGTGCCATGGGTCATGCCGCACCGTCCTTGCGCTGCTGGCGCCGCATCCGGTGGCAAAAAGGGATCGCGGCGCGCAGAGTCATTTTTCCAGACGCCCTTCCACCCAGTCCCAGAGGAGGGCTGAGATGTCCGCGCCGCCGAATTTGCGCACTTCCTGCACGCCGGTGGGCGAGGTGACGTTAATCTCGGTGAGATAGTCGCCGATGACGTCGATGCCGGCGAATACAAGCCCGCGCTCTTTCAGCGCCGGGCCGATCGCGTCGCAGATCTCCTGGTCGCGCTTGTTCATTTCCACCGCTTCGGCGCGGCCGCCCACATGCATGTTCGACCGGGTTTCGCCTTTCACCGGCACGCGGTTAATGGCGCCCACCGCCTCGCCGTCGAGGAGAATGATCCGCTTGTCCCCGCTCGACACCGCCGGAATGAACTTTTGAGCAATCATCGGTTCGCGATAGGTCTGTACAAAGAGTTCCAACAGGGCGTTGAAATTCCCGTCGTCCGGCTTCACCCGAAAGACCCCTTCGCCGCCATTGCCGTAAAGGGGCTTTAAAATGACGTCGCCATGCTCACGCCGGAAATCCCGAATTGAATTCATATCACGGGTGATCATTGTCGGCGGCGTCAGGCCTTCAAATTCTGTTACGAAAAGTTTCTCCGGCGCGTCGCGAACCGCACGCGGATCGTTAAGAACCAGCGTATCGGGCGCCAGCCTCTCCAATATTTGAGCGGCGGTGATGTAGGCCATGTTGAAGGGCGGGTCCTGGCGCATGAGTACGACGTCCGCCTCGCGCAGGTCCTGAACCGCCGGCGCGGCGAGGGTGACATGCTCGCCCTGTATGCGCTTCATGGCCTCAATGCGCTGGGTTTGGGCCCGCACCGCGCCGTCATATAGATAAAGGGAATCCGGTCCGTAGACGGAAACTTCATGGCCGCGCCCGAAGGCTTCGAGCGCCATGTCGAAGGTTGTGTCCGCATTGACGTCGACATGTTCGATCGGGTCCATCTGGATGGCTATTTTCAACATGGGACCGGCTCCTTGGATTAACGAATGCGTTAGTACGCGTTGCTTTGCTGCGTGTCGCCCTACTGGGTATCGCCAGGCGCGCGCGCGACAACATGGCTGACGACCTTGCGGGCGCCGCCGGTCGAGCCGGCGAGGGACAAGGCTCTGTCGAGTTCTTCTTCGGTTCGCGCTGCGCCGATCATGTAAACGGTCCCGCCGGAAACGGCGATCTTGTATCGGGTCGACGTAACCTCGCCGTCGGCGATCAGCTTCGCTTTCAGCGTCTGGTCGATGCGCGTGTCTGTTAGGCCCTGGCCGAAGGACGTGCGACCCCCGACGATAATTTCATCAATCACCTGTTCAACGCCGTCGGCTTTCCAGGCGTTTTCAATCAGCTTGGCGCGGCCCGCTTCCGTGCGCATGGTGCCGGTGAGCATCAACCGGCCTTCAAACAGCGTGATGTCGACATCGCCATAGTCGTGGCTGCGGTCTGTGAAGAGCACGCCCTTAAGATCCGCATTGCCGGCGATGTCGGAAAAGCTGTCGTCGAGGGAACGGCTGGAGGCGCAGGCCGCCGCAGCAAGCAGTGCAAAAAGGCCGAGCAAGGCGCGGGTCGGGAACATGAACATTTTACATCACCTTCGGTCTTTGGCTTGCGAAACGGCGTCCGGTCTTTGCGCTGCTTCGCCGTTGGGGAACACTGCGCCTCATTCGCCGAAGCGCCAGGCGCCGCGCAAGTGTCGAAAGCGCCAGGGCGCCATCGCGACGATATCGTAGCGCATGTCGCATTCGGCAAGGCGGGGGTTGCGGGCGATGAACATGTCGGCGGCCCGTTCGATGCGCCGGCGCGCCCGCGCCGTCACCGCGTCCAGCGCATGGTCAAGGCGCGCGCGGGTTTTCACCTCGACAAAGGCAATAACGCGTCCGCGCCGGGCGATCAGGTCAATCTCGCCGCTTTTGGCGCGATAACGCCGCGCCAGAATGCGATAGCCTTTAAGTTGCAGCATCAGGGCAGCGACCCATTCCGCATATCGCCCGGACCGTTCAGACCGTCGCCGCGCCGCGCGTTGATCCTGCGCGCCGGCGGTCATGATTTATGCCGAAGCGCCAGCGCGTGTTCGTAGGCGACGCGGCGCGGAATGTTGAGGTTTTCAGCCGCGGCGGCGGCAGCCTCCTTGACGCTCATCTCAGTAAGCGCCTGTTCGAGAAAGGCGTCGATCTCATCGCTGTCGGGCGTTGTTTCTGTTTTTGGAAACACCAGAACGACGATTTCCCCCTTGGGCGGCGCGCTCGCGTATTCGGCTGCGAGCGCTCTGAGGCGCGCGCGGTGAAATGTTTCATGAATTTTCGTCAATTCCCGCGCGACCACCGCATCCCGGTCGCCGAAAGCCGCGCCCATATCGGCGAGGCTGTCGCCGAGGCGATTGCCGGTCTCATAGAAGATCAGCGTGCCGCTTGCGTCTGCAAAGTCTGTAAAAAATTTCTGTCGCGCGATTTTTTTCGCCGGGGGAAAGCCGCCGAACAAAAAGCGGTCCGACGGCGCGCCCGACGCGCTTAACGCGGCGATGACCGCCGAGGCGCCCGGCAGGGGAAACACATCGATCCCGGCCTCGCGGGCTTCGCGCACCAGCTTGAAGCCCGGATCGGCGATCAGCGGCGTGCCGGCGTCGGAGACGAGACAGATCGCCTCGCCGTTTCGCAGCCGGTCCAGAATTTCCGGTCGGACGCGCTCAGCGTTGTGGTCCTGATACGCCATGCGCGGGGTTTTGACGTCATAGGCGGCGCAGAGTTTCGCCGTCTGCCGCGTGTCCTCGCACAAGATGAGATCGGCCCCTTTCATCACCGCCACGGCGCGATAGGTGATGTCGCCGAGATTGCCGATCGGCGTCGCCGTCACATAAAGGCCGGGTTTAAGGGATAGATTCTCCGCTTTCATGGGGTCTTGATGGGACCGGCGCGGGGGCCGCGTCAAATCTTAGGACGCGTCTTAATGTGAAACCGGGCGCTGGGCTTGTTTACCGGCGTCGCGGGCCGGGCTAGTTTCCGCGCCGAACGGGGCGTCCGCAGGCGACAAAAGGGATTTGGGACAATGGGTGTGAACGTATCGGCATGGCTGAAGGCCGGCCTGTTGGCGGCGGCGACCGCCGCCCTCGCTGCTTGCGGCACGTCGGCGCCGACCCGGGCCCCCGGCCCGGTGATCGCCCAGCCGGAAGACCGACCGGCGGTTGAGCCGCTGCCCGAACCGGAATTTGAGGAGCAACGCCGATACGACCGGCGCGGCTTTGTCCGCCCGCGTCATCTGGGCGATGAAGAACCGGTGCGCGTCGGGCTGCTCCTGCCCTTTACCGCGCCCAATGAAGCGGCCCGGAAGGTTGCTTCAGCGATGTTCGATGCGGCGCAGCTCGCCGCCTTTGACGCTGGCGACAACCGGTTTCTTCTGATCCCGAAAGACACCAAGGGCCGGCCCGACGGCGCGGCCGCCGCGGCGCGTTCGGCGCTCGCCGACGGCGCGGAAATTATTCTCGGACCCCTGTTCTCGGAATCGACCGCCGCGGCGGCGCCCGTCGCCCGGGCGGCGGATGCGCCGATGATCGCGTTTTCGTCCGACCTCAAGGTCGCCGGCGACGGCGTTTATCTTTTGAGCTTTCCGCCGGAACTCGAAATCCAGCGGGTGACGGACTACGCCATGCAGCAGGACATGACCCGTTTCGGCCTGCTCGCGCCGCTAAGCGAATATGGCTCGCGGGTTTCCGGCGCGTTTGCGCAGGAGGTTTTCTCCCGCGGCGGCGTCATCGTTCACGAAGAACGCTACCAGCAGGAGCCGGAGCTGATGCTGGAGCCGGCCAAGCGCCTGGCGCGATATTCAAAACAGATCGTTCCCCTCGAACTGCGACATGAGTTTGAAGGCGACCGCTCCGCTGCGACCCCGCCGCCCGACGGTGAAACGGGGTATACGGAAGGCTATCAGGCGGTGTTGATGCCGGAGCAGGGAACGCTCCTGCGCGCCCTTGCGCCGCTGCTTCCCTATTACAATGTGGATATCACGCGGGTGAAGCTCCTCGGGGTTTCGGCCTGGAACAATCCGCGGCTCACGCGCGAGCCGGCCCTGCGCGGCGGCTGGTTCGCCGCGCCGGATCCGGAAATCTCGCGCAACTTCGAGACTCGCTACGCGACGGCCTTCGGCGCGCCGCCGCCGCGGCTCGCCTCGCTCGCCTATGACGCAACGCTGCTCTCTGCGCGGCTCGGCGCGACCCAGCGACGGCGCAACCGGTTTTCCGTCAACGCCATCACCGATCCCAACGGCTATTTCGGGGCCGATGGCCTCTTTCGCCTCAACCGCGACGGCTCGGTCGAGCGCGGGCTGGCGATCCTTGAAATCCAGCCCGGCGGCATTCAGGTCGTCGACCCGGCGCCCCGCAGCTTCGCCGCCGGTTTTTAGGGTGTTTTGAGGAGGAGTCTAACAGGCGGGACGGACCGGTGAATAACCGTCCGCCCCCGCGCAACGCGCCAACCCGCTCTAACTCGCCGCCCGTCGTTTGGCCGGGTTGGCGATGGCGCGGCGCGGCGCGGGACGCGCCTCGCGCCGTTGCGGCGGCTGAAAGGCCATACGGGCGTGATAGGCGCAGTAGGATTTCCCCGGCAGGGTCGGCTGGCCGCAAAAATGGAAATCCTCCCGGGCGGGATCGCCGATCGGCCATTTGCACATATTGTTCCCAATCGTCGACACGGTCGCCGCGTCGCCGGAATCCAGCACCAGGGGCGCAATGAAGTCCGGCTCGGGGATAACCGACTTGACCTCTTCCCGCGGCGCCTTCGCCGGGACGTCCTTGTCCTTTTGCGTCGCCGCCGGCGCGCAGCCGCGCTGCGGTTTGGCCGGCGTCGCCCGCCCGGACAAGCCGAGGCGATGGACCTTGCCGATCACGGCGTTGCGCGTGACGCCGCCGATCTTGTTGGCGATCTGCGCCGCCGACAGGCCCTCGGCCCATAATTTCTTCAAGGTTTCAACGCGTTCGTCGGTCCAGGCCATGCCGCCAGTCTCCCTTTCCCTGCGGAGCGCGCCGCGCCGGGCGCGCAAAAATATCAATATCTAGTAGTATCGTATCCGTCGCGCCGTTGAGCGCCGAAATATAGTATCCCAGCAATTCAGAAACACAACATGGCGCCGCATCGTTTTTTTTCCCACTAGATGTTGATAAAGCCGTCATGGTTGACCGGCGGGCCGCCGCCGGTCCAAACGAGGACCTCGGTTCCGGCAGTGGAAAGGCGACGCATCATGGACGGCGCAAGCGATATCGCAGCGCAGCAAAAGACCGGCGGTCAGGCCGTTTTCGGCGCCCGACGGTTCGGCGCCGTCAACTGGCTCGGCCTGTGGACGCTATACGTCAAGGAAGTCCGCCGGTTCCTGAAAGTCATTACCCAGACGGTCATCGCGCCGGTGGTTTCGACCCTTCTGTTTCTTGTGGTTTTCACCCAGGCCTTCGGCGCCTCGCGGCCGACCGTCGCCGATGTTCCGTTTGTTGAGTTTCTGGCGCCGGGCCTGATGATGATGGCGGTGCTGACCAACGCCTTCGCCAATTCCTCGTCCTCAATCCTGATCGGCAAGGTGCAAGGTGCCATTGTCGACGTGTTGATGCCGCCGCTGTCGGCGGCGGAACTCACCGTGGCGTTCGTGGCGGGCGCGGCGACCCGCGGTCTTCTCGTCGGCTTCATCACCGGCGTCACGGCTGCCGGCTTCATGGCCGCGACGGGCGCGGAAATGCGCATCGAAGCGCTCTGGCCGATTGTCTATTTCTCGCTCGCCGCCGCCGTCATCTTCGCCATGCTCGGCGTCATCGGCGGCGTATGGGCGGAGAAATTCGACAACCTCGCCGCCGTGACGAATTTCGTCATTACGCCGCTAACGTTTCTGTCGGGCACGTTCTATTCCATCGAGCGCCTGCCGGATCCGTTTCGCCTCGCCAGCCAGTTCAATCCGGTGTTCTATTTTATCGACGGCTTCCGGTCGGGCTTTACCGGCGTTGCCGAATCCAATCTGCTCATCGGCGTGTCGATGTCGCTGGCGCTGATGACCGGGCTCGCTGCATGGTGCTACTTTCTCTTTCGCTCCGGCTATAATCTGAAAGACTGACAGGGAACGCGCCATGGCGACTGCCGGCGAAACGCATGAAGCCGCGGATTTCGTGCTGCCGTTTCAGGTGGGCGAAAGCGCCGTGCGCGGCCGCATCGTGCGGCTTTCCGCGTCGGCGGACGAAATCCTTGCGCGTCATCATTTTCCCGACAGCGTTAGCGCCTTCTTGGGCGAAGCGGTCGCGCTTGTCGCCCTCATGGGCGCGGCGTTGAAATTCGACGGCAAGCTCATTTTTCAGGCGCAAGGCGACGGCCCGGCGCCGATGATTGTCGCCGACTACGCCGCCGGCGGCGCCTTGCGCGCGACGGCGAAAGTTGCCGGCGACGTCGCGGGCGCGGCCGGAACCGCCCTCGTCGGCGCGGGCCATATCGTCATGACGATCGATCAGGGCCCGGACATGGAGCGCTATCAGGGCGTCACGCCCCTTGACGGCGAACGCCTTGAAGACGCGGCGGTCGCTTATTTCATGCAGTCGGAACAGATCCCCACGGCGATCCGCCTTGCGGTCGGGCGGCTTTCCGCCCCCGGCGCCCGGGACCAGTGGCGCGCCGGCGGCATCATGACGCAATTCGTGCCCGGCGAAGGCGGCGCCCGCGAGCGCGGAGCGGAAGTCCTGGTGGACGCCGACGACCAGGAAAGCTGGGATCGCGCGGCGGCCTTTGTTCAGACAACGGAGGATGACGAATTGCTCGATCCGTCAATCGCGGCGGAAACGGTGCTTTACCGGCTCTTTCACGAAGACGGCGTGCGCATTTTCGATCGCCAGCCCGTGCGCGCCGAATGCAGCTGCAACGCTGACAAGATCGAAGCGGTGCTCGGCCGCTATGACGGATCGGACCTCGCCGACATGGTCGAGGACGGCGCCATCACGGTGACATGCGAATTTTGCCGACAGGCCTATCGGTTTAACGCCGACGGCGGCGCCCTGTCGGCGTGACTACTTTCGAACGGAGTGTTGATGTTTGATTTCGTGCGTAAAGACGCCTTGTTCGCGGCGCTCGATCGCGGCCTGCCGAAGAAGCTGAAAACCGGCGCGCCGTTTAATATGAAAACCACGCAGGACTGCATCATCTACGGTTTTCTCGAAGATGCGCGCAACATGGACATCGCCGAGATCGGCGGCGGTAAATCACGCCTTTTGAAAGCAATTGCCGCGAACAACCGATGCGTGAACATCGAACCCTTTGAGGGCAATGACGGCGGCCCTGCGAGAGCGGTGAACATCGCCGGCGTCAGGAACATCCGTGCTTTGCTCGGCGAAAACAGCGATGACATCGAAGACGAGCGTTTTGACGTTGTATTTTCCATTTCCGTCGTCGAACATCTTGCGTTGCATAAACTGGAGGCGTTTTTCGATGAAGGGTTGCGGATCCTGCGCCCCGGTGGGTTGTGGCTGCACGCCGTCGACAGTTACCTGGGCGACGCGCCCAACCCGACGGTCGATCAACGCGTCAGCGTCTACCGCCAATGGGCGGCGTCTCCCGGCAGGACCGAACCGGTCGGCGAAATCTTCGACGGCCCGGCTGTTTTCTCCGCTGACATGGCCTCCAACCCTGACGACACCATGCATAGTTGGGGCATTATTGCGCCCACGCTCACCGAACTGCGCAAGAAAGCCCAGGGCGTGACGGCGATTGTCGCGTCGCGCAAGATCAAGGGATGAAACCGGGAGAGGTCAGTGGAAAAGAAACGCTTCCGACGCGAATTGAAAGACCTCGAATTCGAACTCGCCAAGCTGCAGGAAACCGTGCGGCGGAAAAACCGCAAGGTCGCGATCATCTTTGAGGGGCGCGACGCGTCCGGCAAGGGCGGCGCCATCAAAACCATCATGCGCCGCATGAACGCGCGCATCTGGCGCATCGTCGCCCTGCCCAAACCGTCCGACCGGGAAGCCACGCAATGGTATTTTGAACGCTATGTGGCCCACTTGCCCGCCGGCGGGGAAATCGTGCTGTTTGACCGCTCCTGGTACAATCGCGCCGTGGTCGAACCGGTCATGGGGTTCTGCACGCCGGAAGAGCATGAAACGTTCATGCGCGAAGTGCCGCAATTTGAACGTATGCTGATCGATTCCGGCCTGATCCTGTTGAAATTCTGGATCCATGTGAGCGCCGAGGAACAGGAAAAACGGTTTCAGGACCGCGCCTGCGACCCGCGCAAACGCTGGAAGCTGTCGCCCATCGACATTGAGGCGCGCAACCGCTGGATCGACTCGACGCGCTATCGCGACAAGATGTTCGCGCTGACCCATACGGACGAAGCGCCCTGGCTCGTTGTCGACGGCAACGACAAGGAGAAGGCGCGCCTGAATATTATCCGGGCGATCCTTGACCGCGTGCCCTATGAGTTCAACGAGGAGGCGTTTGCGCCGGTTAAGCTGCCGCCGCGGCCCCGCCGGGAAGACGCCGACTATGACGAGCCGGCCCTCGACGAATTAAACCTCATCAGGGATTACTATGCGGATTAGGCGGGCTGCCGAGATTTGAAGATTCGATTGTTCGTCCTGGCGCCTGCTGAAACCATATTCTCGCCCTCATCCTGAGGAGCAAGGCGAAGCCTTGCGTCTCGAAGGATATGCAGCAGGCGCTGCGCTCGCGGCTAATCCTTCGAGACGGGCGCTGACGCGCCCTCCTCAGGATGAGGGCTGAGCATGAAGCACCCGTCGCCAAAAGCGCGTTAATTCATTGAAAACTGGCGTTTTCTGACTTTCAGGCACGCTTTAAACTGATCAAATACAGGCGCGCATGGTCATTTTTGAAAAATGCCGCCCCAAAGGCCTACCGGGTTCGCGGCCCCCGCGTTAAATTCGGCCTATGGGGTATGCCGCGTGCAAAATGGCGATCATCGCCGCCGCCATTGGGGCGGCGCTTTTTTGTGCGCCAGCGTCGGCGCGGAGCGACATCCCGCCGGCGGTAAACACCGGCAAGGCATGGGAAGTCTACAAGGAAAGCTGGAGCGCTGAAGACGAGGCCGGCTACAGCGCCTTCGTGCAGGCGATCGGGCGGTCCCAATGCGACTCCCTTGAATCCTGCCTCAAATCCGACGCCAATCCTTATCGCTCTCCCGTTGACCCGACCCTGCGC
The DNA here is from genome assembly GCA_028284345.1 of Hyphococcus sp. GTDB lineage: Bacteria > Pseudomonadota > Alphaproteobacteria > Caulobacterales > Parvularculaceae > Hyphococcus. The sequence goes on along the minus strand of JANQRY010000008.1, from coordinate 388,800 downwards.
GGTGATTGCGCCGACATGGCCTATGTGCTGCGCGCCTATTATGCGTGGAAGAACGGGCTGCCCTTTTCCTATCAAAAGTCCATGGCGCTGGCGAAAACCCGGCGCGAGGACATCCGCTATTCGACCAAGGGCAATGTGGTCGCCGAACGCCGACAGATTTTGAATTCCGTCGCCGACGCGCGGCCGTTTCTTCGCCGCATCGGCTGGGAAGTTTCAACTGCCATGTTCCGCACCCATCCCGTCACCGGCGGCGGACGCAGTCACGATGATTTCTACCCCGTGAAAATCAGCCGCGAGACCGTGCGGCCCGGCGTCATCGCCTATGACATTTTCGGTCATGTGGGCATCGTCTACGACGTCATGGACGACGGCCGCGTCAAGGTCGTCGCTTCGCATCCGGACAACTCGGTGTCGCGATCCACATACGGGCCGAACTTCATGCGCTCGGCGCCGGCGCTCGGCGCGGGGCTTAAGGCCTGGCGCCCGATCCGCGTCGATGGCGCGGAACGCGCCGCAGACGGATCGCTTGAGGGCGGCGCGCTGAAAGCCGCGCCCAATGAGGCGATCCCCGGCTTTTCCATGGAGCAATATGTCGGCAACGTCCCGGCGGCCTCCGGCGTCTGGCATGAAGGCGCGTTTCAACATGAGGGGCGCACGCTTCGATATTACGATTATGTGCGCCGGGCTCTCGCGGCGCCGGACTTCGCCTATGATCCGGTCGCCGAATTGCGTTTCGGGCTGCAAACCATCTGCTCCGCCATCAAGGAGCGCAAGGTCGCCGTCGACAAGGCGGTCCGCGCGCGGATTCACTTAAAGCCCCATCCGCCAAAACTGCCGCCGAACATCTACGGCACCTATGGCGAGTGGGAGGAATATTCGACGCCGTCGCGGGACGCGCGCCTGAAGGTGAGCTTCATCGAACTGCGCCGGGACGTGCAGCGCCTTGTCGAAGACGTCGAGGCCGGTGATCCGGGCGTTTCTTATGAGGGCGCGAACCTGCCCTTGGATCTCGTGCGGGCGTTTGAAGAAGAAAAAGAGGCCTGCACCTTCACCTATTGGCGCTCCGATCAGACGCGCATGCGGCTCAACCTCGCCCATGTCATGGATCGCCTGTTTGAACTTTCCTTCAATCCCTATCACTGCCCGGAGCGGCGCTGGGGCGCGCACGGGGCGGAGCTTGCAACGTGTACGGATGATGAAATCAAGACCCAGTGGCACAATGCGCTGCGGTTCCTGCGCTATCAGGCCGAACGGACCTATGACGTGCGCATGGATTTCGCCCTTAACGAATTGCAGCCGCCCATGGCCGCGCCGCCGGAAGAGGGCGGGCTCGGCGTCGACGCCCCGGCGGACGCCGATATCCGCGCCTATCTCAACCGCCTCAACGGCGTCGTCACCGCCAGCGCCGAAGGCCCGCCGCAGCTTGTTCCCGTGGATTACCTGGAAGAGTAGATCGCGCGGGGCGCGACCTACGCGCCAGCCCGCGCGACGGAGTGTCGCGATCTGCGCCGCCTTTTCGCCCGTAATCTCTCCTGCTGGCGCGGCGCGGAAAAAAGCCTATATTGCCGTCAAAGGACCATTCACATGAGCAGCTTTTTATTCTTCCTCATCCCCATCGGGCTTTTTGCAACCCTCGCCGTCCTCGGCGTCGGCATTTATTCCCTCGCCAAAGGCGGCGCTTTCGCCAAGGAAAACTCCAACAAGCTGATGCGGCTGCGGGTGCTGGCGCAGGCAATCACCATTGCCCTGATGTTCCTCTTCCTGTTCCTGATCGGCAAAGGCCCTTCCTGATCGGTAGAAAACCGACAGGCTGAACGTCCGTTAGAACGCCATTCTAATTCGTTTGATCCGCGGCGCCCAAGCGCATTGATGCGCCTTGGCCCGGTCGCTATGTTGCGCCGCGAAACCGCGGGCGGTCGTCGCCTCCGCCGCCCGTTCATCCGCCAGGAGAAGCACGCATGAAGATCCTTGTGCCCGTCAAGCGCGTGATCGATTACAACGTCAAGGTCCGGGTCAAATCCGACGAGACCGGCGTCGATCTCGCCAATGTCAAAATGTCAATGAACCCGTTTGACGAGATCGCCGTCGAAGAGGCGATCCGGCTGAAGGAAGCCGGCGCGGCGGAGGAAATCGTCGCCGTCTCCATCGGTCCGGAAAAAGCCCAGGACCAGATCCGGCAGGCCCTCGCCATGGGCGCTGATCGCGGGCTGCTGATCAAAACCGGCGAGACGGTCGAGCCCCTCGGCGTCGCCAAGCTGTTGCAGAAGGTCGTCGAGGAGGAAAAGCCGGAGCTGGTCATTCTCGGCAAGCAGGCGATCGACGACGATTCCAACCAGACCGGGCAGATGCTCGCCGCGCTGCTCGACTGGCCGCAGGGCACCTTCGCCTCGAAAGTCGAAAAGACCGACGGCAAGCTCGACGTCACGCGCGAGATTGACGGCGGTCTGCAGACCATCAAGATCAACCTGCCGGCGGTCGTGACGACGGATCTGCGCCTCAATGAGCCGCGCTACGCCTCGCTGCCCAACATCATGAAGGCGAAGAAAAAGCCCCTCGATGTGAAGGACGCCGGGGACTATGGCGTCGATATCGCGCCGCGGCTCGAGGTCGTCAAAGTCACCGAGCCGCCAAAACGCGAAGCCGGCGTCAAGGTCGAAAGCGTTGCGGAACTCGTCGAGAAACTGAAAAACGAAGCGGGAGTGATCTAATGGCTGTTCTTGTTGTCGCCGACGTCCATGGCGGTTCCATTGATGACTCCACGCATAAAACCGTAACGGCCGCGGGAAGCATCGGCGGCGATGTCGATATTCTGGTCGCTGGCGAAAACGCCGGCGACGCAGCCGCCGCGGCGGCGAAAATTTCCGGCGTCCGCAAAGTGCTGCATGCGGACGATCCGGCCTACGCCAACCGCCTCGCCGAGCCTTTCGCCGATCTTATTGTCAGCATCGCCGGCGATTATGACGCAATCCTCAAGGCGGCCGCGACCACCGGCAAAAACGTCATGCCCCGGGTCGCGGCAAAACTTGACGTCATGCAGATATCGGAAATCGTCTCGGTCGACGCGCCGGACACGTTCACGCGGCCCATCTATGCGGGCAACGCCATGCAGACGGTGAAATCGAACGACCCAAAGAAAGTCATCACCGTCCGCGCCACCGCCTTCAAGGCCGCCGAAGAAGGCGGCTCGGCGAGCGTTGAAACAATCGACGCCGCCGGCAATCCGGGCCTTTCCGAATTCGTCGAAGAAAACCTCACCAAATCCGACCGGCCGGAACTCGCCGGCGCCAAGGTCGTCGTTTCCGGCGGCCGGGCGCTCGGGTCTTCGGAGAAGTTCGAAGAGTACATCATGCCGCTAGCGGACAAGCTGGGCGCCGCCGTCGGGGCGTCCCGGGCCGCTGTCGACGCGGGCTATGTGCCGAACGACTATCAGGTTGGTCAGACCGGCAAGGTTGTTGCGCCGGAACTTTACATCGCCATCGGCATCTCCGGCGCCATCCAGCACCTCGCCGGCATGAAGGATTCCAAAGTCATCGTCGCCATCAACAAGGATGAAGAGGCGCCGATTTTCCAGGTCGCCGATTACGGCCTCGTGGCGGATCTCTTCAAAGTCGTGCCGGAACTGACCGAGGCGCTCGGGTAGCAATCGGGAACAGCGATCGCCGCGATTCGATCGACGCGCAGGGATGAGCGGGCTTTGAGCTGGCGCGCCATATTGCATTGCAACAAAAACGGCGCCTATCATTGCCGCGGCAATCCGAGGAGCCAAAAATGGCGGACATCAACCAGATCGGGGTCATCGGCGCGGGGCAGATGGGCAATGGCATCGCCCATGTCTTTGCGGCGGCGGACTTTGACGTTCTTCTCAACGATATCGATGAGGAACGGATCAAGGCGGCGCTTGGCACGATTGAGAAAAATTTTGCGCGCCAGGTCGGAAAGGGCGACCTCAAGGCGGACGACGCCAACGCCGCGCTCGCCCGCATCAAGCCGGCGCCGGCGCTTGCCGATCTCGCCGACTGCGATCTGGTGATTGAATCGGCGAGCGAAAAATTCGACCTCAAGAAAGAGATTTTCACGGCGCTGTCAAAGCTGCTGAAAGCCGACGCCATGATGGCGTCGAACACCTCGTCCATGTCGATCACCGCCCTTGCCGCGGCCACCGACCGGCCCGAACAGTTCATTGGCATTCATTTCATGAACCCGGTGCCGGTGATGCGGCTCGTGGAGGTGATCCGCGGCATCGCCACGTCGAAAGAGACGTTTGAGACGACGAAAACGCTCATCGAACGGCTGGGCAAGACCATGGCCGTGTCGGAAGACTTCCCCGCCTTCATCGTCAATCGCGTGCTGATGCCGATGATCAACGAGGCGATCTATACGCTTTATGAAGGCGTCGGCTCGGTGGAGGCCATCGACACCGGCCTGAAGCTCGGCGCCAATCATCCCATGGGCCCGCTGGCGCTTGCCGATTTCATCGGTCTTGATACGTGCCTCGCCATTATGCAGGTGCTTTACGAAGGCCTTGCGGATTCGAAATACCGCCCCTGTCCGTTGCTGGTAAAATATGTTGAGGCCGGCTGGCTGGGACGCAAAACCGGGCGTGGCTTTTACGATTATTCCGGCGAGACGCCGGCGCCGACGCGCTGACCCGTATCGCTGCCGCCGCCGATTGCAATAAGCGCAGGGACTTGATCTAAATCTCCTTTGGCGCGGCGTTCGCGCCGGCAAAGGGAGACACATGCATGACCGTCGCACGGGTTACGGAAATCATTTGCGGATCGAAGAAAAGCTTTCACGACGCCATCGAGAACGGCATCGAGCGCGCCAATAAAACGCTGTCCAATGTCGAGGGCGCCTGGGTGAAGGACCAATCGATCATTCTCGACAACGGCAAGATCAAGGAATATCGCGTGATCCTGAAAGTGACGTTTGTCCTGAAGGATTAGAACACGCCGAAAATCAGTTGATCCAATTCCCGCCCTCATCCTGAGGAGCAAGGCGAAGCCTTGCGTCTCGAAGGATAAGCTGCGAGCGCAGCGCCTGCCGCATATCCTTCGAGACGGGCGCTGACGCACCCTCCTCAGGATGAGGGTGGAACGTAGATCAATGCATCTTCAAAACACTCTAGTCACCGTCATCCCGCGCGACTTAGCGCTTCGCGCACGGGATGACGAAACACGTTACTCCGTATGCGTGATGGTGAGATCCAAGACGTCCGGCAGGGTCTGCGGCGCGGCGCCGACCGTCTCAAGATCCACTGCGCCGACCGGCTCCTCAGGTTCCGCAGCGACTTCAAGCGAGCCGCCTTTTGAAATGAAGTTCGCGATCGCATCGATATAACCGCCGATGCGCGGGTTCATCTGCGCGAATTGCGCGCCGGAAAGGCGGATCAGCGCCGGCGCCGACTGACGCAGATCATCGCCCGTCCCGCCCATCTGCAGCGCCGCGATATCGAAAATCGCATCAAGCGCTTTTTCATCCTCGATCGTCAGATTGAAGGATTTGAGCTGCGCGTTCCTGGCGAAAGCGCCTTCCTTCTCCTCGCCCTCGGCGGCGGCGATCTCTTTGAGGCTTGCGCCGGCCATTTCGAAGCCCATCGACATATCGGCGAGACCGGGGCTGTTGGCTTCGTAACTTAGCTGGCCGTCCCCCTTGTCCGGGTTCCACTTCCATTCGGCGAACCCGTCGCCCTTGATGGCGTCGAGCCCGTGCTCCTTGAGGACGGCGTAGGCCGGGTCATCCGTATCCGGAATATAGGCGGTATAGTCGGTGACCGCGCCTTTCATATCCATGCGAAATTCGGACGGGATCAACCAGGCGAATTCCATTTTCGGGAACGAGACTTCGTCTATCGAAGCAAGCTCTCGGTCGTTGATAAAACTCACCATATTGACGATTTTCATGGAGCCGAGATCCATGAGGTCGCGCTCGGTCGCGGGCGCTTCTTCGCCCTTGACGCCATAGGCGAGCGCGCCGGAAAAATCGACGCCGCGCCATTCGAACGTCTCGATCGTCGCCCGCTGGCTGTCCGGCGCGATGACGCCGCCAAGCGGCCCGTCGAGCAGGATGGCGCCCTGCGGCCCCATAGCTTCGCGCATGGCTTCGCGCACCTGCGCGCCCTGTTTCACGTCATAGGAAAGATCGTTGGCGAGGATGGCGCCGACCTTGCCGCCGGCAACGCCGACAATGCGCAGATCGGGCGCATTGAGCTTGACGCTCTGCGCGTCATCGGCGGCGATACTGACGTCCACATCCTTGAAATAGAGCCCGCCGAGGCTGACGGCGTTGAAGAAGTTCGCCGCGTCGTCGCCGTCCGGATTGCCTTTCGGCCCGCCCTGACGCACGGCCAGCTTGTCGAATTCGACGCCGGCGATGGAGACATTCATGTCGCCGCCGCTGTCAGGATCGCTCAAGCCTTCGACCGACATATTGAGGAGGCGCACTTTTTCAAAGATCGTTTCGAACGGCGCATCGGGACCGGCGTCTTCCGCATTGTGCACGCGGTCAACGGCGGCCTGATCGAGACCGTAAAACTCCGCCCGCTCGAAAACGACCGCTTCCCCGTCATCGTCGTCGGCGAAGCGCAGATCCGTCACCACCGTCGCCCCGAGGGACTCGTCGAAGGCGACGCTTTCATAAGTCGGCCGGCTGTCGGCGGGCAGCATGGAAAAGAACGCGTCGATATCGGCTTCTTCCGCATCTTTCAGCGCGAACTTTTTGTCGAGCGGCGAGGGCGCTTCGAGTTTCGCCGCATCGCCCGACGCGCCGGCCGCCGGCGCGCCGCCGTCATCCTTGCCCCCGCAAGCAGCGAGCGCCAGCGCGGCGGCGCCCGCCAGCCAGTATGTCCGTATTGTCATGAACGCGTCTCCCTCTCGAAAACCCCAGCCGGCGACACCGACTTGTGAGCCCCGTCCTTAATCGCGCCTGCGGGCGCAAGGCAAGCAGCGGACTGTGATTTCAGCCGCGATTGGGGCGCCTGTTAGGGCAACGCCGATTCCACCAGGCGCAGCGCTTCCGGGCTCGCCCAGTCGGCCTCGCCCACGAGGCGCCCGACCTCCCGGCCCCTGGCGTCGTAAAGAATGCTAACCGGCAGGACGTCGGCACCGCCGATGGACATGGCCAGGGTCAGGCGCGGGTCGGCGTAAAGGTCGAGATGGCGGATTTCGAGCCGGTCGAGAAAGGCTTGCGCAGCCTCCGGCCCGCGCGGATCGGCGGCGATCGCCACCACCTCGAATTTGCGCCCGCCGAGCCGGCCCTCAAGCGCGTCCAGCGAGGGCAGTTCCTTCAGGCAGGGCGCGCACCATGTGGCCCAGAAATTGACCAGCACGGCCTTGCCGCGAAAATCATCGAGGGAAACCGAGCCGCCCTCATGGAGAAACGGGATCTGCGGCGCGCCACGGGGCGGAAAAGCGTACTCGAAATCCGCCATTTCGCCCACGAGCAGCGACCGGTCCATGGTCAGCGCCGATGGCGGCGCGTCCTCTCCCGGCTTTACGCTGGCGGCGATAATGACGTAGACGAGCCAAAGGACGCCGACGCCGCCGACAATCAGGAGCCACAGGCGCGGTTCGTTAAGGGCCTTCATCAGATCACGCGCCTTTCTATTCAACCGACGACGCTATGACAGATAAAACAAAAATCCGAGAAAACCAGATGTGGGGCGGCCGGTTCTCCGAAGGGCCGTCGGCGATCATGGAGGAGATCAACGCCTCCATCGACATCGACAGGCGTCTGTGGCGCGAGGACATCGCCGGCTCAAAGGCCCATGCGGCGATGCTCGCCGCCTGCGGCGTGATTTCCGACGCCGACAACAAGGCGATCCAGAAGGGCCTCGACGCCGTCGCCGGCGAAATCGAAAGCGGACAGTTCAAATACGACAAAGCGCTCGAAGACATTCACATGAATATCGAGGCGCGCCTGAAAGCGCTGATCGGCGAACCGGCCGGACGGCTGCACACGGGCCGCTCGCGCAACGATCAGGTGGCGACGGATTTCCGCCTCTGGGTGCGAACGGCGTGCGAACAATCGGCCGCCGCCCTGCGCGATCTCTGCCGGGCGCTCGCGGCGCGGGCGCTGGAAAACGCCGACGCTGTGATGCCGGGCTTTACGCATCTGCAGACGGCGCAGCCGGTGACCTTCGGCCATCATCTTCTCGCCTATGCGGAAATGTTTTCGCGGGACGCCAGCCGCTTTGACGACGCCGCGCGGCGCATGAATGAATGTCCCCTCGGCGCGGCGGCGCTCGCCGGCACGTCGTTCCCCATCGACCGCGACCGGACCGCCAAGGCGCTCGGCTTCGACCGTCCGTGTGCGAATTCTCTCGACGCGGTGTCGTCGCGCGACTTCGCCATGGAGGCGATGGCGGCCGCCGCCATTACAGCGACGCATCTTTCCCGGCTTGGCGAGGAACTCGTCATCTGGACATCGGCGCAATTCGGGTTCGTCCAGCTGTCCGACGCGTTCTCCACCGGTTCGTCGATCATGCCGCAAAAACGCAACCCGGACGCGGCGGAACTGGTGCGCGCCAAAGCGGGCCGCATTGTCGGGTCGCTGAACTCGTTGCTGATCGTGATGAAGGGACTTGCGCTCGCCTACGCCAAGGACATGCAGGAAGACAAAGCCGCGACCTTTCAGTGTTTCGATGACCTCGCCCTGGCGCTTGCCGCGACGACAGGCATGATCGGCGATCTGCATGTCAACCGCGATGCCATGAAAGAGGCGGCGGGTCACGGGTTTTCCACTGCGACGGACCTCGCCGACTGGCTCGTCCGCAAGCTGAATATGCCGTTTCGCGACGCCCATCACGTCACCGGCGCCATCGTGGCGCTGGCGGAGAAAAAGGGCGTCGCCCTCGAAGCGCTGTCCCTCAAAGACCTGCAAAGCGTCGAGCCCCGTATGACGGACGACGTTTTTGACGTCCTCTCCGTTGACGCCTCCGTCGCTTCGCGCACGTCCTTCGGCGGTACGGCGCCGGCGAACGTCAAGCGCGAAGCGAAGAAACTGTTGAAGGCATTGAAGGCAAACTAACTCCGCTTATCCCGGCGAAAGCCGGGATCCAGAGCGGCGGGTATCGTATTTGAATTTCCTAAGATCCCGGCCTGCGCCGGGATGAGCGGTTGAAAGGGTGAACGCCAAATGAAAATTCTTTTCACGCTTCTTGCAGCAAGTCTCTTCCTCGCCGCCTGCGGCAAGAAGGCGCCGCTGCGTCCGCCGGAGGAACCCGAAGAAGAGGCCGCGCTTCTCTGATGCATCATTTCGCCTATCGGGACGGGGCGCTGTTCGCCGAAGACGTGGATCTTACCGCGCTCGCCGACGCCGTCGGCACGCCGGCCTATGTCTATTCGGAGGCGACGCTGCGCCGCCATTTCCGCGTTTTCGCCGACGCCTTCGCCGGCGCCGACGCTCTTGTCGCCTATTCGGTCAAAGCCAACTCCAACATCGCGGTTTTAAAAACTCTCGCCGGCGAAGGCGCCGGCGCGGACGTGGTGTCCGGCGGCGAATTGCAGCGGGCGATAGCCGCCGGTATCGCGCCGGAAAAAATTGTTTTCTCCGGCGTCGGCAAAACCGGCGATGAAATCGCCGCGGGCCTGGACGCGCGGATCCTGCAGTTCAATGTAGAGTCCGCGGCCGAACTCGCCGCCATTGACGAGATTGCGCGCGCGCGGAACGCGCAAGCGCCGATTGCGCTCCGCATCAACCCGGATGTCGCCGCCGGCGGCCATGAAAAAATCTCTACCGGCAAGAAAGAAGACAAGTTCGGCGTGCCATGGGCCGAAGCACGCGACCTCTACGCAAAAGCCCGCGCCATGAAAGGCGTCGCCGTTAAAGGCGTCGACCTCCATATCGGATCGCAGATCGACGACCTGGCGCCGTTCGAAGCGGCCTTCACCAAGATCGGCGGCCTGATCGCCGATCTGCGCGCCGACGGCTGCGCGATAGAGACGCTCGATCTCGGCGGGGGGCTGGGCATTCCCTATGGGGAAGGCGCCGTTCCACCGCATCCGGACGATTATGCGGAGATGATCAAGCGCGTCACGGCGCCCTTGAATGTCAAACTGATTTTCGAACCGGGACGCATGATCGCCGGCAACGCCGGCATTCTTTTGTCGCGCGTTCTTTATGTGAAGGACGGCGAGGCGAAAAAATTTCTCATTATCGACGCCGGCATGAACGATCTCGTGCGTCCGGCCATGTATGACGCCTTTCACGAGATCTGGCCTGTCGTTGAAAGCAGCGGCGGCGAAACCGTTTACGATGTTGTCGGCCCGGTCTGCGAATCGAGCGACCGCTTCGCGAAAGACCGCAAGATGGCGCCCCTCAAAGCCGGCGATCTCGTCGCCATCATGTCCGCCGGCGCCTATGGCGCGGTGCAGGCGTCGCAATACAACACCCGCGCGCTCGTCCCGGAAGTCCTCGTCAACGGCGATCAATATGCGATCATTCGCCGACGCCCGACCTATGAAGACATAACGGCGCTGGAAGCAACGCCCGACTGGCTTCCCTAAACCAGCCCGGCAATCGCGAGATTATTATAAACCACCAACGCATTGCCCGTGATCGCCAGGGAGAAGAACCCGATGACGATCCAGTGGGGGAACCACAACACCATGACGCTGATCACCGCCTGCAGCGCGAGCTTGCCGAGCACCCAGCCATCGCCGGCGTGTTCCATCATGGCGCGGACCACCGGATTGGCCTCCGTCCCGGCGCCGATATCGAGCGCGTAGATCGTGGAATAGATGTCGGCGGCGCCGACAAAATTATAGATGATCACGACCGCGGCGGCGACCCAGCGGCGCGCCCATGACGCCCGCGAATGGGCGGCGTCTCGCGCCAGTCGGCGGCGGCGCGTACTTGTCGCCAGTGACCAAACCAAGCCGTAACCCCGCCCCGTTAACCGTTAACCATCGGCAAGGCGCGCCCGCGCGAGCCCCGAATTCGATATTCCGAGCGCCCCGCGCATCGACGGCGCGCCCTCGCGCGGGTATTGTGCAAGAAGTATGACGACCGAGTTGGCACATCGCGCGCCCCGTCCTTCGGGCGCTTTTCGTATTCTTGCCGCGCGCCTTGTCCTTTACTGGGAGCGGCTGGCCCCTGCAATCCTGCCGGCCCTCGGCGTCGTCGCCGTCTTTATCATTTTCGCCCTGCTTGGGTTCTGGTCGAAAACGCCCGCATGGCTTCACTGGATCGCCCTCGCCTTGGGCGCCGGCGCCCTTGGCGTCTGCGTCTGGCGCGATCTTAAGCCCTTGCGCTGGCCGTCCCGGCGCGCGGCCCAGGCGCGCATAGAAGGCGACGCGCGTCTTGCTCATGCGCCGCTCCAGTCCCTTGACGATGTCCCGAGCGACCCGGCCCTTGCGGCGAGCCCCTTATGGCGCGCGCATCTCAACGCCAGCGCGGAACGCGCCCGCGCCGCGCGGCTTCAACCCCCGCGCGACACGCTGACGCCGCGCGATCCATACGGGGTTCGCTATCTGATGCTGGGCGCGCTGGCGATCGCCTTCGTCGCAGCCGGCGATCAATGGCGCGCGCGGCTCGCCGGCGTCGCTACGCCTGGCGCCGGCGCTTTCGGAACCGCCGTTGCGGATTTATGGATCGAGCCGCCGGCCTATACGGGGCGCGCGCCGATTTATCTCATGCGCGCGGGCGAGGAAAAATCCGGGCTCGCCGAACAGGTGAACGCGCCCCAGGGCGCGCGCATCGTTGCGCAGATCAACGGGCGCGGACGTCACGCCTTACGGTTCACCGGCGAAGCGAGCGAAACGCGCGCGGATTTCCTGCGTGAAAAAACCGCCGCCCGCGGCGAGCTTGTGCTCAACGAAAGCGGCCTGCTGACCCTGAAACTCAACGGCGCGACCGTGCGCTGGCCCATTGGCGTCCTTGCCGACGCGCCGCCGCTTGTCGCATGGGGCGCGGCGCCCGGCGCCAATGACAACGCGCTTGTCGCCTTTTCCTACATCGCCGAAGACGATTACGGCGTCGCCGCGGCGCGGCTTGAAATGCGGCTCGATCCCGAACAGGAACGCCCGCTCGACTTCCCGGATTTCGACGGCGAGTCGCTGAACGAAATCCGCATCGTCGATCTCGGCGGCCCGGGCGCCGGCGCCGGCGAGCGGTCCGTAACGCTCGACCTTCAGGCCGACCCCTGGGCCGGCCTTACCGTCCTTGCACGGATTGTCGTTGAGGACGGCGCCGGCCAGACCGGCGCGTCGGAAGACGCGGTTATGGACCTTCCCGCCCGCCGCTTCTTCAACCCGCTGGCCCGCGCCGTTGTCGAGCAGCGCCAGACCCTCGCCGTCGCCCCTGACGACTGGCGCCGGGCGGGCAGAAGCTTCGACGCCGTCACTATGGCGCCGGAAGTGTTTTTCGACCGGACGACGGATTTCCTCCTCCTGCGCGCTGCGTTCTGGCGGGTCATGCGTCAGGACGGCGAAGGCTTTGACGACGCGGTTGAAAAGTTCTGGCCGCTGGCGCTGCAGCTTGAAGACGAGGCGCTGGAGCTTGCGCGCCAACGACTGGAAGCGGCCGAAGAAGCCTTGCGCGAAGCCATCGAACGCGGCGCCGACGACGAAGAAATCGCGCGCCTCACCGAAGAGCTGCGTCAGGCCATGGACGACTATCTCGCCGCGCTGGCGCAATCGGGTCAGCAAAGCCGGCAAACCGAAAGCGGCGGCGACAGCCAGCAGATCGACAAATCCAATCTCGATGAAATGCTCGACGCCATTCGCGATCTCGCCCAGTCGGGCGCCGGCAATGCGGCGCGCCAGATGCTGTCGGAGCTTGAAAACATCCTCAACAATCTGCGGCTCTCTCAGAGCGGCGGGGGCGGCGGCGGGTCCGGTTCCGGCGCGCCGGGCGACGCGGGCCCCTCCGGCGAGGCCGGCGATCTCATCGGCCGTCAACGGGAACTTGCCGACGAAGCCTTCGAGCGGGAACGCAAGGGAGAGGGCGAAGAGGGCGGCGGCGATCTTGCCGAGCAGCAAGGGGCGCTCGGCGGCGACCTCGACGATCTCATCGACGAGCTACAGGGCGGCGGCGGCGAACTCGACCCCGACGGCGACGCGGCCCGGGCCATGGGCCGGGCGCGCAACGAAATGCGCGATGCGGAAGCGGCCCTGCGCGAAGGCGATTTCGACGCCGCCGCCGACGCCATGGAGCGCGCCATCGCCAATATGCGCGACGGCGCGGAAGGTCTCGCTGAGGAGGAAATGCGCCAGGCTGGCGCCGGCGAGAACGGCGAACCGCGCGGCGGCGGCACGGACCCCCTCGGCCGCCCGGCGGGCGACGCCTATGGCGCCGGCGTCGACGTGCCCGAAGAAACCGACGCCGCCCGCACCCGCGCTATCATTGAACAACTCCGCGAACGCCTCGGCGAACCCGGCCGCGACGACGAAGAGATCGACTATCTGGAGCGGCTCTTGGAGCGGTTTTAGGGCGTGTGAGCGCCGGGCTTTTGTTCTCCGCGCGCCCGATTGGCTGAATGGCTGATTTATCCGCTCAGCCGTTTCCGCTAAATTCGAAATTTGGCAATTGATCGCCAAAAACCGGTATTGACGCACCATCTGCAATCTACAGTGAAGAAAACGAAAACTCATGTCGGTGAAGGTCCGCTCGTTGCTAGCGGCAGCGATTAAGATTTACGTCATCGAAGCCTGTTATAGATTTGGCTGAATTTGTTTTTGTCGGCGCTCGTATTTTTACAAGGCTCCATGGGACATCATATTTTAATTCGGTTAATCGCCATTTTGATACCGATGACCCTTGTTGCCTGCGATTCAACGAACGACAGACTTAGTATTCTCGATGCCGCTGCCTTATACGAAAATCAAACGGACGCCTTTGTCGAAATTGTACTGTCTTATCCAGCCCCGTTCACTGAATTTACGCGCATTCCGGCAAGAGACCCTTCAAACGAAACGGCCGCGAATGAGCGCTTTATAAAACGACTTCGCAAAAAAATTCCGATTGAGTCTATTGATTTTTTTCCTCGCTCCGAAGGCGGCCGGGATGAAATTAACATCGTACTCAGGAGATACAGCACAAACGACTATTGGACGATTGTCAGCGTTATATACATAAGCAAGCCACTGTTGCCGCCCGATAGGGAGGAGAACAAAGCCTTATTCGATAAATGCGATGATCGTTCACTTGAATGGCTGGAGCGAAACAAAGCAACTGGCCCCGTTACCGCAATCTGTAGAATTAAAGAACATTGGTACGCCGTTCAAAAAATCGGATGAAGTAATCCGCCTTACAAACAGTACCTGCTATCGAATTGAAAGCGCATGTACTGAGCCGGATTTGAATCGTGTGAGCGTTCATTGGCCAGACTGCGTTCATAGGCGTCTATGGCGGCTTTCATGGTTGATGAGATAACTGATTTATCCGCTGTGTGATTTCCGAAATTCGGGTCAAGCTCTGAAGCGCGGCGGGCAGCATGACGGCGGACTCAATAAACTCATATGAATAGCTTACGATTGAAAAGATCTGTCCTGGCGTCGCCGTTAGTTGCGTAGAAGCAAACCAGAGGTTGAAACCGAGCATCGCTAGCAAGACGACGAAAATAAGACCGTAGACAACCGCTTCCGTATCAGAGAGGCGAACCTCATGACGGCGCAGCGCCGACAGATGGGCGCTGATCGCCGCTTTAACGCCGCCTTCGAGAACGGAGACCTGCTTCTCTGACTGAGCGTTCAATTCGCCGTTAAGCCGGAAAAAACGCCCGCTCGAAACGCCGTAAGTAATAAGCGCCGTCAGGGACGCCCCCGCCGCCGTCGCCGCTAAAAGTCCGTGAAAAGAATAAAGAATGGCGACCGAAACCACGACTTGCAGGACGGCCATAATGACAACGGGCGCCTCTGTTTCTAAAAACGAGACCAGTTCGCGGCTCATCTCGAGTCTTGCATTCGCCGTTGAGACGGGCCCGTTTTGCGCCTTCTCCACAACCGCCGCGCCCAATTCAACCCGCATCCGGCCATAGGCGCGCGTATCGTAGAGCCGTCGTCCAACACTGGCGGCTAGCAACACCGCCATTGCGATTGCGAGCCAAAGAAAAGGCGTCCAGTTCTCGTTCAACAGGCCGTCAATCGCGTGGCCGATCAGGAGCGGCAAAGACACCAAAATAAAGGTCTCGAACAGCGTCAGCCCCCAGGTCACGCCAACCTGGAGCCAAAACGTGCGGATAAGCGAACCAATGGATAGTTTTTTGTCTCGAAACATCGCCCTGCCAAGCCTGATTTGTATTGATACAAATAGGTCTTATTCGGCGGCGCTGTTCAACCGCGCGTTTCAGATGAACGCCGTCTCCGCCCTCACCCGGCCCCGATAAACGGAACCCCGCGTTTTTTTGCGCCGTCGTCCATGCCGTAGCCGACGAGGAAGTCGTCGGGGCCGGCTTCGAAGCCGATATAGTCGCAGTGGAGGTCGTCGGCGTGGCCGGTCAGTTTTTTGACGAGGACGCAGAGTTTCACCGACGCGGCGCCGCGATCCTCGATCATGCCTTTGCCGAAATGCAAGGACCGTCCGGTGTCGAGGACGTCGTCGACGAGCAAGACGTGCCGGTCCTTGACGTCGACGGAAAAGTCCTTGAGCAGCGTGACGACGCCCGAGGATGACCGCGCGCCGCCGTAAGAGGAAAGCTGCACGAAATCGACCAGCGGATCGGCGCCGTGGGCGTAAAGGCGGCGCAACAAGTCTGCGGCGAAAATAAAGGCGCCGGTGAGCACCGGCGCCATCAAAAAGTCCGCAGGCAGATCTTCTCTCATCTGCCGCGCCATTTCGTCAATGCGGTTGGCGATGGCCGCTTCGTCGTAAAGAGTGCGCATGGGGCGGTGTAATATCCCGCTCATTCCGGCGCAAGCCGGGATAAGCGGAGAAAATTACTGCGGCGCGGCGACGCTTTGTCCGGGGGCGAAGGAGAGGGCGACTTCCGCCACCCCTTCCGGCGCGGCGTTGCGCGTCGTGAACGCGACGACGCCGTTGCCGTCAACGCTCGCCTGCTCCGGCTTGAAGGTCCAGCGGGCGAGCAGCTCGCCCCGGGGGCCGAGCGCTTCGGCCTGGAGGAGGGGCGCGTCGAGCGCCTCCTCGCCGCGATTGCGCAGGGCGCCGGAGATTTCGATCATCGGCCCGCCCGTGGACATGGCGAGGCGATGGCTGACATTCTCGATCTTGAGCCCGAACGGATCGGTCTCGATGCCGACGACGGCGTAGGCTTCGGCTGCGTTGGGCGCGGCTTTCACAATCTCGTCGCGATAGGCGACGACCGCATAGGCCGCGCCGGCGACAGCGGCGACCCAGGCTGACCAGCCGAAAGCGCGCCACGGCGTCAGGCGGTTTTTGTCGCGGGCTTCGGCCCGGCGGCGCGCCTTGCGCACGGCTTTTTCCAGTTCGTGCGGCGTGACGCGCAAGGAGCGGAAGAATTCTTCATCGAGCATATCGGGCTCGTAGCGGCGCACGTCCTCAAGACGCGCCAGCGCCGTCGCCCGGCGGCGTTCCTCGCGGATGCGCCGGCCGAAGCGCGGCCCCGTTCCGTCGTCCACGTCTTCCCAGTCGGCGTCGAGAACGGTCGCCTCGCCCGGGATCAACTCGTCATCATAATCGCGTTCGTCGCGCGCGCGCGCATCATAGTGATCGCGGTCGTAATCGCGCGCCCGATCATAGTCACGGGCGTAGTCCCGGTCGCGATCGCGCTCATAGTCATCGCGCGTTTCGCGGCCCCGACGGTCGTCGGCGTAATCGGCGTAAGTCTCTTGCGCGTCCGCTTCAGCCTCGCGTGGGGCGTCCCGTTTGACGTCTCGATCCGCGCGCTCGCGGCGCGCATCGTCCTCATCACCGAAGCGCATGGCGTTGCGCTCATGGCGCGCGTCCCTGTGAGCGTCTTCGTCGCGGTCGCGGCGAACAGATCGCGGCGCCTCGTCGTCCCGTTTGTTTTTCGAAAAATGCTTGGCGAAGAACGGGCGCGGATCTTCCGCCGGCTCGTCGTCCTCGTCTTTGACATAGAATTGCTTGCCCTGGCGCCAGCCCTTGGGCGGCGCAGCGTCATTGGCGTCGCGGGCCGCGAAATCGCGGTCATGGCGTTCTGTCCTGTTCGATGTCGCCTGGGCCGGCGTTTCAAAAAGAATGTCGTCCTCGCCATCGTCGAAACTGTCGGCGTTGTCCGCCTTCGACGCCTCGCGCGGCATGAAGCGGCCTTTTTCATCGCGCGGGGGCAGCAAGTCCTTTTCTTCCGAAAGGATCGAAACCTCGGCTTCCTCGGGCTGGCCGCCGTCGTTGCGGCCATCGTTTTCGGCGTGGAAGGCCGCGGCCGGCTCGGGGCGTTCGGCGCGCAACGGCCGATCGTCTTCGCGCGGTGCAAAGCGCCGGTCGTCTTCCTCCGCGAAACGATCATGGGGATAGTCGTCATACGGAGGCGCAGGACGCGGTTCCGGACTCGGCTCTCGGCGCGATTCTGGGCGCGGCTCGTGCTCGTGGCGCAGGATATCGCCATGGCGATGGGCGGGCTCGCGGCGCGACAGCCCCTCGATCGGCTCCGGCGCGGGCACGAACCAGCTTTCCCCGCAGGCTGTGCAACGGACCGACCGGCCGTTGGGTAAAAACCGTTCGTCTTCGAGATCATAGCGCGTCGCGCATGCTGGACAGGTAATAATCATGGCCCCAAGAGAATCCTGTTACGAAAGAAGGGTTCGCCCCTCGACCTTGCCGCGAAAAGAGATAAACCTGCCGCCATGACGGCCAAGCAGCAGATCATTCGGTTTGAAAGCGCCGGTCTCGCCTATAGCGAGGCCGGGGAAACCCTGAGCGACATCAACATCACCCTGGGCGAAGGCGAGTTCCGTTTTCTGACCGGACCGTCGGGTGCCGGGAAAACGTCGCTCCTGAAAATGATTTATCTGGCGATGCGGCCGACGCGCGGACGGTTGTTCCTGTTCGGCGAAGACGCAAGCGCGGCGCCGCGCGACGCGCTGCCGCTGTTGCGCCGGCGCATTGGCGTCGTCTTCCAGGAGTTTCGTCTGCTCGACCATCTGACCGCTTTCGACAATGTCGCCCTGCCCATGAAGGTCGCGGGCGTTAACGTAAATCAATATCGGGAAGACGTAAGCGAACTCTTAAATTGGGTCGGATTGGGCGATCGTATGGAGGCAAAACCGCCCACATTGTCCGGGGGCGAACAACAGCGCGTGGCGCTGGCGCGGGCGCTCGTTTCGAAGCCAGACCTTATCCTCGCTGATGAACCCACCGGCAATGTGGACCCGGCCATGAGCGAACGCATTATGAAATTGTTCGTTGAACTGAATAAATTGGGCGCCGCCGTGATTGTCGCGACCCATGATCTCCATCTCGTGCAGTCGCTTGGTAAGCCTGTGTTAAGAATTGCCGACGGACGCGTCACGCGGTCGGCGGCGGCGGGCGGCGCATGAGCGAAACGGCCGCCAGCGAAACCGCGCCGGCGCGCGGCGCCGCGACGCCGAAACGCGGGGTTTTCTCCCGCTGGCGCCGCGACCCGCTATTGCCGGAGGCCGGCGCCGGCGGCGCGCCGCTCACCGCCGTGATCGCCGTCATGTCGTTTCTCGCGGTGCTCGCCATGGCCGCGGTGTTAATCATTCATCAATCGGCCGGACGGTGGACGGCGGAACTGCAATCGGAAATCACGGTGCAGATCAAAGGCGTCGACGCCGCCGAAATCGCTGCCGGCGCGTCGGCTGCAATCCGGGTGCTCAACGAAACGGAAGGGGTCGAGGAAGCGGTCCTCAAAAGCGATGAAGAAACCGCCGCGCTGCTGGAGCCATGGCTCGGCAAGGGCAACGCCGAGGCGTTCCTGACCATTCCGGCGCTGATCGACGTCAAGGTGACGCCGGCCCTGCGCGCCGATCTCGACCCCTTGCGCGAAAGCCTCGCGGCGGCGGCGCCCGGCGCAACCCTCGACGATCATGCGACCTGGCATAACCGCCTCGCCATGGCGGCGCAGTCGGGCCAGGCCCTCGCCGTTCTTGTTTTCCTCTTGGTCATGGGCGCGGCCTGCGCCGTTTCCATGTTCGCCGCGCGGGCCGGTCTCGCCGCCAATCACGAGATTGTTTCGGTGCTGCATCTTGTCGGCGCGACGGACGAGTTTATCGCGGCCGAAGTGCAGCGCCGGTTTTTCGTGCTCGGCTTGCGGGGCGCCCTCGCCGGCATGGCCGCGGCGCTCACCGCTCTGGCGGGGGCGGCGTTCCTGCTTGAGCGCGGCGTCGGCGCTGACAGCTTCCTGCCGCAATTTACGATTGGCGGCTGGCACGCCCTGTGGCTCTTCACCGTGCCCCTCGCGACCTGCCTCGTGACCGCCTACACCGCCCGGCTTACGGTTTTGAAAGCCTTGCGCAGCCAATATTGACCAGCCCGGGAGGCCTAACTGGATCGGCGCGACTGGACCGGAAATGGCGCGCCGGATAAGTTCATCGGCGCATGTTTCGCGCCCGGCAGGGAGTGTCCCTTTGAGACGACTGGTCTTCGGCCTCATTCTCGTCAGCCTCGCATGGCTGGTGGGTCTCGCTGCGTTCATCACGACGCTGCCCCGCCCGGCCGCCGGCGTGGGCGACGGCGCGCCTCTGCGCAGCGACGCTGTCATTGTCTATACGGGCGGCGGCGGCGCGCGCATCAGCGCCGGCATGACCCTGCTCGCCGACGGCGCCGCGGAGCGTTTGCTGATATCGGGCGTTCATCCCGACACCACGCGCGACAACGTCGCCGAACTGTGGGCCGGCGCGCCGGAGCTTTTCGAGTGCTGCGTCGATCTCGGCTGGGAGGCGCGCTCGACCATCGGCAACGCCGGGGAAGCGGCGCGCTGGGCGGCGCAACACGACGCAACGCGCATTCTCCTCGTAACGTCGGAATACCACATGCCCCGCGCGCTTGCGGAAACGCGTATCACCATGCCCGATGTGGAGATCACGCCGCACCCGGTCGCGTCCGGCTATCTCGATGGCGACGGTAAGCCGGCCTCGATGAAAGCATGGGAGAAACTTGCCGGCGAATACAACAAGTTTATACTCGCCAGGACCAAAGCGCTGTTTGCGTTCGCCCGAAATTAGCGTCCTGATGAACCGTATACGGTCTATCGTCTACACCACCGTCATTGCGCTCGTCGCAATTGTGCTGACGATTGTCTTTCTGCCGACGCTCTTCCTCGGCGAAAAGACGGCGCGCAACACGATAAAAATCTGGGCGCGCTTCGCCATGTGGGCGATGCCCGTGCTGACCGGCGTCCGCTATCGCGTCGAGGGGCGCGAAAACATCCCCGAAGGGGGCGCCCTCATCGTTTCCAATCATCAGTCGCTCTGGGAAACCTTCGCACTGCATATTCTGTTCTCCCATCCGAGCGTGATCCTGAAGAAAGAACTCCTGCGCATTCCGGTCTATGGCTGGTGGGCCAAGCGCTCCGGTAATATCGTCATCGACCGCCAGGGCGGCGCAAGGGAACTGCGGCGCCTCCGCAACGAAGCGGCCGCGCGCATCGCCGACGGCGCGCAGATTGTCGTGTTTCCGGAGGGCACCCGCGTCGCGCCGGGCGAAACGGCGCCTTATCAGCCGGGGGTCGCCGGCATCTATCTCGCCGCGGGCGCCCCTTGCGTCCCCGTCGCCCATGACAGCGGCCGCTTCTGGCGCAAGCTCGGCGGGGCGCTGACCCCCGGCGTCATCACCGTGCGCATTCTCGACCCAATCCCGCCGGGTCTTGAGCGCCGCGAATTCCAGCAATTGATCGAGGCCCGCATCAACGCCGCGCGGCCGGACCTTGACGGCAATCCCAATCGCGCAGCGCCCGCGCCATCGCCGGAATTGTCCGATGTCGGATAAACGGCGCTGGGGAACCCGATGGGTCGTGGGTCTGTGGATCGCCGGCGCGATCATCGTCGCGGCGTATTACGCCCTGTGGCGCGCCGGCGCTGGCGCCATGGAAACCGCCGTGGCGGACTGGGTCAACGACCAGCGCGCCGCCGGCCTTGTCGTGGAACACGGCGCCGTCGAACGCGACGGCTTTCCGTTCTTCCTGCGCGTGCATATCGACGCGCCGCATATTGAACAGCCGGGAGTGTTTTCGTGGAACGCGGAGAGGCTCAGCCTTGACGCGCTGCCTTATGATCTAAACCGTCTGATTTTTTCGCCGTCCGGACAGCAACGCTTTTCCGCCGACAGGCTCGGAGAATGGCGCTATTCCGCCGACGACATCCGCGCCTCCGTCGCCAATGACAAAACTCGCGGCTGGGTGTTTTCCATGAACATAGAGAACGCCGTCGCCGCCGGCGCCGACGGGGCCGAGGCGCGTCTCGCCAGCCTGATCTATGATCTCGCGCCGGCCGCCGACGCCCCGACAACGCTCACCCTGAACAGCGTGGGCGCGGGGTTTTCCTTTCGCGACGGACAAAGAGAAATAGCCGTCGATACGATGGAAAGCTCCATCTCCGTCAGCGAGACGCAATTCATCACCGGATATGATGCGGCGAGCAACTGGCGCAACGCCGGCGGCGCCGTTCAAATTCACGGCCTCAACGCTGCTGTAGACGATGCAAGACTATCCGTTTCCGGAGTAATTTCCCTGGACGACGAAAACCGGCCCCGGGGCGCGCTGACGACGACCCTTGAAAAACCTGCCGGCCTTGCCGCGTTGCTTGCCGCCAGCGGCGCGCTGGACGCCGAGGAGGCCGACGCGGCGATGGCGGGTCTCGCGCTTGCCGCCATGGCGCAAGGGGGCCGCATCGAGGCGCCGATCGAACTCCACGCCGGCGCCGCGACCATCGCCGGGTTCAAGATCGCCGACTTGCCGGCGGCGCCGTAAGCCGTTGCCGCGGCCGCAACGCGCGGTCACAATGACGGCAATCGCAACGAACAAGGAACCTCGTCCATGACCTATGTGAGCGGATATCTGCTGGCGGTCCCGACCGCCAACAAGGACGCCTATCTCGCGCTGGCCCGCAAGGCCGGCCCGGTGTTCAAAAAATACGGCGCCACGCGCGTTGTCGAGAACTGGGGCGTTGACGTGCCCGACGGCAAGGTGACGTCGTTTCCCATGGCGGCCAAGGCCGAGGAGGGCGAAACCATCGTCTTTTCCTGGATGGAATGGCCATCAAAAGAGGTCGCCGACAAGGGGATCAAGAGCGCCATGGAAGACCCTGACCTCGCCGGCGACGATCCCGCCAACGCCATGCCCTTTGACGGCATGCGCATGATGTGGGGCGGGTTCGAAATGATCTACGAAGAATAGGCCTTAGCCGTATAGCGCTTTCATGGGCGCGGGCTCTTCATTGTGCAGGGCGACGATGCGCGCGAACTCATCGACATAGATCGCGCCTTCGGTTGTCTTCTGTACAAGGACGATCCGCTTGTCGCGCATGTCGCGCACGCGCTTTACGAAACCGAGGATCGACAGCGCATCGAGCGCGCGCGAGATGGCCGGCTTCGGCACGTTGAGATCCCGGGCAAGCGCCCGGACCGTGTGGGGGCCGGGATTGAGATAGACGGTGAGTAAAATCGCCCATTGACGCATGGAAAGATCGGGCCCGTCGGCGCGCACGGCGTCGCACATGACCTCTCGCCAACCTGTCAAAATGTCGATCGAAGCCATCGGACCGAACGAACTCGCCTCATACGCGCTGTAAGAGACATCCTTGCAACTGTTCGCCCGTTGAGGGCAAGGCCCGCTGCGGCGCGGGCGGCCGAATTAATGTTCCGGAACCGAGCGGCTGCCATAGCGGTCGGCAAGGACGGCGAACAGGGCGCGAATCGCCTGGGCCTCGGCCCCCGCCGGCCGGCCGGGCGCGCGCTTGGGCCGCCAGGCGTAAAGGTCGAAATGCAGATAGGGCGTCTCGCCGACAAAGCGTCTGAGAAACAGGGCGGCGATGACCGAGCCGGCGAAGGCGTTGCCGGAAATATGATTGAGATCGGCAACGCTCGACGACAGCATCGAATCATAGCCGCGCCACAAGGGCATGCGCCAGATCGGATCGGCCGTCGCCGCCGAGGCCTCATCGAGCGCCGCCGCCAGCCCGTCATCGTCGGTGTAGAACGGCACAACCTCCGGCCCCAACGCAACGCGCGCCGCGCCGGTAAGCGTCGCCAGCGAAATCATCAGGTCGGGCTTTTCCTCCGCCCCGAGGGCGAGGCCGTCGCCAAGGATGAGCCGGCCTTCCGCATCGGTATTGCCGATTTCCACCGTCAGCCCCTTGCGCGAGGGCAGCACGTCGCCCGGGCGAAAGGCGTTGCCGGCGATAGCGTTTTCAACCGCCGGCGTAATGACTCGCAAGCGGACGTCGAGTTTCGCGTCCATGATCATCTGCGCCAGCCCCAAGGCGTGGGCCGCGCCGCCCATATCCTTTTTCATCAGCGCCATGCCGCCGGCGCCCTTGATGTTGAGCCCGCCGGAATCAAACGAAACGCCCTTGCCCACGAGGGTCAGTTTCGGCGCGTCGGCGCGGCCCCAGACAAGGTCGATGAGACGCGGCGCAATCGCCGCCGCGCGCCCGACCGCATGGACCATGGGAAAATTCTCCGTGAGGAGATCATCGCCGGTCGTCACGGTGATATCGGCTTCATGCGCATTGGCGAGGGCGCGCGCCGCATCCTCAATGGCCGCGGGCGTCATGTCGCCGCCGGGCGTGTTGACGAGATCGCGCACCAGCGCATTCGCGGCGCCGGCGCTTTTCACCGCGTCGGCGTCAACGCCCTCAGGCGCGATCAGTACCGCCTCAGCGCGACTGGCGTTCTTGTAGCGATCGAAACGATAGGCGCCGATCATCCACGCAAATGCAGCAAGCGTTGCTTCCCGCGCCGCCATAGGTGTTGCGAATGCGTAAACGCCGGCGGGCAATTTTTCCGAAAGCGCGGCGGCGACGAGCGCATCCGATCCGTCGCCCGCACCCAACAGAACGCCGCCCGCGCCGGCCAGCACCGCGCCCGCCTCGCCGGTGAAATTGTTCGCCGCCGCCAGGGATTGCAAGGCGTCCGGGATGTCCGCCGTTTCAACCGCGCCGTCCTTGACGACGTAAACGGGTTTGGCGTTTGCGGCGGCGCTTTCGTCATACGGTTTCAAAACGGAAAGGTTCATCAATGACCTGTTAATGGATGAATTCGATTGGACATTAAGCATGAGCTTAAGCCTTTTTTGAACTCCTTGTCCCATGGTTCTCAGCGAAATTCAGCTCGATAGAGGCAATTCCATGGTCCATCGCACCCTTCCGTCCGCGGCGAAGCTGGCGAGCATCTCGCTTGCGGCGTTCGGCCTTGCCGCCTGCGGCAGCACCCCGACCGCCGACAATGTCGGCGACGCCAGCGCCAGCGGCGGCAAAGACAAATATCGCGACGCCCTCGGCGTCTATTCCTCAGCGACGCCGGATCAGGGCATGGACCCGATCGCGGCCGCGGCTTTCTGGGGCACGCGCTACAACACCAATCAGGCCGACCCGGACGTCGCGGTGAAGTTCAGCCGGGCCCTGCGCAAGATTAATTCAACGAACGAAGCCGTCGGCGTCATGCAAAAGGCGGTCGGCGTTTCTCCCGCCAACGCTGATGTCAGCCTCGAATATGGCAAGGTGCTGGTGGAAACGGGCCGCGCCTTCGAAGCGGTGCGTCACCTTGAAAACGCCGTCGCGGCGAAACCCACCGACTGGAACGCGCTGTCGGCTTACGGCGTCGCTCTTGACCAGATCGGCGAGCACGAAGAAGCCCGTCAGAAATATGACCGCGCCCTGACCTATGCGCCAGGCGCCATTTCGATCCTGAACAATAAGGGGCTTTCCTACGCTCTTGACGGCGATCTCGGCATGGCGCGCATGACCCTGCGCCAGGCGGCGGCCCGCGCCGGCAGCGACGCCCGCGTGCGTCAGAACCTTGCGCTGGTGCTCGCCCTTTCCGGCGACATGACCGGCGCCGAACGGCTCGCCCGTTCCGACCTGCCGCCGAAAGTCGCCAACAACAATATTGATTTCTTCCGTCAACTGATGAACCAGCCGGCTTACTGGGGCGAATACGCTGCAACCGACGTCGAGACGCCTGATTTCGACGACGCGCCGGCGGCGCCGTTGAAACCGCAGCCCCTGCCTGAGTTGCGCGAGGAGCCGAAGCCGGAAGAAGAAGAAAAAGACGACGGCGCGCCCGTCGCCCTGATGGGCGCGGACGCCGTCACCAACACATCGGCTGAAACCGACGCCGAAGCGGCGCCCGAAAACGAAGAATAGCCCTCTCGGGGGCCTGTTGCGTAGAAAGCCGCCGCGGGGGTCCCCTCCCGCGGCGGTTTTTCTTTTTGCAAAAGCCGCGATAGTTTCGCGCAAATGACAGGTCGTGAAACGCCATGTTGAGCCGCCTGCGCGCAATCGGACCGGGCGCGCTGACGGCCGCCGCCTTTATCGGGCCGGGCACGGTGACCACCGCAACGGTCGCCGGCGCAAGCTATGGCTACGCGCTCGCCTGGGCGCTTGTCTTCGCAACGCTTGCCGCCATCGTCCTGCAGGAGATGGCGGCGCGTCTCGGCGTCGCCGGCCGGCTGGGTCTCGGCGAGGCGATCACGAAGGCCGCGGGAACGGGACCGGTCAAATGGGCCGCCGTCGCGCTCATCATCGCCGCTCTTGTCATCGGCAACGCCGCCTATGAGGGCGGTAATCTCGCCGGCGCTGTTCTCGGCGTTCAGGCGGCTCTGTCGGACGCGCCCCGGGCCGGCGTCGCCGCAACGATCGCAGCCCTTGCCGGCGCCATTCTTTTCTTCGGCGGCTACAGGCTGATCGAACGGGTGCTGATCGGCGCAGTTCTTTTAATGACGGTTGCCTTCGCCGCGGCGCTGGTCATGGTCGGCCCAGACTGGGGGGCGCTTGCCCGCGGCGTCGCTGCGCCGACGCTGCCGCCGGCGGCGCTGCCCGTTGCCATCGGCCTGATCGGCACGACGATTGTTCCCTATAACCTCTTTCTCCACGCCGCGGCCGCGCGCAAACGCTGGGCGGGCGCCGAGGATTTGCCAGACGCCCGTTTTGACGCCCGCCTTTCCATCGGTCTTGGCGGCGTCGTTTCTATTCTTGTCCTGTCGACGGCCGCCGCAAGTCTCTTCGGGTCCGGCGAGGTCATCGCAAATGCGGCGGACATGGCGCGTCAGCTTGAGCCGGCCTTTGGCGCCGGCGCGGTCTGGCTGCTGGGGCTTGGCCTTTTCGCAGCGGGGCTTTCCTCGGCGATCACCGCGCCGCTCGCGACGGGGTTCGCCGCCGCGGAACTCTTCGGTTTTGAGAGCGATCCGAAAGCGACGAAATTCCGCATTGTCGCCGGCGGCGTTCTCCTCGCCGGCGCCTTCGTCGCCATTACCGGCGCGCGTCCGATAGAAATCATTCTGTTCGCCCAGTTCGCCAACGGATTGCTGTTGCCCATTGTCGCCGGGTTTCTTCTCTTCGCCGCCAATCGCCGCGCTCTTCTCGGCGATCATGTGAACGGCCCCGTCGCCAACATCGCCGGCGCCGTTGCGCTGGCCGTTACAGCGGGGCTCGGACTGCGCGCGATCCTCAGCGCCGCGGGGGTGTGGCAATGACCCGATCCATCGACCTCAACGCCGATATGGGCGAATACGCGGATGCGGGCGGCGCGCAGATCGAAGCGGCCTTGATGGCGTTGATCACGTCATGCTCCGTCGCCTGTGGCGGCCATGCGGGCGATGAAGAGACCATGCGCCGCACCGTACAGCTTGCGAAAGCGCATCAGGTGAGCGTCGGCGCGCATCCGTCCTATCCGGATCGGGAAGGCTTCGGGCGCCGCAGCATCGACATCAATCCCGCCGATCTCTACACATCGCTCCGTGAACAGATCAATGCCTTGCGCGCCGTCCTCAAGAGTGAAGACGTTCCGCTGCGCCATATGAAACCACATGGCGCGCTTTACAATGACGCGGCGCGCAACGACGCCCTTGCGCAACTTGTCGTCGACGTGGCGCCGGACACGGCCATTGTCGGTCCGCCGGGTTCGGCGCTTGAAGCGGCCGCGCAAAAGGCCGGCGCCCCGTTCATTGCCGAGGGGTTTGTGGACCGGCTCTATCGCCGCGACAGAACGCTCACCCCGCGATCGACGCCGGGCGCCGTGATTGCCGATATCAACGCCCGCGCCGCCCAGGCCGCAGCGATTGCAACGGGCGCAGAATTCGCCGCCGCCGATGGCCGCCTGACGCTCAACGCCGACACGCTATGCATCCACAGCGATTCGCCGGGCGCCGTCGAAACCGCGCGCGCCGTGCGACGCGCGCTTGAAGCCGCTGGCGTCTCCGTCGCCGCGTTCGCGCTGGGCGGGTCATGACCGTTCTCAGCGCCAATATCGTCCCGTTTGGCGAGCGCGGGTGGCTGGCGACGCTGAGCGACGCGGAGGATCCGATTGCATCCGGTCTCGCAGCCAACCGCATCGCCGACGCATTGCGCGGCGCCGACGGCGTCAATGACGCCGTCGCGGGTATTGATTCCGTCGTGATGCGTTTTGATCCTTCACGGCTTCATCCCGAAACGGCGCGCATGATGCTGGAAAAGGAAATAAGCGATACACCGCTGCAGGCGCCGGCGCCGACGGGCGAGCCGATCACCATCCCGGTTTGGTATGGGGGCGAGGCCGGCCCGGATCTCGCCGACATCAGCGCGCAGACAAAATTGCCGGCGGACGCCGTTATCGCCGCCCATGCGTCAAAACCCTATCGCGTCGCGACGCTCGGCTTCGCGCCGGGCTTTGCCTATCTCGGCATGCTCGACGAAACCTTGCGCGTTCCGCGCCTCGCGCATCCCCGGGCTCATGTCCCCGCCGGTTCGGTCGGGATCGCCGGCGGCTTTACCTGCATCTATCCTCTGTCGTCGCCCGGCGGCTGGCGCCTGATCGGGCGCACGTCCTTACGCCTTTTCGATCCGTCTACGGATCATCTCTTCCTGCTGACGCCCGGCGCGACGGTGCAGTTCCAGCCGGTCAGCGAAGATGTCTTTTTGTCCGGAGCATCCCCGTGACGGCGCTCGCAACAATCCTGCGCCCCGGCGCGGAGACGACGGTTCAGGACGCCGGGCGCGCCGCGTTCCGTCATCTCGGCGTGCCGGAATCGGGCGCGGCGGACCGTCTTTCCTTCGCCCTCGCTAACGCCGCCGCGGGCAATCGGTGGGACGCGCCGGCGCTCGAATGCGCGGCGACGGGTCCCGAGATGAGGTTCGAGGCGGCGGCGAAATTTGCCCTTGGCGGCGCGGATATGGGCGCAACGCTCAACGGCGCGCCCATCAGCGCGTATGCGGCGCATCGCGCAACGCCCGGCGACATCCTCAAGCTCGGACCCGCGCCAAGGGGCCTGCGCGCCTATATCGCCATCGCCGGCGGCGTCGCCGCGGGGGTCGCGTTCGGAAGCGCCGCAACCTATGCGCCGGCGGGCCTCGGCGGCGTTGACGGGCGCGCCCTGAAAACCGGCGACGTCATCAACTGCGGCGAGGCGCCGACGATGCAAGCAGCGGACATTCCGGCCTCAGCAGCGCCAGCGATGTCCGGCGATGTCTTTCTGCGCGTCACGCGCGGCCCGGAATTTCCGCTTGTCGACGCCGACGCGCAAAAATCATTTCTTTCCGGTCCCTTTGTCGCCTCGCGGCGCGCCAATCGCATGGGCGTCGAACTGAACGGCGGCGCCGTTCGTCCGCCGGATGGGTTTTCCATGCGTTCAAGCCCGGTTTTTCCGGGTACGGTGCAATGCCCGCGATCGGGCGATCCGTTCCTGTTGCTCGCCGACGCGCAGACCGTCGGCGGCTACCCCCGCATCGCCCAGGTGATCGATCCAGATCTCCACCTCGCCGGCCAGATCCGTCCCGGGGCAAAAGTCTGGTTCAAGGAAACGACGGCCGACGAAGCGCGCGATATCGCTGTGCAGCAGACCGCATTCTATTCAGCCTATATGCCCGGCTTCCGTTTCGGGTGACGGCGCGGGCTGGGCGCCGGCGCGAATTTCATCCATCCACTGCGCGCGCATGACGATAATCACGGCGCCCATGGCGAGCAGGATCATCAGCCCCGGCGCGCCGCCGAGATTGGACAACATGCGCACGCCGTCGATCCCGGTCGTCGACGTCATCACCCAGGCGACGGCGCCGACAAGCGCGCCCCAGAAAATCTTCACCGGCATGGCCGAGCGTCGTTCTTCCGCGTGCGATGTCGCCGGTTTCAGACACACCGCCGCAATCGAATGAGTGTTTGAATCCATCGCGGTGACAAAAGAAATAAACGTCAACCCCACAAAGGCGCCGGCAATCAATATGGCGAGCGGAAAAGCGTCGAACAGGGCGTAGATGACCGCATCGGGGCCCCGTTCGTTGAGGGCGGCGGTGAGGGCGCCGCTTGTGTTTGCGTCCACATGGATCGCCGCGCCGCCGAGGATCGTCATCCACAAGGCGCCGAACGCCGCCGGCGCGATCAGGTTGAATAGCAGGAATTCGCGCACGGTGTAACCGACGGCGATGCGCCCGAGAAACAACGCCGTGATCGGCGCCCAGGCGAGCCAGTTGGCGAAATAAAAAACCGTCCAGGCGTGCATCCAGTCGCTGCCGGCGCGCGCGCCGAAGGCAAGGCTCGCCGGCACGAAGGTCACGATGTAATCGCCAAGCGCCGCGCCGCCGAGCGACAGGATGGCGCCGGTCGGTCCTGCGACCAGCAGGAACAGCGCCAGGGCGAAAAAGAATTTCACGTTGACGTCGGAAAGATATTTGATGCCCCGTTGAATGCCGGTGATCGATGAGGCGACGAAAACGCCGACAATCGCGAGGGTAATGGCGAAACGCAGCCAGGCGCTGTCATTGACGCCCGCCAGGCGCTCCAGCCCGCCGGCGAGCGTCATCACGCCGACGGCAAGAGAGGCGGCCACGCCGGCGATGAGGGCGTAAAGCCCGACCGCATCAATCAGCGCGCCGCCCCGTCCCGTCGCCGCGCTGCCAAAGACAAGCGATAAGGGCCCGCTTAAGGAATATGGCCGGCCGAGATTGAAATGAGCGAGCGCAAAGGCGAGCGCCGGCACGGAATAAAGCGCGTAAGGCGTAATCGTCCAATGCATGAACAGGGTGGAGATGGCGAACCGCGCCGCCGCGTCCGATTTCGGTTCGGCGCCGGAAAAGGCCGGCGGGTCGTTGACGTGAAACATCGGCTCGGCCGCGCCCCAGAACAGGATGCCGATCGCCACGGTCGTACACAGGGTGATCGCAAACCAGTTCCAGCGGCTCAAAATCGGCTTGGCGTCGGGCCCGCCAATGCGCACGGCGCCGAGCGGCGACCATGCGACCCACGCCACAAGCATGACGGCGGCGAAGGAGGCGAAAGAATAGAGCCAGTCAAACCGGCTCAGGAGCCATGCATTGGCGGCGGAGACGGCGGCGTGAAACCCCGCATAATCGACGACGGAAAAGACAAGCGCAGCGAGAAGAAGGCCGGCAGGCGGCCAGAAAACCAGCGGTCTTGTGCGATCGCGAAGCGTTTTAAGGATCAGCCGGCTCCGTCTCAGTCACGAAAGGGCTGTTCGGAATAGCGCAAACGACCGCAAGCGCCAAATCGCCGGGACGGCGCCTACCGATTACAACGCCTACGAATTAATGATCGCGGCGTCCGGACTGGCCGGCGAGCGCGGGGGCCGGCGTCGCGGCGGCGTCCGTGCGTTCCAAATCATAGGCCCGCAAGGTGGCGTCGGCGACGCCGCGCCAGGAAAAATCCCGCCCGATACGCGCCACTGACCGATCGACAAAGCGCCTTCGTTCGTCACCGGACCAATCGGCAATTTCGATGATCTTGTTCGACCAGGCGTCGGCGTCTCCGGGCGGCAGCAGAAAGCCCGTTTCGCCGTCGATCACCGCATCCGCGACGCCATCGACGGCGGAGGCGAGGACAACGCCGCCCGCGGCCGCGGCCTCCACCGTGGTCAGTCCAAACCCTTCAAAGCTCACCGGAAAGTCGGCGATGTTGGGAATAACGACGGCCAGCGCATCCTTGCGCAAGCGCGCCAGGGCCGGGCCCGTCACCGTGCCGAGATGCTCGACTCTGTCCAGATCGAGGCGTTCGCCTTCGGACGGATCCTCAACGGCGCCGGCGACTTTCAGCGTTATGTGGTCGGGCAACATAGGCAACACGTTTTCAACGAACCATCGGCAGCCCTTGCGACGGATCAGGCGTCCGACAAACAACAGGTAAGGCTTGTCGCCGGCGCGCGGCGGCGTCTGTTCCGGGATATGGGCGCCGAGGGTTACAACAGCGGCGTTGTGATAGCCGTGCTCGGCGAGCAGGCGCGCCGTCGCGTTAGAATTGGCGATGATGACGGCGTTGCTCATCAACCGCGCGCCAAGCCGGATGTAGGCGCGGTACAGCGCGGCGCGCAGGCCCTGGCGGCTTGCATAGGCGATGTCGGTTCCATGGGCCGACAGGACGGCCTTCGCCGTTGGGCGGCTCAGACGGGCGAGCCATATCAACGGCCAGATGGCCATGTCGCTGCCATGAAGGACATCAAAACGGCCGCGCATAAAGAGCGCGGCGAAAGCGGCGCGAAGGCCGAAAGCGGCGAGGGCAAGCGGCCCCGGCGCGCGGCCGTCGGATCGACCGGGAAGCGCAATGGTTCGAACGGAAGAGACCGCATCGTGAGCGCTGAATTCACGCACGAGTTCGACGCAATAGGTCTCCATGCCGCCGACCGCCGGCGACCATTTCCGCGTTATGAACAACACATTCATCCGTCGGCCGTTTCCAGTTTACCGGCGCAGGGGTGCGCCGCCCCCTGCGCAAAACCCAGTCGACGGCAATATCGCCGGGTTTGGTAAAATTTTATGAAAGGCCCGTAAGCGCCGGCGGACGCTGATCAGGCCGCCGCCGCAGCGGCGTTCGCCGCCGGCAGTTCAACCTTGAAAACGGCGCCGCCGTCCGTCGCCGGCTCGACCCAGATCCGCCCGCCCAGTCGCTCAACGCCCCTTTTGCAGACCGAAAGGCCAATGCCGGCGCCTTCGAACGCATCACGATCATGGGCGCGAACAAGCGGTTCGAAAATCTCTTCGGCGCAGGCGGGGTCGACGCCGACGCCATTGTCCTGAACGTGAAGAACGACGTTGTCGTTAGCGCGCGTTGCGCCAAACAAAATTTCCGGTTGCGGATTTTTCGACGAAAACTTCAGCGCATTGGCGATCAGGTTGAAATAGATCCGGGTCAAGAGCCGCGGCTCCGCCATGACGTCAGGCATGGGCGCGAACGAAAAGACGCGGTCTCGTTGCGTATCGTCAACGCCGAGTTGTGCGAGCGCCGCATCGATGCAATCACTCGGACAGACCGGCTGCAAATCGATTTCGCCGCCCTGCACGCAGGCGAGTTCAAGGACGCTGCCGACGAGACGGCGCATCTGATCGGCCGTGCTTATCATCTCTTCAAAATCGCGTCGCGCCTCCGCCGGCAACGCGTCTGCGGCGGTTTCTTTCAAGCGGCCGCTGATATCGGCAAGCCTTTTCAACGGCTCCTGCAAATCATGGGAAGCAACGCGCGCAAATTGCGCCAGTTCCTCGTTCGATCGCTGAAGCTCTTCCTGCATCTTGCGCAGATCGGTGACGTCCGTCGACGCGACGAACACATAGTCCTTGCCCGTCTGCGGATCCTTGTACGGAACTTTGTCGATGCGCGCCCAGCCCCGGACGCCGGAGGCTTGCGCATATTCTTCGATCACGCCGAAACGCCCTTTGCCGCTCCTGATGACGGCAAGATCGTCTTGGTGAAATTTTTCAGCTGTCTCGGGAAAAAGATCCGCCGCCTCGGCGCCGGCGGCCTCGCGCGTTGAAATCCCGAGAAAATCCGCAGCCGCTTTATTGATGCGGAGGATCCGGTTCTGGTCGTCCTTGAACCAGAGCTGCACCGGCACATTATCAAAGATGAGCGACAACTCCGCGCTTCTTCGACCGAGATTTGCGTCCGCCGTTTCCGCGCGCGCCGCCGCGGCTTTGTAGTTTTCAGCAAGCGCTTCAAGCGCCGTATTCTGATTGACGATCCGGCTTCGCTGCGCCTCGGCGCGCGCTTCGCTCTCCAGCGCGGATGTCAGATTCTGATTGCTCCGCCGCGCCAGCATGTCGGTCGCCAGAAAATACATCGCAAGGACGCCGCTCATCGCCATATGCGCGCCGCCGGCGGCCACGGCGTAATAGACCGCGAGCGGCCCGATGGCGGACAGGTTGAAGGCGCGGGCGATTTTAACATGCGAGGCGTAGGACAGGGATGCGCCGGCGGTCATGCCGGCGATCATGAAAACGGCGACATGGATTGCGGTCTCCGGCGCGTCGGCGGCAACCAGAAACGGCATCACGCCCCAGCCCGCCCCGGCGAAGACCGACGCAACGGTCAGCAGCAAAATCGCCCGCTCGCCGACGGGCCCGCCTCGGTCCAGCAGGCGGCGGCAGTAGATGCGGCGCGCCAGCAGAACGGCCATCATCAGGAACAACCACGCCGCGAGCGTTGGGCCGTGAACGGAGCCCAGCAACACGATTGTCGCCACCGTAACATTGACGGCGCTGATGATCATGGACGACGCCGTATTTCTGGCGAGCATGAGGTCGAGGGTCGCGGCGATGTCGCCCTGGAGCGCGCCGCGATGTTTGTCGCTGGTCTGTGAATCCATAAAGATCGCCCGGAACATGGGCGAGATAATCCCTCGCGAATGTTAAAATTCTCTCGAAAAGTTAAGCCCCAGGCCGATCCGATGCGTCGGGAGCGGCGCGGATTTTCCGTTCGTAAACGGATATTAACGCCTGTGCGCCAAAACAACGCCACCCGTGAGTAAATATTGTGCGCGGCGGGCGAAAAAACGGCGCGCGTTCAACTCATAGCGAGCCGGCGCCGATGGTCAGGCAGAGATATTCCGTATAAAGACGCTATCGCGCCGTTCATCCCGGTCGGGCGTTGTCGACGGCTTATGCAAACACCACCGCCTTC
This sequence comes from Hyphococcus sp., assembly GCA_028284345.1. Classification (GTDB taxonomy): domain Bacteria; phylum Pseudomonadota; class Alphaproteobacteria; order Caulobacterales; family Parvularculaceae; genus Hyphococcus. The sequence continues at coordinate 354,879 of JANQRY010000008.1, read as the reverse complement.
TTTCCGTTCATCAGGACACGGTCCTCAAGATGGTAGGAAACAGCGCGCGCCAGCACCCTGCGTTCGATGTCGCGCCCTTTGCGCACAAGATCCGCCGGCGCATCCGCATGGGTCACCGGTTCAACGTCCTGAGCGATGATGGGGCCTTCATCCAGATCGGCCGTGACGTAATGCGCCGTGGCGCCAATCATTTTCACGCCGCGATCATAGGCCTGGTGATAGGGTTTGGCGCCCTTGAAGCCGGGCAAAAAGGAGTGATGAATATTGATGCAGCGCCCGGACAGATAGGCGGCGAATTCATCGGAGAGAATCTGCATATAGCGGGCGAGGACAACGAGTTCGGCGCCGGTTTCCTCGATGACCTGGCGGATACGCGCTTCCTGCTGGGGCTTCGTGTCCTTGGTGATCGGGAAGTGATGATAGGGAAGGCCGATATGCCCGACCAGGCTATGCGCGGATTCAGGATGGTTTGAAACAATCCCGACGCACTCCATCGGCAACTCGCCCAAGCGCATCCGGTACAGCAAATCGCCCAGGCAGTGGTCAAACTTCGAAACCAGGATCAGCACCTTGCGCTTTTCCGCTTTCGGACGCATCGACCAATCCATGCCGAACGCTCGCGCGACGTCCGGGAAGCTCTCCCGAAACTTCGCGCCGTCAAACGGCAGGGAAACTTCAATCCGCGAAAAAAAGACGCCGGTAGAAAGATCGTCAAACTGGGCCGCGGCGACGATGTCGCCGTTCCGTCGGACAATTTCGTTCGCCACCGCCGCGACAATGCCCGGGCGATTGCGGCATTGAAATTTCAGGATGAATTTGGGTTGATCGTTTTCAGCATTCACAATCTTCGTCCCCGGCTCCGGCGCCGACCGTCGTGATCGCCGCGCGCGCGAATAAACACCCGTAACATACCGGGATTTGTTTCAATTGAAAAAATGGTGCCGCTTGCGTGACTTGAACACGCGACCCCATCATTACGAATGATGTGCTCTACCAACTGAGCTAAAGCGGCCCAATACGAGGATTGGAGCGCCGGGTCTTAGCGCGGGCCTCGCTCGACCGCAAGCATGGGGCGACGGCCCCGTCAGGGTCAGGTCGGGCTCGGTTCGGGCCGGCTCAGGCGCGGCGCTGGGCGCCGTCCGCCGTTTCCATTTCCGGAACATCGAGGCATTCCTCGGCCGCCAGCAGGCGGACGCCATAGCGGTTGCCCTCGCGGCGGATGACGGTTCCGCGCATCTTGCCGATGACGACCAGCGCATCCATGTCGAGTTTCTCTTCCGTTTCAATGGCGACGCCCGTCAGCGACATGTCGACAATGCGCACCGGGAAACGCCGGTCCGCCGTTTCGCAGACCACCGACTGGCTCATGGCGGTGACGCGCTTTGCGATGCGGCGTTCGAGCGTCAGCTTTTCAAGGGCGCGGCCGCGCGCGCGTTCCCGGTCGAGGGTTTCGGCGAGACGCTGACGCTTGTGCTCGCTCATGGCGAGCGTGATGGCGAAGCCGCCGTCAAACAGGCGAACCACATCGCCTTCGAGCCGCGTGCCGCCGTCAAGATGCGCGACGACCCGATCGCCAAGGGCGATTGACCCCTTGAACAGAAAACCGATGCCGCCGGCGGACACGTCGAGCACTTGCGCGACGGCGTTGTCCTCGTTGTTGATCAGGATGTTTGCGGCTATCTCCCCGTCGATCCGGGGATGGGCGCGCCGTTCCTTGCCCACATTGCACCTCTGGTTTGATCGCTACACAACCATAGGTATAGGGTCCGGGGATCAACACCAAATAAACGGGAAGCCGGCAAACACTGGGCGGCCGTCCAGATTTTATTAAGATTTGACCGAAAGGAGCCTAGTGGCGCAGTTGCGCGCCGGTGGTCTTTTCGGCTTGCGCAATGATCCGTTTCGACACCGTTTCGATTTCTTCATCGGTCAGGGTTTTTTCGCGCGGCTGCAACGTGACTTCGACCGCGAGGGACTTTTTGCCGTCGGGCACGCCTTCGCCCTGATAGACGTCAAACAGCGTCACATCGGCGATCAGCGCCTTGTCGCCGGCGCGCACGGCCCGGATCAGCGCCTCGGCGGCGACATCCGCGTCGCAGACGAACGCGAAGTCGCGTTTGACGGGAAGGAGGTCCGACGCATCGAGCGCGGCCCGCGTCTTGACGGCCTTCCGGCGGCCGGCGGGGATCGCGTCGAGGGCGATTTCAAACCCGTAGACGGGCCCGTCCGCATCCATGGCTTTGAGGACCCGCGGATGGATTTCGCCGAAGGCGGCGAGGCGTTTGCCGGGACCGAGTTGCAGATAACCGGACCGGCCGGGATGAAAATAATCCGGCCCCGGGGATGCGGTCTGCAGGCTGGCGACCGGCGCGCCGGCGGCCTCAAGCGCGGCGAGGGCGTCGGCCTTGGCGAAGAAGACGCCATCCTCCGTATGCGATGCAGTTGACCAGTGCCGGGCGGGCGCAATGCGCCGCGCGCCGGCGGCGGCGTCTTTGTGGCCCTCCGGCTGGTCGCTTTCATAGGCCGGCGCAACCTCAAACAGCGCGAGATCTGCGCGGCCGCGATCGGCGTTGCGCTGCAAGGCCGCGATCAGGTTGGGCAGGATCGACGGGCGCATGACGCCGAGATCGGACGCAATGGGATTGGCGAGATAAAGACCGGCCGCTTTCAGTTCATTGGAACTGCGGAACAGCGCCGCATGGCGTTCGTCGGTGAACGACCAGGTGACGGCTTCCAGGCTCCCGCGCGCGGCGAGGGCGCGGCGCACGCGCCCGCGCCGTTCCTGCGCCGGGGTCAGTTTTGGCGCCTCAACCGCATTGGCGAGCGGCAATGTCGCCGTTGGCAGGTGATCGTAACCGACAATGCGCGCAACCTCCTCGACGAGATCGGCCTTGCCTTCGATATCGGGGCGCCAGCTTGGAACGTCGACCTGCCAGGGGTCGGATTTGCGCACGTCAAAGCCGAGCGCCGAAAGGATGCGCTCCTGCCCTTCAGGTTTCACGTCCATGCCGGTGAGCCGCAGAACCTCCGTCGTCGGATAAAGGACGGTTTTTTCAAATGCGGGGATCGCGCCGGCAAGTTCGATTTCGCTGGGGGTTCCGCCGCAGAAATCGAGCACCAGCCGCGTCGCCATCTCAAGGCCCGGCAGGATGAAATTCGGATCAACGCCGCGCTCGAAGCGATAGCGCGCATCGGAATTGATGCCGGTCGCGCGCCCCGTTTTGGCGGTTCGCCGCGGATCGAAATAGGCGCATTCGATGAAGACATTCACGGTCTCCTCTGTGGAGCCCGTGTCCTCGCCGCCCATGACGCCGCCGAAACCGAGAACGGCGTTGTCATCGGCGATCACCGTCATGGTTTCATCGACGTCATAGGTTTTGCCGTCGAGGGCGAGAAAGCGTTCGTCTTTACGGCCAAGGCGCGCGTGAATTTCACCCTTGAGCTTGTCAGCGTCGTAAACATGAAGCGGCCGCGCCCGGTCGTAAGACATGTAGTTGGTGATATCGACCAGCGCGTTGATAGGGCGCAGGCCAATGGCGCGCAGCCGCTTCTGCAGCCATTCCGGGCTCGGCCCGTTTTTGACGCCCTTGACGTAGCGCCCGGCAAAGCAGGGACACGCGTCTTCCGCGTCCTTCGGAAAATGAAGGGCGATTTTCTGGGGGCTTTCAAACGCGCCCTTGACCGCTTTCGGCGCCGGCGCGATGAGCTTGCCAAGCCCTGCGGCGGCGAGATCGCGGGCGACGCCGTCAACGCCGTTCGTATCCGGACGATTGGGCGTCACCTCGAAATCGATCACCGGATCGTCAGCGCCGAGCCAGTGGGCGACGGGATCGCCGACTTTGGCTTCCGCCGGCGCCTCGATGATGCCGTCATGATCGTCGCCCAGTTCCATCTCCCGGGCCGAACACATCATACCGAAACTCTCAACGCCGCGGATCTTCGCTTTTTTGAGCGTCAGATCGATGCCCGGCACATAGGCGCCCACGGGCGCATAGGCGATCATGATCCCCTTCCGCGCATTGGGCGCGCCGCAGACGATCTGCATTTCGCCGTCTTTTGTCGCAACCTTGCAGAGTTTCAGTTTGTCCGCATCGGGATGTTTTTCCGCTTCCAGCACCTCGCCAATGGTGAAGGCGGCAAGCCGGTCAGCCGGGTTGTCGATGGACTCCACTTCGAGGCCAACGGCGATCATGGTCTCGACAATCTCGTCGAGCGACGCGTCGGTTTCGAGATGCTCCTTGAGCCAGCTAAGGGTGAATTTCATCGGCTGAGCCCCACCGCCAAATTCGGCTGATCGAGCGGGTCGAAGCCGTAATGTTCGAGCCAGCGGGCGTCCGCGGCGAAGAAGTCGCGCAAATCCGGAATGCCGTATTTCAGCATGGCGAGGCGATCAACGCCCATGCCCCAGGCGAAGCCCTGATATTCATCCGGGTCAAGACCGCAGTTTTTGAGGACATTGGGATGGACCATGCCGCAACCCAAAATCTCCATCCAGTCGTCGCCCTGGCCGATGCGAATCTCGTTTCCGACACGTTCGTAGCCGATGTCCATCTCCGCCGAAGGCTCCGTGAACGGAAAGAAATGCGGGCGGAAGCGAGTCTTGACGCTGTCGACTTCGAAATAGGTTTTGGCGAAGGCTTCGAGCGTTCCTTTCAGGTGGCCCATATGGCTTTCGCGATCGATGACGAGACCCTCGACCTGATGAAACACCGGCGTATGGGTCTGGTCGGAGTCGCAGCGATAGACGCGCCCCGGAATGATGATCCGGATGGGCGGCTTCTCACTCATCATGGTGCGGATCTGCACCGGGCTCGTATGAGTGCGCAACAGGCGGCGCGAGCCGTCTTCCTTCGGCTCGAAGAAAAACGTGTCGTGCATGTCCCGCGCGGGATGGTCTTCCGGAAAATTGAGCGCGGTGAAGTTGTAGAAATCATCTTCGATGTCCGGGCCCTCGGCCACATCAAAGCCCATGGCGGAGAAGATGGCGACGATTTCCTCAGTGACCTGAGAAACGGGATGAATCTTGCCTTTGGCTTCCGGCCGCACGGGCAGCGTCACGTCGACCTTTTCCGTCGCCAGGCGCGCGTCGAGCGCGGCTTCTTCAAGCGCTGATTTCTTCGCCTCGATGGCCTCGCCGATCCGGGTCTTGAGCCCGTTCAGGACCGGGCCCATTTCCTTGCGCTCTTCCGGGCTCATCTTGCCGAGCGTCTTCATGCGCTCGGAGACAACGCCCTTCTTGCCGAGGGCGTGAACACGAATGTCTTCAAGGGCGCCGCCGTCGCCGGCGGCGTCGATCTTCGCCATCAGGTCCGTTTCGAGGCTTTTAAGGTCGGACATTTGTCCGTCTCCCAATCTTTCAGCAAAAGGCTTCCAATAAAAAAGCGCCATCCGTCGGATGACGCTTACCGGCGTTTTTCGCCATCGTCATCCGGTCACGGGGTTCCGGTAAAGAACCCTCCAAAAACCACAAAAGCGCGGAACGGATCGACGAAGACGGTTTTCATGAGGTCTCCATAAAAAAGCGGGCCCTCAATGTCGAGGGCCCGCGGGAACGCAACTGATTTACGCAACGCTGATACGCAACCGGGATACGCAACAAATCTCCCCCGCGCGAGAGCGCGCGCCGCCTAGGGCGCCGACGCCGTCAGCAGGTAGTCCGGATAAGCGGCCGCATAATCGGCGAGCTGCGCGCCGCCCGCCGTTGCGACGCCTTCGGAAACCTTGGCCTCAACACAGGATTGCAGCCGGAAATTGGCGAAAACATCGCCGGAAAGCTCCGCTCGGCAATCTGCGACGGCGTTTTCCACGATTTGCTCAAAAATCAAATCGGCGCCGGCGCTATCTAACGAAATGGTATCCTTCGACGCCGCGCCGGCGTCGGACGAAAAGGCGGACAGGCTTATCAGCGCGACCGCCGCAAAGCTGATCAGGTTCAACATTTTCCTTTTCTTTCAATGCTCTAACGTTACTTAGGGCACTCCCCGAAGGCGTTTTTTATTGTTATCGGGTATACGCAACATACGCGTAAACTGATCAGTTTTCAATAGTGAACATTCCATTAAATGTTCACTAAGGGCCATTAAATGTGGAATGTCGCGCCCGCCGGCGCCGACGAAGGACCGTTCTCGCCATGCAAACGAAAACCGGCGCCGCTGAGCGGCGCCGGTTTTTCAGGTTCCGAATTCCAGGCCGGATCAGGCGAGAGCTGATTTCGCCTTTTCCGCCAGCGCTTTGAACGCTTCCGGCTCGTGCACGGCGAGATCCGCCAGCACTTTGCGGTCCACCTCGATCCCGGCCCGGGTCAGGCCGTTGATGAAGCGGGCGTAGGTCAGCCCGGCGTCGCGCGCCGCCGCGTTGATGCGCTGGATCCAGAGGGAGCGGAAACTCCGCTTCTTGGCGCGCCGGTCGCGATACGCGTACTGGCCCGCCTTCTCCACCGCCTGATTGGCGACGCGGAAGGTGTTTTTGCGCCGGCCGTAATAGCCTTTCGCCCGTTTGATGATTTTGCGGTGCCGGGCGTGAGACGCCGGGCCCGTGGATACGCGCGCCATCTCGTCTCTCCTTACCGGTCGTAGGGCAGATAGCGCTTGACGATGACCTCATCCTGCTTGGAGAGGACTTCCGTGCCGCGCTGCTGCCGGATGTATTTGGCGTTATGGCTGATGAGCCGGTGCCGCTTGCCGGCGACGCCGTGCTTGATCTTGCCGCTGGCGGTCACCTTGAACCGCTTGGCCGCAGCCTTTTTGGTCTTCATTTTGGGCATTTCGCTGTTCCTGAAAGGGCCCTTTCGGGCGCGCAACAAAGCCCGCCCAGGCATGCCTTTAAGGCCCGGCGAGCGGATTTGAGCGGCGGGTTATACCCGGGCGCGGCGGCTTTTCAAGGGCTTTCGCCCGCGGCGCCCCAAAAAGGCGACGGCGGCGACGGCCGGGATGGAAACGACCCCGTGCGGCGGACCGGCGCGCCTGCGCGACGAGCGGACTGGCGCGGCCTGAGGCTTTGCCGAATAGTGTTGTCATATGCGGTGCGACAAGGGCCGCGCGCATCAGCGCGCGAGCGCCCGGCGCGTTGACCGCGCCGCGGCGCCTGCAAGGCGCAGGGCGAAAACAAAGACCGCCAAAGACCAACAGCGCTTCGTTCTGGATTTCCCGGGGGAGCGAATTATCATCAACCCCCAGGGGGACAACGATCGGATGACGGGTTGCGTTTAACTCGGGCCATATTCGGGGGACGCCTGCCGCCGAAGCAGGCGCCGGCGCTCGTCGTCGTCCTCGCGCTGGCGCTCTTCTCCATCGCCAAGGCCCAGGACCCGGTTGCGGAAATTCCCTATCGTTTTGATTATGACGGCTGGATCACGGTGCCGGTCACCGTCAACGGCGAAGGGCCCTATGATTTCATCGTCGACACCGGCGCTACCTTGTCGGTCGTTTTTAAGAATCTCGACGCCAAACAGAACTTTCCCTATATCGAGGGCGAACCGCGCCGCATTCTCGGCCTGATCGAAACCAACGACTTGCCGCCCCGTTATATAGGGACGGTCGCGTCCGGCGGACAGGTTATGGAAGACGTGGTCAGCGTCGTGATCGACGACTGGCTGCCGCCGCGTCCGACGCCCCAGGGCGTCCTGGGGCTCGATTTCCTCTCCCCCTACGCTGTCCATATCGATCCGGCGACGCAGACCATCAAACTTTACGATAGCGGCCCGCCCGACGCCGTCGACGCGCGCGGCTGGTCGAAAGTCCGGCTCGCGCCGCAATCCTTCGGCGACAGCGCCCGACCGCTTTATGTGGTCAAGGCGCGTATTCGCAGCAAGACCTATCCGTTCATCCTCGACCTCGGCGCCTCCGGGACGATCATCAATTATCCGGCGCTGCGCAACATGCTGGCCATGCGCCGCGTCACCGTGCGCAGCTCCGCAACAGCCTCGCGCAGCCCGCAGGTGCACGACCTTTTCGGCAATGAAGCGCGGTCGCAACTTGTCCGCATCCAGAGAATGAAAATCGGCCGCGCCATTTGGCGAAACAAAATTGTCAGCGTCTATAATTCCAAAGTTTTCAATGAGCTGGGTGTCGGCGATGTTCCTTATGGGCTGCTCGGCGCTGACATGATCCGCGATCGGCGCATTGTCATCGACTTTCAGAATAACCGGCTGCATATCGGCCCCAGGGTCGAGAAGCGAACAGCGCCGAGCAACTAAACGCCGTATCAGCGACAGGGATGTATGGTGAGAAAAACGTTGAGCAAGCATATTTGCGGCGCGGCGACAGCCTGCATGGCGTTCATCGGCGCCGCGCAGGCCGCCGACATCGCGGTCATTCACGCCGGGCGCCTCCTTGCAACGCCCGGCGGCGCCGTCGCATCGGAGCAGACCATTATCGTTCGCGACGGCGTCATTCAGTCGGTCGCGCCGGGATATGCTGATCCGCCGACCGCCGGACCGGACGATCGTGTCGTCGTTCACGACCTGAAAAACCATTTTGTCCTGCCGGGGCTGATCGACAGCCATGTCCATCTCACCAGCGAACTGGGCCCCCGCGGCAAGATATCCGTCGTCGAAAACTCCGACGCGGACACCGCCATGGCAGCGGCCGGATACGCCAAAAAGAACCTCATGGCGGGCTTCACGACTGTGCGCGATGTCGGCGCGCGCGGGGACGACGCCATCTTCGCCCTGCGCGACGCCATCGCCCGCGGCGACGTTGTCGGGCCGCGCATCTTCGCGTCCGGCCACACGATTTCGCCGACCGGCGGTCACGGCCAAACGCACGGCTACCGCAATGACGTCTTCAATGTCATCAAATCCAGCGGCGTGTGCGACGGCGTCGCCGAATGCCGCAAATCCGTGCGCGATCAGGTGCGCCGCACCGCCGACCACATCAAGCTTGTCTCAACGGGCGGCGTCCTGTCGGAGACCGACGCAGGCACGGGCCAGCAGTTTTTCGACGACGAGTTGAAAGCCATCGTGGAAACGGCGCACGCCCTCGGCCGCAAGGTCACCGCCCACGCCCACGGCGCCGACGGCGTCAACGCAGCCTTGCGCGCCGGCGTCGACGCCATCGAGCACGGCACGTTTTCGAACAGCGAGTCCTTTCGGCTTTTCAAACGCAACGACGCCTATCTCGTTCCGACCCTTCTCGCCGGCCTTACGGTGGCAGAACTCGCCGACGACCCGGACAGTTTTCTGCCGCCGCCGGTGCGCGCAAAAGCAAAACAGGTGGGCCCGCTCAGTATTGGAATGACGCGGGCCGCCCACGCCGCGGGCGTCAAGATCGCCTTCGGCACCGACACCGGCGTTTCGAAACACGGGGATAATGCGCGGGAGTTTTCGCTTTTAATCGAAGCGGGAATGACGCCCATGGAGGCGATCCGCTCGGCCACCGTCGTCGCCGCGCAGCATCTCGGCCGCTATGACAAATTCGGCTCCATTGAGGCCGGCAAGTTCGCCGACATCATCGCCGTCGACGGCGATCCGCTTGAGGACGTTGCAGAACTCATGGACGTCGATTTCGTCATGAAAGAAGGCGTCGCCTACAAGGCGCCGTGACTCGTTCCCCTCATTCCGGTCTCTAGCGCTCCCGCGCAAGCTTCAACCGCTCAATCGACTCCGCCGGCCAGTATTCCGACCGGCGGTAATATTCCTTCACCACCGGTATGTCGTGGGAAAGCGTCACCCATGGTTGTTTCGACGCCGTGTAAATGTGAATGTCCGGCGCGACGGCGTCAGGCTCGTCCAGCGTCGCGGCGCGCAGGAACGCAACCTTTGGTCCGATGCCGGCATAGTGGCTCCACAGGGCGACCCAACAATTCGGACACCGCATAATCGTCTGGCCCTTGCCGCTTTCCGACGGCGTGGCGATTGGCGCGGGCTCGCCTTCGCGCAACTCGACAGCGTCGGTTTCAACGATGGCGTTGATAACAAAGGCGGACCCCGTCTCTCGCTGGCACCAGCGGCAATGACAGCAATGGACGAATAACGGCGTCGCGGTCAGCGCATAACGCACCGCACCGCATGCGCAGCCGCCGGTTGCGGGAAGGTCGCTTGTATCCATGCGCGACGCCTTTCCTGTGCGTGACGACAATTTAGCGACGAATAGGCGCGGTCGGCAAGATTGAGGCAATCGGACATTGCGCGAAACCGCACGCCGTGATGGAAGTCGCGCAAGATGGACGCAAGCCCCGCCGACAACCCTATGGAGGCCGGAAACGCCGCGCGCCCGCCGCGGCGCGCGGCGTTCGCGCTGTTGCTCGTCGGCGCCCTATGCGCGGGCATGGGCCAGACCATTGTCTTTTCGGTGCTGCCGCCGCTGGCGCGGGAAATCGGCCTCAGCAACCTGCAGACCGGTTTCATCTTCATGGTGTCCGCCTGTTTCTGGGTGATCATGGGACCGATCTGGGGGCGGACCAGCGATCGGCGCGGACGCAAGCTTTTTGTCATCCTCGGACTGATCGGCTTCGCCCTGTCCATGACGCTCTTCGCCACGAGCATCCGGCTCGGTCTTGTCGGGGCGCTTTCCGGCGCGCCGCTGTTCATCCTGATCGTGGCGACGCGCAGTCTTTACGGCATGATCGGATCGGCGGGCCCGCCGGCGGCGCAGGCCTATATCGCCGACCGCACCGGCGCCGGCGACCGAACCTCCGGCATGGCGGGCTTCGCCGCCGCTTTCGGTCTCGGCGCCATGCTCGGCCCTGGCTTTGGCGCGGCGGCGGCGGTGCTCGGTCCCGTCGCGCCGTTTTACGCCATGGCGACGCTGTCCGCAGTCATGGCCGCATCGGTGTTCCTCTTTCTGCCTGAAAACACGCCGCCGACCGCGCGCGCCGCGCGCCCGCGGGTCAAGGTCTTCGACCCGCGCCTGACCCCCATCATGGGCTTCGCCGCGATGAACGGCGTCATGGTTTCGATCCCCATGCAGACGATCGGATTTTATTTCATCGACCGGCTTGGCTATTCGACGGCTGAGGCGCCGCAGATTGTCGGCGTTGGACTGATGGGCGGCGCCATGGCGTCGCTGTTTTCCCAGCTTGTGGTGGTCCGGCGTTTCCGCATTGAACCGCGATTGCTGATCCGCCTTGCGCCGGCATTTTTTTGCGCCGGCCACCTTCTCATCTGGTCCGTGCCCGTCGCTAGTATGGTCATATTCGGGCTGGTCATCGCCGGGTTCGGCGCCGGCCTCGCCCAGCCGGGCGTCGACACGGCGGCGTCGCTCGCCGTGAAAGAAGACGAACAGGGCGCGGCGATGGGGCTGGTCTATTCGTCGGGCGCCTTCGGCTTCATCATTTCACCCTTTATCGGGATGACCCTTTACGGCCTCGCGCCGCAGGCCCCTTATATGTTCACGATGACGCTGGCGATCTGCGCCGGCGTTTTCGCCTGGCGCAGTCAAACCATCGGTGCAGCGCGCGCCCGGGTCGACGACATTGGCGATGAACGCCCCGCCTCGGCGCCGTACCGCTAACGGCTATTCCGCCGCTTCGACGACGGCGTCTTCATCATCGAAAAAAAGGATGTCGCCGGGCTGACAGTTCAGCTCCTTGCAGATCGCCTCAAGGGTTGAAAAGCGAATAGCCTTGGCCTTGCCGGTCTTCAGGATGGACAAATTGGCGATCGTCACGCCGACGCGCTCGGAGAGCTCCGTCAGCGACATGCCGCGATCGAGCAGCACGCGATCCAATTTGACCGAAATCGTCATCCTAAACCGTCAAATCCTGTTCTTCTTTCAACGCTGCGGCGTCGTTGAACACTGTCGAGAGCGCGAATGCGCAGAGAATGATGATCCACGGCGCCGGGCTGATTTCCACGGTGAGGCCGTCAACCGCCGCAACGCCGGCGGCGTCGACGGTCCGCGACACAATCCACACGGCGTAAATGGACAATTGCGCAACGACGCCGGCGTAGCCCATGCGCCGAAGACGCGCGCCGTTTTCGCGAATGAACGCATGGCCCCCGGCGACGTTTCGCAACAGCTGAAGCATCTCAGAAATGATGAAGAAGCCCGCCGCAATCAAAATGACCTCGACGGCCGACTGCGTATAGATCGCGGCCGCCGTCATGTCCGGATCGACCGCCGCGCCAATATGGACGGTGGGCCAGCGCGCCTCCGGATCGGCGGGATCGCCGCCAAAACGGAGCGGAAAAAACGGCAGGCGCGCCGCCGTTCCGAGCACGGTGAAGAGAACAAATACCAGCGCGATGCGCGTGTAGCGCAGGACCTTTATCAGCACCGCAACCGAGCGATCGCCCGCGCCTTGCGCCGCATGAGGCGTATCGGCCGTCGGCGCGGTCATACGGTCAGGTCCTGTTCTTCTTTCATGCGGGCGCCCTCGCGGAAGACTTCGCTGAGGACGAAGACGGCGATAATGGCGAGCCAGGCGATCAGTTCGATGTCGATATCGAGATCGGCGCCGAAGATGAGGGACAGAAAATTGAACACGAATTTGGCGCCTTCGCCGATCAACAGCGCGTATCCGACCTGGCGGAAACGATCGGCGTTTTCCTTCACGAAGGGCGAGCCGAAACGCAGCGTCTTCAAAATCTCAAGCAGACGGGTGACGACGAAAAGCATCACCAGGACGGCGATAAAATTATAGGCGACGTCAAAATAGTCGCCGCGGCTGACGGAAACGTCGCCGTCAATGTCGACGTTTTCCATGCCGGCGACCATGTCGCCGACGCCGGAGGCGAGCGGCATAAAGATCATCGCCATGGTGAGGCCGAAAAGCGCGATGAACAAAACAATGCGTGTTACATGCAGGCCGACCGCCAGGATCGACGACAGCGAGCCCTTTCCGATCGCACGCATAATTCTATCCTCCGATGTGCCGATCCAGGGTCCGGCCGCTTAGCTGATCGCAAACATGCACAGAAGGCTCTCGCATGGCTCGACCGCCGTCATGGGCGCGCCGTCCGCGGCGGCGCCCGGCCCGGGCGCGGCGAGGGCGACCAGGCAGGCGGCGGCGAGAGCGATCAGCCCCAGCGCCGCCGCAGCATGGGCGATTCTGGCCATCAGGCCAGCCCGGCGAACGAACCGACCGCCGTCACATAGCCGGCGCCGACCAGCGTGATCGTGATCACGATCGCGAGACCATTGACAATGCCGCCGATTCCGCCGAAGTTCGCTGTTGAGCTTTTGCGTGACATGGGGTTTCTCCTTTTCTTTTCCCGTGTTGAATTGACGCAACTCATTCTGATTTCTTAAGCGGTCGGTTTGTCCGGCCGCTTTTTTTTGCCTCTTTGCGGGCTTTTGAGGTGCGTCGGTAGTTCCGTCGTCTTGTTGATTATCGATATACACTTATTGAAAAACGATGCAAGCTTTTTTTGCCGAAAAACGATAATTTTTTTTCGATAAGGGATAAAAACATGGGCGAAAATGTGCGCAAACTGGCCTCAAACCGCCTGATTATCGCCACCCATAACGCCGGAAAAGTAAAAGAAATCAATGCTTTGATGGATCCCTACGGGATCAGGGCAAGCTCGGCCGGCGAACTCGGCCTCGACGACCCGGAAGAGACCGGAAAAACCTTCGCCGAGAACGCCGCCATCAAGGCGCAGGCGGCGGCGAATGCGTCCGGCCTGCCCGCCTTGGCCGACGATTCCGGTCTGGCCGTCACGGCGCTCGACGGCGCGCCGGGGGTTTATTCGGCCCGCTGGGCCGGGACCCCAAGAGATTTCGGCGCCGCAATGGCCAAGGTGGAAAAAGCCCTTAAAGACGCAGGCGCGGCGGATTTCTCGGCCAAATTCGTCTGCGTCTTGTGTCTTGCCTGGCCCGATGGCGATGAGGCGTTCTTTGCCGGCGAGGTCAACGGGACGCTTTCCTTCCCCCCGCGCGGCGATCAGGGCTTCGGCTATGATCCGATCTTCGTTCCCGACGGGTTCGACCGGACCTTTGCGGAAATGCGCCCGGATGAAAAACAGGCCCTCTCCCACCGGGCGCGGGCTTTTGAGAAATTCACCGCCGCATGTCTTTCGCGCCCGTAACGCCCCTTGGCCTCTACGTGCATTGGCCGTTCTGCGCGGCCATCTGCCCCTATTGCGATTTCAATGTTTACCGCGACCGCGGCGTCGATGCGGATGCGTGGTCGGCGGCGCTTGTCGCCGATCTTGAATATTGGGCGGCGCGCATTGCGCGACGGCCCCTCGCCAGCCTCTATTTCGGCGGCGGCACGCCGTCGCTGGCGCCGGTCTCCATCATCGCGGACGTCGTTGAAGCAGCGGCGCGCCTGTTCGGTCTCGATGAGAATGTTGAGATCACTCTCGAAGCCAATCCCAATGACGCGGATGAAAAACGTTTGCGCGAAATCGCCGCCGCCGGCGTTAACCGGCTATCTCTCGGCGTGCAGTCCTTTGACGATGATGCGCTGAAATTTCTGGGCCGGGATCATGACGCCGCGTCGGCGCGGCGCGCCATCGCCAGGGTTCAGGATATATTCGCCACGTCGACCTTCGACCTCATTTACGGCCGGCCGGGCCAGAGCGACGATGATTGGCGTGCGGAACTTTCAGAAGGACTGCGTTTCGCGCCGGCGCATCTGTCGCTCTACCAGTTGACCATCGAACCGGGCACGGCCTTCGCCAGACAGGTTGCGCAGGGCCGCTGGGCCCCGGCGGACGACGCGCGACAGGCGCGCCATTATGAGATCGCGCAGGACATGACAAAGGCGGCGGGCCTTAGCGCCTATGAAATTTCCAACCACGCCAAGCCGGGCCGCGAGTCCCGGCACAATCTCATCTATTGGCGATATCAGGACTACATTGGAATCGGCCCCGGCGCTCATGGCCGCCTCGCCATTGCCGGCGAACGCATCGCGACAAAGGCGCTTGATCGTCCCGACGCTTATCTGAAGCAGGTCGGCGAATGCGGAAATGGCGTAGAAACGGAAGAAACGCTCGATGCGGAAGCGCAGTTGATCGAACGCCTCTCCATGGGGCTGCGCCTCACCGAAGGCGCGCCGCTTTATGCGGATGATTATTTCTACCGCAACGACGCCCGCGCGCAACGGCTGCGCCGCCTTATGGACGAGGGCTATCTCACCCTCGACTGCGGAACGCTGCGCGCAACGGATACGGGACGGCCGGTCTTAAACCGGTTGATCTACGAACTGCTCGGATAAGCCGCGCGTTCGCAACCCGGCCGGCGCTTCATCCTCATACGGATGCAATCAGCGGACGGCTATCGTACCGTTTCGAGGGCGTAACCGGCGGAGCGTACCGTGCGGATCGGGTCGCCTTGTTTGTGCTTGTTGAGGGCCTTGCGCAGCCGGCCGATATGGACGTCGACCGTGCGCACTTCGACGAAGACGTCCGAGCCCCATACGGCGTTCAAGAGCTGTTCGCGGGAGAAGACGCGCCCGGGATGCTGAATGAGGTGGTCAAGCAGGCGGAACTCCGTCGGGCCGAGATGAATTTCCTTGTCGCCCCGCATCACCTTGTGGGAAACGCGATCGACCAGCAAGTCGCCGACCGTCACCTTGTCTTCGGCGAGCCCGGGGCGGATGCGCCGTAGGACGGCGCGCACCCGGGCGATCAGCTCGTTGGTTGAAAACGGCTTGGTGAGATAATCATCGGCGCCGGTTTCGAGCCCGCGAATGCGGTCCGCCTCCTCAGACCGCGCCGTCAGCATGATGATCGGCAGGTTGCGCGTATCGGGCCTGGCGCGCAGGCGGCGGCAGACCTCAATGCCGGAGACTTTCGGCAGCATCCAGTCGAGGATGACGAGATCGGGCGCTTCTTCCTCGATCTTCAGCATCGCTTCCTCGCCGTCGGAAGCAAGCGCCACGTCGAAACTTTCCTTGCCGAGATTATATTCAAGCAGCGTCGCCAGGGCCTCTTCGTCCTCGACGATCAATATTCTGGTTTCCGCCATCAAAGCGCTCCGAATGGTCAGTTCGCGGAACCGGAAGGCCGCGGCGGCGCGACGACCGTCGTCGCCGTTTCGTCGCCCTTGGGCCGTTCTTCCATAATCGGCGACCCGGTTACAAGGAAATGGATGGCCTCGGCGATGTTGGTGGCGTGATCGCCGACGCGCTCGAAATTTTTCGCCGTGAACACGAGATGGGTGCAGGCGTTCACTTGCATCGAATCTTCCATCATCGCGGCGAGGATTTCCTGAAAGACGGAATTGTATAATTCGTCGAGTTCGTCGTCGGCGCCCCATACGGCGAAGGCCGCATCGAGATTGCGCGCCGAATAGGCGTTCAGAATGTCGGAAAACTGGCGCAGGCTCGCCCGCCCCATGCGGACAACGCCGAGGGTCGGCCGGGCCGGCGCTTCGCGGCTGATGACCAGCGTGCGCTTGGCCACGTTCTTCGCCAGATCGCCGACCCGCTCCAGTTCGCCGGAGAGCTTCATGATCGTCGTCGCCTCGCGCACGGCCTCGATCGACAGGGTCTGGCTCGCCAGCGCCGCCATGACTTTCGTTTCAATGTCGCGATCGAAGACGTCGATGCGCGCGTCATTGGCGATCAGGCTTTCCGCCGTCGTCACGTCGCGCCGCTCAAACGCCGTGATCGCCCCCTGAAGCTGGCTTTCCACAAGCGCAGCCATGCGGGACAGTTCCGCCTCAAGAAGCGGAAACTGCGTTTTAGGGGGTATCGGCGCGGGCGCGGCCATAAAAACCTGTATTGTCACCGGGACGTCAAACGACAGCTACATGCTGTCATTGTGTGACAGTTTCTTGTCCGATGCAAAAATATTGCGCATTTTGTGCGCTGCCGTGCGCGGCCTTGATTTACGCCGCGGCGCGGGCCTGCGCGGGGGCGAAATAGCAGTTGAACGCGGTGCCGCCCGCCATCACGCTTTCGATCTGAAAGCCGCCTTTATGGCGGTTGATGATGTGTTTGACGATGGCGAGGCCGAGACCGGTGCCGCCGCTTTTGCGGCTTCGCTCCACATTGACCCGATAAAACCGCTCGGTCAGGCGCGGCAGGTCTGCGCGGGCGATGCCCGGGCCGAAATCCCGGATCTGTACATAAATCAGGTCGTCTACGGATAATCCGAGACGGGCGGCGATCTGGCTCGCCGTATCGCCGGCGCGCTGGCCGGGCTCCCCGTCGCCGGCGACCGCTGGCGCGGCGCCGGCGCCGATGCGCAGTTTGATCATGGCCGGGTCGCCGCCATATTTGATGGCGTTATCGAGTAGATTCTGGATCGCCTGAAACATCTCGTCATGATCGCCGGCGATGCGCGCGCTCATGGTTTCGTCAGCAACCAGATCAACGATGGCGCCGCGCCGTTCAAAAAGCGGCGCGAAGCTGTCGACTACGTCGCCGGCGATCTTGCGCAGGTCGACAATGTCTTTGGGCGGCACATGTTCGTTCAACTCGATGCGCGACAGGGACATCAGATCGGCAACGAGCCGCTGCATGCGTTCGGCCTGGGACTGCATGATCGACAGGAACTTCTCCTGCGCCTCCGGGTCGGTCCGCGCATGGCCGCGCAGCGTCTCGATAAAACCGAGAAGAGAGGCGAGCGGCGTTCTCAGCTCATGGCTGGCGCTGGCGATAAAGTCGGCGCGCATCTGTTCGAGACGGCGTTCGCTGGTGAGATCGCGAATAAAGATCAGCGACCGGCGCGCCGGCGCCGGCGGCTCGGCCTCGTCGGTCCACAGGGGCGCGACAAAGGCCCGGCAGGAGAGTTCGACGGAGCCGGTGGTGACAAAATCAACGGTTTTTGTATCCCGCGTTTCGATCACCGCTTCGGCTGCTTCGAAGACATCGGGCGCCCGGATCACCGAGGCGAAATGGCGTCCTTCGAGGTTTGTCGCCCCCGCCAGCGCTTCGGCGGCCGGGTTGGCGTGTTCGACGACGCCGTTGCTGTCGAGGATAAACAACGGTTCCGGCAGCGCCATGGCGACGCCGCGGGCGATGCGCAGATTGGCGAGTTCCGCCTGCTGCGCGCCGAGTTCCATATCGACCACGCGCTGCACCGGCTGCGCCCAGGCGCGCCCGGATGAGAGCCGGTATCGAACGGCGAGGGCGGCGAGAAAAGCGGCCCAGGCGAACAGGGCGACGCGCCAGTCGGCGCCCGCGCCGATCAGGACGACGACCCCGACCCCGGCGCTGATGCCGGCCGCCCAAAGGAAATCCCGCGCCCGCACCTGGGCGGCGGTGTTCTTGATCATGGCGGCGATTTCTTCCTGCATCGGCGCATTCCTACGCGCCGGGCCGGCGGATTTCAAACCGCGCCGCCGGTCAGCGCCCGCGGGGTCTTAAGACGGCGAAGACAAGCCCGCCGGCGAGCCCGGCGAGGCATTGCAGCGCCACGCCGAGGCCCGTGCGCGCGCCGCCAATAATCCCGGCGCCGCCGCCAAGCTGGGTTTCAACCAGCGTCAGCAGCACATAGATCGCCGCGCCGCCGGCGACGGGGTAGGCGACGGGGGCGAGGGCGGGCAGCAGCTTTTTGACGGCGAAAGCGACGACAAAGCCTGCGAGCAAGGCGATGGCGATCAGCGCGCCGTAAATCCAAAGCCCGGTAAAATTGGCGAGATAGGTCTCAATCTGTTGCGCCTGCGTATACTGGATGCCGACCGCACTGTGCGCGGCAAGGGTTCGCATCGTATAAAACACGGACGCCAGACTGTAGGCGACCGCAACCGCGGCGATAAAGGCGATGACCGTTTTTGCAATCTTCATGTCAACGCTCCTGGCGTCTTTTGGCCGACCGCGCATATGCCAATCGCTTTTGCGCAACACGCAAAAACATGCGACCCCTTGGGCGGATCTGACAATGGAGCTTGCCTCGTGACGCCTGCATTCGTCAAACCGATATTCACCGCAACGCTGATCGCTATCCTTTCCGTTGGTTGCGGGCAATCGACAAACGCCGAATCCGCTGACGCCGCGGCTGCGGCCGGATCGTTGCCGCCCGGCGGCGGCGGCGGGGACAAGTCCCTGCAGAAAAAGCTCGCCGATCCGGCGCCGGAAGGAACGCAGGCGCTCGTTGTGGAGACGATTGCCGAGGGTCTTTCCAATCCCTGGTCGATTGCCTTCCTGCCGGACGGCGACATGCTGGTGGCGGAACGGTCGGGCCGCGTGCGCCTGATCCGCGACGGCGTCATGGCGCCGGATCCCGTGCCGGGCGCGCCCGCGGTGCTGGCGTTCAATCAGGGCGGTCTCTTCGATATTCTTCCGCATCCGGATTTTATGGAAAACAGGGTGATTTTTATCGCCTATGCCCACGGGACAAGACAGGAGAATGCCCTGCGTGTCGCGCGCGCCGTCTACGACGGAGATGAAATCCGCGACCTGCAGCCGATCTATGACGCCCGGCCGGTAAAAGACACGGGCCATCATTTCGGCGGGCGCATTGTCTGGGGGCCTGACGACAAGCTTTATGTGACTATCGGAGAAGGGTCCCGCTACAAGGAAAAGGCGCAGGACATGACGTCGAGCTTCGGCGCTGTCATCCGCATCAATGAAGACGGCTCAATTCCGGACGACAATCCTGATTTTGGCGACGGCGCTTTGCCGGAACTTTACACCAAGGGCCACCGCAATGCGCAGGGTCTCGCCTATGACGCCGAACGCGGCGTCCTGTGGTCGAACGAGCACGGGCCGCGCGGCGGGGATGAAATCAACATCATCGAAGCGGGCGCCAATTATGGCTGGCCGGCGGCCAGTTTCGGCATTGATTATAACGGCGCCCGCATTACGCCGTTCACGGAATATGAAGGCGCGACGCAACCGGTCCATTACTGGACGCCGTCCATGGCGCCGTCGGGCCTTGCGGTGGTGCGCGGCGATGCGTTCACGGACTGGGACGGCGATCTTCTCGTCGGCGGACTCGCCAGCACGGCGCTGCATCGGATGATCATGGACGGCGACGCCATTGTCGGCGAGGAGCGCTATCTTGTCGGCGAGCGCATTCGCGACGTCCGGGTAGGGCCCGACGGCGCGATTTACGTCGCCACGGAATTTCGCAACGGCGATCCGGTCGGGAAGATCCTGCGCTTAACGCCCGGATAAGGTTAGAGCGCTGAGAGCCGTAACGCCGCCTGCCGGGCAAACCGCAAGGTCACGGCCTTGCGCCGCGCCGGCGCCAGGGATCGTTCGACGGACGGCCGCTTGATCGCCGCGCCAAAGGCGTCGGCGAGGATCAGCCCTTCCTCCGCCGGTAAAACGTCGACGGGGAAATCCGGATCCACGGCAAAGAAATACCGGTCGCAATAGTCGAGATAATCGGGCCATTTCTGATCGCAGTCGAAATCGGCCCGGCAGGATTTGATCTCCGCGATCGTGATCTTGCCGGCGCGGTCCATGCCGGCGACATCGGCGCGCCGGCCATTGGCCAGCTTGAACTCGGCGAGCGGCGACATGCCGAGTTCGAGAAAAAGCCGCATCACCCCGCGGGTGAGGATCGCAGTCTGATCCGGCCGGGCGAGGGGGACGGCGCTTATGTTCTCCATATGTTCATGAAAGCGCGCGGGAGCCGGGCCGTCAAGCGCCGGCGGGATCCTACCCCTGAAATTCGGGCAGGCGCACGATCAGGCCGTCCAGTTCGTCGGAGACGCTGATCTGGCAGGAAAGGCGTGAATTGGCTTTCGGCTCCGCAGCGAAGTCGAGCATGGATTCTTCCATGGCCTCGGGCTTTCCGACTTTTTCGAGCCAGGCCTCGTCCACGTAAACATGGCAGGTGGCGCAGGCGCAGGCGCCGCCGCAATCGGCGTCGATGCCCGGCACCGTGTTCTTGATCGCGGTTTCCATGACGGAAACGCCGTTCGTCGCGTCCACCGTATGTTCGGCGCCGTTATGTTCGATATAGGTGATTTTCGGCATTTTTCGTCTTCCGTCGCCAGTCACACGCCCTGCGCGCATCGTTGAAACGCGCCAGATTTAGCGCCCGCATCGGCGACGACAAGCCCTAGACGGAGATTTCGCGATTATGCCGCAAAGTTTTCCTCCTATTGCGGGTGCGGCCCGGGGCGGCGATATGAACGGTGCATGCAGGAAGCGACTTTTCTTTTGCCCACGGAGCGGGAAACCGCCGCGCTCGGCGCCGCGCTTGGGGATGCGTTGCGGGTCGGCGACGCGGTGTTGCTTGCCGGGCCGCTCGGCGCCGGCAAAACGACCCTGGCGCGCGCGATCATCCATCGGCGATGCGGGGTCGCCGACGCGCCAAGCCCGACCTTCACGCTGGTCGAGACCTATCCGGGCGACGACATCACGATCTGG
Source organism: Hyphococcus sp. (assembly GCA_028284345.1). Classification (GTDB taxonomy): domain Bacteria; phylum Pseudomonadota; class Alphaproteobacteria; order Caulobacterales; family Parvularculaceae; genus Hyphococcus. The sequence continues at coordinate 333,720 of JANQRY010000008.1, read as the reverse complement.
CATTTTGATTTTTACCGCCTTGAGCGGGCCGAGGAGGCGTGGGAGCTGGGCGTTGAAGAGGCCTTTGCCGACGGGGCGTCCCTGATCGAGTGGCCGGAGCGCGCGCCCGCGGCGCTTCCCGAGCAGGCGCTGTCCGTTATGCTGTCGGTCAATGGCGGCGTCCGGCGCGCGGTCCTGACGGCGCCGCCGGCTTGGGCGGAAAGGCTTGAGAAGATCGCCGACGGCCTCAAGAATCAACCTAGAGACGCTTCGTGACCGGTAACGCCGTGCAGATGACCAATCCTGCTTTTGATGATTTCCTGAACGCCGCCGGATGGGCCGGCGCCGCGGTGACGCCGCTGGCGGGCGATGCATCGTCGCGGTCCTATTTCCGCGTTGCGGACGGCGCCCGGGGCGCGGTGTTGATGTCGGCGCCGCCGGCGGCGGAAACGCCGTCCTGTCCGCCCGCAGCGACGCCCGCCGAACGGTGCCGTCTCGGCTACAACGCTTCCGCGCGTCTCGCCGGGCCAAACCTCAACGCGTTTGTCGCCATTGCCGAAACGCTGCGCGCGGCGGGGCTCTCCGCGCCTGAGGTGTTCGCCGCCGACGCCGAGGCCGGTCTCGCGCTGATTGAGGATCTGGGCGACGGTCTTTTTGCCGCTGTGGTCGAGCCCGGCAACGAGAACGCGCTTTACGAAAACGCCATCGACGCGTTGCTTCGCCTCCACGCCGCCGCGCCGCCGCCGCCGCGCGGCGCCGGCTATGAAATGCTCGCCTATGACCATCTGGCGCTGATGACCGAGGCGGAACTGCTGATCGACTGGTACTGGCGCTTAAAAAAAGGCGCGCCGCCGGAAGACAGCGTGAAAGAAGAGTTCCGCGATGTATTCGATGCGATGCTCGCCGGTCTCGATGCGCCGAACACGATTGTCCTTCGGGACTATCATGCGGAAAATCTTTTGTGGCTGCCCGACCGGAAAGGGCCGGCGCGGGTCGGGGTCATTGATTTTCAGGACGGGCTTGTCGGCTCCCCGGCTTACGATCTTGTCTCGCTGCTTGAGGATGCGCGCCGCGATGTCGATGAAGATCTGACCCAGGCCATGATTGATCGGTACACGGATGCACGGCGCGGCCGTGAAGAGTTCGACCGGGACCGTTTCCTCAACGACTACGCTGTCCTCGCCGTCCAGCGGAATGCGAAAATTCTCGGCGTCTTCGCCCGGCTCGCCGAGCGTGACGGCAAGCCGCGCTATCTCGATTTTCTGCCCCGCGTCGAAGCGCATTTCCGCCGCGATCTCGCCCGTCCGCCGGCGGCGGGCCCCCGTGCGTTTTTCAAGACGCATTTTCCGGAGTTGACGGCGTGAGCCGCGCGCCGACGGAGGCCATGGTGCTGGCCGCGGGACTGGGCACGCGCATGGCGCCGTTGACCGATACGCGGCCCAAGCCGCTGATCCCGGTAGCGGGCAAGGCGCTGATCGACCACGCCCTTGACCGGTTTGCCGATGCGGGCGTCGAAAAGGCCGTGGTCAATGTCCACTACCTGGCCGAACAGGTGGAGCGCCATGTGGGGCCCCGCGCCGCGCCGCGCATCACCATATCCGATGAGCGCGGCGCGCTTCTCGAAACCGGCGGCGGCCTAAAAAAGGCCCGGCCGCATTTCAGCGATGCGCCCATATTCTGCACAAACACCGATGCGATCCTAATCGACGACGGCGTGGTCGAGCCGTGCGCCTTGTTGCGCGAGAAGTGGGCCGACGACGACATGGATGCGCTGTTGTTGCTAGCGCCGCTGGAACGGGCGAGCGGTTATGACGGCACCGGCGACTTTATGCGCAATGACGATGGGCGCATCGCTTTCCGCACGGAGCAAACAGCGCCGTTCGTTTTTACCGGGCTTCAGATCATCGCGCCGCGATTGATCGACGAGGGGCCGGTGGGCGCGTTCTCGACCAAGCGCTTGTGGGATATCGCCGCCGCGCGGGGCCGCCTCTTCGGCGCCGTGCATGAGGGCGACTGGCTGCATGTGGGCGATCCCGAAGGTCTTGCGGCGGCCGAACGGCGATTGGCCGGCGGGGACCCATGAACGCCCGGCCGGCGTCGTCCCTCTTTGATGCGCGGCCCCCGCGCATTTTCTCGATTGGCCCGCATCTGAAATTCCTCGACGAACTTGCGGCGGCGATTGTTGCTTCTGTCGGCGGCGATCAGGGCGCGGCGCTGGCTGATGTTGAGATTTACCTGCCGACGCGGCGCGCGGCGCGCGCTCTCGCCGACGCCTTTCTCGCCCTTGCCGGCGACGATGCAGCGACGTTTATCCCGAAAATCCGCGCTGTCGGCGACGTCGATGAAGACGAGATCACCCCGTTCAGGGGCGCGCCGGCCGACGAGATGGAGCTGCCGCCGGCTGTGTCGGATGTGGAGCGGCGCATCACGCTGGCGCGCCTTGTCGCGGCGAAAGACCACGCGCCGGCGGGCGAGGCGCATTGGACGAGCGCGCTCGCGGCCGCCGATGAACTCGCATCGCTCATTGACGCGTTCTATACGGAGGAAATCGATCCGGGCGTCCTTGGGGCCATTGCGCCGGACGATCTCGCCGAACATTGGGCGCGGAGCCTTGAGTTTCTCGATATTGTCACCCGGTCATGGCCGGCGCATTTGCGCGAAATCGGCCGCATGGACCCGGCCGCGCGCCGGGTCCGCCTGATCAACCGGCTCGCCGACGCCTATGAAAAGTCGCCCCCGGCGCATCCGGTCATTATCGCCGGCACGACCGGATCGACCCCGGCGGTCGCGCGCCTGATCGGCGTCGTCGCCAACTTGCCGAAGGGCTGCGTTGTGTTGCCGGGCGTCGACCTTTCCATGGACGAGGCCGCATGGGGCGCAATCGACGACCCGCATCCGCAAAGCGGTCTAAAGCATCTTCTGGAAACAGGTCTCGATCTTGACCGGCGCGCCGTGAAGGTCTGGCCCGGTGCAGATCGTCCCGATACGGATCAGCCGGAAAACGCGCTGCGCAGCGATATCGTCAGTGTCGCCCTACGTCCCGCCGCCGTCACCGATAGCTGGCGGGACTGGGCCGAAGCCTTCAAGGCCGACGCGGCGGACTTGACTCATTCGCTTGCGGGCCTGTCGCTCGTCGAAGCGGAGGACGACGAACGCGAGGCCGACGCCATCGCGCTGAAAATCCGCGCGGTCGTCAGCGAAGCCGAACGCACCGTATTTCTGGCGACCCCGGACCGCGACCTGTCGCGACGGGTTGCGGCGAAATTACAGCGCTGGGACATTCATGTGGACGACAGCGCCGGCGCGCCTTTCGGGCAGACCCGGTGCGGCGGCTTTCTGCGGCTCATGGCGCGCCTCATCAGCAACCCGGCGGACCCGGCCGCGCTCGCTTCGGTGATGCGCCACCCGCTGTTCGGCGGCGGCGTTGCCGACGAGCGCCGGGCCGGCATGGTCAATGCCGCCGATCTTGCCCTGCGCGGGCTCAAGCCGGATGCCCTCGATAGCGTCATCGCCCGTTTGTCGCGCGCCGGGCCGCGGGCTGAGGCGCTGGCGCCGCTGGTCGAGCGATTGCGCGCGGACAAAACCGACGCCCCTTCGTTGCAAGCCTGTTTGACCGCGCATATCGCCCTTGCCGAGGCGTTTGCGGCGACGGACAAAGCGAGCGGCGCCGATCGCCTGTGGCGCGGCGAGGACGGCGAGGCGGGCGCCGCGCGGATTGCGGCGCTGATCGACGCGACGGCGACGATCCGGGACTGGGCGCCGTCCGACTATCATGACATTTTTGATCAATTGATCGGCGATATCGCGATCCGCCGCCGCTCGCCGGCGCATCGGCGCGTCGCGATATTCGGGCCGCTAGAGGCGCGCCTGCAATCGGCGGACGTCGTTATCCTCGGCGGCCTCAATGAAGGGGTCTGGCCGCGGGATGCGGCGATTGACGGATTTCTGTCCCGGGGTATGCGCAAATCCGCCGGACTGCCGTCGCCGGAACGGCGCATCGGTCTTTCCGCCCATGACTTTGCGCAGTTGAGCGCCGCGTCCGAAGTGCTGCTGACGCGATCAAAAAAAACCGGCGGCAAGCCGGCGACGCCGTCGCGCTGGATCGTGCGCCTTAAGAACATTCTGGGCGGCGCCGGCGCGCTCGCCGCGATCGACCGCACTTATGAGTACGGCATCCTGTCCGAACGTCTCGACGATGCGCCCTTGTCCGCCGGCAAGGCGCCGGCGCCGCGCCCGCCTGTCGCTTCAAGACCGACGCATTTTTCCGTTACCCGCGTTGAAACGCTGCTGCGCGATCCTTACGCGGTTTATGCGAAATCGGTGCTGGGCCTTGACCGGCTGGACGCATTCAACGAGCCGATTGATCCGCGTCACGTCGGCAATCTGTTTCACCGGATCTTTGAACGCTACGCCGGCGAAGCGCCGCCCGGGACCCATGACGCCAGGGTCGCGCGTCTTGAGGCGCTGTTCGAGCGTTGCGCCGCAGACAGCGGTTTCGGCGCGGCCCATGCGCCGTTCTGGCGCGCACGGGCGCGCGCGGCGTTTGAATGGTTCGCGGACTGGGACGCCGCCCGTCGCGAGGAAGGCGCCCCGGCGATTATCGAGGAGCGCGGCGAATGGCGTTTTGAACATGAGGGTCGTCAGTATGCGTTGGTTGCAAAGGCCGATCGCATCGATCTGCTCAAGACAGGCGCCGCGGCGGTTTTCGACTACAAGACCGGCGCGCCGCCGCCGACGGACAAGCAACAGAAGACATTCAGCCCGCAATTGCCGCTGACGGCGGCGATCGTTCGCGCCGGCGGTTTTGCGGGCCTTGGCGCCGTCCCGGTCGATCGCTTTGCCTATCTGCGGGTGCAGAACAGGAAGCCCGGCTCGAGGAACGAAAGCGGTGCCGCCGGCGCGGACTGCGCCGCCAAGATTGACGAGGCCGAGCGCGGGCTCAAGGACCTCATCACGCATTTCAATAATCCGGACACGGCCTATCCGTCGCAGCCGCGTCCGCAATATATGGCGGAATTCGGCGACTACGATCATCTGGCCCGGCGGCGCGAACGACGCGCCATGGACGGCGCCGAATGACCGCCGCCGCAGAAAGACTTGACGAAGCCCGGACGCGGCAACGGTCCGGCGCCGACCCGGCGAACTCCGCTTTCGTGATGGCGAACGCCGGGTCGGGCAAGACCCGGGTGCTGATTGAACGGGTCGCCCGGATGCTGTTGCAACGGGTCGATCCGCAGCAAATTCTCTGCATTACCTTTACCAAGGCGGCGGCGGCGGAGATGTCCGAACGGTTGTTCGAGACCCTGGGCCAATGGGCGCTCGCGGACGACGCCGAACTGCGCGGCCGGCTCTCGGAGATTGAGGGCGCGGCGGCGCCGGAACGAAGCGCGGCGGCGCTGTCGGAGGTGCGCCGGCTCTTCGCCCGGGCGCTCGAAACGCCCGGCGGGCTCAAAATCCAAACCATCCATGCGTTTTGCGAAAGCATGCTGAAGCGCTTTCCCCTTGAGGCCGGGGTCCCGCCGGGGTTTTCCGTGATTGAGGAGGGCGAATCGCGCCGTATGCTGACCGATGCGATTGATGGGCTCGCCAGCGATGCCGACGGCGCGCCCGCCGTGCAGCGCGACATCGCGCGCCTGTCCCGCAATGCGGCGGAAGCGGAGTTGCGCGCCTTGCTCACGCGCGGCGCCGGGAGCGGCCTTCAATACAACGCCATGCTCGAACGCTATGACGGTTTCGACGGCGTCCTTAGCGCGCTCGCCGACGCCCTCGGCGTCGATGCGTCCTGTTCCGAAGAGGACATCGTCAACGACTTTCTCAGCGCAATCGATCCGGAAAAGATGAACGCCGCCCGCGAGGCGCTTCTTGAGGGCGGCAAAAATGTAAAAGACCGCAACGCCAAACCCATCGGCGCCTATCTCGACGCCGGTGACAACGACGCGCGCTGGACCGCGCTTCGCAAACTGTTCCTGAAAACGGACGGTGCGCCGCGGGGGCGGTATGGCGACAAGAAAATTCACGACGCCCACGCTTGGCTGGCGCCGTTTCTTCTCGATCTCGAAGACCGGTTCGTCGCCGCCGACGAACGGCGCAAATCGGCGTCGATATTTGCAGACTCGGCTGCCTATTTCCGGCTGATCGCGGCCCTGCGCGACCGATATGAAGCGTCGAAAGCCGCGAACGCCGCGCTCGACTTTGATGATCTCATCATGTGCGCGCGCCGGCTTCTGCAAACCGAAGCCGCCGCCTGGGTTCGGTACAAGCTGGATTTCGGCATCGATCACATTCTTGTCGACGAAACCCAGGATACGAGCCCCGAACAATGGAGCGTCATCCGGGCGCTGGTCGACGATTATCTGAGCGGCGCCGGCGCACGCAGCGTCAATCGAACGTTTTTCGCCGTGGGCGACGTCAAGCAATCGATTTACTCGTTTCAGGGCGCCGACGCCGAAGTGTTCGAGGAACAGGAAACCGATCTCGGCAAGGCGCTCGCCGCCTATCACGGGCGGGTCGGCGGCGATTATGCGACCATTGACATGCAGATGTCGTTTCGCACCACGGCGCCGGTGCTGGCGTTTGTCGATCAGGTCTTCAGCGACGAAGAGGCGCGCATCGGCCTCGGCAAAGACGGCGCGCCGCCCCATCTCGTCAACCGTGTCGGCGAGGCGGGGCTCGTCGAAGTCTGGCCGCTGACGCCGAAGCGCGACATTGAAAGAGCGAACGCCTGGGACGCGCCGGTGGACGCGCCGGCGCCCGATCACCCCGCTCAGCGTCTTTGCCGGCGTGTTGCAGAGACTATCGATCAATGGCTGACGCGCCGCGAGATGCTGTCGTCGCAGGGGCGCCGCGTCCGGCCCGACGACATTTTGATTCTGGTGCAGAGCCGTGGTCCGCTTTTTGACGGCGTGTTGCGGGCGCTGGCGATGCACGGTGTTCCCGTCGCCGGCGCCGATCGGCTCAAACTGCTGGAAGACCCGGCGGTCGAGGATCTCCTGTCATACATGAAATTCTGCGTGCAGCCCCGCGACGATCTCTCGCTCGCGGAAACGCTCAAAAGCCCGCTGTTTGATTTCGACGACGACGGGGATCTTTTCCCGCTCGCCCATGAGCGCGGGGATGAGGAAAGTCTTTGGGACTCCCTTGGCCGCCGGGCGGGCGAACGCGAACCCTGGCGGGACGCATTGGAAAGGCTGGCCGAAGCGCGGTCCGTTGCGCTCGCTGGCGGCGCCTACGCTTTTCTCGCCCATGTCCTCGAAACCCGGCTCGCGAAAGGCCATGCGTCGGGCCGGCGTCTCTTCAACGGGCGCTTGTCAAAAGCCTCCCGCGACGGCGTTGATGAAATGCTGCGTCAGGCGCTGGTTTTTGAGCGCGCTCATCCGCGTTCAACGCGCGCCTTCATCGGCTGGTTTGAAGAGAACGCCGCGGAGATCAAACGGGAGCTGGAGCGCAGCGACAGCGCCGTTCGCGTAATGACGGTGCACGGCGCGAAGGGTCTTGAGGCGAACATTGTCTTTTTGATCGACGCCCATCGCGATCCGCCGATGAAAAATATCGGCGCGCCGTTGGAACTTTTGGGCGCCGGCGACGCCGCGCTGCGAACGGGGCGCCTGCGCGCCATTGTCGGCGGCGGGACCCGCGATTCGGCGATAACGGCGGCGGCGCGTTCGCGCGTTCGCGCCCGACATTTTGAGGAATATCGCCGGCTGTTTTACGTGGCCGCGACCCGGGCCCGCGACCGCCTCTATATCGCAGGCGTTGAAAGCGGCCGCGGCGGCGATCCGCGGGCGCGGCCCATCGTCGAAAAATCCTGGCACGCGCTGGCAATGGATGCGTTTGACGCCATGGGCGCGCGCGTTGAAACGGACCCGGCGCCGTTCTGGCCGGAGTCTGACGCGCCGCTTCGCCGGCTCACATGCGCGCAGACCGCCGACATTGCGGCGGATACAACGGCGGCCGAACGACCGGATGTCGAGGTCCCGTCCTGGATGATGCAGATTGCGGCGCCGGACCCGGCGCCGCCGCGCCTGTCGCCGTCGCGGCTGGCCGAGGAAGAAGAAGCGGAAAGCGAAACTGTTCCGCCGTCCGGCCCGGCCTACTCTCCAGTGGCGCGTGATCGATATTTCCGTGGTCGGATATTACACCGGCTCCTGGAACTGCTGCCGGAAGTCGATCTTCCTATGCGCGCCGTCGCGGCTGACCGGCTGCTGGCGCGCCTTGCGTCCGAGATTGACGAAACCGAACGCGTTCGCTGGCGCGATGAATGTCTAGCGGTGCTGGACGCGCCGCAATTCGCGCGCGTCTTCGCGCCCGGTTCGCGCGCTGAAGTTGCGGTCGCCGGCGAAGTCGGCGGCAGGATCGTATCGGGACAGATCGACCGGCTTATCGTCGGCGACGGGGAAATTCTCATTGTCGATTACAAAACCAATCGCCCGCCGCCGGCGCGTGTCGCCGATACGGCGCCAGCCTACCTCGCGCAGATGGCCGCCTATCGGGCGCTCTTGCAGAAAATCTATCCCGGTCATCAGGTTGAGTGCGCGCTTCTCTGGACATTCGCCCCGCGCCTGACGCCGCTCCCGAAACTGTTACTGGATGAGGCGTATGCGCGCTGGGTGGCGGCGGGTTGAACTTATATCGCCAGCCATTATCTTCCCCAGCCGAGACGCAACCGGATTGTTTTTAAGGAGCGACACCCAATGGACACGAAAGAAATCACCGACGGCAGTTTCGATACGGACGTTCTTGGCGCGGACGGCCCCGTGCTCGTCGATTTCTGGGCGGAATGGTGCGGCCCCTGTAAACAGATCGGTCCCGCGCTAGAAGAAATCGCCGGCGAATACGCCGGCAAGATCACCATTGCCAAGATCAACATTGACGACAATCCGCAGACGCCGGGCAAATATGGCGTGCGCGGCATCCCGACGCTGATGATCTTTCATGACGGCGAACTCGCGGCCACAGCGGTCGGCGCCAAGCCGAAGGGCCAGATCACCGCATGGATCGACGACGTCCTGAAGGAAGCGGCCGCTTAAGCGTTGTCGCGCAGGACGTCGCCGGCGAGATAAAGCGACCCGCAGATCAGAAGTCTCGGCGCTGCACCGTCGGTTGCACAGGCGGCGCGCACCGCGTCATCCAGCGTATCAAAGGCGGCGGCGTCAAGGCCGGCCGCGGTTGCGGCGGCGGCGACATCCTCAGCGGCAGCGGCGTCTTTCTGATCGGCGGCGACGATCAGCGCGCGATGGGCGACCCCCTCGAAATTAACGAAATAGCCGCGTGCGTCCTTGTTCGCCTGCATGCCGGCGATCAGGAGCAGCGGGCGCGGCGCGCGCGCCTCCATATCCGCCATGGCGGCGGCGACGGCGCGTCCCGCATGGGGGTTGTGTCCGCCGTCGAGCCATATCTCCGGCGCTTCGTTCAATAATCCCGCTGCAAGATCAATAAGCGGCCCGCGCGTTAGGCGCTGCAATCGTCCGGGCCAGACCGCCGCGGCGACGCCGCGGGACATGGCGTTCTGCTCGATGTCGATATTGGCGGCGCGGAGCGCGGCGACGGCGAGGCCGGCATTGTCTGCCTGGTGTGCGCCGGGAAGGCGCGGCGGGTCGAGATCGAGAAGCCCCGCCTCGTCCTGAAAAACCAGCCGTCCCCGTTCGAGGTAAGCGTCCCAGTCCCGGCCCATGGCGTAGGGAACGGCGCCGCATTCCTCCGCATGCTGAAGCAATACGGCCATGGCATCGGCGTTCTGTCGCCCGATAACGGCCGGGACGCCTTCGCGAAAAATGCCGGCCTTTTCCGCGGCGATGGCGCCGATCGTGTTTCCGAGAAACTTTTCATGATCCCGGTCGACCGGCGCGACGGCGGCGACAAGCGGTTTATCGAGTACATTCGTCGCATCAAGACGGCCGCCGAGCCCCACTTCGAGCAACAGATAATCCGCGGACGTTTGCGCGAAAGCGATAAACGCGGCGCAGGTGACGGTTTCGAAATAGGTGAGCTTTTCATCGCCGACGGCTCGGTCGACGGCATTGAGGGCGTCGATCAGTTCGTCGTCGTCAATCTCCGCGCCGGCGAGCACGATGCGTTCATTGAACCGCACGAGATGGGGCGACGTATAGACGTGTACGGATTTTCCTGCGGCCTCCAGCATGGCGCGCAGAAACGCAATCGTCGATCCTTTGCCATTGGTGCCGGCCACATGAAAAACCGGCGGCGCCGCGCGGTGCGGGTCGCCGAGGCGCGAGAGCGCCGCGTATACGCGATCAAGGGAAAGATCGATAATGCGCGGCCGCCGCTGGGCGATGCGGTCGAGCGCCGCCTGAATGTCGGTCACGGGGGTCGCGCCTGTCCGGAGGTTATTCCGCCGCCTTGTCGAGATGGATCGGCGCGGCGGGCTCGGAGCGCGGAATTTCCGCGATGGGCGCTGGTTTCGGCGTCGCGGCGCGCTTCGGGTTGTTCACCAGCGTCCGCATCAATTTCGAAAGCACCGATTTCATCTCAGAGCGATGGACGACAAGATCGACCATGCCTTTTTCTTCGAGGAATTCGGCGCGCTGGAACCCTTCGGGCAGTTTTTCGCGGATCGTCTGTTCAATGACGCGCGGGCCGGCGAAGCCAATGAGGGCGCCCGGTTCGGCGAGATGGACGTCGCCGAGCATGGCGAATGACGCGGTGACGCCGCCGGTCGTCGGATGGGTCAGCACGACGATATAGGGAAGGCCCGCCTCCTTGACCATTTCAACGGCGATGGTGGTGCGCGGCATCTGCATCAGCGACAGGATGCCTTCCTGCATGCGCGCGCCGCCCGATGCGGCGAACACAATGAGGGGCGTTTGCCGTCTGACCGCTTCTTCGGCCGCGCGCACCATGGCTTCGCCAAGGGCCATGCCCATGGAGCCGCCCATAAACTTGAAATTCTGCACGGCGACGACCGCTTCCGCGCCGTCGATCTTGCCCGCGGCGACGCGCAGGGCGTCCTGCTGGCCGGTTTTGCGCCGGTTCTCTTTGAGGCGGTCCGTGTAGCGTTTTTCGTCCTTGAACTTGAGGGGGTCCTGAACCGGATCCGGGACCGTGATGTCTTCAAAAGCGCCGTTGTCAAAAACGAGGGCGAATCGTTCCGCCGCTTCGATCGGCAGATGATATGAGCAGGACGTGCAGACCTGGTGGGAGGCGTCGAGGTCGCGCTGGAAGATCATTTCCCCGCAGTTCGGACACTTCGTCCAGAGTTTGTCCGATCCGTCATCTTCGCGTTTGAATATGTTTTTGATCCCCGGCGGAATGTTTGAAAGCCAGCTCACGATGATTACTCCTCTCGCGCGGCGTGCACAGCGCCCGCAATATCGCCCGCGAGGTTCAACACGGCGTTAACCGCATTATCGGTCTCGCCGCCCGTCTCTTCAAGAGCGCGGGCGAGGGCGTCGACAAGAGCCGAGCCGACCACGACGGCGTCGGCGAATTTGGCGAATTGGGCGGCTTTTTCCGGCGTTTTGATGCCGAAACCGACCGCGGCGGGCAGGCCGGACGCCGCTTTGAGGCGCGCGAGCGCCGCCGAAACGGCCTCGTTTTCGCCGGCGCGCTTGCCCGTGATCCCGGCGACCGAGACATAATAGACGAAGCCGGAGGTGTTTTTGACGACGCTCGGGAGGCGTTCATCGTCCGTGGTCGGCGTGGCGAGGCGAATGAAATCGACGCCGCCCGCGCGCGCCGGCAGGCACATTTCCGCATCCTCTTCCGGCGGCAGGTCTACGATGATCAGCCCGTCGACGCCCGCGGCTTTCGCGTCTTTCAAAAACGCGTCGACCCCATAGGCGTAGAACGGATTGTAATAGCCCATCAGGACAATGGGCGTTTCCTTGTCGTCCTTGCGAAAGGCGCGGACCATGGCGAGGGTCTTTTTCAGCGTCTGCCCGGCGTGAAGGGCGCGCAGGCCCGCCGCCTGAATGGCCGGGCCGTCGGCCATGGGATCGGTGAACGCGACGCCCAGCTCGATGATGTCGGCGCCCGCCGCGGGCAGGCGCTTCAGGATGTCGAGGGACGTCGCTCCGTCCGGATCGCCCGCCATGATGAAGGGCACAAAGGCGGCGCGGTTTTCGGCGCTCAGTTTCTCAAAGCGGGCGCTGATGCGGGACATGACAACGGCCTTAGCGCGGCGGCCGGCAATTGCAAGCGCTATTCCGCCTGTTCCGGGCGCGCCCGTTTCAGCCGTTCCCACATTTTCACGTCTTTGAGCCAACGCCCCTCGGCCGACAGGAAAGCGAGGGCGAAGCCGTAAACGCCGCCGCGAAAATACTGTTGCAGAAAATATTTCTTGGCGAAGTAAAACGGAAAGCCGGCGACAATGCGCAGGGCGAGCGCCGGCGCGGATTTCGGCGGCAGGGTCTCGGCGCGCGTCGATGAGTGTTTGTTGAGCTTGCCCTGAAAGCCCGCGACGCCTTCGAAGGCGTGATGGAGGACCGGGTTTTCAAGGCGCCCGATGCTCGCGCCGGCCGGGATTTCGAACTGGTCCCAGGCGTCATGGTCCGGCTGGCGCACCACCCGGCGATCATAAAGCTTGTGGCGTTTCTGCCGGCCGAAATTGAGCCATGGCTCGCCGACCGGCGGGACGAGGGCGAGATCGGTGCGATAGATCCGCGCCGCTGGTTCGCCGGCGGCGAACAGTGCGGCGATTTCCGCCGCGAGCGCCGGTGTCACGATTTCATCCGCATCAAGATCAAGCAGCCAGTCATGGCGGCACGCCTCTTCCGCAGCGCGCTTCTGTCGCCCGTTGCCGAGCCAGGGCTGTTCGATCACCCGCGCGCCGGCGTCCGTTGCGAGCGCGATGGTGTCATCGGTCGAACCGGAATCGACAACGACAACGTCATCCGCAACCCGCTGCGCCGCCCGCACCACATCAGCAATCATCCGCGCCTCGTTCAGCGTGCGGATATAGACGGAAAGCGGCGGGCGCGGTTCGGGCATGATGCAGCAATGCCTACCCCGCGCCGCACCTAGGGAGCAAGGCGCGAATGCGTTCTTTTAGTTCGGCAGGTGCTCCTTGCAGAAAGCATCGATACGGTCGAACATAAACTCAAGATCGTCATTTTCGAATGTGACGATGCCGTGGCCGGTCTCTGCGAATTCGTGATATTCGACCGATTTGCCGGCGCGTTTGAGAGCTCCCCGGAACTTTCGCGATTGATCCACATCAACAATAAAATCATCTTTGCCGTGAAACAGCAGCACTGGCATTGTGACTCTGTCAGCATTTTCCGCCGCTGAGTTTTCGTTGAGATCCGCGCGATCGTCGGATTCATCACCGATGGCTTTCTTCCAGTACTGATAGGCGGGGCTATTCAATCCGAAATTGACGCGCTCCCAGACGAGGCTGTCGCGCAAATGCGAAACCCCGGCCGTGCTGATTGACGCTGAAAATAGATCGGTATTTTTGTAGGAGGCCGTCATGGCGACATAGCCGCCGTAGCTCCAGCCATAGACGCACATGTTTTTCTTCTGTGCTATGCCGCGTCCGATGAGCGCTTCGGCGCTCTCCATGACGTCCGCTTGCATGCGCTTGCCCCACTCGCGATGGCCCGCCTCGACAAAATCTTCGCCGTAGCCGGCCGAGCCGCGGAAATTCGTCTGAATAACACGGTAGCCGCGGCTGGCGAAGAACTGGCCGAAGAGATCGTAGGCGTAATAGTCGCGCGACTGCGGGCCGCCATGGGGCACGACGATCAGCGGATAAACGCCGGTTCGGTCTCCGCCTGGGTGCGTTACGTAGGAGGTGATCTCTACGCCGTCGCTCATCGTCTCGCGCATGATTTCAACCGGGTGAAGCTGCGCCGGGTCTAATTCCGGCCGGCTGGAGAGAAGGAAATCCAGCGACATCTTCGATCGGTCAAAAAGGTAGTAATCGCCGGGCGCCTGGGGTCCGTCAGTGCGCAGCAACATGCGCTGACGGTCGCTGCTCATGCTGGAGACGCCAAAGCTGACATCGGGGCCGAGCGCTTGTTCGAGAGCTTCGATCGCTGGTTTCAACTCCGGATCCGCGACAGCGTATTCAAACTTATCGACGGCGTAGCGCGCGCCAAGGTACTCGCCCGTCATCGGATCCTCCAGTGCAGCCGTCACGTCGACTGTTGGGTGCTCGTAGAGCGTACGGACGAATTCCTTCGTTCTAAGATCGTATTCATGAACGGCCATGCGATCAGCGCCGGGTCGTTGCGCAATGATCGTGTAGCGTCCCGGTGTGGCCGCTGGCCCGAGCGGCTGAAATCGCAAGGGCTCGTTTCCAATGTTACGAACGACCTGTTCGTGAACCTGCTCCCAAGTTTCTCCTTTATCCGGACTGACATACGTCTTGATGAAGGTTTGGCGATCATTGATCACGGTGCGGAACACCGGGGTGCCGTTGGCGTCCAGAAACCAGCTGAACGTGTTGTCGAACCCCTTGTACAGGAGTTTAGTATCGCCGGTGAAAATGTTCACTTTCCACAAATCGAGAGTGTCGCGGGTGTTGCCTACCGCGGACATGATGATGTGTTCAGGATCGTCGGGAAGGATGTTCAAGACGTCCGGCGGCGAGAACGCGGCAGCGACCGATTCCGAATCTTCAAACAGTATAACCGTGTCCTTTCCCGTGCGGTCGATGGAGAACATGCGCACGACATTGATCTCGACGCGGCCGCCTGTCGATACGCGCACTTTGCGAAACTGGCTGCCAAGAAAAATCAAACGATCATCGTTGACCCAAGCCATGCCGAGGTAATCGGTGTCCTTGCCAAGGGGCACGGTGATCGGTTGTTCTTCACCGGTGGAATCGACGAACAAGAGCTTGGGCTCTTCGTCCGGGTCGAGGCTGCGGTTGATAATAGCGAAGTAACGCCCTCCCGGCGACATCTCCACCGCCGGCGTCGTCGCCGGTCCGACCAGCGCCAAGGTGGATGGTTCTTTCGCAAAAACAGACGCCGCCATCGCGACGCATACGGCCATTGCAGCCGTCGCCCAATATTTAATCACGGAATGTCCCCTTCGAACTCGATACTGCCCAAAAAAAATCGCGTCCAAGAGCAATCTTATCGCGCAGTGAGTTGTCGAGCAAACCAACGTTGCAGCGAATGGACGGCGGAGAAAGCCGCCATATAGCGGCGTTAGCGACAGGTCAGCGGGGACGGTGCCTTTGATCTTCGCCGCCCGGGCCGCCGGGGCGTTGGCCGGCTTCGCCGCGTTCGAACGCCGGCGGGGTGAAGACCGCCATTTCAATTTGTCGAAACGCGGCGGCGAAGGTCTCCGCTTCGTCGATCATCGCGTCCGTCATCCGGGCGCGGAAATGATCGGCGGCGATAGGGTGGAGGTCCGGTAGGCCGTAGAGGTTGTGGGCGGCGTTGTCGGCGTAGATCAACGCCCAGCCATAGCCCTCAACGAGATCTGGGCGGAGCCCCGCGACGACGTGGCCGTCGGCGCCGGAAAGGGCGCCGGCGAGCGCCAGTTGCGCGCGGGCATTGCCGGCATAGGCGGCGCGGCGCAGCCAGAAGACGGCCTCCTCGCGCAAGAGGGCCGTCGCCGCCGGCCCGTCCGCCTTTGCTTCCAGAAGGCAGGCGCCGAGTTCATACTGCGCCGTGTCGTGGCCCTTGCCGAAACTGGCGACAACCCGATAGCTCGGGATCGCCGCGGCGCAGTCCGCCTCGCTTCTTTTCTTTCGCGCGTCGGCGAGAATGCGTTCCGATTGCGACGCGATGTCGATTTTGATGGTCGCGCCGCCGCTCCTTTGCGGGCCGCTCGCACAGGCGGTGAGTGAGGCGGCGATGAGGGCGAAGGCGGCGGTTCTGGCGATGGGCATCCCGTTAACGCTCCTTGCGGTCTGAAACCTTCTTATACGCGGGCCCGCGCGAAATCCGTCGAAATTATTATTGCAGAATTTTGCGACGGATTCGCCGGCGCTCGCCCGTTTGTCGGTTGGCGATGGAGAGGACGCGGGGGCGGGGAAGCCGCCGCATAAAGACCTGAGGAGAGAAAAGATGCGTTTTAATCTTGGATCGACGGCCGCCGCCGCGGCGTTTGCGACAATTGCCGGCTGTGCGTCGGCGCCCGCCGCCTACGCCGGCGAATGGCGGTTTGTGCCGTCGCGCTGTCCGGATCTCGTTGAGGATGTGCGCGACCGGCGCGAAAGCCGCCGGGACGAACGATACGATCACGGGCCCCTTGATCGTCTGGAAGACCGGCTCGACCGGCGCGAATCCCGCCGCGACGAGCGCGTCACGGTTTGCCCGGCGAGCGCCTGGGTGTGGGGCGGGCCGCGGCGCTATCGCGCGGCGCGCCCTGCGGCGGTCGCCGTTTATTACGATGCGCGCGCACGTCATTATTACCGCTACGGGCCGCGGCGCACGCATATTCACATCCGTCTTTAGAAAGTCCGATCGAACGCCGCTTCTTGCGCCCCCCAAAGCCCCTTTTGGGCTCCCCCGCGGCGGTTCGAAAGGCGAACAGCGGGCCGGTCCTTCCCCCGGCCCGCTGTTTGTTTTTATGCAAGATTACCGCGCCCAGGCGTTGTCGGGCAGGTGTCTCGGCCCGGATTGCGCCGTTTTTGTCCTGCGCTTGCCGCGGCGGCGCGTATTTCCTAAGCTTTCCGGCGTCGGGGGTTTGGTTCATGAGTTCTGGCCGGTGGATGTTGGTTTTGGCGGCGGCGGCGCTGACCGCGCCTGCTTTCACGCCCATGGCTGCGGCGCAGGACGGCGAGGGCCGGCGCATTCTTGACGCCGTGCGCGATCGCATCGCGCGGCAGCTTGAGCGGGTCGACCGGGCGGAGCCGAACGATGCGGAGCGCAGCGACGAGCCGCGCCTTATCGATTTTGAAATCACCACGCCCGGGACCACGGCCGCCGCCGCGTCGTCGCTGACCACCCAATACCGTCAATCCCACGGGGTCAGCTTCGGCAAGGGCGCGTCAATCCAGTTCTGCACGGACGATTACGACGAGTTCAGGGTCAGTCTGTGCCCCTATCCGCGCGGCGCCAGCGGCCAGCGCGCCGCGCTGCACGATACTGAAACGGGCGGGCCGGCGATGCAGGTCTTTTTCGACGACCCGGTTTCGTCGGTCAGCATGCGCATCAACCCCACTGGCGGCCAGCTTGATGAAGCATTCGTCGCCCGCATCATTGGCTTTGACGCTAACGGAAATCGCGCCGGCGCCAGCGATCTGCGCTTCAACTGGTATCAGGACGCGTTCACATGGCCCACAAGCGTCGCCATCGAGGCCGACGGAGGCGCAGGCTTTTCCCGCGTCGATATCTCGCTGCGCCGGGTTGCGGCGAATAATCAGCCCGTCCGGTTTCTGATTGATGACCTTGCTTTTGCGCCGGCGTCTGCGAACGCAGCGCCGCCGGTCGCCGCTGCGATCGCCGCCCAGGACGGCCCGCCGCAAGCCGGCCGCACCGTGATCGTGCAGTCGCCCGATGTCGGTCCCGCGCAATCGACCTTGCGGATTTATCCCGCGGCGGTGCGCAAGCGTCTCGCCATTGACTGGAACGCGGTCGACGCCGCGCTCGCCGATCAGGCGACCCTTGGCATGACGGCGGCCGCGCCGGCTGGCGCCGGTCAGAAATATGTGGACATCGCCGAATTGCCGGTGCTGCTGCCGCAATCGGCGGACGCCGGAACCTTGCAGGTCTTCGGCAACGCCGACACGGTGAACGCGGTCTGGCGCGCAAACGGCCGCGACTATTCCGTATACGGCTCGCGCCTCGTCACGGTGATTGAAAAGGCGCAAGGGGCGAGCGGCGTCCGCTCAGCCGTTACTTTCTCGGGAACCGACGATGAACTGACCGCGAGCTTTTCCCTCTATGGCGCCTCCTATGCGCTTACGCAGTATTGCAATGGCGGCGCGGACGCCGACCCGGGCTGTTTTGACCGCGACGCCCTTGGCAGGGTTGCGGAAACCCTAGTCGTCGTGGTCGGCGAAACGGGGAGGACGCGGCCATGATCTCCCTGAAGCTGAAATTGTTGCGTCTCGTCGCCATGTCCGTGTTGGCGGTTTCCATAAGCGCGTGCGGGCGCGAAGGCCCGCCGCGGCCCGACAACCTGCCGCCGGCCGACAATACGCCGCCGGTTGAGGATGAGACGCCGCCGCCAGTTGACGAAGACGATGACGCGCCGGACCCGCCGCCGATTGAAGACGATGACGATCCTGAACCGCCGGCGCCGGTTTTTGAATTGCCGCTTGACTGGCATGCGCCGCCGGGCGACCTTCTGCCCGGTTCGTCGACGGTGAAAGGATCGACCGGCGTCACCGACCCGTCGGTGATCGTCCCGGAAATGGTCTTTCCGCTGGCCGAAGCGCCGGCTTTCCTCAATTCACAGATTTTCGGCCAGGGCGGCGGCGGTTATGCGAGCGGCCAGTGGCCGGGGCCGGGCGGGTCTGAAAACGACCCGCGCAATTTCGATTATCCGTGGAGGGATAATTTCTGCGAAGTTCGCCTCGACGCCAAGCACGCGACCGATCTTTGCCCCGGCGGCAAGGCCCATAAGGGACAGGATTTTCGTCCCAAAACTTGCGAGAACGCCGTTCACTGGATGGTCGCGCCGGAATCGGGGTGGATCAGCCATGTGGGCTCGATCTCGGTCAACATCATGGGGGCGGAAAGCGGCATGAAATACAAATTCCTCCATGTGCAGATGCCCGTCCCCGACTGGGTCAAAACCGGCGCGCCGGTGACGCAAGGCCAGCCCTTCGCGCAAGTCTCCGATCTCCTGACCGCGTCCTCCCGGGCGACGACCGTGCATGTGCATTTTGAGATCCACGGCGCGGCCGAGGTTGACGGCGCGCTCCATAACGGCGCGCTGCCGCCTTATACGAGCCTTGTCGAATCCTATCTCGACCTCATCGACGCCAATCCGGGAGTGGCCGCGCCCGTCGCTCAGCCCTCGCTGGATAAGTGCCTGACGCCGCAATAGCCGTGCGCCTTTCCCAATCCTGAAAAAATTCTGCTAGGGAAGCGCGGACCGCGTTTCAAGGGAGGCGTCTTGCTTTCAGTGTTTGGAGTCAAAGCGCATAGGGCGCTTTCCTGCCTTCTTGCGATGGCCTTTTCCGTGGCGCCGGCTTTCGCGGGGGAGGCGCGCATCGCCGTTGCGGCCAATTTCAAATCGACGCTGGACGAACTGGAGGCGGCTTTCGAAGCGCAGTCCGGTCACGATGTCATCGTAACGAGCGGGTCGACCGGAAAGCTCTATGCGCAGATCGTCAATGGCGCGCCGTTCGACGTGTTCCTTGCCGCGGATCAGGCGCGTCCCATGCGTCTTGAGGCGGAGGGCGCCGCTGTCGTCGGGTCGCGCTTTACCTACGCCGTCGGGCGGCTGGCGCTCTGGGATCCGGACGGCGTCGCGGTCGGCCCCGAACGTCTCAGCCGCGGCGACGACCGGCGCCTCGCCATGGCCAATCCGGACCTTGCGCCCTATGGCGCCGCGGCGCGTCAGGTGATCGCGGCGCTCAACCTGTCTGACGCAACGCGAGACAAACTCGTTTTCGGCGAAAATATCGGTCAGACATTCGCCTTTATCCGTACACGGAATGCGGAGCTTGGCTTTGTCGCGCTGTCGCAGGTGCTCGCGGCGCCGGCGGCGCGGCGCGGCGCTTATTGGGCGCCGCCGCAGGACATGTACGATCCGATCCGGCAGGACGCCGTCCTTCTTGCGCGCGGGGCGGAAAACGACGCCGCGCGCGCCTTCGTCGCTTTCCTGAACAGCGATGACGCCGCGTCGGTGATCGAGCGACACGGATACGGAACGGAATGACCCCGCCGGATTTTTCAGCGCTGTGGCTGACCTTCCGGCTGGCGTTTCTTGTCACGGTCATTCTGCTCGTTATCGGAACGCCGCTCGCCTGGTGGCTCGCCAACACGCGCACGCGTCTTAAACCGGCGGTCGAAGCGATTGTCGCCCTGCCCCTCGTCCTGCCGCCGACGGTGCTGGGGTTTTATCTTCTGATCCTCTTTAATCCGAATTCGGGCCTTGGCGGTTTCTGGCTGAGCGTCACCGGCGACACGCTGGGCTTTTCTTTTGCGGGACTTGTTATCGCGTCGGTGATTTATTCCCTGCCCTTCGCCGTGCAGCCTCTGCAAGCGGCGTTTGAGTCGGTCGGTAAAAACCTGATGGAAGCGGCGGCGAGTTTGCGCGCCGCGCCTCTTGATGCGTTTTTTACCGTGGCGGCGCCGCTGTCGGCGCGCGGGTTCCTGACCGCCGCTGTGTTGAGTTTCGCCCACACGCTCGGCGAATTTGGCGTTGTCCTGATGGTCGGCGGCGCCATTCCCGGCGAAACGCGGGTCGTCTCCATCGCGATCTACGAGCATGTGGAAACGCTGCGCTATGGCGAGGCCCATGCGCTGTCGCTCATTCTGCTCGCCTTTTCGTTTGTCGTGTTGATGGTTGTCTACGTCTTTAACCGCCGGCATCGCGTCCATGTTCATTGACGGCATTGACATTGCGGCGCGCCGCGACCTCTCCGGCTTCGCGCTTGACGTCGACCGGAAAATTCCGCTTTCCGGTTGCACCGCGATTTTTGGTCCGAGCGGCGCCGGCAAGTCGACGCTGTTGCGCTTGATCGCCGGTTTTGATCGCCCCGACGCCGGCCGGATCGCCTTCGGCGACGCGCTTTGGTGCGATATGAGCGCTAGCGTCTTTACGCCGGCGCATCAGCGCCCGGTCGGATATATGTTTCAGGACGGGCGTCTGTTCCCGCATCTCAGCGTTGAAAAAAACCTCCTCTATGCGGACCGCCGCAGCAATGCGGGCGACGCGCCCTATACGGTTTCTGATATTGTCGAAGCGTTTGATCTGAAGCCGCTCCTTGACCGGCGCCCGGACACCTTGTCCGGCGGCGAGCGTCAGCGCGCGGCGCTGGCGCGCACGATGTTAACGCGGCCCAAATTGCTGCTCCTTGACGAGCCGCTCTCGGCCCTTGATCGCGGGCGCAAGGCGGAGATCATGCCTTACCTCGACAATCTCGCCGGCCGCTTCGGCGTCCCCGCCCTTTATGTCAGTCACAATGTGGACGAAATCGTGCGCCTCGCCGATGAGACCGTGATTTTGAAAGCGGGCCGGGTTGAGGCCGTCGGCGCAACCGCGGCCGTGTTGAACGCTTACGGCGTTGACGCAAGCACAGAGGCTTTCGACATGGGCGCCGTCGTCACCGGCGTCGTCGCGGATCATGACGAAGCGTATCATTTAACGCGCGTCGCCCTTGGCGACGGCGTGATCTCGCTGCCGATCAACAAACAGAAATCCGTCGGCGAAGCGGTCAATATCCGCATCGACGCGCGCAATGTCGCCATCGCGGCGAGCGCGCCCCAGGACATCAGCATCCGGAATGTCCTGCCGGCGGTGATTACGACGATGAAGCGCCGGCCGGACTCGCCTTTCGTCGACATTGTGTTGCGCGCGGGCGACGCGACATTGCAGGCGCAGGTGACAAAAGCCGCCAGCGACGATCTGTCCCTCGCGCCGGGCGGGTCTGTTTACGCCCTTGTCAAAACGGCGAGTTTCGAGATTTGAACCGGGAGCCTATAAAATGACAGTCATGGCTCAGCGGCTCATCAATGGCGCGGCGCTCGGCGCGCTCAAGATATACAAGACTCTTTTTTCGCCGGTATTTTATTTTCTCGGCGCGCGCTGCCGTCATGAGCCGACCTGTTCGGACTACGCCGCCGAGGCGTTCCGCAAGCATCGGGCGCCGCGCGCCTTCTGGTTAACGCTGTCGCGCCTCCTGCGCTGTCACCCGTTCGGGTCGCACGGCTTCGATCCCGTACCGGACGACGCGCCCGAGGTGGGCTGGCGGTTCTGGCGCCTTGGCGACTGGGCCTGGACAGCCCGCGGCGAGACCGCTTCGTCCGACAGGCGCGAATAAGCGCGCGGCGGCTTAGTCCATCCGTTTAAAGACCAATGAGAAGCCGCCTTCTTCGCCGTTTTCGATCTGCGCCACATCGACCCGCAGCGTGTTGTCCTCGGGCATCCAGTAGCGAATAGACTTGACCGTGTGGGTCGGCGGATCGGCGGCGAAGGTCGCGTCGGCGCTGTCGAGATCTTTGAGGATCAGGGTCAGCGGCTCGTCCTCGCCGGCCCAGGTCGAATAGTCGGCGTTGAAATGTTTGAAGCGCATGACGATCGCCCCGTCATCTTCTTCCGCAATGACAATGTATTCGAGAACGCGCAATGCGCCGGACGAGACGCCGCGGGCCATGCCGGTCATGACCCCGCCTTCGGGCGCCGACCATATTTCCTCGAACACAAAATCCTCGCCGCCGCGCCAGTGGCCCTCAAGAAACGCAAGATCTTCGAGCTTCGGCTCGGCGAACGCCGGCGCCGCCGTCAGGATGGAAACCAAAAATGCGAATACTCTCATCTGCGCCTCCCGCAATGTCGCTTGCTTATCACAAAGACGGGTGCGTTGCGGCGCTTTCGACAGGCCGGGGCGCTGGGTGATGGGCGACCGGCGCTAGCCTTCGAGGGCGTCCACCAGCTCGTCGATCTGCGCCTCGGTCAAGTCGGGCGCGGGCATCGTACTGCCCGGCGCGAAACCTTGGGGGTCGAGGAGAAAGGCGCGCAAAGCCTCCCGGTCCCAGCGCCCGTGCTTTTGCGAGAGCGCGGCCGAATAGGGAAACCCGCGGGTCGATGCGATGTTGCGGCCCATCAGATCTGTCAGCGGCGGCGCCAGGCCAGAATCATCGTGACAAGCGGCGCAGCTGGCGGCGGCGAAGAGGGCCTCCGGCGTTCCCGCGACCGGCGCCGCGCCGGCGCCATTGGTCAGGCGATAGACGAAAGGCCGGACGTCGTCTTTCACATAAATTGCGCCGCGATCATCGACCGTCAGGTCGCGCACGCGGGCGCCGAGGCGCAAGGGTTCAGCGAAGATGACCCGGCCCTCGCGGATATGAAGCCGCATGAGCCGCTTGTATTTCAGCGTGCCGAGGATGAGATCGTCGCTCCATAACGGAAACTCGTCCCCCGCCATCAGGGCCAGCGACGACATCGCCATGGACGGCACAAACGCATAGACGGGCCGGACGAACCGGTCGTGGTCGCCGGTGGTTTCATCGAGCGGCCAGCTTCGCGTTCCATAGTGAACGCCATAGGTTTCAAGGGGCCAGCCGTAATTGGCCCCGGCGACGATGCGGTTGATTTCATCGCCCCCTTGCGCCCCGTGCTCTGACTGCCAAAGGGCTCCGTCGGGACCGATGGCGAGGCCGCCGGGATTGCGGTGGCCGCGGGAGAGGATCTCCGACGCGCCGGTCTCCAAGTCGATGGCGACGACCTTGCCGTAGTCATTGTCGAGGGTTTGCGGATCGACGCCGGTCGTTTTGCGATTGTGGCCGTCAACGCCGAAATCGCCGACGAAGATGGCGAGGCGTCCGTCGTCGAGAAACGCCATGTCGCCGCCGGACTGCAACGGAAACGACCCACCGGCCGAGGTGATGCACGGCTTGCTGCGCCAGACCTCGCGCCAGTCGGGCGCGGCGGCGCCCTTGTTTAAGGCATCGTGCGAAACCATCGCCTGCGAAATGACCGCGGCGACGCAGACGTTCTCTCGATCAACCCGCGCTTCGGAAACGGTGATCTCCACATCGTCGCCCACCGCCCGAAGCTTCAGGTCCTTATAACCGAGGCTCGAAAAGTCCTTCGCGCGCGAGTAGAACACGTTGTCGCGGACGACCTCGCCGGGTGGAGCCATGGCGATTTGCCGGAAGGCCGTTTCGCCCGGCGTCAGCCGGAAAAACTCGCCGATCCGCGTGATCAGATAAACCTCGCCGCCAAACGCCGCGACGGCGCCGCCTTCGCCCTTGTCCATGGGCGCGGCGATTTTCTCGACAGCGATGTCGTAGAGCGTCGATGACAGGCGCGGGCTCGCGTCGTCGCCATGGGCGCCGGTGATGGCGGCGAGCCCCGGCAACGTTGAGAAATCGAACTTTTCCGGATTCTTCGCCACGATCCCGGCGATCAGCGCGACCAGAAGAAAGACGGTGAGGCCGACGCCGAAGCCGCTGCGCCGGCCGTCGCCGGAATTGTTTGCCTGTCGCGCCATGGCCGCGTGCCCCCGCGTCTCGTTGCGTCGTCGCCCTTAGCCTGTAGAGGGCCGCCCATTGGTTAATTTTCGTTTGACGGCCGCCCCGAACCGGGCCGTCTCTGTGATTGAGCCGGGCGGCGTTTTCCCCTATTGCCGGGAGATTCCGCCGGTTCGCCGGTTGTCGCTCATAAAACGCACGAAGAAACACCATGGTCGCCATTACCCTGCCCGACGGTTCCGTTCGCCAGTTTGACGGCCCGGTTACGGGTACGGCGATCGCTGAGGATATTTCAAAGTCGCTGGCCAAAAAGGCGCTTGCCGTGAAGGTCGACGGCGAGCTGCGCGACCTCTTCGGCGAGATCGGCGAGGACGCGTCGGTGGAAATCGTCACCCGCGACCATGAGGACGCCCTCGACATCATCCGCCACGACACGGCGCACCTGATGGCGCAGGCGGTGCAGGAGCTTTTTCCTGGCACGCAAGTCACCATCGGTCCAAATATCGAGGACGGGTTCTTTTACGACTTTGCCCGCGACGAGCCGTTCTCCACCGACGATCTGGAAAAGATCGAAAAGCGCATGGCCGAGATCGTCGATGAGGCGCGCCCGACCCGCAAGGAAGTCTGGGACCGCGATGAGGCGATCGCCCATTTCAAAAAGATCGGCGAAGAATACAAGGCGGAAATCATCGCCGACCTGCCGGCGGATGAAGACGTGAAGATTTATTTTCACGGGGACTGGCACGATCTCTGCCGCGGTCCGCACCTTCCGTCTACGAAGCATATCGGCAAGGCGTTCAAACTGATGAAGGTCGCCGGCGCCTATTGGCGGGGCGATCATCGCAATCCCATGCTGCAACGGATCTACGGCACCGCCTGGGCAAGCGAGAAGGATCTAAAGGCTTACCTTCAGCGTCTGGAAGAAGCGGAAAAACGCGATCACCGTAAGATTGGCAGGGCGATGGGCCTTTACCACATGCAAGAGGAGGGGCCTGGCGCCGTCTTCTGGCACCCCAAGGGTTGGATACTTTTCCAGAACCTGATCGCCTATATGCGCCGACGTCAGGACGCGGCCGGATATGTGGAAATCAATACGCCCGACCTGCTCGATTACTCTTTGTGGGAAACGTCCGGTCATGCCGAAAAGTTCGGCGAAAACATGTATTCGACGGTCATGCCGGATGAGCGCAAATATGCGCTAAAGCCGATGAATTGTCCGGGCGGGGTTCAGGTCTACAATCATGGCCTGCGCTCCTACCGGGAGTTGCCCCTTCGCATGGCGGAGTTCGGCAAAGTTCACCGCTATGAGCCGTCCGGCGCTTTGCACGGCATGATGCGCGTGCGTCATTTTACGCAGGACGATGCGCATATCTTCTGTACGCCTGAACAGTTGCAGGAAGAGTGTCTGATTGTCGTCGATCTTATTCTCGATATCTACAAGGATTTCGGCTTCGAAGACGTCAGAATAAAGTTCTCTGATCGACCTGAGGCGCGCATCGGCGATGATGCGGTCTGGGATAAATCCGAGGCCGCCTTGAGGCACGCCCTTGAAGCGACCGGCCTGCCCTTCAGCGAAAATCCGGGCGAAGGCGCATTCTACGGACCGAAACTAGAGTTTGTATTGCGCGACGCCATTGGCCGCGACTGGCAGTGCGGGACGTTGCAGGTGGACTTCAACCTGCCGGAACGTTTCGACGTGACGTATGTCGGCGAGGATGGCGGCAGGCATCGCCCGGTCATGTTGCACAGGGCGTTGTTTGGCTCGCTTGAGCGGTTCACTGGCATTCTTATTGAGCATTACGCCGGGGCTTTCCCCCTTTGGCTGGCGCCGGTGCAGGTCGTTGTCGCGACCATCACCTCCGACGCTGATGCGTATGCGGAGGAAACGGCGGCGGCGTTTCGCGCGGCGGGCTTGCGCGTCGAGCTTGATATTCGCAATGAGAAGATCAACTACAAGGTGCGCGAGCATTCCCACGCCAAGGTTCCGGTGATCGCCGTGGTCGGCGCCCGGGAGGCGGAGGAGGGCAAGGTCTCCTTGCGCCGCCTCGGCCAGAAGCAGCAGCAGGTTGTTTCCCGGGACGAAGCGGTCGCGGCGCTTGGCGAGGAAGCGCTGGCGCCGGATCTGCGCGCAAAATCTTAGGGCGGCCGCATGGCGAAGGTTGGTTTTCGGCGTCGGCGCGATCAGGCGAGCCTTTTGCTCTTGTTCGCGTTGTTCGCCTTGTTGCCGATCACGGTCGTTTTCGGTCATCGCGGGCTGGCGCCGTGGCTTCTGCTCGCCAGCATTCCGGCGTTTCTGCGCGGGGACTACTGGCTGAAAGTCTTCGGCGCGGTCTTTGACCATATGGACCCGCGGGTTCCGTTTTTCGCCGCCTATCTTTCGATCATGGTCTTTTGCGGCTGGATATTTCTGTCCGGTTTCTGGTCGCCGCGGGGGATGCCGTCGCTGGGCCTGTGGATATTAGGCCCCGTCCTCATCGGGGGCAGCGTGGTTTGGTTCGCCGCCAATGTGAATCGCGTCTGGGCCTGGCGTATCGCCGTCGCTTATGCGGCCGCAATCGTTTTCGGGATGGGCGTTCTCGCCTTTGAGGGCGTCAGCGGCGGCGCCTTGCGCGCCATCCTGCCGCCGGAAGATCCGAGCCCGGATCGTTCTCGCGACGTTATCGCCCTTGGGCGCGGCGTGACGGCCCTCGCCCCGGCGCTGTTCCCGGCCGGCATTATCGCCGCGGCGGTGTGGAACCGGTGGGCGGCCCTCGCCGTGCTCGGTCTCGGCGTCGCGGCGGCGTTTTTGAACGACGTCTCCGCCAACGCCGTGGCGCTGGCCGCCGGTCTCGCCGCGGCGATCATCGCCTTCAAGGCGCCGCGGGCGACGGTGCGCGGGCTTTCCTTTCTGGCGCTCGCCGCCTTGGTCTTTGCGCCGCTCGCCGCATTCCTGCCGGTGGAGGCGATCTTCGCCTTCGGCGAGGGATGGGCGCCGGAGTCGGCGCTTCATCGGGTCGCTATCTGGCAGGCGGCGGCGGAACGCGCGCCGGAAGGGCTGCCCTTCGGGTTCGGCGCCGATTACGCCCGCGTCTGGAAAGAAACCGCGCCGTTGATCGCCGTGCCCGGCGCCGCCGCGCCGCTCTCCGTCATCCCGAACCATCCCCACAATCTCTATCTGCAAATTTGGTTGGAGCTTGGCCTTGTGGGCGTCGCCGCTTTCGCCGGCTTTCTTTACTGGGGCGCAGTCGCTTTTGCCCGCGCTGATCTGCAAAAGCCGGTGATCGCCGCGGCCGCCGGCGCCTTCGCCGCGGTCCTTGCCTCGACGCTGGTTGAGACGAGCCTGTGGCAGGTCTGGCGGTTCGCCGCCATGGGGCTCGCGGCCATGGGCGTCGGCCTTGCGCATTCCCTCCATATGAACTGGTCGCGGGTGCAATGACTGGCGCGGACGCTCCCAAAGGCGGGGTCAGCGCCGTGGTCGTCAGCTATCATACGGGCCCCGTCCTCGCCGACTGCATCGCCGCCCTGAAACGCGACGGCGCCGTCGCCGAAATCGTCCTCGTCGACAACGGCAATCCCGCGGGCGCCATTGAGAGCGCTGTCAAGGAAGCGGGGGCGCCGGTTCGCATTCTTTCCGGACACGGCAATGTGGGGTTCGCCGCCGGCTGCAATCGCGGCGCAGCGGCGGCGACCGGCGACTATCTCCTGATCCTCAATCCGGACGCGGTGATTACGCCCGGCGGCGTCACGCGACTGCTTGCGGACTGCAAAAACCTTGAACGGCCCTGGCTCATGGGCGCGTTGCTTGTGGGGCCGGACGGAACGGAACAACAGGGATCGCGCCGCGCCGAGCTCACCCCATGGCGCGCGATTTTCGAGGCGACCTATCTGGCGCGAGTCGCGCCGGGCGTATTCCCGCCGTTTAACTTACACCGCGCGCCGCGGCCTGATGTCCCCGATGAAACGCCGACCCTTTCCGGCGCCTGTCTGTTCCTGCCGGCCGCCGACTATCGCGCCATTGGCGGCGTGGACGAGGGCTATTTCCTCCATGTGGAGGACATTGATTTCTGCAAGCGCTTTCGTGACGCAGGTGGGCGCGTCTGGTTCAATCCGGCCGTCGCCGTCACGCATGTGAAAAGTTCAAGCGCCGCCCCGCGCCGGGACGTTGAGGCGCACAAGACGCGCGGCCTCATCCGCTATTTTAATACGCATTTTGAACGTTCCTGGCCCGCGCCGGCGCGCTGGGTATTGGCGCGGCTGTTGTGGTTGTCTTACGCTTTAAAAACGGCGGGCCGCAATTAATCCGTATATTGAATACCGGGCGGCCCGTAATAGCCTGAGATGTCAAACAGCGTGAATTGACGCATATCTTTTGACCCGATCGGGGCCGATACAACGCCGACACGCTGAATTTCACGGAAGCGGTAATTCACATGGGCGTCGGTCTCGAGAATGGAAACGAACAGGCTGCGTTCATGGTCGTTCGGCCGGAACGGTCGGAACGCCTCATAATGATGATGAACGCCGTTATTGGGATCGAGCGCGGC
This sequence comes from Hyphococcus sp., assembly GCA_028284345.1. Lineage (GTDB taxonomy): Bacteria > Pseudomonadota > Alphaproteobacteria > Caulobacterales > Parvularculaceae > Hyphococcus. The sequence goes on along the minus strand of JANQRY010000008.1, from coordinate 305,207 downwards.
GATGTCGAGATCGCTCTCGCGCTGGTAGTAGAGCATTTCCGCAATCATCGACCGATCGTCAAAGAGGACGGCGTCAAAACCGTCCGTTTGGGATGCAATTTGCGACGACAGGCTTTCCCATCCGCGCAGTTCGGCGACCGCGCGCCCGGCGCCGAGGCGGTCTATGAGCGCGAAATTCGACATGGCGATAAGGAAAAGCGCGGCGAGGGCGCCGTGAAGGGCGAGGCTGAGTTTCGCTGCTATGGCGTGTCGTTCTGTGAGGACGGCGCTGACCAGGATCACGCCCGCGGGATAGGCGGCGGCGGCCCAGTTGGCGTGGGCGCGGGAAACGAACGCCTGCATGGCGACGATGACAAGAGGCGTCAGGGCGAAGATCAGCAGGACGAACTTGTCGCCGCTTGCGTTGCGTTTGCGCATGATCCCATAGGCCGCCGCCAGCAATACGGTGAACAGGATCGGCCCGAAGACGAGAAACTGGCCGCCGGTAAATCGCGCGAGCGATGCGGGTTTGAACAGATTGTCCGACCAGTTGGCGTTGGCCGCCGTGTGGGCGACCGTCTGGAATTCATTGGCCGCGTTCCAGGCGATGTTGGGCGCAAAGATTGCCGCGGCGATGAGCGTCGTCAGGGCGATTTGCGGGCGCATTATCGCCGTTCGGAAATCTTTGGAAAATAGAACGGCGATTCCGGCGGCCGCGATAAAATAGAGCATCGCATATTTCGACAGGAGGCCGAGGCCGATCAGGACGCCGAGTAAAACAAAATCCGTTGTCGGCGCGGCGCCGGCCTTTGCGATCCGAAACGTCATGAACAGCGCCCCGGACCAGAACAGCAACAGCGGCGCATCGGTGGTGATCAGGAAAGACGAAACGCTGACGCCCGGGAGCGTCAGCCAGCCGAGCCCGGCGAAGAGCGCCGTACGGCGTCCGAACAATTGATCCGCTGTCAGATAAATGAACGCGGCCGCGCCTGTATGCAAAAGCGGCGCGGCGAGGCGCACCGCCCATTCGCCGTCGCCGAAAAGGCCCGTCGTCGCGGCGATGATCCAGGCGATCATTGGCGGTTTTGAAAAATAGCCGAAGGCGGGGTCCTGCGCCCATGTCCAGTATTGCGCTTCGTCGGGACCGAGATCGCCGTCGGCGAACAAAAGTCCGGCGATGCGGAGCAATGCGATGGCGCCGGCCCAGAACCAGAAAGACCGCCAAAGGCCCGCCGCGGGCGCGGCCGGCGACGCTTCACTCTGAATCGCGTTGGGCGGGGACATAGATGGTGATCTCTACGGGTTTCCCGTTCGAGTAGTTGAGCCCGTCGATGACGGCAAGGGCGCGGGGGCGCGGGCCGGCGACGGCGAAAAACGCGTCCGCCTGCCGCGCTTCCACCGCGGCGGCGGCGACCGCGCCATTGGCCAGCAGGCGTCCGGCCTCGGCGCCGTTGGCGAGAACGGTTTCGGTCCCGATTAAAAACACCGCAGACGGTTCGGAATAGCCGGCGAGGGCGATGTCGTCGCCGCCGTCGATGATCGGGTGAAGTCCGGCGTCGTCGAGGGCCGCTGACAGTTTCGGCGAGACCATGAGCGCGTCGAGCCGGGGCAACACCGCGCCCATCAGCGCCCAGGCGTAAAGCGCCGCCAGCGCTGATGCGTAAAGCGCGCCGCGACCGGCGCGGCCGCGCCAGAAAACGCTCGCCGTCCAGAGCGTCGCCACGGAAAACGCCGCCGCCAGAGTGTAGCAGACGGCCGTCATCGGCGCCGCGCTCAAAATAATTGGCAAAACGGCGATCGCCGCCGCGGCGACCAGTCCGACGCCGCCATAGGTCAGGGCGCCGAGTTTGCGCAGCGTCGTCTGTCGGTCGCCGTCTTTCAGCACCGCATGGGCCGCGACCATGGCGAGGGCCGGATAAAGCGGCATGACGTAATGGGGCAGCTTGGTGGCGGCGATTTCAAAGACAAGCCAGGAGGGCAGGATCCAGGCGAAGAGAAACCGCGCCTGCCATTGGGCGCGGTCGCGCCAGATATGCACGAGGCCCGGCCCGATTAGCGCAGCGGCCGGCCAGAACAGGATCCAGACCAGCAGCGTGTGGTAACCGGGCGGGCCCACATGGCTTTCCTGCGCCTCGCCGACCTTGCCGAGCATGTCGCCGCCAATTGCGTCGGCGAAAAACCGCCCGTCGGTGGCGACGTGAATGGCAAGCGCCCAGGGCGCGACCATGACGATGAGAATCGCCAGGCCGGTAAAGGGTCGCATACGGATAATCCAGCCGAGACGGCGTTCGGCCAGGGTGAGGCCGAGCCCGGTGAGCAATGATATCATCGGCGCGATGGGCCCTTTGACAAGCGTCGCCGCGCCGTGGGCGGTCCAGAACGCAGCGGGCGTTCCCCAGCCGGTCTTTCGCCTTTCTTTATAGGCGGCGTAAATCTCGATGAAGGCCCACTGGGCGAGACAGACAAGGGCGAGAAGGACGCCGTCGGTTTTGGCGATGGTCGCTTCGGCCGCGACCACGGGCGCCGAGGCCAGCAAAAGCGCCGCCAGAAATCCCGTCCGTTCGTCATAGAGCCGGCGCCCGGCGAGGAAGGTGAAAATCGCGGCGAAAATAACGCCGATCACGGATGGAATTCGGTACGCCCAGATCTCGCGCGCCTCGACGCTGGAAAAGGCGGAGACGCTGGCCGCCTGCAGCCAGTAAACGCCGGCGGGTTTCTTGTTACGTTCGCGGTCCTGAAAGCGGATCGAAACCAGATCGCCGGTTTCCAGCATCTGCGCCGTCGCCTGGGCGAAGCGGGACTCATCGCGGTCGAGCGGCGGCAGGGACCATAGCCCCGCCATGGCGACAAACGTCGCAAAGGCTGCGGCCGCAAACAGCCGCCAGCGGCTCCGCGCTTCGCCTGACGATGCGGTCATCCGAGCAATCCCCTCATGACGGGCACAATAGGCGTTTACGGCTCTCATGTCTTGCGAGGCGTGACGGGCCGCGGCAAACCGGTTAAGAGCGCCGGCCATGAACGGCGCCGTCACACCCGAAGCGGAGCACCGGAACGCGCCGGCGTTTTTTGCCTGGCCGGCGTCGCGTCCCGGCGCGCCGGCGGTTAGCGTCGTGGCGCCGATGTTTAACGAGGCTGGCGGCGCGGCGTCGCTTGTCGCGGAAATCGCCGACGCGCTCGAAGGCGTCGACTACGAGATTGTCGTTGTCGACGACGGCTCGACGGACGACACGGTGACGGCGCTGTCGCGGTCGCCCGCGCGGGGCTTGCGCGTGTTGCGTCACGCCTCGAACGCCGGTCAAAGCCGCGCGCTGCGCACCGGGATTCTCGCTGCGCGCAGCGACATTATCGTCACGCTTGACGGCGACGGGCAAAACAATCCGGCCGATGTCCCGGTGCTGTTGAACGCGCTGCTCGACGGCGCCCCGGCGCTCGCCATGGTCGCCGGCGACCGCAAAAAACGAAAAGACAGCGCGGCAAAAAAATGGGCCTCGCGCGCCGCCAACGCCTTGCGCAAAAGGCTCTTGCGCGACGGCGCGGACGACACCGGATGCGGGCTCAAGGCGTTCTACCGGGAAGCTTATCTGCGCCTGCCCTATTTCGATCACATGCACCGCTACCTGCCGGCGCTGATGCGAAGGGAGGGCTTTTCCGTGAAATTTCTGTCCGTGCGCCATCGGCCCCGGGCGCACGGCGCCTCAAAATACACCAATATCGGGCGTTTGATGGTGGCGATTCGCGATTTAACAGGCGTTTTGTGGCTTCTGGGCCGGTCCCGGTCCCCGGGCCGGATCGAGGAATTGGAGCGTTAAAGGGCTGCCTTGGGCCCCGCCCTTGTGGTAGCCTTTATGGGCCGTTCAAATCCGCGTCGCCGTTCGGGCATGGGATCGGACGGCGGCGGGAACAGGAAAATTCGGGGAACAGATATGTATCAAATGGTGCCGCTTCTGGGGATCAGCCTCATCGTTTACGCTGTCCTGACGCTGACGGGCGCGGTCGGCTCAGCCGAAACGCCGTGGCATGAAATGCTGTTCGTCGATCTCAATCTCGTATCCGGGGAAACCTGGAAGATCAGCTTTGGCGACGTCTTCCTGCTGTTCAGCATGGGGCTGTTGTTTGTCGAATTGCTGCGCGCGACCAAGACGGGCTCCGCGTCGATTATGAATCACGCCTTTTCGGTGGTGGTCTTTGTCGTCGCGCTGTTGCTGTTCATCATCGTCGAGGGCTTCGGCAATTCCGTCTTCTTCCTCTTTATGGCGATGACGTTTCTCGATTTCATGGCCGGCTTCATCGTCACCACGGTGACGGCGCGGCGCGACCTTTCGGTGGCGGGGGGCGCCCTCGGCGACTGAACGCGGGCGGTCTAAACGAGCATATTAACGGCGCGTCCGGGCTTTCCGGGCGCGTCGTTTTGTATGACGGCGTAGGCGCGTGCGGCCTGATCGGTTGGGGGCGTCGCCTTTTGATTGTCCCGGATCGGGACGAGCGGCGTTGAGATCGGCGTTGATGGGATGAGGGCCGCCCGCGCCGGATTCCCGCGACGCGCGCCGGCAACCCGCCGCGATCGTCTCAGCGGGGGACGGATCTCGGTCGTTCTCGCCACCGTAGGAAGGTTAACAATTCCTTTCACAAGATGGCGTATCGCAAGACTTGCGCCGTCACGCGGCGGCGCACAATTTCAAATTTTATTTACGGCTGCGTGATTAAGGTTGCCAACAACAAAGCGTGAGTGGGACGAATGGTAGAGAACGCGAAGGCGTTATCAAAAGCGGTCGCGAACGTCGCTGCTGGCGGCGAGCGCGCCCGCGCGTCCGTCGACGCGGACGCCGGCGCCGGCTTCGGTCCCCCCGCCGCCGACGGCGCCTTGCAGTCCATGTTCGAATTCGATCCCATGGACGGCATGCTGCGCTGGTCCGACGAAAGCGCTGCGGCGCGTATTCTCGGCGCCAAGGACGCGCAGACGATTGAGACGGTCGAAAACTTCAACAAGCGGATCGACGAGAACGCCGCGGCGGAGCGTGCCGAAGCGTTCGCCGGTCGCGCACAGAGCTATTTTTGCGAATACCGGCTGCGTCGCGACGACGGCGAAACCCACTGGGTCGAAGAGCGCGGCGGCTGGATCGGAAAAGAGGGCCATCGCCGGCTGATCTCCGTCATCCGCTCGATTGAGAATGAAAAGCGGCGCGACGAGCGTCTTTCCTGGCTGGCGACAAAGGACGAACTGACCGGGCATTTAAACCGCGTTTCCCTGCGCCGCGAACTTGAAGCGGCGATCGACGCGGCGAAAGCGAACGCCGTCGCCGGCGCTTACATTCTCGCCGGGATCGACGATGTCGGCGCGGTCAATGCGGATTTCGGATTTGAGGCCGCCGACAAGGTCATTGTTGAAATTTCCAAACGTCTCGCCAGCGTGCTCGGAGAGCATGACGTCATCGGCCGCGTCGCCGGGACGAAATTCGGGATTGTGTTACAGTCCTGCGACGAAGACTGCCTTCGCGCCGTCTGCGCGCGCCTGATGAATGCGGTGCGCGAAAGCGTCGTCGAAACCAAGCGCGGCGGCGTCGTCGCCTCGATTTGCGTCGGCGCGGTGAAAATTCCCGAGAACGCCGACGACGCGAATATCGCCATGTCCCGCGCTGAGGCCGCTCTCGACGCCGCCAAGCAGCAGGGGAAGTCGAGCTGGTCGGCGTTCTCGGAAAAGACCGACCCGGTCTCCATGCGCCGGCGCAACACCCATATGTCTGACGTCATTCTGACGGCGCTGAACGAGCGGCGCATTCGCCTCGCCTTTCAGCCGATTGTGGCCGACCTTGAGGAAGAGCCGAAGAAATTCGAATGCCTCATCCGCATGCGCGGCGAGGACGGCCAGGAAATTCCGGCGCCGGAGTTTATTCCCGCTGCGGAGCGTCTCGGTCTTGTCCATCTGCTGGACAGGCGCGTCCTCGAACTGGCGACAAACACGCTCGAAGTCTGCCCCGACATTCATCTCAATGTGAACATCTCCATGGAGACCCTGAAAGACTTCGTCTGGGCGGAAGGATATATCTCTCACCTGCGCGCCAATGCGCATCTCGCCAATCGCATCACGGTCGAGTTGACCGAGACGCAAGTGATTGACGCCATCGATGCGACGATTGAGTTCGTTCAGGAAATCAAGAAGATCGGCTGTTCATTCGGGATTGACGATTTCGGCGCCGGCTACACCTCGTTCCGGAACCTTAAGGCCATGGATATCGATATTCTGAAAATCGACGGCTCCTTCGTGACGGGAGTTTCGTCGTCGCGGGAAAACCAGCTTTTCGTCCGCACGCTGCTTGATCTTGCGCGCAATTTCGGCATGCAAAGCGTCGCCGAATGGGTCGACAATGAAGCCGACGCCATGCTGCTCAAGGGCCTCGGCGTTGATTTTCTGCAAGGGTTCCTGATCGGCAAACCGGAAACGGCGCCCGCCTGGCTGCCCGAAGGCGCGCCGAACGATCCGCCGACCATGCGCGTGCAGCGATAGCGGGTGGGGCCGGCGCCTCAGCCGCCTTTCTTTTCAAGCTCGTCGATTTTTTTGCGCATGGCCGCGAGTTGCGATTTCAGATCGTCGATCTCGTCGGAGTCCTCGCTCCGGCCCGATTGCGACGCCTCTGATTGCGAGGGCGCGTAAAGATTAGTCATCGGCGAGAACATTTTCATCGCCTGATTGTAAAGCTCCATATTCTTGCGCACGCCTTCTTCGAACATGGAATAGCCGGGCGTCGATTCAAACGCGTCGCGCATCCGGTTGCGCATATCGTCCTGATTTTGTGAAAAGGCGTTCATGCTCATTTCGAGATAGGACGGCACGAAACGCTGCAGGCTGTCGCCGTAGAACTGAATCAATTGCCGCAAAAACTGTATCGGCAAAAGGTTCTGGCCCTTGCTTTCCTCTTCGAAGATAATCTGTGTCAGGACGGAGTGGGTGATGTCGTCGCCGGACTTGGCGTCATAGACGACAAAATCCTCTCCGTTTTTCACCATGTCGGCGAGGAAATCGAGCGTTACGTAAGAACTGGTGGCGGTGTTGTAGAGCCGCCGGTTGGCGTATTTTTTGATGACGACGGCGTCGGTCGCGCCATTGGCTCGCGGTTTTGCGCCGCCGCTGGCTTCTTTTTCGGTCATGTCATGTCTCTCCCGTTTCCGCGCTCCCCGCCGGGAGCCCCGCAGCCGGCGTTTCGTCCCCGCCGCCGGTCGACGCTTTTTTGCGCCGCATTGCTGTTGTGCGTATGCTAATGCTGCTATAGCACAAAAAGCTAGTTTGCATACGCATCTCTCGGGAGATCGTAGAAAAAGCAAGGACTTGGAGGCTTTTGCCGGCGGCGCGCAAGGCGTCTTGCAGTGCGAAAACATGGCGCTTTGCGCCCCATTTTTCATGAAACGGAGCAAATGAAATGACGAATGCAATGATTGTTTCCGCGACGCGGACCGGCGTCGGGTCCTTTGGCGGGTCGCTGGCGACCGTGCCGGCGGCCAAGCTTGGCGAGACCGTGTTGTCGGCCGCGCTCGCCGGCGCCGGCGTCGAGGGCGGCGATGTGGGCGAAGTGATCATGGGCCATGTGCTGCAGGCCGGCCAGGGCCAGAATACGGCGCGCCAAGCGAGCCTCGGCGCGGGCGTGCCGGTTGAGCGCCCGGCGAGCACCATCAACCAGGTCTGCGGATCGGGGCTCCGCGCCGTCGCCATGGCGGCGCAGGCGGTGGCGCTTGGCGACGCCGATGTCGTCGCCGCGGGCGGTCATGAAAACATGTCGCTGGCGCCCCATGCCGGCCATTTGCGCAACGGCGTCAAAATGGGTCCGTCGACATTCGCCGACATCATGATCGTCGACGGTCTGTGGGACGCCTTCAACAATTACCACATGGGCCAGACGGCGGAGAACCTGGCGGAGAAATACCAGATCTCTCGCGAGGAACAGGACGCCTTCGCCATCGCCAGCCAGAACAAGGCCGAAGCGGCGAAAAAAGCAGGCAAGTTCAAAGACGAAATTACGCCCGTGACGATCAAGACCCGCAAGGGCGAGATTGTGTTCGACCATGACGAGTATATTCGCGAAGGGGCGACCATCGACGGCGTTTCGGGTCTTAAGCCCGCCTTCGTGCGCGACGGCGGCACGGTGACGGCGGCCAATGCGTCGGGCCTCAATGACGGCGCCGCGGCGGTGATCGTGATGTCGGAAAAGGAAGCGGACAAGCGCAGCCTGGAGCCGCTGGCGCGCATCGCCTCCTGGGCCCATTGCGGCGTCGATCCTTCGATTATGGGCATCGGCCCGGCGCCGGCGTCCCGCAACGCGCTTGAAAAAGCCGGCTGGTCCCTCGACGATGTGGACCTGATCGAAGCCAACGAGGCGTTTGCGGCCCAGGCGCTGTCGGTCGGAAAAGAGCTTGGCTGGGATCCCGAGCGGGTCAACGTCAATGGCGGCGCTATCGCCATCGGCCATCCGATCGGGGCCTCCGGCGCGCGCATTCTGATCACGCTGCTGCACGAGATGAAGCGGGCCGGAAAGTCGAAGGGGCTTGCCACCCTGTGCATCGGCGGCGGCATGGGCATCGCCATGTGCGTCGAGCGTTGACCGATTTGCTATGCGCGCGGATAGTGGGGAAAGCGCGCCTGCGCGCATAGGACGGGAGAAGAGCTATGGCGAGAAACGCAATTGTAACGGGCGGCACGCGCGGCATCGGCGCGGCGATCGCCAAATGCCTGAAAGACAAAGGATGCACGGTCGCGGCGACTTACGCCGGCAACGACGAAGCGGCGGCGAAGTTCAAGGACGAAACCGGCATCAACGTCTATAAATGGGATGTCGGCGACTATGAGGCGTGCAAGGCCGGCGTCGCCGAAGTGGAAGGCGCGCAGGGGCCAACGGACATTCTTGTCAACAACGCCGGCATTACCCGCGACGGCATGTTTCACAAAATCGGTCCGAAGGAATGGTCTGAGGTGATCCGCGCCGATCTCGATTCGGTGTTCAACATGACCCACAATGTTTTTCCGGGCATGCGCGAGCGCGGCTTCGGGCGCATCATCAACATTTCGTCGATCAACGGCCAGAAAGGACAGATGGGCCAGACCAACTATTCGGCGGCGAAGGCGGGCATGCTCGGCTTCACCCGGGCGCTCGCCCAGGAGGGCGCCTTCAAGGGCGTTACCGTCAACGCAGTCGCGCCCGGTTACATCGCAACCGAGATGGTGTCGGCGATGCCGGAAGAGGCGCTGAAGAAAATCACCGCCCAGGTCCCGGTCGGCCGCCTTGGCGAAGCCCGTGAAATCGGCGACTGCGTCGCCTTCCTCGCCGACGACAATGCGGGCTTCATCACCGGCGCCGTCCTGTCGGCCAATGGCGGGCAGTATTTCGCCGCCTGACGCGTAAAATGGCTCAAAATCAGGGCCCTGCCGGCGAAAATGCGCGGCGGGGCCCTTTTTTTACCAAAATAGTCGCGTAGACCGGACGGGTGATGAAAGCGGCGAGGACTCTGAGGATGATTGCGCGCGCGCTGGCGGGGCTCGCCGGCGCGGCTGTTCTGTCTGCGCAAGTCGCAGCGCAGGGCCGCGCGCCCGTATTCCTATTGGCGCAACAATCCGACTCCAACCCTTTTTCCGCCCTTGTGGGTGAGAAGCGGCAACGGCGCGCGGAACGCCAGAACGGCGAGGTTGAACGGTTTGTGCTGGCCTCGGACAATCGCGCCTTTCTGATTGAAGCGCGCACGCGCACGGCGCGGGTTAAGTTCCTGTGCGGACCAAATGATGCGCGTCTTGACTGTACGATTGATACGCAAGCGCCGGCGCCGGAGATTTATCTCCTCTCGGTGACGCGCGGGCCCCGCGGCGATTCTATCTTCAAGAACGCCGACGGCGAGACGCTGGTGCGCATCGCGTCTTATGGCGGCGCGACCGTGCAGTGGCCCGGCGATGCGGCCGGCTCGGCGGCGTCGCGATCCTTCGGCGACGATCGGGCCGTTGAGCTTCCCGAGATCGGCTTTGACGCCGCGCTGCGGCGCGCCAATGCCGCGTCTGCGATCATCAGCGCTGCGGCGGGCTCGCCCATCACGTTTGAACTCGCCGCCGCGCCCGATGAAACGACAAGCGCGGCGGTGTTGGCGGATGCGGTCGTTCGCGCCGCCGTCGGCGTCAAGGCGGTTGCTGGCGACCCGACCGGGGCGCGGATCTTGGGCGAACGGATCCGGCGCGTGGTGTTCGAAATCGGGCCGGCGCCCACCGCGCGCTTTGAAGAGGGCGCGCTGATCATCCAGTATGTCCCGGATCAGGACATTTCCGGGCGATTGTCCTCCCGCGCCGTTGAACGGTTCCTGGAGGAATATCTCTGAAGCGGCCCTACAGCCTCAAAACCGCCAAAAATTCGGGCCATCCTGTCGGCATGGCCCTGCAACCGCATTTCGGCATTGTCGCGCTCGCCGTGCTGGCGTTCGCCATATCGGCGCTCGGCGCGGCTGAGGCGCAGTCGCTGCGCGACGTGCGCGCGCGCGAGGACAACGCCGCCGCGCTCGCCGACGAGGCCTATTACACGCGCAAAGTCTGCGGCAATGAAATCCGGGCCGAAATCGACTGGGCGAGCGCCGGCGACTGGCAGGCCGGCCTGCTCATCGCCGAATGCGACAAGGCGCTGGGCGCCCTTGAGGCGGCTTGCCGGGCGGGCGATGAACGCGCGCAACAGGTGACCCGGTTCGTCTGCGCCGGCGACGGCGCCGGCGCTGAGCTATCCGGCGGGGCCTTGCGCTATGGCGCGGAACGCGGCGTCAACGCCTTTGCTGAAACGCAAAAGGCGCTCGCGGAATAAATTTAAGCGCCGGCGGCCTGCGCCGCCTGTTCCAGAATCCCCACCCGCACGCCGTCAAACACATACTGCGTCGACAGCGCCATCAGGAGCATGCCGAGAATGCGGGTGATGGCGTTCATGCCGGTGCGCCCGAGGGCGTCGCCGATGCGGCTCGCAAACGCCATCATCAACACCGCAATGGCAAGGACAAGGGCCATCGCCGTCAGCGCCGCGGCTTTGTCGAGAACGCCCATCCCCGGTCCCATCAGCAGCATGATCGTGGCGATGGCGCCGGGCCCCGCCAGCATCGGGATCGCCAAAGGAAAGAATGCAATACTGTCGCGGGAGGCCGCGCGCGGTCCCGGCGTTTTCGCCTGGGTCTCGCCGTCCGGATCGAAGAACATGCGAAAGCCCATGATAAAAAGGATAATGCCCATGGCCGCGCGGAAGGCCGCCATGGAAACGCCGAGATGGTGCAGGAGCGCCGCGCCGGCGAAACCGAAAAACAACAGGATCGCCACCGAATAGACCGCCGCCATCAGCGCGATCCGCAAACGCGCGCGCGGGGCCTCGCCCTTGGTCAGGGAGGCGAAGATCGGCGTCACCAGAATCGGGTCGATCACGATGAACAGCGTCGCGAAAGCGGTGACGAAAGCTGGCAAAAGTTCAGCGGGCATAGGCGTTCAATCCGGGGATAGCGCCGCATCTGCGCCCAACGGCGCCGATAGGCAAGATCGCGCGTCCTGCGACAGATTCGCCCCAGATTATCGTCGTCCGGGCGCCGGCGCAAAAACGCCCTGTTGCCGGGATCGGGGCCCGCCGCTAGGGTCCCGCCCGCGTTGCAATTCCAACCCGGAGAGTTCACTCATGGCCGTAGGCGCGCCCGCGCTCACCCCGCAAGAAGCGATCATCTATCTGATGGTCATGACGTCGGCGTCCGACGGCGCGATCAACGATGCGGAACTTCGAACCATCGGACGGGTCGTGCGCTCTTTCCCGGTCTTTTCGGAAGCCGATGAGCGGACGCTGGTGCAGACCTCGGAAGCCTGCGGCCGGCTGATGTCGTCGGACGGCGGCTTGCACAAAGTGCTGGAGTCCGCCGCCGCCGCCCTGCCGAATCATCTCGGCGAAACCGCCTATGCGGCCGTCGTCGATGTGGTGACGGCGGATGAAAATCTGGACGTGACGGAAATTCGCGTTCTCGAACTCATTCGCAACGCCTTAAAGATCGCTGATGACGGCGCGGCGGCGATCGAACATTCCGCCCGCGCAAGGCACATGACGGTGGACGGCGTCTCGTAACGCCCGTGTCAGTCGGCGCGCCGCTCTCTCAACAGCGGAAACAACCCGAATAAAATCTGTCCGGCGAGGCCGATGGCGCCGGCGGTGGTTCCGTATCGGGCGAATACGTCGCCAAGCGTTTGCCCGAAACCGAACACGCCGAGCAGCGTTTCCGCGCCGATGAGCAGGGCGAAAGCAACGGCGCCCATGGTCAGCCGGCTTGACGCGTTTGCGGCCACATTGAAACGCCGAATGGAAAAGCCGCAGGCGAGCCAGCTTGCGCCCAGAATAAACGGGCCTTCAATCAGCGTCGCCGTGGTTTCGCCCAATGCGGGCGCGAGCCCGAGAACGCGAATTGTCCCGAGGGCGAACCCGACGGCGAAGACAATCGCGAAGTAGACGGCCCCGGCGACGACGGACGTCACCGCAACAGCGTCCAGCAGACGCTTGAAACAATCAGGGCAATGATGATGTTGAGGACAATGCCCTCCCGCGCCATGCGGGCGATGGAAACGCGCCCCGTGCCGTAGACGATGGCGTTGGGCGCGGTCGCCACGGGCAGCATGAAGGCGCAGGATGCGGAGATAACCGCTGGGATCATCAGGAGTTGCGCATCGACGCCGGTTCCGGCCGCGATGGCGGCGAGGATCGGCATCAAAAGATTGGCCGTCGCCGTGTTCGAGGTCATTTCCGTCAGGAACGTCACCGACAGGCACAGCCCCAGCATCATGGCGAAGACGGGCAGATTGGCGAGACCGGCGAGGCTGTCGCCGATCAGTTGATCGAGCCCGCTCGCCCGGAACGCGGCGGCGATGCAAATGCCGCCGGCGAAGAGAAGGAGCAACCCCCACGGAATATCGGCCGCGGTTTCCCAGTCGAGCAGGGCGCCGCCCTTTCCGTTGGGCACGAGAAACATCAGGATGACGGCGAAGACGGCGACGGTGGAATCGCCCGCGGCCTCCATGCCGAGGGCGCCGGCCCAGCCGCCAAAGGGTTCGCCCCGCGTCACCCAGAGGAGAATGGCGAGGCCGAAGACGATCATGGTGCGCGCTTCGTCCTTGCGCCAGGGACCGGGCTCCCTCAGCGCCGGCGCCGTCACGTTGCGCAAGGATCGTGTCAGCCACAGCCACATGACGGGCACGCCGAGGGTGACAATGGGCAGGCCCGTCCCCATCCAGCGGGTAAAGGAGTATTCCTCGCCCGTCGCCAGCAGATAGTTTTCCGCAAAGATCAGATTGGGCGGCGTGCCGATCAGCGTCGCCGTGCCGCCAAGGGACGCCGCATAGGCAATGCCGAGGAGCAGCGGAACCGCGAGCTTCTCCCCTTCCGGCGAATGGTCCGTATGGGAAAGAATGGCGAGGGCCATGGTCGCCAGCATCAGCGTCGTCGCCGTGTTCGATATCCACATGGAAAGCACCGCGGCGGCGACCATGAAGCCGAGGACGAGGCGACCGCCCGACGCGCCGACAGCGCGGATCATGTAAAGCGCGAGCCGTTCATGCAGGCCTGATTTCGACAGCGCCTTTGACAGCATGAAGGACGCCATCAGGAGAATGATCACATAGGAGCCAAGGGCCGCCGCCGCCTGTCGCTGATCGAGGACGCCGGCGAGGGGAAAGAGCGCGAACGGCACAAGCGAGGTCGCCGGGATCGGCAGGGCCTCGGACACCCACCAGAAGGCGGTGAGCGTGGTGATGGCGATGGTCCACACGATCTTTTGATCGAGCCCGCCCATTTGGGCGGCGGCGCCGGCCGCCGTCGCGGCGGCGAGTCCGAGAAGGATGCGTGCGGGCTTCATGACGCGCGCATCTGAAGGAGGTTGGCGGGCGATGTCCAGATTGTGAACGCGGGTATTGAAGAAGGCGCGCTAGGATCGGTCCCATGGTTCGATGGATGTGGATGCTCGCCGCTTTTGTCTTTTTCGCGACGCCTGCGCTCGCGGCGCCGGACGAAACCGCACTTTCCTTTTTCAATGAAGGCGACTTCAGCGCGGCCGCGGACCGCGCGGAAAGCGTCGGCGACGCGGAAAACCTCGCCTTGGCGGCGCGGGCGCTCAACGCGCGGGCCTATCTCGACGACGACGACAAGCGCGCCAAAAAGACTGTGAAACGCGCGGCGAAGCTCGCCGACCGGGCCTCGGAAATGGACCCCGCATTGGTCGAGGCGTATCTGCAGGCGGCCATCGCCATGGCCCAGCGCGGCGCGCGCATGTCGGCGTTCAAGGCGTTTTTCTTAGGCCTTGGTCCCGGCGCGCGGGAGCGTCTCGATCGGGCGCTGGCGCTTGCGCCGGAAAACCCCTGGGCGCTGTCGACATCCGCCGGCTGGCATCTCGGTGTTGCGACGCGCGCCGGCGACGGCCGCTTCGGCGCCGATGCGGCGACGGGCTTTGAGCAGTTTCGCGCCGCCCGGGCGCGCGATCCCGACAACATTTCCATTTGCTATGAAATGGCGCTCCGGGTGCTCGCCTATGGCGCGCCGGACTGGCGCGACGAAGCGTTGACGGCGCTGGCCGAGGCCCGGGCCGCCGCGCCGCAAACCGCATTCGACGCCGCGTTGCAGGCGCGGGCCGAAACGTTCGCCGCCGCGATTGCCGCCGGCCCGGCGGCGGAAGCGGCCTTTATCGACGCGCAGCCCTGAGCCTTCACGCTGGACGGCGCGGCCCGCCGCGGCTAGGCCGTTGCGCCATGAGCGACAAGCCCGACTTCGTATACCGGCTGGCGACGGCGGCCGAATGGACCGCGACCGAGGAAACCGGCGTCGCCCCGACCCGGGATGTGGACAAGCGCGACGGCTATATTCATTTGTCGACCCGCGCGCAGCTCATCGAAACGGCCAATCGGCATTTTGCCGGCGTCGCCGATTTGCTCGCTCTTGAAATTCCCCTTACCGCCATCGTCGATCAGGTGCGGTTCGAACTGGCGCCGAAGCGGGGCGAGAAATTCCCCCATCTTTATGGCGCGCTGCGGCGCGAGCATGTGGCGCGCGCCATCCCGCTGGCCGGCAATGACGACGGGTTTCAGTTCGGAGACGACGCGTGAGGGCGCCGCTGTTCGCCGCGGATTTCGCCGCCCGCGCGGCGACGACCCTCGATCCGGAAACGGCGCACCGGCTGACCATCCGCATGCTGAAAACGGGTCTCGGCCCGAAGGCGCGCCTTCGCGATCAACGTCTTGCGGTATCGGTCGCGGGGATCGATTTTCCCAATCCGCTTGGGCTCGCGGCCGGTTTCGACAAGGATGCTGAGGCGCCGAACGCCATGCTCGATCTCGGCTTCGGCTTTGTCGAGGTGGGGGCGGTGACGCCGCGTCCGCAATTCGGCAATCCGCGCCCCCGCGTCTTTCGTCTCTGGAAGGACGAGGCCGTCATCAACCGTTACGGGTTCAATAATGACGGGCTTGAGGTGATCGCGCGCCGGTTGAAACGTCGCCGGCGCAAGGGCGTCGTCGGCGTCAATCTCGGCGCCAACAAGGACAGCGACGACCGCATCGCCGACTATGAAACCGGCGTTAAGGGCCTCGCCGGCCTTGTTGATTTCTATACGGTCAATATTTCCTCGCCCAATACGCCGGGCCTGCGCGCGCTTCAGGGGAAGGATGCGCTGGCTGACCTGATGAAACGCGTCCTCGCCGCGCGCGACGATGCGACGGCGGGAACGCCGGTGTTTTTGAAAATCGCGCCGGACCTTACCGATGAGGACAAGGCGGACATCGCAGGCGTTGCGAGGGAGCTGGCGCTTGACGGACTCATTATTTCCAACACCACCATTGCGCGGCCGGATACGCTAAAGAGCGCGCGCGCCAAGGAAGCGGGCGGCCTTTCCGGCAAGCCGTTATTTGCGCCGTCTACGGAATTGTTGCGCGAGTTCTACCGCGCCGTCGGAAAGCAAACGCCGCTCATCGGCGTCGGCGGCGTCGCCTCGCCCCGGGACGCCTATGAAAAAATTCTCGCCGGCGCCGCGCTTGTGCAGCTTTATACGGCGATGGTCTACGAAGGACCTGGCCTGCCGGCGCGCATCCTGCGCGGGCTGCCCGATCTGTTGAAAACGGACGGCTTTGAAACCGTCGCTGATGCCGTGGGGGCGGAACATCGTTAGTGCGCGAACGATGCCTTGAGGCGCGGCATATAAATCAACAGCGTCGCCGCGCGCAGGACGAAGTACAGCGAAAACGCCGCCCACAGTCCGTGATTGCCGAACTGGGCGCCGGCCCAAAGCGACGCCGGCAGGAAGATCGCCGTTGAGACGATCATGGAGTTGCGCATTTCCCTCGCCCGGGTTGCGCCGATGAAAATGCCGTCAAGCTGAAAGCCGACGACGACGATCAGGGGACTGACGACGACCCAGGGCATGTAGATCATCGCCGCGTCGCGAAGCGCGCCTTCGGGCGTCAGAAGCGCTAAGAGCGCGTCGCCGGCAAGCCAGTAGAGCAGCGCAAAAAGCGCCGCAGCGACAGCGGCGATTTCAAAGGTGCGCCGGACCGCGGAGTCGTAGCGGGCGCGGCCATTGGCGCGATCACGCGCGCCCATGGCTTGCCCCACCAGGGTTTCGGCGGCGATGGCTGTGCCGTCGAGGGCGAGGCCGGTGAACAGGAACAATTGCAGCAGCGTCTGATTGGCGGCGAGGGCGACGTCTCCATAGGCGCTCGACCGCTGCACGAACCAGGCAAAGCAGAAGGCGAGCAGCAGCGTGCGGATGAAGATGTCGCGATTGACGGACAGCGTGCGGCGGATTTTGTCCGCCGACCAGAAATCCGCGACCCGCCAATGAGCTTTGACGCCCCCATGGCGGCTCAGGACCAGCGCGACAAAAACGAGGCTGGCGAAAAAGCCGAAGACTTCCGCAATCAGCGTGCCGGCGGCGACGCCCGCGGCGCCCCAGTTGAAATGAACGACGAAGAGATAGTCGAGCACGATGTTGATCAGCGTGATCGCGACGCTGACGATCATCAGATAGTCGGTGCGCTCGCGGGCGGTGAGCCAGCCGAAGGCGGCGTAGGACGCAAGGGCGAAGGGCGCGCCCCAGATGCGGATGGCGAAATAGGTTTCCGCCGCTGCGAAGGTGTCGGCCGAGGCGTCCGATCCGATCTGCAGGGCGTGAAACGAAAAATAGGAGATCGGAAACTGCAAGAGTACGAGGCCCGCGCCGATGCCGGCGCCGATCGCCGCGCCGCGGACGAGCGCGGCCCGCGTTTCCGGTTCGTCTTCGGCGCCCGCGGCCTGCGCGGTAAGGCCGGCGACGCTCATGCGGATGAAGCCGAAGCTCCAATAGGCGAGGGAAAAAATCACCGAGCCGAGCCCGACGGCGGCGACGTCGAGCGGCCGCGCCGAATGGGCGAGCGCCCACACGTCGACGGCGCCAAGGAGCGGCGTCACCGACGAGGCCACCGACGCCGGCCAAGCGAGCGCGAAAATGCGCTTATAGCTGATCGGCGCGGACGCGCCCCGGACGGCCATGAGGATTCTCTTGCAAACGGTCTTCCGCCTTAGCGGCGTCGATTGCGTCTGTCACGCGCCTTGCGGCCGGGGGCGATGAGCGCGACACTGACGGCCCATGAATGACGACTGGAAGAGTTGGGAGACGCCGCCAGGCGGTACGGGCGACAAGTTCGACGGCCCGGCGATCGGCGCCCTCGCTCATCTTTATCGCGGCGAGGTCTATCGCTCGACCATCTGGCGCACGCGGCTCGACACGACCACCAACTGGTCCGTCGTCACGCTCGGCATCGCCCTGTCGATCGCCTATGCGAGCCCCGCGGCCTCGCCCCTGCCGCTCCTCTTGGTGGGCATCCTGATTGCGATGTTTCTCATTCTTGAAGCGCGGCGCTATCGCTATTTCAACGTCTGGCGCGCGCGGGCGCGGTGGATCGAAACGAAGTTCTATGCGCCGATGCTGCTGCGGTCGTCTTGCCCCGAGCCGGGCGAGTGGCAGGACATTCTCGCCCGTGATTATCTGACCCCGGACTATCATATCGGCTTCTGGCGCGCCATGGGCCGGCGCATCCGGCGCAACTATATGTGGATCTTTGCGTTTCAGGCGGTCGCCTATTACGGCAAGATCATCATTCATCCGACGCCGCTTTCCTCTGTGAACGAATTTTTTGAGCGTATGGCGCTGGGGCCCTTTCCCGGTGTCGTCATTTTCCTGATCGGCGTCGTTTTTCACGGCGCATGGGTTTCGCTGGCGCTCGTGACGCGCCTACGCGACAAAGCCAGACACGCCGGACGCGAGGGCGTCGGCGGCATGGGCTAAGTCTTCCCCAGGGCGGGGAAGACCTTTCATACAATCGTCGTGGGGCTTTCACGCGCTATTCACAAATCAAGCGCATCGGCTTGCGCCGAATACGCCGGTGTTGCGGGGCGGGGCGTGTTTTGTTGCGTAACGGTGCGGCGCCCGCCCGTCGGGCGCTGCGCTTTTATTCGTCGAACAAAAGCTTCAGCCCTTCGGGCGTTTCCACGACGCGATAAAAACAGGAGCGACGGTGCGTGTGACAGGCCGGGCCGGTCTGCTCGACGATGAGCTGGATCGCGTCCTGATCGCAGTCGGTGCGGATTTCGACGACGCGCTGAATATGACCGCTGGTCGCGCCCTTGCGCCAAAGCTCGCCCCGCGAGCGCGACCAGTAGTGGGCCTCGCCGGTTTCCACGGTTTTTTTAAGCGCCGTCTCGTTCATCCAGGCGAGCATCAGCAAACGCCCGTCGCCGGCGTCCGTGGCGACGGCTGGGATCAGCCCGTCGGCGTTGAAAACGGGCGTGAAGCGGTCGGTTTCTTCGATGGGTTCGCTGCTCATGGAGACGATCATAGCAGCGCCGCGATCTTTGCCTAGCGTCTCTTATTGCGTGCGGACCCGAGGCCCGCTAGCAAACAAACGATGAGCTTGGCTGTTTACGATACCATGGCGCGAGAAAAACGCGTCTTCGAGCCCGCCGATCCGAAACGGGTGACGATGTATGTGTGCGGGCCCACCGTTTACAATTACACCCATATCGGCAACGCCCGCTCGGCGATTGTCTTCGATCTCCTGTTCCGGGTGTTGCGCCATGAATATGGCGCGGCCCACGTGGTCTATTCGCGTAATTTCACCGATATCGACGACAAGATCATCACCGCCTCCAAGGAAACCGGCGCGCCGATTGACGAGATCACGAAGAAATTTGCGCAAGTCTACACGGACGAACTCGACGCGCTGAATGCGCTGGCGCCGACGGGAACGCCGCGGGCGACCGAGCATATTCCGGACATGATCGCGCTCATTGAGCGCTTGATCGAAGCGGGCGCGGCTTATGCGGCCGAGGGCCACGTTCTTTTTTCCATTGAAGCCTTCGCCGATTACGGGCGGCTTTCCGGCGTCGACGGCGACGAGATGATCGCCGGGGCCCGGGTCGAGGTTGCGCCTTACAAGAAGAACCCGGCGGATTTCGTTCTCTGGAAGCCGGCGGCGGATGATGAACCCGGTTGGGAGAGCCCGTGGGGCCGTGGCCGGCCCGGCTGGCATCTCGAATGCTCGGTGATGATCGAGAAGGGGCTGGGAGAGACCATTGACATTCATTGCGGCGGGCAGGATTTGCGCTTTCCGCATCATGAGAACGAAATCGCGCAAAGCGCCTGCGCCCATGACGGTGCGCCGCTCGCCCGCTACTGGATGCATAACGGTTTCCTCCGTATGGGGACGGACAAGATGTCGAAGTCTCTCGGCAATGTGGTTCTGACCCATGAGCTTCTCAAAGACTGGCCGGGGGAAGTGATCCGCTGGGCCCTCCTGTCGGCCCATTATCGCCAGCCGCTGGAATGGACCGAGGACCTGCTGCGTCAGTCGAAGCGCCAGCTCGACCGGTTCTATCGGTTGCTGGAAGACGTTGCCGACAGCAAAGACGAACCGGCGCCGCCGGAAAGCATCGTGCTGGCGTTGAAAGACGACCTCAACACGCCGGAGGCTTACGCCGGCCTTCATGAGTTGCGCGATATCGCCGCGCAGATGGAGGGCGAAGCGCGCCGCAATGCGGCTCTGCGCTTGCGCGCCGCAGGCCGCCTCATGGGCTTTTTCCAAGCCGATCCCGCCGCGTGGTTCAAAGGCGACAGCGGCGATGGTCCGACAGCGGAGGAAATTGACGCGCTGCTCGCAAAACGCGCTGAGGCTCGCAAAGCGAAAGACTTCGCGACGTCCGACAAAATCCGTGACGACCTCGCCGCGCAAGGTATTGTTATTGAGGACGGTCCCGACGGCGCGACCTGGCGTCGAGCGTAAAGCCTCATGCGCCTGATCGAAGCCATCGTTCCCTCGGCCAAGATCGATGCGGTCAAGAGAGCGATCGAAAAATGCGAGCCCACGCACTGGCGGTTTTCCGCGACGGAGGAAGCTGACCGGCGCGTGTTGCGCGCCTTCTTCGCGAACGAAACCGCGCAAGGGCTCGTCGATGAGTTGCAGGCCATCTGCGAGGGCTCTGACGACTGGCGCATCATCGTCCTGCCCGTCGAGGCGACGGCGCCGCAGCCAGAGGAAGAAGAGGGCAAACGGGAAGAGCGCGCGCGCAAGAAAAAACTCGCCTTGCGCGAAGAGATTTATGGCGACGTCGCCAACGGCGCCGCCCTGTCCGCCGATTTCTTTTTGCTGACCTTCGCCTCCACCATCGTCGCCGCCCTTGGCCTCAATGCGGACAATGTGGCGGCGGTGATCGGCGCCATGGTGATTGCGCCGCTCCTGGGGCCGATCCTTGCAGTTTCCTTCGCCTCGGCGCTCGGCGATTTCAAACTGCTTACCCGCGCTGCGCGCAATGCGGTGTTGGGGCTCTTGCTCGGCGTCACCGTGGCGGCGGTGATCGGCGCGATGTTCCCGGTCAATTACGAAAGCAACGAATTGATGAGCCGCACGGTGGTCGGCCTCGACGCCATGGTGCTGGCCTTTGCGGCGGGCGCGGCGGCGGCGCTTTCCATTGTCGCGGGCGTATCGGCGGCGCTGGTGGGCGTCATGGTGGCGGTGGCGCTGTTGCCGCCGGCGGCGGCGATGGGACTCTTTCTGGGCGCCGGCGAGTTCGGGTTCGCGTTGCGCGCGCTGCTCCTGCTGACCGTCAACGTTGTCTGCGTTCTGCTCGCGGCGCAAGCGGTCTATTTCTACAAGGGCGTCCTGCCGCGCACCTGGCTCGAACGGAAAAAGGCGGGCAAGGCGACCAAAATCAAATTCGCCATTCTCGCGGTACTGCTTGCGGGGCTTGCCGCCATCATCGTGTTCTCCCCGACAGAAATCATGCCGGACATTCCGGGCAAGGGCGGCGAAGGGCTGGATGAATGATCTGCGGCGCGCCCTCTCTCGCCGCCGGCCTCGCGTGGTCGTGAAGAACCCGGACTTTAAACGCGCGCCGGCGCGCTTATCTCCTCATCAACTTCCCTGACAATCAGGAGCCGACAATGATCACCATCCGCAAGGGCGTTGATCGGGGCCGCGCCAATCATGGCTGGCTCGATGCGCGCCATACGTTTTCCTTCGCCAACTATCACCACCCAGACCATATGGGGTTCCGGTCGCTACGGGTTATGAACGAAGACCGCATCAACCCGGGCGCCGGGTTTCCGCCCCATCCCCATCAGGACATGGAGATCATCACCTATGTCCTCGATGGCGCATTGGCCCATAAAGATTCAACCGGCGGCGAGGGCGTCATCCGCCCCGGCACGGTGCAATATATGAGCGCGGGCTCGGGCGTCACCCATTCGGAGTTCAATGCGTCGGATGCCGAGCCCGTGCATCTTTATCAGATCTGGATCACGCCCAACGTTCGCGGCGCCCCGCCCCGTTACGAAGAACGCCAGATCGGCGAGGCCCGCGACGGCGCGCTGGCGCTCATCGCTTCGGGCGACGGCCGCGACGGCTCGTTCCGGATCCATCAGGATGCAGATCTTTATGCATCGGTGGTCGCCGAAGGCGCGGCTCTTTCCCATGCCTTCGCCCCCGGCCGTTTCGGCTGGCTGCAGATCGCCAAGGGCGGGATCGAATTGCCGGAAGGCTCAATCATGCAGGCCGGCGACGGCGCCAAAATCAACGATGTCGAGACGCTCGCCTTCAAGGCCCTCGCCGACAGCGAGATTTTGCTGTTCGATCTGGCCTAGGGCTTCAGCGATGAATTGAAGTGCGCCGGCAAAGAGGCCAAATAGGCGGCGATGATCAGCGACCTTTATTCCGGGCCCATTCTCGACGCCGCCGCCGGCATTCCGCCGGCGCGCCGTCTAGATGCGCCGGACGCCAGCGCCAAGAAGGTAAGCCGGGTCTGCGGCTCCGAGGTTGAGGTCGATGTCAGGATGGAAAACGATGTCGTCGCCGATTTCGGCATGACCGCGCGCGCCTGCGCGCTGGGGCAGGCGGCGGCGTCGCTGGTAGCGCAGAACATCGTCGGCGCGGCGGCGAAGGACCTGCTCGTCCTGCGCGATGAGATGCGCGCCATGCTGAAGGAGGGCGGTCCGCCGCCCTCGGGCGCGCGCTGGCGCGATCTCGCGGCGCTCGAACCGGTGCGCGACTATCCGCAGCGTCACGCCTCGACCCTTCTTGTCTTCGAGGCCGTCACCGACTGCCTTGCCCAATTGGGTTTTGTGCGCTGACGCCTGCCAGGCATCACCGGAACGTGTTGTCGCATATGACAAAAATATAACGCCGGGTGGGTTGCCAAGCCGGCCTAAGTGCATAATTCAAAGGCCGAAACGGTCGTCAATCTCCCCCCGACAGACCGCTTCCGAGCGCCTGCATTTCGATCTCCCCCACGAAATGCGGGCGCTCATTATTTGCGCTGTATGAAGATTGAAAAACGCCGGCTTATTACGCCGCGGCGGCAGCTATTACGCTGCCGCTTCCTGTGCGTCCGCCGCGTCGACGCTCGCCGCCGCCTCTTTTTTGAGCCAGGCGGTGAACGCCTTGACCGACGCCGAGCCCGACTTCGACGGCGGGTGGACGATGTAATAGGCGAAGTCCGTAGGCGTCGTCAGGTCGAATGGGATAACCAGCCGGCCGGCTTCGAGATCGGCCAGCGCCAGGGCCGATTTGGCGAGCGCCACCCCTTTGCCGGCGACGGCGGCCTCGATCACCAGACTCGACTGGTTGAATTTGAGGCCGCGATTGCCTTCCTTGTGAGAAACGCCGGCGGCTTTCAGCCACATGGGCCAGTTCGGGATCTTTTCGTCCTTGTCCGGCGAGGAATCGTGCAGCAGCGTGTGGTGCACCAGATCGTCCGGCGCTTTCAGTGGATTGTCCCCCGTCAGCAGCGACGGCGCGCACACAGGGACAATCTTTTCGGCCATCAAATGGTCGACCACCAGCCCCGGATACCGCCCGCCGCCATAGCGGACCGCCAGGTCCACGTCCTCGACGGCGAAATCGACCACATCCATGTCGGCTGAGACCCAGACGTCGATATCGGGATTGGCTTCCTGAAAACTGTCGAGGCGCGGCACCAGCCATTTCGAGGCGAAGGACGGGGCCACGGAAACGGCGAGGCGGCGTGAATCCGCCTTGGCGGCAAGGATTTCCGCCGCCTCAGTCAGCTTGTCGAAGCCCTCGCGCAGAACCGGCAGGCTCGCCTGAGCCTCGTCAGTGAGCAGGAGGGCGCGCTTTTCCCGGCGGAAAACCGGGGTTTGCAGATAATCTTCCAGGGCCTTGATCTGCTGGCTGACTGCACCGGGCGTTACGTGCAGTTCCTCCGCCGCTTTAGTAAAACTTAAGTGGCGGGCCGCAGCCTCAAAGACCTTCAGGGAATTCAATGGTGGCAGACGCTTCATTTCCGCCTCTCTCTCCAGCTTGTCCCCGCTTTACGCTCATTAGAAATGCTGATCAATAGGAGAAATGTCGCGCGTCACCAAAAAGTGAGAACAGCGTTAGATTAGCTGATTTGAGGAAAATGGCTGTCTCGCGCGCTGTCGATGAGAATTCCTATTGGTTTCGGCAAAAATACTCATTTGAGGGTCCGGTTTGCGTCGCCTAAGTTCCGCCCGGTCAGGCCGGCTGCGGCTCACTCTATTAAGTATATCTAACATGAAACAGTTTCCCGCCTTTATTGATCTTGCTGATCGCCGGACCGTCATTCTTGGCGGCGGGGAGGCTGCGCTCGCCAAGGCGCGCCTGGTGATCGCCGCCGGCGGCGCGCCGGCGCTGATCTGGCCGGAAATCGCTCCGGCGACCCGCGCCGGGCTTGAGGGCCAAGCCGATCTGATCGAGGCGACGCCGGCCCGGGCCGATGTCGCCGGCGCGGCCCTTGTCTTCATCGCCGTCGACGATCCGGAAACAGCCGCGCGCTGGGCGCAAACGGCAAAGTCGGAAGGCGCCCTCGTCAATGTGGTCGACCGGCCGGAGCTCTGCGATTTCCTGACGCCGGCGATTGTCGACCGCGGCGGCCTGACGGTGGCGATCTCCACCGGCGGCGCGGGCCCCGTCTTCGCGCGCGCGCTCCGCGAAAAGATTGAGGCGCTGATCCCGACGCGGGCTGATGCGCTCTTGGACCTTGCGGCGCGCTATCGCAATACGGTCAAGGCGAAGATCGCGCCCGCGGCGCGCCGTCGGTTCTGGGAGACGTTTTTCCGCGGCCCCGTGGCCGAGCGCGCCCTCAGCGGCGATGACGCCGGCGCCAGCGACCTGGCCCTCGCCGCCGTCAATGGTTTTGATACGGAACAACAGGACGGCGTTGTCCACATTATCGGCGCAGGACCCGGCGATCCGGAACTGCTGACCTTGCGCGCGCTGCGCCTCATTCAGTCCGTAGACGTCATTCTCTATGACCGCCTCGTCAGCGACGACATCTTGAACCTCGCCCGCCGCGACGCAGAGCGTGTTTTCGTCGGCAAGGCGAAAGCCAATCACGCCGTCCCGCAAGACGAAATCGAAGCGCGCATGATCGCCTACGCCCGGGCCGGCAAAACCGTGGCGCGCCTGAAAGGCGGCGACCCCTTCATCTTCGGACGCGGCGGCGAGGAACTGGATGCATTGCGCGCCGCCGGTGTTGAGACGTTCGTAACCCCCGGCATTACGGCGGCGACCGGATGCGCCGCCGCCGCCGGGCTGCCGCTCACCCATCGCGACGAGGCCCAGGCCGTCACCTTTGTCACCGGTCATGGCAAAGGCGATGCGGACCCGGACCTCGACTGGCCGGCGCTCGCCGCGCTTCAGAACACGCTCGTCGTCTATATGGGCGTCGGCAAGGCCGGCGCGATCGCGGCGCGGCTTGTCGAGCATGGCCGCGAGGCATCGACGCCTGTCGCCGTCATTGAGAACGGCACGCGCGAGGACCAGTTGATCGTCAAGGGAACGCTTGGGCGTCTCGGTGCGCTT
Source organism: Hyphococcus sp. (assembly GCA_028284345.1). Lineage (GTDB taxonomy): Bacteria > Pseudomonadota > Alphaproteobacteria > Caulobacterales > Parvularculaceae > Hyphococcus. The sequence goes on along the minus strand of JANQRY010000008.1, from coordinate 279,862 downwards.
GTCGCCGACGCTGGCGTCAAAGGCCCGGCGCTTCTGGTGATCGGCGAGGTTGCGGCCCGCGCCGACGGCGCCGGCCTTCTTGACATAGCAGCAGATGCGAGGAGGGCGGCGTGAAAGCGGTCACCGGTAACAGGCTCAGCGACGGCGCCGTCGTTTACCTCAACGACGAAGATCAGTGGACGGAGAACTTCGCCGACGCGGCGCGGTTCGCCGATGAAGACAGCGACGCTGTTCTCGCCGCGGCGCAGGCCCGCGCCGGCGAAATCGCCGACGCCTATCTGATCGACGTTGACGACAAGGGCGCCCTCGCCGGGCGCACGGTTGTGCGCGAAACTATCCGCACGCTGGGTCCCACCGTGCGCGCCGATCTCGGCTATCAGGCGTCGCGTTCATGAGCGGCAAACTGCATATTTACGGCGACAACCGCAGTGGCAATTGCCTCAAGGTGCGCTGGACGGCGGAGCATCTCGGCGTTCCTTACGACTGGACTGACGTGGACGTGCTCTCCGGCTCAACGCGTGCTGAGGAATTCCTGAAGATCAACCCGTCCGGTCAGGTGCCTGCCGTCATCCTGCCAGATGGACGAACGCTGTCGCAATCGAACGCCATCATCGTTTATCTCGCCGGCCTCGCAGACTCGTCGCTGCTGCCCACGGATCTTTATGAGCGGGCGAAAGTCAATGAATGGCTGTTCTGGGAGCAATACAGCCACGAGCCGACCATCGCCGTGCGCCGCTTTCAGAAAGCGTTCCTGAACAAACCGGATGACGAAATCGATCCGCAATTGCTGGCCAAGGGCCGGCGCGCGCTCGGCCAGATGGAGCTGGCGCTTGCCGCTCGCGACTATCTTGTCGGCGACGGGCTCACCGTGGCTGACATCGCCCTCGTCGCCTATACGCGCGTCGCCCATGAGGGCGGTTTCGATCTTAGCGATTTTCCGAATATTCGCGGGTGGATCGCTCGGGTGGAACGCGACCTTCGAATTGATCAAGCGGAGGCCGCCTGATGTATCGCTATGACGAATTCGACGCGACGGTGGTCGCTGAACGGGTCGCGCAGTTTCGCGGCCAGGTGGCGCGCCGCCTGTCCGGCGATCTGACCGAGGACCAGTTCAAACCGCTGCGGCTGATGAACGGGCTTTACCTGCAACTCCACGCCTACATGCTGCGCGTTGCGATTCCCTACGGCACGCTGTCGTCGAAACAGATGCGCGCGCTGGCCGAGGCTGCGCGCAAATACGACAAGGGCTACGGCCATTTCACGACGCGTCAGAACATTCAGTATAACTGGCCGGCGCTCGTTGACGTGCCGGATCTTCTCGACGATCTCGCCAAGGTCGAAATGCACGCGATCCAGACCTCGGGCAACTGCATCCGCAATGTAACGTCGGACCAGTATGCAGGCGCGACCGAAGGCGAAGTCGAAGACCCGCGCATTTGGTGCGAGGTTATTCGTCAGTGGTCGACCTTTCATCCGGAGTTTTCCTACCTGCCGCGCAAGTTCAAGATTGCGGTGACGGCGTCGGACCATGACCGCGCCGCGGTTAAGGTCCATGACATCGGGTTGCGTCTTTATAAAAACGACGAAGGCGAAACCGGGTTTGAGGTGCTGGTCGGCGGCGGGCTCGGGCGCACGCCCTATGTCGGTCAGACCATCCGCGAGTTTCTGCCGAAAGAGCACCTGCTGTCCTATCTCGAAGCCATCCTGCGCGTTTACAATCTGCAGGGCCGCCGGGACAATATGTACAAGGCGCGGATCAAGATCCTCTTGAACGCCAAGGGCGCGGAGGATTTCGCGGCGCTGGTGGAAAAAGAATGGGCGGCGATGAACGCCAAGGAGATCGATCTCCCTGCGGATGAAATCGCCCGCATCCGCGACTATTTCGCGCCGCCGGCTTTTGAGACGCTCCCCGAAACAAGCGCAGACTTGGAGAAAACCCGCAAGGAAGACAAGGAATTCGACCGCTGGGCGCGGATGAACACGCACGCCCATCGCGCGCCGGGCTACGCCATTGTTAATATCTCTCTGAAGCCGATCGGCGGCATTCCCGGCGACGCCAGCGACGCGCAGATGGACGCCGTCGCCGATATCGCCGAGCGTTATTCCTTCGATGAAATCCGCGTCACTCATGAACAGAACCTTGTTCTGCCCCATGTGAAAAAGGATGATCTTTATACGGTCTACAAGGCGCTCGGCGCGGCGGATCTTGCGACGGCGAATATCGGTCTCGTCAGCGACATCATCGCTTGTCCGGGGCTTGATTATTGCTCCCTCGCCAATACGCGTTCCATTCCCATCGCCCAGCGCATTTCCGAACGGTTCGCCGATCTCGGCGTTCAGGAGGACATTGGCGAATTAAAGATCAAGATTTCCGGGTGCATCAACGCCTGCGGCCATCACCATGTGGGCCATATCGGCATTCTCGGCGTCGATAAGAAAGGCGAGGAATTCTATCAGATCACCCTTGGCGGATCGGGCGCGGAAGACGCCTCGATCGGCGAGATCGCCGGGCGCGGCCTGTCGTCAGGCGAGGTTGTCGACGCCGTTGAAAAGCTTGTCGCCTATTACCGGAAAAATCGTCAGCCTGATGAACGATTTCTCGACGCCTATCGCCGCCTCGGCGCGGAAAAATTCAAGGAGGCCCTTTATGCCGCTGCTTAAACTTCAGGGCGATCGCCTGACGCCGGCGATTGAAGAAGCCAAAAACGAAGTCTCGCTGGAGGACTGGCGGTCCGATCGCGCGTCCCATGCGGACGCTACGGCGCTGGTCATCTCCAACGACGCCGACGTCACCGATCTCGGCGGCGACGTCTCCGGCTTTTCGACCATCATTCTGGAATTTCCGGCGTTCAAGGACGGGCGCGCCTACAGCCAGGCGCGGCTCTTGCGCGACCGGGTCGGCTATACGGGCGAGATTCGCGCCCGCGGCGACGTCTTGCGCGATCAGCTCCTTTTCATGGTTCGCTGCGGCGTCGACGCCTTTGAATTTCCGGCCCCCGACGCCGAGGCGGCGGAGACGGCGCTCGGTGAATTCTCGTTCGTTTATCAGACGTCAGCCGACGGCGCGGCCCCGGTCTGGAAGCGCCGGCTTGACCGCGCCGCCGCAGCGTAGGGGAAGACCCATGTCCGTAATCGCGACAGCCCGAAAAACGGCGTCAACGCCTGCAAGCGACGAAAATGACGTGCGCGCGCGCCGGCTCGCCATGCAATTTTCGGCGTCGCCCGCGCATGACATACTCCGTCACGCCATCCAGGAGGAGTTTCCCGGCAAGATCGCGCTGGTTTCCTCCTTCGGCGCGGAATCGGCGGCGCTGTTGCATCTGGTCGCCGAGATCGATCCCGCAACGCCGGTCATTTTTCTCGATACGGAAAAACACTTCGCACAAACGCTGAGCTATCGGAAGAAACTTGCCAAGCAACTGGGCCTTACGAACATTCGCGATATTCATCCTGACAAGGAGGCGGTCGCGGAAAAGGATCCAGACGGCGATCTGTGGAAGCGGGATGCGGACGCCTGCTGCACGCTTAGGAAAGTCGTTCCGTTGACGGGCGCGCTCGACGGGTTCGACGCGTGGATCACGGGCCGCAAGCAGTTTCACGGCGGCGGCCGGGTCAACCTGCCGGCCTTCGAAGCGTCCGGCGATCACATCAAGGTCAATCCGCTCATCCGTTGGACGGCGGACGACGTGCAACATTACGCCGCGGCGCATGACCTGCCGCCGCATCCGCTGGTGGAACAGGGCTATCCGTCGATCGGCTGCTGGCCGTGTACCCACCCGGCGGCGGCGGATGACGACATTCGCGCGGGCCGCTGGCGCGGCGCCGCCAAGACCGAATGCGGCATCCATATGTCGGCTGTTTAGGCTCCGCTTCGATCCAGCTCTTTCAGAAAGTCTTCAATCGCCGTAGCGGCCGCCGGTTCTGTCAGCATCGGCGCGTGGCCGACCCGCGGCACGCGGACATAGTCAAAATTCGGATGCGCGGCGCGCATTTTCTCGATGATGGGGTCGGTCATGAGATCGCTCAATTCGCCATGGACCATGAGCGTTGGCGTTTCAGCGAGGGCCGACCAGGCGGGCCATAAATCCGGCGCCGGGCCGTTCGCCGCGAGCGCCGCGCCGATCGCCGGATCATAGTCGAGCACCCAGCCGTCGGGTGTTTCGCGAAAGGTGCGCCGGGCGAAGTCGATCCAGTACTCGTCGCCCGTCTCATCGGGGAAGGCGACGGCGTTAATGGCGCGAATGCGCGCGGCGGCTTCGGCGATGTCGCGCGCCGGGCCCTCGGTCTTGCCGGCGTAAGACCCGATCCGCGCAAGGCCTTCTTCGGCCAGTTCCGGTCCCACATCGTTGATGATGGCGGCGGCGACGCGCTCTGGCGCGGCCTCATGAACAAGCATTGTCGTGATGCCGCCAAGGGACGTGCCGATGAAAACGGCTCGGCGCCAGCCGAGGTCGTCGAGCGCCTTGATCGCGTCGTCGCGATAGGTCGTCGGGAAATAGTTCTTGATATCCGGGTCGTAATCGGACGCCCCGCGGCCGCGCAGGGAAAGGGCGGCGACATCGCGGCCGGTCCTCGCGAGGGCTTGCGCAACGTCGTCGAAATCGGCGGCGTTGCGCGTCAGGCCGTGAAGGCAGAGGACGGGCGTCGCGCCGTCGCCGCCGGCCCAGACCCGCGCTTCTAGCGAAATGCCGGGCGCGACGTCGATCCGGCGGTTGTCGTAATTCATATTAAAATGGCTCCGTCGATAAGACGGGCGTCAGTTTAGCGCGGCCTCGCCATCAAGCACAGCGGATGCGGCCTTGACGACGGCGCCGATGCGGATCGCGGCTTGCACCTGTTCGGTCGAAAGCCCCGCCTTGCGCACGACCTTTTCGTGCGAGTCGAGGCACATGCCGCAGCCATTGATGGCGGACACCGCGATCGACCAGAGTTCGAAATCGACTTTCTCAACGCCGGGATTGCCGAGCACATTCATGCGCAGTTTCGCCGGCAGGGTGGCGTAGGTCTGTTCGCTCATGAGGTGGAGACTGCGGTAATAGACATTGTTCATGGCCATGATGGCGGCGGCGGACTTCGCCGCGGTCGCCGCCTCTGGCGACAGTTTGCCTTCGGTTTCCGCAGCCACGGCTTTGATCACGTCAGCGTTGCCGCCCGCCAGCGCCGAGGCGAGAAAGCAACCCCATTTTTGCTGATCGCTAAGCACCGTTTCCGTCGACAGCGAGCCGAGGTTGAGGCGAATGTCCTTGGCGTAATCGGGGATCTGATCGCGCAATGCATCAATGCTCATGGGGCTTTGTCCTTTTCTTATAAAAAACGCGCGAACAGGGAAAAGGGGGAGAGGTCCCCTGTCCGCGCGCCTTACTGACGGATCGGCTTAGAGCGTGTCGCCGCCGACCGGTCTGTTGCAGGGGCACAGTTCATCCGTCTGCAGCGCGTCGAGCACGCGCAGCGTGTCCTGCGGATTGCGGCCCACATTCAGGTTGTTCACGTACACATGCTGAATGACATTGTGCGGGTCGACCACATAGGTCGCGCGCAGGGCGACGCCTTCGGGCGAGCGAATGCCGAGGCCGTCGATGAGCGAGCCCGTCGTGTCGGCGAATTGCCAGGCCGGGTGCTTGTCGAGATCCGGGTGATCGCGCCGCCAGGCGAGCTTGCAGAACTCATTGTCGGAGCTGCCGCCGAGGACGACCGCGTCGCGATCTTCAAATTCCTTGGCGAGCCGGCCGAATTCGGCGATCTCCGTCGGACAGACGAAGGTGAAATCCTTCGGATAGAAATAGATGACTTTCCACTTGCCGGAAAAACTGTCTTGCGTGACATCCTCAAAAGCGGACTGGCCGTCTTCCTCATGGGCGTTGAAGCCGGGCTTGACGCCGGTCACGGCAAAGTCGGGAAGTTTGTCGCCGACACCTAACATGTTCGTCTCCTCATTGGGGTCTTGTGTTGAAATCCTAAAAGCGCGCCATACCCGCCGCGCGAGGCTTGATATACGCCCTTTAAATAATTTATCAAATAGATTATATCGTGCATATATATCGAATTATTCGATCAAAGGATCGCCCCGATGCAAGCCCTGCCGACCCTTCGTCAATTGCAGTTCTTCGTGACCCTCGCCCGGCGCGAATCCTTCTCCAAGGCGGCTGACGAGTGTCTCGTCTCGCAGTCGACCCTCTCCTCGGCGGTGAAGGAGCTTGAGGGGTTGGTCGGGCGACAACTGGTCGACCGCTCCACCCGGTCCTTCGCCCTGACGCCGGCGGGGGAGGAGGTCGCCGCAAGGGCGCCGGCGCTGCTTGCCGGCGCGGAAGACCTTGTCGACGCCGCCAGCGGGCGCCGGCCGCTGGAAGGGGCGTTCACGCTCGGCGTTATTCCCACCATCGCGCCTTTTATCTTGCCAAAGGCGGCGAAGGCGCTGCGCCGGAAATACCCGAAGCTCGAATTGTTCCTGCGCGAGGATTTAACGGCGTCTCTGGCCGAGCGCCTGTCGGCGGGCCTGATTGATGCGGCGCTTTTGGCGTTCCCTTACGACATTCCGGGTGTCGAAGTGATCGAGATCGGCGCCGATCCGTTCTGGTTCGCCTGCAACAGCGAGCATGACTACGCCGCGCGAAAAAGTCTCTCCAAGGAGGATTTGCGCGCCTGTAAATTGCTGCTGCTTGAAGACGGTCACTGCCTGCGTGAGCACGCTATCGACGCCTGCGCCATCGCCGATCGCGGTTCCAATGCCTCCTTCGACGGGACGAGCCTTTTCACCCTGACGCAGATGGCGCGGTCGGGCCTCGGCGCGACTTTGCTGCCGGACATGGCGGTCAAAAGCGGCCTCGCCAAAACGGCCGGTCTCGTTGCCGTGCCCTTTAAGAAACCGCAGCCCGAACGGCGCATCGGCGTCGCCTGGCGAAAGGGCTCGGGCCGCGGCGAGGAAGCCCAGGCGATCGCTGAGGTGGTGCGCGAATTGTTCTGATCGCGGCGGGCCCGGATGCCGGTTTCGTTTCCGGCTTTACGTTAGGCGGCCCCTATCGCTTTTGCCCTTCTTTTTTCAGCGCCAGAAAAATGTTTCTGTTCGGACAAAATTTGGGCGGTTCCGTCATCTGACCGCCTTTTGCCTTGATCAGGCGACCGCATAATCCAGGATCGGAACAGGCGCTGCAATGATTTTGCATCCGGCGCACCGCGTCAGGGGAAAGCTTGCCGGACTCCTGCAGCGACAGAAAGTCGACTTTCAACGCCCTGGCGAGTTTCGCCATCAGGCCTTTTGGAAGTTGCAAGTCTGGCGTCTTCATGATCCCGCCTGTTCCGCATGGGGATTTTATCCCGAGCGGCAGGGTGACAGGCGCGTATTAAGGTCTCGTCAATTCGATTTTTCCCTTTGGCGTCAGGAAGATATTCGACTCGGCCTTGGCTGCTTCAGGATCCGTTGCGCTACGTGCTTTCGGACGCCGCCTCCGGCGGATGCTTCAGGTCCGCGATCTTGCCGTCGTCGGACAGCATGATGGCGATGGGGCGGGTCGATTCAAATTGGGTCAGCACCAGCATTACCGTCACCGTAATTGGGACACTGAGCAATAGACCGGCGAAGCCCCAGAGCGACCCCCAGACGCTCAGCGAAAACAGAACGACGAGAGGACTCAGGTTCAGCGTCCGTCCGACAAGTCGCGGTTCGATGCCGTTGGACATGATCTGTTCGGCGCCGATCAACAGAACCAGCGCCGTCAGCGCCATTTGCAGGCCGCCGCCTTCCGGCTGCACCAGTGCGAGCATGACGGGGAGAGTTATGGCCGACGCGGCGCCGAAGATCGGGATATAGTTTAGAATAAAGATTAGAAGCGCCCAGAAGCCGGCAAACTGAATGCCGATGAGCTTCATGATGATAAAGCTAATCGTTGCAGTAACGAGATTACTGACGGTCTTGACGGTGATGTACTGGCGCACGAGGACGCCGATATCGCTGATCGTTTCGTTAATGACGATTCGTTCGCGGTCGTCGGCGCCGAGAAGGTTGATCTTACGGAAAATCCGGCCGCGTTCGATCAGCATAAAGACGAGATAGAGAAAGATCGTGATGAACGTCAGTACATTCGACGTAATGGCTGTCAGGCTTGAGGCGGCTCGCGATACAACGACGCGGACAACGTCAATCGCCGCCTGTTGAAGCTGGTCGACGCTGCCTAATACCTCCGGCGGGATCAGGCTGGAGGTTCGCACCCATGCGATGACGTCCTGCGTGAGCGAGCGCAGGCGTTCTTCGTAAGACGGCCAGGCGGTCAGCAATGTCTCCACGTTTGATCTGACGATTTCCACAAAGAGATAAACACCGGCGCCGATCAGGAGAAAGGCCAGCATAAAGCTCAGCCAGTTTGGAATGTGCCGGCCGATAAAAGGCGTTTTCCTGACGTTTTCCTTCAGCGTGTAGATTAGAAAACACAGGAAACTTGCGATCACGAGCGGGATCAGGACGCCGCGCCCGATATAGGCGATGAAGCCGATCAGGACGGTGATGGCGAGGCCGTAAAACGTTCGTGCGATGCTCGGTGCGATGCGCTGTTCCGACAAGGCGGGTCTCCAAGGCTAGATCGCCTCTAAGCGTTAAGGCGCTTCGCTGACCGGCGCCAGCGCGCGGCGCGCCCGCCGTCGCTTTTCAAATCGCCCTGCGCGCCTTACCAAGCGGTGATGATTGTTCGAGATATTTCCTGGCGCGCGCCCTACGCGGCTTTTGCGCCGCTCGACGGCGAGCCCCATGCGCATCTCCTGCATGGAGGGGACGCCCGAGCTGGCGGCTGGTCGATGATCGTGGCCGGCCCGCGACGGGTCTACCGGCTGGAAGCGTCGGGCGGAAGCGAGGCATGGCTTGGCGCATTGAACGACGTGGCGCTTTCCCGGCGCGCTGACGTTGATGCCGATGCTGACGCGCCGTTCTGTTCCGGGCTGGTCGGCTATGTGGGATACGAAGCGCTCGCCGCGAACGAACCGTCGCTCGCCCTGCCGGAAAGTCCCTACGCCCTGCCGCTGGCGCAGTTCGGTGCCTATGACGCAGCGGCGATTTTCGACCGGCAGGCCCGGCGCGCCTTTATCACTGCGCGCAGTAATGAGGCCGCCGATGATCTCGAAGCGAAACTCGGCGCCGACGCCGCGCCGCCGATCGTCCTGCCGGACGTCGCCGAACTCCGTTCGAATTTTTCCCGCGCCGACTACATCGCCGCCGTGTCCGACGTTATTGAATGCATTCGCAACGGCGATTTCTTTCAGGCCAATATCGCGCAGACGCTGACGGCGTCGGCGCCAACGCCCCTGTCGCCGTTTGCGTTCTTTCGAAAGGTCGCGGCGTCCAGCGACGCGTTTTTCGCCGCGCTCTTTCAGTATGAAGAGGGTACCGTCGTTTCCAATTCCCCGGAACGGTTTTTCCGGCTGGACCCGGACGGCGCCATCATCGCCGAGCCGATCAAGGGGACGCGTCCGCGCGGTCGCGACGAGGAAGAAGACCGGGCGCTAGCCGACACGCTCCTCGCCGATCCCAAAGACCGGGCCGAAAACATCATGATCGCGGATTTGATGCGCAACGATCTCTCGCGCATCTGCCGCGATCATTCCGTCAGGGAAGACGCCATCTGCGAATTGATGTCGCTATCCCGCGTACATCATCTCGTATCGCGGATCAGCGGCGTGTTGCGGCCGGGTCTCGGCGTCGCCGACGTCTTCCGGGCGTTGTTCCCATGCGGATCCATCACCGGGGCGCCGAAAATCGAAGCGATGAAAACAATCGGCGAAATCGAGGGCGTTGGGCGCGGGCCCTATTGCGGCGCGGTCGGCTATATTGACGACAGGGGCCGCGCCGATTTCGCCGTGGCGATCAGGACGATGATGATTGATGCGGACCGGCGGCGCATCTCAATCCCGGTCGGCGGCGGCGTCACCTTACGATCCGATCCGTCCTCGGAATATGAGGAAACCCTGGTGAAGGCGAAGGCCGCGTTGTCGGCTCTCGGGCTCACGGCGGACGCCCTATGATTCTTATCATCGATAATTACGATTCCTTTGTTCACAATCTCGCCCGCTATGCGCGCGAGGCCGGTGCCGAAACGCGCATCCTGCGCAACGACGCGGCGAGCGTCAGCGAGTGCATCGCCGTCGCGCCCGCGGGCGTCATTCTCTCGCCCGGTCCGAAAACGCCGGCCGAGGCCGGGCTATGCCTCGACCTTATCGACGCGCTGCCGCCGCAGACGCCGTTGCTCGGCGTCTGTCTCGGCCATCAATGTCTCGTTGAGGCCTTTGGCGGCGCAACGATCCGCGCCGCCGATCCGCTGCACGGGGAGGCGAGCGAGATTTTTCACGACGGCGCCGGTCTCTTTGCCGGCGTTTCGTCGCCGACGCGTGCGGGACGGTATCATTCGCTCATTGCCGAGCCGGCGCCGGACGCGCCGTTTGCAAAAACCGCATGGACGGCGGACGGCGCCTTGATGGGCGTTACGCATCTTGATCGGCCCTGGCATGGCGTGCAGTTTCATCCCGAATCCGTCCTGACGCCGGACGGCCGGACGATGATCGCGAATTTTCTGGCCCTGTGCGACGAGGAGAAGCGCCGGTGACATTCTGGTTAAACGGCGAATGGCGCGACGATCCCGTTGCAATCCGCATTGACGATCGCGGGTTTTTGCTCGGCGACGGCGTGTTTGAAACGATCCTTGTCCGGAACGGCGTTCCCGCCTTTCTCGACCGCCACCTTGAACGGCTCGCACGCGGTTTGGGCCGCCTTGCGCTTAGCGCCGCGCCGCCCGAGGATCTGCGCGCCGTCATCGCCGAGCTTGCGGCGCGAAACGGCGCCGAAAAGGAAGACGCAAGCTTGCGTCTCACCATAAGCCGGGGACCGGGTGAGCGGGGTCTCGCTTACCCCAAAGACGATGCGTCAAATCCGACCGTGCTGATGACGTTGACGCGCATGGGGGCCGTGCGCGCGCAGGAACGGAGGCTGATCGTCAGCGATCATGTGCGCGCCGTCGGCGGCGTCGCGGCGGCATGTAAAACCCCCGCCTATCTCGACAATATACTTGCCCTGAACGAAGCCGTCGCGGCCGGCGCCGACGATGCGGTGATGCTCAACGCGGCGGGCCATGTGGCGTGCGCCACGACGGCGAATGTCTTCGTCATCGCCGCCGACGGCGCCGTGGCGACGCCGCCGGTTGCGGACGGCGCTTTGCCGGGCGTTGTGCGCGGGGTCTTGCTGGACCATGCTGGTTCCGTCGGCGTCCCAATTGATGCGCGTTCACTCTCGGTCGATGAATTGCGCGGCGGCGCGATCTTTCTCACCAACAGCCTGATCGGCCTTGCGCCGGCGCGACTTGACGGCGGGCGCGATGCGACGGTGAATGAAATATTCAACCGTCTCGATGCGTGCTATCAGAGCGCGCTGAGTGAAGATTTGCTACGGGGCGCTGCCGCGTGAATGCATATGTCATCAAGGACGATCAGATCGCGCGCGTGATCGGCGCCGTGTTCGCGGACGAACTGTCCCGTCGCTTTAACCGGCATTTCGATTTTCTGACCATTGCCGCCTGGGGCGGCGAAACCGGTTTCGACGATCAGGGATTGAAACTGAACGACGAGGAACGGGCCGTGTGCCTCAGCCGCGCCGCATCGTTTTTCGGCCTCGACGCAGTGCTCTTTGAGACCCGCCCCGTCAACACCATCCGCGAAACAGCCGAAACCGTCAGCAACGAAATCCAGGCGCGCCTTGAACATTTTTCTTTCAAATCGGCGGCCCGCGCCGATGCAAAGGCGGGATGCCGTCATCGCGCTGACGAGATTTTTCAGGACGCGGCGGCGGCGGCGAATATCCTCTATGGCCGGCGACGGCTTCTGTCCTTTGTGGCGCCGCACAGTCTTTTGGGATTTGAACTGACGATCCTGACGCCGAATTTGCAGGGCATCGAGTCCATCGACGCCCGCGGCATGACGCCGGAACAGCTTTCCGCGACGCTCGCCTATGGCGACGTCCTGGTGGCGACGCCGTCTTTGTGGCGATACATGATGCGTGAAAATCTGGCGTCCCCGGACAATACGATGGCCGTTTCCTTTGGCGAGGCCATGGCGCCGGACCTTGGCGCGGAAATGCGCAAAGCCGGCTTCGGCGTCTTGCGGGAACTATACGGGTCCACGGAAACGGGGTTGATGGGCTGGCGCGACGCGCCGACGGAACCGTTCGTGTTCTTTGATCACTGGCGCCGCGATGGCGACGACGTCCTTCGTGCGGCGCCGGACGGCGCGGAACGACCGGCGGCGGCGATGGATTTTCTCGAATGGTCCGGCGAGCGCACCTTCGTTCTCTCAGGCCGGCGCGACGGCGCGGTGCAGATCGGCGCCGTCAATGTTCAGCCCGACGACGTCGCCCGCCAGTTGGCCCAGCACCCGGCGATACGCCAATGCGTGGTCAAGGCGAGCCGCAGCGGCGACGGCGTGATGCGTCTCATGGCGCACATCGTTCTGAAAAAAGGTTATTTGGCCGATGAGGGCACCGCCCGCGATATCGACGCCTGGTGCCGGACCAGCCTGCGTCAGCAGGAACGTCCGCGCATCTATCAGTTTCACGAAAAGCTGCCCAAATAAAAACGCCGCCCGGCGAGGGCGGCGTTTCTTGTTCCTTCGCGGATGCGACGTTATTCGCCGCCTTCGCTTTCCTTCGCCGCGGTTTTCGCCTGGCCGAATTTCTGCGCGACCTGCGTTGAAACTTCATCGAAGGTTTCCTGATCGTCGCCGACCGTCACCGTTTTCTCGCAGTTGGTCGTGCAATTATACGTCGTTCGCAACGAGCCCTTGTGAACCGTCAGCATGTCGGTTGCATTGGTCCGGACACGTACGATCATGTTTTCGATAACGCCGCCCTCGGCGTCCATGATGTAGATATTCGTCATGCCGGGCGCTTTGCCGTAGAGCAGCAAATTCGACGCGTCCTGAACCGATACGTCGGCAATGGCGGGGTTGCCGATAATCACGTTCTGCGCGGGCCGTTCCAGCTTGTATGGGCGGACGTGATCCATGGTCAGCCAGACCTGGCCGGCCTGCGCGGCCGAAATCATGGCGACGGTTGCGGCGGCGGCGAATACAAACTTGCGCATTAGTCAAACCCTTTATCCATTCGCCGAAAACTTAGGCCGCATGAGTCAATGCAAGGTTAAAAGCGCGGATTGTATTGGAGCGGTCGTCCCGTCAATTGAAGCAAGAAGTTTACCGGCTCTTAAAGAGGCGTTGTTATCAACGGTCGACGAAAGACGCGAAAGCCGCCCCCCATGTCCGCTACGCCGATCATTCTGCCCGCGACGACGGATGAGGATGACGTGATCGATGTCGACGCGTCGCCGGTTGCGGAAGACGTCGCAGCGGATGAAACGGTCGCCGAAGACGCTGTCGATACTGCTTCCGCCATCGCCGCCGCCAAGCCGTTTGCGGGCCTTTCCGATGCGATCATCGAAGCCGTGGCGGAAAGCGCCGTGGCGCGCAGATACGCAGCCGGCCAAACCGTGTTCTCCATGGGCCAGTTTGACGGCGCGGAGATTATGGTCGTCGCAAAAGGCGCAATGCGGGTCTCGGTCGTTGATCCGGAAACGGGCTCCATCGTGGTCGATGATCTCGGCCCGAAATCGGCCTTCGCCATCGACCTCACATTCTGCGGCGCGGAAAACAGTGTGTTTTCCCGCCTTTCCGTCACCGCGGAAGAAGACCTGACGCTGGTCTTTATCGAGGCGGAGGCCTTGCGCGCGCTGGCGGGGCAACGTCCGTCGCTGATGCGCAACATTGCCCATTACTTTGCCGAGGAACTGGGCGCGCGTCGGTTTAACGCCATGACCGCGCAGGCCGCGCCGCAGCAGCGCGTTTTCGCCCAATTGCTGCAATTCATCGAGCGCGACAATGTGCTCGGCGTCTGGCGCGTGCCGCAAATGCCGAAACACCGCGAACTGGCCGATCTCGCCGATGTGGAGGAAAGCATCGCCGCCGGCGCAGTGGCCGCGCTCATCCAGGAAGGCGTCGCCCAACGGGACTATCCCGGCCTTGTGATTAACGACATGACCCGCCTTAACGAACTTGCCGGTTAGGTAAACGTAAATTTACCTTAAAATCTGTATACAGATAGAAAAAAGACTTTTTCCTTCATTCTTTCTTTACGCGCCTGTTTCAGGATACGCCAACCTGAAGGGGAAACCTCTTTCAGCGGTGCAAGTGAAGAGTAAGCAGGAGTCGACAAATGAAAGCTCTTATCCAGCGCTTCAAATCAGACGAAGACGGCGCCACGGCGATCGAATACGGCCTGATTGCCGCCCTGATCGCGGTTGCGATCATTGCTGCGGTGCGTACGCTCGGTACGACGCTGTCCGGCACGTTCACGGCCGTCAGCGACGAACTTTAATCGCCAAAGCGCGATTTGCGGCGAAAGCCGCAACATCAATAACGGAAAAAAGGAGGCCAAATGGCCTCCTTTTTTTGTTTATGTCTAACGGACAATTAAGGCGCGGCCGATAGCGTTGCCGGAAGCCCGGCAGGAGGATTGGCTTCGTGTTCGCCTATTTGACAATTTCCGTGTTTCCCGCGGCCTTGTTGGTCGCCGCGGCCAACGACATTTACGAATTCAAGATTCCCAACTGGATCTCGATTATTCTGGTCTGCGCGTTCCCGGTGGCCGGCATGGCGGTCGGCGCCGCGCCGCATGTCATTCTGGAGGGATTGCTGATTGGCGCGGGCGCGCTGGCTGTGGGTTTCGCGCTGTTCGCGGGCCGCATTGTCGGCGGCGGCGACGCCAAACTGCTCGCCGCAATCACGCCGTGGATCGGCGTCGGCGCGCTTGGCGCCTTCCTCCTTTATACGGCGATCGCCGGGCTGGTGCTGGCCATGGTCATGGGCGCGTTTCGCACGCTGCCTGTTTTGCCGATTTACGCGCGCGCGCCCTGGTTAATCGAATTGCACGGGCGGACCAAGGACCTGCCCTATGCGGTGGCGCTCGGCGCCGGCGGACTTCTTAGTTTTTCACAAACGCCGTTCTTTCAATTGGTGTTCGGCGGTTAACAAGATCAGTTAACGTAGTTTTGAGGAGTTTCGCGGAGCATGCACGTTGGAATCGAGCGGCTTCGCGAAAAGTAAAGTAAGGCAGGGCCAAAATGAACGTTTCACGAATTGCTATTCTCGGCGTAGCGCTGGTGGCCGGCGTCGGGGCATTCTTCCTGATGATGAGTAATCGTCCCGATGAAGCGCCTGTGCAGGTCGTGCAACAGGTCAAAGAAGAATCGGTGCGCGTGCTGATCGCCACCCGCGATATTCAGCGCGGAGAGAAGCTGGCGATCGAGGATACGAGCTGGCTCGCCTGGCCGAAAAAAGGAATTCAACCGACGTTTCTCACCGATGCGACGCCGGATGCGCGTGAAAATCTGGAAAGCGCCGTCGCGCGGTCCCTGATTGTCGCCGGCGAGCCCATCGTCAATGCGAAAGTGGTGCGCGCCGGCAATTCCGGCCTGATGGCCGCCATCCTGGCGCCGGGCATGCGCGCGGTGACGCTGCGTGTTTCGCCAGAAACGGCCTCCGGCGGCTTCATCCTGCCGGGCGATCGCGTTGATCTCCTGCACACCAATGGCGGATCGACCCGAATGGTTTTCGAAGACGTCCGCGTCCTCGCGGTGAATTCTTTCTACTCGGAGAATTCTGAAACGCCGCATATCGAGGGATCGAACATGACCCTCGAACTGGCGCCGCAGGACGCAGAATTGTTCATGTCCAAGCGGTCGGCCGGCGCGTTCAGCGTCGTCCTGCGTTCGATCTTCAAACCGGAAGGCGACGTCAACAAGGGCCGGCAACGGACCAACGTCAACATCATCCGCTACGGGCGGTCATGAGAGCTATCGGCAGTCAGGGGTTCGAGATGAAAATCGCAGCCAATCAAGTTACGAAAAAAGCCGCGCACGCGCTGACCGCTTTTGCCGCGGCGCTGGCGTTGACGCTGGCCGGCGCCATGGAGCCCGCGGCGGCGCAGCGCGGCAACAAGGAAGTGCGTATCGATACGGGCGGCGAGAGCGCTGTCTCAAAGTCGATCATTTTGCCGCTCGACAAGGCGGCGATCGTGGATCTGCCCTTTCCGGCCGCCGATGTGCTCGTTTCACAGCCCGGCGTTGTCGATGCGGTCATCCGTTCGCCCAAGCGCGTCTATCTGCTCGGTCTCGAAACCGGTCAGACGAACGCATATTTCTTTGACTCGCGCGGCCGCCAGATTCTCAATCTCGAAATCGTCGTTGAACGCGATATGGACGCGCTGTCGGATCTCTTGGGTCGGCTAATGCCGGATTCGCGCATTTCAGCCGAAGCGATCAGCGACACCGTGGTGCTGCGCGGCTCCGCGCAGAACGCATCGGAAGTCGCCAATGCTTCCCTGCTGGCGGCGCGGTTCGTTGAAGACCCCGAGAAAGTCGTGAACCTCATCTCCGTGCGCGAGCCCGATCAGGTGATGCTGAAAGTGCGCATCGTCGAAATGCAGCGCCAGCTCATGCGCCAGATCGGCGTGACGATCAACGCGGAAGCGATTTCAAGCACGACCGTTGATTTCTTTCAGGGGATCCCGATCACGCCGACAACGCCGGTCGTCTCGTTCCCCGAAACGAACCTTCAGTCGACCATACAGAATACCGTCACCGCAACCGGCGGCCTGGACGGCAACTACAATTTCCGCGGCTTCGGTCCCTTTGACACGATCGACGCGCGCATCCAGGCGCTGGAAACCAACGGCATGATCCGCGTGCTTGCGGAGCCGAACCTGACGGCGCTGTCGGGCGAGTCCGCCAAGTTTCTCGCCGGCGGCGAGTTCCCGGTGCCGGTCGGTCAGGATGACGGCGTTATCTCGATCGAGTTCAAGGAATTCGGCGTCGGTCTCGGCTTCTCGCCGGTTGTCCTCAGCAAGGGCCGCATCAACCTCGAAGTACAGACGGAAGTCAGCGAAGTCACCACCGACAACGCGTTCTTCGTACCCGGCGTTACAACCGTCGACGGGGACGGCAACTTCGTCTCCACGGCTGGTCTGACCATTCCCGGCCTGACGGTGCGCCGCGCCAATACGACCGTGGAGCTGCCGAGCGGCGGCAGCCTCGTCATGGCGGGCATGCTGCAGGAAGACATGCGCCAGACCATCGAGGGCGTTCCGGCCATGAAAGACGTGCCGGTCCTCGGCGCTCTGTTCCGCAGCCGCGAATATCAAAACAGCGAGACGGAACTCGTCATCATCGTAACGCCGTATCTCGTCGAAGCGACGCATGATTCAAAACTGGTTACGCCCAACAAGGGGTTCGCCCCGGCCAGCGAAGTCGAGAGCCTGCTGATGGGCCGAATGATGGCGCGCTATGGCCTGGCTGGCGCCGGCGTCCGCGAGGCGTCGCTCCAGGGCCCCATGGGTTTCATTCTTGATTGAGAGGATCGGATAAAATGAGCAAACGCTTTTCACATATGGCGGTCGTCTCTGTACTGGCGCTTGGCGTCGCCGGTTGCGCGGCTGGCTTCAATGGTCCTGAACATACGATGTCGGTTGAAGAATCCCATCCGATCTCCGTCGACAGTCAGGTCGTGACGCTGACCATCGACGCTGACGCAACGACGACGGATCTTTCCAACCGCGACAAGGCGCGCCTCAAGGCGTTCGCCAACGCTTATCTGGTCAATGGCCACGGGCCTTTGACGATTACGGCGCCGTCCGGATACGCCGACGCCGACGGACATGAAGCCGCCGCCGACATTCGCCAGGCGCTCAACGACGCCGGCGTTTCGTGGGAGGCGCTGTCCGGCGCAACCTATCGCACCGGCGGCGACGCCGGCGACCAGCTTATCGTGTCGTATACGCGCTACGTGGCGACCGCCAGCGAGTGCGGCATTTTCAGCGGCGTCGCCGAGCGGGATTACCGAAACCTGCGTTCGCCGAATTTCGGCTGCGCGACGCAAAACAACATCGCGGCGATGCTGTCCGATCCGCACGATCTGATTGCGCCGGCGGCCGTGTCGCCGCGCGATGCGATGGCGACCGCGCGCGCTATCGAAGCGTATCGTTCCGGCGATATTACGTCGTCAGACGCGGAAGACATCGAAGCTCAAGTTGCTGACTAAAAACGAAACTGCGCCGAAGTAGGGGGCGAGGAGACGAGAATGAAAAACGCTGCGGAAAAGACGCTTCATCATGATGATGATGAAGAAGGCGTCGCGGAAGGAGCGGCGAGCCTTGGGGCGGACGGGGGACCGGTCGGCGAGGGCGCGCAGGAACTGACGCCTGTCGAGGGCGCGCTTGAAGAAGACGACGCCTGGCTCGACGAAGAACTCACCGATGAAGAACTCGCCGCTCTCGGCGAGGAAGATTTCGACGAAGAGGATTTTCTCGACGCCGACGGAGAATTTGAAGACGACATTGATGCGTCTTTCTCCGACGACGAGTTATCCGGCGATGATTTCACCGACGAGGAACTGGCGGCGCTCGACGACGACGCCGACAATTTCGACCTGGGCGATTTCGAAACGGAAACCGCCGCCGAAGAGGTCGCGCCGGAAGTCGACGAAGAGGTCGAAGAACCGCTGACCGCGACGACGGAGCCTGCTGGGGATGCCGGCGGCGCGCTGGTCGCCGCGAGCGGCGGCGTCATGGATCCCGCCGATCTCGGCGGCGAGATCACTGATCTCGGCGACACGGAAGTCGATCACCGCCCCGTTCCGCGGATTTCCATTCACGCGTTTTGCGAAACGCCGGCGACGACGGCGCTGATCGAGAAAGCGTCGGTCGACCGGCGTATTTCGAAAGCGCATCTCACCATGCATATGGGCGGGCTCGCCAAGGCGATCGATCAGTTCCAGACGGTCGCCACGCCGAACCTCATCATTCTTGAAACGCTCGCTAGCGGTTCGGAGATCTTCGCCCAGCTTGGCGAACTCGCCGAGGTGTGCGACCCGTCGACCAAGGTCGTGATCATCGGCCAGGTCAACGACATCATTCTTTACCGCGAGCTGATCCGTCAGGGCGTCAGCGAGTATATCGTGCGACCGCAATCGCCCTTGCAGATCATCAAGGCGATCGCCGATCTTTACGTCGATCCGGCGGCGCCGCCGATCGGCCGCACGCTCGCCTTTGTCGGCGCCCGCGGCGGCGTCGGCTCGTCGACGCTGGCGCATAATGTCGCCTGGTGCGCGGCGGAAGATTATCAGTCCGATACGGTGCTGCTCGACCTCGACCTTCCCTTCGGCACGGCGTCGCTCGACTTTGATCAGGAAGCGTCCGCCGGTCTTTATGAGGCGTTGAGTTCGCCGGAACGCCTCGACGACGTTCTCCTGGACCGCTTGCTGCAAAAGCATACGGAGCATTTGAGCCTCTTCACGGCGCCGAGCGTTCTCGATCGCGACTATGAGGTTGACGATCAGGCCTATGAAACCGTGATTGACGTCGTGCGCGGGTCTGCGCCGACCGTCGTGGTCGACGTTCCGCATATATGGTGCAGCTGGTCGAAGCGTCTTTTGACGACGGCGGATGAAATCGTCATCACCGCGACGCCGGATCTTGCGGCGTTCCGGAACACCAAACAGCTTGTCGATATTCTGAGCGCCGCACGGCCGAACGACGCGCCGCCGACGCTGATCATCAACCAGTTCGATTCAAAGCTTTCGGCGGTCCGTCCGGAACAGTTTGCCGAACATGTGGGTCTTGAGCCGACGCAGGTTTTCGCCTGGGAGCCGCAAATTTTCGGCGCGGCTGCAACCAATGCGGCGCCGATTGTCGAAATCAGCCCGAAATCGAAAGCGGCGATCGGTTTCCGCGATCTCGCCGCGCAGTTGATCGGACGCAACGACGCCAACATCGCGCGACCCAAATTCAGCCTCTCCGGGCTGTTCAAAAAGAAACGGTAGGCGGCGCTTATGTTCGGACGCAGAACCGCCCCCGTCGATGCGCAGGCGTCGCCGGCCGCAGCGCCACCGAAGAAACCGGTCGCTGCGCCGAAGCCCGCGCCCAAAAAAGAAGCCAAGGCGCCGAAAAAACCTGAGCCGAAACCGGCGCCCAAGCAAAAGTCAAAAGCGCCGGCGCCCGCGCCGCCACGCGTCGCCTCGCCGTCTTCCTCTGACGGGCCCGCGCCGCAGCCGGTGGAAATCGGCGGCCGTTCGGACGAGTATTTCCAGACCAAGACGACCATCTTCAACGCCCTGATCGACACGATCGACCTGTCGCAACTGGCGCAGCTCGACACGGAGTCGGCGGCGGAAGAAATTCGCGACATCGTCAACGAAATCATCTCGATCAAAAACGTTCAGATGTCGATCGCCGAGCAGGAAGCGCTGCTTCAGGACATCTGTAACGACGTCCTCGGCTATGGTCCGCTCGAACCGCTGCTGGCGCGCGACGACATCGCCGACATCATGGTCAACGGCTCGAGCCGGGTCTTTATTGAGGTCGGCGGCAAGATCCAGCTCACCAATGTGCGCTTCCGCGACAATGCGCAGCTGATGAACATCTGTCAGCGGATCGTCTCCCAGGTCGGCCGCCGCGTCGACGAAGCCAGCCCCATCTGCGACGCGCGCCTGCCCGACGGTTCTCGCGTCAACGTCATCGCCCCGCCGCTCGCCATTGACGGCGCCGCGCTCACCATTCGTAAGTTTAAGAAAGACAAGCTTACGATGGCGGACTTGCAGAATTTCGGCTCGATCTCGCCGGAGGGCGCGAAGGTGCTCGAAATCATCGGCGCTTGCCGCATCAACACGCTGATCTCCGGCGGTACGGGTTCCGGTAAAACGACGCTGCTCAACTGTATGACCGGCTTCATCGAGCATGATGAGCGCGTCATCACCTGCGAAGACGCGGCCGAACTGCAACTGCAACAGCCGCATGTTGTCCGTCTCGAAACGCGCCCGCCCAATCTTGAGGGACAGGGCGAGGTGACGATGCGCGATCTCGTCAAGAACTGTCTGCGGATGCGTCCTGAACGGATTATCGTCGGCGAGGTGCGGGGGCCGGAAGCGTTTGACCTGCTTCAGGCCATGAACACCGGCCATGACGGCTCCATGGGCACGCTGCACGCCAACTCTCCGCGCGAAGCCCTGCAACGGGTTGAATCGATGATCACCATGGGCGGCTACAACCTGCCCTCGCGGACAATCCGTGAAATGATCGTCGGCTCGATCGACGTCATCATTCAGGCCGCGCGCCTGCGCGACGGCTCGCGCCGCATCACCCATGTGACCGAGGTGCTCGGCACTGAGGGCGACACCATCATCACGCAGGATCTCTTCGTCTACGACATGGACGGCGAGGACGAGAATGGCGGCATTGTCGGCCGTCATAAATCGACCGGCATCGCCCGTCCCGCCTTCTGGGACCGCGCGCGCTACTATGGCCAGGACGCGGCGTTGGCGACGGCGCTGGACGCCGCTGCGGACTAGGAAATATGGAGCAGCAACTTCTCATCATCGCCGGCCTCGGCCTTGTCTGCTTCGGTGCGCTTGCCTTCGTGCTCCTGTCGCCGACGGAAAAAGACAAGAGCAAGAAGCGGGTTGAGTCGCTCAATGTCGGGCGCGGTCTTGCGCGTGCGACCGGGGCGAATGCAGCGCAAGCGGAAGCGCAAAACAAAGAACGCCGCAAGAAGCTGACCGAAACGCTCGAACATCTCGACAACCAGACGAAAAATCTGAAGAAGAAAAAACGCGTATCGCTCTCACAGCAGCTGGAGCAGGCCGGCCTGACCGCAAAGCCGAAGCATTTTTACATCGGGTCCCTGATCGCTGCGGTAACGTTCGGCTTTGTCGGTCTGATTTCCGGGCAGCAGCTTTGGATCACCGGGCTCCTTTTCGTCGTCGGCGGCCTTGGGTTTCCGCGCTGGATCGTCAACTTTTTGATCAAGCGCCGCAAAAAGAAATTCCTCAATGAGTTTTCCAACGCCATCGACGTGATCGTGCGCGGCGTCAAATCCGGCTTGCCGGTCAATGAGTGTCTGAAAATCATCGCCCGCGAGTCGCCGAAACCCGTTTGCGATGAATTTCACCAGCTTACCGAAGGCATCCGCATCGGCATGACCATGGAGCAGTCGCTGGCGCGCATGTATGAACGGATGCCGCTGCAGGAAGTGAACTTCTTCGGCATCGTTCTCATGATCCAGCAGAAAACAGGCGGCAACCTCGCCGAGGCCCTCGGCAACCTCGCCAACGTGTTGCGCTCACGCAAGCTGATGGAAGGCAAGATCAAGGCCCTGTCGGCGGAAGCGAAAGCCTCGGCCATGATCATCGGCGCGCTGCCGTTTCTCGTCATGGGCGCGGTGAAGCTCGCCTCGCCCGATTATCTGACGCCGCTCTTTGCGACGAAAACCGGTAACTTCATCCTGATCGGCGCCGGGATATGGATGCTGACCGGCGTCATGGTCATGAAGAAAATGGTCCAGATCAAGGTCTAGGAACGCAGGGTATGGACGCTCTCATCAACGCCGTAACGGATCGCACGTTTCAGATCGCCGTGCTTGTGTCGCTTGCCGCGATCGGCACGATCTACACCGTGCTCGAGCCGTTTCTCGTCAAGGACAAGCTCGCCGAGCGCATGAAGTCCGTGACGACGCACCGCGAGGCGCTGCGTCAGAAACAGCGCGACGCCATTGCCCGCAAAGGGGCGGGCAAGCTGCGCACGACCGCCAGTGAAGGCGTCGTCAAGGAACTGGTTGAGAACCTCAAACTGCTCGAACTCTTCGACGCGGAATCGGCGCGCAAAAAACTGATGATGGCCGGTTTCCGCGGTCAGGGGCCGGTGTTCGTGTTTATGACGGCGCGCATTGCGATGCCGTTTGTCGCGGCATTGGTCGTCGGCGTTTACGTCTATGTCCTTGAAGGGATCGAGCTTGACAGTTTCGGCCGGCTGCTGGCGACGCTCGCCGGCTTCTTCGCCGGTTTCTATCTGCCGAATATCTATATCTCGAACGCCGTGAAAAAACGCCAGGGCAAGATTACGCTCGCCTGGCCCGACGCCCTCGACCTGTTGCTGATCTGCGTCGAATCGGGGATGTCGATTGAAGCGGCGTTCCAGAAAGTCGCCGAGGAAATCGGGCCGAACTGCGCCGAGCTGGCGGAGGAACTCGGCCTCACGACGGCGGAACTCTCCTACCTGCAGGAACGCAAGCAGGCCTATATCAACCTCACCGAGCGGACCGGTCTCGATCAGGTGAAAGGCGTGACGACGGCGCTCATCCAGTCGGAGAAATACGGGACGCCCTTGGGCCAGTCCTTGCGCGTCATGGCCAATGAAAGCCGCGAGATGCGCATGCAGGAAGCCGAACGCAAAGCCGCGGCCCTGCCGCCGAAGCTCACCGTGCCGATGATCGGCTTCTTCCTGCCGGTTCTTTTCGCCGTCATCCTTGGCCCGGCCATCATGGGCGTTATGGCGCTGGAGTAATTTCCGGAACGCCGGCCCCCGCCGGACCTATTTAATTCCCTCGACCATCCGCGCGGCGCCTGTAACGGCGCCCCGCATTCTATGGTATATGACATTGCGGTGCGCGTTTCAGCGGAAGACCTCCAGCGAGACGGATCAACATGCCAGAGTTGGATGCGAAAACGGGCGGCGACTCCTTGCGCCGCGTCATTTCCGCTCCGCTGCTTGTTTTGTACGGCGTCGGGACGATGCTTGGCGCCGGCATTTATGCGCTGATTGGCGAGGTTGCGGGCGTCGCTCGTGTTTATGCGCCCGCGTCATTCATGCTCGCCTCGGTCATCGCCGCGCTGACGGCGGCGAGCTTTGCGGAATTATCATCGCGACTCCCGAAATCGGCCGGCCCGGCGGTCTACGTTCTTGAAGGGTTTAAGAGCCGGCGTCTTTCCATCCTCACCGGCCTGTTGATTGTCGGCTCCGGCGTTATTTCTTCGGGCGTCATGTTGCGCGGGTTTGTCGGTTACGCCGGCGATTTTCTCGCATTTCCGCACTGGGCGGGGTTTCTCGTTCTGTCGATCGTCATCGCCGCCGTCGCCGCATGGGGCATCGCCGAATCCCTCACCGCCGTCGCCGTGATTACGCTTTTGGAGACCGGCGCGCTGCTCTGGGTAATTGTTCTGGGGCTTGGCGCCGAACCGGTCTCCGCCGTCGAAAATCATGCAGCCGACTTTGCCGTTATCCCCGGCGTGATCTCCGGCGCCGTGCTGGCGTTTTATGCGTTCATCGGTTTTGAGGACATGGTCAATGTCGCGGAAGAGGTGAAACGCCCGCGCCGCGTCGTGCCAAGGTCGATCATGGCGGCGCTCATCGTCACGACGATCATTTACGCGCTGGTGTCCTGGGTGGCGGTGCGTACGACGCCGGTTTCCCTGTTGCAGGAGAGCGGATCGCCGATGACGCTGATCTTCTCCCGGCTGACGGATTTTTCACCGGCGACGATGAGCGTGATTGCGATGATCGCCGTCGTCAACGGCGCGCTCGTGCAGGTGATCATGGCGTCCCGAATGCTGTACGGCATGGCGGCGCAGAAAACCCTGCCCGCATGGTTCGGGCGCATCGCGCCGGCGACGCGCACGCCCGTTAATGCGACGGTTTTCGTGGTGGCGCTCGTTTTTCTGGCGGCCCTCGCCTTGCCGTTGGCGACGCTGGCGCAGGCGACGTCATTCCTTCTCTTAAGCGTTTTTGCGCTCGTTAACGGCGCGCTGATCCGTCTGAAAGCGACATCGGCCGGGGAAGGCCGCTTTGAGGTGCCGATCCTGGTGCCGTATCTCGGCGCCGCCGCCGCGGCGCTGTTCGCCGTGGCGAGCCTTGTCGAGATTTTCCGGTGATCGACGCCGGCTTGGCGCGCGCTATTCCGCCGCGATCTGATCGAGCGCTTCGTAAAGCGGCAGATCGCCGGCGGCGACGCGATCGCGCGAGGGTGCCGGCTGGCCGAGGCGGGCGCGATAGACCCAGAAATTGGTCAACACATGTTCGACGAAATCGCGGCTTTCCCGGTTGGGAATACTCTCGATAAAGAGCAACGGGTCCTCGATTTCCATTTTCTTCGACCAGCGGCGCAAGTTTCCGGGCCCGCCATTATAGGCGGCGGCGAGCTTGAACAGGTCTCCTCCCGCGGAGCCTTCGATCAGATAGCCCACATAGGACTGGCCGAGGCGGAGATTGTAGCCGGGCTCGTAAAGCCGGTCGCGGCCATTGGCGCCGCGATAGCGCAAGGATCGGTCGCGGGCGATATAGCTCGCCGTGCGCGGCATCAGTTGCATGAGGCCCCGGGCGCCGACGCGGCTTGTCGCTTCGGTCTTGAATTTCGATTCCTGGCGCATCAGCGCGTAAAGCAGCGCCCGGTCGATCTTGAACCCGTTTTCCGGCGCATAGTCCGGGATCGGAAAAAGACCGGCCTGCAGATAGGGCGCGTCGCCGGCAAGGGCGATGTCGATGGCTGCGGCCGGCATCTTCAAGCCAAGGGCGACGGCGAGGAGGTCGTAGTCCCGCTCCGGCGGGATCGCCCCGTTGGCCCATCTGAGTTCGAGATCGGCCTCCGTCCTGCGGTCCGCTTCGGCGAGGGCGATCGCGCGTTTGACCCGCGGCTGTAAATCCATGAGCGCGGCGAGCCCGTCCGCTGTCACCATGGGCGCGGACCAGTAATAATCATACGCGCGGCCAAGCTGCGCCAGGGCGAGCTGTCCGTAAAACTGAAACGGAAATTCCGCGGCGATTTCGAGGTTCGGCGCAACGCTCTCCGGCTCGCCGGCGGCAAGCGCCGTGCGCGCGGCCCAGAAGCCCGCCGCCGAGCGCAGGGAATCCTCCTGATACGGAACAGCGGCCATGGCCGAGAAATAACCGTAAGCGGCCGCCATATCGCCTTCGCGATAGGCGATCAGCCCGGCGATCCAATAGGCGAGAACGCCGGTGTCGCCATTGCGCGCGGCGGAAACAGAAATTTCCTTCGCGGTTTTGACATAGCCCTGATAGTAAAGGCTCGCCGCGATCCATGACCGCATCCGGTCATATTGGCGTTCGGTGACGGCGCCGCGCTTGCGATGGCGGTCGATTTCTTTCAGCGCGTCGAGAGCGCGGTTCTTGTTCGACAGATACCGCACGCGCCCTTCAATGCGTTTGAGGCGCGGCGCGCTGGACTTTTCATAATCAGCCTGAAGCAGCGGGTGCAGTTCCTTGTCCGCCGCTGCGCGCCATTTGCGCGGAACGGGGCGCGCTGGATAGCCGGCGCCGGAAGGTCTGCGTTTGCCGGCGAGGCGGTAGATTTTGTCCGCCTCCGGATGATCGGCGTAATAGGCCATCCAGCGTTTCAGCTCGCTGTATTTCGACCGATAGGCGGTAGGGTGCATGTAGCGCTGAAACTGGACATATCCCATCAGGATATCGTCGCTGACGGCGGCGATCTTTGCGTCGGCTGCTTTCCAGCGGCCCTGTTCCTGAAGGTCGAAGATCTCGCGGTAAAGGGCGGCGTCTTCCGCGCTCAGCACCGTTAACGGCGCCTGCGCCAGGGCCGCGCCTGACAACGCCAGAACGCCGGCAATCAAAACAACCAATCGCTTCGCCATAACCCCAACAACCGCTTTCATTTCACACGCATTTCCCGCTTCGCCGCCTGCTTCAGCGGCGCTGATCTCAAAAAAATTCGGCAGGCTCATCTTCACGAAGGAAGGTGAATAAGAGTGTATTAAATTAGGTTAACCCTCTCTTAACCGCGCCGCCAGGGCCTGCAAATCCGCCCAGGCGAGCCGTTTGTTGGCGGGCTGGCGCAACAGGAACGCCGGGTGGAACATGGGCAGCGCTGCAAAGCGCGCGCCTGAGGCTGTCTCGATCTCGCGCCAGCGCCCCCGCGCGCGCATGATGCCGGTAACGCCCAGCATAGCCTGCAGGGGCGCGCCGCCGGCAAGCGCAATGGCCTTGGGCCCGGTCAGCTCGATCAGGCGGTCGACAAAGGGCCGGCAAGTCGCGGTTTCCATCGGCGTTGGCGTGCGATTGCCCGGGGGGCGCCAGTAGATGACGTTCGAAATCAGGACATTCTCTTCCCGCGACCGGCCGATGGCGGCGAGCATGCGGTCAAGAAGCTGGCCGGCGCGCCCGACAAAAGGCTTGCCGATGCGGTCTTCGTCGCGGCCCGGCGCCTCGCCGATGACGAGGAGGTCGGCGCCGGGGACGCCGTCGGCGAAGACGGTTTTCGTGGCGCCGGCTTTTAAGGGGCATCCTTCAAAACTGGCGACGGCGGCTTCGAGCGCCTCGTAGCTGTCGCAGGCGCTGGCGGCTTTTTCCGCCGCGCCGATGGCCTCGTCCGCCGACATGGCGCCGGCGTCCGGATCGGGCCGGAACAGTTTGGGCGCGGGTTCCGCGCGCGGGCGGGCTGGCGCCGCGGGCGGCGGCGCTTTCGGCGCCGACCAGGCATAGTAATCGGCCGGGCTGGTCGCGGTCGCCTCGTCGACGCCCATATCGGCGTACCAGCGCAGCACGGCCCGGGCCGCATCCTGATCGGAGATGTCCATGACCGGCACCATAACAGCAGGACGCGCTCAAACAGAAGCGGCCAGCGTCAATTGCGCCGCGTAATAGAGCGGCAGGCCCCAAAGCCTGTTGATGAAGTCCCGTCTGATGAATTGATCCCGCGCGACGGCGATGTCGGACGCGGCGAACCCGACCGCCCCGGCGATGAGCGGCCAGTAGTAGGCGCCGCCCGCGGGGCTGGCAGCGACGCTCGCAACGACCATCACTGAAATGATGGCCACATAGGCCGCGACCGGCGCCCGCATCGTCCCGAGTTTTCCCCAAAGCGCGCCCATCACCGCCGCGCCAAGGGCGATCATCGCGACCGCCGCCCCGTAGACCAGGAGTTTCGGCTCCGGCGACCGGGTGAGGAACGCGCCGATATAGGCGAGATGGCCGAGGGCGAAGGCGGCCATACCGGCGAGAAACCAGCGCCCGGCGCGCGGGATCAGGAGACCATCCCCGGCGGCGCAGGCGATCAGCCCGGCCAGCATGAGCGCCCCGAAGGCGCCGCTCTGAAGCGCGCCTTCGGCGAGCGCGAGGGCGACGAAAGCGGCTGACGCCGCGGGCTTGGCGAGCCATTTGAGCGTGCGTCGGTCCGTCCGTTCGGCAAAGAGCAAAACGGCGACAGCGGCGAAACACAAAACGGCGAAGAACAGGGACATGGGTCTCCTTCTACAGACGGCCTTCCTGCGGCGCCGCGCTCATGGCCTTTTTCGGCGATATTTGCCACAACCGGCGGAACTCCGCGCGAATAACAAAGAAAGAAAACACTGATGGACGACAGCCCGACGGGACGGGAAGCCATGGAATTTGACGTCGTGATCGTCGGCGCGGGCCCTGCGGGCCTCGCCGCGGCGATCCGACTGAAGCAACTGGCCGAGGAAAAAGGCGGCGACATCAATGTCGTCGTCGTCGAAAAGGGGTCCGAAGTCGGCGCCCATATTCTTTCCGGCGCGGTGCTCGATCCCGTCGGCCTCGACCGGCTTCTGCCCGACTGGCGCGACATGCCCGGCGCGCCGGTGGAGACCCCGGTGGCGTCGGAAAGCTTTCGGGTGATGGGCGCGTCGGGCTCCGTTCCCCTGCCGGTGTTCGCCATGCCGCCCATGGTCAAGAACCACGGCGCCTACATCGTTTCCATGGGCAATGTCTGTCGCTGGCTGGCGGAAATCGCCGAGGGGCTCGGCGTTGAAATCTACCCCGGCATGGCGGCGTCGCAATATCTAACGCACACGGACGGTTCGGTGCGCGGCGTTGTTGTCGGCGAAATGGGATACGGCAAGAACGGCGAGAAAAAAGCGTCCTACGAACCGGGCATGGAGCTCCTCGGCAAATATGTTCTGTTTGCGGAAGGCGTGCGCGGATCGCTGTCAAAACAGGTGATCGAGGCGTTCCATCTCGACGCAGACTCAGAGCCGCAGAAATACGGCATCGGCCTCAAAGAACTGTGGGAGGTCGCGCCGGATAAACTGCGCCCCGGCCATGTCCAGCACACTTTCGGCTGGCCGCTGAAAAACGACACCGGCGGCGGGTCGTTCTGTTATCATTACGCTGACGGCACCGTGGCGCTCGGCTTCGTCGTCCACCTCAATTATAAGAACCCCTACCTTTATCCGTATGGGGAGTTTCAGAAGTTCAAAACTCACCCCGAAATCGCCGCGCTGCTCGAAGGGGGCAAGCGTATCGCTTATGGCAGCCGCGCCATCACCGAGGGCGGATTTCAGTCGGTGCCAAAACTTGTTTTTCCCGGTGGCGCGCTGATTGGCTGCGCGGCCGGTTTCGTCAACGTGCCGCGCATCAAGGGCAATCACAACGCCATGCTCACCGGCGTCATGGCGGCGGAAGCGGCGTTCGACGCCATTGCCGCGGGCCGCGCCGGCGACGCGCTCGACGCCTATCAGGCCGCTTATGACGGCTCAGACGTCCGGGCGGAGCTGAAAAAGGCAAGGAATGTCAAGCCCTTATGGAGCCGCTTCGGGACGCTGCTCGGCGGCGTCGCGCTCTCCGGTCTCGATCTGTGGACCAACGCCCTCGCCGGCTTTTCCTTTTTCGGCACCCTCGGTCACGGCAAGACCGATGCGGAGGCGACCGAGCCCGCCGACAAACACAAGGAGATCGACTATCCGAAACCGGACGGAACGATCACCTTCGACCGTCTTACAAATGTCGCCTTTTCCGCCACCAATCACGAAGAAGACCAGCCTGCGCATCTGAAACTTAAGGAAGCTTCAATCCCCATCGACGTTAATCTGCCCGTCTACGCCGAGCCGGCCCAGCGCTATTGTCCGGCCGGCGTTTATGAAATCGTGACGGAGGAGGGCGGCGGGAACCCGCAGTTCCAGATCAACGCGCAGAACTGCGTCCACTGCAAGACATGCGACATCAAGGATCCATCGCAGAATATCCTCTGGACGACGCCGGAAGGCGGCGGGGGCCCGAACTATCCGAACATGTAGGGAAACATCTGGTTTGCGTATCCGCGTTTTAATTTCCGCCGCCGCGCTGTGCGCCGGATTGTCCGCATGCGTCACGCCGGCGCCGCCGGATAGTGTCGTCGGCGATTATCTTTCCGCCCGATTGGCCGCGCGCAACAATGACGTGGAAGCGGCCGCCGGCGCTTTTTCCGAAGCGCAGCAAAAGGCGCCCGGCTCGCTGGAGATCCGCCGCAACGCGTTTTACTTCCGTCTCGCCGCGGGCGACTACGATCAGGCGATGGCGCTCGCCGAAACGCTGGCAAGGGATGAAAACGCCGGCGACGGCGGCCTCGCCAGGGCGGTGCTGGGCGCGCGCGCCATCAAAGACGGGCGCTACGCGGAAGCGAAGCGGCTTATCCGCGCGGCGCGGACGGAGGGCTTTCCGACGCCCGCCGCCAACATTATCGAAGTCTGGGCGGTCGCCGGCGCCGAGGGCGAAGAGGCGGCGCTCGAAGAACTGCGCGCCATGCCGGGCGATGAATATCGCGGTTTCTATCCGCTGCACGCCGCGCTCCTTTCGGAAAATATGGGGCGCATGGAAGATGCGCGCAGCGCCTATCAGCTTGCCGTCATGGCCTTTTCCGGTTCGGCCGAGATCGAGGCCTATGGCGAATTTCTCGAACGGGAAGGCGACGACGCAGCGACGCGGGACTATTACGAGCTGCTCGCGAGCCAGGACGGCTATGCGCATTTCGCCGGGCTCGCCGGTCTTAAGCGGCTCGATGACGGCCGGCGTCCGCAAGGCCCGCGCGATGTGTCGCCGGCGCAAGGCGCGGCGATCGCGCTCTATTCGCTGGCGAGTGGCGTTCTTCAGGATACGTACCGGCGGCGCGAGGCGGCGGAGGAGGCTGGCTTTCGCGTTGGCGAGGCCGACTACAACATCTCCCTCGCCATGGCCCGGCTGGCGCTTTATCTCGATCCGGAATTTGACGATGCGCGCCGCTTCGCCGGATCGATCCTCAATGTCTATGGCGACCACGAAGAGGCGATCAAAGCCCTCGCCATGGTGCCGTCATCCTCGCCCTATTACGAACAGGCGCAAATCGAAATCGCCGGCGCTCACGAGGCGATGGACGATACGGACGCCGCCATCGACACGCTTCTTGCGACCATTCGATCGCAACCGGATTCTGTCGATGTTCGTCTTTCCCTCGCCGGGCTCTTTGCGTCGAAGGACCGCCACCGGGAAGCGGCGGCGGTGATGGACAAGGTGATCGCCGATTTGCCCGACGACCCGCGCCCGACGGCCTGGCGATATTATGTGACGCGCGCCGCGTCGCTGATTGAAGTGGATGAGTGGAAGCGGGCCGAGGCGGACCTTAAACGCGCCGTCGACATCGCGCCGGAAGAAGCAACGGCGCTCAACTATCTTGGCTATTCCTGGGCCGAGCGGGGCGAAAATCTCGATGAAGCCTTTGCACTGATCGAAAAGGCCGTGGCCCTTGAGCCGACCTCCGGCGCCATTATCGACAGCCTCGGCTGGGCTCATTTCCAGCTTGGCGACTATGAGGAGGCGGTCGGCCATCTTGAACGGGCCGCCTCGCTGGAGCCGAGCGATCCAACGATCACGGATCATCTGGGCGACGTCTACTGGCGTCTCGGGCGACATCTCGAAGCGCGCTATCAGTGGCGGCGCGTCTTAGAGCTGGAACCGGACGAAGACCTTGCGGCGCGCGTGCGCGAAAAGATTGTTCGCGGCCTGCCGGCGCTCGGCGAAACGAAGTCGTGACGGCGATCCGCGAACACGCGCCGGCCAAGATCAATCTCTATCTGCATGTGGGCCCGGCGCGCGAGGACGGCCTGCACGATCTCGCCAGCCTTTTCGTCTTCACCGAACGCGGCGACGAAATCATCGCCGAACCGGGCGACGAGCTTGCCCTCGACATTGAAGGCCCGTTTGCCGACGCGCTTATGGGTCGTCCGATGGCGGACAATCTGGTCCTGCGCGCTGCGGCGGCGCTGCGCGAACGGGCCGGCGTCAGCGCCGGCGCCAAACTGCGCCTTGTCAAAAACCTGCCCGTGGCCGCCGGCGTCGGCGGCGGGTCGGCCGATGCGGCGGCGGGCTTGCGCGCGCTGGAAAGGCTGTGGGGTCTGTCGACCCCGGCCGATGACTTGCACGCGCTCGCCTTCGATCTCGGCGCCGACGTCCCGGCCTGTCTCGACCGCGCGCCGGTTCTTGTGGACGGCGCGGGCGAACGCTTGTCGCCGGGCCCCGCCTTGCCGGCGGCTTGGGTCCTGCTGGTCAATCCCGGCGTCGATATGCCGACCGGCCCTGTCTTCCGGCGCTTCGACGCCGACAACCCCGCGCCGCCGCCGCCCGCCCATCCCGACATCGACGGGACGCCGGACTTTTTCCGCCTCATGAACGCATCCCGGAATGACCTCGAGCCGGCCGCGATGGCGATTGCCCCGGCCATCGCCGATCTCCTGCAATCGATGCGGGCGCAGTCCGGCGTGATCGCCGCGCGCATGTCCGGCAGCGGCGCCACCTGTTTTGCGCTGTTCGCCGAGGAAGCGGCCGCCGACGTCGTGCGCAAACATTTTGCGAGTCTGAACCTTTGGGCGATGGTCTCGCCGGTCGCATCAGTCTAAGGCTTTAAAAAAACCAACGCCCCGCGAAAGACGACCGCCGCGCCCATGCCTGATCCGATCCTCGACCGGCCGCTAACGATTCTCGTCGCGATGGTGCTGACGCTGGCGGCGTCCTATGCGGGTTCGCTTCTGGCCATGCATTCCGGCGCGCTGCTCGACGATCCCAATCACCGGTCGAGTCACGATCACGCCGTCTCCCGCGCCGGCGGTCTCGCCATGCTCGCCGCGACGGTTGCGGGCCTGTTCGTGATCGCCGCTTTTGCCGGCGGCGCGGAGGTTCGCGGCCCGGCGCTTAAATTTCTCCTGCTCGGCGTTCTCGCCGGCGGCGTCGGCTTTGCCGACGACCGGCTCAATCTTTCCGCGCCGATAAAGTTCGGCGGGCAACTCTTCGTCGCCGGCCTTTTTGTCTGGTTGGTCGGGCCGCTTGAAACGGCGGCCCTGCCGGTTGTCGGCGCGGTGGCGCTGGGGCCGGTCGGCGCGGCGGTGACGATGTTCTGGATTGTCGCCTTCATGAACGTTTTCAATTTCATGGACGGCGTCAACGGCATCGCCGGCGGCGCGGCGGCGATGGGCCTCGCGCTGTTCGCGTTGGTTGCGGGCCCGACGGGCGCGGAACTTGCGGCGGCGATCGCCCTCGCGACAGCGGCGGCGGCGGCCGGTTTCCTGCCCGCGAACCTGTTGCGCGGGAAGCTGTTCATGGGCGACTGCGGCAGTCATTTTCTGGCTTTCATGATTGCAGGCCTCGCCGTCTTCGCCGCCAATATCAGCGGCGGGCGCGCCAATGCGTTATTGCTGCCGACGATCTTTCTGCCCTTTATCGTCGATGTGGCGTTCACCCTGGCGCACCGAATTGCGCGCGGGGAAAATATTCTCTCCGCCCATCGCGAACATATCTACCAGCTCATCCTCCGCCGGGGCGCGTCCCATGCGAGCGTCGCCGCGCTTTACGCCGGCGCCATTTCATTCAGCGCGGCCGGAGCGATCCTGATGCTGACGATATCGCCCGCCTGGGCGTGGACGGCGCCGGCGTTGATTGCGATTGTCTTGCTGATGATCGCCGCGTGGATCTATACGGGCGCAAAGGCGGCTGGCTTGATCGGCGCCGCCTCAGGCGATGCGTGACAGCGACGTTGTGACGAGATTGGCGAGGGCGTCGGTAAACGCGCCGTCGGGCGCTTTGTCGAGTTCATTAAGGGCTCGCTCGGCGTATTGCCGGGCGCAGGCGGCCGTATCGGCGATGGCGTTGTCGCGCGTCATCAATGTCACGGCCTGTTCGAAATCGGCGTCCGTCTGCCGGCCTTCGGCGATGACCCGGCGCCAGAACGGTTTTTCTTCCGCGCGCGCTCTGGCGACGGCGTAGACCACCGGCAGGGTCATCTTGCCCTCGCGGAAATCGTCGCCGACATTCTTGCCGAGGTCGCCGTCAAAGCCGGCATAGTCGAGCGCGTCGTCGATGAGTTGATAGGCGACGCCGAAATAGCGGCCATAATCGCGGAGCGCCTGTTCGGCGCGCGGCTTGGCGCCGGCGATGATCGCGCCGGCATGAGCGGCGCCGGCGAACAGCGCCGCGGTCTTTGCTTCGACGACGTCGATATAGGTGTCGAACGTCGTTTCGACGTTTTTCTGCGTCGTCAATTGCAAGACTTCGCCCTCGGCGATCACGCCGGAGGCGCGCGACAAGACCTGCAGGACGCGCAGATCGCCGGCGGCGACCATCAGTTCGAAAGCGCCGGAGAAAACATAATCGCCGACGAGCACGCTTTCCTTGTTGCCCCAGATCACATTCGCCGTGCGCGCGCCGCGGCGCAGGGACGATCCGTCGACGACGTCGTCATGCAGTAGCGTCGCGCCATGGATAAGCTCCACGGCGGCGGCCAGCTTGATGTGATGGTCGCCGTCATAGTCAAAGGCTCGGGCTGCGGCGAGGGTCAGCATGGGGCGGATGCGTTTGCCGCCGGCGTTGACGAGGTGGCCGGCGATATCGGGGATCAGCCGCACCGGCGATTCCATGCGCGCAAGGATCTCGGCGTTGACCGCGTCGAGATCGTCGGCCAGCAGCCCGCGCAGACGGACTACGGCCTCCGAAAAATCCGGCGCCGGGGGCGGCGCGGCCGTTTCGAGTGACGTCGCCAGACGGGCGGGCAAAGGAACCTCTCAACGCTTTTCAGCAGTTCAATGGATGAGATTGGGGGCTCGGGCAAGCCCGGTCAAGCAGCGCCCGGCGCATTCCGTAGCGGCCATTTGGCACTTTCTTACGGGCCCCAAAGATTGCGCAGGGGCGCCATCGCCCCTATCTGCGCTCGATGACCGAACCGACTTCTTTGATTTCCAAACTGGCGCGCGCGACGCCGTTCATCGGGCCGTCCTATCCTCTCGTAACTGTGATTGAACTGAACGGTGTCATCGGCGCCGCCGGGCCCGG
Organism: Hyphococcus sp.; assembly: GCA_028284345.1. Taxonomy (GTDB): domain Bacteria; phylum Pseudomonadota; class Alphaproteobacteria; order Caulobacterales; family Parvularculaceae; genus Hyphococcus. The sequence goes on along the minus strand of JANQRY010000008.1, from coordinate 244,935 downwards.
TCGCAAGGGCCTGTCGATGCAGCGCCTTGAAAAGACCATCGAGGCGGCCTTCAAGCCGGGCAAGCTGACCGCCGTGGCGCTCGCCATCAATTCGCCCGGGGGCTCGCCGGTTCAGTCGCGGCTGATCCTTCATGATATCCGTCGGCGCGCTGCTGAGAAGAACGTGCCGGTGCTCGCCTTTGTCGAGGATGTCGGCGCCTCGGGCGGCTATATTCTGGCGCTCGCCGGCGATGAGATCTACGCCGATGAAAGCTCCATCGTCGGCTCGATCGGCGTCATCGCCGGCGGCTTCGGCTTTGTCGAGGCGATCGAAAAGCTCGGCGTTGAACGGCGCGTTCACACCGCCGGCGAAAACAAGTCGACCCTCGATCCCTTCAAGCCCGAGGACCCGGAAGAGGTCGCCCGTCTCCAGACCGTGCTCGATGATCTCCATGATCAGTTCATTGCCCTCGTGCGCGCGCGCCGGCCGGGCAAGCTGGCCGAGGATCCGAAACTCTTTTCCGGGGAGTTCTGGACCGCGCCGCGGGCCAAAGAGCTGGGATTGATCGACGGAACGGCTCAACTCGGCGATTTCCTCCGCGCGCGCTATGGCAAAGACGTTAAGGTTAAGCGTATGTCGCCGGACAGCGGCTCGTTGTTGAAGAAGCTTCTCTCCGGCGGCGATGCGGCCGGCGGCCTGATCGACGCCGACGCGCTTCTCGATGCGGCCGCGCGCCGCGCGCTTTGGGCCCGCTACGGCCTTTAGGGCCGGGCGTTTGGCGACGCCGCCCGTTCGGGGTATGCTTGGTCAGGTTCAGGAGGTTGACGATGAGCGGTGTTTTGACCCTTGCAGCAACCGTCGCCGCGGCGGCCGTCGCCGTCGCCGCCTACCGGTTTATCGACCGCCGACATAAGCAATTCGGCGACATGCTTCAGCGCGCCGGCGTGCGCAAGAAGCCGTCGAAGATTATCGATTGCGAACGCGATCCCGAAACCGGCATTTACCGCCCGCGACGGTAATATCTATACGGATCAGTCCGTTTTGAGATAAGTCATGACGACCCGCCGCTGATGCGGTCGGTCGCGATGTTCAAACAGAAAAACGCCCTGCCAGGTCCCGAGCGTTGGCGCCCCGTCGATGACCGGAATGGCGAGCGAGGTGTCGGTGAGCGCGGTTTTGACGTGGGCGGGCATGTCGTCCGGTCCCTCGGCGGTGTGGCGCCAGGGCGCGTCCGCCGGCGCCAGCCGCGCCAGATGGTCGGCGAGATCGGCGAGGACGTCGGGGTCCGCGTTCTCCTGGATGGTGAGCGAGGCCGACGTATGCTGGACGAACAGGACCAGCAGCCCGCTTTCCGCCCCGATTTCGGTCAGATAAGCCCTTGCCTCGCCGGTGATGTCGACGAGGCCGCGCCCTTGGGTGGCGATCGAAAGAGTCTTGGGCACGGGGCGAAAACTCCTTAAAGCGGAAGGTCCGCCCGAAAACTATCAGCAAACGGGTCCGCCGCCGAGTTGAGAAGGGAGCAAGACCATCGCCGCGCCGATCGCCTTTCTCGATCTTGAAGCGTCCGGGCTCGGGCAGGCCTCCTGGCCGATCGAGGTCGGTTGGTGTTTCCTTAAGGGCCGGCCGCAGACCCTGCTGATCAAACCGGCCGAACGCTGGCCGGACGCGGCGTGGGATCCGGAGGCGGAGGCGCTGCACGGGATTTCGCGGCAAAAGCTGGAGCGCGCCGGAAAAGCGCCCGAGCACGTTTGCGAGGCCATGAATGACGCGCTTTCCGGCGCCGCGGTTTATTCCGACGCCCCGGAATGGGACGGCTTCTGGCTCTACCGGCTTTTTGACGCCGCCAAGGTTCGGCGGCGATTTGAGTTGCTGAATTTCGCCGATCTGTTCGAGCGCATCCCGCCGGCGGCGTTTCTTGAGGCCAAGGCGGAAGTTCAGAAGAAGACGCCCCATCGCCATCGGGCCAGCGACGACGTCCTCCATATGCGCGCGCTCTACCGGCTTGCCGGCGACGACGCCGGTCAGTAGCGACTGCGCCAAAGGCGGCGACTGCATGGGCGGGGCTTTGACCTCGCCGGCCTATTTGCTAAGGAGCCGGCCAGATATCCCTCAGGGGCGCTAAAGCGGCGCAATTGCTGCATTCGGGGACCGACGCCTCTTCATTTTCTTCCGGCAGGAGCAAGATTAATCATGAGTGAAACGCCAGCGGAGCCGCAATTATCAGGTCGGATGTTCCTGTTTGAAAAACCGGAACTGATCAACAAGGAACAGCACGGAGACCTTGGCGTCTCGCAGGTCGACAAGCGCTTTGAGTTTTGCGCGAGCGCTCGCGCCGTGCCGCTCACCGTTTCCGAAATTCCGGCGGCGATAAAGGACTATCCGGTTGTGTTCGCCGGGCCGGATCAGATGGTGCCGCTCGCCGTCACCGGGCTTGTCGACGACGTCAATCTTTACGTTGACGAAAACGGTGAGTGGGAAGCCAACCGCTATGTTCCCGGCTACATCCGGCGCTACCCCTTTGGCGTCGCCAACGAAACCGGCAGCGAACGCTTCGCCATCGTCCTCGACACGTCTTTCAAGGGCCTGAAAAAAGGCGGCGAGCAGGCGCTCTTTATCGATGGCGAGCCGTCGGACATGACGAAGCAGGCGATTGAGTTCTGCAAGACCTATGAGGAAGACCGTCAGCGCACGTTTGAATTCGGCAACCTCGTCAAAGAGCTTGGCGTCGCCAAGGGCCAGTCGGCGCAGTTTACGCCCACGGGCGAAACGGAGCCGCGCACCTTTGCGGAATATCTCGGCGTCGACGAAGCGGTGATCAAGGAAATGCCGGCCGAAAAATTGGCCGAGCTTCGCGATTCAGGCGTACTGCCGCTGATCTACGCCATGCTCATGTCCATGGGGAACTGGCGCTTGTTGTTGCAGCGCCGGGCGGTCCGGTTCGGCCTCAGCGACAAGGACATCCTGTCGCCGAAGATCAACTAGGGCGAACTTTCAAAAAAAGACCGAACGGTCGCGCGCGGTTCCCGTCCTTAGCGACGGCTTGCCGCAATCCGTTTTTCAACCGCCGGCGTCATGTCGCCCTGAACGGGCTTCTCATGGCGGCGCCGGCGCTCGACCGCCAGCGATGCACGGTGATTTGACAGGCGCGCCCCGCCATCTTATATTCAACTATATGGTTGAATATCTTGCTACGGATGAAAAAGCGCTTGATGGCGTTCTGGCGGCGCTTAGCGACCCGACGCGGCGGGCGATCCTGACGGAACTCGCCGCCGGCGAGCGTCGCGTGAGCGACGTCGCCGCGCCGTTCGAGATGTCGCTCAACGCCGTTTCCAAACATGTGAAAACGCTGGAAAAGGCGGGGCTGGTGCGCCGGCGGCGCGTCGGCCGCGAACATTTTCTGACCGCCAACCCGGCGGCGATCGAAAAAACGGCGGCGTGGTTCGAGGCGCAGCGCAAATTCTGGAACCCGCGGCTCGACCGCCTGGAGCAATTGATGAAGGAGGAAGCGGGCGATGAATAAATACGGCGAAATTCTCGAAGATGGATCGATGAAGTTCGTGCGGGTCCTGCCCGGCGGCATAGAGCGGGCGTGGGTGTGGCTGACGCAGGGCGAAAGGCGAAAAGAGTGGCTTTGCGGCGGCGGCGACATCACCCATGCCGGTCAGACGGTGAGGTTTGAATTTCAGCATCAGAATTTGACGCCCCATGACGAAACCTTTCCGGAAAAATACAAGGCGCTGGAAAAAGGCGTCGCCTATGACGTCGAGATAAAGATATGCGACGCGCCCCGTCATCTGGTCATGGTCTGGCCGGGGGAGGACGGAAACATCGCCGAAATCGAGATCCGGTTGAGCGAAGAGGCCGACGGCGTGCGCTTTGAACTCGTTCAGCGCGGCGCCGCGTCGGCGGAGCATTTCCTCGGCGCCCTTGGCGGCTGGCACGCCCATCTCGATATCATGGTCGACAAGCTTTCCGGCGACACGCCTAAACCCTTCTGGGCGACCCATGAGGCGCTGGTGGAAGACTATCGCGAACGCGCCGGGGATTATCTCGCCACGCTGCGCTAGGGCGCGTCTCAGCCTAGCAACTGGCGCTCGCCGGCGACGTCGAAGGCCCTGACGTCCTGACTGATAACGCCCGCGCTTTGAAGCGCCGCCATCCATTCGGCCATATGGGGTTGCCGGAAATGGGACTCGAGCGCCTCGGCGCTCTCCCAATATTCGAGAACAACGATCGTGTCGGGATCGAGGACGTCCCGACCGTAGGAATAGTCGAGACAGCCCGCTTCCTTGCGCGTTTCAAGGATCGCCTGTTCCATGGCCGCGCGCACGGCGTCGAGCGCGCCGGGTTTTACCTTTGCCTTGCCGGAAACGATGATCATGGGGGCTCCTCCGTTCGGTTGATTGCGGGCCGCGCGTCGCTATAAGGCGGGAGCTTTAAGATAACGCCGGAGCGCCCTCATGAACATTCACGAATACCAGGCCAAGCAGGTCCTCAAGAGCTTCGGCGCGCCGATCTCCGACGGCCGGGTTGTCCTCAAGGCCGACGAAGCGGCCGCGAAGGCGAAGGAATTGCCCGGCCCGGTCTATGTGGTGAAGGCGCAGATCCACGCCGGCGGTCGCGGCAAGGGCAAGTTCAAGGAGGAAAGCGCCGGCGAGGGCGGCGGCGTGCGCCTGGCGAAGTCGCTGGAGGAAGCCGCGCAGTTCGCTGAGGAAATGCTGGGCGCGACGCTCGTCACCAAGCAGACCGGCGCCGCCGGCAAGCAGGTGAACCGCATCTATATCGAAAACGGCTCGGACATCGAGACCGAACTTTATCTTTCCGCGCTCGTTGATCGCGGGACGGGCCAGGTTGCGTTTATCGCCTCCACCGAGGGCGGCATGAATATCGAGGAAGTCGCCGAAGAGACGCCGGAAAAAATCGTCACGGTCCGGATCGATCCGGCGACGGGCTGCATGCCGCACCACGCCCGGCGCATCGCCCAGGCGCTGGGCCTTAAAGGCGCGACAGCGAAGCAGTGCGGCAAGCTGATCCCGACGCTCTACAAGGCGTTTGTCGAAAAGGACATGAGCCTTCTTGAAATCAACCCGCTCATTGTCGCCAAGAGCGGCGACCTTTTGGTGCTGGACGCCAAGATGGGCTTCGACCCCAACGCGCTGTTCCGCCATGAGGACATTCTGAAGCTGCGCGACGAAACGGAAGAAGACCCGGCCGAACTTGAAGCCTCAAAACACGATCTTTCCTATGTAAAGCTCGACGGCAATATCGGCTGCATGGTCAACGGCGCCGGGCTCGCCATGTCGACCATGGACATCATCAAGCATTACGGCGCGGAACCGGCGAACTTTCTCGACGTCGGCGGCGGCGCCACGAAAGAAAAAGTCACCGAAGCGTTTAAGATCATTCTCTCCGACCCGGCGGTCGAAGGCATTCTCGTCAATATCTTCGGCGGCATCATGAAATGCGACATCATCGCCGAAGGCGTTGTCGCCGCCGCGCGGGAAGTGAAGCTCGAAGACCCGCTGGTCGTGCGCCTTGAGGGCACCAATGTGGAGAAGGGCAAGGAGATTTTGGCGAACTCCGGCCTCGCCATCACGCCGGCGGATGACCTTGAAGACGCAGCGCAGAAGGTCGTGGCGGCGGTAAAGGGAACGGCGTAACAAACCGCGCCGTCCTTTGTTTTCTTCCATCTCTTCCGCATAGGGCGGAATGAACGCGCGCGGGGTGTCGTTAATGTGCACCCGTGCGCTCAATTTCGATGTCGGCGCTGGGCAATACGCTCGTCCGCCTTGACGACGAACGTCAGATTCGCGTGCGTGGCGCGCGGCCGGGAAAGAAGTTTTTTCGCAGCGGCGGCGGCTTGGGCGCGACGCTCGGCGCAATTGTGATGTCGTCGAGCAAGATCATGCTATTGCTTCTGCAGTCCAGAGCAACTGTTTGTGATATAAAGATTATTTTTCAACAGTATAGATATGTGACAAATCCAAGACGACTTCTTTTTCCTTCATAATTACTCTCACTTTACTATAATACGTTGACTCGCCGTTGTCGGCCGGTATCGTCCGCCCCGGGGTCTTTGGGGAATAACGGAAATGGCAGAGGAAAAGCGTTCCTTCGGGGGCGAGTATCGCGGCGATTGTCCGGGCGAGGTGCGGATCGTCTGTGAAAAGACGATTTTTCCGGTTTGGCAAATCATCGGCTGGATATTTTCGGTTTCAGTCAGCGTCGTGATTGTTATTGTCGTTTGCTCGGCGTTGATTACAAAACAGATCAGCACATGTTCGATTAACGCGCAAAACGGTCAAGCAAACGACAATATTGTTTGCGCCACGATCACGCAAATCGTTACGAATGTTACGCTTTCGGAAACCAATATAAATGCGATTGCAATCGCCATTGTGAATTTGTTGAGAGGTGATCTTCCGCCGATCGAGATCCGCAATCCGGACGGCACGCTCGGTGATAATCCGTTCGGCATGTTTAACACCGGCGGCGAGTTCCCGCTCGCGCTTGGCGGCGATCGCGTCCTGATTGAAATTGAGGACTCGGCCAAACGTGTCGGTCGGGCCACGTATGAATCGACGCGCCCGGGATGCGCAGTTCCTGTGATCGGTATTGAAGTCGATTCAGATGATAGAGATGAAGACGATAGGGTCTTGGGCCAACGCGATGGGAAGGCGCGCACAAAAAAGACCAAATGGCGCGAGCAGGATCTCGATTTGCCGCCGTTCTGCGACAATCTCGGCGCAGGCGATCAGGCCTTTTGGAGCCTTTTGGGCCAACCGCGCGTTCACCATACGCGAACCTATATCAAGGGCCGAAAGTGGAAATGCGTCAATTGCCGTATTGAAGGCGGGTATCCGCAAAAGGATCTGCCCGGTCCTGCTACGGAAGAGGACACCGCCGCCAAAAAACGCGCGCATCCTGACGACGTTCTGGAGGATGACGGGTATTATCAGACAGGCGCGCCCTATGCAGTATTTACAGCGCGCCAATACGGTAATCCCAACCTACTGAAACTCTTCCTGCTCTACGTTGATTTTGTCACCGAACGGCCAACCTTGATTGAGATTCCATTCGAAAGCCTTGACGGGCGTAAGAGCATTATCAATAGCGACGGGACAGTCCATCTCATTAACAACATCAAACTCGATTCCGTGAATCACGAAATCACGTTCCAGGTGGGCTCCGGCGTTCGTGAATTAACAATAGCCGGTTATGATTTTGGCCCGGGTTCGACCGATACGGCGGTTCTCGACGTGCGCAATCGTGACGCTTCCGGTTCGTTTGTCGCCTGTTTGACTCCCGATGGCGGCATCTACCGAGTCTTTCGCATTGACCGCGACGCGCGTTTGGGTATTGGCCCAGGGCTCGGTAAGAGAAAATGCGAAATCTATCGGTAAGCGCCAATCGGAGCGAGATTAGAAAGACCGTCCAAAATGGTTTGGACGGTCTTTTTTTCGGCGACCTGAACACTGAAACGCCAGCGCCGAACACGGGCAAAAAAGTCACGGCGGGCTTAAAACTCGACTTGCCCGCGCTCAGATCGCGTCGATGTGAGATGCAATTTTGTCCTGAGTCCCCATATCGACATCCGCAAGCAACCGCGGGGCGATATCATGGCAATCTCCAGAACCGTTTCCGGCGCGGAATATGAGTCCGGCTACGCTGACAATCCCGACCACAAGATAAAGATCGAGCCCGCGACGGGCCGGTTCGCCGTGCGGGCCGGGGGCGCCCTGATCGTCGACGCCGATGCGGCGCTGATCCTTCATGAAGCGGATTATCCCCCGGTCTATTACTTCGCGCGCAAGGCCGCCGACATGACGGCGTTGCGCCGCACGGACCATACGACCTGGTGCCCGTTCAAGGGCCGCGCGTCCTATTTTTCCATCGGCGACGATCCGGCCTTTAAAAACGCGGTCTGGTCTTACGAGGACCCGTTTGAGGAAGTCCGCGCCGTCAAGGACCGCCTGTCGTTCTATCCGAACAAGGCCGCTGTCGCCGTCATCGAGGAATAGGGCGCCGATCGACTGACGCCGATTGACCGGGGCCCAATTGACCGGGGCAGGGACGCCGCCGTAAGACGCGCTTTCGTTTTCCGGAAGGCTCGCGCCAATGGCCGCCCTTATTGAAAAATCCTTTACCGCCGCCGACGCCGCGGACGCCAAATCCTGGCCGTTTCAGGAGGCGCAGCGCCTCATCAAGCGCCTCGACCGGATGAAGAAGGAGGCCCCCGTCGTTTTCGAAACGGGCTATGGGCCGTCCGGCCTTCCCCATATCGGCACTTTCCAGGAGGTTGCGCGCACGACCATGGTGCGCCGCGCCTTTGAATTGCTGACGGGGCGCGAGACGACGCTCATTTCCTTTTCCGACGATATGGACGGCCTCCGCAAAGTCCCGCCCAATGTCCCCAATCCGGAACAGCTGAACGCCTTCATCGATATTCCCCTGACGAAAGTGCCGGACCCGTTCGGGACCCATGAAAGCTTCGCCCACCACAACAATGCGCGGCTGAGGGCGTTTCTCGATCAGTTCGGGTTCGACTATGATTTTCGGTCGTCGACGGAGGCGTATGAATCCGGCGCGTTCGACGCGATGCTTTTGCGCATGCTGGAAAAATACGATGATGTGATGAACATCATCCTGCCGACCATCGGCGACGAGCGAAAAGCAACCTACTCGCCGTTCCTGCCGATCTCGCCGAAAAGCGGCAAGGTGCTCTACGTGCCGATGCTGGAACGGGACGCCAAAGCGGGAACCGTGGTTTTTGAAGACGAGACCGGCGAAAAAGTGAAAACCGCCGTCACCGGCGGCGCCGTCAAGCTGCAATGGAAGGCCGACTGGGCCGGGCGCTGGTTCGCCCTTGGCGTCGACTATGAAATGGCGGGCGAGGATCTGACGGAATCAACGAAACTCTCCTCGCGCATTGTCCGCGCGCTGGGCGGCGAACCGCCGGAAGGTTTTAACTACCAGCTTTTCCTCGACGAGCACGGCAAGAAGATTTCGAAGACCAAGGGCAACGGCATTTCGATCGAGGAATGGCTGACCTATGCGTCGCCGGAAAGTCTATCGCTCTATGTGTTCCAGGCGCCGAAGAAAGCCAAGAAGCTCTATTTCGATGTGATCCCGAAGGCTGTCGACGAATATTGGACCTTTGTCGAAAAGTATAAGGATCAGGAAGGGGCGAAAGCGCTCGACAATCCCGCCTGGCATATCCATGAGGGCAAGCCCCCCGCCGCGACGCCGCCGGTCAGCTTCGCCATGATCCTCAATCTTGTCAGCGCGTCCGGCTCGGCCGACGCCGACGTCTTGCGCGGCTTCATCCGGAAATACCGCCCCGATGCGAGCGAGGCGGCGCTAGCCGCCGCAGAAGCGATGATTGAATTCGCCGGACGCTATTTCGACGCCTTCATCAAGCCGCACAAAAAATTCCGGACGCCGACCGATGCGGAGCGCGCGGCCCTCGACATGCTGTCGGCGCGCCTCGCCGCGCTGGGCGAGGGGGCGGCGGAAGACGACTATCAGACAGCCGTGTTCGACGCCGGCAAGGCCAACGGCTTTGCGGACAACCTGCGCGAATGGTTCAAAGGCATTTACGAAGTCGTTTTCGGCCAGTCCGAAGGGCCGCGCATGGGGCCGTTCGTCAAGATCTACGGCGCCGCCGCAACAGCGGAATTGATCGACGCGGCGCTGTCGCGGCGTTAATCTCGCGCCTATGTGCTTTTCCGCACAAGCGAGCTTTACGGCCGCCGCCGTCCTTGGCGTCGTCGGCGCGGCGACCTTTGCACAGAAGCCGGCGCCGCGGCGCATCGCCTTTGCCGCCTTCCCGTTTCTTTTCGCCCTCCATCAGACGATCGAGGGGTTCGTGTGGCTTTCGATCGCCGACGGCGGGCCGCCGCAATGGCTGACGGCGCTCTATCTCTTTTTCGCGCAGGTCTTCTGGCCGGTGTTTACGCCGCTCTCTGTCTTGCTGATGGAGGAGGACTGGCGCCGGCGCATCGGACTATGGATTCTGCTCGCCGCCGGCGTCGTCGTCTCCGTGACGCTTGCCGCGGTTCTTGTTCAGAACGACTATTCGGTTTCCGTCGTAGAGGGCAGTTTGCAATACGCCACCGGCCATCATTTTGAAGATCGCTTGATCGGTCTTTACCTGTTGGCGGTTGCGGCGCCGCTGATCCTTTCCAGATATCGTTACGTTATGGCGTTCGGCGCGGTCGTGCTCGCCGGATCGGCCCTGACCCAGTTGGCGTTCTACTATGCGGCGGCGTCTGTCTGGTGCTTTTTCGCCGCCATCGGCAGCGTGTTCGTGTTTCTACATGTGCGCCGCCGCGCGCGGTTGCGTCAAATAGCTGGCTAGATCCTTAAGCGTTCAGTCGAGCCCGATCATTTTGGCGACATCGGCATAGCGGCGCGTCCTGATCGCTTCCAGGTCTTCGTCGGATGGCGGGTTGGCGGCGAAATCGAAGGAGACGCCGGTCCCTTCGATGATGCGGTTCATGAAATTGAACAGCGCGGCGACTTGCACGGCGTCGAAAAGCGCGCGCTCCGACCAGCCGGCTTCATAGACGGCGCGGGCGTCGGCCTCCGTCAGCTTTGGCGGCAGATTTTTAAGCTTGGCGACGTAACGCAGGATGGGTTTCAGTTTCTCATCGACCGGCGCCGTTTCGAGGTCGGCGATGAGGGCGTCGATCACCGTCTCCTCGATCCCGAACGCCTGAGCGTAAATCTTGTGCCCGCCGAAACAGAAACTGCAGGCGTTAAGGCCGGACACAAAAGCTGCGATCAACTCGCGTTCGGCGACCGACAGCGGGCTTTCCTCGCGCAACAGCGCGTCATGATAGGCAAGGAGCGGGCGCACCTGATCAGGAAAGGCCTTGAACACATCGGAGAGATGCGGGTGTTCAGGCAGGCTCGGAAAAAGCGGCATTGGCGTCTGCTCCTTGTGGGCTGTTTTTAGGCGCGCGTAAGATCTCTTGAAAAACCGTGAACGGTCTTAGCAGTCGAATCACCAGAGCGCTAATCACACGATTTTGTGCGTTCGTCGCGATGTTTCTTCCATCCGATTAGCAGAATGCGTCACCGCGAAAAGGCGCTGTTTTTTTGACCAAAAAATTTCGCAAGGAATTGCGACGCGTCGTCAAACGCTTACTTCGATTGCGGCAAAATTTCGGCAAACCGGGTTTGCGTTTGCGGTTCGCAGTTGCGCAATGTTGTTATAGACTCACACTAATCGCCGCGAAGCGAAACCTATTATTAGGGGCCTTGCATTAACCTTGATGTTCGAAGCGCTGCGTTTCGGCGCCGCGGCGGGGGTCAATCGGGGTTTTGAGATCGGGAGAGGACAGACCGGAAAGGGACGCGGAAAAAGCGGGCAACGCCATGTTAAACGCCAGTCACGATGCGGAGAGCCAGACGTCGATGCGTCGCCCGATTGTTAATGCGTCTTGCCCCGCGCGCGCGGGCGCCTACATCTTAAGGGGCGGTGTTTTAGTGACGGAGCGTAAACAGACCGTGCGAGTGCGGAACGGCAAAATGAGCTGGACGAATGAGGGCGTCGGGTCGTTGGGGACCGGCGCTTTTTTTGTCCCTATGGAAAACGAAGCGGCGGATAATACGGCGGCGGTGAAACAGTGAGTGCGACCATGACCGAGACGGATAACCTCGATGTCTTTGATGCTTTCTCGGAAAGCTACACAAGAGTGAAACAGGAAGCGATGTCGCTGCGCGACTATCTGCTTGCGGCGCGGGACGATCCGATGATGTACGCGACGCCGGCCGAACGCATGGTGCAGGCGATCGGCGAGCCGGAGATGTTCGATACGTCGAAGGACCCGCGGCTGGCGCGGATTTTCTTCAACCGCACCATTCGCCGCTACAAGGCCTTTGACGGGTTTTACGGCATGGAAGACACGATCGAACGGATCGTGTCGTTCTTCCGTCACGCGGCGCAGGGGCTCGAAGAAAAACGCCAGATCCTCTACCTGCTCGGCCCCGTGGGCGGCGGCAAATCCTCGCTTGCGGAGCGCCTGAAAGAGCTGATGGAGGAGCACCCGATCTATGTGCTGAAAGCGGGCGATGAAATCTCGCCCGTCTTTGAAAGCCCGCTGGGATTGTTCCAGGCGGAGAAGCTGAAAGAGCTGCTGCAGGAAAAATACAATATCGACAAACGTCGCCTGACGGGCCTGATGAGCCCCTGGGCGGTCAAGCGTCTCGACGAATTCGGCGGCGACATTTCGAAGTTCGAGGTCGTGCGGCTTTATCCGTCGAAGCTGCGCCAGATCGCGATTTCGAAAACCGAGCCGGGCGATGAGAACAATCAGGATATTTCCGCCCTCGTCGGCAAGGTCGATATCCGCAAGCTCGAACATTTCAGCCAGGACGACACGGACGCCTATTCTTATTCGGGCGGGCTCTGCCGGGCCAATCAGGGGCTTCTGGAATTCGTCGAAATGTTCAAGGCGCCGATCAAGGTGCTGCATCCGCTCCTGACGGCGACGCAGGAACAGAATTACGTCGGCACCGAATCCCTCGGGCCGATCCCGTTTACGGGTATTATCCTCGCCCACTCCAACGAAAGCGAGTGGCAACAGTTCCGCAACAACAAGAACAACGAAGCCTTCCTTGACCGCATCAACGTGATCAAGGTGCCCTACAGCCTGCGCGTCACCGAAGAGCGTCAGATTTACGAAAAGCTCCTGCATGGTTCGGAACTGGCGAGCGCGGCCTGCGCGCCGGAAACCCTCGATCTTTTGGCGCGCTTCTCGGTGCTGACGCGCCTCAAGGAACATGAAAACTCGAACCTCTATTCGAAGCTGCGCGTTTATGACGGCGACAAGCTGAAAGACACCGATCCCAAGGCGAAAAGCCATCAGGAATATCGCGACGCCGCCGGCATCGACGAAGGGATGGACGGTATTTCGACGCGCTTTGCCTACAAGGTGCTGTCGGAAACATTTAATTTCGATACGGAAGAAGTCGCCGCCGATCCGGTGCACCTTATGTATGTGCTGGAAAACGCCATCAAGCGCGAGCAATTCCCGGACGAGGTCGAAAAGAACTATCTCGATTTCATCAAGTCGGAACTGTCGGCGCGTTATGCGGACTTCATCGGCAAGGAAATCCAGAAAGCGTATCTCGAAAGCTACGGCGAATACGGTCAGAACCTCTTTGACCGCTACATCTCCTACGCCGACGCCTGGATCGAGGATCAGGACTTTAAAGACGCGGACACCGGCCAGCTCCTCGACCGCGCGACTCTCGACGCCGAGCTTTCGAAAATCGAAAAACCGGCCGGCATCGCGAACCCGAAGGATTTCCGTAACGAGGTCGTCAAGTTCGCCCTGCGCGCCCGCGCCAATAATGAGGGCAAGAACCCGAAATGGACGTCCTATGAGAAGCTGCGCAACGTTATCGAAAAGCGCATGTTCTCCCAGGTTGAAGACCTCTTGCCGGTGATCTCGTTCGATTCCAAGAAAGACAGCGAGACCGCCGACAAGCATGACAATTTCGTCGCCCGCATGGTCGAGCGCGGCTACACGCCCCGTCAGGTGCGCCGCCTCGTCGAATGGTATATGCGCGTTAATAAGGCTGGATGATTGGAGGGGTTGGGGAATTGGGATTAGGGATTAGTTTTCATTTTGACCCTAATCCCTGAAACCTGATCCTTGGTCCCTTATGCAACTCAGTCACTTCATCGACCGGCGCAAGAATCCCAAGGGCAAGTCCCTTGGCAACCGACAGCGTTTCCTGAAACGCGCCAAGGCGCAGATCAAGGAAGCGGTCAACAAATCCCTGCGCGAACGGTCCTTGAAGGAAATCGACAAGGGCGAGAAGATTTCGATCCCGTCGAAATCGACCGCCGAACCGCGCTTCCGGCTCGATCCGGAAAAGGGCCAGCGGGGGGTCGTTCATCCGGGCAACAAAGAGTTCGGGGCCGGCGACAGGATCAAGAAGCCGCCCAAGGGCGCCGGCAAGGGAAAAGGCAAGAAAGCCTCAACTGACGGCGATTCAGAGGATTCCTTTCAGTTCACGCTGACCCAGGACGAGTTTCTCGACATCTTCTTTGAAGATCTGGAACTGCCCAATCTCGTCAAGCGCTCGCTGAAAGAGATCAAGGCCTACGCCTATAAGCGCGCCGGCATCACCGTCGCCGGTTCGCCGACGAACATGAATCTCGTCCGCACCATGCGCAACGCCCATGGCCGGCGCCTCGCCTTGCGCCGTCCGTCCACGAAGGAAATGAACGCGCTGAAAGAGCGCCTCTTCGAACTGGAGCGCATCGCCCAGCCCGATGAAGACCAGGTCGCGGAGATCAAGGACATCATCGAGAAACTGGAATCGATGGAAAAACGCCGCCGCTGGGCGCCGTTCATCGACCCGCTCGATGTGCGCTACAACGCCTACGAGCCGACGCCGGTGGAAACCACCGCGGCGGTTATGTTCTGCCTGATGGACGTTTCCGGCTCCATGGGCGAGCGGGAAAAAGATCTCGCCAAGCGCTTTTACATGCTGCTCTATCTGTTCCTGAAGCGCCGCTATGAGCGGGTCGAGGTCGTCTTCATCCGGCACACTCATCACGCCGAAGAGGTCGACGAGGAAACCTTTTTCTATTCGCGCCAGTCTGGCGGCACGGTGGTGTCGACGGCCCTCGACAAGATGCTGGAAGTCCAGAAAGACCGCTTTCCGGCCCACGAATGGAACATCTATGTGGCGCAGGCGTCCGACGGCTTTACGCAAAGCGGCGACGCCAAGGCCTGCGTTGAACTTCTGCGGAACGCGGTCATGCCGATCTCGCAATATTACGCCTATATCGAAATCCTCGATGAGCGCGAACTCGAAGTCTTTTCGTCAGACGATTCCGGCGCTGAACTCTGGCGCGCCTATCGCGGTTTTGCGCCCGCCTGGCCGAATTTCGCGCAAACACGAATCGCACGGCCCCAGGATATCTTTCCGGTCTTCCGCGAGCTGTTCGCTAAGAACAAGCGGGAGGCGGCGTGATGTCTGAAACCCTCGACAAGTCCTCCCTCCTCTTCGACACCGCCGACTGGGATTTCGAAACCCTTCAGCACGCCCTCGACGCCATTGAAGACATCGCCCTCAACGATCTGGGTCTCAACATCTACCCGAACCAGATCGAGATCATTTCGTCGGAACAGATGCTGGACGCCTATTCCAGCCACGGCATGCCGCTGATGTATCGCCACTGGTCCTTCGGCAAGCACTTCGCACGCGACCAGATGATGTATCAAAAGGGCTATTCCGGTCTCGCTTATGAGATCGTAATCAATTCGAACCCGTGCATCGCTTACCTCATGGAAGAAAACACCATGACGATGCAGGCCCTCGTCATGGCCCACGCCAGCTTCGGCCATAACCATTTTTTCAAGAACAATTACCTTTTTCGTCAGTGGACGGACGCCGACGGGATTTTGAGCTATCTCGACTTCGCCAAGAAATACATCGCCAAATGCGAGGACGAGTACGGTCTTGAAGAAGTCGAGTCGATTCTCGACGCCGCGCATGCGCTCATGGATCAGGGCGTCTTCCGCTATAACCGCCCGCCTCGGCTATCGGAAGCCGACAAGATGGCGAAGCTCGCCGCCCGCGCCGCCCATGAAGAACTGACCTTCAACGACATCTGGCGCACCCTGCCGAACCAGGAAGAAGACGACGAGACGGCCGAGGAACGCCAGCTTGAAGTGCGCAACATCAAGCTGCCGGAAGAAAACCTTCTTTATTTCATCGAAAAAGCCTCGCCGATCTTAAGGCCGTGGCAGCGCGAGTTGGTCCGCATCGTGCGTAATATGGCGCAGTATTTTTACCCGCAGAAACAGACCAAGGTGATGAACGAAGGCTGCGCAACGTTCGTCCATCACTACATCATGAACGAGCTTTACGATCAGGGCCTCATTGGCGAGGGCGCGATGATGGAGTTCATGCACTCCCACTCATCGGTGGTTTTCCAGCCCGAGTTCGACGATCCGCGCTATTCGGGGATCAACCCTTACGCTCTCGGCTTCGCCATGATGGAGGATTTAAAACGCATCTGCGAGGAGCCCACGGAAGAAGACGCGGAGTGGTTTCCGGAAATCGCCGGCCATGGGGACTGGCGCGCAGTGCTGAAAGACGCCTGGGCGAATTATCGCGACGAAAGCTTTATCCTGCAATATCTGTCGCCCAAGGTGATGCGCGATTTCAGGATGTTTGCGATCGCCGATGACGCGGCGGAATCTCATGTGGAAGTCGCCGCCATTCACGACGAGCGCGGTTTCAGACGCGTGCGTGAACGGCTTTCGGGCATGTATGATCTCGGTATGCACGACCCGAATATTCAGGTCGTCGCCGCGGATCTGGAAGGCGACCGCACGTTGCGCCTGCGTCACGACGTTCATAATGGCCGTACCCTGAGCGATCAGACGAAAGAGGCCGTCATGACGCATATCGAAGCGTTGTGGGGGCATGAGGTTGTGCTCATGGACGGCGACAAGGAAGCCTGACGCGTTCCTTTGCGACGCTGCCGCGCCGATGTTGCGGCGCAATATTTACACCCCCCAATTTTCGTGAAATTATCTCGTCAGTGGGGTGAGGAAACGCGCCTGCGGCGTTGCCGCGGCGCCGAAAATATCGATCACATTACAGACGATCGCCCGAGAGGCGATCACATTGGTGTCTGCGATCGCGCCCCGGTGAAACGCCGCCGCTGCCGGCGGCGTAATTTGGGAGGATCAGAATGTCTCTGATAAAACTTGTCGTTGGCGCAATCGCCAGCGCGTGCCTGGCCGTTGGCGCGGCGTGGGCCGAACAACACGAACCAACCATGAGCATGGTCAGCCTGTTCGAACTCGACCCGTCGCAGGAGAAGAGTTTTGACGACGCCTGGATGACCATCAAGGAAACCGCCGAGGCGAACGACTATCCGTATTCTGAGTTTGTCGGCGGCCATCGCAATATGCGCTGGATCGTGACGCCGATCAGTAAATTCGCCGATGTTGACGCCGTGTTTGCGGCGCGAAACGCCGTTGACGAAGCCGGCGGCAGGAAGATGGAGAAAGCGCTCAAGGCGTTCAATGCGGCCCTTGTCGATTCGCGCACCTTCTTTGTGCGCTACGCGCCGGACCTTTCCTACAGGACCGACGCCGATGAAGGCGGCCCGTACATGGAAATCGACACGTTTCATATCCGCTACGGCAAGCGGGACGAGGCCGAAGCGCTGTTGAAGGACTACAAGGCGCTAATGGAAGAAAAAAATTCGCCCTACTCCTATAGCGTGAGCTGGGACAGCATCGGCACGCAGGGCAACGCCTTTACCATCGTGACCTATGCGAAAGACGCGGTGGCGATGGCGCAACGCCACGCCGCCGAAAACGCCCTGGTTGAAGGCGATGAGACGGCGGAGGAGATTTTCGCCCGCTTTATGGAGATCAGCACGGGCTCGGAGACCATGCGCGGCCGGCACAACGCCGACGCGTCCATCAACCTGTCCGACGACGGTTGAACGCCAGATGGCCAACGCATGAACAATGCTGGAGGCCTGCGCCGGCGCGGGATCATCAATCCCCCAAAAGATTTCGCGTCGGCGGTCCTAGACCGCGTTCACTTCTTATTGAATCAAGAACGCAATCTAGATTTTTAGTGGTCGCGCGTCCGAATCCAAAAAACCGCTCACACTTTTTGTGGACGCGCTCTAATGCCCCTTCTTGTCGCGCCCGAAATTGGGTTTCGCCGTTTCCTGGCCCGCCTCGACGATGGCGCGCCTGAGCGACCGGCCGCGGGTAAAGGCTTTTTCCAGCGCCTCCCCGTCGCCCCAGCGGATCGCCCGCTGCATGACGGCGAGTTCTTCGGAAAAGCGCCCCAGCACCTCAAGCACCGCTTCGCGATTTTTTAAAAACACGTCCCGCCACATCACCGGGTCGGAGGCGGCGATGCGCGTGAAGTCCCGAAAGCCGCCGGCGGAATATTTGACGACTTCCGCCTGGGCGACCGACTCAACGTCGTCGGCGGCGCCGACCAGCGTAAAGGCGATCAGGTGCGGCAGATGGCTTGTGACGGCGAGGGCGAGGTCGTGATGGGCCGGGTCCATGAATTCCACATGGGCCCCGACGCGCTCCCACAGCGTCCTCGCCTTGTCGACCGCCGCCTTGTAGGCGTCGTCCTGACGGTCGAGCGGGGTGATGATGCACCAGCGGTCGTCGAAGAGTTCGGCGAAACCCGCATCCGGTCCCGACTGCTCCGTGCCGGCCACGGGGTGACAGGGAACGAAGGCGATATCCGCGCGCAATTGCGCCGCCGCCTCGGCGACGGCGCCTTTAACCGATCCGACGTCGATGACGAGGGCGCCGTCTCTGGCGTGGTCGTTGACGTCGCGGCACAGGGCGTCGATCGCGCCCACCGGGGCGGCGATGACGATGAGGTCGGCGTTCGCTGCGGCGGCGGCAAAGTCCTTGGCCGCTTCGTCGACAACGCCGATCTCTTTCGCCCGCGCGGCGGCCGCCGGGTCCTTGTCATAGGCGATCAGCGATTTGACGGCGCCGGCCTTGCGCAAGGCGCGCGCCAGCGAGGCGCCGATCAGACCGGCGCCGACAATCGCCGCGCGTTCAAACAGCGGGTCAGCCATCGCCGAGCCGACTTTCCATCAGGTCAAGGAAGCGCCGGTTGGCGTCGACCGGACCGATCGAAACGCGCAGCCATTCGCCCAGTTTGTAGGCGCCCATCTCGCGCACAATGACGCCGCGTTCACGCAAATAATCCTGCAGCCCGCCGGCGTCGCCGTCCGGCGCGCGGAACAAAACGAAATTGCCATAGGCCGGGGCGCATTCGACGCCAAGCCCGCCAAGCCGCTGCATCACGATTTCCCGTTCCTTGCGGTTGAAATCGCGGTTCTTTTTTACGAACGCCTGATCCTCAAGGGCGGCGACGCCGGCGACCTGCGCCGCTTCGCTCACATTGAAGGGGCCGCGGATGCGGTTGAGGACGCCGGCAATGCTCGCCGGGCAATAGACCCAGCCGAGACGTACTGCGGCGAGACCGTAAATTTTTGAAAACGTCCGTGTCATGACGGTGTTCTCGCCTTCGTCGACAAGGCTTACGCCCGCGCCGTAGTCAGCTTCTTCCATATATTCCGCGTAAGCGGAGTCGATGACGAGCAGCACGTCTTCGCGCAGATTTTCGCGCAGCCGCCGCAATTCCGATTCGGGCAGATAGGTGCCGGTCGGGTTGTTGGGATTGGCGACGAACATGATCCGCGTGTTTTCGTCCACCTGTTCGAGCATCGCATCCACATTGCAGGTGAGGTTTTTCTCCGGCGCGAACCGCACCTCGGCGCCGTGGCCCTTCGCGGCGAGGGCGTACACCAGAAACCCGTGATCGGACTGAACGATATTGTCGCCGACGCCCGCATAGGCTTTCGTTAAAAGCTGCAACAATTCATCGGAGCCCGCGCCGCAGACGATGCGGTCCGGATCGAGCGCGTAGGCAGCGCCGATCTTTTCGCGCAATGTCGTGCAGGCGCCGTCGGGATAGAGAAAAAGCCCGTCCTTCGCCTTGTCATACGCCGCGATCGCCGCCGGGCTGGCGCCGAGGGCGGATTCGTTCGACGACAGTTTGTAGACGGTCTCCGCCCCGGGGGCTTCGGACGCGCCGGGCACGTAAGGCTTGATATCGAGGATCCCGGGGCGGGGGGTCGGCGCGGCCATGGCAGGGTCTTTCTCTAAAGGGTCAAATCAACATGCTGAGGCCGGCTATAGCGCCGGGGCTCGCCCGGCTTCAACCCGGCGCGTCTTTTTGTGCGGGCCGGGCCGTCGCGGGGGCGGGCCGGCGCCGGCGCTCGCGGGCGCTCCTCACGAGGCCCGCCGGGACCGCAAGGTCCTTGGACGCCTCGACCATCAGAACGCCGGAAAGGCCCGGCCAGACCCGCGCGCCGGCGCGCTCCCAGGCCCGGGCGCTGCGCAGGAGGAACCGGCTTTTGACCGGCGGGAAATAGAGCGCTGCGTTCCAGAACGCGCCCCCGAACATCGCCTCGCGCAGCAACCGGTCAAGCTGACCCTTGAGATAGGGCCGGCCTGCGGCGAAGGGGGTCGTTTCAATGATCGACCACAGGCCGCGCCGGTGCGATGCGACGATGATGACGCGCCCGTCATCGGCGAGGACGCGCCAGGCCTCGCGCATGAGCCGGCGCGGATCGGGCGCTTCTTCAAGCCCGTGCACGATCAACAGCCGGTCGATCGAGGCGTCCGGCAACGGCCATGACCGCTCGCCCACAAGCGCGGCGGCGTTGGCTCCGGCGCCGGGCCAGCGAATGACCCCTTGCCCGCCCGGGGCGAGCGCGAGCCGGCGCTCGGCATGGTCAAATTTCGCAAGGAACGGATTGGCGAAGCCGAAGCCGGCGACGCGACAGCCCCGCGCCTCTCCCCAAGCCTCGATGAGACGCGCGCTGATAAAGTCCGCCGCGGCGGCGCCGAGGGGCGTGCGGTAGAATTCGTGATAATCGAGGATGTCCGTTCGCATGGGGCTCCGCGGGGTTTTGCGGCCGGGCGGCAAGGCCGTTATGCTGTCCGCCGCTCAAGGATGTAAAGAAAGTTTCATCGCCCATGCCCATCGACATTCATCAGTTTCCCTGCCTCAGCGACAATTACGGCTTTCTGATCCGGGACCGGGCCGAGGGCGCCGTCGCCACGATCGACACGCCGGATCCGGACGCCATTAACGCCGCGCTCGACGAAAAGGGCTGGCGGCTGACGCATATCCTGAACACCCACTGGCATGCCGATCACGCGGGCGGCAATCTGGCGCTGAAGGAAAAATGGGGCTGCCGCATCATCGGGCCGGCGGGCGAGGCGGCGAAAATCCCCGGCATCGACCGGCGGGTCGGCGAAGACGATGTGGTTGAACTGGGCGCGACGACGGCGACGGTGCGCGACACGCCGGGCCACACGTCGGGGCATATTATCTATCATTTCGCCGACGACGGCGCCGCCTTTGTCGGCGATACGATCTTCGCCATGGGCTGCGGGCGTCTCTTTGAGGGGACGCCCGATCAGATGTGGACGTCGCTTTCGAAGATCGCGGCGATGCCGCCAGAGACGAAGCTCTATTGCGCCCATGAATATACGCAAGCGAACGCCGCCTTCGCGCTCAGCGTCGATCCGCATAATGAAGATCTGCGTCGGCGCGCCGAGGAAGTCGACCGGCTGCGCGCGGCGGGCGAGCCCACCGTGCCGACGAATGTGGCGATAGAGCTGAAGACAAACCCGTTTCTGCGCGCTGAGGACAGCGGGCTTCAGGCCGCCATCGACATGAGCGGGGCCGATGCGGTCTCGGTGTTTGCGGAGACGCGTCGGCGGAAAGATCAGTTTTAAGGCGGGCCGTTACGACTGCTGGTCGTCAATGCCGGAATCGTCGGAATGAAAGGCAAGCGCCATCAGCCCGACGCCCAACACAATCGTAAAGAAAACGCCCGCAAACATGGCGAACGCCACATGCGGGCCGGCGCTGAAGATCTCGAGCCGCATGGCCATGGCGAAAACCGTGACAGCGCCCGCGATCAGCGCGGAGCAGATCAGAAAAAACCGCACGGATTTTCGTTTGGCGTTGTCAGGCCGCGTTTTGTTGGCGTCGTCGCTCATGCGCGGGGTATAGCCGCGCGCCGGAGAAAGGCAAATGCGGCGATTGTGCTTGCCCGTGGGTCGCCTATCGAGCAATAGCTGCGCCACCGCCGCGTCGATGAACAAAGAGATGCCGCGACGGCAACGAGTTCACGTTTAACTATCATCTTCTCGGCCCGCTCGCTAGCCGTAATATACGGGAGCGCCGCTGGACCTCACCTTTTCGGGTGCCTGAAGACGGCGGTCCAGACCGGGCGCATAGTACCTTCGGTTATGACCAGTTAAGCCGTCTCACCAGCGAGGCTGGCCCGCTGGGGACAGTGTCCTACCAAATATGACGCGGGCGGCCGGCGCACGCGCACGATCCCATGGGAAGGCTCTATGAAATCGCGATTACAGTTGAGGCTACGACGCGGTTCCTTTATGACGGGGAAGCGATACTTAGGGAACGTAACGTGACAATGCCGCTGCAATGAAACAAGAAAAATATAACGCAAATGTTTCTATAAAGAACATTGACAATATAACGCGCAGTTAAATAATGAAAAGTGTTAGTTTTGTAAAGTTTATTTTTTTTCGTTCACTCTGATAAAGGATTAAATGTGAGATGAAGAAAAGTACTTTGGGTATCGCCTTCGCGCTTGTTTCTTTTTTTTGTTCGCCGGCATTTGCCGCCAATGCGTTCACTGGGTATCTTGAGATTGTGCAAATCCGTCAGAAGTTCGATCAAAATTCAATGATTGTCGTGCTCGATGGAATAACTACGGTTCCCTCTAATCTCAATCCCGCCTCATGTAGCGTAACGTCTGGTTTTTTAACTGATCCGATTAATGACGACGCCATACTGCAGCTGCAGCACTCTATGTTACTATCGGCCATGATGGCCGGAAGGAATGTTGAGCTGGTGATTGATGATTCTGGATGCGCGAGCAATTATCCGCGGATTTTAGGCGTTAGATTGGAGTGATCTCACCTTGAGTCGAGGACCACTCGGATTTTTGAGATAACAGGTCTCCACAGAGTATAATCCAACCCCTTTGATGCAGCCGTGGCTGCGTTCAAAGGGGTTGGATCACCTCGCAAACGCTCACAGAAAGCCCGCCCGGCCGCGATACGACTACAAGAACATCAGGCCGCAGTCGGCCCTGAACCGACGATCGCCGGTGACCGCGCGCCGGAGAAAGGCAAATGCGGCGAATGCGAACGCCGCCGCCATCGATCCGCGTCAGAAGTGAAAGTATTCCACCATATAGGACGAAATGAAAAACCAGAATCCAGCGACAAGGACCCACGATCCGATAACGACTATTCCAATCAGAAACGCGACGCGTTCACTTAGCACATGGTAGAACTGGATTAGCACGCTAATGATCGCGGCAAGGAAAATTGGAAACGCAATAATCATCACTCCCAAATTACCGAAAAACTCAAGATTTAGGATTTGCTTTGCAAAGTCAGGAGCGTGATGCTCGATGACTTCGAAAATGCGTTCGCCAATCGCCGTAACGACCGCGGCAACCTCGCTGGGGCTCGGCAATTTTGCGAGTAACAACGCCGCGCCCAGAAACAACCAGGCCGCGGCCCAATAGTAGTTGAGCTTTCGCGAAATATGCATTGATTGTGCCCCGCCAGGTCCCCACAATAACAGTATTGGCAAAGTTGGGATGGCGCAAATATTTGTCGTGTCAAAAAACTGTAGAGTTCAGACTGTGCGAATAAATCACTGGAGCGGGTGAAGGGAATCGAACCCTCGTCTTAAGCTTGGGAAGCTCCTGCTCTACCATTGAGCTACACCCGCCTCGGGCCCGGGGGCCGGGCCGGTGATGTCGCGCCCCAAGGGCGAAAGGTCAAGATTGGGGCGGGTTTCGACCCTCGACAGGAGGGGCAAATCTCACCAAAAATTCATGGCCGGGCGGGCGCGCCGCCATATTTCCGCCCGCGCGAACCGGTTTAGACGGCGGTTGAGTGTTTTCCGCGCGCCCATGGGGCGGCGCCCCGGTGCGGTAGTAGACGTGAATTGGAAAGGAGGCCGGACATGTTGAGACGGCTGATGAGCATTTTCAGCGCGGCGGTCATCGCCGCGGGGCTTGGCGTCCTGCCGGCGCAGGCCGAGACCAAGCGCGAAAAGGCGGAGGAGCTGGTCGAAAAGGCCGCCGACACGACGCTGTATTTCTCCCGGGACACGGCGTTTGAGGCGCTGTGGGATCTCGCCGAGGACGCCAAGGGCTTTGTCATCATCCCCCGTTCCTTGCGCGGCGGGTTCCTGGTCGGCGCCTCCGGCGGCAATGCGCTGATGGTCGCCCGCAAGGAGGACGGCAGTTGGTCGGAGCCTGTTTTCATGACCATCGGCTCGCTCTCCTTCGGTTTTCAGATCGGCATTGAGGGCTCGGAGACCATTCTCGCCATCATGACCCAGCGGGGCGTTGAACATCTCCTGTCGACCTCGGTGAAACTCGGCGGCGACCTCACTGTTGCGGCCGGTCCGATTGGCGGCGGCGCGAAAGCGCAGACGGCGGATATTTTGGCCTTCTCCCGCTCGCGCGGTCTTTACGGAGGGATCAGCCTCGAAGGCGCCGTCCTCAAGGCGCGCCATTCCTGGAATAAGGGCTATTACGGCGAGGAAGTGCGCCCGCTTGACGTGATCTTTCGTGACAAGGTTGCGCGCGATCATTCCGCGCCGCTCCAGAACGCGGTCTACGCGCTCGCCAACCGCAGCGCCGCGCCCGGCGCGGAGCCGGCGCTGGTTGCGCCGGTGCAGCCGGCCCGGGTCGATCCGCAGACCGGCGAGCCGTTGCCCGATCCGGCTTTCGACGATGACGCGGCTTACGAAGACGACGCCGTCTATGGCGCGCCGTTGCAGCCTGTCACCGAAGATTAAGTCAGCCGATCACTGATTGTTGAACGCCCGCCGGTTGCCGCCGGCGGGCGTTTCTTTCATCGCTGTGACCCTATTCGGTTGCGACAGGCGCGAGATGCTCAGACGACAAAAATTTCAGGATCCGGCGGTGACCGCCGACGGCGCGCCGCGCGCGCAGGTGGACTTCGCCGGCCTGCAAACGCTCTGGGTCAACACGGGCACGCTGTGCAACATCGAATGCGCCAATTGCTATATTGAATCCTCGCCCGCCAACGACCGGCTCGCCTATATTACGCTGGCGGAGCTCGCGCCGTTTATCGATGAAGCGCAAAATCTTGGGGCGGAGGAAATCGGCTTCACCGGCGGCGAGCCGTTCATGAACCCGGAGATGATCGACCTCGCTGGCGCGGCGTTCGGGCGAGGATTTTCCGTCCTTATACTGACGAATGCGATGAGGCCGATGATGCGCGCGCATGTTCAGCGCGGGCTTCTGGCGCTGCAGGGCGAGCATGGCGACCGGCTGCGCCTGCGCGTCAGTCTCGATCATTATCGCGGCGACGTCCATGACCGCGAGCGCGGCGAAAAGAGTTTCGACATTGCCGTTGAGGGTCTCGTCTGGCTCGCCGAGCGCGGGTTCGACGTCTCCGTCGCCGGGCGGGCTGCGTTCGGCGAAAGCGAACAGGCGATGCGCGACGGCTATGCGCGCCTCTTTCGCGACCTCGGCGTCGCCATCGACGCCGCAGACCCCCACGCCCTGGTGCTTTTTCCGGAAATGGACGAAGGCGTCGACGTTCCGGAAATCACGACAAGCTGCTGGAATATTCTGGACAAGAACCCGCGCGATATCATGTGTTCAAACGCGCGCATGGTGATCAAGCGCCGGGGCGCGGCGGCGCCGTCCGTCGCCGCCTGCACGCTGATTGCTTACGATCGACGGTTCGAATTGGGCGCGACGCTGGAGGATGCGGCGCGGCCTGTCAGCCTCAATCACCGGCACTGCGCAAAATTCTGCGTCCTTGGCGGGGCGAGCTGTTCAGCGTAAACCCGCTCGCGATGACATCGCGCAAAAAGGAAACGGCTCTTGAAGATCGTGGCGCAGACGGCGCGCGGCTGTTTTCGCCGTCGGCGGCGCGCAATCGCGATCCGATCCGCGACGTCTTTCTGAAATACCTTCCCAAAACCGGCGCGGCGCTCGAAATCGGCTCGGGCACGGGCGAACACGCTGTTCACATCGCCGCCGCCGCGCCCCGATTGCGCTGGTTCGCCAGCGATCCGGACGGGGCCGCGCGCGCCTCCATTGCGGCGCATATGGCCGCGTCGGGCCTTGAGAACATTGACGGGCCGCACGCTGTCGATGTCTGCGAAAAGGACTGGGACGCGTTGCTCGCCGGGCCTTTCGACGCTGTCGTCTCCATCAACATGATCCATATCGCGCCCTTTGCCGCGGCGGAAGGATTGTTCGCCGGCGCCGCGAGGCTGTTGCGCCGCGGCGGTCGGCTGTTGCTCTATGGGCCGTTCGCGCAAGGGGGCGTTCATTCCGCGCCGTCCAACGAAGCCTTTGACGCCAGCCTCAAATCCCGCGACCCGCGCTGGGGCGTGCGCGACCTTGAGCACGATATCGCGCCGCTCGCGCAGGAACATGCGTTTCGGCGCGAGGCCGTTGTGGAAATGCCGGCGAATAATTTCACCGTGGTTTTCGCAAAACAATAGGAACGACAGCAAAATCAGTTACGTGGCGTTCCACAAGCGAAGCCCTAAAGAATGTGGAAAAGTAATCGTCGACGAGAACCGGAAAGTTGGTATCCTGATCATGTTCCGAACGACCTCGTCGACATCAATTCGCAGCGTTTGCCTAGCGGCGGGTTGAGAGAGGCCGGAACCGGATGCTGGTCGGAAGCGACGCTCAGACGCTATTCGACGAAACCGAAGCGGCTCCAGACGGTGGAGCGCTGAAGCCAAAAGGCGGGCCGGTTGCACCGAGACGAACCTGAGCGGTTCGGCCTTTGAAACGGCGCTTGCGCCCTTAACGGGAAGCGGGGCGACGGGAAGAAGGATCCGGGATCGCCGTAAGCAGCGGATCGCACTGCTTGTTCGGCGCGCAACGCGAAAGACGTCAGGGCGCAAGCCAGGGCGAAAAACGCGGGGCGGACCTCGGCAGGACGCGGGCACATCGGATTGAACGGCGGTTCAGTCATAGAGCCTGCGCCCGCGAGGCCTAGCAGCGGCGGAAGGTTGCCGTAAGGCGGCTGGAAGAACTGAGGCAAACTGAACCGCGACCGAATTCTCACTGGATTGGGGTGCGATTCAATATTTCGCGACGGCGGACGAAGAGGGAGCAGCCTTGGCTGCTCCCTTTTTGATTCCGGCGACCTTGTTCCGGCGGGAA
Organism: Hyphococcus sp.; assembly: GCA_028284345.1. Taxonomy (GTDB): domain Bacteria; phylum Pseudomonadota; class Alphaproteobacteria; order Caulobacterales; family Parvularculaceae; genus Hyphococcus. Next base: position 218,110 of record JANQRY010000008.1, on the reverse strand, counting down.
TGATCGGGTTTCCGAGCGTGCGCCGGTCTCTAGGCGTCGCCCGATTGACAGCGCAGGCTTTGACCCATCAAATCAATACGGTTTTTCGCAACGGACGAGGCCCGTCATCGCCGACGCAACCTTAAACGCGTTTGTCAAAGAGGCGCTCGCCGCCGGGGAGAGCCGCGAGCGCATTGCGTCGGTGCTGAAAAGCGCTGGCTGGCCGGAAGATCAGGTCGATGAGGCGCTCGGCGCCTTCGCCGATGTCGATTTCCCGACACCCGTGCCACGGCCCCGGCGCTTCGGCGGCGCCCGCGAGGCGTTTCTCTACATCGTCTTTTTCGCCTTGCTTGGCGTCTTCGCGGTGCAGCTTGGCGCGCTCGCCTTCGCCTTTGTTGATGCGCAATTTGTCGACCCGCTCGACAACGCGCCCGGCGCCTACGCCGTCAGCCGGCTGCGCTGGTCAATCGCCTCGCTCATCGTCGGCTATCCGGTCTTTGTCGCCCTCGGCTGGCGCCTCAACGCCGCGCGGCGAAAAGATCCGGAGCGAAGGGTCTCGCGCGTGCGCGCCTGGCTCACCTATGTGACGCTCATCTTTGCGGCGCTCATCCTCATCGGCGACCTCGTCGCCGTCGTTCACAGTTTTCTTTCCGGCGAACTGCGTTCGCGCTTCCTGGCCAAAGCCTTCATTGTCGGCGTCATCTCCGCCGGCGTCCTGCTGAACTTTACGCGCGATGCAGAACGTCAGACGGCCAATGTCGACTGGGTCGGGCGCGCGCTCGCGATCGCTGCGTCGGTCGTGACCGTGGCCCTCGTCCTCTGGGCGTTGTTTCTCGTGGACACGCCGGGCGCGGCGCGGGCGCGCACGGCGGACCTGCAACGCCTCGAGGACATGCAGGCGCTCGCCCGCCGGGTCGATTGCCATCGCACCTATTTCGGAGAGACGCCTGAAAGCCTTGCGGCGATGGAAACGGCGCTTCAGAACCGGACCGGTCGCGCGCCGGCGGCGCCCGGCTGCGCCGGCGAAACGCCGCGCGATCCGGCGACCGACGCGCCCTACCGATATGAACGCGGCGCCGGCGACGGGTTTCAGCTCTGCGCCGTTTTCGCCCGCGGCTGGCCGGAAGGCGACGAGAGCCGCCAGCCGACGCCGACCTATTACCCCGTCGGCGGGCGGCGGCGTAATCTCGAAAAACCGGTTTCTGCCGGAGAAACCTGTTTCGATTTTGAGGCGATCGATTTCGAAACCGACGCCGTCGCCCCTTAACCATCGACCTCATAGGCGTCGGCCGGTCTCAATCGTCCGTCCCGATCATAAATGTCGATTGCCCATGTCGATTGCTGGCGCCGGCCGGTTGCTCCTTCCGGTTGGCGCCGCTAAACCCCCTCGCGCGTCACAAACCTTTTAAGCCCGCGCTGGGAGCCCTTGCATGTCCATTCTTGTCGACAAGACCACCAAAGTCATTTGCCAGGGGCTGACCGGATCGACGGCGACCTTCCATACCGAACAGGCGATCGCCTATGGCACGACCATGGTCGGCGGCGTCGTGCCGGGCAAGGGCGGGCTGGTCTGGGAGGCCGGCGAGCCGGCGAGCGGAGCGACGCTGCCCGTCTTCGACACCGTCGCCGAAGCGCGCGAGAAAACCGGCGCCGACGCGTCGGTCATCTATGTGCCGCCGCCTTTTGCGGCCGACGCCATCCTTGAGGCCGTCTCGGCGGAAACCCCGCTTGTCATCTGCATCACCGAGGGCATCCCCGTTCTCGACATGGTCAAGGTGAAGCGCGCCCTCGACGGTTCGAAAACGCGCCTTGTCGGGCCCAACTGCCCCGGCGTCATCACGCCGGAGGAATGCAAGATCGGCATCATGCCCGGCCATATTCACCGCAAGGGCCATGTGGGCATTATTTCGCGCTCCGGCACGCTCACCTATGAGGCCGTCCATCAGACGACCGTCGCCGGCCTCGGCCAGTCGACCTGCGTCGGCATTGGCGGCGATCCGGTCAAAGGCACCGATTTCATCGAAGTGCTCGATATGTTCCTGCACGATGAAGACACCCACTCGATCATCATGATCGGCGAAATCGGCGGTTCGGCCGAGGCCGACGCCGCCACGTTCCTCAGCAATCACAAAGTGAAGAAACCCACCGTCGGCTTTATCGCCGGCGTCACGGCCCCGCCGGGCCGGCGCATGGGGCACGCCGGGGCCCTCGTTTCCGGGGCCGAGGATACGGCCGAGGCCAAGATCGAGGCCATGAAGCGGGCCGGGGTCGCGGTGTCGCCGACGCCGGCGGCCATGGGCCGGACCCTTCTCGATGTTCTCAAAAAATAAAGACGCTGACGGTACGATGCCGCTGCTTTTGTGTTGAAACGCGCGCCGGTTGGCGTATCTAGGAAAATCTATCCGACGCGGAATTTTTAAGAGAACCGGTCATGGCCCATGATGGCGAGGCGCCGCGCGCAAACGGCGGCGTTTCGGAGAATACGTCCCTTCAGGACACTGTCCTTTCCGGCGTCAACGCGCCTTATATTGAGCGACTTTACGAAGCCTGGCTCAACGACCCGCAATCGGTCGGCGCGGACTGGCGCGCTTTTTTCGAACGCGAAGGCGGCGCGCCCAACGGCGCCGCGCCGGGCCGGGCCCCAAGCTGGGCCCGCGCCGACTGGCCGCCGGTTCAGAACGGCGAATTGACGGCGGCCCTCGACGGCGACTGGGCGGCGACGGAAGAGAAGATCGCGACGAAAATCGCCGAACGGGCGCCGGCGACAGCCTCGCTCGACGAGGTGCGCCAGGCGACTCAAGACTCGCTGCACGCGCTGATGCTGATCCGCGCCTATCGCATCCGCGGCCATCTCATTGCCGATCTCGATCCGCTTGGCCTTCAGCCCAGTGAAGTGCACCCGGAACTCGACCCGGCGACGCTCGGCTTCACCGAGGCCGATATGGACCGCCCGATCTTCATCGACATGGTGCTCGGTCTGGAAACGGCGACGCTGCGGGAAATCCTTGAGATCCTGAAACGGACCTATTGCGGCACCTTCGCCGTCGAGTTCATGCACATCACCGATCCGGAACAGAAAGCGTGGTTGCAGCAGCGCATTGAAGGTCCGGATAAGGACATTTCCTTCACGCCGGAAGGCAAGCGCGCCATCTTCAACAAACTGGTCGAGGCGGAAGGCTTCGAGAATTTTCTCAACATCAAATATACGGGTACGAAGCGTTTCGGCCTGGATGGCGCGGAGGCCATGGTCCCGGCGCTCGAACAGATCATCAAGCGGGGCGGCGCCCTCGGCGTCAAGGAAATCGTCATCGGCATGCCCCATCGCGGGCGCCTGAACGTGCTCGCCGCGGTGATGGGCAAGCCCTATCACCACATTTTCCATGAATTTCAGGGCGGTTCGGTGACGCCCGACGACATTGGCGGGTCGGGCGATGTAAAATACCATCTCGGCGCCTCGTCGGACCGGGAATTCGACGGCAATAACGTGCACCTGTCTTTGACCGCGAACCCGTCCCATCTCGAAGCGGTCAATCCGGTCGTGCTCGGCAAGGCGCGGTCGAAACAGGACCGCATTGAGCCGCCGGATCTCGATACGCCGCGCACGCACGTCTTGCCGCTCCTGCTTCATGGCGACGCCGCGTTTGCGGGCCAGGGCATTGTCGCGGAATGTTTCGGTTTTTCGGGGCTGCGCGGATACAACACCGGCGGGACGATCCACTTTATCGTCAACAACCAGATCGGCTTTACCACCAGTCCGAAATTCGCGCGCTCCTCGCCCTATCCGTCGGACGTTGCGAAAATGGTTGAGGCGCCGATTTTCCATTGCAACGGCGACGATCCGGAATCGGTCGTTTACGCGGCGAAAATCGCCACCGAGTTTCGCCAGCGCTTCGGCGCCGACGCCGTCATCGACATGTTCTGTTATCGCCGCTTCGGCCACAATGAAGGGGACGAGCCGAGCTTCACCCAGCCGCGGATGTATAAAAAGATCCGCTCACAGACGACGTCGCGGGAAAAATACGGACACCGTCTTGAAAGCGAGGGGCTTTTGGGCGCCGGCGATATGGACCGGATTCGCGAGGAGTTCCGTGGTTTCCTCGATTCCGAATTCGACGCCGGGGAAGCGTTCAAACCGAACAAGGCCGACTGGCTCGACGGGCAGTGGTCAGGCTTCGTGCAGCCGATCGACGACGATCGCCGCGGCGATACGGCCGTGCCGGTTGAATCGCTGCGCGAGATCGGCGCGACCATCACCAGCCATCCGAAGAATTTCAAAATCCACAAGACGCTGGCGCGCATTCTCAATCAGAAAAAGAAAACGATTGACGTAGGCGGCGGGATCGACTGGGCGACGGCCGAAGCGCTCGCCTTTGGCTCGCTCGTGCAGGATGGCTTCGGCGTGCGCCTGTCGGGGCAGGATTCCCGTCGCGGGACGTTTTCCCAGCGTCATGCTGTCTTTATCGATCAGGAAACGGAAAACACCTATACGCCGCTCAACCATCTCGCCGATGCGCATGCGACGTTCGAGGTGCACGATTCCAATCTCTCCGAATTCGCCGTTATGGGCTTTGAATACGGCTATTCCCTCGCCAATCCGAAGTTTCTGGTGCTGTGGGAGGCGCAGTTCGGCGACTTTGTGAACGGCGCGCAGATTATCATCGATCAGTTTCTTTCCTCCGGCGAGCGTAAATGGCTGCGGATGTGCGGCCTCGTCCTGCTTCTGCCCCATGGCTATGAAGGGCAGGGTCCGGAGCATTCTTCCGCGCGCCTTGAGCGGTTCCTGCAGCTTTGCGCGCAAGACAACATGCAGGTTGCGAACTGCACGACGCCGGCGAACTACTTTCATATTTTGCGCCGTCAGATGCGCCGCAATTTCCGCAAACCGCTGGTGCTGATGACGCCGAAGTCGCTTTTGCGCCACAAGAAATGCGTCTCGTCGCTGGAGGAAATGGGTCCCGGCTCGTCCTTCCACCGGGTCTTGTGGGACGATGCGGAGCACAGTCCGGGCTCGACAGTGAAGCTTGTTTCCGACGCCAAGATCAAACGCGTCGTTCTCTGCTCCGGCAAGGTTTACTACGATCTTCTGGAAGAGCGCGAAAAGCGCGGCGTCGACGACGTCTACCTGATGCGTGTCGAACAGTTTTATCCGTTCCCGGCTCATTCACTGATCAAGGAACTGCAACGGTTCAAGAGCGCAGAAATGGTCTGGTGTCAGGAAGAACCGAAAAATATGGGCGCATGGTTCTTCATGGAGCCGAACCTCGAATGGACGCTCGACCAGATCGGTGCGAAACACAAGCGCGCGCGCTATGCGGGCCGTCATGCGGCGGCCTCGCCCGCAACCGGGCTGATGAGCCGGCACAAGGCAGAACTCGAAGAATTGCTCCAAGACGCATTGGGATAACGCAAGGAAAATAAAAGACATGGCTACGGAAATCCGCGTCCCGACGCTCGGCGAGTCCGTCACTGAGGCGACCATCGCCCGCTGGATGAAAAAGGAAGGCGAAACGGTCGCCGCCGACGAACCCCTCGTCGAGCTTGAGACCGACAAGGTCTCGGTCGAAGTGCCTGCGCCCGGCGCCGGCGTTCTTGCCTCGATCGCCGCGCAGGAAGGCGACACGGTGGAAGTCGACGCGCTCCTCGGGTCCATCGACGCCGACGGCAAAGCCGCCGGCGGCGCCAAGGCCAACGGCGAAGCGAAGAAAGCCCCTGCCGCTGAACAGAAGGCCGCGGCCGGTGCCGGCGCCGCCGTTGAAGTGCGCGTGCCGGCGTCCGGCGAAAGCGTCACCGAAGCCGATATTGGCGAGTGGCTGAAGAAGGAGGGCGACGCCGTCGCCCTCGACGAGCCGATCGTTTCCCTCGAAACCGACAAGGCGGCGATGGACGTTTCGGCGCCGGCGGCCGGGATCATCAAATCCGTTCACGCGAAAGAAGGCGACACGGTCGAAGTCGGCGCGCTCTTGGCGGTGATCGAAGCGGGCGCAGGGGCGAGCGCCGCCAATGGCGCGGCGTCGGAAAGCCGTCCGAGCCAGACCCCGCAAGCTGCGTCCACCGACAAGCCGCTGTCCCCCGCGCCGCGCCGCGTGGTCGCCGAGCGCGGCCTTGACGCATCGCTGATTGAAGGCACCGGCAAGGATGGGCGCATCACCAAGGCCGATGCGCTGCGGGCCGAAAAAGGTACGGCCCGTCCCGTAACGCCGGCGCAACCGCGCGATCTGGGCCCCCGCGAGGAGCGGGTGAAGATGTCGCGGCTGCGGCAGACCATCGCCCGGCGCCTCAAGGAGGCGCAGGACACGGCGGCGATGCTGACGACGTTCAACGACGTCGACATGACCGGCGTCATGGAGCTTCGAAGTCAGTATAAGGAACTTTTTGAGCGGAAGCACGGCGTCAAGCTCGGCTTCATGTCGTTCTTTGTCAAAGCCTGCTGTCACGCGCTGAAAGAGGTGCCGGACGTCAATGCGGAGATCGACGGAACCGACATCATCTATAAAAACCACTATGATATCGGCGTCGCGGTTGGCACCGACAAGGGCCTTGTCGTTCCGGTCGTGCGCGATGCGGATCTCAAATCCATGTCGGAGATCGAGGCTGAGATCGCAGAACTCGGCGCCCGGGCGCGCGCCGGCGATCTGAAGCTTGAGGATATGCAAGGGGGCACCTTCACCATTTCCAATGGCGGCGTATATGGCTCCATGCTGTCGACGCCGATCCTCAACCAGCCGCAGTCGGGCATTCTCGGCATGCACCGCATCGAAAAACGCGCCGTCGTCGAAGGCGACGACATCGTCATTCGCCCGATGATGTATCTGGCGCTCTCCTATGATCACCGCATTGTCGACGGCAAAGGCGCGGTGACGTTCCTCGTGCGCGTCAAGGAAAACCTCGAAGACCCGCAACGGCTTCTGCTTGACCTTTAGGATTTACTTTCATGGCTGATCAATACGACGTCGTCATCATTGGCGCCGGGCCGGGGGGCTATAACGCCGCCATCCGCGCCGGGCAGCTCGGGCTGAAGGCGGCGATCATCGAGAAACGGGACTCGAAGAAGCTCGGCGGCACCTGCCTTAATGTCGGCTGCATTCCGTCGAAGGCGCTGCTGCACGCATCGGAACTTTACGAGGCGGCGGAAAAAGAGTTTGGCAGGCTCGGCATCGGCGTCGGCAAGCTCAGCCTCGATCTGGCGCAGATGCTGAAGCAGAAAGACGATGCGGTGGAAGGGCTTACGAAGGGCGTCGAATTCCTGATGAAGAAGAACAAGGTCGATGTCATTCTCGGCGCCGGCGAAATCGTTGCGCCCGGCAAGGTCAAGGTCGGCGACAAAACGTTGGAAACAAAAAACACCGTCATCGCCACGGGCTCGGAAGTCGCGCCCCTGCCGGGCGTCGACATTGACGAAGAGCGCATTGTCTCATCGACCGGCGCCCTCGCCCTTGCTTCCGTGCCGAAACATCTCGTCGTCATCGGCGGCGGCGTCATCGGCCTTGAGCTCGGCAGCGTCTGGCGCCGGCTGGGCGCGGAGGTCACGGTCGTCGAATTCCTCGACCGCATTCTGCCAGGCATGGACGGCGAAATCTCAAAACAGTTTCAGCGCATCCTGAAAAAACAGGGCGTAAACTTCAAACTGTCGTCGAAAGTCACCGGCGCTGAAAAGCTGAAAACCAAGATCAAACTCGCGGTCGAACCGGCCGACGGGGGCGATGAAGAAACGCTCGACTGCGACGCCGTTCTCGTCTGCATCGGCCGGCGGCCCCACACGGAAGGGCTGGGCCTCGATAAGGTCGGCGTCAAAACGGACAGGCGCGGCTTTATCGAAACCGATCATTTCAAAACATCCGTAGACGGCATATGGGCCATCGGCGACTGCATCCATGGGCCCATGCTCGCCCACAAGGCCGAAGACGACGGCGTCGCCTGTATCGAACTGATCGCCGGCAAGGCGGGGCACGTGAATTATGACGCGGTGCCCGGCGTCGTTTACACCTATCCGGAAGTTGCGTCCGTCGGAAAGACGGAAGAAGAGCTGAAAGAGGCGGGCGTCAATTACAAGGTCGGCAAGTTTCCCTTCGCGGCGAATTCCCGGGCGAAAACCAATCACGAAACGGACGGCTTCGTTAAAATCCTCGCCGACGCGGAAACCGACCGCGTGCTCGGCTGTCACATTATCGGCCGCGAGGCGGGGGAACTGATCGCGGAGGCCGTTCTCGCCATTGAATTCGGCGGCGCGTCAGAAGACATCGCCCGCACCAGCCATGCTCACCCCACGCGGTCTGAAGCCGTGCGCCAGGCCGCCATGGGCGTTGAGGGCTGGACCATGCAGGCGTGACGCAGAGCCTTCGGCGCGCGCCTTGGCTGAACCCTCAAAGACCCCGCTTACCGATATCATCGACGATATTGTCGCCGATGCAAAAGACGGGGAACTGACCCTCGGCGACGTGCTTGATGATCTGGGCGATCGCTCCTACGGCCCGCTCTTTTTTCTCCTTGGACTGATTATCCTGCTCCCGGTGGGCGCCATTCCCGGCGTGCCCATCGTTTTGGGCGCGGTCCTCATTATTCTCGCCGTTCAATTTGTCCTCGGACTGAAACACCCGTGGATGCCGACCCGCTTTCGCCGCCTGTCCATCAGCGAGGAAAAGGCGCGCGATACGGAACGGCGCGTCAGTCCGTTTCTCCGCTTTGTCGATCGCTTCGTCGACGCGCGCATCCTCTGGATCGTGTCGCGGCCCATGCGCGTTTTTGCGGCCGCGTCGATCATTCTTTTGTCCATCGCCATGGTGCCCCTGGAAATCGTGCCGTTTGGCGTCGCCGTTCCCGCCGCTGCCATCGTCGCCTTCGGCCTCGCCATCGTTGCGCGCGACGGGCTCGTCATGCTGATCGCCCTCGGTTTTGTCGGCGGCACGGGCTGGCTCTGCGTCAGCGTGTGGTCGATGTTTTTCTGACGTCACGTCACCCTCGACAGCGGCGTAAATTCCAGTAGAGAAGTCGAATGCAACTCACGGGCGCCGATATTGTCGGTCTCGTCGGCGTCAGTTTTGTCGTCGGCACCTATTTCCTGTCGCAGATCGGACGCATGGATGTGAGCCGTCCGCTCTATCCGGCGCTCAACGGCCTCGGCGCGCTGTTCATCCTCTTTTCGCTTTATCACACCTTCAACGCTGCGAGTTTCGTGATCGAGATGTTCTGGCTTGTGATCAGCATCGTCGGTCTTGCGCGGGCGCTGTGGTTTCGCCGCGACCCCGCGGATAAATGACGCGCTGCAAAACGGTGCCGCCACGATTTCGCCCCATAAAACCGCTTCCCTGACATTCGCGGCGCAGCAGGCGCCGATGTTCTAAAGTCTGGATTTCGCGGACGGTTCCCGCTTACATGCGCGCCAATTCAGGCGCCGGCCGCGCATCTGCGGCGAAACAGGGCGGCGCGCTATTCGTCCGCCGCGTCGGCGGGGCGAACCGACAGCGGACGGGCGCCGCCTTACAGGGAGTTTTTTATGTTCTATCTCGTGTTGGGCGGCATCGCGTTGATCGGCCTGCTGATGACGCTCTTTCAGATGCGCAATCATCCCAAAGGGCTCTTCATTCTGTTCTTTGCGGAAATGTGGGAACGGTTTTCCTACTATGGCATGCGCGCGCTGCTGGTTCTGTATCTGACGCAGCATTTTCTATTCAGCGAAACCGCCGCCTACGGACTTTACGGCGCCTATACGACGCTTGTTTATATCCTTCCGGTTATCGGCGGCGTGCTTGCCGACCGGTATCTCGGACAGCGCCAGGCTGTCACGATCGGCGCGTTGCTGCTGGTCGCCGGCCATGGCTTGATGGCCTTTGAGGGCGAGCCGGTTCAACCAGGCGGGTCGCCGGACGCCGCGGTGCTCAATACATTCTACATGGCGCTGGCCTTGATCATCATGGGCGTCGGGTTTCTTAAGGCGAATATCTCGACCATCGTTGGCGAGCTTTATTCGAAGACCGATACCCGCCGCGACGGCGCCTTTACGCTGTTCTATGTCGGCATCAATCTCGGCGCGGCCTTTGGCGCGCTGATGGCGGGTTATCTCGGCGAAACCTTCGGCTGGAAATACGGCTTCGGCCTTGCCGGAATCGGCATGCTGGCGGGCCTCGTCGTATTTGTTATCGGCAAGCCGCTGTTAAAAGGCGCCGGCGAGTCGCCCAATCCCGAATTGCTGGCGCGAAAACGCTTTGCCGGCCTTTCAACGCGATGGCTGATTTACCTCGGAACATTCGCCGGCACGATTTTCGTCTGGTGGGTGGTGCGCGACCAGCAGACAGTCAATACGCTTTTGATGTTCGCCGGGGCGCTGACCGTTGCGTATATTTCGTATCGCGCCGTGTTTACCCTGGAGCCCCATGCCCGCGACCGGATTTTCGCGGCGATGTTTCTGATTTCCGTCCAGGTGTTGTTCTGGGCGTTGTTCGAACAAACCGGCTCGTCGCTAAATATCTATACGCGCGACGAAGTCGATCGCACGATATTCGGCCAGGAAGTCGTTACGTCGGTTTTCCAGTCCATCAACGCGATTTACATCATCCTGCTGGGACCGCTTTTCGCGATGGCTTGGGTCTGGCTGGGCAAGCGCGGGCTTGAACCGACGGCGCCGCAGAAATTCGGTCTCGGCGTCATCCAGCTTGGGCTGGGCTTTCTCGTCCTTGTCTGGGGCGCCAACATGGCGGGCGCGGGCAGTTTAACGCCGGTCATCTTCATCTTCCTGATCTATCTCCTGCACACGACCGGCGAGTTGTGCCTGTCGCCGGTCGGCCTGTCGGCGATGACGCGTCTGTCGACATCGTCCATGGTCGGCCTGATCATGGGCACCTGGTTCCTGGCCTCTGGCGCGGGCAACGCGGTCGCGGCGCTCATTGCGCAAGCGACGGCTGCGGAGGGACCGAACGGCGAAAGCCTCGTCTTGCAAGTCTATTCGAATGTCGGATGGCTTGCGGTCGCGGTGGGCGTCGGCCTGATCGTGATCTCGCCGGCCATCAATTATCTGATGCATTTGAAAACGCTCAAAGACGAGCACCCGCTGGCGGGCGAGGGCGAGATTGGCGAGCCCATGGGCCCGGGCGTCCATCCGGGACGGAAAAGTCCGGCTGAATAATCTTTCGATCGCAAAAGCGCCGGCGGGAGAAACACGATGGCCAACCGGTTGAGTAAAATTGTCACCCGCGGCGGCGACAAGGGCGAGACGTCCCTTGGCGACGGAACGCGCGTCGCCAAGGACGATCCCCGCATTGCATTGATTGGCGACATCGATGAGCTGAACAGCGTCATCGGCGTCGCCATTGCGCATCTGGGCGAAGGCGAGGTTCAGGGCGCGCTTGTCGCGGCTCAGCATGATCTTTTCGATCTTGGCGGCGCTTTGTGTTTTCCCGGCGCGCCGCTGCTTTCAGAAGCGCATGTGAACAGGATTGACGAGGCGGCCGCTTCCCTGAACGAAACCTTGCCGCCGCTTGAGGAGTTCATCCTGCCCGGCGGCGCGCCGGCGATTGCATTCCTCCATGTGGCGCGCACCGTCTGCCGCCGCGTCGAGCGCGCCATGGCCGGCTTCGCGCGCGAGGAAGAGACGGCCGCCTTCGCGCTTCAATATCTGAACCGGTTGTCGGACTTCCTCTTCATCGCGTCGCGCTTTGAAGCCAAACGCATGGGCGTTGCGGAAACGCTGTGGCGGAAAGAACATAGTATTTCGTCAACGGATTAGAGTCGGCGGCGGATCGGATACGAGATTTATCCGCCTCATACCCGGTTCTAATCCCCGCTGGCTGTCCAGGGCCCAAAACTGCCGGCGGGCCCCGGGAAGACGACGGGACTTTCCGCACCGTTTCGCGCGACTGCCGCCACGCCGAAATAATAGTTGTCGATGACGATGTTCTCGAGCGTCGCCTCATCCACATCGCCCACATATCGGGAATAGGTCCATTGCGGCGCGTCGGTGAGGCGCCAATAAACTCTGTAGCCGGCGAGATTTCGCGCGGCGGCGCCGCTCGGGCGATCCCATTTCAGCGTTGTCGAGGGCTCAACCGCGCCTTCGATTTGCACATTCGCCGGGGACGGCGGCGCCGAGGCCATGGCCGCAAGGACGACGATGTTGAGTGACGTCAGTTTGCGCGCATAGTCGAAATCCACATGCTCGATCGTGTCGCCGTATTCGACGCCGTTTTCCGTTCTGAGATCCTGATGCTGCTGCGTGTAATTCTCGTGCGTCTCCATGATGCGCACGCCCGGGAAGCCTGCGTCGTTGAACGGGCGATGATGGCCGCCGCGCCCGAACCGGTCGAGGCGGTAGACCATCATGACGTCGAGATTGGGGATGTATTTATCCGCAAGCCGATCAATATACCGGGCGAGATTGCGCGAGGCGGAATCGACCTCGCCGCCGGTGAAGCGGCGCAGGCGCGCTTCTTCCTCCGTTTCAACCGCGCGCACGCCTTCAGAAAACACCCGCGCCGTTGCGTTGTCGATGACGCCGTCAACGCCCTTGATGTTGCCGATCATATCGTTGTTGAGGACGGCCTCGATGCGCCAGCCGTTTTCTTTCGCATGGGCCGCGACGATCTTACCGCCGAACAATCCCTGCTCCTCGCCGGAAAGGGCGGCGTAGGCGATGGTCGCGTCGAACCGGCGCTTTGACAGAACCCGCGCCGCCTCGATGACGCCGGCGAGGCCCGACGCATTGTCATTGGCGCCGGGACTGTCGGACGTTGCGTCCATGGGATCGGAAACGCGCGAATCGATATCCCCGCTCATCATGACGATCCGATCCGGGTCGCGCCGGCCCCGTTGCAGGGCGACGACCGATACAACCTCCGTGCGATTGGGGATGCGCGGCTCGCCCTCGACAAAATCGGCGATGACGAGAACCTCAAGACAGCCGCCGCAATCGCGGGAAATGGCCTCAAATTCGGCCTTCACCCACGCCCGCGCGGCGCCGATCCCGCGCGTCGGCGAGGTGGTGTCGGACAGGGTGTGCCGGGTGCCGAAATCGGCCAATGTTCTAATATCACGCTCGATCTGGTCGGCCGATGCTTCGGCCTGCAAATCCAGCAAAATCGTATCAATTTCAGCCGCATAAGCCGGTCCCAGCGCGGCGAACAGGGTCATCAGGGTTGGAATACGCATCTTTTGCTCCTTGTCCGGGAAACCGCGTTAAATTTCTGGAAAGGGGTGTTAACCAAGTCTTGCCGGGGGCGATGCGTTGATGCAACATAATCGCAGCGATCTTGCGGAACCGGGTGAAATTCGCACTTAACCATCTATATTCCGGAACCTGAACCCGATACGAGGGTTTCGAAAGTTTTGACGGTCGGCGCGCCGCGCCGGCGAATAGGTTTGAATCCACCTGAGGAGGGGAAACATGCGATTGAGAACGACTTTGCTTACGGCGGCGGCGACTCTGGCGATTGCGCCGGCCGCCCATGCCTATGAGGGCCTTTACGGTGCGATCGGCGCCGGCCTCAGCTATTTCGGTTATGAGAATGACGTCAGCAACGACCATCAGGGCGGTTCCGGCCCGATCACGTTCGACAGTGATTCCGACTACGACAATGGCATCGGCATCTATGCGGCCCTTGGCCTGGCCCACGGCAACGGCATCCGCACGGAGCTGGAATATTCCTACCGCAGCGCGGATATCGACCAGATTGATCCGAAGGCGGGTTTTGCCGGCATTCCGGCGGGCTCGATCGCGGGCGATACGAAAATCCATGCGCTGATGGTGAATGGCCTCTACGATTTCGACGGCATGGCCGACAAAGGCATTACGCCCTATGTGGGCGCCGGCATCGGCATCGGCCGCGTGAACCATAGAATCTCCGGCACGAATGGACCGCTGTCCATTGCCTACGGCGATTTCGATTATAATTTTGCCTATCAGGGCATCGCCGGCGTCGCCGTCGGTCTCGCGGAAGGCCTCGCGCTCGATCTCTCTTATCGCTACTTCAACATGATCGGGAACTCCTATGAGGGCGCGTTGATTAACGGGCTGCCCTCTGTGGTGAAAGCGAACGCCGGTTCGCACAACTTCTTTGCGGGCCTGCGCTGGAATTTCGGCGACTCGACGCCGCCAGTCCAGTACAAAGATTGCTGGGATGGCTCGAGCGTTCCGATCACGGCCGAATGCCCGCCGCAGATCATTGAGGAACAGGCTGCGAGCCTCGATCCGATCGAGTTCACGGTCTATTTCGACTATGACAAGTCGAACCTGACGCCGCAGGCTTCAACGCTTATTCAAGAAGCCGCGTCGCGGGCCCTGCAAAACGACATCGAAACGGTCGTCGTTGCGGGCAACACCGACACGTCCGGTTCTTCGGCCTACAACCAGGCGCTTTCCGAGCGGCGCGCCCGCGTCGTGCGCGAGGCGCTGGTCGCCAACGGCGTGCCGGCCGATCGCATTCGCACCGAGGCCTATGGCGAATCAAACCTTGCCAAGCCGACCGCGGACGGCGTGCGCGAACCGCTCAACCGTCGTTCGGAAGTGGTCATCAGCTTCCAATAAAGGCGGCGTAGTTCATCAAACTGAAAAGCCGGCGCAGCATCCGCTGCGCCGGCTTTTTCTATGCGGCGCTTGACGTTCGTTTTTGGAAAGGGCGGCTTCCGCCGATCAGGCTTTGCCGTAAATCTTGAAAAACGCATCAACGCCGGCAACGACCTGGGTCTCGATCGCAGCGTCAAGGTCGTCCGGTATATCGCCGAGCATCATTTGCGTGTGCAGCGGTTCTGAGATCAGCGCGCCCAGATGCCATATGGCGGTTTCGTGATCGCTGATATCGAGGACGCCCTTATCAGCGATGCGTTTCAGGATCGGCTTGCACTGGTCGATTATCCATTGCGGACCATGGGCGAGATAGTTCTGACCGATCGACGGCGTGCGCTCCGCCTCAAACGCTGCGATGCGGCGCAGCGAAAGCCTTTCCGGCGTTAAAATGCCGGCGACAACCTGGCGGCCCAACGCCAGTACGAGCTCGCGCGGCGGCAGGCTCGCCTCAATGTCGCTGGTGTCGACGGGCAACAGACGCCGGCAGGTCTCCTCAATGGCCGCGCCGAAAAGCTCTTCCTTTGACCGGAACCGGTTATAGACCGTTCTTTTGGAGACGCCGGCCGTGAGGGCGATCTGGTCCATGCTGGCGGCGTCGAAACCGCGGGCGAGAAAGGTTTTTCGCGCCGCGTCGATGATCGCGGCTGTTTTCTGGTCGTCAAACGATCGGATCTCCTGATCGCGTTCTACTGTTGCTGCCGCCGCCACCCTTCGCGCCCCTCAGTTTGTTATCGTTGTTTGCAGCGCAGCACATTAAGCGCTTCCTTTCGCTTTGCATACCGGCTGGCGGAGGAAAGGTTAACGCTCTGTTAACCTGGCAAGTCGAACAAATTCCCATGACAAGGCGACGGCGGACCCAAAAACCCAGGCGAAAGGCGCAGGCCAGGCGTCGCCCCGCGGGTCATGGCGTCCGCCGGCGCTCGGCCCGGAAACGCGTGCGCCGGCGCAAGCGCTCCAGCAGCGCCCGGTATCTGAGGCATATCGCCGACGCTGGCGTCTTTTGCTTCATGGCGCTGATCGGCGCGGCGGCCGTTTTCGCCTTCATCGCCCGCGATCTCCCCGATACGAGCGAATTATGGCGCAGCGCCGGCGGCCCGAAAATTACGCTGCTGGCCGCTGACGGCGCGCCCTTGACGCTGCACGGCGCCAGCATTGGCGCGCCGGTGCGGCTCGCTGATTTGCCCGCCCACGTGCCCCATGCGGTGCTCGCGGTCGAGGACCGGAATTTTTATCACCATTTCGGCGTCAACCCGATCTCGGTGGCGCGCGCGGCGCTGGCCAATATTCGCTCCGGCGACGTGGTTCAGGGCGGCTCAACCCTGACGCAGCAACTGGCGAAGAACGTTTTTCTCAGCCCCGACCGCACGCTGAAGCGCAAGACCCAGGAATTGATGCTGGCCCTCTGGCTTGAGCACAAGTTCACCAAAGACGAGATCCTGACGCTTTATCTCAACCGCGTTTATTTCGGCGCCGGCGCCTATGGCGTCGATGCCGCGAGCTATCGCTATTTCGCCAAGCCGGCGCGCGAGCTGACCCTTGGCGAAGCGGCGGTACTCGCCGGCCTGTTGAAGGCGCCGTCGCGCCTCGCGCCCACCAACAATCCCGTCGACGCCGGCAGACGCGGACGCCGCGTTATCGAACAGATGGTCGCCGCCGGGTTTCTGACCGAGGCGAAAGCCGCGGCGGTGATCGAAAAGCCAATCCTCTTGAGCGGCGACCGTTTTTCCGCCGCGCCCTATTTCATTGATTACATTTTGTCCGAAACGCGCGCGGCGACGGGCGCTGTCGACGCCGACCTTGTCGTGCACACGACCTTTGACCGCCGCTTGCAAAGCGCCATGGAACTTGGGTTCGCCGCCGGCTTCGCCCGCGCTGGCGACGCCGTCGCCAAGGCGCAGGGCGCCGCCATTGTGCTCGGTTCCGACGGCGCCGTGCGCGCCATGGTCGGCGGGCGCGACTATGCGGCGAGCCAGTTCAACCGCGCGACCCAGGCGCGTCGCCAGCCGGGCTCGGCGTCCAAGCCGTTCGTTTATCTCGCCGCCGCGGAATATGGCGCCGCGCCCCTGACCCGCGTTGACGATTCGCCGCTGCGCATCGGCAAATGGGCGCCGGACAATTACAACTCGAAATATTACGGCGATGTTTCCCATGCCGCGGCGCTGGCGCTGTCGCTCAATGCGGCGACCTTGCGCGTGCAGGAACATGTTGGCCGCGCCGCCGTACGCCGGGCCGCCCGCGCCGCCGGATGGCCGACGGCGTTGTCGCAGGGCCCGGCCCTGGGGCTGGGCGTCGACGGCATTTCGCCCCTGGGGCTCGCCGGCGCTTACGCGCCTTTCGCCAATGGCGGCTATCGCGTCGCGCCGTTCGTGATCCGCCGGATTGAAACGGCGGACGGCGCCGTGATCTTTCAGCGCGACGCCGGCTTTGAAGACCTCGCGGCGAGCCGCAACGCCATCGCCTCGGTCAACATGATGCTGGAAGGCGTCGTCGAATGGGGCACGGGCAAGGCCGCGGCGATCCCCGGATACAACGCCGCGGGCAAGACCGGCACGTCGCAGAACAATCGCGACGCCTGGTTCGCGGGTCACGCCGGCGGCCTCGTCTGCGTTGTCTGGGTCGGGCGCGACGACAACAGGCCCATGGGCGACGTCACCGGCGGCGGCGCCCCGGCAGCCGTGTGGCGGGAAATCATGACACGCAGCCTGCCGCCCCGTTACGTGGCGCCGATCCAGGCGACACTTTAAGCGGCCTCGCGGCGTTTTGGTCCGCCATAGGAAAACAACGCCGCACCATGTGCGTCAAACCAGTCTTCGGCGCCGCGCGCATTAATGCCAAGGGATTTGACCCGGCGCCAGAAGGCGGGCGAGTGATCCATGTGAATGAGATGCACGCATTCATGGGCGGCGACATAGTCGAGGATTTCCGGCGGCGCCATGATCAGGCGCCAGGAAAAGGACATGTCGCCGTCGGAACTGCATGAGCCCCAGCGCGAGCGCGGGTCGCGAATCGAAATCGACCGGCGCTTGACGCCGAGTTCTTCGCAATATTTTGCAACGGACGCGGACAGATCCCGGCGCGCTTCCCGCTTCATCCAGTCGACGAGGCGGCGATTGAGGTGCGCGGGCGCGCCGCCGACGATGAGGCGCGGCGTCGGCGCTTCATCGGCGCAAACGGGCCGGCGCGTTTCGGGGGCGTGGACGATGAGATGGCGCTGACCCCGCAGCAGGGCGTAGCCGCCCGGTTCAAACGGCCGGGCGAGCAGCGCGTCGTCAAGCTGGGTCGCGATCCAGGCCGACCGGGCGCGGGCGAAGGCGATCGCGTCGGGCAGGGCGCGCTTTGACGGCGCCGTCACGTGAATTTCCCCGGATGTCGGATCGACTTTCAATATCAACCGCTTGGCGCGCCGGTTGACGCGGGCGATCAGCGGCGCCGCGCGGCCGCCAATATCAATTTCCGTTCGTTTGACGTCGTCGCTCGGCATAAATTCGAATCGTCGCTACAGTTCGATCATCGCGCGAAATGCGAAACGGTCAAATTGCATTTTCATGAGTTTTCCACAAAAGGCGTCATAAGACGCCAGAGTTGATTGACCGGACCGCGCGCGCCGCGGAAAAGAACCCTTAGATGACAGACGCGCCGCTGAAAAAGAAATCTACGTCCGCCCTTGCGTCCAATGGCGCGCGCCCGCCGAAAGCGCCCGCAACGCTGACGCCGATGATGGCGCAGTACATGGCCATCAAGGAGCAGGCCGGCGACGCGCTCCTGTTTTATCGCATGGGCGATTTTTACGAGCTGTTCTTCGACGACGCCGTCGCCGCCGCGCGCGCCCTCGACATCACGCTGACGAAACGCGGCCAGCATAATGGCGATGACATCCCCATGTGCGGCGTGCCGTTTCACGCCTACGATTCCTATCTCGCAAAACTGATCCGCGCCGGCTTCAAGGTGGCGATCTGCGAGCAGATGGAAGACCCGGCCGAAGCGAAAAAGCGCGGCTCGAAATCGGTGGTGCGGCGGGAAATCGTCCGTACCGTGACGCCCGGCACGATCATCGAGGACGCGCTCCTTGACGCGCGCAGCAACAACTTTCTCGCCGGCCTTGCCCTGTTGCGCGGCGGCGAGGATGCGGCGCTTGCCTGGGTTGATGTCTCCACCGGCGAAGTCAATGTGCGGCGCGTGACCGCGGCGAGCCTTGCGTCGGTGTTGGCGGCGGTGGCGCCGAAAGAACTGATTGCGCCGTCGCTCGATGAATTCGATCCATGGCGTGCTGCGCTTGCGGCTGCCGGCGCGCTCGACGCCGTCACCGTGTTGTCGCCGGAACATTTTGATTCCGCCGCCGGTCAGCGCCGCCTCCTCAGCGTTTATGAGGTCGCCTCGCTCGATGCCTTTGGCGATTTTGACCGCGCCGAATGCGCCGCCCTCGGCGCGCTCTTGAGCTACGTGGAGCTAACCCAGGCCGGTCGCGCGCCGAGCCTTCAGGCGCCGAGAAAGGTCGAGGCCGCCGGCGCCATGGCCATTGACGCGGCGACCCACGCCTCCCTTGAAATCACCAGAACCCAGAGCGGCGGGCGCAAAGGCTCGCTCCTCTGGGCCATCGACCGGACCATGACCGGATCGGGCGCGCGGCTTCTGGCGACGCGCATCGCCGCGCCGTTGACCGACGCCGCCGCGATCAACGCCCGTCTTGACGCGGTTCAGTGTTTTGAACGCGACGGGCCTTTGCGCGAACAATTGCGCGCCTTGCTGAAAGACGCGCCGGACGTCGCCCGCGCGCAGTCCCGGCTCGGTCTTGAACGGGGCGGGCCGCGCGACCTCCTCGCCATTCGCGACGGGCTTGGCGCCGCGCGCGATCTCGCCGCCGCCATGCGCGGCGCCCGCCTTGCGCCGCCTGAAGCCGTGGCGGCGGCGCTGACGGCCCTCGACGATGCGGACGGCCCGGGCTTTTCCGAACTCATCAGTGAACTGAAGGTCGCGCTGAAGGATGCGCCGCCTTTGCTCGCCCGCGACGGCGGGTTCGTCGCCAAAGGGTATGATCCTGGTCTCGACGCCGTCATCGCGCTGCGCGACGAATCCCGGCGGATCATCGCCGGGCTCGAAACGAAGTATCGCGACCTCACCGGCGTCAAATCGGCGAAAGTCAAACACAACAACGTGCTTGGCTATTTCGTCGAAATTCCCGCCGCCCGCGGCGATGCGCTGATGGCGCCGCCCCATGACGAGACCTTTATCCACCGTCAGACGCTGGCGAGCGCGGTGCGCTTCACCACCGGCGAGCTTGCCGATCTCGACGCCAAGATTTCCCGCGCCCGGGATGAAGCCCTCGCGCGCGAACTGGAACTGTTCGACAGGCTGGCGGGGCTCGTCGCCGACCGGCGCGACGCCATCGCCGCTGCGGCGAACGCCGTCGCTGAGATCGACGTTGCTGCGGCGCTCGCGGAACTGGCTTCGGCCGAGAACCATACGCGTCCCATCGTTGATGGATCCCGCGCGTTCGAAATCTCCGCCGGCCGGCATCCGGTGGTCGAGCGAGCGCTCAAAGAGGCGGGCGAGGCGGCGTTCGTTCCTAATGACGCCCTCCTTGCGGAGGGCGAGGACGCGCGCCTCTGGCTCGTCACCGGACCCAACATGGCCGGCAAGTCGACCTTTCTGCGCCAGAACGCGCTCTTGGCGATTCTCGCCCAGGCGGGCGCGTTCGTTCCGGCGGCGCGGGCCCATATCGGCGTCGTCGACCGGGTGTTCTCGCGGGTCGGCGCCGCCGACGATCTCGCCCGCGGCCGCTCGACCTTTATGGTGGAGATGGTCGAGACCGCGGCCATCCTCAATCAGGCGAGCCAGCGCTCCCTCGTGGTGCTTGATGAGATCGGGCGCGGTACGTCGACCTTTGACGGTCTCTCCATCGCCTGGGCCGCGGTGGAGCATTTGCACGGCAAGGTTCAATGTCGCGGCCTCTTCGCCACCCATTACCATGAGCTGACGGCGCTGTCAGAAAAGCTGCCGCGTCTCGTCAACATGTCCATGAAGGTGCGCGAATGGAAAGGCGACGTCGTCTTCCTGCACGAAATCGGCGCCGGTGCGGCGGACCGGTCCTATGGCGTCGCCGTCGCAAAACTCGCCGGCCTGCCGGCGCCGGTGATCGCGCGGGCGCAAAGCCTCTTGGCGCAATTCGAGGCGCGCGAGGACCAGACCGGCGTCGGCGCGTTGCCGCTTTTTGCCGCGTCGCCGCCACCGGCCCCGCCGCAGAAAAGCGAGTCCTCGCCGCTTCTTGATGCGCTTAATGAGATCGAGCCCGACGCGCTGACGCCGCGGGACGCGCTTGAGGCGCTCTATCGTTTGAAAGCCCTGATCGATGA
Organism: Hyphococcus sp.; assembly: GCA_028284345.1. Lineage (GTDB taxonomy): Bacteria > Pseudomonadota > Alphaproteobacteria > Caulobacterales > Parvularculaceae > Hyphococcus. The sequence goes on along the minus strand of JANQRY010000008.1, from coordinate 197,233 downwards.
TGCCGAAGGCTGAGGCGCCAGGATGAACGTGTCGGCGCGGGGCCCCGCGGAACACGCGACGTTCGATCAGGCTGCGGTCGCCGCGGAGCTGGCGGACGCCATCGCTGAAGAACGCGCCGGGCGCCAGCATGGCGCTGTCAGCACGGTTATGCGCCGCGCTGTCGTCGCCGCGCGTCTCGACGCCATGAAACACGCCGATCGCGGCGATCGGATTGCAGCGCGTCTTTCCCGCTCCATGGCGGCGTTGATCAAGGCGGTGTTCTCCAGCGCGGCGCCGAAAAACGCCGACATCTGTATATGCGCGGTCGGCGGGTTCGGGCGCGGGGAACTGGCGCCGTTTTCTGATATCGACCTGTTGTTCCTCCACAAAGCGGGCGAGGACGCGGCGCTTCGTCCGATCCTTGACGCCATGCTTTATCCCCTCTGGGACAGCGGGCTCAAAGTCGGCCACGGCGTCCATACGCCGAAAAGCGCGCTGGACCTCGTCAAGGACGACATGATTGCGCGCACGGCCTATCTCGACATGAAATTTCTGTGCGGGGCGAAGCCGTTGTTCGAAAAATTCGACGACGCCTTCCGGAAATTCCGTAAACGGACGGCGTCGCAGTTTGTCGCCGCCAAGCTCGCCGAGCAGGGCGAGCGCCAGGAAGCGGTCGGCGCCACGCGATATCTAGCGGAGCCGAACATCAAGGAAGGCAAGGGGGGCTTGCGCGACGTTCAGACGATCCGTTGGATTTACAATTACGTTTATGACGGCGCGATCGGCAACAGCGTCGAAATCGACAAGATCCTCGGCGCGGGCAATGTGCGCGCGCTCGTCAAGGCGGAGCGGTTTTTGTGGTCCGTGCGCGCTCATCTCCACGATTTGCGCGGCCGCGCCGACGAACAACTGACCTTTGATATTCAGCCCGCGGTCGCCGAACGCCTCGGATACGCCGACCGGCGGGATATGTCAGCGGCGGAAAGGCTGATGCGCCACTATTTCGTGACGGCGGTGGAAACCGGGCGCCTGACGCGCATTCTCTGCGCGCGTCTTGAAGAGGAAAGTACGAAGCGGCTGCCGCGCCTGCCGGGCCGGCTGCCGAAAAAACTTCAGTCCGACGAAGCCCCCGGCAAACCGAACATTCGCATCCGGGGCGGGCGTCTCGATTTTGACAGCGCCGCGCGCGCGCGCCGAACCCCGCGCGATTTTTTCCGCTATTTCCGGGCGTTCTCAAAAAACCCCAAGATCGACTTTCATCCCGACGCCCTGGCGCTGATCGCCGATCACGCCACCGACGTGACGTCGGATGTGCGTAAAGATCCGGTCGCGGCCGCCTTGTTCAAAGGCATTCTTGAAAGCAATGACAATCCCGTGCGCACGCTTCGGGTGATGACCGAGACGGGCCTTTTGAGCAAATACGTTCCCGCCTACGGGGATATTGTCGGGCGCATTCAATACGGCCTTTACCGGCAATATACGCTGGACGAACAATTGCTGCGGGCGATCAGCGTTTATCGCGATATTCGGACCGGCAAGCTGGCCGACGAACACCCGGTTTCAACGCGCGTCGTCAAGACCGCGGCGAACCCTTACGTCATCACGCTGGCGCTGTTCCTTCATGAAACCGCGTGGACGGTGAAAGGAAAGTCGCCGCTTGAATGTGAAAAGCTGATCGGCCGCATCGTTCGACGCCTGGGCCTCGACCGCGAAGAAGCCGCGCTCGCCGCATGGGGCGCGGCCAATCACCTGTTGCTCGTGCGTACTGCGGAACGGCGCGATCTCACCGAAGCCCACACCATTGCGCGGTTCGCCGAGGCGGTCGGGTCCATCGACCGGCTCAACCTGATGGTGGTGTTGTCGACCTGTCATCTGCGCGTCGTCGGGCGCTATTCATGGGACGAAGTGATCCGCCGTCAGCTTACGGAGCTTTATGACGCCGCCGCCGCCTGGTTCGAAGGCGGCGAGGACGCCTTGCAGGCGCGGTTGGAGAATCGCGTGAGGCTCGCCCATGAGGAAGCGCGCACCCGTCTTGCGGACTGGTCCGACAACGAAAGGGATGCGTTTCTGGCGCAGTTGACCGACGAAATGCTTCGTTGCGTCGATTCAGAAATTATCGTGCGCTTCGCCTATCTCGCCCGGGCCGCGGCCGAAGACCGCGCCGACGCCGCCGTGACGGTGACGCCGCGGGACGGCGACCTTGAGTGCATCATCTACGCCGACGACCGGCCCGGCCTTCTCGCCGATGTCGCCGGCGCCGTCGCCAATGCGGGGCTTTCCGTCCGTTCCGTGCAGGCCATGACCACGGCGGACGGGCGCGCCTTTGACATCTTCGCGGTGCAGTCGGCGGATGATGCGCCGGCGGACGATCCGTTGCTGGCGCGCCGGCTTCACGAAGCGTTGCTGACGGCGGCGCGCGCAACGCCGAAAAAGCAACCGAACCTGAAGCGCCGCCTCGGCGACCGCCGCCAGATATTCCACGTGGAGCCGGCGGTGCGGATTGAGCAGGAGGCCTCGCAGGACGCTGTCGTCTTTGAAGCGGAAGGGCTCGACCGTCCCGGTCTCCTTTACGACATCGCCTCGGCCCTCGGCGCCCTCGACGTTTCCATCGCCTCGGCCCATGTGGCGACCTATGGCGAGCGCGCGGTGGACGCTTTCTATCTCACCGACGCGCGGGGCGAGAAAATCACCGACCGGCGGCTGTTAACGAAAATCGAGAAAGCGCTCTACGGGGCGCTCGACGCTGGCGCGGCCCCATAAACCGCTTTAAGCCGACCCATTCGCGCCATGCTTTGGCGCTATGGATGCGAGCATGAAAAGCGGCGGCATTTTCAAATCGATGGCGACGGTCAGCGGCATGACCATGGCGAGCCGCGTCCTCGGCTTCGTGCGCCAGATCCTGATCGCCGGGGTCATCGGCGCCGGCGGCAATCCGGTGGCCGACGCCTTCTGGGCCGCGTTCCGCATGCCCAACATGTTTCGCCGTCTGTTCGCCGAAGGGGCGTTTCACGCCGCGTTCATTCCGATGTTCCAGGGCAAAGAGGTCAAGGGCGGCGCGGCGGAGGCCAAGGCCTTCGCCGAAGACGTGCTCGCGGGGCTCGTCTTCATCCTGACGGCGTTGACGGCGCTCGTTGAAATCGCCGCGCCATTGTTCGTTTACCTGATTGCTTCGGGTTTCGCGGGCGATCCGGAAAAGTTCGCCCTGACGACGCTCTATACGCGGATCATGTTTCCCTATCTGATGCTGATGTCGCTGGTGGGGCTTTTAAGCGGCGTTTTAAATTCGCTTGGCCGCTTTGCGGCGTCCGCCGGCGCGCCGCTGGCGCTCAATGTCTGCCTTATCATTGCGGTGCTCGCCTATGCCGACGCGGAAAAGGAAATCGCCGGCATGGCGGCGGCCTGGGCGGTGTTCGCCGGCGGCGTGTTGCAGCTCGCCATTCTAATCTGGGGCGCATGGCGACAGGGCTATCTCTTGAAATGGCGCCTGCCGAAACTGACGCCGGACATCAAACGTCTTCTCGCCCTCGGCGCCCCCGGTTTCATCAGCGCCGGCGCCGTGCAGATCAACCTGATCGTCGGCACCAACATCGCCAGTCAGGAACCGGGCGCCGTGTCATGGCTGATGAACGCCGACCAGCTTTATCAGCTACCCCTCGCGGTCATCGGCATTGCGCTCGGGATTGTGCTGTTGCCCATGCTGTCGCGGCGCGTGAAGGAAGGCGACGACAAGGGCGCCGCCAACGCCATCAATCGCGCCCTCGAAATCTCCGCGCTGCTCTGCTTCCCCGCGGCGATGGCGTTTGTGGTGATGGGCGCGCCCATTTGCGACGCGTTGTTCCGCGGCATTGCCGGCGACGCGCTTTCCCTTTTCGGCGGGCGGCAATCGGCGTTTACGGCCGAGGACGTCTTGATGACCGGCGCGGCATTGTCGATCTTCGGCTTCGGACTGCCGGCCTTTGTCTGGCACAAGATTTTTTCGCCCGCGTTCTTTGCGCGTGAGGACACGAAAACGCCCATGAACTACGCCCTCATATCCATCGCCATCAATACCGTGCTGGCGCTGGCGCTCTTTCCGACCTTCGGGTTTTTGTCCGTCGCTTTCGCCACGGCCTTCGCCGCCTGGGTGCAGGTAATCCTGCTGGCGCGGCGGCTTTATCGGCTGAAGCACTTTCGCCCGAGCGGACGGCTCGCGGGCCGTCTGTTGCGGATCCTTCTGGCGACGGCGGGGCTCGGCGTTTTTCTCTATCTCGCCCTTGCGTATACGGATCAAATTGCGGCTCACGCCTTCGATCGGGCATGGATCGCCATCATCCTGATTTCCGGCGCCGGGCTCGCCGTTTACGGCGTCCTCGCCCTGGCGCTTGGCGCCGCGAAACTCTCCGACTACAAGACCGTCGCCGGCTGACGGCGTTCGCAACGACAGAAAGACAAGACCAATGAGCGGTTACGAAGGGCCCATGCGCGTATTGTCCGGCATTCAGCCGTCGGGCGGCATGCATCTTGGCAATTATCTCGGCGCGATCCGGAAATTCGTCGAGTTGCAGCACGAATATGACTGCTTTTACTGCGTCGTCGACATGCATGCGATCACGGTGTGGCAGGACCCGGCGAAACTGCGCGAACAGACCTTCCATATCGCTGCGTCCTATCTCGCCGCCGGCGTCGATCCGAAAATCGCTGCGATCTTTCATCAGTCGGCGGTGCGCGCCCATGCGGAGCTTGCCTGGATCTTCAATTGCGTCGCCCGCCTCGGCTGGCTCGACCGCATGACCCAGTTCAAGGACAAGGCCGGCAAGGACAAGGAACGCGCGTCGGTCGGGCTCTACACCTATCCTGTGCTGCAGGCCGCCGACATCCTTGTCTACAAGGCGACCCATGTGCCCGTGGGCGAAGATCAGAAACAGCACCTTGAACTCTCCCGCGACATTGCCGGAAAGTTCAATCACGATTTCAAGGCAGATGATTTCTTTCCGTTGCCAGAGCCGCTGATCAAAGGGCCCAAAGGGCAAGGGGGCGCCCGCATCATGTCCCTGCGCGACGGGACGGCGAAAATGTCGAAGTCGGATGTCTCGGAGAACGCCTGCATCTTTCTGAAAGACGACGCCGACGCCATCGCCCGCAAGATCAAGAAAGCGAAGACGGACCCTGAGCCGCTGCCCTCCGAACCGAAAGGCCTTGAGGGCCGGCCCGAGGCCGCCAATCTTGTCGGCATATACGCAGCCCTTGCCGGCAAGAGCGATGCAGACGTGCTGGCCGAATTCGGCGGGCAGGGGTTCGGCGTTTTCAAGCCGGCGCTGGCCGAGCTGGTGGTCGAAAAAATCGCGCCCATCGGGGCGGAGCTGAACCGGCTTGAAGCGGACCCCGCCTATCTCAAATCGGTGCTCGACGCCGGCGCGGAACGGGCCTCGACGGTGGCCGACAAGGTCGTGCGCGAGGTCAAGGAAATCGTCGGTTTCGTGGTCTAAACCGGGCTAATTTCTAGAAAATTCGCCGGCGCGCGGGCGCGCGCCGCATGGTTAAGCGTTTCTGAATTTTTAACCCCTCAGCGGCTAGGCAAGAGGGTGAAATCGGCGTGGGTCGCCCCGCGCCGTCCCTGAGAAATGTTGGCCCCCCGTGACCGAGCACTCCAAGCCGACGAAGATGGCCATTGCCCCCCGCGCCGACAACGGCGCGCCGCCGCTGATTTCGATTGTGGCGCCCTGCTATAACGAGTCCGAAACCGTCGATCTTTTCGTCGACGCCATCGACAAGATTGTCGCCGAGGCCGACTTCGAAACCGAGATCGTTTTCGTCGACGACGGCAGCCGCGACGACACGCGCCAGCGCCTTTCCCGGCTTGCCGCAGGCCATGACAATATCCGCGTCATCGCGCTCTCGCGAAACTTCGGCAAGGAGGCGGCGCTCACCGCCGGCGTCGATCACGCAAAGGGCGATGCGGTGATCGTCATGGATGTGGACCTGCAGGATCCGCCGGAACTCATTCTCGATTTCGTGCGCAAATGGCGCGACGGTTTCGACGTCGTTTACGCCGCGCGCGAGGACCGGCAGTCGGACACGGCGGCGAAGCGCGCCACCGCAAGCTGGTTCTATCGGCTGTTCAACAGGATGTCGGCGATCAAGATTCCGGAAAACGCCGGCGACTATCGCCTGATGGATCGCCGCGTCGTCGACCACATCAAAGCCCTGCCCGAGCGATCGCGGTTTATGAAAGGACTGTTCGCCTGGGTCGGGTTTCAATCCATCGGCGTTCCTTACGTGCGCCCGGAACGCGCGGCCGGCGAGACCAAGTTCAATTTCTGGAAGCTCTGGAACTTCGCCATTGACGGCTTCACCAGTTTTTCGACCGCGCCGCTCAGGGTCTGGACGTATTTTGGCGGCGTCGTTGCGTTGCTGTCGATCGTTTATGCGCTGTTCATCGTCACGCGCACCCTTGTCATGGGCATCGACGTGCCGGGCTATGCGTCGCTGCTCGTCTTCATTCTGTTTTTCGGCAGCATACAGATGATTTCCGTCGGCATTCTCGGCGAATATATCGCCCGGCTTTTTGCCGAGGTGAAACGCCGCCCGATCTATATTGTCGACGATGTTCTGGGCGGGCCCAAGAGCGACCAGGCTCCAGGCAACTGATATTTCATCATTTTTTGCCAACGGCGAAAGATTTGAACCTTTTTGCGCCCGCCGCCGACCTGTAGTTTGTATGAACCGCAAGGTCGGAGATCAAGCCCCATGGCGCGCAGCCGCGAGCGCATTTTTGACGAATATCTCGCGAGCGCGGCCCGCGCCGGCGACCGGCCGGCTTTCGCGCATCTCGCCGCGCGCTGGCAGCCGAAACTGCTGGCCCATGCGTGGCGGCTTACCGGCGATCCGGAACTGGCGCGCGACGTCGTGCAGGATGCATGGGCCGACATCATGAAGGGCTTGCGCCGTCTCGATGATGCGGCTGCCTTTCCGGCCTGGGCGTTTCGCATCGTCACGCGCCGCGCCGCCGACAACATCCGGCGCGCGCAACGGCGACGCAAACTGAATTCCGTTGTCGCGCATGAACGACGCAATGACGTTCAGCCTGCAGACAGCATGGAGCATAACGCAGATGCGGCGACGATTCGTTTCGCAATCGACGCGCTGCCGAAAGACCAGCGCGCTGCAATCGCGCTTTTCTATCTACAGGATTTGAGCGTGGCGGAAATCGCCGCCGCGCTGGAGGTTCCGGCGGGCACCGTCAAGACCCGCCTGATGCATGCGCGGCGCAAACTGCGCGCCGCACTGGAAGGAGGAAAATCCGATGGACGAGCTGGATCGAAAAATCGAGGAAGCGCTAAGCGCGGAGGACCGCGATCTTCTTGACCGGTTCGGCGAGCAGGGTTTGTTCGCGCAGTGGTTTTCCGTCTATGACGGCAAAATGCGCTGGATCGCGGTTTACGCGACGGTCTTGACCTTCGTTCTCTTCGGCGCCGCCGTTTATTGCGGATGGAAATTCTTCGCCGCTACGGTCGCGCTCGACGCGGCGCGCTGGGGCGCTGGCGCGGTCGTGCTGATGGTCATGGTCGGGTTCCTGAAAATCTGGTTCTGGATGCGCATGGAATCGAACCGCATCCTGCGCGAGGTCAAGCGCCTTGAGTTACAGATCGCCCGCGCCGCGCGTTGATTGCGCGCATAGATCGAAGCGGCCGTCGCCTAAAACGTCGCGGCGAACAGTTCCTGATCCGGGCCGAAACCGGCGCGCTTCATGCCGCCGGAGTTCCAGGCGAAAGCGACCTCGCCCTCGCGGCTGACAGCGATGACGCCGCCGTCGCCGCCGAGGCGGCCGACATCTTTGATGAGGCCCGCCGTCGCCTGGTTGAGCGTCGCGCCCTGATAGCGCACGCGGCTGGCGACATCCTGGGCGCCGCCGGCGAGAATGAAATATTCGCCGAGGCCGGTGCAGGAGGCTGCGACATATTCGTCCGCCCATGTGCCTGAGCCGATCAGCGGCGTGTCGCCGACCCGGCCTTCGAGTTTCCCGAAAACGCCGCCGGTCGACGTCGCCGCGGCGATGCGGCCGGTCTGGTCTAGCGCCACCGCGCCGACGGTGCCGTGGCCAAGCTCGGCCTGGGTCAGCTCTTCCGGCAAGACGCCGACGGGGACGACGTAATAAGCCGCCGGATCGGCGATGAATTCGAACCCGTTTTGCGCGCAGTAATTCTCCGCGCCCCGCCCGGCCAGCATCACATGGGGCGTCTTGTCCATCACCGCGCGGGCGGCCCGGATCGGGTATTTCAGATGTTTGACCGCGGCGATGGCGCCGGCGTTGCGTTTGAACGCGTCGTGATCGTCGCCCGAACCGCTCGCCATGATCGAGGCGTCGAGTTCCGCGTAACCGGCCTTGTTCGGCGGCGCGCCCTTGCCGGCGATGTAAAGGCCGGACGCCTCCATATCCGCCACAAGGTCTTCGACTGTGTCGACCGCATCGCGTCCGGCGCTCAGCATGTCGCGGCCCCTGGCGGCTAATTCGAGAAGGTGCGCTTCGGCTTTGCCGTAATCGCGCCCTTTGCGCGCGCCGGCGCCGCCATGAAGCGCGAGGGCGACTTTGGAAGATTGCGGCATGGGATCAGCGCTTTCGATGACCGGTTCCTGAGATACCGCGCCACAGGCGCCAAGGCTAGCCAAAGGGCCGCGCGATCGCCTATAGGCGGCGCCAGTTCAGGAGCGCGAAAAATGACCAGCCTTGCCCTTGTCCGCCACGGCCAGAGCGAATGGAACTTGCAGAACCGGTTTACCGGCTGGGTCGATGTGGACCTTACGGAAAAAGGCCGCGCCGAGGCCGCGCTCGCCGGTCAGTTGCTGCGCAAGACGAAAATCGAATTTGCCGCCTGTTACACCTCAGTGCAAAAACGCGCCATCCGGACGCTCTGGATGGCGCTCGACGAGATGGAGCGCATGTGGCTGCCGGTGACGCGGCACTGGCGCCTCAATGAACGCCATTATGGCGGGCTTACCGGCCTCGACAAAACCGAGACGGCGGAAAAACACGGGGCCGATCAGGTGAAAATCTGGCGCCGGTCTTACGACACGCCGCCGCCGCCTATCGACCCGGAGAATGAAAACAACCCGGCCCATGATCCGCGCTACCGCGCCATGGGCGTCGACGTGCCGAAGGCGGAATCGCTCAAAGACACGCTGGAGCGGGTCGCGCCCTATTTTGAAGGCGAGATCGCGCCGCGCCTCGCGGCCGGGGACTCCTTGCTGATATCCGCACACGGAAATTCGCTCCGGGCGCTGGTCAAAATCCTGTTTGATGTTTCGGAGACCGATATTGTCGGCGTCGAAATCCCGACGGGCAATCCGCTGCTGATTGACCTTGAAGATGGAACCGTGACGCCGACGGCCGCGCGTTATCTCGACGAGAGCAGGGCGCAGCCCCTGCCGGCGATCAAATAGTTCGTTACCCGTCCAGCCCGGATGCAATCTCGCGGACGCGCGCTGTCGCCGCTTCAACAGCGCGGCCGGCCGCGCCGACGGTTTCAGGATCGAGCGAATCGCCGGCGCTTTCGAGATCCTTGACCCGCTCGCGCAGTTCGAACAGTTCGTCGCACACCGTCAGCGCCGACAACAACATCAGGCGCGCATCGCCGATCTGGCCAAGCTCCTCACCAAGATCGGTAACATAGCCGTTGAAGAAGGCGGCCAGCGTCTGCAGCCGCTCCTCCTGGCCGTCGTCGCAGGCGACGCGGTAATCGCGGCCGTTTACGCGGATGCCAACCTCAGCCATCGTTTTTCGCCTCCGCATCGTCGCCGATCAGCGCTTTTAGGTCGTCGATCGCCTTTGTCAGTTCGCTTGACGCATAATCCGCCCGGTCGCCGGCCGTGCGCAGATGACGAGCTACCGCCGGGGCGATTTCGGCCGAGTCCGCTTTGCCCGCCAGCGTTTCCGTGATCTTCGTTTCGAGCATATCGAGCGCGTCGGCCAGATCGACGACGGCGCGTTCCAGCATGGACATAAGGCGACTTCCATATGGCGTGGCGGATCAGACAATCAGTGTGGCGGCGTGCGGCGATTCTGTCCAGCAGGGCCGGCGGCGCCTGAGCATTTCTTCCGCGCGTCGGTAAGGGCTTCGGCGGACTTGACCCCTATGGCGCCGCGATGCATGAAGCGCCCCGCGTCCGGGAACGCCGCCTTTCGCAGCAAAAGCAAGGATATATTGAATGACAAGGGACAGCATCGACGCCGCCGCGACGACGCGCATGGCGCATGCGATTCGCGCCCTGTCCATGGATGCTGTGGAAAAAGCCAAATCCGGTCATCCGGGGATGCCCATGGGCATGGCGGACGTCGCGACCGTGCTGGCGGCGCGGCATCTGAAATTTGACGCCGGCGCGCCGGACTGGGCCGACCGCGACCGCTTTGTCCTGTCCGCCGGCCACGGCTCGATGCTGATTTACGCGCTCGGATTTCTCCTCGGCTATGACGGCATGACGATCGAGGAAATCAAAAATTTCCGCCAACTTGGCAGCAAGACCGCCGGCCATCCGGAATATGGTCACGCGCCGGCCGTTGAGACGACGACGGGGCCCTTGGGTCAGGGCCTCGGCAACGCGGTCGGCATGGCCATCGCCGAGGCGCATCTGAATGCGCGCTTCGGCGACGATCTCGTTGATCACCACACCTATGTCATCGCCGGCGACGGCTGCCTGATGGAGGGGGTGAGCCAGGAGGCGCTGTCTCTCGCCGGGCATCTGAAACTCCGTAAGCTGATCGTTCTCTGGGACGACAACAACATTTCCATCGACGGGCCGGTTTCGATTTCCGATTCGACCAACCAGATCGAACGCTTTGCTGCTTCGGGCTGGAATACGATGCGCGTCGACGGCCACGATCCGGTTGCGATTGACGCCGCGATTGCGGAAGCGAGAAATTCCGATCGGCCGACGCTCATCGCCTGCCGGACGACCATCGGCTATGGCGCGCCGACCAAGTCGGGCAAGGCCGCGGCCCATGGCGCGCCGCTGGGCGCTGAGGAAATCGCCGGCGCACGCGAGGCGCTGGGCTGGGACCATGCGCCGTTCGAGATTCCCGAAGACGTCCTCACGGCATGGCGCGCCGCCGGCGCCCGCGGCGCAGACGCGCGGGCGGCCTGGGAGAGCCGTCTGGCGAAAGACAAGAACTGCGAACCGCTGAAAACGGCACTGTCGGGCGATTACGCCGGCGCGGTGACGGCGGCGATGCGCGCTCACAAAAAGGCGCTGAGCGATGACCCGGCGAAAGTCGCCACGCGAAAGGCGTCGGAACTGGCGCTCAATGTCGTCAATGACGCGGTCGACATCACCATTGGCGGCTCGGCGGACCTTACCGGCTCCAACAATACGAAAACGGAAAACATCTCCGTCCTGAGCGCTGAAGATTACGCCGGGCGCTACGTCAATTACGGCATTCGCGAACACGGCATGGCTGCGGCCATGAACGGCATGGCCCTTCATGGCGGCGTCATTCCCTATGGCGGCACGTTCCTCGTCTTCACCGATTATTGCCGGCCGTCGATCCGGCTGTCGGCGCTGATGGGGCTGCGCGTCATCTACGTCATGACCCACGACTCCATCGGGCTTGGCGAGGACGGACCGACGCACCAGCCGGTTGAACATCTCGCGGCGCTGCGCGCCATGCCGAATGTCAACGTGTTCCGCCCCTGCGATGCGATTGAAACGGCGGAATGCTGGGCCGCGGCCCTGACCAATCTGGCGACGCCGTCGGTCATCGCCCTGTCGCGGCAGGGTCTTGAACCGGCGCGCCTGACCCATACGGACGAAAACATGGTTGCCCGCGGCGCCTATGTCGTCGCCGATGAGAAAGACTATGCGGCGACGATCATCGCGTCCGGCTCCGAAGTCGAACTCGCGCTTGCCGCGCGCGCGGCGCTTGCCAAGGACGGCGTCGCAGTGCGCGTCGTCTCCGCGCCGTGCTTTGAGCTTTTCGCCATGCAGCCGGAAAGCTATGTCGCCGAAACGCTCGGACAGAAGCCGCGCGTCGGCGTCGAGGCCGGCGTCAAACAGGGCTGGGACCAGTTTTTGCGCAAGAAAGACGCCTTTGTCGGCATGACCGGCTTTGGCGCGTCGGCGCCGGCGAAGGACTTATATACGCATTTCGGGATCACGGCGGACGCGGTCGCCCGCGCCGTCCGGGACCTGACGGATTAGGAGGACCCATATCATGGCTTTGAAAATCGCAATCAACGGCTTCGGCCGCATCGGCCGGCTGGCTTTGCGCTCAATCGTTGAAACCGGGCGCAAGGGCGTCGACGTCGTCGGGATCAACGATCTCGGCCCCGTCGAAACCAACGCCCATCTCGTGCAGTACGACACCGTGCACGGGAAGTTTCCGAACGAGGTCAAGGTCGCCGGCGACACCATCGACGTGGGCTCTGGGCCGATCAAGGTGACGGCCGAGCGCGATCCGTCGAAACTGCCCTGGCGCGATCTCGGCGTCGACATTGTCTTCGAATGCACCGGCATTTTCGCGTCGCGCGACAAGGCGGCGGCCCATCTCGACGCCGGCGCCAAGCGCGTCTTGGTTTCCGCGCCCGCTTCGGGCGCGGACAAAACCATCGTCTACGGCGTCAACCACAATCTTCTGACCAAGGACGATGCGGTTGTCTCTAACGCCTCCTGCACCACCAACTGTCTCGCCCCGGTGGCGAAGGTGTTGCATGAAACCGTCGGCATCGAGCGCGGTTACATGACGACGATCCACGCCTATACGGGCGATCAGCCGACTCTCGATACGATGCATAAGGATCTTTATCGCGCCCGCGCCGCGGCCGGGAACATGATCCCCACCTCGACGGGCGCAGCCAAGGCTGTCGGTCTCGTCCTGCCGGAGTTGAACGGCAAGCTCGACGGCTCGTCGATCCGGGTGCCGACACAGAACGTCTCCGTCGTCGATCTCGTTTTCACGCCGTCCCGCGAGGCCAGCGTCGATGCGGTCAATGACGCCATGGTCGAGGCGGCGAACGGTTCGCTCAAAGGTGTCCTCGGCGTCACCGACAAGCCGCTTGTGTCGTCGGACTTCAATCATGATCCTCACTCTTCGACCTTTGCGCTCAAGCAGACGCAGATTCTCGAAGGCAAGCTCGTGCGGGTCCTTTCCTGGTATGACAATGAATGGGGTTTCGCCACGCGCATGACCGACACGGCGCTTGAAATGGCGAAACACATGTAAGCGCGCCCGCGCGAAGGTCGTTGCCCATGTCCCGTTACCGCAAAATCGAAGACCTCGACGTCGCTGACAAACGCGTTCTCTGCCGCGTTGATTTCAACGTGCCGATCAAGGACGGAAAGGTAACGGACGCAACGCGCATCGAGCGCGCCCTGCCGACCATCGAGGCGCTGTCGAAAGCCGGGGCGAAGGTGTTGCTCCTGTCTCATTTCGGCCGTCCGAAGGGGAAGGCCGATCCGGAGATGTCCCTTGCCCCCGTGGCCAAGGCGCTTTCGAAAACGCTGGGCGGTCCGGTGGACTTTGTTGAGGACTGCATCGGCGATCCGGTTCGCGCTGCGGTCAAGAAAATGCTCGACGGCGACGTCGCGCTCCTCGAAAACACGCGCTTTCACGCGGGCGAGGAAAAGAACGATCCGGAATTTGCCAAAGCGCTCGCCGAACATGGCGACGCTTACGTCAACGACGCCTTCTCCGCCGCCCATCGCGCCCACGCATCGACCGAGGGGCTCGCGCATCTTCTGCCGTCCGCCGCCGGCAAGGCGATGGAGAAGGAACTCGATTATCTCAAAGCGTCGCTGTCCGAGCCTGAACGGCCGATGATGGCGGTGGTCGGCGGCGCTAAGGTCTCGACCAAGATCGAACTCTTGCTCAATCTCATCGGCAAGGCGGACATTCTCGCTGTGGGCGGCGGCATGGCCAACACGTTTCTGTTTGCGAAAGGCGTGAGCGTCGGCAAATCCCTTTGCGAGCCCGATCTCGCCGACACCGCACGGGACATTATGAGCCAGGCCGCGGCCAAAGGCTGCGACATTGTTCTGCCGACGGATGTTGTCGTTGCCAAAGAGCTAAAAGAAAACGCCGACCGCGACGTCAAAAGCGCGGACGCCGTCGACGCTGAGGACATGATCCTCGATCTCGGACCGGAGACAGTCAATCTGATCGCGGAAAAAATCGAGCGCGCGAAAACCCTTGTCTGGAACGGCCCGCTTGGCGCGTTTGAAACGCCGCCTTTTGACACAGCGACGGTTGAGGCGGCGCGCTTCGCCGCCCGTCGCGCGGACCAGCACGGCCTTGTCGCCGTGGCCGGCGGCGGCGACACGGTGGCGGCGCTGAACCACGCGCAGGTCGCAAACGATTTCACCTATGTGTCGACGGCGGGCGGGGCGTTCCTCGAATGGCTGGAAGGCAAAACCCTGCCGGGGGTCGCGGCGCTTGAACAGAACGCCGCGGAAGCGAGTTAGAATTTTACGGGAGACGGGCGATGAACCTTATGGAACTCAACAAGATTGCGGTCGCCATGGCCGCGCCGGGCAAGGGCATTCTGGCGGCGGACGAATCCTCCGGCACGATCAAGAAGCGGTTTGATTCGATCGGCGTTGAGTCGACCGAAGACAATCGCCGCGATTATCGCGAGATGCTGTTCCGCACCGAAGAGGCCATGCGCAATGCGATCTCCGGCGTCATCCTCTTTGACGAAACCATCCGCCAGAATGCGGCGGACGGAACGCCGCTCGTGCAACTGATCAACGACGCCGGCGCCATTCCCGGCATCAAGGTTGACAAGGGCGCCAAGGATCTCGCCGGCGCGCCGGGCGAAAAGGTCACCGAGGGCCTTGATGGTCTGCGTGAGCGGTTGAATGAATATTACGAACTGGGTGCCCGCTTCGCCAAATGGCGTGCGGTCATAGACATTAACGGCGATGACATTCCGTCGGGCTATTGCATTGCGACCAACGTCCATGCGCTCGCCCGCTATGCTGCGCTCTGTCAGGAAGCGAACATCGTGCCCATCGTTGAGCCGGAGGTCCTGATGGACGGCGATCACGATATTGATCGCTGTTACGATGTCACCGAGTTCACCCTGAAGTCGCTGTTCGACGAACTCTATGCGCAGGACGTGGCGCTTGAAGGAACGGTCCTCAAACCGAATATGGTTATCTCGGGCAAGAAAAACGCAAACCGTGCGAGCGTTTCGGAAGTCGCGGAGAAAACCGTGCGTTGTTTCCGCGCCGCCGTGCCTGCGGCGCTCCCGTCCATCGTCTTCCTGTCCGGCGGCCAGTCCGACGAGGAGGCGACGGCGCATTTGAACGCCATGAATGCGGAGTATGCGGATAAAATGCCCTGGGCGCTCTCCTTCTCCTATGGCCGCGCCCTGCAGGCCGCGCCGCTGAAAGCCTGGTCGGGCAAGACGGAAAACATTCCGGCGGCGCAAGCCGCCTTTGCGCATCGCGCGGCCATGAACGGCCTTGCGACGACGGGCGAGTGGTCCGACGGGCTGGAAAAAGCGGCTTAAGGGAGCGGCCTTCCGGCGCGCGGTAAATTTCGGCCCCGCCCCTTGCAATTCGCGCCGGGTCGCGCACATTGGAAGGGGTAAACTGGTCAGTGTAACGCTATCTCATCACACTGGCCCTCGCGAACGGAGCCGCCCCATGCCGTCGACCCCCGATGCCGCGAGCCTTGCGGACTACGAGCCGTCAGAGATCGAATATATCGGCGGCCATCCGACCCCGCCGCCGCCGCCGG
Source organism: Hyphococcus sp. (assembly GCA_028284345.1). GTDB lineage: Bacteria > Pseudomonadota > Alphaproteobacteria > Caulobacterales > Parvularculaceae > Hyphococcus. Next base: position 181,544 of record JANQRY010000008.1, on the reverse strand, counting down.
TCCGCCCGTTTCATGCGCTCCTCTCCGTCCTGCGCCTGGTGCGCAACAAGGAGGATACGAGCCAAGTCTTCGAGACGGTGTCGGCGCTTTCCGGCTCGGTCGGGCGCAGGATGTTCCGCCGCTTTGTCGCCACGCCCTATGGCCGGCGCGTCGTCGAAACGCCGATCAGGCTCGAAGAGGTCTTGAGCGATCGCGAGGCCCTGCGCGCGCTTCCCGAGGGAACCCTCGGCCGGGCCTATCTCGACTTCATGGAAGGGGAAAACCTCACCGCCGACGGGCTCATCGACGCGGCGGAGGAAGCGGGCATCGATTTTCGCGGCGAGACGGACTTCGAAGCGTTCCGGCGCATGTATCTCAACCTCGATGTCTGTCACGACCTCTGGCACGTCGTTACCGGCTATGGCCGCGACGCCCTCGGCGAGCTTTGCAATCTCGTCTACACCTATGAGCAGACGCGGAACCGCGGCTTCCTGTTGATCATCCTGATCGGCGCCATCGCGCAGAAACTGGAACAGCCGCGGGCGAAAATCATCAGTTCCCTGATAGAAGCGCGGCGCAATGCGAAAGCGTCAAACTGGATCCTTGAATATGACGTTGAAGCGCTATTGAAGACGCCGCTCCATGAGGCGCGCTCGCAACTCGCCCTCGGCCCGACGCCGGTTTATGATTCCGTGCCGGACGAGATCAAACGCAATTTGCTGCAGCCGAAGCGCAAAGCCGACGCCGTTCCGCCCGCCCACGCGACGCCCGCCGAGTAAGAGAGATTTTCGGCGCAACCAATGCGCATTTAACGGCGGTGATAAAAAACGTCGCGCGCATTGTGTGATCGCTTCTATGCAGGCCGCGGCCGATCCTTATATACCCTCGTCCCGTGACCCGTGATTGCAAATTATATCTCATAACGCCGCCGCGCATTCCCGACCTTGCCGCGTTCAAAGACGCGTTCGCGGCGGCCCTCGACAATGATCTCGTGGCGTGCGTGCAGCTCCGTTTGAAAGACGGCGACGCCGCCGCGCCGGACGATGCGGTCATGGCGGCGGCCGAGCTTTTGCTGCCCCTGGCGGTCGAACGGGAGATTGCGTTTCTGATCAACGACCGCCCGGACCTTGCGGTCAAAACCGGGGCCGACGGGGTCCATGTGGGGCAATCGGACGCGCCTTATGAAACGGCGCGCAAAATGCTCGGCGACGATGCGACGGTCGGCGTCACCTGTCACAATTCCCGCCATCTCGGCCTGGTCGCGGGCGAGGCGGGCGCCGATTATGTGGCGTTCGGCGCATTCTTTCCGACGGAGACCAAGGCCGCGCCGACGTCCGCCGACCCGGAATTGCTGCGCTGGTGGAACTTCGCGACCACCGTGCCCAGCGTCGCCATTGGCGGCATTACGCCCGGGAATTGCGGGCCCCTTGTCCGGGCGGGCGCGGATTTCCTCGCTGCCTCCGGCGCCGTCTGGGGCCATGAAGAGGGTCCGGCGGCGGCCGTCGCGGCCTTTGAGGCGGCGATTCAGGCCGCTTGATGTTTAACAGAAATTAATAATTTCGGAACAAGTCTTGCTCATTCCTTGTCGTTGCAAGGGAGCTTGGACTGACCATGAAACCCAATTGGAGCCTTATCGCCGGCGGCGCGTTTTTCGTTGTCGCCGTCTTCGCCGCCGCCGTGCTCGACGGATTTAACACGGTGGAAGCGACGCCTCCTTACGCCACGGCCGCCGCCGCGGGCTGATTTGCCTATGACGCGCCTCTTTGTCCTTGCCGCCTTCTTTGTCGCCGCCGGCGCCGGTCATGGGCATGCGGACGAAGCCGGCGTTGCAAAAGCGATGGCGCATCTCAGCGATGGCGATTATGAGCTGGCCTTCGCCGTCGCCTCGCCCCTCGCGACGGAAGGCGATGATCGCGCGCAGCATCTGATCGGCGTGCTCAATGAAAACGGTCTTGGCGTCTCGCGCAATATGGCGGAGGCGCTTAGCCATTACGAACAGGCGGCGCTGCAGGGAAACGCCGATTCGCAATTCGCCATCGCCGAACTTGCCCTCGACGGCGTTGACGTAAAACGCGATTTTGAAAAAGCCGCCGGTTGGCTCAAGCTCGCCGCCATGCGCGGCCACGCCCGCGCCCAGGCGCGCCTCGGCATGTTGTTCATGGACGGGCTCGGCGTCGCCGCCGATCCAGCCCGCGCCGCCTCGCTGTTTGAAGGCGCCGCCATCGCTGGCGACGCCGTCGGGCAATTCAACCTTGGGCTAGTCTTCCTCAATGGCGACGGCGTTGCGCAGAATGACGACAAGGCCGCCCACTGGCTCATGAAGGCAGCGGAGCACGGCCACGCCGGCGCCCAGTTCAATCTCGCCCTGCTTTACGAATCCGGCCGCGCCGGCGACGCGTTGAAATCGAAGGCCGCCCGCTGGATGCGCATGGCGGCCCAGGCCGAACTCCCCGAAGCCATGACCGCCATGGGTCTGATGGTTCACAAGGGCGCCGACGGCGCCGGCTTTTCCGCCGCCGACTGGTTCGAAAAAGCCGCCGAGGCGGGCGACGCCCAGGGGCAGTTCCTTTACGCAGTGGCCCTCGCCGAAGGGGACGGCCGCCGGAAAAACAAAAAACTGGCGCTCAAATGGGTCGAAAAGGCGCTCAGCGCGGAGACGCTTGCGCCCGACGCCCGCGCGGCGGCGCAGGGCCTTAAAAAACGCCTCGCCGACGCGGGCTGAGCGCCCGCAAAGATTCCCGTTTCGTTCTAATTCGAACGCCCTATCATGGGGCCATGTCATCGGTGATTCGCATCCTCGGGATCGACCCCGGCTCGGCGGCCACGGGCTGGGGCGTCGTTGAAAGCAACGGCGCCCGTCTCTCTTACGTGGCCTCGGGGGTGGTCCGGCCCAAGCGCGGGCTCGATCATGCGCAGAAATTGTCGATCATTTTCTCCGCGCTCAAAGGGCTGATCGAGGTCTACCATCCCGACGAGGCGGCGGTCGAAGAAACCTTCGTCAACGCCTCTCCTCGCGACGCCCTCGTTCTGGGCCAGGCGCGCGGCGTCGCCTTGCTGGCGCCGGCGGACGCTGGACTGCCCGTCGCCGAATACGCGGCGAACACGGTGAAAAAGTCCGTGGTCGGAAAGGGCCACGCCGACAAGGCGCAGATCGCGGCCATGGTGAAAGTGTTGCTCCCCAAAGCCGGCGATCCGTCTGCAGATGAAGCCGATGCGCTCGCGGTCGCCATCTGTCACGCCCATCACGGCGGTCTGCGCCGGCTGGAGAAAGCCTCATGATCGCGGCGCTCAAAGGAACCGTCGCCGCCATCGGCGCGGAAACCCTTATCGTCGATGTGAACGGCGTCGGCTATGAAGCCTATGCCTCCCCGCGGACATTGCAGCGTTTTGCCGTGGGCGAGGCGGCGGCGCTTTCCATCGAAACCGTCGTGCGCGAGGACATGATCCGGCTTTACGGATTTGAGAATGAAGAGGAGCGCCAGGCGTTTCGCCTGTTGCAGTCGGTGCAAGGGGTTGGCGCCAAACACGCCCTGGCGATCCTGCAGGTCTTGCCTCCGGCGGATCTCTTCGACGCGATCTCCGCCGAAGACGTCACGGCCATTTCCCGCGCCCACGGCGTCGGCAAAAAAATCGCCCAGCGCATCGCCTCAGAACTACAATCGAAAGTCGGCGCCATCGCCAGCGCCGGTGTCGCGCTGACGGTCGTTGCACGGGGCAACGCGAAAGAGAAAGCCGCGGACCCGGCGCTCGCTGCGCGCGCCGACGCGGTCTCAGCGCTCTCTGGCCTCGGCTATGACGGCGTCGAAGCCCGCCGCGCCGTCGCCGCCGCGGCGGAAGACCTCGATGCGCCCGGCGTCGAAGAGTTGATCAAGGCGGCGCTCAAACAACTGGCGGCATGAGAAGATTCTTGAATGCGAAACAGGTCGTAATGATGTTTAGGCTAATTGTTCTTGCTGCAGTCTTGTCATTCGGGAACATGATCTCGAATGCGGCGGCCGAGCCCGATGCGGAAACATCGGACCGGAGAGAGATTTCTTATACCGAACTACTTTCAAAAATATCCGATGGAGAAATCAAGGCGGCGAATATCGTTGAGTGGGGATGGCGAGTTGAGCTTGAGCTTAATGACGGAGCGAGTTTGTTCGCTAATGTTTCGCCTCAATCAAATGTCGCTGATCGACTGGCCGAATCAGGTGTTGAAACGCGGTATTCTTATCAACCTTACAATGACGATATTAGTGATCTTGACAGCGCCGCGACCACCGCCGCGCCCGCTTGGGTAAACCTCGTTGCAAAATTCTTACCCCTTGCAATTTTTCTTGGGTTTCTATGGTTCATTGTAAGGTGGATGCGCGGGTCAAATAGCGGTTATTTGGACGAAGCGGAGGAGATGTTTGCCGCACACCTGGATCGCAGCGAGGCGTCGTCGCGAAAAGTGCACGCGGAGTTTCTAGAAGAGTTGAAAAAAGTTTTGATTGACGCGCGAAATTAGTATGTCCCAACCCGCCTTAGATAACGACCGCATGATCGACGGCGCCCGTAAGCCCGAGGACGCCGATGCCGCGCTTCGCCCCAAACGTCTTGACGATTTTGTCGGGCAGCGGCTGGCGAAAGACAACTTACGAGTTTTTGTCGAGGCGGCGCGGTCCCGCGGCGAGGCGCTTGATCATGTCCTCTTCCACGGACCGCCGGGGCTCGGCAAGACGACGCTGGCGCAGATTGTGGCCAATGAGCTGGGCGTCAATTTCCGCTCGACCTCGGGGCCGGTGATCACCAAGCCCGGCGATCTCGCCGCGCTCCTCACCAATCTTGAAGCGAACGACGTTCTCTTCATCGACGAAATTCACCGCCTGACGCCGGCGGTGGAGGAAGTCCTTTACCCTGCGATGGAGGACTATTGCCTCGATATCATGATTGGCGAGGGACCCGCCGCGCGGTCGGTAAAGATCGACCTGCCGCGCTTCACGCTCATTGGCGCGACGACGCGCTCGGGGCTGCTGGCGAAACCGCTGCTCGACCGTTTCGGCATCCCCGTGCGCCTCGATTTTTATTCCGATACGGACCTTTTGCGCATCGTCGCCCGCGGCGCGCAGAAACTGTCGGCACCCATGTCCGACGACGGCGCCATGGAAATCGCGCGGCGCTCCCGCGGCACGCCCCGGGTCGCCGGGCGGCTCCTCCGCCGGGTGCGCGACGTGGCGACGGTCGAGGGCGCGGGCGAAATCACCGCCGGCGTCGCCGACAAGGCGCTCAAACGACTTGAGATTGACGGGCTCGGTCTCGATCCCCTCGACCGGCGCTATCTTCGTCTGATTGCGGAGCATTTCGCTGGTGGCCCCGTGGGCGTTGAAACCCTTGCGGCCTCATTGGCCGAAGCCCGCGACGCGGTCGAAGACGTGGTCGAACCCTTCCTCCTTCAATGCGGGCTCATCCAGCGGACGCCGCGCGGCCGCGTATTGTCGGCAAGCGCCTGGACGCATCTGGGACTCGCGGCGCCGAAAGGAACCGGCGCGGATTTGTTTGAATAACAAGTGGAACCATTTGAAGAAATCAAGGCTAGGCTGAGAAAGTATTCGGATATCCAATACGAAGTCCGATCAAATTTTGCTGTCGTATATCCAGCCACCGACGATGGATTTTCAGTGACCCTGGAACGCGACAGCATGAACAACGAATACACTATCGGCTTTGGAGAAGTTGGGCACGTTCATGTGGCGGGCGCTCAGGAAGCGCTGGAGTGGTTTGCGTTTGCCTTGTCGGACGAGTGTCGTCTCAAGACGGTTTATCGAGATAAAACGCCTGTTCGCGGCACAATTGAAAAAAAGACGCGTGACGGATGGGAAACAGTAAATGAAACCGTTGTGATGTTGCCGCTTTTTTGGCGTCCCAAGCGGATTGAAACAAAGCAGAACAAAATCATAACGTCGGCGGGAGATAGCTGAGGTCGTTAACCATTCGCCTCTTGCCAAGTTTCAAAACGCACTCCAAACTCTCCCTCGTGTTCAACGAATTGAGAGGAGGTGATCTGATGTCGAGTGATTTCTTGGGGCCGAAAGGGTCAAGCGGGATGACGGTCGCCTCAGAGCAGCCTTTGGGGCGCCGCTAACGCAGATTTTTGAGCCTTACGGCTGAAGGACTCACGAGGGCCGCGGGCGAGACCCCGCGGCCCTTTTGTTTTGCGCGGAATGCGGGCAACCTTTGTCCATGACGACCTTCACACATGCCGTCCGCATCTATTACGAAGACACGGATTTTTCCGGCGTCGTCTATCACGCGGCGTACTTGAAGTTCTTCGAGCGCGGGCGGACCGAGGCCCTGCGCGCGTCGGGCGTCCATCATTCGGAACTGCTCGCCCGCGAAGACCCCCTCGCTTTTGTCGTGTGCAAGATGACGACGGAGTGGATTGCGCCGGCGAAAATCGACGACATGCTGGAGGTTCGCACCCGCTTCACCGGCGCCAAGGGCGCGCGCCTGTTTCTGGCCCAGGAGATCTGGCGCGAGGAGACGCTGATCGGGCGCGCGGAGGTGGAGGCGGCGTGCATGTCCCTTTCCGGCAAGCCGCGCAGGCTTCCCGCCGACGTGTTTGCGTCCCTGGCCGGGTAGGCCCGCCCGGCGTTACTTTGTTAAGAGTTGGCGCGCTATCCTGCCGCCATGGCGACGGCGTTTCCAAAATCGATCAGCCTCGGTTTCATTGACCTTGGCTTTCGCGATTATACGTGGACGGATTATATCCGCTTCCTCGCGCTTGTCTTCGCGCCGCCGCTTGTGATTATGGGCGCGGTGTTTCTGCAGCCATGGGTCGAGCCTGCGGCGTTGCTTCTGGACCCCATGGCCATCGCCCGGGACCCGGCGCGGTGCTGCGCGTTTTATTCGGGCGCGGTTTCCAATCTTGGCGTTGTCCTCTGGGCCGCCGCCGCGGCCGTCGCGGCGTTCGCTGCGTGGCTGGTCCGCGACCCGCGCGAAGGCCGGTTTTTTGTCGCGACAGCCGCGCTGACAGCGGTGTTGATGGTCGACGATCTCTTCATGCTGCATGAGGAAGCGCTGCCTGACCTCGGCGTGCCGGAGCCGGTTGTCTATGGCGTCTATCTCGCGATGGCGGGCGTCTATGGCCTTGTCTACTTCCGGAAGATCCTGTCGGCCCGCGCGGCGCTCGCGATCATGGCGGCGCTGGCCATGGCGGCGAGCGTGATCGAGGACCAGACCAAGCTCCTCTGGCCGATCCACGGTTTCGTCGAGGACGGCGCCAAACTGGGCGGCATTTACTGCTGGTTGCTGTTCACGGCGTTGCGCGCGCGCGACGCGATTACGGACGCCGGACGCCCGTAAACCTTTCATTAACCGCCATTAAACATCGGAAATCGCCGCAGCCGGGGCTTGCGGGAGCCCTCGATCCGCCGCATTTGCCCGGCAAAACGAGGGTCAGAGGGATACTATCGCGCCCGCAATTTGTGTTAACCATACCGGGTTATCGACGCGGGGCCGCCGCGCCGAACCCGTCTTTTTGCGCCGGATTAGGCGGCGCGTGAACATCGTGAAGTCAGTCAGGCGCCCGAAAAAAGGGCCAAAGTCAGGGGATTAGACACATCATGGAAACAGAACTCGCAGCCGTTGCCGCGGGGGGCGATTTCAGCCTCTGGACCCTGTTTTTGCGCGCCGATCCGGTGGTGAAGACGGTTATGGGGATCCTCGTCATTTCGTCGATCTGGTCCTGGGCGGTGATCATCGACAAGTCGATGACCTTCGGCCGGCTGAAGCGGAAATCGAAACGGTTCGAAGATCAGTTCTGGTCGGGCAAGCCGCTGGAAGAGTTGTATCGGCGCACCAACGACAAGGCCGATCATCCCATGGCGAAAGTCTTTACCGCCGCCATGGAGGAATGGGGCCGCTCGAAAGATGCGGGCCGCACCGAACAGCTTGCGGTGGGCGCCAAGTCGCGGATCGACAAGGTGCTCAACGTCACGGTCGCCCGCGAACTTGAAAAAGCGGAATCCTCCCTCGGCGTTCTGGCGACGGTCGGGTCCGCCGCGCCCTTTGTCGGCCTTCTCGGCACGGTCTGGGGCATCATGAATGCGTTTCAGGCGATCGCCGTTTCGAAGGACACGAACCTCGCCGTTGTGGCGCCGGGCATCGCCGAGGCGCTGTTTGCAACGGCGCTCGGGCTTCTCGCCGCCATTCCCGCCGTGGTCGGCTACAACCGCTATTCCTCCGCGCTCAATTCTTTCGCCGTGCGCCTGCAAGGCTTCGCCGATGAGTTCTCCGCGATCCTGTCGCGCCAGCTCGATGAAAGGTCCAAATAATGGGCGCGCAACTCAATCCCGGCGGCGGCCGTCACCGTCCGGGACGCACCAGACACATGGCGGAAATCAACGTCACGCCCTTTGTCGACGTCATGCTCGTCTTGCTCATCGTCTTCATGGTCGCCGCGCCGTTGCTGGTCGTCGGCGTCAATGTTGACCTGCCGGAAACCGCAGCGAGCCCGATCACCGATCAGGGCGAACCGTTGACGGTCACGGTGTCGGAAGACGGCGTCATCTATGTGCAGGATACGGTCGTTGAATATGAAAGCCTTGTGCCGCATCTCGAAGCGATTGCGACGGCCGGATACGATCAGCGCATATTTATTCGCGGCGACCAGAACCGCGCCTATGGCGATGTCGCCCGGGTCATGGGGCGCATCAATTCCGCCGGCTTCAATCGCATTGGCCTCGTCATGGAAAACGAACCGGAGTGATGACGGGCTGGCGCCCGGCAGAGGGGTTGTGACGTTTTCATGCGTTTTGGCGTACTCGTTTCCGTCTTGTTGCACGCCGCTGTTGTCGGCGTCGCCTTTCTGTCATTGCCGACAAGTTGGCGGCCCGACGTCGAGGCGGACCCGTATATTCCGATCGAACTGATCGAAGAAGCCGAACTTGCGCTGACGACCAGCGTGCCGGCCGCGGCGCCCGAACCGGTCGAAGAACCGGAGCCTGAACCCGAACCCGCCGAGCCGGAACCCGAGCCCGAACCGCCGGCTCCGGTAGAAGAGCCTGAGCCGGAGCCCGAACCTGCGCCGGCGCCGGAACCGGAGCCCGCGCCGGTTGAGCCGGAGCCGGAACCCGAGCCCGAACCCGAACCGCCGGCGCCGAAGCCCGAACCGAAACGCGAAGAGCTTGATCTCGCCGCCCTGTCGCAACTGATCGACAAGGAGCGCGAAAAAGAGGCGCAGACGAGCGAGACCCCGTCGGAGACGAATGTCGAAGCCGACCGGCCGCGCGCGGCGGTCGGCGCGGGCGATCGGCTGACGGCGAGCGACATGGCGAAAATGCAAGCGGCGGTAAACCGTTGTTGGAACGTGGGCGCAATCATTGGGGCGCCGGAGCCGGAAAATCTCGTCGTCATCCTGGAAATCGATCTTAATCGTGACGGATCGTTAAGAGGGCCGCCAAGGGTGGCGAACGCGCTGCAAATCAATCTATCGGGGAACCGATTCTGGAGAGTGGCGGAACAGAATGCAGTGCGCGCCGTGGTTTCGTGTGCGCCTTATGATTTCCTGCCGCCGGACAGATACGAGGACTGGAAAGAATTTACACTGAATTTTATTCCGCCGGTATGACGACACAATACTGCGCGAAGAGTCGCGTAGTTGACAAAATTTCGCCTAAACCCTTGTGCTAAGGACGGCGGGCCGAAAGAGAGTTGTTTATGATGCACCGAATTTTTACAGCGCTGATCGCCGCTTTCGCTCTTTCGATTGGAGGCACGGCGCAGGCACGCATTTCGATTGACATCACGCAAGGCAATGTGGAGCCGATGCCGATTGCGGTGCCGAATTTTCTCGGCGGCGACGACAGCGCGCGCCAGCTCGGCGTCGATATCACCGAAGTGCTGATGAACGATCTTGAGCGGTCGGGGCTTTTTCAGGTGATCGATCAGCGCGCCTATATTGAGGAGCCGATGGTCAACGCCCGTCCGACTTTCGCCAACTGGCGCATCATCAACGCGCAGGTGCTGGTCGTCGGCGAGGTCGAGGAGCTTGGCGACGGGCGCATTCAGGTCTCGACCCGCATCTGGGACGTCACGTCGGACGAGCAACTGGGCGCCGTCGCCTATAAGACGCCTGCGGACAATTGGCGCCGCGCGTCGCACAAGGTCGCTGATTTTATCTACAAGACGCTGACCGGCGAGGACGGCTATTTCGACACCCGCGTCGTGTTTATTCATGAAACGGGCCCGAAAGAAAATCGCAACAAGCGTCTGATGATCATGGATCAGGACGGCGCCAATCCCGTTCCGCTGACGGACGGTTTAAACTACAAGGCGCTGACGCCGCGCTTTTCGCCGACCCAGCAGCAGATCACCTATATGGCGCTGTTCGATAATCGTCCGGGTCAGGTCTATCTCTTCAACATTGAAACGGGCGAACAGGAACCGCTCGGCACGTTTCGCGGCATGACCTTCGCGCCGCGCTTTTCACCCGACGGCCGGGAAGTCCTGATGTCGATTGAGCGGGGCGGCAATTCCGACGTATTCAAGATGGATCTGGCGACGCGGCGCCTGACGCGGCTGACCGACAATCCGGCCATTGACGTGTCGCCCTCTATGTCGCCGGACGGGCGGCGCATCACCTTCGCGTCGGACCGCGGCGGATCGCAGCAGATCTATGTCATGAACGCCGACGGCTCGAACCAGAAACGCATCACCTTCGGTCAGGGCCGGTATCAGACGCCGGTCTGGAGCCCGCGCGGCGATCTCATCGCCTTCACCCGGCAATATCGCGGGCGCTTTTACATCGGCGTCATTCGCCCGGACGGCACCGGCGAGCGCCTTCTCACCGAGAGCTATCTCGATGAAGGGCCGACCTGGTCGCCAAATGGCCGCGTGCTGATGTTCTTCCGCGAGCCGCGTCCCGGCGCCGGTTCTTCGCTCTGGTCAGTCGATTTAACCGGGAGGAACCTGCGGCGCGTGCGCACGCCTGGCGACGCGTCCGACCCGGCCTGGTCGCCTATGTTGCCGTAATTATTGCAGAAAAACTGACGTCAGCGCCGGCGGCGGTTTCATTCCAGATCCGGAACGGTCCAACTTGATCAAGGGAACGGACAAGGTTACGATTCCGCACGTTGGTTAAATTTTAGGGATTGGCTGACAGGAATTTAAAGATCAGGCGTTTAGCGTCCGGCGCTGACCCATGCCGGTTGGCGCAACGATTGCTGAACGAGCCGTCTAATTGGGGCAGTGGAGCAAGGAAGACCATGAAAAACTTTACAAAATTCACCGGCGTCATCGCTGCGCTAACGCTCGTTTCCGCATGCGCAACGTCTAGCGGGCCGGATGTGGACGCCACCGCCGGCGCCGGAACGAATGCGGGCGCCGGTCCGACCGGTCCCGTGCCGGGCACGCAAGGGGATCTGGAAAACAGCGCCGGCCATCGCGTCTTTTTCGCCTATGACCAGTACACGCTGACGCCGCAGGCGCAGGCGACGCTGGCCAGACAAGCGGCGTGGCTGCAGGAATATCCGGAAACCCGGATCAAGCTCGCCGGCAACTGCGACGAGCGCGGCACGCGCGAATACAACCTTGCCCTCGGCGCCCGCCGCGCCGAAGCGGCCCGGTCCTATCTCGTGAGCCTAGGCGTCAGCGCCAACCGGATCACCACGGTGTCCTACGGCAAGGAACGCCCGATCGCGACCGGCTCCAACGAACAGGCCTGGGCGCAGAACCGGAACGCGACCACGACGATCGAGTCCGTCGGCTCGTAAGCGGTTCAAAGATAAGCTATTTCGGAGGCGCGCCGTTTGAAATACGGCGCGCCTTCCTTCTTTTCAGCCACAGTTTCGTCGCGTTGAGGCGCTAGATTGCGCCACGCTGGCGTCGGCGTTGAACCGCGCTAGAATGGCATTTGCGCAGTTGAGGAAAGTCGCCATGAAAATGACAAGGACCGCCGCTTTCGCCGGCCTTGCCGCCGTAATGATCACCATGCCGGCCCTTGCCGGCACGAAGGACGATGTCCGCGACCTGCAGGCGCGCATGGAGCGGGCCGAACAGGCATTGTCCGGGCAGAGCGCGGCGACCGTGCGCATCAGCGAACTGGAGCGCCAGATTCAGCAGCTCACCGGACGCATCGAAGAACTCAACTATCAGCTTGATCAGCAAAACCAGCGCCTCGACGCCATCAGCGCCGTTCTGGCGGGCGACGACATGGCGGCCGCGGAAGGCTTCAAAAGACTCGATACGGACGGTCTCGTCGGGCCCAACACGCGCGGGTCCGCCGGCGGCCCCGTCAATCTGGCGCCGGGCGATCCGATTGCGGACGAACTGGCCCGCGCGGATGCGGGCGCGGCGCCTGCGTCGGCGCCCAGCGTTGAATTGCCGATTAATCCGGATGCGGCCTATGACTATGCGTCAAGCTTCCTCCTGTCCGGCGACTATCCGCGCGCCAAGGCGGCGTTCAAGCTCTATGGCGAGGCGTTCCCAAATCACGTGCGCGCGGCCGACGCAAAATTCCGGCTCGGGGAGATCCATCTCGCCCTCGGCGAAAACGCCGATGCGGCCGCCGTGTTTCTGGAGCATGTGCAGAAATATCCGAACGACGCCCGGGCGGCGGAAGCGCATCTGAAACTGGGCACGGCGTTTGCGCGCATGGAAAAGCAGAAAGAAGCGTGCACGATTTTCAAAACCATGAAGTCGAAATTCCCGAACGCCCCGTCGCCGGTCGTGCAGCGCGCCGATCTCGAAATGGCGCGGATCGATTGCAACTGACGGATCCCGTTTCCGCAGCGGAATTTGCAGCGCGCCTCGATGCGCTCAACGTTGGCGGGTCTTTTGCGATTGCCGTTTCCGGCGGGCGCGATTCGATGGCGCTGGCGCGGCTTTGCGCGGGCCATGCAAAAACATCCGATAGGCGCGTCGTCGCCCTGATCGTCGATCACGGCCTGCGCGACGGCGCCGCCGACGAGGCGCGGCGGGCGAAAACATGGTGCGCGCAAGCGGGTCTCGATGCGCGCATTCTTGAATGGCGTGGCGGGAAGCCCGCAAGCGGCGTTCAGGAAGCGGCGCGCAAGGCGCGCTATCGCCTGCTTGCAGAGGCCGCAAACGATCTTGGTCTGCCTGCAATCCTGACGGCGCACAGCGCCGACGATCAGGCGGAAACGCTGCTCATGCGTCTCGCCCGCGGGGCGGGGCCGGCGGGGCTTGCCGCCATGGACGATGAAATCGGCGTCGCCGCCGGCGCCGGCGATCCGGTGCGGCTCGTGCGTCCGCTTTTGCCGTTCAGCCGCGATGCGCTGACGGCGACGGTTCAGGAATATAATCAAGACTACGTCGATGATCCGTCTAATGACGACCCGCGCTTTGAACGCATTCGTGTGCGGCGGTTCCTCCGCGACGCCGTTGAAAAAGGCGCTTTCGATCAGGCCGCGCTCCTGCGGTCGGCGCGGCGCATGGCCGGCACGCGGCGGGACGCGCGCACGCGCGAGCGCCGGGCGTTCCGCGCCATGGGCGGCGTGTTCACGCGCTGGGGCGGCGCGTGCCTTGATGTCGGGTCGGTGACGCGCGGCGATGCACTCGGCGCCGTCGCAAGGGCGATCCGCGCCGTGAGTGGCGCTGACCACGCGCCGGACCCTGACGCCGCTGCGGCCCATTTCGATACAGCCCTCGCACGGGGTGCGGCGGCCATTGGCGGCGCGTTGCTGAAAAGGTCCGGTGAAAGGCTTTGGATTCTCCGGGAACCCGCGGCGGTGCTCGGCCGGGCGGGCGTCGCGCCGCTCGCTGATCTCGAAATCCCCGCCGGCGGGCGCGCTTTGTGGGACAACCGCTTCATCGTGAAATCGGCTGAAACCGTCACCGTGCGGCCCCTGGGGGAGGCTGGCGCAAAGGAGGCGGCCTCGGCGGCGGCATTGTTTGAGGGGCCGCGGGAGGGCCTTTTGAGCGCCCCGGGCCTATATCGCGGCGGACGCTTGATTGGCGCGCCGGGCCTCCTATCTGGCGGTGGCGGCGCATGGTCGGCGACGCCGCTGGCGGCGGAACGGTTTTCCGGCGAAATCGTTAGGTTTTCGCAAGATTAGGCCGATGGCGGGAAGCCCCATGGCGCTGGGCTTTCTTAACGCCTATCTAATAGAGTGCCGGCGGCGCCCGGCGCCCCTTCCGGCGAGGCCGGCGAAATGTGAGGACGGACAAAACTAATGAACGGACGAAATCTGTTAATCTGGGGCCTGGTGGTCGTCGTTTTTCTGGTCGCGCTCCAGCTTTTTTCCTCGCCGGCGTCGCAGACCCAGGTGCAGGAACTGACCTACACCGAATTCGTCCAGCGTCTTGAAAACGGCGAAGTCCAGTCCGCGGAAGTCTCCAAAACGCAGGTCTCCGGCGAGCTTGCCGGCGGCGCCGAATTTGTCACCACGATTACCGAGAGCGGGCAGACGACTATCGCCGATCGCCTGAACGCCGCCGGCGTGACGACGACCATCGAAAAAGAAGAAGAACTGCCGCTGCTCCTGTCGCTGCTGTTCAATATTCTGCCGCTCCTGATTTTCCTCGCCCTGTTCTTTTTTGTCATGCGCCAGATGCAAGGCGCCGGCGGCAAGGCCATGGGCTTCGGCAAGTCGCGGGCGAAGCTACTCACCGAGCGGCAGGGCCGCGTGACGTTTGACGATGTCGCCGGGATCGACGAGGCGAAGGAAGAACTCGAAGAGATCGTCGAGTATCTCAAAGACCCGATGAAGTTTCAGCGCCTCGGCGGCAAGATCCCCAAAGGCGCGCTGCTCGTCGGTCCGCCGGGCACCGGTAAAACCCTGCTCGCGCGCGCCATCGCCGGCGAAGCCAATGTGCCTTTCTTTACGATTTCCGGCTCCGATTTTGTCGAGATGTTTGTCGGCGTCGGCGCAAGCCGCGTGCGCGATATGTTCGATCAGGCAAAGAAGAACGCGCCCTGCATTATCTTCATTGACGAGATTGACGCGGTCGGGCGCCATCGGGGCGCCGGTCTTGGCGGCGGCAATGATGAGCGCGAACAGACGCTGAACCAGCTTCTCGTGGAAATGGACGGGTTCGAAGCCAATGAGGGCATTATTCTCATCGCCGCGACCAACCGCCCGGACGTGCTTGATCCGGCGCTTCTCCGTCCGGGCCGTTTCGACCGTCAGGTTGTTGTTCCGAACCCGGATGTTGTCGGCCGCGAAAAAATCTTGCAGGTGCATGTGAAGAAAGTGCCGCTGGCGCCGGACGTCAATGTCCGCACGGTCGCCCGCGGCACGCCCGGCTTTTCCGGCGCCGATCTCGCCAACCTTGTGAATGAGGCGGCGCTTCTCGCCGCTCGCCGCGGCAAACGCTATGTGACGGCGAAGGAGTTCGACGACGCCAAGGACAAGGTCCTCATGGGCGCCGAACGCCGCTCCATGGTGATGACGGAAGAAGAAAAGACGCTCACCGCCTATCACGAAGCGGGCCACGCGATTGTGGGTCTTTCCATGCCGGGCTCCGACCCCGTGCATAAGGCGACCATCATCCCGCGCGGGCGCGCCCTCGGCATGGTTCAGTATCTCCCCGAACGGGACAAGCTTTCCTTCACGCTGGAACAGATGAAGGCGCGCATCGCCATGGCCATGGGCGGACGGGTCGCCGAGGAAATGAAATTCGGCACGGAGAAAGTCACCTCCGGCGCTCAATCGGATATCGAACACGCGACCAAGATCGCCCGCGCCATGGTCACCCAATACGGCCTGTCGCCGAAGCTCGGGCCCATCGCCTATGCGGAGGACGAGGGCGAGGTGTTCCTCGGCCAGTCCATTGCACGCTCAAAGTCTATTTCCGGCGATACGGCGAAAACGATCGAAGACGAGATCAAACGCTTCGTCACCGAAGGCTATGACAAGGCGCGGGAAATCCTGACCGAGCGTAATGACGACTGGGAACGGCTCTCCCAGGCGTTGCTCGAATATGAAACGCTGACGGGCGATGAGATCGACACGCTTCTTAAAGGCGGCCAGATCGTTCGGGAGGACCCGTCGGATACGACCGATCATACGCCGCCCTCGTCGGTCCCCAGCGCCGGGGCGCCTGCGGGCAAAGGCAAGAAAGACGACGGCGCCGGCGGCATGGAGCCCAGTCCGGCCTGAAAAACGCTGCTTTTTTGAAACAAATCCTGTGTTAAAAGCCTTTCCGATCCGGGAAGGCTTTTTCCATGCGGAAACTCTTAATTCTCCTCACGCTCCTTGTCGCCGCGCCGCTGAACGCGCAGGAAGACGACGCGGGTATCGACTGGGCCGCCGAACAGCCGCACTGGGCGGCGCCGTTCGAGCCCTTCAACATCATCGGCAATCTCTATTATGTGGGTACGGAGGGTCTTGCCGTTTATCTGATCGCTGGCGAGGACGGTCACGCGCTCATCGACGGCGGCCTGCCCGGCCATGAGCAATTGATCATCGACAACATTGCGGCCCTCGGCTTCGACATCAAGGACGTCAAATATCTCTTGAACACCCACGCCCATTTCGATCATTCCGGCGGGCTTGCGGCGTTGAAAGAAGCCTCCGGCGCTGAACTCTGGGCGAGCGAAGGGGACGTATCGGCCCTTGAAGGCGGTTTTTACCTAGGGTCCGAAGACAAGCCCGAATACGCCGCGCCGCCGGTGAAGGTGGATCGCGTCCTGCGCGACCGCGCTTCTGATTTCGGCGGCGCCGTCATTTCCATGACCGGCGGCGAGCCCGGCAAACCGTTCCTGTTAACAGCGTTGACGCCGGGCCATTCGCGCGGCTGCACGTCGTTTCGCCTGTTTATCGACGACGACCGCGAACATCTGGAAGCGTTGATTTTCTGCAGCGCCACGGTCGCCGCCAATCGGCTCGTCGCCTCCGATGAGGGCCCGGCGCAGTATGAAGGCATCGTTGATGATTACCGGCTGACATTTGAAAAGACCCGGGACTGGACGCCGGATATATTCCTCGCCAACCACTCTGAGGTTTTCGGCCTGAAAGACGCGCGCGAACGGCAAGTAGCGGGAAACCGTCGCGCCTTTCTCAACCGCGGCGCGTTTCAGAAATATATACTGGAAAAGAAAAACGCTTTCGAAAAGGCGCTCGCCGAGCAATCGGGCGCAGCCGATGGCGAGTAACACGCCGCTTCGCATTATGGGCGTCGTCAATGTCACGCCGGATTCGTTTTCCGACGGCGGACGGTTCGCTTCAGCGCAGGCCGCCGTCGATCACGCCTTGCGCCTTGCCGAAGACGGCGCCGATATTCTCGACATTGGGGGCGAGTCAACGCGCCCCGGTGCGGCGCCCGTCGCAGAAGGCGAAGAACGCGACCGGGTAATCCCCGTTATCGAAGCGCTCGCCGCGCAAACGCAAACGCCGATTTCCATCGACACGCGCAAGGCCGCCGTGGCGCGCGCCGCCGTCGCCGCCGGGGCGTCGATCTGGAACGATGTCAGCGCATTGTCCCATGATGAGGCTAGTGTGGAAACGGCCGCGTCGCTCGGCTGCGCTGTGGTGTTGATGCATGCGCAAGGCGACCCGCGCACCATGCAGGACAATCCGCATTATGAAGATGTGGTCGCGGAGGTGCTCGGCTATCTCGCGGGCCGGATCGAACTCTGCGTCGCGGCGGGTGTTGAGCGGGCAAGGCTCATCGTCGATCCGGGCGTCGGTTTCGGCAAGACGCTCGCGCATAATCTTGCGCTGTTGGCGCATCTGGACCGGTTCCGGTCGCTCGATGCGCCGATCCTCCTCGGCGCCTCGCGCAAGCGCTTCATTGCGGCGCTCGACCGCGACGGGCCCGCAGCCGACCGGCTCGGCGGCTCCATCGCGGCCATGCTCGCCGGATATGCCCGCGGCGCGTCGATTTTCAGGGTCCACGACGTCGCCGCGGCCCGGCAGGCGTTAAATATCGCGCAAGCCATAGAAAGCGCGGGCCCGCCGCGTTAAGGGTTTGCGGACGAGGTTTTGCTAGCTTTGCGGAAATCCGCGGTCGGGAGTATTTTCAGAGCCATGCGCGGCGACGATCAGATGACGGGAAAACGGGAAATATTTGGCACCGACGGCGTTCGCGGCCTCGCCAACGCCGGCGCCATGACGCCCGACAATATTCTGCGCCTCGGCATGGCTGTAGGGCGCGTTTTCAAGAACGGCGCCCATCGCCACCGGGTCGTCATCGGCAAGGACACGCGTCTTTCCGGCTATATGATCGAGCCGGCGCTCACCGCCGGCTTCGCCGCCTCGGGCATGGACGTTTTTCTCCTGGGGCCGCTGCCGACGCCGGCCATGGCCATGCTGACGCGATCCCTGCGCGCCGATCTCGGCGTCATGATTTCCGCCTCGCATAATCCGTATCATGACAATGGCGTCAAATTCTTCGGGCCCGACGGATACAAGCTTTCCGATGAAACCGAGCTTGAGATCGAACGCCTGATGAAAGACGGGCCGGAAACGGGGCTTGCAGCGTCCGCCGACCTCGGCCGGGTCAAACGCATCGACGACGCCGGCGCGCGCTACATCGAATTCGCCAAGGCCGCATTTCCGCGCAAGATCTCCCTCGACGGCATTCGCATCGTCATCGATTGCGCCAATGGCGCCGGCTACAAGGTTGCGCCCACCGTTCTCTGGGAGCTTGGCGCCGAGGTCAAAGCCATCGGCGTTGAACCGAACGGGTTCAACATCAATCGCCATGTGGGATCGACGGCGACCAAGAAACTGCAGGACGCCGTTACCGAATATCGCGCCGATGTGGGCTTCGCCCTCGACGGCGACGCGGACCGGGTCATCATTTGCGATGAAAAAGGCCGGCTAATCGACGGCGACCAGATCCTCGCCCTGATCGGGTCGTCCTGGAAGGCGGCGGGCGCGCTGAAAGGCGGCGGCGTCGTTTCCACGGTGATGGCCAATCTGGGGCTGGAGCGCTTCCTCAAGAGCGAAGGACTAACGCTGAAGCGCACGGCCGTCGGCGACCGCTATGTGGTCGAGGAAATGCGCCAGTCAGGCATGAATGTGGGCGGCGAGCCCTCCGGCCATGTCATCCTGAGCGATTACGCCACCACCGGCGACGGACTGGCGACGGCGTTGCAGGTGCTTGCCGTCGTTGCTGGCGAGGGGCGCAAAGTTTCCGATGTCTGCCGCAAATTCGAACCCTTCCCGCAATTGCTGCAGAATGTCCGCTTCAAAGACGGCGATCCGCTAAGCAACGCCGCGGTAAAGGCGGCGATAAAGGCGGGAGAGACAAAGCTGGCCGACAAGGGCCGGCTCGTGATCCGCAAATCCGGCACCGAACCGTTGATCCGCGTCATGGGCGAGGGCGAAAACGCCGATGTCGTCAAAGCCGTCGTCGCCGACATCTGCGCCGCGGTGGAAAAGGCGGTCTAAAAAGCGCCCTTCAAGTTTCGTTGTTGTTCAACGACGGAAAATGTCTTCCAGCGCCTACGTCGCCTGCTCACTCATAAACGCATGACCTGACTGCGTCGCCGCAAACGCAAAAAGCCGCCGGCAAGATACGCATGCCGGCGGCTTTCTGCAGTGATTCACAACACGTCAGGAGTAGACGTTGATCCTGGCGCGGCGCGAACAATGGCGATTGGCGACGCGCCACATGCGCCGTTCGGAAACATAGCGCGCTTCCGGGCCGCGGGCGGTCACGTTACAGACAAGGCGCGGACCGCGGCGCGTGCGGATAATGTCTTCCGTCAGGACGATGCGGGCGCGATAGCGCGTATTGAAGACTTCGCGGTTGACCCTGCGCGCCTCATAGCCGCGATAGCCGTTGCGCCGGCCGTAGTAGCGGTGACGACGGTCATAGCGGTCGTATCGATCGTATCGGCTGTGTCTGTGATACCGGTCGTCGCCGACAGTGATCGAGAAGCTGACAGCGGAATCGCGGTGGCGATGTTCCTCCGCATTCGCCGCGGTTACGCCAAATGCGCCAAAGGCGACAGCGCCGGCGATAAAAGCTTTCAAAAACATTCTCATATGCAATCCTCCGTTTTGCCCCAGCCGGATGTGCATAAGTTTTTGAATAGTTGCGCATTGCGGCGAGAATGGCGCCGAATGACGCCCAAATGCGGCCCAATTCATGATCGCCGACACGAAGGCGTGAACGAAAATTTGCGGGCGTGCGCAAAATCAGCATAAATAGCGAACCATGGTTTATGCAGACGCCGTTTCGCAGGCGACGAACATACATGCGGGCGCACTGGACGACGGTCCCGTTGATCCCGATGCATGCGGTCTCGCCCGCGCCGCAGACCTCATCGGCGACCGGTGGACGCTGTTGATTCTCCGTGAAGCGTTGTTCGGCGTGACCCGGTTTGACGCGATCCAACATGATATCGGCTGTCCGCGCACAATCCTTTCCGGACGGCTAAAACGTCTGGTTGAGGCGGGCGTCCTGATGCGGCGCGCCTATAAAGAGCCCGGACAGCGCACGCGCTATCAATATGTTCTGACGCGCAAGGGCGTCGACCTCGCCCTGCCCATGATTGCGTTGATGCAATGGGGCGAGAAGCATTGCCTTGACGGCGAGCCGGGCGCGGAAATCGTCGAGCGCGCGACCGGCGCGCCGGCGCGGGTCAGTCTCGTCAATCGCGACGGCGCGCCCATCAGCGCCGGCGAAACAACCCTTCGAAAAACCGACGCGTTCTGATACGACCGGCCCATGCAAGGCCGCGTTCTCATTATCGCAGGATCGGACCCGTCGGGCGGCGCCGGCATTCAGGCCGACGTTAAAACGGTAACGGCCCTCGGCGGCTATGCGGCGACCGCGATCACCGCACTCACGGTTCAGAATACAACGGGCGTCAGCGCCGTTCATCCGGTCGACGCCGACATCATCGCGGCGCAGATCAAAGCGGTGCTTGACGATATCGGCGCCGACGCGGTCAAGATCGGCATGCTGGGTTCGGTCGCTATCGTCGACCTCGTTGCTGAAATGCTGACGCCCATTGCCGATGATGTTCCCGTTATTCTCGATCCGGTTCTAGTCGCTACAAGCGGCGATGCGCTTGCCGGCGACGGGGTTGCTGCGGCTATTGTCAAAAAACTCGCGCCCCTTGCGGCGATCATCACGCCGAACACGGAAGAGGCGGAAGCTCTGACGGGCGCGCCCGTCAAAACCCGCGCGGACATGATCGCCGCCGGCGAGGCGTTGCGTCGCGCCGGCGCTGACGCCGCGCTCGTCAAAGGCGGGCATCTGCCGGGGGAGAAAGTCGCCGATGTTCTGGTGCGCGCAGAAGGCCCGCTCTGGTTCGAGAACCGGCGAATAGAGACCGCTTCGACCCATGGCACCGGTTGCACGCTGGCGAGCGCTGTCGCCGCGGGACTGGCGCTCGGACAATCGCGCGTGGACGCCGTCGCCGCCGCCATCGGTTATGTGCATACGGCCATCGCCACGGCGCCGGGCTTTGGCAAAGGGCGCGGACCGCTCAACCATGCCCATACGGTTTCGCCGACGCGGCGATAGGCGCGGCTATTGAGAGGGGTCTTTGCGTTTTTCGGCGACGACGGCGTCCTCGCCCATATCATGCGTGATGACTGAGCCGGCGACCGATTTACGGTTCGACTGGCTGATGGCGACGCCGCACAGAATAATAACGAGGGCGATAAAGGCGTTTAAGCCCAAGCGTTCGCCAAACACGGCGGCGCCCATGGCGACGGCCCAGAGCGGTGTCAGGTAATTGGCGAGCGCCATGAACCCCGCGCCGATGCGCTGGATCAGAATGATCAGCAGAATGCCGCCGAGCCCGGTCGGCCCGACGCCCAACACGACGAGATTGGCGATACTGGCGGGCGACCACGCATCGATGCGCATATCAACGAATAAGAGCGCCGGCGTTGCGATAATCGCAGACGCAATCAGCGTCCCCGCGGCGAAGACGCGCGGTTTGATCGGCGGCGCGCGCCGCGTAATGACGGCGGCGGCGGCGTAACCCAGCGTTGCGACCAACAACATGAGCTGCGCGGCAATATTGGTTGATGCGGCGGTCCCGACAACGCCGGGCCCGATCAGGATGACAACGCCGGCGAATCCCAGCGCAAAGCCGACAATTTTCCGTGCGTCAGCGCCTTCGCCGGCAAACAGAAACGCCAGCGCCACGGTCCAGATCGGCATGAACGCCATGTAGACGCCGGCGAGCCCGCTATCGATGAATTGTTGCGCCCACGGAAAAATCATGAACGGGACGACGTATCCGATTGCGCTGATAGCGATCATCCAGCGCCATTCCGCGTGCAGCTTTAGGAGACGGCCGTTTTCAAAAAGCGGCGGCAATCGCCGGCCGGCGCGTTTCATCACCGCATAAAGAAAAATCGCGCCGATCCACAGCCGGACGACGGCGACGACCGCCGGCGGCACGGTTTCAACAGCGGTGCGAATCATCGCGAACGCCGATCCGCCGATGGCGACGATGACCGCGAAAAGCAGCCAGTCGTAAAGCTGTGGCGCTGTTTCTGTTCGGGTCGGCAAGGCCATGGCCTTGGCGCTAGGGCTGGGCGCGCTGCGGCGCAAGTCACAAAAATTTGCTGCGCCGCAATATTTTTCATTGACCCTTAACCCGGGATGGGCGATGAACGCGGCGGGCCACGCCTCCCCAACGGGGCGCGACCCATCTGAGAGGATGGGAGTAAAACATGACCTCTATGCCGAACGCGCGCCCTGCGCGCGCCTTTTTTTCGTCCGGACCCTGCGCAAAGCGCCCCGGATGGTCTTCGCAAAATTTTCAGACCGATACGCTGGGACGTTCGCACCGTTCCGGCGTCGGCAAGGCGCGCCTTAAAGAGGCGCTCGACCGAACACGGTCGATCCTCGCGCTGCCCGATGATTACCGCATCGGCATCGTGCCGGCGTCCGACACCGGCGCAGTCGAGATGGCCATGTGGTCGATGCTGGGCGCCCGGCCGGTCGACATGCTCGCCTGGGAAAGTTTCGGTCAGGGCTGGGTGACGGACGCCGTCAAACAGCTTGAACTTGATGCGCGGGTTTTGACCGCGCCTTACGGCGAGATTGCCGATCTGTCGGCGGTGGACCCGGCCCATGACGTCGTCTTCACCTGGAACGGCACGACGTCAGGCGTGCGCGTGGCGAACGCAGACTGGATCAGCGACGACCGCGAGGGGATCGTGATTTGCGACGCCACGTCGGCGATTTTTGCGCAACCCCTCGACTGGTCGAAGCTCGATGTCGTCACCTATTCCTGGCAAAAAGTGCTCGGCGGCGAGGGCGGCCACGGCGTTCTGATCCTGAGCCCGCGCGCCGTCGAACGCCTTGAGACCTATGCGCCGCCGCGGCCTTTGCCTAAACTCTTCAGGCTGACGAAGGGCGGCAAGCTGATCGAAGGGATCTTCGAAGGGGCGACGATCAACACGCCGTCCATGCTTTGTGTTGAAGACTATATTGACGCCCTGAGTTGGGCCGACGGTCTCGGCGGTCTTGAAGCGCTGCACGCCCGCGCTGATGCAAACGCCGACGCGCTCAGCGCCTGGGTCGCAAAGACGGACTGGATCGATCATCTCGCCGGCGATCCGGCGACCCGGTCAAACACCTCCGTTTGTCTTTCCATCGTTGATCCGGCCTTCGCCGCGTTGGACGACGCGGCGCAACGCGCCTTCGTCAAAACCATGGCCAAATCCCTCGAAAAGGAAAACGTCGCCTACGATATCGCCGGATACCGCGACGCGCCGCCGGGCCTGCGCATCTGGTGCGGCGCGACCGTCGAAACGTCTGATATCGAGGCGTTGGGCCCGTGGCTCGACTGGGCGTTCCAATCGGTAAGGGATTAGGGATGAGGTTTTAGGGATTAGGATATTTCCACGACGACCCTAATCCTTAATTCCCAAAACCTAATCCCTATAAAATTTCTCTTCTCAAAATACGGAATAACAAAATGCCCAAAGTGCTCATCTCCGATAAACTCAGCGAAACCGCCGTCAATATCTTCAAGGAGCGCGGCGTCGACGTCGACTACGAACCGGGTCTCGGCAAGGACAAGGAAAAACTGCTCTCCGTCATTGGCGATTATGACGGGCTCGCCGTGCGCTCGGCGACAAAGGCGACGTCGAAGATTATTGAAGCGGCGAAAAACCTGAAAGTCATTGGCCGCGCCGGCATCGGCGTCGACAATATTGATATTCCGGCGGCGACGGCGGCTGGCGTCGTCGTCATGAACACGCCATACGGCAACGCCATTACGACGGCCGAACACGCCATCGCCATGATGTTCGCGCTGGTTCGGCAAATTCCCCAGGCCAACCAGTCGACCCATCTCGGCAAATGGGAGAAGTCGGCGTTTATGGGCGCGGAGGTCTTCGGTAAGACGCTCGGCGTCATCGGCTGCGGCAATATCGGATCGATCGTCGCCGACCGCGCCGTCGGTCTCAAAATGCGCGTTATCGCCTTCGACCCGTTCCTGACGGAAGAACGGGCGGTGGAACTTGGCGTTGAAAAGGTCGATCTCGACGGGCTGCTGTCGCGCGCCGATATTGTGACGCTGCACACCCCGCTCACCGATCAGACGCGCAACATCCTGAGCCGGGAAAATCTCGGCAAGCTGAAAGCCGGCGCCTTCATCGTCAATTGCGCCCGCGGCGGCCTCGTCGACGAAGTCGCGTTGAAGGATGCGCTGGAAGAGGGCCATGTGGCCGGCGCGGCGCTTGATGTTTATGAAACGGAGCCGGCGACGGACCATCCGCTGTTCGGCCATCCGAAAGTCGTGGCGACGCCCCATCTCGGCGCGTCGACGCGGGAGGCGCAGGAAAACGTCGCCATCCAGATCGCCGAGCAGATGGCGGATTACCTGATCCGCGGTGCCGTTTCCAATTCGCTGAACTCGCCGTCCGTCACGGCGGAAGAAGCGCCGCGGCTCAAACCGTTCATCGCCCTTTGCGAAAAACTCGGTGCCTTCGCCGGTCAGTTGTCGGAAAGCGCGATCGAAAAAATCGAGATTATCTATGAGGGCGAAGCAGCGGCGCTGAATACGAAACCGCTGACCGCCTCGGCGGTGGCCGGCGTTCTCAAACCGATGCTGTCGGAAATCAACATCGTCAACGCGCCGGTGATCGCCAAGGATCGCGGCATCTCGATCGCCGAGACCTATCGCGACGACGCGGACGCCTATGACAGCATCGTCCGCCTGCGGCTCGTCACGGAAAACCAGGATCGCTCCGTCTCCGGCACGATTTTTGGCGGCGAACCGCGCATCATCGACATCAAGGGCGTCGGCATGGAAGCGAGCTTCGCGCCGCACATGCTCTACACCAGCAATGACGACAAGCCCGGCTTCATCGGCGCCCTCGGCGCGACGCTGGGCGAGGCGAAGGTCAATATCGCAACGTTCAATCTCGGCCGTTCCGCGCCGGGCGAACAGGCGATCGCCCTGCTGGCGGTGGACGATCTCGTTGCCGATTCCGTGCTCGAAAAACTGCGCGCGCTTCCCCATGTGCAACAGGCGAAAGCGCTGGCGTTTTAGGGGTAGGGATTGGGGATTAGGGCAGATTTTTCTTTCTCTAATCCCCAATCCCTAGTTCCTAATCCCTTTTTTATATATCCCGACAAACCAGTCGTTCCATTCTTCCGTTTCTGGATCATATTGCTGGAAATGCTGTTTAACGGCGCCGTCCTCCTGCACTGTCCATGTGCCGCGGAAGGGCGCGGTTGTTCCGTTGCGGTTTGAGATCTCGCCTTCGAGCACCATTGCGCCGTCATCGTTGAGCCCGCCGGCGTAATCGATGGTTGCGCCGCCGGAGACCCAGACCTGGCGCCATTTCCTGAGGCCGGGATCGTAGAAATTATAACTCTGCCCGCTGCCGCCGGAGACGCTTGTCCACTCCTCCAGCAGAAGACAGCCGTTTTCTTGCTCGCTGATCACATTCGTCCCCGCCGGCCGGCCGTCGGGCGTCGTCACGTCCCATGTCCCCAGCCAGAAGTCGAAGGCGCGATAGATCTCCTCCTGACAGGGCGGGGGCGGCGCGGGCTGCTGATCCTGCGCCAGCGCCGGCGTTGCGGCGGCGGCCGCGCAAAGCGTCGTTGCGATGATTAGGGTGCGCATCGTGTCGTCTCCTGCGTTCCGGGCGCGCCTTGACGCCTCGCCCCATATGACAACGCCGACGAGGCTCCTCTCAACCCTCCGCAGCAGCCCTCTAAGCCCCATGAATCGTTGACCCATGCGCCGGAGCAACTATGGTGCGCTGCGGAATCTCCGGCACACAACCTAGGATCAATTTATGGCGGATGTCGCGGTCATCGGCGCGCAGTGGGGCGACGAGGGTAAAGGCAAGATTGTCGACTGGCTGTCGGCCCGCGCCGACGTCGTCGTGCGCTTTCAGGGCGGACACAACGCCGGCCATACGCTCGTCATTGGCGATGCGGTCTATAAATTGTCGCTTCTCCCGTCGGGCGTCGTGCGCGAGAATTGCGTCGGCGTTATCGGATCGGGCGTCGTCATTGATCCGATTGCGTTGCTGGCGGAAATCGATCGCATCGGCGAACAGGGCGTCGCCGTGACGCCGGACAATCTGATGATTGCGGAGAATGCGACGCTGATCCTGCCGGTGCATCAGGAACTCGACGCCCTGCGGGAAGGCGCCGCGGAAGACGCCAACAAGATCGGCACGACGAAACGCGGCATTGGGCCGGCCTATGAAGACCGGGCGGGCCGGCGCGCATTGCGCGTCGCTGATCTCAACGATCCGGACAGCCTGCCGGCGAAGATTGATCACTTGCTCGCCCATCACAATACGTTGCGCCGGGGCTTCGGCGCTGACGACGCCGACGCGGGCGACTTGCTTCGCCTTCTAACCGACATTGCGCCGAAGGTGACGCGCTTCGCGCGCGCCGTGTGGCGCGCCCTTGGCGCCATGCGCAGCGCCGGCAAACGGGTCTTGTTCGAAGGCGCACAAGGCGTGCTGCTCGATGTCGATCACGGAACCTATCCTTACGTGACGTCGTCGAACACGGTCGCCGGTCATGCGGCGGCGGGGTCCGGCGTCGGGCCCGGCGCGGTCGGTTATGTGCTCGGGATCGTCAAAGCCTATACGACCCGCGTCGGCGAGGGACCGTTTCCGACGGAACTGAACGACGAAACAGGCCGGCGGCTCGGCGAGCGCGGGCGCGAGTTCGGCACCGTGACCGGGCGCCAGCGTCGTTGCGGCTGGTTCGACGCCGCGCTTGTGCGCCAGAGCCTGAAAATTTCCGGCGTCGACGGCATCGCCCTCACAAAACTCGACGTGCTCGACGGATTTGAAGAGCTGAAAGTCTGCACCGGCTATCGCATTAACGGCGAGGATTTCGATTACCTGCCCGCCGGCGCCCACAATCAGGCCGCCGCCGAGCCGGTCTACGAGACCATGGCCGGCTGGGCCGGGTCGACGGAAAAGGCGCGCTCATGGGCCGACCTTCCCGCCGAAGCGGTGAAGTATGTGCGCCGGATTGAGGAAATCATCGAGACGCCGATCGCCCTCGTTTCCACGAGCCCGGAACGGGATGACGTGATCCTGATGAAAGACCCGTTTCAGGGGTAAGCCCCGGCGGGCGATCGCGCGATCATCACGCGCTTGTGCTGGCCCTGCCGCTGTTTCGTGAGCGGGGAACGCGCTAACACTCATGCCCCATGAAAACGACCAAGGACATTCTTTTTTTCGCCGTGCTGGCGCTTGGCGTCGGTCTCTTCGCCGCGTTCGGGCGGACGTCGGCGACCGATGCGGCGTATTCATATGCGGAAGAACCGGAGATTATCGCGGCGACGTTTTCGTCGGCCTGGTGTTCGTCCTGCAAGATTCTGGAGCCGCGCCTTAAGGCGATTGTTCCCGATTTCGCAGACCAGCCGGTGAAGTTCGTCAAGCTCGACTTCACGCTCGGTCAGCGCGGCGCCGTCGCCGACAAGGCGGCGCGCGAAGGGCTTGGCCACATTTATCCGCAGTTTAAAGGCGCGACCGGCTTTACCCTGCTGGTCGACGCAGACACCGGCGACATCGTTGACAGTCTGACGATCCGCCATTCGGAAAAAGCAATGCGCGCGGCGATTGCCCAGGCCATCGCAACGGCGTCGCGAGAGAGTTGAATGATGCACACAATAACAAGACGCATGTTTGTGGCGACGGGTGTCGCGGCGGTAGCGCTGCCGACGCCGACATTTGCGAAGGCGCCCGAAATTTATATGGATGGCGGCGGCGTTTTCGCTAAAGCGTGGACGCACGCCGTTGGCGGATACGACACAGTCGCCTATCACGATCTATCATCGGACGATGCGCCCGTTATCGGATCGGAAGACTACGCGACGGAATACAAAGGCGTCGTATGGCTCTTTGCGTCGCAGGAAAATCTCGACGCCTTCAGGAACGACCCTGACCGCTATCGGCCGCAATATGGCGGCTATTGCGCCTGGGCGATGGCGCGCAACAAGCTTGCAAAAGGCGATCCGGAAGTCTGGCACATTGCAGGCGGCAAACTCTATCTGAATGTCAGTCCACGGTATAAGCGCGAATGGCTCGCCGAAATCGACCGCGATATTGCGCGCGCCGACGCCAACTGGCCGGCTATTCTTGAGCGCGGTTGAGACGGCGTTCTCTCCGATTGTAAATGTCCGTCGACGCCGATTTTGCTTGCGAAAAACGCGAAGATGAGTCAGGATTTCCCTGTTCCGAGGGGCGTCCCGCCTGTCGCCAATGAGCGACAAGTTCGTGCGACGCGCACCTCGCTCGACTGGACGGAAATGCGCATTTCATGTCCGGGAATCGCGAGCAATGCGCGCCAGGGAACAAGGGCGAATGGGACTGAGAAGCACTCTTTGAACCTGATCCGGGTCATGCCGGCGCCAGGGACGGAGCACATGCGGGGTCAAAACCCCAACGGGCCGGCATTCGCGAAAATGCGATCGTCGCGCCCTCTGGTTGGGCCGCAAAGCCCGCATCGGTCGATTTCCTCATCGCCGGATCCCAAGCCTAAGGCAGCGATGAGGAGACCGGCGGCCCGTTAACATGCGTACCCCGTTCAGGCCAGCTGCGACGGCGCGTGCGTCGGCGAGACGTCGTATTTTTGTCTCCATTGTTTGTCATTAAGGTGGCTTTGAGCGTTCCGGCGAATTGCCGTCGGGGCGCTGACGATACGCATGAAGAAAGACGACATGATGCGCATGGCCGGTCTCGCTTTCGCAATCGCTCTACTGGCCGCCGCGCCGGCGACGGCCGCTTCGTGCGAAGAGCGGGTTTACCGCAATGCGGACTATGTGGTTTGCCGGTCCGATCCGCAGGCCGACGACATCCGTCTTTTCCTCAACGATAAGGACGACGCGCCGTGGCGCCATTTCAATTTTCTTCAAGAGGCTTTGGCCGCGAATGGCGAGCGGCTGGTCTTTGCCATAAACGCTGGCATGTATCATGACGATCGGTCCCCGGTCGGGCTCTATAGGGAAGCCGGCGAGACGCTGGCGCCCATAAACACAAATGACGGGCCGGGCAATTTTCACCTGAAGCCGAACGGCGTTTTCTATGTCGCCCCGGACGGGCGCGCCTTTGTCGAGGAAACGGACGTCTATCTCCGGATCAAGCAGCCGGCGCCGCGATACGCCACGCAATCGGGCCCGATGCTGGTGATCGGCGGGGACATCCATCCGCGTTTTCTGCCGGACTCGGATTCGTTGAAACGGCGCAACGGCGTCGGCGTCACCGAGGCGGGCGAGGCGATCTTCGTTCTCGCCGACAGCCCGGTGCGGTTTTACGACTTCGCGACGTTCTTTCGCGATGAACTCAATACGCCGAACGCGCTTTATCTCGACGGCGTCATATCAAGGCTTTATGCGCCGGAACTTGGCCGCAATGATCCGGGCCTTGCGATGGGGCCGATTGTTGGCGTAGTGACGGCCTATGACTGAGGTCGTTATCGATAAGCGTTTCTGCGGTCCCAAAAGTTCCGGCAATGGCGGGTATTCCGCCGGGCTCTTTGCGCAAGCGATTAACGGACCGGCGGCGGTCATGCTGAAAACGCCGCCGCCGCTCAATACGCCCATCATGCTGCGCAAGGGCGAAGGCGATGCATGTGAGGCGGTCGTTGGCGATCGCGTGGTCGCCATTGTCGAGCCCGCTTCGGTCGTGATCGAACCGCCGGCGTTGCCGGACGAGGACGCCGTTCACGCGGCCCACGACGCGTTCCTTTCCGACACGGAAGGCGAACATCTCATTCCCTTTTGTTTCGTATGCGGCACCCGCCGCGAGGCCGGCGACGGTCTTCGGCTGTTTACGGGGCCCGCGCCGGACAGTCCGGTCAAT
This sequence comes from Hyphococcus sp., assembly GCA_028284345.1. Taxonomy (GTDB): domain Bacteria; phylum Pseudomonadota; class Alphaproteobacteria; order Caulobacterales; family Parvularculaceae; genus Hyphococcus. The sequence continues at coordinate 151,362 of JANQRY010000008.1, read as the reverse complement.
GCGGATTTCTGGACGCCCGGCGAGGATCTCGCCGGCGATGATGGGCTTGTGCGCCCGGAATTTTTATGGGCGGCGCTCGATTGTCCGAGCGCCTTCGCGCTTCGGCTTTGGCCGCGGCTGACGCTGCTGGGCCGTCAGGCCGTGGATATTCGCCGCCGCCCGAAACCGGGCGAGCGTCTTACCGTCGTTGCGTGGCCGGAGCGGTCCGACGGACGCAAACATTACGCCTCCGCCGCGCTGCTCGATGAGAGCCAAGAGATCATCGCCGCAGGAAATGCGCTGTGGATCGAACTCGCGCCCGACTCGCCGCTTTTGGCGCAATTAAAGGCGGACCGCGGCGAATAACATCTACAGATTGAAAACCCGTCTGGCGTTTTCCCGGAGGAACAGGTCGGCCGTTTCTTCATCGAGGTTGAGGGCGTCCAGCCCTTTCAGGCACCGCGCCGGCGTCAGCATCGGCCAGTTGCTGCCGAACAGGACCCGGGTTTTTCCTTCGTTCTTCATCAGTTGGACGAGCCCCGGCGGCAACCGGTGCAGGACATAGGCGGAGGTGTCGACGTAAAAGTTGGGGAATTTGTGCATCAGGGTCGCGACCTCGTCGATCCACGGAAAGCCTGTATGACCGCCAACCACCACCAGTTCGGGAAAATCAAGCAGCGCATCTTCAAGATAGGGGATAAGCCGTCCGTATTCGGACGTTCGTAATGGTCCCGTATGGCCGATCTGCGTGCAGAAGGGCAGGCCCGCATCAATGCATGCCGCATAAATCGGGTAAAAGCGGCGGTCGTTCGGCGGCAACCCCCACAACCAGGGCAGGGCGCGGACGCCGACAAAGCCTTCCCCCGCGCGCTTGCGAATCTCGCGCACGGCGCCCATCGGATCGTTCAGGTCGACGCTCATAACCGCCCGCAGGCGCCCGCCGGAACGGGCTGCATTTTCCGCCGTTTCGTCATTGGAAATGAGAACGCCGGTCGGCCCCGTCCAGGCGGAGATAAGCGCCGTTTCAACGCCGGCCTCGTCCATGGCCGCGAGCGTTGCCGGCGCGTCGGGTAACAGCGCATCGGCGCTTTGTCCGGTCCAGCGCAACAGCGGCGCCATCCAGGGCTCGGCGGCCAGGCGCGGGGTCGTGATCTGCATCCAGGCGTCGATGATTGCGGCGGGCATGGCGGGTCTCCTTCGTCTCCGTCTTGCGAGGAAGGCTAGGCCCCTGCGCGAACGGGGCGCAATCGTGAAAAGCAGCGCTGACGGTGATCGCTTCTTCTTGCCGCCGCGCCCTGCGATTGCTATCTAGAAGTCTGAATTCCGAGGGGCGCCGGCGCACCGGCTGAGACCGTGTTGTTTCACACGGGCACCCTTTGAACCTGATCGGTTAAGACCGGCGTAGGGACGGAACATCGCGATTGTTTTCCTCCATACGCACCCAAAAGGCGCTGACCCGCGCGATGGAGCGATTGATATGAACAAGCACGTCCCCCAGTCCGAGTTTCAGACGCCGGAAGTGACGACCGGCCCGCTGCCGTCGAGCCGCAAGACTTACGTCGCCGGCGATCAGCATCCGGATATCGCCGTGCCGGTGCGCGAGATCGATCTGCATCCGACGGCGGAGGAGCCGCCCATCCCGGTTTACGATCCGTCGGGGCCGTACACCGATCCTGATGTCACCATCGACGTTGAAAAAGGCCTCGCCCGCATGCGCACGGACTGGATCAAGCGGCGCGGCAATGTCGAGGAGTACGAAGGCCGCGACGTGAAACCGGAGGACAATGGCGGCGTTTCCGGCAAGCACCTCGCCCGCGAGTTTCCGGTGCGTAACGAGCCCCTGCGCGGCACGGGATCGGACCCCGTCACCCAGCTTGAGTTCGCCCGGGCCGGGATCGTCACCGCGGAAATGGAATATGTTGCGATCCGGGAAAATCTCGGCCGCAAAGAGATGCTGGAGAACGCGGAAGACACCGTGGCGCTGGGCGAAAGTTTCGGCGCGGAAATCCCGCCCTTCATCACGCCGGAATTCGTGCGCGACGAAATCGCCCGCGGTCGCGCCATTATCCCCGCCAACATCAACCATCCGGAAACCGAGCCGATGATCATCGGCCGGAACTTCCTCGTCAAAATCAACGCCAATATCGGCAACTCCGCCGTCGCCTCATCCGTGGAAGAAGAGGTCGACAAGATGGTCTGGGCGACCCGCTGGGGCGCCGACACGGTGATGGACCTGTCGACGGGCCGCAACATTCACAACACCCGCGAATGGATCATCCGCAATTCGCCGGTCCCCATCGGCACGGTGCCGATCTATCAGGCGCTGGAGAAAGTGAACGGCGTCGCCGAGGACCTTACCTGGGAGGTTTTCCGTGACACGCTGATCGAGCAGGCCGAGCAGGGCGTCGATTATTTCACCATCCACGCCGGCGTGCGCCTGCCCTACATTCATCTTACCGCCGACCGCGTGACCGGCATCGTCTCCCGCGGCGGGTCAATCATGGCGAAATGGTGTCTCGCCCATCACCGCGAGAGTTTTCTCTATACGAACTTCGAGGAAATCTGCGAGATCATGCGGGCCTATGACGTCTCGTTCTCGCTGGGCGACGGCTTGCGTCCCGGTTCCATCGCCGACGCCAATGACCGCGCGCAGTTTGCGGAGCTTGAAACCCTCGGGGAACTGACGAAAGTCGCCTGGGACCATGGCTGTCAGGTCATGATCGAGGGGCCGGGCCACGTCCCCATGCACAAGATTCGCGTCAACATGACGAAACAGTTGAAAGAATGCGGCGAGGCGCCGTTCTATACGCTGGGCCCCTTAACCACCGACATCGCGCCGGGATACGACCACATCACCTCCGGCATCGGCGCGGCGATGATCGGCTGGTTCGGCACGGCGATGCTTTGCTATGTGACGCCAAAGGAGCATCTGGGTCTGCCCGACCGCGACGACGTCAAGGTCGGCGTCATCACCTACAAGCTCGCGGCCCACGCGGCGGACCTCGCGAAAGGCCACCCGGCGGCGCAAGTAAGGGACGACGCCCTGTCGCGCGCCCGGTTCGAGTTCCGCTGGGAGGATCAGTTCAACCTCTCCCTCGACCCGGAAACCGCGCGGGATTTCCATGACCAGACCCTGCCGAAAGAAGCCCACAAGGTCGCCCATTTCTGCTCCATGTGCGGTCCGAAATTCTGCTCCATGAAGATTACACAGGATGTACGGGACTATGCGGAGGGTCTGAGCGACAATGAGAAGAAGGATCTGGAGAAGCTTTCCGAGGAAGGCATGAAAGAGATGAGCGAGAGGTACAGGGAAATGGGCTCATCGCTTTACCTAGAAGAAGAGGCGGTGAAGAAGGCGAATGAGGAATTGTGATTGAGGGTAAGTTTACTTCTCATACGAACATATTAATTTGAAGTCATGGCCTATAAGCAGAAATACGATAAGCCACCTATAACCGAAGCTGTTGCGCAGTTACGCCTTTCTGAGCCGCTCGATGATACTAGCTTTGATAGGGTAAAATCAGCCCTCAGAGATCGGCACAATAGTGTTGAGCCAATTCATCAGTTTACCACGCAATATGATTTGCAAAACACGTCGGTTAGTAACGAGCACGAGGAAATTGGCTGCAAGTTTGTTTCAAATGATGGTGCTGAAAATGTAACTGTTACAAAGTCGGAAATCACACCGTCAAGATTAGCTCCTTATCCAGGCTGGGAGCGATTTTCGAAGATGGCGAACTCATATTTTGATCTATGGAATGACGCTTCGGAAACTTCTCCAAACATTAATCGTATTGGCTTACGTTACATAAATCGCATAGATATTCCGTATAGAGGCAATCCCAATCTGCGAATTGAAGATTATTTTTCTGTGTCTGTGAACATGCCGGACCCAGAAGGTACAATTTACGACTATTTGATTAGGATGGTCGTTCCCACGAGCAAAAAATCTTTCAAAGCGATAATACATGCAGGCTCTGTAAAGCCGCATCTTGTTGGTCATGGTTCATTTTTGCTGGATATCGATATTTTTTGTACTCCGTTCAATGGCGATTATTCCGATCTAAATGATACGCTTGATGTAATGCGCGGCCTAAAAAACGAGCAGTTTGAAAGTTTTATCACCGATAAAACACGCGAGCTTTTCACGTGAGTTCTCTAACGGCCAAGCCCGAAAATAAAAATAGCGCTGTTCTAGCGAGAGTAAGGGAGCCTGATCGCGATCGTATAGTTTGCCGATTTACGGAAGGTCACGGAGAACTTTTAAGATTTTCCGCAGGCGTTTTTTCGCCAATTTTATGCCCTCGACCATTGAAGGCTTCATCCAGTGATATTTCGCTCGATGAAACCCGAATTTCTCTGAAAGAAATGTATTCAAAATATGTAATGCATCTTCCGCGTGAATGGCGGCATGCCGTTTTTGAACGGGTGGATGAGCTATTTTCAGAGGATGAGTGGGAAGAAGATGAATCTCAACCAAACATGGGGTCGTGGGAGACGTTTCTTCGTTTGTTAGTTTTCTTAAAACTTAAGAAGCTCCCCTCAATAGGCTTTCACAATGGATACTTCAGCGGGGTTTGGGTCCATAGCGATATCCGAATGACAATTGTATGTAGGCCATTCGATCATATTGAATGGGTCTGTTCTCGAGATGGCGAGGGTGAGCGCGAGGTTACAGCAGGTGATGCGCCGTTACATCGGATGAGGGCTTTGCTTCAGTCTTACAATGACGAGCGTTGGTTGTATGACTGATCCAGTTGAGATTGAAGATGCTTGGGAGTTAGCTCGATATGTCGGCTTGAAAAATCAAATACGTAGTCCTGATGGTGAGTTTCAGGGATTAGTCTTTACTGCATTCGAGTTGCGGTCTTCGGAGGAATATCTTTCAACTAACTGCGTTGAGCTTGCTGGCGCATCTCAATCGGAGGGTTTGTCATCCTTGAAGAAAATATATGCCAATAAGAAATTAGCCGGTAAAAAAGCTGTCATAGCTCTTGGTTTTGTATCTCCGATAAAACGGGTTTTTCTGCCTGATGAAATTTATATTGAGCACCGCCCGAAAGCCGATGATCCAAGCTATACGGCAATTTTAGAATTGCCCTTACAACGGCGAAAAGCGCTTGAGAGACTCGCATCGAGTGAATGGTGCAAGTGTGTGCCGCTAGCTGAAATTAAATAAGCTGATCGATCTATAAACTCCCGCCCACATTATTTCCATGCTACTCCCGCCCGATGACCAACCAACACGAATTTGATGTCATCGTCTGACGCGTGAGCGGTTAAACTTGCCGTCTTCGAGCGGAGTAATAGCTCCTAGCCTTTCGGCCACAGCACCATCTGCGTACAACGAAAATGCGCAATCGTTTTCCCCGTATCGCGGTGTCTGACGATGGCGTCCCAGAGTTGTGTCGTGCGGCCGAGATGTTTTGCTTCGGCGCGGGTTTCGATGAGCCCGTCGCGCGCCGTGCCCGTGAAGTTTGATTTCAGCTCCACGGTGGTGAAGCCGTTTGCGCCTTCCGGCAGGGCCATGACGCAGCCATAGCCGCAGGCGGTGTCGGCGAGGGCGACGACGCTCGCCGCGTGCAGGAACCCGTTGGGCGCCATGATCTCCTGGCGCACGGGGGCTTCGGCCTCGACCCAGCCGTCGCCGGCGCCCGTAAAGACAATCCCGGCAAGGCCGGGCAAATGCCCTTCCGAGCGGGCGTTAAGCTGGGCGAGAATGTCGTCGGTCGAGGGCATGGGCAGGCTCTGGTCAATTCGCAGACGGCGTGGATGCTATGGCGTCGCGGCCCTGCTGCAAGGCCCGTCTGCAGCGATCACTGCAACTTGTTCGCTCGCGCTTGTTCGAATGGGCGAACCGACATATCGCCAAGGCGCGGCAAATGGGAACTTTTAGTCATGGCGACTGCGCTTCTTTCCGTCGGCCTTTTGGGCCTCCTTGTTTTTCTTCTTGGCGCCAATGTTTCCCGCGAGCGGCGATCGGTGACGGTGACCCAGCATGAGGCGGAAGCCGATCCCGCCAGTTCCTTGCGCAAGGCGATCCGCGCCCATGGCAACTGCATCGAATATGTGCCGATGCTGGCGCTGATGATCCTTGCGGTGGGCTTGCGCTCGCCATTGCTTCCAACATGGATCGCGGCGCTGATGTTCGCCGCTGTCGCCTCGCGATATATTCACGCGGCGGGCGTTTTGACCGGCGGCAGCGTTTATGAAGCCAATGCGATGAAGAGGATCGGCGCTGCCGGGACGTATCTAACGGGCTTGTTGCTGTCCGGCATTCTGGTTTATCGGGCGGCGTTGTTGTTTTGAAAGCGGTGTTCCACGAGGCCGGAATTCAGGGCTTCGGAACTAGCGCGACGGCGCGCAACGGCCCGCCGGCGCTGCCCTTGATTTTCATCGGCGACGCAATGAGCCAGGCGCCCGAGGGCGGCGGGCGGCCGAGATCAAAGGGCGGGATCGGCGCCTCCGGCGGCTCGCAGGCGGCGAGAAGCGCGGCCATTGCGGCGATAACAATTACGCGCAGCATTGGCTCCTCCCTGTTGGCCCAATCATATGGCTGCGAAGGCGGGAATCCAAACAAGGAATAATGGCGCGAAGTGCAGTTTTTATTGCATCTATATAATTATTAAATGCAGATTCAGAAGTAATTAAATAAGAAGCGCTACTATTTTGATGTAGACGACACCGGAAGTTCAAATGAAAATTCAGCTAGTTTCAATGTTGGGGCTCTTGGCGATTTCCGCTTGCGCTTCAAAACCCGAAAACATTGCTCCGGCATTCATTTCTGAATCCAAGTATGATGATTGGAGTTGCCATGCATTGGCTGCCGAGCGCGCTCGATACGATGCGGCGCTTGCACAAACGAGCGCTCAGCAGCGGAAGGCAAGGTCCAACGATACGCTGGGCGTGATCTTTCTTGGGCTTCCTGTTTCGACGCTGTCCGGAAACAATGCGGCCGGCGAAGTCGGTCGGCTTAAAGGCGAAGTTGAGGCCGTCGCGCGTTCGCAAGGAAAAAAGAACTGTTTTACGACAGTATCGTCGCCGCCTGTATCTCATCGTCCTTCGATGCGCGAACCTGCAATTGGCGCTGGAACGGCGAGGGCGGTTGAGCCGATCTCGGCTAGTGCGAAAGTCCCTTCGACATCGCGAATGCGAACGCCGGATGAGATCTATGACTCTCTGAGTGATGAGGAAAAATTTGTAGCGGACAGTCTGTCCCCCACGGAACGGGCGAGCTATCTTTATTCAAGGCGATAAGCCGTTAAGCCGCTTATTTCTTTGGGAACCGGTGTAGGCGGTCTGGCTGTTTTCGTCCTTTGTAAACCAATGAATGGCCTTTGAGAGGAAAGCACCCCTGGATTCCGGCTTTCGCCGGAAAGAACGGGTGGAGAGGTTATTGCAAAACCCGCCACCCGAGCTCCCCGGCGAAAGCCGGGGTCCAGATTGGTGAGCTATGCTGTTGCTGGCTCGCCCCGCGCTCGCTTGATGTGGTCTTAATTTATTGATTCTCATGAGTATTTATGAATTGCTGGTCGCAGTGCGTAAGTTCTGATCTATTTGAAAGTGGAATGGCGTTGAATATGATTAATGGAGAGTTAACTCTTTTTGTGAGATTGAATCGGGCTATGAAACTTGCGGTCGATGAAGCGTCTCTATCTATTGGGTAGAGTCGCCGATAAAGGAGAGGCGCTGCAATGAACGGGTTAATGGAAGAGGTTTGGGATTCTGAGGCTCTAAATAAAGCGGGTGAGGAAGTGTCCCGCGAACTGAGTTCGTTGATGGAAGCTGCAAAACACGCCGCGGACGAAGAGCGCGCAAAACAAGTTGAAAAAGAAGAGAAAGACGTCCAAGAATAGATTCTCGCTAAGAAAATTCGATCGAGAATAAATTTTGAACGCTACTTCACAAGACTTACCTCTATACAGTAAAAAAGACCAAGATCGCGAACACACGATTGACGGGAGTTCTTCGGGTCTTCAACCTGAAGAGTACCGATCAAGCTTCCGGCGCGATTATGCAAGACTAATTCACTCAGCTTGTTTTCGTCGGCTTTCCGGGAAAACGCAATTATTTCCAAATGGTGAGTCTGACTTCTTTCGCACGAGGCTCACGCACTCGTTGGAAGTGGCGCAGGTCGCAAAATCAATTGCGATAAGACTGAATAGCAAAGATCCGCATTTCGCCGCAGAGAATAAAAAGATCAAGCCTGAAATCACTGAAGTGGCGGCGCTGGCGCATGATATTGGCCATCCTCCCTTTGGGCACAACGGTGAGTTGGCACTTGATGAGGAAATGCGCGATTATGGTGGCTTCGAGGGCAATGCACAAACTCTGCGGCTATTAGCGCGGGTCGAAAAGAAAAATGATCCGGGGCTAGACGTCGAAGCCAAGTTGTCAACGGATGACCGAATTGGCTTAAATCTAACCTACCGGACATTGGCAGCAGTTCTAAAATATGATGACGAAATTCCGCGTAGAAAAGATGATCGAACCAGGCCAGGCAGAATACAAAAAGGATATTACAGGTCAGAAGCAGAATTAGTGAAAAGGATCAAAAATGCCGTATTGCCTGCCGGCATAAAGCCGAGAAGATTTAAGACCATTGAATGCAGCATTATGGATATAGCTGATGACATCGCATATTCAACATATGATATTGAAGACTCATTCAAGGCAGGATTTACAACGCCACTTTCGATAATTGCATCTGATCCAGAGTTGCTGGATACAATTGCTCAAAAAGTCAGCGAGAAGATTGCGGAGACCTACCCAGAAGCCGACAATAAATTCGCCGCCCGAGATGTGTCTGCAATATTGGTCGAGATCTTTGGCGGCATTCTCCGGCTTGGCGACGATGAGACAGCGTCACTTTCGAAAAAGGATGTGCCGGACCTCTATCAGCATGCCATTATTGCTGCGAAAGCGTTCAAATGGTCCAAGCGAATTAGTGAGAATGGATATTATAGAAATGAGGTGACTTCTCGGCTGGTAGGCTCCTTTATTCGTGGTGTAGAAGTCGTAGAACACGATGAATATCCGTATGTACCACAGCTCCTAAATGCCCGTCTTACGCTAGAGACTTTCAAGAAAGTTGAAGTGCTGAAGACACTTGCGTATGAAAACCTAATTAAGTCTTCCCGACTGAAGGTGGCTGAATTTCGGGGTCAAGAGATAGTAAGAGACATTTTCAACGCGTTGAGCCAGAAAGGCGGCCTCTTGTTGTTGCCAGACGATTATCGAGAACTGCATGAACGTTTCAGTCTGAGCGAAGACAAGCAACGCGTCATTTGTGATTTCATCGCCGGAATGACTGACCGATACGCATTGGATTTCTATGGCCGGCTCCGTTCAAGCGACGCCGCATCAATTTTCCAGCCACTCTAAATACACATCACCGATTAGTGTTTCGATTCTTCGCGCCCCTCGGCTTGCTCCTTACATTGGATACAGTGCCTTCGGACTTTTTGATGCGGCCTTCGCTGGCCTCTTCCACCCTCGCGTCGATCGCCTCCTGACGCGCCAGGGGATCGTCGGCGACTGCAAGCTCCACTTCCTGCAGGCGTTTGATTTCGTCGCGGAGGCGGGCGGCTTCCTCGAATTCGAGATTGGCGGCGGCTTCGCGCATTTGTTTTTCGAGGGCTGCGAGGTGGGCCTTGAGATTGTGGCCGGGCTGCAGGAAGTCTTCCGCATCCTCGGCGAATCCCGCCCCGGGTTTGGCGGCTTTGACGCCGCGGTGGCCGACGAAGGTTTGCCCCGCTGCGGCTTTGGCGCCTTCGTCGTCGGAGGCGGCGATTTCGGCGATCTTGGCCTTGGTGCTTTCCGGCGTGATGCCGTGGGTCTTGTTATGGGCGATTTGTTTTTCGCGCCGGCGTTCGGTCTCGCCCATGGCCCGCTCCATGGAGCCGGTGATGGTGTCCGCATAGAGAATAACCCGGCCGTCGACGTTTCGCGCCGCCCGGCCGATGGTCTGGATGAGGGAGGTTTCCGAGCGCAGGAAGCCTTCCTTGTCGGCGTCGAGAATGGCGACGAGCTGGCATTCGGGAATGTCGAGGCCTTCGCGCAACAGGTTGATGCCCACGAGCACGTCAAAGGCGCCGAGGCGTAGATCGCGGATGATCTCGATGCGCTCGAGCGTGTCGATATCCGAGTGCATGTAGCGCACCTTGACGCCCTGTTCGTGCATATATTCGGTGAGGTCCTCGGCCATGCGTTTCGTCAGCGTGGTGACGAGGACGCGGCCGCCTTTCTTCGCTATCGCCTTGCACTCGGCGATGACGTCGTCGACCTGGTTGGACTTATCGCCGGTGACCGGACGCACCTCCACTTGCGGATCGACGAGACCGGTGGGCCGGATCACCTGTTCGACAAAGACGCCGCTGGTGCGGTCAAGCTCCCAGCCGCCGGGGGTCGCGGAGACATGCACGGTCTGCGGGCGCATCTTTTCCCATTCCTCGAATTTCAGCGGCCGGTTGTCCATGCAGGAGGGCAGGCGGAAACCGTATTCGGCGAGTGTGCGCTTGCGGTTGAAGTCGCCGCGGAACATGGCGCCGATCTGCGGCACGGTGACGTGGCTTTCATCGCAAAAGATGAGGGCGTTTTCCGGGAGATATTCAAACAGGGTCGGCGGCGGCTCGCCCGGTTTGCGCCCAGTGAGGTAACGGGAATAGTTTTCGATGCCGTGACAGGCGCCAGTCGCCGCGAGCATTTCGAGGTCAAAGGTCACGCGCTGGTCGAGGCGCTGCGCTTCGAGGAGGCGGCCCTCCTCGCGCATGATCGGCAGGACGTCGGTCAGTTCCTTTTTGACGCCCGTGATCGCCTGCTGCAGGGTCGGGCGCGGCGTCACATAGTGGGAGTTGGCGTAGAGGGTGATCTCTTCGAGATCGTCGGTCTTCTGGCCGGTGAGGGGATCGAATTCGTGGATGGTCTCGATCTCGTCGCCAAACAGGGAAACGCGCCAGGCCCGGTCTTCATAGTGGGCCGGGAAGATTTCGACGACGTCGCCGCGCACGCGGAAGGACCCGCGGGCGAAGGCGTTGTCGTTGCGCTTGTATTGCAGGGCGACGAGATCGGCGAGGAGCTTCTTGCGCTCGATGGTCTGGCCGAGCTTCACCGAGAAGGTCATGGCCGTATAGGTTTCGACCGAGCCGATGCCGTAGATGCAGGAAACGCTTGCGACGATGATCACGTCGTCCCGTTCGAGCAGCGCCCGGGTCGCCGCATGACGCATGCGGTCGATCTGCTCATTGATGGAGCTTTCCTTTTCGATATAGGTGTCCGTACGCGGAACATAGGCTTCCGGCTGGTAGTAGTCGTAATAAGAGACGAAATATTCGACGGCGTTGTCCGGGAAGAACGCCTTGAACTCGCCGTAAAGCTGCGCCGCGAGAGTCTTGTTGGGGGCGAGAACGAGCGCCGGGCGCTGGGCCGCCTCGATCACCTTGGCCATGGTGAAGGTTTTGCCGGTGCCCGTGGCGCCGAGGAGGACCTGATCCCATTCCTCCGCTTTGAGGCCGGCGGCGAGTTCGGCGATGGCCTGGGGCTGGTCGCCGGCGGGCTCGTAATCGGAGACGACTTTCAGCGGCCGCGACAGGCCGGTGATCGTGGGGCGGTCGGGCCGGTGGGGTGTCCAGTCCGACGTTTCGACCCGATCGTGATAGGCGGCCATGGCCTCGGAAAAGCCGCCGGGGGTGATGTCCTCACGGGGCGTCGAGGGCTGGGTGGTCGGCTTTTTACGGCGGGGCGCTGGCATGATCCCGCGAACATAATGCGAACAGCGCCGATTGGAAGGGGCTAACCGCTCAAGGTCGGCGCCAGCGACGCGACCTCGACGCTGACGTCCATGCCGAGGAAATCGCCTTTTGCGCCGGTGAACGAGCCTTCAAGCGGCACGGCCTGGGCCGGCAGGCGGGCGACGCCGGTGCGGATCAGCTGACCCGAAGCGATAAGGCCGTTGGTGGGGTCGAATTCGATCCAGCCGGCGCCGGGCATAAAGACCTGCACCCAGGCGTGGGTGGCGCCGGCGCCGCGCATGGCGTGATGGCCCTCCGCGTCGGTTTGATCCGTCAGCGGATCATAGAGATAGCCGGTGGCGAAGCGCGCGGCGAAGCCAAGCTGGCGCACCGCTTCGAGCATCAGGACGGCGAAATCGCGGCACGACCCGGCGCCCATGGCCAGGGTTTCCCGCGGCGGCTGGATGCCCGGCTCCTCGCGCCGGCGATAATCGAAGTCGCGATGGATGGCGCTGTTGATGTTTTCAAGAATGGCCCAACTGTCGCCATAGGCGTCGTCCACGAAATTTTCCGCCCATCGTTTCACTTCGCCGGTGGGCGCGTCATATTCCGGCCGGATCAGGGCGACGAGATCAGGCCATTGTTCCGACGGATAGGTGAACGGATATTTCTGTGCGAATTCGGCGATGGGAAATTTCGGTTCGTGCACGGTTGAGCGCACGACGTTAAATTCGCAAACAATCTCGAGCGTGTCCGATTCCGGCGCCGCATCGAAGTCCATGATCACTTTCGAATTGGAAAAAACGTCGTGCACCCAGTGGTGGGCGGAGGCCGGATTGGTGTTGATTTCGAACGCCGTCAACCGCAGGTCGTTTGAGTCATGGGGCCTGAACATGGCGCGGTGGGCGCCGAATTTCACAGGCTGCGCATAGCGATACTGCGTGACGTGCCGTACATGCAGCAGGTCCGTTGAGACGAGCGGCGTTGATGCGGTCATGGGCGCGGCGACATTCAACGGAGTGACCTTTATGACGGCTTACGCAACCGGCGCCGGGGAATCACCCGGCCGGCGCAAAATAGCGATCATGGAGGGCGTTGGCGAGGGCGATTATTTCCTGCTGAATGGCGTCGAGATATCGGTGCAGCGCTCGGCCGTTAAGTTTCGCCGGCGGCGCAGCGAGCCGCGCATCCAGCGCCTTCGCCGCGGCGTTGACGTCAGTGCCCGGCTTGGCGTTGAAATCGCGCTCCAGCCTTTCAAGCTGGTAAAAAGCGGCGTCCGCGGCGTTGGCGACGGATAACGGCAGATAAGGATCGCACAGGACGAACCGCGCCGCGTCCGCCGGGTCGGCGTTCACGGAATGGCGCCGCTGGAACGCGTGATAGCCGGACGCCGATCGCAGCAGCGTATTCCACCAGGCGACATCGGGCGGCGCCGTTTCGTCGATGTCGTCGCGGTCGAACCGGAAATATTTAATGTCGATCAGGCGCGTCATCTGATCGGCGCGTTCGAGCGCTGCGCCCAGTTGATGAAAACGCCAGACCTCGTCGCGATAGCAGGTCGCCGCCATGACGCCGCGGTGGGTGTAGCAGCCGTCGCGCAGGGACAGACAAATCTCGCTCAGTCGGGAAAGGGAGACGCGCCGCTTCTGTAGCGCCGCCATTTCGTCATTGAAAACCGAGATTTCGCGCCAGGCTTCCGTGCTGAGCAAATGGCGCAGCGATCGCGCATTTTCCTTGGCCATAAAGGCCGCGGAAACGGCCGAATTCGGATTGCCGCGATCAGTGAGGTAAAAACGGGCGACATTGAGCGCATTGGGTCGCTTGCCGCGATCGGCGAAGGCAGCCTCGTCGGCGAAAACGGAAAGGATCGGGGCCCAGGCGTCGTCGCTTTCCTGGTCTGCGGCGAAGGCTTCCGTCACCCAGAGTAGGCGCGCGAGACTCTCGACGCGTTCCATGTAACGGCCGAGCCAGAAGGCGCTTTCAGCAAAACGGGATAATAACATCCGTACGCCTACCGCATGACCCAGGTGTCTTTCGAGCCGCCGCCCTGGCTCGAATTGACGATCAGCGATCCTTCGCGCATGGCGACGCGGGTGAGGCCGCCGGGCAGAACCCAGGACTCTTTTCCCGTTAAAACGAACGGGCGCAGATCCACATGGCGCGGCGCAACGCCTTTCGGCGTCAGGGTCGGACAGACGGAGAGGCTGATCATCGGCTGCGCGATATAATTCGCCGGGTCCTTCTTGATGGACTTTCGCACGTCGCGCAGCTCCGTCCTTGTCGCTTTCGGCCCGATGACGATGCCATAGCCGCCGGACTCGCCAACCGGTTTCACGACCAGTTCATCGAGATGGTCGAGCACATAGGCGAGATCGTCCGCCTCGCGACAGATCCATGTTTTCACATTGTTGAGGATCGCCTCTTCGCCGAGATAATAGTCAATGATGCGCGGCATGTAGGCGTAGACAGCCTTGTCGTCGGCGACGCCGGCGCCGACGGCGTTGGCGATCGTTACCTTGCCGGCTTTGAGCGCCCGCATCAGGCCCGGCGTTCCCAGCATTGAGTCTTTTCGGAAGACTTCCGGGTCAAGGAAATCATCGTCGATACGGCGATAGATCAGGTGAACGCGTTTAAGCCCGGAGATCGACTTCATGAAAACGCGGTCGTCCTCATCGACCACAAGGTCGCGCCCTTCAACAAGGGGAACGCCCATTTCCCGCGCCAGAAACACATGCTCGAAATAGGCGGAATTAAAGACGCCGGGGGTCAAGAGGACAATATTCGGGTTCTGCACCCGCGGCGGCGCCGTCTCCGACAGTTTGCCGCGCAGGCGTTTGCCGTAATCGGAAACAGGCAGGATTTTTATCCCTTCCATCAGATCAGGAAAGGAGCGCATCATCAGATGCCGGTTCTCGATGACGTAGGAAACGCCGGAGGGCGACCGGCAATTGTCTTCGAGCACGAGAAACTCGCCGTTTTCATCCCGGATCAGATCGACGCCGGAAATATGCGTATAGGTGTCCTGCGCCAGCTTCACGCCGAGCATTTCCTTCCGGAAATGCTTGTTCTTCAGAACAAGATCTTTCGGCACGACGCCGTCTTTGAGGATCTGCTGTTTCCCGTATACGTCTTTCAGGAACGCGTTGAGCGCCGTGACCCGCTGGATGCAGCCCTTGTCCAGCACCTTCCAGTCGTCGCTCGAGATCTGTCGCGGCAGCGGATCAAACGGCAGAATCCGGTCAATGGCTCCGGCGTCGGAGTAAACCGTGAACGTAATGCCGAGGTTTCTGAGCTCCCGCTCGGCCGCTGCGTTGCGCTTGTTCAGCGTGCGCAAATTGTAGCGCGATAATCGCTTGGCGACGGTGTTGTTTTTACCGCCGGCGGCGTTGCTGGTGATTTCGCAGTAATCCGCGCCGGCGTCGTAATCGGCGAAGAGATTTCGTGAAGGCATAGACGCGTTTGTTAGCGGATCGACGGCAAGAACGCAAATGCAGGCTAGATGAAATATAGTCTGTATACATATTAGTTATGCATAATTGCGCGCTCGCGGCGGGAAAGCGTTTCACCGGGACAAGAGATCTGCTTAAACTTTTTTGATTTCGCAAGCGGGCGTGATAATGAGCAGTTTTCGCCATGTTTTCCATGGAGAGGCTGCAGTGCTTCGCATCGTGATCCTCATCGGCGCCGTCCTCATCGCAATGGCGGGCGTCGCGGGCGCCAGCGACGAACTGGACGCGCTCTTTAAAGACTACTCGCAGAACAGGTTCGCCGAGGACCCGTTCGCCGCGACGGACGCCGGCGAAACTGGATATAACGACCGGGTCCCGTCGGTTAGCCCTGCTGACCATGAGCGCCGCGCGGCGACGGCGGCGGCGTTTCTAGGGCGCCTCGACGCCATTGATCCGTCAGGCTTTTCCGCCGACGACCGCGTCAACGCCGATCTCATGCGGTTCATTCTGAAGCATGAAATCGCCCTTGCCGCATTTCGTCCGTGGCGCATGCCTTTCCTCGCCGATTCCGGTTTCCACACGAATATCGGCAATGTCGCGGCGGCGACGGATTTCCGGACGGAAAAGGACTATGAAGACTATCTGGAACGGCTGAGCGCGCTGCCCGACTATCTTGAGCAGCATATTGAGAATATGCGCGTCGGCGTCGCCGAAGGATATACGCAGCCGAGGGAAATTCTCCCGCGCATCATGCCGTCCTTCGAGGCCATGGCGAGCGCGGACGTCCAATCGCACGTCCTCTATAAGCCGTTTCTGAGAATGCCGGCTGCAATGTCCGAACGCCGCCAGCGGGCGATCCGCCGCGAAGGCGCGGCGCTTCTCGAAAGTTCCGTTATTCCCGCCTTCGCCGACCTCGCGGCCTTTATGAAAGAGGAATATCTGCCGAACGCGCGCCAGTCTCTGGGTGTCAACGAAACGCCGGACGGAAGCGGCTACTACGCCGCGCTGGTGCGGTACTTCACGACGCTGGACGACGCGGACGCTGACGAAATTCACGAGATCGGCCTTAGAGAGGTCGCGCGCATCCGCAAGGAAATGACGGAGGTCATTGACGCCGCCGGCTTTGACGGGACGTTTGAAGAGTTCCTTGCGTTTCTCCGAACCGACCCGCAATTCTACGCAAAGACGCCGCAGGAACTGCTCGACCGCGCGGCGTGGATTTCCAAGGACATTGACGGGCGGCTGCCGGCGTTTTTTGGAAAGCTGCCGCGTCAGCCCTATTCCGTTGAGCCGGTGCCGGACAATCTCGCGCCGAATTACACCACGGCGCGCTATGTCGGCGCGCCGCTTGACGCGGCTCAGGGCGGACAGTTCTGGGTGAACACCTACAAGACTGAAATCCGTCCGATCTATCAGCTCGCCGCCATGACCCTGCATGAGGCCGTGCCCGGGCATCATCTGCAGATCGCGCTTTCAAAAGAAATGGAAAACGCGCCGGATTTCCGGGCGGACTTCTATCCGCACGCCTATGGCGAGGGCTGGGCGCTTTACGCCGAAAAGCTCGGCGTCGAAATGGGCGTCTATCAGACGCCTTACGAACATTTCGGGCGCCTGACATGGGAAATGTGGCGCGCATGCCGGCTGGTGATCGATACGGGCATCCATGTAAAAGGCTGGACGCGACAGCAGGCCGTCGATTACCTCGCCGGCAATACGGCGCTGTCGCTGCACAATGTGCAGACCGAGATTGACCGCTACATTGCGTGGCCGGGCCAGGCGCTGGCCTATAAAATGGGCGAGCTGACGATTTGGGAATTGCGGGCGAAAGCTGAAAAAGAGCTGGGCGAGGATTTCGATATTCGCGCCTTCCACGATGCGGTGCTCGCTGAGGGCGGGCTGCCGCTTGATATGCTCCGTGTACAGATCGACCGCTATATTGCGGAGACGAAAGCGGGCGCAGGAAATTGACGGGACCGGATGTCCCGCAGCTCGAAACGGCGCGCCTGCGTCTTCGCGGACACAGGCTCGACGATTTTCCGGCGATCCGCGCGATGTGGCGCGACCCGGCCGTTACAAAATATATCGACGGCAAGCCTCGGGCTGAGGAGGAGTGCTGGCTGAAATTCCTGCGCGCGACGGGCTTTTGGGCGCATCTTGGCTATGGCTACTGGATTATCGAGGAAAAGGCGTCGGGCGCCATTGTCGGCGAGACCGGCTTTGGCGATTTCAAACGCGAGATGACGCCGTCCCTGCGCGGCGAACCGGAAATCGGCTGGGCCCTCGCCGCCCCGTTTCACGGCAAGGGCTACGGATATGAAGCGGCGCGCGCCGCCGTCGCCTGGGGCGACGCCAACAAAATCCCCGCGCCAATGTCCTGCATCATCGGCCCGGAAAACACAGCGTCCATTCGCATTGCGGAGAAATGCGGATTTATCGAGACAGCGCGCACGACCTATCACGGCGACGATATTATTGTTCTGCACCGCCGGTGAAGGCCGCCGCGTAACGCGCGCGCAGGACCTGTTTCTGCACCTTGCCCATGGCGTTGCGCGGCAGGGCGTCGACGCGGAAAAATCTTCGCGGCCGCTTGAACCGCGCCAGCGATTGTGTCGCGTCTTCGAGCGCGGCGATGTCCGCCTCGCCGACAAAAACAGCAACGACGCCTTCGCCCATATCGGGGTGGGGAACGCCGACCACAGCAGATTCAGCGACGCCCGGCACGGCGTCCAGCACCGCTTCGATTTCCTTCGGATAGATGTTGTAGCCGCCGGCGATGATCAGATCCTTGGCGCGCCCTGACAGCGTCAGGCGTCCCTGTGCGTCAAGGGCGCCGATATCGCCGGTGACAAACCAGTCGCCCCGAAATTCCGCTTTCGTTTTTTCCGGCATGCGCCAATAGCCGGAAAAGAGATTGTCGCCCTTCACTTCAACATTGCCCGGCGCGCCGTCTTCAAGGATGGCGCCGTCATCGTCGGTGATACGGATGTCGACGCCGGGCAGGGGAAAGCCGACTGTTCCGGCGATGCGCTCCCCGTCATAGGGATTGGAGGCGATCATACCCGCTTCCGACATGCCGTAGCGTTCGAGAATTTTTGAGCCGGTTCGCTCGTAAAACTCGTTGAAGGTCTCCGTCGTCAGCGGCGCTGAGCCCGAAATGAAAAGGCGCATATGCGCTGTTTCATGGTCGCCAAAGTCAGGTTCGGCGAGGAGGCGGGTATAAAACGTCGGCACGCCCATCATCACGCTCGCCCGGCGCAGACCGTTGCGTATTTCACCGACATCGAATTTCGGCAGGAACAGGATTTCGCACGCCGACAGCATCGCCGTATGCAGCGCGACGAACAGGCCGTGAATATGAAAGACAGGTAGCGCGTGGAGCAACACGTCCTCTTGCGTAAAGCGCCACAATTCATTCAGCGCCAGCGCATTCGTCTGTAGCGCCCAGTGCGACAGCATTGCGCCTTTTGACCGGCCCGTCGTCCCCGATGTGTAGAGAATCGCGGCGAGGTCGTCCGGATGGCGCGGCTGAATGCCGGTTTGCGCCGGGGAATTGTCCGCGGCGTCGCGCAAGGAACCCGCCCCGTCGCCGTCAAGGCAAAGCACCCGCTGCACGCCCGCCTTCTCGGCAATTGGCGCGAGCGAGGCCCGCCGCGCCGGATCGCAAATGAAAATCGCCGGCTCCGCATCGCTTAGGAAGTAGGCGACCTCGTCATCCGTATAGGCGGTGTTGAGAGGCACATAGACGAAGCCGCCGCTGAGGGCGCCGAGATAGGCGGAGACATTCTCAAACGACTTGTCGACCTGGACGAGTACGCGGTCGCCGGGCTTTGCGCCCGCCGCCGCCATGGCGCCCGCCATCTTGGCGGCTCGTGCGTCCATGGCGCCGTAGGAAACCGTCTCGCCGGTCAGCGCCGTCAGCATCGGCGCGTCCAGATGCGGCGCGAAGCGTTGTTTCAGCAGCGTGTAAAAATTGCCGTCGCCCATGGAGGCGGATCAAAGCGCATTTACGGGAATTTTTAAATAGCTGATCCCGTTTGCGTCGGCGGGCGGAAAGGCGCCGGCGCGCATATTCACCTGAACCGCCGGCAGAATAAGCTTCGGCATGCCAAGCGTCGCGTCCCGTTCCTCGCGCATGGCGACGAAGGCGTCCTCCGTTTTTCCGGCGATATGAATGTTCTCTTCGCGCTGTTCCTTCACTGTTGATTCGAACGCGAAAGAATCACGCCCGGGCGCCTTGTAATCGTGGCACGTAAACACGCGCGTTTTATCTGGTAGCGCCAATATCTTTTGAACGGACCGGAAGAGCGTTCGCGCATCGCCGCCGGGAAAGTCGCAACGCGCCGTTCCGTAATCCGGCATGAACAGCGTGTCGCCGACAAACGCCGCATCGCCAATGACATAGGCGACGCAGGCCGGCGTATGCCCGGGGACATGGATTACGCTGGCCTTGACGCCGCCGACATCGAACGCGTCGCCGTCGGCGAACAGCCGGTCGAACTGACGTCCGTCTGTCGCAAATTCCGCTTCAGCGGCGAAGATTTCGGCGAATGTTTTCTGGACGCGGCCGACCCGGTCGCCGATCCCGGTGCGGGCGCCCAACTTTTCCTTGAGATACGTCGCGGCGGTTAAATGATCGGCGTGCACATGGGTGTCCAGGATCCACTCAACGTCGAGCCCGTGGGATGCGACGTAAGCCAGGATGCGGTCGGCGTTGTCGGTTGCCGTGCGTCCGGACGCCGCGTCGTAATCGAGAACCGGGTCGATAATTACGGCGCGCCGCGTCGCCGGATCATGGGCGACGTAGCTCGCCGTGAAGGTCGCTTCGTCAAAAAAAGTCTCTACGGTGGGGCGCGTCATGATTTTGTCCTCCGTCGGGATTTCGCGGTCGCGCCGAATGCATCGCATAGCGCGGCCACAAGCCGTTCAAGCCGCTCGTCGATAAGACTGTAAAAAACGTTCTTTGACTGACGCCGCGCCTTCACCAGCCCTTCATGGCGCATGCGCGAAAGGTCGCGCGACAGATGCGGCTGCTCTGCGCCGGTATAGGCCTCCAGTTCGCCGACGGACATTTCCCCTTCGGTGAGCGCGCAGGCGATCAGCAACCTGTTGGAATGGGACAGGGTCTTCAGGAGCGCGGCGACCTCTTCGGCGCGGGATTGCAGCGCGGAGATATCTGTCGGTCTCGGCATGGCGTTACTAATGCTTGTCATTTATGATATATGATATATATTGAGATACGGAATTTCAAGCCCGTCTTTTAAGGGAGCAGCAAGATGGAGAATTTCACGCCCGTCTCCGCCGCCATCGGGGGCGCCATGATCGGCGCCGCCGCCGTTTTATTCATGGCGCTGCATGGCCGCATCGCCGGAATCAGCGGCGTCGCCGCCGGCGTTCTGGCGCCGGCCGCGGGAGATTGGGCGTGGCGGGCCGCATTCCTGGCCGGTCTCGTCGCGGTGCCGTTTGCGGCCTGGTTCGCGGCGGGCGACAGGCCGCCTTTCGAACCGGTCTATCCGGGATGGCTGATCCTGCTCGGCGGCGTTCTTGTCGGTTTCGGCGCCCGGCTCGGCGGCGGCTGCACCTCCGGCCACGGCGTTTGCGGCGCGGCGCGGCTTTCCACGCGGTCGATCGTCGCCACCGGCGTTTTCATGGGCGTTGCGATCGCCGTCACTTTTCTCCTTCGGCTTTTGGGAGTCTGACCCCATGAAAAATATTGCCGCCTTCGCCGTTGGATTGTTATTCGGCCTTGGGCTTGTCGTTTCCCAAATGACAAACCCGGCAAAGATCATCGCCTTTCTCGATATCGCCGGAAACTGGGATCCGTCCCTCGCTGTCGTCATGGCGGCGGCTCTTGGCGTTTCTTTTCTCGGTTATCGCGTCGTCCTCAGGCGCGGAAAACCACTGCTTGAGGATGCGTTTCACATCCCGGCAAAAACCCTCATCGACCGGCCGCTTCTTGTCGGCGCCGGCGTTTTCGGCGCCGGCTGGGCGATGGCGGGCCTTTGCCCCGGGCCCGGCTTTTCAAGCATTGCCTCCGGGGGGCTCCTTTCCCTTGGGTTCATCGCAGCGATGGCCGCCGGTATGAAAGCGCGCGATTTCGTCAAGCTCTAGCCCGTCCCGCCCCGCCGCGCTAAGACCCGTGGCGGGACGATCAGGTCGCGTTCATGTACGACAACGAAAATAAGGCGCAGGCGCTGCAGTCGAATTTCGACGCCCAGTTGAGCGCGTCAATTGACGCGGCGGCGGAATGGCTGGCCGCGCGTCAGAAGCCGGAAGGGTACTGGGTCGGCCGGCTGGAGTCGAACGCCTGCATGGAGGCCCAGTGGATCCTCGCCCTGTGGTTCATGGGGCTCGAAGACCACCATTTGCGTCCCCGCCTGGCGCAGTCCTTACGGGAGACACAGCGCGAGGACGGCTCTTGGGAAATTTATCACGACGCGCCCGCCGGCGACGTCAACACGACGGTCGAGGCCTATGCGGCGCTCCGCTCCATGGGCGTTTCGAAAGACGACCCGGCGCTGAAGAAAGCCTTTGACTGGATCATGTCAAAGGGCGGCCTGAAGAACATTCGCGTCTTCACGCGCTACTGGCTGGCGCTGATCGGCGAAGTCCCGTGGAAGCACACGCCGAACCTGCCGCCGGAAGTGATCTACTTTCCCAACTGGTTTCCGTTCTCGATCTACAATTTCGCGCAATGGGCGCGTGCGACGTTGATGCCCATCGCCGTCCTGTCGGCGCGCCGGCCGTCGCGGCCCTTGCCTCGTGAGAACCGTCTTGACGAATTGTTTCCGGATGGACGCGAGGCGTTCGATTACGCCTATCCGGAAAAACCGGGCGCCGATTTCTGGGACGGCTTTTTCAAGGCGACCGACCGCGTCCTTCACGCGTTGCAGACCTATGGCGAATGGACGGGATTTTCTCTCGCCCGCAACTCGGCGATCAAAACGGCGCTCGAATGGATCATCAAGCATCAGGACAATGACGGCGTCTGGGGCGGCATTCAGCCGCCGTGGATCTATTCTTTGATGGCGCTCTACAACGAAGGATACGCCATCGATCACGCGGTCCTGGAAAAGGGACTGGGGGCCCTCGACGATCCGCGCTGGAGGGTTGATGTGGGCGAGGCGACGTGGATTCAAGCCTCGACCAGTCCGGTTTGGGACACCGTGCTGACGCTGCTCGCCTTTGACGACGCCGGGCTCGATCAGAAATTCGAGGCCGAAATCGAAAAAGCGGTTCAGTGGGTGCTGGACCAACAGGTTTTGCGCAAGGGCGACTGGAGCGAAAAGCTTCCCGACCTCGAACCCGGGGGCTGGGCGTTCGAATATAAAAACGGATATTATCCCGATACGGATGATACTGCCGTCGCGCTGATTGTGCTGTCGAAGTACAAATCCGACCCAAAATGGCGCGCGCGAGGCGTTGAAGCGGCGATCAAAAAGGGCGTTAACTGGCTGTTCGGCATGCAGTGCAGGAACGGCGGCTGGGGCGCGTTCGACAAGGACAACGACAAGACGTACCTGACCAAAATCCCGTTCTGCGATTTCGGCGAAGCGCTCGACCCGCCGTCGGTCGACGTCACCGCCCACATTGTCGAGGCGCTTGGCAAGCTGGGATACTCGAAAGCGCACCCTAATGTCGCGCGCGCGATCGATTATCTGAAAAGCGAGCAGGAAGCGGACGGCGCCTGGTTTGGGCGCTGGGGCGTTAACTATGTATACGGAACGGGAGCGGTCCTGCCGGCGCTGGAGGCCATCGGCGAGGACATGAACCAGCCTTATATCCGCAAAGCGTCGGACTGGCTGATCCTGCATCAGAATGACGACGGCGGCTGGGGTGAAAGCTGCGCGTCCTATATGGATCCGGCGGCCATGGGTCGCGGCAAATCCACCGCGTCGCAAACAGCGTGGGCGCTGATGGCGCTTGCCGCCGCCGGCCGCAAGGAAGACGAAGCGGCGATCGCCGACGGCGTTCAGTTCCTGATCGACCGTCAGCGCGACGGCACGTGGGATGAGCCTGAATATACGGGCGCAGGCTTCCCGGGCTACGGCGTCGGCGCCACCATCAAGCTCGGCGATCCGCTGCTGGCGGAGCGTCTGAAACAGGGGCCGGAGCTATCCCGCGCCTTTATGATTAACTACAATCTTTACCGGCACTATTTCCCCATTATGGCGCTTGCGCGCGTCAGAACGCTCATGTCCTCTTTTGAAACGGCATAGTCGCCAAAAACGCTGGAATTCCGTATACTTGCCGTCCGTTCGCGGATTTTTCGACTCACGGTACGTTTATTGCTGAATCGCACCCCGAGAGGAGTGCTTATGCGTGTTTATGTGGTCGTGCTGGTTCTTGCGCTCAGCCTCGCCTTTACGATGTCTTTCACGTAAGCGGCGCTGTCGATTTACCCTGAAAAATTTCCGTAGCCGGCCGCGCCGGCGAACTATTCCTCCGTGTCAGGAAGGGTCCCCGCGTCCCGTTGCGCAGCCTGAAGCATGGCCGCGTTGACATGCAGCAATTCCTGCAGGCAGCGTTCGATCTGTGCGTGCGTGCGCTCAAGGCGCCGCGCCTGGGTCTTTGCCCCCGCCTGTATCTCGTAGGAGAACTCGCCGACATTGCGATAGTCGCTCATCAGATAGAACTTCAGAAATATCTTGTCGCCTTTCGCCTCGAAACCGCCGAACGTGACGGACGATGATGGGATGGGCGGTTTATGGTCCATGATGCAAGGATCCTTGAGAGAGGCGTAAACCGTTTACGCTGAATGGCCGGCGCCATATGGAAAAAGCGGATGCGTTCAAATCAGGCCGCCGCTTCCAGAACGCCTTTGAAGAACGCCGCGCCGTCGAGGCCGCCGAGCAGGGGTGAGATTACCCGCTCCGGATGCGGCATCAGGCCGAACACGTTGCCGGCGTCATTGAGGACGCCGGCGATGTTGCGCGCCGAACCATTGGGGTTGTCCACATAGCGGAGCGCGACGCGGCCGTCGCCTTCGAGCTTGTCGAGGGTTGCGTCGTCGGCGAAAAAATTGCCGTCATGATGGGCGACGGGAAAGTCGACATACTGTCCGGCCTCAAAGCCGCGGGTAAAGATCGACTGGTTGTTTTCAACGCGCAGCGACACTGTCCGGCAGACGAAATTGAGATTGGCGTTGCGCAGCAGCGCGCCGGGCAGCAATCCCGTCTCGCACAAGATCTGAAAGCCGTTGCATATGCCGAGGACCGGGGTTCCCGCGTTCGCTTTGTCGATGACGGCGCGCATGATCGGCGACTTCGACGCCATGGCCCCACATCTGAGATAATCGCCATAGGAAAACCCGCCGGGCAGGGCGATAAAATCCGTATCGGGAAGCGCTGAGTCCCCATGCCAGACCATTTGCGGCGCCTGGCCGGTCGCCTGCTCCAAGGCGACAGCCACGTCGCGGTCGCAATTGGATGCGGGGAATACGATGACAGAGGCCTTCATGATCGCTATCTCGTTTTGTGACTCGTCGTCGCCGATTTCGCCGATGGGTTCATTTGTCCGCCTTCGCGGACGGGGGCTTGCGTCCGATAAGCACATGCTGGCCGACAGGTCCATCGCCGATGGCCCGGTCAATATCGAATCCCGCGTCTCCCATCCAGCCGGCGAGTTCGTCCTTTGTCGTAAAGCTCACCATGACGTCCCGCCCGAGCAGACGAGATATCCGATTTCTGAGCGGCCGATAGAACAGCGACCGGTGGCGTTCATTGTTGCGTTCGAGATAAGACGCGATCACCGCGCCCCCCGGTTTCAAGACACGCATGCACTCGTCGAGATAGGCCTTTATTTCGTTCGGCTTCAAGTGGGTGAAAACGGACATGATGAGGACGATGTCGGCCGAGGCGTCGTCCGCCGGGATGTCGATCGACGAAATGACGTCAAAGCGCCAGTCCGGCCGGTCCGCCTTCCGCCGCGCGTAGTCGACAAGGTCCGGCACCACGTCGATGCCGATATAGGCGAGGCGGGTCTCCTCGCGCAGGGCGAAGGCGGCGCGTCCGGACCCGCAGCCGACGTCGATCAGCGTGAACGGTCCCGCCGGCGCGACTTCGCGTACAAGATCAGCCTGAACTTGGCCCACCCGGACATAGTGGCCGCCGACGGCGCGCTCGACCGCTTCGTCTTCGTTGGCGCTTTCACGCCGCAGTCGCCGCATCAGGCTGCGGTAATTGCGAACGTAGTGAGGCGCAACAAACATCCCGGCCGTTACGGCGTGATCTCAATCGCGTAATTTTCCATCACGGGATTGGCGAGCAGTTTCTGACACATGTCCTCGGCCTTGGCGCGGGCGGCCGCTTCGTCGGTTTCGTCGAGTTTCAGCTCAATTTCCTTGCCCTGGCGCACATCCGACACGCCGTCGAAACCGAGCCCTTTAAGCGCCCCTTCGATCGCCTTGCCCTGCGGGTCGAGAACGCCGTTTTTCAGCGTGATGGTGATTTTCGCTTTCATGGGCTTATTTCTCGTTGTCGCTGACGAGGACGGGGCCTCTTTGACCGGCGTTTTCGTTCTCGCGCAATACGCCGAGTCGTTTGGCGACTTCGCGATAGGCGTCGGTGACGTTGCCGAGGTCTTTGCGGAAGCGGTCCTTGTCCATGATGTCGCCGGTTTCCATGTCCCAGAGCCGGCAGGAGTCCGGGCTGATTTCATCGGCGACAATGAGGCGCATCAGATCGCCTTCATATTGCCGGCCGAACTCGACCTTGAAATCGACAAGCTTGATGCCGACGCCGGCGAACAACCCGGCGAGAAAATCGTTGATGCGCAGGGCCAGCGCCATCATGTCGTCGATCTCCTGGGGGTTGGCCCAGTTGAACGCCGTGATGTGTTCCTCGGCCACCAGCGGATCACCCAGCTTATCGTCCTTATAATAGAACTCGATCACCGAGCGGGGGAGGGCCGCGCCGTCTTCAAGTCCGAGGCGCTTGCACAGCGACCCGGCCGCCACATTGCGCACCACCACTTCGAGTGGCACGATTTCCACATGGCGGACCAGCTGCTCGCGCATATTGAGGCGCTTGATGAAGTGGGTCGGCACGCCGATCCGCTCCAGCCCCGTCATGATGAACTCGGAGATGCGGTTGTTGAGGACGCCCTTGCCTTCGAGGATCGCGTGCTTCTGGTTGTTGAAGGCGGTCGCGTCATCCTTGAAATACTGGATGATCGTGCCCGGCTCCGGCCCCTCGAACAGAATCTTCGCCTTGCCTTCGTAAATCTGCTTGCGGCGGGCCATTTCCGTCGTCCTTTCAGGCGGTTACGGACCGTTTCGGCCCCGGGCGGATGGCCGCGGCGACCGGTTTCGGCCCGTGAGATAAGCGCACGGGTCCGTCTTGGCTAGCACGGGCCCGGCGATTTCGGGAAGCGGCGCGGTTTAATCGTAAATTTCCGGTTTGGAAAGCCCCGCGCCATGGCACGCCGAAAGGCGATTGCGCCGGCCCCGGGCCCTCATTATGTAGGTTTGGCGAGGGGCGTGCGTGACCGCCCCGGAATGATCAAGGAGCCCCGATGTCGACCTTCGACGACCGCGAAGACAAGTTCGAGAAGAAATTCGCCCATGACGCCGCCCTGAAATTCAAGGCCGAGGCGCGCCGCAACAAGCTGGTCGGCCACTGGGCCGCCGGGCTGCTCGGCAAGGAAGGCGACGCTGCGGACGCCTATGTGAAGGAAGTCATCAAGGCTGATCTTGAAGAAGCCGGCGACGACGATGTTTTCCGCAAAATCCGCGCGGATTTCGACGCGGCCGGCGTCGACCAGTCCGACCATCAGATCCGCCGGCATATGGATGAGTGCCTCGAAGAAGCGGTCAAGCAGATCCAGACCGAAGGCTAGCCGCGGGCGATGGTCATTCCGGCGGAGACGTTTTTCGTTTTTCTCGCCGGCGCCCTCGTCCTCAACATCACGCCGGGCCCGGACATGGCCTTTGCGCTGGCGAGTTCCGTCAAAGGCGGCGCGCGGTCCGGCGTTGCCGCGGCAATCGGCATAGGGTGCGGCTCGCTGATCTGGGCCGGCGCGACTGCTGTCGGTCTTGCGGCCTTGCTGTCGGCGTCGCGCGACGGGTTGACGATACTGCGCATCGCCGGCGGGTGTTATCTCGTGTTTCTGGCGGTGCAGACCTTTCGCCATCGACGCGACCGCGTGGATGCGGCCGGGGCCGACGGGGCCGTCGCTGCGTTTCGCGCCGGGCTTGTCACCAACCTGCTCAATCCGAAAGTCGGGTTGTTTTACATGGCTTTCCTGCCGGCCTTTACGAATGCGACGGCGGGGCCGATCTGGTTGCAGGTTTTATTTCTCGGCGCCGTGTTCAGCGTCGGCGGCGCATGCGTGTTGATCGGGGTCGCCGCCGCGGCGGGCCGTTTGCGCGACCGCATCGTCTCGTCGGCGTCGTTGCGGGCGCGTATCCGCACCGCGTCGGCGCTCGTTTTTGGCGGGTTGGGCCTTCACCTGATCTTCGCGCGCAACCCGTAAGCGCTGCTTTCTCCGCTTTATCGCCGGGAACGCTTATGGCATGGCGAAGCGCTGGCAAGGAGACGCATATGGCGCGGGTTGCAGGAAAAAAAGCCTTCATTACTGGCGGCGCGCAGGGGCTCGGCGCCTGTTTCGCGCGCATGCTTGCCGATGAAGGCGCGAAAGTTGCGGTCAGTGACGTCAATATTGACGGCGCGCGCGAAACCGCCGCTGCGGTCAATGAAAAGCATGCGGGCGCAGCGATTGCGATTGCGCACGACGTTACGGAAAAAGACGATTGGGAGCGCGCGCTCGCCGAAGCGAACGACGTCATGGGCGGGATCAGTGTTCTGATCAACAATGCCGGCATCGGCTCCTTCGGCAATATTGAGACGGAAAGTTTTGAAAACTGGCGACGCGTCAACGACGTCGATGTGGATTCCATTTTCATCGGCACGCAGCTCGCCATGCCTTACCTGAAAGAAAATCAGCCCGCCTCCATTATCAATATTTCGTCCGTGGCCGGCCTTGTCGCCGACGGCAACTTCATCGCTTACAACGCGGCCAAGGCTGCGGTCTGGATGATGACGAAATCAATCGCGCTCCACTGCGCGCGGTCCGGGTACGATATCCGGTGCAATTCCATTCACCCCGTGTTCACCCGAACGCCAATCATCGAGCCCATGCTGAAAGACGGCAGCGACCACAAGCTCGTGCGTCAGATACCGCTCAAGCGTCTCGGCGAGCCGGAAGATATCGGCTATTGCGCGCTTTATCTGGCCTCGGATGAATCGCGCTTCGTGACGGCGTCCGAATTCAAGATCGACGGCGGCATTACGGCCTAGCAGGGGGCGGTATCGGCGCAAGACGGCGCGCCGCGTCCCGCTTTGGAACCGCTGCCGTCGCCAGCGTTGTTCAAAACGGAAAAAACATCATATAGAGCATCGGGAGGGGTTTGCTCCCTTATCAGCAAAAGGGCGCGCCAAGCGCCCGGCGCAAAGGAGAGACTATGTCCGGTTTTCTCGTCTTTATCGGCCTCGTTGTCGCCGTCGTCGTCTTTGTCATCGTCATCTACAACCGCATCGTCGCCCTGTCGCAGCGGACAGAACAGGCCTTCGCCGATGTGGATGTGCAACTGAAGCAGCGCCACGACCTCATCCCGAACCTTGTCGAAACGGTGAAAGGATACGCGTCGCACGAACAGGACACGCTTGACGCGGTGATCATGGCGCGCAGCGCAGCGCAGGCCGCCCACGGGCCGGCCGCGCAAGGGGCGGCCGAAGGCGTTCTCGGCGCCGCCCTCGGTAAGCTGTTTGCGCTGGCTGAGGCTTATCCCGACCTCAAGGCGAATGAGAACTTCATGGAGCTTCAACGAGAGCTTTCCGACGTTGAGAACAAGATCGCGGCGGCGCGGCGCTTCTTCAACAACGCCGTTCAGGAATTCAACACGGCAATCCAGCAGATCCCCGGCAATTTGATCGCCCCGCTTGGCAATTTCACCCTGAAGGAATATTTCGAAGTCCCCGAAGGCAGCCGCGACCAGATCGAAGCGGCGCCGGAGGTGTCGTTCTCATAACTCCAGCGGGAGGCCGTCGCTGCGATCCATGAAACTCCTCGGCCTCATTGGCGGCGTCAGCCCCGAAGCGACGGCGATTTACTACCGGCTCCTGAACGACGCGGCGCGGGCGCGCCGGGGCGGCCAGCATTCGGCGAACCTTTTGCTCTACGCCCTCGATTACGGGGTGATGATCCGCCATTACGACAATCGCGACTGGCCGGCCTTTATCGCCGAGGTGGTCAAGGGCGCAAAGCATCTTGCCGCCGCTGGCGTCGACGCTTTGGTGATTACGTCGAACACGACCCATGTGGCGGCCGATGCGGTGAAAGACGCGACCGGCCTGCCGCTCATACACATGCTGGATGTGCTGGCCGATGAAATGCGCGCGCGCGGCGTGTCGCGGCCGCTGCTCACCGGCACGCCCGTCGTCATGGGCGAAGAGCACTACCGTTCCGAGCTTGGCAAACGCTTCGACGGTGACGTCTTCGTTCCGGATGCGGATGAGCAGGCGGCAATTGGGCGCATCATTCTCGACGAACTCGTCGACGGCGTCGTCAGGGACGAAAGCCGTAAAACCTATCTCGACATTATCAACCGCTGGCGGGGCGAGGGCGCCGACGGCGTCATTCTCGGCTGCACGGAACTGTGCATGATCCTCAATCAGTCGCACACGGATCTGCCCGTGCTCGACACGACGGCGCTTCATGCCGCCGCCGCGGCGCGCTACGCGTTCGGTGACGCCTGATGGGCGCTTATGGCCTGCAGACCCATATCTGGAACAACAATCTGAAATCCGTGCTGCTGCTCGCGGGCTTTCCGCTGCTGCTGCTGATTTTGATGTACGGCCTCATCGTCGGGTTTGTCGGTCTGACGGCCTATGTGTCTTCCGTCGAGGAGGGGATGGTTCTCGCCTTTGATTATATGGCCAGCGCGTGGCCGTTTGCGTTTCTCGGCGCGGGCGTGTGGTTTCTCATTGCCTGGGGTTTTCACCAGAGCATTATCGAGGCGTCGGTGGGCGCGAAAAGCCTGTCGCGCAAAGAAGCGCCGGAGATTTATAACCTTCTTGAGAACCTCTGCATCGCGCGCGGGATTACCATGCCGCGGCTCAATATTATTGAAACGCCGGCGCTCAACGCCTTCGCCAGCGGGCTCAGCGAGAAAAGCTACAAGATTACCGTGACGCGCGGGCTGATGGACGTCCTCGAAAAAGACGAACTCGAAGCCGTACTCGCCCACGAACTCACCCATATTGAGAATAAGGACGTCCGGTTGCTGGTCATCGCGGTCATCTTTGTCGGGATCTTTTCGTTCTTCGGCGAGATTTTATTCGACGGACTGTTTCGCCGCGGCGTGCGCATGGGCGGGCACACCCGTTCGCGCAATGGCGATAGCCGCGGCGGCGGCGCGCTCATCCTGATCGCCGTTGCGCTGATCGTCATCGCCTATCTGCTGGCGCTGGTGATCCGTTTTTCCCTGTCGCAGAAACGCGAATATCTCGCCGACGCCGGCGCCGCGGAACTGACGCGCAACCCGGACGCCATGATCCGCGCGCTGCAAAAAATTTCCGGCAACGCGCATATTGGTGCGCCGAACGACGTACAGCAGATGATGGTCGAAAACCGCGCGCGCTTCGCCGGCGTTTTTGCGACCCATCCGCCTATTGAAAAGCGGATCGAGGCGCTGAAGTCATTTGCCGGCGGGATTGGAGATAATCGCCCATAGGCGGCGCTACAGCGCTAATCGCGCGGCGCATTCATCAACGCCTTCCTGTACGCCGGATTTTTCGTAAAGGGTTTTCGCTCGCGACCAGAGTTTGTTCGCTTCGTCAGGCTTGCTCGTCCGATCATTCAAGACAGCGAAGGCGCGCAAGGCGTTGGCGAGGGTCAACGGCGCAACCGCGTCAAGCGTTTCATAGAGCGACAGCGCTTCGCGATAGGCCGCCTCCGCCGCCGGGTAGCGCTTTCTTTCCGTTTCCAGATCGCCCAAATGGCGAATTGCGTGGGCGAGGCCGGCGTTGTCGCCTGTTTGACGAAAAATCGAAACGGCTTCGTCATAGGGTTGCGCGGCGGCGTTGGGCCAGCCTTCGTCCCGCTCAATCTGCCCCGCCGCCATGAGGGTTCTTGCGAGCAGTTCCGGATCATCGCCCCGGCGCGCCTGGGCAAGCGCGTCTTGAACGCAGGATCGGGCGGCGACGAAATTTTCGTTTCGCCGATGCGCGTAAGTTTGCTCCAGCAACGTTTCTATAGGCGCTTTCGTCATTCGGCATTCATTTAGCACGTCCGGCGGCCAGTCGCGAGCAGCGGCGCGGCGTAGTCGCCGCCGCGATGCGCGGCTATTACTGCCCCATCTGGTCAATCAGCCCTTGCAGGCCGTTCGACAGGTCCGGCCCGTCTGTAATCGGCACAGTCTGATAGAGCGTATAGTTTTCATCGCCGCCGCTGTCGCCAATTGCGACATTGGTGGCGACCTGCGTCGTGCCCATGAATTCCTGTTCCAGCATCAGGCCGCCATCGGTAAGGCAAACCGTGCCCATCATGGCGGACGTGTAGACATTGCACTGAACGCCGACGACGGTCTTTGACTGGCCGTTGGCGGTCATCCCCATGGCGTCCAGAAACACCGGCGTCATCTCTTCCGGCGATGAGTCCTCCAGCGCTGAAACAAGCCCGTCATACATCGGGTTTTGCGTTTTCGTGCCCGTGTTGGTTTGCAGGTTAATCGCGTAGATCCAATCGCCGATGGTAATCGTGTGCTGATTCTGGCTTTGTGAAACGCCGGCGAAGGAAATGTTGGTGTTCACAATTTCATATTGCTCATAGGCGTAATCGCGATGGCAACGCGTCGTGTCGCCTGACATCATCGGGCCGTTTGTCTCGTAGGTGATGCAGGCCGCTTCCGTCGGATGAAGCCTTGGCGTTGCATCGTTTGCATGTGCGTGCGCGGTCAAAAGCAATGTCGCCGCTGCGGCGAAGCCTGTGGCGATTTTCATCATAAATCTTACTCCCCTGAGACAAAGCTGTGCGGTGACAGGCCAGATACTATGATGCGCCGGACTCTTCAATTGCCGTTGATTCATATGGATTTCTTTGCGTTCCGTCGGTCTCCGACGAGACGGTTAGCCATAAAGCGCGTCCGGCAGCCATGTCGCAATCACCGGGAAAAACGCCAGCAGCGCCAGCGCGAAAATCTGTATAAAGATGAAGGGAACGGCGCCGGCGTAGATCTGCGGCGTCTTCACCTCCGGCGGCGCGACGCCGCGCAGATAAAACAGCGCGAACCCGAAGGGCGGCGTCAGGAACGACGTCTGCAGGTTGATCGCCATCATCACGCCGAGCCAGACGGGATCGAGGCCCATCATCAACAGAGGCGGGGCGACCAGCGGTACGACCACAAAGGTGATTTCGATAAAGTCGAGGAAAAATCCGAGCAGGAACATGATGACCATGACGAGGATGACGGCGCCGGCGACGCCGCCGGGGGTGGCCGCAAGAGCCTGTTGCACCGTTTCATCGCCGCCGAGGCCGCGAAAGACGAGGGAGAACAGCGCCGCGCCAATGAGAATGGTGAAGACCATGGTGGTGACCCGCGCCGTCTGGTCGAGGATCGGCGCGATGGTGCGTTCACGGCGCATCTGGACGAGGCTTGCGATCAGCCCCCATGGGGTGAGGGCGCAGAGGAGAAATGCGACGGCGATGCCGGTCGCCTCCATGGTCGCGACGGTTTCGCGGCCGAGGCGAAGGTCGAGAAGCGCGGTCAAGAGGATCAGCCCGACGATGGACGCCGCGGAGACGTAAACCGCCGGTCGGCCAAAGGCGAAGGAGCCCTTCGGCGCCATGCGCCCGCCGGCGATCAGCATGGCGCCGACGGCGCCGACCGATGCGGCCTCGGTGGGCGTCGCCGCGCCGGCGAGGATCGACCCCAGGACGGCGAAGATCAGCAACAGCGGCGCCGGCAGGGTTTTCGCCGCCGCGATCCAGGTTTCCTTGAGGCTGCCAAACTCCTCGGCCGGGATCGCCGGCGCCTTTTTCGGCTGCGTGACGGCGACGACAATCTGCCACGCCATATAAAAACCGACGAGCATCAGCCCCGGGATCAACGCGCCGGCGAAGAGGTGTCCGACCGACACCGTTTCCGGCGACGTGACGCCCAGTTCCAGCTGCGCCCGCTGGAAGGAATTGGAAATCACGTCGCCCAGGAGAATAAGCACGATGGACGGCGGGATGATCTGGCCGAGGGTTCCCGCCGCGGCGATGGAGCCTGATGCGAAAGCCGGGTCGTAACCGCGCCGCAACATGGTCGGCAGGCTGAGCAAGCCCATGGTGACGACCGTGGCGCCGACAATGCCCGTCGATGCGGCGAGAAGCGCGCCGACAAACGTCACCGACAGGCCGAGCCCGCCGCGCAAGGAGCCGAAAAGCTTCGCCATTTCATCGAGCAGGTCTTCGGCGATCTTTGATTTTTCTAAGATCACGCCCATCAACACGAACATCGGCACGGCGATCAACGTTGTGTTGGAAACGGCGCCGAAGATCCGCGACGGAAACGGCTTGATGTAGGAAAGATCAAAAACGCCGGCGGCAAGGCCGATGACGGCGAAGATCAGCGCTGTGCCGCCGAGGGAAAACGCAACCGGATATCCCGCCATCAACATGGCGCACAGCGCAACGACCATCATCACGTCGAGCCAGCCGGCAAGGTGGCAGAGACAGAACCCGGTTTCGACGGCGGAGAAATCCATCAGCCGCCGCCACGCAATAAATGAATCTCTTTAAGCGCGCATTGTTGAAATTGGCTTGAACAAAATGAAAAGAGATCCGTTTTTCCCGGCGAAAGCCGGGACCCAGTCAGTCCATTAGCGCGCGTCTGGCTTTTCTGGACCCCGGCTTTCGCCGGGGAGGACGGGGTATGGAGTTTGCCAATGAGGATTTTCATTCAGATCGCCCCTTCAGCGTCGCTACCGCCTTATGCGCAACAACAAAGCCGGCCATCGCCAGCAGCACGGCGAAGGCGGGGATCAGGCTTTTCAGGAGGAACACGCCCTGGATGCCGGACGTATCGGCGGACCCTTCAAGGAACGCCCAGGAGCGGGCGACATAGGGCGAGCCGGTCCACAAAATGACGAGACAGATCGGGAAGAGGAACAGATAGGTCCCGAGAAGATCGACAACCGCTTTCCGCCTCGGCGATGCGTCGCGATAGAAGATATCGACCCGCACATGATCGTTGGTCAGCAGCGCGTATCCGGCCGCGAGCAGAAAAACGGCGCCGTGCATGTAGGTGATGGATTCCTGCATGAAGATCTCGTTGACGCCGAACACGTAACGCAGGAGGACGACGGCAAACTGCACAAGCGCCATGGCAAGCAGCAGCCACATCACGGCGCGCCCGACGATTGTCGTCAATTGCTCAAACAGCGGCGCTGCGCGGCGTGCAAAGGGATTTGCGCCGCCGGCGATGATGATGGCGGCGCAAAGCGCGATGGCGACGCCGGCGAACATCACGAGCCCGTCGAACGAAGAGGCTAATCTCAAAGACGGAACGAGGGCGACGAACAGAAATCCCAGTCCGACAAAAACAGCGACGATCGTCAGCCATAGGACGGATGACGCCGCGCGATTGTCGCTCGCCGCGGCGGCCAAGGGCAGCGTCATCAGCGGAAAGAGCGCGCCCGCGGCAAGCCAGTTGAGAATATCGCCGGAGAGTTCAATCATCGCCTAGAGCGAAAAGGTCTTGCGCCGCGCCGCCATATAGGCTTCGTCGGAAATACGGCCCCACGCCACGGACGCCGCCAGCGACGCCCGGAAGCTTTCATAAATGCGCCCCGTCAGTTCGTCATGGGCGGCGGTTTCGTCGAGAACGGTTTTCGCCGCGCTCGCCGCCGCAGCCATGACGTCGTCGGGCATCTGGCGCAATTGAACGCCGTGCTCCTCGATCAACTGATCAAGGTAGGTCGCATTGTTGGCGGTGTATTCGGCGAGGGAAAGGTTGTTCGCCCACTGACAGGAGCCGCGGATAATCGCCTGCTCGGTATCGTTGAAACTGTTCCAGACATCGAGATTGACGCCGACGCCAAGCTGCGCGCCCGGTTCGTGAAAGCCCGGCCAGTAATAATATTTCGCCTCCTGATAGAAGCCGAAGGCGAGATCGTTCCAGGGGCCGACCCATTCGGTGGCGTCGATGGCGCCTGATTGCAGGGCCTGATAGATTTCTCCGCCCGCAAGCGCGACCGCTGACGCGCCGATGCGCCGCAACACCTCGCCCCCGAGGCCCGGCATGCGGATTTTGAGCCCGCGCAGATCTTCAAGGCTGTTGATTTCCCTTTTGTACCAGCCGGCGAGTTGGTGGCCGGAATTGCCGCCGGCGAAGGGCTTGATGTTGAACTGCGCAGACAACTCGTCCCACAATTCCTGGCCGCCGCCGAACTCCGTCCACGCCATGGTCTCAACGGCGGTCATGCCGAACGGCACGGCGGTGAAAAAAGCAAAGCCCGGCGACTTGCCGACCCAATAATATTCTGCGCCGTGATAAAGATCCGCAGCGCCGTCGGATACGGCGTCGAAGCTTTCAAAGGCGGAGACAAGTTCGCCGGCGGCGAACACCTTCACGGTCATGGCGCCGCCGGACAAATCGGAAATGAACTGCGCTGTGCGCTCGGCCATGGTCCCGAGGCCCGGAAAATCCTTGGGCCAGGTCGTCACCATCTTCAATTCGCGCTGGCGCGCCGCGCCGCGGATGGTCTCAAGGCCCGCCGGCGCGCCGCATTCGCA
The DNA here is from genome assembly GCA_028284345.1 of Hyphococcus sp. GTDB lineage: Bacteria > Pseudomonadota > Alphaproteobacteria > Caulobacterales > Parvularculaceae > Hyphococcus. Next base: position 115,430 of record JANQRY010000008.1, on the reverse strand, counting down.
GCCCGCCGCGAGGCCCGCCGCCCCAAGCGCGCCGCCGGTCAGCAATTGGCGCCGTTTCATCATGAAAGAGATACCGCCCCTGGTTGTCAGGCGGGGAGTCTTATCGCCGTTTTGGCGTCAGGCCAAATTGCTGCGCCAGAGCGTTTTGAAGGAAAAGTGGATCGCCGGTTTTCCGTCTCAAAACGCGCACTTAAGAATCTAGGGCATGCGATTGAATTAATATGAAAACAGAATGCCCTAGCCGGCGCGGTCCATGCGCACCCATCCGGCGGCGGTGAGCTTCTCCAGCGGCTGGAAGTCCGCCTTGTACTGCATTTTCGGAGAGCCTTCGACCCAATAGCCGAGATAGACGTAAGGAAGGCCGAGTTCCCGCGCCAGGGAGACATGGTCCTGGATCATGAAGCGTCCGAGCGAGCGCTCCGCATCGTCCGGCTCGAAGAAACTGTAGACCATGGAGAGCCCGTCGGTGAGGCGGTCGGTCAGCGCCGCGCCGACCAGGCGCGTGTCGTCCTCGCCCGCCTCGACCGTCGGCGCGCGATATTCGACGATCATCGTGTCGACGGCGGTTTCCTCAATCATGGCGGCGTAATCGAGCACTGTCATTTCCGACATGCCGCCGTCGCTGTGACGGGAGTCGAGATAGCCGCGCAGGACGGAAAACTGTTCGCCCGTGGCGCGGGGGGTCGCGAGGCGTCGCGCAAGGTCGGCGTTCTTGACGATGTTGCGCCTGCGCGAACGGGTCAGTTGAAAATCATCGACGACAATCCGCACGGGGATACAGGCCGCGCACCCCTCGCAGGCGGGCAGGTAAATGATATTCTGCGAGCGCCGGAAGCCGCGGCGCGTCAGCAGCGCATTGGTCGACGACGCGTTCGGCCCGTCCAGATAGGAAAATATCTTCCGCTCGCGTTTGCCCGAGAGATAAGGACAGGGCGCGGAGGCGGTGACGTAAAAGTCGCCGCTTTCAAGACCGAACCGCCGTGCGAATTCTTCGTTGCTCATGCACCTTGCCTAACGAAAAAACCTTAGCGGGCGATTAGCGCGTCATCAATGATGCTATTCTTTTTTACGGTCAATTGAGGTCGAAATAGAATGGCGCCGCGATCGTATAAACGATCCACAAAACGATGATGAGCGGGCCGCCCACCGTCATGAAATCCCGGAATTTATAGTGGCCGGGCGTCATGACGAGGAGGTTCGTCTGATAGGCGACGGGCGTTGCAAAGGAGCAGTTGGAGCCGAAAATCACGGTCAGCACCAGAATATGCTCGTCGATGCCGAGCTGGCGCGCCGCCGAGACGGCGATGGGCGTGAACAGGACCGCTGTGGCGTTATTAGACAGAACATTCGTCAATGCTGCGCATAATATAAAGAAAGCGGAAACCACGATGACGGGTCCGAACGGGCCGGCGAGGGCGGCGAGGCCCTCGCCGATAAACGCCGCGCCGCCGGTCCGTTCGAGCGCCGCGCCCATGGCGAGCGAGGCGCCGATCAGGAAGTAAATCCGGCGGTCGATGGCGCGCGCCGCCTGGCGCACATTGAGACAGCCGAGGGCGACCATGGCGGTTGCGCCGCAGATCGCCGACACCGCAATGGGCACGATGCCGGTGGCGGTAAAACCGACGACGGCGGCGAAGACAAAGGCGGCCATGCGCGCATTGCGCGGATCGGGCAGGTTCTGCATCGAATATTCAAGCAGGAGAATATCGCGATCGGACCGGAGGTTCCGGATATCGTTGAGGTCGCCCAGAATGAGCAGGACGTCGCCGGCCTCAAGCCGGATCGTATTCATCTGTGTTCGGATCATCCGGCTGCGCCGTTCGATCCCGATAATGACGCAGTCGGTTTGCGCGTGAAATCCGATTTGCGCGATGGAACGCCCGATCAGGCGCGAGCCCGGGGCGACGATGGCCTCGACCAGGGTCAGTTGCGTCGAGCGCTGGACGGAGCCGTCTTCTTCGTCGGCGATGGACGTCTCGGCCATCAGCCCTTCAAGCATGGGCGGGTTCGATTTCAAGAGCGCGGTCAATGCGGCCCGCGTTGCAGCGACGATCACCACGTCGCCGGTTTTGAACCTGAAGTCGTCAAATGGCGGCAGGATCGCTTTTTCCCGACGCTGGACCATTCTGACGGTGATGTCCGGCAGATCGACGAACAGCCCGGAGACGGGCCCCTTGCCGACCAGCGGGTGGCCGCGGGTGATTTCAATCTGCGCGATGAAGTGCTTGCCCTCGCGCTCATTGACGGCGGTCTCATTTGGATTGGCGCGGATGGGCATCAGCCAGCGTCCGGCCGTCAGCATGTAGACGATGCCGATGCTGGCGAGAAACAGCCCCATGGGGGTCAGTTCGAAAAACCCGATTTCGCCACCAGTGGTTGCGCGATAGGACTGCGCCGCCAAGAGGTTTGTCGAGGAGCCGATGATGGTGGTCATGCCGCCGAAGATCGACAAAAACGAGAGCGGCATCATGTAGCGCGCCACGGGAATTTTTCCCTGCTGGGCGAGGGCCGCCATGATCGGAATAAACATCACGACCACGGGCGTGTTGTTGAGGAACGCGCTGACGACCATCACGAAAATAAAGATCGCCGCGGTTATCGTGACGGGCCGCGTGTCGTAGATGCGCAGAAGATAGTCGGTCGGGTGTTCCAGCGCCCCGGACTGAAACATGCCCTGGCCGATGATGAGCAGGCCGAGAATGGCGAAGAGCGCCGGGCTGGCGAAGCCCGACAGCAAGTCTTCTGTCGTGAGCAGGTTGACCGCGCCGTCCTGCAGCGGCGCGATGAGAAACAGCGCCAGCAACGCGACAAGGGCGCCGGCCGAGATGAGTTCAAGGGAAAACCGGTCAAGCGTATAGGCGACGACGGTGACGAAGATGATCGCCAGCGTCGCCCACATCTGCCAGTGTGCGTCGATCAAAAAGTCCATCGCCCGCCCAGGGTTCTCTCTCAATCGCGCCGATGCGCGGCGTCGATGCGGCCGGGCTGGCCGCTTTTTATTTTCCCGAATAGATGCTAACGGCACAAGATGGAAGCATTTTCAATACGTTGCCGAAACGGCGGCGCGCGCGAGGGAAGGCAGTCGCCATGGCGGACGAATTCAGGCCGCTGAAAAACGCGTTCGGCAAGTTCGCCACCGGGATTGCGATCGCGACCTGTGTGGACGCCAATGGCGACTTTCGCGCGCTCACCATCAATTCCTTTACGTCCGTTTCGCTCGATCCGGCGTTGTTGCTTTGGTGCCTGGAAAACAAGACCGCCGCCTATCCGCACTTCATGGAGGCGGACGCTTACGCTTTGTCGATCCTCGGCGCGGGCCAGACGGCGCTGTCCAATCGGTTCGCCGGCCGCGCGCCCGAACCGCCGGCGCCCGACGAATATGAAATCTGGGAAACCGGGGCGCCGCTTCTGAAATCGCGCATCGCCGGATTTGATTGCCGCATCCATCGCCGCCACAAGGCGGGCGATCACGCCATTCTGATTGGCGAGGTGGTGCGTTTTGATTCCAACGACGACGGCCCGCTGGTCTATTATGCAAGTCGCTACTATTCGGGGCTGACGTAAGACATGAAACGGGCTGCATTTCTGGGCTTGGGCGTCATGGGCTATCCCATGGCCGGACATCTTGCGGAAAACGGCTATGCGGTGACGGTGTACAACCGCACGGCCGAGAAGGCCCGCCAGTGGACCGAACATTACGCCGGCGGCGCCGCGGATACGCCCGACGCGGCGGTCGACGGCGCGGATTTCGTGTTCACCTGTCTTGGCGACGACCCGGATGTTAAGGCGGTGCTGACCAATGCGGCGGGCGCGCTGGCGCGCGGCGCCATCGTGATTGATCATACGACCGCGTCGCCGGCGCTCGCCAAAAGCCTGCATGGCGAGTTCGCCGAACTGGGCGTCGGCTTTGTCGACGCCCCTGTCTCCGGCGGGGAAGCGGGCGCGCAGAACGGCAAGCTCGCCATCATGTGCGGCGGCGACGGCGCTCATGTGGAGCTTGCCCGGCCGGCCATGGCGTCCTACGGCGCGCGCATTGTTCATGTGGGACCGTCCGGGGCCGGACAATTAACAAAAGCCGTCAACCAGATTTGCATCGCCGGATTGTTGCAAGGGCTTTCCGAAGGCGTTCATTTCGCCGCGCGGGCCGGTCTCGACATCGACAAGGTGCTGGAAGCGATCTCCGGCGGCGCCGCGCAAAGCTGGCAAATGGAAAACCGCGCCAAGACCATGGCCGCCGATGAGTTCGATTTCGGCTTCGCCGTTGACTGGATGCGCAAGGATCTGCGCATCGCCCTCGCCGAAGCGCGCGACAATGGCGCGCGCCTGCCGGTGACGGCGCTGGTCGATCAATTTTACGCCGACATTCAGGCGATGGACGGCGGACGCTGGGATACGTCGAGTTTGATCAGGCGGCTTTCCGACGCCGATTAACGCGGGCGTCGAAAGCAGTTTCCGCAGCCGAAACTGCGCAATGTCCTTGTTCGACCCTAAGGCGCGTTTCAAAATCCGCCCCCATAGAAATCCGTTTTCGCGTCTGGAGAGTCGTCGATGACCGCCGTTCAAACCGCCCGCCCGTCCTGGAAAACCGACGAACTCGTCATGTTCGAAGAGGAGGTCGCGAAATTCTACACCCGCGAACTGCTTCCCCATGTGGAGACATGGCGCGATCAGGGGCGCGTCGATCGCTGGGCCTGGGAGAAGTCTGGCGAGCAGGGGCTCCTTTGCATGTCAATGCCGGAAGAGTATGGCGGCCTCGGCGGCACCTTTGCTCATGAACAAGTCGCAATTGAGCAACAGATCAAATGCGGCGTCGAAGGGTTCGGGGCGCCGCTCCACAACACCATCGTCGCCCCCTACATTCTCCATTACGGCACGGAAGAACAGAAAAAGCGCTGGCTGCCGCGCATGGCGACGGGCGAACTGATCGGCGCCATCGCCATGTCCGAACCCGGCGCCGGGTCCGATCTGCAGGGCGTCAAAACAACGGCGCTGAAAGACGGCAACCAGTATGTCATCAACGGTCAGAAAACCTTCATCACCAACGGCCAGAACGCCAATATCGTCATCGTGGTCGCCAAGACCGATCCGTCGGAAGGGGCCAAGGGCGTCTCGCTGATGGTTGTCGAAACCGATGAGGCGGACGGTTTTGAGCGCGGACGAAACCTCAAGAAACTGGGGAACAAGGCGCAGGATACGTCGGAGCTGTTTTTCAACGACGTGAAAGTGCCGACGGAAAACCTTCTCGGTACGGAAGAAGGGCAGGGCTTTTTTCAGTTGATGGAGCAACTGCCCCAGGAGCGCCAGGAGATCGCCGTGCAGGCGATCGCCATGATCGAACGCGCGCTGGAGTTGACCATCGACTACGTTAAAGAGCGCGAAGCTTTCGGCCGGCCGATCCTGAAGTTTCAGAATACGCAGTTCAAGCTCGCCGAATGCAAGGCGCGGGCGACCATGGCGCGGGTCTTTGTCGACTATTGCACGGAGCAATTGATCGCCGGCAAGCTCGATGCGGCGACCGCGTCCATGTCCAAAATGCTGCTCACCGATCTTGAAAACGAGATCGTCGACGAATGCCTGCAACTCCATGGCGGCTATGGCTATATGGACGAGTATCCGATCAGCCGCATGTACGCCGACGCGCGGGTTCAACGCATTTACGGCGGCACCAACGAGATCATGAAGGTTTTAATTGCGCGGGCGCTCTGAGGGCGGTTTCCCGGCGCGTTGAATCGCTTCAAAGCGGCGCTTATGGAAACCGCCGCTGTCCTCGCCGCCCTGAATATCCTCGGCCTCTTTGTTTTCGCTGTGTCCGGCGCGCTGACGGCGCTGCGCAACGACATGGATCTTTTCGGCGTTGCGATGATTGCCTTCGTCACCGGCGTCGGCGGCGGCACCATTCGCGACGTGCTGCTCGGCGCCTTCCCGGTGTGGTGGATCGCCGCTCCGTCCGCGGTCCTCGTCTGTCTTGCGGGCGCGGCGACGGCGACGCTGGCGCAGCCTGTGCTGGCGTCGCGGCTTCAGGCGTTGATTTGGGCCGACGCCGTCGGGCTTTCCGTTTTCGCCATCCTCGGCGCGCCGGCCGCCCTCGCCGCGGACGCGCCCGCCGTGATCGCCATCTTCATGGGCGCGGTGACGGCGACATTCGGCGGCGTTGTTCGCGATGTCTTGCTCAACGAACCGCCGCTCATTTTGAAACAGGATATTTATGCGACCGCGGCGCTCGTCGGCGCAGGGGTTTATGTGGCGCTCTCTTCCATCGGCGTGGACGCCGGCATCGGCGCGCCCATCGCCGCCATGGCGACGTTCCTGATCCGCGCCGCCGCGATCCGGTTCAATATCCCCTCGCCGAAATACGCCCGCTCCCGAAAGGCGGAACTCGACTGACGCCCTTGCGCGAGGCGGTTTTTTCGATCATTAGAACGGGCCAAGGCGCTCGGCGCCGGGCGGGTATAGCACAATGGTAGTGCAGCAGCCTTCCAAGCTGAATATGCGGGTTCGATTCCCGCTACCCGCTCCATTCTCTTTCACGCCATTTCATTACGGCCCGGGAAGCGCGATGTAGCCGGCGTATGGAGGCAGCATTTTCGGCAGTGATCTGTCGCCCGCTTCGATCCCGGCGCTTATGGCGCGCGATAGTTTTTTTGCGTCGGACGGTTCCCAGGAAACAGGCACGTCGCCGAGATTGAAAACGCATAGCGCAACGTCGTCGCCGGCGCGCCGGTAAAAGGCGAGCGCGCCGCCCGCGTCGTCAATGAAGTTAATCTCGCCGGTTTTTAGTGCCGCACTCGATCCGCGAAGACGGATCAGCGCGCGAACAAAGTGCAGCATTGAGCCAGCGTCCTTTTCCTGCGCGTCTACCGACAGCGCTGCGTGGCGCGGATCGACGGGCAGCCACGGATCGCCCGTTGAAAAGCCGGCGTTCGGCGCTGCGCGCTTCCAGGGCATTGGCGTGCGCGCGCCGTCGCGCCCGAGCGTCGCCGGCCAGTTGGCGATGGCCTCCGGATCCTGAAGGCGCTCGAAAGGCACGTCCCCTTGGGGCAGGCCGAGTTCTTCGCCCTGATAGAGAAAAGCGTTGCCGCGCAAGGCCATCAGCAGCATCGCATGAAGTTTCGCGGCCTCGTCTCTTTTCGTTTCGTCGGCCCAGCGGCTGACCGCGCGCGGCGCGTCGTGATTGGAAAACGCCCATGAGGGCCAGCCTTCCCCGGCGTCGCCGCGCCAGGCTTCGACGGCGCGCCTGACGAGATCATGGGACAGTCGATCTGCATAGAGAAACGTAAAATCATATGCGGAACTCAGCCGGCGCCCGTTCGCCGTAAAGGCTTTCATTTCCGCAAGCGGCGCATCGCCGACCACCTCGGCCACGGTAAAGATATCTTTGTACTGATTGGCGACGTCGCGAATGCGTTCGAGAAACGCCGGAATGTCCGGATGCGATCGGTTGTAAATGTGCTGCTGATAGTCGAAGGGCCGAGTCGGCGCACGCGTCCCCTGCGGCGCCGGCGGGTTGTCCCGCAAGCGCGGATCGTGCATGGCGAAATTCAACGCATCGAGGCGAAACCCGTCAACGCCGCGGTCAAGCCAGAACCGCGCGACGTCAAGCAGGGCGTCCTGCACCTCTCTGTTGTGCAGGTTGAGGTCAGGTTGACTCGTCAGAAAGTTATGCAGGTAATATTGCCGCCGGCGCGCATCCCATTCCCATGCGCCGCCGCCGAAAACCGACTGCCAGTTATTGGGCGGCGCGCCGTCCGGCTTCGGATCGGCCCAGACATACCAGTCGGCTTTCGGGTTTGCGCGATTCTGACGGCTTTCTGCGAACCATGCATGCCGATCCGACGTATGCGAATAAACCTGATCAATGATGACTTTGACGCCGAGGCCATGGGCCTTTTCAATGACAGCGTCGAAATCGGCGAGGTCGCCGAAGACCGGATCGACGCTGCGATAATCGGCGACGTCATATCCGAAATCATCCATGGGCGAAGTGAAGAAAGGCGAAAGCCAGATGGCGTCAACGCCGAGACTTGCGACGTGGTCGAGGCCGGCGAGGACGCCTTTCAGGTCGCCGACGCCGTCGCCGTTCGAATCGAGAAAGCTGCGCGGATAAATCTGATAAATGACGGCGCCTCGCCACCATTCGGTTTCGGTCGCTGCCGCGGTCCTGTTTTTGTCCGGCTCGCCGGTGTCCATGCCGCTGCGCTCCTCCGTGATTCGTCCGGCGCACTATAACCTGCGGCGTCGCGCGCCTCACGTATCGACGGCGTTCTCGTCGTCGTCGGATCGGTCTAACGTTGCGCATTGATTCGTCGGCGATTATCTTGCGTCGCAATAGTGCAAAGAAAGCCTCGCTCGTGAGCGCGTCTGCCGGCGGCGAGCGTGTGTTTGCAACCACCCTTGGGCTGGGGGCTGGAGGAACGCAATGGCTGGTCCGGTTCTGGTCGCCGATATTGGCGGCACGAATGCGCGTTTTGCGATTGCCGAAACCGGACAGGGCGGGATCGCCGTGCGCGACGCCCGCGCATTCCGGGCGGAAGATTTCAAAACGGTTCGCGACGCGGCGGCGGCGTATCTTGCTTCTGTCAGCGACCGCCCGGCGCGCGGGTGTTTCGCCGCGGCGGGCCCGCTTATTGACGGCGCCGTCGATTTTACCAATTCACCCTGGACGCTTCGGGCCGACGATATTGCGGACCCGCTGGGTCTTTCCGAATTTTTGATCGTCAACGATTTTTACGCTCTCGCCGCCGGCCTCGCGCATCTCGGCGACGATGCGTTTGTTACGGTCAAGGAGGGACGCGCTGTCGCCGGCGCGCCGCAGCTCGTCATCGGACCGGGGACCGGCTTCGGTCAGGCGTTGATCGCGCCCACGAAGACCGGCCGCAAAGTCATTGCGACCGAGGGCGGCCATGTGGCGTTCGCCGCGCAAACGGACGAGGAAATCGCCGTCAGGAACTTCATCGCCTGGGAGCATCCGCGCGTCACCGTGGAGCGGGTGCTGTCGGGCCCCGGGCTGGTCAATATCTATCGGGCGCTCTCCGCCATCGCCGACGCCCCGGGCACCGACCTTGACGCGGGCGCCATCACGGCCGCCGCCGCTTCGGGCGCGGACCCGCTCGCGGTGAAGACCGTCGCCCTGTTCTGCGACATTCTTGGTCGCGTCGCCGGCGACGGCGTGCTCGCGACTGGCGCGCGCGGCGGGGTCGTGCTCGGCGGCGGCGTTCTGCCGAAGATGCGGAACATTTTGATGGCCAGCGCTTTTGCTGAGCGCTTTGTCGAAAAAGGCCGGATGACGGCCTATGTGCGCGCCGTTCCGGTAACGATGATTGTGAAAGGCGGCGCAGCGCTTTATGGCGCGGCGGCGGCGCTTGAAGAGCGGCCATAAAATCGAACGGGCGGGCCTCGACCCGACGGGTCGTCTTGAGGGTTACTCCGCGGCGGTCTTTGCCTTTCCGTGGGCCTTATATTCATACATTTCCGCATCGGCGGCGCGCATGGCGAGCAGCAAGTCTTCCTCAGCCTGCGGATCGACAACGGCGCTGCCGATGCTTACCGTATAAGAGATTTTTTTGCCGTTGGCCGCGAGCGCATAGCTGACATTGTGCATCAACTTGTCCCGGACGCCGTCGACCTCTTTCTTTGACCGGACATTTTCAAGGACGATCACGAACTCGTCGCCGCCGAGGCGTGCGACGATATCCGTATCTCTGACGCACGCCTTTAGCCGCGCGGAAAGGTGCATCAACAACAGGTCGCCGGCTTCGTGGCCGTGGGTGTCGTTCACCGACTTGAAGTTATCGACGTCGACGACCAGAACGCCCACCTGCCGTGCGGCGCGCAGTGATCGCGACAGACCGCGCCGCCAGCGCTCATAGAGCAATGCGCGATTGCCGAGACCGGTGAGGCTGTCGTAATAGGCCTTGGTCGTCAGGTCGTTCTCTTTTTTCTTGCGGCTGACGGCGTATTGAATAACCCGCTCAAGGGCGCGGCTGTCGAGCGCGGTTTTCGGCAGGTAATCCTGGGCGCCGATGCCAAGCGCCGCAACCGCGATGTTTGTATCGTCCGTCCCTGTAAGGACGATGACCGGCGTTTCGGGATTGGCCTGATGAATCTCGCGCACCGTATCCAGGCCGGAACTGTCCGGCAGGTTCATATCCGTGAGGACCGCAACAAATTCGCCGCGCGAAAGTTCTTTGCAGGCTTCCGAAAGAAGTTTGCATCGCTGAACGCTGAAGGGTTGCCGGCAACATTTTTCGAGCAGTTCGCGCGTTATGGCGGCGTCAAAATCATCGTTTTCGACCAACAGAACGTTCTGGGTGCGCGTCATGGGTAGTCCCCTGGTTTCGGCGGCTTAACGCTTCGCGAGCAATGTGCGCCGGGAGCAACCATGGATTGCAGGAATTATGTAATAATTTACTAACGCCCGATGGCGAGCGTTCTGACGCGGCGCCGGCCCGCGCGCCGGCGGACGCCGTCGAAATCCTTGCCATTAATCCTGTTTTTGGGCATGACCGGCGGCGGAGACGTGGCCGAGTGGTCGAAGGCGCTCCCCTGCTAAGGGAGTATATCTCAAAAGGATATCGAGGGTTCGAATCCCTTCGTCTCCGCCATTTCCTCGCTCGCGTCAGAACGCTTCGCGTTCGCCTCGACAGGGATATCCCGACAGGTTGATGGCCAGCGACAGGGCCGGTTTATTCAGCGCAAGGGTCGTCTTCGCCGCGCAGCTGGGCCGCCATCAGCGCGTTTAAGGACGCGGCGTCGCCGTCGTCTCCCGCTTCCGTCGGCGCGGCGCCGAGGCAGGCCGGCTCAGGTGTCGCGGCGGCGCTTTCCTCTTCCATTTGCTCAAGGCCGCGGACGATGGCGGCGGCGAGCGCGTCGCCCTCATCGTCGATCTGCAGGCGCGTTGCCGCCTTTTCGATGATCTTCTCGGCGAAGGCGCTTTTGGATTGATCCGCGGCGGCGAGGCTATTGGCCGGCGGTGCGTCAGTCGCGGGTGATTGCGCCGCGACGTCCTCCGCGACGACGGTTTCCACGAGGCGCGCAATCGCGTCTGTTTCCGGCGCGGTCGGGTCGGCGGGCGCATCGGGCAATGCCGTTATTGGGTCTGTCGATATCGCCGGCGCCGGCGGCGGCGTTACGATGTTTTCCGTCTTCGGCGTAGGCGCGGCGTCGGCCGACAAGGCGATCGGCGCCGGCTCGACCGCTTCGTCTTCCGGTTCAACATGCGTAGGCGCGGTTTCCGTGGAGATCCGGGGCGCCGGCGTCCGGCCGGTTCCGCCCGGGCCCGGGGATGGGCGCGCGGGCGGCGGCGCCAGGATGTCGCCGGCGGGTTGTTGCGGCGCTGTTTCCGGCGCCAGGCCCGCGAGTCTTTTTTCACGGAACTTCGCCGCATGGAGCGCTGTTTGCGCAGGAAGATCGGTCAGTCCGTTGGCGCCGCCGCGCGACTGGGCAAGCGCGGTGAGCCTTGCCGACGGCGCGGGCGTCGCCGCGATGCGGCCTTTGGGGCCGCCCCGTTCGATATCGGCGGCCAGCCGGCCGGGGATCGCCGCGTCGTTCAGGCGGCCGCGATAGACCTGCACGTTTTCAAGAACGCGCTGTACATAGTTGCGGGTCTCCGAGAAGGGAATGAGTTCGACCCAGTCGACCGGGTCGACGTCGCCCGTGCGCGGATCGCCATAATCCTCCGCCCACTGACTGGCGCGATGGGCGCCGGCGTTATAGGCGGCGAGGGTCATGACCAGCGAACCGTCGAACCGGTCGAGCAGATGCGACAGATGCGCGGAGCCGAGGGTCATGTTGTAGACGGGATCATCGAGCAGCGCCGAGCGGCGATAGGGCAGGCCCTCCTTGCGCGCCGTGATCTGGGCGGTGGACGGGATCAGCTGCATGACGCCGCGGGCGCCGGCGCTCGAAAAAGCGCGCGGATTGAATTCGCTTTCCTGACGCGACAGACCGAGAATGATTTCGGGCGAGACAAAGGCCCGGGCCTCGTCGGGAACGAATACGGTCGGGTAAGCGACATGGGGCGTAAAGGCGCCGCGCTGGGTCGCCACCTTGCCGGCGCGCACGGTGAGATGCGGCGCGCCTTCGCCATTGGTGATGTTGGCGAGTTCAAGATATTCGCCGGGCCGCTCCAGCTCGTCGTCGACATGATAGGCGAAAACCATCAGCTCGTAATCGAGGTTGAGGTCGGACAGCATGCGCAACGCCGCCACCGCCGGGCGTGAGTTGAAGCGGGCCTTGTCCTCGGGGCCTGCAACCATCGGCGCGGCGAAGGTTTTTTGAATGGCCGCGCCGCCGAGCGCTTCGGCGGCAAGCTGTCCGTAATAGGCGTAATGATGCTCCGCGGCGGCGGCGTAATTCTCGCGCGCCGCCGTTTCATTCCCCGCCGCCGATGCGGCGCGTCCGAGCCAGTAATAGCCGCGCGACAGCGATATCGGCGTTGCGACCGCGCCGGTCATGGCTTCGAAATGGGTCGTCGCGCGCTCCGGCTCCTTCAGAAAGCGCAAGGCGATCCAGCCGGCGACGAACTCCGCATCGGAAAAATCCGTCCCTTCCGCGCCGCCATGTTCGGCCGCGAGCCGGTAGGCGTCGGTAAAGCGCCCCTCTCTAACGGCCCATTGCATCAATATACGCCGCTCTGTCCACCAGCGATCGGTGTTGCGCAGGGCCTCGATCGTGTCGGGCGCCTTGTTGGCGAGGGATATGGCGTAGTCCTGTTGATCCGTACGCCGATGATACCGCACGGCGGCGTGGAGAACGCCGGAGTCAAGCTGTTCGGCTTTCGTCAGATTGCGATAGAGGCGCGGCGCGGTCGAGGCGCGCACGAGAAGCGCCGCGCGCGCTTCGGCCTTGCGGCGGTCGCCGCTGGAAAGATAGGGGAAGGTGCGTCGCGCATTGGTCACCTGTATCGCCCACAGGAGGCGGTCGACGCGCGCGGCGTGGTCGGCCTTTGCCAGCCGCGATTTATAGGCGGCGAGAAGGCGGCGCTCTTGCGACACCGTGAAATTATGGTTGATCCATGCATCGCGGATGAGGGCGGTCGCCTCGTCGTTTTGTCCTTTGGACAAAAGCGCGCGCGCAAGCTGGATTTTTCCGTCGCCCGTGCGCGGCGCTCGCGCCCGGAAGAAGTCAAGGATCGCATCCGCCGGCGCCTCGTTGGAAATGCGGCTTTCGACGAAGGCCTGAATGCGCGCCGTCGCGGGCCAGTCGGGATGGGCGTCGAGAAAGGCGCCGGCTTCGGCGAGATCGACGTCTCTGTCCTTCGCCATCAGATAGAGCCATTGTCCGAGGCTCCTGGCGGTCGGGTCTTCAATGAACTTCATTTCAGCCCGGGCGAGGGAAAACTGCTTTTTTTCAAGGGCCGCGTGGACGGTCAGCAGGCGGGCGTGATCGAGCCGGGTCAGATATTCCGGTCCCGGCGCCGGCGGCTTTATGCGCGGCGTTGAAACCGCCGCCGTGGCGGCCCCTTGCAGGGCGAGAATCGCAGCAAAAACGCCGACGCTCGCTCTTTTCCCCCAAAACCCAACCATATGCGCGACTCCGTCGGCCCCCTTGCAGCCCATCCTGGCGACGCATTTAGACGTAATTTTCATGCGCCGGTTCACCATAGTTTAGCCCAAAGCGGGGCCTAGCAGAACAGGCGGACGCTTGATGAAGCCGCGCGAGGCGTCTATCGAACGGTTACATTTAAGAAAATCGAGGCCATGAAAGAACTTAAAGGGTCAATAACTGCGCTGGTGACGCCGTTTCGCGACGGAAAAGTCGACGAAGCCGCCTATCGCGCGCTGGTCGAGCGCCAGATCGAGGCCGGGACGCACGGCCTGGTGCCCGTGGGGACCACGGGCGAATCGGCGACGCTGACGGACGACGAACATGAGCAGGTGATCCGGCTCTGCATCGAAACGGCGGCCGGCCGGGTTCCCGTCATCGCCGGCGCCGGGGCCAACGATACGGCTTACGCCATTTCCATCGCCCGGCGCGCGCAGAGCTTCGGCGCCGACGCGCTGCTGGCCGTCACCGGCTATTACAACCGGCCGAATCAGACGGGCGTCATCGCGCATTACACCGCCCTTCACGACGCTACCGACGTTCCGATCATTATCTACAATATCCCCGCGCGAACGGCGGTGAACATCACCGTTGAAACCATGGCGGCGCTTTCAAAACTGCCGCGGATCGTGGGCGTCAAGGACGCCACCGGCGATCTCGCCCGGGTCGCGCTGCAGCGGCGCCATTGCGAGGACGGGTTTGTCCAGCTTTCCGGCGAGGACATGACGGCGGTCGGGTACAACGCCATGGGCGGCGTCGGCTGTATCTCCGTCACGTCCAACGTTGCGCCGTCCCTATGCGCGGCCATGCAGGAGGCGACGTTGAAGGGCGACTACAAGACGGCGCTTGAGATGCAGGACAGGCTGGCGCCGCTGCACCATGCGCTGTTCTCCGACGCCTCGCCCGGTCCGACGAAATACGCATTGTCGCTCCTCGGCCTCTGCGCGGGGGACGTGCGCCTGCCCATGGTTCCGCCTTCGGAAGCGGCTCAGGCCAATGTTCGCGCGGCGTTAAAGGGCCTGGACCTTATCGGCTGATGGCCCCGAAAAAAGACGACAATCGAAAAGTCGTGGCGGAAAACCGACGCGCCCGTTTCGATTACAAGATTACCGAAACGATCGAGGCCGGGCTCATGCTGACCGGCACGGAAGTGAAGGCGCTCCGCGAAGGCAAGATCAATATCGCGGAAAGTTACGCCGCGCCCGAAGACGGCGGCCTCTGGCTGATCAACGCCAACATTCCGGAATATTCCGCCGGCAACCGGCAAAATCACGAGCCCAAACGTAAACGCAAAATGCTGCTGCACAAGCGCGAAATCGCGCGTCTCGCCCAGGCGGTGGAGCGCAAGGGCTTCACCCTCGTGCCGTTGCGGCTCTATTTTAACGATCGCGGTATCGCAAAACTCGAACTCGGCATCGGCGAGGGCAAGAAAGCGCCGGACAAACGCGATACCGTCAAGGATCGCGACTGGAAACGTCAGCAGCAACGATTGCTGCGCAATCGAGGATGAGCCCATGAGCACGGATGTTGAAGATAAACCGGATGTCAGCATTCACCCGCCGACAATTTTCTTCGCCGCCCTGATCATTGGCTTTGTCATCCGCGCCTTTGCCGGCGGCGGCCTGCCCCTGCCGGACCTTGTCGCGGAAGGGCTTGGCGGGGTCATTCTTGTGGGCGCGCTGGTGTTGCTTGTGTCCTCGGTGTCCGCCTTTGCCGAGGCCGGCGAAACATTGCCGCCGGCGACGCCGTCGAACGCGCTCCTCACCGGCGGCGCCTATCGGTTTTCACGCAATCCGATTTATCTGGGGATGGTGCTGGTCGGCGTCGGCTTCGGCGTGGCGACGGAAAACCTGTGGGTCGTTCTCACGAGCCTTGCGGCCGGGGCGATTATCAACTTTTTTGTGATCCCCTCGGAAGAAGCCTATCTCGAAAGGAAATTCGGCGTCGACTATCGCGAGTTCAAAGAGCGCGTGCGGCGGTGGGTGTAAGGGGTAGGTGTGAGACCACCCGTCTTTATACGGATTATCCAGCGTATTACGGCCGATAAAGCTCCATGCCGGTGAACATCGGCAGGAAATAGGTCGGCACGAAAAACGAAATTGCCGAAATGGACATGCTGGCGATGATCAGGACGCCCCATCGTCCGACCGAGCCGCCGCCCGTGGCGTTCTGGTCTTCGATCGGGGCGAGAAGAAAGATCGAAATGCCGAGCAGCAGCGTAATAACGACGCCGCCAAAAAAGATCGACAAGAAAATCTGCGCCGGTTCGGTCAGCACCGCGCCCACGAAGAACTCCACGATCACCATCAAAAAGGCGACCAGAAACAAAAGGATACGCACCCCGAACATATGCCCCTCCACGACGGTGTCGCGGCGAGTCTAGGCGATTGCGTTAACCAGATAAAGGCTTGACGGGCGGCGTAGATTTCGGGTCAGCGGATGGGGCGCTGTTCATTCGTAATGCGGCACAAACGCCAGCACCGTCTGGAAGGCGGCGGCCGCGCCGGCGCCGCCGGAAGCGCATAAGATCAGTACCGTGACGACTGCGGGCGCAAACCCGATGGACGCGACGCCGACCGACAGAAGAACGGCGAGGGCGAGCGCGGCCCGGGCGTAAAACCGCAGCAGGCTGGAAAAGCCGTCGCTGACGCCGGAAAACTGCGCGGCAAAACGCGGCCGCGCCAGCCAGACATAACTCCAGCATCCAAACCCTGCGGCGACAACCGCGGCGACAAGACTACCGCCGTGAAACAGATTGGCGATCACGTCTCTCGCCTCGGCGAAACTCATGGCGGCGACGGCGGCGCCGATCACGCCGAAAACGGCGGAGACGAACAGGGTCATTAACGGTTTGGCGGTTTTGGCGTCGTGCACGGCGCGCTGCGCGTCACGTGCGGGCAAGCCCCAGTTCCGCGTCACATCTTCCTCGTCTGAAAACGAGTCTTAGTGCTCAATCGCTCATCCTCCCGCCGCTCAAGGACGGTTGTTCTTTGGCCGCTATCCTTCAGCCATTGTTCCGCGTCACCCGCCGGCGTCGATATGGGCGCGGATGGCGGCAAACACCGATTCGAACATGGCTTCCGTCAAGCGCCCGGTATTCGTGTTGTAGCGCGAGCAGTGATAGCTGTCGAACAGGGAAAAATTCCGGCCCGGAACAGTATAGTTTGCGCCATGTGCGAAGGGAGCGTCTTTCTGTTTGATCCCCAGTGCGGCGAGCGTCGATTGATGGGCGATTCGCCCAAGGCATAAAATCGCGCGCATTTGGCGCATTCCATCAATCTGCGCGGACAGAAACGGCCGGCAGGTTTTGATTTCGGCGCCGTTGGGTTTGTTCTGCGGCGGCACGCAGCGCACGGCGTTGGTGATGGCGGCGGCTTTCAGGACGAGCCCGTCATCGGGCCGCGCATCATAGCGGTCGTTGGAGAAGCCGAATTTCGCAATCGTCCCGTAAAGAAGATCGCCCGCGTAGTCGCCGGTAAACGGCCGCCCGGTTTTGTTGGCGCCGTGAAGGCCGGGCGCCAGCCCGACAATCAGCAGTTTCGCTCTTGCGTCGCCGAAGGTCGGCGCCGGGGCGTTAAAATAATCCGGATACGTCCTGATGTTTTCCTGTCGGAATTCGACAAGGCGCGGGCATAGCGCGCAATCGGCGGACGGCTCGGCCGCAGACAGGTCAACGGAGGGCGGCGCCACGGCCGGGCCCTTAATCGACGTCCTCGAATTCGTCCTCGAGATCGTCTTCATAGTCGTCCTCGAGATCGTCGTCAGGCTGCGTCCGGCGCGTCGGTCCGCCCGAACGCCCGATGGTTTTTTCAAGATCGGCGAGATCGAAAAACGCATCAGCCTGGCGGCGCAGTTCATCGGACGCCATCGGCGGGGACGACTTCACCGTGGATACCACGCTGACGCGCACGCCCGTCCCCTGAACGGCTTCAATAGCGCGCCGGAAATCGCCATTGCCGGTGAAGAGGACAATATGGTCGAGGCGCGGCGCGAGCAGCAACAGGTCCGTCGCCAGTTCGATATCAGTCGAACCTTTAAAGCGCTTGCGGCCCTGGCTGTCGGTGAATTCGCGGGTCTGCTTCGTCACCATGGTGTAGCCATTGTAGTCGAGCCAATCGACCAGTGGTCGCAACGGAGAATAGTCCTGGTCGCGGTCTTCCTGCATGGCGGTGTAATAGGACGCCCGAACGAGGGCGCAGCCCTCCTGCGCCTTGGCCAGGAGGCTTTTATAGTCGATATCAAACCCCAGATTGCGCGCCGCTTTGTAAAGATTGGCGCCGTCAATAAAAAACGCCGTTTTTTCAGACTCTCTCAGTCCCAGAAATTTTGCCATCATTGCCTCGAAGCGTTATGCGCGCCAAATATGGGGGCGCGTCTCAAATTCATCATTTGCTGAAAACATGATTTTGATTGCAGCAGGCTCCAATCTGCCTTTTTGCGGCGTTGATTCGCAACAGGTTGTTTTGCATTCGATTTTCGCCGTCGGTCAGATTACAGAGCTTGTCGCGAAATCGCCACTCTATTCCTCACCTGCCTGGCCGGACCCCGCCGATCCGCCCTTTGTCAACGCCGTCGCCGAGATCCGCACGGCGATGGAGCCGGCCGCCCTCCTTGCCGCCCTCCATGCGGTGGAGACTGCGTTCGGACGCCGCCGCGGGCGCAAGAACGCCCCGCGCACCCTCGATCTCGATCTCATCGCCTATGGCGACGTCCGCTCGGACCGTCCGGCGCTGCCGCACCCCCGGGCATTCTCGAGGGATTTCGTCATGGCCCCCTTATGCGATATCGCGCCGGACTGGCGCCCGCCCGGGGAGGCGCGGACGGCGGCGGAAATCCTGAAAGGACTGCCCGATCGCACGGCCCGGCCCATCGGATAGCGGCTTGCCGCGGAATCGGTGCTTTTTTGCGCCGCAGCGCTTGTCTATCGCCTCTTGAGGGGATATCTCCTCCGGCTCGCCCACAGAGATTTTCAGGAGACCGCCTGATGGCCCGCGTGACCGTCGAAGACTGCGTTGAAAAAGTGTCGAACCGGTTTGATCTGGTTCTCCTCGCCGCCCATCGCGCGCGGGTGCTGTCCTCCGGCGCGCCGCTTGAGGTTGACCGCGACAATGACAAGAACCCGGTCGTCGCCCTGCGCGAGATCGCCGACGACGCGCTGAAGCCGGACGAGCTTGATGAAGACCTCGTGCAGTCGCTCCAGAAACATGTGGAGACGGACGAGGCTGAAGACGCCGAAGCGGCGCCGGAAAAAGCCGACGCGCCGGAATTCGACAAGATGTCGGAGGACGATTACCTCAAGGCCATTCAGGCCGCCGGCATGACGACGCCGCAGACCCTGCCGAAAGGTTAACGCCCCCGGGGGCTTGTCCGCCGGCGGCGGCGCGACGCCTGTTCACGCGGCCGCGCCCGTGGTTCAATAGACCCATGCAGCGCGCTGGCCGGATACCCCATGGCTGATCAGAAAATCATCGGCCGCACAGCGCCCGGCGCCCCGCGCGCCGGACGGGAAAGCGATATCGACCATGCGCAAGACAAGAGCGGCGCGTCGTCGCCGCCAGTTGCAGAAAACGGCGATGCAGCGGCGCCTGTTGGCGATGTGGGATCGGCGGCGCCAAAGAAGCCGGCAGCGGCTTCTTCGAACGGTGCGCCGACGCACGCGCCGCATCCGGTCGGTTTTATTCGCCAGACGGAACTAGTCGAGCGGGTTCGCGCCTATGATCCTGATGCGGACGAAGATACGCTGAACCGCGCTTATGTGTTCGCCATGCGCGCTCATGGCGGACAGGTCCGAAAATCGGGCGATCCCTATTTTTCCCACCCCCTGGCGGTGGCGGCGATATTGACCGAATTGCGCGCCGACCCCGCGACCGTCGTCACGGCGTTGCTGCACGATGTTGTCGAAGACACCGATTACACAGTCGGTGATATTGAGAAAACGTTCGGGAGCGAAATTGCGCGCCTTGTGGACGGGGTCACCAAGCTTTCCCAGTTCGAATTGCCGGAAGGGGCGAGCAAGCAGGCGGAGAATTTTCGTAAATTCGTCGTCGCCATGGCCGACGACGTGCGCGTCCTACTCGTCAAGCTCGCAGACCGCCTGCACAATATGCGCACGCTCCACCACATCGAAAAGGCGGAGAAACGTCAGCGCATCGCGCTTGAAACGATGGAGATATACGCGCCGCTGGCGGGCCGCATCGGCGTGCAGCGTTTTCGCGAAGAGCTTGAGGACATCGCCTTTCGCGAACTGAGCCCGGACGCCCACGAAACGATCAGCCGGCGTCTCGCCGACCTGCATACGCACTCGGTCTCCAGCGTTGTCGAAGTCGCCAACTCCTTGCGCGCGCGCCTCGCCGCGGAAGACATTCACGCGCAGGTCACCAGCCGCGAAAAGCGCCCCTATTCAATTTGGCGCAAGATGACCCACAAGAATGTGTCGTTCGACGAGCTTGCGGATATTTATGCGTTCCGCGTGCTGGTCGATGATGAAACCGACTGCTATCGGGCGCTGGGCGTTATCCATCGCGCCTGGCGCATGATCCCGTCGGAATTCGACGATTATATTTCCGCGCCCAAGCCCAATCATTACCGGTCGATCCATACGGCCGTGATCGGTCCGCCCTGGGCCGACGGGCGCCGGCAGAAAATCGAAATCCAGATCCGCACCCACGATATGCATGAAACGGCGGAGCGCGGCGTCGCGGCGCACTGGCAATATAAAGACCCCGGCGAGAATGCGCAGGGCATCGAAATCATCGCCCCCGGACAATTCGATCCTTACGAAACGCCGCGCCGCCTCGTTGAAATGTATCAGGCCGGCGAGGACCCGGACGAAGCGCTTCGCTACGCCAAGCTGGAGCTGTTTCAGGACCAGATTTTCTGCTTCACGCCGAAAAGCCGCGTCATCGCCTTGCCGAAAGGATCGACGGCCCTTGATTTCGCCTATGCGGTGCACACGGATGTCGGCGACTCCTGCATTGGCGTGAAGATCAACAATGTGCAGCGGCCCTTGCGAACGCCGCTTGAAACCGGCGACGTGGTTCTCGTCCTGCGCTCGGACAATGCGCCGGTGCCGGCGGAATGGGAATCGATTGCCGTCACCGGCCGGGCGCGCAGCGCCATCCGCCGCCGCATCAAAAAAATGCAGCGCGACGAACATCTGGCGCTCGGACGCTCGATTGCGGAGAGCGTCTTCACCGGCGCCCATTTGCAGTTCTCGCTCAAGGGCGTGCGTGCGGGGCTCCGGAAGCTCGGCAAGAAATCCGTTGAGGACGTTCTCGTCTCGGTGGGCCGCGGCGACCTGCCGGTCTCGGAACTGATTGAGGCCGTTTATCCCGGCGCGTCCGGCGCGGCGGAAGGGGAAATCCGTCCCGGCAGCCTGCAGGATTTTAAACCCCGCGTCGCCATCGCCGGCCTGACGCCCGGGGTCTCCGTCGCCATGGCGCGCTGCTGCACGCCGCTCCCCGGCGAACGCATTGTTGGCATTCGCGGCGATGACGGCGCCGTGCGCGTCCACACCATCTATTGCGACACGCTGGCGGAAGAGGACCCGCCGCAATCGCGCTGGCTTGACCTCAAATGGCGCGACAACGAGGAAGAAGGTGTCTCCGCCTTCGCCCGCGTCACGATTACCGTTCAGAACGGCGTTGGCGTGCTGTCGGAGGTCGCCGGCATTATCGCCCGCTACGGCGTCTCCATTGCGTCCATGCGTCTCGTTAACCGATCGCGGGAATTCCTCGATATGCTGATGGATGTCGAGGTAAAAGACGCCAAACAGCTCAGCCAGATGCTGGCGGGCGTGCGTGCGGCGCCCAGCGTAATCGCCGCGGAACGGTCAGGATCGAAAGACGATGAAGAGCTCTGAAGCCTTGCGGGAATTCGAAGAAGCCGGCGCCCTGCAGAAAGGGCACTTCGTCCTGTCGTCGGGCCTCCATTCGGACACCTATCTCAACAAGTCTATCGTCTCCATGTATCCGGAGCGAACTGAACGGCTGTGCCGGGCCCTCGCCGACAAGGCGAAAAGCGCCGTGGGCGGACCGATTGACTTTGTCGTTTCGCCGGCCATGGGCGCCATTATCTACGGCTATGAGACGGCGCGGCATTTGAGCATTCCGTTCATGTTTCTGGAGCGCGTCGACGGCGAATTTGAGTTGCGCCGCGGTTTTGGTTTGAACAAAGGCGCGCGCGTCCTCGTCGTTGAAGACATTGTGTCCACGGGCCTGTCGGCGCGCGAGGCGATTGACGCGGTGCGTAAGGCCGGCGGCGACGTGCTCGCGCTCGCCTGTCTCGTGGACCGGTCCGCCGGCGCCGTGGATATCGGCGCGCCGATCATTCCCCTTGCGGAACTGAAAGTCGATGCGTGGCCGGCCGATCAGTTGCCGGATCATTTGAAAAACACGCCGCCCGTAAAACCGGGCAGCCGCGGGGTCAGCCAGTGAGCGCGAAACCGCTTCGCCTTGGGGTCAATATCGACCATGTGGCGACGCTGCGAAACGCGCGCGGCGGCGAGCATCCGGACCCCGTGCGCGCGGCGCAACTGGTTGCCACCGCCGGCGCCGACGGCATTACCGCGCATCTGCGCGAGGATCGCCGGCACATTCGTGACGACGACATGCGCCGCCTGAAGGAAGAGATCGATCTGCCGCTCAATTTCGAAATGGCGGCGACAGCGGAAATGCTGAAGCTCTGCACCGAGGTGGCGCCTCACGCCTGCTGCATCGTGCCGGAAAACCGCAATGAGCGCACGACCGAGGGCGGCCTCGACGTCGCCGGCCAGCACAATTTCATTGCGCCGTTTGTTCGTGAGCTGAACGATGCGGGCATTCGCGTCTCCCTGTTCGTCGATCCGGAGCCGCGCCAGATCGAGGCGGCGAAATCCGCCGGCGCGCCGGTGATCGAGATCCATACCGGCGCCTATTACGAAGCGGCCGTTGCGACCGAGCCGAAACGGATCGAGGCGGAGTTTGAAAAAATCCGAAAGGGCGCGGCGCGCGCCCATGCGCTGGGCCTCGAAGTCCACGCCGGACACGGGCTGACGTTCAAGAATGTTCAGCCCGTCGCCGCTATCCCTGAACTCGCCGAACTCAATATCGGCCACTTCCTTGTCGGCGAAGCGCTGTTCATGGGCCTTGCCGAGACGGTGAAGGAAATGAAACGCCTGATGCAGGATGCGCGCACAGGCGGGCATTATTGATGATCATTGGCATCGGCAACGACATGATTGACATCCGTCGTGTTGAGCGAACGCTTGAGCGCCATGGCGAGCGCTTCACCATGCGCTGCTTCACTGATATCGAGCGGGCGAAGTCCGACAAACGCCGCAAGCGGGCGGCGTCCTACGCCAAGCGATTCGCCGCCAAGGAGGCTTGCGCCAAGGCCCTCGGCACGGGGCTCAATCGCGGCGTCTTCTGGCGCGATATGGGGGTTGTGAACCTGCCCGGGGGCAAGCCGACCATGGCGCTCACCGGCGGGGCGGCGGCGCGTCTGGCCGAGCTGACGCCGGAGGGCTTTGAGGCGCACGTCCATCTGACCATCACTGACGACGACCCGATGGCCCAGGCCATTGTCATTATCGAGGCGCGGGCTAAATAGAGGGCTGGCCGGCGGGCGGCTGATCGGCCAATTGGGGCGGCGAAAAAGGCAGAGTTTATGGCGTTTTCCCTGAAAAACATCTTCGGGAACAAGGGGGTCGAGGGCGAGCGGGTGAAGTCCCCGGCGCCGAAAATGACCCCCGCCGAGGAGGCGTGGGACCTCGCCAAGACCGTGTTCTTCGCCGTCGGCATCGCCCTCGTCCTGCGCATCGTCATTTTTCAGCCGTTCAATATTCCCTCCGGCTCGATGAAACCGAACCTCCTCGTAGGCGATTTCCTCGTCGTTTCGAAACCGACCTTCGGCTATTCGCGCGCGTCGCTGGTTTACCCGCTGACGCGGCTGCCCATGGAGGGGCGCATCTTTTCCGGCATTCCCGATCGCGGCGACATCGTCGTTTTCAAAAACCGCAGGGACGGCAACAAGGATTATATCAAGCGCGTTATCGGCATGCCCGGGGACGAAGTCCGGTTCATCGGCGGCCATCTGCATATCAACGGCGCGCCGGTGAAGAAGGAATTCGTCGGCAATGTCGGCACGCCCGATTGCCGTTTCCTTGACGGGCCGGCGCCGGTCTATCGCGAGACGCTGGACAACGGCGTTTCCTATGTCGTGCAGGAATGCGCCGGCGATCAGGGCGGGCTCGACAATGTCGGTCCCTATCAGGTGCCGAAAGACCACTTCCTGATGATCGGCGACAATCGCGACGAGTCTCAGGACAGCCGCGTCATTTCCTCTGTGGGCTATGTGCACAAGGACGATATTGTCGGCCGGGCGGAGCGGCTGTTTTTCTCCGTTGACGGACAAAAGGCGCAGTTCTGGCAGGTCTGGAATTGGCCCTTCGCCATCCGGTACGGGCGCGTCTTCGACAAGGTCGAATGACGCGTCGCGACGATCACGTTCTGGAAGAGCGGCTGAATTATCGCTTTTCCGACAAATCCCTCCTGAAGCGGGCGCTCACCCATTCCTCGCTTTCCGGCGGCGGCGATGATGTGCGCGATCTTGAACGGCTCGAATTTCTTGGCGACCGCGTGCTCGGCCTGTTGACGGCGGAGGCGCTGTGGCGGCGCTATCCCGACTATGAAGAGGGGCTTTTGGCGCCGCGTCTCAACGCCCTGGTGCGTAAGGAAACCTGCGCCAAGGCGGCGACGTTCTTCGGCCTCGACGATCATATCCGCATGTCGAGCTGGGAAGAGGGCGCCGGCGGGCGCAAGAAAAAAGCGATCCTCGGCGACGTCATGGAGGCGCTGCTCGGCGCGCTCTATGTCGACGGCGGCCTTGAAGCGGCGCAGGGCGTTTACGAGCAATACTGGACGCCGAACCTTGAAGCGCTTTCGAAGTTTCATCGGGATTCAAAAACGGCGCTGCAGGAATGGACCCAGCGCAAAAAACTGGGGACGCCCGACTATGATGTTCTTGAGGCGGACGGTCCGGCCCACGCGCCGGCCTTCAAGGTTGGCGTGAAAGTGAAAGGGTTTAAACCCGCCCGCGGCGAGGGAAAGTCGAAACGCGCGGCGCAAATGGCCGCGGCGCAGGCGTTCCTGATCCGCGAAGGGGTCTGGACTGAAAATGAGTGACCGCCGGCGTTGCAGCGTCGTCGCCGTCATCGGCGCGCCGAACGCCGGCAAGTCGACGCTCGTCAACGCCATGGTCGGCGCCAAAGTGTCGATCGTCACCCAGAAAGTGCAGACCACCCGCGCCCGCATTCGCGGCATCGTCGCGGAAGGCGACGCGCAACTCGTCTTTATCGACACGCCGGGAATATTTTCGCCCAAACGGAAACTCGACCGCGCCATGGTCGCCGCCGCCTGGGAGGGCGTTGACGGCGCGGATGCGACCTTGTTGCTGATCGACGCGCCGGGCTGGATCGACGGGGAAAGCGAAAAGGGCGCTGCGGGAAAATCGCGCGCCGACGCATCGCGCATTATCGAAGGGCTCCAAAAAGCGGACCGCAAAGCTATTCTCGTCGTCAACAAGATCGACGCGCTGCCGCGCGATCAATTGCTGAAGCTGGTGCAGGAGCTCGACAAGATCGGTATTTTTACCGACGTGTTTCTCGTCTCGGCGAAGAATGGCGACGGGATTGCCGATTTGAGGGCGCATCTTGTGAAGGTCGCGCCGCCGGGCCCGTGGCTCTATCCGGAAGATCAGCTATCGGACATTTCCGACCGGTTGATGGCGGCGGAAGTGACGCGCGAAAAACTGTTCCTGCGGCTGCATCAGGAACTGCCCTATGACGCGACGGTCGAAACCGAGAGCTGGAAGGAAACGAAGGCCGGCATTCGCATCGAACAGACGATTTACGTTGCCCGGGACGGACAGAAGGGGATTGTGCTGGGCAAGAACGGGCAGACCCTGAAAGCCATCGGCAAAGCCGCGCGCGAGGAACTCGGCGCCTTGCTCGGCGCGCCGGTTCATCTTTTTATTCACGTGAAGGTGCGCGAAGGCTGGGCCGAAGAGGCCGCGCGCCTGCGCCAGATCGGCCTCGACGACATCCGCTAGGCGACTACTCGTCGATCGTTTCTTCCGCTTCCATGACGACGACCGGATCGCCTTCCGCATCGAGCGCCATGGGGGCGTCCGGCTTTGCCCGCGCGGCGTTGTCGCCGACCTGAATGGCGGCGGAATAGCTGCGCGTTGCGCCCGCGCCGTTCGCATCTTCGACTGTCACGACAAAGTCAATGTAATAAACGCCGCCGGCGGGGGCGTTGAAATAGACGTCCCAGCGATGCTGCGCAGCGCCGTCCATGGACAGGGTTGTTGAACGCGACGCTGCGGCGAGATCGAGGCCGTCAGACGCCGCCGTAATCTGCAGGGTGCCGGCGTCATATTGCTCAGTGATTGTCAGCTCAAGGACGCCGTCTCCGTCAGGGGCTACCGGCGCTCGCAACGCGTGGCTGAAAGAAACGGACGCGCCCGGTTTGCCGCTGGGCGCAGGGTGGGCGGTCGTTGTCGTTTCCGGCGCGGCACAGGACGCGGCCGCCGCGGCGACGACAACGCAAAGACCTCGAACGTTCGCCATCATGGTTCCTTTCCAGCCCCGCATCAGTTTGCGGAGAAATCGTAACAGACGTCGCCGGGCGTTCCGGCGGTGTCATCCACATTGAAGAAGTCGCGCGCCGATATCCAATAGTCATTCGCCTGCAGGGTCGTCGTCAGGGTTTCCATATCAACGTCTGCGCTGCCCCCCACATTGATGAGGTCGCCGGCCTGGTAGATGAAAAAGTCCGGATCGCCGCCGGTTGGCCCGGAGGTCCGGGTCATGGTCAGCGTGTAGGACCCCGTTGTGCCGATGGAGAGGCGCATGAAGTCATAATTGCCGAGTTTGTTCGTTGTCCCGGCGTCGTCAACAGAGCAAACCGTAATCGGCGCTGCGCCGACGCTGAGCGTTTGCAGCAAGGGAAGCACCGACGGAATGCCGCCGTCATTGGTTTCGCCGGCGCCGAACGACCCGGTTCCATTGA
Organism: Hyphococcus sp.; assembly: GCA_028284345.1. Lineage (GTDB taxonomy): Bacteria > Pseudomonadota > Alphaproteobacteria > Caulobacterales > Parvularculaceae > Hyphococcus. The sequence goes on along the minus strand of JANQRY010000008.1, from coordinate 88,839 downwards.
TGTTTTGCGCGGTGGCCAGCGCGTCTATGTCCGCATCGCTTACGGTGGAATTTGAGCGGAACGAATTCAGAAAGGAGAATATCGTCGCTGGCGCAGGATCGTTTATATAGGCGGGATCGGTGAGGCTGGCGTAAATGGGTGAAAACCCGGCGGAGACGACGTCCGCCCCGTCGTCCGCATCGTCAAACAGGTCGTAGATAATCGCCTGGGTCGATGATTCATTGAACCATCCGAGCGTCCCGGCGCTTACGGTTTCCACGTTGAACGAAAAGCCGCTCGCCTGCATGGCGCCGCCGCTGTCCCGGTAGACCGGATCGTCTTCCACCATGGCGGAGAAGGCGTTGCCCCAGCCTTCACTCAGAGCAACGCGCGGGTCGAGCCGGTCGCTCAGGCTGTGCGGGCCGCCGATCGAATCCGAGCGGGACAACTGGTCTTCAACATAGTGACCATATTCGTGAGCCATCACGTGGCGGTCATATTCGTCCGTGTCGTTGTTTTCGTTGCCGAGGACGAGGATCGTCGGCGTGCCGCCGATGCGCGTATAGGACGAGGTCCCGATATCGCCGTCGGCGATATTGCCGTCCGCGGCGCGGTTGTTGGGGCTCCAGAAAACCTGCAGCATCGGGAAGTTGGTGCCGGCCGCTGCGTTGTTGATCAGCATCTTGGCGCTGTAGATGACATCGAGAATGGCGAACGGCGCGGCTGCGCGCGCGCCCGTATAACTTGATCCGCCCCAGCCCGAACCGGCGTTTAAGTTGCGGTTCGAATTCGCCGCGCCGGAACTTGTAAGCCCGCCGTCAAGCACATATTCGGCGTCGCCGTTGGTGTTGTCGCGAACGGAAACGTCCCAGGTCGCAATGGTCGATTCCATCATGCGCGCCCGGGCCCGGATGCGGACATCGGTATTCGACGCAACGGAAACCGAATATTGTCCGCCGCCGTCTGTCACATCGGAATCGAGTATGGCGCCGCCGCTGTCGAGCGCCTGGACGACAACGCCGCGCGCCGGCTGTTGCGATATGGCGTTGTAGTCGAGGCCGTTGGTCCCGACGTTGAATGGCACAAGGTCGAACGTCACCGCGCCGGAAATCGTTACATTGGACGGTGGAGGAGGCGGGGTCGGCGGCGCAGGCGGCGTCGGCGTCGATGATCCGCCGCCGCCATTGCTGCAGGCGCCGACAAGCGCAAACGCCAGCGTGCAGAAAAAGATGCGTACCATGCTCATGAAAATACCGCCCGTCACTGAACTTGTCGTGGCCGCTCCAGCCGCTCGACGTCACCGCATATCATAACCACAGGTACCGAAAACCGCGGATAAATTTGCAGTTACTTCTAATCACAACTCGCTATCAAAAAATAAATATGACACATTAAAAACGCGTTATGTCCTTTGTAGATGCTGGAATTCTGCTTGATTCGCGCCCCCATGGAGAGACCCATGCGGTCGTGCATGTCTTTACCGAACGACACGGCGTGCGCGCCGGTCTCGTCTATGGCGGGCAGGGCCGCCGGATGCGCGCCCTTTTGCAACCCGGCAACGAAGTGAAAGCCGACTGGAAGGGCCGCGAAGACAGTCTCGGCCATTTTTCGCTGGAGATGATCAGCGCCCGCGCCGCCGAGGCGATGCAGGGCCGGCTTTCCCTGGCCGGGCTCGCCGCGGCATGCGCCACGGCGCGCGCGGTCCTGCCGGAGCGCGAAGAACACATGCGCAGCTATCGCGGCATGGCGGTGCTGCTCGACAATATCGGCGATGTCGATCTCTGGCCGGCCCTGATGGCGCGGTGGGAATTGGGCCTGCTTGCGGAGCTTGGTTTCGGGCTGACGCTGGATCGATGCGCGGCGACCGGCACGCGCGACAATCTGATCTATGTCTCGCCGCGCTCGGCCTGCGCCGTCTCGGCTGAGGCCGGTGCGCCGTATAAGGATAAATTACTGCCGCTGCCGGCATTTTTTGAAGACGCCGAACGCACGCCGACGCGCCAGGACGCGCTCGATGGGTTGGAAACCACCGGATACTTTATTGAGACGCGCATCCTCCATCTCTCCGACAAAACCCTGCCGGAAGCGCGACAGCGCGTTATGGATTTACTGCGCGCCGAGCCCTGACAGGACATCTGCGACGGCGTCGAGCATGCGTTCGTTGTTGGAGCGCGCACCCCGTTTCGGCAGTCCGAAATATCCCTTTGGCCCCGCGTGCAACATATTGGCGACGCGGTGAACATAAATTCGTCCATCGCGTTTGGCTTTGTTCCAGTGGGAGTTGGCCAAGAGCTTCCAGCGCTCGGCGAACATCACCGCGCCCAGTTTTTCGATGCGGTCCCCATCGCCGTGAAAATGATGGAGCGTATCGACGGCGGCGACGCCGGGATCGGAGGCGAGCACGCCGCCGATGGAGATGACGTCGATGGGCGCGCCAAGCCGCGCCTTGAGGAAAGGCGCAGCGCCGACGGCGACCTGCGCGCCGCCGCTGTATCCGATGACGACGATGCGCGCGCCGCTTCCCGCGCGGTAACCGGCGTTTCCGAGCGCCGCCTCCATGGCGCTCGCCGCGCCCTGGCTGAAAATCGGGCCATAGCGATGATCGGCGGAGACCATCACCTGATAGATGTTTCGCAGATTGGTCAGCCCGCGCAGCAAGGTGCGTCGCCCCTGCAGGTCGAGTTTCTGAATCCATCGCCACAAACGGTCGAACAGTCGCGGGCTTGCAAGCAGCGGCATGCCCGCCGGCGAATAGGGAAAGACATTGTCGATGATCACGGCGTCGGGAAAACGCGCGCGCAAGGCGCGAATAAACATCTCCTCGCGCCGCAGGAGATATTTCCCGGAAATTGAGGCGACGCCGGAGAGATAGATAATGTAAAGCGCGCTTTCGGAAGTATCGCCGATCTTGCCGACCGCCGCCGGCGCCTCCATTTCCTGTTCCGTCCAGCCCGCCCACCAGCTTAAGGTTTCAAGCGGCGACAGCGCCGCGGTGATCAACAGCGCGACAAGGGCGAGGCCGATGGAAACGACGAGGATTTCGGAAATCATGATCGCGCTCCGTCGTCGAGGCGCGCGAGAATATCGTCGATGATCTGGCGCGGCGATTTGTCGAGGGCCGATCCCGCAACCACGCGGCGCAACCGCCCGATCGGTTTTGCGAGCAAATGGCCCATGAAAGTCCTGAGGAGGTAAGAGACAAGAAAGCCGGCGCCGCCGCAAAAAACCGCCGCGCCGATCGGCAGATCGAGCGCCACATGAAGACCGAAGATGGCGAGCGACATCGACCACGCTTCCAGAAGATTGCCGAGGGCGGCGCCGAAATAGGGCGCGATGGAAAAAACGCCGAAGAGCCGCGGCGCAAAGGCGAGCGCCAACACGCCGGTGATCGCGGCGAAATCGTCAAGGCCGATGGCGCCGAGGCGGGTTAGGGGCGCGGTGGCGAGCACCGCGGCGCTCCAGGTGAGAACGGTGAGGGCGTAGGTCGCGCCGGTGAGGGCGAGGCTCGCGAAAAACCGGTAAAGCGGGACCCGGTTGACGACAAGGACAACGCTCTGGCCGAGCATCTCCGACACCCCGGCGAGGAAGGCGATGATCAGCGCGGCTGACTGCGCTTCGGCCGAGCTGGCGGCGCGCACGAACGCCGACGGCGAATATCCGATCGCTCCGGCGGCGAGGCCGACGAGTAGAGCGAGAAACTGACCAATGTCGGCGAGGACGGCGAGCATACGCGCCCTCAATGACCCCGCCGCCGGGCAAACTCAATAGGCGCGCCGTTGGACCTGTTGCGTCTCTCCTTGATGCGGGCGGGCCTGGGGAAATCTCTCCATGAAAACCCTGACGGTCATCCGTAATCCCGGAACCGGTTGCGCCCCACGCCCGGCAGGGGTTAATCGCTACCGGCTCAACAAAGAAACGACTGAACGCTCATGGCCCGCACCCGAAAACCGAAAACGCCGCCGCCGGACAAGCCCGAGGAGATCGTCCTCGAACCGTTCGACGAGGCCCTGTCGCAGCGCTATCTCGCCTATGCGCTGTCGACGATTACGTCGCGCGCGCTCCCCGACGTGCGCGACGGTCTGAAGCCCGTGCACCGGCGCATCCTCTACGCCATGCGCCAGATGAAGCTGAACCCGGCGGGCGGCTTCAAGAAATCGGCGAAAGTCGTCGGCGAGGTGATGGGCAACTTTCACCCCCATGGGGACGCGGCGATTTACGACGCCATGGTTCGCCTCGTGCAGGATTTCTCCGTACGTGTCCCATTGGTCGACGGACAGGGCAATTTCGGCAATATCGACGGCGATAATGCGGCGGCCATGCGTTATACGGAAAGCCGCCTGACGGCGGCGGCGCAATTGCTGCTCGACGGCATTGACGACGATACGGTGGACTTTCGCGAAACCTATGACGGAGAAGGCCGGGAGCCGGTCGTTCTGCCGGCGGCGTTTCCGAACCTGCTGGCGAACGGCGCCAGCGGCATCGCCGTCGGCATGGCGACGTCAATTCCGCCGCACAATGTGGCTGAACTGATCGACGCCTCCCTGCATCTGATCAAGACGCCGAAGGCGCGCACGGAAACGCTTCTGAAATACGTCAAGGGCCCCGACTTTCCGACCGGCGGCGTCTGCATTGAAGACGCCGCGTCCATGGAAGAAGCCTACGCCACGGGCCGCGGCGGCTTTCGCGTGCGCGCCCGTTGGCATATGGAGGATCTCGGTCGAGGGCGCTATCAGGTCGTTGTTACGGAAATCCCCTATCAGGTGCAGAAGTCGCGCCTGATCGAGAAAATCGCGGAACTCATTCAATCGAAGAAAATGCCGGCGGTCGCCGATATCCGCGATGAAAGCGCGGAAGACATCCGGCTTATTCTTGAGCCGCGCAGCGGAAACATCGATGCGGCGGTGATGATGGAATCGGTTTTTAAGCAGACCGATCTCGAATCCCGGTTTTCCCTGAACCTCAACGTGCTCGGCGCCGACGGCGCGCCTCGGGTGATGGGCCTGCGCGAGGTGCTGCAGGCCTATCTCGATCACCGTAAAGAGGTGCTGGTCCGGCGGACGAAGTTCCGGCTGGACAAAATCGCTCGCCGCCTGGAAATTCTCGACGGGTTTTTGATCGCCTATCTCAATCTCGACGAGGTGATCCGCATCATCCGCTATGAGGACGAGCCCAAAGCGGAACTGATGAAAACCTTCAAGCTCTCGGACAATCAGGCCGAGGCGATCCTCAACATGCGGCTGCGTTCCTTGCGCAAGCTTGAGGAAATGGAGATCAAGACCGAGCACAAAAACCTCAAGGCCGAACAGAAAGCCTTGAAGGCGTTGTTGAAGTCCGACGACGCGCAATGGAAAAAGATCGCCGACGAATTGCGCGAAGTGCGCAAGATCTTCGACCCGAAATCGGACCTTGGCCGTCGCCGCACGGAGATCGCGGATGCGCCGGACGTCGACGACGTCGACCTCGATGTGCTGGTCGAAAAAGAACCGGTTACCGTTGTTCTTTCCGAAAAAGGGTGGGTGCGGGCCCTCAAAGGCCATATCGAGGATGCGTCGAGCGTTAAATACAAGGATGGCGACCGCGAGGGGTTCGTTGTCCCGGCGATGACCAATGACCGGCTGATGCTGTTCGCCACCAATGGAAAATTCTACGCCCTTGACGTGGCGTCGCTGCCGGGCGGGCGCGGTCATGGCGAGCCGATCCGTCTCATGGCCGACATAGGCAATGACGACGCCGTCGTCGCGGCGTTTCTGTACGAGGGCGAACGCAAGCTGCTTCTCGCCTCATCATCTGGACACGGATTTATCGCGCCGGAAGACGACTGCGTTTCGAACACGCGAAAAGGCAAGCAGGTTCTCAACATCGCGGCGGGGGCGGAGGCGGCGGTCTGTCGGCCCGTCGGCGCCGCCCTCGGCAAGCGCGACATGCTGGCTGTCGTCGGCGACAACAAGAAGTTTCTGGTCTTTCCCGCCGCCGAGTTGCCGGAAATGACCCGCGGAAAAGGCGTCGTGTTGCAGAAATATCAGAAAGGCGGCCTGTCGGACGCCAAGGTGTTCAACGCCGGCGACGGTCTCACCTGGACGGACCGGTCCGGCCGTACGCAGACGATCGAGGACTGGAAGCCCTATCTCGGAAAACGCGCCCAGGCCGGCCGCATCGCGCCGAAAGGATTTCCGACGTCGAAGAAATTCGGACGCGACGGGTAAGTCATGCGCGACGGTGACAGAAATACGCGCAATTCGATTTGAATTTGCGCGGCGCCGCTTATTTTCCGGTTGGACCTGACGTTTAACTTTATGGTCGGCGTGTTATTGAACGCCCGGGAGGAAAACGGCCGGAGCCCCATGTTCGGCAAGAAAGATATCGACGACGAGGTCGTCCATCGCCTCAAAGCGATCAAGGACGCGCGACCGGTGCAATTTTCGCAATTGCAGAAGGAAGCCCTTGCCGAAGCGCGTCAGGCCGACCGGGAAGACGACCGCAAGCCCGTCTACAAATTCGGCGTCATCGTCATGCGCGGCGGCGAGGAAGCGCGATGCGTTGTTCGCGACATCAGCGAACATGGCGCCAGGATCGTCCTAGAGGGGTCGATCCCCCTGCCGCGGGAATTTCGCCTCGTCATAGACGGCTACCGCGCCCCGACAACAGCGAGCCTCGCATGGCAGAAAGAGAACGAAGCCGGCGTGTCGTTCGGCTAGGCGCTCCCGCGTCCGTCAGCACGCTACGCGGCAAGCGCCTAGATCGCGTTTTACGGCCGCCAAAAACGTCGAGCGCGCAGCTAAAATCAACGCGCGAAACAACCAATTGAGATTATTAAATGAAATGGCTCCCCGAACTGCGGGCAAAAAGCAGAAATAATTCATATAGTTGAGGGCGCGTTGGACGCCAAAAAGGACCGTCCCAAATCGTCGTTTTCTGACAACGAAGTCCCACCAAACTGCCGAAAAAGAACAAAAGAAAACCCGGCGCTGGTGGACGCCGGGTTAACTGATGATTCTGCGCAGTGCCGACTCTGCGAAGCCGACGGTGATTTCATTAGGTCGTTTCGGAAGACGATGCAATGCCGGGATTTGATCCTGGAAGTAAAAAAGCTCTGGGCGGATTGCGATAGGAAGCCGCTCAAAGAACTCGAGGCCTGGGAAATCGCATATGCCGGCAAGATCGTCGCTGAAGCCGAAGAAATGGCGCGTGAGTGCTATCGCGGCGACGTTGTACGCGACTTCGAAAAACTGTTCGTCGTCAGCTACGACGCATTCTGGAGCGATCTGGAAAGCCTGAAGAACCATTTCTCGAGCGGTGCGTGATGGCGGAGCGATACTCGCTGATCTTCGAGACAGAGATCGCAGCACTCAAGGCTCTATCAGGCAACGCCGCGAAAGCATTGATTTTCGTTAAGTTCGGCGGCGCTGAAGACCGCTCCGTCGGCTGTCGCGAAGTCGCGGAGGGTACGGGTCTTTCAAAGGACCAGGCCGCTAGAGGGCTTCGGGAACTGGTTGGCGCGGGTCTGTTGAAGGTCACCCATGCCGGTCGATACGGGCGAAAGGGAAACGTTTCGAAGTACCGAATCACTCACACACCGGCTTCGAAACGCGAGCCAGTTAAGTCGCACCAGTGCGACACCCCCGATCGGTTCAGTCGCACTAGTGCGACTAAGAGGTCAAAATCAGTCGCACCAGCGCGACTGAAGCCGCAAAATCAGTCGCACCAGTGCGACACTCTTAAGAACGCCTCTTCGGCTTCGCCTCAGAGGCGAAAAGACGAAGAGGAAGGTGATCGATCGGAAGCTCGACGCCGTGCCGAGCGCGATCAGAATATGCGAATCGGCCAAGCGGCCGAGGCGCTGCAAATCACTTCGATTGAGTTTCGACAGAAGGCCGGCGGCTGGGAAGCCGCCGACTTCCTGGCGAAGAGGTTCGCAAGCGGAAAGCTGACGCTTCCACAGCTGCGGAAAAAGCTAGCGGAGAGCGCCGCTGGCTTGAGAACGAGATTGGGAGAAGTTTCCCCAAAGAACGATAGCTTGGTATCGCCGGATGCGTCTGGAGCACTGATATCGAAACGTCTGGCGGTTCGCCAGTAGTGCGTGGAACCGTTGCGTTGCTGCTGAGATTGGCAAAGCGATGGTCAGCAACCATATATAGTTTTTGCGTCTGTAATGGCTGGACCAATCGCAGCCTGCCCGAGCGACGAATCTGCGATCACGAAACATAGGACGTTTATATGGTAATTTTCGATGTCGACCGGCTCTCGACGGACCCGCATGAAGCGATACGTTCAATATTTCGAGTCTTTGCCGAAAACTCAAACACCATCAACAATGAAGAGTACACGAGGGTGCGGAAAAGGGCGCTGAGATATCTGTATGAAGCTATAGGGCGCTCCAAGTTATCGCCGGATTCAATGATCAGCTTCTCAAAGCACGTGGACGTTTATGATCCGACGGTTGATCTTGAAGGGAGCGAATTCTTAGAATTGTTTGAGGAATTCGTCGAAGAGATCGATGCGAAAGACCATTTTGATAAGACGAGGGTTAAGTCTGGTGATCTGGTTGCTATTCCGAATACGGAGAAAGTAAAGATCCTGAACTATCTAAACGCCGTTCAAAACGAAATTACGAATATGCCGGACATTTCTACAGAGAAACGAGATCAATTGCTTGATTTGGTGCATCAACTCATCCGTGAATTCATCAACGAACAAACGCCGTTTGAAAGAAGCCTTGATAAGATAAGAGAATTGGGCGCTGCGCTTGGTGATGCCGGCGAAAAATCGAAGCCATTTGTAAACAGAATAACCGAAACCCTGGATAGCGTTAGCCGCGTGCTTGAGGCTTTCAATCCAATAAAGAATCGCCTGTCGCAGTCTGAGGAAACTCCTCAGCTGCCGCAACAGTAGTTTTGAGTTCATATTTCGTTTCATCCATGGAGCGGGGTCCTTCCTGCGCATACTCGACGACAGGTAATTCTGTCCCCGAATGTTTTGCAGTTGCAGCGTGTCGAAAACGGTTAAGGGTGAATAATCAGGTTAAGGGTTTGGCTTCGTCGGAGAAATACATAACGAAAGCGGAATTTGCCAGGATATGCGGTATTTCCGCCGCTATGGTCTCTAAGTATGCGCGCGATGGTCGCCTCGTAATTTCGATACTAGGAAAGGTCGCCGCAAAGGCGAGCTTGCACTCGCTCGAAGGCAGTCTGAACGAGGACAAACGCCGTGCGGCGTTGACGAAACTCGGTGTCGTCGGAATCCCGGAAACACAATCGGTCTTCAAGAGTGACTGAGGATCACCCATCGAGGAAAAAAGCGGCTTCCGCCGCGGCGCCCGAGGTAAAACATGTCCCATCAATTGATAGGACAGCAAGGCAAAACCGGGAAAAACGTTCGGAGTATGGCTAGCGCCGATCCAACAACAGCGAATAGTGAAGAGAGCCGTGGGAAATGGATATAGAGGATTGCTTCGCGCCAATCGAATACTCTGTCTGCAGACGATAGAAATTCATAACTGCTTCGTAATTTATTTTCCTCGGCCTCGATCGAACGATATGTTGATCGACGTTCCCGCAACGTATTTCAAAGCGACCAAACCGGGCTGCGCTGATCGAGGTTTTCCCGCGCCGTAAACTTGAATCCGGGCGCGGCATCGGTGTCGACAATAAACAATTTGTTTAAATCGTTTTGCTGTCTGCGGTCTAATTCCGCTCCCAATTGTTTGTCCGCTGCTTCAAGATTAGCTCTTGCCTGCTTCAGGTTGTTTTTGGCGCGGGTTTTGCTGTGCAGAACTTTTTCCGTTCGGTCTTGAATCATTTTATCGGAATGTCGACGCTCAACAAAAAACCGCGTCGCCCAGCTCGTATATACAAAAATCACTGTTGAGAGCATCACCGGAAAAGCGACTTCTTGCTTTAAAGGAATATTCAAAATCGGTAGTCGAATTACTTCTCCAGGGATTTCAGCAAATCCAAACACGTAAAAAATAACGACGGTGCTAACGCTCGATGCGACGCTGGCTCCACGTTTCGATTCTGTTGAGATGTTTTCAACCAGATCTGGCATTGGCAATTACTGAATTCTTCATGAAGGCTTGTTGCGTTTGCAGCGATTCGCCAGTGGACTTCGATGCCAAATCAACGAAAGTTCTTTAGCGGCGCGGCTAGGTTAGCTCCCGAAAATCCGCAACCGCAGCGGACCCGCCGCGCCGAATTTCTTTGCGGCGCCGGCGGAGGCGCGAATGAAGGATACAATTTCGCACACTGAAACACCGTCAGCGCGGAAGTTGTCGAAGTTGATTGATGCGATGCGCAAATCCGGCGCGATCGAGCGTATGGATTCAATGGTCGATTTAATCAAAGCAGCTCGTAAAAATCCGAGCCATAGGATTTCTCAGTTAATTGCGGACTTACAGATCGAAGAATGGACGCCGCGTGAAATTGAACGACACTGGTGGTGGCTAGAAAAACACCTACCGAAACCGCCGAATCGACGCGGCGCGCGTAAGGGAAGCGGGCGCGTACAGGATCCCGAATTTCTGGAAAAGATCGTTGCCGGGATGATGTCCGGGATGACGGGTAGAGATAGCGCCCGGGCGGCTTACGAATTGGTTGAAAGACCGGCGGTCACCGTGGATCAGCTCGACTATGCCGTTTCTCTGGCAAAAGAGCGAATTGAACTTCGGAAGCGACCCGTAAAAAAATAGCGCCTTTTAGCGCCGGTTAATTTCCTGTTTCGCGGACCGGCAACGTTCCGCTTTATGATCGGCATGTCCGATCAGCAAATTTCTCCGACCAAATTCGCTGCGCATGCATCCGAGAGTCCGCTCGCGGGTCTCAAAAGTCCTGAGGCACTTCTTGCTTATATTCGCAGCACGGCGTTCCGCGGGCGCTTGAAGGCGCTGGAAGCGCGTCTGGACGCTGGCGAAAAGATCACCGAAGGCGACCGGGCCGACGCGCTTGGGTTGCCCTGGCTTGGATACGCCGTTTGGCGCGGCTGTCACATCGCTCGATCGACGCGGTCGACAGTCCGGCTCGAAGGTGAGCCAGGCGAAAACGCCGGGTTCATAAGTCCAGAAAAAGACGGCTTTCACATATTCGACGGCAACGGAGCTCTTCTGGCGATCGTGCCTGTGGACCGCATTCAATGACGGCCCGCAAAACCATGATGCCGGTGATGGGGCGCGAGGCTATGATTCGCGCCGACAGCGTTGATGAGAAAGCACGCACGGCCCAGGTGATTTTCACCACCGGCGCCCCGGTTCGCCGGCGGCAATTTTTCGGCGAGGAATTCGACGAAGAACTTGAAGTCTCCGCCAAAGCGGTTCGCCTCAATCGTTTGAATTCGGGCGCGCCGTTCCTGGATACGCATAACAGCTTCGATCTCAACAGCGTCATCGGCGTTGTGGTCGATGGATCGGCTCGGATCGAAAACGGTCGCGGCGTTGCGACCATACGGTTTTCGAATCGAGAAGACGTAACGCCGATCTTTGAAGATGTTCAAAGCGGGGTCATCCGCAACATCAGCGTCGGATACCGCGTCCACAAATATGAAATCGAAAAACGCGACGGCGAGCCCGAGCTTCGGCGCGCCGTCGATTGGGAACCCATGGAAATTTCCGCCGTGCCGATCGGCGCGGATCCCGGCGCGCAGGTCCGAGAAGACCAGGCGCGAGAATTTGAATGTGCGTTGGAATATCGGGAACGCACGCCCGCCGCACCGCCGGCCAATAATGGAGCGAAGACCATGCCTGATGGCAACACGCCGGGCGCGCCGGCGAAGCAAACGCGCGCGGACATCGACGCAGAAATCCGCAATATCGCAACCCGCAACAAACTGGATGCCGATTTCGTTGAAGATCTCGTCAAACGAAAGGTCGACATCAGCGAAGCCAAGGACGCGATCCTCGAAGAACTTGCCAAACGCGATGACGCAAATACCGGGCACACGCAGGTAACTGAGCCGGGCATGAGCGACTCACGCGCCGATGCGTTCCATAGTCAAAATGCGATGGCGGCGGCTATCGTCCAGCGGTGCATCCCGACCTACGAGGCCCAACCGGAAGCGGAAGCCTTCCGCGGCTGGTCTTTCGTCGATATGGCGGCAGAGTGCCTTGAGCGCGCCGGTGTCAGCACCAGGGGCATGCGGCCCAGCAAGATCATTAAAACGGCGCTCGGCGACGCCGGCGCCTTTCAACGCAGCACCGCCCCCGGTTACGGCGCACTTGGTTCCGGTGACTTTGTCGGCACAATCGGCGACGCCGCCCGGCAAATCCTCCTCGAACGGTATCGCCTAGCGCCGCCGGCGCTCAAAACTGTCTCGACGCAGCGGAATCTTGTCGATTACCGTGAACAGAAGTCGATCCGCGGTTCGGCGTTTCCGGAATTGAAACAAGTCAACGAGCACGGAGAGATCACCCACGGCACAATCGGCGACAGCGGCGAAACCATCTCGCTCGTCCGCTATGGCCGGCGCGTTGGGCTGACGCACCAGGCGTTGGTGAATGACGCAATCGGACAGTTTGACGATCTCATGACCAATGCCGCGGAAACAGCGATTTCGCAGGAATCAACGTTGCTGGCCGCGAAACTCGAACAAAATCCGAATATGGCTGACAACGAGGCCGTTTTCTCGGCAGCGCATTCGAACTTAGTCGATCCCGGCGGGGTTCCGAGCGAAGCAGCGCTCTCGGTTCTTCGCAGCGCCATGCGGCAGCAAACCGGGCTCGCTGGCGAACGCATCGCACCGACGCCGCGTTACCTCGTTGTTCCGACGCAGCTTGAGACCGATGCGGAGAAGCTGGTCTCTACGGTCCAGGCAGCGAAGACAGCCGATGCAAACGTATTCAGCAATCTCGGCGTTGTTGTAGAGCCGCGGCTTACCGACCCAGCGGCGTGGTATCTCGCAGCGGAGCCGTCGCAGGTGGAAGGCCTTCGCTGGGGCTACCTGGATGAAGAAAATGGCCCGGTCGTCGACCAACGGATGGGTTGGGAATACGACGGCATCGAAATTCGCGTTCGGCTGAGTTTTGGCGCGGGCTTTGTCGACTATCGCGGATGGCAGAAGAACGCCGGCGCATAATCGCGCCGCAGTGAATTCGGCCCTCTCCTAGCGCCGGCCGCGCGGCGTTTAACCCCTACCGGATGGGCCGAATGGTCTGTCTGACCGACAAATTGACCCGGTGGGGGCCGCGGCATTTAATTCGTTTACAGAGTAGAGGATCTATCCCTTATGCCTCCAAGCAACCGGATTACCGCCTTTATCGACGCCAATCCACGCGGGTTCAAACGCGGGATCAGCCAGGCTCAGAATTCGCTTAACGGGTTCAAGCGGTCGATCACCGGCATTCTTGCCGCTGGCGGCGCAACCGCGGCGGTGCGCAGCCTCGACCAGCTTGCGACCAACGCCATCCGCGCCGGCGACTCGATCGGTAAAGCCGCAAAAGTCGCGAATATCGGTGCGGAAGCGTTACAGCAATATCGCTTTGCCGCCGTGCTTGCCGGATCTACGCAAAAGGAACTTGATGACGCCGTCGGCCGCTTCACCCGCCGTCTAGGTGAGGCGCGGCGCGGTAACAAGGAATACGAGAAGACATTTTCAGAACTCGGCGTCACTGTAAGCGACACGAACGAACAGGCGATCGGGAAGGTGTTCAAATCCCTCGCTGACGTAGAGGACGTGACGATCAGGACGTCTCTGGCGACGAAAGTGTTCGGCGACGACGCCCGTCGCATGGCGCTGCTGGTGCGTGACGGGGCTGAAGGCCTGGACCGTATGACACACTCAGCGCGAGATCTTCGCGTCGTTCTTGGAGACGACGCCGTTGCCGCGTTGGAGCAGGCGCGAAGCACTCTGTCGACACTCAACCAGCAACTGTCAACGAAACTTCAGACTACGGTAGCTAACAACATTGAAGGGTTTATCCGGTTCAAGACGTTGATGAACGACATCGCGTCTGCTGCGGTGACGGTGGCCTCGAAGATCGGGAACGCTGCGGAATCAGTCGAACGATTTTTCGACGCCTTTCCGGGCGCCACGATCAGGTCGGACGCCGATTCATCAGCGCTCAGAAGGCGGGAAGAAATATTGCAAAAGCGCCTTGATGGTGCGTTCGACGCTCTCAACAGAAAACGCGGAGAACTCGATTCCGGAATAGGCAATGTTCCGGGCATAAGACAGCTTCTCGAAAAAGATATTGCATTTCTGGAAAAACGCGCGGCAAGCGCGGCCTTGGAGCTGGTGCAGGTCAGGGCCAGACTATCACGAGCGCGAGGAGCAACCGGTATACCTCTTCCAGCGACGCCATCCGATCCGGTTGTTCCCGATTTCACCGGAATAACCGTTCCGAACATACCTCGATTATCGACCAATGTTTTTGCGGAAGAAGCCGAACGCGCCGGGGATGCAATTCAGCAAGCCCTCCAAGACGCAGAGCGCTTAAACGAGCTGCCACTGGTGGCGTTGCGGGATTTGCGCGGTGAACTCGAAGCGCTGTTGCCGCAAGCTGAAAACATGGTCGAGTTTTTCGACATCAGCGAAGCGCTCGAAGGCGTCAATGGCCAGATGCTGAAGCTTCGTGAAGCGACTGAAGGGTGGCGCATCGCCTCCGAGCGGGCGGGCGAGGGGATCGCCGTCGCCTTCGCCGGCGCGATCGCGTTCGGCGACGATCTGGGCAAGACGCTTGAGCGGTTGGCTCAGCAACTCGCATTCGAAGGGCTGCTTGATATCTTCCGCGGCGCCCTTGGTCTGCAAACTGCCGACGGCGGCGCCTTCAATCTGATTTTCGGCGGCGGACGCGCTAGCGGCGGACCGGTCCAGGCGGGCCGAGCGTTCCTGGTTGGCGAGCAGGGGCCTGAACTCTTCGTGCCCGGCGCTTCCGGTGCCATCGTCCCTAATGACGGCTTCGGCGGCGGCGTAGTCGTCAATCAAACACTTAGGTTCGATGTCGGGCTCGAAAGCGTCGATCAGCGCATCGCCGATACGACGCCGGTGATCGCCGTGAGCGTCATGGACGCAGTCGACCGGGTGCGCCGCCGGCCGCGTTTCGCATAATGGACCAGCATCGGAAATTCGAGCGCGCAAAGGCGGCGTTAATCGTCGAGCTGCCGGAATTAAAGCAAGTGGCGACTGCAGTCCTCGCGATCGCCGAGCGCCTTTATGAACTCGACGACGCAAGGCTTGGCGTCGTCGCCGCGGCCAGTCGAGAATCCCTTGAGACCGTCGTTGCGCCGGCCCGCAAGATCGTCGACGGCCTTCAATGCGCAACGTTACAGACCAAGCGGAAATTTCGGCGCAAGGCCCGCGTCGCTCTGTCGGACTTCCGCGCGGCCGTCGAGTTTATCGAGGCGGCGTTGACGAGGCCTCAAAATTTAACCTGTGGAACGCAGTGATGGGAGCGCGCGGCGCCGACATCCAACCGCGAGGCGTCAACCGCGTTGACGCTGCGTCCTATGTTGGGGTTGGCGTCACAAAATTCGACGAAATGGTTGCCGATCGGCGCATGCCGCGGCCGCGGAGAATAGACGCGCGGAAGGTTTGGGACCGCCTAGAACTTGACGCAGCATTTGAAGCGTTGCCCCATGACGAGGAGAGCGTCGAAAGCGAAAATCCATGGGATCGCGCAAGCGTGTGAAAAGGCCTAAGAAACCGAAATATGTGATCGTCGATTACGATCGATATGGGACGGCGCGCATTTATTACCGTGTGCCAGGCGTGAGAAAACTGCGATTGCGCGGTCCGTTGTTTTCGGAAGAATTTTGGTCTGACTACGCCGCCGCAACGACCGGAAAACTAAAACCGCGCGAGAAATCGACGAAAGGCGAATTGCCCGCCGCCGGCACGTTCGATCGCATGTGTGTTGAGTATTATCAGTCAGCGGATTATCGCGCACTCAGTCCGGACACACGGTATCGGCGACGGCTGACGATCGAACCGATCCGGGAAAAATGCGCGGCGCTTCCCGTTCGCAAAATGCAGCCCAAACACATTCGAGCGATGCGCGATCGTCGCGCGGACAAACCGCACGTTGCGAATGAGCTCATAAAAGTGCTGCGCCAATTGTTCCAATTCGGTGTTGAATATGGCTTTGTCGAACGAAACCCGGCGCGAGAAGTGCCGACAATTAAGGGAAAACGCGGCGGCTATCATACATGGTCTCCTGACGAGATCGCGCAGTATTGCGAGTATTGGCCGGTCGGCACGCAGGAGCGCTTAGCGCTCGATTTGATGCTGTTCACCGGCATGCGCCGCGGTGACGCTATCCGGATCGGGCCGCAGCACCTGAAGGGCGGGCGACTAATTTTTGCGCCGGAAAAAACGCGCGGATCGACCGGGAAACGCCTTTCGATCCCGGTTCATCCGGCGCTGTCGGCCTCGATCGCCGCGACGAAAACGGGTGATATGACATTGCTGACTACGAAACATGGCAAGCCTTGGGGTGCGCACGGAAAGCCCGAAGGTCAGCGTACGAAACATCGCGCGGCCTCATTCGGGAACCGGTTTAAATCCTGGTGCAAGGCCGCCGGGCTGCCGCATTGTTCGGCCCATGGATTGCGAAAAGCCGCGGCCGTTATGCTGGTTGAGGCGGGATGCTCCTCGGCCGAGGCGACGGCCATCACGGGCCACGATTCGTTGCAGGTGTTTGAGGGCTATATCCGAGAACGAGATCGCAAGCGCCTCGCCGACGCGGGCATGGAGCGCTTGATTAAAGCGTCGAAATCGGGCGAAGGTGTCCCACCCGATTTCGGTATGATCGAAGATGGGACAAAAACTGGTGATAACCTATTGATAGGAAAGGGTCCGGTATGGGCATTGGCTCCCCGAACTGGACTCGAACCAGTGACCCGCTGATTAACAGTCAGCTGCTCTACCAACTGAGCTATCGGGGAACGCCGTTGGAGCGGGGCATATAGCAAACGGGCGTGGGTGAATCCACCGCCTTTTTCGTGGGGCCGCGGGCGTCCGGAGGGGCTGGCCCTGGGTGGATAATCTTGAGGCATGCCTGGCGCTTTTGGCGCGCTTGCGCGGCGTTTTCTTTGTACGTCGCCGCCCGCGCGATCCGTCGGTCCGCCGCGCCGTGCGCCGGCGGGGCCTTGCCGCATATTTCGTCCGTTTGGTCCGGGATGCGGGCTCGCAATGGCGGATCCGGCGCCCAAAATAGCGAGACGGCCGCGTCTTGGGGGAAAACGCGGCCGGTACTCACTGTCGTGGGGTATGGTGGGGTATCTTCTCGGGAGAAGACGTTATCAAGATGTCACCAAACTGTTAAAAAAGGGTTAATGCCTGGCGCGGCGCCCGCCCGTTTGGCGGGCTACTCCGCCGGGCGGTAAAGCGGGTTGGCGCGCGCCTCGGGCGCGGCTTCCCCGAAGGCCGGCGACCCGTCCACGTCCGTTTCCAGAGGATGGCCGTGTCCGACGCGCGGCTGTTTCACCCCGGTCCAGGCCCAGCGATAGAACCGGGCGATATCGGCGCCGACGGCGTACATCGCCGGCACGAAAATCAGCGTGACCGCCGTGGCGAAGGCGACGCCGAAGGCCAGCGACACGATGGTGGGCTTCAGGAACTGCGCGTCGGTCGAGCGTTCGAACATGATCGGCAGGAGGCCGATGAAGGTGGTGAACGACGTCAGCATGATTGGCCGGAACCGCCCGACGCCGGCTTTGACGAGGGCGCCGAAGGCGCCCATGCCCTGCGCCCGCAGCCGGTTCACATAGTCGATGAGCACGAGGTTGTCGTTGACGACGACGCCCGCCGCCGCGCCGACCCCGAAAAACGAGAACAGGGCGAAGTCGATGCCGAACAGCGCATGACCAAAGGCGGCGCCCATAAACCCGAACGGGATCGCCGTCATGATCAGCGCCGGCTGCCAATAAGAGCTGAAGGCGATCGCCAGCAGCATGTACATGACAAAGAGCGCAGTCAGGAACAGCGGAACGATGTCCGTCAGAAACTCAGCCTGCTCCTCAGCGTCGCCACGTTGCGCGAGAGAGGCTTCCGGGTGGCGACGCTGCCATTCGGGCACGAATTCCGTGCGGTAATCTTCCATGATCTGACCGCGATCGACGCCCTCGCGGATCTCGGCGGTGACGCGCGCCGAGCGTTGCCGGTCGCGCCGGTCGATGCGTTTGAAGCTCGGCGCGAATTTGGCGTCGGCGACGGCGGTGAGCGGCACCTCGCGCCCGTCGGCCGTGCGGATGCGCATCGATTCGATGGTGCTCAACGATTCGCGCGCCTCGCGCGGGTAGCGCACCATCACGCGCACGTCCTGCCCGTCGCGGGGCAAACGCTGGACCTCCTCGCCGTAAAACGCTTGGCGCACCTGGCGGGAAACTTCGGCCAGCGTCAGGCCGAACCGTTCCGCGCCGGGCTTCAGTTCGATTTGCAGCTCCGGCGTCGCCGACTGCAGATTGTTGCGAACGTCGAACACGCCCGGCAGGGTGCGCAGATAATTCTGAAGATCCACTGTGGCGAGGCGCAGATCCTCAAGATCATCGCCCTCAATGCCGAAGGAAAGATCCGGCCCGCCTTCATTCTGCGTGAAGCCGATATTGATTTCTTCCGCATCCGGAATGGGACCGAGCTGGTCACGGAACATCTCCGCAATCTCCTCGGTGGATTCTTTCCGGTTCACGGCCTCGGTAATGGTGACATAGGAGATGACCTCGCCTTCGTCGCCGGCGATATAGACGGAATCGACATAAGGTTCGCCGTCCCTGGCGTCGCCCAGCTTGTCCCGCAGTTTGTTCGCCGCAACGAAAACATCCTCGTATATTTCCTCGGTGCGGTTAAAGGACGATCCTTCCGGAAGGCGCACGTTCAACGAAATGAACGTGCCCTGAATTTCCGGCATGAACTTGAACCCGATCCACCCCTGAGACAGCAGCGCCACGGCAAACGCGAATGCGACGACAAAAGACGCGACGGTGAAATACCGGAAGCGCAGGGCCGTCTTGACGAGGGGCTGGTAAACCGTGTGCGCGACATTGACGATGCCTTCGGAAAACACGCGCTGCATTCTGTAATAGACGCCGTTTTTGTTCTGCGGCTTCATGTGGGAAAGGTGCGCCGGCAGAATGAAAAACGCTTCGATCAACGAAAAGATCAGCGCAAAGGTAATCGTCAGGCTGATTTGACGGGTAAACTGCGCGGCGCCGCCGCCCACGAACATCCACGGCGCAAATGCGATGATGGTTGTCAGGACGGCGAAGAAAACCGGTTTGACGACAAGCTGCGTGCCGACAATGGCGGAATCCGGCCCGCCTTTTCCATCTTCTTCCACCCTGTTGTGAATACTTTCGCCCACAATAATGGCGTCGTCGACGACGACGCCGATTACCAGCAGGAAGCCGAAAATCGACAGGAAGTTCAGCGAAACGCCGGCCGCAGGCATGAAAATGAAGGCGCCGGCAAAGGCGACGGCGATGCCGACCGCGACCCACAAGGCGACGGCGGGCCGCAGGAACAGCATCAGGATGATCAGCACCAGGACAAGGCCGATGATGGCGTTGGACGCCACGAGCCCGAGTTGCGCGTTGAACGGATCGGCGGCGTCGAACCATGGATAGAGTTCGGCCCTGCCGTCCATCTCCTTGTTTTTTTCGTCGATATACTCGTTCAACGCCTCGGACAATTCGCTCACATTGCCGACTTCCGGCAATTGAATGGCGAAGGAGATCGCCGGCTTGCCGTTCACGGTGCGGATCTGTTTGCGGTCCTCAAAACCGTCGACCACATTGGCCACGTCGCTGACGCGGATGATCGAACCATCGGGGTTTTGTCTGATGACAATGCGCTCGAATTCTTCTTCGGAGTCGGCGAGGGCGCGCGCGGCGATCTGCAAGTTGCCGGTTTCCGTGCGGACCTGGCCGCCGGCAAGATTCAGCGACGAGCCGCGAATGGCGCGCGCGACGTCGTCAAAGGTGAGGCCGTAGCGGCGCAGGGACGCCTCGGAAACCTCGATTGAGACCTCCTCCTGCTCTTCGCCCCACAAATTCACCAGCGGCGAGCCCCCTGGTAGTTGGGAAAGTTCATCGCGGATGTCGCGGGCGAGACGATTGAGATCGCGTTTGCTGAGATCGCCGTAAAGCGCCATGAACATGCCGGGCGAGAAATTCGACCATTGTGACACAACGGGCGAGAAGGCGTCGTTCGGCAGGGTCGAAATGCCGTCAACGCGGTTTTTGATCTCGTTGAGAAACTTTGTGGCGTCCATGTCCTGGTCGCCTTCGACATTGATCGTCGCGCGGCCTTCGCGCGCCGTTGAAGTGATGTGTTCAATGCCGTCGATGCCGGCGACTGATTCCTCGATGCGCAGAATAATCTGTTCCTCGACTTCGCGCGGACTGGCGCCCTGCCAGACGACCGATATGGTCGCCCCGGTGAAATCCGCGGACGGATCGAGTTCGCGCTCGAGGCTGTTAAACGCCAGAAAGCCTGAAATCAGGCACGCAATCATCAACAGGTTCGCGGCAACGGCGTTGCGCGTCCACCATGAGATCAGACCGGTCACCGATTCTCTCCCGCGCCCGGACCCGGTTCGGCGCTGGCGGTGACGTCGCGCGCCGGCGCCGTGGCCGTTTCCGGATCGGTCGGCGTCACCACATCGCCGTCATCCGCGCCGCGCAAGGGCGAGGTGACGATGCGCTCGCCGGGGTTGATGCCGGAGGCCACGGTGAACGTATCCTTGTCGCTCGAGACGACCTGCACCTGGCGGCGTTCAAGGACATCATTGTCCTCTTTGATGATGTAAACGCCGTCCCGGCCGTGCAACGCGGACCGGGGCAAGACGATCGCGTTGTCAAACTGGCTGCCTTGAATCACGGCGTCGACAAACAGGCCCATGGCGAGCGGCGTCCCGTCGCGGGAGGCTCCGTCGCCATACGGGTCGTCGACGACGGCGATGGCCGCAATCTGACGCGTCGCCGGATCGATGGCGCCGTTGGTGCGGGCGATCCGCGCCGTCCAATCGTGGGGCTGGCCGGCGACGAAGGCGGACAGTTTCACCGGCGGACCGGGTTCATCGTCGGATTCCACAAAAGCGATCGGCAGGCCGAGTTTGGCAAGGTCGTTGTCCGTGAGCGGCAGGCGAATCTCGGCGACATCGGTTGAAAAAATGCGGCCAAGCTGCGCGCCGGGCGCCACATATTGCCCGACGCCGACAATGCGTTCGCGCACGCGTCCCCGGAACGGCGCTTCAATCGTCGTTCGGTCCACATCGAGTTGCGCGGCTCTGTATTCGGCCCGCGCCTGTTCAAGCTGCGGCAAGCGCAAGGCCAGTTCCGTCGGGTTCTCGTCGCGGCCGAGTTCTTCATAATCCTTGCGGGCGAGCGTTGCTTCGGCTTCTTCCTGCGCCAGACGCGCCTGCGCCGCCGCCGCCGTCGCGCGATAAGGCGCATCCTCGATCTTGATCAACACATTGCCCTTTTCGAAGGCGCCGCCGTCGACGAAGTTTTCGGAAACGGAAACAACGCGGCCAGCGACCTGCGCCGTGAGATTTATATCTGTACGCGGACGAACCTCGCCCTGCGCAAAGACGTCAAGCGTCACCGGGCCTGATTTTGCCACGGTGAAGAATACGGCGGGGGGCGCCGTCTCGGGCTCCTGGCGCTCAATATCCGGTTTCAGGGCGTTCATGACGGCGATGAGGCCGAAACCGGCGGCAAGAATGCCGAGCGTGCCGACGATTGTAAAAACCTTGCGAAACATAACGCTTACTCTCCGGTGTCAGGCGCCAGCAACGCAATGCGGTCCGCCGTCAGAAAATCCCCGCCGATGGCGAGGTAAAGCTGAACCCGATTGGATACGCGTTGCTGCTTGGCCTGAATGTATTGGCTTTCCGCCGAAATACGACGGGTTTGTGCATCTAGGAGGTTAAAAATCGTAGCGGCGCCGGACGAATAACGGCGTTCCGTTAGTGCTTCGGCGGCGGCGGCTTCCTCGAACGCCAGACGCAGCGCGTCTTCGCGCGCTGCAAGCAGGGTTTCCGCGGCGATGGCGTTCTCCGCCTCTTCATAGGCGCTGAGCACCGTCTGCACGTAGCTGAAAACGGCTGCTTCGGCGGCGGCGCGCGCGCGTTTGGAATTGTAAAGGAGACGCCCGCCCTGGAACAGCGGTTGAAAGACGCCGCCGATGAGATTGCCGGCGAGGCGTCTGGCGTCGATCAGATCGGCGAACGCCGGACCCGATGTGCCGACCTGCGACGTTAGTGAAAATTGCGGCAGCAGTTCTTTGCGCGCGACGCGCGCGCGCAAGCCCGCCGCGTTCATGCGCGCTTCCGCAGCGACGAGATCCGGGCGCCGGGCGAGAATGTCGCCGGGGGCGCCGGCGCCTTCAAGCGGCGGCAGAAGGGGAAGGGCTTCGGTTGCTTCCAGTTCCGCGGACGGATAGCGGCCCAGCAGCACTTCCAGCGCGCGCGAAGCTTCCAGCTCAAGTCGCTGGCGCAGCGCCAGATTGGCCTGGCTTGAGCCTAGCGCCGATCGCGACAGGCGAACGTCAAGGCTCGATGCAACGCCGCGCTCGTAACGCCGTTCCGTCACGCGCAGATTGCTTTCGCGCGCAGCCACGTCGCGCTCGGCGAGTTCGCGTTGCTCGCGCGCTTCGATCAGCGCAAACCATGCTTGCGCCGTGCGCGCGGCGATCGAGAGTTCGGCGCCGGCGAGGTCGGCGTAGGCCGCGGCGGCGTCCTTATAGGACGCGCGTGTTTCGTCGAGCAGCCGGCCCCAGACATCGATCTCCCAGCTTAATTGTCCGCCAAGGGAATAGTTGTTGATCCAAAGACGTTTATCGGCGTCGACCGGCGCGCCGCCGCCGGTTCCGCCGCCGGCTCCGGCTTGCGCCGCTGATGTGGGGTTGGTCACGATGGCGTTCCGCGACGCGCTGAAATTGGCGCCGACGGTCGGCAGGAGATCGGCGCGCGAAATGCGCGCGCGCGCGCGGGCCTGCGTCAGGTTCGCCGCCGCCGCCTGCAGGTCGTTGTTGTTGGCGAGAGCTTCGATGATGAGGTCGGTCAACGCCGCGTCTTCAAAGGCCGCGACCCAGTCGCCGGTTGGCGCGTCCGCGACGGTGGCGTCGGCGGTCCACGCGGCCGGTTCGGCGGGCAGTTGCGCCTGCAGCAAATCCTGGTCGACGCTGGCGCAGGAAACCGCGAAAATCATCGCCGCCGCAGAGACGCCGCCAGTCCGAAATACAGTGCCCAAACTCATTTGCCCCTCGTCATGAACGTAATTTCGTCGGCGCAGTCCCGTATGTGTCCGCGACGGCGCCGGCCTTCAACCGAATATCGGCCAGTGGAGCGGCGGCTGCGACAAACAACGCCAATTCAGTCGGTTTCCCGGCGACGCTAACGCCCCGGATTGACATCATAGTTAATAAAAAGTCGTCAGCTACGGCATTTCGGTTCAAAACCGTTGCATTTTGGCCATTCTGGCCTTGAATCCTACGCATCTCGGGGGCCCGGCGGATTTCTCGCCGGAAGGGCGCCCGCGCCGATTGGAGGCCACGGCCGGAATCGAACCGGCGTACACGGCTTTGCAGGCCGCTGCGTCACCACTCCGCCACGTGGCCTTTGTCGGGAGCGAGCGGCCCTCTTAGCGTGGGCGGATGGGGCGGTCAAAAGAATTTGCCGCCCCGGGGCGCGGCGCCGCGTTGCGCGCGCGCGGCGCCGGCGCTATGCCGCATTACGGAAATTTTACAGATCGAGTTTCGCTCATGAATTACGAAGCCGCCCGGCGCCATATGGTTGAAAGTCAGGTCCGGCCTAATGACGTGACGGATTTGCGCATTCAGCGCGCCATGGAGACCATTCCGCGCGAGATGTTCGTGCCGCAGGAACTGCGCGATCAGGTCTATGTGGAGCAAGAAATCGAATATGCGCCGGGCCGGCGTCTGTTGCGGGCCCGCGATTTCGCCAAGCTGGTCGACGCGGCCGAGATCCGCGCCGGCGACGTCGTGCTGAACGCGGTTTGCGGTAGCGGCTATTCCACCGGCATTCTGGCCAGCCTGGCCGAGATGGTCGTCTCGGTGGAAAGCAATGAAACCCTTGCGGCGTCCGCCCAGGACAATCTCAACAGCCTTGGTTTTTCAAATGCTGCGGTGATTACCGGCGACCCGGCGACTGGCGCCGCCGGCCAGGGGCCCTTCGACGTCATTTTTCTCGGCGGCGTTATTGAGACGAAGCCGGACGCCCTGTTGGGGCAACTGAAAGAAGGCGGCCGGCTCGCCGCGATTTTGCGCGAGAACGGCGTTTCCCGCGGCGGCGTTTTCCTGAAGTCCGGCGCGGCGTCCTCGTTTTTGCCCCGGTTTGACGCCGCCTCAAGCGCGGTGCTGCCCGGGTTTGAACGCCCGAAGGAATTTGTGTTCTGACCAGCGCCCTCCGTGGGCGTTAACCCGGGGGTAAGAAAGGCGTTGATACCCGTGGGCCTTGAATCCCGCGCCGAAGCGCCTGAAAACATTAACGCCGAACGGGAGACGCCGGTCGCGCCGCACTGACACCGCTTCCTTCAAAGGACCTTCGCGTCAATGGAAAACGCACAACCAGAACCGAGTATGGAGGAAATCCTGGCGTCCATTCGCCGGATTATCTCCGAGGACGAAGAGGGCGCGCCGGCCGAGCGGGACGCGTCCGCGGGGCCGACCCCGGTTCAGGATGCCGCCCCGGCCCCTGCGCCGAGCGCGGAAAAGGACGGCGCCGAACCCCATCTTGAAACGGAAGATGTTGAAATGATTAAGAAAAATGTCGCTGAAGCCGTGCAGAATGAAGCGGAGGACGCCATGTTGGACGAAGGCGCGGCAAGCGCCGCATCAAGCGCATTCGCCAATCTTTCCGATTCGGTGCGGGTCTCCGACGGCCCCGGCAAAACCCTTGAGGACATCGTCGTCGACATGTTGAAGCCGATGGTCAAGGAATGGCTCGACGCCAATCTGCCGGCGATTGTCGAGGAGAAAGTCGAGGAAGAGGTTCAGCGCGTCGCCCGTCGCCGGCGCTAGCGAACCGGCCTTTTCCTACCCCCCAGTTTTGCGGAGCCGGCCCGTCGGGGCCGGCTTTGCCGTTTCAGCGCGGCGCCGCGCGCGTTTGTTGCAACCGCGCTGGGTTCGCGTAGGGTCCTTCCAAAATCCGCCTGTCAAAACCTGCCGGGCAGGCTGCGAACGCTGGAGTGAACCCATGATGAACCCCCGTATGTTTTTTGGCGCCGCTTTTCTCCTCGCGGCGGCTTGCGGCGGCGACGCCGATGTGGACAACGACGCCGCGGGCGCCGCCGCCGGCGCAACCCTTCAATATCCGGAAACCGTCACCGTGGAACAAATCGACACTTATCACGGCCGCGATGTCGCGGACCCTTATCGCTGGCTTGAGGACGACGTGCGCGAAAGCGAAGCGGTGGCCCAATGGGTCGCTGCGCAGAACGACGTCACCTTCGAATATCTTCGCGGCCTTGATCATCGGGGCGCCATCAAGACGCAACTGTCGCGATTGTGGGATTACGAGAAATTCCTGCTTCCCGTTCAGAAGGGCGACTACACGTTTTTCCGCCGCAATGACGGATTGCAGAACCAGTATGTGCTGTATGTGCAAAAGGGCGACGAGGCTCCGCGTGTTCTGCTTGACCCCAATGAGTGGTCGGAGGACGGCGCCACGGCGCTTGCCGCTTATTATCCGTCTCCGGACGGACGGCTGCTCGCTTATATGATCCAGGACGGAGGCTCGGACTGGCGCACGGTCAAGATCATCGATGTGGACAGCGGCGCGGACCTTGGCGACTCCATTGAATGGGTGAAGTTCTCCGGCCTCGACTGGGCCAGGGACGGGTCGGGGTTTTACTATGCGCGCTATCCGGAACCGGAAGAGGGCGAGGAATTTCAAAGCCTCAACGTTAATCACGCGGTCAATTTCCATCGTATCGGAAACGACCAGGCGGCCGACGAACAGGTCTATGCGCGCCCCGACCAGCCGGAACACGGCTTCGCGGCGGAAGTCTCCTCAACCGGCGAGACGCTTGTCATCACTGTCTGGAAAGGAACCGACGAAAAATACGAAGTCGTGACCATCGACCTTTCGGGCGCGGACGCCGAACCCTTCACGCTGGTCGAGGGATTTCATTCCGACTACAGCTACATCGCCACGGCGGACGGCAAGCATTATTTCCGTACGGACGATGATGCGCCAAAGGGCCGGATTGTCGCCATTCCCGTCGAGCGCGGCCCGTGGGCGGAAATTACGCCGGAGGCCGAAGGCGTGCTCACCGGCGTCAATATTGTCGGCGGCAAGATCGTCGCGGAATATATGGAGGACGTGAAGTCCGTGGTGCGGCTTTACGACCTCGACGGAACCGACGCCGGAACCGTCGACCTGCCGGGCCTCGGTTCGGTGGCGGGCTTCGGCGGCGAGCCCGAAGACGCCGTCACCTTCTACAATTTCGAGAGTTACAACCAGCCGGACACGATTTACCGCCTCGACATGACGACCGGCGAACAGTCCGTGTTCAAACAGCCTGAGACGGCGTTCAATCCCGACGATTACCTCGTTGAACAGGTTTTCTATCAGTCGAAAGACGGAACGCGGGTCCCGATGTTCATTACCCGGCGCAAGGATCTCGACATGTCTGAGCCGCATCCGACGCTGCTTTACGGCTATGGCGGTTTCAACGTGTCGCTGACGCCGGGCTTTTCCATCACGCGTCTGCAATGGGTCGATATGGGTGGCGTTTACGCGGTCGCCAATCTTCGCGGCGGCGGCGAATACGGCAAGGCGTGGCACAATGCGGGCCGGCTTCAGAATAAGCAGAATGTGTTCGACGATTTCATCGCCGCCGGCGAGCATCTGATCGACAACGGCGTGACGACGCCGGACCAGCTCGCCATATTCGGCGGGTCCAATGGCGGGCTGCTGGTGGGCGCCGTCGTCAATCAGCGTCCGGACCTTTTCGCCGCGGCGATCCCGGCGGTCGGGGTCATGGACATGCTGCGGTTCAATCAGTTTACGGCGGGGCGCTTCTGGGTCGATGATTATGGCGATCCGGCCAACGAGGGAGACTTTGAGACGCTTCTCGCCTATTCGCCCTATCACAATATTCAGGACGGGGCCGACTATCCGGCGATCCTGATCACGACCGCGGACACGGACGACCGGGTGGTGCCGGGCCATTCGTTCAAATACGCCGCCGCGCTGCAGGCGGCTGATGCAGGCGACGAACCGCACCTAATCCGCATCGAAACCCGCGCCGGCCATGGTTCGGGCAAGCCGACGGACAAGATCATCGAGGAATACGCCGACATGTGGGCGTTTCTCGTCAACCATACGGGGCTGGCGCCGCGGTTTGATCAGGACGCCTGAACGCGGCTTGAGCAAACCGGCGCGCGAGGATAAACCCGGCCTTCTACAAGGCGCGGGAAGACATGATGCTTGAGAAGAATTTCGACTTCGCGGAAGCCGAAAAGCGGATTTACGAAGACTGGGAGGCTGCCGGCGCGTTCAAGCCGGCCGGGGACGGCGCGCCCTTTACCATCGTTATTCCGCCGCCCAACGTTACCGGCTCGCTCCATATGGGCCACGCGCTCAACAATACGTTGCAGGACGTGCTGTGCCGGTT
Organism: Hyphococcus sp.; assembly: GCA_028284345.1. Classification (GTDB taxonomy): domain Bacteria; phylum Pseudomonadota; class Alphaproteobacteria; order Caulobacterales; family Parvularculaceae; genus Hyphococcus. Next base: position 61,300 of record JANQRY010000008.1, on the reverse strand, counting down.
CGAGCGCATGCGCGGCCGGCGCGTCTTGTGGCAGCCGGGGACCGACCATGCGGGCATCGCGACCCAGATGGTGGTCGAGCGCCAGATGATGGAGCGCCAGGAGCCGAAGCGCACCGAGATCGGCCGCGAAGCCTTTGTCGAAAAAGTCTGGAAATGGCGCCATGAGAGCGGCGGCCAGATCATCAACCAGCTAAAGCGTCTCGGCGCGACCTGCGACTGGTCCCGCGAGCGCTTCACCATGGGCGAGAATGGCGAAGCGAATGACCAGATGGTCAAGGCCGTCATGAAGGTGTTCGTTGATCTGTATAATGAGGGATTGATCTATCGCGACAAGCGTCTCGTCAACTGGGATCCGCAATTCGAAACAGCGATTTCCGACCTTGAGGTCGAAAATGAAGAAGTCGACGGTCATTTCTGGCATTTCAAATACCCGCTCGCCGGCGGCGAAACCTATGAGTATGTTGAGAAGGACGAAGACGGAACCGTCACGCTCACCGAAACCCGCGACTATATTTCCATCGCTACGACGCGGCCGGAAACCATGCTGGGCGACGGCGCGGTCGCGGTGCACCCCAGCGATGAGCGCTATGCGCCGCTGGTCGGCAAGCTCTGCGAGATCCCCGTGGGGCCGAAAGAACACCGCCGCCTGATCCCGATCATCGCGGACGATTATCCCGATCCGGATTTCGGTTCCGGCGCGGTGAAAATCACCGGCGGGCATGATTTCAACGACTATTCTGTAGCCAAGCGCGCGAACATTCCCATGTATCGCCTGATGGACTGGAAAGCGGCCATGCGCGCCGACGGCGCGCCGTATGCAGAGGAAGCGGCGAAAGCCAAAGCGCTGGTCGAAGCGGGCGGCGCGCCCGACGCCAATTACGTCGACGGCATCAATCTCGTCCCGGATGAGTATCGCGGCCTCGACCGGTTCGAAGCGCGGAAGCGGGTCGTCGCTGACATTGACGCCGAAGGCCTGATGATTGCGGTCGAAGACAAAAAGATCATGCAGCCTTTCGGCGATCGCTCAAACGTCGTCATCGAACCGATGCTCACCGACCAGTGGTTCGCCGACGCGGAAACGCTTGCGAAGCCCGCGATAGAAGCGGTGGAGAAGGGCGAGACGCGGTTCGTCCCGGAGAACTGGGCCAAGACCTATTTCCAGTGGATGCGCAACATCCAGCCCTGGTGCATCTCACGGCAACTCTGGTGGGGGCACCGGATCCCGGCTTGGTATGGTCCGGAGTTAGATACTGATGGCTGTTGGAAAGACAACGCCGACATCAAAACGTTTGTTGCAGAAAGTGAAGAAGAGTTCCTGCAGCTAGCGGCTAGCTACTATGGAGACAAAGTCCGAGTTAATATTTACGACGAGTTTGCGCCCGGGGCGCGGGGTGATGAGATTTCCGGTAAGATCAAGCCCGTTGAAGTTGATGTTGCGCGCGATCCCGATGTCCTCGACACTTGGTTCTCCTCCGGTCTGTGGCCATTCTCGACGCTCGGCTGGCCGGAAGAAACTTCCGAACTGAGAACCCACTACCCGAATTCTGTCCTTGTCACGGCGCATGACATCATCTTCTTCTGGGTCGCCCGCATGATGATGCAGGGCATTCATTTCATGGACGATGTTCCGTTCGGGGATGTCTACATCCATGCGCTGGTCCTCGACGAAAAGGGCCAGAAAATGTCGAAGTCGAAAGGCAACGTCATCGACCCGCTGGTGCTGATCGACAAATTCGGCGCCGACGCTCTGCGCTTTACGCTTGCGGCGCAGGCGGCGCAGGGGCGCAACATTCGCCTTTCCGAGCAACGGGTCGAAGGCTACCGCAATTTCTCCACCAAGCTGTGGAACGCTGCGCGCTTTGCGCAGATGAATGACGTGAAGCCCGATGCGTCATTCGACCCGGCGGCGGCGAAACTGACCCTCAATCGCTGGATCATCCACGAAGCGAACGAATGCGCGAAAGCGGTGACGCGCGAGCTTGAGGCCTATCGCTTCAACGACGCCGCGGGCGCGATCTATCGTTTTACCTGGAACGTCTTCTGCGACTGGTTTCTGGAGCTCGCAAAGCCTGTCTTTCAGGGCGACGACGAGGCCGCGAAGGTCGAGACCCGCGCGGCGGGCGCCTTTGCGTTGGGCCAGATTCTGAAGCTCCTGCATTCGTTCATGCCGTTTGTGTCCGAGGAACTCTGGCGGAAACTCGGCTACGACGGCGCGCTCATTACGGCGGCGTGGCCGCAAGCGGAGGCGAAACTTGAGAACGCCGCTGCGGCGGATGAAATGCAATGGGCGATTGACTTGATCTCGTCCATTCGGTCCGTTCGTCAGGAAATGAATGTGCCCGTTGCGGCGAAAATTCCGCTCGTCTTTATTGGCGGCGGCGATGACGCCGCCGCGCGTTTGAAGACCCATGACGACGTGCTGAAACGCCTCGCGCGGCTTTCTGAAATCTCGGTGACGGATGCTGCGCCCAAAGGCGCGGTGCAGATCGTCCATGGGGACGGCGTCGCGGCGCTGCCGGTTGCGGACTTTATCGACCTCGATGCCGAGAAAGCCCGCCTCGCCAAGGAACAGGCGAAAGCGGAAAAGGAAATCGCGACCATCGACAAAAAGCTCGCCAACAAAAACTTTGTCGAACGGGCGCCGGCCGAGGTGGTCGAGGAACAGAAAAGCCGCCGCGCCGGTTATGAGGCGGAGCTTGAAAAGCTGAACGGGGCGCTGGCGCGTTTGAAAGGGCTATAACCGGTTGCGCATTGCGTAAGCCCGCGCTCAAGCAAACGCCACCGCCGCAACCGGCGGCAGATGGGCGCTGAGCTGGCGCCAGTCGTCGCCGCCGTTTTCGGTGATCCAGAGGTTGCCGGTGGTCGAGCCCATGACAAGGCGATCGCCGGTCTTGTCGATATCGAGCCCATGACGGAAAATGAGATCGTAGCTTGGCGACTTGGGCAGCCCGTTGCCCTGCGCCGACCAGGACTTGCCGCCATTCTCGGTTCTGTTGACGACAAGCCTTGCGTCGACCGGCACGCGGCATTCGTCCTTGACGCCGGGAACGAGGTAAGCCGTATACGGATTGCTCGGATGAACGGCGACGGCGAAACCGAACACGGCCGGCTTGATGTCGCGAATCTCGTGAAACGTCTCGCCGCCGTCGCGGGAAAGAAAGACGCCGTTATGGTGCTGACACCAGATCGTGTCGGGCGCCGACGGGCACATGGCGAGGCGATGGGGATCCTGGGTGTTGAGGTCTTCGGCCTGTTCGGGCGGCGTATAGTCGGACCGCAATCCCTTGCCCGTCAGGCGCCATGTTTCCCCGTGGTCGTCCGATTTCCAGACGCCGCCGCAGGATACGCCAAGGGTCAGTTTTGCGCTGTCGCGCGGGTCGACCAGGACGGAGTGAACGCCTGGGTGATCATACCCGCCGCCGAACCAGCCTTCTCGTTCCTCGCGGTTCCAGAGTGACTCGATGAGCCGCCAGCTCGCGCCGCGATCTTCGCTGCGCCAGAGCGCGCCGGGGATCGTGCCGGCCCAGAGAACGCCCTCCTCTTCGTCGCCGCCGGGAACGATGGTCCAGATCTGTTCCACCGACGGGGCGTCCTTGTCCTCCGGGTCCGCGGCGGCGAAGGCCGGGGCGGCAAGCTCCGTCCACGAATTGCCGTCATCATCGGAGCGGTGCAGCTTCGGGCCGAAATGGCCGAGATTAAGAGCGGCGTAGAGCGCGTCGTCGCGCGGGTCTTTGAGAACGGCGGACACCGGCTCGCCAAGAAAAGCGGGCGCCCCGGCCATCCAGTCGCCGTGGCTGCGGCGGTAGGTGAAAAGGCCCTTGCGGCTTGCGACGTAAAACGTATCGGTCACGATATTCCTCCCGGCGGCGCGCGGCCGCGGCTACCCTCCGGAGAGGGCCTGAAAGACAAAGATCCTGTCGCTGTCCGAAACCGCATCGTTCAACGCGGTCCGGTCCTCGATCATCTGATCGTTGACGAAAATATTGACGTGTTTTCTGAGCCGGCCCTGATCATCAACGAGATAGGAGCGCAAAGGCGGATTGTCGGCGAACACCGCCTCCATGACGGCGCGCACGGTGTCGCCCGCCGCCTCTGTCGGCGGACAGGGCAAGTGCTTCAGAAGGTTGTCCGTAAACGAGACATGGGCCATTGCGCGGGGCTCCGGCATCGCCGCTTCCGCATCGTTGCAAACTTTTGCGTCTACTGCAATTGGCGCGTTAGCTCACCCGGACTCGGCGAGAAACGAAAGCTGCGTGATCATGGCGTTGCGCTCGGTTTCATCGCGGTCGGTAAGGCGCGTCGGGTAATCGCCGGTAAAGCAGTGATCGGTGAAGGCCGGCGCCGCGTCGTCGCGTTTGCCCTTGCGGAACGCCTTGTAAAGCCCGTCGAGAGACAGGAACGCCAGGGAGTCGACGCCGATCAGCGTGCGCATCTCCTCGATCGAATGGCGCACAGCCAGCAGTTCTTCCGGCGACGGCGTGTTGATGCCGTAGAAATCGGGATGCTGAATGGGCGGGCAGGCAACGCGCAGATGCACTTCCTTCGCACCGGCGTCGCGCAGGAGTTCGGCGATCTTCCGGCTCGTCGTGCCGCGCACGATGGAATCGTCGACCAAGACGACGCGCTTGCCGTTGATCAGCCCGCGATTGGCCGAGTGCTTGCGCGCAACGCCGGCTTCCCGGATCTTTTGCTCCGGCTCGATAAAGGTGCGCCCGATAAAGTGCGACCGGATCAGCGCCATCTCGTAGGGCAGTTTTGATTTCTGCGCGTACCCGATGGCGGCGGGGACGCCCGAATCCGGGATCGGCGAGACGAGGTCCGCCTCGCAGGGCGCCTCCTTGGCGAGTTTTTCGCCGAGGCGCTTGCGCAATTCATAGACGCTCTGACCGTCGACGATGGAATTGGGCTTGGCGAAATAGATCAGCTCAAAGATGCAGGGCCGCGCCTGCGCCGGCGCCGGGGAAATCTGCCGGCTCTCGACCGACCCGTCGGCGCGGCAGATGACCACCTCGCCCGGCTTCACGTCGCGAATGAATTTCGCGCCGATGATATCGAGGGCGCAGGTCTCCGATGCGAGGATCGGCGCCCCGTCGAGGTTGCCGAGAATAAGCGGCCGGATGCCGACCGGGTCGCGCGCGCCGATAAGCCCTTCGGGCGTCAGGACGGTGAGGGCGTAGGCGCCTTCGACCTGTTTCAAGGCTTCGATCAGCTTGTCTGTGGCGGAGAGGTATTGCGACCGCGCCGTCAGTTGCAGGAAGATCTCTGAATCCGACGTAGACTGAAAGATACAGCCCCGCCGCACAAGATCGGCGCGCAGGGTCTTGGCGTTGGTGAGGTTGCCGTTATGGGCGATGGCGACGCCGGTCTGGTCGAGATCGGCGTAAAGCGGCTGCACATTGCGCAGCACCGTGTCGCCCTGGGTCGAGTAGCGCGTATGGCCGATGGCCGCCTCGCCCTTCAGACGCTTGAAGACATCGGCGTCGGAAAAATTGTCGGAGACGAGGCCGAGCTGACGCTCCGTATGGAAATGATCGCCGTCATAGGTGGCGATGCCGGCCGCTTCCTGGCCGCGATGCTGGAGGGCGTGCAGGCCGAGCGCGGTAATCGTCGCCGCGTCGTCGGTGCCGATAATGCCGAACACGCCGCATTCTTCATGCAGCGCGCGCTCGGCGATGTTTTGGGCTTCGTTGCGTTTGTAGAGCGCGCCGAGGGTTTTCAGCCGGGCTGCGACGCGCGCCGCCGAAAAGGGATTGGCGACGTCGCGATGCGGGTTCATTACTGCTCGTCCCCTGTCAAAAGATCGGCGATGTCGTCTTCGTCTGCCGGCGCTTCCGGGTCTTCGTCATTGGTGGTGACGGTGGTGACGATTTCGTTAAGGCTTGAGCGGTCGGCGCGGTCATAGCCTTCCTCGGCCGGGTCGCCGCCCGCTTGCGCGGGTTCGGCGCCAATGCCTTCAAGTTCGGTGGATGCGGGCGCGAAACTTTCAAACCAGCCGGCGAGACCGGCGGCGATCGGGCGCGTGACGGCGTTCTTGACGCTGTCCGGCTGGCGCGCTTCGTCAAGATAATAGGAGTAACCGAGATAGCCGAGGCCGATGAGCACGAGACCGCGCAGAAACCCGAAGGCGCCGCCGCCGATCTGGTTGTAAAGACGCGCCTGTTTCGTCATCGGCATGCGCTTCAGGATCAGATGACAGCCAATATGGGCGGCGACGAAAAAGGCGCCGATCAGCGCCACGGCGATGAAGATCGTGCCGAAGAAGCTGCCGGAAAGGCCGAACGCGCCGAGGAGCGGCGGCGCCAGCAGCCAGGCGAGCCCCGCCGCAAGGGCCAGAGAGACCAGCGTCGATAATTCCTGAAGACCGCCGCGCAACACGGCGAACGCCGTTGAAAGCCCCACGACCAAAAGGAACAGAAGGTCAAACATCGCTACGCATAGCCCGCTTTTGATCGCCAACCGCCCCTTCTGGCGATTCGCTCATCGCTTGCGCCCCTCATTAGCCGCGAAAGCCCGCAATCTCAACTGACGCCCTCACGAATCGCCGCGCACGAAGGCGGCGAGATCGGCGAGGGTTTCCGCCTCCTCCACGGCAAGGCCGCCGGGGCCAGCGCCGCGGGGGGCGAGGGCCCCGTTAAAGCCGAGCTTTCGGGCTTCTTTAAGGCGCGCGGCCGCCTGGTTAACCGGCCGGACCGCGCCGGACAGGGCGACCTCGCCGAAGACGACTTTGCCGGGCGCGATCGGCGCATCGAAGAGGGACGAACAGAGCGCGGCGGCGGCGGCGAGGTCCGCGGCGGGCTCGGAAATGCGCAGGCCCCCGGCGACGTTCAAAAAGACGTCATGGCGGCCAAAATCGAACCCCGCCCGGGCGTCGAGGACGGCGAGCAGCATGGAAAGCCGCGCCCCGTCCCAGCCGACGACCGCCCGGCGCGGGGCGGCCAGGGTCGAGGGCGAGACGAGCGCCTGAATCTCGACAAGGACGGGCCGCGTGCCCTCGATTCCGGCGAAGACCGCTGCGCCCGAGACCGGCGTTTCGTTTTCGCTCAAGAAAAGCGAGGAGGGGTTTGAGACTTCCGCAAGGCCCGCCGACGTCATTTCGAAGACGCCGATTTCATGGGCCGCGCCGAAGCGGTTTTTGACCGCGCGCAGGATCCTGAAGTCGCGCCCCGTCTCCGCCTCGAAATAAAGGACCGCGTCGACCATGTGTTCGACGACGCGAGGGCCGGCGATCTGGCCGTCCTTGGTCACATGGCCGACGAGCATGACGATGGTGTTGGTCTGTTTCGCGAAGCGCACGAGTTCGTGGGCGCAGGCGCGCACCTGCGTCACGGTGCCGGGCGCGGCGGGAAGGGCGTCGGACCAGAGCGTCTGAATGGAATCGATGATTACTGCGTCGGGTTTGTCCGCCTTTAGCGTGGCGAGAATATCGCGTAGCGAGGTAGCGCTGGCGAGACGGACCGGCGCGGCGTTGACGCCAAGGCGGTGGGCGCGCCCGGCGATCTGCGCAGACGCCTCCTCGCCGGAAATATAGGCGACCGACTGACCGCCCCTGGCGAGCCCCGCCGCGATTTGCAACAGCAATGTGGATTTGCCGACGCCGGGATCGCCGCCGATGAGCAAGGCGGAGCCCGGGACAAGCCCGCCGCCGCAGGCGCGGTCGAATTCCGCATTGCCGCTGGCGAGACGTTGTTCCGGCGCGCCGGCGTCCTCAAGGGATGCAAAGTTGATCTTGCTGGCTTTGGCTTTTGACGCCGCTGACAGGGCGCCGGGCGGAGCGGCTTCGGCGATTTCCTGCTCGATGGTGTTCCATGCCCCGCAGGCCTCGCAGCGCCCGGCCCATTTCGCCGTGACATTGCCGCAGGCCTGGCAGACATAGGTGTCGGTGTTGCGGGGCATGGGGCTTTGTTGACCGCTTTTCGCGGTCCCGCGCAAGGTCCGCGCCGCCCGTTTGCCTTGTCCGCACGGTCGCTCATGCATAGATCAATGGCGCAGCCACGCCGGGGCTTTCTTCTTCATGCTCGACACCGCCTTTACGCCGCCGGCGCCGACGCCCCGCTATGTGCCGCCGGGCGCCCGGCCGTCCCTGCAGGGATACTTGCGCTATTTTCAGATCATGCGGCGCAATCCGCTGGAGATCTGGACCGAGGGGCACTATCGCGAATTCGTTTGGACGCCTCGCGTCTTCGGCCAGCCTTATGTGATCACGCACGATCCGGAAGCGGTGCGGCGGTTTCTTGTGACCAACGCCGACAATTACGGCCTGACGCGCCTGCGCCGCGCGCTGTTCGAACCGCTGATCGGCGACGGGCTGCTGATCGCCGAGGGCGATCTCTGGAAGCGCACGCGCAAGGCCCTGACGCCGGTGTTCAATCACCGCAATGTGCGCGGCTTTGCGCCGGTGATGCGCGACGTGGCGGTCCGCGAAGCCGAGGCGTTAGCAAAGCGCGACGGCGAAACGGTTTTGATGTCGCGGGAAATGCTCAACCTGGCGCTGAATGTTTTGACGGCGTGTCTTTTCTCCGGCGACGAGGCCATCGATACGGAACGCTTTTCCCGCAATCTCGACCGGCTCCTGCATGTCGCCGGCATGCCGCATCCGCTCGACCTGATGGCGGCGCCGGCGTGGCTGCCGCGCCTCGGACGGGGAGAAGCAACCGGCATCGTCGTTCAACTGCGCAGTCAGGTGAACGCGCTGCTGGCGGCGCGACGCGCTCGCCCAAAAGAAACGGGTACGGATGATTTCCTCAGCCTCCTCATGAACGCCGGCGCCGATGAGGGCGCGCCGCTCTCCGACAAGGAGATTGTCGACAACCTCATTACCTTTCTCGCCGCCGGGCACGAGACGACCGCGCGTACGCTGACCTGGACCTTCTACCTGCTGTCGAAATCGCCGGAGGCGTTGGACCGCGCCGTTGCGGAAGTCGACGGCGCGGGGCTTGACGACGAAGACCCGGCCGATTGGGCTGCACGTCTGCCTTTTGTGACGGCGGTGATCAAAGAAAGCATGCGGCTTTACCCCGCCGCGGCGATTTTCTCCCGCCTCGCCCTCGGTCCCGACCGACTCGGCGATGTGGACATTGCGCCGGGAACGGAGATCATAACTTCCCCGTGGGTGCTGCACCGGCACGATAAATTGTGGGCGCGGCCATGGGTTTTCGATCCCGACCGCTTCATGGGCGCGGCGGCGGACGCCATTCCGCGCCACGCCTATATGCCTTTCGGCGCCGGCCCCCGCATCTGCATCGGCGCCAGCTTCTCCATGCAGGAAATGGCGATCGTGCTGGCCGTGTTTCTCACGCGCCTCCGCTTCGAGCATGTGGGGCGCGAAGAACCGCAGCCGATCATGCGCATCACCGTGCAGCCCTCGACCGATGTGCCGATGCGCATTGCCAGGCGAGGCTGACTGTCGAAAGATAAGCGCGTCCCGCGCGAACCTTTTTATCTGGAGGAGATGATCATGTTGCCCGCTATTCCTTATGCGCGATTCAAGGAGAGCGGCGCGAGCCTGCATATGTGGACGCAGATCGTCGGCAAGTTCCGGCTCTTGCAGACGCCCTGGATCAATCATTCATGGCAGGCGACATTCTACGTCAATGCGCGCGGCCTGACGACGGCGCTGATCCCCGGCGCCGATTGCGCTTATGAGATCACGTTCGACTTGCGCGACCACTGGCTGCGCATCGAGGCGACAAACGGGAAGGCCGCGTCCTTCGCCCTCGAGCCCATGTCCGTTTCGTTCTTTTATGAAAAGTTCCGCGACGCGCTGACATCCGTCGGGGCGCCAAACAACATTCATCATGCGCCGAACGAAGTGCCTGATCCCGTCCCCTTTGCGAAGCAAACGGATATGGGCGGTTATGACCGGGACGCCGTGACCGACTTCTGGCGCGCGCTTCTTTTCGTTGACGGCGTATTCAAGCATTTCCGCACCGGGTTTCTCGGTAAGGCCAGTCCCGTTCATTTTTTCTGGGGCAGTTTCGATCTCGCCGTGACGCGGTTTTCCGGCCGCCCGGCGCCAATGCATCCGGGCGGGTTTCCGGCGCTGCCCGATGAAATCACCCGGGAGGCCTATTCCCATGAAGTCAGCTCCGCCGGTTTCTGGCCGGGCGGCGGCGGCGTCGACGAGGCGGCGTTCTATGCCTACGCCTATCCGGCGTCGGACGGGTTCAAGGACGCGCCGGTGAAACCGACCGGCGCCTATTATCTCGACGACCTCGGCGAATTTGTCTTGCCGTATGAAGTCGTTCGAACAAGCGACAATCCGGAAGAAACATTGTTGGCCTTCTTGCAGTCGACCTACGACGCCGCGGCCGATCTCGCCGGTTGGGATCGCGCCGCGCTTGACGGTCCGCTCGGCGCGCCGCGGGTTCCGCGGCCGTTGTAATCGCGGAGATGGCGCGTCAGCGGCGGAAGGGTTGGACTTTTCCGTAGGTCAGCGACCGCCACAGCCATTCAAGCGGGCCGAACCGGAAGACGGCGAGCCAGAGCGGCGACCAGATCAGCATGGCGAGCCAGACAGCGGCGACGACGCCCATCAATTCCAGATTGGTCAGCGCCCCGAACAGCGCGCCACCGTGACCATAGGCGAGGGTCGTGCCGATCAGGGAACAGGCGATGTAGTTGGTGAACGCCATCCGGCCGACAGCGGCGACGGGACGCAGCTTTGCGCCGGCGCGGACGATAAGTCCGACTAGGCCGGCGTATCCGAGAGCGCCGGCATAGCCGTCGAGCTGGTTCAATATCTGCCCGAACGAATACGCCTCGAATGTCCAGCCCGATGAAATCAGCCATGTCCAGCGCGCGCTGTCGAGGATAAAGGCGATGCTTAACCCGATGATCGCGACGCGCCCATAGACGGCTGCGCGCAAGGCGCCGCCGAAAAAGCCGATGCGATAAAGCCACATGCCGAACAGCATGGTCGCAAAGGTTCCAAGGAAATGTCCGCCTGCAAAGAAGTAAAGCAGGATATATTCCTGTCCGTTGGCAACGCGGGCGGCGATTTGATCGCCCACGGGTCCGAAGGCGATCGCGGCCTGTTCCTTCAGATAAACGGGGTCGGTTCCCCACAGAAATGGTTCTATTTCGGCTCGTACTTCGGGAATAAAGACGGGGCTTATGTAGAGCAAAGCGTTCCACGGCAATGCGAGCAACAGCGCGACCGTCGCAACCCAGAACAGAACGCGCCTGCCGGCGTTGCGAAACCACATCGCGAGAAAGCCGGTAAGCGCATAGGCGGTAAGGATGTCGCCGCTCCAGATCAGCAGAAGGTGGATGAGGCCGAAAATCAGGAGAAAGAACAAACGGCGTGAGATCAGTCCCAGCGAACCGGCGTCGCGGACCCATGCGCGTTCGGCAATCAGGGCGAGGCCGGCGCCGAAGAGCGCGGTGAACACCGTCCGCCATTTGTCTTCTATGAGAAACGCCTGCAATCCGGCGACGATCACGTCATGGTCGCCGGCCCAGAGCGTTGCGTTGTTGTAAAAGGGGAACGGTGCGAGCATGGCGCGAATGTTCACCACAAATATCGCCATCACGGCGAAACCGCGAAGAATGTCGAGAAAATCGAGCCGATCTTTTTCGCGAACCGGCGCGCCCGCTACGCCCATCCAGCCTCCCCCTTTCGCGCGTTTTGACTGTCGACGGCGCTCGTCGTCAAGGGACGGAATATGATAGATTGTCGCCATGAGCGCCGCCGCCGTCAATGATCAAAACCCGTACCTTCACGGCCTTTATGCGCCGGTGGAAAAGGAAGTCGCCGCCGACCGTCTCGACGTGATCGGCGAGATTCCCCGTGATCTCCATGGCGGCTATTTCCGCAACGGACCCAATCCCAGAACGCCGCCAACGGGCATGCATCACTGGTTTGACGGCGACGGCATGATCCATGGGATCTGGTTCGAGAACGGCAAGGCGCGCTACGCTAATCGCTATGTGGCGACGCAGGATTTTAAGGCGAACGGCGCGTCGACATTGGGCGGTATTTTTGAGCTGTCGCAGGACGCGCCGGGGCGCACGGTTCATTACCGCGACACGGCGAACACCGATCTCGTCTATTACAACGGCAGATTGCTGGCGCTCTGGTATATTTCCGGTCAGCCGGTCGCCGTGGACGCGTCGACGCTGGAGACCATCCGCACCGAGACGTTTGATGGCAAGCTTCCCAACAATGTTTCCGCCCATTCCAAGGTCGACCCCGAAACCGGCGAGTTCGTCTTTTTCGACTATGCGCTCTACGAGCCGAAAATGTGGACGGGAACGGTGTCGGCGGCCGGCGAACTGACGCGGTTTCAGGAGATCGACCTGCCGGGTCCGCGACTGCCCCATGACATGGGGATGACGGAGAATTACGTCATCCTGCACGATCTCCCCGTTGTCTTCACCGAACAGGCGATCCGCAACCGCATGTGGCAAATCCATGTGGCGGACCAGCCGACGCGGTTCGGCGTCGTTCCAAGAGCGGGGGGCGCCCCCACATGGTTCGAATTCCCTGCCTGCTATGTCTATCACGTCATCAACGCCTGGGAGGAGGGCGACGAAGTCGTCATGGCGGCTTGCAAGATGGTTCCGAACGGGCTGCGGCCCGACCCGAAATACGGTCCCTATGCGGCCATGGCCGATGTCCTTGCCTTGCGCGCGCAGCCCTTTCTGTGGCGCATGAACATGAAGACCGGCGCGGGCCGCGAGGAACAGATCGACGATGCGCTGTCGGAATTCCCGGTGGTCAACGCCGCCCTGACGGGGCGGAAAACGAAATATTCCTACCACGTCATATTTGACGATTGTATCGAACAGCGTTTTTCCGGCCTCGTGAAATATGATCTCGAAACCGGCGCCGCGACGCGCCACGACTTTCCTCAAGGCGTGTTCGGATCGGAACCAGCCTTTGCGCCGAGGCTCGGCGCCAAAGACGAAGACGACGGCTATCTCATTACCTTTGCGACGGATCTCGACGGCGCGTCGGAAGCCCATATTATCGACGCGCGGACCCTGTCGGTGCCGCTGGCGCGCATCAAACTGCCCCAGCGCGTGCCGGCGGGCTTTCACGGCGTCTGGGCGCAAGGGGTTTGAACAAGGACTTTGAAACAATGACCGACCAGCTTCCCGACCGTCTCAGCGTCAATCCGAAAAGCCCGTTTTACGATGAGGATCTTCTTGAACATGAAATCGGCGTGCGCTTCCGCGGCGTGGAAAAAACCAACGTCGAGGAATATTGCGTTTCGGAAGGGTGGATACGGGTTGCCGCGGGCAAGGCCGTCGACCGCCATGGCGATCCCCTGACGATCCTCCTCAAAGGACCGGTAGAGGTCTGGGTGAAGGAAAAGGACGGCGCCTGAGCGCCCGTTTAACGGGAGCCGCATTGGGGATTTCACCCCTATTGCGGGAAAATCTGCATAAAACCCGCATTTGGTCGATAGGTATCAACCCCCTTTCCGCGCCGGCCTATGATGGCCCGCAATGACGTTTCCTGCGGGCGCGCCGTGATGTGGGGCCACGGGGCCGGGGTTCGGGGCCGGTTGGCCTTTTGCGCCGACATTGTTTATGTGCAGCGCAGCATAAGGCGACCGCCCCATGAACAAACCGCTCAGCGCGCAACCGACCGCCGACAGCCTCCGGGCCGCGTTTCAGGACGCCGGCGTCGACGCGTCCGCCGATCCGCTGGTCAACCCGGTGCGGTCTCTGGCCTCGCGCCTGTTTCTGGCGCTTGAGAACGGCGCGGCGGACGTTTCGGCCTTCGCTGGCGCGGTTGATGACTTCGAGCGCGACAGTTTCGAAGCGCGTGCTGAGGCTTTCCACGCCAACCGCGTTGACGACGCCGCTGACGACGCGGCCTTCGCCGCGCTGGCGGCGCTCGATTTCGACGCGTTCCGCGCCCGCGTCGAGCAGACGCCGGTCGGCGTCGTTTTCACCGCCCATCCGACCTTCGCGCTGACGCCGGTGCGGCGCGCGCTGGTCGCGGAATACCCGGGCGCCGACAAAAAGATCTGGCGCGCCCGCGTTGCGGAGACGCCCGCCGGCGCGCCGGCTTCCATTTCGCTCGACGACGAACATGACGAGGTGCTGAAGGCTATCGCCTTCGCCCGCGACGGCCTTGCCGATCTCAACCTGCGCATCCTGACCCTGGCGCAGGAGCGTTTCCCTGATCGATGGCGCGAGATCGCGCCCGCCCCCGTCAGCGTCGCCACCTGGGTCGGCTACGATCTTGACGGGCGCACGGACATTCAGTGGGGCAAGACGATCACCATCCGCCTGGCTGAAAAAGCCGCGCAGCTTGATCGATATGTTGCGCAGATCGACGCCATCGGCGCAGCGGAGGGCTCGCCGCTTGCCCGCCTCCGCGGCGAGCTTGCCGCCGCCGCCGCTGCGACGCGCCGCCATGCGTTGATGTTCCGGGAGGATCTTTCCAACCCGGATGTGGTTGTTGCCGTCGCCAACGCCCTGACCGACGAGCGCGAGGGGCGGCTGACCAGCCTTGAGCCCGCGATCGGGATTGTCAGCGCGGCGATCGCCGTCGAGCGCGATGATGCAAAGGCGCTGCAACTGTCGCTATTGCGGTCGGAAATGCGGGCGTTCGGACTTGGCGTTGCGCGCATTCATTTGCGCGTCAACGCCGCACAGGTCCGCTCGGCGCTGCGGTCCGATCTGGGACTTGATCCGGACAAGGACTTTAAGGGACGCTCGGCGCTCGATATCGCGTCGACCAAGGCAAGCGGTACGGCGGCCAAGGCGGTGAATTTCGGCTCCGTGTTCCTCGAACAGATGACGGCGCGGCGCCAGTTCATGCTGTGCGCGCAGATTTTGAAACATATCGATTCCGATACGCCGGTCCGCTTCCTGATCGCCGAATGCGAAGCGCCGGCGACGGTGATGGGGGCAATCTATCTCGCGCGTCTATACGGCGTTGAGGAAAAGCTCGACATCTCGCCCCTGTTCGAAACGCCGCAGGCGCTCGAAGGCGGCGGCCGCTTCATCGAGCGCCTGCTCGCTGAGCCGGAATACCAGGCCTATGTCAAAAAACGCGGCCGCATGTCGATCCAGATCGGATATTCCGATTCCGGACGGTTTATGGGCCAGGCGACAGCGTCGCTCGCGGCCGAGCGGCTGCAGGTGCTGTTTGCGCGGGCGTTGGGCAAGGCGCGCCTGCCCGATGTCGAGGCGCTGATTTTTAATACCCATGGGGAATCCATGGGCCGCGGCGCGTTTCCGGGCGGCTATCGCGAGCGCATGGCGCATCTGTCGACCCCGTGGGTGCGCAGCCGGTTCCGGCGGGAAGGGATCAACCTTGCCGCCGAGTTCAGTTTTCAGGGCGGCGAGGGCTATCTCCACTTTCAGACGGCGGACCTTGCGCGCGGCGCCGTCGCATCCCTCTGGTCGCTCTCCGTCGAGCCGCCGCCGCCTGATTTTTCAGACCGCTATTACGACGACATCAACTTTTCCTGGGACGTCTATCGCGCGCTGAAGGCCTGGCAGGAAGCGCTTTACGGGCGCGACGACTATCGCGACGTTATTTTTTCCTTTGCGCAAAACCTGCTCTGCAAAACCGGCTCGCGCGAGGTGAAGCGCGCAAGCCGCGGCGCCGGGCCGCCGGAGATACGGTCCGTCCGCGCGATCCCGCACAATGCGATCTTGCAGCAGCTTGCCCTGCCGGTGAACGTAGCCGGCGGCGTCGGCGCCGCCAGCGGCCGCGAGATCGAGCGCTTTATCGAGCACGCCGCGGGCTCGCAGCGGATGAAAGACATTTTGAAGCTGACGGCCCGGGCCCGGGACCTGACGAGCGTTTCCATCCTGCGCGCTTATGCGGGTCTTTTTTCGCCGTCCTACTGGTCGTCGCTCGCCGGCATGGCGCGCCGTTCCGAGCGTGCCGACGACTATGAATCCGTGTTGCAGGTTTTACAGCAGGAAAATATTTCGCGCTCCCTGTCCGGGCTCGCCGATTTCCTCGCGCGGGATCTGCGCGCCTATGACGCCCTGCGCCGCGACATGAAAGAGACCGACCGCGGCGTCAACGGCGCCGGCATCGACGTCGATCTCGGCGTCCTGCACGCGATTCGCCAGGCGCTGATCGGACGCGCGGCGGCGTTGGCCGCGAGCGCGCCGGCGTTTTCGCGGCGGCATGATGTGGACCGCAACGACATTATCGAACTGGCGCTGGAAGTGCGGTTGAAAGAAGCCGCCGCGATTATCAAGAAGATCTTTCCGAAAGACAGCCCCGCCGGCGCGGCGCTCGCCAACCTGAAAGAACCTGTGGACAAGAGCGACGCCCATGGCGGCGCCTATCCGGAGATTCACGCCGAGATCATCGAGCCGCTTCTGGAAATTGACGCAACCCTGTCAAAGATCGGCGCGGCGATCGCAAATCACTACCGCGCTTACGGATAATTCTTTATACGGAATTATCGTTTGAATTTTTCATAGAAGTGTTTTCGGCAGAGGGCGATGTATCGTTCGTTGCCGCCAACCTCTATCTGGTCGCCTTCGCTGATGGCGTCGCCTTTTTCGTCAATACGCAGATTCATGGTCGCCTTGCGTCCGCAATGGCATATGGTTTTCAGTTCGCGAATGTCGTCTGCGATCGCCAGAAGCTGCGCGCTTCCCGGAAAAAGCGCGCCGCGAAAATCGGTGCGCAGACCGAAACACATGACCGGTAGGTTGAGGTCGTCGACAACGCGCGCAAGGTCCCTGACTTGTTGCGCGGAAAGAAACTGCGCTTCGTCGACGAGCACGCAATCGATTTTCTTTTCGCGAAGCAGGGTCTTTATGTCGTGAAACAGGTCCGTGTGCTCGTCGAATGTAAAGGCGTCGGCGCTGAGCCCGATGCGCGACGCGATCGATCCTTGCGCCCGCCGCGTGTCGATGGCGGCGGTGAACAGCGCCGTTTCCATGCCCCGTTCGCGATAATTGAAACTCGCCTGCAACAGCGTCGTCGACTTGCCGGCGTTCATCGCTGCATATTGGAAATACAGCTTCGCCATGGGCTAGAAGTCGTCCGGCAGGACGCCTTCGCCGTCAAACCCGACCGGTCCTGTCATGATGATGCGGTTGTCGTCGCGCCACTCAATGGCGAGGTCGCCGCCATCGAGCGTGACGGTGGCTTTGCGTTCCGTCAGGCGCCGGCGATGGGCGCAAACAAGCGCGGCGCACGCCGCCGTGCCGCACGCTTTGGTCACGCCGACGCCGCGCTCCCAGACGCGCAAGCGGATCGCATGGGGGCTCTGCACTTCCGCAACAGATACGTTCGCCCGTTCCGGAAACAGGGGATGGTTTTCGACGAGCGGCCCGAAGCGTTCAATCGCCTGCGCCTCGGCGTCGGGCACGAAGAAGACGCAATGGGGATTGCCCACATTGACCGCGGACGGACCCCACAGGACCGGGTTGTCGATCGGTCCCAGTTTGACGTCGATAAACCGCGTGTCGTCCATTTGCTCCGCAAGAGGAATGTCGCGCCAGTGAAATTTCGGCTCGCCCATGTCGACGGCGATGCGCGTCTCGCCGACACGCCAGGCCCTCAGCGTATCCGCCGCCGTTGAGAATTCTATGTCGTCGCGATCGCCTTCATCCATCAACAGCCGGGCGACGCATCGCGCCGCGTTGCCGCAGGCCTCGACCTCGCCGCCGTCGGCGTTCCACACGCCCATGAAAAGGCCGTTTCTGTCCTCGATCGTAATCACCTGGTCGCAGCCGGGCCCCGTCGCCGGATCGGCGACGCGCGCGGCGTCGTCTTCGCTGAGCTTGATCGAAGATCCGCGAAGATCGAAGATGACAAAATTATTGCCGAGCCCGTTCATCAAACGATAGGCCCGGCCGGCTAATGTGGTCATTGTTCCCGTAATCCGACCGCGGCGCTGACGGGCATACAAGATGCCCGCTGCCCTTTGCAATCCTTATTGAACCGGCGCGCTTTTCCGCACGGGGAAACGTCGCGCCGCCGCCATCGCGCTGATCATGTGGTCGGTCTTTTCCCAATAGTAGGGTCGAAAGACAATCTGCCAGAGCGCCTTGTAGGCCGCGATGGAGGTCAGCACCCAGTAAGCCGGCGCCGTCAGTCCGAACACGCATAAATGACGCCAGCCGCGCTTCAACGGCGCAATAGCGGCGCATAAGATAAAGCAAAAATTGCCGGAGATGAGCGCCGTCAGATTGAGGATCTGCAATTCAATAGGCATCGCCGTTGCAAGGGGCGAACCGCCGAAAACAGTCAAATAAACGAACGCGCCCCAAAGAACCGGATTAATGAGCGCGCCCGCAGCGTTTCCGGCGAGAAACAACTGGATGGAGAGGAGACCGTGCCATCCGTTCTGTTCCACGAACGCGCCCGGTTGGCGCATATGTACAAGCCAGGTTTGCAAATGCCCCTTGATCCAGCGCGAGCGCTGGCGGACCCAGTTGCCCAATCTGCAATTGGCTTCTTCGAATGTCGTCGAGTTCAACATCTCGACCCGGTAACCGAGCTTCGCCAGGCGCAGCCCCAGATCAGCGTCCTCCGTCACGTTGAAGGGATCCCACCCGCCGACGGCGCGTAGGATATCGGTCCTGAAAAAATTTGACGTGCCGCCGAGGGGGATCGGCGCGCGAAGGTTTTGCAGCGCCGGCAGCAGCCAGTCGAACCACAGCGCGTATTCAAGCGTAAACAGACGGGTCAGCCAGTTTTCATCGGCGTTGTAGTAGTTCAGCCGGGCCTGCATGCAGGCGAGGTTTTCATCCCCGGCCGAAAACGCGGCGGCGGCTTTTAAAAGCTGATCGGTTTCCGGCTGATCTTCGGCGTCGTATATGACAATCAGGTCGCCGCGCGCGCGCAACAGACCGAAATTGCACGCTTTCGGTTTCGTGCGCGGTCCGATATTCGGCACGACAATGACGTCATATTGATCGCGCAAATTCAGTCGGTTCGCGGCCGCGATTGTGGCGGCATCGTCGGCC
Source organism: Hyphococcus sp. (assembly GCA_028284345.1). GTDB lineage: Bacteria > Pseudomonadota > Alphaproteobacteria > Caulobacterales > Parvularculaceae > Hyphococcus. The sequence goes on along the minus strand of JANQRY010000008.1, from coordinate 42,388 downwards.
TCCAACAGAAGCTTTACGTCCTTCTTTTCAGGCGGGTAGTCGAGCGCGTCGACAGCGGCGGCGAGGCCGGCGAGCGAGTCTGCGTCGCGATAAAGCGGCGCCAAGATCGTGATCGTCGGGAGCGTGCGGGCGTTGTTTTCCGTTTGCGGAGATTGTTCCGCAATTTTTTCTCGATGACTGACGGCCATTAGAAAAACGCGATAACCGACGGCGACAATAAAATACGTGGCGAAAAAGGCGTTTAGAGCGATGAACATCGCGGTCGGCGAGGCGACGATTGCAGCGGCGATGAGAATCGCGCCGGCAACGAGGATGACGCGCTGCGACGGCGACAACACGCCCAAGGCCGAGTGCTCCGGGGTTCGACGCTTCAGATCGTTGACGGCGCAGTCGCGTTCTTTGGCGCTGAAATTTTCGGGCGTGTTCTTCGCAGCGGGCGATGTCGGCGACGTGTCGAACATCTAAAATTGCGTTCTCAGGCCGAGAAAATAGGTCGTGCCGAGATCGAGATTGCGCCCTGTGATTTCTTCGGAGACGCCGGCCTGAAACGAGAAGCGGCGGGTGGCGCGCCAGACAAGCGACGGCTGGATTTTTACGACGTCAAAATCCGCGCCGTCGGTCGCGTCGTTTCGAAGAGACTTCACGGAATAGGTGTCGAAAAGAAATGTCCAGCGCTCGCTCGGTTCAACGCCGACAGTGGTCAGAAAGCGTATCTGGTCGGCGGAGTCGCTGAAGCGTTTTCTGACGCCGACTTCCGCTGCAGCGAATGTCTTGATCGGCCTGAAGGTGACGCTGCGGCCGTAAAGCAGCGAGAACTCAAGGTCGACGCCTTCGCTTTGCAACGCCGTGCGCGCGCCGGCTTCAAATCCGGACGGAACGCCGGCCGCAATTTTAACCGCGCCGGCGTGCCGGTCGTTGCGAAAAACCTGTTGCTGCGCAAAGCCTTCGAACTCGGTGAATCCGCTCGCGCTTTCAACCTCGGTTCCGCGCGTCAGCCAGCTTGTGCCGTAAAAGACCTTGCCGCCGAGGGTCAGTCCTTTTGTAACCCCGTATTCGACATAAGTGTTTGACTCGATGCGTTCGAAGCTGCCGCCGACATCGGCGCCGCCGACGCTGATCTCGCCAATGTCCGATGTGAAATAGTCGGCGCGGCTGATGATCATCAGTTCGCCGGCGTCTCGCGACCAAGCCGACGCGTAGGCCGGCTGCATGATCGTTAGTGCTGCAATCGCAACCGGCGCGGCGGCCGGGCGGCGCGCCAGCAGCGATTTTTCCCGGCCCGTCCCCACGCCTCGCTCGTCCCCGCAATCATCAGGGCGGCGAGCCTAACGGCGGACTTTAAAACGCGCTACAAATCCAAGATTGCAAAGCAACTATGCTACAATCTTGGATTGTTTATGGATCAAATATTTGATTATTAGTGCATCAAATATTTGATCGCTATGCTGCGAGCTTTCGGATCACATAGTGCAAGATGCCGCCGTGACGGAGGTATTCGAGTTCGTCGGCCGTATCGATCCGCACGAGGGCCTCGAAGTCCTTCTGATCGCCGTTTGCGAATGTGACGGTAACCTTCGCCATGTCTCGCGGTCCGAGTTTGTCGATGTCGTGCACAGTGATCGACTCATCACCCTGCAGCCCCAGCGAGTCCCAGCCTTCGCCGTCTTTGAACTGTAACGGCAGCACGCCCATGCCGATCAGGTTGGAGCGATGAATGCGTTCGTAGCTCTTTGCGATAACCGCGCGCACGCCGAGCAGAATGGTGCCCTTCGCGGCCCAGTCGCGGGACGATCCGGTGCCGTATTGTTCGCCGGCGAGGACGACAAGCGGCGTTCCTTCCGCCTTATACTTCATGGCGGCGTCGTAAATGGGCATGACCTCGCCGCCTTCGGCGTATTTCGTAACGCCGCCTTCCGTACCCGGAACCATCTGGTTCTTGATGCGGATGTTGGCGAAGGTGCCGCGCATCATGACGTCGTGATTGCCGCGGCGGGAACCGAAGGAGTTGAATTCCTCCACCGGCACCTGATGGGACTTCAGATATTCGCCCGCCGGGCCGTCTTCTTTGATGGAGCCGGCCGGCGAAATGTGGTCAGTGGTGATGGAATCGCCAAACAGCGCGAGCACCCGGGCGTCGTCAATCGGGGCGAGGGGTTTCGGCTCCTTCGTCATGCCGTCGAAATAGGGCGGGTTGGCGACATAGGTCGACGGCGGCCACTGATAGGTTTGTCCGTCGCCCGCGTCGATCGCGCGCCATTTATCGTCGCCCTTGAAGACGTCGGCGTAGCGGGACGCAAACATCTGCGTCGTGACGTGTTCACGCACGACTTCGGCGATCTCCTGATTTGACGGCCAGATGTCCTTCAGAAAGACGTCGTCGCCATTTTCATCTTTTCCGAGGGGATCGGAGGTCAGGTTGATGTTCATCGATCCCGCAAGGGCGTAGGCGACGACCAGCGGCGGCGAGGCCAGGAAGTTCGCGCGGACGTCGGGCGAGATGCGCCCTTCGAAATTGCGGTTGCCGGAGAGGACCGACGCGACGGCGAGATCGCCGGCGTGCACCGCCTTTGAAATCGGTTCCGGCAGCGGTCCGGAATTGCCGATACAGGTGGTGCAGCCATAGCCCACGAGATTGAAGCCAAGAGCGTCGAGATCGTCGCTGAGCCCCGCGGCGTCAAGATAGTCGGTAACGACCTGGCTCCCCGGCGCGAGGGATGTTTTCACCCATGGCTTGACCGTCAGGCCGCGCGCGCGGGCGTTGCGGGCGACGAGGCCGGCGGCGATCAGGATCGCGGGATTTGACGTGTTCGTGCAGGAGGTGATGGCCGCGATGGTCACGTCGCCATGGCCGAGGTCGAAGTCTTCCCCTTCGACATTGACGCGCTTGTCCGCCTCGCCGGCCTTGCCGTACTCCTTGTCGAGGGCCGTCGCGAAACCTTGCGGCGCATTTTGCAGTTCAATCCGGTCCTGCGGCCGTTTGGGGCCGGCAAGCGAGGCCGTCACTGTCGAGAGATCGAGTTCGAGCGTGTCGGTGAAGACGGGATCGGGCGTATCTTTGTCGCGCCACATCCCTTGCGCCTTGGCGTAGGCTTCGACGAGCACAATGCGGTCGTCTTCGCGTCCCGTCGCTTTGAGATAGCGCAGCGTTTCTCCGTCAACGGGGAAGAAACCGCAGGTTGCGCCGTATTCCGGCGCCATATTGGCGATGGTCGCCTGATCTTCGAGGGCGAGGTGATCAAGGCCGGGGCCGAAGAACTCGACAAATTTTCCGACGACGCCTTTCTGCCGCAACATCTGCGTCACCGTCAGCACGAGGTCGGTCGCCGTCGCGCCTTCGGGGAGTTTGCCGGTCATCTTGAAGCCGATCACTTCCGGGATCAGCATCGAGATCGGCTGGCCGAGCATGGCCGCTTCCGCTTCAATGCCGCCGACGCCCCAGCCGAGCACCGACAGCCCGTTGACCATCGTCGTATGGCTGTCCGTGCCGACGAGCGTGTCCGGATAGGCGTAGGTTTCGCCCTTGTGTTCGGCGGTCCAGACGGTCTGCGCCAGATACTCGAGATTGACCTGGTGGCAGATGCCCGTGCCCGGCGGCACCACGCGGAAATTATCAAACGCGCCCTGACCCCATTTCAGGAATTTATAGCGCTCGCCGTTGCGTTCATATTCGCGCGCGACGTTCTTTTCGAACGCGTCCGGCCCGCCGAAATAGTCGACCATGACCGAGTGGTCGATGACGAGATCGACCGGCGCCAGGGGATTGATCTTTTCCGGGTCTTCGCCGAGGGCACGCATGGCGTCGCGCATGGCGGCGAGATCGACGACCGCAGGCACGCCGGTGAAATCCTGCATCAGGACGCGCGCCGGGCGATAGGCGATTTCGCGCGTTGATTTTCCGGCTTTCAGCCAGTCGGCGAATGCGCGGATATCATCCACCGTCACCGAACGGCCGTCTTCGAAACGCAGGAGGTTTTCCAACAGGACCTTCAGGGAGAAGGGGAGCCGGGAGACGTCGCCGATGGCGGCCCCGGCCGCCTCAAGGCTGTAATATTGATAGGCGCGGCCGCCCGCGGAAATTGACTGTTTCGTGTTGAGCGAATCGTGGCCCGGTATCATTCGGCGTCTCCATTCAGGTCGGTAAATATCAGATTTTCGGGGCCCTTATGGCGCAAGGGCCGGCGTCGCGCAATTCTTCGACCGGTCATGCTCGCGACATAATTCGAATTATGATATGGGGCCGTTTTTCAGTGCCATGGCGTATCAAGGGAGATTGCGACCGATGATCCGGATTTCAACGCTTGCGGCCGTGACGGTCGCTGTTTTGGCGCCGAGCGGCGGTTTCGCACAGGAGCCGAGGGCGGTCGCGACTTATAAGGACTGGAGCGTTTTTGTCCGCGATATCGACAGCGACAAGATCTGCTTTGCGGCCGCCGAGGCCTCGGACAAATCGCCGAAATCGGTCAATCATGGCGACGTGTTCTTCCTTGTGGCGACCTGGAAATCCGGCGCGGCGAGCGAACAGCCGAGCCTGATGACCGGATACGCCATCGACCAGAAACCGGAGCCCAATATCCGCATCGGATCGGATAAATGGGAGATGTACACCTCTGAGAACGAGGCGTTCATCGAATCCGGGGATGAAGAGCAGCGCCTGTTGCGGGCGATGCGCCGCGGCGCGGATATGCGCGTCAGCGCTGTCTCCAAGCGCGGAACCGCGACGAGCTATATTGTCAGTCTGCGCGGCGTGACGGCGGCCCTTGATCGCGTCAAGCGCGAATGCGGCTGATCCTTCGAGACGCAAGGCTTCGCCTTGCTCCTCAGGATGAGGTTGAGAATTCGATCAACCGTTTTTTAGAACGCCCTAGAACGCCGGCTTGAATTTCTCGCGTAACGTAACGAGTTCTTCCGCCGCCGTCGGATGCAGCGCCACCGTCTGATCGAAGTCGGCTTTCTTGACGCCGGCCTTCACCGCGATGGCGATGCATTGAATCATCTCCGGCGCATCGACGCCGACGATATGGCAGCCAAGCACGCGATCCGTGTCGCCGTCGACGACGAGCTTCATCAGCATGCGCTCTTCCGATCCGGTGAGCATATTTTTCATCGGACGGAAGTTTGTCTTGTAGATGTCGATGTTTTTGAACTCGGCGCGGGCCTCATGTTCGGCGTAGCCCACCGTCCCGACAGGCGGCTGCGAGAACACCGCTTTCGGAATGAAGCGATAATCCATTTTCATCGGATTGTCGTTAAATTCCGTTTCCGCAAACGCCGCGCCTTCGCGAATAGCGACCGGCGTCAGGTTGACGCGATTGGTGACGTCGCCGACCGCAAAAATATTGTCGACGGACGAACGCGAATATTCGTCAACAACGACCGCGCCGTTTTTGTCGAGTTCGACGCCGATGTCGTCAAGACCGAGCCCATCCGTCACCGGTTTGCGCCCGACGCCCCAGAAAACGAGGTCGGCTTCGAGTTCGACGCCGTTCGATAAGGTCACGCGCTTCATGTCGCCATCCAGCGGTTCGATTTTGTCGAATACCGCCTGCGTGATCACGCGGACGCCTTTTCGCTTCAACTCGCTGTGGACCTGAACCGAGACGTCCGTGTCGAAATAGCGAAGAATATCTTCGCCGCGATAGACGAGACACACATCGCATCCAAGGCCGCGAAAGATGCAGGCGAACTCAATCGCAATATAGCCGCCGCCGGCGACGACGACGTGTTTCGGCAATTTTTTTAGGTGAAACGCTTCGTTCGAGGTGACGCCAAGATCATGTCCCGGCACCGATTCATCGGTCCATGGCGCGCCGCCGACGGCGACGAGGATTTTTTCCGCCGTGACATCCCGGTTCTCAGCGTGAAGATGAACGGTGTGTTTGTCTTTCAGCGTCGCCCGGCTTTGAAAGATGTCGGCGCCGGCGTTTTTGAGGTTCCGGATGTAGATGCCGTTCAGCCGGTCAATCTCATCGTCCTTGTTCTCTATCAAGGTCTTCCAGTCGAAGGCGACATTTTCCGCCGACCAGCCATAGCCGCGCGCATCGTCAAAAGCGTGGCCGAACTCGCTGGCGTAAACGAGAAATTTCTTCGGCACGCAGCCGCGAATGACGCATGTGCCGCCGACGCGGTATTCTTCGGCGACCCCGACCCGCGCCCCATACTGAGCCGCCAGTCTTGACGCGCGCACGCCGCCGGAACCGGCGCCGATCGTGAACAGATCATAATCAAAGTCGGACACTGTTTAGACCTCTTTTATGGGATGAACCCGATTCCCGTTTCAAATCGCTTGTCTTTAAAAGCCATGACCTGAACGCGGAATGTCTGGAGAAATTCCTGGTAAATAGCTTCAAGCACCGGTTCCAATTTATCATCATAGTCAAGCGGGATGCGAATGACCGGTTGCTGAGCGATAAAGACATCGAATGTATCGCCGGTAATTTCAATGGCGATGGCGGTGCGCAGCCATAGGGAGCCGGAATCCTCGAAATTTTTTACCGTCAGCGCGATCCCGAACTGAATGGGCTCCAACGCGATCACTTGTCGGTGAGCATAGGAGAACGCCTGATCGCCATAGTCCTGGCGCGGGTCAAACGGCCCCATCGGCGGCACGGCTTTCACGCAGTCTGCGTCGCAGTCCATGTAGCCCGGAAACGCCTTTACAATGGCGTCCGCAAACCCCTTGCAGCGAATGAGGTTTTCAAAGGCGGCCGAACCGTATTTCTTGATTGCCGCCTGCAGCTCCTCAAATCGGCTACGCGGGTCGTCGTCGGCCATGCGTCGTGATCCCAAGTCTGCGGTTGATACACCTAGCCCGACAATGGCTTTGGCGCCAAGCCGGCGCGTTCGCGCGGGTTAGCTTTTTGACGTTACGCCTGCTGGATGGAGGTCTCGTCCCCGTCGCCAAAAATGACGATGTCAGCCATGCCGCAAAAAAGACCGCATTCGACAACGCCCGGAATTTCGAGAAGCCCTGCTTCCAGTCGGGCCGGCGCCTCGATCGCGCCGAGGGCGCAGTCGACGATGAGATTGCCGCCGTCGGATTTGAAGGGAACGCCGTTGCGTATGCGCAGTTCCATCTTTTGAGGCCGGAAGCCAAGGGTTTCGACGGTCTCATGAATGGCGCGCACGGTCAGCGCCCAGGCGAACGGCTCGATTTCGACGGGGAGCGGGAACGCGCCGAGCGCGGCGACGCGCTTGGAGCTGTCGGCGATCACGATGAACTTTTGCGATGCGTTGGCGACGATCTTTTCCCGGAGGAGGGCGCCGCCGCCGCCTTTGATGAGATTGAGGTTCGGATCGACTTCGTCCGCGCCGTCGACAGCCAGATTGATGATTGTCGAGGCGTCTGGCTCGATGATTTCAACGCCCGCGGCAAGGGCGAGGTCGTTGGTCTCGTTGGAAGTCGGAACGCCGCGAAAAGACATGCCCGCAGCGATTTTTCCGGCGAGTTCGTCGATGAAAAACCGCGCCGTTGAGCCGGTGCCGATCCCCAGCGTCATCCCGTCTTCGACAAAAGTCGCTGCCCTTTGCGCGGCGCTCTTCTTACTGGCTTCAGAAATTTTATTCACCTTCGGTTTTTGAAGAATGCGCGGCGCGGAAACGGGCCGCCCAGCCCTTTATGGCCGCCTGGCGACCGCGTGCAACGGCAAGGTCTTCGGATTCGACGTCCTTGGTAATGACGGAGCCCGATCCGACATAAGCGCCGTCGCCAATGCGCACCGGCGCGACCAGCGCCGAGTTCGATCCGACAAAGGCGCGCTCGCCGATGACCGTTCGGTGTTTGTTATAGCCGTCATAATTGCAGGTGATGGTTCCCGCGCCGATATTGGCGTCCCGCCCGACATCGGCGTCGCCGATATAGGAAAGGTGCCCGATCTTGGCTTTCTCGCCGATGCGCGCGTTCTTGACCTCGACAAAATTGCCGATATGGGCGCCGTCGCCGATATCGGCGCCCGGTCTTAGTCGCGCGAACGGGCCAAGCGACGCATCCGCCGCAATCTCCGCGCCCTCTATGTGCGTGTGCGGCTTGATAGTGACATGGTCGCCGATCGAGACGCCGATGCCGAAGACGACGTTCTGCCCGACAACCACGTCTTTTCCTATTTTGGTGTCGTGGGAGAAATAGACCGTATCCGGATCAAGTAGCGTGGCGCCGTTGATCATCGCCGCCTCACGCATGCGTCGCTGGAATATTTTTTCCGCGGCCGCAAGTTCGGAGCGTGAGTTTACGCCGAGCACCTCGTCGGCTTCGCCCTTGACGATGGCGCAGCGCCGGCCGGCCTGGCGCGCCATCGCGACCATGTCCGTCAGGTAGTATTCGCCTTTGGCGTTGTCGTTTCCGACGGCGCCGATTTTCTGCCGAAGAAATTCAGCGTCAAACGCCATAACGCCGGAATTGCATAGTGAAATTGCCCGTTCGGCGTCCGTTGCGTCCGCGGCTTCGACGATGGCTTCGAGATTGCCGGCGGCGTCTGTTTTGAGCCGGCCATATTGCCCGGGATCGGACGGCGTAAAGCCAAGAACGCCAACCGCGGCACCCTGTTCGATCGTCGCCGCCAGCGCTTTGAGCGTATCAGGGGTAATCAGCGGCGTGTCTGCGAACAGCGCCAGCACGGCGCCGTCGACATTCTCCAATGCGGGCAACGCCTGTTTAACGGCGTCGCCCGTGCCGCGGGGCGGCGCCTGTACAAAGACGTTTATGGTTTCGCAGATCGAGGACGCATAGTCGCCGGTTTCCGGCGCGTGGTCGCCGATGACAATCGACAAGGAAACAGGATTGAGGGCCTGAGCCGCGTCGATCACATGGCCCAGCATGGCGCGTCCGCCGATTTCATGCAGGACCTTTGCGCGCGCTGATCGCATGCGCACGCCAAAACCCGCCGCCAAAATTACTGTTGAAACCGCGAAACCGCTCATGCGGCCAGACCCCAATTGTCGAACGCCGTCGCGCAATCAGAATGCGCCGCTTCAGATGCTTAAAGGATGCGGCGATTCGATGGAACCGAATCAAGGTTTCGCCGTATTGTCAGGTTTTTGACGCCGGCAGAGCGCCCCGCGCCGGCCAGCCGGCGCGACTTATTGTTGGGCGTCGCTTTGACGCTTATGGGCCGCCGTCCGCGGTTGAGGGAAAGGCAATAGCCGGGATTAACCCGGCTCGCCCGCCAAATGTCTGGTCGGCATGCCGTTGATCATGTCGGAACGCACATCAGTCCGCGATGATCGCATGGTTGAGACAAATCCCTCGTCGCGCATTTCAACGATGACGTCGAACCCTTTTTTTCGCCAAAAATCCTGTATTTTTGCGGCTAAGCGGTCCGCGCCGTCGCGGTTGCAAAAATCAGCCATACAAACCCCATCTCGTAGACTATTAGACTTTGTTGGTTTCTGTATTAAGAATATAAGAAAATCTGATTTAATCAAGCAGGTATAGCGAATTAATACACGCCTAAGTTTACTGAATTGGCTAAATTTTTGGGAAAGTGTGGTTAAAATGTCTCTCATGGGGCGTTCTCACGGTTGCTTTTATAGGAATAACTAATATTGTCGCAGGTCATGGCGGGACCGTCAGAGACCGAGAATCGTGGCTCCATCGGCGAGCGCGTGCGCGTGGCGCGCAAAGCGGCGGGACTAAGCCAGGCTGACCTCGCCGAGCGGATCGGCGTCAGCCAGCCGGCCATCGCCACATGGGAAAGCGGGGTCCACGATCCGCGGCGCGTCGTGATGGCCAAACTCGCGGACGCATTGTCGATTTCACATGAATGGCTGACGGCCGGGGCGCGGTCTCCTTCCGAAGCCGATTCTCAGGCGGCGGCGGCCTATTTGCGGCGGCCGGTTCGCCATGTGCCGGTGATCAGTTTTGATTCAGCGGCGGTATTTGCGGCCGATCCCAACGCCGACCCGCATCAGATGGCGGAAGACTATATCTCCGTCACCGCCAGCGCCGCTCTTTTGTTCGCGCTCTTCCTCGATGACGCGGCCGTCGAACAGGCGTTTCCCAAAGGCTCGCTTGTTGTCATCGATTATGGGGACCGATGGCCGGCGGACGGGAACTATTGCCTTGCGGCTGTGGGCGGCAAGCCCATCGTGCGGCGCATCCGGCGCAACCCCTCTCGCCTTGAGGCGTCGTCAAAGCAGGATGAATTCGCGTCCATCGATATCGACAAAGGCACGGAAATTATCGGCTGTGTCCGCGCTTCAATTCGCTTTCACTGACTTCAGTCGCATGGCCGGCTAGGCGACTTGCTGTTCAAAGCGGCGGATTACATCCGGCAGCACTGTTTTCGTCTCATTGTAAACTTTAACCGTCATCGCAATGAGTTTTTCCAGTTCGTCCGCGCGCGCGCCGGCCTTTGCGCGCCTTTCGATTTCATGACTAATTTTGCCAAGTTTTACGGCGCCGACATTGACGCTGGTCGATTTCAGGGCGTGCGCAGCTTTGGCGAGGTTCTCGGGATTGTCTTGCTTTGAACATTCAACAAGGCGCGCCAGCATCGCCTTCGAATGCTGCTGGAACAACGTCAACGCTTTAACGGGCAAATTTGAATTCGCGGTTTGCATCTCCGCCAGTTGTGTCAGCACGGTGACGTCAATTAACTCCGCGTCTCTTAACGCGGAACGCAAGTCCGCTTTTTCGTCCCTGTCGGACATACTCGCATCCGGCTTACCCGATGCGCATTCTTCACCGGCTGGCGGCGCGGCTCGGCCCGTTTTCGACCGACCGTCGGCGTTGAGGTATTGGCCAAGCACGCGCGTTAACGCTTCGATCGTGAACGGCTTCGTCAGGTAATCGTTCATGCCCGCCTGACGCCACGAATGATCGTCGCCTGCAACGTGTGCGGTCAGCGCGACGACCGGCGTTTGTTTGCGCTTCAACTTCTGCTCGAGGCGGCGAATGGCGCGCGTTGCTTCAAAGCCGTCCATTTCCGGCATTGAGCAGTCCATCAATATGAGGTCGAATTCGCTGTCACGGACGGATTTGACGGCTTCCTTCCCGTCAGCCACCAGCGTCGGCGCAAGATTTAGCCGTTCTAGGGCCTCGCGCACGACTTCCCGGTTCACGGCGCTGTCGTCCGCTGCGAGAATGCGTTGTCCGTTAAAGCCGACGTCTTCGTCGACCGGTTTGCCGGCGTAAGACAGCGCCGCCTTGCCGCGCAGAGTCCCATCGAGAATGCGGCCGATCTGTTCCATGACGTCGCGGCGGGAAAGCGGCGCGATCAGGAGGTCTTCCGCGACGCCGGTTTCCAGAAGTCGGTCCGGCGCAGCGTCGCCAAGCTCGCTGACGCATATGCGCGCGGGCGTCCATTGATTTGGGTCGCCCTTCACCGCGCTTCGCATGGAATCAAGGAATTCGGGCGTCGCAAAAATAACGTCCGCATAAACAATGTGCGGACCGATCTCGCTTCCCTTGTTGACGATCTGCGGCGCAATGCCAGTTTCGGACAGATATTTCGCCAGCATGCGCGGGGTCGCCGTGCCGTCGATGGCGATAATCGCGCGTCTTTCCTGTTCGGTCTCCCTCGGTTTGGACGCCGGTTTCAGGACTCGCGTCGGGAATGAAAACCGGAACTGCGACCCCTTTGATTCGCGGCTTGAAACGCTGATGGCGCCGTCCATCGCCTCGACCAGACGCCGGCTGATGGCGAGCCCGAGACCGGTGCCGCCGAAGCGGCGCGTTGTTGTTTGGTCCGCCTGAGAGAACGCTTCAAAAATTTTCGCTTGTTTTTCTTCCGAGATGCCGACGCCTGTATCCGCGACGCCAAATTCGATTGTGCACGCGCCATCCTTCCCCTTTTTTTGCGTAGCGGTGACGATGACATGCCCGTCCTCGGTAAACTTCAGCGCGTTGTTGACGAGATTTGAGATGATCTGGCTTATCCGCACTGGATCGCCTTCGATTTCGTCGGGAACGTCCGGCGCGACATAGGCGGCGAGATCAAGCCCCCGCGATGCGGCGCGTTCCCAGAACAGGCTGACAATGTCGTCAATAATTTCCACCGGGCGGACCGGTATTTTTTCAAGGTCCAGGCGGCCCGCCTCGATTTTTGAGAAGTCGAGAATGTCGTTGATAATGGCAAGCAGGCTTCGCCCTGACTTTGCAATGACGTCGGCGTATCGTTTCTGGCGCGGCGGAAGATGTGTCTTGCTGAGAAGCTCCGCCATGACCATCATGCCGTTCATCGGTGTGCGGATTTCATGGCTCATGGTCGCCAGGAACTCGGATTTTGCGATATTCGCCGCCTCCGCGGTTTCTTTCGCTCGTTGCAGTTCCCGCGTTCGGCGATGAACGATTTTCTTAAGGTCGCGCTGGTGTGCCTGAAGCCGATCGTCGCGTTCTTGCAACTGGTCCAGCATCTCGTTGAACGCCAGCACGAGCTGACCGGTTTCATCGTTCGTGTCCGGCGCCCGGGCTCGCATGGAGAAATTCCCGGTTTCGCGGACACGGCCCATGACGCCGGACAGGTTTAAAATGGGATCGGTAATCGCCCGCTGCATCTTCAAGGCGATGAGCAGGCCGATGCCCGCTGCGAAGATCGCCGCGACCAGCGCGTCATAGAGCAGGACGCCGATGCGGTGGGATATGGCGCCAGTGTCGGCGTGAATCGTCAGCATGCCGACCTGCTTGCCGCCGTCAAGGACAGGCGCTTGCGCGATCTTGTATCTGTCGCCGAGCGCCCGCGTTATTTGATCCAGGGGCTGTCGCGCGGCGTCGGCGTCACGGATGACGACGGCGCTGCCAAGCTCTGCGAACAAAGCGCCTTGGGAATCATCAACCCTTATATATTCCGTCGACGGGATGCGGGCGATTCCGCGAAGCGCGTTTAGGGTTTCCTGCTTGTTTTCCAACGCGACGTGACTGCCGATGGCGGAGGCGAAAACATTCGCCGTCGCATTCAGTTCAGCGTGCTTGCCCTCTCGATCTTGCGCGATTTCGCGCCAGACAGACGAAATTGTGACGATCGTGACGGCGCCGAAAATTGCGACGATCACGAGCGTCGTCAGACGACTGCGCAAGGAGGTGTGATTTCCAGAAAACGCCCGCAAAGCTCGCTCGCTGCATTAACCCATTCTTAATAGCGAAATTGTGCCCGAAATTGCTTTCAAATCGATTTCACCGACCAGCAACGAAAACACTTTTTAACAAATTTATTGCAAACAATTTCTTCATAAATGTGCGCGTCTGAGAAAATCATGACGCATTAGGGACATGCAGAATACAGTGTCGACCAGCGCAAAGATATTACTCGTTGACGATGATCCGGTGATGCGGGAGCTGGCGTCCGCCAAGCTGACCGAAGCCGGCTACGATCCGGTTGTCGCCGAGAACGGCGCGGAGGCGCTGGAGAAAATTCGTTTAAACCGAATTGATCTCGTCATATCGGACATTGAAATGCCGATCATGGACGGTTTTGAACTGACGCGAAAAATTCGCAGGGACTCCGCCGTTTCCGACGTGCCGATCATCGTGATTACGGCGAGCGACAATCCAGAAGACGTTGATCGCGTATTCGCCGAAGGCGCGACGTCTTTTCTGGCCAAGCCGATTAACTGGACCCTGTTCAGCCAGGCGGTCATGTTCGTTTTGCGCGCCAGCTACGCGCAAAAGGATTTGATCGCCGCGCGCGATCTGGCTGAAGCGGGTGCGAAGTTCAAAGACGCCCTGATGTCCGTGATGAGTCATGAACTGCGGACGCCGTTGAACGCCATTATCGGGTTCGGGCAGCTCCTGGGCGAGCAATTTGAAAAACAGAATGATCCGCTTCATCGCGAATATTCAGAGTATATCGTCGACAGCGGCAAAAGGCTGCTGGACACGGTGTCGGATATGCTGCTCGCGTCCGATGCGCGCTCCGGCCCCATTACCATCAACGAGACGGATACGACGGTGTCTGAAATCGTTGAAAACGCAAAAAACCAAACGCGCATCGCGAACAGTTCAACGGACGCCAATATTAATGTGAAGCTGCAGAATCCGGACCTCGAACTATGCTGCGATCGGGTGCTGATGGCGAAGGCCTTGTCAAAACTGTTAGAGAACGCAATTCGCTTCTCTTCCGACGGCGTGAACATCACGATCGGCGCTGCGCTTACGAAATCCGGCGAACTCGCCCTGCTGGTGAAGGACGACGGTCCCGGCATTCCCAAAGTCAAACTGGACGAAATGAGCGCGCCCTTCACGCAATCGGATATGTCGCTTAAAAGATCGAAGGAGGGCCTGGGGCTGGGCCTTCCCATGACGAAGGCCATCGCCGCGGCGCATGACGCGCAGTTTCGACTGCAATCGGTTGTCGGCGAGGGGACAAGGGCTGTCATTGTCCTGCCCGCGGAACGGGTCCGCGCCGCGAAAAAGGCGGATAAATCCGCCGCCTGAAAACTCTTCAAAATATTTGCTTGAGCGATTTCGCATCGGGCGGTATGGACGTCGCCCCTGACGGACGCTGGCGTTCCACCGGCGTTGCGGGCGCGTAGCTCAGTGGGAGAGCACTACGTTCACACCGTAGGGGTCGCTGGTTCGAACCCAGCCGCGCCCACCATCATTTCGCTCTCGGAAAATCGCTTCGCGATGTCTCCGCGGGGGCGGCCTGACCGGCCGACGCGCGGTCGCGCGTTTGATTGCGCCGGTTCGAATCTTCTCCATCCGTGTCCGCCGGGCTTCGCCGCCCAGCCGGTTCCCAAAGGTTAACGAGAAACCCGCCGCGCGTAAGCCGCATCAGTTCTGTATTTGCGCCTGCGCCTCCCTCAGCGTCCTCTTCAGCGTAGTTAATTAAACTTTTACTGTATTCATTCACCGTAAATACAAAACCGATGCTGCGTTTGCGAAGGACCATTGTGGCAATCCGGTAACGCCACACGAGGATGTGCCAATGCAGGCGCCAGCAATGCTGGACGAGGTATCGGCGAAACGTGAAACTGGCCAAAGGTCTTAGTTGGTTAAAAACGCCAAAAACGCCCCTGGGAGGGGCATTCAAGGGGCTTAAAACATGAGATTTCCACTGAAAAACGCGGCGATTGTTAAGAGCATGCTTTCGGGCGCGGCGATTGCCGCGCTAACCGCCGGGGGCGCGCTGGCGCAAACCGACCAAATTATTGTGACGGCGACGAAGCGCCCTCAAACGCTTCAGGAAGTGCCGGTCGCCGTCAGCGTTGTTGACGCTGACGTCGTTGAAAAAGCCTTCATTCAGGATCTTTTCGACTTGCAGGCGTCCGTCCCGTCGCTGCGCGTGACACAGCTTCAAAACTCGTCGCAAACGAATTTCCTGATCCGCGGTTTCGGCAACGGCGCCAACAATCCGGGCATTGAAGGGTCGGTCGGCGTCTTTATTGACGGCGTCTACCGGTCCCGTTCCGCCGCGGCGATTCTTGATCTCCCGACGCTGGAACGGGTCGAGGTTCTGCGCGGGCCGCAATCGACTCTGTTCGGCAAAAACGTGTCCGCCGGGGCCATCTCGATTACGACGAAAGCGCCCGACTTCGATTGGGGCGGCAGCGTTGAGGCCTCCTACGGCAATTTTAATCAGGTTCTCTTCAAAGGCACTCTTACCGGCCCCCTCAGCGATACGCTGGCGTTCCGCGTCTCCGGCAGCATTAATGAGCGCGAAGGCTACTACGACAACATTGTCAATGGAACGAAAGTCAATGAGCGCTCGCGTTGGTCTGCGCGCGCGCAACTCCTCTGGGAGCCGACAGACACGCTCTCGTTTAGAGCCATCGGCGAATACAACAAGATTGACGAAGTGTGTTGCGGCGCGGTGCAACTCTTCAACGGACCGGCGACCGAAGTCATCGGCGCCGGCACGGTGGTCGATATTGTAAGCCCGATCATTCTTGGCGGCATGGCGCCGGGAAGCCTGGTCGGCGGCGTTCCCATATACACGCAGGCGCAAATTGACGCCGCAACCGTATCGGTCCCGATTCCTGGTCTGGGCGCCGTCATCGGCGACGCCAGCGATCCGTTCGGTCGTCAGGTCACCTATAATCTCGATCCGACCAATCAACTGACCGGCAAGGGGATTTCGTTACAGGCGGACTGGGACATCGGATTTGCGGCGGTTACGTCGATCACGTCCTATCGCGAACAGGACGACAACACCAACACGGATGCCGACTTCACCTCGCTGGACGCCATTGAAAATCCGCAAACCCGCGCCTATGGAACGTTCACGCAGGAAATTCGCATCGCATCGACCGGCGACAATCGTCTCGACTGGTTGGTGGGCGGATACTTCTTCGACGAAAATGTCGACTTCCAACGCGATATCATCTGGGGCCCCGATACGCGCGCCTTTGCGGACTCGCTTGCCTTCCTGGCGACGGGATCGCCGGTCGCGCTGACCGGATTTGAAACCGCGCCGCCGCCGACCGGTCTCGGTCTGCCGTTCGGCACGTTTTTCGCGCCGGGGGGCGGGGTTTTCGGCGATTATACGCTGGATAACCGGTCCTATTCGTTCTTCGGGCAGGCCGACTTCAACGTGACGGATCGCCTGACGATTTCCGGCGGCGTTTCCTACATTAACGACAGGAAAATCGCGACCGGAACCAGCACGCTGACCGATGCGATTTCCAACGTGGATCTGAATTTGATCGGGCTTCGCGGCGCGGTACTGTCGCTGACGAGCGGCGCAGTCGATATTTTAACGGCGCCCCCGGCTGTTGTTGACGCGACGCTCGCCACGCCACTGCCGCTCGCGGCGCTGATGGGCGGTTTCGTGATCGATCCGCAAAGCGGCGCAATCCTGACGGATCCGCAAACGATTGGAAGCGTTGCGAACGCCATTGCTGCGGCGGACTGCTATCTTCCGAGCCCGGCGTTGCTTTGCAATTCCGCTTTGGCCCTCGCGCCGTTCCAGTTCTTCCAGCCGCAGGTGAACTTTCCCAATCCTGCCGATCCGCTCGACAATGGTCGGCTGACGGACGACAAGGTTACCTATTCCGCGCGCATTGCTTACGACGTGACGGACAGCATCAACGTGTACTTCACCTATGCGACCGGTTGGAAAGCCGGCGCCTTCAACCTGTCTTCGGACTCGCGTCCCCCCGACGCTACCGGTTTCGGCCGCACGGCCCGCCCGGAAGACGTGACGCTTTATGAAGTCGGGCTGAAGGCGAATTTCGACGGTGGTTTTATCAATATCGCCCTGTTCGATCAGACGATTGAGGATTTCCAGTCAAATCTCTTTATCGGCACCGGATTTGTCCTTGCGAACGCTGAGGAACAATCCGTGCGCGGTTTTGAAATTGAGTCGGCCTACAGCCCGATCGATCCGCTGCAGGTTACGTTTGGCCTTACCTATCTCGATCCGGAGTATGACGTGTTCACGCAAGCGCCGTGCACGTCTTTCGCCGGCTTCCGCCCGGCCGGCTGCGCGCCGGATCCGGTCACCGGTTTTGTCCCCGATTTCTTTGACGGTTCCGGGCTAACGCCCGCCGGCATTCACGAGATCAGCATTTCGACGTCGGCGGTATACACGCACGATTTCGCGTCCGGCGCTCAAGGGTTCGCGCGCATCGAGTATCTGTATGAAAGCGATGTTCAGGCCCTCGACAATATTCCGCCGGAAATCGCTTCCCGGCGCGTGAGCCTGATCAACGCCAGCGTCGGGTACGAAATGGAGAACGGGTTTGCGATCAGCGTCTGGGGACGCAATCTCAACAACGACAACTTCTTGCTCAGCGGCTTCCCGTCTGTTGCTCAGTCTGACCCGCGCCCCGATTGGGCCGGCGGCACGGTCGACAGTTTCACGGGATACACGAATGAGCCGCGGACATACGGCGTGACTGTGCGAAAGTCATTCTAATACGAAGACGCGTCGGAGGGGATTGAAGCGCGGGCGGCCTTTGCGGGCCGCCCGTTCTTTATTGCGGGCGCGTAAACGCAACGGCGAAAATTTTAGAGGTCTGTTTTAGCGGATCGCAAACATCCTTTGCTGATTTTCACTATTGTCAGCGAGAGGCGCAGATCGGCAATGGCGTTTGGTGCGAAAAAAGCCGGGGTCCCGGCGGCGAGCGTTGATCGCCTCGCCGCGGTAGCCGGGTCGCCGTCTCCTGCAGCAGCGACGGCGGACGCGGTTTCTGCGCCGCACCCCCGTGGCGAACTGCGACCGGATCCCTCGAGGATCAGACCGCGACAGATCGACGAGAGCCCCGAACAGCGAAAACGGCGTCTCGCTGCTAAGACGGTGAACTTCAGCGCCACAATTATCGCTCGAATTGTGATTATCGCGGGCGCCGGCCTGTGGGCGTGGAAGCAATATGAATTTACCGGTCAGGTCCATCGCGGCGTCGCCCTCGGGGTGTTTGTGATGTTCGGCGATCTCGGACGCGTGATCTTAAAGGCGTCGGAGCCCGGCACGAAATAGGGCCGCGTTTCCGCTCCTGTCCGGCGTGACCCGGCCTGTGTCATCCTGGCCGTTGCGAAGGATCGGCGGCGCGTTATTGTCTCCTTCATGTCAAAAACGCCCACGATATGCAGGGCGGCGTGACAAACGCCGCAACGCCAGCCCCTGCAACGCCGGACCCTGAAGGCGGCGCTCCCGCGCCGCCGGATTGCGTGCTACCCGACGATATCAGGCCGATCCTCGGCGCGCATCTTGATCTTGCCGGCGTTTCCGATCTCGAACGCATTATGCTCGCCTGCGACGGCACGTTTACGTTCCAGCTTGAAGCCTATGTGCGTGAACTGATCGAAGTTGAGATATTGAGCTATGCGCGCCGTCCGATTACGGGCGCTGCGGCGAAAGTGATGAAGTCGGCCCCTGGCGATATTGTCTGGGAACGGAAGGTTTTGCTGCGCGGCGCGGAGACCGGCGAGGCTTACGTCTTTGCCCACAGCTATGTAGATGCGGGCCGTCTGCCCAAGGCGCTGGCTGACGATCTTCAGGCGTCCCCCGCCGGCATCGGCCGGCTTTTTGTCGACTATCGCCTGTCGATTTACCGAGACCTTGTCGGGTATTTC
Source organism: Hyphococcus sp. (assembly GCA_028284345.1). Lineage (GTDB taxonomy): Bacteria > Pseudomonadota > Alphaproteobacteria > Caulobacterales > Parvularculaceae > Hyphococcus. The sequence goes on along the minus strand of JANQRY010000008.1, from coordinate 23,442 downwards.
TTTGAAGACGGCGCCCCCTATGCGCCCTGGTTTCCGAAAAGAAACAACCTTCAGTTTCTGGCGCGCGTCTATCGGGTCTTTTTCGAGAACCGGCCTGTCATGATCATTACCGAAAAGATGCCGCGCGATCTGTTTCAATAACGTTATCGACGCATAACAGGCGCTCTAACGAGACGCCTCAGCTTTGCTTCGACGAGAACCCGCAGGCTTCCATGAACGCGGCAAACGCGGACGGGTCCGGCGTGGGCAGCTCATAGGCGCTCTCGCCGTCGCCGTGGTGACGCGGGTCAATGGTCACCGTCTCGCCTCTGACTGCTGTGTTGTACAAGACTCTCGTCATTTTCTGATCCATCATTGCGATGACGCGGTGGCGTTTGAGCAGCGACCAGGTCTGCATTTCCGGTTCGTGGCCGTTGAGGGTGACGCGGATACGCACGGGTTTTTGTGGGCCGGCCGATTTGAACGCGCTCATCAAGTCGACGGGCTCAAGCGCGAAGGCGGCGAGGAGATTGCCGTTCCAGCATCGGAACCCGACATCCTTGCCGTTGGCGCTTGTCGTGATCAACGCGTGGCCCCAGGGGTCGCCGTTCTCCGTTTCCATTGACGACATCGCCCATGTCGCCTCGGTCGCGTCTGTATTTTCCGTTTCCGGATCGTCCGCGAAAGCGACGACAGGTGATAGGGTTAGAACGGCGATGACGGCGCGCGTTGCGTGTTTAGCGATGTGCGGCATGGAACTCCCCGTTGTTCGATCAGCTCGGTTCAGATTTTCTCATCGCCGGAGAAAAATACAACAACGCGAAACGCGGCCTGCCGCATCACGGCGCCGGCTGGTCGCACGAGGCCGCGTTGCCGCCCGCGTTTCCGCGCCGGCTTGAGGCCTTTCACCGTAAGAAGGGCGGCTTTCCGGTCGCCTTACCGGAAGGGCGCGGCGAGCCGTTGGGTCCAGAGATGGTCGAAGGCGACGCCGGCTTCGGCGCCGCTTTGCCATTTCACTTCAGCGACGACAAAGCCCTTGAACGCCGGCGAGTCGATCAGGATGCTCGCGGGCAGATAGTTCGGCCGGGCGAAGCGCAGGCGCAGGCCGTCCTCCGACATATCGACAATCGTCGCCGGCGTGTCCTCGTCTTCTTCACAGATCACGAGGGCCGGGTAATCGGCGACCAGGCGCGCCCGCGACCGGTTGTCGAATTCATCGAGCGCTTTCGCGACTTCCGCCGGCTGACGGGCCGGCGCGGAGATGCGGGCGAGCCGCGCCACGGCGCGGGCCTGGAGGTCGGCGAATTTCGCCTCTTCTTCGCGGCGCGCATTTTTGCGCAAGGCGTGCGGCATGGCGGCGTCCCCTTTGTCGACGCAGCGTCATTGCGCGTCCGGAAACGGCGATAGTGCCCAAAGGCGGTTTCGAAAGGCTGAAACCGCGTTCGAAAATCGAGCAGTTGCGGCGGCCCGGCGATTGCACCGACGGGCCCGTGTCTGCATAATTGTTACGACTATGTAATGGGGGCGTGTCATGGCTGCGCAGTTCAGCAAAATCTTCGGCGCGGAGGGCGAATCCGCCGGTGAGGAAAGGAAAACCGCCGACGAAATGGTGGAAGAATCAGACTCTGCAGTTGAAACCGCGCCCTCCGGACCGGTTGAGGAAACGTCCCAGTTCGAGACATTTCTGGGCGCCGGGTGCAGCGTCGAGGGGCGGCTCGTCTGCAAGGGGCCGGCCCGGCTCTCCGGGTCGGTCAAGGGCGAAATTGCCGGCGACGGCCTCGTCGCCATCGATGACGGCGCTGTCGTCACCGCCGACGTCAATGTTCGCGAAGCCTCGATCAGCGGCCGCGTCGTCGGCAATGTCAGCGCCGCGGCGCGGGTGACGCTGGGCGCGACGGCGCTCATCGACGGCGACATCAAGACGCCGAGCCTTTCCATCGCGGAGGGCGCGCAGATCATGGGCCGCATCGAAGTGAAACCGGGCGCCGGCGAGACTGCGCGCCCCAAAACGACGCCGCTTGCCTCGGCGCCGACGCCCGATCGCGGTTCGGAGCGCGAGCCCGTCGCCGCCGCGCCGACGAAAATTGCGCCGACAGGGGCCGCGCCCTTTGACGACAAGCGGACCTGATCCGTCGGTTCCGCCATTGCGGCTTGTCGCATGAGCCGGTCCGGTGAGCGTATACGCGCGCCGTTGTGAACGGGTTGTGACTTTAAAAACGGGAAGACGCGTCTTATTTCCGCCGCAATCGAGCGCGTCCGAGAGCGCTCGCGACAACGATAAGAAAGAAATGGAGAAACCTCATGGGCGCTGTTGAAATGACGCTGGTCGCGTTTCTGGGCCTTAACGCCGTGATCGCCGCGGCGGGCCTGTTCCTCACGGGCAAGCGGCGGAACGCCTAAGATAGCGACGCCGCCTTGGGCGCGCGTCCTTTATAAATTCAGCTTGCAGAGCAGGCTTCAAAACCCTTTTTCACCCGTTCGGCGATGTCCCAGGCGTCTTCCATGGAAACGCCGCGCGCCTCGAACCACGGATAAAAGTCCTCGTCGATGGCGGCGTAGTCGGCGAGGTAACTTTTGTGCGCGTCGCTAAACTGTTCGGGCATGTCGACGGCTCTGGCGTAACAGGCGGCCCGTTCGATTTCCGCTTCGCTGACGCTCGCCGCGCCGGTTTCGGTTTTGAACCCCTCGATCAGCGCTTCGGCGACCGACCGCTCATCGGGCGACAGCGCCGCCTCGTCGAGCTTCCGCGCTTCCTTTGCCGACGGGTCGCCGCCGCAGGCGACAAGAGCGAGCGCGGCGATCAGCGCCGGCGTGAGGCTGCGCGTTCGCGCGGTGAAGGGGTGGCGACGGCGTTTCATGATTGGCCCCCTGTCGTTTTGACGGAGCCGACTATAACCCTGTTTGACGCCCATAGGGGAAGGGCGCGACGCGTTTTCTAAAAACCGCGCCGAAAGGGCCTTATTCCCGCCGCGCCGGCGGCGTTTCCTCACGATGTTGCGTGTCGGGGAGAGAACCATGGGGCTAGTGGAGATTTTGCTGATCTTTTTCATCGCGGCCAATAGCGCAATCAGCGCCGCCGCGTTCTGGCTGGTCTTTAGCCGGCGCTGAACGGCGGCGCTCTCCCGCGCCCTATCCGGCAAAAAACGGGGCCTTAGAATGTCAGAGTCCGTCGTAGAGGTCAGCCCAGTCCGGGTTTTCCCTTTCAATCATCTCGATCTTCCACGCGCGTTTCCACTCCTTGATCCGCCGCTCGCGGGTAAGCGCGCCTTCGCGCGTGTCGTGGGTTTCGAACCAGACCAGTCGGTCGACGCCGTATTTTGAGGTGAAGCCCGGAAGGGCCTTGTTCTTGTGTTCCCACACCCGCTTTCTCAGGTCGTCCGTAGACCCCGTATACAGCGTGCCGTTGCGCTGGCTCGCGAGAATGTAGGTGAAGAAGTAGATGGCGCCGGCCCCTGAAGCTCTGGTGCAATCTATCAACCCGACGTTCCCGACGAAAGTCGGGATCCAGAAAGGCCAGAATTCAATACAAAATTTGAGAGGGGCCAAAAAGTTCAACGCCCCTGGATTCCGGCTTTCGCCGGAAAGAGCGGGTGGGGACGTTCGTACGAAACCCACAACCCGATGTCCCCGGCGAAAGCCGGGGTCCAGTATCAGTTGGATATTAGTGCGTCACGCTCTTGATCAGCTCGGTAGACGTGAGAGCCGGTGACAATATAAACACGACGAAAAACTTTTCGTGCGTCACTGGTGGCTGCATGAAACATCTTTGCTCGACCTTTATAGGGTGGCCAAAAATCGTTTAAGTAGACCGCGAGGCCTACTGATTGGGCGGATTTTCCGTATAGTTTGATTTTCTCAGCGCAACGGTTCCGTATTGCGTCAGCACAATCGTCTTCCGACAACAAATGTCCAGCAATGTCGAGCGCGACGGGTTGTATGCCATCGGCACGCTGTTTTTTAAACAAGCGGTATTCGTCGCCACGTTGCCGTTTTGGATCCATAACTTCTGTACATTCGAAGTCTTGTTCTGAACCGGTATCGAAGATTCGGAAGTCGGGAAATTCTCGATCAAGCAACAACTGGGCGTAGGGTGCGTTCAGATGTAGCGCTAAATTATAACAAACATACGCCTCACGCAGAAATCCGACACCTGATCGAATAAAGAAGTCTTCTCCTAACGCCGCAAAACTATTTTCAAAGATTTCTTTGATGCGAGGAGTCGGTAACTTTTGTGCAAGCTCAGCTTCGGCGGCTTTTATAGTCTCGTCTATGCTAGGAACCGTTTTACGAATGCTATTCAAACGCTTCCCCTCACTGACAAGCCAAACACTCGTCATAATCCGTCTTCGCGGCGGCCTGCATCATCGCGTCGAGGCCGATGTTTTCCGCGCCGGGCTCGTTCTTCATTTCCTCGACGGTTTCCGCCGGCGTCACCGGTTTGTCGCCGCCGGCGTAGCTTGCGCGCTGGATCGATTTCGAGCGGCAGTAGTAGAGCGACTTGACGCCTTTCTCCCAAGCGGACCAGTGCAGCATGTGGAGGTCCCATTTGTCGATGTCGCCGGGGAGGAAGACGTTCACCGACTGACCCTGACAGATGTAAGGGGAGCGGTCGGCGGCGAGTTCGATGACCCAGCGCTGGTCGATTTCGAAGGCGGTCTTGAAAATGTCTTTCTCATCCGCGGTCAGGCAGCCCAGATGCTGGACCGAGCCTTCATGTTCGAGGATCGAGGCCCAGATTTCGTCCGTGTCCTCGCCTTTCTGCGCCAGCAATTCCTGTAGCGCGACATTCTTCACCGTGAACGAGCCTGACAGTGTCTTGTGGGTGTAGACGTTCGCGGGGATCGGCTCGATGCAAGGGCTTGCGCCGCCGCAGATGATGGAGATCGAGGCCGTGGGGGCGATCGCCATCTTGTGGCTGAAGCGCTGCTTGATGCCTTGCTCCTCCGCGTCGGGGCAGGCGCCGCGCTCCTCGGCGAGCTTCACCGACGCCGCGTCCGCGCCCATGCGGATGTGCTTGAAGAGGCGCGTGTTCCACGACTTCGCCATGGCGCTTTCAAACGGCACGTTCTGGCTTTGCAGGAAGGAATGAAAGCCCATGAGCCCGAGACCCACGGAGCGTTCCCGGTAGGCGGAGTATTTCGCCTTGGCCATGGACGTCGGGGCGTTGTCGATAAAGTCCTGCAACACATTGTCGAGGAAGCGCATGACGTCTTCGACAAATTGCGGCTCGTCTTTCCACTCCCAGTATTTTTCCGCGTTGATCGAGGAAAGGCAGCAGACGGCGGTGCGGTCTTCCCCGTGATGATCCTTGCCGGTGTGCAGCATGATTTCCGAGCACAGATTGGACGTCGAGACCTTCAACCCCAGATCGCGCTGGTGCTTGGCCATCTGGCGGTTCACCGTGTCGGTGAAGAGAAGATAGGGCTCGCCGGTGGCGAGGCGGATCTCGAGGATCTTCTGCCACAGCTTGCGGGCGTTCACGGTACGGAGGATTTCGCCGGTCTTCGGCGACTTAAGCCCGAACTCCTCGTCCTTGGCGACGGCCTCCATGAAGGCGTCGGTGATGTTGATGCCGTGATGGAGGTTGAGGGACTTGCGGTTGAAGTCGCCGGACGGTTTCCGGATTTCAAGGAACTCCTCGATTTCCGGGTGATGGACGTCGAGATAACAGGCGGCGGACCCGCGGCGTAAGGAACCCTGGCTGATGGCGAGGGTGAGGGAATCCATGACGCGAATGAACGGGATGATGCCGGAGGTTGCGCCGGAATGTTTCACTTTCTCGCCGATTGAACGCACGCCGCCCCAATAGGTGCCGATGCCGCCGCCATTGGAGGCGAGGGCGACGTTTTCGTTCCAGGTGCCGACAATATCGTCGAGCGAGTCGCCGACGCCGTTGAGGAAGCATGAGATCGGCAGGCCCCGCTCGGCGCCGCCATTGGAAAGGACCGGCGTCGCCGGCATGAACCAGAGCTTCGAGATATAGTCGTAAATGCGCTGGGCGTGGTCGGCGTCGTCGCCATAATGGCGCGCCACCCGGGCGAACATGTCCTGGAAGCTTTCGCCGGGGAGCAGATAGCGGTCCTCCATGGTCTTCTTGCCGAAATCGGTGAGGAGAGCGTCGCGGGTCCGGTCGATTTCGATGTCGCGAACCACTTTGAGGTCAGGTTTCGCCGCTTGCGGCAGGGGATTCGCCGGGTCGGCGGCGGTTGCGCGGGTCTCGAACTCTTTCGCGGCTTCTGACAACGACATTTCAGCTCCCGTCCTTCAGTTTTCGCCTTCGAAAAAGGCGCGCAGAAGCTCATGCGCCGGTTGCACCCAGTGCGCGCAGACCGGCGAGGTTCTGCTTCTCTGTTATGAATTGTCAGCGCCCCGCGCCAACACAAGATATAGTGATAGACCTTGTCCCAACCGTCAATATGAAGTTGTCGCGTGGGCAAAAGTTTTTGGTTAAGGAGCGATTAATCGGGCGCAAAAAGTGCGCTTCAAGTCTTAAGAAGGATGACGGATTTCAAGCGACAAGCAGGCTTGTTTCGAAACCGGTCTTCGCGCGTTCAGGGCCGAAATTTTTTTTCGAAAGCGTCGGTTCGGAACGCCTTCGGCGCCGCCTGAAACCCGGTTTCGACGAAGGCCGGGCGCGAATCGTCGGGGGATTTGCGCGAATCCGCCGCCGGCGCTGATTCGTATTCGCGGAATTCGTCCAGTGAACGATTGGCCATGTTGCCGGCGGCCGCCGACCGGTGAAGCCGGGCCAAAAGATCGGCGGGCGCGACGCCGCGGGCGGTGGAAAACGCCGACCTCATTTCGGCGAAGGCCGCGGCCTCTGCATCGGCCTCCCGCTCTGCCCGCCAGGCGCCGCCGATGAGCGACACGATAACCCCCGCGCCGGCGTAAAGACCGGCGCCGATGAGGACGGCGCTGAGAGCAAACGGATAGTCGGCGAGCGGCAGGATTGACGCATCGGCGCCGAACCCAAGCGCCGCCGCGAGCGCGACGGTCGCCGCCAGGGCGATCAGGAACAGATGGGCGCCGCCGCGGCGCGCCGCGGGCGCGCCGTCGCGTTTCAAATAGGCGCGGAATGTTTGCGTCGCACTGTCGTCGCCATTGGCGAAGGAGACCGACTTCAGGAAGGTATCGGCGGAGATGGCGTCAACGCGCCGGTCAATGGCGTGATCGAGGGACTGCGTCTCAAGGGCGAGGCGCTGGCCGAGAATGACGGCGTCTTCCCGGGCGCGGCTAAGGCCCGCCTTTCCGGTGGCGAGGGTCAAAAGCGCGCCGATGACGGCGGCGGCGATTCCGGCGCCGGCGATGATCGCGAACAAATTGCCCAGCGCCCCGCCGTCCGCTTTCGCCCCGCCCGTCACATACCATCCGGCGAGCGCCAGCCAGGCGGCGCCGACAAGGAGCCGCAATCCATGGGCGAGCAAGGTCGTTTTCGCTGCGCCATGGGCGGCGATGCGCCGGCCGAGCCCGTCCGCCAGCGGTCTTGCGCCGGCGGGATCGAACAGCCGCGGCGCGGGCGCTTCGTCCGCCGCCGGCGCGGCGCCAAAGAAATGATCCGTGGGGTCGGTCGGCGGCCGAAACCGGGCGTCTTCCGGCGCGTCCGCGTCCCCTGCGAAGCGCGCGCGCAAGGTCTCGTAGTAATCGCCGCTGTTTCGTTTTTTGGCCACGACCGGACCCCCACGGAGTTTCCCGGACGGCGCGCCCCATTTGTTCCGTCCGATTGCCAGAGAGGATAAACCAAAACAGCGCCCGCGTTAATCCTTGGGCAATTTCGTCTAAACCGGCGGAAATCGACGGGTTTTTTGGCTCGGTTGGCGGTTCGGCCGGGTGCAATCAAAGCCGGGCGACGATAGGATGGCGCCTTGCAAATCAACGGATGACGCCGCCCCCGGGGAGAGACCGCTGGCCGATATCTTCATCTCCTATGCCCGCAGTGATCGGGAGAAGATCGAGAAGCTTGCGTCTGCATTGGAAGCCGAAGGTTATTCGATCTGGTGGGATCGCAACATTGTCGGCGGCAAACAGTTTTCTGAGGAGATTGAACGAGAGCTGAATGCGGCGAAAGCGGTGATCGTTGCATGGTCAGCGCAAGCCATAGCCTCGCCCTGGGTGAAAGACGAAGCCGCCGCCGCTCGCGATCAAGAAAAAATGATTCCCATTCATCTCGACGACGAGCAAGCGCCCATGGGATTCCGGCAATATCACGCCGTGCATTTGGAAGGCTGGCAAAGTGTCGCCGACGCGCCGGCATTTTCATATCTGCTGCGCGCCATCGCCACTCTTGCCGGAAAAGGCGAGCATCCTGCTTCATTACCGACGCCAGAAAACCGACGAATGGCCCAGCGGCTCTCTATGCGCTCAGTGGCGATCTTCGCAACCGCGGCTATCGCCATTGGCGGTCCGATTGCGTGGTTTGCTGTTGGCGACGATCCGCCGAAGCATGCGGAAGCGGTTTTGAATGAAACGCCGCGTATTGCCGTTGCTCCATTCAATGCGTACGGCGATGACCCGCAGTTGGCTACAGTTGCGCGCTCGCTCGCGGAGGACATCGCGAGCGGGCTTTCCCGGTTTTCTTATTTGCTTGTGGCGGCCGCGCCGTCGCCAGCCGGGGGCGCCAATGAGCGCTACAGTCTTGCGGGATCGCTTCGCAGGGAGAATGGCGCCATGCGTCTTGCGGTCCAGCTCATCGATTTGAGGAACGGCGAACGCGTTTGGGCGGAGACTTATGATCGCGAGCTTGAAGATGGCGATCTTTTTGAAATACACGATGATCTGACTGATCACGTTGTAGCGGCGGTGGCGGACCCTTACGGCTCGGTTGCGCGAGACTTAATCGCCGGCGTTGAGGCAAAAGACGCTGATCACCTGACATCTTATGAAACGCTGCTGCTTTTCGTCGTATTCGCCAATCGGGTCACTGTCGACGATCATCTCAATGCGCGCAATGCGCTGGAACGCGCGATCGAGCGTGAACCAGGGAACGCGGCCCTATACGCCTATCTTGCACTAATTTATCTGGAAGAACACAAACAAGGCTTTAATGCCCTTCCCGACCCAACGGGGCGTGCGCTGAGGGCGGCCCAACAGGCTGTTGATCTTGACACGGATAATGCGGCGGCTAACCACAGTTTGGCGCAGGCTTATTTCTATAACCGCAATATAGGCGGATTTGCGACGGCCGCGGAGCATGCCATTGCACTCAATCCGCGCGATTCCGATATCATAGCTGACACGGCCATTGCCTATGCGCTTATCGGAGATTGGGGCAGGGCGGTCCAACATGCACGGCGCGCGATGTCGCTCAATCCCAATCATCCGGGCTGGTATTGGATGCCGCTATTCTTGGACGCCTATAACCAGGGCGATGATCTGGCTGCGTTGGGCTATGCGGAAAGAATGCGCACGCATGGATTCTGGCGCGACGCGTGGGCGCGCGCGATGTCGCTTGGACAACTCGGACGAACGGACGAAGCTTCAGCAGCACTTCGTGATATGATTGACGCTTATCCTGGAGATCTGAGCAGATTTGAAAAAGACGCTCATGAGCCGGTTTTTTTCGCCCAGCCGGCGCTACATGAACGTGTTAGCGAAGGACTGCGAAAAGCTGGGTTTGATGCATCCGCTCCAGCAGGTCATCGTTTTTCCAAAGAGGAAGGCGAGAAATAGTTGGCCGACATCATCATCTCATACGCCCGCGTCGACAGCGACTGAAACACGGCTGCATAATTGTGTTGTCAATGGCGCCGTGAGCCCCCAATGACATCGCAATTCGTAAGTTGAAAATTCATTTTTATGACCGAACGGTATTCGGACCTTATCAACGCCGCCAAAATCAGCAGCGGCGCCATGCGCCTTACTATCCCGGACTCATGGATGCAGGGGCGCACGACCTACGGCGGCTTGTCCGCGGCCCTGTGTCTGGAAACGGCGTTGCGCGCCTTTCCCGACCTGCCGCCGCTCAGGAGCGCCAATGTCTCTTTCATCGGACCGGCCGGCGGCGCCGTTGAAGGGCGGGCGCGGGCGTTGCGCCGGGGCAAGTCGGTGAGTTTCGTCGAAGCCGATCTCTCCGGCGAAGCGGGGCTTGCGACGCGATCCGTGTTTGTCTTCGGCGCTGGGCGGACGTCGATGTTCGACCGAACCTTTACGCCTCCGCCGGACATGCCGGCCCCAGATGCGTGTGAGCCCTTCATCCCCAAAGGCATGGGCCCTAAATTTGCGGCCCATTTCGATACCCGGCTGGCGAAGGGCGCGCGTCCACTCACCAACGCCGATGCGTTCGACCACTTTCTCTGGGTGCGTCATGACGACAAGGATGCGACCGGTCCCGTTGCGCTATTGGCGCTTGCCGATATGCCGCCGCCGGCGGTGTTGCCGATGTTCCCGCAATTTGCGCCGATCAGCACGATGACGTGGCATCTAAACTTTCTCGTCGATGCGCCGGCGAGCCGCGACGGCTGGTGGCTCCTGCAAAGCCGCGCCGAACATGCGCGCGCCGGCTATTCAAGTCAGGACATGCTGATCTGGAACAGCAATCTCGACCTGGTCGTCGCCGGTCGACAGAATGTTGCGATCTTTCTGTAAGCGGCGCCGCGCTAGCCTTGCGTTTGCAGGCTTTCCTGCTTGATCGTCAGATTGAGCCAGTCCTCCTCCGCCTTGTCGAGGGCCGCTTTCGCCGCTTCCAGTTTGCGCGCGCGCTTGGCGAAGTCTTCTGCGTCCCGTTCAAATAACGCCGGATCGGCGAGCGCTTCATTCAGTTCGGCGATGTCCTTTTCCAGCGCGGCGATCTGATCGGGCAGCGTCTTTAAAGCATATTGTTCTTTATACGTCAGTTTCGCCGGCGCTGTTTTCGGCGCGGCTGTTTTCTCCGGCGATGCGCCGCTCGTCCGTTGAGCTTGCCTTGCCGAGGCCCGTTTTGCGCCGGGCGGGCGTCCGCGTTGCGCGACCATGTCGTCATAGCCGCCGGGATAACGCCGCCAGACGCCGGGCGTTTCCGGATCCGGCGCGACAATGCTGTCGACGATATTGTCGAGAAAACTTCGATCATGGCTGATCAATAGAACCGCGCCCTGATAGTCGGCGAGAAAGTCCTGCAACAGATCGAGGGTCTCAAGATCGAGATCGTTGGTCGGTTCGTCGAGCGCCAGGATATTCGACGGATAGGCGAGCGCTGCGGCGAGGGCGAGGCGGCCGCGCTCGCCGCCCGACAGGGACGATACGGGCGCGCGCCATTGCTCCGGCGCGAACAGGAAATCCTGCAAATAGGTCGCGACGTGTTTCTTCGCCCCGCCGACGGTCACCCAGTCGCCGCGATCTTCCGTAATCGCATCGGCGAGACGCTGGTCCGGTTTCAGGCGCCGGCGTTGCTGGTCGAGCGTCGCCAGTTGCAGATTGTCGCTCGCCGTGACGACGCCTTGGTCGGGCGCGAGCGCGCCGGTCAACATGTTTAGCAAAGTCGTCTTGCCGGCGCCGTTCGGGGCGACGACGCCGATCTTGTCGCCGCGCGCGATTTCCATTGAAAAGCCCTTAACGATGACGCGGTCGCCGAAACGCTTGGAGATGTTTTCAGCGACGATCATGCGCTTGCTCGATCGCTCCGCGTCGGTTGCGGCGAATTTGACCGCGCCGGTCGCGCGCGGCGCCTCGCGGAGCGCCTTTCGCATATCTTTCAATTCGGCCATGCGCCGCATGTTTCGCTTGCGCCGGGCGGTGACGCCGTACCGGACCCAGTCTTCCTCCGCGGCGATCTTGCGGCCGAGTTTGTGGCGCGCGGTTTTCTCTTCATCGAGTTTTTTGTCGCGCCATTCCTCAAAGGCGGCGAAGCCGCGCGGCAAATAATGGGTGGCGCCGCGATCGATCCACACCGTTTCTGTCGTCAGCGTTTCGAGAAAGCGACGATCGTGGCTGATGATGACAAAGGCGGCGCTTGATGCGGCGATCTTTTCTTCGAGCTGTGCAATGGCGGCGATATCGAGATGGTTGGTCGGCTCGTCCATCAGGACGATGTCGGGCCGCGCTGCGAAGGCGGCGGCGAGCGCAATCCGTTTGGCTTCGCCGCCGGAGAGGTTCGCCAGCGACGCGCCCGCGTCGATATCGAATTCCGCGAGCGTTCGCGCGGCGAGATGAGCGTCGCCGTCGTTGCTCAGCGCCGCCCCGACATAGGCCTCCGCCGTTTCATGGGCGCCGAAATCGGGTTCCTGCGGCAGGTAATAGGCGGCGGCGCCGGGGTGAACAAACCGCTCGCCCGCGTCAGGCGCGACGAGCCCCGCGGCAATCTTGAGCAAGGTTGATTTGCCGGAACCGTTCCGGCCGACCAGCGCAACGCGCGCGCCCGGCCGCACGTCAAGCGCTGCTCCGTCGAACAAAGGCGCGCCGCCAAACGTCAAGGCGATATCGGTGAGAGATAAAATTAACGCGCTCATGAGCCGTCTTTACCGGGCCTCGCGCTGCTGGTGCAAAATATTTTGCACCGGCGAAAAATTTTAACGATTTGTTGCGTGCGGCGTGACAATTTGCCGATCTGTTGCGCTGAGCGCACCATGTCGAGGGCGCAAAAACCCATGCATCCGTTGAAACGGTATCTGTCGGATTTGCAGGAATCGGTAGCCGATTTCAGCGCCCGCGTCGGCGCGTCGCGACAGACGCTCTACCGCATCATCAACGGTCGGCAATCGCCGAAACCGGCGCTCGCCCGGCGCATCGTCGAAGCGACGGGCGGCGCGGTGTCTCTTGGCGATCTGTTTGAGCCGGACGCGGCGCAGGGGAAGATCCTGCCGCTGCCGGCGGGACGAAACGAGTTGGAGCTTGACAACCACCGGTTGAAACTCGCGCTGGCGATTGTTTTCAATCATCTGACGGCGCAGGGCGCGCCGGATCCGCCGGAGCGCTCAGTGGCGATCGCGGCGGAAGCGGCGGCGAACACCTACGCCGCCTTGCGCCCGGTTACGACCCGTCAGGGTCCGGCTCGTCTGACGCAAGCTCTGCGGCCAGTGCTTGAAGAAATTCTGCGAGAGTGCGCGGATCCGGTGCCGCCTGCGGGTGCGATTGATCGCGGCGCGCAACTGGCGACGGAGCTGTATTATCAGTCATGGGGCTTCGACCCGCGGGACTGACGCGGTCCGGGGCGACGTGAAAAGACGATATTTCGGCGGCCCGCCGTTTCGCCATGCGCCACATGTTGCGCGCAAGGCGAGCGGCGTATGCATCTTCATAGTGCCCCAATGGGAACTCCCCGGTTTTGCGGCGCGTCCGTGATTTCCCCCTATGCGGGAAACGCCCCGTGGCGTTCGCGCCAATTCATCTTATAGTTGTGCTGATCTATTATTACCACATTTTCACATAGGGTGACCTCGAACCGCCAAAAGAGGTCGGAAAAAAAGCAGTTGGTATCGTTGGGTATTACGAGAAAGACCGCTGGTTTTGCCGAGGCTGACAACAAGATTAATGCACGCGCCGCGCAGCTTGAAGGGTTAAGAAGCCTCTCCATCGCGCGCGACGAAGCCGGGCGGAAGCCGCCTTTAAAGAGAACAGATAAACTCGGCGATGTCGCGATGGGCCTCGCGCGCTTCGTCTAAAGACCAGTGCGCGTGAAACCGGTGATACATGCCGTCGAACACCTGAAGGCGCGCGTCGACGCCGGCCCGGGTTGCGGCCTGGGTCAGACGGGCGGCGTCGCCGAGGAGGACCTCGCGCCCGCCCGCATGGGTCAGCATGGGCGGCAGCCCTTCAAAATCGCCATAGATCGGCGATACGCCGGGGTCGTCCGGCGCGGCGTCCGGCGCATAGAAACGAAACAGGTTTCGCATGTATGATCCGCGCACGGAACGGATCACGGGATCGCGGCCGTCGAGGGTGATCTGCGTGTCGCTGGCGCCGAGACCGTCGACGCATGGCGACGCGAAAACGGCCCCGACCGGCAATGGCGCCCCTTCATCGCGCCACTGCATCATTGCCGACAGGGCGATCGCCGCCCCGGTCGCTTCGCCGAACAGAATGATGCGCGCGCCGGCGTGATCGGCGCATAGAGCATGATAGACGGCGTTTACTTCCTCGATCTGTGTCGGATAGGCGGCGTCCGGCAGCAGGGAATAGTCCGGGCCGAAGCCGTTGCAGCCGCTCAGATAACAGGTCGGCAGGACCCCCGCGGCGTTTTCTGTCGGTCCGCCGGCGACGAACCCGCCGCCATGGACGTAAAGAATAATCGGCGCATCGTTCGCCGCGTTTTCCGTTTCATAAAAAACGCCTTCAACGCCGCCGACGCTGCCTTCGGTAAGCCGGTAGTCAAAGTCGATCTCTTCAAGCAAGCGGCGCGACTCTTCATTGTGAAGCCGGCGCGCAAACCCGCGCGTCACTGGATTGCGCCACATATCAAGCGTCGGATAGGGCTTTAGCGTCGCCATCCGCTTTCTTGCGCCGTCGCTGACGGCGGCGCCTGATCGCCGAAAAAATCCGGGCATTGCCGAGAACCTCTTTGACGGCGGGCGCTTGCATATTGTGACGCGCAGCCGCGCCGCGCCCGCGAGCGCCAATTTTCCGGGGCGGCGGCAAATTTTGGGTTAATGGCGCGGCGCATGAATTGGCGCAGATCGGCCCGTTCTGGACCGGGGCCGGCGCGGGACGCGGCCGCAATTCGGCCTGGTCATTGCATGAAACTCGCGCTGTGCCGTCCCCGCATGTGACGGAGTTGTAACAACGCAAACGGGCGTTGGTTTGGCGGACGGGCTCGTCTAGGGTGCGCGCCGCGATCGTAACCGTTAGGGAGAATGATTTTGCTTTCGAGGATTTTAATGGCGGCCGGCGCCGCTGCGATTGTCGCATCCTGCGGGCAGCGTGATGCTGACGCGACGCTGGATGAAGACGCTGCGTCGGAAACGGCGGAAGAAGAAACCGCGACAGACGCGGACGCGGCAAGCGGTGCTGAATCGGAAAAAATCGCCGCTGAAAATCTCGCCGCGTCGCTCGCGTTTCTCGAAGAGAACGCGAAGCGCGACGGCGTATCAACGACAGACAGCGGTCTCCAGTACATGGTTCTTGAAGAAGGTCCGGAGGACGGCGCAACGCCAGTTTCCACCGACCTCGTACAGGTTCACTATGTCGGCACGCTCAAAGACGGCGTTGAATTTGATTCCTCGCGCGCCCGCGGCGCAGCGGCGACGTTCCCGCTCAATCAAGTCATTCCCGGCTGGACTGAAGGCGTTCAACTGATGAGCGAGGGTGATCAGTTCCGGTTCTTTCTGCCGCCGGAACTGGCCTATGGCGAACGCGGCACGCCGGGCGGTCCGATAGGACCGAACGAAGCCCTAATTTTCGATGTTGAACTGATCAAAGTGCAAAGCCCGGAACGCAACCTGAAAGCCGCGCAGGATTTCCTCGCGGAAAACGCCGAGAAAGACGGCGTTGAGACAACGCAATCCGGTCTGCAGTATCAGGTGATAACGGAAGGCGCGGATGGCGGCGCGAGCCCCGATGAAGACGACGTCGTAAAGGTCGACTATGTGGGCACGCTTATCAACGGAACCGAGTTTGACTCATCCATTGCGCGCGGACAGCCCGCCGTGTTCCCCCTGAACCGGGTTATTGACGGATGGACGGAAGGCGTTCAGCTCATGAGCGTTGGCGACAAATACCGCTTCTTCATTCCGCCCGACCTCGCTTATGGCGTGCGCGGCAGCGACGCCATCGGACCGAACGAAGCGCTCATCTTCGAAGTTGAGTTGCTGGACGTCACGGAGCGAACGGAGCCGGAGTCCGCGGAGTAATCCCGACGCATCATGTTCGACAAAGGCGCCCCCGCGGTGAAAACGCGGGGGCGCTTTTCGTTTGTCGGCGTCTCGCGCGCGTTTAACAGTTGTTAACTGATTTCGACGTAACGGCGCATGGCTGGCGATGGGCCAGTTTAACAGGGGACTTTTCAGCAATGAGAAAAGCGACGAAAAAAGCGGCCCGCCCGGCTACACGGAAGGCGGCTGCGAGGAAGACGGCCGGACGAAAGACGGCTGCAAAAAAGAAGACTGCGAAAAAGACGGTTCGCAAAGCGCCGGCCAAACGCAAGGTCGCCAAGAAAAAACTGAAAGTAACGCGTAAGCCGGCGGCGCGGAAAGTCGCGCGCCCTGCGGCGACGAAGAAGACGGCGAAAAAGAAAGCGGCGAAGAAGACGACCGCGAAAAAGACTGCGGCAAAAAAAACGACGGTCAAAAAAACCGTCGGTCGCAAGCCGGCTGCAAAACGCAGAACGGTCCGCCGCAAAGCGGCCTGACCGGTCCCGGCGATCCAGTCCAGAACCCCGGCCCGCCAAGGCGGACCGGGGTTTTTTGCATTTTCACCCGCCAGAGCGCTTGCCAAGCATATAAAGATATCTTTATATGCCCCGCGCGAGGTATCTATGAGCGATCCATTTCCCGGCCGGCCGCAACGCATCGCGGCGTTAAAAGAGGCGCTGAAACAGCGCATTCTGGTGCTCGACGGCGCCGCCGGCACCTTTATCCAGAACTATGAGCTGGACGAGGCCGGCTATCGCGCCGAGCGCTTCGCCGACTGGGCGCAGGACATCAAGGGCAATAACGACATTCTCATCCTGTCGCGCCCCGATATCGTCGACGAGATGCATCGGGCGTATCTCGCCGCCGGCGCCGACGTCATCGAGACCAATACGTTTTCGGCAACGACGATCGCTCAGGGCGACTACGCCATGGAATCCCTCGCCCATGAATTAAACGTCGAAGGCGCGCGGCTCGCGCGCGCGGCGGCCGACGAGTTTTCGACGGACGACCGCCCGCGCTTTGTCGCCGGCGCCGTCGGTCCGACCAACCGCACCGCGTCCATCTCGCCGGACGTCAACGACCCGGGCAAGCGCAACACGGATTTTGACGAACTGGCGCGGGCCTATGGCGACGCCGCGCGCGGCCTGATCGAAGGCGGCGCCGATGCTCTGTTGATCGAAACTATCTTCGACACGCTGAACGCCAAGGCGGCGATCTACGCCGCGCAGGACCTATTTGACGCGCTGGGTTTTGAGGTGCCGATCATGCTGTCCGTGACGATCACCGATCAGTCCGGCCGCACGCTGTCGGGTCAGACGCCGGAAGCGTTCTGGAACGCCGTGCGTCATGCAAAGCCTCTTTCCGTCGGCGTCAATTGCGCCCTCGGGCCGGATCTGATGCGCCCTTATGTGGAGGAGCTTGCGACCGTCGCGGACTGTTTTGTCTCCGCCTATCCGAACGCCGGCCTGCCCAATGCGTTTGGCGGCTATGATGAAACGCCGGAATCGATGACCGAACATTTGGGTGAATGGGCGCAGTCCGGCCTCCTGAACCTCGTCGGCGGATGCTGCGGCACGACGCCGGCGCATATCGCGGCGTTTGCGAAGGCCGCCGACGGCGTTAGCCCCCGGAAACTTCCCGAGCGCGACGAAAAAATGCGCCTTTCCGGTCTGGAGCCGTTCGCGGCGTAAGCGCCGGCGGTTGCACCGGCGTCGTTTCCCGCACACAGTCGATCTATGAAAGACCTGTCCCACCAACTTGATTGGATCGCGCGGCTGATTGCGCACGATACGACGTCGTCGCGATCGAACCTCAATCTTATCGAAGATGTTGAGGCCTATCTCGGCGGCCTGGGCGTCGAGACTTTTCGCGTTCAGAATGACGACGGGACAAAATCAAACCTCTATGCGGTTGTCGGGCCGAAGACGCCGGGCGGGGTGGTGCTTTCCGGGCATACGGATGTCGTGCCGGTCGACGGGCAGGACTGGGACACCGACCCTTGGATTGTCACGGAAAAAGACGGCAAGCTTTACGGGCGCGGAACCTGCGACATGAAAAGCTTCTCCGCCATCGGACTGTCCCTCGTCCCGGACATGCTGAAAGCGGATCTCAAACGCCCGCTGATTTTTGCATTGTCCTATGACGAAGAGGTCGGCTGCCTCGGCGCGCCGCGCATGATCGCCGATATCGTGCAAAAGGCGCCGGCGCCGTCGGCGGTCATTGTCGGCGAGCCGACCAATATGAATGTCATCAACGGGCATAAAGGCATTGCTTCGTTTCGTGTTCACGTCACCGGTTATACGACCCACTCAAGCCAGACCGAGCGCGGCGTTTCGGCCGTGGAAGCCGCCGCGAGACTGATCGCGAAGATTGCCGACATGCGCGCCGCGCGGGCCCGCGACGCCGATCCGGAAAGCCCGTTCGAACCGCCTTATTCGACCATGACCGTAAATGTGGTGCGCGGCGGCACGCAGCTTAACATCATGGCCGGGGAGGCGACCTTCGACTGGGATTTGCGCATTCTGCCGGGCGACTCCGTTGTCGACATCGCCGAGGAATTTTCTGATTTCGCCAAGGGCGTTGAGACGGAAATGCGCCGTCGCGCGCCGTCATGCCGCATCGCCATCGAGCAGATGACCAATGCGCCGGCTTTCGCGCCGCAGGAGGACAACGCCGCCGCCGATCTTGCCAAGGCAATTACCGGACGCAACGCAACGGATGTTGTCGCCTATGCGGCGGAAGCGGGCCAGTTTCAGGAAGCCGGGTTCTCGACCGTCATCTGCGGCCCCGGCTCGATTGACCAGGCGCACCAGCCGAACGAGTTCATCACCCTTGAGCAAGTCAAGCTTGGAACGGACTTCATGCGCCGGCTGATCGAGCGTATGGCGGCGTGACGATCTCGCGTTGCGGTAACGTTTCTTACCGGTTGATTAAAAATTCCGCTTCAACGCGTTAAGGCGCGGCTTTCGAAAACACATCCGTAAAGGACGTAAACGGACCGTTTCGATTATCGCCGAAACGGCTCTTTACGCCGTCTTTACTCGCCTCTGCGAGGATCGCCGCTCTTTGATCAGTTGCGTGAAGCAGGGCGCCATTACCGTGAAAAAGGTTACGCAGTGTCGGGCGTGCGGGTCGCAAACCTTAACGCCCGTTTTTGAGATGGACGGACCGGCTGTCGCGGGTGTCTTCAACAGCCGCGCGCAGAAAACGGGCTACGTGCTCTGCGATCCGTCGCGTCATGCGCGCGCCTGCGGATTGCTGCAGGCGGCGACGCCTGACGCCTCCCATGCGCCGGGCCCCTCGGCGCGCCACGCATCGAACCGCGAAAATTTGCGCGCCCTGGCGACAGAGGCGCTCGAACTCCTGTCGGGGCGCGATTGTTCGGCGCTCGACATCGGGTGCAATGACGGTTCGCTTCTGTCTTACTATCCGCGCTGGGTCGAACGTTTCGGCGTTGATCCGTCGGAGCATGTGGACGAAGTCGGCAAATGGGCGTGGTCGGCCCGGGCCGCGTTCCCGAGCCCCGAACTCGACAAGGCGTTCGGCGAGAAAAAATTCGACATCATCACCGCGGCGTCTGTCTTTGAACATATCGACGCGCCGCGTGAATTTTTGAACGCCGTAAAAGCGTGGCTGGCGGATGACGGCGTCTTTGCTCTCGAAACGCTTTACGCGCCGACGATTTTATCGCGCAACGCCATTGATGTCTTCCAGGCCGGCGTCTGCGCCGTTTACTCCCTTTCGGTGCTGGAATGGATGATCCGCTCGGCTGGTATGAAAGTCGTTAAAGGCGCGCTCTCGCCGAAAGAAGGCGGGTCGATCCGACTGTTCATCACGCATCAGGACAATGCCGAATTCGATTTCGATCCCTGGAGCGAACGGCTCGCCAAACTGTGGGACGAGGAGAACGCGCTCGCCATGCGCGCGCTGCAGCCGTTCCAGTCGTTTGAACGGCGCGCGCTGGAAATCCGCCATGGCCTGTCGGTCATGTTCGGCGAGATCGCCGGGCGCGGGGAGAACGTTCATATTCTTGGCGCCGATGCGCAGACCGAGGCCCTGCTCGCCTTTATGGGCCCCGCCGCGAAGCCCGTCGTCGCCGTCGTCGACACCCACGCCGCCCGCGAGCGCGACACGCTCGGGGAAACGGGCCTGCCGATCATTTCCGACACGGATTCGCGCGCCGCGGAACCGGACTACATCATCGCGCCGGCGCGCTATAAGCGCGAAATGCTTGAGCGCTGGCGCGAGACCATATTGCTCGGCGCAAAAATGGTGTTCGCAACGCCGTCGCCGCATATTGTCACGGCGTCGAACTATAACAGCGAATACGGCAAGACGATCGCCGCCGGCGACACGGCGGGCGGCACCGAATCGCTGCGCTCAATTCTGGCGGCGGCCGGAGGTTTGCGCGTCGTCGCCGAAAACGAAGACGCGAAATCAGCGTAGAAGACGTCTCGCTGCGCCTTACGTCGAAATAAATTTCCGCTTTTCGCCGTAAAGGCAAACCGCGGTGAGCACGCCGGACCAGCAGGCGCCGGTGTCGACGCCGATGCGCCAGCCGGCGTCGACGGGTTTCTTCGTTGGGTGATGCCCGTGAACAACCGTGACGTCGGGCCGTTTGCTTGCCGGCGCGTCATGAAACTTTTTGCGGATCCATAAGAGATCTTCTTCGTCCTGGTCTTCGACGGCGACGCCGGGGCGCAGCCCGGCGTGAACGAAAAGATAGTCGCCGGCGCGATGCATCAGGGAAAGGCCGTTCAGAAAGTCGAGATGGGCTTTCGGCAGGGCGTCGGCGAGGGCGCGTGAAAGATCTTCGCCCGCTTTCGTCAACGCCCCGGCGACGCCATAGCTTCTGAGCGTCTGGTCGCCGCCCCATTCAAGCCATTCGATGGCCTCTTCCGGGTCCGACAGGAAATCGAGCATCACCGCTTCGTGATTGCCCTTCAGGAAGACGACGTCCGCGAGTTCTTTTTTGAGCGATGCGAGCCGTTCGATCACGCGCTTGGAGTCCGGTCCGCGATCCACATAGTCGCCCAGGAATATTAATTGCGCTTCATGAAGACCGCCAGCGTCCTTGTCGATCTTTTCGAGCAGGCGATCGAGGGCGTCCGCCGCGCCGTGAATATCGCCGATGGCGTAAAGCCGCCGCCCGTCCGGCGCTTTCGCGCGTTTTCCCGATTTTCCAAACAAACCCAGCAAAGGCTCCAGTTGTCGCGCCGCCGATTATGGGCCAATTGGGGCCGGCGAATCACGCACGCGTCACAATTTTTATGATAATGTCGCAAGTGATTCGCGGAAAGACCGGCATGCAAAATAGGGAGTCCCGGGTTTGAGCGTGCTCGTTACCGGCGGAGCGGGGTATATCGGCTCGCATATGCTGCTGGCGCTTCTGGACGCCGGCGAGAAGGCGGTTGCGCTCGATAACCTGTCCACCGGCGTGCGCAGCCTCGTCCCGGACGGCGCGACTTTCGTTGAGGCCGATGTGGGGGACGCCGCCGCCCTTGCGCGCGTTTTCGCCGAGCACGACATCAGGGAAGTCATTCATTTTGCGGGCTCGATCCTGGTGCCGGAATCGATCCGCCATCCGCTCGCCTATTATACGAACAACACCGCGAACACGCTGATGCTGTTATGCGCCTGCGTCGAAGCGAAAATCCCGCGCTTCATTTTCTCTTCGACGGCGTCGGTTTACGGAACGCCCGACCGCGTGCCCATATCGGAACAGGCGCCCATCCACTCGATTACGCCCTATGGCGCCTCCATGGCGATGAGCGAGCGCATCGTCGAAGACGCCGCCGCCGCTCACGACTTTTCTTATATGACGCTGCGCTATTTCAACGTCGCCGGGGCGGACCCGGACGGGCGCGCGGGCGAAGTCGGAAAGCCGACGCATCTCGTCAAGGTCGCTGCGCAGATTGCGGTCGGCGCTCGGAAGGAGAAATTACAGGTCTTCGGCGCCGATTATCCGACCCCGGACGGAACGGCGATTCGCGATTATGTGCATGTTACGGATCTTGCGCAGGCGCATTTAAAAGCGCTCAAACGGCTGCGCGAAGGCGGCGCTTCGACCACGCTGAATGTGGGCTACGGGCGCGGCTATTCGGTATACGAAGTGATGGAGGCGTTTGCCCGCGTCGCTGGCGCGCCGCTGCCGCACGAAATCGCCGCCCGCCGGGCCGGCGATCCGGCCCAGTTGATCGCCGACAATGCGGCGGTCCGGACCGTTCTCGACTGGCGCCCGCGCTTTGACGATCTTGATTTCATTGTTGAAACGGCGATCGAGTGGGAGCGGGCGCTTTGCGAGACGAAGCCCGGGTCTGCGTGACGACGGCTAGCCCCATGCGCGGGCGCGCGCTCGGACGCGCCGCCTTTATACTCCTGCTTGCCTTTGTCACCGTTCTTTCGGTTGCGTCGTTTCCCTCCAATGCGCCGCCGGGAAATGCGGTTACGCGGATGATCGCCGCGTTCTTGCTCGGCGATGCAGCCCATGCGGACAAGGTCGGTCACTTTCTGGCGTATTTTGTTCTCGGGGGCGCGGCCTATATCGCCGGCGTCGCGCGTCGGCCGGTCTGGCTGGCGCCGGCCTTGCTGGCGCTCTACGGCGCGGGGCTCGAGGGCGTTCAATATTTTCTTGCAAACCGCACCGCGGATATCGTCGACGCCGCGGTCAACGGTTTCGGCGCGGCGCTGGGATTTGCGTTAGTAGCTGGGCTAAGCGGTCTCGTCTTTCCTCAAAACAAATGAGCCGGCGCAGCAGGGCAGGCTTGCTGCGCCGGCGGGATGCGTTAATCGTTACGCCAGTGCGACGTAGGTGTAGGCGGCCGGCGCGATGGCGGCGCTGAGAACGGCGGCGATCGTCAGTACTGAAATGACTTTGGTCATTGGGGTCTCTCCTTTTTTTATTCTGTTGGCGGCGAGATAGAACGTTCCCGCGCGCCGGGAAAGACCCGGAGCTCGCGTTTCGTCGCACGCGCGAGCCCGTCCGGCGCATTGTGAAAATTACCGTTTCGGCTCGTCGACGGCGGAAATCGTTTTAGCGTACGCCGTCGTTTTGCGGATGGAGAATGCGCTATTCGAGCGGACGGAAGATCAGGGTCAAAACGACGCCGATGACGCCGAGGACGCCCCACAGGGGAAGGCCGAGCACCGCGCCTAACGCCTGGCTAACGCCGCCCGGCGCGTTTTCGGCAAGCGCCGTCCCGTCAAGACCGACCATACTGAGGATGTCGGCGGTCGATCGCATGACGGGCTCGCCGCTTTCGAGAGAGGAAACGCCGTCGGCGCCCAAAAGCGCCACGGCAAGCGCCACCAGAACCCAGGCAATAAAACGAAACGCCGCCATTTTGGCCCCCTCAAAACTATCGTTAATGCGATCACACCCGCGGCCATCTTACCCCGCAGAGGCCAAGCCGGCAATCACGGGCGCGCCGCCGCCGGCAAACGCCGGCGCCGCCAACGGTTTCGGGCCTTGCGCCACCCCGCGGCAGGGCTATAACCGGCGCTCTTTTCCCGTCGGCGGGATGGTTAACGCGCCAAATCGCTGCGCGTCGCCGGCTCGGAAACACGACGGAAAAAGACTGGCGTTGCGCCGACATGCGCGGACGCGAGAGGACAGGTGGCCGAGTGGTCGAAGGCGCACGCCTGGAACGCGTGTAGGCGGGCAACCGTCTCGTGGGTTCGAATCCCACCCTGTCCGCCAACTGCTCTT
>JANQRY010000005.1 GCA_028284345.1 Hyphococcus sp. | reverse complement strand
CTTATTAGGCCAATGTCCTGATTTTATTGATTTAAATTAGACGTTCGGGTTTTTTTAAGAATCACCTGAACAACTTTGCAGAGGCTTACTGAGAGTAGGAATTCCCCTTTAACGGGAATTTCCATTAACCACGCCGCATTATTGCCACATTTCAAATGTAAGTTTATAACATCACTAGAGGGCGCTGCGTATCATGCGTTTGTGGTCTTTTCAGTAGAATTGGTTGCGTATCGAATAGTTGCGTACAGTTGCGTAGCCGGGGCGGGCGGCCTCGAGTCCCCCATTAGAGGCCGTCCGCACCCGCTCTTCAAATATCCCCAAAATCTGGTCTTTTCGCACTTGCACGATCTCGTCTGCTCCGTTAGGAAGCGCGCCTTCGCGGGAGGTTTTCGGGCGAAGTCCAACCCGAGCCGCACCGCGTTCCTTCAACCCCGATCGCATTGGCGATCATTTTTGAGAAGGTCATAAAATGGCAAAGAAAATCGCAGGCTACCTGAAACTTCAGGTGCCGGCGGG
The DNA here is from genome assembly GCA_028284345.1 of Hyphococcus sp. GTDB lineage: Bacteria > Pseudomonadota > Alphaproteobacteria > Caulobacterales > Parvularculaceae > Hyphococcus. The sequence goes on along the minus strand of JANQRY010000005.1, from coordinate 60,784 downwards.
CGCGGCGTCTCCGTCTCCGCCCATCGGTCCAGCGCTTGGCCAGCGCGGTCTCAACATCATGGAATTCTGCAAGGCGTTTAACGCCAAGACGCAGGAAATGGAAAAGGGGATGCCGATCCCGACGATCATCACGATCTATCAGGATAAGTCCTTCACCTTTGAAACGAAAACGCCGCCGGCGGCTTACTACCTCAAGAAAGCGGCGAAGCTGCCGAAGGGCGGATCGACGCCGGGCCGCGATATCGCCGGTTCGGTTACCACTGCCCAGTGCCGTGAAATCGCCGAAGCGAAAATGCCCGATCTCAACGCCAACGATCTCGATGCGGCGACCAAGATCATCATGGGCTCGGCGCGCGCCATGGGCCTTGAGGTGAGGGGGTAAGTCATGCCGAAACTTGGAAAACGCACCCGCGCTGCGCGCGAAGCCACGGACAATGTGAAAGCGCATTCCGTTGAGGAAGCGGTTAAGTCCGTAAAAGCGAACGCCACGGCGAAGTTCGATGAGACTATCGAAATCGCCATGAATCTCGGCATCGACACGCGCCACGCAGACCAGCAGGTGCGCGGCGTTGTCGCCTTGCCGAACGGCACGGGCCGCAATGTGCGCGTCGCGGTTTTCGCCAAAGACGCAAAAGCCGAAGAAGCGACGGCCGCCGGCGCCGATATTGTCGGCGCGGAAGACCTGATGGAAAAAATCCAGGGCGGTTTCATGGATTTTGACCGGGTGATCGCAACACCGGACATGATGGCCGTTGTCGGCCGTCTCGGCAAAGTGCTGGGCCCTCGCGGCCTGATGCCGAACCCGAAAGTCGGCACGGTGACCCCTGACGTGACGAAAGCCGTCAAGGACGCAAAAGGCGGGGCGGTTCAGTTCAAGGCCGAGAAGGCCGGCGTCATTCACGCTGGCGTCGGCAAGGCGAGCTTTGACGAAAAAGCCATCGCGGAAAACGTACAGGCGTTTATCGACGCGGTGGCCAAGGCCAAGCCGTCGGGCGCCAAGGGAACCTATATCAAGAAGATCGCGATCTCCTCGACTATGGGCCCGGGCGTCAAGATCGATACGAGCGCGCCGAACGCATAAGGCCTGTGTTGTTCCGGGGTTGCTGCTAAGCGGGCCCCGGGATGACAAGGGGCCTTGATTTCGAAATAACTTACGCCCCGAAATTCTCGCTCAGATAGCCGATCATCTGTTCCAGGTCGTCATCGGGCGGCTGGGCCATGCCCTGTTTGTCGATCATCCACGCCATCAATTCGCGCCAGCGCGCTTCCGACGCGCTTTGCTGCATGACGATGCGCAGCGAATGACAGGACGCGCAATAGCCTGCGACGAGATCGACTCCTTCAGTGCGCGGCAGGCCCCAATAGTCGTCCGCCGGATCGAATGACGCCGATGCAGACGAGGCTTCGACAACGCCGGGATCAAGGGCGTTGAAGCGCCAGTTGAAATCGGGGAGCGCGTGGGGGTTAGCTAACGCCGTTTCCGCGACCGCGAGCGTCGAAGCGATCGGCTCCGGACCCGGCTGTCCGCCGCCCGAAAACGCTGCGTAGATGAGAAACGCTATCGCAGCGGCGAAAAAGAACAGACTGACCCGCGGCGGGCGCATCGCGTTCAGACCGCGAAAACCGCGATGCGGTGCATCATGTTGTTGAGATAGCCTTTGGGATTCCAGCCCGGCGGCAGCGGCGGCTGCATGTGGCCCTCCGTATCGCGCGCTCTCGCCCAGACCTCGTAGTAGCCGGGTGCGTCAAACCGGATCGGCGCCCGCCAGTGCTGCCACGCGTATTTGTTGACCGGCCGGTCGAGCGCGGCGGCAAACCACGTGGCGCCGAAATCGATGGACAGATCCACGGCGGCGACGTCGAGGTCCCCGGCCCAGGCGTGGCCGCGCGCTTCAAAGTCTTCACCGACGGTGAAGCGCGCGCCGGTCGCCGGCGCGGTGATCAGCGACTTCACCGGCATCGATTCGATAATCTGCATGTCCTCGTCGGGAACCGGCGTTCCCGGCGCGACGGGGTTTTTCGGGACGCGATAAGACGAGCCGGTCATTTTCGCGCCGTCATGGACGCGGTCGCGCAAGGTGATTTTCGTCAGCCATTTCTGCGAGCACGATCCCGGCCAGCCCGGGATGACAAGCCGCAGCGGATGACCGTTCATGAGCGGCATGGCCTCGCCGTTCATCGCCCAGGCAATCAGGTTGTGCGGGTCCATGGCCTTTGCGATCGGCGCGCCGCGGGAGATCGCGTCTTTTTCCGGATCGCCGGACAAATGCGCATCGGCGCCGTAATGGGCCGTATAGACGGCGCTGTTCTTTACGCCCGCCGCATTCAAAACGTCCGCCAGGCGAACGCCGGTCCATTCGGCGCAAGCGATGGCGCCGAAAGTCCATTGATTGCCCGACGCGCCCGGAGCGAAAAACCTACGGCCATTGCCGCCGCATTCCAGTTGCAGTTGCAGCGTCACGGGTTCGAAACGCGTTTTCAGGTCCGCGATTGAAAGCGTCATCGCGTTGTCGACCTCGCCGTCAATGGTCAGGCGCCAGCTTTCCTCCGCAGCGGTCGAGACATCCGGCGGCAGGCCGTTATTGCGCACGAAAAACCGGCTTGCAGGCGTCACCCGGTCGTCGAGGAGATGCGGCGGCGTTTCCATGTTGAGCGGCCGGTCGCCCAATATCGCAAGCTCGTCTTTGCCGAAATCAGCCGCGCTGACACTGTCCTGCGCAAGCGCCGCGGGGATCAAGCCGGCGGGCAGAAATCTGGCGAACGGGATCGGCGCGCCGAGCGCTGCGGCGAAGGACGCGCCCTTTAACAAGGTCCGCCGGGTTGGGTTATGGGGCGCCATCGCCGACCTCTTCGCCCTGTCGCGTCGCTTGATCTTTGAGCCGCTTCTTAAGGTCGCGCCCGCGCCGCCAGATTGCGAAGCCGAGCCCGGCGAGCACAATCGCGGAAACGGCGTAGGCCGGCCAGATATAGGCGGCGTAGCCGCCCATGGCGAAAAAGTCAGACATGGCGCGCCTTATGGCCCAGCCGCCGCGCGCCGTCAAAATCTCGCAGTGCCTTGGCCCCCCAATCGCGCTAAAGGAACGCCATGATCGCGGAACTTGGAAATTTTGCCCTGATCGTCGCACTGATGGCGGCGCTGTGGCAGGCGGTGTTTCCGCTCATGGGGGCTGTCAGACGGGATCGCGCGCTCGCCGCCGGGTCGGCCAATTCGGCGCTGGCGCAACTGGCGCTCATCGCCTTTGCGTTCGGATGCCTGACAATCGCCTACGCGCAATCGGACTTCTCGGTCGCCAATGTGGTTCAGAATTCCCACTCGGCGAAGCCCTTCGTCTACAAACTGACCGGCGTCTGGGGCAATCACGAAGGATCCATGCTGCTCTGGGTGTTGATCCTTGCCGTATTCGGCGCGGCGGTGGCCATGACGCGCGCCGGTTCGCTCAAGGTCGTCACGCTTGCCGCGCAAGGGGCGATCGCGGCGGCGTTCATTGCCTTCATCCTGTTCACTTCCAACCCGTTTGAGCGGGTGCTGCCGGCGGCGTCCGACGGCATGGACCTCAACCCGCTGTTGCAGGACCCCGGCCTGATCATTCATCCGCCGTTTCTCTATCTCGGCTATGTGGGCTACTCGGTGACGTTCGCCTATGCGATTGCCGGCTTGATCCGGGGGCGGATCGACGCCGAATGGGCGCGCGCCGTTCGGCCTTTTGCGCTGGCCGCCTGGGTGTTCCTCACCATCGGCATCGCTATCGGCAGCTGGTGGGCCTATTACGAACTCGGCTGGGGTGGGTTCTGGGCCTGGGACCCGGTTGAAAACGCGTCCTTCATGCCCTGGCTCGCCGGCACGGCGTTTCTGCATTCGGTGCGCGTCGTTGAAAAGCGAGGCGCCTTGAAAGTCTGGACCGTGCTCCTCGCCATACTTGCATTCTCCCTCAGCCTGGTCGGCACGTTTCTCGTGCGCTCGGGCATTCTCACATCGGTGCACGCCTTCGCCGTTGATCCAGAGCGCGGCATGTTCATCCTCGCCATTCTGGCCCTGGCGATCGGCGGCGCGCTGACCCTTTTCGCCCTGCGCGCCGGCGCGCTGCGGGCGGAAGGGGCCTTTCAACCGGCAAGCCGGGAAGGGGCGCTGATCGTCAACAATGTGCTCCTTGTCACCATGACGGCGACGGTCTTCATCGGCACGTTTTATCCGCTCTTCATTGACGTCCTGACCGGCGAACGCCTCACCGTCGGGGCGCCGTATTTTAACGCGGTGTTCGCGCCGCTGACGTTATTGTTGCTGTTCGCCATGGCGCCGGGCGCGGTGCTCGCATGGAAGAAGGGCCGCCTTGGCGCGGCGTTCAGACAGGCGGCGCCGGCGGCGGGCGCGGCCGCGGTCGCGATGATCATCGCACTATGGATGACCTGGCCGAAAAGCGCCGCCGCCGCCTTTGCGGCCGGGCTTGCCGTGTGGGCCGGCGGCGGCGCGTTGATCGAACTGGCGCGGCGCGTCGATCTGTTTTCATCGCCGAAGCGCAGCCTTGCTCGTTTCGCCGGATTGCCGCGGTCTTTCATCGGCATGACCATCGCCCATGTCGGCATGGCTGTTGTGATTATCGGCGCCATGGGCGCCGGCGTCTGGCGAACCGAAACCGTCCGGTTGATGAACATCGGCGACGTCATCAGCGCCGGCGGATATGAAGCGACATTGAAAAGCGTCGATGAAGTGCAGGGACCGAATTTCATATCGGAGACGGCGACGTTCGACATTTCCCGCAACGGTCGACAGCTTGATTCCTTTGCAGCCGAGCGGCGCTATTATCCGGTGCGGCAGATGCAGACAACGGAAGCGGCGATCCGCACGACATTCTTCGGCGACTTTTATCTCTCCGTCGGCGAGCGCCAGACCGAGGCCGGCTGGGCGGTGAAGGCGTGGTACAACCCGCTTGTCCTCTGGCTCTGGCTTGGCTCCGGTTTGCTCGCGCTTGGCGGCGTCGTCGCCGCGCTGCCGGCGGCGCAACGCAAGCCGGTTCAATCCCCGGCCGCTGAAGGCGCGCCTGCATGAGCCGGTTGTTTCTTTATCTGCCGCTCGCCCTGTTTGCGCTGCTGGCCGCATGGTTCGCGGTCGGTCTTCGTCACGATCCCTCGCGCATCCCGTCCGTATTGATCGACAAACCGTTGCCGGAATTTTCGTTGCCGGCGATTGAGGGTCACGACAATGCGTTGTCGTCGGAAAACATTGTCGGCGAGGTAGCGCTGGTCAATGTCTTTGCGAGCTGGTGCGTTCCCTGCGCCATCGAACATCCGCAATTGATGAAAATCGCCGCAGAGGAAGACCTTCTCATCACCGGCATAAACTGGAAAGAACGCCCCGGCGACGGCGCGGCGTGGCTGCGCCGGCTTGGCGATCCTTATAACTACATCGGCGACGATGCGGACGGCCGGGTCGCCATCGACTTCGGCGTCACCGGCGCGCCGGAGACCTTTGTCGTCGGGCACGACGGCCGTATTCGCTACAAACAGGTTGGCCCGATCACCGAACAGATATGGACCGAAGACATCAAGCCGGTCGTTGATCAGTTGCGGAAGGAGGCGGAAAAATGAAAGCGGTCTCGCTTCAATTTCTGATCGTTCTAATGCTCGCAGCGCTCTTGAATATGGCTGCATTCGCCGTCGAACCGGATGAAGTGCTGGACGACCCGGCGCTCGAAGCGCGCGCCATCGAGATCAGCCGCAACCTCCGCTGTGTTGTCTGTCAAAGCCAGTCCATCGATGATTCAAACGCGCCGCTGGCCAAAGACATGCGCGTCATTGTGCGCGAACGATTGACCGCCGGCGACAGCGACGCAGAGGTCTATGCCTTTCTCGTCGACCGGTATGGCGACTATGTCCTGCTGAAACCGCCCGTGCAGCAAAACACCGTGCTGTTGTGGGCGGCGCCGGCGTTGGTTCTTCTCGCTGCATGTATCGGCGCGGCCTTTTTCCTGATGCGGATGAAACGGGCCGATGAGGAAGCCGGCGATACCGCAGGCGACAACGCGAAGCCCGGCCTGTGACGACATTCATCCTGCTCAGTCTTCTCCTGTCCCTGGCGACCGTCGCTTTTGTCGGCTTCCCCTTGATAAAGGGCGGCGCGGCGCGCGGCGACGGCGAACCTAAACGGGGTCTACGCTTCGCCGGGCTCGCCGCGCTCGGCCTTGCGCCGGTGGCGGCCGCGTTCATCTACGCAGAGATCGGTTCGCCCGCCGCCCTTGATCCGGCGGCGCGAACGGCGCCGCCCGATGCGGCCTCGGCGATCGCGGCGATGAATCCGGAGGACCGCGATGTGGCGATCCAGGGCATGGTCGAAGGCCTCGCTGCGCGGCTGGCCATCGATTCGCAAGATCTCGGGGGTTGGCGCATGCTGGCGCGCTCCTATGGCGTCCTTGGTCGGCACGAGGACGCCGCGGGCGCCTGGCGCGAAGCGCTGGTGCTGTCCGAAGGCGCCGTCGACGACTGGCGCGGCCTAGCGATGTCGCTTCTGGAAACGCGAAATGTCGATGCGGCGCCGGCGATCAAGGAAGCCTTCGAAGAGGTTCTCTTGCAGGCGCCGGACGATCCGCTGGCGCTTTACTTCCTCGGCCATGCGGCGATGTCCGATGGCGACGCGGCGCGCGCGCGAGAACTGTGGACAAAGCTACGCGCGCAAACGCCCGATGACGCGCCGCTGGCGGGAGAGCTGGATCAGCTTTTGTCCGCATTGGGGGAGGAGAACACAGCGAAGTAGCCGTTTCATCGACGTAAGCCGAGATCGCTTATCCATTTTAATCGCGGTTATGTCGATTGCTTCGTCGGCGGCGCGCGGAAGTGATTTGTTGCGTTCTCCAGAACATGCTCCGGCAGCGGCAACTCAGTTGATCCGACGCCCTTTTTCTCACGAAAAAACCTAAGACGCCGCGATGAAACTTCACCGCGGCCCGGCGGAAAGCCGAGATACTCATCGCCACTTCGAGCAACAGGAATTTGTTTTGGATTTTCGCCAGTGAAATATTGAAATTCGCTATGCACAAACATCTCACCGAGAAACTTTGGATAAACGCAATGATCCAAAAAATTCGCGTCCGTATCCCAAACGTTGATATTTTTTGTGCGGATGTGATCGTCGACGAGATGACGCATGTCGGGAACTGCGTTGCCGCGACATCCCCACAACCCGGCCGGAATTAAACGTCTGTGGTTTGGATGGTCCCGTATAATATGCAACGGCAGGCCCGATGCTAACCAATCGTCCACGGCGGCTTTTTCCCGCAAACTCAGACGGCTGTCGATGTCTCGGACAATCATCGCATCCAAATCGCGATCGCCGGCCGGCAGGAATCTCCACAATAATCCGTCGTATTTGGCTTCTCGCCTCTTTACGACGATCTCGGCGCCAAGGGATTTGAGTTTGTCAATTGCGCTTTTTTCTATTTCGTCAGAAACGTAAATTCGACAAATCCAGTCGGGGTAAATTTGGTTCGCCAGATCGCAATTTGCAAAGGCTCCATCCAGATACGCTTTTTCATCACCGAAAAGCGAAAAGGAAATTATCCGGTTCGTCATCTCTGCCGCCAAATCTTTCATCGCCGGTCGGAGCCGGGAGAGTCGTTTCGAAAAGTCTTCAGCCCGTGCAAATTGTAGATTGACGCATGGCAAAGCGCCTTCATGACTGAATTACATGCGATGCATCCGTTCGCTTCCATCGGGTATCGCCAGGACATCGAAAAAATCACCGCCGTCTTTCAGGCGCGTCAGCTCCTTCGGTTCGAACAAGTCGTGACTTGAGTTTCGCTCGCCGGAATTTACGAAATATCGGTAGTTCAGCAACCGAAGAAAGTCGTCAATGTCGTCTATTGAGTGCTTCTGTCTCGCCAGGGAGATTTTTGCTATTTCTATGTATAGGACTGGCCTGTTCGATTCGATTGCGCGTGCGCCGGATTGGAGCACAGAAAGTTCCATTCCTTCGACATCAATTTTGATAACATCGATGCCAACTTTCGGGAAGAAAGCCGACGTAATTTGATCGAGCGTAAATACGGGCGGGTGCATTTCCCAATTCGTCGAATCGTCAGCCGGGCTTGTTTCGGCGCCGCGCTCCTCGCTTGTTTGAACCTTATTCGTGCGGTGTTCGTCGCTTTGACCTTGCTCTTTCACAAAATATGTCGCGCCGGTGTTTCCTCCCTTTCGATGCGGGAGATACACGCCTGAATGTTGAGAGATAAGACCTCGTAAGGCGACGCAACGGTCGCTCACGCCGTTGGCGTTGATGTTGCTTGAAAGTAGCTCGTAGTGACGAATGTCAGGCTCCACCGCCACGACGCGGCCGCCTGATCCAACGGCTTTCGCTAATGGTACTGCGAACGTTCCTATGTGGCCGCCTAGGTCGATAATGCGGTCGCCTTCATTTGTTACATTTAATAGAAACGCTATTTCGTTTCGGGTATGAGCGCCAAATTCGCGCAATTGGCGCGTTATTAGATCGTTTTCAAATGCGCGAAACTCGCCATAATGAGATTTCACCGAAACAATGCTGTGTTTGCGCACGCCGAACTCCCTTTTACGGCTTCATCCCGATTCGCTATTTCGCTTGCATGGGTTGCCGTTAGCTGCCCGTCTCATCCTCTTTCCAAACGCCCTGTTCCTTGAGCGCGTCGGCGACTTCCTTCGGCATGTAGTTTTCATCGTGCTTGGCGAGCACGTTGTCGGCGGTCATGACGCGCGCGCCGGTCATTCGTCCCTGAACGACGACGCCCTGGCCTTCGCGGAAAAGGTCGGGGAGGAGACCGGCGAAATGGACGCGCACGTCCGAGCCGCCGTCCTCGATTGTAAAGGAGACGACGTCGCCGGTTTCCGCCTTGGCGTAGGCGACGCTGCCGTCGGCGACGAGCCCGCCGAGCCGGATCGGGCTTGACGGCGTTTCGCCAAGCGCGGCGAGTTCCGACGGCGTGTAGAAATAGGTGATCGAGCCGCGCAACGCGAAAAGCGTGAGCGCGACGGCGGCGGCGGCGGCGAGAAAAATCCCGCCGAAAAGAATAAGGCGCTGCTGTTTCTTTGGACTCATCGTTCCACCACGCTGGCCGGCGCATGGACGCCGGCGTTTTCCATCCGCGCAAGGCGCCGCGCCGTCAGTTCGTTGCGCATGGACGCGAGCAGGAGCGCGACATACGCGAACACATAAGCGCCGATCATCAGGAATAAAGGGGTCAGCATGTCCGGGTGGATCGACGGACCGCCCGCCCGCAATACGCTCGCCGGCTGGTGCAGGCTGTTCCACCAGTCGACGGAGAATTTGATGATCGGGATGTTGACGAAGCCGACAATGGCCAGGATCGCCGCCAGTTTCGCCGCCCGCGTCTTGTCCGGCACGGCGCGCCACAGCGCCATATAGCCGAGGTAAAGGAAGAACAGAATCAAAACGGAGGTGAGCCGCGCGTCCCAGGCCCACCACGCTCCCCACATCGGCTTGCCCCAGAGCGATCCGGTAAAGAGCGCAAGAAACGTAAACGCGGCGCCGATGGGCGCTGTTTCCTTGGCGGCGACATCGGCGAGGGGGTGCTTCCAGATAAAACCGGCGGTGGACGAGACGGCCATGGCCGAATAGCAAAACATCGCCATCCACGCGGCCGGCACATGCACATACATGATGCGCACGGTGTCGCCCTGCTGATAGTCCGCAGGGGAATTAAAAAGCGCAAAGTAAAGGCCGACCGCGCCGAGCAGCCCGGCGGCGGCGAGCGCTACCGGAAAGACGCGCGCGGCAATGCGCTCGAAACGCACGGGATTGGCAAATTCGTAGAGCGTGGTCGTAGCCATATCAGTCAAGGTTGAAGCGGAGCGCGGCGGCGCTGGCAAGGGGGGAAAAGATCGCAGCGAAGAGGCTTGAGGCCCCGAGAAGGGCGAGATTGGCGCTGTATTGCGGGTCGCCCGCGGCCCCGGCGCTCGCCGCGCCCGCGCCGAAGATCAGGATCGGGGCGTAAAGCGGGCTGACGATGATGGCGATGAGCAGTCCGGCGCGCGGCAGCGCCGCCGTCAGCGCCGCGGCGAACGACCCGATCAGGGAAAGCCCCGGCGCGCCGATTAAGAGCGACAGGAGGAGCGGCCATAGGGCGTCCCCTTCGATGTTGAGGAGAAGCGCGAGGACCGGCGTCGCCGCCGTCAGCAGCAATCCGGTTGAAATCCAGTGGGCGATCGCCTTGGCCAGGGCGGTGAGCGCCAAAAGGCCGTTCGTTTCCGCGAGCACGTCGAGCGAGCCGTCTTCGCGATCGGGCCGGTAAATCTGTTCGAGCGATATCAGCGTCGCCAAGAGAGCGGCCGTCCACAACACCGGCGCGGCGATCTCCGACATCAGGGTGAGATCCGGGCCGACGGCGAGGGCGAAAAGGACAATCGTCAGGGCGAAGAACGCCGCCGCCTGCAGCGCGCCGCCGCCAGCGCGAAAGGCGAGCCGCACGTCGCGCGCAATGACGGCGAGAAACCCGCTCATGGCCGAAGCTCCAGCGTTCGCGCGTTCGGCGCTTCGAGCGGCTCATGGGTTGCGAGGATAGCCGCGCCGCCGCGGGCCCGATGCTCGGCAAGCAATCGTTCGAACGCCGTCGTTGACGCTGTATCGAGTCCGGCGGTCGGTTCGTCGACGATCCATATGGCGCGCCCCGACAGGACGAGCCGGGCAAGACCGAGCCGGCGTTGATATCCCGTGGACAGCTCGCGCATGGGGCGGCGTTCAACCGGCTCAAGGCCGAAGGCGGCGCGCGCTTCGCCGACCCGTGCGCTGTAGAGCGCCGCCCAGAAACGCAAATTTTCATTGACGGTGAGGGTCGGTTTGCCGCCATTGAGGACGCCGCAGAAAACCGTCTGGTCTTCGTCGCTGACCGTCACCTCGCCGGCGACCGGCTTCAACAGTCCTGCGAGCGCGCGCAACAGGGTCGTCTTGCCGGCGCCGTTGGGTCCGCGGAAGATCACCGCCTCGCCGGGGCCGACCGAAAGGTTGACGCCATCGACTATCACCCGCCCGCCCCGGGCGACGGCGAGGTCGCGGGCGCTGAGGGTTACATTGTAGCGGGCTGCGTCCGGCATGGCGGCGGACCTTAGGCGCGCTCGCCAGCGACGTCGATGCGGAAAAGCGGCGCGAGCGGCAAGGGTTCAAAGGGTCCGCGGTGCCTGCTAACCAAGCGGCGACAATAAACCGGGAGATCGCCATGAAAACGAGAGCCGCCATCGCCGTTGAGCCGAACAAGCCGCTGGTCATTGAAGAGGTGGATCTCGAAGGGCCGAAGGCCGGCGAGGTGCTGGTGGAGATCATGGCGACAGGGATCTGCCATACCGACGCCTACACGCTGGAGGGGAAGGACTCCGAAGGCATCTTCCCGTCGATCCTCGGTCATGAAGGCGCCGGGATCGTCCGCGAAGTCGGCGCCGGCGTCGCGTCTGTCGAGCCGGGCGATCATGTGATCCCGCTCTACACGGCTGAATGCCGGCAGTGCAAAACCTGCCTGTCGCAGAAAAGCAATCTGTGTACGTCGGTGCGCGCGACGCAAGGCCAGGGCGTCATGCCCGACGGGACGAGCCGGTTTTCATGGAAGGGCCAGACTCTCGCCCACTATATGGGTTGTTCGACCTTTTCCAATTTCACCGTGCTGTCGGAATATTCGGTGGCGAAAATCCGCAAGGACGCGCCGTTCGACAAGGCCTGTTACATCGGTTGCGGCGTCACCACCGGGGTCGGCGCGGTGGTGTGGACCGCGGGCGTCGAGCCCGGCGCCAATGTCGCCGTCTTCGGCCTCGGCGGCATCGGGCTCAATGTCATTCAGGGCGCGAAGATGGTCGGCGCGGACAAGATCATTGGCGTCGACGTCAATCCGGGCCGCGAACAGATCGCCCGTGATTTCGGCATGACCGATTTCGTCAACGTCAACGAGATCGGCGCCGGCAATGTCGTCGACAAGGTGATCGAACTCACCGACGGCGGCGCGGACTATTCCTTCGACTGCACCGGCAACACCGACGTCATGCGCCAGGCGCTTGAATGCTGTCACCGCGGCTGGGGCGAGTCGATCATTATCGGCGTTGCGGAAGCGGGCAAGGAAATCTCCACGCGTCCGTTCCAGCTTGTAACGGGCCGGATCTGGAAGGGTACGGCCTTCGGCGGCGCAAGGGGCCGCACCGACACGCCCAAAGTCGTCGACTGGTATATGGACAACAAGATTCAGATCGACCCGCTGATCACCCACACCATGCCGCTCGAAGACATCAACAAGGCGTTCGATTTGATGCATGAGGGGAAGAGCATCAGGAGCGTGGTGGTTTATTGAATGCCGTATTTCCTGAATCTCTTTTCGGCCGAAACATGGTCTGCCTTTCAAAAAGCAGGATCGAGGATTTCCGGCTTTTCAAAAAATCAGTTATCTCAATCGAAGAAAATAAAAGAAGACGACGTATTCCTCTGCTATCTAGTTGGCCTTTCTCGTTGGTGTGGCGCGCTAAAAGTAAATTCAAAATCGTTTGTTGACGAATCACCGATCTTTAAGGCGGAAAAAGACCCGTTCATCGTTCGGTTCGAGGTTGAACCCGTTCATATTTTTGACCCGGAATATGCAATACCGGTGACGTTGGAGACTATTTGGAGTCGTTTGTCGTGGACATCGGAAATCCAACAAGGATCAGTCGGGTGGGGGGCGAATTTTCAGCGGTCTTTAAGAGAAATTCCTGACGACGATGCAGAATTCCTACTGGCGCAACTTAAAAAGCAATCTGCGGAGAAACAGAAATTTGAATTATCATCTAAGGACCAAAGGATAATTCGTAGAGCTGCGACCGTTCGGACGAGCTCGGGTGAAGTAAGCGTGGCGATCCCGGAACAAGATGATGAATCGGAAAGCTTAATTACATCTAACGAAGAGAAGCCTCAATCGCGAGAATCCCACATAATACAGGGAATACTAGCTGAAATCGGCGCTAAAATGGGCTTTCAAATGTGGCTTCCGCGAAATGATCGCGAGCGTGTGCAGCGGACTGCAAAAAAAATATCAGATAGTACTATCGTTGATACATTACCCATGAACTACAATGACGCGACAATCCGTACAATCGAGCAAATTGACGTTCTCTGGTTGCGTGGGCGATCTATTGCCCGCGCGTTCGAAGTAGAACATACAACCGCAATATATTCTGGGTTGCTGCGTATGGCAGATCTCGTGGCTCTACAACCGGATATCAATATTCCGCTTCATATTGTCGCTCCAATTGATCGCAAAGATACAGTAATTGAACAAATAAAAAGACCTGTATTTTCGCTGTTTGAAACCGGTCCGCTATCGGAAAGATGCACTTATATTTCCTACGAGTCTGTTCGAGAATTGGCTGAATTGCCACATCTTAATCACTTGAATCAATCGATCTTGGAAGAGTTCACAGAGAATGCGGAAATTTAGGAGACCAATATGCCCATCTTCACGCATGTCATGGTCGGCTCGAATGACAAGGAAAAATCAAAAGCGTTTTATGACGCCGCGTTGTCGCCGCTCGGGATCAACAGTTTGGGAACCTTCGCTGATACGGGCACGCTGCTTTACGGCGCCAAGGGGCCGGAATTCTGGGTGACAACGCCCTTGAACGGCGAGGCCGCCTGTCACGCCAATGGCGGGACCATCGGCTTCGTTGCGCCAAGCCGCAAAGCCGTCGACGACTTCCACGCTGGCGGCATCGCCAATGGCGGAACCTGCGAGGGTGAGCCGGGCCCGCGCCGCGATGTTACGCCGGACGCTTACGCCGCCTATCTGCGCGACCCCGACGGCAACAAGATCTGCGCCTATTGCATGAAAGCAGAGTAATACGCGAGTTTTTAGCGGCGACAGATCAGGCCGCGTTTATTTTTGCGACGCGATATAGCCGTCGAGCAGTTCGGTAAACGCCGCGCGGTCGCCGGGCACATAGGGCGCAATCATCATCATCGCGGCATAGACGCCCTTGTTGATGGTGCGGCGGCTGTCGCTTTCGGCGCCGGCAAGGCCGACATATTGCAGCCAGAAGGTGAGATGGGCCGCAAACCGCGCGGCGAGCGCTTCGCGTTCGGCCCGCGAACAGGCGATGACGCCTTCGCGTTCGAGCGCGGCGAGGATCGACGCGGCGGTTTCTTCCTTCAGGCGCAAAAGCCGCGCAAAACGAGGCCTCAAATCGGGGCAGCGCTCCAGAATGCCGGCGAGGTTGTTGTAGAAAAACCGGAAATCGTTGATCTCTTCAAAGACGATGTAAATGTAGATCCAGTTGTCTTCGATGGACAGCGCCCGTTTGATCGGGGCGCTCAGGACCTGGCGAATTTCTTCCTCGAAGTCGTCGAACAACGCCTCGATGATCGCTTCCTTGCCCTTGAAGTGATAGTAGAGGTTCCCGGGGCTGATTTCGAGCACGCCGGCGATTTCAACGGTCGAAACCTCCGCTTCGCCTTCTTCATTAAACAGCGCCAGCGCCGTTTGCAGAATGCGATCCCGGGTTTTGACCTTGCGGGCCATTATGCGCCGATCAGTCCGTTTTCTTCTTGGCGGTTTTCCGCTTTGCGGCTTTGCGTTTCTGAGGCGCGCCGGCGGCGATGATCCGGTCGAGCTTGTCTTCAATGGCGGCAAGGCGCGCTTCGATGGCGTCAAGGCGGGACTCGCCGCCGACGGCGCCGAGCTTCAACCGTTCGCGCATTTCCTTGATGCGGTCTTCCATGGAAAAGCCGGACGACGTCACCTGTTTTGCGATTTCACGGCCGCGGGTTTCGACGGCGTCTTCAATTTCCTCGCCGCGCTCGACAAGGTCTTCGAAATACTTGCTCGTCTCATCAGACACTTTGGCGATGGATTCCTGCGCCTCGGAAAACGCGCGGCCATAGGCGCCAATGCCGGCAAGCCAGATTTTGCGCGCCATGTCGCCGGCGGGGCCCGGCGGCGTTTTTTTCTTGGCCATGGAAAAACTCCTGTTCTGCGGCGCGGGCGCCACTATGGCGGCTTTTAAAGCTTAAGCAAATCCGCGCGGCTGATAGAAAAAGGGGCGCGCCCTTTCGGGAGCGCCCCTGATACGCAACTTGAAAAAGCGACCTTACGCAGCTTTTTTCGTCGAACGCTTGGACGCTTTCTTTTTCGTCAGCGTCGCGATTTTTTTGTTCAGCGCAGCGACTTCGGCTTCGAGTTCTTCAACGCGGCCGTTGCTGGCTTTGTTTTGCGGGAAGAAACGACGCAGGCCGTCAAAGCGGTCGCCGTACATTTCGTTTGCGCGCTCGCGAACGTCGGCGAACGCATCCTGGGCGCGGGTTTCGACTTCTTCGCCTTTTTCGACGAACTCTTCGAAGATTTCAGCGCCTTTGCCCGTCAGGATCGCTTCAGCGCGCTCATAGGCGGCGCCGTAAACGCCGAGATAGGCGAGCCAGCCTTTGCGGACCGCGTCGCGCGGGGTGAGGGCGGTTTCAGTTTTCTTGGCCATCGGGTGTTCCTTTCAAATGTTCGGGCCCGCCGGCGCTCAGGGTGCGGGGATTTGGGGAGGGCGCGCCGGCGAGCCAATTCCTTGGCTTCGGGCGGAAGATAGGGGGCGATTTTAGAATGTTCGCCCAAATTTTGTGCAATGCACAAAAATTTCCGGAATTGCGTCGCCAGAATTAGAACATATAGTGAACATTGCTGCGGGATGAGCCTGCAGTCCCGGGCGGAGGCGCCGCCAGATCACTAGGAGAAGTCTGATGCTCTTGAAGCTGAAACTTCTCTTCCAGAAAAGCAAAAGGCGGATCGCAGCCCAACTGCAAATCCGCCTGAAACTCTTCTAAGGAAGCCGAGGGGGGCGGGAAACCGCTCCCTGAGGCCTAGTGAATTTAGCCCTAATCTCTTGTCGTTTCAATAATGCACGCCCACTGATGAAAAAGCCCCCGCCATTCCTGCCTTTGTTTGAAGGCGCGGGCCTTGCCCGGTCCCGGGCCCATGAGGCGTTCGGGGCCGGGGCCCGGGCCTTTGCGGCTATGGTCGCCGGATGCGTCGGCGCGCCGGGGAAGGAGGCGGTCGTCTGGGTGCGGCGGGCCCATGATCGCCGCCGGCTCAACCCGCTGGGGCTCGCCGACTTCGTCGATCCGGCCCGTATTCTCCTCGCCGAATGCGAGCGGCCGGTCGACATTCTCTGGACCATGGAGGAGGCCCTGCGGCTCGGGCCCGCCGGCGTGGTCATCGCCGAACTCAGCAGCCCGCCGGATCTCAAAGTCAGCCGCCGTTTGCAGCTTGCAGCCGAAGCCGGCGGCGTCATCGGCCTCTGCCTCGTTGACGACAGCCCCGTGGCGAACGCCGCTGAGACGCGCTGGTTCTGCGCCCCATCTCCGGGCGCTGACGAGACCGACTCGACTCGCTGGCGTCTTTCCCTCATAAAGAACAAAAGAGGAACATCGGGGGCGTGGGAGATTGAATGGGATGCTCAGGCGCGTTCTATCGCTGTGGTTTCCAGGCTTGCCGGCGGACCGGATGGCGCGGTCGGAGGGGGTTTCGGATCTCACGAAACCCTTCGCCGTGGTCGCGGAGGAGAAAAATGCGCTTCGGCTCTTTTCCCTCAATGAAGCCGCGGCCGAGGCGGGGCTGACCGAGGGCATGGCGCTGACCGACGCCCGCGCCATGTTGCCGACCATAAAGACCAACGTCGCCGAACCGGAACGGGATGCGGCGTTCCTTGCGGCTCTCCATCGCTGGGCCGGCCGCTTTTCGCCGTTTGTCGCCAAAGACGGCTTCCCCGGCGCGGCGCAAGACGGGCTGTGTCTCGACATTACAGGCTGCGCCCATCTTTTCGGCGGCGAAGAAGCCATGCTTCAAGAGATAACCGGCGAACTCGCGCGGCTCAGCGTGCGCGCCCAAGGCGCCGTCGCCGATACGAAAGGCGCGGCCTTTGCCCTCGCAAGACAAGGGGATCGCGCCGCGATCGCGCCGCCCGGCGAGACGCGCGAGGCCCTCAACGGCCTGCCGCTTGTCGGGCTGCGTATCGACCGGGAGACCGTCGCCAGTTTGAACCGTCTCGGGCTTGCGACCATTGACGCGCTTTATGACGTACCCAGAGCATCGCTCGCCCGGCGTTTCGGCCTGGAACTGGTGACGCGGCTTGATCAGGCGCTGGGATTTGTCAGCGAGCCCGTGGCCCCGGCGGCGCCGGCGAGGACATTCGCCGCGCGCATGACCCTGCCGGAACCCATTGGTCTCGTTGAAGATGTGACAGAGGCCCTGCGCCGGCTCCTCACACAGCTCGCCCGGCGGCTTGAAGAGGCCGGCGGCGGCATGCGCGCCTGCCGCCTCGCCGTGCGCCGCGCAGACAATAGCGAGGCGCGGATCGAGGTCGGGCTTGCGCGCCCGTCGCGGGATGCAACGATGATCCTGCGTCTTTTTGAGCGCAAGCTCGATGAACTTGACGCCGGTTTCGGTATTGAATTTTTGCGGCTGCAGGCGCTTGGGGTTGAACCCCTGTCGGCGCGCCAGCTTTCCGGCGATCCGTCGAAACAGAATGAAGGCGCCCTTGACGAACTGATTGCGCGGATCGGCAACCGTATTGGCTTCGATCATGTCAAACGCTTCACGCCGCAGGAAAGTCACATCCCCGAACGGGCCTTTTCCTGTGAGGCGGCAATCCGCATGCGCACCGACAAGGTTGAGTGGAAAAGAACCGGCCCTCGCCGGCCGTTGACGCTTTTTCCGCCCGAACCGGTGCAGGAGATCCTGCCGGGAAGGCCGCCTCGCGCGATTTCCTGGCGCGGGCGCAAGATCGACATTGCAAGCGCAACGGGGCCCGAACGGATTGCGCCCGAATGGTGGCGGAAAAATCCGGGCTGGGCCGGCAAACCGAAAGATTACTGGCGCGTCGAGGGCGCGGATGGCGAGCGTTTATGGCTTGCGGAGGACCATGAATCCAAAAGGGACGGCGCGGGCTGGAAAATCTGCGGCGAATTCCCATGAGCTACGCCGAACTGTGCGCGACCTCGAATTTTACGTTCCTCACCGGTGCCTCGCACCCGGAGGAACTCGCGACGCGGGCGAAAGATCTGGGGCTCAAGGCGCTCGCCGTCGCCGACCGCAATAGTCTTGCCGGCATTGTTCGCGCCCATGCGGCGGCGAAAGAGCAGGGCCTGCAATTTATTGTCGGCGCCCGCATCGTTCTGGAAGACGGCGCCGAATTTCTGATGTTCCCGGAAGACAGGGCGGCCTATGGCCGCCTCTGCCGGCTCCTCACGGTCGGCAAACGCAAGGCGGAGAAGGGGAAGTGCCTTCTTCAACTTACGGACCTTCTTGAATGGGCGGAGGGCTCGGTGCTGATAGGGCTCCCGCCGGATGTGATGGAGTGGGGAAGAGAAGCTCTGGATTCTTTGTCCGTTCTTCCCGGCGAAAGCCGGGATCCAGTCTCAGACGTTTCTGGGCCCCGGCTTTCGCCGGGGAAGACGGATCGAGAGACCAGCCTTTTCAATCTCTTTTGCCGTCATCTTCAAAAACTGAAATCGGCTTACCCAACCTCAACCTATCTCGCCGCCTATCCCCGCTATGACGGACAGGATCGGGCGCGGTTCGCCCGCGTCAAGGACATCGCCGACGCTCTTCAAATCCCGATGGTCGCCGTCGGCGACGTCTTGATGCATGACAGCGCGCGGCGGCCGCTGGCGGATGTCCTTTCCTGCATCCGCGAGAAGACAACCATCGACCGCCTTGGCCGTCATGCGCAGCCCAACGCCGAGCGCCGGCTCAAAAGTCCCTTTGAAATGCGTCGCCTGTTCGCGGGTCATGAAGACGCGCTCGCCCGCACGCTTGAGATTGCCGAACGCTGCACATTCTCGCTCGATGAACTGCGTTACGAGTACCCCGACGAAGTCAGCAACGGCGAGGAGCCTTTGGAACGGCTGATGCGCCTGACCGAAGAGGGCTTGCGCGAACGCTATCCGGACGGCGTTCCGCTTCCCGTTCGCGCCACCGTCGAAAAGGAGTTCCGTCTCATCCGCGAGCTGGACTACGCGCGCTATTTTCTCACCGTTCACGACGTCGTCCGTTTCGCCCGCGACCGCGACATTCTCTGTCAGGGGCGCGGGTCGGCGGCGAATTCCATGGTCTGTTACGCCCTCGGCATTACCGCCATCGGACCCGAACTGATCTCCATGGTCTTCGAACGCTTTGTTTCCGCGGCGCGCAACGAACCGCCGGATATCGATGTCGATTTCGAGCATGAGCGGCGCGAGGAGGTGATCCAGCACATCTATGAGAAATACGGGCGCCATCGCGCCGGCATTTGCGCCACCGTCTGTCATTTTCGCTCCCGCGCGGCGATCCGCGAAGTCGGCAAGGCTATGGGATTGTCCGCAGACGTCGTATCGGCGCTGGCGAGCCAGATCTGGGGCTGGTCGTCGGAAGGGGTGAGCGAGGATCGCGCCAAACAGGCGGGGCTGTCGACGGCCGATCCGCGCCTCAAGCAGACGCTGGCGCTGACCCGGGAGCTGATCGGTTTCCCCCGTCATCTTTCGCAGCATGTGGGCGGCTTCGTCATCACCCGCGGGCGGCTCGATGAATTCTGCGCCATTGAAAACGCGGCCATGGAAGACCGCACGGTGATCGAGTGGGACAAGGACGACATTGACGTCCTCGGCATGCTGAAAGTCGATGTTTTGTCCCTCGGCATGCTCACCTGCATCCGCAAGGCGTTCGATTTGCTGAGCCAGCATGAGGGCGTGGGCTACACGCTGGCGAGCCTGCCGGCGGAGGATCCGACCGTTTACGACATGCTGTGCGAGGGCGATTCCGTCGGTCTCTTTCAGGTGGAGAGCCGGGCGCAGATGAACTTTCTGCCGCGCATGCGTCCGCGCAATTTCTATGATCTTGTCATTGAAGTTGCGATCGTCCGCCCCGGACCCATTCAGGGGGACATGGTTCACCCTTATCTGAAACGTCGGCGCGGAGAGGAAACGGTGACTTTCCCGTCCGACGATCTGCGCGATGTGCTGAACAAGACGCTTGGGGTGCCCCTGTTTCAGGAACAGGCAATGCAGGTCGCGGTGGTGGTGGCGGGATTTGACCCCAGCGAGGCGGACGCGCTGCGCCGCTCGCTCGGCGCCTTTCGCGGCCCTGGCACGGTCTCGAAGTTCAAGGAACGGTTTTTGAGCGGCGCCGTTGAGCGCGGTTACGATCTTGATTTCGCTCAGCGCTGTTTTTCGCAGCTTGAAGGATTTTCCGGCTACGGATTTCCTGAAAGCCATGCGGCGAGTTTTGCGCTGCTTGTCTACGCCTCCGCCTGGCTGAAGAAGCATCACCCGGCGGTCTTCTGCTGCGCAATCCTCAACGCCCAGCCCATGGGATTTTACGCGCCGGCCCAGCTTGTCCGCGATGCGCGCGAGCACGGGGTCGAGGTGCGCCCGATTTCCATCAACGCCAGCTATTGGGACAATACGCTTGAGCCGGATGGGTTCGGCGGCCATGCGGTGCGCCTCGGGTTTCGCCAGCTCAAAGGCTTCAAGGAAGAAGACGCGGCCTGGACGACGGCGGCCCGCGGCAATGGCTATCGCGCTGTTGAAGCGGTCTGGCGGCGCGCCGGCGTCGGTCCCGCCATGCTCGCCAGGCTCGCCGAGGCCGATGCATTTGCGGAACTGGGGCTCACGCGGCGCGAGGCGTTATGGGCGGCCAAGGCGATCCGCAGTGAAACGCCCATGCCGCTCTTCCAGCACGAGGAAGATGATGCGTTGACGGAACAACCGGCGCGCCTGCCGGCAATGTCGCTGGGGGAGGACGTGTTTGAGGATTACGTGGCGACGCGCCTGTCCTTGCGCGCGCACCCGGTCGGCCTGTTGCGCGAACGGCTGGGCGGCCTCAAGGCCGATGCGCAGATGAAACCCGCCGATGGCGAACGCGTTACGGTGGCGGGTCTCGTCATCACCCGCCAGCGCCCGGGCACGGCGAGCGGCGTTATCTTCATCACGCTCGAAGACGAAACCGGCGTCGTCAATGTTATCGTCTGGCCGAAAACCTTTGAGCGCTATCGCAAGGCGGTGATGCAGGGGCGGCTCTTGCGCGTTACCGGCAAGCTGCAGCGGGAAGGCTCGGTCGTGCATATCATTTCGTGGACGATCGAGGACTGCTCTTTCATGCTTGACGAGATGGGCCGCGCCGGCGCCGCCGATCGCACGCTCGATCCGGAGATCGGTCGGGCCGACGAGGCCAAACACCCTGTCGCCCGTATCGAGCAAGGCCCCGTTTCGAAACGCGAACCGTCGCACATACCGCGCCCGCGCCACCCCCGCGAACAGGCGAAAGTCCTGTTCCCCAGTCGGGACTTTCATTGAAGGCCGGGTTTGATGCGGCGCGCGCGTCGGCGTCGCATTGACGATGCGATGATCTCGGGTCATCCAGCCCTTATGGAAAATCTCGACGACAGAAAATCCCGCGCAAAGGCCTGGTTCGAACGGCTTCGCGAGGAAATTATCGCCGCGTTCGAGGCGCTGGAGGACAAGGCTGGCGATCTTTACGCTGATATGGCGCCGGGACGGTTCGAGCGGACGCCATGGCGCCGTGGTGACGGGTCGGAAGATCAGGGCGGCGGCGTCATGTCGATGATCAACGGCCGGGTCTTCGAAAAAGCCGGCATTCATACGTCGACCGTTTACGGAGAATTTTCCGAAGAATTCCGCAAGCAGATTCCCGGTGCCGAGGAGGACCCGCGCTTCTGGGCGAGCGGCGTTTCCCTGATCGCCCATACGCGCAACCCGCACGCGCCGGCTGCGCATATGAATACGCGCATGCTCGTCACGACGAAATGCTGGTTCGGCGGCGGCGGCGACCTGAACCCCATGCACCCGGCCTATCGCAACGAGACGCACGAAGATACGAAGGCTTTTCTTGCGGCCATGCAGTCCGCTTGCGACGCTCATGACGCGGCGTTTTTCCCGAAATTCAAAAAATGGTGCGACGACTATTTCTGGCTGCCGCACCGTAACGAACCGCGCGGCGTCGGCGGTATCTTCTATGATCGACATGATACCGGGGACTGGGAGGCGGATTTCGCCTTCACGCAGGATGTCGGCAAGGCGTTCCGCGATATCTATCCGGAAATCGTAGCCAAACGCATGGATCAGCCGTGGTCCGACGAGGATCGCGAAAAACAACTCGTCCAGCGTGGGCGCTACGCCGAGTTCAACCTCCTTTATGACCGGGGCACGACCTTTGGCCTCAAAACCGGGGGCAATGTGGAATCGATCCTTTCCTCCCTGCCGCCGGAGGCCAAGTGGCCCTAGCGGCCGCGCCGGCGTTATAATATCCGGGCCCCCGCGGCAATTCCATTAATCCGACGAACGGTTTAGGCTGCGCGCGTTCCCGCGCAAGATGATCCCCCATGACCGACTTCGAAACGCCGTTCATTCTCGCCATCGATCAGGGCACGACGTCCAGCCGCGCCGTCGTCTTCGATCGCGCCGGCCGCATTGTCGCCGACGCGCAGGAAGAATTTCCCCAGCACTACCCGCAGGACGGTTGGGTCGAGCACGACCCGGAAGACATCTGGCGCACGACGCTCGAAACGGCGCGGAAAGTTTTTCAGGAGGCGGAGAAGCTCGGCGAGGTCGCCGTCATCGGCCTCGCCAATCAACGCGAAACGACGACGATCTGGGACCGCGCCGACGGCAAACCGATCCACAACGCCATTGTCTGGCAGGACCGGCGCACCGCGGATGCGTGCGCGGCGCTGAAAGCCGACGGGCGGGAAGCCCATGTGGCGGCGCGCACGGGGCTGGTGCTCGATCCCTATTTCTCCGCGACCAAGGCCGCATGGATTTTGGACCATGTGGAGGGCGCGCGCGATCGCGCCGAGGCGGGCGATCTGGCCTTCGGCACGATCGACTCGTTTTTGATCTGGCGCCTGACAGGCGGCAAAACGCATATCACGGACGCCGCCAATGCGAGCCGCACGAGCCTTTACAACATTCACGACAATGGGTGGGACAGCGCGCTCCTCGATATCTTCAATGTGCCCGCCGCCATGCTGCCCGATGTTCAGGACAATGCGGCGGCGTTCGGCGAGACCGATCCGGAAATTTTCGGACGGCCCGTGCCCATTTGCGGCGTCGCCGGCGATCAGCAGGCCGCCGCCTTCGGACAGGCCTGTTTTGCGGCGGGAGACGTAAAAAGCACTTACGGCACCGGTTGTTTCGTCCTGGCGAACACTGGCGACAAGGTCGCGGAGTCGAAAAACAACCTGTTGTCGACGATCGCATGGCGCATTGCCGGCGAGACGACCTACGCCCTTGAGGGCTCGATCTTCGTCGCCGGCGCCGCCGTGCAGTGGCTGCGCGACGAACTGAAAATCATCAAGGACGCCGCGGAGACGCAAGCGCTCGCCGAAAGCATCGAAACCAACAATGGCGTTTATCTGGTGCCGGCCTTTACCGGCCTTGGCGCGCCGCACTGGGCGCCCGAGGCGCGCGGCGGCGTATACGGACTAACCCGCGCCGCAGGCCGGGCGGAGCTGGCGCGGGCGGCGCTTGAATCCGTCGCCTATCAGACCGCCGATCTGATGACGGCGATGGCCGCCGACGGCGCGGCGTCGCAATCCCTGCGCGTCGACGGCGGCATGGTTGCGAATGACTGGGTGATGCAGTTTCTCTCCGATATCCTCGATATCACCGTGGAGCGGCCGAAGGTTCTGGAAACGACGGCGCTCGGCGCGGCCTATCTCGCGGGGCTGCAGGCGGGGATATATAAGGACGTCGATGAAATCGCAGAGAGCCGGCGCATCGACGCGCGCTTTCAGCCGGCCATGGCGCCGGAAACGCGCAACGCGGCGCTCGCCGGCTGGGCGAAAGCGCTTGAACGCACATTGCTGCCATAACGCGGGATCAGAAGTTGAGTGAACAAAAACGAGTCGTCGGATTCATCGGCGGATCCGGCGTCTATCGCGCCGATGCGTTGCAGGACGCCGAACGCACGGACGTGGAAACGCCCTGGGGCAAGCCGTCGGATGCGCTGGTGCGCGGGCGGATTGGCGGCGTCGATATTGTTTTTCTCGCTCGGCACGGCGCCGGCCATCGCCTGCCGCCGAGCGCCATCAACTACCGCGCCAATATTGACGCCATGAAACGCGCAGGGGTTACCGACCTTATATCCCTGTCAGCATGCGGGTCCTTTCGCGAGGATCTCGCGCCCGGAACATTTGTCATCGTCGATCAGTTCATCGACCGCACAAGCGGCCGTGAAAACACGTTTTTCGGACCAGGCTTTGTCGCGCATGTCTCAATGGCGCATCCGGTTTGCCCGGCCCTTGCGGGGGCTGCGGCGGCGTCCTGCGAGGCGCTTGATATTCCGCACGCCAATGGCGGAACCTATCTTGTGATGAACGGACCGCAGTTTTCGTCCCTGGCGGAGTCCAAACTCTACCGATCATGGGGCTGCGACGTTATCGGCATGACGAATATGCCGGAAGCCAAACTCGCCCGCGAAGCGGAATTGCCTTACGCCACCGTCGCAATGGTGACCGACTATGATTGCTGGCATGAAAACGAGGGGCCGGTCGAAGTGTCAAAGGTCCTCGCCGTCATGGCGGAGAACAGCAAGAACGCCGTGCGCCTCATCGAAGACCTGACAACCCGCCTTGGGCCGGCGCGCGCGCCGTCGCCGCTCGCCGTTGAAACAACCCTTGACGCGGCGGTGATCACGGCGCCCGAGGCGCGCGATCCGGACATGGTCGCCAAACTTGACGCCGTGGCGGGACGGTTTTTCCGTAAACAGTGCTAGAGTTTGTCGCGCTTTGGGCGGAGCAAATCATTACACCCGCTCATCCCGGCGAAGGCCGGGATCCCCGGCCGCGAGTTCGGAGCTAGTCTCATGAGATCCCGGCCTTCGCCGGGATGAGCGGACGATTATTTGAATCGTATGAGCCGCAACTAGCTCTAATTATTGAAACGGAAATGCATGACGTCGCCCTCGGCGACGACATAGTCTTTTCCTTCAAGACGCATGCGGCCGGCTTCCTTTGCGCCCTGTTCGCCATTGTGGGCGACGTAGTCGCCAAACGAAATCGTTTCCGCACGGATAAAACCTTTTTCAAAATCCGTGTGAATGACGCCCGCCGCCTCTGGCGCCGTTGCGCCGCGGGGGATCGTCCATGCCCGCGCTTCCTTGGGGCCCGCCGTAAAGTAAGTGCGAAGATCGAGAAGGTCGTATCCCGCATGGATAAGGCGGTTGAGGCCCGGCTCTTCAAGCCCGAGGGTTTCGAGATATTCGGCCTGTTCGTCGTCGTCGAGCTGGGCGAGTTCCGATTCAATCTTCGCGGAGATCACGACCGCGACGGCGTTTTCTTCCGCTGCCCGGGCTTCGACGGCGCGGGAATAGGCGTTGCCGTCCGCGGCGGCGGCCTCGTCCACATTGGCGACAAAGAGGACCGGCTTTGACGTCAGCAGCTGTAATCCCAGCCAGTCCTTGCGTTCGTCGTCGCTGATGTCGACGGCGCGGGCAGGGCGACCGTCGCGCAAGACGTCGAGCGCCTTGTCGACCAGCGCCAGCATTGCCTTGGCTTCCTTGTCCTGGCCTTTCGCCTTTTTCTCAAGATTGATCCGGCGCTTTTCGAGGCTTTCAAGGTCGGCGAGCATCAGTTCTGTTTCGACTACCTCGAAATCCGCGATCGGGTCGATTTTGTTTGCGACATGGGTGACGTCGTCATCGTCGAAGCATCGCAACACATAGGCGACCGCGTCGACCTCCCTGATATTGGCGAGAAACTGATTGCCGAGACCTTCGCCTTTCGAGGCGCCTTTGACGAGACCGGCGATGTCAACGAACTGCATTCTCGCGGGTATGACTTCCGCGGATTTTGCGATGTCGGCGAGTTTCTTCAGGCGCGCCTCCGGCACGGCGACGTCGCCGACATTCGGTTCGATGGTGCAGAACGGATAGTTCGCCGCCTGCGCCGCCGCCGTCTTTGTCAACGCGTTGAAGAGCGTTGATTTGCCGACATTGGGCAAACCGACAATGCCGCACTTAAATCCCATGTCCTAAAATTCCTGCTGTTATCGGCCGAGCAGTTTTCGAAAGGCGTCCGTGAACGGGTTGCCATTCGTTTCTTCGCTCGGTTTGGAGGTCGGTGTTTCCGCGGCCTTTGTCTTGGGCTTTGCTTTCGCCTCATTGCGCGCCGGCGCAAGGCGTTGCGCGACGTCGGAGACAAAGCGCTGATCCTCGTCATCGGCAAGAAACGGCGCGGCTCGCGCGATGGCGTCCAGCATCGGGTCGAGCCAGTCACGATCGGCTTTCGAAAAATTGCCGAGCACGTGGCCCGTCACCTTCGACTTGTCGCCCGGATGACCGATGCCGATGCGCACGCGGCGGAAATCATTGCCCAGATGACTGTCGATTGAGCGAACGCCATTATGTCCCGCCGCGCCGCCGCCGGTTTTGATGCGCAGCTTGCCTGGCGCGAGATCAAGCTCGTCGTAAAAGACAACGAAGTCGTTTGCGTCGAGCTTGTAAAAATCCGCCGCGGCGCGCAGCGACCGCCCGGAGTCATTCATATGGGTGAGGGGCTTCAGAACAATTGCCTTGGCGCGCCCGGACGGCGCATCGAGAAATCCTTCGCGAAAAACCCCGTGAAACTTTTCCCGCGACGCGGAAAATCCGTGGGCGTCGGCGATGGCGTCGACCGCCATGAACCCGACATTATGGCGGTGGCGCGCATATTTCTCGCCCGGATTGCCGAGGCCCGCGAGCACGATCATGGATCAGGACTCCCAACAAAAATGGCGCCGGCGCGTAGAACGCCCGGCGCCAAAAGACTGTTGCATCGGGCGGCTTATTCCTTGCCGGCGTCGTCGCCTTCCGCGGCTTCGCCCTCGGCGTCGCCTTCGGCCGCTTCGCCCTCGGCGTCTTCCGCAACGGCTTCCGCTTCTTCCGCTTCGTCTTCCGCAGAGCGAACCGAAGAGGGCGCCGCGATCGTCGCCACCGTATAGTCGCGGTCGGTCGTAACCAGCGTCACGCCGTCAGGCAGCGTGATCACGGAGACATGCGCGGCGTCGCCAATATCGAGCGCGCCCACATCCACGTCGAAATGATCGGGAATCGCCGTCGCCGGGGCGTAAACGTCAATCGCATGGCGAACGACATTGAGAACGCCGCCCCGTTTCAGACCTGGCGAGTCCTCTTCGTTGATAAAGCGGACCGGCACTTCGACGTCGAGGCGCGTCTTGTCGTCGACCCGCAGGAAATCGACGTGGACCGGCATCCCCTTGACCGGGTGGATCTGGACGTCGCGGGGGATGACCGGCTGCTGGCCGTCCTCGCCGGGAACGTCGATTTTCGCCAGCTGCGGGCGCAGGCGGCCGCGCAGATAGGCGTTGTTGATTTCGTTGGCTTTGAGCTGAATCGCCACCGGCCCGTCATCGCCGCCATAAAGAACGCCGGGAATCCAGCCCTCGCGGCGGGTCTTGCGGGCGCCGCCCGTGCCGGTCGCGGCGCGCGGTTCGCAGTGAAATACGTCGGCTTCGGCCATGTCTGATGCGTCCTTCACGCAAAATCGGCCGCCCCGGCGGACAACGCATCCTCCGCGGAACGGCCCGGAATTCCGGATTGAGCGCGGGTCTATAGAGGAAAGAGATATGCTGCGCAAGCGGCGAAAGGGGCCGATTCTGCGTCTAAGCCAGGACGCCCGGCGGTCTGCGCGGGCCCGGTCCGGGACCGCAGAATCATCGCCTCGGCAATTGCGACGAAAGCGCCGGGCGGTGAAAAAGTTAAGAAAAATTCCCGGGCGCTGCGCTCCGTTAACGTCAGCGGACGCCGTAAAATTTGCGCAGAAACTCAGTCGAATAGTGCGATGGCGGCGCAAGCCGTGCGCTGCTGCGTCGGCGCGCAATGTCACAAAAGCGAAAAATCACTGTCACAACGCGTTCACACCCAGTCCGTAATGGCGCGGCCGGGCGACGGGCTTTGTCGTTGCGTCGCTTCTGTTCATTGCGCCAGCAACTTCTTGGGGATTTTTCTATGAGAATGGCATCTAAGGCCCGGTCGCTTCTGCTTGCGGGCAGCGCGATTTTTCTGCTCGCAGCCTGTACGCAAGGGGAAGAGATTGCGTCACCCGGAGCGACGAGCCCCGGCACCGGCGGAGGCGGCGGCACCGGCGGCGGTGGAGGCGGCGGCGCCGGCATGACGGCCGACACGTGCCCTTCCGGTTTCACCACGCTTGATCCGGTCGACCTGCCGGGAACAACGACCGACCAGACGGTTTGCTCTGTTTCAGGCACGATCCTTTCCGATCTGACATTGCCTTTTGTCGACAACAACAATGACGGCCTCGGCGTTGCTTACCGCATTGACGGACGCGTCGACGTCGGCGTCGATATCGGTTTTGACGGCTCGGCGCCGGGCGGCGATGCGGCGATTCTCACCATCGAGCCGGGCGTCATCCTGTTCGGCGAGTCCGGCAGCGACTTCGTGGTCGTGAACCGTGGTTCGCAACTGATCGCCGATGGCGACGTCAACGCGCCGATCGTCATGACCAGCCTCGCCGATCTGGAGGCGGGTCAAGTCGACCGGCCGAGTTCCATCGGCGAATGGGGCGGTCTGGTGATCCTTGGCCGCGCGCCGATCAGCGAATGCATGACCGGCACCTTCGGCACGCCGTCCTGCTCGAACGAAATCGAAGGCGTGACCGCGCCGGCGGCGAGCTTCGGCGGCGGCATCGTCGGCGACAACAGCGGCATTCTCCGCTATTTCCAGGTTCGTTACGCGGGCAATCCGGTTTCCGCCGATAACGAATTGAACGGCATTTCCTTTGGCGGCGTCGGTTCCGGAACGATCGTTGACTTCGTTCAAGTGCACAACAATTCCGACGACGGCATTGAGATGTTCGGCGGCACAGCCAACCTCAAGCACATCGTTCTGACCGGCAATGACGACGATTCGCTCGACACCGACTTCGGCTGGAACGGCAATGTTCAGTATCTCGTGGTCGCGCAACGCGACGGTCGTGGCGACAATGGTTTTGAAATGTCAAACGCCGGCGACGCAGCGCTGCCGACGGATCCGACGATTGCGAACTTCACAATCGTTTCGACGACCCGCGCAGCATCGCCCGGCCGGGGCATTCGCCTCAACACCGGCCATGTCGGTCGCTTCTACAACGGCGTGATCGAAGACTCGACGGAAGAGTGCCTGCGTTGGGACAGCACCGCCGGCGACGGCGACGCAACGTATGACGGCTATCCGGACGATCCGGCGTTTTTCTCGGTTTCGTTTGACTGCCCGACGCTCGCCACCGATCCGCTCGGCGATGCGGCCATTGCGGCAGACGCAAACAACCAGACCGGCGGGAACTCAATCACGTCGAATTTCCAGAGCGGCACGATGGAACAAACGCCGTTCGCAACGCCGTTCGATCTGACGAGCGTTGATGCGTTCTTCGACGATACGGATTATCTTGGCGCCTTTGGTCCGGATGATACGGAAACCAACAACTGGGCGACCGGATGGACGTTTGCGCTGTTCACCGATCCCGGATGCCCGATGGGCACCAACACCACGAGCATTACGCTCGCCGGCAAAAACGTCTGCGAAATCCCGAGCGGCGCCAAGACGACAGACCTGACGCTGACGCGGAACAACCACTATGAACTTCTTGGCCGCGTCGACATCGGCGTTGATGTCGGATTTGACGGCACGGCGGTGGGCGGCGTTGCGGCTGACCTCAACATCGAGCCGGGCACGACCATCTTCGGCAACAATGGCAGCGACTATCTGATCGTTAATCGGGGATCGCGCATTTTCGCCAACGGCACAGCCAGCAATCCGGTCGTGATGACGTCCGAACAGGACCTCGACACGCCGCAGAACCTGAAAGACACGCGCCTCGACAGCATCGGCGAATGGGGCGGGCTTGTTATTCTCGGCCAGGCGCCGATCAGCGAATGCATGACCGGCACCTTCGGCACGCCGTCCTGCTCGAATGAAATCGAAGGCGTGACCGCGCCGGCGGCGAGCTTCGGCGGCGGCGACGCAGCGGATGACAGCGGACGGTTGACCTACCTTCAGGTCAAATTCGCCGGCAATCCGGTCTCGGCCGACAATGAGTTGAACGGCATCTCCTTTGGCGGCGTCGGCTCCACGACGATGGTCGACTTTGTTCAGGTCCACAACAATTCCGACGACGGCATCGAGATGTTCGGCGGCACGGCTGACCTGAAACACATCGTCCTGACGGGCAATGACGACGACTCGCTCGACACGGACTTCGGTTGGAACGGCGACGTCCAGTTCCTGATCGTCAAGCAACGCGAAGGTCGCGGCGACAATGGCTTCGAAATGTCGAACGCGGGCGATGCGGCGCTGCCGACCGATCCGACGATTGCGAACTTCACGATCATTTCGACGACGCGCGATGCGTCGCCGGGCCGCGGCATCCGGTTGAACACGGGCCATGTCGGTCAGTTCATCAACGGCGTTGTGACGGACTCAACGGAAGCGTGTATCCGCTGGGACGACACCGCCGGCGACGGCGACGCCACATATGACGGCTATCCGGATGACCCGGCGTTCGAAAACTCCCTGTTCGACTGCCCGACGCTCGCCACCGATCCGCTTGGCGACTCGGCTGTTGCAGCGGGTACGGACAACACCTCAACCGTAGACGTCAGCCTGATCAACGGTTTCATCAACGACGCGGCGGTCGCCGGGCGACCGGCTCACCCCGATCTCAGCGGTACGTTTGGATCGTTCTTCGCAAACACCGGCTACATCGGCGCGGTGGAGAACTCCAGCGATACCTGGTGGGCGGGTTGGTCCTGCGGTCTTGACGCAGACGACTGCTAGCAGTGGACGCGGGGCGGCGCTTTTCGAGGGGAACGCGCCGCCCTCACTCTTTCGCAAACATTTTTTGGGGTTGATGAAATCATGAAGTTCCATCGTACATTCGGCGGCATGCTCCTGGCGACGACCATGCTCGCGCCGGCGAACATAACGCTCGCGCAAGAGGATTCGTCGACAGACGCGCCGCCATCCGGCGTTAACATTCCGGGTCCGAACTATGTCATCGCCGACGAGATCGTCGTTCGAGGCACCAATATTCCCGATCCGCAACGGGCGACATCGCAGGTCGCCACCTTCCTGAACGCCGAAGACCTCGCCCGTCAGGGCGACGACAACGCCGCTGAAGCGCTGAAACGCCTCAGCGGTCTCAGCGTTATTGGCGGCAAGTTCGCTTATGTCCGCGGCCTTGGCGACCGCTACTCTGCGGCGCGTCTTAACGGATCGCCCTTGCCGAGCCCGGAGCCGCTCCGGCGGACCGTGCCGCTCGATCTTTTTCCATCGAATATTTTGAACGGCGCCGCCGTTCAGAAAACCTATTCGCCAAATTATCCCGGCGAATTCGGCGGCGGCATTATTGACCTCGAGACCATTCGCACGCCGAACGAAGACTTCCTCAATGCGAAAATCGGCGTCGGCGCCAATCTGGTGACCACCGCGTCGACGGGCATTTTTGTTAATGGCGGCGATCTTGACTGGCTCGGCTATGACGACGGATTGCGCAGCGTTCCCGCGCCGCTTCAGTCGGTAATCAATAGCGGCCAGAGACTCGAAGACCTTGACGACGCTCAATTGGAGATTGTCGGCGAAAGTCTCGTGAATTCCCCGCTTTCCGTCATTCAGCAGGGCAGCCTGGGTCCGAATTTCGAAGGTTCCGTCGATGGCGGCCTCGTCCGTGACTTTGACAACGGCATGACATGGGGGCTTTCGGGCGTCGTCGCATACAAGCAGGACTGGACGACGGAAAACGCTATTCGTCAGATCGCGGACGGACAGCAGATCGGCTTCGACGGCGAACAACTCGAAACCAGTCTTGACGTTACGGTCAACGGTCTCGTCACGAGTGCGCTGGAGTGGGAGGACAACGCCGTCACCTTGACGGGCCTTTACATTCATACGACCACCAAAGAAGCGCAGATAACGGTGGCGAGAACCCAGGCCTTTACGGAACAGGGTGTTTACAGCGAGTCAAACACCTGGCTGGAACGGGCGCTGATCATGGGCCAGGCGACCGGGGAACATGGGTTAGGCGATCAGTTTGCGGTGAACTGGCGCGGCGCCTTCGCCCGTTCGACGCGGGATTCCCCGTACGAACGTTCGTTCAGCGGCCGCGTGCTCGATTTGTCGCCGACGCCGACGCCGTTGCCGTTCGAATCGGACTTCACCGGCAACCCGATCTACGGACCGTTGGCGACGACCCAATACAGCATCAATTTCTCCGAATTGACGGATGATCTGTGGAGCGGCGGTCTTGATCTCTTCTGGTTCGTGCCGGTTCCCGGCGCCAGAGAAGCGACCTTGAGCGCGGGCTACGAATATTTCGACAATGATCGGGAATATCTCGCAAACCCGTTCCGGTTCACGACAACGACGGCCGTGCCGGCGGACATTGCCGGGGCGCGGACCGATTTCATCTTTTCGCCGCCCAATATCGGCGGACCGAACTTTAACTTCACGCTGGTGGATGCGGGCGACCGGTTTGTTTCGTCATATGCGGGTGAGCTGCTGATTCACGCAGCCTATGCGCAGATTGACGCGGAACTCATTCCAACGGTCCGAACCACGGTCGGGGTCCGATACGAAGACAGCGATCAAACTGTCGACACGTTCGACCGCACTTGTTTCGCAAATCCTGTCCCGTCATGCGACGCCTTCGATCCGCCGGGGCTTTTTGAAGATTACTGGCTGCCGTCTGCGACGGTGACCTGGAACTTCACCGACAACATGCAATTGCGCCTCGGCTATTCGCATACGGTCGCGCGGCCGCAATTCCGCGAAATCGCCCCGTCAGCCTTCTTCGACCCGGCGACCGACCGGCGATATAACGGCAACCCGTTCCTGCAGAACAGCGAATTCCGCAATTATGATGCGCGCTATGAATTCTATCTTGGCCGCAATCAATTCCTGACTTTCGCGGGCTTCTACAAGGAAATCGAAAGACCCATCGAAGAGATCCAGTTCGCCACCGGTGACTTTGGATTTGGTTCGACCTTTATCAACACGCCAAAGGCGGACCTTTACGGCGGCGAGTTCGAATTCCGAAGCAATTTCGAAATTCCGTGGAATGAGTGGTTCCTCGACAAGAACTGGCTGTTCACGCTCAACTACACGTTCACCGAATCGGAAATTTCCGCGACAGCGAACGACGTCATTATCCAGAGCCAAGGCGGTCAACCGATATCGGTTCCGGCTGACCAGTTCGGTCTCGACGGCTCGCCGCTGGTCGGGACGCCGAAACACATCGTCAATTCTCAGTTCGGCTGGGAAGGCGAAAGCACGCAGTTTACCGTGCTCCTTGGCTGGGTGAGCGAGCGGCTGCTTGCCCGCGGCGAACCCCAGACGGCTGACAACGCCTTGCTGGACGTGTTTGAAAAGCCGGGCGTTCAGCTCGACGCGGTCTTCCGTCAGGATGTCACCATCAGCGGGACGGACTTCACCATCGGTCTTTCTGCGCGCAACCTCCTTGGAACGCGTCATATCGAGTTCCAGGAAGGCACCACTGATCCGCGCGCCGTCAACGGCCGGGTCGACTTTAACACTTACGACCGGGGCCGTTCTTTGAGCGCCAGCCTGACGGCGAAATTCTAGTCGTCAGGGCGAAAACTGGAGAAATATTCATATTTTTCCAACGGATAGGCCCGCGGCCGCCCCCTTTTTGGTAGGCGGCCGCGGGTCATTTTGTTAAGGGTGCTGTGCTGGCGTTGGTTTTTTCTGCGGCGCCGAAGAATTGAGCACGCTTAATGGCGACGACGACACAAAAACCCGGAACCGGCGCGGCTTTGGACGCGTTGCGAGGGCTCGCCGACAAGGCGTCGGGCAAGCGCGCGCGCGCCGTCGCCGGTGTTGCGCCCATCCTGGTGGAGTTCGTCTTGGCCGCCGCCATCGGCGTTTTTGTCGCCAAGCTGGTCTTTGCCCTTTTCGCGCCGCCGCCGATCCCGGAAACGCTGCCCGCCTTTCCCAGCGGCCAGACGGCGGGAGCGGCGCCAGTGACCCTTGAGGAGACGCCGTTCCGGATCGCCGCCGTGGAGGCGACGGCGCCGCCGCCGGACGAAACCGCCGCCTATGAAGAGACCCAGCTCGACCTGACGCTGCACGGCGTATTTGTTTTCGAAGGCGTACCGACCGCCATTATCTCTACGCCGGACGGCAAACAGGGCAGCTTTGGCCTTGGCGAAACCATCTGGAGCGACGCCAAGCTCGAACGCATCGTTTCGTCCGTGCAGGTCGTTATCATGGTTGGCGGCGCGCGCGAGACTTTGACTCTCAAAAACCGCGATCCGAGGGAAGCGGGCCGCGCAGCGCGCCCGTCGGGCCCAAGCCCCGCCGCCGCGCCGCCGCCCGCTGCGGCGCTTACGAGCGGCACGCTCCCCATTGGCGACGTTGCGAGGCTTTCACTTGCGCCGTCGGCGAACGGCCCGAGAGTGGTGGTTCAGCCGGGGCCGAATCGCGGCGCTTTCAACGCATCCGGTCTAAAGCCCGGCGACGTGCTCATATCGGTTAACAATCGGCGGATTGGCGCTGATCTTGCCTCGGAGTCGAGGCGATTTGCGGTTCTGGCGCAGACGGGCAAAATTAGTTTACTGGTTGAGCGAAATGGAACGCCGGTGCCTGTTGAAATTAACCTGACTGGAAACGGCCGATGAAGACGTCGTTCATGACAAGCGCCCGTCGGCGCGCGTTAACGAAGTCGGCCGCGGCGCTCGCCGCGGTTCTTGCTATCTCGGCCGGGCGCGCATGGGCGCAGGACGAGGCGTGCGCTGGATCGGTGAATTTTGAAGAAGCCGATATCCGCGCCGTTATTACCGAGTTCGCGTCGCGCACCGGGCACAAATACGTCATCGATCCGCGCGTCAACGGAACCGTCACGATCAAATCGGGCCCCAATGGCGGCTTGTGCCCCGACGAGGCGTGGGAGCTGTTCCAGGCGGCGCTCCGGGTTAGCGGCTTTACGGCCGCGCCGATCAGTGGCGATAGCTACAAGATCATCCCGATTCAGGACGGCGCCCGGGCGGCCGGCCCCGTGGGCGAAGCCGCGCGCGGCAATTACGTCACGCAGATTGTCCGCCTAAACTATATCGACGCCCGGGAAGCGGCGGCGACGCTGACCCAGATCGTATCGGAGCGCGGCGTCGTATCGCCGGTGCGTACCGGCAATGCGGTTATCCTGGTCGATGACGCAGCCAATGTCGCTCGCCTTGCCCAAGTGCTTGAGAACATCGACAAAGATACGACTGTTTTCAGGACGATACCGCTGCAAAATATGTCTGCGGTTGAGGCGGCGCGAATCGTTAACGATCTCGCCAAAGAGATTTCCGAGGAAAACGCCGGGCAACGGGCGTCGGTACAGGTTCTTCCCGTCGAAGCCTCGAACAGCATTCTTGTGCGCGCGGAGCCCCAGGCCCTGGCGCGGATCTCCAGGGTGATTTCCGAACTCGACCGCGTGGGCGCCACCAAGGCCGGGCTCTCGGTGGTGACGCTGAAACACGCAAACGCCGAGGAAATGGTCGAACTCCTGCGGGAGATCGCGGGCGCGCAACCGGACCCCAACGCCGAGGGCGGGCAGACCGTCTCCCTCGGGCCGCGAACAAATATCAGCGTCGATGTCGCCACCAATTCGATCATCATTTCCGGCGACGCCGGCATCCAGCAGACCTTGAAAGACGTTGTCGCGCAGCTCGACCGCCGGCGGGCGCAGGTGCTGGTCGAGGCGATTATCGTCGAGGTTTCCGACACCACGGCGCGCGAACTGGGCTTGCAATACTTCCTCGCCGGCGACGGATCGGAAAACGGTCGGGTGCCGTTTACGGCGACGAACTTTCAAAGCGCCCAGCCGAACATTCTCGCCTCCGCCGGCGCGTTCCTGCTCAACGACAGCCCGCTATTCGGCGGCGGCGATGACGATGACGATGATGAAAGCCCTTCAGCCCAGTTCGCCAACTCTGCGATCTCGTCGCTCTTGAGCACCAATGGTCTCCTGCTCGGCGGCGCCGGGGCGCTGAGCGACGGGTCCGTCTTCGGCGCGGTGCTGACAGCGTTGCAGGAAGACGATGAGTCCCGCGTGCTGTCGCTGCCGTCCGTGCTGACGCTCGACAATCAGCCTGCGAAGTTGTCCGTCGGTCAGGAAATCCCGATCACCACGGGCGAGGCGGTGGGCGACAATTTCTCCGGCGGCGCCTTCCGCACCGTCTCGCGCGAAGAGGTTGGCGTCATTCTCGAAGTCACGCCGCGGATTACCGAGGGCAACACGGTGACGCTCGAAATCAATCAGGAATCCTCTTCCGTCGCCGGCCAGATTATTTCCTCCTCGACCGACCTCATCACCAATAAGAGCACGATCGAGACCAAGGCGCTGATCGACGATGGCGATGTCCTTGTCCTTGGCGGCCTGATCGACCAGACCGAACAATATTTCGACTCCCAGGTGCCCTTGCTCGGCGACGTGCCGGTCCTTGGCAATCTCTTCAAGACGCAAGGGAAATCGACCGACCGGCGCAATCTGATGGTCTTTATCCGGCCGACAATTCTTCGTGACCGCGACACTGCGCGCTCGGCGACATCGAAGAAAATGGATTATATTCGCGCCCGCGAACTCTTGAGCTCTGACCGGCCGAAATCCGAAATGGATCGCCTTATTGAGCAGGCGACGGGCCTCGCCGATCAGTAGCGCGCCAAAGCGGAATTTGAGCTGAATAAGAGCCCGGGAATCGTCGAATACGAGTCGAAGCCGACCGATCTGTTATGAGCGAAGCTGAGCCAAGCGCTGATATTCGATTCACCTATGCGTTCGCCAAGGAACGCGGCCTGGTGGTCCTGAACGACGATGCGGCCTCGGCGGTGATCGGCGCCCGCGGCGAGCCGGACCCCTGGGCGCTGATTGAAGCGCGCAGAGTCGTCGGCAAACCCATCGCCATTGAAAAGATGCCGGGGGAGGCGTTTGAACGGCGCCTTTCCGAAATCTATTCGGCGCAAGGCATCGACGCCGACAATTTAACGCTTGGCGACGAAGACAGCGACCTCGCCTCGCTCGCCGAGGGTCTGCCGACGACGGCGGACCTTCTCGATGCGGAAGACGACGCGCCGATGATCCTGCTGATCAATCGCGTCATCGCCGAGGCGGTCAAACTCAAAGCGTCGGACATTCACGTCGAACCCTACGA
Source organism: Hyphococcus sp. (assembly GCA_028284345.1). Classification (GTDB taxonomy): domain Bacteria; phylum Pseudomonadota; class Alphaproteobacteria; order Caulobacterales; family Parvularculaceae; genus Hyphococcus. Next base: position 23,628 of record JANQRY010000005.1, on the reverse strand, counting down.
GGCCAATCTGTCGGTTCGCCTGAGGATCGACGGCGTTTTGCGCGAGGTTCTGTCGTTGCCGGCGCGGGCGACGGCGGCGCTCGTCAGCCGCATCAAAGTCATGGCGCGTCTCGACATCGCCGAGCGCCGCGTGCCCCAGGACGGGCGTATCTCGCTCGCCCTTGGCGGCAAGACCGTGGACGTGCGCGTTTCCACCCTGCCGGCGCGTTTCGGCGAACGCGTCGTCATGCGTATTCTCGACAAGGACGAAGCGCGCCTCAGCCTTGATGCGCTCGGCATGCCGCAAGACATGCTGGCCCGCTTTCGCACGGCGCTCGCCCGTCCCAATGGCGTTATTCTGGTGACGGGTCCCACCGGCTCGGGCAAGACGACGACGCTCTACGGCGCGTTGACCGAGCTCAATGATCCGAGCCGCAATATTCTCACCGTCGAAGACCCGGTTGAATACGCCGTTGACGGCGTTGGCCAGACACAGATCAACCCCAAGGTCGGCATGACCTTCGCCACGGGCCTCCGCGCGATTCTTCGTCAGGACCCGGACATTGTCATGGTCGGGGAGATCCGCGACGTCGAAACCGCGGAAATCGCCATTCAGGCTGCGCTCACCGGCCATCTTGTCCTTTCGACCGTGCACACAAATTCCGCCGTCGGCGCCGTCACCCGCCTGCGCGACATGGGCGCCGAACCGTTCCTGCTTTCGTCGACCATCACCGCCGTCATTGCGCAGCGGCTCGTTCGCCGTCTTTGCCCGGCGTGCAAGGAGCCTTACGAGCCCGACAGCGCGGAACGGCGCCTGCTCGAACTTGACGAGGGCGAAACGGCGACGGTCTACCGCGCCAAGGGATGCGGGCGTTGCGCTGGCGCGGGCTATGAAGGCCGGCTCGGCGTTTACGAACTCGTTTTGGTCGATGAACAGATGCGCCGGATGATTCACAATGACGCTGGGGAGCAGGAACTCGCCGACCACGCTTTCCGCAAATACGACACGCTGGCCCGATGCGGGTTCCGCCACGTGCTCGACGGCGCCACGTCGATTGAGGAAGTCCTGCGGGTCGTAAGGCAGGAAGACGACGATGCCGACCTTTGAATATGAGGCGCTTGACGGCGCCGGGCGTTCAAAGCGCGGCGTGGTCACCGCGGAAACGGCGCGCCGCGCGCGCATGGAGCTGCGCCGTCTCAAACTGACGCCGGTCTCGATCAGCGCCGCCAGCGAAGGGGCGGGGCTCGCCGGGCGCAAGCCGCGGGCGCCACGCGTCAGTCAAAGCGAGTTGCCGGCGGTGACGCGTCAGCTTTCGGTCCTGTTGGGCGCCGGCACGCCGCTTGAAGAGGCCCTCGGGGCGATTGCGCTGCAGTCGGACAATCAGCGCGTTCGCGCGCGCCTTCTCGGCGTTCGCGAACGGGTCACGGAGGGACGCCGGTTCGCCGACGCCCTTAGCGAAGATCCGAAGTCCTTCCCGGACCTTTATCGCGCCGTCGTGGCGGCCGGGGAAACATCCGGCGATCTGGGGCCCGTGCTGGCGCGGCTTGCGACCATGCTGGAGAAAAACCGGTCCATGCGCTCAAAGGCGATCGGCTCGCTCATGTATCCGGCGGCGCTTGTCGTCTTCGCCGGCGGCATCATCGCCGCCCTGATGACCATGGTCGTCCCGCGCATCGTGACTCAATTCGAAGCCTTTGACGCCGAACTGCCCCTGGTCACCAAAATCGTCATCGGCGTTTCCGGGTTTCTCGGCGCATACGGATTATACATGCTCCTCGCCGCCGTGATTGGCGCGGTCGCCTTCTGGCAGGGCATGCGCAACCCCGCTTTCAAGCGCGAGGTTGACCGCATCGTGCTGGGCCTGCCGGTCCTCGGCAAACTGCTGCGCGGTCTCGACGGCGCGCGCTTTGCGCGCACCCTGGCGACGCTGGTCGCCGGCGGCGCGCCGCTGCTCGACAGCCTTACCGGCGCCAAGCGCACGATCATGAACGCCTTCATGCGCGAGCGTCTCGACGGCGCCGTGACGCAGGTGCGGGAAGGGACGTCTCTCGCCGCCGCCTTCAAGCGCGCCGGCGTCCTGCCGCCGATGATGATGCATATGGTCGCCGCCGGCGAGCGCGCCGGCGAATTGCCGCAATTGCTGGATAAGGCGGCCGAACAGCTCGAAGAGGAGTTCGACACGGCGTCCAACGTCACCCTGCGCCTGCTTGAGCCGACGATCATTTTCTTCATGGGCGGGGTGGTGGCGATGATCGTTGTCTCGATCATGCTGCCCATGCTGCAACTGAACCGGCTCGCCGCCGGCTAACGAACGGAACGATGAGATGATGAAAAGCGACCTTGCCCAGCGCATAGCGCGGCGCCGTCAGCGCGGCGTCACCCTGATTGAATTGCTCGTGGTGCTTGCCATCCTAGCGCTCATTTCGGCAATCGTCGTCATCAACATTCTGCCCGAACGCGACCGTGCTGCGGTGCGCAAAGCGGAAATCGACATCCGGACCATCGAAACGGCGCTCGATCAGTATCGCCTCGACATGTTCAATTATCCGTCGACGCAGCAGGGGCTCGACGCGCTTGTTACGGTGCCGGCCGACGCCGCGCGCAAATCCGACTACCGGCCCGGCGGGTATCTGCGCGGGGGCGCGCCGCTCGACCCGTGGGGGAACCCCTATCAATACCGCTTCCCGGGGGAAAACAGCGTCGTTGATATTTATTCCTTCGGCGCCGACGGCGAACCGGGCGGCGAGGGGCTCAATGCGGATATTGGCAATTGGTCCGACGACAATCTATAACGCCGCCTCCGTCAGTAAGCGGACAAACCGGCCTTACGCTCATTGAATTGCTGGTCGTGATGGCCATTCTCGCCCTTGCCGCGACCATCGTCATCATCAATGCGCCGCCAAGGCAAAGCGCGGCCCGCGCCGCCGCCGGCGATTTCGCCGACGCCCTGCGCGCCTCGGTCGATCATGCGATCGTCGCCGGCGGCGTTCATCGCCTTGAGGTGACGGAGGAAAACTGGCGCATTGCGGAACTTGAAGATCGCGAATGGACGGCGTTTCGGCAAGGCGAAGAGGCGCGCGGCCTTTCCCTTTCCGTTGATATGGAAGAGGTCCCGAAGTCGAATTTATCCGCGCTCACCGGCGAACGCGGCGAGCGACGCGAGCGCGACGCGCCTGTCATTGTCGCTGTCGATCCCTTTGGCGACGCTCCGCCTTTTGAAATCCGGTTCCGGGACGGGCGCGAAAGCTGGTCCGTGCGGCGCGGCGAGAACGGCGATATCCGGGTGGCGCGCGAATGAGCCGGCCGCGCATTCACCGCCGGCGACAGTGCGGCATGACCCTGATCGAGGTGCTGGTCGCCTTTGCGATCCTGTCCGGGCTGGCCTTGAGCGTTTTGACCCTCGTCGGACAGAATGCGCAATATATGCTGACGGCGGAGGAAAAACTCCTGGCGTCGATCGCCGCGGACAATCTGTTGACGAATGATCTCGCGATCCGCGAAACGCCGCCCGCGGGCGAAACCGAAGGGTCCGTCACAATCGCCGAGCGTCCATTTGCGTTTCGCCGCGTCACCGTCGAAATCGGCGAGCGCGCGGTAATGATTGACTACGAGGTCCGTCGCGCCGGGAGCGAACAGGTGTTGTCGCGCGCCTCGGCGCTGAAGGAAAAATCATGACGGCGCGGCGGCGCCGACAACGGGGCCTGACGCTGCCGGAATTGCTGGTGGCGCTGTTTGTCTTTGCACTGATTTCGAGCGTTGGCGTCTACGTGCTGCGTCTCGCCGTAGAAGGGCGCGAACAGCTTGTGGAAACCGATACGTCGCTGCGCGAATGGCAACTCGCCCGCATCATCATCCGACAGGACTTGATTCAGATCGTTGATCGCACCGTGCGCGACGAATTCGGCGACCCTCATCCGGGCGCCATAATCGGCGGGCTCGGCTTTTCCGGGCGAACGCCGGTCGCCGGCGAAACGCCGCTGGTCGGCTTTGTCCGGGGCGGATGGGCGAATTACGACGCGGCGACGCCGCGCTCAACGCTTCAATATGTGGAATACATCCTGAAGGACGACGACATCGTGCGCCGCACGCGGGCCTATCTCGACGATACAAGGGAATTGCCCGAACGGGACCGCGCGCTGTTTCAGGGCGTTGAAAATGTGACGCTTGATTTTCTGCTCGGCGAAACCTCCCGCGGGCTCGATTGGTCCGAAGACTGGCCGGCGGGCGCCGGCGCGGCGCCGCGGGCCCTGCGGCTGCGGTTTCAGACCGAAAAGTTCGGCGAGATTGAACAGCTCTTCTGGATCGGCGCCGTCGGCGGCGGGAGTGCGCCATGACCGGCGCAAAAAAGAGCCAGCGCGGCGCGGCGCTCATCATTGTGTTGCTTCTTGCGGCGACGCTGTCGTTTCTTGTGCTCGCGCTGGTAGCGGCGACAACGCAGTCCGTGCGCCGAAGCGGGGGCGCGGCCATACGCGGCGAACTCCTGTGGCGCGCGGCCAGCGCCGAGATCATCGCGAAAGCGGCGATTTCAGAAGCGCTGAGCGCCGCCGACCGGGGCGGTCCGCCGCTGACCCGCGCCCATCCGCTGTTCTCGCAACAGCTCGATATTCCGTTCACGAACGGCGCCGGCGCAATCATCTTCGCCGATGCAAGCCGTTGTTTTAATCTCAACAGTCTTGCCGATGAGGGCGGCGGCGACAGCGCCGGCGGTGCGGGCGCGGAGTTCGTCATATTGCTGACCGGCGTCGGTTTGTCCGACGCCGACGCACAAACGCTCGCCGGCGTTGTCAAAGACTGGATCGATGCGGACAGCGCGCAGGAAATCGGCGGCGCCGAGGACAGCTTCTATGCCGGCCTGCCGACGCCCTATCGAACGGGGGGCGCGCCGCTCGCATCCGTTTCCGAACTGCGCGCCATGAAAGGCGTCACCGGCGCGCTTTACAGCGCGGTCAGCCCGTTTCTTTGCGCCTTGCCGTCGAGCGACGGCGCGATCCTCAACGTTAACGCTTTGCGGCCTGAAGACGCGCCCCTGTTGACAGCCGCAGCGAGCGGCGGTCTTGATCCGTCGACGGCCGCTGACCTTCTGGAGAATCGCCCCCCGGGCGGGTGGGCGAGCGTCGAACAGTTTCTCGCCTTGCCGCCTTTTCAGGATGACGATTTTGACACGCAGGGACTTTCGGCGCGAATCTCCGTTTCGCCTCAATATGTTGAGGCGCTCGCGGGGGCGACGGTGAATGACATCGACATGAATGTCCGCCTGCTTTTTTCAGCAACCGACAGCGGCAATGTTAGGCTGATATCGCGCATATTGGGATCCGAGGCATGAGCCAGATGGTGATCATCAGGGTCGGGCGGGACGAGGACGCTCCAATCCCGTGGGCGACCTATGCGGACGGCGCGATTACGGATTCCGGGCGCGCCGCCGATCTTGGCGCCTTGTCGGCGATGCGGGTTTTTTCGCGCGAGGACGTAACGGTCGCCGCGATTCTTCCCGGCGAGATTGCGGCCTATCGCGTCCTGCCCGCGCCGCCGAAGCAACAGTCCAAACTCCTTTCCGCCGCGCAACTGTTACTGGAAGACGAACTTGCCGCGCCCATCGAAGATCACCATGTGGCCGTTCGACGGGATGAAACGGCTGCGCAGATTTTCGCCATCGATCGCACGATCGTCGATACACTGTTGAACCGGTTCCGCGAAAAGGGCGTGACGCTCAATCATCTGACGGTCGATTACGCCTGCCTCGGCGGCGGCGAAGACCGGGCGGTTCTGTTTGCCGAGCCCAACCGGCTTGTGGCCGATTTCGGATCCCACGCCTTCGCCGCTGAGCTTGAAATCGCAAAAGTTGCTCTCGCCGACCGGCTTGCCGCGCTCCCGGACGCCAAAGTCGGCGTCTATGCGAGCGGCGGCTCCTTTTCCGATCATTCCCGATATGAGCGCCTGGGCGACGGCGACGACAAGGCGCTATTCGAGCTCGCCGGCGAAGCGATTGGCGAACGGCGCGCGATCAATCTCTTGCAAGGGGAATTCCGGGCACCGCGCAAAACCGTCATCGACATTGCGCGGTGGCGCCGCCCGTCCTTGCTCGCCGCGTCGCTGGCGATCATCTGGATGGTTGGCGTCATCGCCGACGGCTATCGCGCATCACGCATCGCCGCCCATTATGAAAGCGAAGCGGCGCGCATTCACCGCGAAGCGTTTCCAAACGCCGCCAATGTGGATATTCGCACCCACGCCCGCGGCGTTCTCGGCGCCGGCGGCGACGCGTCGTTTCTGTTGATCGCGGACACGCTCGGCAAGGCGCTTGTGCAGCATGAAAATGTCGCGATAGATCGCATACGGTTTGACCGCACGAGAAACATGTTTGTGTTTTCGGTGAGAAGCACGTCCGACGGCGAGATTTCGATGTTTCAGCAAACGCTGGCGTCGATGGGCGCGACGTCGGCTGAAACCGGCGGCTACCGGCGATCCGGCGCCTATTGGGTCGGCGAAATGACGGTGACGATCTGATGGTTGCGTTCTGGCAAGGTCTTTCCGGTCGCGAACAGTTGCTGATCATGATCGGCGGCGCGCTCGCCGCTGTCTTTATTGCGCTGCAGCTTATCCTGTCGCCGGCGCTTTCCTGGCGCGAAGATCAGCGCCGCGACATGGCGAGCGCGCGCGGCCTTTACGAACTGGTGGCCGAAGCCGCGCCCCTTGGCGCCGCGGCCTCCGCCGGCGCTGCGACGAATGCGGGGCCGGCCCGCACGATCGTGTCGCAAACGGCGGGCGCCGCCGGCGTTTCGATTGTTTTCATCAACGCCCGCGGCGACCGCGCCGTTGACGTCAATATTGCTTCGGTCTCGCCGGACGCGCTGTTTCAGTGGCTCGCCTTTTTGCAATCGGAATATAATATCGTTGTCGATACGGCCGATATCGCCCGCGAGACCGGCAACCCGCAGGCCATTCGCGCGCAGATTTCCATGTCGCAGCGAGGGGCCCCGTGAGCGTGCGGTCGGCGTCAACGGCGCCACGCCGCGGACCCTTGATATTGCTGGGCGCGGTCTCGTTCCTGCTCGCGGCGATCATAATGGCGCCGGCGAGCCTTATAACGCCCGGTCTCAACGCCGCGGGACCGGATATTCAGTACAAGGAGGTAACGGGAACAATTTGGAAAGGCGAAATCCGCGGCGTCGCGACGGGGGAGGTCTATCTTGGCGACGTCGCCTTTCGCTTTCGCCCGATGATGCTTTTGACGGGCGCGCTGTCGGCCGATCTGACGGCGATGGGTGGCGCTGCGACCGGCACCGGCCGCGTCAACGTCCACCTTCTTTCGCGGCGCCTGTCGGTGCAGAACGCCAATGTCGCCTTCGACCTCTCAGCAGTGCGGCGCTATTCCCTGTTCGGCATCCCCTATCAGGGCCGCGTCGAGGCCCGCGACGCCGGGCTCGTCTGGTCGCGAAAGGGGTGTTCCGGCGCCTCCGGTGAAATCTGGACGGACGTTCTTGACGCCTCATCGAAAACCCTGGTCGGCGAAAGCCTCCTGTTGGCCGGTCCCGCTTCATGCGACGACGGGCGCATCGCCGTCGCGCTCAAAGGCGGCAACCGGGAGGGGGAGGCCGAAATCAAGATCGCCATCGATCCGGCGATGACCTATCGCCTCATGGCGAGCGTCGATCTCGGCCGCGCCGACCTTGAGAACAATCTGCGCCGATTGGGGTTTGAAGACGGCGACGGCGTTCTCGTTTACGATGCCGTCGGCGCCCTGAAAGGAGTGGGATCATGAAGCTTGCAGGAATGGTCACAGCCGCCGCCGCCCTTTGCGCCTGCGCGTCGAACAGCGGCAAGGCGACCCATGTGGCGACGACGAATGACGATGGATCCTTCGCGCTCACCGCCCTCAGCGATGCGGCGTTGCCGGCCGGGAAATGCGGCATGATCCTGTGGACGCTCGACGCCAATTCGCCGGCCCGCATCCTGCGCTATGTCTCCGGTGAAACGGCGGTGATTGCGGTCAACGGAACGCCGGTGACGCTGTCCCTCGCGGAAACGAGCGGCGGCAGCAATTACGGGGTTTTTGAACGCCAGGTTTTCGTCGGCGGGGCCGGTTATGACGCCAATGTCGAAATCCATTTCGGGCTGGGATTTGACGGCGGCGCTTATCTGGAGCGCGGCCTCATCACGGTTCGATCGTCCAGCGGCTGGGAAATCGTGGCTCCGGCGGCCGGAATCGCGGGCTGCCGCAGGAAGTAGCCGCAAGCCATTCGAGACGGCCTGCGCCGCGTTTGGCGGCCTTGTTTAACGAATTGAAAAACATATATATTTTTTCAGGCAGCGTTCGCGCAGGCGCGCTTCGCTCCCCATCTCCTTGATTCTGTTTAATTAACCCTGAGGCGTAATTTTTGCGCAAAAAGCGCAAAAAATGCGTTTTTCACTTGACTTTAACTTCGAACATGACAGATTCATGACAGTTATGTTTCACTAATATGACGTTGCTTGCGTAGCTGGCGCGTCAGTCTGGAGGTCAAAAATGACAATGATAAGAAAAAGCCTCACTGGAGTTTTCGCGGCCGGGATGATGCTCACCGGCGCATTGGCTCAGGATTTCGGTCCGGAGCCCGCCGACTACCGGTACGCCGTTGAAGATTATGTAGAGAGCCGCCTCACTAATTCCCGCGGCGCCCGGGTCAGTATCGAAAGCAGGCCCTACGCGGTTTATGCGGATTTCGGCCGGCATGGAGAAATCGCCGCCTGGGCCGTCGATATCGGCGTGCGGTCTCACGTGAGCAGCCGCCGCCATGACGGCTATATGCGCTACACCGTGATCTTCGTCGACGGCGAGCCGGTCGCCTTCGAAAACGACATTCGCGGCGTCGAAATCGCGCGTTCGTCGCGCTACGCGTCTCGTCGCTGACACGCGATTGCCATTTCGCTTAAGACCGGCGCGGGGACGTTGAGCCCCGCGCTTTTTTTATGGGGCGAGGGGGATCGTCAGGAAAACGAGATAGCCGCCGAGCGCGAGGCCAGGGCCGAAAGGAACGGCGTCGCGGGTGCTGATCTTGGCGCCGCGCAAGCTCGATAAGGCGACCCCGGCGAGGCTCGCCAGCGATCCGACGAGGACGATAATCGGCAGGGCCTCCCAACCCATCCACGCGCCAAGCGCGCCCAACAGTTTTGCGTCGCCAAGCCCCAGCGCCTCGACGCCACGCCAGCGTCGCCAAAGCGCGCCAATCGCCCAGAACGAGACGGCGCCCGCCGCCGCGCCGATAATGGCGTCGACCGGCGGCGCGAAAATCGAAAACGCATTCGCCGCAAGCCCGATCAGCGCCAGCGTTCCGGTCAGCCAGTCGGGCAGATATCCGGTTTCCCAATCGATGACGGCGAGGGCGAGCAGCGTCCAGCCGAAAAACGCCGCAAAGACAGCGGCCGGGGTCGGGCCAAACAGGGCAAGGGCGGCAAGCGTATGGAGCGCCGCTGCAATCTCGACCAGCGGATAGCGGATCGGTATCTTCGCGTCGCAATTCGCACAGCGCCCGCGCAGGACAACGTAGCCGACGACCGGTATCAGAAACAGATACGGGATCGGCGCGCGGCACTCAGGACAATAGGACCGGGGCCGGAAGAAATCGCCGTTTCCACCCTCGGCGGCGTCCACAAGGCCCCACAGGGCCGGGCCGCGGTGTATCAACACATTGAGAAAACTGCCCGCCAGCGCGCCGGCGCCAAGCGCCAATATGGAAAGGCCGATGTCGTACAATTTGCGATGTAACCGCGCTGCGTCAGGGCCATCCTACGCCGCGTCGCGCGGGCGCGCTATTCGCCCTTGAACTTCGCCTCGCGCTTTTGAAGGAACGCCATGACGCCTTCGACCATGTCGTCCGTGCGCCCGGCGTCCCGCTGCCATACGCGTTCGCGGTCAAGCTGGTCGTCGAGCGAGGATTCGAGCGCGGCCCAGGCGGACCGCCGGATCAGGCCAAGCGCCTTGGTCGGGCCCGCCGCCAGCCGCCGGGCGTAGCCGAGCGCCGTTTCCTCCAGCGCCTCGTCGTCGACTAGGCGCGTGACGAGACCGTCCTGAAACGCGCGCTCCGCGGGATAGCGTTCGCCCAGCATCATCATTTCCATGGCGCGGACGCGCCCGATGGCGCGCGCCAGAATATAGGGCGAACCGCCATCGGGAATGAGGCCGATATTGCAGAACGCCTGAAGGAAATACGCGCCCTTCGCCGCAACGATGATATCGCCCATCAAGGCGATGGAGCAGCCGACGCCGGCGGCCGGTCCGCGAATGGCGGTGACGATCGGGATCGGCAGATCCCGGATCTGCCGTATAACCGGATTAAAAACGCGGTCGAGATGCGCGCCGATGTCGCGCTCCGGGTCATTAATATCGACCCCGCCGCTGGCGAGATTGGCGCCGGAGCTAAAGCCTTTGCCGCGCCCCGACAGCAATATCGCACGGGCCTCGCCCGCGGCCCGGTCGAGGGCGTCGATCAAGGCGCCCGTCAGCGGTTCGGAAAGCGCGTTTAATGTCTTGGGGTCGTTGAGATGGATGAGGGCGACATCGCCGTCTTTCTCATACTGGACAAGGTCTTGATCAGTCATGGCGCGCTCCTGACGCGGCGGCGAGGGTGCGTGTTTTCTGCACCGGCGAGAAAAATCAGTCTATTGATTTTTACAGCGGCGCCTATGCATCGATTTGGCGCTATAGTCCGGCGTTTCTACACGCGGTTCCGGAATATTAATCAAGATCATGCAGGTCTGAAAGATGCCCTGGAATGACAGCAATCCAGACGTGAACGCCCATCGCATTCAGCGCGCGCCGCTGATCGCCCACCCGACGACGGAAAGCGGCTGCGTTCGGTCGATCACGGCGACGGCGAAGACCGACGGGTCTCGATTGTTCGTGCACTATGCTGTCGAAGGCGCTGTCGCTGAAATCGCTGCGCCGCCGGTCTGTGCGCCCGAGCGTAAAGACGGGTTATGGAAACAAACCTGCTTCGAGGCGTTTATCGGCGATGGCGCGGCTTATTATGAGTTCAACTTTTCGCCGTCGACCGAATGGGCCGCTTATCGATTTGACGGCTATCGCGCCGGCATGAAGCCGGCCGACATAGCAGCGCCGAAAATCGAACGCTCAGCGACGGCGACCGGCTTTGATCTCTATACAGAGGTCGCAATCGATGCGTTGCAATTGGCGGGCGCGCCGCCCTGGCGCCTCGGTCTGTCCGCCGTCATAAAAGATAGAGACGGCGCAGCGTCCTATTGGGCGCTCGCCCACGCCGACGGCGCGCCTGATTTCCATCACGCCGGTTGCTTTGCGCTGCAAATCCCGTGAGCTTGTCGCCTATGATGTTTGGCATCGATCGTCTCCTGTCCGACCCCGCATTGCGGGCGCCGCTGAAGGGCCGACGCGTCGCCGTGCTCGCCCATCCCGCGTCGGTGACAGCCGATCTCGCCCATACGCTTGATGCGTTGGCGGCGTGCAAGGACGTGACCATCGCCGCAGCGCTCGGACCGCAGCACGGCCTGCGCGGCGACAAACAGGACAACATGATTGAAACGCCGGACTATAACGATCCGGCGCTCGGCGTTCCGGTGTTCAGTCTCTATGGCGACGTGCGGCGCCCGACTGACGAGATGATGAGCGCCTTCGACGTTCTTCTCGTCGACCTGCAGGATCTTGGTTGCCGGATCTACACCTTCATGACGACGCTGCTTTATGTTCTTGAAGCGGCGGCGGCGCACAAAAAAACCGTTTGGGTCTTGGACCGGCCCAACCCCGCCGGCCGGCCCGTGGAAGGAACGGCGTTGCGCGCGGGATGGGAAAGTTTCGTCGGCGCGGGGCCGACGCCCATGCGCCATGGTTTAACCCTCGGCGAAATGGGCCGCTGGTTCGTTCGGCGTTTCGGTCTCGACGTTGACTATCGTGTCATCGAAATGGCGGACTGGCACCCCGCGGATGCGCCCGGTTTTGGCTGGCCGCTCGGCGAACGGGCGTGGATCAATCCGAGTCCGAATGCGCCGAACCTGTCCATGGCGCGCGCTTACGCCGGCACGGTCATGCTGGAAGGAACGACGCTGTCGGAAGGGCGCGGCACGACGCGGCCGCTGGAGGCGTTCGGCGCGCCGGATATAGACGCGCGGGCCGTCATCGGGGAGATGCAATCGCTCGAACCGGCGTGGCTGAAGGGGTGCGCGTTGCGCGAATGCTGGTTCGAGCCGACATTTCACAAACACGCCGGCGCCCTTTGCAGCGGCGTGCAGCTCCATGTGGAAGCGCCGCATTACGATCATGATGCGTTCCGGCCCTGGCGGCTGATGGCGTTGGCGTTCAAGGCGATCCGGCGCCTGCAGCCCGACTACGAACTTTGGCGCGATTTTCCGTATGAGTATGAATTCAACAAACTCGCCATCGACGTCATCAATGGCGGGCCGAGCTTGCGCGAGTGGGTGGACGACCCGGCTGCGGCGCCGGGCGATCTCGACGCGCTTGCGGCCGCGGATGAAGCGGTGTGGCGCAAGGACGTTCAAGACATTCTGATCTATCGGTAGCGGCGAACCGCTACATGGTCGGCGCTGAGACCGCGCTGATCTCGAATGCCGGCTCAAAGCGCCGGAGGAAACCGTCTTTATCGAGAGAATTGGGTGCGGGGGAAGGATTTGAACCTTCGACCTTCAGGTTATGAGTTTTATTTTTTGCGTTCACGGCGCGCGCTCAATTTTTCACGCAATTTCTTAAAGCCTTATTTTTATTGCTATATATGGACGACCCGGCTCGCGCCGCCGGGGCCAAGGCCGCGGACTCGATCGACGCAGCGCTATTCCCAGGATGAGGAGGTTATTGGAGCGAATTCAAAATCGACTAATAAACGATTGAAATTTCTTTATTACTGTAACGAACCGAGATTTTCTGCTTCCATACTCCAGTCCGCCAGGAAAAAATCGGGTCGCGAACAAGGAGCGGTAATTGTCATTCGAACTCATGTCCCGCACTTTGGCGAGCCCCATTTTCGAGCGAGCAGCCTGTCCCGATTGCGGCGTATCTTTTACTAGGAAGGCCGCCAAATTTTGTCGGGGTGCTTTGATAGCCGTCTCTCAAAATCCTGCGCTATATCCTCAACTGTGATGGACTTGAAACGTTTCATCAAAAGCGCTTCAGCCTCGCTGAGCGTTTGATCAATCCGTTCATCGACGGCTTGTTCGACCAGACAGTCTGGGTGGTCCACTTTCGGTCCAATGCTAAATAGCGTCGGTTCACCAATGGCTTTGTACACGTTGAATAAGCTGATCTCATCAAGCTTGCACGCCAACTCCCATCCTCCTTTTGCGCCTTTGGTCGACGTCACGATGTTTTGGTCTCGAAGTCCTGCCATCATTCGTCGAACAAACACCGGGTTGGTATCAAGTATTTTTGAGATTTGCTCTGATGTCGCGCGTGTCATGTGTCGATCCATATGGATCAATACGTGAAGCATGCGCGACATGCGGTTATCGCGACTCATGAAGGCTCCTCTCTGTGCATATTGGCCGACTGGATCGCCATTGGTTCTTGTGAGCCGAAAGCCCGTTGAAATGTGTGCCTCATCATAATTGTAACTTCGTAAGTTGCAATTATGAGCGCCTTGCCCCATAATGTAACTACAGGAGTTACACATAGACCGGAGAGATCATGTTTACCAGACGATCGGTCCTGAGCGTCGGGGCGGGAATCGCGATGGGTTCATTGATGGAGAAAGCCATGGCGAAAGCCGATGAACAGACAACAAAGCGCCAAGACTTCGACGTGGTTGTGATTGGCGGCAGTTTTGCGGGCCAATCGGCCGCGATGCAATTGGCGCGGGCTCGGCGGCGCGTCCTTATGATTGATGCAGGCAAGCCGCGTAACCGGTTCGCGAAAACCTCCCACGGCTTTTTTGGTTTTGATGGAAAATCGCCGCAAGAGATTGTCGAGACCGCGCATCGCCAGCTCTTAGCTTATCCGACAGCCCAGATACTGAATGGCGAGGTGATTTCCGCCGAACCGTCAGAGAGCGGATTCCAATTGGAACTTGCCGATGGAGCGGTTCATTCTGCGGCGCGGATCGTGATTGCGACGGGGATGAAAGACGAACTTCCCAATATTGCGGGTCTTGCTGAGCGTTGGGGCGTGACCGCGCTGCATTGTCCGTACTGCCATGGATATGAAGTTGCAGGCCGCCAGCTGGGCGTCCTCGGCGCGGGGCCATTATCTGTGCACCAAGCCGCGCTGGTGGCGGACTGGGGTCCGGTCACATTGTTCCTTCAGGGACAGACCGAACTTGATGCAGACCAGTCTGCGCTTCTGACCGCGCGCGGGGTCAAAATCGAACCAAGTCCTGTGGTCGAATTGCTGGGCCCGGCGCCGGAACTCGAAGCTGTCCGCTTGTCTGACGGCCGCACGGAGCCGCTTGGCGCCATGTTTTTGGCGGCTCGCGCCAGTTTTGTCAGCGATCTCGCAACCCGAATGGGGTGCGCGCAGGAGGAAGGTCCCCTCGGACCTTATCTCAAGGTCGATGATCAAAAAATGACGTCTGTTCCAAATGTCCTCGCGGCCGGTGATGTTGCTGCGCCAATGCCGAATGCAACGCTGGCGTCGGCCGCAGGACTGACCGCCGGCGTCTCAGCGCACCAATCTCTGATCTTTGGGTAAACAAAAGGGTGACCGACAAACCCATCATCGATCCGGACCAGAGCGCAGAAGAGGTCTGGGAAGGTATTTATCAAAAGGTTTCGCCAAGCTCGAGCGGCAAGCCGGGGCTCGCACTTGAGCGATTTGCTGAGTCTTTAGCGCCTGGCGCGGCTTTAGAGCTTGGGTGCGCCAAAGGGGATGATGCGGTGTGGCTTGCCTCTAGGGGCTGGCGTGTGGTCGCCGTCGACATATCGTCTACGGCGCTTGCTTACGCAAAAGACAATGCTCAAAGACAGGGCGTGCAAAGCCAGGTTAAGTTTGAGCAACACGATCTTGCGCAGTCCTTTCCGAACGGATCATTTGATCTCGTCGCAGCGAGCTTTCTGCATTCTCCACTGGATTGGCCGCGAGCTGAGGTCTTGCGGAAAGCTGCGGATGCAGTGGCGTTGGGCGGACATTTTCTGATTGTCGAACATGGATCGCACGCGCCATGGTCGTGGGCCGATCCTGATGAGATATATCCAAGCGCGCAGGAGACCTTCGACTCTTTGGGGCTCGATGAAATGTCATGGTCTTCTGAATTTATCGATGCTGTTCCGAGAACTGCGACGGGCCCTGAGGGTGAAGAGGCGGTCGTCGTCGATAATGTCATTTTCCTGAAACGCGGTCGTGGATTGGCGCTGTCACAACCTCATTGACGGGCGACGCCGCTATAGGCGCGCCCAGATGTTGGCTCAACAAACCCAAGAATGGCGCTTAGCTTCGAGCATTTTCCCTCAACGTCATCTTTGCAAAGCTGAGTTTACAGGATTGTTCCTTCAGCGAGCCTCGGAATATTTTTAAACGGCTCAAGAAGTTCGCTGACGTCATCTTTTCGCCAAGCGGCGGCGAGGGTCAGGACCGGCGAATCTTCCTCCAGATCGACAAATGCGAGTTTGTCGCCAAACAAACAGGTCGGACACTCCCAAACAAAGTGAACGGCAAGGCCAGCATGAATGAACCCAATACAGTTTTCGCCGGGTTTAAGCTGACGCACCTTCGGCCTGAAGCCGGCGGCTTCGCACAGACGAATGACTTCATCGTGCATCGCCGGCGCTTGCTCTCGCTCATGGAGAAGAAAGGTATCATTTGCAAAGGCGGCGAGAGGAATATGTTTTTCCTTCGCGAAAGGGTGGGCGGGGCCGACCGCAAGCCGCGTTTGCTCGGCACGAATAGGATGTATCTCAAGCGCCTCGTGATATGAAGGAAGAAGAATAAACGCCGCATCGATGCTGCCCTCAGCAAGCGATGAAATGAGCCTGTCTGTCGGCATTTCACTCACTTCTGGCGTCAGAGCAGGCCAGCGCTCCTGCATATTTTCTAGGAGTGGCGGCAATACGGTGAACAAGGCAAGCGAGGTGGTTCCAATCTCGAAAGTCGAATGACGGTCTGCAACTTCGTGGCGAACGGTTCGCCCAACTTGCTCCGCATTCTTAATTAATGGGGCCGCTTCTCTGAGCAATCGCCCGCCTGCTGCTGTTAAGGCGACTCTTCGGGTCGTTCTTTCAAACAAACTCCGACCAATTTCATGTTCTAGCTTAGCGATCGAACGGGAAAGCGGCGCTTGACTGATATTCAACCGCTCAGCCGCTCTCGCGAAACTCAGTTCCTCAGCAACAGTAACAAAGGCGCGAAGTTGAGAAAGATCGAGCATGGCTTTGGCCCCCATCCTTGCCTCTTGATGAGATCAAGAGGCAAGCCCACGATAATTGCGCATTCGACATTAATAATACCACGAAAATGGCAATTATCCTGCCGGCTAACAAGGCTATTATCCCTTACCTTCGGCAAACTACCCATGTTTCAAGTTTGAATAGGCGATGAACTTCTAATTCGACCGCTGAAGGATGTCGCAACCTTCCTCATCATTCGCCTAGCTATACCAAGAGAGTAGAAATCATGTTCAGCTTGCGTTTTCCCCGCTTGGCCGTCGTCGCATACGTATGCGCGCCCGCTGTCTCGTTAGGCGTCGCCGCGGCCGAAGGAAGCACTTCAGATGCTGAAGACACGATTGAAGATACGATTGTTGTGCGCGGCGCCATCGTTCGCACGGATGCGCTCTCTACCGACAGAGAGGATACGCTTCCTCGCCAACCGGATCATCTGAGCGACCTCATAGGCGATCTACCCGGCGTCGAAGTGGCGGGGCAGGACTCCACCGTTACGCGGATTAATCTACGCGGCCTCGACAATCGTGACCTTGGGCTTCTTCTCGATGGTTCGCCGCAAACCAATTATCTTTATCATCATGTGGGCAGCGTCCTGGTCGATCCGACTGTTCTATCCACCGTCGACGTGCGGCTTGGCAATACAGATGTTCTTTTCGGCGGCCTTGGCGGATCAATCGTCCTCAAGACAATCGACGGCGCTGATTTATTGACTGACGAACAGAATTTAGGCGGCCGCGCGGCGTTTCGGGCCAGCAACAACAGGTTCATCGGCGGGGATATCAGCCTCGCCGTTAGGTTAGCGGAACAGGTCGATGTTCTCGTGCATGGCGGCATTATTGAGCGAGATGATTTCAAGACCGCATCAGGAGACGAGCGGCTGGGAACGCGCGGACGCGGCGAAACGTTCCTTGGGAAAATCGGTTGGACGATTGCCGAGGGACACCGTGTGGAACTCTCCTACGACATGGTTGAGGAGGACGGCGATAAAGCGCCGCGACCCGATCTATCGCCCGAAGGAAATGCTTTGTTCTTCGGCGACACGCTTTTTCCCACAGTTTTTGGCCGCAATGATGCGCGTTTTACCTATGAAGGCGGCGTGGGTCCCACGCAGATCAGCGCGTCAGCCTATCGGCAAGACTCGGAGCTGACGGTCGACGAAAGCGAACTGGCTGGATCGCCTTTTTCTTTAGGCGTTTTGCGCGCGGTAGATGGGGACAGGGCCGGCGGTCTTTTGAGGACGGACACGCCGTTTGAGTTCATGATACCTCATCGCATAGAAGCCGGTTTTGAATGGACAAAGACCAAGTTGAAATACCGGCCAGGCGATGCCGCCGCGGTAGTGTCTGCATCGAGGACAGCTGCTTTTTACCTGCAAGACACGCTTTCCATAACGGATAATTTCGACCTGCGCGGCGGTCTTCGCTATACCGATCATAAAATTGAATATCCTGCGACTGGCGACAGGAGTTTTGACGAAACAACCGCATCGTTTGGGGCGAGTTGGCGGCCGATATCTCAACTCGAACTTTTCGCTTCGACGACAAGCCTTTTCAAAGGGCCTGAAACATCCGATCCGTTCTCCGGCATTGCAGCGGTGAAAGTGATTGCTGATGATTTAGAACCTGAAACCGGACGCAATACGGAGATCGGTTCTCGCATATCTTACGATTGGCGCGGGACAAACGGTCAGCTTTTTGTCCGATGGTTTAAGACCGACATTGATAATGTGATCGCTGACGTTGTTCTCGCACAGCCAGACGGGGGAACCGTCGCGCGTGACACGAATATTGGTGATCTCACTATAGAGGGCATTGAGACGACATTATCTTTCGACCGTGACAATGTGCACGCCCTTCTGACATTTGCGACCGCTGACTTCGAGGCCAATAATCTGAATGCAAACGTCAATAGTGTTGATGTCATATATAGCTTGCGCGAATTGGGGGACTCCTTCAGTTACGAAATCGGCTACCGCCACGAACCGCTTAATATCGAGATCAGTGCGAGAGGAGAGGTTGTCGCCGAGAAATCAACCTTCAATAACGAGTTGAAGGAAGGCTATGACGTGCACAATCTGTCTGTGCTTTGGCAACCAGAATTTTTTGATGATCGTTTCACGATTGTCGCTGGCGTCGACAATATTTTCGGTGAAACGTACAGCTCCCACGCAGGCCGAACCGGTGAAGTGACGATTCCAGGCTTCGGTTTAGTCCCGCTTGGCGACGTGGCGCCGGGTAGAGCATTCAAGTTTTCAATCGAAGCGCGATTTTGAATATGCGATTCATCACCTTCGCACTTAGTTTATGCGCCGAGGCGGACTAAGGTGTGGATTTTGGATAATCCTTTATAAAAAATCAATTCTGCGCTTGATCGAGAACATCGTAGCCAAGTTGCTTAAATTTGGTTTTCGAGGCGGAAAAATGCTGCACAAGACAGCGTATGTCGCGCCAACGCCGCTGCGCAGATGTTGATAGGTAGCAAACGGTAGAGCCGCCTAAAGAGAATGCTGCGTCTACGATGTTTTGGCATTCATGTTGGATATAAGAGGCGGCTGCGCACACTCTCGCGGATTCAATCGGCTTGATTGGAGCGTCGCTTTGGCCCAGTTCTTCATTTTCTTCCAGGCGGGCCTCGAGAAGCGTCCTCATCGCTTCCAACCGAGTGGTCAATTGCCCTAGGTCGTATGCGAACTGTGGGTCAGTGGCCAAGGTCTTGCCGCCGCCGCGCGCCGGGCGTTTTTTAAGAGATAACGCAATGATGTCGTCAAGCATGCCGCGTGCGATGCCCACAGCCACGCTTGCGTGATTGAGGGTCACCGCCATTTGGAAATCAAATTTTGTGGCTGACAATTTGAAATTATCTGGTGCGGAGGCAGACGCCATCCATTCTTTGGCGACGAAAACAGGTTTCACCACAAAGTCGTGACTGTTCGTTGCGCACAGGCCAACCGATTCCCAAGTGTTTAGAAATTCGACCTTGGAGACTGGGATGAGCGCCATGCGCGTCACCACGCCGCCGTCGGGAGATGTTTGCGGCTTGTCTCCGTCCATGATTATGCACATCGCCATTACGTAACGATTGTCATAGCTGCCGCTGCCCAGCGCCCAGCGGCCTTCCACCGTATAGCCGCCGTCAACTGGCGTTGCGCGCCCTTGCGGAGCAACCGCGCCACGTATGAGCAAGCCTGGGGAATCCGCGCGGACCTGCTTTACGACTTCTGTCGGAAAGCGGCTCATGAAGTGGTTGAAGCCGAGCGCGACCATTGCCGTCCAGGCGACGGAGGCGTCGCCATAGGCCAGCGTTTCCAGTACTCGTGAAATTTCTATCTGGGAGAGCTCAGTACCGCCCAACTCTTGCGGAATGCCCATGGTAAGGCATCCGGCTTCTTCCATGGCCTCGCAGATCTTTGCTGGAACCTTACGCTCTGTCTCCATCCTATCAGCTTCAGCCGCAATGGAAGGGAGCAGTTGCTCAACAGCTTTGAGTGTTGAGTGATGGCTATGCGTTGTTACGACCACTTTTTTAAACCTCCCTGTGGGAACATTTTGCTAACAAAAAACTGCAATCTGGGCGCCGCCAAATCTGAAGGGGCGGGGGCCGGCGTGAAAGAAGCCATATTTAAGCTTGCGCTTGTCATGTCTTTGCAGGCGTCGCCGGCGGCATCTTTCGCGCCGGGGAGAGGTCTTCCGCTGTAAGGCCAAATTCCGTTACATCTGCAGGGAAGCTATTTCCTAACGCCAGAGCGGCGCCGATACGGCCCATTCCGGGTGACGTTTGAATGCCGTAACCGCCTTGGCCGGCGCACCAGAAAAAGCCGGGCAGTTCGGCATCGAAGCCCAACACCGGCGCGCGATCCGGCGCGAAGGTGCGAAGGCCCGCCCAGCTGTGTGAAACCCTTTGAACGTCAACGTCGAGCGCGGCTTGAACACGATCGACCGCAACCGCGATGTCGAGTATTTCCGGCTGGGCGTCGCCGGGGCGGTCGGGTATTTCGTCCGCAGGCGACAGCATGATTTTGCCCGCATCGGGCTTAAAGTAAAATTGATCACCGGCGTCAATCACCGCGGGCCATGTGCTGACATCGACGTCCTCGGGCGGGTCAATAAGCACGGCGGTTCTGCGAAGCACTGCTAAACCTATCTCGCGGGCGCCGCAGGTTTTGGCGACTTCGTCCGCCCAGGCGCCGGCTGCGTTGATAAGCACCGGCGCGCTCACCTCCGTTTTGGCGAGCGGAATGGTCCAGACGCCGTCCTTCCGGCTGGCTTGAGAGACATTGCTGCCCGTCAGCAGTTCGGCGCCGCGTGCACGTGCGGCGCGAAGAAAGCCCTGGTACAGGCCGTCCACATCTATATCCCTGGAACCTTCTTCCCAAACGCCTTCTGCGACATAGCCTTCACGCAGGAGCGGAACCATCCGTGTCGCTTCAGAACTATCGATAGTTACAGCAGGCTGGCCGGAGTCGTTTATTGCATCTGTAATTTTCACAACACAATCATGTTGGTCGGATCGTGCGATAAAAAGTTGGCCGCGCGGCTCGAGCAGGGGATGCTCTGCAAAGCCATCTGGCGGGTTTTCTAAAAAATCTTTGCTTGCTCTGCTAAGCGCGCGCACCTTCGGACTTCCATAACTCAAGGAAAGCAAGGCGGCGGAACGGCCTGTAGAGTGCATGCCAGGCATGTCTTCGCCTTCCAGAAGGCACACCCGTCCATGTTCAGCAAGTTCATATGCTATGGAGGCGCCCGCGATCCCGGCGCCGATCACAATGAAATCATAGTTCATCGGTTATCACCTACGGCGCCGCGGCGTCTGCATCGCATCACCTGACATCAGCACCCAATTCATTCGAGCGATATCATCATGCGCTTGCGGCGAATTTGTCCGCATCGCGCATGATGTTGGTCGTTCGACTTAATCGCGATAGAGCACGCCTTCATAACGCAAACCGCCGGCGCTATGGTCTTCAGGGAGTCCATCGATGTCGGATCTCATCCAGCCGCGGCTGCTGAAGCTGCCTTTGTAGCCTGCAAAGCGACCTGTACCCCAAACGACAGTATAGACATTCTCCATAAAGCGCAGATTTGGGTCGCCATTCGGATCCGGGCGTATGGTGCATTTGTCGGTCGTGTGAATGACAGAGCCATCCTTATCGAGGAAATAGTGGGTGACGCCTGTCTGAATAACGCCGCCCTCAAGCTCTTTGAACTCGCCGGTGGCTTTTGCGTATCCGACGCCATCGATTGTGCCCGTCATGGCGCCGATGCCGCCATTTTCGCCCCAACCAAATGTCGACACTGTGCCGCCTACGAAAAGCGTGTCTTTTGAGTTATCGCTCATGACTCTTCCCTTCAATACATACAGAGCAATCTATGCGGAAATGCCGCCATCGACTTGCATGACTTGTCCGATAATATAAGCGCCTGCCGGAGTGACCAGCAGCATTGTAGGCTCGACATAGTCCTCTGGCGTTGACTCATATCCGGCCGGCACCACAAACCCTTGTTCTTGGAGATATTCAGATCCTGGAGGCGGATTGTCCGCAAACCGCTTGATCAAATCATCCATGAGCGGCGTCTTGATGGGCCCCGGACAAATAGAATTGACGCGGATTCCATATTTGATCAGCTCAAGCGCTGAACACCGGGTGATGCCGCTTACGCCATGCTTGCTGGAAACATACGCCCCAATCCAGGGGTAGCCCCGGTTCAGGGTGGTGAAGTTCACGATGGCTCCGCCCTTGCCGTCGGGGATCATACGTTTGGCCACTTCGGATAATGTGAATGCGACGCCGCGATAGTTGATGTTGTTGACGCGGTCGAATTCTTCTTCCGTTATTTCCGTAATGGGCTGCATACTGACGACGGCAGCGCATTGCACCAGAATGTCTAGGCGTGGAGATGCATTGGCGGCTTTTTCAACCATGGCTTTGATGGACGATACGTCGGCGAGGTCGACTTGCGCCGGAACGGCGCCCTCGCCGATCTCGTGGCAGGCGTCTTCGCAGCGTTCCTGCGTAATGTCCGCGACGTGGACGGTAGCGCCTTCGTTCACAAATTTCGTAGCAATAGCTTTGCCCACACCGCCGGCGGCGCCGGTTACGATCGCTGTCTTACCTTCTAATCTGTCACCCATAATTCTTTGTCTCCATGTTTCAACTTTGCCGACTTTCCATTAGGGAATTAATTTATCGGCGGTACGATGGCGCAAGAGTGCGCATAACCCTTGATACGCTTAGTTGTGACAGCATGCGCCGCCTGGCATGGTTCGCCCGCGCCGGTATCCAAATGCTCAGATCTTGCTATGGATAAAGCATATGAGTGCAGAACCACTTGTATGCAAAATTGTATATCATGACTGATGGCCTCTCGCAATAACGCGTTGGGCATTTTTATGAGATCGCGCCTCCGAAGAGGGGGGCATTATTTCATATGATGGGTAGGGCCCTGGGTAGGGTAGGGCGCGACAGCGTAACGTGCAGGCTATGTGCAGGTAGAAAGGAATAGGAAGCCGGGCCGTCGAAAAAGAAGGCGCCCCGCCAGCCTGTCCCCCTATATTTATTCGAACATCGATTCCATCGCCTTAAACGACGGCAAGCTTTCATCGTTGAAGATATGGTGTGCTTGAAGGTGATCTTTATCGGGAACCACGTGGAACTGAACGTCTGCGTCGGTCAATTTTTTCAGCTCTTCAGTAAAGGCGATGGACGACTCGACATAATTGTCTCTGCCAGTTTCTAGCGATCCCGCCACGACCACTATCTTTGGCGGAACCTTTTTGATGTGCTGAATAGCGCTCATGGCGATTTTGATTTCCGGCGTGGGCAAAGTGTCCGGACGATCATTATAGTCGAGCGGGAAATTATATATCCCGCTTATCAGGACGGCGCCTCTGACGGCGGTTGTAGGAATGCCTTCGTCGTTCATCCAGCTCATGTCGTTGATGACATTTGCGGTCATGATCGCGCCCGCTGAATTGCCGCTCATCACGATCCGGTTGGGGTCGCCTCCATGGGTTTTGATATTCTCATAAACCCACTTTAAAGCTGACTTTGCGTCGGCGACGGCGTCCAGTTTTGTGAAGCCGTCACTGCAGAGCCGATAGCTCGCCAGAACGACAATGGCGCCCCGTTTCACCCAAGGCGCGGCGAGGTAGCCGTAATCTGTGCGATCGCCCTCGAAAAATCCGCCGCCATGAAAGTACAGCGCTACAGGGGCGTTTTCCGCGTTTTCCGGGTGGTAAATATCAAGCTTTTGCTTGGGATCGTCGCCATAGGCCA
The DNA here is from genome assembly GCA_028284345.1 of Hyphococcus sp. Classification (GTDB taxonomy): domain Bacteria; phylum Pseudomonadota; class Alphaproteobacteria; order Caulobacterales; family Parvularculaceae; genus Hyphococcus. The sequence goes on along the minus strand of JANQRY010000005.1, from coordinate 46 downwards.
GATCAAGTGTGTGCGGTATTTCCTTCCGCGTCTCTTCGGTCAATTT
>JANQRY010000003.1 GCA_028284345.1 Hyphococcus sp. | reverse complement strand
ATCGTTCGGCGCGAATGCGCCTCACCACCGTCAGGAAACGCGCAAAACAAAGAATCTGGAGCCGTTTTGTGTTTCCGTCAAAACCAAAACGGCTCTAGTTCCCGGCGGCGGCTCTAAATTCGCTCCAGGTGGCCTTTTCGTCTCGATTGCCGTCAATGCGCCCGAACGCGCGATCGTACATGCCCATGCGCTTGATCGCAGGGGCGCGGCCGAGTTGAGCCGCGGCGTTTGCGTCGATGAAGACGCGGAACTCGTCCTTGGTCAGCTGACCATCACCGTTCTCGTCTGCCGTCTTGAAATTTGTCTGCGCGATCTTTTGCTCATCCTCTGACAGGGATTGGGCGCCGGCCCCGTGACTGAAAAGCGGTGCCAGAATCGCCAAGACGATAAGGGATCGAACCTTCATGGGAGTGTTCCTCAGTGGCGGAGTTCGCCCGGATAGATATTGACACTATTAATGTCAATATACTGTGAGATGGGGAGATTGCAATGGGACACCTGAGATTGTTTTCGGAATGAATCGTCGGCAGAATGTGAGCCGTATGTTGAACTGGATCATCGTTGCGCCGCATATTGAGCTGCTCGCGGAGAGTTACCGGCGTCTTCTGGGGCGGCCGATCGTAACGGGCGCCAAAATCAGTGACGCTTGCGCCATACACCAGGCTGAATTCGCCCTCGTCTCTCATGGATTGGAAGACGATCCCATACTGAACTATGGAAACGAAACCGCGCAGGCCCTTTTTGAGATGTCGTGGGACGAGCTGACGTCCATGCCGTCCAGGCTGACGGCGGAACCGGCGCGGCGGGAAGACCGGGCACTCATGATGGAGCGGGTAACGCGGAACGGGTTCGTTACAGATTATGAAGGTGTGCGGATTTCTAAGAGCGGTCGCCGCTTTCAGATAAGAGACACAACGATTTGGAATGTTCTTGATCCGGATGGTGTTTACCGTGGTCAGGCTGCGCTTATCCCCAGATGGAGCTTTGTATGAGCCCGCGCTTTAGTCGAGACTTCCTCGTCGATCTAAGGCTTCAACGCTTCGGCCTTGGACCGGTCCGCGGCTGCTTTTCCCACCTCGCCGATTTCGTCATAGGCCAAGGCGCGGTTCAAATACGCGGAACCGAAGTCGGGATTGAGCGTGATCGCATGTGATAGGTCTTCGATTGCTTTTCTCAGTTGGTTGGCGGCTCGATAAGCAATTCCTCGTTCGTAGTAAAAGTTACTATTCTCCGGTTTGAGATTTATGGCTTCTGTATAGTCTGCAATCGCCAGCTCATACCTGCCCTCTTGGAGGTGAATGACGGCTCGAGCCTTAAAGACATCCGCCAAAAATTCCGTCACTCCGCTCTCGATTTCGGCGCTTGGCGCCGGGCCAAACGGATTGGCTTTCGCGCGTTCTACGATCAGCTCTTGACGGTCGATGACGGTGCTTAGGTCGTGGGTAGCCAACATTGCGTTGTCCAAGTCGGCGTGGGCCTTACTGCGATAATAGTAGGCGAGGATGTTGTCAGGGTCGTATTTGATTGTGGATGAACAGGCCTCTAGGGCCGGCTGTGAATTTCCAACGGTTGCGTGGGTTATGCACATGAGCGCGTATACCGATTTATTATTTGGATCCGCCTCAAGCGCCCTTGTGAAATCTTCGATTGCCGCGTCGTCGAAAGAGTTCTCTAGATAAAGCATGCCGCGTACGACATAAAGACTTGATAGCGTGTCTTGCTCATGCGGGCCTTCATTTATCAGTGCGCTGCACCTTCTGATTTTTTCCTGAATTGAAGCGCCGCTCATGCACTCTTCTGGAAAGTGTTGCGGCATGGAGTCTGCACCGCTGAGAACGAAAGCACAAAGAACAAGCGCCGCGAGTTGGGTCCTAGAAGAGCTCCATTTGGACGGGAGGGACAGCCGGTTTAGGGCAGAAAAGGAACAGGTTCGGGCGATGGTTGAAATAATTGGGCGCAACACGGATGCCTCCAAGTCGTGGTCTCAATAATACCATAGGTGGAAGGGCGTGCAACCGCACATCTTTTCGATGTCGTCGGTCAATGAAGTGTCATAGTGAGCTGCTCGCGTTGACATTGTTCGTCAGGTGGCCCAGAAAAAGGTCACGGAATTGCTCTTGAGGGCATAGACCGCCGAACTCTGCGGTTTTCCCTCGCGGGATCCAGTCTTAGGATTAGAAACGAACCGGGAAACAGATCATGTCACAAACAGCTGCTCAACCACGCCCTTCCGACGTTATCGCGTTTAGCTCGAGCCCTCAGGACGAGCTGAATGACTTGCGCATGTCGGACGAGGCCTTGCCTCTGTACGATCACGTAAAGCGCTTCATCAAGGAAGTCGTAAATCCGATGTCGGAGGAATTCCACCGTCTGGGTGAAGGCAAAGCCGACCCTTGGTCCTATGCTCCAGGTCAACTCGAAGCGTTGGATGGTGCCAAGCAAAAAGCAAAGGAGCAGGGTCTGTGGAATTTCTTCTTGCCGGATGCGGAAACCGGTGAGGGGCTAAAAAACCTCGACTATGCCTTTATCGCTGCCGAGCTCGGAAAGAATCCGCTCGCGTCTGAAACGATGAATTGCTCCGCACCCGATACCGGAAATATGGAAGTGCTGGAGCGGGTGGGAACACCGGAGCAAAAAGAACAATGGTTGAAGCCGCTCCTCAACGGTGAGATCCGGTCTGCCTTTGCGATGACCGAACCGGGTCTGGCGTCGTCCGATGCCAAGAACATCGGCATGTCCGCCGTGTTAGAAGGCGACGAATGGGTTTTGAACGGGGAAAAGTACTACATCTCCGGTGCCGGCGATCCCCGCTGTAAGATCATGATCACGATGGTCAAGACGAGCCCCGATGCGCCGCCGGCCAAGCAGCAGTCGCAGATCCTTGTGCCGATCGACACACCAGGTGTTCAGATCTTAGGACCGATGCATGTGTTCGGCCATGACGATGCGCCCCATGGCCATATGCATATTAAGTTTGATAATGTCCGCGTGCCGAAAGACAACATCTTGCTTGGCGAGGGCCGTGGTTTTGAGATATCTCAGCTGCGCCTTGGACCGGGACGGATCCATCACTGCATGCGGTCCATCGGTTCGGCGGAAAAGGCGCTTGATCTGATGGTCCAGCGCGGTACCAGCCGCCAGGCGTTCGGTAAAGACATCATTCAGCTCGGCAAAAACATGGAAGTCGTCTCCCGTGCGCGGATCGATATCGAGGCTATGCGTTTGATGGTTCTGAAAGCGGCCCGCGCCATGGATGTGCTTGGCAGCCGGGAAGCACGCATTTGGGTGCACATGGTCAAGGCCATGGTGCCGGAGCGGACGTGCCGTATCATTGATGAGGCGATCCAGATTCACGGCGCTACGGGTGTTTCTCAATGGACGCCGCTTGCGCAGATGTACACGAGCCAGCGGACCTTACGGCTCGCCGATGGCCCGGATGAGGTGCATCACTTTGTGGTCGGACGGAACGAAGTCACGCGCTATTTCGACGAAGCCCAAGACGCGGCGGATGCGGCCACCTTCCGGAGCTAAGGCAGAGTCCCCATCCCCGCTTTACGCGGGGATCCAGAGGTATTCAAGGGCGGGAGCAATCCCGCCCTTTTTTCATCCCCCAAACAGGGGTTTCTCGCCGCGGTCTTTTTTGACGTAACCGGCGATAGGTTCGGGGGAAGAAGGCATCCCATCACTGCTTTCCCTGCGCATGCGTTCCAGCGCTGATTGGTTTGCGGACGTTTGCTCCGGCCAGATGCGGCGGGAACTCGAATAGGTCAGCCAGGCACCGCCACAGAAAAAGAGGAGAGCACTGAAGACAAAGGCACCCACCGGCACGTCGGCGGCATCCGCTTCGGTCATGTATTCTTCATAGCCAAGGGCGGAGTTGATTTCGGGGTTCTTGGAATAGTACCGGACCTTTATCCGTTCTCCGTCCTCTGCGTCGTAGGCTTCCTTTTTGGTGACGTTGATTTCGTCAGAATACGTTTTACCATCCAGCGTCGTGAATTTGTACTTGATCGTGTAGTAGCGTCCGATGCCGCCGATGCGGCCGCGTTTTGCGGCGACGGTGTGTTCAACGCGCTCTGTAATGAAGCCGTCAACCGTAACGCCGTTTTCTACGATGCGACGTCCAGTTTCTTCGACTTGTCCCGAAAAAAGGGATGACAGGCTGGCGAAGCTCATGAGGATCAGGAGTATTCCCGAAACGAACTTGACGTATTTCCACATGGCGCGCCTCGCTCTACCTGGTGCCTGGAACCAGCATCTCAAAAACAGTCTAAGTCGGCGTAAAGTTCGGAGGGGTATTCGAGCGGATTTGGTAAACCTTCGCTCACCATGGTTTTGCGGTGTTCTGTGTTCGTGCTAGTGTTGGGGCTACGTCATGACGGTGGGGAGGACGCGGCCATGCGTGTATTCATTATTTTCTTGTTGTTGCTGATGGCGGGTGCCGGAGCGGCCATGAATTGGCAGCACAATCGCTATCTCGACCTGCGACGAGGACCGGTCCAAGATCGGCAAGAAATTTTTCATGAGGCGGATGTCTTTCACGTGGCCACGTGGTTGCAAACTGCGCCGGGCACGGACGTGATTGATGCGTTGCGGGACCTTAAACAATCTACAGAGGGAGGTCCGGACTGGATCTATGCCGGTAAGGCGGTCCTGAACGGTGTCGTTTCGGAGCAGTTGGGGCCGGCGGAGTGGTCCGCCGTCATCCTCCTGCAATATCCGACCCGTCAAGCCTATGACACTCATGTCTTAAGTGAGGCGTATCAAGAGGCGCTTGCCAAGTTTGAGCGCACCTATAGCCACGGCATGCAACGCTCGGCCGCACAAAATATGCTCCTTCCGCAGGCGTTTCTGGCGCGGCGGGTCATGCGCTTGCTGACGTTTCAGCCGAACATTTATCCGCTCAAGCAGTTGGACTCGGACGCAATGACAGAAAATGCGGCGTTGTTTGTTCCAAGGCTCCGGGCTGAGAGGGAGTTGGGCCGAGATGCGGTGGTCATTGCGAATCTGATCAAACCGGGAACGGTAGAACAACAAGCAGCGGATGCGGAGTATGTTGGGGCGATGTTCGATTTGATGGCGGAGCGGGGCTATGGGCCGATGCATCTGGGATCGGCCGTCGCTTTGCCGGGAGGGCACGACTTCGATCAGGTTGCATTTGTGTATTATCCGGGTGTGGACTATTTCGCATCGATGTTACAGAGCGAGTACTTCCAAGGCATTATCGGAGGCAAGCAGTTGGGCGACACCCAGGCCACGGTGACCGTGCCAATACTGGATTTGTTATAGGAAAAGGCGATGGCGAAAGTTTTCCATCGTCCAGTCAGCCCAATTGAGTGCCATTGATGGACCGCCTTGGTATCTGTTTCGTTGTATTGGGCGTTCTTTGTCTGGGGGATGGGGCTGCTTCTTCCGAGGAGGCCAACGGCGCTTCGACTCTGGAACTCGGAAAGGAACGGATACTCCATTATCAACGGCACATTGATGTTGCTCTGGCGCCTGACGGCCCGCGTTGGATTCGCCGCCTTGCAGTGACTGATAGCATTTCTCTCATATCCTCCGGCGATCAAATTAAACATGGCATCTATCTCGATGTGCCGATCTTGGAGAGTAGTTGGTACTTTGAGGTCTTGCAGGTACAAATGGACGGGGATTTTGTGCCGTACCACGTGGAGGATTTTCCATACGGTAGAAGGATCTACGTGGGTGAGGCGGGTCAAACGTTAGCACCGGGTCGCCACACCTTTAGAATCTCATATGCAAACGACGTTGAACCCCGCCGATCTAACGGGGAGGGCCGCTTGTCGCTCACAATTGTAGGCAGTTGGGGATTCACCATTGAGCGTGTAACAGGTTACGTGAATCTTAGGACAGACGATCAAGTTCGCGACCCGGCTGTACAAAGAGTTTCCAATGGTCGCATCAGTGCGATGCCAACTCAAATCCAAAACGGTGAGTTTGTGATCGAGACGTCAGAGCCGCTATTGCCCGGTGATACCATTCTCGCCGAAATCGGAATTCCTCAATCCGATCTGCGACCTCTTTCCCCAGGGGAAGCCTTTCAATTGGCAATGTCCTCGTTCCTACAAGACTTGATAGATCAGCTCTCGGTCTTATGGGAGAACGGGACCCCAATGGCTGAATAGGATTGGTCAATATCTGGCGTTATTCCACTTTGACCGAAGTCAATGCGAATGCATAGGCCAACGCAACCTCTTTGAGATAGTCAAAGCGGCCGGAGGCGCCGCCGTGGCCGGCGTCCATGTTCGTCTTGAGGAGGAGCGTGTTGTCATCAGTTTTCATGTTGCGCAGTTTGGCGACCCATTTGGCCGGTTCCCAATAGGTCACTCGGGGATCCGTCAGTCCCGCCGTGACCAGAATATGAGGATAGGCCTGCTCTCTGACATTGTCGTAGGGCGAATAGGATTTGATTGTCGCATATGCCTCTTTGTCCGTCAGCGGATTGCCCCACTCGGGCCATTCGGGCGGGGTCAACGGCAATGATTCATCGCACATGGTGGTCAGCACATCGACAAAGGGAACATCTGCAATGATGGCGCCGAACAGGCTGGGCGCCATATTGGCTACTGCCCCCATTAACATGCCGCCGGCGCTGCCGCCGTGAGCGACAATCCGGCCTTCCGACGTAAATCCTTCGGCGATCAAGTGGCGTGCGGCCGCGATGAAATCCGTAAACGTATTTGTCTTGTTATCGAGCTTGCCGTTCCGGTACCACGCATCGCCCTTGTCTTTGCCGCCCCTGATGTGGGCGATGGCGTAGACAAAACCACGGTTCACCAGGGACAGCCTGTTTGTGGAAAAGGAGGCGGGAATGGCATGGCCGTAGGCGCCGTACCCATACAGCAAGAGCGGCGATGAGGCCGAGGGTGGCTCGTCCTTGCGGTAAAGGAGCGTGATAGGAACGGTTTCGCCGTCGTCCGCCGTCGCCTCTATTCTCTCTGTTTTGTAGTGTTCAGGGTCGTGTCCCGAGGGGACTTCTTGGGTCTTGCGGATGAGCCGAACGCCCGATGCCATACGGTAATCGACGGTTTGTTGAGGCGTTGTCGGTGAGGAATAGGTGTAGCGCAGGGTGTCCGTATCGAATTCGTAGCCCTGCGAAAGGCCAAGGCTGTACGCCTTTTCTTCGAACGAGATGACTTGCTCGCGGGCGATATCTCCTACGCCGTCCAGTTCGGAGACAACGATCCGCGGTAAAGCGTTCTGGCGTTCCAAACGGACGTGGAAGGATTTAAAGGCCAGATGTTCAAGAATTAAGCAGCCGGGGACATGTGGAACACGGTCCGTCCACTGCGCTTTACCCGGTTGACTGATCGGAGCTTCGACGATTTTGAAGTCCTCAGCCTTGCCCTCATTCGTTAGGATCAGGAACTTATCGCCCAGGTGCGAGACATCGTACTCCAGTCCCTTCTGTCTCGGCTCAATGAGACGCAGCTCTGCGGCGGGGCTGTCCGCCGGGACGAAGCGGATTTCGCTGGTTTCGTGATCGTGAGAATCGACGAAGATGAACTGACCGCTTTCCGACTTGCTGACTGAAACAAAGAAACCGGGATCCTGTTCTTCATAGATCAAGACATCGTTTGATTGCGGCGTACCGAGCTTGTGGCGATAGACCCATTTGGGCCGGTGATGGTCGTCCAATTTGACGTAAAACAGAAAATCAGATCCGGCGGACCACTCCAGGTTTCCCGACAGGTTTTCCAGCCGATCCGGCAGCAGCGCGCCGTTCTCCGGTTCAACGATGCGTGCAGAATAGAATTCGGACCCTTTATCGTCAAAGCTGTACGCAACTTTGGAATGATCGGGGCTGTGCTCTACGGCGCCCAGTTGAAAGTAGGCCAACCCTTCGGCCAACGCATCACCGTCAATTAGGACTTCATCCTGATCCTTGGTATCGCCCGCATATCTGCAGAAGAGGGGGTGCTGGCCGCCTTCCCGGTATCTGTGAAAGTAAGAATAGGGGCCGTCCCGGAAAGGTACAGACGTATCGTCCTCTTTGATGCGCGCTTTCATTTCCGCAAAGAGTGTTTCCTGCAATTCTAGCGTGTCCGAAAGCGCGCCTTCGGTGTATGTGTTTTCGGCTTCCAGATAGCTTCTGATGTCTGGATCCAGTTTTTCTGGATGCTGCATCACGTCTTGCCAATTCGGATCCTTTAGCCAGGCGTAAGGGTCCTCCCGCCTATCGCCATGCAGGGCCCATTCGTGTGTTCTTTTTGCTGCCAGAGGCGGGGCTTTGCTCACGGGTCGACGCGCTCAGCTCTATGCCGTCTCGTCCCTTTCCAAGTCCAGTGCGTGGCCGTTGATACAATACCTAAGGCCCGTCGGCTGGGGACCGTCGGGAAACACATGGCCCAAATGGGCGTCGCATTTGGCGCAGACAACTTCGACGCGGCGCATGCCGTGGGAGTTGTCTTCCTTTTCCTCGACCGCGTCTCCTGAAATGGGTTCGTAGTAGCTCGGCCAACCGGACCCGGAATCATATTTGGTTTCTGAGCTGAACAAGGGTGTTCCGCAGCAAATACACTTGTAGGTTCCTTTGGCTTTTTCGTCCCAGTAGGGGCCGGTGAAGGCGCGTTCGGTTCCCGCCCGGCGGGTCACTTCATATTGCTCTCGCGACAATTGAGCTTTCCAGTCTTCGTCCGATTTGGAGATTTTGTCCGATTGTGGTGTCGCTTTTGCTGTTTCGCTCATAGTGACCTCGCCTCAGTTGGCCCCGGAGTGGGATCCTCTATTGGTAAATGACGGAGATGGTTTCCGCAACACAGGCCGGGCGCTCTTGACCTTCGATTTCGATTGTGACCTCGTTGATCATTTGGAGACCGCCCGCCTTTTCGTTGACTTCTTTCAATTTTTGTCGTGCGCGCACTTTACTGCCGACAGGTACCATATTTGTGAACCGGACCTTGTTGCAGCCATAATTGATGCCCCGTGTCACACCTTCGATGTTCATCATCGATCCTGTCAGCATCGGAATCAACGAAAGGGTGAGATAGCCGTGGGCGATCGGGCCGCCCAGCTCTTTTGTGGCGCGTTCAACATCGACGTGAATCCACTGATGGTCGCCGGTTGCTTCTGCGAACTGATTAACACGGTCTTGATCGATGTGAACCCAATCACTGACGCCAACTTCTTCACCAACCAGGCTTTGAACATCGCCGAATGCTACTGTTTTCATTTTTCTTCCTTCCTTAAGCGTTCGCTTTGCCGTTAAACGATCTTCGATCCAGATTTGCCCCAATAGCGATCCCGTACAAGCCTTTTGTAGAGCTTGCCGGTGGGATGGCGGGGCAGTTCCTTGTCGAAATCCACTGATTTCGGACACTTGATGTGGGACAGGGTGCGACGGCAGAACTCGATAAGCTCTGCTTCCAAGTCGGGGCCCGCGTCCAACCAATTCGCAGGCTGAACAACAGCTTTGACTTCTTCGCCAAACTCTTCGTTGGGCACACCGATAACGGCCACGTCGGCCACCTTCGGGTGCGTGATGAGCAAATTCTCCGTCTCCTGGGGATAGATATTGACGCCGCCCGAAATGATCATGAAGGCCTTGCGGTCCGTGAGGTACAAATAACCTTCTTCATCCACGTATCCGACATCGCCCAAGGTGGACCAGCCCTTGTCATTTCGTGATTCTTTGGTTTTTTCGTCATCTTTCCAGTAACTGAACTCATTACCGTTGGCGAAGTAGACCGTTCCAGCTTCGCCCGTTGGTACTTCGTTGCCGTCTTCGTCGCAGATGTGGAGTTCTCCGACTAATGGTTTGCCGACGGAGCCTTCGTGCGCGAGCCACTCTTCTGTGTTGATCGTACAAAAGCCGTTGCCTTCGGTGCCGGCGTAATACTCAAAGATAACCGGTCCCCACCAGTCGATCATTTGTTTCTTGATGGGGATAGGGCAGGGTGCGGCCGCATGGATGGCGCCTTTCAAGCTCGAAACGTCGTATTTGTTGCGCACGTCTTCCGGTAGCTTCAGCATGCGAACGAACATGGTTGGCACCAGCTGTGTGTTGGTAATCTTATGCTTCTCGACCAGCCTTAGGTACTCTTCGGGATCGAATTTCTCCATGATCACGTTGGTGGCGCCCATCGTGTTTACCATCATATTGTAGCGCAACGGGGCGGCGTGATAGAGCGGCGCCGGCGAGAGATAGATGCTGTTTTCATCAAAATTGTATAGCGCTTTCAAAAGCATCAGAAGTGGAGACTCGTCATTGAGCTCGCCTTCGGGAAGGGGAATGCGCACGCCCTTCGGTCTTCCCGTCGTGCCTGACGAATAGAGCATGTCTGTGCCCGGACTTTCGTCGGCGATGGGCGTTTCAGGAAACGCTGCGATGGTCGTCTCCCAGCTTTCATAACCTTCGACGGGGCCGACGGCGGCATAACGCTTTACTTCGGCGGGAAGCAAGTCCTTTAGTTCGCCGGCCACGTCCTTTTTGGATTCCGATGTGATAAACACTCTAGCATCGCAATCCCGCACAATGTAGTCGATTTCACTTGCGGTCAATCTTGAGCTGATGGCGGTAAAGTAAAGGCCGGAACGTTGAGCGGCCCAGCAAATCTCGTAAAAGCGCGCATTGTTCTCCATGCAGAACGCGATGCCGTCGCCGCGCTTGAGGCCCAGTGAGCGGAAGAAATGTGCACCTTGGTTTGAACGGGCGTCGAGCTGGCCGAAGGTGACGACTTCGCCCGAGGGCTCCATAATGTATGCGGGTTTATCAGGCGTTTGAGCGGCGTAGTGTGACGGGTGCATTTCGTTCAGTCTACTTCCATTGTGAGAGGATCATATCGGCCCCTTTTTCCGCGATCATGATGGTTGGGGCGTTGGTGTTGCCGGAAACGATCCGCGGCATGACGGATGCATCAATGACGCGCAGGTTTTCGATGCCGTGAACCTTAAGTTCTGCGTCCACTACGGCGTCTTCATCTTGTCCCATTTTGCAGCTGCCGACTGGGTGATAGATGGTTGAGCCATATTCCTTGGCGTAGTCCAACCACTGTTCGTCTGTTTTGGTTTCTTCTCCGGGAAAGGACTCGGAGAGAATGTACTTGTGAAGCGCTGGCTGTTCGGCAATCTTCCGGGCCCATTTTAGGCCGGCTACGATTGTTTCTTGGTCGAGGGGATCGGAAAGGTAATTGGCCTTGATCGCGGGCGCATCGTCGTGGAGGGGCGTCTTTAAGGAGATCGAGCCCCGGCTTTCGGGCCTGAGCTGGCACGGTGCGGTCGTGATGCCGGGCTCCTTTTCGAGGTCGAACTTACCTTCGTTTTTGTAGGCATCCACATCTTGGGTGGCTGGGAATATGTGGAATTGTACATCCGGCGTTTCCAGTTCCGGCCGTGTGCGGATAAAAGCCTGAATGTGGGCGGCGCTCCAAGTCAACATGCCCTTTCTTTGGGTGACCCATTTTCCAATTTCCTTCAGAAGAGGGACGCCGCGTGCCATGACGTTGACGGACTGATTCGTCTTTAGACGATGTTGAAGACTGACAACATAGTGGTCGTGGAGGTTCTGCCCGACGCCTTTGAGCTCATGGACCACATCAATGCCCAGCTGCTTCAAGGGCTCGGCCTCTCCGATGCCGGATAATTGCAGCAATTGAGGAGAATTGATTGCACCGCCGCAGATGATGACCTCTTTGCTGGCGCGGGCTTCGTGGATCTGTTGGCCCTTTGTATAGCGAACACCCGTTGCCTTCTTGTTCGAAAACATAATGTTCTTGGCTAGGGACTTGGTTTCAATCGTCAAGTTTGGCCGGCTCTTAATCGGGTTCAAGTAGGCGACAGCAGCACTGCATCGCAGCCCATCTTTGACAGTCAGGTGATAGTAGCTGATCCCTTCTTGGTCGCCTGTGTTAACGTCTGACTTATAGGGAATGCCCGCTTGTATCCCGGCCTCAATGACCGCGTCGCTGACGGGATGAGTCTCTGATACTTCCGAGACGTTAAGGGGGCCGCCGGTCCCATGAAATTCGTTCGAGCCCCGTTCATAGTTTTCGGATTTCTTGAAGTAGGGAAGCACATCGTCCCAAGCCCAGCCCGTGTTTCCCATTTGGCGCCAACCGTCATAGTCAGCAGCCTGACCGCGGATATAGATGAGACCGTTGATCGCGCTTGACCCCCCCAGCACTTTCCCCCGGGGCCATGTATGCGTGCGGTTATTTGTGGTGGGGTCAGCTTCGGTTTCGAACAGCCAGTTGACTTTCGGATCCTTGATCGTCACGCCGTAGCCGATGGGAATATGAATGAGCGGGTTCAGATCTCTTCCACCTGCTTCCAACAACAGGACGCGCGTGTTCGGATCCTCCGACAAGCGGTTGGCCAGAACACATCCGGCGGATCCTGCACCTACGATGACGAAGTCGTACTGCGCCATTTCGTTTTCCTTTGTTGATCACACGCGTTGCCCGCCCGGGCAGAATTCCATTGCTTAGACTGAAAAATGCCGGGAATCAACGACTTGGACCATGACGTTCAAAGCTATTCTGCTGGCCGTCCGGTTGTTCATCTGGACGGGGGTCTTGCTCTTGGCCTAAGAGAGAGTGACTTGGCTTAGCGAAAGATATGGAGTGCATGCAGTGACCTCGCGAGACTACACCGAAATCAAGACCAACGTGGAAGATGGGGTCATGATCCTCACCTTACATCGTCCGGACAAGTTGAACGCGTTTACGCGCGTTATGATGGAAGAAATGATCGATGCCTTTGACTGGGCCGATCAAGACGACAGCGTCCGCGCCGTTATCGTCACAGGTGAAGGCCGAGGGTTCTGCGCTGGCGCCGATCTCTCCTCCGGAGGAAACACGTTTAACGCGGAAGCCCGCGGCGACCGGGAGGGGGCCGGCGGCGTGGACAGTGTCGATTGGAGCGATGAGCGCATTCGCGACGGCGGGGGCCGGTTGACCCTTCGGATCTACGAAAGCGTCAAGCCGGTGATCGCTGCAGTGAATGGACCTGCGGTTGGGATCGGCGTCACCATGCAATTGCCGATGGATGTCAGGCTCGCGGCTGATGACGCGCGGTTCGGTTTTGTTTTTTCCCGGCGGGGAATCGTGCCGGAGGCCTGCTCCAGTTGGTTCCTGCCGCGCATTGTCGGCATCTCACAAGCCCTACAGTGGACGTATTCTGGGCGGGTGTTTTCAGCCGAAGAGGCGCTTAAGGGCGGGTTGGTTCAATCTCTCCATAAGCCCGATGAGTTGCTGCCGGCCGCAAAGAAGATCGCCAAGGAAATCGCCGATAACACCTCCGCTGTGTCTGTCGCTCTTATCCGTCAGATGATGTGGCGAATGCTGGGCGCGGACCACCCGATGGAAGCACACAAAATCGACAGCCGTGGCATTTATGCGCTTGGTCAGATGGATGATGCCAAAGAAGGTGTTACCTCGTTTCTCGAAAAGCGCCCGGCCGAGTTCAAGTTGAGCCCCAGCAAAGACATGCCGCCCTATTACCCGTGGTGGGAAGAACGGAAATATTCCTGAGCGGATAAACACCTTTTTCTGGTAGGGTCTGAGTCGGCTGGTGAAGTCCGCCGGCGGGATCAATCGAGATTTGAGCGCATGGCACACCCCAGCGAGACGTCGGAGCGCATTCGTACCTGGCTAACCGAGGAGGCTTTGCCGTTATGGGCAACAGCTGGCCTTGATCGGGATCGAGGCGGCTTTCATGAGGTCTTGTCACTCGCGGGCGAGCCAGATTTGGACCGTGCGAAAAGACTTCGCGTGCAGTGTCGGCAAATCTATGTCTACGCCCATGCGCATGTGCTGGGTCTTCATTCGGATGCCGAGCGTGTCGCCGGAGAAGGCGTGTCCTTCGTTGAGTCCAAAGGTTGGCATTCTCAGCGCGGCGGTTGGATCCATTTCTTTGCGCCTGACGGAGGCGTCCAGGACGATAAGGCGGATACGTACGATCACGCATTTGCGGTGTTGGCGTTTGCCTGGCTCTGCCGCGCGGGGTTTGCAGACAAGGGGCGGCCGCTCTTGGACAAGACATTCTCTTTCATGGAGGCCCAATTGATGCATGAGGGCCAGGGTTGGCGGGAAGCGTTGCCGCACCGCCTGCCTCGTTGGCAGAATCCCCACATGCATTGCTTCGAAGCCTTTATGGCTGGGTTCGAGGGGACCGGTGATACTCGGTTTCTTGATCATGGGACCCGCATATTTCAGCTGTTTACGGATTACTTCTTCGATGCTGAAAAGGGTGCGTTGCTGGAGTACTTTGAAGAGAATTTAGCACCGGTCAAGGACGTTTCGAAGCAACGGATAGAGCCCGGGCACCAGATGGAGTGGGTGTGGTTGCTCAGAGAGTATGAACGGCTTACAGGAGAAGATGTGAGTCTGTATGCTGACCGCCTCTACGAGACCGGCCACACGCATGGATACAATTCTCAACTGGAACTATTGATTGATGAACTCGATGCAGAATTGCGCCCAACGAAATCTACGTTGCGCTGTTGGCCGCAGACAGAATATCTCAAAGCCACATTAGCGCAATTTGTTGCCTCCCGGGACGATGCTCTGCTCGCGCGCTCTCAGGATATTGTCGACCGTATCTTTGATCTGTATTTGAGTGGCGCCGTAAAGGGAGGCTGGCGTGATCAGTTCGACAGCGACGGCAATAATCTTTCTACGGATATGCCGGCTAGTACATTCTACCATCTCTTTTGCGCATTTGCCTACGCCATGAAAGTGTACGACGCCGCGTGATCGCGATTTGCGCATGACGGTTGTCAGCGCAGTCGGAAGTTTTTTATCGAGCTGATCTGTTCGACATGGAATGAGGCGCTTTGCAGTTGTTGGACTTGATCCGGGGATAGCTGCTCTTGCCCTGATAGCACGTGAACGGCGTGGGTCAGTCCCGCCTCTTTTGCGGCTTCAAGGTCGCTGAGCTTGTCGCCTATCATGCTTGAGTGCTCAATATCGATGTCGTACGCCTGCGCGGCATATTCGATCATACCTGGATTGGGTTTACGCCAGGGGTGGTTCTTGTGCCGGAATTCGGGGATTTCGGCGTCAGGGTGGTGCGGGCAGGCGAGCACAAAATCAATGCGGCACCCGTCTTCCTCCAGGAGGCGATTGACTTCTGATTGAACCGCTTCGAAATCCGCCCACGTATAATAGCCCCGTCCAATTCCCGACTGGTTGGTGACCATGCCACACACCCACCCTTTTTGGTTAGCGGACCGAATGACATCCGATGCACCCGGAATGATGACAATGGCGTTTGGGTCGCTCTGATAGCCCTCGTCCTCTATGACAACGCCATCGCGATCAAGAAACAAGCACGGCTTGCCCTTGCTGCCGTCAGGGGGCGTTCTGATGTCCGCCCAACACTTGTTTTCCAATAAACTCAACTTTGGTCTTTCGCGAGCAGACATTGCGGATTGTGTGCGATCCACGTAGGTTCCGTTCATCGCCACAATAACCCAGAGTCGCCTGAAACGGCGATCAAATTTAGGGACAAAAGTAATGAGTTCGGAGTTCGCTCAAATGCTAAGGGACGCCAATCGTGCGGTCATTTTCACTGGGGCGGGGATTTCCACGGAGTCCGGTATACCGGATTTTCGCAGCCCGGGCGGTGTTTGGAGCAAGATGAAGCCCATCGACTTTCGAGACTTTCTGAGTAGCGAGGACGCGCGGCGCGAGTCTTGGGAGCGGCGGTTCAAAGGTGAGGACAAGCTCGTGGGTGCGGCGCCCAACAGCGGACATTATGCGGTGGCTAAGCTCGTCCAGTCTGGAAAAGTCTCAGCGGTCATTACTCAGAATGTGGACAATTTGCACCAAGATTCAGGCATTCCTTCAGAGCAGGTGATCGAGCTACACGGCAATGCATCCTATGCGACCTGTCTTTCCTGTAATCTGCGTCATGAATTGGACGTGCTCAAACAGTCTTTTCTTGGACGTGATGAGATTCCCTCGTGTCGGGACTGCGGCGGTATCGTCAAAACGGCGACGATATCGTTCGGTCAGGCCATGCCGGAAGAGCCTATGATGCGTGCTGGCGAGGAAACGATGGCCTGCGATCTCTTTGTCGTGATCGGGTCTTCGCTCGTTGTTTATCCCGCTGCGGCGTTTCCTCTGCAGGCGAAGCAAAATGGAGCCAAACTTGTCATCCTAAACCGAGAGCCTACGGAACAAGATGCCTACGCCGATCTTGTGATCAACGACGAGATTGGCAAGGTTATGACGGCGGCGGTGCCTTTGGATTAGGCCTAATCCTCAATTCACGCAATTGGATAGATAATGTCCGTTCGCCAATTGGCCGGATCCGTCTCCGTTTCCGGGTCCGTCACATAGAACTCGATAGGCGGACCGATGATTTGCAGATTGTTTGCTGCGATGTATGCATTCATCGCGGCGTGAGAGTCTCCCAGAGTGTCGAAAGATCCCATATGGATCAATTCGACGTACCGCCCGGGCGTGATTTGGGACGAGGTAATTTCGCCCTCTCCCTCCAGCTCGCGGGGGACTGGAATCCCGCACTCCACGACTACTTTCGTTTCGGTCATTTCAATGTAGCGCCCGAATGGGCGGCCTGAGGGTTCGATGCCTTTGGACGTGATGAAGGTGAATACCGTTGGAAAGCACTCCGCAAAGACAGCGCCGAGCTCCGGGGGTGTCGTTTCTCGGGTGATGGTGAGCGTGAACATTGTCTCGCGTTCGACGATGGTGCAAGTTTGCGACTCGGCCATTCTGCCTCCACTTTACTTTGCCTACAAAGTAACTAAATAGTTACTTTAGGAAAATGTCAACCGAAATTGATCCGACCATGCCCAAGAGAGATCCCGAAGCAACTCGTCAGCGGATCTTAGACGCTGCTTTGACAGAATTTTGTGCCAAAGGATTGGATGGCGCACGCGTCGATGAGATTGCTGCGCTTTCCGGTGTGAACAAGCGCATGATCTACCACTATTTCGGGGACAAAGAGGGGTTGTTCCGAGCCTTGCTTAAGGGAAAAGCGGGCCAGACGGCCGAAGATAGAGGGGCAGCAGAGGACTTTTCGTTGCCTGAGGCGTTGGCCCATTGGCAAGCCCATCAATTTGCCGATGAGGAATGGACTCGTCTCATTACATGGGAAGCGCTTACCTATGGGGCGGAGGATATTGTCAATGAAACAGAACGCACGCGAGGGTGGGCTGGTTTGGTGGAGGCGATCCGCATGCTTCAGCAGGAAGGTCACTGGCCAGACGACCTGGATGCGGGACAATTGCAATTGTCACTTGTGGCTTTGGTGACCTTTCCGATCGCGTTCCCTCAGTACACAAAGATGATCACGGGACGGGCGCCCAATGATCCGGAGTTTCTTAAGGAGCGGCAAGAGTTCCTGCGAGCTCTCGGCGCCCTCATTGAGAAGGCGCCTTAGACTCTCTGGTTGAGAGTCTGATCAATATGATCGCAAGCCAGACATGCCAAATAGGGCCGGCGATCAGATATCCGCCAACAAAAGAAGCGACTATCAAGGCCTGATTCAACACGGCGTAGCCGATTACGCCCGCGAGCAAAGACGCGGCGGCAATTGCACCGACCAGAGCGAAGGGCGTACTGGCAATCTGCTGTGACCGCAAAGATGCGGCGGCCACTGCCATCCAAAGAGCGATACCGCCCATGGTCAACACGCCGTCGGGAACGTCAAGAGCAAGTCCGGCCACCACCTGAACGGCCCATTGATAGGCCGGATCGGCCTGCGCATATTCGGGCAAAACAGTTTGGTCGAATTCGATCTCCATTAAGTGGCTGCGGGCGAGAACTGCAAATCCAACCAGAGCAAATGCGGAGGCAATGACAAACCAGGGGCCGTTGTCTTTGGATCTCAAGTGCCAAAGCAGCGCCACCAAACCAATTCCCGCGAGGCCGGCAAGGACAAAGCCCCAATGCATGGCGAGGTGAGCGACGGGATCTTCTGTAAGGACGAGCCAAAAGTCATGACGCGATATGTTCGGGTCAGCTTGGAGAGCGGGGGGCATGTTTGCCGCCGCGATGGCCGATGCCAGATATCCCAGCGCGACCCCCAGAGATAAGAACGCGGCGAGGTATCTCCCTTGGGGTTCTTGTTTGCTTTCGGTCGTATTCTTCGTGTTCATTATTTGCCTCTCTCTGATCGACACCGCGCATTATGGCGGTATTCCATCCTTTCCATTTGCCATTTGCCCCACGATTTCGGTCAGAATTTCGATCTTGAGGTCTGCTCATGCCACGCTTCTGCCTTAATCCTGGTCCCGATCTTGTATGATTAAGGTCACAGGAGGTGGCCATGAAATGGTTCTTAGGCTGGTTCGCCGGCTCCACGTTAATCTTAACCGTGATCGCGGCGCTTGCGTTGGTCATTGTGAGCGGCATGCCCACTGCGACGGTGCGTTTCTCTGAGGGGCCGCACCTGGGTGCCGAAGAGCGCGAGCCGATGCACTTGCGTGTTTCTCCCGCAGCGGATGGAAACTTGATTTGCTCCCTAGAGGGATGTTGTTCAAGTCACGGTAGCGTCGGAGCTATCGATCTTGCATCGGGCCTCGTTTTGTGCACGGATGGCTCCGAGAGTAAGCAATGCTCGTGTGCAGGGCTTGTTTCCGACGACGTGTTCTCTTTGGTTTCGAGTTAGGCGCCATTCACAAAAGCCGATAGAGATAGACGGTAGGAAGGCCCGGTCCGAAGCCGGCTTTTTCATAGGCCCGGCGGGCGGGGGCATGGCTGTCGTCCAGCCCAGTTCCCACCGTTGCGGCCTCCATGCCTTGTTCCTTCATTCGCTCCAACGCATACTCGTACAAAGCCGTTCCAATCCCTTGGTTTGCGTGATCGGGATCGACGGCGTTCAGCCCAATCTCCCCTACTTTTTGTTCGTCATCACACGAATAACAGCAAAAGCCGACGATGTTGCCGTCGGCTTCAGCGACATAGAGATGATATTTGGAGGCGGGATCACAGATTTCGGCGAGATGATCGCCTTGTTCGCCCTCGAGGTTGGTCAGCGCCTTGCGGGCAATTTGTGGGCCGACAATATAACGAAACGACTGGAACACAGGGACGTAGGCGGCGGCTCTGATCCGCTCAACCTCGGTAAGGTCCGCCGGTTCATAGGGGCGAATGGAGATTTGTTCGCTCACTGCGTTCCTCTCGTTTCCCACTATCCGCGTGCGAATTCGCGAATGACTTCGCCGGGCCGCGCGCCCGTGTGCTCGCCGTTCTTGACGACGACTTCTCCGGCGACCAACGTTGCGACATATCCTCTCGACTTGACAATGAAACGGCCGCCATCATGAGGAAAGTCGTTTACATAATAGGGGTGGCAGGTGGCGAGTTCATCCATGTCAATGATATTGATGTCGGCGTTGTAGCCTTCTTTGAGAACGCCTCTGTCCTTTAGACCAAGGACGTCTGCTGACTTTTGTGTAATCCGGTGGACCGCTTCGGGGAGAGAGTAGACCTCTTGCTTGCGAACCAATTCACTCAACAGGACGGTGGGCGAGTCCGTGTCCGTGAAGAAACCAACATGGGCGCCGGCGTCTCCCAGCATGGGAATGACGTGGGGCAAATTCATGAACCTCCACTGGTTCTCCAGATTGCCGCCGAAGGCCCAAAGATTAAAGAACTCCCGGCCTTCGGATGCGATGAGGCGGTCGACATAAGTCTCGACCACGTCTTTACCGGCCTGACTTGCGAGCTGTTCGAGACTGGCTTTGCGCTCAAAATCCAGATTGGGCGTTTCATCCGTACCGAAAGGATGCAGTTGCGACGCCATCTTGGAGAGGTGGCCGATCCGTCTGCCCTCTTCGATGAGTTCTTGGCGTTTGATCGGATCCTTCAGAGTGGCGACTCTGTCTTCGATGGTCGGCAAGCTCATCAGATTCTTCCAGGCCTCGGACTTACCCGTGAAAGGAGACAATTGGGCCAGACCAAAGAACGCTCCGCTTGGCCGTGTGTGGCAAATGCTGACCAGGCGCTTGTCGCCTTCATTTTGCTTTTCCATGAACTCTTGCCAGCGCGCCACACCGCCATCGCCCTTTTGGCCGGCGCCGCCGGAAAACATCACATGGCATCCGGCCTGTGTTCCTTGCTCGAACATTTTCAGTTCCGTGTCGAAACGGGTTTGGAAGTCGTTGGCCGATTGGAAAAGGGCGCCTTTGCCTCCCGCTTCGACCACGGCCTTTTGGATTGCTTCCGTTTCGCGCAGATCCGCCCACGTGCCGGGCGTGCATCTGCCGTCAGGGACCGTATGGGGCAGGAAGCGCGATGTTGAAAAGCCGACGGCGCCGGCTTCAACGGAGTCTTTCACCAGGCGAACAATATGCTCAAGTTCGCGGTCGTCGGGCTGTATGCCTTCGTCCATGCTTTTGTCGCCCATGGCTTCAAAGCGGATGGACGAATGGCCGGCGAGACCTACAACATTGAGCGCCGGTTTCATGGCTTGGAGAGAGTCCAGATACTCGCCGTAGCTGGTCCAATTCCAGGGCAGCCCATCGAGAATGGCTTCAGCGGCGATGTCTTCCACTGATTCCATGAGTTTGGCCATATAGGGCCGGTTGGGTTCCGAGACGGGCGCGAAGCCCACGCCGCAATTGCCGATCAACACCGTGGTAACGCCATGATAAGAGCTTGATGTGAGTTCGGGATCCCAGCCGATTTGGGCATCCAGATGCGTGTGGAGGTCAATAAAGCCGGGAGTGACGGTTTTACCGGTTGCCTCGAGATTGGTTTCCGCCTGGGCCTCGGAAAGGTCGCCGATCCGTGTGATCTTTCCTTTATCAATTGCGATATCCGCGCGGATCGGGTCGGCACCGGTGCCGTCGATGAGTTCTCCTCCGCGTATCAATGTCTCGTGTTGCATGGCTTTGTTCCTCCGGCGTTTCCTGGCGTCTTAAATAGCCAATCGTCGGAGGGTCAGCAAGATTTCAGAATGTGAGAGCGAGGGATCCGGCGATACCTAGGCACAACGCCGGTTTTGCTCCCCAGCGCGCGCCGGGGAGCTTCAAGTTGAACTGTTGGCCCTACTTGAGGGGACGAATGTCGTTCGTTGGAGTCACGTGGGCGGGCGCCGTGTCTTGCCGTCGGCCCATAGCGCGATTGTAGGTTGCTCGGGCCGACGGCCAAAAGCGATCGCAGGCTTCTTCAGCGCCGGCGGCGGCCAATTTACGCTTGCCGGTCCGGTAGCCACGCTCGATATCCTTGCGGAATTGCTTGGAGACCTTTGAATGACTGGAATAAAGGTTGTGGGCTTGCTGGATCGCTTCGGCTTCAATCACATCAGCGGACGGTCCGCCGCAGGCGGCCGCAAATGCTTTGTACCGGCCGACGACGTCCCCAAAACGATACATCGGATTCTCGTCGCGAGCCCACGCGGAACTTGCGACGATGCTGGTGGTAACCACAAAAACAGACAGCATTCCTTTGATTTTCATGGAGCGTTCCTTCAAAATTAACCGTGTTCAAACTTTTATCGTTCCGTGTTTGAAAGGGGTTATGCAAGTTCCATGAAACATCTTCCGGTTGCGGATGGTTAACGGTGGCGACTTTAGAAGAGGCTCAGCCAAGCTTTGGTTGCTACCGAGTGGGGGTGCGATCCCGGATCCGATCGAAGCCGGCTTTTATGGACGCAAACCTTGCTTCGATAATGGGTTCGAACTCGGCATCGGTAAAGATGTAGTCCCAGTTCTTTTCAATCCCTTCGCGGACCAGGTCTCCCACATAGGCGGGGTCGATGCCGTTCGCGATTCGCTCTCTGGCGACTTTGATTGTTTCGGATTCCGCCGAGAGGAAGTCGCTGGATGTGGCATCGGCATATCGATCCGGGCGGTTTCGGGCAGACTCCACAATATTTGTACGGATGAAACCGGGGCAGAGGACGGACACACCTATCCCCCGAGGCGCGAGTTCGGGTCGCAGTCCTTCGGATAGGGCGACCACGCCGTATTTGGACACATTGTAAGGAGCGCCCGAGAACGAAATCAATCCAGCGATTGAAGCTGTCGATACGATGTGGCCGCCTTCGCCGTGAGATTCCAGAAGAGGTCCGAAAATCTCGATGCCCCAAATCACGCCCATGAGATTGACGTCCAAGGTCCAACGCCAGGCCTCGTCAGACCATTGGTCATAGCTGCCTCCGCCCCCGACGCCGGCATTGTTGACGAGAATGTGCACATTGCCGAACCTGGCGATGGTTCGATCGGCAGCAGACTGGATTTGATCTTTGAGAGCGATGTCGGCGATCACGCCTTCCACATCTGCATTGGTTGTTTGGAGTTCTCCGACGGCTTTGTCGAGGGCTTCCTGTTCAATGTCGCACATCATCACCTTGACGCCCGCTTGAGCGAGAGATGTGGCGATGCCGAGGCCAATACCCGAAGCTGCGCCGGTAACAAAGGCAACCTTTCCTTCCAAATCTTTCATAGGATTTTCCTCTCTAGGGGCGATGCACAACGCTTAGCAGGACAATGGATGCCGGGTCTATGCAACGTGGGAGAGGATATTTGCATGGCCTGTTTAATTGCGCGACAGTGAATGGGAACACGCATTCAAGGAGGAACAGGAATGGCAATCGATTTTGAAATCCCAGAAGAGGCGAAGGCCGTGCGCGAAAAAGTCCGCGCCTGGGTGCAGGATGAATGTGTTCCCGCGGAGCAGCGTTTGCTCGATGGGGAAAAGTACGAGGATGTGTTGGGCGAACTGCGTACGAAGGCACGCGAACAAGGCCTGTGGTGTCCGTTTATTCCGCCCGAACATGGGGGTATGGGATTGGGACCGCTGGCAAATGCGCTCGTGCAGATGGAGCTTGGGCAGAGTTATTTGGGCGCTCTGTCGCTCAACACCCAGGGGCCGGATGATGCGACCATGCTTACGCTTCTTGCT
This sequence comes from Hyphococcus sp., assembly GCA_028284345.1. Taxonomy (GTDB): domain Bacteria; phylum Pseudomonadota; class Alphaproteobacteria; order Caulobacterales; family Parvularculaceae; genus Hyphococcus. Next base: position 1,048,777 of record JANQRY010000003.1, on the reverse strand, counting down.
CATGGAACGGATTACCAGAAAGAGAAATTCCTCAAACCGCTGCTGAATGGCGAGAAACGTATTTGTTATTCGATGACCGAAAAAGCGGCCGGCGCCGATGCGACGGGTATGCAAACGAAGGCTGAGAAAGACGGGAACGAGAACTACATCCTGAACGGAGAGAAGTGGTTTTCCAGCGCCGCCAGCGTGGCGGACATTGCCGTCATTATGGCGAAGACGGATCCGGATGCGCCGCGTCATCAACAGTTCTCGACTTTTATCGTCGAACTGCCGAACGATGGCTACAAGATCAAACGCAATATCAAGACGATGGCTGTCCATGGTCCGCTGTCGGATATTCTAGGGGGTGGACATGCGGAGATTGAGATCAAAGACTTGAAGGTGCCGGCGGAGAATCTGCTTGGCGGCGAAGGCAATGGTTTCAATATGGGTCAGCATCGGTTGGCATACGGACGATTGCGTCACGGCATGCATAATGTGGCGATGGCGCAACGGGCGCTCGACATGGCAACGGCCCATGTGACGGAGCGGACCACCTTCGGCAAGAAGCTGGAGGAGCGCCAAGGCGTGCAGTTCATGTTGGCGGACTGTGCGAGCGAGCTTTATATTGCCCGGCTCATGCTTCTCCATATCGCGTACAAAGCGGAGAAGGGCATGGATCTGAGGCAAGAAAACGGGATCGCCAAGGTGTTCCTTGCCAATATGGTGCACAAGGTGGTGGATACCGCCATCCAATTGCACGGCGCGCTCGGTTATAGTCAGGATACCCCTCTTGCTGCTTGGTATACGCACATTCGTTCACAACGACTCGTCGATGGTCCGGACGAAGTGCATCGCTGGACGACCGGCCGAAATGTGATCAAGGCGTTCAAGGCGCATGGAACGACCGCGTCTGCGGCCGGCGGCGATTTGCTGTAGGGAGCATCGTTGTTCCTGGGTCCCCGGTCACGCGCTGGCGCGCGGCCGGGGAAATGAACTTTGATCTACACGTGACCCAGCACAGGATGAGGTTGGTAAGGCTCTTCGAGTTTCTTTACATGGTCTTCAGAAAGCTCGATCTTGCAAGCTTCGATGAGATCGTCGAAGTGGGTGAGCTTGCTGGCACCGATGATGGGCGATGTCACTTCCGGTTTCGACAGAACCCAAGCAAGTGCCGTTTGAATAGGCTTGACGCCTAGCTCATTCGCGACCTCCACATTGCGATCCGCGATTTCAAAGTCGTTTTCGCGGGTATACATGCGGTGGGCAAACTCGTCGGATTTTGCCCGAGCCGTTGCCGGGTCCTCGTCGCGTTTCCGGTTCCCGGCCAAGAAACCTCTGGCCAACGGGCTCCAAGGAATAAGGCCGACGCCTTCTTCCTTGCACAACGGGATCATCTCGCGTTCTTCTTCTCGGTAGATGAGATTGTAATGGTTCTGCATGCTGACGAAGCGTGTCCAGCCATGCTTGTCGGCGAGATATAGATATTTGGCGAATTGCCAAGAGTGCATCGACGAGGCGCCTATATAGCGGACCTTGCCGGTGCGTACGAGATCGTTGAGCGCCTCGAGGGTTTCTTCCATGGGCGTTTTGTAATCGAACCGATGAATTTGATAGAGGTCGATATAGTCGACACCCAGGCGCTTCAACGACCGGTCGCAGGCGTCAAAAATGTGCTTGCGGGACAACCCGTGGCGGTTGAGGGCATTGTCGTGGGTGCCGCCAAAACACTTAGTGGCGATGACGACATCTTCGCGGTCAGGGATCAGGTCTTTGAGAGCGCGCCCCAAGATCTCTTCGCTGACACCGTTGGAGTACACGTCCGCTGTGTCAAAGAAGTTGATGCCGGCCTCAAGTGCCCTCTCGTAGAATGGCCGGGATTCTTGTTCTTCGAGAACCCAGTCTCGCCATTTCTTGCTGCCGTAGGTCATGCATCCTAGGCATAATTGAGAGACCCGCATTCCCGTTGTGCCAAGCCGGACATATTTCATCGTGTCTCTCCCGTTTTATGTAAATGCTCACGCGTGTTTTGATTGAACCTTGTGAGGGTGTGGATACAATAATCCCAGACCAAGATCAAAACTCAGGAGGAATGCTGGTGGACTTTCACTACGCCAATATGTGGGAAGCGATTTCGGATGCCATTCCGGACCGGACGTTGACCATTCATGGGACTTCAAAACGCACATGGGCGGAGGTGGATGATCGTGCCGCGCGCGTCTGTTCAGCGCTGATGGATGCGGGCCTCGAACCGGGATCCAAAGTTGGTCTTTATCTTACAAACTGCTCGGAATATATCGAGGCTCATCACGGCGCCTTTAAGGGCCGGTTTATCCCAATCAATGTGAATTATCGTTATTTGGAAGATGAGCTTGTCTATCTTCTGGATAACAGCGATTGCGAAGCTTTGTTCTTTCATCGTCAATATGCAGACCGCGTGGCGGCGATCAAAGATCGGTTGCCGAACATTAAACTGTTCGTGCAGGTATCCGATGGAAGCGATGGAAATTTGGAAGGGGCCGCCGATTTTGAAGATCTGATCCGCTCTTTTGACCCGGCGCCGCGCATCTCCCGTCCGGGTACGGACATCTACATGCTCTACACCGGCGGGACCACCGGCATGCCAAAGGGCGTGATGTACGAACACCAGGCCCATTCCAGCGCGCTTCTCCTGGGGTATGGCGTGCGCGGGATCGATCCGCCGACCACGGTGGAGGCGACGGCCGAGGCCGTCAAGAAAATGGTTGCAGCCAACGCGGCGCCCACGTCGCTTGTGTGCTGTCCGCTCATGCACGGAACCGGCATGTGGGTGGGAACGCTTGCCCCGAGCTTCTTGGGCGGAACGGTCGTTACCAATCCCAACACCCATTTCGATCCCCACGAAGTCTGGCAGCTAGCCGAGCGTGAGAAGGTCACGGAAATGACGATTGTTGGGGATGCGTTTGCGCGTCCCCTGTTGAGGGCGCTGGAGTCGGCAACGGCCGAAGGCAAGCCTTACGATATTTCCTCCGTGCAGATGATGGTGTCCTCTGGTGTCATGTGGACCAAGGAGGTCAAAGAGGGACTATTAGAGTATGGGAATATGATGCTGCTGGATGCGTTCGGGTCCACCGAAGGCAGTATGGGCATGTCGGTGACGTCGCGCGAGATGAAACCGGATACGGCGAAGTTCGAGCTTGGCGAGAACGTCAAGGTGATTACGGACGACGGCCGTTTTGTTGAGCCGGGTTCGGAGGATATCGGCAAGGTCGCCACAACCGGGAACATTCCCATTGGTTACTACAAAGATGAAAAGAAGACGGCGGAAACGTTCCGCGAAGTCGAAGGCGTTCGGTACAGTTTCCCCGGCGATTACGCCAAGATCGAGGCGGACGGCACAATTGTGCTCCTGGGTCGCGGCTCCGTTTGTATCAATACGGGCGGCGAGAAGGTCTTCCCTGAAGAGGTGGAAGAAGCACTCAAGCGGCATGATGCCGTAGACGATTGCCTTGTCGTTGGTGTGCCGGATGAACGGTTCGGCGAACGGGTGGTGGCTGTGGCCTGTCACCGCAAGGGTATGTCCGTTGGCGAAGAGGACCTGATTGAGTTTTCAAAATCACACTTGTCCGGCTACAAATTACCCCGGACCGTTCTGTTCGTCGACCAAGTCAAGCGGGCGCCTAATGGCAAAGCCGACTATAAATGGGCGAAGGCGACGGCAACGGATTTGGCGGGGTAGGAACGACTTCTCCACCATCGCTGTGCATCATTCCCCCGCCAAGCGAGCGAGTGCTGGGCGGGGGGCGATATTCTTCTGGGTCTTGGGTCACGCGCTGAAGTGCGGCTGGGGGAATGAAGATCATGATGATGTGAGAGTCCGTTAATCTGTCATATCCCCGCTTTAAGCAAGGATCTACCGTTCTCTGGGTCCCCGTTCTGCGCGGACTTCGTCCGCTGGCGGGGGAAAGGACGAGTGTTCGTTATCTAAGGTCACAACACACGTTCCTTAACCGCCTTGGCGGGGATGACACCTTTACAATCGAAGTCTTCTAACTCGTCTCCCCCAAACCAAACCCGCCTTTGCCGGTGGCCATGCGGGCGATGAGATAGATCAGCAGACCGAGGGGCCCGGCCATCAGTGTGAAGACGAGGCTCGGCACAACGATCCAGTGCGAGACGCCTTGACGAAGCGCGTCGCGTCCGATCCACGCCCCGACGAAGAGGTCAAAGACGAGGTAGTGGCTCCAAGCGCCCAAAACGCCTACTGGATTGTCAAACAGAGTCATAACACCGTCCAGTGTGGACATATCCCCGCCAGCGGCCGCATTGGACGAAAACGCGGCGCCGAGAAAGCCAACATAGAGCAAACCGTAAACGATGGGATAAAGACCACTGTGCACGAGCGCCCTCGTCAGAGACCATCTCGGTGCCAGAGCCAGCAAAAGCCATGCGGGCATGACGCCCATGTTTATGTATTGATAGATTGCAGCGTGATCCATTTTGTCCTCCCAGCAGATGCGCGTGGGAGGAATTATAGGGGGCGTGCGAGTGGGGTTCCAGAATTATGGTCGTGAGTCGATACGACTGGTTATTTCCCCGCCGAGCGAAGTGAGCGCGGGGATCCATGATCTTTGGTTCCCCGGTCTGCGCTTTCCCGCGGAAAGCTTGCCGGGGAAATGACGTGGTTTTTGATGTGATCCCTAACTAGAATCCAGCGCTTTTTTGAAGGAAGGAAAGGCGCACGTGGCCGGATAGTTCCACGGCGCTCGACTTGCGGTCCGCGCGTTCACTCACCTGCACATGATAGATTGCGCAGTTGCCTTCCGAGGCTCGAAGCTTGCTGCAGAGGCGGGCCGCTTCCGCGTACAGCGCCTCGCGTTTCTTTCCGGCAGATGCGGGCATTGCTTTTATCGTTCGCCCACTGATGGGAAGACGTTCCCGAATCTCATGATAGGAGTGCGTATCGGCTTGCTCCACTTCGCCGAAGCTGTCCCTTTGGATGAAGTTGAGGGTCATGCTTACCCGGTATAGGCCGTCATAGGCTTTGCCGGCTGTTGCCCGCTCCACAACGCATTCCGAAGCTAATGTTTTTCTCAGCCGGGCGCATTCCTCTTTGGCAAGACGAGGTGCACGCGCTTTGACAAAGACGTGGGCGAAATCGGGATCGGGCTTGGCCTCGCCGGGATCAAGTAGATCTTTGAGGGCCACTTGTGTGGATACGGAGACTTGGCGATCTTCTGATAACGCGCTTACGTTTGAGAGGGCTTTGAAGCCGGCTCTCAAAGAGCGGTCGCCTTGGACATTGTCAACTTTGTATTTGGATTTGACGGGGCGATCCGCGTCGCTTCCACCGCTCTGCACTTGATGGGCCACAGACACCATCATCACGGTACCGAACAATTGGAGGATTACTGTTGCGACAATGGGCAGGCCGATAAAGACCGCAAAGAAGATCTTTAGCGGGTTGCCGCGCATATTCTATGAGTCCGTGGACAGAGTCGATAAGTCGCCGCCAACAAGTTTCATCACATGGCCGCTGATCAGAGCGTCGTGCTCTTTGACATAGGTGGCTTTGTTGGTGGCGATGATAAATGTCTCGGACGCGATCTTCACGTGGGCGTCTTTGAGCGGTTTGTAGGTCACGCGGGCGCCCATCGTTTCGGGAAGAGGTCCGACGATGAAGTGGCTCGCTTCATTTAATCCAATGACGGACTTTTCGCTTGGAACGTTGAAGCTGCGCTCGAACCAGGTGGCGTACTTCTTGTACATTTCTTTGTTTTTCTTCATCGCGTCTTTGTAGACGGAGCTTTTGTCGGCCTTTGCGCGCTGGACAAAGAGCCAGTGATCGGCGGGTTTGCGAACGGGAATAACACCGCATTCGTCTGCGGCTTGATTGTTCATGAACTCAATCGGGATGCTCTCGTCAATATTTGCAACGCCTGTTGCGCCTTGACCGATGACGGCGACGTGGGCCAGCTCGACGCCTTCGGTGAGGTTCAAGTTCCAGAGTGTGTTGCCGGTCTCAGCTTGCAGGACGAGGTAAAGCGGCGCCGACGTGTCGGTGACGATCACATCCACCAGCTTCATGCTGTCGCTGTTGACACTGGCGCGAGAGGTCACGCGATTGCCGCGCACCTTGTAATGTTCGATCCAATCCTCGACGCGCTTGGCAATTGTCTGTTTGGATGCGGCGAAGACCGGTGTTCTGACTTGTCCCCGGCCGACATAGACCTTTGCGAGTTTTTCGCCTTCGGCGGGTTCGCGAAAGTAACACGAAATCATGGGTGAAACGATGTTGAGGGTGGCGGGCACATCTTTGAAATCGGTGGGTGTGTAGCCTTGAACCGCTTCCTGGATCCAATGGAGTTCGTGAGCGGGACCCACCGCGATTCCTGGGGTTGTCTTAAAGCCTCTGATGTCGCTGCGTAGAAATTGGTTTGGATCGCTTTGGGGGATGATCTCTTCTTCTGCGCATCCCAGTGTGAACAAGCTAGCTGCGAGAACCGCAATCGCGCCCAAATGCTTCACCATTTCCTCCCAATTCTGTTTTTGGGAGACTTATCAAATTGGAGTTAATGGCGATCTAATCGGTGGGGCAGCGATCTTTGGTTTGTCTTAACGTTTTGGCTACTGCTGCTGCTCTTCAAACATGAAGTCGCAGACGAAGGGGTTGGTTTTGCGCTCCCAGCCAAACGTGGAGGCAAGGCCATGACCGGGAATAAACTTCACGTCATCGCCCAGCGGGAAGAGCTTTTCGCGGATGGAATGGACGAGCTGGTCATGATTGCCCCTGGGGAAGTCCGAGCGGCCGACCGATCCTTGGAAGATAACATCACCGACCTGGGCGAGGTTGGAGTCAGGATGGTGAAAAATAACGTGACCCGGCGTATGGCCGGGGCAATGGACAACGTTGACCGTCAGACCGCCGATCGTTACTTCGTCTCCATCTTCCAGCCATCGATTGGGCTCAAACGCCTTAGCTCCGGCCAGACCGTAGCGGGCGCCTTGTTCCTCCAACTTCTCGATCAGGAAGAGATCCTCTTTGTGGGGACCTTCGATCGGAACGTTTAGCTGTTCTGCTATGGATGCTGCTCCGCCGGCATGGTCCATATGACCGTGAGTGATAAGCACTTTTTCGATTGTGACTTTGTTCTCGTACGCGGCAGAAAGGATCTTCCTTACGTCTCCGCCAGGATCAATGACCGCGCCGCGGGCGTTCGCCTCATTCCACATGAGGGTACAATTTTGCGCAAACGGGGTCACGGGTATGATGAAGGAATTCAGTGTCGTCATGGGCCGGGACCATAGTTGGGGATTGCTGAACTCGCAACAGTTCGACGCGGTTAACCGGCGGCTGGATCGTCGTGATGACAGATCGCAAAGTCGATATCGTCAAGGCGTGAAATCTGTGCTGGCCCCGAGCGGCCCGCCAACCGCGTTATGGACAATGGGTCGATGCGAAAAACCGGCATGTCGTCTTGCCAGCCCACTTCGCCGGATACCTGAACGGGATCCGCGACGAAGGGCAGGATTTCATCTCTGATGGCTTTCCCGGTCGGGCCGGTCACCAAGTATGCAGATTCTGTGTCGTCGGCGTGCTTGATGAGGAATAGGGGCGGGATGTCGCCCAAAATGCACAAGGTGGCACAGGCTTTGTGGGTTTTCCCCTCGCCCGGCTTCATCACGCCCAAATAGCATTTACTGTCGAGGATTTCCCCTTTGAGGGTAAAGGTGCCCAGGGATTCAAACTCGTTTGATTGGATGGTCTGGTCTGGTGTGTCAGAAACGACGATCGGACTGTCTGTGGCCTCAAGCGTTAAAATGCGTCGGGGACCGCGGACGATTTCGACGCCTTTTACTTTGACCATTTGACCTTCGAACGGAGCGGCACGTTCATCGGCGCCTTTCTTGTCGGTTTCCCCCAGCAAGTAGGTTTCGATGGAGCCGTCCTCGTTTAGTGTCTTCAGCATTGGATAGGGTTCGAAAACGACTTTGCCTTCGAGCTCGATTGTGGTGGAGGTTCGCCACTGTCCGTCTCCGGTATCGTCTTGGGTCATGGCCCAGGCAATCGCGGAAAGAGCGGCGATGGTCAGCAGCAGGATGGAGATAACGCTGGAGAAACGGGCAAAGCTTGCCGGAGCTTTTCCATATCCCACGTAAAAATCGTCTTTGGGCGCCATTTCTTACTCCGATCCGATGCGTGCGGGCTCAACGGGCGTCCCCGGTGGAAGCGGTTTGGGATCAACCAAAATCATATCCCCTTCGAGTTTGACCTTGTAGGTGTGGATCTTTTCTGTGTAGGGCGGCGGGGATTGACCGTTGGCGGGATCATACTGATAGCCGTGCCAGGGACAGGTCACACAGCCGTCGATGATTTTGCCTTCGTCCAGCGGGCCATTTTGATGGGCGCAGACGGCGGAGATGGCTGAAATCTTGCCGTCATATTTGAACACGGCAATGCGTTCGCCATCGGCAACATTCACTGTATGGGCGCGGCTTTCGGGAATATCTCCAACTGCTGCGACAGCGATCCATCCTGCGCCCGATTTGATGTTGGTTGCGCTTTCCCTTGCGTCCTTAAAGCCTGCCATCAAGTGAAGGAGAATGACTAACCCAAATGATGCGGCCACCAGGATCGGTACGACAACGCTCGACTCTGACTGCAGGTAACCCAGAGCGATATGCATCACGAGGGCCCCATACGCCACATACACAAACATGTGCAGGGTTTTCCAGAAGGGGGCCGACAGATTCTTTAGCCAAAAGTCATGACTGGTAGCGGCCATGACGAAGAGGATGAGCAGCGCGAGGATCCCAAACAGCTCAAAAGGGAACGCTTGGAGGTTGGTAATCTGATTGTTTGTCGTGAAGATCGATAGGAACGGATTTACGTCGCTGAAAAAATGATACCAAACCGTGGCGACGAGGGCATGAAGCAGGCCGATGATAAACGTCAGTACACCAAAGTGTCTGCGATTGTAGAGAAGCGGCAGAAACTTGTCATTGAGCCGGGCGAGGGGGCCAATCATCAATATCATCGTCAGCATGATGAAGGCGCAACTGCCAAAGGCGCGCATCAATAGAATCGGGACTTGAACGGGATTTTCTTTGGCGAAGATCACGCTGCCGATAACGATAAACCCGACCAGGTACAAAACAACTCCGCCTAATAGCAGGCCGTCGTATATCTTTTTGTGTTTGTTCCACTGAACGACCTGATAGCCGACACCCATTCCTATGGCTCCCCATTTTCTGAAGATGACATCTTGATTGGGGCGGAGGGTTCAACGGGCACCTCGGTTTTTACCATCAACGATAAGGCAAAGCCGGCCACAATCGCGGGTCCCAGAAGCAACCACATAATTAAGTGTCTTCTTCGGTGACGCCGCTTCATTGGTTCTTTCCGCCAATTGCCCTGGTCAACAAAGTGACGATCAAGATCGGCCAAAGGGCCATTGAGGCGGGCAGAAATAGGAGCCGAACGCGCACGGACGCTCCCTTGGCGTCGTGGTCCACAACGCTCAGACCGAGTGTCACAAATATCACGGCGAATACTAGGCCAATCGCCAGATAGATCCCCAAAAACGTAGGCAGTGCAGATAGCCAGTCCATAAAGCCCTCCGGCCAAATGTATACCGTCAGGCTATTGCACTGCCAAATAACATTCTTAGGAAATTTCGCTCACCTCGAGACGCGCGTTTGTGAACGCGTCTCGGATTCCGGTGAATTTATTAGAAACCCACCAGTTTTTGCAGAAAGCGTCCGGACCAACTTTTAATCACGATTGGCGACTCTGTGAGCGCGAGACAGATACACTCGTCGCGGCCCATGATTTCCAACTCATGCTCCAAGGATTCATCGGCTTCCTGAAGGCTAGCCTCATTGTAAGAGCCTGTGGCATCTCGGTACGATCCTCGCAAAACCAATGTCAGTTCGGTTCCGGAATGGGTGTGGTCCGGGATCTTCGTTCCGGGCTCGGCCCTTAACAGCCACAGGGCACCTCCTTCGGACGAGGACCACACTTTGTGCTTCCTCAGACCCGGCCCCAAAAACGACCACGGAACCTCGTCGATCTTGCCGCGCATGATTGCGTCAATGCTCGGGTTCGAGCCAACATCAGATCCTTTATACGCGAACGGAGTGTCAAGTTTGCGTAGTGTCTCATCTCGCAAAGATGCTGAGACATCCGCAACCGGTACAGATTCTAGAAAAGCTCCAGCAATTTCTGAAGCTGCGTCCAGCCGCGCGCCGTCTTCGCCGCGGGCAGCTATATACGTTTCAACCATGAGACTTTCGCCTGGGTTCAAGACGCCAGCGACATAACTCATGATCCAGTCATTTTGAAGGACATCGTTCATTACATCACCTCACCTAGTATGCTTCTCAACCGGCTAAAGGCCAGTCGAGACCTGGACTTAACCGTGCCGAGGGGTATGCCCAATTCGTCTGAAATCTCCCTTTGGGTCTTTCCCTCTAAAAAACACATGCGAACCACTTCTTCCTGCTCGGGGGGGAGTTCGCTTAACCCCGCTCGCAACTTTTCAACGTTTTGTTGTCGTTCGATAAGTTCGTCAGCCTCGGCCGGCGCCTCGGACATAAGAGCGTATTCTTCAGGGTCGATCGCGGGTTTCCGGGAGCGCCTTATTTGATCGACGTAGCGATTACGCGCAATCGTGAAGACCCAAGCGTTGACCGAACCTCTTTGACTTTGAAACAGCTCCGCCTTGGACCAAACCGTATAGAGCACCTCTTGAGTAAGGTCCTCCGCGATTGAGTCCGACGCCCGCAAGCTCATCAGGAACGATTTCACTCGCGGGGCGTAATAATCAAACAGCTTCATGAACGCATTGCGGTCGCGTTTCGTTGCGACTGCGGTCATGAGTTCTATCATCAAGGCTGGCGCCAATTCTGCGGCTGAAGCGCTTTGCGGCATCTTTTGCACTCGCTTTACGCCACCTTCACTTTTCGTGACATTGCTATCCGACCCGATGTCCATACGCTTTCCGGTATAGGGCGTCGAATGCCAGCCTTCTAGTGTTTTCGGCGTCGCAGCCTTGCGGCTGCTCGGGCCAACCTTAGCCGGTATCGTTGGCTCTAGGGCTATGTTTGCTGATCCAGTCATACCACCCCTTACGCCGGTCATTCATCTCCGGATCACAAGCTCATTGGCCGGTTTCTTCGTTGCGCTGCAAGATGAGACGGTTGTGATCCTGCGACCTTTTGGTGCCGTACCGATTGCGTTCGTTAGTTTTAAGCTAACGACTTTCCACGCGCGGGCTATCAAACAGGACTAAATTCATGAATATCCACTCACACCCCTCAGATGAGTCAAAGAAACGTATTGCCGTCGTGGGGTCCGGAATATCCGGTCTGTCTGCTGCTTGGCTCCTTTCTCAAAACCATGATGTAACGGTCTACGAAAAGGACATGCGGATCGGTGGGCATGCCAATACCGTTGATATTGAGGTGAATGGTCGATCGCTTGCCGTGGACACCGGTTTCATTGTCTACAACGAGCGAAACTACCCCAATTTGACCGCGCTCTTTGACCATATCGGCGTGCCGACAGTAGATAGTTGCATGTCTTTTTCGGCCTCTTTGGACGGCGGAAAGTTGGAGTACGGAACGTCAAGCGTTTATGGCTTTTTCGGACAGTCCTGGAACTTTGCCCGGCCGCGGCTGTGGAAAATGGTGATGGAACTGCTTCGCATGTACCGCAATTCGACCAAGTATATCGATCGCACTGACCTTGAGGTCAAACCACTTGGCGACTTCCTCCGGGAAGAAGGGTACACCAAGGCGTTTCAGAGAGATCATTTGTTACCCATGTGTGCGGCGATCTGGTCTTGTCCGGTCCAACAAGTGGAAAGCTATCCGGTTCTTGCCTTCCTTCGCTTCTTTGAAAATCACGGTCTCATGACACTGTCCGGCCGGCCTCAGTGGAAGACCGTGAACGGAGGAAGCCGCGAATATGTCAATCGGCTGATTTCCCCCTATGCGGATAAAATTCGTGTCGGTGTAGGCGCCGAACGAATTGAGCGTGGTGTGAACCAAGTTATTGTGCGCGACACACAGGGCGGTCAAGACGTGTTTGACGACGTGGTCCTTGCCGTGCACGGAGACCAAGCGCTTCGCCTTCTTTCCGATCCGTCTCAAGAGGAAGCGTCTTGCCTTTCCTCATTTCGCTACCAAGACAATTCAGCTTATCTCCACACGGACCAACGGTTCATGCCGCAGTCCAAGAAAGCGTGGTCCAGTTGGAATTATTTGGGCTCGACTAAGGATGGAGCGGGTGACGCGCTGTGCGTGAGCTATTGGATGAACCGGCTGCAGCGTTTGGGCACCAACACACCCATCTTCGTAACGCTCAATCCAACGGAATTGCCGCACGAAGATCAGACCTATGCGCATTTTGATTACGAGCATCCGGTGTTTGATGCCGCGGCCATTCAGGCTCAAAAGCGGATTTGGCAGCTTCAGGGCCAGCGCAATACGTGGTTTTGCGGGGCCCATTTCGGCTCGGGATTTCACGAAGACGGTTTGCAGGCGGGATTGGCCGTTGCCGAAAAACTGGGCGGTGCAAAGCGCCCTTGGAACGTTGACAATGAAAGCGGGCGGATTTTCCTCGATACCTTGACCAGTCAAGACGAGAGTGTGCAATTGGCTCATGCAAGCTGACGGCAGCAAACCTCTGGATGGATTTCGGTCTCGCCTTTACTTCGGCGAAGTGCGGCACACACGATTGCGTCCAAAGCGCCATCACCTGAAATACCGGGTCCTTTATTTCTTATTGGACCTGGATGAACTGCCGCTAATGTCTAGCAGACTACGTTGGTTCTCGGTCGGCAGCCGCAACCTCTTTTCGTTTTCGCAATCGAATTTCGGTGATGGGCGGCGTTCGGGGCTGAAGGCGTGGGCGATCGACCAACTAAGAGCGCAGGGGTGCAACACGAAGATTGAAAGAGTCGAGTTACTCTGCTTGCCCAAGCTCTGGGGGTATGCCTTTAATCCGCTCTCTGTCTATTATTGCCGGGATGGTGACGACAAATTGGTTGCTGTCCTCTATCAAGTGAACAATACGTTTGGCGGACGGCACACCTACGTCATCGATCTTGATTCGACCAATCACAATGTCGCACGGCATGGGGCAGAGAAACAGCTTCGCGTCTCGCCCTTTAACAAGACAGATGGCGGCTATACGTTCCGGATCAACGATCCCAATGACCGTTTATTTGTCGGAATCCATTATTCCAATCAAGAAGGCGGTCTGCTCAATGCCGTGTTGGAAGGAAAGCTTCGGCCCCTCACAAATGCGCGCTTGCTAAAGGCGGCGCTCTCAGCGCCCTTTGATACTTTGAAGGTGATTGTCGGTATCCACTGGGAAGCGCTGAAGATTTGGCTCAAAGGTGTCCCCTATGTGAGCGGAAAAGCTGCTTAACTGCCCACACCGCATCGAACACAGACATATTCGATAAACGAATTGTCTTTCTCGGCAGAGGCACGATCTTCCGCTGGAAATTCCAACTTTACCCACCTTCCTTCACTATCATACCAAACGTCTGCTTCCAATTCTCCGGAATAGCGATGCCGCGTGGCGCTAATCTCTTTGCCTTCCGCGATGATGGTTTCTTGCCCCAAATTTTCGATATCGACCTTGTTAGGGCCGCCCGTCAGTGTATTGAGGATTTTGTTGGAGGACAGAACGCCATTGTTCCAATGGTTGCTCGGAAATGTTCCTCGGGCGAGTGAAAATGTGCCCTTCCGGCTGCTGTCGACTTGGATTTCATTCCCTTTGCGTTCGGCGTTCAGAGTTGCTGGGTCACCGTTGCGGTCCACTGCTGCGGTCAGGCCGAAAAGCTCGTTGCCGCACCAGACTTCGCTTGCCTCATATGTCAACCGGTATGCCGTCACAAAGAGGAACTTGATCGCCAATTGCATGTCGTGCGTGACCTTGAGCGCATTCCCGCCGTTTTCGAATTTAGTCACATGGCGGCCTATGAGATTGCCTTTGCGATAGATGTCAAATTCGAGGATGTCCGTCCCATACTGGCTGATGGGATCCAGTTTTAGAGATCCGGCGCTGGACGGGCAGTCCGCTTGGGCGGTTGTCCCTAAGGTGGTTGTCAGCAGCAAGGCTGCTAGAATACTTGTAAACAGATGGTTTCTCATAATGGCGCCTCTTTGCAAATCCTGCGATTGCAATACGCCGCAAGTGTGGCATCGGTTCAAATGGTGGTGAGTGTCGCCGATAACTCTGTCCCCTCAATACTCAGGGCAATTGCAGCGGGCGATCTTGTCTGCAGCGGGCGATCTGATCGTTGGTCAGCGTGTTAAAGGACGTTGGCTCTCTTCCAAGCATGATCACGCATGCTGGCTCAAAAGTGAATTGTAACGCAATGTTGAGAGCGGTTAGAAGCGATCACGAGATTTCATTCCGGGCGTTGGAGGACAATACCTAATGACGAACCAACTTAAGAAGATCACGAAACAGCAGTGTAAAAACGCACCCGCACGTTACGACGATTTAAGTGTACTGATGCTGAACTGTACGTTGACACGATCTCCAAATCTTTCTCATACGGAGGGTCTGTTGGAGGTTGCGGAGAAGATATATCAGGCAAATGGTGTTAAGACCGAAATTCTTCGGCCCGTTGACTATGACATTCCTGCCGGTCTTGGATTGGATTATACCGGCGTTGACAATTACGAACGGGACGATTGGCCTCACATTCAAGCAAAGATTGACGCGTGCGATATATTGATCATTGGGACGTCTGTTTGGCTGGGAGAAAAGAGTTCAGTTTGCAATCGGGTGCTTGAACGCATGTACGGTTATACGCACCAGTTCAATGATAAAGGTCAGTACCGTGATTACGGAAAAACCGGAGCTGTATTGATAACCGGAAATGAGGACGGGGTGAAGCATTGCGCTATGAACGTCCTCTTTTCCCTTTCGCACATTGGCTATACCGTTCCACCCCAAGCCGATGCTGGCTGGATGGGCGAGGCGGGGCCCGGTCCGTCTTATCGCGACAAGGGTTCGGGGGGGCCGGAAAACGACTTCACCAATCGCAACACCACCTTTCTTGTTTGGAACACGCTGCACGTTGCCCGCTGGTTAAAGGATTCCGGCGGTTTCCCCGCCCATGGAAATCAGCCGGACGTTTGGGACGCTGGTTGCAAGACAGATTTTCACAGTCCAGAGCATAAGCGGTAGGGGTGTGATCGACGTGTGCTGGAGCAGGGAGGCAAATGGGATCTCGCGAAACAAACCTTTCCGCTTAACAATCAGCACTCTCTTTGATTGCTTAGGAGCATAATCGATTCTGTCTTCAGACCTTCGTGAGCGTATCATCACGATTTTACATTCAGGGTCTTGCGTGTACACCTAAAGATCGTTCATCGTGCGGATGGGTTTTTTGCCGTCCCATGAGTGACCGGCTGCGGCGATGGCCTTGAACATGGTATCGATTTCGGGTTTGTACTCAACGACCTCAATCATGCAGCCTATCAAGGAATTGGTGTCATAGTAAGCGAACTTCGCGAGCCCTGCGCTGCCGATATTGGCGGTTGGGTATCCGTTGTCTTCAAAATATTTTGTGTCCGCATCAATATCATGGGTCCACATGCACATATGATGGAATTTCGTCTCGCCGGGCTTGACGGTATCGCGGTATGCGCAAGGTTTGGGCGTGGTCGGTTCGATCAGTTCGATTTGCAAGGGGCCGGCCTGGGCAAGAGCCACCTTCATTGAAAGCTCGCTGGGTTCACCGCGGTAAAGAATGCCTGTGATGTTTTCGTCGTGTTCGGCCACGAAAAATGGCCCAACGCCTAGTTTATCCACCCATCTTCGCATTTCGGATTCAAGATCATCCACGACCCAGGCGTTTTGAAACATGGTGCGGTCCGTCGGCAAGCTCATGGCAAGTCCTCCCATCTAATGAAATCGATAAAGCGTTTGCTGGATCCGCCACACGTGTCAAGTTCTCAAAAGTGCTGCTGCCCTGATCACACTTTTTCGCTTGTCATCACATTTGAGGGTACGTGCGATCACATTTTCACTAGCGCGTGTTCAGTTCCCCTCCGTCGCATGCCAATAAGCCAACTCGCATAGGGTCTACGACCGTTCATCAACTTAGGTGGCTAATATGAAATTGGGCTCGTTATTCGGATCTCGCCGCGCTAGCATTCGTAAACTTCCCAAAAGAGCGAAACAGGAGGCGCACGCTATGTCATCATCGGCTGGAGGACCATCAACAGGGGGAGGCGGCTCGAGCGGCCCAGTCGTTTGGTTTAAGGTGGCCGAGCTTGACCAGTTGCCGGAAGGCCGTGTCATGACGGTCAATGCCGGTACAAAGTTCTTGGCCTTGGTTCATTTCGACGGTCAGTACACGGCGATGGACAATCATTGTCCCCATCAAGGTGGGCCTTTGGGGGAGGGATCCATCGAGACCGGGGAAGACGGGAAATGTTGGTTGAGATGTCCGTGGCATGGCTGGGATTTTGATCCGCTTACTGGCAAACCGCCAGGTGGCCATGAGGATACCGGACAAACCATGTATCCAGTGGAGGTGCGTAAGGACGGGATCTATGTGGCTGTCGCGCCTGAGGAAACCCATGTCCGTACAGTGACCGATGTGATGGCTGAGACTATGGTCAACTGGGATGTGGTGCGTGTGTTCGGTATGGTTGGCCATTCTAATTTGGGGCTCGCGGATGCGTTGCGCCGGCAAGAAGAGGCAGGACGTCTCACCTATATTGGGATCCGTCATGAGGGAGCGGCCTCTTTTGCGTGTTCCGGGTATGCGAAGCTGTCGGGCCGTCCAGCTGCGTGTCTGACGATCGCGGGGCCCGGTGCGACCAATCTTATGACCGGCCTTTGGGATGCAAAAGTCGACCGGGCACCGGTTTTGGCTTTGACAGGCCAAGTCCAGGTGCAAGTGTTCGGTCCGGGCGCTTTTCAAGACATTGATTTGTCGTCGGCTTTCGAAGCCGTGGCTCGTTTCAGCCAGCCTGTTCTGCATACTTCTGATCATGCGGAGATTATGTCCCTTGCCTGCAAGAACGCGATTGTCCACAGGGACGTGGCGCACCTAATCTTTCCAGACGATGTGCAGACCATCGAAGCCGCTGCCGGCGCGCCGGCGGGCTCGCCGGAAGGTCGGCTGGGAGATGAGCGCGTTCTACCCTCGCAGGACGCGTTGGGCCGTGCGCTCGATGAAATAAAGGCCGCAAAACGCCCTATCATCGTCGTGGGCTATGGGGCACGCGGAGCGATGGACGACATCATAAGGCTTGCCGAGGCTCTGAAAGCGCCGGTGTTGACCACCTTTAAAGGCAAAGGTCTCATTGCTGATACACATGCCCATGCCGCAGGCGTCCTTGGCCGCTCAGGAACGCCCATCGCCAGTTGGTTCATGAACGAGAGCGATTTGATTATTGCTCTGGGCTCGTCCTTTTCCAATCATACAGGCATTGAGAAAGCCAAACGGATTATTCAAGTGGACTTCGATCCTATCCAATTGGGTAAGTTTCATCCTGTAGAAGTTCCCATCTTCGGGGAGATCGGCGAAACGACTCGGGCTTTGACCGATAGATTGCCCCGCCGTCTTGATGTGGTTAATCAGGTACCGGAAATTGCTGAGCGTTGGAAGATTTGGCGGGCGGAGAAAGCGAGCCGGGTTGATGACGATCATGGTGCCGGCGTGAATTCGGCTTCGATCTTTGAAGTGCTGTCGAAGTTGGTGCCTGCCGATGCGGCCATTGCGGTGGATGTGGGGAACAACACGTACTCTTTCGGGCGCTATTTTGAAAGTAAAGGCCAGCGCGTCATGATGTCCGGCTATTTAGGATCCATCGGTTTTGCATTTCCTGCGGCTATGGGCGCGTGGTGTGCAACTCAGGACTTTCAAGATCTCCACGGACGGAAAGTGATTTCCATCAGCGGCGACGGTGGGTTTGGTCAGTATGCGATGGAATTTACTACGGCCGTAAAGTACAATATGGATATCACGCACATTCTTCTAAACAATAGTGAATTGGGTAAGATCACGAAGGAGCAGAAAGCGGGGGAGTTCGAAGTTTGGCAAACGAGTTTGCATAATCCCAATTTCGCCGAGTTCGCGGAGAGTTGCGGCGGGATGGGTCTTCGTGTGTCGACACGCAGCGAATTGGAAGCCGCTATTCGCGACGCCCTCGCTCACAAGGGGCCGGCTCTCGTTGAAGTCCTAACCGATGCGGAACTTATTTAGTTTAGAGGAAAACGAGCCATGACAGAGTGGAAACCGCTTCAAGGTGTCGATGCGGACGCGCTTATTGAGATTCGTCTGCAAGCACATAATGCGGTTCAATGGATCAATCGGGCGGCACGTGGATTGTCGAAAGCTCAGCCTGATGACAGTCATACGAATATGGGCTGGTCTGATAAGTTGCAGGCCCTCCTGTCGCATCCACTTGGCACAACCGGTGTGCAATTGGGATTGGCCGTTGACCGTATGGCATTGGTTGTTGTTTCCGGAGAGAGCCTAAAAACACAAATCGAGATATCGGGCAAAACGGACGCACAGTTGTGCGACTGGATGGAGTCTGCACTGAAAGAGATGGGCGAAGATGCGGGAGACGCGATGAAGGCTCCGCTGCCGTATGATATTCCCGACCACCGCGTTCAAAAGGGTGGAACGTATTCCCTTGATGGACTGGCGGATGCCGCTGGGGAAATGGCGCGTTGGGTTGGCAATGCTGATTTCGCGCTCAGTCAGTATGCCAAGCGGCATATGAGTATCGGTCTAGGCCCCAGCCCGACCCGCTGTTGGCCGCATCATTTTGATATTGCCACGCTCACCTATCTTGAAGAGGGCGATCCAGAGACCGTACGTTCCATCGGGGTCGGACTGTCCCCAGGCGATAGCGCCTACCGTCTGCCTTACTTTTACGTGAACCCTTGGCCAACAAACACACTCGGCGATCTGCCGGATCTGCAATCGCTGGGCCGTTGGCATACGGAAGGGTTCATCAGCATCGTTCTGACAAGCGATGACCTGCAAGCGGCTGACGATCAAGCGTTGGCGGTTACCAACTACCTAGAAGAAGCCACCCGGGTCTGTCTCAAGCTCTTGGAGGGAGCGTGATCCTTATCGGTTGACGTTCCGCACGGCCTGGCGCAGCTGGTTCGCACCCGGGTTGCTGACTGTCCGGCGGATGAGAATGTCTTCGGTGGAGACGGATCTGCCGTAGTACTTTCTGTTCCACTTCTCTCTTGTGGTGATGACGGCGCCTTCCAGGTTTAGGCCGCCGTAAAGCCCTTTTGACCTGGAAAAGGCCAAGATGTCAGCTGTCTGGCCCTTTGCTCCGGCGCCGACTGGGCCCGCGGTGACGCTTACATCGCCGCCCAGTTTGAATTCAGGTGTCAGCAGCGCATTGCGGCCGCGTTTGGTCATCACGAGGAGGATGACTTCAGAAACCTCAATTCCCGCCTGGAAGCCAAACGTGGCGGAGCCCATGGTGTAGAAGGCGGGGTTGGACCAGTTGTTGCCTTCTCTGAAGATCAAAACGCCGCTGCCGCCTGATCCGCCAAGAATGAATCCGCCTTTTGTCACGTTGGGATAAATCAGGATGGCTTCCGCCTTATGAAGATTATTCCGGAACCATTCCATCTTCGGGTCCTGGGTGAAATTCCGGACCGCGGCCGTTGCATCATCGACAAAAGCCTGTTGCTTTGCGGTAGCTTCGGCTTCTTGGATCGGCATTGCGAAGAGTGCGAGGAATGCCATAGCTAGCAATGGGAACTTTGAAAGAGTCATGGGTCTCGTCCTTAATCTCTTGTGAGAACTGTATAGGAGTAATCGGAGTGGTCACGGGCGCTGGTTTTTGGGGCAACTTCCGGATTATTTGGGATGATCACGGGATTGTCTACGAATTCTTCTAATGTTTTCTCAACTTTCTCAAGACGGTTCCAGTCGGACAGCGACTGGCGATGCCGGATTGCCCAGGTCCCATTGACACATTCAAAGGTGTCGACATAACGGCCGCCGGCAATAATGTCGTAGACGCCTCCATCGTAAGGCGTGCGCAGATATACAGTCCAATATGTTTCAGAACCGGCCGTGTCGCCCTTGATTTCGATCAAGATATTGGACACGACATGCCGCGTGCTGATCATGGCCGCATGAACGGGCCAAAGCCATTCGATGAAACCCTCAGCAGAACCCGCATAGAGGGGGGCGTGATCGTCGGTTCCGTCTGGATGCCAGCAGGACAGCGTGAGCTCCTTGTCCATCCGATCCATCCCCCGGCAATAGCGGTGGATGACTTCCGTGATGGCTTGCTTGGCGTGGAGCTCGACGAGATGTTCAGTTTGCATATGACGCGGTCCTTTTATGGAGTTGAACTATCTCGCGCTCGATGTTGGTCCGTGCCCGTTGTTCGCGTTCCCGATAGAACATGTCGCTGAAATAGAGGTTCGGACGTGCTAGGAAACCGTTCAAGATCTTCGTTCGCTCTTTTTCATACAAGGGACTTGGTACGAAGTGATATTCTTGGCGAATGGCTTGTGCATAGGCATCGTAGGCGGCCTCCTCTTCGCCAAGGATCGAGAGGTCGAGATCCAAAAAATAAGCGCAATCGGATTTGAGCTCGCTGGATATCTCTCCCGAGATTTTGTGCTTGATCGTCGCTTCAATGAGGACAGCTGCGTCCTGTATTAGATCCGCATGCACCTTGCCGCTCAAATCGTCTTGCATTTTTTTGATACTGTCGCGTTCATTGGAGTTCGAGTGCGGATCGTAAATCACGTCGTGATAGTAAATCGCTAGTTCGACTGCTGAAGGGTTGGTGAGCATGGGCCTGATGCGTGTGGACAGCATGAGCATGGCCTCGATGTGAGCCCATGTGTGATAGTGGCGCCCGGCGCCACCGTAGAAAGATTTCAACTCGCTAATTGTCTCATCAGAAAGCTGCATCCGCGTTGCCTTTGAGATGGAGCGGGAGGCCCGCCGCAACGAATGTAACATGATCTGCGGCACGGGCGACAGTTTGATTGAGACGGCCCTGTGCATCTCGAAACTCGCGCCCGAGTCTTGTCTCCGGAACAAGGCCCATCCCGAGTTCGTTGGAGACGAGTATGACGGGCCCGCGTCGTTGGGAAAGGGTGGTGACTAGAGAGCTATGCCGGTCGCTGATATCTTCCTCAGTGTGCATGATGTTGGACAGCCAGAGTGTCAAGCAGTCGACGAGGATAATGCGGTCTTCCCGAGTGTTCTCGCTAATCTTGTCCGCTAACTCGATAGGCTCTTCGACCACGTCCCATGTGTGCGCTCTGTTCTCTTTGTGGTGGGCGATGCGCGCGGCCATTTCCTCATCAAGGGCTTGGGCCGTGGCAGCGTAAACGCAAGTCAATGCGGATCGTTCCGCCAAGTGCAGCGCATAGGCGCTTTTGCCGGACCGCGCACCGCCTAAAACGAAGAACAGATCTCTATGGGCTTGGGACATCTGTGATGCGTGCGGAAGGAAAAAAGGATACGGGACACATATCGAGTTACGCAATCGGATGAAAGGAGCCCGCAGGAGGTTCAGCGAACTCTGGTTCCGATCACTCCCCATTTGCGGATTAAGATCCCGCTTTGGACAAAGGCGTCATACCGGGTTCCCTTTTCGCCTTCGAAAGGAACCGTCAGTTAAGTCTTAGCGTGCGAAAAGGCATTTCGACAAGTCATAAATGTTGGCGCGTATCCGCGGTAGTCTGAGTGCGACGACTTGTTCGCTGGGTGGACAAGTTCTCACTTGGAAGTCTGGAATATATGACTAAGTTGCAAAGCGGGGGTTTCCCGTTTGTTTTGCCCCAACTCTCGTGTTCGAAAGGTTTGCGAAACCATGTCAGGAAATGAGTCTTTTTCTGTCCCTACATTTCAAGAAATTGTCACACGCCGGTACAGCCGTCGGGGTGTCCTCGATAGAATGATGAAGACATCCGCTGTTGGAGCAATCGCTGCGACAGGCTCCCTTGGGCTGGCTGGCTGTTCAGATGGACGAGAAGCCAAAGAGGGGACAAGTCTTTCGTTTCAAGAAATCCCTCATCTCTATGATGCGACCCACCACGTCGCTGATGGGTATTCCGCACGCGTCTTGTTGAAATGGGGAGACCCCATTATCGGACAACAGGGTATTGCTTTCGACCCCCAGGACCAATCGGCTGCGGCACAAGAACGTCAGTTTGGATATAATAACGATTTTCTTGCCTACATGCCTTTTCCGCTCGGGACGAAGTCATCTGACCATGGCTTGTTGGTGGCCAACCACGAATTTCCCACCGCGCACCTTATGTTTCCCGGAATCGAGGCACGGGCTGATTCTTCCAAAGTCGTGACGCGTAATCAGGTCAATGTCGAAATGGCGGCACTTGGTTTGTCCGTCGTAGAAATTAAGCTTCTGGATGGTCAGTGGACCGCCGTTTCCACCAGCTCTCTTAATCGCCGGATCACAGCGAACACGGAAATTGAAATTACTGGCCCGCTGGCGGGGCACAGCCGACTTAAAACAAACGCTGATGCAACGGGCACACGGGTTCTTGGGACGATGGGAAACTGTGCTGGTGGCGTGACGCCTTGGGGCACCATTCTGACGGCGGAGGAAAATTTTCAAGGATATTTTTGGGGCAACCGGGTTGCGGCGGGCGAGCTGGCGCCGGAGGAAGTTCGCAACTACGAAGTCTACGGAGTTGGATACTCCGCCGAAAAAGATGCGAGCGGAAAGTATCCGCCTGCATCCGGCGCTCCGTGGTTTGGGTGGGGATTTCATCACGACCGGTTCAATATCGAAAAAGAACCGCGCGAGCCAAACCGTTTCGGATATCTGGTCGAATTTGATCCTTATAGTCCGAAGTCCCAACCCAAGAAGCGCACGGCGCTCGGCCGGTTCAAACATGAAGGCGCGACTGTCGTTACTAAACGCAGATCGCCGGTTGTCGTCTATAGCGGCGATGATGAGCGCTTTCAGCATATTTATCGCTTCGTCTCGCGGGATGCATACCAAAGGAACAAGAGTGCAGATATTCTCGACGATGGCGATCTGTATGCGGCGAAGTTTTTCGCCGATGGTACCGGAAAGTGGATCAAACTGCATCTCGGCAAAGGCGGTGCTGATGGTGCGGCCCTTGGGTTGGCCAGCGAAACTGAAGTCTATTTGGAGCCCCGGGTCGTTGCCAAGTCCTTGGGGGCGACACCGATGGATAGGCCGGAGGATATGGGAGTTGATCCCAACACGGACCGCCTCTATGTGACCCTTACAAACAACAGTAAGCTGACGGCGGAACTCGCCAATCCTGCGAATCCTCGTGAGAAGAATCTTTGGGGGCATATCTTGGAGATTTCTCCGCCGGGTGAGGATGGAAAGCGTGATCACACAAGCGACGAGTTTGAGTGGGAAATCTTTCTGCTCGCAGGTGATCCGGGGCATCCTCAAGCGTCGGCGCGGGGTTCTTATCATCCAGGCGTCACGGACAGCGGATGGTTTCAAAACCCAGATAACTTGGAGTTCGATCCGAAAGGACGGCTGTGGATCGCGTCTGACGGCTTTCCTTCCCACAAGTCTCCCGACGGCACACCCGCACCGGTTCATGACGGTCTTTGGGCGACGGAAACAACTGGTCCCAATCGGGCATTGCCGAAGCACTTTTATGGCTGCCCGCGGGGTGCGGAGATGTGTGGTCCGACCTTTACGCCGGATGGCAAGTCCTTGTTCGTGGCGGTTCAGCATCCGGGAATGGAACCGGGGGCGACGTTTGATAAGCCGGCAACACGGTGGCCCGACTTTAAGGCGGGCATGCCGCCGCGGCCCTCGGTCGTTGCGATCACCAAGGACGATGGCGGAGAGATCGGGAGTTAGGGAGGGGGCGTCTTATTCGGCGGCCGGCCCGGCGGAGGCGTCGGTGTCGATCAAGTAGGGTGCGTTCTCTTCGACTTGGCAAAAGAGAGACTCATACTTCCATTCGCCGTTCACCCTGCGATATTTTTCTTTATACCAACCGATGATGCGGTTGTACTTGTTGCTTCCGTCGGGCTCGTTGCTGGTGTACATCATCAGTAGGCGCCAATGCCCGGTGGCTGCGTCACCCTCGACTTCGATCACCGGGTTGAACACTTGGTGGGCGGAGTTTCGAATGTAGCCGCTTCCTCTCAAATCGGACATGAACTGCCGAATTGCCGCTTTGCCCTCGAAGCGGCCGTTGGAGGTGGCCTCCCAAACGCCGTCGTCGATGAAGAGTGCGATTACTTCATCCGGGTTGTGGTCATTGTCGCACGCGGCGCAATATTTG
This sequence comes from Hyphococcus sp., assembly GCA_028284345.1. GTDB lineage: Bacteria > Pseudomonadota > Alphaproteobacteria > Caulobacterales > Parvularculaceae > Hyphococcus. Next base: position 1,024,512 of record JANQRY010000003.1, on the reverse strand, counting down.
GCTTTGAGCTGTTTGATCTCTTCGATGTCGGCAAGTCTTTGAATCTGTGCTTCAAGCGATTGTGTCATGCCTTTCTCCCTCTCTCTGGGCCGAACCTATTGATCTAAGACTACACGAAAAAGCGCCCCGGTCCACGGGGTGGTTGCTTCCGAAATTGCCCTTATTGCGCGGGGCTGGCCGTGCTCCTAGGATGCGTTGCCAAACACTTGCGCCATCAAGGAGGAAGAGGGATGCCGTTTATTGCCCATGTCGCGCCGGAAGACTTCGAATTCATTCTGTACCGGGTGGAAGATCATATCGCCTATGTCACACTCAACCGCCCTGAGCGGCGGAACGCCCTTAACCGGCGGATGTATGATGAGCTGGAATCCGCCTTCAAGGCGGCGCAAAAGGACAATGACGTTCGTTGCGTGGTGCTGACGGCGGCCGATCCGGCCTTTTGTTCCGGCGACGACGTGAAGGAAATTATGTTGGGTGAGGAGCGGGATCAGAGTGTGGCCCGGCTTCGCTCCGTGCGGCCGCGCCCCACGCCCGCTGCTGTGGCCGTTCTTGAGTGTGACCGCCCCGTGATTGCCGCCGTCAACGGTCCTGCGGTAGGATGGGGGATGGAACTTGCTCTGTTTGCGGATATCCGTGTGGCTTCTGAGAATGCTAAGTTCGGAGAGATCTTCATCAAGCGCGGATTGATTACGGATGTGGGCGGATTGTGGCGTCTTCCGGCCTTGGTCGGTCCCTCAAAGGCGGCTGAGTTGGTCTTTACCGGCGATGTGATTGATGCGCGTATGGCGAAGGACATCGGGCTCGTGAGTGATGTTGTTCCTCATGACGACCTGATTGAGCATACGGTGCGTATTGCGAAGAAGATTGCGGCCAATGCACCGCTTGCCTTGCGCTTTATGAAAGAAGGTATGCGGAAGTTTTCGTATGGGGATCTTGACGAGATCGGTGGATGGGTGAGCGCAACGCTCGGGACTTTGTTCGAAACAGAAGATCACAAGGAAGGCGCTCTGAGTTTTGTCGAGAAACGCGAACCGGTATTTAAGGGGCGGTAATCGGTCCGAGTGCGGTATAAGATAACCAGGTATTGTGCACTTCAAGTCGCATCATTAATCGTTTGGTTAATGATGATAGTTAATCCCTATGGTTAAAATTGTTAATCTTTTTACTGCCATTTGGTCGTCAAAATCCTTAAGACTATGTTTACACCTGTCTTCGTAAAATGGGGTGGATTTGTGAGGACTAGTCGGCATGACAATAGTATGCGACCGCGACTTGAGAGTCGTTGAGGCACTACCGCAGTATAAGCCGGTCCTTTTGGATGGACCGTGGTCAGTGCGCCAACCTTCCGGTGAGTTTCAGCTCTCCGTGCAACAGGGCCTGGTGGTTTGGCTCTCTGTTTCCCTGCTTATGTGGGCGGGAATTATCCAGTCGGCACGGATGATCTTGTCGAGTTTTGGTTAAATACCGTTTAACCATAGTCCGATTTCAGAAAAAAATTTCCCGGGGTGCGGTCCCGATCCAGGTTGTGAGGCGTCCGAATTGAATCGGGCCCAAGACCTCAGGCCGCGCCTTTGATCCATTCACTGAACTTCTTGACTTTGCCCAAGTTTGCCTTTGATTGCGGGTAGGCGAGATAGTATGCGAAGTCGACGGGCAGGGTGAGGTCGAACGGTTTCGCGAGGCGGCCCTTCTGAATATCTTGGGCTGCAAGCGATGCCATGGTTAAGGCAACCCCCTCGCCGTTCATGGCTGCTTCGAGCGCAAGGCTGGTTTGATTAAAGCGAAGGCCCCTGTTGCCGTCCACGCCTTCGACCTTGGCTGCCTTTAGCCACATGCTCCAATCGGGGTGGCTTTCTTCCAGGTCGGGACTGACGTCATGGATCAAGGTGAAGTGTTTCAAGTCTTCAGGGGTTCGCAAACGTCCCGTTTCGCCTACCAATTTTGGACTGCAAACCGGTATGACTTTCTCAGCGAAAAGCCGCTCTACGATTAAGTTTGGATAGTCGCCGCTTCCATATCTGATCGCGACATCGATGCCGTCTTTGGCAAAGTCTGCCAGTTCCAGCGCGGCCGTCACCCAGACATCGATTTCGGGAAATTTTTCCTGAAACTCACCAAGTCTCGGGACGAGCCATTTGGACGCGAACGAGGGTGCGGTGCTGACGACCAAACGGTTTTCCGTTCGGCTGGCGGTTAACGCATCGGTTGCTTCGGCAAGCTTGTCGAAACCCAGCCTCAGTGCGGGCAGGCACGCTTCCGCGTCGTCCGTGAGCAGTAAGGAGCGATTGAGGCGCTTAAAGAGGGTAGTGCCTACATATTCTTCGAGGGATTTGACTTGTTGACTGATTGCACCCGGCGTAACGTGCAGCTCTTCGGCTGCTTTTGTGAAACTCAGGTGGCGCGCTGCGGCTTCAAAAGCACGAAGCGCGTTGAGAGGGGGAAGTCTGCGTGAGGTCACCATGAGAATTGCCTTAGAACAGAACGGGCTCGGCGTATAGGCGTTCAGAAAAACTCGTCAGAATCTCAGAAATACTCGTTTGTGCGGTATCGCGTCCACTCCTAGGTTCAGCGTCTGATCTCTCGGCACACCCGTTTGCTTTGATACCGCACCATTCCTCGATTACTGGAAGATAGCGATTTTAGCCAAGGTTTTCTAGTGCAGAGTTTAGATATTCTAATGTGGAAGCGACCCAAAAGCGGCGGTTAACCGCCCTGGGAAAAGATATACGAACTCAAAAACGATGCGCTACTTTCCGGCCTTTGTAGATTTGAACGGCAAGCGATGTCTTGCCGTTGGCGAAACCGCAGCTACGGCGCAAAAAGTCCGTTTGCTTGTTCAATCGGGAGCTCATGTCGATGTGGTGTTGGCAGGCGGCTCGCCTGGCGCATTGGCGGAGACACTTGATGAACCGACGGTTCACGTTGTCAGCGCAGACCAAGCCAAAGCTGATCTTAGCGTCTATAGGCTGGTGTTCATCGCGAGCGATGATGAGGGAGCCAATACACATTGGAGAGAAATGGCCGAAGCGGCTGGCGTTCTCGTCAATGTTGTCGATCAAACAGAGGCCTGCGGATTTATTACGCCATCGATTGTGGATCGCGGTGATGTGGTGATCGGAATTTCGACGGCCGGTTCTTCTCCCGTACTGGCGCGTTCCATCCGTGAGCAGATTGAACGGCTGCTTCCGGCACGGGTCGGCGATCTGGCGGCCTTCGCCCGGGAATTCCGCGAAGCGGTCAAGGCAAAATTTCCGTTTTCACAGCGCCGTAAGTTTTGGGAAAAGTTCTTTCAGGGTCCTATTGCCCAATCGGTACTAGACGGGCGTCTTGAAGACGCTCACCAGGAAATGCTGGTCCATGTCAATCAGGAAGGCTTTGAGAGTCGTCAGGGTCGCGTGTATATCGTTGGTACGGGGCCTGGGGATCCGGACCTCCTTACTCTACGTGCGATGCATATTATGCAGCAGGCGGATGTCGTGCTCTATGACCGTTTGATCGGCCCGGAGATTCTAAGCTATGTTCGCCGGGATGCGGAGCTCGTCTTCGCGGGCAAACAACGGAACAACCATCATTTGAGCCAAGATCAAATTCAGGAAAAGATGGCGGAGCAGGCTCTGTTGGGCAAGACCGTCGTGCGGCTGAAGGGGGGCGACCCCTTTGTTTTTGGCAGGGGCGGCGAAGAGCTGGACTTTTTGACAGCGCGCGGCGTTTCTGTTGAGGTCGTGCCCGGCATCACAGCGGCGCTGGGATGCGCCACCGCCGCGCATGTGCCGCTTACCCACCGGAACCATTCGCAGGCGGTAACGTTTGTAACCGCCTATGGCAAAGGGGGCAGTGATATCGATTGGGACGGCTTGGTCCGCCTGCCGCACACGCTTGTGTTTTACATGGGCGTGAGCCGGGCCGCGCTGATCTCGAATAATCTCGTCAGTGCAGGGCTTGACGCGTGTACGCCCGTTGCCATTATCGAGAATGGTTCCTTGCCGGAGCAACGTGTCGTTCGCGGCGAGCTTCACTGTTTAGAGCGATTGGTGCGCGACGGAAACGTCAAGGGACCCGCCATAATCATTGTCGGGGATGTCGCCCGCTTCGGCCGGGACAGCGAATTGGGCGACATGGTTGGTAAGGAGGAGATGGCGGCTTCATCGAAACGGAGGCAAATTGCGTGACGGGCTATGTTGTGACCGCCAACCGGCTTGATGACGGCGAAGTCGTCTATTTGACGGCGGACCGGAATTGGTCCGTGTCGCTATCAGACAGTGAGGTTCTCGCTAGCAAGGAAGACGCCCTGCAGCTGGTTTCTTGGTCAGAAGAGCCGGAACAAATGAAAGACATAGTGGGTCCTTATGAAATGGAAGTGGATGCCGGACCAAATGGAGAGATTATCCCGCTGGGGCAGCGTGAGATCATCCGTGCAAAGGGTCCAACCGTCCATCCACATTTCGGAAAACAGGCCGGCCGAAACGGATAGGTAAGCAGATACATGTATCGATACGACGAATTTGACCGGACCATAGTCGATGAACGCGTGAAGCAATTTCGCGGTCAGGTGGCGCGCCGAGTTTCCGGTGATCTCACCGAGGAACAATTCCGTCCTCTACGTTTGATGAACGGTCTATACCTGCAATTGCATGCCTATATGCTGCGGGTGGCTGTTCCGTATGGAACTCTTTCTTCGAAGCAAATGCGGATGCTCGCGCACATTGCCCGGAAGTATGACAAAGGTTACGGCCATTTTACCACGCGCCAAAACATTCAGTACAACTGGCCGAAGCTGGAAGAGGTTCCCGATCTTTTGGCAGATCTGGCGACCGTAGAGATGCATGCCATTCAGACGAGCGGAAACTGTATTCGCAATGTGACTTCCGACCAATATGCGGGCGTGGCGGCCGGCGAAATAGAAGACCCGCGTGTCTATTGCGAGATCATCCGTCAGTGGTCGACCTTTCATCCTGAGTTTTCGTTCTTGCCGCGCAAGTTCAAGATCGCCGTAACGGCTTCGGAAGACGACCGGGCCGCGATCCGCGTGCACGATATCGGTATCCAGCTTGTGAAGAATGCTGCCGGCGAGACAGGTTTCCGATTCTTTGTCGGCGGGGGTCTTGGCCGGACGCCCGTGGTGGGTCCGGAGATCAATAGCTTCGTCAAGAAGAAGGACCTTCTGTCATATCTTGAAGCAATTTTGCGTGTTTACAATCAGCTCGGCCGCCGAGACAATCTGTACAAAGCGCGTATTAAGATCTTGGTGCGCAGCGTTGGTACGGGCGAGTTTGCCGAGATGGTCGATAAAGAGTGGCAATTCATCAAAGACGGCAAATATGATCTTCCTCAAGATGAAATTGACCGGATTAAGGCTTACTTCGCGCCGCCGGCCTATGAGACGTTGCCGGCGACAGATGCTACGTTGAAAGACAAAATTGAGGCAAACGCGGACTTTGCAGCTTGGGTGAAACGGAACGTTGCCGAGCACAAAGTACCGGGTTACGGGATTGTCAATATTTCACTGAAGCCTATCGGCGGGATTCCCGGTGATGCAACGGCGGAGCAAATGGAAGTCGTCGCAGATTTGGCCGAGAAATATAGCTTCGACGAAGTGCGGGTCACGCATGAGCAAAATCTTGTATTGCCCGATGTGAAGAAGTCGGATCTCTTCGTTGTTTGGGAAGCTCTGTCTGCGTCGGACATGGGGACGTCGAATCTAGGAACCATCACCGACATGATCAGCTGCCCGGGCCTGGATTATTGCAACTTGGCCAATGCCCGCTCGATCCCCGTCGCGCAACGCATTAGTGAGCGGTTTGCAGATCTCAGCCGTCAACATGATATCGGTGATCTCAAAGTGAAGATTTCAGGCTGCATCAATGCCTGCGGGCATCACCATGTTGGCAATATCGGTATTCTCGGCGTCGACAAAAAGGGGCAGGAGTTTTACCAGATCACACTTGGAGGCAGCGCCACCGAAGATGCCTCGATCGGCAAGATCTTAGGCCCGGCCTTTTCCTACGACGAAATTGTGGATGCGGTGGAAAAAGTTGTCGATGTGTATCTGGAACACAGAGCGCCGGGAGAGGCGTTTTTGGGCCTCGTCGATCGGGTGGGATTAGATCCGTTTAAGGAGAAGCTCTATGCCGCTCATTAAGGGTGACCAGATTACCGAGGATCCGTGGGTCTATGCGGACGATGAAGACGAGCTTCCGTCTGGGGACGTGGTCGTGCATTTGGAACGATGGGAGAAGGACAAAGACTCCCTGCGGTCGCGAAATGGAAAGCTAGGCCTCATATTGCGGAGTGATCAGTCTCCTGAGCTTGTCGCGGATGATCTGGCGGCGTTCGATCTCATTGCTCTCGATTTTCCGGCGTTCAAAGACGGTCGGGCCTTCTCTTATGCGCGGATGTTGCGGGAGAGATTTGCATTTGAAGGCGAGATCCGCGCGGTTGGCGATGTCCACCGGGACCAATTGTTCTTTATGCATCGCTGCGGCTTTGACGCCTTTGAAGTGGAGAACGCGGCGGTATTGCAGGACTGGCTGGAAGCCGCCCGGGAATTCACTTCCGTTTATCAGCCGGCGCTGGATGCGAAACAATCCGTGTTGCGTCTAAGGCATCACACGAAAAAGGCTGCGGAGTGAAACATGACAGATGTTGCCTTGAAAGAACGTGATCCCTCCGACGTGCAGGTCGGGCCAGTTGATGAAGCGGCCAGACTGGCCCGTGAAATTTCGGAATCACGTGCGGCTGAGAGTTCCCAAGAAACGCAAGCGGATTATGTCAAGCGTCTCGACCAAACTTATGGTGAGCTGCCCGCCGAAGAGTTTCTTGATGTCATGATAAATCAAGAATTTTCGGGGCGGATTGCGCTGGTCTCCTCTTTTGGGGCTGAAGCGGCTGTTCTTCTTGATCTTGTCTCGCGTGTTGCGCCGGACCTTCCGGTTGTGTTCCTCGAAACCGGGATGCATTTTGCTCAAACGCTGCAATACCGCCGACAGGTTGCCGAGAAATTGGGACTTACCAATGTCCTCGATATTATGCCGGATGCGGAAGACCTGAAGGCAGAGGACCCCGACAATACCCTGTGGCAGTGGGATACGGATAAGTGCTGCAACATCCGCAAGGTGCGCCCTCTGGCTAAGGCTCTGGAGCCGTTTGATGCTTGGATTAACGGACGCAAGCAGATGCACGGGGGCGAGCGCGTGCGTCTGCCCCGGGTCGAGGTCAACGGCAAATTCATCAAAGTCAATCCGCTTGCCCGTTGGACACGGGACGATGTTCAGCATGCGTTCGAAGAGAGTGGTTTGCCGCGCCATCCGCTTGTTGAGCAAGGCTATCCCTCGATTGGCTGCTGGCCTTGCACGCAACCGGCGAGTGAAGATGATATCCGCTCCGGCCGCTGGTCCGGTTCAGATAAAACCGAATGCGGTATCCACGGCAAGCTGGGGATGTGACGCTGAAGCCGTTTTGCTTTGACGGAAACACAAAACGGCTCCAGATTCTTTGTTTTGCGCGTGCTTTGCTGTTTTTGTTAGTGAGCGGAGCGTTGGATATGGTTGGCTTCGATTCGTATCCCATCTCGATCTTCGAACAACAAAGAGTACATTCCAGGAAACCAGTCGTCATTTGGTGCGGGTTCGCGAATGAGGGTGAGCCCTTCCTCCCGGACGAAGTGTGCGAGTGTGTCGACGTCTTCACGCGACTTCATGGATAAACAGAAGTGGTGCAGACCTGCTCTGCCTTGATCCGCTGGAACGCCCTGGTTTTCCGGCGCGCATGCTTGAATGCCAAAGCCGACACGGCGGCCGACACAATAGTAGTAACCGTCCCCGACGATCAGCTCTTTCAACTCAAGCAAAGCGAACAGTTTCTTATAGAACGGCAGTGATTTCTCGAAATCGCTGACCGTCAAATTCAAGTGCGCAAATCCATTGATTTCCATGATTTCATTCCGCTTTGTTCCGATGTTACCAATGGAAACATTAGGCCATGGTCATGTCAAGTGCTGTGCCTCATGGCGGCTTCGTACGGAATTGAAAGTGGGGGGTTATTCGCCCTCTTTGTCTTTCTGGTACTCGGAGCGTATTCCCGCCAGATAGGGAGAAAGCACACGTGATAGAAGATCCTTCATTGCCTTCCTATTCCGTATACGAATACGCTTTAGACGAACAAGTTCACAGTAGCCGTGGATCAAGGTCATCAAACCAAGGCTGAGTTCGCGGGCACGATCGATACCGAATCCGGCATCGAGAAATACCTCATCCATAATTCCGAAATTCTTTTCGATGGCATCTTCTAGCGCGGGAAATGCGCCGTCAGCATTGAGTCTCGGTCCGAACATGATCTGATAGACACCTTCGTTTTGTGTGGCCCATTCAAGATAGGCGAGCGCAATTGCTAACGCCCACGCTTCCATATCATGGCTATGCTCCCGTTCTTGGGGCTGAGCGTTTCTTAGAGCCCTCGCGAAATCCGCGTGTGCGGTAAGGGCCAATTCCGCCAGCAGATCTTGTTTGGTGGAGAAATGGCGGTAGGTGGCGGTATGGGTCACGCCCGTGCGCCGGGCAAGTTCCCTCAGCGTGAACCCATCTAGCCCCTTCTCGACAATCAATACAGGTGCTTGGGAAAGCAATTCTTCGCGCAACCTGCCGTGATGATATGGGTCTTTCTGAGTGTCCGCCATCAAGTGACGTTAGCACAGTTCGCGTTCCTGCGGACGTTAGGTAGGCGACTTCAAAGGCGGTGTCGTGGATTTCCCCTTGTGCTAATGTCTTCGCGTTGGATTTCGGCTTGATCTCGTTAAACGAGGATGAGGAGTGCTGTGGGTAATTTGCGATTTCTCTTGCTGGCGGTGATTGTTGCCGGTGGCGGTTTCTACTGGTTCGGCAATCAGCAGGATGTACCGTTCACCGGCCGGTCTCAGTTCGTGACCGTTGGATTGGACCAAGCCTCTGCTCTGGGGGAAGAGGCGTACAATGAGATCTTATCCCAATCAGACGTTGTCACCCGCGGTGAGACCGCAGCCATGGTAGAGCGGATTGGCCGCAAACTGGCGGACGTTGCCGCGCCTGAAAACCCCGGGTTCGAATGGCAGTTCACGCTTGTCGATTCGCCTCAAGCCAATGCGTTTGCGCTGCCGGGAGGGTACACGGCGGTTTACACAGGGCTTTTGCCGCTTACGGTGAACGAGGATGGATTGGCTGCCGTGATCGGCCATGAAATGGGTCATGCCATTGCGCGCCATGGGTCGGAGCGTATGTCTCAACAACAGGTCGTGCAGGTCGGCGCCGTTGCGGTGGGGCTATTATTGGGGGACCAATCCATTGAGCTCCAGCGGATCGCGATGCAGGCCTTTGGTCTGGGTGCGCAATATGGTTTTGCGTTGCCGTTTTCACGACTGCATGAGGAAGAGGCGGACTATATCGGTCTGATCCTGACCGCGCGAGCCTGCTTCGACCCGCGGGAAGCGCCCAAAATCTGGGAGCGCATGTCGGCGGCCGGCAACGGACAGCCGCCGGAATTCGCCTCCACCCATCCCAGTCATGCGACACGTATCGACAATTTGAACAAGTGGATGCCGGACGCCCTTGCTGTGGGCGAGGCCTCTTGCGGATCCGAACAATAACCCTATTTAGAGTGGTACTATGGCACGACCCGTCACCATTACCTTGACCCACGATCTGGGCAAAGCCGAGGCCAAGGACCGGCTGCAAAAGGGCTTTGATCAGATCAAGAACGCGCTTTCCGGCGGGAAATTCGTCAAATTCGAAGAAGTGTGGACCGAGGACGGGGTGCAGTTCCGCGCCAAGGGCTTGGGGCAAAACATTACCGGCCACATCGAATGCTGGGATCAGTATGTGCAGATCGAGGCCACCCTTCCCGGCATCCTGGCCCGCCTCGCCGAAACCATCGCTGGCCAAGTGGAAAAGAAAGGCCAACTGCTTCTGGAGAAGAAGTAGGGCTCCAAAACTAAGTTCACCGAATGCGAGTGAGCGTCATTCCAAACGAACTAGTCGTGTTCCGGTTTTGAGATTCCACCAATATGATTTGTCGTGTCGGCCTGCCGCCAAATAGAGCGAGACAGGCCAGATACAGATGCCGATCAAGGAATAGAGTATATTCAAACCATATGCGGGTTTCCGATCGGCGCCGGGCAGACTCTCGACTTTAAAGCCTACGAGATACTGACCAACTGTTTGTCGACCATTTATAGGGTGGGCGTACAAATAAATGAAGAGTATTGGGAATAGGGCTAGAGTGCTTAGTGCGTCTGTATGCCGATTGTTTTCACGCGAAAAGCTCCAAGAAAAAACGCCAGTTTCCGTCGCTTCCCCAATAAGGAGCTGCACGGAAATTATGTGCATCGAGATGAATGCTACAAGAAAAACGTCGACCTGAAATGCTGCGAACCGCTCGATGGTTCGGACATTCCACTTGTAAAGCGGCTTGCCCGGTTTCTGAGGGTATGACACTACGAACAGTGATAGTGCCAAAGTTGCCCCAACGGAAAACGCTGAGGTTGAGACGCTCAACGAATACTGGCCGTTTACGCTGGTGGCGATGAGATGCTGTTGCGGATCGACCACTAGCACGATCGTATAAGTGAGCAATAGTATAGTGAACACCCACACACGGCTCATAGCGCCATTCGAAATCGTTTTTTCGGATGTTCTACTCTAGAGCAACGGTTGAGTCCCACGCAAGAACGCTCGTCAAGGGATATGAACGATGGTTGACGATAGGAAAGAACGGAAATGTCGGATCCGAAGCATGTAATCCTGAGATACGAACTTGGCAGACATGGCTGGAGCGATCTTCAAATCGAGATTGACGCACAGAAATTCTCACTACAAATTACGCATGCCTTTAATGATCCGATCGAAGAATTGATCGACTTCATAGCGAATATCCACGAGGAGAAGTTTCCGGCATTTGCTGTTTTGCAAGATGAGCCGGGTGCACACGCGCTTCGGCTGGAGGTTGACGGCGAAAGAGGACCAACGCTGCGGCTCCTTGCATCTCAAGAGAATTTTCCGAGGGAATCGCAGTTTGAGGAAATCGCTGCGTTCAGTGTCGATCCTAGTCTGGTCGCCCTTCAACTCTACGCGGACCTCGTCCGTATCGAGATTTTAATGGAGAATATGATATATCGAGAAGGACGTACTCAAATACCTTGGCGCGCGTTTCGAGAGCTGAAACGAAAGTTCCGGCGCGCTCAGTCGGAATAGAGCGATACGCGAATTCAAACATGTAAGCGCCAGGAGGTGTTCCGGCGAATGCCGGAACCTAGCCTGTTTAGCTTTCATTGGATAGATATGTTGCGCAGATGGGCCCCGGCCCAAGTCCGGGGCGCCATCCGTTTCCTTCTCGCTAGCCCCTGGCCACGTAGACTGCCTGGGGCGCCATGAATTCGAGCAAACCTTCCATGCCGTTTTCCGAGCCGAAGCCGGAATTCTTGTGGCCGCCGAAGGGCGTGTCCGGGCGCAGGTTGAGGTTCTGATTGATCCAGACTGTGCCGGTTTCCAATTGGCGCGCGATTTCCATGGCTTTGTCCGTGTCTTTGGACCAGACCGCGCCGGCGAGGCCGTATTCGGTGTCGTTGGCCCGGTCGATGACGTCGTTGACATCATCGAACTTCAGCATGGGGAGGATTGGACCGAAGGCCTCTTCTTGAACCACGCGGGAGTCTTCCGGCGGATTGTCGACGATGGTGACGGGAATGAAGTAGCCGCCGCCGTCGGGAATGTCGGAGCCCTCGATGAGGGTCAGATTGTTGTCCTTGGCGTCGTTGAGGAGATCCATCACGCGGTCGTACTGACGCTTGTTCTGGATGGGCCCCAGGACCGTGCCTTGTTCCGTGCCGTCGCCGACCTTCACCGCTTTGGCGATGGCGGCGAGGCGATCCCGCAATCCTTCGTAAACGTCCTGATGAACATAGAGACGTTTGGTCGCTACACAGATTTGTGCGGTGTTGAAGAAGGCGCCGAAGAAGATCTTTTGCGCTACGTCGTCGAGATCCACGTCCGGCAAGACGATGGCGGCGTCGTTGCCGCCAAGCTCCAAAGTGAGGGCTTTTAGATCTTTGGCAGCGCTTTCCATGACGCTCTTGCCGGTGGCTGTGGAGCCGGTGAAGGAGATTTTGTCAAAGCCCGGATGAGCGGTCATCCACGGCCCAAGATTGTCGCCGCCGGAAATGATGTTGAGAACGCCGGGAGGCAGAATGTCCCGGAAGATCTCCCCCATCTTCAGTGTGCAGAGGGGCGTAAACGGCGAGGGCTTGAGGACCATGGTGTTGCCCGCAAGCAGGGCCGGCGCAATTTTCCAGATCGCCAGATTGACGGGAAAGTTCCAAGGGGCGATGGCGCAGACGACGCCAAGGGGCACATATTGGGTTTCAACAAACTGTTGCTCGGAATCTTCGGCCACATGAACGGGCGGGCGCATTTCGGCAATGGCGTGAAACCATTGGGCGCCCCCCAGGATCTCTTGCTCGGCCGCTTCGACGGGGCGGCCTTGTTCCCGGGTAAAGAGGCGGGCCATCTCAGGCGCCACTTTGGTCAACGCGTCGCCGCATTGTTTCAGGAAAGCCGCGCGCTCATCGAAGCTCTTTTTCTTCCAGGATTTGAAGGCTGCGCGCGAAGACTTCACCGCTTCATCCAGCTGTTCCTTAGAGCAATCAGGCGCGGCGGAGAACACTTCGCCGGTCGCGGGATTGACCACATCCATGGTCTGGGCCGCGGTCACGGCCTTGCCGTCAATGGTCATGGTGAAATCTTCGTTCATGTTCATGGCTGTTTCCTCACATTACCTGGTGCTGTTGGAGACAGACTTAGGCCAGCTGCAATGGATTCGCAAGGAGAGCTGCAAATGGGATGGGTGATCGGATTTTCCGATTAGTGGCCAGGTTTGGTGGGCTACTCTCCCCCTGGTTCTATGTTCGCCAGGCCCTTCACATGGGGCAGGCTTTCCAGGCGATGCCAAACTTGTGTCTTGCAGAAGATTCCTGCCGCGCAGCCCTTGAGTTTGATGGTATCGGCAGAGGTTTGTGAAATGGTGCCGCGATAGGTGCGTCCGTCCTCAGGACTTTTCAGTTTGCCTTTGGACCAGATCTCGCCGTCGAATTCGGCGCCTTCAAACATGAGACTCCCAAGGGCGTCCGGTTCAATGTCGCTCGGATCCCAAGCCCAGACGAGGGTGCCGCAGAGCCGTTCCCTTTTGTCCTTGCACGACTCAAATCGTACGACGGCGCCGTAGCCTTGGGTCGCCCAATTGCCGAGAATTGCATTCATCGCCTCAGGTGCTTGAGCGGGCGCCGTTCCGGTCCATAGGAGGACGAGGACCGAGACACATAGGAAGTGTTTCATTGTGCGCTCCTTTTGATTGCAGTTTCGGCGTGAGGATCGTTCACTGCCTGTTTTGCTGTAAGCGGCTGTTGTGTGATCTTCTCGAAACGTACCTGGTACTCAGGATGCTCCGTCCCCATCCATTTGTCCCAGTAGGAAAAGTAGAGACCGAAATTGTAGCGGCTGCTGGCGTGATGCAGATCGTGGTGGGTGACCGAGGTCAGCCATTTGAAGACCGGATGGCGGAGCATGCCTTTGGGCATCAGTTCGTAGCCGCAATGTCCCAGCACGTTTCGCGCAATCATGTGGGTCATGAACAAAAAGATTGCCGCCGGATGAGCGGGCATGACGCACACAAACAAGAACACGAAGGCGCCGTTGATGGCCGCTTCGATGGGATCGAAGGCGTAGGCTGTCCAGGGAGTTGGGCTATGGGAGCGGTGATGTGTGACATGGGCGTAGCGAAAGAGGGCAGGATGGTGGAGCAGGCGATGAGTCCAGTAAAAATAGGCATCGTGCACGATGATCATCACGGTGAGCGAAACGCCGAAATAAACCCAGCCGAACGTCGATATGTCCGTGTAGATTTTAACGAAGCCGTACTGTTCTCCGATCACCATCAAAAAGCCGAACGTGGCAAAGATCGCCGACGCATAAGTAGAGTATCGGATCTCGCGCCAGATCTGTGAATTCTTGGGTCGATTGGGTCTTATCTTTCGATGGCTCCAGGCCTTTGACTTCCAGAAGCCGATGACAAGAAACATCAGTCCCGCGAACCACAAATAGCGTCCGTAATCATTCAAGAAGATTGCGCACCATATTTGGAGCTCTTCGAGATGGTCGTGAAGGTATGAAAGCATGAGAGCACTCCATGAGATGTGTTGCTGCAACTCATGAAGTATGGTGCGCGTGCTGGATCGGCGCGTGCTCCAAGCCAAAAAGCTTCGCCGATTTCGGAATCGGCTAGGGTTTTTCGTAAGCGGTTGCCGGATCCGCCGATGAGGCGCCGGGTCCAGCCGAGCCAAAACTTTGACGCCGGAATTCGCTAGGAGTAAGTCCCTTCTTTTCCTTGAATGCTCGGTTGAAGGGACCGATCGACTGATAGCCAAGATCCATCGCGATGGTCAGGATGGGTATTCTGGCTTTCGCGGGATCGGAGAGTTCGGTGCACGCGGCTTCGATGCGGTATTGGTTGAGAAAATCACTAAAATTCCTGTAGCCAAGCTCAGAATTGATCAGCTTGCGCAAGCGATGCTCGGGGATGGAGAGTATTTCTGCCAGTTTGACGATGGTGAGAGCCTCCGTTGTGTATCCCCGCTCCTTCTCGATGAAGTCGAGAAGCTGACCAATTGCAAGCGCATCGGCAGGATTTTGGACTTTGGCAGACGAAGGTCGTGGCTTTTCGTTCGGAGTTGGGATTTGGGCGGCAAAAGCTGGATGAATGCGTGTCAGCGCTGCCGCAAGTGCGATGGACAAAATCAGGATTCCAAATGCATTAAAGGCATTTAGCGGGTGAGAGTGGGGCACGTCGTCGAGCACCGTGCCTTCGATCACGACCTCAACGAGCAGTATGGCACTTATGTATGCGCCGATGGCCCAAACCATTACCGTTCTCAAGCGCCGTCTTGGTTCGAGGAGATCGTCCTCTTTGCCGATCCCGGTTATGAACAACCCATGGGCAATGAAGCCGAGCGCCCAGATATGGCGCAAAGGGAATACAAAATCTCTCCAGGTCTCCGGAATAATGCGGAACGGCAAAATTTCGCCGATATCAAGGCCTATGCCTAAGAGCAAATAGGCGCCAACAATCACTCCGATGGTTTTTGTGAAGCGGAACGAATCGTTGAAGAGTGTCTGAGCGAACAACCAAAAGAACAGCGGTGCATTGAAAGAGCCGAAATAGATCACCGTTCGTGCAAAGGGTGTATCCAAATAGACACTCACAACCGGTTCCATGAGATATGAAACGGCTCCGTAGAGAAATAAAGCGGCACAAAGACGTGTTTGAATTGACTTGAGATCCCGAGTGAGCAGGATAGCAATAAGAACGATAATCGAGATGCTGGCTCCCCTCAGCATAAGGTTGAGGATGTCAATCGGCTCGGTCATGGTTCTTGCATGCGTGTGGTGCGCTCGTGGGAAGAACGAGGATATGGGGACTTAATGACGGGGACAACAACCGATTTTGCGGAGGACAGCGTCAAGCCTGCAAAGACGGTGACGGACGAGGCGCTGGAGCGCCAGATTGCTTTTTTTCGTCAATCGGTTCGTGATCCTAACGAGGGCGTTTTCGGTCCGGGATCCATCACTTGGAAGATCGACAAGGAAGCAATCTTGTTTTTAGGCGCTGCGCGCGCCGCGCTCTTGCAGACGGCCCATCCTTGGGTCGCAGAAGCCATTAGTCGGCAATCGCGTACAAAGACTGATCCGATCGGACGTTTTCATCGCACGTTCACGATTATGTTCGGCATGAATTTCGGCTCGCTTGACCATGCCGTCCACCAGGCCCAGCGCCTTCACGCCATCCATTCCCACATTCGAGGTCCCATGTCTGAAGATGTCGGCCCCTTCAAAAAAGGGAGCCAATATCGGGCCAATGATGTGGAAGCGATGCGATGGGTGCATGCGACTTTGGTCGAAACCTCTTTGTTGATGTACGAACTGGTTTTTCCGCCTTTGTCTGACTCGGACAAGGAGGCCTATTACTCCGCCTCCAAAGTCAAAGCGCGTTTCTTCGGAATCGATCCATACGAACTGCCCGAGCGCTGGGCGGACTTTCAAGCTTATACGAGAGAGATGCATGCATCTGATGTGCTGACTGTGGGAACTGCGGCACGAGACATTGCGTCTTTTCTGCTTATGGGTAAGTCTGGCGGCCAGCGGACGTTTGTACCTCTGCCTGGCTGGTACCGATCGCTAACGTCCGGTGTTTTGCCGACGCGCATTCGCGAACAGTACGGCTTTGAGTTTAACGAGCGGCATCAGCGAGAGAGCGAGCGTGCCGTTCGTTGGATCCGCCGAGTGTACTTCCGATTGCCCAGGCGGTTTCGGTTTGTGCCGCCTTACCACGAAGCGCTGGGCCGCTTGCAGGGACGAGAGAGGCCGGACTTCCTGACCCGCAATATGAACCGCATTTGGGTGGGACGGCCTCAGTTGGTCTCTTAGTGTGTCTTGCCATATTCCTTGGTGCCCGGAGAGTCCAAAATGAGCCGGAGTTCGTGAAGCGTCCATGAGGCGACGACACCCCGTTCAGCAAGGCCGCATCGATTGGGGGCAGGGGGATGCCCCTGTGAGTGCGGTGTTCGGCGATATCTATTATTCCAACGAAGACGGTTGGGCTGAGAGCCGGCATGTTTTTCTAGAGGGCAATGAACTTCCAGGCGCATGGGCGGGCAAACGGCTTTACACGATTGGCGAGACGGGGTTCGGAACGGGCCTTAATTTTCTTGCCACTTGGGATCTCTGGCGGCAACACCGTTCAGGCGGAAACCGGTTACACTTTGTTTCTGTAGAGAAATATCCCCTGAGCATTGAGGATCTTCGCCGCGTTTATGCGCGCTGGCCTGCGCTTCGGCCCTTGTCGGAATGTCTCATTGATCACCTCCCCTCTTTGTACGAAGGGTTTCACCGGATCCATCTTTCGGATGATGTAACCTTGACGTTGCTCATCGGGGACGCCTTAGACGCTTACTCTGAGCTCGAGGCCCAGATCGATTGCTGGTATCTGGATGGATTTGCACCGGCCAAGAATCCGGATTTGTGGACGCAAGACCTCTTCCGGCAAATGGCGCGCCTTGCTCGTCCAGGTGCGACGCTTGCGACTTACACGGTTGCTCAAAAGGTGAGAGAGGGTTTGTCCGAAGCCGGGTTCCAGGTATCGAAGGCACCAGGGTTCGGGCGAAAGCGCGATATGCTTGTTGGTTTGCGTGCTGACCATTTGGAGATGGAGCCTGCGGGCAAACCGTGGTTTGCGATCGGACCCGCCAGGCCAGACCCCGGTCAGATCGCAATTGTCGGTGCTGGGATTGCCGGGTCGGCCGTTGCGCACGCGTTTGCACGGCGCGGCTTCACACCCACCGTCTTTGATAAGAACCCGGCACCGGCTTCTGAGGCGTCCGGGACCCCTTCCGCCGTGTTTATGCCCCGGCTGACAACAGATGCAACGCCCGAAGGGCACTTTTTTGCTAGTGCTTTTCTCTATGCGGAACGTGAAATCTACAGATCGGGTCGGTACGGCTGTGAAACTCCGTTCCCCGGTGTGATCTCATTAGCAGAGACCCCGGCGCTTGATCACCGGCAGCAGAGCCTTTTGGACTTGTGTGCCTTGCCCGAGGACCAAATGCTATCAGCGGACAAAGCGCGGAGTGAAGATATATCCGGTGTGGCGCTTCGCGCCGGTGGTCTCTATTTTCCAAAGGCGGGTTGTCTTCGCGGTGCGGATTTGTGTGGAGACCTGTTGTCCCAGAGCGAGTTGCATTTTGACGCCCGGGTATCGCGCTCCCGATTGGTCGAAGATGAATGGCGCCTTGAGGGTATTGGGGGCGGATTGTTGGGCTGTGCCGACACGCTGATCCTTTGCGGCGGGACCGCACTCCAGTCCTTCGCAGAAATCGATCAGGGATCGCTGAATTTGTTCCGTGGGCAAGTTACGCTTGTTCCACCACTTAGCGGACTGGATACTCTGAAAGTGCCCATCTTGTCCGGGCAGATGGTATTGCCGCAGGGAGACGGCGGTGTGGCCGTCGGGGCAACCTATCAACAGTTGGAAGAGATCACAGCGCAGGCGATTTCCCTTCGTGCAGACGATCACCAACAGAACCTGTCCAGCTTGGAGAGGGTCTTTGGATTGGATCTTTCGAGCTTGGATACAAAGGCGTTGACCGGGTGGGCGGGCGTCCGGTGTTCGACACTCGACCTCTTGCCAATGGTCGGAGCGGTGCCTGATCGCGATTTTTTCAAGCATGCCTATGCCGACGTGCGGCACGGATCGCGGTTCCGGCGGTACGAGCGTGCCCAGTATCATCGCGGTCTCTACGGTCTTGTCGGCCTTGGCTCAAGAGGATTTACGACTGCCCATCTGTGTGCAGAGTTGCTTGTTTCGCAGTGTCTCGGAGAGCCTTGGCCGGTCGAAAGGTCCGTTGCAGAGTACTTGCACCCCGGCAGGTTCATGATCCGAGCGCTGAAGCGCGCAAACAGCAACTGACGGGCAGAAAAAAGAAAGGGCCCCAACCAAGCGGTTGAGGCCCAATGTCTGAAGGGGTTACTGGAGATTTATTGCGAAATTCGAAGGTTGCTCAGCTGTTTGGCGATGACGCCGAACACGTTGATCAGATCGGATTGAGACGGTGAATTGAAGTACATTTCTTCGGTTGACGCACAGTCTCTCATCAAATCTTTGATCGAGTTCGAGCTGACCTGGAACGTGAGCGTGAACAGTTGCACATCGTTGCCCTTAATCGTCGTACATAGTTCCGACGTTTTTTGATTGAGCTTGTTCACCGCAGCGTTTGCGTTTTGTGTGTTTAGGCGGCCGTGCTGAAGAAAATTGTAGGCGGTGAAGTAGGATCCGTTGTGATTGTTTAATCCACCCACCCAGTTGGCACCGTCGGTCAGCAGAATGATCGCCTTTATGGTTTCATCGTCAGTATACGATGCACCTTGAGAATAAGGCGCGCCAGGAGAAATTGCCCGCATCCCCCAAGCCAATCCGACGGGTATGTTTGTCGAACCGTTGGCGTACATGTCGTCGATTGCGTCCATGATCTCAACCTTGACATTGGTCATCGGCGTGATTTCGGTTGGGCACAGCCAATTAGGTCCGCGGTTTGAAATCTGCAACGTCTGTCCGTCGTCGTACTTGCCAACGAACCTTTGACGCTCGTCTGGATTGCCGCTGATCGTATCGTTCAGGTAGCTGTTATAATAATAGAACGGAACTCCTGATTCATAGGAATCCGGCTCATCCGGCCAAAGGTAAGGAACCCAGCGTGTGTCCGGTATAGACGGTTGCGGAGCCGCGTCATTGGTGTCGTACGGCTCGGGCCGTGCTTCGACACAGCCTGCCCAGGACACATTTGAGGCAGCCAAATCTTGGTACAAATCAAAGATACTGGTGCCCGTGTCGAAGTTCACTTCGTTCAAGGAGGACGTGCCGGTGGTGTCGACCCAGCCCTGTAGAACTGAATCTGGTCCAATGTTGACGGATGTCGCGAACGGGACCAATCCGATTTTTACATTGTCGGATGTTGCCGATTCCCCGAAGAGAACATTGACGAGCGTTTCGGCTGCGGTCTTGAGGGACTCGATCTTGCTTCCACTCATTGAACCGGTATTGTCCAGGACCATCACGACTTCGATGTTCTTGACTTCGCGGATCACAACCGTTTCGGCGCCAACGTTGAACGTGTTGATACCAATCACGTCCAAGATCGCCATATCCACAACCGCATCGGCCGAGACGTTAATGGCGCCGTCGTCAAATTGTACGCTGACCGTTCCGGGAGTTCCCAGCTCAGCAGCGGGGTAGTTGGCGTTGAATACATTGTTCGCAATTTCTTGCGCTTGAGATTGGTCCAGCGTTCCAGCTGCACCCACAGCAAGAGCGGCCGCGTCTGCAGCTTGCGCCAATCTTGTGCGCACCGTGATCACCTGAGACATATCGACGGCGGCACCTGCCATCATCAGTAGCGGAACGGTCAGCAGACCAGCCAAGATCATGACGTTGCCGCGTTTGTCGCAGGCGAACCAGAAAATCGTTTTCAAAATACGCTTGCTCATACGCATTTGTGTTACCTACCCTCCAGGCTTCTCTCTCTTTTCAGATGCCGACTGTCGCCAAATCAAATCCAGCATCACGCCATAAGCTACACCATCCGGGGTTTAAAAATTGTTCAAGAATAAGCGGCCTATTTGGACTAAGTCCGCAAGGAAATCATAACCTTACCAAAAGGTTAATTGATCCTTGTGCTGCCCAAGTGACCGAATCTTGCCGATCTCTCATGGATTGGGCCGGCTGATCCCTGGCCACGGAGAGCGCGATCGGAAGGTTCAACCGTTGGACGGGGAAAAAATGTTGCGGTTGTTGCCTTGTCGTACGAGATCCATGAAGGATTATTTTGGCTCGCCTCATCGCAATCATGGTGAGCGGGGGCTGCTCCCCAGGATCGAGAGCGTTTTGCCAACTCGTTCCTGATGCATCGCCGGCCGGACGGCGGCTCTGGGAGACTGCGGTGAAATGCTCATTTGTGTTTCCGCCTTAATTGCGCTTTTGTCCCCGCATAAGACGCCTTAAAGACTGGAAATCAGGGGAAAACCTATGTTGCGTTCCATACTTTCGCTATCGGCGCTGTTTTGCGTCCTCTTTGGTTCGATGGCCGCTGCTCAAGAAACGATCACTCCGGAGATGCTCGCGGCTGCTGACGAAACAAAAGGAAAACGGGTCTTCTTGCGCTGTCGTTCGTGCCACACACTCGAAGAAGGGGGCAGAAACCTCACGGGTCCAAATTTGTGGGGCGTGTTCGGACGGAAAGTGGGTGGTTTGGAAGGTTATCGCTATTCCAACGCCGTCCTTGCAGCCGATTTTATCTGGACACCCGATAAACTCAACGAGTGGTTGCTCAAGCCGAAAGACTTTCTCCCTGGGAACAAAATGTCCTTCGTTGGATTGCCCAAGGAACAAGACCGGGTCAATCTCATCTATTACTTGCAGGTTCAAACCGGTGCGGTCGTGGAAGCCCCTGCCGCGGCTGAGCCTGCCGTTCAAGAACCCGCCGCAACCACAAACGGCGAAGCTGCGGTTGACGGCGCAACGAATGAAACACCGGTAGAAGGTGCAACAGGCACCGAAGGCGCCCCTGTTGTTGAGGGATCGACGGCCGAGACTTCAGCAGAAACCGCACCGGCAGCCGAGGGTGAAGCTGCTGTTGACGACTCACCATCCGAAGCCTCAGCAGAGGGTGAACCGGCAACGGAGGGCGAAGAACCTGCGGCGCCGGCGCCCGAAGTGGAAGAATCGCCGGCGGGTGCTGCTCCAACGCCTTGACACTCGTTTTCTCGATGCGCGTGCCGGTGGGGCAATTGCAGCAAGCACTTGTTCCTTATAGATTCCCCTAGTGCATTTGCCCGTCAGTGCGGAGCGATCTGATCGCATTGCGCGTGATCGTGAAGCCACTTCTCGTATGTCTCATTATTGGGAGGATCGAAATGGACTTAATGGAACAGAGGAAGATTCTGGACCGGGATGGCGTCTTGTTCCTACCCAAAGCCCTTGATGCGGAATGGTTGATGCTCCTTGAAATGGGTATACAGCGGGTTCTCGGCGATGCGGGGCAGGCTAAGTTCAGGTTTTATGAAGGTGAGGACCGCGAATTCATAGAGACCGTGCGCAATTTCGATGTGACCCCCGAAATACAGAGATTGCTCTATGATTCTCCGATTGCGGATATCATGGCGGATCTCATCGACTCGCAGGATATTTGGTTGTACTCGGACGAAATGTTCATCAAGCAAAGTGGTCACAGTGGCCGGACTCCCTGGCATCAAGATTTGCCGTACTTTCCTATGGCTGGCGAAAAAATGGCGTCGATGTGGATCTCTCTGGATCCTTTGCCCAAAAGCGATTGCCTGGAACTCGTCCCCGGTAGCCATCGACAGGTCATGTATGATGGATTTGACCCTCAGGCGGTCTCCCAGGATCCGAAGAAGCCCTATTATGGCGAAGACTTGCCTCCCTTGCCCGATATTGAGGCGGAGCGCGACAAGTGGCAAATTGTTTCGTGGGATATCGAGCCGGGGGACGTGATTGTCTTTCACCCCGGCGTTCTTCACGGGGGCGGTTCAACCAGCGGCGGGCGCGTTCGCCGTGCCATTACGGTTCGTCTTTATGGGGATGATGTGGTTTATGACGCCCGGCCGCCCAGTCGTCCGACAGCTCCGATTTTGCCCGGATTGGGAATGAAACTCAAACCGGGTGATCCCTTACGTCACCCTTACTTCCCTCGCTTGCGGCCTTTGCCTGATCATCAACAGGCAATCTGATTGCGGCACCGTTTAAGGCGTGGTATTTGCTCGTGTGCGGATCAGACAATGATTCCCGTGCGAATCTATGACAAGGGCTTCTGTTAACGGCACTTTAGGCATATTGCTGTATTTCTCAACATTCCGGTAACCGTAATTCGAAACGGTGTTGTTCCGTAAGGAGACAGTGTCTCGTTTCGTAACACGGATTGCCGTTTGGTAATGGTTTCGAAACTGTTGAGTGAGTGTCCCATGATAGATGCACGGTACGCTTTGCGTGCGAGCTTTCGCACATTTGCCGCTGTTGGCGTATTTAGTTTTGCCATCAATCTCCTTATGCTTTCTGTGCCGCTTTACACGTTGAACCTGTTCGACCGTGTCTTGACCAGTCAAAGCATGGAGACGCTGTCACTGCTCACGGTTGCCGTTGTCGCGGCTCTTTGTTTCCTTGGCATCTTGGAAATCTTGCGGTCCCGGATCATGGTCCGGATCAGTGTATGGCTGGATCAGCTGTTGGGTCCCATTTTGATGCGGCATGGTATTCAGCGCACGCCGTTGTCCCATGACCCGGGTCACATGGAGAGCCTGCGGGATCTGTCGACATTACGGTCCTTTGTTTCGGGCAATGGTGCGTTTCAGTTTTTTGATGCGCCGTGGGTGCCCATTTATGTCCTTGTCATCTTCCTTATGCACCCCCTCTTGGGCCTTTTGGCGCTGGTGGGCGCCTCGCTCTTGTTCGGTATCGCGCTTCTAAATGAAGCCGCGACGCGGAAACCTCTGGTGGAGGCAGGCAAACAGTCGATCGAGGTCCAATCGGGTGTCGAACGCAGCGCGCGCAATGCCGAAGCTGTGGAAGCCATGGGTATGCTCCAGCATGTGGAGGCGCGGTGGAGCGAAGGAAATGCGCGGGTGTTGTCTTTGCAGACGCTGGCTAGTGATCGCGCAGGTCTCCTCGCCGGTATCACCAAAACGCTTCGTTTGGGCATTCAGGTGGCGGTGATGGGTGTTGGCGTTTATCTTGCCGTGCACAAACAAATCACGCCCGGAGTCATGATTGCGGCGTCGATCATGCTTGGCCGGGCTCTGGC
The DNA here is from genome assembly GCA_028284345.1 of Hyphococcus sp. Taxonomy (GTDB): domain Bacteria; phylum Pseudomonadota; class Alphaproteobacteria; order Caulobacterales; family Parvularculaceae; genus Hyphococcus. The sequence goes on along the minus strand of JANQRY010000003.1, from coordinate 1,001,078 downwards.
CCCCGTTGAACAAATGATCGGAACGTGGCGCGGATTTGTGGCTGCACGTGAGTCATACAATCGGATCAATAGTGCTCTTTCCAATCCAGTGGGCCGAAGGACGGCTACCAATCTACCTGAGCCTTTGGGATATTTGGCTGTCGGTGATGCAACGTGTGTTCCGCCTGGTGCGCAGGTCCCCTCAGTCTATGCTCTCAACTTCGATCTCAAACCCGGCGAAGCACTGGGAGTGATTGGTCCGTCTGCGGCGGGAAAGTCCTCGCTAGCTCGCATGATGGTGGGCGTTTGGCAGCCTCGTTCCGGACATATCCGGCTCGATGACGCAGATACATATCAATGGAACCGGGACGATTTCGGCCAGTATGTCGGCTATCTGCCTCAAGATGTGGAGTTATTTGGCGGAACCGTAAAAGAGAACATCGCCCGCATGGCTGTGGACATCTCCGATGCCGATGTTATCGCCGCGGCCCAAAAGGCCGGATGCCATCAGCTCATTCTAAAACTGCCGCAGGGCTACGACACCGAAATCGGACCGGGCGGGGTCACACTCTCCGCTGGACAACGCCAAAGGATCGCCTTGGCTCGCGCCCTCTACGGCAATGTCCGCCTGTTGGTGTTGGATGAGCCCAATGCAAACTTGGATGACGAGGGGGACCGCGCCCTTATGAACGCGCTGCGCCGGGTTCGTGAGCAGGGCATTACGACGGTTATCGTTTCTCATAGGCCCAGTGTCTTATCGACCGTGGACAAACTCTTGCTGATGCGGGACGGGCGGATGGTCGCGTTCGGATCGAGGGATGAAGTTCTTGAGGGTGTGAGGGCGTCAAATGTCACGCCGCTTCGGCGAACGGCAAAACAAAGTCGAGTAAAGGTGTCGTAACATGGAAATCTCTTCCCTTAAGACTAAGCTGAAAGGCTATGCCGAGCAGGTGCGCCAGTCGGAAGCGGCGGACCGGGTGCGGACAAAGGTTGAGCGTGGGCGTGAAGCGTTTGATCGCTTTATGTCGATCGACCATGTGGATCACGGATTGGTGCCGAAATCGATTGGGACAACGCCCTATGGCCTTGTGCGGCGACCTGTCTTTATCGGTGTGACCAGTATTGTTGGATTCTTAGGCGTGTTTTTGTTGTGGGCGGCATTAGCGCCCCTGACCAGTGCGGCTATTGCGAGCGGTCAGGTCACAGTCGATTCGAACCGGAAGGCCGTCCAACATTTGGAAGGCGGGATCGTCAAAGACATCTTGGTTTCCGAGGGTGCACGCGTTGAACAGGGTGATGTTCTTGTCCGTCTGGATGACACCAACACGAGTGCGAGTGTCGATCTCTTGCTTGCCCAATACCGCACATCCATGGCTCGGGAAGCGGCTTTGATTGCTGAGCAAGACGGGCTTGAGGCGCCAGTCTATCCGAAGGAGCTCTTGTTGCATGCACAATCGCCAGAAGTGCGTGAGGTTATCGAGACGCAAGATCGCCTGTTTATGAGCCGCAAGCGTGCTTTGCAGGGGCAAGTAGATGTTCTCGATCAACAGGTTAATCAGTTCGAGCAAGAGATTGCCGGCCTGAAAGCGCAAATGAAATCAGAACAGGAGCAGCTTAAGCTCATCGAGGAAGAAGTTGAGAGTGTCACGGAGCTCTTCAACAAAGGCCTTGAGAGGAAGCCCCGACTTTTGGCATTGCGCCGTACACAGACGGAGATTGGTGGCCGGATCGGTCAGTTCCAGGCGGATATTGCTCGGGCACGGCAAAGAATCTTGCAGAACGATTTGTCCATCAAAGATATCATCAACCGGTTTCTTGCTCAAAGTGCGGAACAGTTGAAAGAAACGCAGACTCAGTTGGCGGACCTACAAGAGCGGCTAAAGGCGACACAGAATCAACAAATGCGTACGGCCATTGTTGCGCCGCGCTCCGGTATCGTCGTCAATATGAAGACCCATACGATTGGCGGCATTGTGCAACCGGGTGAAACGGTCATGGAAATCGTTCCGATCGGGGACTCCCTCATTGTGTCGGCTCGGGTCAATCCGCGTGACATCGATGTGGTCTATCGTGGACAGGAGGCGCGTGTTGTGCTCAGCGCTTACAATGCGCGGAACACGCCAAATCTGGACGCGGTTGTCCGGCAGGTGTCGGCAGACATTTTGCGGGATGAAGTCACCGGCGACAATTACTATTCAGCCCGCGTCGAAGTTGATTTGGCTAAGTTGGATGCCTTTAAGGAAGTCCAACTCTATCCCGGCATGCCGGTCGAGGTGATGATGGTGACCGGCAAGCGCACAGCGTTGCAGTACTTGACCGCGCCCTTTCGATCGACGTTCCGCCGTGGGGGGCGGGAAGCGTAAGCTGCTTGATACACCGGTGTTAACTGGATCGGTTTTTGGCCAGCTCCGGGCCTATCGAACGGGAATATCCGACTTCATCAGCGGCCAAGATCGCGGTGCATCGCCAGTATATCCGCAGGCGTGATATTCAGCTTGTATTCGTGCTGTTTTAGTTTTGCCGCCTCTGCGTGCATTTCCTGCTCTGCGAGTCGGGACTTGCGTTCTTCCTTGGACGCGGGTGTCCGCAAGATGAGTGTTGCCCTGTCGACGAACTCGAAATTCTCAGACAGTGAAAATCGCGTTAACAGATCCCAACCCGCGGCGCTCGCAAGTTCCGTGTCCAACTTACCATGAAGCTCGTAAGCTGCCCGGTGGAATATGACAGCCGAAAATGGAATGCAGTCTTCCGACCATAGGCGTGCCCTGGCAAATGGTTGTTGGTCGGGACGGTTGATGCGACTCTCATAATAGGAAAAATTTTTGCTCGGCGTTTCTTCGGTTTCGATCTCCATATGCATTGAGTAGGCAATCGAGGCGTCTTTGTTTTTGTTCAGCGCGTCAATCATGCGTTCGAAATGGTCTGCGAATAAGAGAGTGTCATCTCCGATGACCGTAAGATATTCTCCTGTCGCCAATTCCAACCCTTGATTGGCCAGGTCAGGCCAGCTTTCGCTCTCGCAAAGAGAAAACTTCACGGGAAGTTCCGGACCGAAGACCCGATCCAACAGAAGGCGCTCTTCTTTTTTTCCGTCTTGCGCGCGCTCAACGACGATGATCTCCAAGTTTGGATAGCTTTGGTTGGCAATGCTCCGCATGCATTCCAATAAAAAGCCATTATCTTCTCTTGACTTGCAAATGATGATGCTCACCGGAGGCGATCCGATGAGAGCGCCGGGCGACAAATTCCTAGACTTGCCGGAGCGCATCAGCTCCAAGTCCCAGCCACAGATGGGAAACGTGCGGGACGAGCGTCGTTTGCCAAGCAAGTATTTGGGCGTATCTGTGATTACCCTTTGCATCAAAAGCGGAAACTCAGCTTTTGCTTTTTTGCTGGTTTGACTGTGCCGCCACAAATCAAAGACCAATTTCGGAATTGTCAGTTTTTGGGGCAGGGACCCATACCGCATTCTGATGAACAGGTTCGAGAGTCTTGCCTCTGGCGTTAAGTCGGCCCGTTGTTCTTTTATGTCTTCTTCGTCCTGACACCAAAAAGATGCCTGCGGACAATAGAGCAACCTGTATCCGGAATCCCTCAGGCGGTAGGACAACTCGACATCTTTGCCCTTGTCGAGTGCGCGCTCTTCGAACCCGCCTACGTCACGTAGAGCGTTCATTCGGAAAAGTGTGCAGCTGGATGTGGTCCAGGAGGTTTCCAGCGTCGAGGGCGAGTAGATTTTGCTGCTTTCGACAGGGCGTTGTTTGAGTTCCCATGCTGCCACATCAGGCGTGGACATTTGTGATAGATTGATCGTGGCCCTGATCGCTTCAATGTCTAGGCTGACGTGAGGGGAGACAACTAAGACGAAATCATAGTCGCCCTTTGAGGCATTGAAATTGTGTCCTGCTCCTTCTGTTTTGTCTTTGTGCTGTTCAAACTCAAATCGACCGATCCTTTTGCCCAAGTGTTCTTTGGCACGGGCGAGCCGTGGAATGGTATCGTCGGATGACCCGATGTCTGTGACAGACACGCATATGAACCTCAAAGGGTAGGACTGGTTCTCGATGCACTGAAAGAATGGGAAGATATGTTGGCCGCTGTCCTTGGTGACCAGCGAAATCAAAACAGTCGGCGTTTCCTTCGGGGCGTCCAGGGCGGTGCTTCCGGTCTTGGTTGCCGGTACACTGGCTGCGATCCCGCCTTGCGCTCGGGCAGGCCCATATTCGAGAGTTGTTTCCCGCACGTCATCCGCCGCTCGTTTTTCTCCGGCATGTGAACGCCAAAGAGAGTTCATCATCGTCGCCAGAACACGCGTGTGCGGACAAATGGCCTCTTGGTCGACATGCAACCCATACTCATCCATGCGCGCGCTTGGACCTGCCGACGCCGAATCACTTCAATATGGCACATCTTCGGGGAGCGGGGAATCCAGGACGATGTCCGTGATGCTTGGAACATGCGAATCTTGTGAACCTAACCGGCGCACTAGATCCTCCTATGGGACGTTGTTGTGGACAATTTCCTTCTTTTGATGTCTCTGCGCGAAGGGTGAGCTCGCGGCGCGTCACCGGTCAAAGCGCCGTGAGCCCTTCGCCTCAGCGGATAGCTACCGGATTGATGACCATCTGCACGGCGCCTTGAAAGCGTGGAACGCCTAAGACAAACATGAACTCACTTGCGCCATCGGCAGCAAGTTCCGCGGTCTGCATATTTTCCAAGATGTGAATGCCGCGTTTGGCGAGGAGAAAACTATGGACCGGAAAGATACGTTCAGGGTCCGGACCGGGCGCCGCCTCGACACCCCATGTATCTGCTCCAATTGCCACGACACCTTTATCAGCGAGGAAGATGGCGGACTCTTCTATGATGCCGGGCTCTCCGGCGATAAACCGCTTTGGATCTTCTGTCGAGAGGCGTTGCCAACCGGTATGTAAGAGGACGACGTCCCCGGTGCCGATCTCAACGTTTTGGGCGGCCATTGCGGCTTCGATGTCAGCCACGGTGATGGCATCGCCAGCATCCATCATCTCTACACCGCGTATTCTAGCAATGTTGAGCATCACCCCTCGTGTCACGATGGGAGGGATGTTCTCTGTGCCGAATTTTTTGACACCAACAGGACCAAATATGTCAGCCACCGGCGTGCCGTTATAGTATTTGTGATCGGTTCCGAAATGCGCAAAGCCATCGATTTGAGATCCTATGCCTACCCAAGCCCCCAAATAGTCGTCATTTGCGGTGCCTTTTGTCGCTCCCAGTCCGGGCGTATTGCCGTCACCGTGAGGCGTGATGATGATCTGGTAGGTCCGGTGCCCGTATCCCGGAGTCTCCGGCCCTGTCACAACACCCAGTTGGTAGACCTTTCCGGTCTGGATCAGGCTCGCGGCGTTCTTGACGCTGTCTTCAGTTAGCAGATTCAGGGCGCCAATCGTGTCATCTGCTCCGTAAGGAGAGGGGTACCAATCCTCTTCGGCGGCGGCCCCAGCTACGATGAGTGTGGTTAGTGCACAAATCAATCCATGTTTTTTCATATGCGTTCCCTCAAAAATCTCGCGCTTCGTCCGGCCGGTTCCAGACTTTGCGCGTTGTCGGACCAGTATGGGCGCTAACGCAAAGGGTCACAAGCCGCAGCGCGGGTCTTTTGTGGTTTTGAGGGGTGTCTAACTCGGTTTGAGAAAGAGTTCGCGTTCGGCGGTGCGATGTTTAACGAGATAGGAGCTTTCTCTCAGCTCCCCGTTGATGCGGATTTTTGTCCACAAGAGGAATGCGTCCGCTGCGGCGTGGCGGTTGCCCGCATTCAATTCACGCAAGACGCTGGAGCGGCGAAACCTTGTTATGCCTACATTGAACGCAAACGAGACCAAAGCGTTGAACTCGTTTTGATTGACGGGCACTTCGAGCATGCGCAGCACATGCTCTTCGGTGTACTTGACATCCTGTTGAAGGAGATCGACTGCCTCACGCCGCGATATCGACAGACCAGGCTCAGCGGATTGTGTGTGTCCCCAACCAATTGTCCATTTGCCGCTCGGTCCCTGATAGGCGTCCAGGCGCAAGTCCTCGCGTTCCTTAATCAAATCATAGCCTGCCTTGGTTGTGACCAAGGTCCGATCGGATCCGGGTCCGCCTTCACCTACAAAATAAAAGACGGCGCCGGCGATCATCAATGCCGCGGCCAGAATTGCAACTCGCATTTGCATCGGTGAAAGGTCCATACAATGAGCAGGCTATGTTTAATCTGGTTGTATTCGACATGGGACCTTAACAGAAAGGCGTCACTTAGGCAGCTGTGCCATCAGATCTAGCGCCGGACACAATTTTGCCCGCTACCTGTTCTATGGCACTGTTGGCGCAATGGGATATCTACACGTTGGGGATGCGTAGACGATGTTTTTGCCTCTTCATGACAAAAACCGGCTTCGGCATATTCAGTTTCAAGGCGTCACGATCGTACTGATTGTGACAAATTGTCTCGTATTTTTGTGGCAAACGACACTGCCGCCTGAAGAAACCACAGCGGTGTATTTGCAGGGTGGGTTGGTCCCGACCGCGTTTTTGACCTCGACCATGTTGCCCCCGGATTTTAGCTATTGGCCGATCTGGTCGTCGATTGTCACGCATATGTTTCTGCACGGATCGTGGATGCATTTGGGCATCAACATGGTCTTCTTGTGGGTGTTTGGAGACAATGTGGAAGATGCGATGGGGCATGCTCGATTCTTCGTGTTTTATATATTGTGCGGCGTCATCGCAGCGATGACGCATGTGGCGTTTGAAGCCGATTCCGGCGTGCCGATGATTGGGGCGAGCGGGGCGACTTCCGGTATTATCGGTGCCTATCTGCTTTTGTTTCCTAGAGTGCGCGTATGGGTTCTGGCGTTGTTCAAGATCCCGATCAGAATTCCTGTGTTCTTGGCTCTTATTGCCTGGTTTGGCTATCAAGTTTTGTTCGTGTTTTTGGATCCGGGGACCGGCACCGCTTGGTGGGCCCATATTGGAGGGTTTGTCGCCGGCGTGGTCTTGGTCGCGTTGTTCCTCCGGCCAGGCGTCCGGCTGTTTGGTCCTGCGGCAGAGATCTGAGCCTACGCCAGTCCCTCGCTCCAACATCCGGCGCCCATCCATTGACATCAATTCGACCGGTCATTAGTTTTGCAGCGCACAAAATTCCCATAGAAACCTGCGTTGACGTGTCTAATATGTCTCTGTGGTCCGGTTTCTTTGATTTGCCGTAGGACAGGCGAACCTCTACTTGCCAAAGCGCGCCAAACGCGCAAGATGCGCGGTCAGTTTTTGAGAAAAAAATAGGTTATGGACGGAGAAACTTCATGAAGGTCTTGGTGCCCATAAAGCGGGTCGTCGATTACAACGTTAAGATTCGGGTAAAGCCTGACGAAACGGGAGTCGATCTGGCCAATGTCAAGATGTCGATGAACCCATTTGACGAGATCTCTGTAGAGGAAGCAGTGCGGTTGAAGGAAGCTGGAGCCGCATCGGAAGTAATTGCAGTCTCTGTGGGTCCACAGCAAGCGCAAGAGACCATCCGTACAGCGCTGGCGATGGGTGCGGATCGTGGGATCTTGGTAAAAACAGATGAAACCGTTGAGCCTTTGGCGGTTGCGAAGATTCTCAAAGGAATTGTTGACGCGGAATCCCCGGAGTTGGTGATCTTGGGAAAACAGGCCATCGACGATGATTGCAATCAGACGGGGCAAATGCTGGCAGCTTTGCTGGGCTGGCCGCAAGGGACGTTCGCCTTCAATCTTGAGCAGGTGGACGGCAAACTTAATGTTACGCGGGAAATTGATGGTGGCTTGCAAACTGTGCAGTTGGCTATGCCAGCAATCGTGACAGTTGATCTCCGCTTGAACGAACCGCGTTATGCGTCGCTTCCCAACATTATGAAGGCCAAAAAGAAGCCGATCGATGAGAAGGCGCCCGAAGAGTACGGTGTTGATCTCACTCCGCGCTTGTCGGTGCTGAAGGTCAGTGAACCACCGGAAAGAGAAGGCGGGGTTAAAGTCGAATCTGTAGCGGAGCTGGTTGAAAAGCTACGCAATGAAGCGGGGGTAATCTAATGGCGAGCTTGGTAATTGCTGATCACAACAATGAATCCCTTAGTGACTCCACGCATAAGATCGTGAGTGCTGCGGCTGCCTTAGGATCTGACGTTGATGTTCTTGTTGTCGGATCTGGATGCGGCGCTGTCGGTGAAGCGGCAAGTAAAATCAGCGGTGTTGGAAAAGTTCTGGTTGCCGATGCTCCGCACTATGAGAAACAATTGGCGGAACCAACCGCCGCCCTCATTGTTCAACTGATGGCGAACTATGACGCCGCACTGGCGGGAGCCACGACAACGGGTAAGAATGTCATGCCCCGGGTCGCTGCGCTGCTTGATGTCATGCAGATTTCCGATATCGTTGAAGTTCAGTCTGCGGATACGTTTGTTCGCCCAATCTATGCCGGCAATGCCATGCAAACGGTTCAATCCGGCGACCCAAAGAAGATAATCACGGTACGGACTACGGCGTTTAAGGCTGCAGAGGAAGGTGGATCTGCTGCGGTCGAAAACGTGGATGCCGTGGACGATCCCGGCCTGTCGAGCTTTGTGAGTGAAGAACTCACGAAATCTGATCGCCCTGAACTTACCGCAGCGAAGATCATCATTTCCGGTGGACGAGGCATGCAATCAGGCGAAAATTTTGCCCTTCTCGAGAAGGTCGCAGACAAACTCAATGCAGCAATTGGTGCCTCTCGGGCCGCGGTTGATGCTGGCTTTGTCCCTAACGACTATCAAGTGGGTCAAACTGGCAAGGTGGTTGCACCTGAACTCTACATTGCGGTGGGCATTTCAGGTGCCATTCAACATCTGGCCGGTATGAAAGACTCAAAGGTGATCGTTGCCATCAACAAAGACGAAGAGGCCCCCATTTTTCAGGTGGCGGATTATGGTCTGGTGGCAGATCTTTTCCAGGCCGTTCCGGAATTGGAAGAGGAATTGGCCAAAGCGGGCTTGTAGGGCAGGTTCATGACCATACAAAAAATCGGCGTCATCGGGGCGGGGCAAATGGGCAATGGCATTGCCCATGTGTGCGCCCTCGCCGGTTTAGACGTGCTTGTCCTTGATCTCAATCAAGAGCTTTTGGATCAGGCGACGCGCACGATCGAGCGAAATCTTCAGCGACAAGCGGCCCGTGGTCTTATTTCGAGTGATGATGTTGCTCCCGCTCTAAAGCGTGTTTCGACGACGCTCAGCTACGGGCACTTAGGGGATGTGGATCTCGCGATCGAGTCGGCGGTTGAGAAAGAGGATGTGAAGGTCGGAATTATTGAGCAATTGTGTCCCGTTCTTAAGCCTGAAGCCTATATTGCTTCAAACACGTCCTCCATCTCGATTACGCGTTTAGCGTCACGGACGGACCGCCCTGAGAAGTTTATTGGTCTGCACTTTATGAATCCGGTGCCCTTGATGCAACTGGTTGAAGTCATCAGGGGCATTGCCACGTCGGAAGAGACGTATACGGCGGGTGCGGAGCTAATTGAAAGGTTGGGCAAGAAGGTCGCTGTGGCGGAGGACTTTCCGGCTTTCATCGTGAATCGCGTTCTTATGCCGATGATCAACGAAGCGATCTATACGCTTTATGAAGGTGTAGGAAGTGTCGAGGCGATCGACACAGCGATGAAACTGGGCGCTAACCATCCGATGGGACCTTTGGAACTCGCGGACTTTATTGGTCTTGATACGTGTCTTTCCATCATGCAGGTCCTGAATGAGGGGCTAGCCGATACCAAATATCGTCCGTGTCCGTTGCTCGTCAAATATGTGGAAGCCGGCTGGCTCGGGCAGAAGACAGATCGTGGCTTTTACGACTATCGCGGCGAAACGCCGGTCCCCACCCGGTGATCGAGCGACCTAACCTGACGCTTGCTTGTCCAGTCCCAATTCCCGAACTTTGCGATACAGCGTTGACCGGCCAATTCCTAAACGGCGCGCCACTTCGGACATGTGACCACTGTAGGTTTCTATGGCCAGCCTGATCATGTCGCTTTCGATGGCTTCGAGTGTCCGCAAATGGCCGCTGGGATCGACAGCCGCGATTGCGCGGGCGCTGTGTTCATCGAGTTCGCTCGCGTAGCTCGGGCTCGACCGGCCATTTATACTGTCTAAGGGCTGTGTATTGTTCTGAACAGGCTCACCGATATAGTCGCTTGGCTGCGCAACTGGTGTGTCTAGAAGTGTGCCTCTGTCCGCGGGGGTCCCAGCGTCATTCGCGGCCCAGTCCGACTTGGGTGCTTCAAGTCCCATGGCGCTCGAAATCTGCGGGAAGTCGGCAAAGCCCAATCGATCTCGGTCCGCCAAGACCACCGCCCGAAAGACGGTGTTCTCCAGTTGCCGTACGTTGCCCGGCCAGTGATAGGTCTTTAGCAGTTCAGCCGCTTCACCGTTGATGCCGCCCACTTGTTTTCCTTCCTCAGCTGCAAACCTTTGCACGAAGTGCTCGGCCAACAGCGGAACGTCTTCGCTCCGGTCGCGCAGGGGCGGAACGTGAATGGGAAACACGTTGAGACGGTAGTAGAGATCTTCGCGGAAGTCCCCGGATTGCGCCAGGGTCAATAGGTCCTTGTTTGTGGCCGAGATGAGTCTGACATCGACTTTTACCGGTCGTTTGGCTCCGACCGGATCGACTTCACCTTCTTGCAGTGCACGAAGCAGTTTTACCTGCATGTCGAGTGGAAGTTCGCCGATCTCGTCCAGGAATAGCGTACCCCCGTTTGCTTCTTGAAACTTTCCAGTGTGTTTTTCGCTTGCCCCGGTGAACGAACCTTTCTCGTGACCGAACAAAATACTCTCGAAAAGGTTCTCCGGAATGGCGCCGCAGTTCACGGTCACGAAAGGCTTACCGGCGCGGTCGGATTGACCTTGAATCGCCCGTGCGATGAGTTCTTTGCCGACGCCGCTCTCGCCTTCGATGAGGATTGGGATGTTTGACTTTGCAGCGCGCTCCCCAAGACGGATGACCTGGCGCATGGCCGGGCTATCGGCGATGAGATCAGCGAACGTCATTTCGCCTTTGTGTTTCTTGTTGAGACGGCGGATCTCTCCGGTCAGAGCGCGGAGTTTCAGAGCATTCTCGATTCCGATCTTAATACGTTCCGGGCTTGTGGGTTTGACAAAGAAATCGACGGCGCCTGCCCGCATTGCTTTGACGACTGTGTCAATGCCGCCTTGGGCCGTGAGCACGATGACGGGAAGATCTGGCTTAAAAGGGCGGATCTGTTCCAAGACTTCAAAGCCATCGAGCTCAGGCATGACCAGGTCAAGCATCATCATGGAAATGTTTTGACCTTCATTACTCTGAAGGAGATCGACCGCTTGTCCGCCATTCTCAGCGGTTGCCGTTTTGTATCCCAGACGACTAATGACGCCTTCCATTAGGCGCCGTTGTGTTGGATCGTCGTCAACGATTAGAACGGTATTTCCCATGTCTTGCCTCGAATTTGGTGCCCCACGACAGAAAACCCTGCTGGCCCAACGTCTCCGTTTGGTTCTTTCACCGGGTTGTCCCGCAGTGTGACCAAGATTGGTAAAGGCGGAGTTTAAAGTGTTCAAAGACGGCACACTTTTTTGCGCCGACCGCAAGAAACCGCTATTTTTGGCCGATATGTATATTGCCTGTTGGCGCGGGCCGCACGACGTCCTATGTCTGAAACGGTTCTGATTCAGGTTCAATGAGTTTCCGTATATGTCTTCAGATGAAGCAAATCGGTTTGGTGGTCGCGTGAAACGCTACGCGCAGGTGGGTACCGGCGTCGGAGGTTTGGCGGTTCGATTTGCCGGTTCGCGATTGTTGGGGTTGGAGCCCAAGAACGATAAGGACGCTCAAGAGCTAAAGGCGGCCTTGGGAGGGTTGAAGGGACCCCTGATGAAGGTTGCGCAAATGCTCGCAACCATTCCGGAGGTCCTTCCCGAGGAGTATGCAGAAGAACTCGCGCAGCTGCAAAACAGTGCGCCACCCATGGGCTGGCCTTTTGTTCGTAGGCGCATGAAAGCAGAGCTTGGTGCGGATTGGCAAAGCAAATTCACCTCGTTCGAGCGCGAGGCGGCCGCTGCGGCTTCGCTTGGGCAAGTGCACAAGGCTGTGCATCCGGACGGGCGTGCGCTGGCGTGCAAGCTGCAATACCCCGATATGCAGTCCGCCGTGGAAGCCGATCTCAAGCAACTCAGTTTGATCCTTTCGATCCATCGCCGGTTCGATACGGCAATCGATACAAGCGAGATCGCGATGGAAGTGGGCGACCGCCTACGCGAAGAATTGGACTATGAACTGGAAGCCAAGCACATGCGCCTCTATCGGTCCGTTTTGGCGCCCTTTGAGCGCATTTGCGTACCTGAGGTCGTGGAAGAGCTGTCCACACCCCGCCATTTGGCGATGACTTGGCTTGATGGTCACTCCGTCTTGAAGATCAAGGATCAACCGCTCGACGTCCGGAACCGGATTGCTGAGACGATTTACCAGGCTTGGTGGCACCCCTTCAGTCATTATGGGGCTATTCACGGAGACCCGCATCTGGGAAACTATACGGTCTGGCCGGACAATAATGGTCTCAATCTTCTCGATTTCGGATGCATACGTATTTTTTCACCTCAGTTTGTCGCAGGTGTGGTTGATCTCTATCGTGCGATCGAAACTGGAGACCGCGACCTCATGGTGGCCGGGTACGAGCGTTGGGGGTTCCGCGATCTCTCAAATGAAATGATCGATGTGCTTAACGTATGGGCCGAGTTCATATATGGGCCGCTGCTCGATGATCGTGTGCGAAGTATCGCGGATGGTCTCAAGCCGAGCGAGTATGGACGCAAAGAGGCGATGCTCGTGCACAGCGAACTACGGCGCCTCGGTCCTGTGAAACCCCCGCGGGAGTTCGTCTTCATGGACCGGGCTGCAATTGGATTGGGTGCCGTCTTTTTGCATTTGGACTGCCGGCTCAACTTCTACCAGCTCTTTAATCGTTCGATTGATAATTTTGCAATTGACCGTCTTGCGCAACAACAAGAGCGTGCGCTCACCGCGGCCGGACTTACGGCTCCTCACGCACACCTGTGATACTCGCACCCGATGGCTTCATGCGCGGATATGTCCGAGATCGCGGAGAGACAGGAGGGCGTGCGTTTACTTGCTCTAGCCGATTCTTTTGATATATTCCGCCCGATTCAGATGAAGGAGAGTCTTCATGGCAGACGACTTTAAGCCGGGCGAAATGGACATTGATGAGCAGGAAAAGACCTGGGATGGGTTCATGAATGCCGTGAAAATCGGGTCGGTTGCGACTGCTATCTTCACCTTCATCGCGTTTTATCTGGTTTACTTGTCCCACTACGCCCAACACTAAACATCGCGCACACCGTGGTGTTTGCCGAATGTGCCGTGTGCGCGAATAAATGGACACCCCAATGACAAAAATCGCCATTTTGAAAGAGCGGCGCGAAAACGAGCCGCGCGTGGCCGCCACGCCTGAGACCATCAAGAAATTCGTTGGTCTGGGCTTATCCGTTGTTGTGGAAACGGGGGCGGGTGAAGGTTCGCATATTTCGGATGAGGCCTACAAAGACGCGGGCGCAACCATTGGGGCATCTCTGACGGATACAGTCGACGGCGCGGATTTCATTCTTAAGGTTATGCCGCCGACGGACGAAGAAATTCAGGCGATGCCGTCCGGTGCTGCTTTTGCCGCCATCCTGTCTCCGTACCAGAACGGGGATTCTGTGAAGGCGTATGCGGAGCAAAACTTGCATGCATTTGCCATGGACTTCATGCCGCGGATTACCCGAGCCCAGTCAATGGATGTGCTCTCCTCGCAGTCGAATTTGGCGGGCTACAAGGCGGTTGTAGATGCAGCGGCCGCCTATGGTCGGAGTTTGCCCATGATGATGACAGCCGCTGGAACGATTGCGCCAGCGCGTGTGATGGTCTTAGGCGCTGGTGTTGCCGGCTTACAGGCGATTGCAACGGCCAAACGTCTAGGTGCTATTGTGAGTGCTACTGATGTGCGGCCTGCCGTCAAAGAGCAAGTTGAAAGTCTGGGTGCGAACTTTGTTCAGGTCGAAAGCGAAGAAACCAAGGACGCGGAGACAGCCGGCGGCTATGCGAAAGAGATGAGCGAAGACTATCAGCGGCGCCAGGCTGAACTCGTTGCTGAGACGCTCAAAAAACAAGATATTGCGATCTGCACCGCCCTAATTCCGGGCCGTGCGGCGCCGACGCTCATTACGGCCGAGATGGTGCGGTCGATGAAACCGGGTTCTATTATTGTTGATTTGGCAGCAGAACAGGGCGGGAACTGTGAACTGTGTCAGCCCGGTGAGGTGGTTGAGGTTGACGGTGTGACCATTATGGGCCATTTGAACGTGCCGGGACGGCTTGCCTCTGATGCATCGAATATGTATGCCAAGAATCTCCTGAACTTCCTTACACCGATGATCGACAAAGAAACCTCCGAGCTCAAGATTGATTGGGAAGACGAAATTATCCAAGGCACAGGTTTGACGCGGGACGGTCAGGTGGTTCATCCCGAGCTCACACAGTAGGTTGAAGGCGATTTAGCCGCTGGGGCGCTCGCACGCGAAAGAACCTTTCTTCTCGCCCTTCTCCGGTATAGGTTGATTGTTGGATTAAGCGCTATTGCTGGGAGGTGGATGTGGCTTCAGATTAATTGGCGGATGTCGTGCAGATGATCCGCGCGCGCCCCGTAACAGGATCTGGTGAAAATCCGACGATCGAGGAGATGCGTGCCGCCATGGACGCGATGGCGGACGTACTGCCTTCCGTGGAAGGAGCATCCTTTGAACCTGTAAAAGCGGGTGGTGTGCCGTGTGAATGGGTGTTTTTGCCGAATGCCCGGGACGACCGGGTTGTTCTCTACTATCACGGTGGGGGTTACATTATGGGCTCTCCCGCCTCGCATCGGACTTTGACCTCTCGTCTCGCGGAGGTGGCGCGGTGCCGCGTCCTTTCGGTGGACTATCGGCTTGCTCCGGAGGCGCCGTTTCCAGCCGCCGTCGAGGATGGGGTTGCCGCCTACGCTTGGTTGCTTGAGAACGGTTTCTCTGCGAGCCAAATAGGGATTGCGGGGGACTCGGCCGGCGGCGGTCTTACTGTTGCCGCTTTGCTCTCAGCGCGGGAACAAGGGCTTGCCATGCCGGCTTGCGCGATTCCTATCAGCCCTTGGGTGGATTTGACGGGAGCTTCCGAGACTATGGAGACCCGCGCGTCGGTGGATCCGATGGTTCAGAAAGACAGCCTTGTGCAGATCGCCGGCGCGTATCTTGGTGGCAAGAGTTCTGAATCCCCTCTCGCTTCGCCGATTTTTGCCGAACTTTCAGGTTTGCCACCGCTCCTCATTCAAGTGGGCGATCACGAAGTTCTCTTAGGGGATGCACAAGCCTTGCATGAAAAGGCAATGGCGGCGGGTGTCGAGTCCACCTTAGAAGTATGGGACGACATGTTCCATGTTTGGCATATGTATCGCTCTCTCTTGCCGGAGGGAGACGAAGCGATTGTCAGAATGGCCGACTATCTGGAGGCACACTGGTCTGCATGACCAGGACGCGCTAGTTGCCTCCTTCGAGGCGGGCCCGCTTGCGTGCCAATTTGCGTGCCCGTTTAATGGCTTCTGCCTTTTGGCGAACACGTTTTTCCGAGGGTTTTTCGTAGAATCTGCGGCGCTTCATCTCTCTGATCGTGCCTTCGCGCTGCATCTTCTTCTTGAGCGCTCGAAGAGCCTGATCGATATCGTTGTCGCGAACCACAATTTCCACGTTGTTACCTCCGTCTTGTTCAGCCAAATAAATAAGGCTTGGTCGCCCAAGCCTTCGGGCCGGACAGATATCAAATCACTGGTCTGTTGTCCATAGGAACACGTATGCTTACATGAGCTTGGTTATCGGATTTTCTTGCACGGAAGAGGTGTAGCGTTGGCCATTCGGAAGATTTCGAAGATGGGGCATCCGGTTTTGCGCCGTGTTGCCGATCTGGTGGAGGATCCCTCGAGCGCTGTTGTTCGAGCGCTTGTGAAAGACATGATTGAAACGATGATCGATGCGGACGGGGCGGGCCTGGCTGCGCCTCAAGTTCATGAGAGTCTGCGGATCGTTATCTTTCAGGCGCCGCCGGAGCGGGCCTCGGAAGAGGCGGGAGAAGAAGCATTCGATCATACGGCACCATTGACCGTTCTCATTAATCCAGTCATTGAAATCCTATCGCAAGACCAAGAAGAAGGGTGGGAGGGGTGCCTTTCTGTCCCTGGGCTGCGGGGTCTGGTGCCTCGCTATACGCACCTTCGGTATCAGGGGCTCGGCGTGGACGGAGACGTCATCGAACGAGAAGCAAAGGGCTTCCATGCCCGTGTCGTTCAGCATGAGTGCGATCATTTGGATGGTGTGCTCTATCCCCAACGTATGACCGACCTGTCTAAGCTGGTGTTCGAGTCCGAATTCCGGCACTATGTGCGTGTGCAGGCTCAAGACGAAGACGTAGGAGTGTAAAAGACGTTATGTGGAAGACGGATGATGGAAGGGATGAGATTCGCTCTCTTGTCCTAGACGAAGCCTTCAAACATATTCCGTTTGAGGGGTGGACTGATCGTGTGCTCCGTTCCGCGGCGGAAGCGCATGACATTCCGCGGTCAGAGCTGCGGCGCTTGTTTCCAGGGGGAGCGCGCGATCTGTTACAATTCAGCTCTATGCGCGGCGATCTCGAGCTTGCTGAGACGCTTCAAAATGCGGATCTTGAGGCCATGCGGATTCGCGAACGGGTGACATTCGGCGTGAGAACCCGTTTGGAGTTTATGGCGGATCACAAAGAGGCCGCGCGACGAGCGGCTTTGTTTTTGGCTCTGCCGCCGAACGGTCTGCTTGCGTCTAAACTCATTTATCGCACGGTTGACACCATTTGGCATGGAATAGGTGATACGTCTACAGACTTTAACTTCTACTCAAAGCGGGCTATTTTATCTGGCGTGTATTCGTCATCGTTTTTGTATTGGATGACAGACGAAAGTGAGCAGTCCGAACGAACCTGGGAGTTTCTCGATAGGCGGATTGCCGACGTGATGCAGATTGAAAAGGTCAAAGCACAAGCGCGCAAAGTCGGTGAAAAACTTCCCAACCCGCTCTCGGTGCTTGGTGCCTTGCGGTATCCCGGCCGGTCTTAATCATCCAAGGTCCCGTTGCCCTGTCAGCGTCCCTTTGTCAGAGATGTGAGCTTGGTGACGTGGCCCATTTTGCGGCCCGGCCGCACCTGGTTCTTTCCATAGAGGTGAACCGCCGTATTTGCGGACTTTGCCGCCCGGCACCAATCTTCAAAGTCTGTACCGATCAGATTTGTCATTTCCGCGTCTGCGGTCCGTTCTGTCGTGCCAAGCGGCCAGCCGCAGACGGCGCGAATATGGTTCTCGAATTGAGAGGCAACGCAGGCATCCAAGGTCCAATGGCCGGTATTGTGGACGCGCGGGGCGATTTCATTCACCAACAAAGAGTGCTCGCTGCCGCGGTCGATGACGAACATCTCAACGGCAAGAATTCCGACATAATCTAGCTGATCAGCAATACGTTGGGCGATCTCTAAGGCTTGTGCACGAGTGCTTTCGCTGATGGGAGATGGAACCGTGCTGCGAAAGAGAATTTGGTTGCGATGTTCATTAAGCGGAGGATCATAGAATGCAGTTTCTCCGGACTGGGTTCTTGCCCCAACAACTGAGATCTCAAATTTGAAGGGCACAATTTCTTCCAATATTGCGGGTGCTTTACTGATTTCGTTCCAGGCGTTCTGGAGTTGCGCTCTATCTTTCACCCGGACCTGGCCCTTACCATCATAGCCGAACCGACGGGTCTTGAGTATCGCTCCAGCAGATGTCAAATGCGGACACGCTTCAAGGTCGGCTTCGGCATCAATGGCCGCGAACGAGGCTGTTTGTATGCCGAGGGACGCGAGGAAATGTTTTTCCGTCAACCGGTCTTGCGTCACTTCTAGGGCTTTTCTGCTGGGACACACCGCTTTTAGTTGTGCGACCGTGTCTATAGTTTGTAGAGGTATGTTTTCAAATTCAAAAGTAATGCGGTCGACACTGCTGGCAAATTGTTTGAGGTTGTGATCGTCCGTATAGCTTGCTTTGGTGAATTCAGTGGAGACATGGGATGCTGGGCAATCGTCCTCGGGGCAGTAGATGTGGCTTCGCAGTCCCAGTTGGGCCGCCGACAAAGCCAGCATGCGTCCTAACTGGCCACCGCCAAGAATGCCGATTGTATCGCCTGGTTTGAGTGGTTCCATCATTACCGACTTTGATCCGACTTTGGAACGGCGCGAAATCTAAGTTGAGGGCTCCTGAGCAACCGAATCGGTCTGCTCTGTTCTCCATTGTAGCAAAGCACGAGAAATATCTTCGCTGCCTAAAGCTAATATCGCGGCGGCCGCGAGTGCCGCGTTGATGGCGCCTGGCTTGCCAATCGCAAAGGTCGAAACGGGAATGCCCCCCGGCATCTGCACGATGGAAAGTAAACTGTCCAGCCCATTTAGCGTTTTGCTTTCGACCGGAACGCCCAGAACCGGCAAAGTTGTCAGCGATGCGATCATACCAGGGAGATGGGCGGCTCCTCCGGCACCGGCGATAATCACCTGAAACCCTCGTTTCTGTGCCGATTTTGCGAATTCAATGAGGCGATCTGGCGTACGGTGCGCAGATACGATCCTCGCAGAATGCGGGATACCAATTGCATCAAGTGTGGACGATGCATGGCTCATGGTTGTCCAATCCGATTGGCTGCCCATCACGATGGCCACGGGAACGACAGATGTCATGGTGGTATCCTCGCTCAAAACCCAGGAAATACAGGAGAATCGGCATCTTGAGCAACTCTTCTTCACGGGACCTTCCAAAATGGGCTAAACTGCCTAAATGGCCAAATTTGGTGGTTTCTTAACCTGCTCAAGTCACTGTGCTTTTTGGTAAACCATCGTGCGCGTTAAAGCGTTTCCGAGCGAAGTTGACCCCTGGTTCGCCGTTAGGAAGCGCGCAATTGAAGGAGTCTGGGGCCGTTTTGTGTTTTCACTAAATCCAAAACAGCTCTGGTGCGGGGCAACGACATATGAAAATTGACGGTTCGCGAGCGATTAATCGAACTACGGCCGTGCGTTCTACAAAGAGCGTCGGGCAGCCGGCGAAAGCGGCTGCAGTTTCGACGAGCGAACCGGTTGCGGATGTTGCCACCGTTTGGAATATCCCTGAAGCGGAACTGACGCCGAAGGTTCGCGATGCCCTTGTGTCGCTCGTCGCGGAAGTTGACAAATTGCGGCGCGAATTGGGATCGGCAAAGTCCCGTCTTGAAGAATTGGGAGAGTTAGCGGATCAGGATCCGCTTGTCCCTGTATACAATCGGCGGGCATTCTTGCGAGAGCTTACGCGCATCATGTCCTTTGCAGAGCGCTACGAAGTGCAAGCGGCGCTCATTTACGTGGATCTTAACGATTTCAAGAAGATCAACGACGAACACGGTCATGCGGCTGGTGACGCCATGCTCAGTCACATCGCAACTCACCTTGTTAAAAGTGTCCGCGCGTCCGATATCGTCGGCCGCCTCGGCGGAGATGAGTTTGGCATCATCCTGGCCCGCGCGAACAAGGATGTTGCTGCCGCCAAAGCGCGGTCGCTGATTGCGTCTTTGGACCGGCGTCCCCTCTTGTGGGAAGGCAATCAACTGCGCGTCTCTGCGGCATACGGCGTTTACAGTTTCGAACATGGTCAAGACCCTGAAGAGGCTTTGGCGCAGGCCGACCGGGCCATGTATGAGCGCAAAGCCCAAGAGAAACAAGAACAGCAGAAGAGCTCACCTCGGCGCTAGGATTCGCCGCCCGCTGGTTCAGACAACCTGGCTGCCCTTTTCCACAAGTTAGTTTTCTTCCGTAAACGACCGATCATCGCCTTTGCCGCGCTTGCGAGAGAATATTGCGGTGCAATAGGGCGTACCGTAAGCCGATGATGTTGTCAAAATTGCTTGGTTTTGAGGCAGTTTTGCACCCTTTTCCTCGGTGGGGAGAAGGTCACGGAATGGTTCCTTAAAATTCCTTTAAACTCTTGGCTGTTGCCTACTGACAACGGAAACAAATTGTGTTTCACTTTTGGGGCTATATCGACACAGGAGGTAGATGGGATGTCAACACCCGAGAGCATTTCAGATTTAGCCGAAAAGCATCGTCAGCTTGAACTCCTCATCCAACAAGAACTTCAAAGTCCCAGTTATAGTGATCTACGAATAATGGAATTGAAACGCGAAAAATTGCGAATCAAAGATCAAATCAGCGTTTTAGAGAGTAAGCACGTCCACTGACGACGTAGTCAGCATTCCTAAGTGAGGCATTGGCGCGCACCGACTCGGTGCGCGAGCCAACAAGGTTTAACGCCAAGAATCCTCAGCATACGCGTTTGTTAAAGACGCCTTGCTTGATTTGCTCGTTGGCTGCCTCACGAAGGAACGCGGTCCCTTAGTTTGAACTTTTGTATCTTGCCCGTCGAAGTCTTAGGGAGTTCGCCGAAGACAATGTGTTTGGGGCATTTGTAGTGGGCAAGATTGTCTCTGCAGAAATCAATGATGTCTTGTTCGGAAACAGCGTCATGGCCTTCTTTAAGGTTTATGAAAGCGCAGGGCGTTTCTCCCCACTTCTCGTCTGGGCGGGCGACCACGGCGGCTTCTAAGATGGCGGGATGGCGATAAAGGGTGTCTTCGACCTCGATCGACGAAATGTTCTCGCCGCCTGAAATGATGATGTCTTTTGAACGGTCCTTGAGTTGAACATACCCATCGGGGTGCCATACGCCCAGATCACCGGAGTGAAACCAACCGCCTATAAAAGCATCTTTCGTGGCGGACGGGTTTTTGAGATATCCCTTCATGACGACATTCCCTTTGAACATCACCTCGCCCATTGTTTCGCCGTCTCTCGGTACCGGCGCCATGGTTTCTGGATCGCGGACGGACAGATCTTCCAAGACCTCATAATTGACGCCTTGTCTTGCTTTCATCTGGGCTCGTTCCTGAGGAGGCAATTCATCCCATTCCGCATGCCAAGCATTGATGACGGCCGGACCATATGTTTCCGTTAGTCCGTATAGATGCGTGACGTCAAAACCCGATTCTTCCATCTTCTGGATGATCGATGCGGGTGGGGGCGCCGCGGCGGTAAAGAAATTGACTCGATGCTCCAGGTCCCTGCGGTCGTGGTCGCTTGCGTTTGCGATAAAACCCATCACAATAGGAGCGCCGCACATATGAGTCACTCCATGGTCCGCACACGCATCAAAGATGGCTCCTGCTTCTACACGCCTAAGACACACATGGGTGCCAGCAACGACACTCAGGGACCAGGTGAAGCACCAGCCGTTGCAGTGAAACATGGGAACCGTCCACAGATAGGTCGCATGGCGGGACATGGATGTTGTGATGACATTTCCCATGGCCAGCAAATAGGCCCCTCTGTGATGATAGACGACGCCTTTCGGATTTCCCGTCGTCCCCGACGTGTAGTTCAGCGCGATCGCCTCCCACTCGTCCGTGGGCCGCAGCCATTCGAAGTCGGGATCTCCATCCGCTATAAAAGCTTCGTACTCGCTGTTTCCGATCAACTCGCCGTCTTTGAATTCCGCATCATCCATTGCGATGACAAAGGGTTTGACTTCGCATTGGGCCAAAGCGTCTTTGGCGACATCTGAAAACTCTCTGTCCACGAATAAAACTTTAGCTTCACCATGGTCGAGGATGAATGCGATAGCGGCGGCATCGAGGCGGATGTTGATTGTGTTGATCACTGCTCCCGTCATAGGCACGCCGTAATGACACTCTAACATCGGCTGGACGTTGGGGGCGATCACGGCGACTGTGTCTCCCTTTTGAATACCGTGGCGCGTCAACGCGGAAGCCAGCTTCTTGCACCTGATGTAAAAGTCTCGGTAAGTCGTTTTGCCTTGACTGCCGATCACCGCAATATGGTCCGGAAAAGATTTTGCCGTTCGTTCCAAAAAGCTCAGCGGCGTCAGTGCTTGATAGTTCGCGCTGTTCTTGTCGAGATCTGTTTCATAGGGATTGGTGGGATTGGTCATTTCGCGCCTTCTTCTTGCTCGTTGCGCGACTTTATCCAATGCGCGGTGTGGCGACAATTCCCAGATGTGAGACAGATCCGGCCGTGCGCACTTTTGCAATCTCATAGTGATCGTCTTTGTGGATAGGACAAATTGAGAACAGGCTGCGTCTGAGTTGTTGCTTCAGCTATGGCCTGTGACAATAGCATCGCGAATAGCGCGATGGCCCAATGAGTGTTGGCTTGAGACCGGGCTTGCGCCTATAATTGTAAGAGCCGCATTCGCTTTCGTGGCGATTCATTTGCGGAATGCTCAGTTTCAATAGGTGGCTCGGTTCCATCATCTATCTTCCACTTTTCCGCAGCTCAGCTTAATTCACCAAGCCAATAAAGGAGGCTCACAGTGCAATTCTCCGACAAGGTCGTCATTATCACGGGGGGTGCACAGGGCATCGGCCTTGCCTGCGCCAGGCAATTCCTGAACGAAGGGGCAAAGGTGGTCATTGCAGATTTGGATGAGGAACAAGGCAAGGACGCTGCGGAGACTTTGAAAAAGGGCGGCCGAGCCGTTGAATACATCCATGCGGATGTGGGTGAGCGCCTGGACGTGCACAATATGCTGGCAGCTACACTCGACGCGTTCGGCGAAGTTGATATCTTGATCAACAATGCCGGACTTTCTGTGGGGCGCGACTTTCTTGAGTTGGAAGAGGCCGACTTCGACCGGGTCATCCAAACCAACCTCAAGGGTCCCTTTTTGTGTTCTCAGACAGTGGCGCGGCAAATGATCCAGCAAATGGAAGACTCAGGCGAGGCTGGTCAAAAGGGAGAACGGGGCTACAGCATCATCAATATGTCCTCTGTCAGCGCGATTGCGACCAGTCCCGACAATGCCATTTTTGCTGCATCGAAAGCTGGGCTCAATCAACTCACACGCGCCATGGCGTTGTCGTTGGCGCCCAAAGGCATTCGCGTGAACGCCATTGCTCCAGGAAACATCAGCACGAATTTGGCCAAAGAAGAGATGGCCTCAGGGGCTGCGCGCGACCGGATTCTGTCGCGAACGCCTCTTGGCCGGATTGGTGATCCTGATGAAATAGCGTCTATCGCGCGCTTTCTCGCTTCACCTGATGCGGCTTATGTAACAGGTCAGTGCATTTATGCAGACGGCGGACGGCTGGCGCTCAACTACACGATGGCCAAGGACTAACTCAAGGTGCCGGTGGATGCGGACGTGTTCACATCCCTTCCGCCTCACTTCTTTTGCGCTTCTTCCAGTTTTTTGTCCAAGCCGGCAAAGACCGAGTCAGGATTATAATCCGGCTCAAGTTCTTCATCTTGATTGGGCGAAGGAACTGTCTCTGCGCCAGTGTCTTTGAACACATCTTCCGGCCGGGTTTCTTCGGGAGGTTTTGGCTCGGGAGGGGCTACGCTGAAAGTCTCAGCAAACGGAGTAGACTCTTCGGCGGGCTGGGGTGCTTCATCGGCGAGGCTTTCAGTGGTGGGAACAATAGTTCCAGCCGCTTCCAACTCCGCCGCTGCCTCTTTATCCATCTTCGCTTTTTTCTTAGCCGCCTTGGCGACGATCTCATCCAATTCAATCTGAGAGCACAGTCCAAGTGATACCGGATCGGTGGGTTGAAGATTGGCGGAGTTCCAGTGGGAGCGATCGCGGATCGATTGGATGGTTTGCTTGGTGGTCCCCAGCAGCTTGGAAATTTGAGCGTCGCTGATCTCTGGATGATGCCGAAGCATCCAGTAAATCGCATCAGGTCGGTTCTGGCGCCGAGAAAGAGGCGTGTATCGCGGGCCCTTTTTGCGCTTTTTCGTTGGCACGCTTGTTTTGGGCTCCAGAATTTTCAACCGCACCTTGGGATCGTTTTGCGCCTTTTCGATTTGCTCTCGGGTCAGTTGACCCGAGGAAACGGGGTCGAGGCCCTTAATGCCTTGAGCGACATCGCCGTCTGCTATGCCTTGCACCTCTAAGCGGTGGAGACCGCAAAACTCGCCGATTTGTTCGAAGGTCAGAGCTGTGTTTTCGACAAGCCAAACTGCGGTCGCTTTCGGCATGAGTGGGGTTGCCATGCGTGTTTCCTTCCCATTTTGAGACAAATGCCGGGGAGGCGCAATGCTGAGCGCTGTTACCATACTCGTCTTCTGGTGCCCAAAGGACCCAATCCTAAGGATGCCGCCGGCAATATGTGTTGAAGACCGTTAGCGCGATAATTACACGAAATGTCTGGCGAGGCGCAAATTCTAATCGTCCATCGTCAACACAATTTTTCCGATATGGGTGCTCGATTCCATATGGCGGTGGGCAGCGGCCGCCTCACTTAAAGGAAAGGTGCTGTCGACGATGGGCTTGAGGGCCCCCGTCTCGAATAATGGCCAGACTTCCTGCTTTACCTCTTGTGCGATGCGTCCCTTGAATTCGAGCTCTCTCGCCCGCAATGTGGAGCCTGTGAGGGTCAATCGGTTCAACATGACCAGCATCAGATTGGCCTCAATAATCGCGCCGTTCTGAAAGCCGATGTTCACCAGACGGCCCTCGACCGCGAGGGCTTTGATGTTGCGCTCGTAATAGTCCCCTCCAACCATATCCAGGATCACGTTCACGCCTGACCCCGTAAAGTCCTTTACTGCTTCCACGAAATCGGTGGTGTTGTAGTTGACGGCCAAGTCGGCGCCCAGGTCTGTGCAGACTTGGCATTTCTCGTCCGATCCCGCCGTCGCGATCACCGTGGATCCGCGCGCCTTGGCAAGTTGAATTGCCGCGGTCCCGATCCCGCTCGAGCCCCCGTGAACCAGAAAGCTTTCACCTGATTTCAAGCGCGCTCTGTCGTAAACATTAGACCAAACTGTCATGTAGATTTCGGGAAGTGAGGCCGCCTCGATGGCGGTTGTTCCCGCGGGAAAGGGCAGGCATGTCTCAACAGGCGCAAGGCAGTATTCGGCATACCCTCCGCCTGCTACAAGGACGCAGACACTTTCGCCGATCTGTATGTCCGAAACCTGCGATCCAACGGCGACTACTTCACCTGAGGCTTCGAGACCCAACGTGTCCGGCGCGCCTGGCGGAGGGGGATAAAAGCCCTGTCGTTGAACAATGTCGCCTCGGTTGAGAGCGGCGCCGGCAACTCTGATTAAAACCTCTCGGGCCCCCGGCTGGGGAACTTCGATTTCGGTCAAGACAAGCTTGTCCGCATCGCCGGGCTCGGGCGCGACGACGGCGCGCATTTTATCGGGCAACATGGAAAATCCTATGGTTTATTCGCGTTCTAAATCCATCCTTGCACGAAACAGGTTCGTCGCGCAAACTAGGACAGGACGACATCGTCCTTTGAAAAAGGGCAAGGAGTTGGACTTATGAACTTGGATGAAATGGAGCCTAAAGCTAAGCAGCCGGATGAGTATTTGCGTCAGGATCTTTCCTCATTTTCCATCGAAGATTTGGAGGAGCGCATTGAAGATCTGCGCAGTGAAATCGAGCGATGCGAGTCTGAAATCAAATCAAAACGGGCATCGCTTGAGGGGGCGGAGGCCTTCTTTAAAAAGTAAGCGTTCGGTCTTGGAAACAAGATGCTTGCAGCGCTAGTACCAGATTTCCATTCTCAATCTGCGGCAGTCATGCTGAGGTGTCCGGGGGAGGCAAATCGCTTCCCCTTTTTGTTTGCGCTCTGCGACATGAAGAAGGATGGCCGCATCCAGGAAGTCATCCATTTGTGCGTTCCCACTCTTGATCGGAAACGCGGCCATGGGCGGGATGATGACTCCAACCTCGGATAATATTCGGGCACGGATGACTTGCCCTTTAAGAGTTTTCTTGCCCGGCAGGCGTTCGATGCTCAGCTCGTTGCAATCGATGGATTGATCAAACGCGAGCTCCGGGTGAGCCTCAATAATCCACGCCTGATCCCTGGGATTGATCCACGCGTCAATCTCTTTGATCTTTTCTCGCAGGTTCCAAGACTGCTTGGATAGCCCGCCGCCGCATTTTTCTCTGGGGCCTTGGGTTCGTCCCCATTCATTGGCTTCTTCATAAGTGGTAAAGTCCAACATAGGCCGGCGGGGCGGTGAGAAGATGCTCGACACGCTAGAGCGTGTGAGACGCTCGCGAGCTTCAACGTCACACAGCCGCCTGCCACATTCGATTAGGCCAATCGGCATATCAACAGCGAGGCATATGGGCCTTGGCTTGAAATGCTGCACCAGCTCAAGCCAGCTCGCAAAAAACGTCCAATTGATTTCGGGAGACGTGTTCGTTCGAAATGCAGCGAGCCACCCATCCGGGCAGCCATCAACGCCAACCGCGGCGGTGTTTAAGGATTTGGCTTTAACGTTTGGCATGTGTTTCGCATTCAACTAGGCTCATTTGGTTTCCTATTCTAGGCTGAAACAATGAGCGAAAACACGCAAAAGACTGATCCTTTCTCGGTGGCGTCGGCCGCAGGCGAAGAGAAGATCCTCCAATTCGCCTCCTCCGCGATGTTCACCCGATTGTTCGATGAAGGGATGGCTCTCGTCGAAGAGACCGCAGCCTATTTGGATGGGCCCGGACGTGAAGATTCAAAAACTCTGCCTCGCCGTATTGCTCTTGCTTATGCAGGAGAGAGTATGCGGCTCACGACTCGCCTTATGCAGGTGGCGTCTTGGTTGCTTGTGCAAAAGGCTATCGCGGAAGGTGAAATGGAGCCCTCCGAAGCCCTCTCCGAAAAGCATCGGTTGGGTGGTCAAGATGTCTGCCGTCCCGCTATGGTCGATGGCTACGAGGACTTGCCGTTGCGTTTGAAAGAATTGCTTGATGAAAGTGAGCGCCTTTATGACCGTGTGGAGCGCCTTGATAGTTCGCTCTATATCGATCACGAACCGATGCCCGTTGTCGTCAATGACGCCCTTGACCGGTTGCGTGACGCTTTTTCCTGATACGGAACGATCTCAAAAGCTAAGCTTATGCACCCCGGCAAATGACCTTGCCGGGGTTTTTCTTTGCATAGCGGTCGGACATGCTACTAAAGGTCTACGGAGTCTTAGGAGGTAGCGCAATTGATGGCAGGTGATCTTGAGCAGATCATGCATTTGGCGGCCGGTGTCGCGCTCGAGGCAGGTAAGGCCCTGAAAGTTCGCGATTCCAGGTGGCAGCAGGTCACCGGCGGTGACGGGAAAGACGTGAAGGTCAGTGCCGACAAGCGGGCGGAGGATCTCATCGTCGCCCAACTCTCTCACGCTACGCCTCATACAATTCTCTCAGAAGAGACGGGCTGGATTCAGAGGAACAGTGCGAGCGGGGTTTGGGTTGTCGATCCTCTGGACGGCAGTTCCAATTACTCGCGCGACTTTCCTGCATGCGCCGTCAGTATCGCGTTCGTTCGAGAGGGTCGTCCCGTGATGGGTGTCATTTACGATTTCTACCGCGATGAACTGTTTTCGGGATTTACGGATGGGGACAGCGCCGGTGCTTGGCTCAATCACGTGCCGATGCGGGTATCGGTTGAGAGCGAGAAGGGAAAAGCGACATTGATGACGGGGCTTCCCGTGCGGCGTGACTTTTCTCCTGAGGCAATGCGAGCGTTCGGGGAAGAGATGGCTGCTTGGCGGAAGGTGCGAATGATCGGAAGTGCCGCGCTTGCTCTGGCATATGTGGCAGCCGGCCGCGCCGATCAGTATCATGAGGAAAACTCCATGATGTGGGATGTGGCGGCGGGGTGTGCGCTTGTCGAGGCGGCGGGGGGTACGGTGACCCTCAGCGAGGGGCCGCTCGACGAACCAAAGACCGTCCTTGCCTCGAACGGACTTTTGTCCGCCTAAAGTTTGTCCGCGAGGGGGACGAACTCCATTGACAGGGCATCGGCCACCGCTTCGTGGGCAATCGCACCGCGATAGACATTCACCCCGTTTCTCAAGTGCGGATCTGCGGCGACGGCTTGTTCCGCACCTTGCTCAGCCAGGCTGATCACGAACGGAAGCGTTGCATTGTTCAACGCGTTTGTTGATGTCCGGGCGACGGCGCCTGGCATATTTGTCACGCAATAGTGGACGACGTCGTCCACCACATATGTTGGCTCGGCATGGCTGGTGGGACGCGACGTCTCCGAGCAGCCGCCTTGATCGATGGATATGTCGACAATCACAGAACCGCGGCGCATCTTTTCGACATGGTCCTTCGTAATTAATCGTGGCGTGGCGGCACCTGTCACAAGGACCGAACAGATGACGAGATCCGCGTTGGTTACGTAGTCTTCGATCGATGTGCGTGTGGAATGAATGGTGTTCAGGGCCGCACCGAACATCTGGTCCAGCGCGTAAAGACGGTCGGTATTAATATCGATGATGGTCGTTCTGGCTTCCAGGCCGATGGCCATACGCGCCGCATTCGTGCCGGCAACACCGCCGCCTAAGATGACGACGTCGGCGGGAGCAACGCCAGCGGCGCCGCCAAGGAGCATGCCGCGTCCCCCCTGTTCCATTTCCAGGCAATGAGCGCCGGCTTGAACGGACATGCGGCCAGCGATTTCGCTCATCGGACCCAAAAGCGGCAACCGGCCGGCCTTGTCGGTGACAGTCTCGTAGGCGATTGCTGTGACGCCCCGCTCGGCAAGCGTTTCAGCGAGATCCTTGTTCGCCGCCAAGTGCAGGTACGTGAACAGGATCTGGTCGTGGCGCAGTGCGTCCCCCTCTTCGGGGAGTGGCTCTTTCACCTTCACGATCATATCCGCTCGCTCAAAAATCTCAGCGGCCGTCGATGCGATTGACGCACCGGATCTCTGGTAGTCGCTATCTGAAAATCCCAACCTCAAGGCGGCATTGGTTTCGACCAAAATGTCGTGGCCGCGTTCGACCAGTTCCCGGACACTCGCCGGGGTCATGCCCACCCGGTATTCGTGTGTCTTTACCTCTTTGGGGATCCCGATCAGCATCGCGCCACTCCGTTTTTGCCGCAGAAGATGTGGCCAGTTCCTCTAAGAATATAGGTTACGGTTTAACGATTGCTAACCATAAGGCGGCGTCAATGCTTTGTGAGAGATCAATGTTTTGGGATAATGGACTTTTGGGAAGCTTAATCCTCTGGAACCATGCCGAGAACTTCTTGAAGAACGCTGGCGGCTTCTTCGTCCCAAGCGGAGCGGGGGCCGCATGTAATGCCGCCATCCACCGCTATTGTCTGCCCGGTGATGAACTGGCTGGCGTCACTGGCGAAGAAGAGCGCCATATTGGCGATGTCTTCAGGCCGGCCGGCGAGGGGCAGGGGCTGCATGCGGTTCGCGTTTTCAGCAATCATAGCTGATCGTTGCTCCGCTTGGGCTTGTGTTTCGCCCATGGCGCGTCCGAAGATCGCGGTGGGAATGAACCCGGGACAGATCGTATTGACACGGATTTTGTGTGTGGCCAATCTGGTTGCAAAGTGACGGGCCATCTGCGCAACGGCTGCTTTGGCAACGGAATATCCAAAGGGCCCATAGCCCGCCTGAAGGCCGGCTATGCTGGCGGTGTTGATGATGCTACCCCCTCCCGCTGCGATCATATGGGGAACGGCAAACTTCGTGCCGGCTACGACCGCTCTTTGCAGCAGCTTTATGTCTTTGTCGTACCCTTCTAAATCGAACGGGTCTTCGTCGAGGGCGCGGGCGGCACCGGCATTGTTGAAAAGGATGTGGAGCCCGCCGAAGGTTTCGGCCACTTCGTCGATTGAGGATCTCAACTCCTCATCGTTGGTGACGTCGGTGTGGACGTAGCGGAAGTTCTCGCCGAACTGGGCTGCCATCGCTGCTTGCTTGTCATCCAAAATATCAAGGCACGCCACTTGCGCCCCCGCCTTGATGAAAAGCTCGACAGTTGCACGGCCCATCCCGCTGGCGCCGCCCGTGATGACAGCAACTTTTCCCTTTAGATCAAACATTAGGTCCTCCCGTTTGTTCCGGCTTGTTATGCCCCTTTTGTTCCGGCTTGTTATGCCCCTTTAGCGGCTCGAATCAATTGCGACTGCGTCATGGCTGCTTGCACGGTGGGTGGTGTCTTGTCATAACCGCACACAGGATCAATGAAACTTTTCGACAATCCGGAGTTTTGCATGCCGCACCTTGTTCTTATTCGTCACGGCCAAAGCCAGTGGAACCTGGAGAATCGCTTCACCGGTTGGCATGATGTGGATCTGACCGAGCAGGGCCGGGCGGAAGCCAAGAAGTCCGGCGAACTCTTGAAGGCGTTGCCTGTCACGTTTGACCGAGCGTATACGTCTGTCCTTACGCGGGCTATTCGTACACTGTGGATGGTGCTCGATGAGGCCGACATAATGTGGTTGCCGCAGACGACCGCTTGGGAGTTGAATGAACGCCATTATGGGGGACTGACGGGGCTTAACAAAGCCGAAACCGCAGAAAAGCACGGTGATGAGCAGGTTCACATATGGCGGCGCAGTTTTGATATTCCGCCGCCGGAGCTTGATCTCGATAGTCCCTATCATCCGCGTTCAGATAAACGATATGCGAAAGTGCCGGCCGCGCTCCTTCCCGCAACCGAGTCCCTTAAGACGACGCTCGACCGGGTCTTGCCGTACTGGAGCCGGGAGATTGCACCGATCGCGCAAGCAGGCGAGAACATCATCATCGCAGCGCATGGCAACAGTTTGCGGGCGCTTTGTAAGCATTTATTGGAAATCTCTGATGATGAGATCACGTCTTTGGAGATTCCGACAGGTAATCCGTTGCTCTTTGATCTCGATGCAGACCTCAACGTGAAGTCCTGTGGCTATTTGGACAAAGACCGCGCTGCAGACTTGCCCACCTAAAGGCTAGATACGATGACTTCCGACGACCAAGACGAGCGCTACATGCAGCGGGCGCTTGATCTGGCGCGCGGGCAACTCGGGTTGGTTTGGCCGAATCCGGCGGTAGGCTGCGTCCTGGTGCGAGATGGCATCGTCGTTGGCGAGGGCGCCACGCAAAAGGGGGGACGGCCCCACGCGGAAGCTGTTGCGCTTGCGGACGCGGGCCGGGAGGCAGCCGGCGCTACCGCCTATGTGACCCTGGAGCCGTGTAGCCATACAGGCCAAACACCGCCGTGTGCGGACGCTCTTATCAAGGCCGGAATCTCTCGCTGTGTCGTTGCCTTGGCCGACCCGGATGAGCGCGTGGACGGCACAGGGGTTGAGCAATTGCAGGCGGCGGGGATCTCGGTCGATCTTGGGCTTTTGCATGAGGCGGCGGCGGAGATCAATGAGGGCTTTTTCCACCGTATCGAGAAGGGTGTGCCCAAGACCTACGAAATCTCGCGGTTCGATACCAAGACTCTATCAATTTTTGATGCTATTCTGCTCTCTGTGCGGACCTATTTGGAGTCGCCCTCCGATTGGGAAGAGGCCAATCTCCTGTTGTTGGCCGTCGCTACCTCGTCCGACCGGGACTATGTCACTGAGCGGCTGGCGCTGTGCGATCCGTCTGCGTGGATTATTGCCGGACGGGCGAACGATCTGCTGCTTGGCCATTTTGCCCGTGTGGTCGAAGCGGGGGCTCTCAACAAGAAGAAGCTCGATTCCTCCGTCGTGCTGCGCCGGCTGGGCGAAGCGGGACTTACCCGCGTGGGGGTGGTTCAGGTGCTCTCACAAAAAACCGTCAGGACCGCTTGAAGCAGCGAGCGACCGCGTATAACGTCCCCGCCAACGCAAAATACATCAGGGAGAACTCCAAAATGGCTGGGCGTCTGGAAGGAAAAGTTGCGCTGGTTACCGGTGCTGCAAGCGGGATCGGCGAAGGCACCGTGAAACGGTTTGCCGAAGAGGGGGCGTCCATCGTGGTGGCCGATCTGCAAGAGGAGGCGGGTTCCAAAGTGGCGGCCTCGCTGGGAAACACAGCCCGGTTTGTCACGTGTGATGTGACGAAAGAAGCCGATGTCCAAGCCGCCGTGGATCATGCGGTCGACGCGTTCGGCAAGCTCGATATCATGGTCAATAATGCCGGCATCGTCGGTGCTGTCGGTCCGATCGCCGAGACGTCTTCTGAGTCCTGGGAGCGCACGGTTGCCGTTCTTTTGGACGGTGTTTTCTACGGCATGAAGCATGCGGCCCGGGTGATGAAGCCGAACAAGAGCGGGAGCATCTTATCCATCGCCTCGACCGCGGGCGTGCAAGGCGGACTCGGTCCACACTGCTATACCGCGTGCAAACACGCGGTTTCCGGGCTGACGAAATCTGTCGGTTCGGAATTGGCGCGGGACGGAATCCGGGTGAACGCCGTGGCGCCGGGAAACACGGTTACGGCGATGGTGAATGCGGTTATCAGCGGGGATCCCAACGACTCGGCGACGGCTGAAAAACAAGTTAGTTCTATGGCGCCGCTTGGCATTGCCGGCGCGCCCAGCGATATTGCGAATGCGCTCTTGTATCTGGCGAGCGACGAGGCACGCTATGTGACGGGCCACACGTTGGTTGTTGATTCCGGCCAGACGGCCTTTACCATGACTCCCACCGAGTTTCATTTTCAGTCTGCGGATGTATTGCGTGAGGCGGGCAAGCGCGGACTGTAGACGATTGCGCTGAACGTAAAGATTTAGCCGTCGGCTTGCAGCCTTTGCAGAAGGCGATCCATCCAGCGTTGGAGGAGCACTGAACCACGTCCGTCGCCCACATCGACTTGGTCGACGGTGGAGAGCGTCATCAGAACAACGTGCAGCGCCAGGGTATAGTCCGCCTTCAAATCAGCAAGCGAATACCCGTTGATCCCTTCGGATGTGAGCGCGGCATGATAGATCTCCAAAAGGTCTCCGGCGCTGTCACCATCGTTGAGAGCGCTGGAGAGGAAATAGGCGAGATCATAAGCGGGCGGTCCCCGGCGGACCAACTGCCAGTCGATGAAGATGACTTCTTCGCCGCGAAAAAACAGATTGTCGAGACGCAAGTCGCAGTGAAGCAGCGTGGTGGGGCCTTCGCAGAGTTTGTACATCTGCTCTATGCCGTCCGTCATAACACGGTCCAAATAGGTTCCGAGCCCGTTCTTCACGGTTTCCGGGAAGAGGCTCTCAAAGGTCGGCCGAGCCCCTTTCATCATGTGGTGGCGCATGCGCGTGTCCACGTCCATGGGCATGAGCCAGAATTGGTTTTGAAGTTCTTCGCGCTCCCAAAAGCGGGCGTGCAGTTTTGCGGTTTCTTGCATCACCCTGGCGCATCGGTTCCGATCGGCTCCGGCGATCTGATCGCCGGGTGCGGCGTTCTTAATGTCTTCAATGAGAAGGATGTATCGACGTTTTTTGCCGGCGGCGATTTTCCGGGATAACCACATCATGGGTGGATTGAGAAACTTCGGAATTTTGTCCGCCTGGCGAATAATCTTTTCTTGATTTTCGCTGCCCACATCCCTGTCGAAGTCGCCGAAATACAGAGTGGGCGTTTGTATGGGGAGGTCGCGACCGAACGTCATATAGAACATGTTTTCGCGTTCATAGGCGCCGAGCAGTTCCCCCATGGCTCGATTGGCGAGTTTGGGGATTTTGAGGATGAACGTGTGCGGCTGAGCACCATCCGAATCATATGTCGGCGTTATACGGAAGATCTCGCCGACAAAGCCTTCACCCTCTCCCAGTTGCTGTGCCGAGGTGGCGGTGATCTTGGGTCCGCTCAGGATGCCCGTCTCGGTGAATGCGGACGTGAGCCATTCGGGTGTCAATGCCTCGAGGGTTTCGGGGATAACCCTGTCTGTTGTCATGGTCTACACCAGTTCTAAGAGTTCCGACAGATGCGTGATCGTATGATGGGGATCTGTGAGGTCCTTTTCTCCCGATTGGAGGGGGGCGGGTTCGCCTCCGTTTTTGATCAGCACGGTGCGCATACCGAAGGGGGATGCTCCGTTGACATCGTGTTCAGGGGAGTCGCCCACGAACATCACGTTTTCCGGGTTCAGTCCGGATTTCTCCAGACTGACCTCAAAGAAACGGCTGTGGGGTTTGCACGACTGTGCCGCCTCTGAGCTGGTCCAATGGTCGAGATAGTCATGGAGCTGTTCGCGTTCCACCAGCGGCTGGAGCATGTTCTCATCGATGTTGGAGACGATGGAAAGGTAAAGGCCTTGGTCCTTTAAGGCTTGCAGGGTGGCGTGGCAATCGTGTTTGAGGTGCAGACCGTTGATGATGTCGGCTTGTTGCTGGGCCTGATAGTCCGCATAGATATTTTGATCGAAGGGGATATCGAGGATCTGGGTCAGCCTTTTGAAGGTGTCGGAGAACAGATCCG
This sequence comes from Hyphococcus sp., assembly GCA_028284345.1. Lineage (GTDB taxonomy): Bacteria > Pseudomonadota > Alphaproteobacteria > Caulobacterales > Parvularculaceae > Hyphococcus. The sequence goes on along the minus strand of JANQRY010000003.1, from coordinate 966,764 downwards.
AATGCAGGTAGTAGTCGAGCTCGGCGTATTCTTTGGCGATCTCGCTGCTGGCTTGCCTGTACGACAGTCCGATCGTTTTCGGCTCGGGTTTGTCGTCCCCTGCCAATCGGTAGACGGCGTCAAGGAGCGCGCTCCCCCGATTGTTGTTCAGCTGGACATAGGAGAACAACGTGCCCCCCAAGTCAAAAAATACGCCCTTAATCGTCATTCGCATTCCCGCAGAAAACGCTATGGATATCGCGAATACGGGAGAGGGTCAAAACTGGTTGGATAGAGGGGGCGGGGGCGAGAGGGGAGAACTTCTCCTTTTTTGCCGCGGCGAAATCCAATTGCGGCCACAATGAGGGTCTGCCTTTAACACAATGCGGGGCCCTCACATGAGTCACTCTTTTGGATATATCTTCCCATTTGGACCGTAAAATAGAGCCGAAGGTCTTCGAGGTGACTCAAGGTATTTTTTTATTTTTGGCTGAGCTGCGAAGAACTGATGGAACGACTCAAGGGCATGGAAATTCCTTAAGACGTTCGGAAACTGCCTCGCTAGACCTTCGATTAGGTGAAAGGCAGCGAAGTCTCCGATAGTGGGCGATGCTCCCGCCCAATACTGCGATGTTGTATCTCGCTGGAGGTAATAGGCCTCCAGGTCTGCTAGCAAAGCGGGTTGTTCCTCTGCCAAGAAGCGTTTCCTGGCATCGTCAGAGTTGGACTGCGCGCCAAATGTATTAGCCACCCGATTTCCGTAGTCCCTCCAAGCTTCGGTTGTCACATCACTGCGGATGCGATCATGGTCATTGTCGCCGCACAAGCCATGTTTGCGCCCGAGGTAGTTCATGATGGCGAACGTCTCAGGAATCTCTAAATCACCTTCCTTGTACACCGGCATTCGTCCAAATGGTGTAGTTGAACGGAGCGTTTCCCATTGTTCCAAAGTGATTTGTCTGTCCTCGAAATCGACCCCGACAAACTCCAATAGCATTCGGATTGGCTCTGCTCGTCCTCGGATATCGAAGTAAAGAACTTGAGGCCTCTGTTTCATTTCTCGATGATAGCACTCGTACAGGTTCAGGTTAAGACGTATGCTTCTTTCATACCGAAGCCCTTCAATTCAAGCGAGGTATGGGTGGCCTTTCGGTTGAACATGGCCCGTAATCCTTCGCAGCATTACGCAGCGTTTGGTTGCTTAGCGTTCCTTCCGTCCTCACCCTTCCCCCAGCGAGCTCTGCCACCATTTCGCCGACGTGATGAACTGGCTGATTACAAATGCATAGGCGCCCGCCATCATGATGACCGCGAGCACATTCGGGTGGTCTGACTGAAGCAACAGCAGTCCAGCAAATGCGAACGTGACGACCAAGATGATGCTTGGCAGGTAGTCGCGGTAGGTTGCGGGTGCTACGTTCTGAAAGAATGTTTGGTTTTCCTCTTCCAAACGTGCACGGACGAAAGTCTGATGTGCGGAATAGGAAGCGATTGCGCAAATAGCGGCGAACAAGACAAACCAAAGACCAATCAAATCGGGGCCCATGGTTGCGACCATGACAAATTCGAGAAGCCCGATGAAGAACGGCAGGACCGATTCCACGATGCCCGGCACCCACCTGAACCTCATGACCGTGTTGACATAGAGAAGCCAAATCAAGAGCATCGAAAGAAACGTGACGACCGCCTGCGACCAATAAAAGGCAGCAGAGAACGATGGCTCGAAGAGGAAGGGCGATTCCTCGATATGGGTCCAGAGCATGCCAAGGGCCAAGGCCTGCACAATGCTCAACAAAGTCAAAAGGACAGATGGAAACTGGTCTTTCGTTCGCTCGCGGATCGGATTCAAGGGGTTGCTCCTCTATTGTTTTTTTTGATCGTGTTGGGCGGCCACTCAAGACTCGGTTTTTCACCAGGCGGTTGTCTTGGCCGGGGCAGATCTTCCATTACGGGTTCATGTGAACGCCAAGACCTGATTTTGGCACGGAGCACTCACTCTCTGAGCACCTTTAGTCGGGCCCTGATGTATTTGCCAGCGGACCTATAGTGGCTTGGCCCGGCGGCCTCGGCCCAGCGGCCCGTCGTCCAGTCGTTCTTAGCGCCCTTCATGGGGCCGTCGTACAACACACTATCCGGGGACCTTGAGATGAACGCCAAGAGCCGGTCGTGGGACGTTTTCAAGGCGCTGCATGCCTGCGTCCAACTCACCCGGATTTGCTTTGCCCGAAGGTCTGCATTGTACTGCTTGAGTTCATTCCACTTATAGCCTTTTGCAGGAAAGAAGACGTCTTTGCCCGCCTGACCGTCCTCGTACCAGCCCAAGAAGAGGTCAATCCAATGGGCGCGGTGGGCAACGATATCTTTGATTGAGATGTCGTCCGCGTCCTTAATGAGAGCCTCATCGGGATGAATGCTCGCGAGCAGCTTCTCTAGTTTGAGAAACTCCCGTTTGGTCACCTCGAATAGTTCGTCCTTCGTCGTTGCAGGCATTCAAAGACATCTCCAAAGTCAAGCTGCGATCCAACAGATTAATTGGGTATTTGCTTCGTAGCCACGAACTTCGGCTCAGTTCAACACTGCATGATAACTCAGCTGGGCGCAGTGCAGCTTTGCCGTCATTGCGTGACGAGCTCCGCAAAAGGCTGCTAAGGTTTCATCATGCGCTCTTTCCCTGAACTTTATGACATTGCCGCCGAGCGAAAGGGCGGCGCGGGCGCGCTGGAGGAGCTTATCCCCACGCCCAGATCACCGGCGGCGCTGAAAAAAATCCCCGATGACCGCTATCTTGCGGGCATGTCGCGGGTCGTCTTTCAGGCGGGCTTCAGCTGGAAAGTGATCGAGAGCAAATGGGAGGGATTTGAAGAGGCGTTCGACGGTTTTGCCCCCGGGCGCTGCGCGATGATGTCGGATGACGATCTCGACCGCCATTTGAAAGACACGCGCATTGTGCGTCATGCCAAGAAGATCCTCTCGATCCGCGACAATGCCATTTTCGTCAATGAGCTGACGAAAGAACATGGATCGGCCGGTTCCTACTTTGCCGGTGTTTCCCCGACGGAATATGTCAATTTGCTGACGGATCTGAAGAAGCGCGCGGCGCGGTTAGGTGGAACATCGGCTCAATACTTTCTCCGGCAAATGGGGGTCGACAGTTTTGTCCTCTCCGATCATGTGGTGAAGGCGTTGATGCGGGAAGGGGTCGTGACCAAAAAGCCGAGTTCCCAAAAGGATCTGTCAGCCTGTCAGGAGGCCTTCAATCAATGGATGGAAGAAGGAAAGGCGTCCCTCACAAAGGTCTCGAGAGTGCTGGCTTTCACCGTAGACTGAGCAATGGCAAACAAAGAGGATATCGAATTATGGCACAACCTGCCCCAGGATTTGAAAAGAACCCCAACCACAAAGTTGAGCTCAGCGCCCCTAGTGTGGGGGTGACCGTTCGTTTGTCCGGTGTGGAAATCGCGAAATCGAATGCGGCCGTACGACTTGACGAGGACCGGTGCCCGATCCGGTATTATGTGCCCAAAGGCGATGTGGACATGGGGAAACTTACGCCGACGGATCATTCGACCTATTGTCCGTACAAAGGAACGGCGCGCTATTGGTCGGTTGATACGGGGTCTGTCCGCGCTGAGAATAGCGCTTGGGCCTATGACGATCCTTATGAAGAGTGCCTGCCTATAAAGGAATTCATTTCCTTCTACGGGGATGACTACGAATTCATTGAAGCCTAGGGTTCGGGCGCATTGTATCTATTGGCGGCGCCCCTTCGCAGGGGTTGGCGAGTTTTCGACACTTTCTGACAGTCAGACTTGGCAACGGTGTTGTTGCTTTTACTTGAACGTAGGGCCACTTGCATCGCGTCAACCGTCTTTGCTGTTGACTCACTTAAACATGATCACTTCACTTTCAGTGGCCTGAACAAGCCCTCGCATCGCGGAGTCAGTGACAACTTCGTGCAACCAGATATCACTTGCTTCGTTCACTTGGGCCATCTCCGACTTAAAACTGAAGATTATGGAACCATCAGCCCAATGTGGTTTTTGAAACATGTCCCGGTGCGTTCCGTCTTTCATGGCGATTTTCACGTCAGCAACAGCCCTTCCAAAAAACTCCAGTTTGAGAATGGCGTGGTCTGTTTCGAATTTTTGTTTGACTTCCTCAAGGAGTCCTGGCGCGGCTTTGTACCCGCCAGCGTGCGTAAAGAAGTAGACAAGATGTTTTTCCGTTAGAGCAGGGGCTCCAATACGGCCCCGCTTTAGCTGCTCGAGCCCAAATAAAGGTTCTTGCAACATGTAATAACCGCCGGACTCGAGCGCCTGGTCCTTAAAGCTCACATCGTCAAAGTATCCCGGATGGTCCATCTGAATGAAAAATGCGGATGCAGACGGATAAATGGGCACTGTCAGTTCTGCATGGTCCCAAGGCAATCCGTCAGGCGCCGTGCCTTTGGGTTTGAGTAAGGTCTTATGCGTTGGGCCAAATGTTGGGAGCAGATCGGCCTTGCTCAAAACAAGCGAGACGCCAGTCAGGCGCACATGAGGTACGATCTTGAGCTTGTATTGTAGGTCCTGAAATCGACCAACGAAACTATTCGTCTGCGTATAATAGTTGACCGCGACGAGAGGTTGTTCCAAATCAACGCCGTCTTCGCGCACCTGTAATGCAATTCCCTTCACAGCCGGATCGCGACCGTGATCCTCCGGAGAGGACAGATTTTCTGTGCGATCTAAATCAAGACCGATTTCCACCGGGAGCTCCGCTGCCGAATTGAGCGCGCTCATCTCGCAAGGCTCACCTGACGCGTAAACGCAGTAGAGCTTAGGCAATGTTTCTGCATAGGCCAGAGGATCTGGTTTCAAGTCTGGCCCTGGCTGGCTGCTCTGATCACTGCAGGCACTCGAAAGGATCAGCACCAGTGTTCCAATTCCGATAATACCCGGCACCCGTTTTGGCATCATAAGCCTATTTATTTGGTCTGAGAGAGAAGATCAAGACAGGTCCCTATCCTCAAAAAATATCTCAAGGAAAAGAGAATACTAGATCAGAGCATGGTGCCGACTAGTGGGCGTTTTTCGCCTTGAGCTGACATTCGTCCTATGTCTGCCCTATGTCCGATTAGGGCCGACGACTGACAGTGTTTATGAGCTAGACAGAATAAACCCGACTGTATGGATCTTTAAGTGTTTCGGCCAAATACTCCATCATCAGCCTGACGCGCGGGTTGTGACGGACATCGCGATGACAGGCGAGCCATAGTTCGAGTGGAGGTATGGCAAGCTCAGGGAGTAGGCGTTTGACGCCCTTCCATTTCTCAGCCAGTCCCTGATGGGTGAGGCCGATTCCAACTCCGCTTCGGATTGCTTCGAATTGAGCGAGCAAGTTGTCTGTGCGGAAAGCAAAATCTTCGACGGTAAAGGCAGATCCCAACGCGATTGTCGCATCGATGATTCCGGTTTCACGATCATATCCGATCATTTGATGGTTTCGGAGATCACCCAGAGTTTCTGGAGGCGCATGTCGATTCAAGTACCGTTGGTGGGCATAGATCCCGAGCGGGAGTTCGCAGACTTTGCGAGCGATGAGGTCGTTTTGTTGAGGGCGGAACATGCGGATTGCGATGTCGGCATCGCGCCGATGGAGATTTGCGGGGGCGTTCGTGACGACCAGTTCCACTTGAATCTCCGAATGGCGTTCCATGAATTCAGGGAGGATGTGCGGGAATACTAGGACTCCAATAACTTCGTTTACGGAGAGCCGAAGTGAGCCTGAATTGTCTTCATCGAGGCCGTAGGCCCGGCGCGTGAATCCCGCCGCCGCCGTCAGCATCTCCTCAGCTTCGTCGACGAGCGCGGCTCCCTTGTCCGTCAGGGTCATTCCCTCACGCCGGCGGGCGAAAAGAATGGCTTTGAGCTCTGATTCCAAGAGATCGATATGACGGCCGACAGTTGGTTGGGTCAGCCCCAGGGAACGAGCAGCAGCGGAGAGACTGCCATACCTCGCTACCGCAGCGAACGTGCGGATATGATCAAGGGAAATCATGAATCGCAGTATATAATATTTTATATTATATGTCGATATTTTGGATATTGATATACGTATTCAAATAGATAGATCATGGGTGTCGGAGAAGGGGCCGAAGGGCCTGTCATCGCAGAGGAACGAACCATGTCACTCAAATCTGTACTTGCGGCTACAGCCGTCATACTTGCAATTTTGTACGTTGTCGGACAGACATTCTCGAGATCGATCACTACCGAAGTGACAATTGCGGCGCCGCCAGGCGCTGTGTGGCAAGTGTTGACTAACGGAGAAAACGTTGAGGATTGGAATCCGTTCATTACGCAACTCGAAGGAAACTTACAGGTCGGTGAAACTCTTCAATTGACCGTTCATCCGCCAGGTGCTTCACCCCTAAATTTTTCTCCCAAGGTATTGGTCGTCGACGAGAATCGGGAATTGCGCTGGCTTGGGCAAACTGGCTTCATCGGTCTTTTCGACGGGGAACATTATTTTGTCCTGGAGGAGCAAGAAGACGGAACGACACTTCTCCGACATGGCGAGGACTTCAGCGGTGTGCTGACATATGTTCTTTTCGCGATGTTTGGAGAAAACACCGAGGCTGGTTTCCGAGAGATGAACGATGCGCTAAAGGTCCGCGTTGAGGCTAAATCATAACGGCTCACGCCTGATGTCAACCTGTTATGGTTTGTGAGCTGATGTTTTTCTCGCTGCCAGCTATCTCCGTCAGCGTATAGTTGTGGGTGCGCAGTTGGTCAGCAGTGCCTAACTCTTAAGGACTTCCTGGTAGAACTTGAGCGCCTCGTCCTGGAACACTGATTTGGTGAACTGGGCGTCAAAGGCTTCGGTTCCCCCTTTGATCAATTGTTTCTGCAGATCCGTATTCGCGATAAGTCGATTGATGGCGGCTGTTAGTCCGTCCACATCGTCGATTTCGACGAGCAAACCGTTTGTTTCGTGCTCCACATAGGCTTTCGGTCCGGCGGCTTTGGCCGCAATGAGGGGCGTCTTGGCGGCCCAAGCCTCTATGGTTACAGTGCCGAACGGCTCATACCTGGAGGGGAATACGCAGATGTCGGCCGTTGCGAGTAACGCCTCCCGGTCGTTGCGCCAGCCTAAGAACCGCACACGGCTGTCCACACCCAGCGTCTTGGCCAGGTCTTGGAGCTCGGTTTTGAGCTCGCCGTCACCGGCAATCCACAAATGGGCATCGGGGACGTTGACGAGGGACTTGAGCAAGATGTCGATGGCCTTTTTGGGGTGAAGGCGCGCAAGAGCCAGAAGAAGCGGAACTTCTTCCGGTGTCGAAAATGTCGATCTCGATACGGGATCCTTTACGTCATAAACGGCATAGGTGTGGATGGTGCGCACGTTTTGAGGGGGAACCCCCTGATCGATAATGTGCCGGGCGAGGTCGCGGGTCACACCGATATGATGCGTGCAATGAGGGAATCTGCGCACTTTGTAGTAGCCGCCATACCAGGCTATGTTCTTTGCACGTGTCTTTTGAGCAAAGGTGCCCGCCCGACCCATCCAATATTGGATGATGTCCGGATCAAATTCGTTTGCCGCCTCACGAATGATTTTTTGAGTTGGCCAACGGATGAATTTGTTGAACGAGGCTACTTTGTAGGGAATGTCCTTCGATGCGAGGCGATCGAGCCTGAATTTGTTGTGGGGCCGCGTGACCACGAATTGGCTCACCGCCCGGTCGGCCAACGCGTCGGCTGCATCGCTAAAGAATGTTTCCGCACCGCCTTGTTCGGCGCCGGCGATCACATGCATGACCCGCAGCGGCCGACCGTCCACGAGATGAGACTGCGTATCGAATGTGGTGTGCACGTTCAATCCCTACCAATGCCCGACATTGTCCATGGAGGCCCATGGTTCTTGGATTGGCAAGGCTTCGCCCCTTTGCAGGAGCTCGATGGAGATGTTGTCCGGAGAGCGCACAAACGCCATTCGGCCGTCGCGGGGCGGGCGATTGATGGTTACGCCGTTGTCTTGCAAGCGTTGGCAGACGTCGTAGATGTTCTCAACTTCATAGGCGAGATGTCCAAAATTTCGGCCTTCGTCAAGCTCTTCCGGATCCCAATTATGGGTGAGTTCCACTTGGGCGTCTTCGTTGCCGGGGGCCGACAGAAACACCAGAGTAAAACGTCCCGCCTCCACATCATATCTGCCGCGTTGTTCTAAGCCCAGTTTGTCGCAATAGAATTCCAGGGATTTATCGAGGTCATTCACCCGAACCATGGTGTGCAAATACTTCATGCAGCCGCCGCCTTTCTGAAAATGCGTTTACGCTGATTAAACACTTTTTAGAAACTCGCAGATAGCCTCATTTTCCTGAAGCTCTCGCCAATTTCGCGAGTTTGTTAACTTTGGGTTTACATTGGGGAACGCCCTAGCATGTCCATCAAGCCTAAGAAAGCGCGATATCGTTCGGCCACTCTTCAGGAAGTGGAAGCCATCGTGTCCGGCCACGAAAACCTCATGGCGGGACGCCGTCATGGCGTGCGGGCCGATTTGAGTTTCATGGATTTGCGCGGTCTCGATTTTTCTTACCGAAATCTTAAAGAGGCGAACTTCACCGGTTCCGTTCTGCAGGGCAGCTGCTTCGGCGGCGCTTGTCTGGACGATGCCGTCTTCTTTTGCGCGGATATGCGAAGCAGTGATCTCAACGAGGCGAGTTTGCGCTATGCCGATTTACGAGGCGCCATTCTCACAGGGTCCGATCTATCGCGGGCGGATCTGTCGCACGCAGATATGACCGAAGGCGTTCTCGCGGAGCGTCTCGCACAAGGGTCACTTTTTCTTTTGCACCACGATCGGGCCGACCCTGATGCGCCGGCTGCTCTTTTTCAAGAACGTGCTCTTGTTGAGCGATTTGCGAAGAGCCCGCCCCGCAGCTGCGACTTGTCAGACGCGCTCCTGCGTCAAGCCAATCTGACGCGGGCGAAAATGCGCCGTGCAAATCTGTGCTCAGCTGACCTGCAGGGAGCAGATCTCACCGAAGCGAACATTTCGGATGCGAATCTGTCCGGTGCTGTTCTCACGGGGGCGAAACTCCACCTTACGACGACCGATAACGCGAAGATGAACGGTATTTTGACCGGCTCGCGTGAGGACAATCGAAGTTTGGGGGTATCGCATTCCGTTCAGGACACGCTGGAGCGACATAGTGCATGGGTTGCCTCAGGGGGAACGGAAGGCAGCGTGGCCGTCTTGGCGAATGCCGACTTGCGGAATGTTTCCTCATTGGCCCATCAACAACTCACAGGCCTGGCGGCCCCGAATGCGGTGTTCTTCGGTCTCAACATGGAAGGTGTCAGTCTGCAAGGCGCAAAGTTGGAAAACGCCGATCTTCGGCATACGAATTTGCGGTATGCGGATCTCAGAGGGGCGCGTCTGTCTGGGGCCAATCTGTGCCATGCCGATCTGCGCGGCGCAAACTTGGGCCCACTGAGAATTGCCAAGAATCGCGCGCACCGAACCTCTCTTCAGCATGCGATGCTGAGATATGCCAATTTAAGTACTGCGCAACTGGATCACGTGAACGCGTCAGGTGCGGATCTGTCCTACGCGGACCTTTGTGAGTGTTCTCTGAAGAAGGCTGAATTCACCGAGGCGTGTTTCACCGGTGCCGTTGCGGACCACTCGGCTTTTCTGCAGGCTGAATTCGAAGACGCCGAAGGTTTACGCCTCAGAGCCGTCTAAGTGTTGCACAACACCACTTCTTCGGACTGGAACCTCCGGGCCGAATCCTATCCACGTTCAAGTAAATGTGCGCCCCCTAGAGCCGTTTTAGTTTTCATAGAGACATAAAACGGCTCCAGGTTCTTAGTTTTGCGCGTTTCCTGACGGCGAACCGGATGCCACTTCACCTGGAAACGCTTTAAGGGGCACACTCGTTGGTTGGTGTATTAGGAGCTCAAGGCAGTTTAAGCGGCTTTTTTGCCCTCGATGGTTTTTGTGCCGCTTGACGCGATTTCAATCCGGCGCGGCTTTTGCTCCTCCGGGATCTCGCGCACGAGATCAATGTTCAAGAGGCCGTTTTCGAGACCTGCACCTCGAACTTCGACGTTATCCGCGAGTTCGAACTTACGGGTGAAGCTGCGCGCGGCGATGCCGCGATGAAGAAACTTGCGTCCTTCTTCGTCCTCGGAGGACTGTTTCTTGCCTGAGATTGTTAGAGTGTTCTCCTTGACCTCCACATCCAATTCATCATCGTTGAACCCGGCAACCGCAACAGAAATGCGATACGCATTCTCGTCGGTGCGTTCGATGTTATAGGGAGGATAAGAAGCATTTACGCTGTCCGCAGTGACCCTATCGAGGGTATTAAACAGGTGATCAAAACCTACGGTTGCGCGATAAAGGGGAGAGAGATCGTATGTTCGCATGGGACATATCCTTTCACTAAGCAATATGATGTTAAATCTAACCGCGTGCTCACCTTGCGGCTGAGCCTCGGCCGTGGACCCAAACTTGGCTTCCATAGGTGGGATATGGGGTGCCCAAATTTGAATTCAAGGGTCGGTGGGTCTCATTAACTCTTTGTTATTGCGCTGCTTTTTCAGTTAGTCGCGCTTTTGCCTGCGCGGGGATGAAACAATAATTTCATGCCTGCGGCTTATTGATGCCGCATGTTTCAGGCACATTTTAAGTGGGCTCCTAACTTGTTGTCATGACTTGCGGGCGCATAACAGTGCCTTGCGGGTGAACAAAGCGGAAAATCACAATGAATACAGCGCCGGCAGTCTCCAAAACGTCCGAAGTGGACGAAGGACCTGAAGAGACGCTTCAAAACGAACGTGAGGGCTTCTTGGACAAAGGGGGTGCTGCGTTGCGCCGCGTTTGGAGAGGGTGGATGCGCGGTGATAAGAGTGCGCTTGCGGCTCTCGATCCCGATCTTCCCGAAGCCGATCATGAGCTGATCCGTAAGCAGATTGATGCCTGCCTTGCGGGGCAAGGCGGTCAAGTTTCGGCGCGTGGGCGGGCTGCGGAGCTTGGGCGGGCTTACGTAGACCTATCGGACCTTGGCAAGCAGCGCTTTCTATCCTTATTGGCGACGTCGTATAAGCCAGATTGGGCCGCCCTTCGGGCGGTTGCGGCAGAGCTGCAGATGGTCGATCCGAACGGAGACGGCCGGGCCGAAAGAGAGCAACTGATGGCCGCCATGCGCTCGCCGCGAATTGAGCTCTTGAAGCAGTTCAACAGTCTAGAAGACGGCGTCAAATTTCTCGTCGATCTGAGGGCTGATCTTTTAGGCATCCTTCGTAGCCAAAGTGAACCCGATCCAGATATGTCCATGTTGGACGCTGAACTGCAGGAGCTGCTTACCTCGTGGTTCGATGTGGGCTTTTTGGAATTGCGCCGCATCACATGGCAGGCGAGCGCCTCGCTATTGGAGAAACTGGTGCATTATGAAGCAGTGCATGAGATTTGCTCGTGGGATGATTTGCGCAAACGTCTTGATTCCGACCGCAGGTGCTATGCGTTCTTTCACCCAGCAATGCCGGATGAACCGCTCATCTTTGTGGAAGTTGCTTTGGTCGGCGGCGTTGCCGATAATGTGCAGGACCTATTGGAGGTTTCTCGTGACGCTGGCGATCCGGAGGCAGCCGACACGGCAATTTTCTATTCGATTTCAAATGCCCAGGCAGGATTGGCCGGCGTTCCGTTTGGTGACTTTCTGATTAAGCAGGTTGTGCACGAATTAACTTCGGAGTTTCCCAAGCTCAAAAAACTGGCGACACTGTCGCCCATCCCCGGATTTCGTCGTTGGTTCTTGCGCCAGCTGGACTCTGAGGAAGAGGTGGTAAAAGCTCAGGAGCTTGCTGCGATTCGAAAAGTGGAGCCCGATTTCGAGCCTGAAAATCTACGCGAGATCTTCTCGGATCGCGCTTGGCTCGACAGCGAGGATCTCAGACCGGCTCTTGAGCCTCTGATGATGCGTTTGTGTGCGATGTATCTGACCACGACAATAGATGCTGACGACCTGCATAAGCGCGTGCTTGATCCCGTGGGGCATTTTCATTTGTCAAATGGCGCTTTTATCGAACGCCTAAATTGGTGTGCGGATCGCTCGGAAAAGGGGCTCTCACAATCGGCCGGGATGATGGTCAATTATCTTTACAAGCGCGAACAGATGGAGTCCAATCACGAAGACTATCGTGGTCGCGGAAAAGTGAAACTCTCCAGTCAGGTCAAGTCGCTGCTGTAGCGTCACACACATAGCTCCCCTCCGGGGACGACATTGACTTCGTGTCTGATCTAACGTCATCCTCGATACCCAGAACCAGAGGAGAGTGTGCGATGGCAAATCCGGTATGTGTCGTTGTCGGCGTTGGCCCGGGCAACGGAACGTCAATTCCGAAGATGTTTGCGAATAATGGCTACCAGGTGGCCTTGTTGTCGCGGGACGCGGCGAAACTGAGCACCGCGCAAAGTGAAGTCTCCGGTGCGCGGACTTATACTTTCGATGCCACGGATCCAAGCGCGGCCGGGAACGTCTTTCCAAAGATCAAAGAGGAGATGGGGCCCATTGATGTGCTCGTCTATAATGCGGGCTCCGGCGTTTTCGGTTCCATCGATGATCTGGAACTGCAGGCCTTTGAAGATGCTTGGCGCGTGAACACATTTGGGCTGGCAGCGGCAACGCAAGCCGTGCTGCCACAAATGCGCGAGGCGGGCTCAGGCAATATCGTTGTGATCGGAGCGACATCTGCGGTGAAGCACAATGCCAAGTTTTCGGCCTTTACGTCCGCTAAGGCCGCTCAGAGGGCGCTCGCGCAGTCTCTTGCCAAACATTTGTGGCCGGAAAATATTCACGTCGCTTATGTTATTGTGGATGGGGTCATTGATATTCCCAGAACGCGCGAAATGATGAAGGATGCGCCAGATGACTTCTTTCTCAAGCCCGATGAAATTGCCGAGAGCGTCTATTACTTGACGCAACAACCCAAATCTGCGTGGTCGTTTGAACTCGATGTGCGGCCCTTTGGAGAAAAGTGGTAGTCTCGTGAAAACCTGTCTTGCCCTTCAGCACGTGGCGTTTGAAGACTTAGGGTTGCTTGAGCCGCTTCTGACCGCGCGGGGATTTGAGATCCAATATATGGATATGGCGATTGCGGATCTTTCGCAAAGAGATCCTCTGGCCCCGGATCTACTCGTTGTCTTGGGCGGACCTCTTGGGGCGTATGAAGACGATCTTTATCCGTTTCTCAAAGCTGAGATCGAATTCATTCGCCGGCGGTTGGATCAGAAACTGCCGACGCTGGGGGTCTGTTTCGGGTCGCAGCTGATGGCCCGAGCTCTAGGCGCGCGGGTCTATAAAGGCGCGGCGAAAGAGATTGGTTGGAAGACATTGAACGCGGTGGGGAACGGTGGGTGTTTGGCGCCGGTCCTTGAGGCGGACTTGCCGGTGCTGCATTGGCACGGGGATACGTTCGATCTTCCGGACGGCGCAGAGCTTTTGGCGTCTACGGAGCTTTATCCGAACCAAGCATTCGCCGTCGGAAGCCACGCGCTTGCCCTGCAGTTTCACTTGGAAGTAGATGGAGGCCGCATCGAGCAATGGCTTGTGGGCCATGCTTGCGAGATCTCAATCACGGAGGGTGTAAGCGTGCCAAATTTGCGTGCGGATACGGAGCGCTCAGCGCCAGCATTGACTTCTGCGGCTGAGCAGGTGTTTGGTAAGTGGTTGGATGGGGCGGGGTTTCGCTAACGTGGTCGTTTTATGAGGCCTCACGAAACACTCTTTCAGCATCTTGAGGTTCCGATGCGGTCATCGGAGCAACTCCTGCTCAACAAAGGGTTGGTTGAGGTGCTGGAAGTCAAGTACCGCATAACTCTGCCAAGTGACTTTCGCGACTATCTCTTGCGAATTGGTCGAGAAGACCGAGACATCGGACAAGACGCCGTCGAATTTGACGACCAAGAAGTGTGTTGGTGGGGACTGGACCGGGTGCAGAGCGCAAAAGATGAGTATCCTCACGGCTTCGATCTACGTCAAGTCTGAGCGAACGCGGATAAGTACCTCTTCTTCGCTGACTGGATGGTCTGGTGTTTTGGCTGGGCTATTGCGTGTACGGATGATGATCACCGCGGCCGAGTTTATGTTACCGGATCACCCGATCGGTGCGTTGCCAACGGCTTTGCGGAATTAGTCCGTCGATACGTGAATGAAAAGAACTCAATCCCCGAGATGATTTAGGGTCAATCGTTCTCTTGCGCCGGTCGTTTTCCGGATAGGCTGTCTTGGCGAGCCCAGTTGAAGACATTGACAATGCCACTTAATCGGAAAATCAAAAAGAGACCGAGCCCGAGCAAAATCCAGTCAGCGATAATCTCCGACCATCTCGATGACCAGAAGCTTGAAGAGTTCGGATACTGATTCAGAAAGCTAACATATTGCGCTGTGTCCAAGGCAACGCTCGGTGCGACACTTAATACCAAATAGATGCCGATAAGGAATGTGCCGACCGCCACGAGTTGTGGTGGGCTGATGTCGATGGAGGGGTCTTCGTGATCTAATCCTTTTACGATCAGTTTGCTGATTGGCTTAGAGAACCACCAAAGTAAAACCCCGACGCCGATATAGGCAATCAACATGGACAGAGCGTATACGTAGTAAGTGTTCGCTTCTTCTGAGTCTGAGCTGGGGAGCGTATATCCAGGGAAGGTGCCGACAATGTTTGCCAGCGGGGAAAAAACGAACGTAAGAGCGATAAGACGAATGAGAACAATCGTCAGTGCTTGGATAGATGACATGAAAGCTCCCAATCAGTCCGGCCCATCCATTAATATATATAGCAAAGTGGGAAGTTTCAATCCTGAGGGTTGTGGAGCCGTTTGGTCTCTATTTGAAGCCGCGCTTCAATGACGAGCAACTTAGTTGCTACGGCCGCATGCCGAAGGCCACAGGGCCCGGTGTCCGCAAGGGGGCAGCGAGGTTGGCAAACTCACAGAGGAGGGGGCGCGTCTCTCTCGGGTCGATGATGTCTTCGACCAGGAAGGCTTCGGCTGATCTAAACGGAGAGCGGACCTTGTTCATCCGCTCCAGGATGTTTGCGATCATTGCGTCTGGATCGTCGGCTTTTTCGAGGTCGGATTTGTAGGCGGCCTCAATGCCGCCTTCGACGGGGAGAGAGCCCCAGTCTCCAGAGGGCCAAGCGTAGCGATATTTGAGGCGGGTGGCGTTCATGTGGGCCGCGCCGGCGACGCCGAAACACTTCCGTACCAAGATGGAGCACCATGGGACCGTTGCTTGGTAGACGGCGGCCAGAGCTCGGCAGCCATGGCGGATGGTCGAGGCTTTTTCAGCTTCGGTACCGATCACGAAGCCTGGATTATCGACAAAGTTGACGACGGGCATGTGGAACGTTTCGGCTAGATCTGCAAAGCGGTTGGCTTTTAGGGAGGCATCGGCGGTCCAGCCGCCGCCGTAATGGTAGGGATCGCTGGCAAGGACCGCCACGGGCCAGCCGTCGAGACGTGCAAAGCCGGTGATGGTGGAGCGCCCCCAACCCTTGCCAATCTCAAAGAACGAGCCTTTGTCCACGGCGGATTTGATGATCTTGCGCATTTGATAGACCTTGCGCCGGTCCTTGGGGACTATCGTGAGGAGGTCTTCGTCTTTGCGCTCTGGAGAATCGTCACAGGGCGCGCGTGGCGCGACGTCGAACGTCGAGGACGGCAAATAGCTCAAAAACCTGCGGGCGTGCTCGAAGGCTTCTTCTTCTGTGTCCACCACATTGTCGATGGTGCCGTTGCGGCCGTGGATTTCTTCGCCGCCCAGTTCTTCCTTAGTGACTGTTTCACCCAAATGGGCGACGAGCGGGGGTCCTGCGACAAAGACTTGGGTCAGCTCACGGACCATGACTGAGAAGTGGCTGGTGGCGAGGCGTGCCGCGCCGAGACCGGCCACCGGTCCGAGGCCCAAGGCGACGGTGGGCACGGTGGCCATATTCGCGACGACCCAGTCCCAAGCCGGGTTGGCGGGCACATAAGTGCGGGCATCGCTGTCGAGAGACCGCACCGATCCGCCGCCGCCGGTGCCGTCAATCAGGCGAATGATTGGCAGGCGGAGTTCATTGGCCATCTGTTCGGCGAGGGCCTGTTTGCCCCAAATGGAGGCATCAGCCGCGCCGCCGCGCACGGTGAAGTCATCGCCTGCCACGACGACTGTGCGGCCATCCACTTTGCCTCGGCCGCAGACGAAGTTGGAGGGGCGGAAGGATTGCAAGTCGCCGTTCTCGTCGTAGTCGCCTTGACCAGCGATTTTGCCGACTTCGCGGAAGGAGTTCTCGTCCAAGAGTTTGCCCAGGCGCTCCCGGATGTTCAGTTTGCCGCGCGAGCGCTGGCGCTCAACCTTCTCGGCGCCGCCCATTTGTTCGGCCATCTGTTCACGGCGTTTGAGCTCGGCGAGTTCTGCTTCCCAGGTCATGGAACCTCCCAGTTCGATGGATTGCGAGTTATGGCCGCATAGGGACGAGATGGGGCCCCAGGTCGGACTTCATGCCGTCCCAGGCCCAATCCAGCCAATTGCAGAGGCGAGGCCGCGTTTCTCTGGGGTCGATCAGTTCGTGGACAGAGAAGTTTTCCGCTCTCGGGAAGGGTGAGTTGGCCTCCGCCATTTTGCGTTCCAATTCATCGCGCAGAGCATCGGGATCTTCGGCTTCGGCCAGCTGCTTGGCGAAAGCTACGGCCACGCCGCCTTCGACGGGCAGGGCGCCGGTTTCGGCCGACGGCCAAGCCATGACAAATCCTTGGGGGCCGAAATGAGCTGCACCTGCCACACCGAACACCTTACGGATAATGATGCTGGCCCAGGGCACGCGGGATTGGACGACCGCGGCCAGAACGGCCGCGCCGTGTCGGATGGTGGCGGCCTTTTCTGAGTCAGGCCCAATCATAAAACCGGGTTCGTCTACAAAACTCACGATGGGCAAGTGAAATGTGTTGCACATATCCACAAAGCGGCGGACCTTTTGGCAACCATCGGCGGTCATGGCGCCTGCATAAAACATGCAGTCGTTGGCGAGAACGCCGACCGGGTGGCCGTTCAGCCGGGCCAACCCGGTGATTTGGCCGGAACCGAACTTTTTTCCCATCTCAAAGAACGTGCCGTCGTCCATCACAGATTTAACGATCTTGCGCATATTGAACGGCTTGCGGCGGTCCTTCGGCACAATCGAGAGGAGCTTTTCATCGCGCCGCTCGGGGTCGTCTGTCGCGGGCCTGATCGGTGGGAGTTCCCAAACGTTTTGGGGCATGAAGCTCAGGAAGCTCGCGATTTGCTCAAGGGCATCTGCTTCGGTTTCTGCCACATTGTCGATTGCACCGCTTTTGGCGTGGACTTCGGGTCCGCCCAGCTCTTCCTTGGTCATTTTCACGCCCAACGCGCGTTCGACCACGGCGGGACCGGCGATCAGGATCTGAGCGTTTTCAGCCATAACGGAGAAGTGCGAAGAAACGAGGCGGGCGGCGGGGAGACCGGCAACGGGGCCCAAGGCGGCGGTTGCGACAGGAACCCGGCCCAGCAAGGCCGCCATCGTCTGAAATCGGGAGCGGGCAAAGACCGGCTCACCCATCGAGCGCCCTTTGCCGCTGGAGCCCGCTACGCTGCCACCACCGCCCTCATGGAGGCGGATCAAAGGCACTTTGTACTGGTAGGCCAGATCCTCGGCATAGACGCTCTTGCGCAGCCCTGCCTGATTTGGAGATCCGCCTTTGAGGGTGAAGTCCTCGCCGCCGATGGCAACGCGCCTGCCGCCGATTTTAGCGAATCCCAAAATGAAATTAGCTGGGGAAAACCCGACCATCTCCCCGGCATCATTGTATTCGGTTTGGCCGGCCATTTCTCCCAATTCTTGGAACGATCCGGGATCTGTGGCTTTGTCAATCCGCTCGCGGATGGTCAGGCGGCCCTTGGCGTGTTGACGCTCGATGGCCTCGGTGCCCCCTTGCTGTTTTGCGCCTTCTCGGCGCTCCAAGATGCCGGAAATCTCCTTTTCCCAGGTCATCCACACCCTCTCTTCAACCTGTTGTTTAGACCATTATGATCGGATAGATACCTAATGCAAGCAGCGCCTCCCTGCTGCCTCAGCCTGATCGCGAGCCGCGTATGCTGAAAGAGAACACGCAAGCGACATATATCGGTCCTATTGCAACGGACGATAATCCCATGCCACGCGGCGGACGCTTCGCTTGGCTGGACAGACCGGATTCGACACAATTGCGGTACGCGGTCTGGGAACCTTTGGCCGGCAAAGAGGTGGAGGGAACGATTTTGATCGTTCCCGGCCGAACGGAAGTCATTGAAAAGTATTTTGAGGTGATCGGGGAATTACTGGATCGGGGCTTCGGCGTCGTGGCCTTGGATATAAGGGGACAGGGTCTGTCCACACGGCCTCTTGCGGACCGGCTCAAAGGCCATGTGCGCACGTTTCAAGACTATGTGGACGATCTGGCCGCTCTTATTGATCTTGAAATGAAAGAGTGTCCTGCGCCCCGTTTGATGATCGGCCATTCCTTGGGCGGTCATATCGTCATCCGGTATCTGGGGACGCATCCCACCGAGATGGATGGGGCTATTCTCTCGGCTCCGATGCTTTCGATTCGTACACGTCCTATTCCAGGTTTTGTTGTTCAAATGATCTCATTCTTTGCCGGGCTGTTTGGCAAGAAAAAGGAGTATGTTCCCGGCGGCGAAAAGCAAGATCCGCTGCGGGAACAGTTTTCTGAAAACATCGTCACTCATGATGAACGCCGATTTCAGCGGCAACTCAACTTGTTACACAGTCATCCGGAACTGGCTTTGGGCGCTCCAACGTTCGGTTGGCTTGGAGAAGCGTTTAAGTCCATGCGGCTTTTGCTCAGTACACAATTCTTGAGGAATATCGAACGGCGGCTGTTGATTGTTGCGGCCGGCGACGACAAGTTAGTCGGGCTCAAAGCGCAGAAGAAATTTGTCGAGGGGCTGCCACAAGGATTTGGACGCGTGGCCGTGGTCGACAATGCATTTCACGAAATTCTTATGGAGACGGATGCCAAACGTTCGATCTTCTGGGATCAATTCGAGCGCTTCGTGACGTCGCTCAAAGTCTCTCTCGAACAGTAATCGACAAACTCGTTTTTAAGAGGCGGCAGGGCTTAGGATATCCAAAGCCTTTTGGTGGAGCCGGGCATCGCCCGTTGCTAGAATCTGACCCCCGTCGAGAGGCGGATTGCCTCGCCAATCGGTGACTTGGCCGCCGGCGGCTTCGATGATGGGTATCAAAGCGAGGATATCGTAGGGCGCCAAACCGGATTCGACGACGATGTCCAAACAGCCCATGGCGAGCAAGCCATAGCCATAGCAGTCCATCGAATATCGGACCAGTTTGCAGGCATCTTCGACGCCGTCGTAGGCGGCTTTTTCTGGACCTTCGTCAAACAACACCGGACTTGTCGTGGTCAGTGTGGCTTCGGCGAGTGTCCTGCAGGAACGTGTGCGTAGTGTGCGATGTCCGGTCCTTGCAGAGACAGATGCGCGTCTGTGTTCTTTGCTCGTTACGCCGATCAACCGTTCTTGCAAATAGGGTTGATCTAGGACGCCAAGGAAAGGTTTGCCCTCAAACAGACATCCGATGAGGGTGCCCCACAAGGGCGCACCTGAAATGAAGCCCCGCGTGCCGTCGATGGGATCGATGATCCAACAGAAGTCCGCCCCTTCGTTTTGGCTGCCAAACTCTTCGCCTATTATTCCGTGGTGCGCATACTGTCTTTCAATGAGCGCACGGATCGCGCGTTCGCCGGCCCGATCGCCTTCGGTGACGGGATCAAAATCGCTTTCGAGCTTATTCTCGATGGCGGTATTGGTGCGGAAGTATGGGAGGATCGCCCTGCCGGAGGCCTCGGCGAGCTGGCCGGAGAACTCGACCAATTCATCAAGTGTCGATTTTGAAAGGTCAGACATAAGAGGGGCACACTCTCAATCGCTTAGCGAATTGAGAGTGTGCCACATCTTGCCCCCTCCGGGAAAGAGCCCTGCCTCACTCGCATGGGGAGAGACTTGGATTGGGTCTTTCTAACTCTCTAAAATGCCGCCCGATGAATGGCCTTTGCCAATTCAAGCAAGCGTTGGCGCGGTTGTTCTTCTAAGCCATAATACGCACGCAGAAGATCGATCGTCTCTTTGTTGTCCATGACTGCTGGGTCGATGAACGGCGTGTTGTCGTTGACCGCGTTGGACGGCTCCAAACCTTGGTAGAAAAACTCAACAGGAACGCCAAGCGCCCGGCTCAGTTCCCACAAGCGGCTCGCGCTTACGCGATTGGCGCCACTTTCGTACTTTTGGATCTGTTGAAATCTTATGCCAACACAATCGCCCAATTCTTGCTGGGTCATGCCGAGAAGTTTGCGGCGGTTGCGCAATTGTCTGCCCACGTGAATGTCTACTGGGTGTGCCATGGTACTCATACCCCTTCAAACTATGTGTTCTCACAGCCGGCACGAGCCAGTTGTGTTCGGCTCTTCCCTGTGCAACTAGTATGCCGCTTTTCTCATCAAGGTAGTGCTCGATTTGACGCAATGAAAGCTGCGCGTGTTCATTCTTACGGAAAACCTGACGATCTTGTCCTGGAAGAAATCCCTCCGCCAACGCCAAAAAAAGGTGAAGTTCGTGTGGAGGTTGCAGCCGCTGGTGTGAATTTCGCCGACAGCTTGTTGCTCGCGGGAACCTATCAAGCCAAGCCTGCGTTTCCTTTTGGGCCAGGTAGCGAGGTGGCTGGTACGATTTCGGCCATCGGTGAGGGCGTGGCAGACTTTTCCGTCGGTGATCGGGTGGTGGGACTGCCGGGTCACAGCGGTTTTGCGGAGGAAGCTCTGGTGCCCGTGGTGACGCTTGCCAAGGTGCCTGATGCCCTTCCATTGGAAATTGCGGCCGCTTTGCCGATCGCCTATTGCACGTCTCTTTTGGCTTTGGAAGACAAGGCCCATTTGCAGTCCGGCGAAACGTTGCTCGTGCACGGCGCGTCGGGCGGTGTTGGTCTGACCGCTGTCGAGCTGGGAAAGGCGCTCGGCGCGCGTGTGATTGCTTGCGCGAGTTCACAAGAAAAGCTCGAAGTTGCCAAGCGCTATGGGGCTGATGAGCTTCTCAATTCCCAAACGGACGATATCCGCGTTAGGGTTAAAGAGCTGACTGGCGGAAAGGGGGCCGATGTCATCTACGATCCCGTCGGAGGTGAAGCGTTCGATGTCTCGCTGCGCTGTATTAACTTCAAAGGCCGAATTTTGGCCATTGGATTTGCCAGCGGTACGATCCCGCAAATTCCCGCGAATATCCTCATGGTAAAAACCGTCGATGTCTTAGGTCTCAACTTCGGGGGATATGTTGAGAATCAGCCAAACCTGATCGGTAAGTGCCTCACTGATATTGTTCAGTGGGCGGTCACAGGAAGAGTGAAGCCCTTCGTCTCCGAGACCTTTTCCCTTGACCAGTGCGCAGACGCGATCAATCACGTTGTCGCGCGCAAGGCCAAAGGAAAGGTCATTGTGGTCCCTTGAGCTTAGGTCTCACGCTGTTGCCCCGGCATAAACGAGAAAGCTGGCAAACGCCAAGCCAAACAGCAAATAGAGCCTTGTCAAAATACTCGGTTGGCTTTGGAACCATTCCACTAAGCCCGTCATCCGGCCCTGTCCAAGGAACAGAAGAATTGCTCCTGAGAACAACGCCAACACGCCCAAGAAATAGAATGCGTTTGGAAAAGCCGTTAGCGGTGCCGCCAATAGGAACACGCAGCCAAGTACGAGGCGGATCAAAACCGCAAACACAAGACCGATTCTACTGGAACTGACTTGTCGAACCATGTCTAACAGGCTTTGCGGCGCAATGATCCCATAAAGGCTCATCAGCCCAATCAAGACGCCGAAAACAAGAACTGCATTAAGCATCTTCGTCTCCAACTAATCTGTGTACTTCTTTTAAATGGGAATTCAAGCCCTGCCGAACAAGACAAGATTGTTGACCCAAATTTTCCCGATAATGCCATGGTTCTGATCGGACAAACTTATTGCAGATCAAGGATCTTCAGCTTAGCGTCAGCTCTCGGTTCTCGCGGCGTGTCGTCCAAACTGCGCCAATTTAAGGGGTTTCGGGCTGCGGTTTCGTGTGGAAATGCAAGATGACAAGGAGAGGAAGATGGGAGATCTCATCCGTTTGCCCAAGGGGGCGTCTACCGGACAGATTGTTGAAGCTGTGCAAAAAGACGGGGCCGTGATCATAGAGAACCTCATAAGCGAGGCAGAAGTTGATCGGTTCCTCGAAGAAACGATGCCCTATGTTGAGGCCACCGAAAACGGACGGGATGATTTTACCGGATACAAGACGACCCGTACGGGTGGCCTTGTGGCGCGGTCGGAAGCCTGCCGAGGTTTGGTGCTCCATAAGAGAATCCGAGAAGCCTGCGATTCTTTCCTCAGTCCGTATTGCGAGAAGACCCTGCTCCACCTCACGCAGATCATTCGCATACGTCCGGGCGAAACGAAGCAATTGTTGCACCGGGACCGGCTAGCGTGGGGACCTTACATCCGGGACGTGGAACCGCAGTTCAATACTATTTGGGCACTGACGGACTTTACAGAGCAAAATGGCGCGACGCAAGTTGTGCCGGGCAGTCCCTCCTGGGACCCAGAACGCATTCCCAAAGATGAAGAAGTTCAGTTTGCCGAGATGCCGAAAGGGTCGTGCTTGGTGTATTCCGGTTCCGTGGTGCATGGCGGCGGTGCAAATACGTCGAACGGGGATCGAATGGGACTGAATATCACCTATTGTCTCGGTTGGCTCCGGCAAGAGGAAAACCAGTATCTGTCCTGTCCCCCTGACATTGCCAAAGACTTTCCGCACGAGCTGCAGGATCTGCTTGGCTATACAATGGGCGGGTATGCGCTGGGGTATTTTACGCCGCCTCCGGGTTCGAAGCTCGAGGGGAGCATCATGCCGCCTGAGCTGGCTCTCGGCCGCACACCGGGTGGCAGGAGCATCACGATCGGGACGGACGACGACAAGATTTCTTACGAGAATGCGTTGTAATGATTCGTGCAGGATGGGGAAGGCTAACCCGCCGTCAAGTGTGGGCGAAGTCTAAAAGGATGGCGGGAGTTCATCCCGCCCTACCGATTGAATTCAACTCCTTTTGAAACTCCAGCATCTTCTGCCTGAGCTTCTCGGCGCTCTTCCCCGTTGCCGCAGCTGAAAACGCGGCCGTGTAGCCAAAACCAATAGCGGGCTCTATCTCCTCCACGCCGCAATTGCCCATCACCCATTTGAGCATCGTACCCGCAAAGACGCTGCCCATCGTGTTTTGCAAAGCGTGGAGGTCGATCGACGGCTCCAAATCGCCGTCATCCACAGCCTCTTGCAGCAATCCGTTCCAGAATTGATTCGCTTGGGGAGGGATAAGTTCAGCGCGCAATTGTTCGCTGGCTTTGGCGTCCAAAATAGCTGTCCAGATGGCGCGATAAAGATCCGGCTCGTCCCGTATGTATTTGAGGATGATCGACAAAGCAGAAAACGTCTTATCGATACCGCCCCTGGCATTGTGGGCGTCAAATTGTTTTTGAAAGGATTTTACATCCTCAGTCAGAGCTAAAACGATTTCCCTCTTCGATCCAAACAAATTGTAAGGTGTGGCGATGCTAACTTGGGCTTTTTCCGCCAACGCACGCATGGACAGGCCCAAGTCTCCGGTTTCTTTGATGAGTTCGCGGGCCGCTTCTACAATGCGTTTGCGGCGATCGGCTTTTCCCGCTTCGCGCTTGCTCGTTGGCTCTGCCGCTGATTTTGCTATGTTCGACATGAAATCAAATTAGGCGATCTGATTGATGTAATCAGCGCGGAAATCAAGCCCCAATTCGCGCATCATGTCTTCCCGGTCCGGTCCCGGTTTGGGGGCATAGGCTTTGGCGTTCTTCCTCTTTCCACGAGACCAATAGTAGAGCACTTTGGCCAAATTCTGAGGTCTCTTAATCCACTTATTTGGATGCTCCAGCATATGAAAGCCGCGCATGGCCTGGCGGAGTAAGCTCACATCGTGACGGAGGGCAATGGTGACGCCGTCTTCAACGAAGCTTTTCATGAGCTTTGCTTTGAGGCTTTTTTTATAACCGGGGGTTAAAGTGTTCCGAGCTCGCCTAATGGCGCTGCGGTCTTGGCTGCGCTGAACGAGGTAATAGGGACGGAGCTCTTGGTGGAGACGTTCGTGATAGGCGAGGGCTCGCGTACCTGGATCTGAGGTTTCAGCAAGGATGTCTCGAATGGCAACGGCGCTGATCGCCGCGAAGGAACACCCGCGGCCGTACAGAGGGTTCGTGCGAATAATCGCATCGCCGAGCGGAAAATAATTCAGAACAGCCGGCTTGCCGTCGACGACCATGTCGCGCCAGCGGCTGTGAAGATCGCCCATACCATAGACTTTGCTGGTGGGCTCGGACTGTGCTTCATTCGTCCACGGATACAGCCCCGGCAGCATGAGCGTCATGGCGTGAAAAACTTCCGGATCAACGATCGCTTTGCGGAGTTCATATTCGATTTCGGGGGTGCACATCGTAATCGAGAAACACCCATTATCGCCGGGAAAAACGCCGAACTTCAAAAATCCGAGATCGCCGTTCGTGGGCGGATTGCCAATGCGCGACGGTTCCGACTTGCTGGGTTTCATTCGGTAGTGGCGCGTGAAGTAGAGAATTCCCGCGGTCTCGCTTTCGTCCCCGATATTGGCTCCGGCCGCCATCAGTTGTTCAATAATGTCGCTATTCTTGCCACTGGCATCCACGACGACGTCCGCGGTCAAAGTAATTTCGTTCCTATTTTCTTCCGCCAGCACGCCAAGGCACTCAAATGTGCCGTCCACGATTTTGTCCGTAAGGAGGCGGCGGACCAAAACACCCGACCTGATCGTCACATTAGGCAGGGCTTCCACATAGCGGCGCATCACAAGTTCAAGGGTCGTGCGGCGGCTGGTAATGATGGTCAGCTCCTCATCTTCAGGAGCCGGAGTGTACCTCTCGCGTTGGAGGGGAGAGACGATGTTTTGAAAGGGCAATTCTCGGACGCCCATGGCCAGAAGCTCTTGCAAGAGCTCAGGATGGACCTCTTTGATGATTGTGCGCAAACGCGCGAGGAAAGCATGACTCTGGCGCAGATGCCCCACGCCGGTTCGTTTCCAGCTTTGGAATGCATCGTCGGCGTCACCGCTCGGCGGCGTGCCGTCTCGCTCTAAGAGCGTAACGTGGTGACCGGCGGGCGCGAGCGCCAACGCGGTGCACAGTCCGCCAATGCCCGCGCCAATGACCAGAATACTCTCGCTCATTTATCCGTCTACGTCTTTCAAAAATCGTAGCATAGCGTCGTTCACTTGGTCCGGCGCCTCTTGTTGGGTCCAGTGGCCGATGCCCGGAATTAGTTCGTTGAGACGTAGATCAGTGCAGCGCTCCGGCAAGGCCTGCAGCGCCTCAGCGGCCATAAGGATGACGCCGTCCTTTTCACCGGCGACGAACATGGAAGGCTGGTGAATATTGTCAGGGGCACCCTCGGTCAGCTCCCAAGTGAGATCGTGATTGCGGTAGTAGTTTAAGGGGCCCCGCATGCCCGAGGCCTTGAATTCGTTCGTGTAGAACTCGAGATCTGCTTGGGTTAGCCATTTGGGAAGCGGGTCGGGGAAGGCGAGCCCCGTCAATAAGTCGTCGCCCTCTTGTTTTTGGGGAAGGCTCGCGAGGTCCGTCTCGCCGCCGCCCATTGCCATAAACTTGCCGAGGGCGTCTCTGAGATCACGTTCCAGTTCGGCTTCCGCTACGCCGGGTTCCTGGAAATAGAGCTGGTAGAAAAACTGTCCTTTGAACATCTCGCGCATCATTGCCATAGGTGGGCTGGGCGCCCTTGGCGTGAATGGCACGGACAGGGCGCCGACGGCGCGCACTTTGTCCGGGTGATGAAGAGCTGTGCTCCAGGCAGAGGGCGCGCCCCAATCGTGGCCAATGACAACGGCTTGGTCATAGCCCAAAGTGGCGATGAGCCCGATGGCGTCATTGACCACTTCGACCTGATTGTAGGCCGTAATGTCTGCCGGCTTGTCGCTTTTGCCATAACCGCGCATATCGGGCGCCACGACGTGATAGCCCGCTGCGGCGAGGGGCGCGAACTGATGGCGCCACGAATACCAAGACTCCGGAAAGCCGTGGAGCAATAGAACCAGTTTATCGTTCTCTGCTCCCTGTTCGGCTATGTTGAGCTCTATGCCGTTTGTGGGAACGCGCCGCTGACTGATTTCTTCTAATGTCACGCACGCGCCTCCGCGCCGGGAAGGATCTCGCCGGCCGTTGCATCGGAGTAACCTGTGCTTGCGCTCCATGCGACTTCTCCGCCGACGATGACGGTGTCGATGCCGATCGAATCGCGGACATAACGGTCGCCGTCCCCGGGGACATCGCGTACGAAGTATTCGGCACCGCGATCAATGGCGTCTGCATCGAAAATGGTGATGTCCGCTCTTAGCCCTTTTTGCAAAAGGCCGCGATCCGGAATGTTCCATATGGCGGCCGTGTCGCTCGTGATCTTCTTCACGGCGGCTTCCAAATTCATAGACTGCACATTACGGACGAAGTGACCGAAGAGGTAGCCCGTATCCCCATAGGTCGAAAAGGACAGGATGTGCGCGCCCCCGTCGCTTGCGCCGACATGGACACAGGGGTGGGCGAGGAGGCCGCCCACTTGATCATCGTCATTGTGCCCCATATTTTCCGCCAAGAAGTGCGCTTGCAGATCCTCTTCAAGAGAAATGTCGATCATTGCCTCCAAAGGAGACGTGTTTCTCAATCGGGCGATTTCTTCCAGGGTTTTGCCGACGAACCTTTGGTTTTCGTCTGTTTGCACTTGGCGCAAGATAAGAGCCGGCCAGACAGGCGCAAATTGCGGGACCGCTTCGATTTCCGCAATTAAGTTCTTGCGCTGCTCCGCATCGCTGAACGTGGCAACGATGCTGTCGTGGGTGCCGAAGCGCATCGTGCCGTACCAGCCCGGAAAGCGGATGAACAATAAACTCGGAACTGCGAAACAGAAACTCAGGTCAATCGGCCGTGTTTGAACTTGGGGCCAAACGCGGGCGCCCCTGGCAAACTGTTCATCGACCCGCGCCATGATGCGCTTGACGTCGATTGCATTGTCGGACTGAACAAACAAGGGGGAGAATGTTGTGGGAATACCATGTTTGATCGAGAGCTCAGCAAGCTGATCAAGGCGTGCGATGGTGAGATCGGGGTCGTAGAACTCCGGCACAATCTGCAATATGCGTCCGAACTCGCTCAGCACGCTGGCAAGAGCGTCCACCTCACGGTGATCGGCCAAGCGGCTGGGGACCGGCTGGAGGGTTTCGTCCATGTCGACATAACTTGTGGACAGGCCGATGGCGCCGGCTTCCAAACATTCGCGCAGGACAGATTGCATCTGGCCTATTTCTTCATCCGTTGCCGTGCGTTCCAGCGCGGCATCGTCCATGACCCACAGACGAATTAACGAATGACCGACAAGGGGCGCCACGTTCACGGACAAACCTTTGCGGATGCGGTCTAAGTAGTCAGAGAACGTTTCCCAGCTCCAATCAACGCCTTCTTCGAAGGCTTTGAGCGGCATCTCTTCAATTTGATTGAACATGCCCACCAGTTTCTTGCGGTGTTTTTCTTTCAGGGGGGCAAGGGACAGGGAACAATTGCCCGGCACGATCGTCGTAATGCCATGGGACAGGGCGGGTTTGGCGGCGCCGTCCCACAAGAGCTGGGCATCGAAATGCGTGTGCGGATCGATAAAACCGGGCGAGACCTTTTTGCCTGCTGCGTCGATGGTCTCTTTGGCCTCTTCGGTCACGCGGCCAATCTTGGCAATACGGCCCTCTTTGATCGCGACATCCGCAGTGAAGGACGGCAGGCCTGACCCGTCCACAATTGAGCCATTTCGAATTACGAGATCATACATGCGTTTATACCTTTTCTTCAGGTTACGATGTTTTTGAATATCTATTCCAAGAGTGATTGAGGGCATCACGGACTTTTTCCCAGCTTTGGCCGATAAGCCCGGCCGGATTGTCCGTATCACACGCTTTCATGAGGGCGCCGGTGGCAATCTCATCGAGCGTGATCGGTGACACGCCGCCGTTTGCATGACGAAGGGTCAGTTTGAGCTCCGCCACTCCGTCATGCGCAGCCGTGACTTCCACGTCGTCGATGATCGCGCCGGACATGCCGTTAAGTCGGGAGCGGAGGTTCGACGAAAATTACATCGCTCGGCAAGATGGGGTTGCCGGCCCGCGCCGATCCCTCGGGCGCCGCAGGACGCATAAAAACGTGTAGGTTCCAGCTTTGCAACAAACCCACGGCTTCATCTGTATTTGTATCTTTCAATTCGCGGGCAGCGATTGCATGCCAATTGTCCCCCTCACGTGGGAGGATAGATCGGCGCACAGGAGACAGTTTGTCGGGCATTGCGTCCCTTTCTCGTTCCTTGAAAAGTTGGCGGTCCCATAGCGCAATTTAAAACGCGTTTCAATTCCAAATTAGAACGCGTTTTAAATTTTCTCGATATTCGGCTTATGTGGTCACCGATGTAGCGTTCCGGTCGATCTTCCAATCGTCCACATGTGCCTCCCGGTCCGCGCCCCTTAAGGTGCGTTCCTGCGCATGCACCCATGCAGTTGTACGTCTTGTCGTGGGCGACCAAAACGCCTAGTCAAAGGTCCGAAATTCTCACGCGGGGAGCGGGACGCCATGACCGACACCACAGATGAAGGAATGACCGAAGAGGGTGCGCGATTGATGCGCCGTATGGGGAACGGTCAGCATGTCGAAATCAACGAAAAAGCCGGCCGCGCCGTGGTTGCGTTTACACCTGATGAGGATCAGTGCCACTCGGGGGGTATCGTCCAGGGCGGTTTTGTTACCGGATGGATTGATAATGCGATGGCAACGGCTGCGATGGCGTCCGTCCATTGGGAACGGGGTATGACCACGCTTGAAATGAAAATCTCTTTCTTTCGTCCCGCGCGTGCCGGCGTCACCTACCGCGCAGAGGGCTGGGTCGAGCGATCGGGAAAGAAAGTCATGTTTTTGGAGGGAAGGTTGACGGATCCGGACGGTGTGATCGTTGCGAAGGGCACATCGACGGGCCAATGGCTTGATCGTTAGCGTTTGCGTTCCTTCGGCTGGTATTGAGGAAGCATTCTCTCAGCACCGGGAGATCACAATTCCGTTAGATGGCCTTTGTGTGAGAAGAGTTGATCGCGCGCCCGATTGCTTCACCAAACTCCTGTCTCTACTGTCAGGTCGGCGACGAAGCAAAAAAGGAAGTATCAATGACGACATCTACTGACAAACGCGAAAAGCTTTTCGCAAAGCTGGCGACAAGTCTTGTTGTGTCTGCGCCGCTTCTGCTTGCAGCAACAGCGCAGGCAGAAACAGACGTAGACGAAAAGCAAATCGTGGTTGCTGAAGCGTCGGAAGCCAAAGCGGAAGGCTACGGCGAAGCCAAGGCCGAAGGCGAGGCAAAAGCTGAAGGCGAAGCGAAAGCTGAAGCCGAGGGCGAAGGTGAAGCGAAAGCCGAGGGCGAAGGTGAAGCGAAAGCCGAAGGCGAAGCTGAAGGTGAAGCCAAAGCGGAAGCATCCGCTGAGTAGGCTGATTGTTTCGAAAATGTTCTGAGCGCGTTGAGCGAACTCCAGGTGCTTAATACGCTTGCGGATCAATGTTCCTGCAAGGCCGGTTCTTGGAGCCGGCCTCTTTTTTTGCCGAGATGCTTGCTAATGAATCTCTTCTTCAGACGTTCTTCTTGCTGAGGGCATTATGTACAAGCTTTGCCAAGTCCGTGGTGTTGCACTGCTCATAGGAGAACGTTATGCGAAAGCATTGCATGTTCGCAAGCTGATCGACAGCTGCTGAAACGATATCTGGATCTGCGCTGCCGAGCCGGCATGGCCAGACGTTCGCAATCGTGTCCGCTTCCGACAATGCCGCCATTTCGGCTTTGGTCTGCCCATGTTTATCCTCCGGGACGAGGACAACTTGAATGTCGATTGCTTCTAAAGCCGCTTGCGATTCGCAGGGAAACAAGAACCCGGATTCAGCACGTGTCCATTCGCTTGCTGATGACGCGGCGATCAGATTATCCTGTGATGGGGCGTCTGCCAATTGAATGGGGGACCGTGCAGGAATTGGAATGGGGATTAGTTTGCCCAGGTCCTGTGTTGCCAGTGCCGCCCCGCCCATCAGTTTGAATTTTTCATGTTGGGAGAGGCGCAGAGCGAGTGTGTCCCATGCCCCGCCGCCGGTAGCCGTAACGAATATGCCCTTCCCAGGAGCTGTTTCCAAAAGACAGCCTCGGAGGACCGAGTTCCTTTCGTTCTGATCACAGATGAACTGAACCAGTGAGGCAGATACAATGGGGGCAATTCGCGACAGTTTGACGTCGGTCGCAGTCAATTTGGGGATGTCCGACTCAGAAGAGCGAGTGATTATTGCATAGCCTTGCCTCCCTTCCAGGATCTCGATAATGAGCGAGGGCGCATCATCTGTTTCTTTAGCTTCACCAAACACGGTCATCCGTGCGGATGCGGCCGGGCAGGTTGAACGCCACGCGACTGAGTTTCCAAGTAGATCTATCTTATGCTCTGTGTGCCACTTTTTTGGAAACCACGTTTCGCTTCGGTTCGGAGCGCTCGCGGAATCAAAGTGTCCCAAAAGCCCTTTGTGTCCCCAATCGGCCAGCGCATCCCAAACTTCTCCTTCGATTTGCCGGGTGAGGGCTTTTTCGTTTTCGGAGGTTTCATCGGCTTGAAGTTTTCTCTCGATGAGGTCTTGGGTGATCTGATTGGTTGTTCGGCCATTGCCCATGTTCAACCATATCCACGATGCTGTTGGATTGGGAACAAGCATGTCTCCACTCGTCGCGTCATGAAGGACCAGCCCATCTTCTAAGTAGAATTCAGTAACGCGTCCGATCGAATAGGTGGGCTCGCGCAAGGGCTTGCCCAGCATATGCTCCGCCAAGAGACGATCGGCGTAGCGAGGAATTGGAAATGCCGGCAGATAGTTATCAACGTCTTGCGAAGGGAACACGAGCTCGTATTTCCCGGACCGGTCTTGTTCGAAGTCATGCTGTGCGACGATGCGCTGGGCGCCCTGCGTGTTGAGCCAAGGTGGATTGTCCTCGTTTAGCCCTTTAATCGAAACGATGTCCTCGACGACGTTGCGTTTCACGCTGGCCTCCACATCGTCGCCGCCGCCGGACGAGGATACCACCTCCAGCGAGGGGCTCAGATTGCATTCCAGAATCCAAGGCTTGCCAGTTTCGTCTACGAGGCAATCGATTCCGATCAACTCATAGCACCCGCTTGTGTCAGAAGCGATCTCGGAGAGTCGTTCTCTCATCCGCTCACGAACGGAAATGGCGGTAAGGACAACGAGGTCTTTGATTTTTGCAAAGATCTCATTGGGATCCATTCCTTGCGCAGTAAGCCATGTCTTGTAGTCGGAAAACGGGATGAAGATAACGGGTGTTTCCACCTCCTCGTTGAGTTCGTTGATGTCCGGATTCGTGAGATGGACATAAGGGTTCGATAGGTCTTCTTTGGCGTACTTTTCCGAAGCGAGCTTGGCAAAGCCCTCCTTATAAAGATAGACCCTTAAGGGTTCGACAGAAGTGATGAGGACATAGCACCTGAGGACATATTTGTGACCATCATAGAGATGCGGATTGTCTATGTATCTCTGGACGAGCCAGTCGGACGTTTTGGCGACGGTGCCGGGGTCGGTGACCAGTCCCAAACCGCGCCCTCTTGACAGGCTCTTGGGCTTCGCGATCCATAACTTGTCGGGGTTCGCGGCGGCATCTCGTTGAAAATCGAAATACTCACCCGGCATCGAGTAGACGCGCGGAAAGAAGTCGAACTTCTGTTGAATATCATGACCGGCAACACGATTACGTTGTGCGCTTAGGGTTTTGTACAAGAGGCTCTTTACTGTGACACCGTTGTTTCCTGGAATGTGGTTGATGGAATTGCCGGACTTGAGATGCTCGAACAGGTCGGCATCGGGCATGCCGGTAAACCAGCATGTGTCCCAATCATCCTTCGAGCCCGCCTGCCAGCGACCGGGATCGAGCGCTTCGACAAAAAACTTGTCTTGGGCTTTTGGGTCTTTTCCACCGAGCCAATAGCGTTTCACGTTCGTCTTCTCTCTTTCAAGTCTTTGAAGGGTGGACGGTCCAATTCTGAGTGTCTTCAATGAAAGGTCCGCCGTGACGAGGAAAATCACAAGTCTTCACTTTGACGGGACCGAAGGGCGCACCGCCGATTTCGCGGGACAGTCCGTCACTCGATAAGGACCTTATTTCCGCCCAGGTCGGATGGTTACGCTTTCGTATGGCCAATGTTGCAGCCCACTCCCGATTTATTCCGCTGTTTGCGGTCTTCGTACTTGCTGCGCTGCTTTTGGAAGGTCGTGTGAGTGTACACGCATCGACTCCAACGTTCGGTGAACGGTTGGCTGCTGCGGCGGAGGTACGCACCAAGGCCCGTGTCATCTATGACGGCAGTTACAGGGTTATTGCTTATCCGATGGGTGATGTCCCCGGTAATCGAGGTGTGTGTACGGATGTCCTGATCCGATCCTATCGTGCTTTGGGCTTTGATTTACAACAGCTTGTGCATGAAGACATGTCGGCCGAATTCAACCTTTATCCGAAGGCGTGGGGGCTCAACAGGCCGGATCCAAATATCGATCACCGCCGTGTACTGAACTTGGAAACTTATTTTGCGCGGTATGGCGAGCAGATTGCGCTGTCAGAAGATCCGAACGCTTACAGACCCGGAGATCTCGTTACGTGGCGCCTCGGTCACAGCCTGCCGCATATCGGAATTGTCTCCAACCGAAGATCGGCGGATGGGAAGCGGCCGTTGATCGTTCACAATGTGGGGGCGGGGACTGTGCTCGAAGACGTCCTATTTGAGTACCCCATGCATGGTCACTATCGCTTTCATCCCGAAGCTGACGGATAGGACGGGCGTTGACACGCATAGGTAAGCGGTGCGTCCTTACTCGGCCGCATCCACTTCTTGTTCTCTCGGCATCGACATCATCGGCTGGTGTTCGAGCTTGTCCAGCGGCGGCGGATTGTCTTCGTCAACTGTCAGGTTCGAGAGAAACTGAAGTGAGCACGCTTCCCAAGAAAAGAGGTTCGCATATTCCCGGCATTCTTCGGGTGTGGCACAATTGAGCGCTGACTTCGCCGCTCGTTCTAGATCTTCATCTAGAACCCCGACAGGCGCATCGCCAATTACGTCTAGCGGACCCTTGACCGGATAGGCGGCCACGGGGATCCCGCTCGCCAAGGCTTCAATTTGCACAAGCCCAAACGTGTCGGTTTTGCTGGGAAAGACAAACACGTCGCTCGCGGCATAGTATTTGGCCAATTCCTCGCCGAATTTGGGACCAACGAATTTTGCTTCGGGATAGCGCGCGGTCAACTCCTCCGTTTGCGGCCCATCGCCGACCACCACTTTCGTTCCGTCCACGTTCATTTTGAGAAAGGCCTCGATGTTCTTTTCAATGGCGACCCGACCGACGTGGAGCCAGATGGGGCGCGGAAAATCGAGCCAGTCTTTGTCGCCGGGCGAGAATTGAGCGAGGTCGACGCCCCGCGACCATATTTTGAGCCTTGGGAAACCTCTGGCTTCCATTTCTTCTCTGAGGGAGTCGGTTGCCACCATCATCGTCTGTGCGCGTCCGTGAAACCATCTGAGAACGGCGTAGCTCCAACTCATTGGAAGGCGCCAGCGCGCGTGGATGTATTCCGGGAACCGTGTATGAAATGAGGTCGTAAACGCGATCTTCTTTCTTACACAGTAGTTTCGCGCAGCCCAGCCGAGCGGCCCTTCCGTGGCAATGTGGATGGCGTTGGGCAGATACTCTCGTATTGTCCGGCGAACTTCTTTTCCGGCAAAAAGCGATAGTCTTATCTCCGGATACGACGGCATCGGCACGGTCTTGAAGCGACTCGGCTCTAGATATCTTACTTCATGACCGTGTTTGGTGAGCTCTTCGCCAAGAGTTTCGAGCGTGCGCACAACGCCATTTACTTGGGGCTTCCAAGCGTCGGTAACGATCAGAATACGAAGTGGCTTGGAGAAATCGATTTCGGGAATTACGACTTTGCGCCTGGTAATCCTCTTAGCGATTCGCTTCAGAAACGCTCTGCGTTTCGGCGTTTGCTCGTTCTCTGGTTTGTCGTCGCTGTTGTTTTGTTGCGATTTTGTTCGATTTCGTAGCAAAAGCCTTGGCCTGCCGTCTAAATTTTCGCCATCGATTTCAAACCAACCCTAGCACGAAATCTTCGCTTCCAAGATTCCCAATGATGGTGTCAAAGGGCCGGTACGCAAACCGTGTCTTCCGTCATTCGGTGTCTATCCGAGGAGGTTTTCCGGCGTCAAGCACTCGTCTTGGCCGTACCCACCCAGGCAAGAGGGCTGCAATCGGAGTCGGCCCGCCATTTTGGATCCCTTTTCCCGTCTTCCTTTGCGTCTTTCTAAGGAGGCGATTCGTTATTTTGCAGCGCATCCAAAGGGCGAGCTGTTCTTCCCTCTTTTTCACGCTTTAGAACGTATATCAGATTCCTATACTGCGACTTCCTGACGCAAATGGCCGAAAATCGTGAAACACACAAAAGTTTCACTTGATTTTTGCGTTGCAGCGGGCGATTGTTGCGGTGCGATATGAATCGCGGCCCTTCCTGGGCGTTTCCTCCCTAAACTAAAGCCGCTTCGCATACAGCGAAGCGGCTTTTTTCTTGGCTGGGAGATGTCACGATATCGCGAGGCGGCCTTTCGTTTCATTGTTCCTCTTGGCGTTCTGCCTATGCTGCTTGACGATGGTTTCAGAGTTCGTCAGCGACTTGGCTTGGTGATTCGGGAGGAAAATATGGGGTTCTTGATCAAGTGGTTCTTACGGATCCTCGTTTTGACCCTTTTGGTTGGGGCGGGATTTTCGTTTTACTTGACCACGTTGGGCCCCGATCCTGTGGAAAAGCCAGAACGGCAAATGTCGGAGGTCTGGGCGGACTATCCGTTTCGATCTCACTATGTCGAAGTGAACGGTTCGACCTTGCACTATATCGATGAAGGAAACGCCGAGGGGCAGGTCTTTTTGTTCCTGCACGGTAACCCGACCTCTTCCTACTTGTGGAGAAACATCTTGCCGATTGTGGCCGATAGCGGTGTCCGTGCCATTGCCGTTGACAATATCGGGTTTGGTGCGTCGGATCGGCCGGACATCGATTATACGTTCGCAGAGCATGCGACCTATTTAGAAGGCTTCATCGAAGCTCTTGAATTGAAGGACATCACGCTTGTTATCCATGATTGGGGGTCGGCGCTTGGTTTTGATTACGCCTACAGGCATCAAGAAAATGTGCGCGCGATTGCGTTCATGGAAGCCATCTACCAGGTTGGCAGTCTCAGCGACTTAGGACAGCCTGGGCAGACCATCTTTCGCGGATTTCGGACGCCCGGTATAGGCGAGCTGATCGTTTTGGGGTTTAACGGCTTTGTCGAGCGCCTGTTGCCGTTCAGCGTGGTGCGCGAATTGACCGCGGATGAGATGGCGGCGTACCGGGAACCGTTCCCCACGTTTGGATCGCGTCTTCCGACCTTAGTGTGGCCCCGGCAGATTCCTTTCGATGGATCTCCTGAGGATGTCGCCGACCGGGTCGAAGATTTTCTCTCGTGGTTACCGTCTTCCTCTGTGCCCAAACTTTTGTTGCACTTTGAACCGGGCGCTTTGATTCCTCCCGCGGCCGCGGAAGAGATTGTTTCGACTTGGACAAACATAAAGGGGGTTCAGTTGGGGGAAGGGATTCATTTTGTTCAGGAAGATCACCCCGAAGAGATCGGCCGCGAAATCGTTGCTTGGTTCTCGGAGCTCAGCGACGTTGACGAACCAGCGGAGCAAGGGACGGAAGACAGCGAGTTGAGTGAGGAAAGTCTCTCGGAGTGACTGTTGGCAGCTAAGCGGTGCTGCGCTCTTGAGGTGGGGCCGTTTCAATGCGGATCTCAGGCCATGCCGATTGCCAGCGCCTTGCCTTGTCCATGAACCGATCCCAGTTGAAATTGGCCGATGGATTAGGCCGAACGATCATGTGCTCAATGTCATTGAGGCCGTAAGGCGCATAAAGCTCCCCCGTTTCGGTGCCGTCAGAGCGTAAGCCAACCATACATGCCGGTGACAGGAACCGATCAATTGCAGCCTTGCACGACTTTAGCGCCGGATAGGGCATGGCGAACTTTTTTTCGTACCACAGATGGACACGTGCCTGGTTGCGGATTTCGACTTCGGCCGGTACGTCTTGAAAGAGGCGTTCGGCCCGTTTGATCACCTTGTCTTCGCCCTCCCACGACAGATCTTCTGCATCCAAATAAAGAACGTCGTAGTCTTTGATGCCGTAAGCGGGAGCGCGGCCTGTTTGATGGTTCCAAGCGGTTTGAAAGAGAGCACCTGAGACGAGCCAGGTGTCGGGCACGTTAAGCTGGGGGAGGCGATCCAGTATTTCGCAGTTTGTGGGATTTGTTCGGATAATATCGTTGAATTCCGTAGGTGTCATGACGCGTAGCGATCCGCAAATTCTCCGAATGGAACAATTTTATTGTCAGTGTCGTGACCGATATCCGCCTGACCTAGATAGCGGATTCCGGTTTTGCTGCACCAGTGACGGGCGACTTCACTCTCGCTCATTCCAAAGTCGGGATCGTTGTCGGGAATGAGGCTGCAGCGCCCCATTTGCAGTCCGGATAGTGTTTGGAGTTCGCCGGCATTCGCTAAATGGCAGAGGTAGCGGTCGATGGCGTACATGTATTCCGCTACTTCTTCGATCATTAGGATGTGTCCGGATAAGTCTGGCATATAGGGTGTGCCGATGAGGTGACACAGAGTGGTCAAATTCATCGCTATGTATTTTCGGTTGGGCAGTAGACTGGATTCCAAGTGGTCCGTATCGCCCCGCGTTAAAAACTGCAGACCCCTCTTGATTGCGATGGGGCCCTCTGAGCGATTGAGGTCCGTCGGCATGGGGCCATGGGCCACACTCTCAAATCCGGCACCATAGAGCGCCGCAAGGATGGCGCCCGAATCGCTATAGCCGAGATAGCTTTTCGCGCGCGCGTGCGATGCGAGGTGAGGCATGATCTTATCCAACAGACGGGCGGATCCGTAACCGCCCTTGGCAAACCAGACGGCGTTTACTGAGGGATCATTGGCCATCTCCAAGAACGCGGAGGCGCGCGCGTCGTCGTCGCCGGCAAAATGGCCCGATGACAAAAAACAATGGGGATGGAAGACAAGCTCAGGGCCGGATTGGGGGAAGAGCTCGCTCGCAATGGTGCTGACGCGGTCCGCCAATTCTCTCTCGATGCGGTTGCCGGTCGCAACAATGCCGATTTTGATGCGGTTTTCGCCCATTTACACAGTGGGAAATATGCTTATCAGTTGTTCATCGAATCCAGTTAGAACCATACCGCATGAGCGTTAACAACCACTACTTTTTCTGCGGGATCGGGGGCAGCGGAATGCTGCCGTTGGCCCTCCTCTTGCGGTCTCAGGGCCGTACGGTGGCCGGGTCGGACAGAGCCCTTGATCAAGGTCGCACGTCCGACAAGTTTGAGTTTCTGGAGAGCTTGGGCATTGAACTGTTTCCTCAAGACGGCAGCGGTTTGACACACGAAAACCAGGTGTTGGTTGCGTCAGCGGCGGTGGAAGATCATGTTCCCGATGTTCAGGCCGCGAATAAACTGGGCCTTTCCCGGATGACGCGGGCCGAATTGCTTGCGCAGCTCTTTAACGCCGCTAAAGAGAGTGTTGCCATCGGCGGGACGAGCGGAAAGTCCACCACAACAGGAATGATCGGATGGATCCTGCACGAGGCTGGCCTTGCGCCCACAATCGTGAATGGTGCCGTTATGAAGAACTTTGTCGATGAAGCGTCGCCGTTTTCAAGCTCCGTTTCGGGATCTGCTGATCTGTTTGTCAGCGAAGTAGACGAAAGCGACGGCTCCATTGCGCTCTTTGAACCGAGTATTGCGGTGCTGAACAATATCGCTCTCGATCACAAAAGCATGGAAGAATTGCGAAAGCTGTTCGGGGACTTCATGCGTGTCTCGCAAGTGTCCGTGGTGAATGCGGATAATGACGAAGTGCGTGCTCTCTGTGCTGATAACCAAGGTCTAGACTTCGTGACATTCGGGCTGGAGAATGATCAGGCTCATGTGTCTGCAGATCAAATTGTTCCGCGCCGGGATGGGATAGCCTTTCAGGTCTTAGATCGCCGGTCGGGTCAGTCCGTTTCCGTTGATCTGCCGATGCCCGGGCGTCACAATGTTGCCAACGCACTTGCCGCTATGACGGCCGCTCTTGTGTGCGGTGTGCCCCTTGAGGCGAGCTCTTCGGCTCTGGAGGGCTTTCAGGGTATTCGCCGCCGGATGGAATTTGTCGGCACGGCGAGCGGCGTGACGGTCATTGATGATTTCGCGCATAATCCGGACAAAATTGCAGCAACGCTTCGTACACTGCGGGCGTTTCCGGGCCGGCTGCTCGTCTATTTCCAGCCCCACGGGTATGGCCCGCTCCGTCTCCTCAAAGACGATCTCGTGGAGTGTTTTTCGGCCGGCATGAACTCAGACGACCTTTTGTTTATGCCGGAGCCCGTCTATTACGGGGGAACGGTAGAGCGGACGGTGACGAGCGCGGATGTTGTTGCGCTCCTCATCGCGAACAATGTCTCCGCCGAGGTTGCGGGGAGCCGCGAGGACAGTGCGGTTCTCCTTGCGGAACGCGCCGAGCCGGGGGACCGGATTGTGATTATGGGCGCGCGCGACGACACCCTCTCAGAGTTTGCCGAGGATATTCTTGCGCGTCTCGAGCAAAAAGGCTGAGAGCTATTCTGCCGCCTGATCTGTGGGCAGATGAAACAAGGTGGGAAGCTGATCGCGCAGATTGATGATAAAGTTGCGCATTTCGTGGCGCAGTTGGATAAGCCCTTCGTTACGTTCTAATGTCGCCTCGTTCATGTAAAGGGCGCGGTTGATCTCGATCTGGATGGCGTGCACATGTTTGCCCGGCCGGCCGTAATGATCCGTCGTATAGCCGCCGGCATAGGGAATGTTTCGCACTGTTGCGAGCCCCAAGTCCCGTAACGCGCGTTCGCAGGCGCGGGTGAGAGACGGCGCGCAGGCCGTCCCGAAGCGGTCGCCCAAGACAATATCGGCGCGGCTCAACCCGTCATCGTCGTCCATCGGTCCGCCGATTGAGGGCATAGAGTGACAATCAATGAGCACGGCAAAGCCAAAACGTTCTTTGGTTTCGGCTATCAGGGCTGCCAGTTGAGTGTGATAGGGAAGATAAAATCGGTTGATCCGGCGCTCTGCCTCGGAAAATTTCAGTTTGGTGTTGTAAATGAGGGCGCCGTCGCTCACGACGCGTGCCAGTGTGCCCAGGCCGCCGGCGACCCGCAAAGAGCGGGTGTTGACATAAGCCGGCAACGGATCCTGGAACATTGCCGGGTCGAGCTCGTAGGGCTCGCGATTCGGGTCAATATACGCGCGGGGGAAGTTCGCCGAAAGAAGGGGCGCGCCAAGTTCGGCCGCACTGGCAAATATCTCGTCAACATACGAGTCCTCGGACCGGCGTAAGGCGTGCAAAGGCAAACGCGAGGCTTTCACGAAATTGGACGGATACATCCGGCCGGAATGCGGGGATGCAAATATGAACGGCAGGCGCTGCTCCGCTGGGCGCAAAACCACATGGGGCGCGTCGCTCAAGTGACGCAGCGGTACAGCTATTTGCTCGTCCATTCGGCCGCTCTCGATGGGTGTCGCTGACACAGAATTGTTATTGATCCCCGCTTTTCGGCGAACTGTCCCACGTTCGATCTGCCGGTCCGCTCAGCGATCTTTACATTTTTTTGCTCAGGTGAACCGGTTTCCATTCGACTCATCATACCATAGTGTGCGCCCCTTCGTTAACCTGGAAGTTCGGTGAAATTCCAGCGCACGGTTGGGGCTCTTCAAGAGCTGTTTACCATTGGGATTTACCTTCAGGTATGAAATGGGTGCCGCGTTAGGTACACTTTGGTTCTGTCTGCGTGAATGGGGAGCAAATGGCTGCAATCTTACTTGCCGAAGACGATGATTCGATGCGCCGCTTTTTGGGGAAAGCGCTCGAGCGCGCGGGTCACGAAGTCACCGAGTGTGCGCAAGGCGACGATGCGCTGAGCGAGCTTGACGACCAAAGCTTTGATCTGTTGCTCACCGATATCGTCATGCCGGTGATGGACGGGATCGAATTGGCGCGGCGGGCAAGCGGCCGGTTTCCGGAACTCAAGATTATGTTCATTACCGGGTTTGCGGCCGTTGCACTTAATCCGGCGAACAATGCGCCTCAGGACGCCAAGGTCCTCTCCAAACCGTTTCATCTGAAAGACCTGGTTGACGAAGTTGACCGGTTTCTGGCTGTGGAACCCATTTAGGGACGCTTGGCCACACTCTTCTTTCGGTTGCGCTTGCGCGGGCGGTGTGAGATAAACCGAAATTCTATTCAATGGCCCCCTAAGGGCCTTTTCTTCATTGATTTTGGCGGGCCCTTTGTCTTGTACATCGGGCCATATGCTTTGAGAGATGAAGATTTCTCTCGGGAACAATTCCGAGGCAAGGGCGCGTAGCTCAGTGGGAGAGCACTACGTTGACATCGTAGGGGTCGGCAGTTCAATCCTGCCCGCGCCCACCATGAACCGGGACCGTTCGCGGAGCGAACGCAGCCCGGTGAAATCAGAAACCTATCAACAAGCCGCGCATCTTTTCAGCGCGCCTTCGCGCGCTCACGGGTCTTTACGCTTTTGCCTGTCAGGGGGCCTGATGCGCTAACTCGTACAAGTCCCCGGCGAGGAGCATAGCTGCACGCGCAGCGACCGTCGCGGCCAGCGCGTGGCGATGCGGTCGAACGCGACGTTCGAAATGAAGTAGTGGGTCAGAGACGACGTGTACGGATAGTTGACCTCCGCGACGACGATCGACGCATCGATATCGACCAGCGCCGGGTTGGGCAGGTTGTTGTAAATGTCGCCCGCGGCGTAAGGCTCGCCGCCGGAATTGTCATAGCTCCAGTGGACGACCGGGCTGTCCGGCGCGCCGTCGCCGTCCGTATCGTCGAAGATCACGCTGATCAGGCGGATGTCCATGACCGCGCCGTCAACGTCGATAATTTCCTCAACGCCGACGAAGAGACTGTCCGCGCTGCTCTCTAAAAGTTCGGTTTCCTGGGCCGCGAGGTCGGCCAGCGTATTGGCGGCGAGCGTCACGCGCCGGCTTTTGGTGAGCGCGTCGGAGCCCTCGACGACGCCGAAAAACAGGATCAGTAGCAACGGTAGGAGCAGCGCGAATTCCGTCGCCGCCATGGCGCGGACGTCCTTTGCAAAAGCGATGAGGGATGCGCGCGCCATGATCAGTCCTCAAACGGTTCGTTGCGGAAGATCGACAGGGCGACAAGTTCCTTGAAGCCGTGCTTGTTCGTCTTCATCTTGACGCCAAGCGCCGGATTGACGGGCTTGTAAAGATAACAGACGCGCACCCGGATAATTTCGTTCTGCGCGCCATAGTCACTGGCGTCGAATTGCGCGCCCTCGATGGACGGATCGTCCTTGTCGCGGCAGACGGGATTGGAAATATCCGCGGCCAGCGCATCGAAGGAGGCAAAGCGCGATATGTCGACGGTCAGTTTTTCGTCGCAGTCGCCGAAGGTGGAAACGACGTTGCAGATCTCGTCGAAGAAAGCCTGTCTCGAGTAGATCGGGTTGCCGTCGCCGTCGGTGGCGTTTTGCGCCTGGCCGGTGCGGATGAGGCGCGCCGCCGTGGCGTTCGCCTGTTCGACGGCGGAGTTGATGAAGAAAAACCAGCCCGCTTCGAGGATTGAAAAGACGAGGGCGAAAAACAGCGGCGCCACAAGGGCGAACTCCACCGCCGCAGACCCGCGCTGGCTCCCGCGCGCTACGCCCCATGCCTGTCGCTTCATGGCGATCTCCGGACCCCTCGTCGAAATCCGTACATTTTTAGGGAGTGATTGTTAAAACTGCGTCAGCATTGTTGGTTAACGCCGTTGGGGTGAAAGCGCGCGCTTGAGGGAGTCTAAGTTGAACTTGAATGGGCATTCGCCGCCGCTTCCCGTCATTCCGGACAAGCGCGCTTTGGCGCGCGCAGATCCGGAATCCATGGCTCAACCTTGCGGGCTTCGCTGCGTTTCGGCGTCTATCCATGGATTCCGGGTTCGACCTGACGGCCGCCCCGGAATGACAACAAAACAGGCAACCCTACTTGCGCAAGTTCTTGATCTTGTTGCGCGGCGCCGATTTGTTTTCGATGAAGAACTTGATCTGTTCGGCCGCGTCGTCGAGGCCGATCTGATGGGCGTCGATGGGGTTCGCCGCATGAATCTTGGCGCCATAAATATCGCTAAGACCGTCCCGGTTGAGCGCCCGCGCGGAAAGGTCGTCGGACTGGCCTTCAAACGCCACGGTGCGCCGGGCGGTGGAAAGCTCCGTCTGCAGCATTTTCGCCTGTTCGATGAAGACGAGCATGGAGGTAGCGAGATTGCCCCGGGCCATGCCGTAATCGGAAATCTCATAGCGTTTGATATAGGCGGACCCTGAAGGGTCGAGGCCGGCGCTGGCAAACGCATAGCGATAGTTGAACGCCGTCACCGTTTGCGGATTGGCGTCGCCTTCGAAGATCGCCACCATGGAGAGGCCGACGCACTGGGTGTTGTTGGCACCTTTGCACGCCGCCGGCACGAGCAGGAAATTAATCTCCCCGCCGGCGTTGGCGGCGATGTAGTTCTGTCCGTTCGCCTGCTGGGCCTGCCACACGGCGCCAAGCTCGTTGAGAACGGCGCCGACCGTCTGCGCGTCAAAGGACGCGATGATTTCGGTTGGATTTGACACCGGCGCCGTTTGCGCCGTCGCGCCGAACGACGCCATCGCCGCGGCCGCGGCGATGCAGATCAGTTTTCTCATAATACCCCTCGCACTATCCCACGCCGTTAACCTTACGGCAAAAGCGGGGGCGGTGAAAGCCGCGGGCGCCGCGGCCCCCCGCGGCCTTTTCCGCCGTGACTTTGGCGCGCGCCCGTGGTTTACGCGGGCGCTATGGCGAAAAACACTGATCACAAGGCGCCCGGCTCCGGCGCGCCCGCGGACGCCGCGCCGCCGAAAACGCCGGGCCTTGACGCCCGGCGCGGCGCCCTCGAGGTGCTGGAACGGGTCCGCGGCGGCGAGCCTCTTGATGAGGCGCTGGCCCGCGCGCGGGCCTTTGAGGCGCTGGAAGGGGCCGACCGCGCCTTCGCCCGGGCCATGGCGAGCGCGGCCCTGCGTCGGCGCGGCGGTCTCGATCATCTCATCGGCGCCTATATCGACCGGCCGCTGCCGAAAAGGGCGGCGCGGGTGATGGATATTCTGCGTCTCGCCGGGGCGCAGCTTCTGGTGCTCGGAACGCCTGACCACGCCGCGGTCTCGACAGCGGTCGACCTCGCCGGGGAACGGCGCGAAACCGCCGGATACGCCAAGCTGATCAATGCGGTTGCGCGCAAGATCGCCAAGGCGGGCCCGACCGCCCTCGATCAATTGCCGGCGCGGATCGATACGCCGGGCTG
Organism: Hyphococcus sp.; assembly: GCA_028284345.1. Taxonomy (GTDB): domain Bacteria; phylum Pseudomonadota; class Alphaproteobacteria; order Caulobacterales; family Parvularculaceae; genus Hyphococcus. The sequence goes on along the minus strand of JANQRY010000003.1, from coordinate 923,009 downwards.
GATGTGGCGCGGCTGGGAGCGGAATTTCGGGCCGGCGAAAGCGCGCGCCATCGCCGCCGCCCATCGCGCCGACCCGCCGCTCGACCTTGTCTTAAAAGACGCGGCGAGCGCGGACGCCTGGGCCAATCGTCTGCAGGCGGAGCAATTGTCGACCGGGGCGTTGCGTCTCGGCCGCGTTTCCGATGTGACGGCGCTTGACGGTTTTGCCGACGGCGCCTGGTGGGTGCAGGATGCGGCCGCAGCCTTGCCGGCGCGCCTTCTCGGCGATGTCGCCGGCAAGCGCGTTATCGATTTATGCGCCGCGCCGGGCGGCAAGACCATGCAGCTCGCCGCCGCCGGCGCCGAGGTGACGGCGGTCGATATTTCCGCGCCGCGCCTTGAACGGGTTCGGGAGAACCTCGCTCGCACGAAGCTTCGCGCCGATCTCGTTGAGGCGGATATGCTGAAATGGTCGCCGGGCGAAAAAGCGGACGCCGTATTGCTCGATGCGCCGTGCACGGCGACGGGCACGATCCGGCGCCATCCGGACCTGCCCTGGCTGAAAACCGAAGACGACGTCAAAGCCCTGTCGGCGCTTCAGGGGCGCATAATCGACCGCGCCGCGACGTTCCTCAAACCCGGCGGCGTCCTTGTTTACTGCGTCTGCTCGCTACAGCCGGAAGAGGGCGAGAGGCAGGCGAAGGCGGCGCTGGCGCGCGACGGAAATCTGAAACGCCGGCCCGTGTCGGCGGAGGAAATCGGCGGTCTCGACGGGGCGATCACCCGCGACGGGGACTTGCGGACCCTGCCGTGCATGCTGGCGGACAAGGGCGGCATGGACGGCTTTTTCGCCGCGCGCTTTGTCGTCGGCGGCTGACGCGCGCGCCGTTTGCTTCTCCGCCCCATGCGTCCCGCCATGAAACAGAGTCCGGTTGCCTGCCCTGTCAAAAAGCGAAAGCGCGGGCCTCTTCTTGCCCCCGGACGTTGCAATAATCCCGCGTCAGGCGAGTAAAGACGTTAATTTCTCTCCCCTTTGCGGCCCGCGGCATGAGCCTTGCGACCTCCCGCCCTTGAAAGAAGCGACGCCGAATGAATCGGCGCGCATTCGTCGAGGGAGAGACATGAAAAGCATCCCGCATCCGATCGATGTCCACGTGGGGCGCCGCCTGCGCGCCCGCCGCCGCCTGTTGGGGTTAACGCAGGAAGCGCTGGCGAGCGCCGTCGACATCAAGTTCCAACAGATCCAGAAATATGAAAGCGGTTCGAACCGCGTTTCCGCCTCGCGCCTATGGGCGCTGGCCAAAGCGCTCGATGTTCCCGTGTCCTATTTTTTCGAAGGCATGAACGGCGCGGAGCCGGATCTCGATCATGATCTCTCCGGCGAATACGGGTTTGAAAAGCCGCCCGTGGCGGAGATCCTCGACGAGAAAGAGACGATCGATCTCGTCCGCTGCTATTACCAGCTCGCCAAAGAGCCGCGCCGGCGCCTTCTCGACCTCGCCCGGGCCATGACCGACGCCGACTAGGCTCGCCGCGCCGTCATTGCGGTTGCGCCGCGCCGCCGCGGTCCTATGATCGCCGCGGCATGTCTCTCCCTCCGGAAGATCTCGACCGTTTCGCCGCCTTTGCGCGCCGCCTCGCTGAAGCGGCGCGGGGCGAAACCCTGCCGCGATTCCGTAACGCCGCCGCCGTCGTCAACAAGGCCGGCACGGACTTCGATCCGGTGACGGACGCCGACCGCGAGGCAGAGCGCGTCATGGCGGAGATGGCGGCGGCGGCCTATCCGGGCCACGGCTTCGTCGGCGAGGAGTTCGGCGAGCGCCCCGGCAAGGAGGCGTTCCGCTGGATCGTTGATCCGGTGGACGGCACGCGCGCCTTTGTCTGCGGCGCGGCGAGCTGGGCGACGCTGATCGCGCTCGAAAAGGACGGCGCGCCCGTGCTCGGCATTATCGATCAGCCCTATACGGACGAACGCTGGATCGGCGTTGGCGGCGAAACGCAGTTCGCGCGCGGCGGCGAAACCGCCCCGGCGCGGACGAGCGGTCTTAAGGACTTGTCGCGGGCGCGGATTTCAACGACGGACCCGCGCGTTGACGGTTATATGAAAAGCGCCGAGGCTGATGCGTTCTCGCGCCTTGCGGCGGCGACGCGGATCGCCCGGTTCAGCCTCGATGCTTACGCCTACGGACTGCTCGCCATCGGCGAACTGGACATCGTCGCCGAGACGTCGCTGCAGCTTTATGACTACGCCGCGCTCAGACCCGTTGTTGAAGGCGCCGGCGGGGTTATGACGAACTGGCGCGGCGCGCCCGTCGGATCCGACGGAGACGGCGAAGTGCTGGCCGCAGCGACGCCGGAACTTCACGCAGCGGCGCTTGCGGTTTTGTCTGACGCCACGTGACGCGCGACGTTTGCCGCGCGCAACTGACTCTAGTCGTCGTGGATGCGGGAAATCTTCGAGCCTTCGAGCGACAAATTGTACATAAGCCCCTTATTGTCGAAGACAAAGGCGACGATCGGCTGATTGAGCTGCGTCGTGTCGATGGCGCCGCCGGCGCCCACGGTGATCACGGCGACCGAGGCGTCGACGCCGATTTCCCAGCCGTCGCTTGAACGGAACTTGTTAAGCGCGCCGGGGTCCAGAAAGACAATGATCTGCCGGCGCGATTGGCCGCCGATCTGCAGCCCGATCGAGGCGGCGGCGGTCGAATAATAGGCGACGGTCGAACCGTTGATGCGTAGCGCGCCCTGGCCGTATTCGCCGCCGACGCCAAAGCCGGCCTTGCGGATCAGGGGAAAGACGAGAACGCCTTCGGCCCGGGCCAGCACTTCGTTCGCGCCGCCGATATCCTCGCGAAACTCGGCGAGGGCCTCGTCAACGCGGCGGTCGATTTTCTCCGGCTTGGCGGCGAGGGCGCCGCCGCTGACGGACATTGCAACCGCAATCGCTGCGGCGAGGACGAAAAGAAAAAGACGATGCTGCATGGGTTATGACTCCCGCCGCGGACGCGGCCGATGGCTTTGAAGCCCGGAACGCTACCCGGTTTCGCCGGTAATTTCAGCCATCGTCAGTAAATCAATCGTTAGCGGGCCCAGCCGGCGACAATCTCCATGACCGCCAGCGGGTCGGCGCCCGTTTTCACCAGCCAGGCGGGGGACGGGCCTTTCCAGCGGCATTGGGCCCAGTCGACGGCGCCGTTCTTTTTGAACATGACGCCCTCTTTTCTGAGGCGACGGCGCTGTTCCTCGGCGCCGGAATGATCGGCCATGGCCCCGGACGCGGTGATAATGCGAAACCAGGGCAGGCCCCTGGGCGCCGTGCGCATGGCCCGGGCGACCTGCCGGGGCCCTGTCCCCGGCACAAGGCTCGCAATCATGCCGTAACTGGCGACGGCGCCTTTCGGCACGTCGCGAATAAGGTCGTAAATCGGTTTGTAGTCGGCAGGCATGAGGCGTTTTGATTACACAATCTGCATGGTCAGCCATTCAGCGACGAGCGCAGGCTTGGTCTCGTCTTCAATCTCGACCTTGACGGCGTATTTGAGCGCCCACTGGCCGGGGGTTCTCTCTTTCGCCGACATTAGCGAGAAGCGCCCGCGAATGCGCTTGCCCGATTTCACCGGGGCGACCAGGCGTATTTTGTCAAACCCGTAATTGACGCCCATCTTGACGCCTTCGAGCGTAAGGATGCCGTCGGCGGCGAGACGCGACAGCATCGATAGGGTCAAAAATCCGTGCGCCACTGTCGTTCCGAACGGCGTCTCCTTCGCCGCTTCCGGATCCACATGAATGAACTGGTTGTCTTCGGTGACGTCCGCGAATTGGTTGATGCGGTCCTGGTCGATCGTGACCCAGTCTGAAACGCCGACCTCCTTGCCCACATAGTCGGCGAGTTCGTCGGCGGGTACGGATTTCATGCCCGGCGCTCCCTAAAATCCACGCAGCCTGGCGAAGCGTTCAGCGTGGAAAGCGGCGTCGCCGAACATTTCCTGCGCCGCGCGAATGCGTTTCATGTAGAACCCAATATCATATTCGTCCGTCATGCCGACGCCCCCATGCATTTGCACCGCTTCCTGGCTCGCCAGCTTCGCAACTTCGCCCGCCTTCGCCTTGGCGAGCGAACAGGAGAGCGCCGCCGTGTCATACATGCCGTCAAGATCCTGCAGCGCCTTCAACACTGCTGACTTCACCAATTCGATCTCCGCGTAAAGATGCGCCGCGCGATGCTGCAGGGCCTGAAACGATCCGATCTCGACGCCGAACTGCTTGCGTTCTTTGAGGTAATTGACGGTCATGTCAAAAGCGCCTTGCGCCGCGCCCGACAGTTCCGCAGCGAGGCCGGCGCGTCCGGCGGAGAGGACCCCTTCCAGCGCCGCGTAGCCATTGTCGACCTCGCCAAGGACATCGTCGCCGGTCGCCTCCACGCCGTCGAAGTCGAGACGCGCATAGCCGCGGCTGTCGACCATCGCCGTGCGCTCGGCGGACAACCCGTTCGCCTTAGCGTCGACCAGAAACAGGGTCAGCCCGTCTTCCTCGCCGGGGGCGCCGGCGGAACGGGCCGCGACAAGGACCTTGTCCGCGGCCGCGCCGTCCGCAACGAAGGTTTTCGATCCCGACAGCTTGAAGCCGTTGCCGTGCTTTTCGGCCTTCATGGCGGTTTTCGCCGGGCGGTGTTTCGCGCCTTCATCGACGGCGAGGGCGAACAGCATGTCGCCGGTCGCGATCTTCGGCAGATATTCCTTTTTGTGATCGTCGCCGGCGATTTTTTTCAGCGCCGTCGCCGCAAGGACGGAGGTCGATAGGAAGGGCGAGGCCGTCAGGGTGCGTCCCATTTCTTCCGCCAGAACGCCTGCGCCGACAAAGCCAAAATCGGACCCGCCGAATTCCTCGTCAACGAGTATGCCAGCCCAGCCCATGCCGGCCATGTCTTTCCAAAGGCCGCGATCAAAACCGTCCGCATTGCCATCATCGCGCAGTTTTCTGAGCGCAGCGACGGGCGCCTTTTCATCGAGAAAGCCGCGCGCTGCGTCGCGCAGCATCCGTTGTTCTTCGGTGAGGACGAGGGGCATGGGTTATCTTTCTATTCTTCCATTCGGCTACCTCTCCCCGAAGGGGAGAGGGAACTTTCGGCCGACTTAAGCGCCCGGCAAATCCAAAATGCGTTTCGCCATAATGTTGAGCATCACTTCCGACGTGCCGCCTTCGATGGAGTTCGCTTTCGTGCGCAGCCAGCGGCGCGCAAGCTGCCCGTCATTGCTGCGCGCGCCCTCCCATTCGAGCGCGTCGGAGCCGCCGCCGTCCATCGCCAGTTCGAAGCGGCGTTTGTTCAGTTCCGTGCCGTAATATTTGAGCATGGACGATTTCGCGCCGACGCCCTTTCCGGCTTTGGCTTCGTCTTTCATGCGCTCCATGGTCAGCAAGAACGCCCAGCCGTCGATTTCGGTCTGGGCGATCTTGCCGCGCAGGATCGGATCGTCGAGCCGGCCGGCGTCGTCAAGGCCGATTTTCTCCGCGGCGATTTCGCCGGGACTGCGCGCGCCCATGCCAAGGGAACCGCCGCCGCCGATCATTTCGCGCTCATGGGTCAGGAGATATTTGGCGACGTCCCAGCCGCGATTGATTTCGCCGACAATCGACGAAACGCCCGGCGCAAATTCCTTCGGCGTTGTCGCGTCGTCGAAAAACGTCTCGCAAAAGGGCGAGGCGCCGGAGATCAGTTTGATCGGCTTCGTGGAAACGCCCTTCTGGTCCATGTCGACGAGAATGAACGAGATGCCGTTGTGCTTTGGCGCCGACGGGTCGGTGCGGACGAGGACGAAAATCCAGTCCGCTTCGTCGGCGTAGGACGTCCAGACTTTCTGGCCGTTGATGCGCCAGTGATCGCCCGCGTCTTCACATTTGGTCTGGAGCGATGCCAGGTCCGATCCGGAATTCGGTTCCGAGTACCCTTGCGCCCAGCGGATTTCGCCGCGCGCGATGGGCGGGAGGAAATGGGCTTTCTGCTCATGGGTTCCGAATTGCAAAAGCGCCGGGCCGAGCATCCAGATGCCGAAGCTTTCGAGCGGCGAGCGGGCGCGAATGGCGCGCATTTCGGCTTTGAGGATTTTCACTTCCTCTTTCGACAGCCCGCCGCCGCCGTATTCCTTGGGCCAGGCGGGCACGGTCCAGCCCTTTCCGGCCATGCGTTCGAGCCAGACTTTCTGCGCTTCCGATTCGAATGTCCATTTGCGGCCGCCCCAGCAGATGGCGCCCTCGCCGCCGCCGCCGTCGCGCATTTCCTTCGGGCAGTTTTCTTCAAGCCAGGCCCGGGTCTCGGCGCGAAACGCCTCAAGGTCGCTCATGGTTTTCTCCTATCGATCTTCCGGCGCAATGGTCTTCACCCCTTGCGCGAAGGCAACGATGTCGTCGCGCGTAAGTTTTGTATGCACGCGTTTCGTCGATGCCGGGTGACGGGCGAGCCCTGCGCCGGACCGTATCGCCGTTTTCGGCCGCACGGGGCGTTTCTCAAATCCGCCGCCGCAATTGGGGCAGACGTTTTCAAGCGTTTCCTCGACGCAACTCGCGCAAAACGTACACTCATAGGTGCAGATGCGCGCGTCGGGCGATTCGGGCGGCAGGTCCCGGTCGCATAATTCGCAATTCGGCCTCAGCTCCAGCATCGCCGGCTCCGGTGACTGACCGTTCTTACTTTGGGCGGGCGCGGGGTTCGCGCAAGCCTTTCCTGCAGTCCCTAGACGGCAAGCGCCGGCGGGTGCTGCTGCGCGACTTTTTTTATCATCAGCTTGTCAAATTTTTCCGTGCCGAGACGCGGCAGGGACGCGGGCGAAATCCAGATCCGTTCGGGAACTTTGAACGCGGCGATGCGCCCGCTCATGAACTCGTACAGATCACTGGCTTCGAGTTGCGCGCCGTCTTTCGGATAGACGACAAGGCCGACCCGTTCGCCGAGCCGTTCGTCGGGCACGGAAAACGCCGCCGCCTCTGCGACCGTTTCATGCTCATAGGCCGCCGCCTCCACTTCGAGACAGGAAATGTTTTCGCCGCCGCGAATAATGATCTCCTTGATGCGGTCGACGATAAAGAGAAACTCTTCCTCGTCCATGTAGCCGAGATCGCCGGTTCTGAACCAGCCGTCCTCGGTAATCGCGTTTGCGGTGTCCTCCGGCAGGTTCCAGTAGCCTTCGAAATTCGCTGGCGATCGGATCCAGATTTCGCCGACCTCGCCTCTCGGTTGATCGACGCCGTCCTTGACGATCTTGATGTCGGTGAGCGGCGGCACGGGACGCCCGGTCGAACCCGGGCGCTCCTGATACATGTTGAGCGAAATGACGCTGCCGATGGCGTTCGTTTCCGATAATCCGTAGCCGGATGAAGGCATCGCCTGCGTGAAAGACGTCGCCAGTTTTTCAACCTGGTCCGGCGGCCGCTTGGCTCCGCCGGAGCCCACATCGATCAGCGTGTCGAGGCCGTCATTGCCGCTGGCGCGCATCAGTTCGAACGACTGGCTTGGCACGCCGACGAAATTGGTCAGTTTTTCTTCCCTGATGATCCGCGCCGCCTCTTCCGGATCCCAGCGGTGCATCATGACGACCCGGCGGCCGAGCAGGAACGACAACATGAAAATCGAATGGCTGCCCGTAACGTGGAACAGCGGGATCGCCAGGAGAATGCCGGGGTTGTCGCCGACAACGCTGCGGCCGATGGCGTCTTCCAGGAATTTCGAAATGAAATACCAGGAGTAGAGCGTCGACAAGGCGCCGCGATGGGTGAGGACGACGCCCTTGGGCTGACCGGTTGAGCCGGACGTATAGACGATGCAATAGCGGTCGTCGGGCGTCGCGGCCAAGTCGAGCGGCTTGGCTTCGCCCTCCTTGATGAGCGCTTCAAACCGGACATTGGCGCCGTCGCCGTCGTCGCGCGCCAGGATCAGCGTCAGGCCAAGCTCCTCTTTGCACGGAAGGATGTAGTCAAGGCGACGTCCGTCGACGACGACGATTTTCGCGCCGGAGTCTTTAAGGGCGAATTTCAGCTCGTCGCCCTTCCACCAGGCGTTGAGCGGCACGACGACCGCGCCAAGGGAGATGAGGCCGATATAGGCGACGCACCATTCCGGATAGTTGCGCATGGCGATCGCCACATGATCGCCTGGCTTGACGCCATAGCGCCGGCTGATGGCGTCGGCGAATTTCAGCGATTTTTCGTGCAGCTCCCGGAATGTCAGGCGTTCGTTTCCGTAAACGAGAAAGGGCTTGTCGCCCTGTTCGGCGACCGTCTCGGCGAAGAATTGTCCGAGATTTTTCGGGATATTTTTAAAAACTCGGTAGGTCTGGCCCCTGATCTCCGCTTCTTCTACGGCGAATAGCGGATCGCTCGATATCACTTTCATGGCCGATTGAATGAGCGCGGGCAGCGTCAGTTTCGTCTCCTTGAGGGAGGCGGCGTTGGTCATATGGCGGGTCCCTGAACTTCTTTTGGCTATTGATAGCGCAGGCGCGATTGCGGCGGAACTCTTTCCCGCAGCGCGGAGCCTTCCCGGGAGAACAAGGCGCGACGGGTCGCTTGCCATTCGGCGAACCGCCCCTATGGTGCGCCGCTCGTCGCCAATAGTCCGAACCGATCGCCCCATGGCTCAATATTCAGCCCTCGTCGCCGTCATGATCGACGCCGCCCGCAAAGCGGCGCGCGGCCTCGCGCGCGATTTCGGCGAGGCCCAGGCCCTGCAGGTCTCGCGCAAGGGCGTTGCGGATTTTGTATCGAAAGCGGACCTCGCCGCCGAACAGACGATCTTTGAGACGCTGTCGAAAGCGCGGCCGAAATTCGGTTTCGTCATGGAAGAGCGCGGCGAGGTCGAAGGCGCGGACAATTCCAATCGCTGGATTGTCGACCCGCTCGACGGGACGACGAATTTCCTGCACGGCATCGCCCATTTCGCCATTTCCATTGCGCTTGAACGGGACCGGCAGCCCTTCGCCGGTGTCGTTTACAATCCGGCGACGGACGAACTCTTTTGGGCGGAAAAGGGCGAAGGCGCCTGGCTCAACGACCGGCGCATCCGCGTTTCGGGGCGGCGCGATTTAAGCGAATGCCTGTTTGCGACCGGCCTTCCCTTCGCTGGACTGGAAGGGCGAGAGCGCGCGCTCGAAGAAGCGCGGCGCGTCCTTGAAGTCACCGCCGGCATTCGCCGGTTCGGGTCGGCCGCCCTCGACCTCGCCTTTGTCGCGGCCGGCCGCTACGACGCCTATTGGGAGCGGGGCCTCAACCCGTGGGACGTCGCCGCCGGCGCGGTGCTCGTGCGCGAAGCGGGCGGCCTCATCAGCGAAATCGAAGGCGGGAGAAACTTCCTGACCGCGGGATCAATCCTCGCGGCCAATGGCGAGATTTACGACGCCGCGAAAAACCTCATCAGCGCCTGACCCTAAACGCACCGATAATGTCGGTAACGCCACCGAACCGATGACGGATCGATGGTCTCGTCCTCGTACACCGCGCGCAGATTATAGGCGTTGCAGTGAGCGTCGGCTTCGGCCTGAAGGTCCGCCGGATCGAAATCATAAGGATCGTAAGGGATCGAGATCGTCTGATAGTCCGGTTCCGGCGTCGCGCAGGCTGCAAGCGCCAGCGCCGCGCCCAATGCCGTAAATCCTGCCCAAGTCCGCGTCGTCGCGCCGTTCATAACTCAACCCCGTTTCAGCGAGGCGGTCAGAATACCCATCTGCCGGAAAAAAAACAGGGCGCGGCTTTGGGCCTGCCGCGCCCTTTCATAACGCCCGGCGCAACCGGGAGGGGTAAGGGTTGCGCCGGGTTCAGCCTATGGGGGATTAGGCTGCGTTCTGGTCTTTGTTGAGCACTTTGACGTTGGCGCCGTTGATGGCGATCTTGCGCGGCTTCATGGCTTCCGGAATGACCCGGCGCAGATCGATGTCGAGCAGGCCGTTGACCAGCGCGGCGCCGGCGACTTCCACGTGCTCGGCGAGCTGGAAGCGGCGCTCGAAAGAGCGGCCCGCAATTCCCTGATGCAGGAACTGGCGGCTCTCGTCGGCCTCTTTGCGCGCGCCTTTCACGGTCAGCGCGTTTTCCTTCAGTTCGATGTCGATATCGTCTTCGCCGAAGCCCGCCACCGCGAGGGTGATGCGGTAATCATTCTCGTCGAGACGCTCGATATTATAGGGCGGATAGCCGGCCGTTTCGGTCTTGCCGACATTGTCGAGCAGGTCGAAGATCCGGTCAAAGCCGACGGTCGAGCGATAAAGGGGGGTAAGATCGTAGGTACGCATTTGTGAGTTTCCTCCTAAAAGAAGCAAGGATCAAAGCGCGGCAACGCCTCCATTCGGACGACGCCCGCACGCGGAGCCGCATGGCCTCCGCAAAACGTGATTTAGGCGACTGTTTTCCGGTTTCAACCCCTGCTGGACGGGACCTCGAGGCATGGTAAACGTCTCGCCGGATTGAACCGGGACAAGGAGCGGGAGCGCCGTCATGAACAAGGCGAACGGGATTGCGATTTTGGCGTTGGGGCTTGGCCTCGCCGCTTGCGGCGGCGGCAATGACGCTGAGAGGACGCCCGCGGCGGCTGAGGCGGAAAAAGTCGCGCCCACCGCCGGCGACCTCCTCGACGCCGCCATCGCCGGCGCCCACCGCTCGGACGCGGAACGGGCCCGCGACGTCTTTCGCAACCCGAAAGAGACGCTGCTCTTTTTTAGCGTCGAACCGGATATGACCGTGGTCGAGGCCTTCCCCGGCGGCGGCTGGTACACACAAGTGATCGCTCCCTACCTTAAATCCGGCGACGGCAAGCTTTACGCGGCGAGCTATGATCCCGAAGGCGCAAGCGAGCGCGTGCTGACGGCGCTCGATACCTATCGAACGACCTATGTGGAGGCGCCGGAACTCTACGGCGACATTGAAATGACGGTGCTGAACGGCGAAGCGCCGGTCGCGCCGGCCGGGACCGCCGATGTCGTCGTCACCTTCCGAAATGTTCATAGCTGGCAGGGCCGCGGCAATGAAGAAGCGGTCTTCAAAACGTTTTTCGACGCCTTGAAACCGGGCGGCGTTCTGGGCGTTGTCGAGCATCGCGCCGACGGCGCGGACCTTCCCCGCGACGGCTCGTCCGGCTATGCGTATACGGACGATGTTATCGAGCTCGCGCAGGGTGCGGGGTTCGTGTTCGACCGGTCGTCGGAAATCAACGCCAACCCGGCCGATACGAAAGACCACCCTTTCGGCGTCTGGACCCTGCCGCCGGTGCGGCGCACGTCGGAAATCCGCGGCGACGAAAACCCGGACTTTGACCGCGCGCCCTATGACGCTATCGGCGAGAGCGACCGCATGACCTTGCGCTTCGTCAAGCCCGCGCCCGTCGACGAAGCGCTTTACGAATGACGGCGCCCCTCATCGAGACCGCCGGCAAGGCGTTCGCATCGCCCTTTGGCGCGGTTCTTGAATTGCGTCCCGACGGAGCGGACGCGATCTTTGTCGACGGACGGGTCGATCCGCCCGCCGTCGCCGCGGCGCCGCCCGCAGACAAAGCCGGCGGGGATTGCGTGTGGCGGTGTTCCGCCGACGTACTGCGCCGGGCGCTGACGTCAAACCGCGCCGTTGAAAATGCGGTGATCAACGGGCGCCTCGCCATCGCCGGCGATATGAGCGTCATGGCGCGGCTCAATCTGGGGGATGGATGAGCCGCTTCATTGAGATCGACGGAAATCCGTCGCCGCGCGACGCGTCGGCGGTGACGTTTCAGGCGCCCGACGGCGCAAAATTGCGCGCGGCGCTGTTTCCGGCGCCGACCCCGCGGGGGACTGTGATCGTCGCGCCGGGCTGGGCGGAGTTTATCGAAAAATATTTCGAGGTCGCGGATGATCTGCGCGACCGCGGCTTTAATGTGGCGATCATGGACTGGCGCGGACAGGGCCTGTCCGACCGGCCAAGCGACTGGACCGGCTATTTCGATACGCTTGCGCAAGATCTGAAGGCGTTTCGTGAGGGCCCGGTCGCGGCGCGTTTTGGCGGCCCCTATCTTTTGCTGACCCATTCCATGGGCGGCCTGCCGGCGCTGTTGCTGCTCGCAAGCGGCGATCAAGGCTTTGACCGCGCGGTGCTGACCGCGCCGCTCACCCGACTGTTTCGCGGCGCCAGCCATACGGTCTACAGCGCCGTCGCCGCGACCGCGTGCATGGCCGGCGCCGGCAATCGAGAGGTCATGCGCGGCAATGATCCGTCGCGGAAATTCGAGGGCAACATTTTCACTCAGGACCCGGCGCGACACGAACGGTTTCGCGTGTTGCAGGAAACGGAGCCGGCGGCGGCCCTCGACGCGCCCACCTATGGCTGGGTGCGCGAGGTGTTGCGCGCGTCAAAGCGCATTCACAGGCCCGGATTTTTCGATGGGTTAAAAACGCCGATCAGGATGATCTCCGCCAGCAAGGAACAGGTGATCGACGGCGCCGATCATGCGGCGATCGCAGCCATGAGCGCGAATATCGACCATGTTTCCATCGACGGCGCGCTGCATGAAATCATGATGGAGCGCGACGAATATCGCGCGCCCTTCTGGACCCATGTGGACGCGTTTTTCGAGCCGGCGCTGACGCCGCGCGACTAGGGATCTAAGCCCGCTCAATTGCCGACAAATGCGCCCGCTTTTCACCGTCCGCGAGGAACGATCCCGCGATGGAGTTGCGGGCGAGGGCGCGGATGTCGTCTTCCGACAGATCGAGCGCTTCGATGACGGCGCGGAAATTGTCCATGACATAGCCGCCGAAATAGGCCGGGTCGTCGGAATTGACCGTGGCTTTGAGCCCGAGATCGAGCATGTGCTTTAACGGATGAGCGGCCATATCCTCAACGACGCAGAGTTTCAGGTTGGACAAGGGACAAACGGTCAACGTCATGCCTTCCTTGCGCAAGCGCGCAATGAGCGCCTCGTCTTCAAGGGCGCGATTGCCGTGATCGAGCCGGTCAATGTGCAACAGGTCGAGCGCCTCGCGCACATAGTCTGGCGGGCCTTCCTCGCCGGCATGGGCGAGGCTTTTCAACCCGCGTTCGCGCGCCATGGCGAAGACCCGTTCGAATTTCGACGGCGGATGGTCGACTTCCGATGAATCAAGGCCGACCCCTTCGATGCGGTCGAGCCAGGGCTCGGCCTGCGCCAGCGTCTTGAACGCATCGTCTTCGGAGAGGTGCCGCAAAAAACACATGATCAGTTTTGTTGTCACGCCGAACTGCGCCTTAGCCAGCGTGAAAGCCGTCAGTATGCCGCTGATCGCCGTATCGAATGGAACGCCGCGTTCCGTATGTCCCTGCGGGTCGAAAAAGATTTCCACATGGCGCACATTGTCGGCGCGCACGCGGTTGAGATAGGCCATGGTCAGATCGAAGAAATCTTCTTCGGTCCGAAGTATGCTCATGCCCTGATAGTAGATATCGAGGAAATCCTGCAGGTTCGAGAAATCATATGCGGCGCGGATTTCTTCAACGGATCTGAACGGAATGTCGATCTTATTGCGCTGCGCCAGGCGGAACATGAGCTCCGGCTCCAGGCTGCCCTCGATATGCAGGTGCAGTTCCGCCTTGGGCAAACGCTGCGCGAGGGCGATGCGGTCTTTAATCGTGGACATAAGATCTTGCCCGGTTTGCCTCAGCGCTAGAACAAAAACCCTTCCTTGAAGCCGAGGCCGTCGGCGTCGGCGAAGCGCGCGGGGCCGTCCTTGCGATCGATGTCGAAGGCGGCTTCGTCATAGGCGTTGTAGTTTCGCGATTCGATCGTGTCGACGGCGCGGAATATGGCGCGGGCCGCGTCGCGTTCGATCGTGAGGTCAATGAACCCGTGGCTCGCGCCCGACAGATAGCGGACATCCTTGTTTTCGCGGTTGGTGAGGAGGGCGTAATCGGCGCCCTTGCCGCCAAGAAATTCCGGCCGGTAGGGCGACGGCGACGTCACGGAACTGACGCCCAGCTCGACGCCTGCCGCGGCGCCGTCTTTCGCCACGAGATCATTCGCCCACCAGGTATGGGTGTCGCCGGTGACGACGATCATGCCGTCGCCGCCATTTTCTTTGGCGAGATCGTAAAACCGTTCGCGCGCCGCCGGATAGCCGTCCCAGGAGTCGAGATTGGTCGGCAGGCCGAGCTTTGAAAATTCCACAAAGGCGCGGGCCTGATTCCACTGCGCTTCGAGGGAGACGATGTCTTCTTCGGTCACATGTTCGGAAAGATCTGGGGCGATGACCTTGCCCATGATGATCTGGTTGGCGACAAGGCGCCATGGCTGGCCGGCCGCCGCCGAGTCGCGAAAGGCCTGCGCCAGAAATGCGCGTTGCGCCTCGCCCAGCATTTCACGGGACGGGTCCCACAGGATTTCATCGCGGAAGCGCGCGACGTCTTCCTCAGTCTTCAGTGTCGGGACGACTTCCGTATATTCAAACTGTCGCGTGCGCGCCGTGAGCCGCGTTTCAATGGCGGCGACGGTGAGGAGATCGCCAAAGGAAAACGACCGGAAAAACGCTTCCGGCGACGCCGTCGGCTCGCGCACCGGCATCCATTCGTAATAGGCTTGCAATGCGGCGCGCCGGCGGGCGTTCCAGTCCCCTTCCGTTTCCGGGTCGTGGTTTTCCGCGCCGTCCTTCCAGGAATTGTTGGACGTTTCGTGATCGTCCCAGACAGGGATCATCGGATGGGCCGCATGCATCGCCTGGGCGTTCGGGTCGGCCTTGTATTGCGCGTGGCGGCGGCGGTAATCGGCGAGGGTCAGCGTTTCATGGGCCGGTTCGTGCTCGCGGCCCAGCGCCGCGCCGGTTTCCCCGCCATAACCCTCGCGGCCATATTCGTAGAAATAATCGCCGAGATGCAGGACGGCGTTGAAACTGTCGTCGCGGGCGATCAGGTCGTAGACATTGAAATAGCCGAACGGATAGTTCGAACAGGAAACGACGGCGAAACGCGCGCGATCGACAGCGCCCGCCGGCAATGTCCGTGTACGGCCGACCGGCGAGTACGCGTCGCCGATGCGAAAGCGATAATAATAAGTCTCCCCCGGTTGCAGGTCGCTGAGTTCGACCTTGACGGTCCAGTCCCGGGCCGCGCCCGTCTCCGCTTCGCCCTTGCCGCGCATGTCGGTGAAGGCCGCGTCGGCGGCGGTTTCCCAGACGACGCTTATGCGCGCTTCGTTCATGGCGCCCTGCGGCGAGACCCGGGTCCAGATGACGACGCCCGTTGGTCCCGGATCGCCCGAGGCGACGCCATGGGCGAACGCGCCGCCCGCCCGTTCCGCCGTCGCGACATAGGGCGTCATTTTCGGCGCCCCGGCGCAGGACGCCGCGCCCGCGGCAAGGCCGGCCGTCAAAGCCGCGCGTCGCGTAATCGGTTGCGTCATCTGCTCTCCTCCAAATTTTCCACATGGCCCGTCACAGCGGAAATGTCGTCTGCGTTTATGACAGGAAATTGCGCGGGCCCGAAGTCCGGCGCACAGCCGCGGAGGCTGGCGGTGGCCTTGCGCGGCGCGGACGCGTTGCGACGCCGTTGCAATAGATATAACGTCGATATAACATTATCCTGCAACAGCCGGGGAACATTATGGCGCAAGACAATGGCGGCGCAGGCGCGCGATCCGTTCCGGCGGGGCTTTCCAAAAACGAGACTCTCGTCTGGGAAACCCTGGCGGCGGGCGATGACCCGCTGAAGGCATACGAAATCCTCGACCGGTTGAAGGATCGCGGCGTGCGCGCGCCGATGACCGTCTACCGGGCGCTCGACCGCCTCGAACGCAAGGGACACATCCACAAGATCGACGGCATGAACGCCTTTGTCCTGTGCAATCACGAAGGCCCGCATCTGGTGCAGACATTCCTCGTTTGCGAGACCTGCTCCAATGTGAGGGAGCTTGAAATGGTGGCGGTGGAGGCGGGCATCCTCGACGCGGTGCGCAAATCGAGTTTCGAGATGAACACGGCGCGCCTTGAAATCAAAGGCGCGTGCGAGGCCTGCGCGGCGTGAATTGCGCCGCCTGACCGGTCCGGCGCAATCGAATCGTTGACTCAAGACCATCGCCGCCTATGGTCGTGAAGGCATTCATGCGGGAGAGGTCCGGCCATGACGACGGCCGGGCGCCGAAGGAGCAACCGCCCCGGAAACTCTCAGGCAAAAGGACCGCATGAACGAAGAAAGGCTGGAAAGCGGGCGCCGCCCTCGGGCTGCGCCCCGCCGAAGGAGTAAGCGGGAAGCGGCATTGTTCTAAATGCGCTTCTCCGCGAAATCTCTCAGGCTCCCCTGACAGCCGGGGCCGCCGCGTTCTGCGCGGCGCATGTGCTGTCATGGGAAAAGAAATGGCCGACGCCCTTAAAAAAACGCCCTTGAATGCGCTCCACCATGCGCTTGGCGCGAAGATGGTGAAATTCGCCGGTTACGAAATGCCCGTGCAATACCCCATGGGCGTTTTGGGCGAGCATCAGCACACGCGGGAAAAGGCCGGGCTCTTTGACGTCTCCCATATGGGGCAGGCGTTTTTGAAAACGACTGAGATCGCGTCCGGAAGCGACGGCGCCCATGAGGCGGTCGCCGCGGCCATCGAAACTCTCGTCCCCGGAGAAATCCGTAGACTGAAGAAAGGGGGGCTACGTTACACCGTTCTCCTCAATCCGGACGGCGGGATTCTCGACGATCTGATGATCACGCGGCCTGCGAAAGACGGCATGGGGGGCGTTCTGTTTCTGGTTGTCAATGCGGCGACCAAGGCGGACGACTTTGCGCTGATCGAATCGGCGCTGGCAGGCCGCGCGGAACTTGACGTCGCCGACGACCGCGCCCTCATTGCGCTGCAGGGACCGGCGGCGGCGGGCGTTGTCGATCGCCTGCTCCCCGGCGCCGGCGCGCAAACCTTCATGACCATGGCGCCCTATGAATGGAACAGCGCCTATCTGATCGTCAGCCGCTGCGGTTATACGGGCGAGGACGGCTTTGAAATTTCCGCGCCGGCGGAGAGCGCCGAAGCGCTGGCGAAAACGCTCCTCGCCGATGATGCGGTCGCCCCTGTCGGCCTCGGCGCCCGCGACTCCCTGCGTCTTGAGGCGGGCCTTTGTCTTTACGGTCACGATCTGACGCCCGATGTGACGCCGGTCGAGGGCAACATCGCCTTCGTCATCGGCAAGCGCCGCCGTGAAGAAGGCGGGTTCCCCGGGGCGGAGAAGATTTTGAAACAGCGTGCGGAGGGCCCGCAGAAACTGCGCGTTGGCCTCCTGCCCGAGGGGCGCGCCCCGGCGCGGGAGGGCGCTGAAATTCAGTCTGCGGACGGCAGGACCATCGGCGCCGTGACCTCGGGCGGGTTCGGGCCGACCCTCGGGGGTCCCGTCGCCATGGGCTATGTGGACGCCGACTGCGCGGCTGCCGGAACAAACGTCAATCTCATCGTGCGGGGCAAGGCGCTGCCGGCGAAAGTCGCCGACATGCCGTTTGTTCCCCACCGCTATTACAGGGGCAAGGAGACATCATGACAGCCAGATACACCAAGGATCATGAATATGCGCGCGCAGATGGCGACGTCTACGTCATCGGCATTTCGAAGCACGCCGCCGAACAGCTTGGCGATGTTGTCTTTGTCGAACTGCCCGAAACCGGCAAGACCTTCAAGAAAGGCGACGACATGGCGGTCGTTGAATCCGTCAAGGCGGCGTCGGACGTTTACGCGCCGATTTCCGGCGAGATTGTCGAAGCCAACGCGGCCATTGTCGACGAGCCGGCGAAAGTGAATGAAGACCCGGAAGGCGCGGCCTGGTTCGTCAAGATCAAAGCGGCGGACGCAAGCGAGCTCGACGGGCTGATGGATGAAGCGGCGTATGCGGCATATGCGGCGGAAAGCTGATCCTCGCCCATGCACTCCGCATTGAGCGGTGAAAATGGCGTAACTGAGAAGCGAATGTTTTTATGAGATATCTTCCCCTGAATGCGGCCGACCGGCGTCAGATGCTCGATGTCATCGGCGCGGGCGCGATTGACGATCTCTTCGCCGACGTTCCGGCCAAAAGCCTTAACGCGGATTTTGACCTGCCCGACCATCTCGGCGAGCTTGAAGTCGAGCGCGCGCTTGGCCGGATGGCCGCGAAAAACCAGGCTGCGGGCGCGGGGCCGTTCTTTCTCGGCTGCGGCGCCTATAAGCATCACATACCGGCGACGGTCGACCACATTATTCAGCGCTCGGAGTTCCTCACCGCCTACACGCCCTACCAGCCGGAGATCGCGCAGGGAACGCTGCAATATCTGTTCGAATTCCAGACGCAGGTCGCGGCCCTTGCTGGCATGGAGGTCGCCAACGCTTCCATGTATGACGGCTCGACCGGCTGCGCGGAAGCGGCGCTCATGGCGCGCCGCGTCGCCAGGCGGCGAAAGGCGATCCTCTCCGGCGGTTTGCATCCCCATTATGCGGCGGTGACGCGCACCAATCTTGAACTGCACAATGACGAGGTCGTCATCGCGCCGCCGGATCCCACAGGCGCTGAAGACATCGCCGCGATGATCGACGATGAGACGGCGTGCGTCATCGTTCAGAACCCGGATGTTTTCGGCAATATCCGCGATCTTGCGCCCATTGCGGAAGCCGCGCAGGAAAAAGGCGCGCTCCTTGTCGCCGTTGTGACGGAGGCGATTTCCTTCGGCGCCGTCAAAAGCCCGGGCGAGATGGGCGCGGACATTGTCGTCGCCGAAGGCCAGTCCATCGGCAATCCGCTGGGCTTCGGCGGGCCTTATGTGGGGCTCTTCGCCACGCGCCAGAAATATGTGCGGCAAATGCCGGGCCGCCTCTGCGGGGAAACGACGGACGCGGAAGGCAAGCGCGGCTTTGTCCTGACGCTCTCAACTCGCGAACAGCATATCCGCCGCGACAAGGCGACGTCGAATATCTGCACCAATTCCGGCCTCTGTTCGCTCGCCTTCACGGTCCACATGTCGCTGCTCGGGGAGGCGGGGCTGCGTCGCCTCGCCATGCTCAATCACGAAGCGGCGTGCAAAACCGCGGACGCCCTCGGCGCCGTTCCGGGCGTTGAGGTGGTCAACCAGAGCTATTTCAACGAGTTCACGCTGCGCCTGCCGACGAACGTTGAAAAGGTCGCGAACGCCCTCGCCGATCAGGGCGTCCTCGCCGGCGTTCCCGGCGGCCGCCTCTGGCCCGATGATCCCGATACGGAAAACCTGTTGATCGTCGCCGCGACGGAATGCGTGACGGATGCGGATATCGAGACGTTCGAGACGAAACTGCGGGAGGCGTTTTGATGGCGATGAACGCCCAGGGCCGCCAGACGCGCGCCGACGCCTTTGCAGCGACCGATGCGCCGACCTTCACCGGCAACAAGGCGCTGCAGATTGAGGAAGACCTGATCTTCGAGATTGGCGACTTCGCCGGGACCGGCGTCGACCTGCCCGAACCGGCGGCAAAGGAAAGCCGTCTCGGCGACATGGAACGAACGTCCGCCATCGGTCTTCCCGGTCTCTCCGAGCCGGAGACCATGCGCCATTATGTGCGCCTTTCCCAGAAAAACTACGCCATCGACATGGGGCCGTTTCCGCTCGGGTCGTGCACCATGAAACACAATCCGCGGCTCAACGAAAAAATCGCGCGGCTCCCCGGCTTCGCCGACCTCCATCCCCTGACGCCGGAGGCGCAATGTCAGGGCGCGCTTGAAGTGATCTACGCGCTCGAGACCTGGCTGAAGGAACTGACCGGCATGCCCGCCGTCGCCATGTCGCCGAAGGCCGGCGCCCATGGGGAACTGTGCGGCATGATGTCGATCCGGGCCGCGCTCGAAGCCCGGGGCGAGGCGGCGACGCGCACGCGTGTCCTGGCGCCTGAATCCGCTCACGGAACAAATCCCGCGACTGCGGTTCAGTGCGGCTTTACCGTCGATGAAATTCCCGCCGACAAAACCGGCCGCGTTGATCTCGCCGCCCTGAAAGACATGCTGGGGCCCGACGTCGCCGGCATCATGGTCACGAACCCCAACACATGCGGGCTTTTTGAACGCGACATCCGCGCCATCGCCGATGCGGTGCATGAGGCGGGCGGCTACTTTTATTGCGACGGCGCCAATTTCAACGCCATCGCCGGCAAGGTAAAGCCCGGCGATCTTGGCGTCGACGCCATGCACATCAATCTGCACAAGACCTTTTCAACGCCCCATGGGGGCGGCGGGCCCGGCTCCGGCCCGACAGTGTTGTCGGAAGCGCTCGCGCCTTTCGCGCCGGTTCCCTATGTGGTTCTCGAAGACGGCGCATACGCCCTCGTCGAAACCCGGCGCGCGGCGAAGGAAGAAGGCGAAAGCGCGAAAAGCCTCGGGCGCCTTACCGCCTTCCACGGCCAGATGGGCATGTTCACCCGGGCGCTCGCCTATATGATGAGCCACGGGCTCGATGGGATCGCGCAGGCCGCGGAGGATGCGGTCCTCAACGCCAACTATGTGCTTGCGCGGCTGAAATCGGAAATGACGCCGGCCTTTGACGGCTATTGCATGCATGAAGCCTTGTTTAACGACCGGTTCTTAAAAGACACCGGCGTTGAAACCATCGACTTTGCGAAAGCGATGATCGACGAGGGCTATCACCCCATGACCATGTATTTTCCGCTGGTCGTTCACGGCGCTATGCTCATCGAACCGACAGAGTCAGAGTCGAAACGCGAGCTTGACCAGTTCTGCGACGCGCTCCTGTCGCTGGCCCGGCGCGCGAAGGCCGGCGAGGCGGACGTCTTCAAGGCTGCGCCCGTTCACGCCCCGCGGCGCCGTCTCGACGAAACGGCGGCCGCGCGCAAGCCCGTGCTGCGCTGGACGCCGCCGGTTGCGGAGGCGGCTGAGTAACGCCGCCGCGCCATCACATTTGCGCGGGTCCGGTTTTCCCATCAGCGCGTATTACCATACATTTCGCCCCGTGATCCGTCGCGGGAAAGGCGTTGACGGGCGGTCTGGCGACGATAGAAGCGGGGCGGAGCCATGGAAACGCTAAGCAGATTTTCATTACTCGGGCTGGAGTTCCTGACGACGCTGTTCATCTTTGTCGTCGGCATTGGCGCGCTCGCCGTTGTTCTGATGTACATCGCCGATATCAGCCAGTCGCGGGACGCCGTGCGCCACAACTACCCCGTGGTCGGCCGCTTTCGCGAACTCTTTACGCGCCTCGGCGAATTTTTCCGGCAGTATTTCTTCGCCCTCGACCGGGAGGAAATGCCGTTCAACCGCGCCGAGCGCGACTGGATCTACAAATCCGCCAAGGGCCAGAACAACACCCAGCCCTTCGGCTCGACCCGCAATCTTAACCTCGTGGGCACGCCGATTTTCGTCAATTGCGCCTTCCCGCGTCTTGACGAGGAGGCGAGCGATCCGCCGCCGGTGACATTCGGTCCCTATACGGATAACCCGTATCGCGCATCGTCGATCATCAACATCTCCGCCATGAGCTACGGCTCGCTGTCGAAGCCGGCGGTGCGGGCGCTCTCCCGCGGCGCCGCGCTGGCGAAATGCTATCTCAACACCGGGGAGGGCGGCCTTGCCCCCTATCACCTCGAAGGCGGCGCCGACATCGTCTTCCAGATGGGGACGGCGAAATATGGCTGCCGCGACAAGGACGGCTTGCTCGACGAAGAGAAGCTCTCTGCGATTGCCGCAAAGCCGGAGGTCAAAATGATCGAGGTGAAGCTGGCGCAGGGCGCCAAGCCCGGCAAGGGCGGCATTCTCCCCGCCGCGAAGGTGAGTCGCGAAATTGCGAAAATCCGCGGCATACCTGCGGGCAAGGCGTCGATCAGCCCCAACCGCCATCCGGAAATCGACAATGTGGAAGAGCTGCTCGACTTTATTGCGCGCGTCCGCCGCGTTTCCGGCCTGCCCACGGGCTTCAAGACCGTCATGGGCGCCTATGGCTGGGTCGACGATCTGTGCGACGCCATCGAGCGGCGCGGGATCGAAGCGGCGCCCGATTTCATCACCCTCGATGGCGGCGACGGCGGCACCGGCGCCGCGCCCATGTCGCTCATGGACAATGTGGGCCTGCCCTTGAAACAGGCGCTCCCCATGCTGACGGATATTCTGGAGCGGCGTGGGCTTCGCGACCGCATCAAGGTCATCGCCTCGGGCAAGCTGGTGACGCCGGCGGAAGTCGCCTGGGCCTATTGCGCCGGCGCGGATGTGGTGAACACGGCGCGCGGTTTCATGTTTTCCATCGGCTGCATTCAGGCGCTCAGATGTCACACCAATAACTGTCCCACCGGCGTTACGACCCACAAAAAGTCGTTGCAGGGCGGCCTCGACCCGAAAGTGAAAGGCCCGCGGGTCGCCAACTATGTCGAAAAGATGCGCAAGGACGTCGCCATGATCGCCCATTCCTGCGGCGCGGCCCATGCGCGGGGCCTCAAACGCTTTCACGTGCGCATTCAACAGGAAGATGGCGTGTCCATACCGCTCGATGAATTGACGGCACGGTTCAGGCCCATGGCGCCGGAGGACTATCGCGCGGCGGAGTAGCCCGCGCCGCTCATTCCCGCGCAGGCGGGAATCCATATATTATGCGCTTCCATGGACCCCCGCCTTCGCGGGGGACGCGCGGATCGTGACGGGATGCCCAAACTCCTCATTGTCTACCACTCAAAAACCGGCGGCACGCGACAAATGGCCGAGGCCGCGGCGGCGGCGGCGCGCGATGAGATCGAAACAATTCTGAAAACAGCGACGGCGGCGGGGCCCGACGATCTGCTGAACGCCGACGGCTATATCTTCGCCGCGCCGGAAAATCTCGCCGCCATTGCTGGCGTGATGAAGGATTTTTACGACCGCTGTTATTATCCCGCGCTGGGTAAGATCGAAGGCCGGCCTTATGCGCAGATGGTGTGCGCCG
The DNA here is from genome assembly GCA_028284345.1 of Hyphococcus sp. GTDB lineage: Bacteria > Pseudomonadota > Alphaproteobacteria > Caulobacterales > Parvularculaceae > Hyphococcus. The sequence goes on along the minus strand of JANQRY010000003.1, from coordinate 900,170 downwards.
GCTCGGACGGCGAGAACGCCGCGCGCCAGACCGCGCGCATCGCCACGGGCTGGCGCCTGAAAGAAGTCCAGCCGCCGCTCATAATCTGCACGCACGCGCAGACGCCGGAGGAGATACTGGCGGAGAAGGTTATTCCCGAGGGCGATCTGAAAAAATGCCGCGCGTTGGGTCAGGCCGTCGCGGCCGGTCTGGCCATGGGGGTGTTTTGAGGTAGGGATTAGGAAAATAGCGCCGCTAATCCCTAATCCCTAAAACCCAATCCCTAATTCAACTTCCCGCGCAGTTCCGCGATCGACTTTTCGATGAAGGCGTTCTGGGCGCCGGTGTCCATCCGTTCCCGGATGATTTCCTGCGCGGCGGCGATGGCGACGTCGGCGGCGCGGCCGCGCACTTCCGACAGGGCCTGGGCTTCGGCGCGGGCGATCTTGTCTTCCGCCGCTTTTGCCCGGCGCTCCATTTGGGCGTTGATTTTGTCGTGCGCTTCGGCGGCGAGAATTTTCGCGTCTTTCTTCGCCTGCTCGATAATGGCGGCGGCTTCTGATTCCGCTTCGCGCTGGCGGCGCTGATATTGCGCGAGCAACTCCTGCGCCTCCTCGCGCATCTTGCGCGCTTCGTTGATCTCGTCGGCGATGCGGTTGGCGCGCTTGTCGAGCCCCGCCGCCATCATCTTGTGGAGTCCTGCGCGCGCAAAAATGCCGATGACGATGATGAAGGCGAGCAGCACCCAGAAGGAGGAGTCGGAGAAAAGCCCGCCCTTGGCGGTTTCGTAACCGGCTTCTTCGGCGGCGGCTGCGGCGATGAGCGTGAGGGAAATCACGGGGGGTCTCCTAGCGGGCGATGTTGGTCATGGCGCGGGCGACCGCGTCGTCCGTGGGCGCCTCGTCGATCAGGCGCTCAACGATGGCCCGCGTCGCGTCGGCGGCGGCCTCGTCGACTTTGGCCGTCGCTTCCTCTTTCATCTCGGCGATGCGCGCTTCGGCGGCGTCGAGTTTTTCCTGCAGCTTGGCGTCGGTCTCCACCTGCATCTCGGCGATCTCCGCATCGACCTCGGCGCGGGTGTCTGCGGCGATGCTTTGCGCTTTCGCCTTGGCGTCGGCGAGGGACTGATTATAGGCGTCTTCCGCCTCGTCGGCCTGGCGCTTGAAATCGGACGCCTGGTCGAGATCGTCGGCGATGCGGTCGCGCCGCTCTTCGATGGCGCCGCCGATCGCCGGCAGAAAACGCCCGGCCATCAGCCAGTAGAGAATGCCGAACGTAACGGCGAGCCAGAATAGCTGGCTCGGCCAGGTCGACATATCGAGCTGCGGCAGACCGCCCGCTTCGGCGGCGTCTTCAGCGGCGGCGGCCGCGGCGACAATGACGGCGGATAGGGACAAAGGATCAGCTCCTGACGATCGGCCGGTAAAACCGACCGATCAAGGATTAAAAGACGTTGAGCAGGATCAGGATCGAGATCGTGAAGCCGAGAAGGCCGGTAAATTCCGTCAGCGCAAAGCCGAGCAGCATGGTCGGCTGGTTGGCGGCGGCGGCGGACGGGTTGCGGAACGCGCCCGTCAGGAAGTTGCCGAAGATGAGGCCGAGGCCGACGCCGGCGCCGGCGAGAGGGATGGTGGCAAGGCCCGCCCCGATCAGTTTTGCTGCTTCTACTTCCATTGGTGTTCACTCCTGGTCGTTTTTCAGTTGAGCCGTTCGTCCCGATGTCGCGGCTGGCCCTTCGACCCGCGCGGGAAACTGGTCCTAGTGGTCGGCGGCGTGCACCGCGTCGTTGAGGTAAATGCAGGTGAGGATGGCGAAGACATAGGCCTGCAGGAAGGCGACAAGAAATTCGAGCGCGGTCACGGCGGTTGCGCCGAGAAACGGCAGAATGCCGACCGCCGCGAAGACGCCGCCGGCGCCGATGAGCGAGACGACGAAACCGGCGAAGAGTTTGAGGATGATGTGGCCCGCAAACATGTTGGCGAACAGCCGGATGGCGAGGGAGAGCGGGCGCGAGAGGAACGAGACGACCTCAATCGGCACCAGGAGCGGGTACATGTAAAACGGCAGCCCTGAGGGCGCGAACAGTTTGAAAAAACCAAGACCGTTCTTCCAGAAGCCGTAAACGATCACGATGGTGATCGTCAGCATGGCGAGAGCGAGGGTGACGACGAGATGGCTCGTGGTCGTGAAGGTGTGCGCGGCGTGGGGCAGACCCGGCAGGGTCGGGATCAGGCCGAAAAGATTGGCGATGAGGATCCACAGGAACAGCGTGAAGACGTAAGGGAAGAACCTGCGTCCCTCCGCGCCGATGGTGTCGCGCACGAGGTCGGACACGAATTCGTAAAGCACTTCCGCCGTTGATTGCAGACGGTTCGGGATGATCGCGGCGCGGCGCGTGGCGGCGGCGAAGAAGATAATGATTGCGCCGGTGCAGATGAGCATCCACAGCGCGGAGTTGGTCAGCGAAATATCGATGGAGCCGAGGCTGAGATCGACAAGGCGAACGATCTCGAACTGTTCCATCGGGCTGGCGGCGCGAAACGTATTCATGGCGTTCTCGTTATTCCCGTCTCACTCATTCGGCGACAAGCGCCGCAAAGCCTTTTTTATTTCATGGAGCGCGCAAGATTGCGCAGCCCCGCCGCAAAGCCGATCCCGATGCCGGCGAGGAGAAGCCACGGGCTCGTCCCCAGCCATTTGTCGAGCAGAAAACCGATCAGTATGCCGACAAACAACCCCGCCAGGAGATCGGATGACGCGCGCAGGGCCCGTCCCCAAGCGGCGCCGCTTCCATGCCTCTCCTCGTCCGGTTCGCGCTCGCCCCGCACGGCGTCGAGGCGCTCGGCGAACGCGTCCAGAGACGGCGGCGCCTTCCCGTCGGCGCCTTCTTGATCGTCGGAAGTCGCCATCTAACTGCCCGAAAACAGGCGCAAAACGAACGCTTGCGCCCCTCGAAATCGCGCGGACCATAAAGGCGCCGCAGTGCAGCGTCAAGCGAACGAATTCGTCGCTATTTCCTTGATTTCTATTGGAAAACAGCCCCGCGGCGAGCGGTCGCGGCGACTATTCCGCCGCGGCGAGTTGTTCGGCTTTGGAGAGGTCGACCGAAACAAGCTGCGACACGCCGCGCTCGATCATGGTGACGCCGAACAGCCGGTCCATGCGCGACATGGTGAGCGCGTGGTGGGTGATGATGATGAAGCGGGTCTCGGTTTCCGCCGACATCTCGTGCAGCAGCCGGCAGAAACGCTCCACATTGGCGTCGTCGAGGGGCGCGTCGACCTCGTCGAGGACGCAGACCGGCGCCGGATTGGCCATGAAGACGGCGAAGATCAGCGCCGTGGCGGTGAGCGCCTGTTCGCCGCCGGACATGAGCGACATGGAGGCGAGCTTCTTGCCCGGGGGCGAGGCCATGATTTCAAGGCCGGCCTCAAGCGGGTCGTCGGAATCGATAAGGCGCAGTTCCGCCTGGCCGCCATTGAAGAGGCGCTTGAACAGGGAGGCGAAATTGCTGTTCACCGTCTCGAACGCGTCGAGGAGGCGCTGGCGCGCTTCGCGGTTTAGCCCGCCAATGGCCGCGCGCAATTTGCGAATGGCGCCGTCGCAATCCTCGCGCTCGACGGTGAGCGCTTCCATGCGTTCGCCGACCTCTTTCAGTTCTTCATCCGCACGCAGATTAACCCCGCCGAGATTTTCGCGCTCGCGCTTATAACGCTCGAGCTTGCGCTCCACGTCGTCGCGTTCGGGAAGGTCTTTGCCTTCTTTGTGTTCGGCGATGGCGAGTAGTTCGTCGGGCGCGGCTTCGCAGGTTTCGCGGGCGAGATGCACCGCTTCTTCGACGCGCTCGGCGGCGGCTTCGGCCTGGGCCTCCAGCCGCGCCCGCGCTTCGCGGGCCTCGGCGGCGGCGTTGTCGGCTGTCTTGGCGGCCTTGTCCGCCTCATGGGCGGCGTCGACGCCGCGAGCGAGGGCGTCGGCGGCGTTGTTGCGGCGCGCTTCGGCCTCGCTGAGCTGTTCGAGCAGGGCTTTTCGTTTTTCCTCGATCTCCGCCGGCGCGCCCGCGGCCGCGTCGCGCGCGGTTTTGGTTTCGACAAGGCGCGCTTCAAGCTCCGTGATGCGCCCGCGCGCGGTTTCGGCCCGTTCGCGCCAGTTGAGGGTTTCCCGTTCGAGCTCTTCCAGCCGCGCCGCCCGGGCCGCGGCCTCGCGGGTGAGATCATTATGGGCGCCGCGCGCTTCCGCCGCGTCGCTCCGGGCGGCGCCAACGGTTTCGCGCAACGCGGCCATGGCGCCGGCGATAAGGTCCGCATCCGGAAGGCCTGCCCTGTCGGCGCGCAACGAATGAAGGGTTTCTTCCGTATCCGTCTTGTCTTCGGCGAGGCGGTTGAGGTTTTCGTCAATGGCGGCGATGCGCGCCGTTGCGCGTTCGTGCTCGCGCTCGAGGGCGGCGAGGGCCGAACGGGCCGTATCGAGCGCTTTGCGGGCGTCGGCGAAAAGCGCCCGCGCTTCGCGTTCAACGCGCTGGCTTTCCTGAAGCGCTTCGGCGGCGGCGTCATAGTCGCGTTGCGCCGTTTCGACGCGGGCGTGGGCGGCCTCGACCTCGTTCTCAAGGGCGACGATGCGGTTGCGTTGCTCAAGACGCACGGCGGCGGCGGTCTTGGCGTCGGCGCGGGCGACGAAGCCGTCCCAGCGCATGAGATCGCCGTCCCGGGTGACGAGGCGCTGGCCCGGGCGCAACGCGCCTTTCAGTCGTTCAAGGTCCGCGCGCTCGACAACGCCAATGGCGGCGAGGCGGCGGTTCAACTGGCCGGGCGCGCGCGCAAACTGCGCCAGCGGCGCCGCGTCGGCGGGCAGCGGTTCGGCGAAAACGCCGCCGCCGGCGGCCCAGTGCGCCGGCGCGGCCTCGTCGGTCGCGGCGCTTAAATCGTCGCCGAGCGCCGCGGCGAGCGCGATCTCATAGCCCGGCTCCACGTCGATATCTTCGAGGAGCGGGCGCCAGTCGTCGCTGTCATTGACCGCGAGGATCTTGCGCAGGGCCTCGCGCTCGGCGTCGATCTCGGTGAGGCTCTGCTCGGCCTGGCGCAAGGGTCCGCGTAAGGACGTTTCCCGGCGCTCGGCGCTCTGGCGTTCCTCTTCTGCGCGGTGAAAGGCCACTTCGGCCCGCGTCGCCGCCTCGTCGGCGGCGGTGAATTGGGCGTTTACGCCTTCAAGAGCCTCGGCCTGCGCGTCGGTCGGATTGATGAAGTCCCGTTCCTCGCGAAAGGCTTTGGTCTGCTCCTCGATCTTGGCGAGGCGGCGTTCGGCGGCGGCGATATTGTCGGAAAGGGTGCGCCGGCGCGCGTCGATGTCGGCGGCTTCCGCACTCTTTTCCTCAAAGGCGCCTTCGGCGCGGCTCAGTTTTTCCGACGCCGTCCGCATGGCCTCTTCCGCATCGCCAAGGCGCGCCTGTTCGGAGGCTTCTTTTTCTTTTAACGAGGCCGCTTCGCCATCGTGTTTTTCCGTTGCGGTCTCTGCGTCGCGCAAGAGCCCGCCTTCGCGCTCGATGTCGGCGGAAAGGCGCTCGATCTCGCCATTAAGACGGGCAAGCTCCGCTTCGGCGCGGCGTCCTTCCTCGTCGAGCCCTTCGCGCGCCACGGTCAGCCGGTGCAGCGCCGCGGCGGCTTCCGCCTCGGTCTGGCGCAGCGGGTCGAGACCGTCATGGGCGTTCGTTTGCGCCGTTGAAGCGGCGGCGGCGGCCTGCGTCGTCTCTTCAATCAGGCCGGCAATTTCCGATAATCCGTCTGCGGCCTTTTCCTGCGCCAGCGTCGCTTCGCGCCAGCGCAGATAGGAAAGCATCGCCTCGGTGCGGCGAATGTCGCCGGAGACATTGCGATAGCGCGTCGCCTGACGCGCCTGACGGGCGAGGGCCGCTTTTTGCGTTTCCAGTTCGCCGATGACATCATCGAGGCGTTCAAGGTTCTGTTCCGCGGCGCGCAGGCGCAGTTCCGCCTCATGCCGGCGCGAATGCAGCCCCGTAACGCCGGCGGCCTCTTCCAGAAGCCGGCGCCGGTTCTGGGGCTTGGCGTTGATCAGCTCGGAAATCTGGCCCTGGCGGACAAGGGCCGGCGAATTGGCCCCGGTGGACGCGTCGGCGAAGAAAAGCTGCACGTCCTTGGCGCGCACTTCCTTGCCGTTGATGCGATAGATCGACTGGGTGCCTTCGTCCTTGCGGATGATGCGCCGGGAAATCTCAAGGCTGTCCGTATCGTTCCATTCCGACGGCGCCGTGCGGTCGGCGTTGTCGAGGGACAGAATGACTTCCGCCCAGTTGCGCGACGGGCGCATGGAGGTGCCGGAGAAAATTACCGCATCCATGCCGTCGCCGCGCAGCGCCTTGGCCGACGTCGCGCCCATGACCCAGCGCAGCGCTTCGAGCAGGTTCGACTTGCCGCAGCCATTGGGGCCGACAATGCCGGTGAGCCCGTCGCGAACCTCGAAATCGGTCGGCTCGACGAAGGACTTGAACCCGATCAGACGGACATTGGTGAATTTCACTTAAGGCTTCCCGACCGTTGCTGCGCGAAGGCGCGCCTTTGTTGTTCCATGCTCACTGATTCGAATAGTCAATGATCGCCGATTCTGACCGCGGGCCAAGAACTTGGGCCGGCGCTGGGGAAAGTTAGTCGCCCGCGGCGGCCGCTGCGTCCAGCGCATCGAAGATGTCCTCAAATGTCTGAAACCGCTCATAGGTTCCATTGATGATAAATCCCGGCGTGCCCTGAACGGCGAATTCATCCGTGGCGATGGCGACGTTGCGGTCGATATGGGCCTTGAGGTCCGCGCGCTGAAGGCAGGCGTCAAACGCCGGCTCGTCGATCCCCGCCTCTGCCGCGGTTTTGAGAAGCTCGCCGCGGGCGTCCTCGCCGAAGGCCCAGACTTCCTGCGTCTCGAACAGCGTATCCATCATGGCGAAATAGCGGCTCGCGCCGCCCGCGTCGGCGGCGCAGCGCGCCAGCATCGATCCCGCATAGGAGCGCGCGACCAGCGCCGGATGGGCCGGCACCACCGGCATTTCGCGCAGGATGAACCGGACCTTCCCGGTCTTGATATAGCGCTCGTTTACGGCGGGAAAAATTTCCTCATGCCAGCGGGCGCAATGGGAACAGGTGAGCGAGGCGTATTCGATCACCGTTACCGGCGCGTCTTCGGCGCCGAGGACCATCTCTGAAAGGGCGCCGGTCCTAGCGTCGTCGGCGGTATCCGCAAAAGCAGCGAACGGCGCCGCCATGACAAGGAAGCCCGCCGCCGCGACCGACAGAATGTTCGACAATGCGGCCATTACACTACCCGCCTCCCCGTGACGCGCGGGGCTTAGCTTTCCGCCTTTTCCAGGGCCGCGTCGATGGCTTCGGCCATATCGTCGACGGTTGAAAAATGCCTGAGGATTCCGTCGACGACAAAGCTTGGCGTTGAGCGGATATCGTAGCGATCGCGCCCTTCCGACACCGTTTCGTTGATCAGGTCGATCAGCTCCTGCCGGCGGACGCAGGCGTCAAAGGCTTCCTGGTCAAGGCCCGCCTGGGCGGCGATTTTCATCAGCTCCTCGCGCGTGTCGCCATAGATCCATTTTTCCTGGGTCTTGAACAGGGAACCAAGGACGAGGAAATAGGCTTCGTCGCCGCCCCTGTCTGCGGCGCAGCGAGCGAGCATAGAGCCGACGACCGCCAGTTCCGCCGGCGCGGTGGGAAACTCCCGGAACACGAACCGGACCTTGCCGGTGTCCACATAGCGCTCCTTGATTTCCGGGAACACGTTTTCGTGGAACGTCGCGCAATGGGGGCAGGTGACGGAGGCGTATTCGATCACCGTGACGGGCGCGTCTTCTGCGCCGAGGGACATTTCGGCGAGGGCGCCGGTCTGCCCGTCGTCGATGATATCGGCGCCGCCGGCGGCGTCATCGGAGGCGTTCCCGGCGTCTGAGGCGTCCTGGCCGCAGGCGGCGAGCGCGAGCGCGGCCGCGCCCAATATCAGCGACCGGGGCGCCCATGACCGGGCGGCGATGCGAAGCGTTTCGGAGACCATTGACGGCGAACCTTTCCTGCACGGCGGCGCGTTTCCGCCGCTATTCGACAAATCGGGAAAATGAAGGCGGAGAATCGCTGATGGCGGAGTGGGACGCAAGTCTTTTCCGGCTCTATTTATCGCCCGATCTGGCGCGGATCGCGGCGCGGAAAGACGAGAGCGCGCTGTTGAGCGGCCCGTCCTCGCCGCCCTTTTGAGCGCCGCCCCGAACGCCGATCCCGTCGCGGCTGACCGGACGGCCCGTGGGGCGCTGGCGAACCGCGATGCGCCCGACCGCGTCAGGGCCGAGATAGCGGTTAACGGCGAGAATGAGATCGTCGGCGCGCATCTGCATTTCCGCCGCCGCGGCGCCGTCAAGAACGATCACCTCAAGGGTCCGCCCGGGGCCGTTCCCCAGCACCCGGCCGGGCCGGCCGAGCGCCGCGATGTCCGCGCCGGCGATCGACGGCCAGTTATCGGCAAGACCCGGATCGGCGTAGCGGGTTGTTTTGGCGAGGCGGGAGAAAACCGCCGCCGCCGCCCGCGCCGCTTTCGGCGGACCCGGCCGCACGGGCCGCGTCTTCTGATGCAGGGTCTGTTGAAAGTCTCTCACCGCTCGCCCGTCTTTCGTCCTTTGCCAATGGCGCCGCCGATCAGCATAACATGCGCGCCATGGCCTATGACGGAAAAGCGGAAAAAAATTCCCGCCTGATCGCGGCGCCGCTTCTGCGCTGGTACGACCGGAACGCCCGGGTCCTGCCCTGGCGCGTGGGCCCTAAAGAACGCCGGGCCGGGAGGCGCCCCGATCCTTATGCGGTCTGGCTTTCCGAAATCATGCTGCAGCAGACCACGGTGGCGACCGTTGCGCCGCGCTATGCGGCGTTTCTCGATCGCTGGCCGGACGCGAAGGCCATGGCCGCCGCGCCCTTGGACGACGTGCTTGGGCAGTGGGCGGGCCTTGGCTATTACGCCCGGGCGCGCAATCTCCACAAATGCGCCGTTACGGTCGCCCGCGAGCATGACGGAAAATTTCCCGACACGGAGGAAGCGCTGCGGCAATTGCCCGGCGTCGGCGCCTATACGGCGGCGGCGATCACCGCCATTGCTTTCGACCGCAGGGCGATTGTCGTCGACGGCAATATCGAACGCGTGGTCGCGCGGCTGTTCGCCATCAAAACGCCCCTGCCGGCGGCGAAGCCGGAGATAAAAGCCCGCGCCGAAACGATCTGGCCGGCGAAACGCTCCGGCGATTTCGCCCAAGGACTGATGGACCTCGGCGCAAGCATTTGCCGACCGAAAAGCCCCGCATGCCTCCTATGTCCGCTTACGGATCATTGCGCGGCGGCGGCCGCAGGGCGCGCGGAAGCGTTGCCGCGGAAAGCGGCGAAGAAACCGAAGCCGCAACGGTGCGGCGCGGTTTTCGCCATGACCAACAGGAAGGGCGAGATGCTGTTTGAACGGCGCGCGGAAAAAGGACTGCTCGGCGGCATGATGGGGCTGCCGGGCACGGACTGGCGCGCCGCGCAGGAAAGGGATGTGTTCGCTGACGCGCCGGCGCCGTCGGACTGGGCGCCGGCGGGCGCCATCGCCCATACTTTCACGCATTTCCATTTAACGCTCGATGTCTATGCGGGCCGCGCGCCAAAAGGGTTTCGCCGCTCGGCGCATCAGCAATGGATCAGGCCCGAAGACGCGAAACTGCCGACGGTTTTTAACAAGGCGGTGAGACGCGCGCTGGGGCGCTAAAGCGAGCGCAGGGAATCCGCCGCGGCGGAAAACATGTTCATCAGCGCATATTCCAGCGGCAGGAACGCAACCTGCGACAGGATCATGTAGAGCATCTGCGCAATGATCGGAAAAATGATGAAGCGCCAGCGCGGCGGCAGCGTGTTCCAGATCATCGGCGCGGCGACGATCATAATCAGGAATTCAAGCGGGCGCGGACTTGCGGCCATGCGCAGGATAAAAAGCGAATGCAATCCGCCCGCCCAGTCGCCGCTTTGCACCTGCTTGTCGAGCGCTGTCTCATAGGCGGCCGTATCCGCGGCGGCGAGGGTGAAGACGAAGAAGAACGCGCCCGTGATCAGAACCGACAGCGCCGCCCATTTGAAGGAAAAGGCGTAATAGCCGCGGGCGAGCCAGTAGCCGATCCCTTTCGCGGGGCGGGGGTCTCTGACGAGGCGCGCAGTTCCCGTCACCGCGTCCCTTCGGAACGAGACGTGGGACCTCAGTTCAGGTCTTGCCGGCAGGAAGCGCCGCGCCCAACCGAGAATATCGCCCACTGAACCTCTCCGATCCGCCGTCGCGTGCAAAACTTGCGGGGAAAGGTTTCTGCGGCGCGCGCGGGAATGATAAAATTTTATGCAATCGCGAATTTTGCGCGATTTTTTTTGAAGGGGCGGGGTTGTCGCCGCACGGGTTGCGCCTGATCGCCTGCGCCGGCGGCTACCCCATTCCCTTGCGCACTTTATCGCGCAGGAAGTCGATGGGTTTGCGGCCCGTTTTTTCTTCATAGTGCCAGTAGGTCCAGCCGTTGCAGGCTTCCCGCTTCTGGACCGCGGCGCCGACCTTGTGGATCGAGCCCTGGATTTCCGTCTCGCCGTCCTTGACGTAGAGCGAGCCGTCGGCGCGGACTTTCGCCTGATGATTGCCCCGCGGCGAATAAAGGTTCGCGCCGGGTCGGATGAGCCTGCTTTCGACGACCTGTCCGAACGGCACCCGCGGCGCCGCCTTGGGCGAGGGCTGGGTCTTGAGGTCGTCGCTGTCCAGCGGCTTGACCCGGGCGATGCGCTTTTTCGCCGCCGCGATATAGGTCTTGTCGCGCTCAATGCCGATGAAGCGCCGGCCGAGATATTTCGCCGCCGCGCCGGTGGTGCCCGATCCGAAGAAGGGATCGAGCACGACGTCGCCCGGCTTCGTCGAGGCGATCAGCACGCGATATAAAAGTGATTCCGGTTTCTGCGTCGGATGGGTCTTCGATCCCTTGTCGTCCTTGATGCGTTCGCTTCCCGAGCAGATCGGAAACTCCCAGTCGGAACGCATCTGCAGATCGTCATTGGCGGTTTTGAGCGCGCGGTAGTTGAACGCATATTTGGACGTCTTCGACTTCGCCGCCCAGATCAGGGTTTCGTGCGCGTTGGTGAGGCGCGTGCCGCGAAAGTTCGGCATCGGGTTTGATTTGCGCCAGATCACGTCATTCAAAATCCAGAAGCCGAGGTCCTGTATGATCGTCCCGACACGGAATATGTTGTGATAGGAGCCGATCACCCAGACGGCGCCGTGGGGCTTCAGAACCCGGCGCGCTTCGGCGAGCCACTCGCGGGTGAAGGCGTCATAGGCCTTGAACGAATCAAACTTGTCCCACGCGTCGTCAACGCCGTCGACGCGGGATTCGTCGGGCCGGGTCAGGTCGCCGCCGAGTTGCAAATTGTAAGGGGGGTCGGCGAAGACGAGATCGACCGAGGCGTCGGGCAGCGCCTTCATCGCCGCGATGCAGTCGCCCTCGATGATTTTATCGAGATGGCGCTCGATCGTCGTCGCTGCTTTTTTCTTGCGCGCAGGCATTGCCGTCTCTCCCGGAATGAGGCGGCGCACTTTGTTGCGCGGCGAGTCCGCGGTCAAGAGTCGGGGAGAAAAAAGTCAATGGAGTCAGGGTATTAACAGAGGTTACCAGATTATTAACGCGCCGCTCGATCACAACATATTGGGACCGCGCGCCAACGGCCTCCGGTTATCTTGTGGCGCCGCGCCTATTCCGCAGCGACCGCGCCGCGCGCGGCGATCGCTGCGGCCACCGGCGCGAAGCTCCGGCGGTGATGGTCTGTCGCGCCGAAGCGTTCGAGGGCGGCGCGATGGGCGGCGGAGCCGTAGCCCTTGTTCGAGGCCCAGCCGTATTGGGGGTGGATTTTATCAAGCGCGCGCATCTCTTCGTCGCGCACGGTCTTGGCGATGATCGACGCCGCGGCGATGGAGAGGGACCGCGCGTCGCCCTTGATCACGAGTTCGGTCCGGCAGGAAAGGCGCGGGTCCTGATTGCCGTCCACGAGACAGACAGCGGGCGGGCGCGGCAGGGCGGCGACGGCCCGGCGCATGGCGAGAAGGCTCGCCTGCAGAATATTGAGCGTGTCGATCTCTTCAACGCTCGCTGCGCCGACGCCGACTGCGGCGCTCTGGCGAATGAGCGGCGCCAGGGCCTCGCGGCGTTTTTCCGAAAGGGTTTTGGAATCGGCGAGGCCCGCCGGCGTGTTTGCCGGATCGAGGATCACCGCCGCGGCGACGACAGGACCGGCAAGCGGCCCGCGCCCAGCTTCGTCGACCCCGGCGACGGGGCCGTCGAACCTGCTTTCAAGTGCGTATGTCGGTCGCGCTTTCACAAAATACCGCTAGCCTGAGTCGCTGAAGGCGTTGAGGACCCGCGGTCAGCTTGCAAGGTGAAAGGCGACGCGCATGAGCGCAGGCGCGATCATGCCAACGGTGACGACGACCGCCGTCATGATCAGAAGTTTGCTTTCCATGGTCTTTGCCGTTTGGTTTCTTGCGCGCCGGGCGCCCGAAAGGAACGCCCGGCGCAATGAGTGCGGGCTAGGCCGCCTTGCCTGCGGCAAGGGCGTGCACGGCCGCGGCGTTCAGCAGCTGGCCGCCGATGGCCCAGTCGTTTTCCTTGACTTCGTTGATTCGCACCCAGGTGACCTGGCGCATGTTTTCGCCTTCGACGGCGACCATGGCGTTGGTGACCCGGTCGATGATGTCGGCTTTCTGGTCGTCGGTGAACACGTTCTCAATGACGTCGATATTGACGAGCGGCATGGGGTTTCTCCTTTTTCCCGTTTCGTTTGAGGCGGCGCTCCCGGCCGCCCTTCGTTTTTCGGTATAGGCGGGCCGCCGCCGCCGCGCTTGAAGGAAATCTGGAGAAAATCGGGAGTTTCCCCGAAAAGTCGATTATAATGGCCGATCAATGATTTACCGGTTTGGCGCATTCACCATCGACGAGGGAAAGGTCGAACTGCGGCGGGGCGAGACAGTCGTTCCGGTCGAGCCGCAGGTCTTCGCCCTCTTGGCGCTCCTCATCGCCAACCGCGACCGCATGGTCTCCAAGACGGAAATCATCGAGAAGATCTGGGACGGGCGGTTCATTTCCGACGCCGCCCTGTCGAGCCGCGTGAAATCGGCGCGTCAGGCCATCGGCGACAATGGCCGCGATCAGCGCTGGATCAAAACGATCCATGGCAAGGGGTTCCGCTTTGTTGGCGACAGCGTGGTTGAAGGCGGCAATGCGCGCGCTGCCGTCAGCGATGCGCAGCCGCCCATGTCGGCGTCGGCGCCGGCGCAGCGTGGCCGGCCGTCGATTGCGGTGCTGCCGTTTCGCCTCGTTGGCGCGGCGGGTCCCTATGCGGGCGTCGCGGATGCGCTGCCCCACGAACTGATTTCGGCCCTGTCCCGCCTCAGATGGCTTTTCATTATCGCGCGCGGATCGTCATTCCGGTTTCGCGTCGCCGATCCGGATGTCCGCGACATCGGCGCCGCCCTTGGCGTGCGCTATGTGGTTTCCGGTGTTGTTGAAGTCGTCGGCGAACGGATCACTGTGACGGTGGACCTTGCCGACGCCCGCAATGGCGGCGTTCTCTGGGGCGATATGTTCGCCGGCCGCGTTGACGACGTCCATGAAATCAGATCGCGGATTGTCGCCAGCGTGATCGCGGCGCTGGAAGCGCACATCCCGCAGAACGAGGCGCGCGAGGCGAGCATTACCGCGCCGGAAAATCTTGACGCCTGGGCCGCCTATCATTTGGGGCTGCAGCATCTTTATCGGTTCAACAAGGCCGACAACGCCGTCGCCGCATCGATGTTCGAACGCGCGCTCGCCCGCGAGCCGGATTTCGCCCGCGCCCATGCGGCGCTTTCGTCAACGCATTTTCAAAACGCCTTTCTTCAGTATAATGATGACTTGGCTGCCGAGCGGACGGCCGCGCGCCGCGCTGCGGAACAGGCGGTCGCGCTTGATCCGCTCGACCCGTTTGCAAATTTCGCCATGGGCCGCGTTTCGTGGATCGAACAGGACCCGGCTGCCGGCATCAACTGGCTCGACCGCGCGGTGAAGCTGAGCCCGAATTATGCGCAAGGGGTCTATGCGCAAGCCTGGGCCGACACGGTTTCGGGCCGCAGCGACGGCGGCGCGGACGGCATCGATCTCGCCCTTGCGCTCAGCCCGCTCGATCCTTTTCGCTACGCCATGCTCGGCGTGCGCGCCTTTACGCGTCTGATCGCGGACGATGAAGCCGGCGCGGCGCGCTGGGCCAATGAGGCGGCCCGCTCCCCCGGCGCTCATGTTCTGATCGCGGCGATTGCGGTGGCGCTCAACGACATCGCCGGGGATGAAAACCTCGCCGCGCAATGGGCGGAAAACGCGCGCGGGCGGTTCCCGGGCCTCACGCGCGCGGATTTCTTCTCCGCCTTTCCGTTCGCCGACGGCGACCTCAGGCGGCGGATCGACAGCGCGCTTTCAAAGCACGGCTTTTCATGAAACTCCCTTGAAGAGGGACAGTTGCGCCGCCTCAGCCTGCGGCACGCGAAACTGCGTCAGGTCGAGCGGCTGTTTCGGGCTGTCGAGACCGAGACGCGTCGCGGCTTTTTTAAAACGCTGCGCGATCAGTCTAGCGTAGGTCGACTTGATTTCCTTGCCGCGGGAGAGCTGCGCGTCATAGTCCCGGCCGCCGTTCATGTCGCGGATGTGACGCATGACGCGGCCGGCGCGCGCCGGCGCGTAAGTCTCCAGCCATTCCTGAAACAGCGGCGAGACCTCAAGGGGCAGGCGGATCAGCGTGTAGCCGGCGAAATCCGCGCCGGCTTCCTTCGCGGCTTCGAGAAGCGTTTCCAACTCGTCATCGTTCAGGCCCGGGATCATCGGCGCCGTCATGACGCCGGTGGGAACGCCCGCCTCGCTTAAGGCGCGCACCGCGGCGAAGCGGCGCGCCGGCGCCGAGGCGCGCGGCTCCATAGCGCGGGCGAGCCCCTTGTCCCGCGTCGTGATCGACACCATGGCGCGGACAAGATTGCGTTCCGCCATGGGCGCCAGCAGGTCAATGTCGCGGGTGATAAGATGGGATTTCGTCAGTATGGTGACGGGATGACGGAAGCGGGAAAAGGTTTTGAGCACCCCGCGCATGATGCGGAATTTCCGTTCAATCGGCTGGTAGGGATCGGTGTTCGTGCCCATGGCGACAATGCGCGGGGCGTATCGCGGATTGGACAGCTCCTTTTCGAGCAGCGCCGCCGCCGACGGTTTGGCGAATAGCCGCGCTTCAAAATCGAGCCCCGGCGACAGACCCATATAAGCGTGGGTCGGCCGCGCGAAACAATAAATGCAGCCATGCTCGCAGCCGCGATAGGGATTGATCGAGCGATCGAAGCCGACAAAGGGCGACTTGTTAAAGGTGATGATCTTTTTCGGCTTCTCGATCGTCACGTCGGTTTTCAAAGGCGGCGCCATATTGGCGTCTTCGACCGCGCCGTCGAATTCGCCGGCGTCGCTCCGCCAGCCGTCGTCTACGGTTTCGCGCACCTCCTTTTCATAGCGGCCCGATTGATTGGAGCGCGCGCCGCGTCCCTTTCCCCCTAGGGGCGGTCTCGCGTCTCCGGCCGCCGGCCGGGGGGCCCCAGGGCGAGGAGGGCCCCCCTTGGCGGGAGCGCGGAGGGAAAGATGTGCGGCGCGCGCCATGACCAAAGCCTAGCTGAGAAAAAGAACAAATCAAGAACATTCTTTAAAACCGAATCAGTTTTCGACCTTTTTTGATTCCAAATTTTGCCAAAAAGCAATCAAGCCAAGCCAATAGGTATCAAGAATTCATAACCTGCTGAATCTCAACAAGTTTTCTTGACAATTTACGACTTTGTCGTATTTTAAAAAAGGAGGTGCCCCCGCCAGGATTCCAACCTGGAACCACTCCCTTAGCAGGGGAGCGCTCTGTGCCAATTGAGCTACGAGGGCAAAGGGTGCGTCAATTGACGCTTCTAACGACGATGAGCCACATCGTTCTAACCTCCTTCGTGACTATCGGAGTTATTGGACCCCGGCGCTGCAACGCCGGGGTTCTCCGTCTCCGCCGGTGGTGGCGGTCCGAAGAACCAAGTGTGCCCGTCACGGTGAACGAGATTGTCCTGTGATAGGCGATAAAGTGTCATTCCGACGGTTTTCTCGTGAAGTGTCTCGCCATAAGTCTTTTCGATAAATTCGCGCATGGGCTTCGCCTTCAGCCCCTTCGCTCCTGCGGCGTTTAATTGTTCCAAAAGAAGCTCTTTCACCGGCGGGCGCGATGATTTTTTGGCGCCTTCGGCGCTAGACTTTTCCTCAGGTTGTTCTGGCCTTGGAGCCGGTGCAAGCTGCGATGGCATGATGTTGCGATGCGCAACAGCATTGCGTGCCTGCTGCTCTCGCCGCCGACGTTCAAATTCAATCTGGCGCCGCCCGCGGTCTTGCTCGCGAGCACGAAGATCCGCTTCGCGATCTATTCGCATCAGCCGATGACGCTCTGTTGCCGCCTGCTCACCCTCTTCCGGAATTTCTATATCAATGTCGAGGAAACGGGCGGTAGCCCTTAAGTCGTTGATTGCGCGGTCAATTTCATATGTCTGTCGGAGGACAGTCCGCCGCATCTCAATGGCTTTGTTTCGCGCATCAAGAATTTCAGCAAGCCTTTCCTGAAGAAGAGCCTCGTTTGCTGCGCGGACATGTGGCTTCAGAGAATCGGACATCCCATCTATTTAGAGCAATCAAAACCATAATGCAATCGGACTCGTAGTATTTTTCTTTGATGGCCTGTTGCTTGCGCTCTGCCATCGGACGCGTTGCTAACGCCCAATCAAGCAGGCGCGTTCGCCGAATGAGGCGACAAGTCATCTAGGCGCCGCTAAAGCGACGCCATGATTTCCGTTGTCATCCCGACGCTTAACGCCGAGGCGCGCTTGCAGGCGTGTCTTGAGGCGCTGGGTCCCGTCGGCGCCGGCAATGCCGTCGAGGAGGTCATTGTCGCCGACGGCGGCTCGACGGACCGGACGCTCGATATTGCGGCGGCGCGCGGCGCGCGCATCGTCACGGCGCCGGCGGGCCGGGGCGGGCAGCTCGCCGCTGGTGCCGACGTGGCGCGCGGGGGGTGGTTCCTGTTCCTGCATGCGGACACGGCGCTGGACGCGCGCTGGGCCGCGGACGCAACGGCGCATATGGCGAAGGCCGGCGATCGCGCGGCGGTCTTTACCTTGGCTTTTGACGCGGCGGCGCCGGCGGCCCGGTTTGTTTCTTTCGGCGCAATGCTTCGTACAAGGATTTTCAGGCTGCCTTATGGCGATCAGGGCCTGTTGATCTCGCGCCGGCTCTATGAGGATATCGGCGGATATCGGACGATGCCCCTGTTCGAGGATGTGGACATCATCCGGCGCCTTGTCGCCGCGCGCGGGCGCGGGGCCTTTCGCATCTTGCCCGCGGCCGCGACGACCAGCGCCGAACGCTATGAACGGCTCGGCTACGCCCGATGCGTTCTGCGCAACGCGGCGCTGCTTGCGCGCTATCTCGCCGGCGCGGCGCCGGAAACGCTGGCAAAGGCGTATCGGTAATGCGCGGAACGGTCTTCGTCTTCGCCAAGGCGCCCCGGGCCGGCGCCGTCAAGACGCGGCTTGCGGCCGATATCGGTGCGGCCCGCGCCGCCGCATTGTTCCGTATCATGACGGAACGAACGGCGGCGACGGCGACAGAAGGGGACTGGCGAACGATCATCGCCGTCGATAGTGCGTCCGCCCTTGCCGGTTGGGATCATCTGTTTCCGCCGCATCTTGAACGCCGCGCCCAAGGGCCGGGCGATCTCGGGGCCCGCATGGGCCGCGTCCTTCGCGCGGCGCCGCCGGGGCCGGCGATCATCATCGGCGCCGATGCGCCGGGCGTGCGTGAGGATCATATTCAGGGCGCGTTTCAGGCCCTGCGCGGCGCCGACGCCGTTTTCGGACCGGCGGCGGATGGCGGCTACTGGCTCATCGGCCTTGCGCGCCGGCGGGCGGCGCCGGGCCTTTTCGCCGGCGTGCGCTGGTCGACTGCAAGCGCCCTTGACGACACGCTGAAAACCCTGCCGGCGACGTTTAAAACTGCTATGCTGGAGACGCTCGCCGATATCGACGAGGCGCGCGATCTTGTGCATCTCGGGGCCCGGTCGACCCGGTAGCGGGGGCCGGCGACCGCACGATGAGGGGGACGCGGATATGAGAAATTTCATCGGCGCCGGCATCGCGGTTCTGCTCATCGCCATTGTCTGGGTCGTTTTCTTCGCCGTCCCGGCGCGCATTGACGCCAATCTCAACGCCGTGATCGCCCATGATCCGTATACGGTGCGGTCCCAGGCGCGCACGCTCCATGAAACCATTCCCGTCGCCGACCTCCATGCGGATATGCTCCTGTGGATGCGCGACCCGACGCAGCGGCAACATCGCGGCCAGACGGATATCCCGCGGCTGATCGAAGGCGGGGTGAAGCTGCAGGTTTTCACCGCCGTCACGAAGTCGCCGAAAAACCTCAACTATGATGAGAACGAGGCAAACTCCGACGACATCACCATGCTCGCCATGGTCCAGCGCTGGCCCGTCGGAACATGGGGCTCGCTGTTTGAACGGGCGATGCATCAGGCCGAACGCCTGCAACGGGTCGACGAAGACTACGGCCCCGAGTTTCGCATGGTGCGCGACCGGTCGGAATTGCGCCGGTCTTTAAATGTCGGCGCTCTCGCCGGCGTATTCGGCGTTGAGGGCGCCCACGCGCTGGAAGGCGAGATCGACAATCTCGACCGCCTTTATGACGCGGGCCTGCGCGTCATTGGCTTGCAGCATTTTTTCGACAATGAACTTGGCGCCTCTTTACACGGAACGGCCGGCGGGGGGCTCACCGATTTCGGCCGCGCCGTCGTCCGGCGCGCCAATGAGCGCGAGATGATCATCGACGTCGCCCATTCGTCCGAAGCGGTCGTCCGGGACGTTCTGGCCCTGTCGACGCGACCGGTGATTGTTTCCCATACCGGCCTCAAAGGTCATTGCGACAGCGCCCGCAATATTCCAGACGCGTTGATGAAAGCCGTCGCCGAGGCCGGCGGCCTTATCGGCGTAGGCTTCTGGGACGGCGCGGTCTGCACGCCGGACCTTGCAACCATCGCCGAGGCGATTGTCTACGCCGTCGATCTTCTGGGGCCTGAGCATGTGGCGCTGGGGTCCGATTTCGACGGCGCGGTGACGACGCCCCTCGACGCGTCCGAGCTTCCCGCGCTCACCCAGGCGCTTCTTGACGCCGGGCTTGACGAGAAGACCGTCCGCGCCGTGATGGGCGAGAACGCCGTTCGGTTTTTCCTTGAGTATTTGCCGGCGCCCTGAGCGCTCGCTCGATTAGAAGAACAGCGCCAGCGGCACGGCGATGATGATGGCGACCACCGCGACCATGAAGATAAAGGTCGCCGAATTGTTCACCGCTTCAAAATCGGCGTTGCGATTTTGCAGGCGCGTTTGTTCCGAATGCATATCCACATGCGACATGGGTCTGCTCCTGAAGCCCTGTTGTTATTATTGGCGGGACGCCGTGTTTTGACGGGCCTTGTCACAAAACTGTCATATATGTGGCGCACGCGGTGCGCAGTGTCAAGCGAAAATGCGCAAAATTTGCGTAAAAAGCGCGCTGAGCGCGCCTTAATTCGCCGCAACCTGTGGAAAACTATGGCGTTTTCAGCGCGCTAGCGTGTTTTGGATATTAGATGATCCATACTGCCCCCCGCTCATCCCGGCGAAGGCCGGGATCTCCGGCCGCAAGGCTGGAGCCATCTTCTTGAGATCCCGGCCTTCGCCGGGATGAGCGGATGAATGATTCGCCGACAATCAGGCAATTGGCTGCAAACTGTCGGCAATCACCGCAGCGAATTTATTTTCACGAATTACTTCTTCTTCGCGGCCGCTTTCGGTTTTGGTTGGGGCCGGGTGAAGATCCATTCGTCGTCGGACGACAGGGACTTGGAGAACTTGTAGCCGCCGACCGTGAATGTCTTCAGGTCTTCGGCGCGGCTTATGCGCTTTTCGATCGCCCATCGCGCCATCATGCCCCGCGCCTGCTTGACGAAGATCATCATGGCGCGGGCCTTGCCGTCTTTGACTTCCTTGAAGTTCATCATGATGAAGCGGCTTTTCAGCGCCTTGCGGTCGACGGCTTTTGCGTACTCATTGGAGGCGAGGCAGACGATGGTCGGGTCGTCATGGGCCTTCACCGCCTTGTCGAGTTCGCCGGCGATCACCGGTCCCCAGAAAGCGTGAAGATTGGCGCCGCGCGGATTCTTAAGACGCGAGCCCATTTCAAGCCGATAGGGCTGAATGCCGTCTAGGGGGCGCAATAGTCCGTATAGACCGGAAAGAATGCGCAAGTGATCCTGGGCGAATTCAAGATCGCCTTTCTTCAGCGTGCCGGCATTGAGACCGCGATAGACGTCGCCGGCAAAGGTGAGCGCCGCCTGTTTGGCGCCGGGGATCCGGCCGCCGGTCCTGAACGCCTGAAAGCGCTCGTAATTGAGATCGACGAGATTGTCGGAGATTCCCATCAGGCGCTTGATGTCGGCTTTTTTGAGTTTCTTGGCGACGCCGGCGATCTCGGCGATGTCTTTCGTCAGCGCCGGCTTGGTGGCGGCAGGCGCGCCGGGCGCGTCGTCGAAATTCATGGCCTTTGCTGGCGACAATAACATCAACATTGAGTCTGTTCCTTTTCAGAGCATCTTCCCCGGGTTCATAATGCCCTTGGGGTCGAGGGCCGCCTTTACGGCGCGCATCATGTCTAATTCAATCGGCGACTTTCGTTTCGCCAGCGTGTCGCGGCGGTGGCGGCCGACGCCGTGTTCGGCGGAGATCGAGCCGTCAAACGCCGCGATGACGTCATAGACCGCGCTTTCGATTTCCGCGCGCCGGTCGGCGAGGGCGTCTTTCGGCGCCCCGTCGGGACCAATAACGTCGTAGTGGATATTGCCGTCGCCCATATGACCGAAGGCGATGATGCGCGCATCCGGCGCCAGCGCCAGCACCGCCGCGGCGGCTTGGTCCAGAAAGGCCGGGATATCGCTCGTCGCCACCGACACGTCATGGCGCGCGCCGAGCCCTTCGGCGTTAATCGCCTCGGACATGGAATGGCGCATATGCCAGAGGGCCTGTCGCTGCGTTTCGTTCTCGGCGATGACCGCGTCGGCGATGAGGCCCTTGTCCAGCGCGTCGGCGAGCATGGTTTCGACCGTTCCGCGCAAGGCTCCGGTTTCGCCGGCGGAAAACTCCATCAGGACGTAACAGGGGTGAGGGCTCTCAAGCGGATCGCGCACGCCGGGAATATGCGCCGTCGTCAGCTCGATGCAGCGCCGGGTCATGAATTCAAAACTGGTCGCGCCGCCGCCGGTCGCCTCTTGCGCATGGGCGAGGAGGGCGACGGCGTCTTCGGCGTTCTTGAGCCCGGCGAAGGCCGTCGCTTGTTCCGCCGGCGCCGGGAAGAGTTTCAGGACCGCCGCGGTGACGACGCCGAGCGTGCCTTCGCCGCCGATGAAAAGATGCTTCAAGTCGTAGCCCGTATTGTTTTTGCGCAGCCGTTTCAGGCCGTTCCAGACGCGCCCGTCCGGCAGCACCGCTTCGAGGCCGAGGACGAGATCGCGGCAATTGCCGTAACGCAGAACATTGACGCCGCCGGCGTTGGTGGAGACGACGCCGCCAATCTGGCAGGATCCTTCCGCGCCGATGGACAGGGGGAAGAGGCGCCCGGCCTCGCCCGCAATCTCCTGCGCTTCGGCGAGGGTCAGCCCCGCCTCAAGCGTCATCGTATTGTTGAGCGGCGAGACGTCGCGAACGGCGCGCAGGCGCTTCAATGACAAGAGGATCTCATTGCCGGCGGGGATCTGTCCGCCGACAAGGCCGGTGTTGCCGCCCTGAGGCGTTATGGCGACGTTGTGCTCGGCGCAGATTTTGACGACCGCGGCGACCTCTTCGGTCGAGGCCGGCGTCACGATCATCGCCGCCTCGCCGGGCCAGCGTCCGCGCCATTCGGAAAGAAACGGCGCGGCGTCGTCGGGCGCGACGACGCCCTTTTCGCCGACGGCGCGCGCGATGGCGTCGAGGGCGTTTTGCGGCGGTGGTGTTTGTCCTGCGTGCGTCATGGGGCATGGTCTAGGCGCCGGCTTCGGCTTGCGCAAGGAGGCGCGCGCGAGGCGCGGTTTTGCGGCGTTCCTATAATGTTGCTAAACACGCCGGCGATTGGCGGTTCCTGCGAGATGAGATGACCAACCCTCGCTTTAGAATTTTCTGCGGGACTTTTCTGGCGGCGGCGTTTATGGCGCTTGCCGGCTGCGGTTCGGAAAGCGCTGTTGAGCCGGCGGCGGCGCCCGGCGACGTTATCGCCGCGGCGCTCGCCCATCCGGAACGGGCGGGCGCCGAACGGGCGGACGACCCCCTGCGCAAGCCCGCTGAGGTGCTCGCCTTTACCGGGGTCGAGCCCGGCATGGTCGTTTTCGAAATGGAGGCGGGGCACGGCTATTACACCGAACTCCTCTCGCGCATCGTCGGGCCGACAGGGTCGGTCATCATGCAAAACCCGCCGGCCTTTGATTCCTTCGCCGGCGCCGCCGTTGAAAGGCGGCTCGATGGCAATCGCCTTCCCAATGTCCGCCACGCCCGATGCAATTTCGACGAGCTGAAAGCCGATGACGGGTCGGTCGATATCGTGACGTGGTTCCTCGGGCCGCACGAGCTTTATTTCATGCCGGCGGGCGTTGAAAGTCTCGGCGACGAAGAGCGCTCCTATGCGGAGGTTTATCGCGTCCTCAAACCCGGCGGATATTTCGTCGTGCTCGATCACGCCGCGCGCGCCGGCGCGCCGAAATCAACCGGCGGCGACACGCACCGCATCGACCCCGCCATCGTCAAAGCGCTCGCCGCCGACGCCGGGTTCGACCTGGTCGATCAAAGCGACATTTTGCGCAATCCGGACGACAATTACGATCTCAGCGTTTTCCATCCGGACGTGCGGCGTAGGACCGACCGGTTTCTGTTCAAGTTCATAAAGCCTGAAGACCCCTCTTCGTAAGCGAACGCTGCGGCGCTATTCCCGCGGCGCGGCGGCGCGGGCGAGGCGGTCGTTGATGGCTTCGCCGAGGCCGTCGCCCGGTATCTGCGCGACGGCGATGGTCTTGAGGCCCCGTTCCGCGCACAGCGCATCGAGGGCGTGCAGATACCGAAAAAGGTTCGCCGCCGCCTCGCCGAGATCGCCGGCGTCGCTGAGGTTCATGGAAGGGTTCGGCGCATCGCCGGCGTTGTCGCCAAAGCCGAGAAACGCTTCGCCGGTGCGGGGGCCTTGTGCGTTGAGACGCAACGCTGCGGCCGGCGCGTAGTGGCTTGCGAGCATGCCGGGCGCCTGCGGTTTATCCGCCTGCGGAGGATCGCCGAGCGGCGCCCCGGCGACGCGTTCGATGTCGCTGCGCGCGACGCCGCCGGGGCGCAGCAGCGTCGCCTTGTCGCCGTCCACTTTGACGATGGTCGATTCAACGCCGACGCGGCAGGGGCCCCCGTCGATGATGGCGTTCGGCTCGATCAATAGGCCGCCTTCCCGCACATGCTGC
This sequence comes from Hyphococcus sp., assembly GCA_028284345.1. Lineage (GTDB taxonomy): Bacteria > Pseudomonadota > Alphaproteobacteria > Caulobacterales > Parvularculaceae > Hyphococcus. The sequence continues at coordinate 876,516 of JANQRY010000003.1, read as the reverse complement.
GCGGTTGTCGGGCTGATGCGCCCCGACCGGTTGGCGCTGGGCGCCGCCAGCGGCCGGTCAGCGGCGCGGATGAGGGCCTGCGCGCCTTTATGATCCGGCGCGCGCAGGGCGACCGTGTCGAGCCCGGCGGAGACCAGCAGCGACAAGTTAGAATCGGTGCGCCGCGGCAGGACGAGCGTCAGCGGCCCCGGCCAGAAGGCGTCGATCAATGTCTGCGCCAGCGGCGGAATGGCGACATAGCGCGCCGCCATCTCGGCGTCCGCCACATGGCATATGAGCGGATTGAAGCGGGGCCGTCCCTTGGCCTCGAATATCTTTGCTACCGCCGCGTCGTTGGTCGCGTCGGCGGCGAGGCCGTAGACCGTTTCCGTCGGCATGGCGACGAGGCCGCCGGCGCGTAGGATGGTCGCCGCCTGCGCTATGGTGTCGGGAACGGTCATGGCTTTCGCGCATAGCACAGGCGCCGCAGCGATACACGGGAGACGCGCGGGCGGCCCGCCCCTCAGCGGGTTTTGTAAAGCGTCACAAGATAGGCGCAGCGCTGATAAAAAACGCCACCCGTCAGCACGCCGCCCCGATCGATCGCGCCTTCAAAAACGCGGGCCCGGCCATCGGCGAAATAATAGTCGGCATTGAAAAACCCGTCATGGGTGATGACGCCTTTGACCGTCTGGCGACCGCCGTCCCAGGCGCGCAAGGCGCCGTCCCGGATTTCGATGCGATAAAGGGGCAGGGTCGGGCAGGCGGGATCGGAGAGGTCTCTGACGATTGCGGCGCCGCCTTCGTAAACGCCGTCATAGGCGTAGGATACGAGTTCCGCCGGCGCCGGCGTTGTCGCCAACGCGGCGGCGAGCGCGCCCGCGGCGATGATGGATCCGCGATTTGGCAAGGGCGTCTCTCCCGCTTTAATCGTTAACACGCACGCGCTGCAAAAAACACGCCCGCGCGATGTATCGCCGCCTGTATTTCGCGCCGCGCAGCGTTCATAAAGGCGGGCGAGCAACCGGATTATCCCCATGACCTACACGACGCCTGTCCGCGACATGCGGTTCATTCTCGATCACGCGGCCGGGTTTTCGGCCCTCGAAAAAACCGGTGCCTTTCCGGACTTGTCCGATGATCTTGTCGCGGCGGTGATGGAGGAAATGGGCAAGTACTGCGATCAGGTCGTTGCGCCCCTCAATGAAGAAAGCGACCGCAAGGGCGCCCGGCTTGAAAACGGCGTTGTCCGCACCAGTCCGGGTTTCAAGGAGGCCTATGGGCAATATGTGGAGGGCGGCTGGAACTCGCTGGCCTTTCCGGAGGCGCATGGCGGTCAGGGCCTGCCCTCGACCCTCGCCAACGCGCTGGTCGACGGGCTTAACGGGGCCAGCATGTCCTTCGCCATCGGCACGACGCTCACCACCGGCGCGGTCAAGGCGATCCTCCATGCGGGAACCGATGAACAGAAAAAGCTCTACCTTGAGAAACTGGTTTCAGGGGAATGGACCGGCACCATGAACCTTACCGAGCCGCAGGCCGGCTCGGATCTGTCCGCAGTGCGCACGAAAGCCGAGCCGGTCGGCCCTGATGAAAACGGAATTGAGCGTTATAAGATCAGTGGACAGAAGATATATATCACCTATGGCGATCACGACCTGACTGACAACATCATTCATCTCGTCTTGGCGCGCCTCCCCGATGCGCCGGAAGGGACCGCCGGCATCTCCATGTTCATTGTGCCGAAGGCGCATGTGAATGAGGACGGGTCATTGGCGACGCGCAACGACGTCCAGTGCATCAAGCTTGAAGAGAAGATGGGCCTGCATGGCAGCCCGACCTGTGTCATGGCCTTTGGCGAGAATGGCGAATGCTACGGCACGCTGCTCGGCGAGGAAAACAAGGGCCTTAAAAACATGTTCGTGATGATGAACGCCGCGCGCCTCGATGTGGGGTTGCAGGGCGTCGGGATTGCGGAACGGGCGTTTCAGCGGGCTCTCGCCTTCGCCCAGGAGCGCCGTCAGGGACGCGCCCCGGGCGTTAAGACCGGCGACATGATCCCGATCTATGAGCATGCCGACGTGCGGCGCATGCTCCTCGCCATGAAGGCGCTCACCGAAGGGGCGCGCGGGGTCTGTTACGCCAACGCCGTCGCTTACGATCTGGCGCGCCATGGCGCGGACGAAAACGTCCGGCGCGAGGCTGCGGCCCTTGAAGGGTTGCTGACGCCGATTTCGAAAGCCTGGTCCACGGATCGCGCCAATGACGTCGCATCCATCGGCGTCCAGGTTCATGGCGGCATGGGCTATATTGAGGAAACGGGCGCCGCCCAGCATATGCGCGATGCGCGCATCGCCGCGATCTACGAAGGCACCAACGGCATTCAGGCCATGGATCTCGTCGGGCGCAAATTACAAGGGGACGGCGGCGCGGCGGCGAACGCCTTTATCGCCCTTATGGCCAAGGAAGCCGACCTCGCAAGCGCGGCGAAACGCGAAGACGTCGCCCATTGCGGACGCCGCCTCGCTGAAGCGGTGACGGCGCTGAAGACATCGACCGACGCGTTGCTTGGTCTGGCGCGGATGGATCAGGAAGCGGTGCTCGCCGGCGCCGCGGACTATCTAAAACAGTTCGGCAATGTGGCGGCGGGCTATTATCTCACCCGCGGTGCCGTCGCTGCGGCGTTGCTCGTCAATGAGGACGCGGACGGCGCCGGCTATTACGAAGCGAAAATCGAAGTCGCGAAGTTCTTCGCCGACCGCTATCTCACCGAAGCCGTCGCCCTCACTGGCGCCGTTACGGGCGGCGCTCTGCCGCAGATTGAGCCGGACCTGTTGAGCGCGTGAGCCAGCGTTGACCCGGAGACCATTCATGAAAAGACTGTTGCTCTCCGCGGTGATTGCGATCGCGCCGACGCTCGCCGTCGCCGCGCCGTCGGAACGCGCGATCGAAATCGCAAAAAAATACATCATTGTGGACGGTCACATTGATGCGCCGACGACAATCATGGAGGCCGGCGCCGATATCGCGTCCGGCCAAAAGACGGTCGATTTTGACTATGAACGAGCCCGGGCCGGCGGTCTTGATGCGCCCTTCATGTCGATCTATGTGGCGGCTGATTTTGAGCTGCGCGGCGGCGCCAAAGCGCGCGCCAATATGATGATCGGGATCATGGAAGCGATTGCCGCGCGTAATCCCGACAAGTTTGAAATCGCCTACTCCGTCAAAGAGGTGCGCGACATCATTGAGGCCGGCAAGATCGCCTTGCCGCTGGGCATGGAGAACGGCTCGCCCATCGAAGGCGACCTTACCAATCTCAAACATTTTTATGATCGCGGCATCCGCTACATCACCCTCGCCCATTCAAAGTCGAACCATATTTCGGATTCTTCCTACGATATCAGAGAGCGTTGGGACGGGCTTTCCCCTTTCGGTTTTGAACTCGTCCGCGCCATGAACGATATCGGCATGATCATCGACATCAGCCATGTCACCGATGCCGCAGTCGAAGACGTTCTTGAAGTGACGAGAGCGCCGGTGATGGCGTCTCATTCTTCCTTGCGCCACTTCACGCCAGGCTGGCGGCGCAATTTGCCCGACGATCTTGTCAAAAAGATCGGCGAGAACGGCGGCGTCATCATGATCAATTACGGCTCGGCTTTCCTGACGCCGGCGGCCAATACCTATTCAAAGCCGCGCGACGCAGCCCGCGAGAAAGAAGAACAGCGCCTGGGCCGCAAGATGACCGACGAAGAGCGCTCTGCTTTTAACGACGCCTGGCGGCGCGATCACGACTATCCGTTCGCCGCGGTTGAAGACGTGCTCGATCATATCGACCGCGCCGTCGAGCTCGCCGGCATCGATCATGTGGGCCTCGGCTCTGACTATGACGGCGTCGGGGATTCCCTGCCTTCAGGCCTCAAAGACGCCTCCACCTATCCGACCCTTATCCAGGGTCTCCTCGATCGCGGCTATGACGAGGAAGCGATTGAAAAGATCCTCGGGCTCAACGCGCTGCGCGTCTGGGAAGCGGTGGAAGACGCCAAGAAGCGCCGGAAGTGGAACTAGAAGCCAAAACCTGATCGCGGCGTTGAGCGTTTCGCGCTGCGGGACGGCGACGAACGCGCCGTGGAGGAAACGCGCTCAGGATTGCTGCTGACAAGGCGGGCCCGCACAGAACCGCGACAATTCTCGCAAAATTTTCGTAAAATAAAAAATACTTCTTTACACTGATTAATACTTGAAGCGCGTGTCCAAAAGGTCCATAACAGGAGCAGGAGCGCGATATTTGCTTGGGCGGCGGGCGCCGCTGCGATGCGAAGGCGCCCCCGTATCATTCGAAGAATGCGTGGCGCGGTAAGGTTAATTCTTATCGGCGCTGGAGAGATTTTTGACATGAACGAGTTGAAGAAGATCAAGCAGCATATGGACAGCTATGGCGTCGGCTGCGCCGTGGTCAGGGACCATGTGGCGATTTCCATCGCCTGGCGCTCGAAGGGCGTCGACGGCGAGGAGCGGCGCATGGAAACGACGCGCCGGGCCTCCTCCATGAGCGAAGCCTGCTCGATTGTCGGATGTCGCAGTCCCGACGCCGATCGTCCCGACTGCGAGGAGGGCGCCGCCTGAGACCCGCGCGCTGCGCGAACGGGGTGAATCTCTTTCGCGTTTCCGTTAAGGACGGGGCGCAAAGAAGGAGGCGATACCCCCGTGGCCACGCTCAAAGGAAAAACCCTGTTCATCACCGGCGCGTCGCGCGGCATCGGCCTTGCGATCGGGCTCAGGGCCGCGAAGGACGGCGCCAATGTGGCGATTGCGGCGAAATCGGCCGAGCCGCACAAACACCTGCCGGGAACGATCTATACGGCGGCGGAGGAAATCGAGGCCGCCGGCGGCACGGCTCTGCCGCTGGTCGTCGATGTCCGCGACGAGGGCTCCGTCATGGAGGCGGTCGCCAAAACCGCGGAAACATTCGGCGGCGTCGATATCTGCGTCAACAATGCGTCGGCGATTTCGCTGACCGGCACAGAGGCGACGGAAATGAAGCGCTATGATCTGATGCATCAGATCAACGGCCGCGGCACGTTCCTCACGTCAAAGGCGTGCATTTCCTATCTGAAGAAGGCCGACAACCCGCACGTGCTGACGCTGTCGCCGCCCCTCGACATGGACCCGAAATGGTTTCGCGGTCACGTCGCGTACTCCATGGCCAAGTTCAACATGTCGCTCTGCGTGCTCGGCATGGCGGAGGAGTTCAAATCGGACGGGATCGCGTTTAACGCGCTGTGGCCGAGGACGGCGATTGCGACGGCGGCGGTGCAATTCGCTCTCGGCGGCGACGCCATGATGCAAGCCTCGCGCACGACCGACATCCTCGCCGACGCGGCGCATATGATTTTCACCAAGCCGGCGAAGGAATTTTCCGGCAACTTCCTGATCGACGATACGTTCCTTTATGAGAACGGCGTTACGGATTTTGAGAAATACCGCGTCGACCCGTCGAAGAAGCTCGTCGTCGATTTCTTCGTGCCCGACGACATCGCGCCGCCGCCGGGCGTCGCCGAGACGCTGGCGCATATGATGGGAAACTGAGGGTCGTTTATGGCGAAACGAAACCTGCGTCCCGTTGAAGAGGCCGACATCCCTCATATCAAAGCCATCGCCGAGGCGGCGGCGTTGTTCCCCGGCGACATGCTCGACGATATGATAGCGCCGTATTTTGCGCGAACGCGGCGCGATATCTGGTTCGTCTGCACGCTTGACGAAAGCCCCGTTGGGTTTGGCTTCTGCGAGCCGGAGCGCATGACCGACGGCGCCTGGAACCTCCTCGCCATTGGCGTTCTGCCCGAGCATCAGGGCGCCGGTTTTGGCGGTGAGATGATGGCGTATCTCGAAAAGCGTCTTGGCGATCAGGGGGAGCGTATTCTCCTCGTGGAAACCATGAGCACCCCCGCCTTTGCGCGCACGCGCGCCTTCTATCAAAAGAACGGCTACGCCGAGGAAGCGCGCATCCGCGATTTCTATGAACCCGGTGCGGACAAGGTCGTGTTCTGGAAACGGGTGTCGGATCGCTGAGGGGATGACGATTTAGTGATTGATGGTTTCGAAGAGGTCGTCCCAGCCCGGATTGTCTTTTTCGATCAGCGCAATCTTCCAGGCCCTGCGCCATTTCTTGATGCGTTTTTCCGCTGCGATGGCGTCTGCAATGTCCTCAAACCGTTCGGCATAAACGAGCCGTGCAAGACCATACCGCCGGCAGAACCTCGATCCTTCTCCGATGCGGTGCTGATATACGCGGGCGGCGAGGTCGGCTGCGACGCCCACATAAAGAACGCCGTCTTTTCTACTGGTCATAATGTAAACATAGCCACCTTTCACCGGTCCCTTTTAGCGTCTTCCCGTGTCTGCATTGCAGCATCTTCGATGATGCAATGCAGACACGGGACCGGCTGCGGCAAGCTGAGGGCGATCCCGTGTCTGCAAAGCAGCGCTGCGCGCTGCGTTGCGCACGGGATGACGGTTACACTAAACAGGCTTACTTCGTCGCTTTCCACGTCTCCCGCGTCAGCCGCATCACCGCGCATTCATTGCCATCAAATTCCCGCACGTCCTCATGGCGGAAGCCCAGCCGCTCGTAAAACCGAATGGCGCGGACATTTGAGACGAGCGGGTCGATAATGACGGCCGTTACCTCTGGCGCGGCGAAGCATCGTTCGAGCGCAAGGCGCATCATTGCGGCGCCATAGCCTTTGCCGAGATCGTTTTCGTCGCCGACGAAAATGTCGAGGGCGCGCAAGTTGGCTTCGACATCGCCCCAGTAATGGGTCGCCTCGCGCGCCGGGTCGATGATCTCCATATAGCCCACGGGCCGGCCGTCGACCTCGGCGATGACCGGATCATGCCAGTCCTCGTCGATCGACAGTTCCTCGCGCCAGTCGGGCGGGTCTTCCGCGCCGAAGCCGGCCTGAACGTGCGGCCGCTTGCGCCAGTCTTCGAGAAGGTCGGCGTCGGAGAGTGTCGCGCGGCGTAGGATCATCGAGCCAGTATATTCATGCGACCATATTGATGGAAGCGCATGAAGGCTTGCGGCGGGAATGCGCATATTGTCACGATAGTCCCTTCATTCTCTCCATCAACGCCAGTTGCAAACATTGACGGTGGTCAATTTTTCAAAAGAGATATGTGCTTGCTTGTCGAAATGACGCCCCAAGGCTGTAAGGATGAAGTAGGACGGTTATAATTGAAAAATTGCATCACTGATACATCTCCAAGAAAGGCGGCGTTGATTGTCGGGATTGCGTTTGTAATTTCGGTTTTATTGGTAACGTTGGTTGATGATTTTCTGTTGGCTAATTTTGTTGTGCCCGGAGATACTGCTGCTTTAGCCCGTGATATCGAGGCCAATCCCAGGCTATTTGGATTTGCCGCAATCGGTTATTTAATCGTACTCGTGCTCGACTCTATTATTGGCCTTGCTCTTTATGTTGTACTCAAGCCAGCCAATAAGAAACTTGCGTCGCTGACGGGCGCGCTCCGGCTACTTTATGCTGGCGCATTGATGGTTGGAGTGCTGGCGCTGCTATTTCAAATAATCGATGCGTACGGCTACGCCTCTATAAAGCTTTTGGGATACATTTTTTTCGCATTCCATATTTTTGTACTCGGTTATTCGGTCCTCAAGTCTGGATACATTCCGAAAAGCCTTGGCGTGTTATTGATAATTGCTTCGTTTACATATGTTGTTTTTTTTATAGACCTTCGACTGCCTGAACCATTTTCGGTGCTAATTATGTTGATCATGGCAAGTGCGGAACTTGCGCTGAGTGTCTGGCTTATAGTGAAAAGAAATAGTCTACCTGAAAAACGTTTTCGGGGCATTGCTGGAACAGTGTGAAACGCTCTCATGGATTGAATGTCTGCATCGAGAGTGCTGGATCTGCAAAACGCGCTGATATGTGAATCGATGCTTTCTTGTTTGTCGCAGAATTTCCATTGTATCTGTTGGTACAATCTTCCCCAAAGCGAACAAAACAAATACTTGTGTCGGCGCCCGGTTGGACGATTGTCGTGTGATTGGACCCACTTCTATTGAATGTTCAATTTGGGCCAATACCGGGCGCCGGTATTAGGCATCACCTCAACCGATAGAGATTTCCGGCTTTCGCCGGAATGAACACCATTGTAATCAACGCCCATGACCACCCTACTCTTTACCCACCCCGTTTTTTCCCGCCACGAAGTGCCGCCCGGTCATGTGGAACATGGCGGGCGCTACGATGCGGTCGAGGCGGCGCTTTGCCATGACGACTTCGCGCATCTTGAAAAACGGACCCCGCCAATAGCGACGGCGGATGAGATCGAACGCGTGCATCCGGAAGCCTACCGCCGCGTCGTGGAGGAAAACGCGCCGACCGAGGGCCTTGCACAGTTCGACGCCGACACCTTTATGGGTCCGTCCTCCCTCGAAGCGGCCTTGCGTGCCGCCGGCGGCGCCGTCGCCGCGGTTGATGCGGTGTTTGCGGGCGAGGCGAAAAACGCCTTTGTCGCCGCGCGCCCGCCGGGTCATCACGCCGAGCCCGAACGCGCCATGGGGTTCTGCTTTTTCAATTCCGCCGCCATCGCCGCCATCCACGCCCGCGAGCATGGCGCCAAGCGCGTCGCCGTCCTCGATTTCGACGTGCATCACGGCAACGGCACCGAGGCGGCGTTCTGGCATGATGAAAACGCGTTTTACGCCTCGTCCCATGAATGGCCGCAATATCCGGGCACGGGCCGCGACACCGACCGCGGCGCCTTTGACAATATCGCTAACGCGCCGCTTCCCGGCGGGACGGGCGGCGAGGAATTCCGTCGCGCCTGGGGCGAGCGGTTGCTGCCGGCGCTTTCAGAATTCGACCCCGATTTCATTGTCATTTCCGCCGGCTTTGACGCCCACAGGGCCGACCCCCTTGGGGGCCTCAATCTGACCGAGGCGGATTTCGCCTGGGCGACGGCCGAAATCGCCGGCGTCGCCCGGGACAAGGCGGGGGGCCGGCTGATCTCGGTCCTTGAAGGGGGCTATGATCTCAAGGCCCTGGCGGCCAGCGCCGCGGCCCATGTGAAAAGCTTGATGAGCGCCTGAAAACCGCGCCATAAGGGCCCTCAGCGCGGCTTGCCGCAAAAGTGGTCGCCGGTTTTGCGGCCGCAATCCGCGCCAACAAAAACTTGGATCCGTTCGCCCGGCTCATTCGGCGTGCGAACGGCTCCAGCAAGGGGCATCGGGCACGTTCCATGACCGGCCGGATCATCACTGTGCGTCACGGGCGCCCGGACCTCTCCCGCGATCTCACCATCACGGCGGGAGAATATGGCGACTGGTGGGCGCAATATGACGCCAGCGGCCTCGCCGCCGACGAGCGCCCGCCGGAAAGCCTGATCGACCTTGCCGACCGGGCCGAGACGATCCTGTCCTCGACCCTGCCCCGGGCGATCGAGACCGCCCGCCATATCGCCGGGGCCGACCGCGCCATTCCCGCCGATCCCATGTTTGTGGAGGCGCCGCTGCCGGCGCCGCCATTTCCCGATTTCATCAAATTGCGCCCGGGCCAGTGGGGCGTCGTTTCGCGCACCCTGTGGTTTCTGGGCTTCGCCCCGGAAGGGGTGGAAAACCACATACAGAGCTGGCGCCGGGTGCGCAAAATCGCCGCGCGCCTTGCCGAACACGCCGAGGCCGGCGACGTCGTTCTCTGCGCCCATGGCTATCTCAACTGGATGATCGACCAGCAATTGCGCAGCGACGCCTGGGTGCGCGCCAGCCGCGACGGCGGCAATCATTACTGGTCCTGGCGCATTTACCAGCCGCCGGGATTTAAACGCGGCGTTGAAGCGCCCGCAGCGGCGGAGTAAGTCCCTTTCATGGCGAAAAAACCCGACGACATCGTAGCGCTCTCCTTTGAAAAGGCGCTCGCCGAGCTTGAAGACATCGTGTCGAAACTCGAAAGCGGCAAGGCCGAGCTTGAGGATTCAATCGCGCTTTATGAACGCGGCGCGAAGTTGAAAGCCCATTGCGAGGCCAAGCTGAAATCGGCCCAGGAAAAAATCGAAAAGATCGTCGTTGGTAATGGCGACAAGCCGAAGTCCGAACCGGCGAGTTTCGAGTAGGGCGGGTTTGCGCATTAGGCGGGCTAAACCATTATGTCCGCTCATCCCGGCCTTCGCCGGGATGAGCGGAGGTTTACCGAAGCAGAAGGTCGTAACCTGATCCTACCGCCAGCCGATCAGGCGCGGGGGCAGCCATGCGTAGCTGCGCGGGAACAGGCGCTGAAGAATTGAAACCACATGCCCGTCGGCGCCGACGACGATCCGGCGTTTGCCCTTTGCCGCGCCGTTGACGATAACGCGCGCGGCGCGTTCGGGGCTGGTGCGTGCGGCCTTGTCGAACTTCTTGTTGAATTTCTCCCGCGATTTAACGCCGCCGGGCAGGGCGTCGAGTTCTGCCGCGCGCACGATGTTGGTGGCGACGGCGCCCGGGTGCACGCAGGTGACGCAAACGCCTTCGGGCGCCAGCTCCATGGCCAGGGTTTCGGAAAATCCGCGTACGGCGAATTTCGACGCGCAGTAATGGGCCTGGCCCGGAAAGCCGATCAGGCCGAAGATGGACGAGATGTTGACGATCGTGCCCCGGGTTTCGCGAAGCTGCGGCAGAAACGCCCGGCACATGGCGACCGTGCCGTAGAAATTGACATCCATCACCTTGTCAAAGGACGCCAGAGGCGTTTCGGCGAACGCGCCGATGCGGCTGAGGCCGGCAATGTTGAACAGAAAATTCGCCGGCCCCCATGCGTTCGATAGGCTCGCAGCATAGCGCGCAACCGCATCCCGGTCCGACACGTCGAGCCGGTCATGACGATGGCGGTCGCCGCCGCCGCCGATCAGGTTGCGGGTCTCGGCAAGGCCCGCCTCATCGATGTCGGAAAGGGCCAGCGACGCGCCCCGCCAGGCGAGATCAAGCGCCACGGCCCGCCCGATCCCGGAGCCTGCGCCGGTGACGATGCAGCGTTTGTTGTTGAGGGAAATCACTACCGTTAATATGTATCTTCGATGACAAAATGAAAATTGGTCATGACATTTGTGCGGCAGCCGGGGTGATCAACGGGCGGCGTTTCAATTTTCCATCTAGCAACGGATCTAGCAGCGATTTCGCCGAACGTATCGCCTGGGACCTCTGCAAGCACTTTCGCATTCGTAACTACGCCGTCATCAGAGATATCGTAAACCAGCACCACTGCGCCGATATAACCCTTATCCAGAGCATCGGTGGGAAAATTCGGCGGGTTTCGCCTTTCCCACACCGTGCGGCAATCCTTTGGTCTGCCGATCGCAGATGCGAAATATTCTTTGTTCGTATTAAGAGCAACGCCCGTCCTATCGTCAATTGAAGAGTGGTCTTTGCCCATACTCAATAGGGCGGCGCCTGATGCAGAGTGCCATGCGATCGTTTGGGCGAACGTCCTGTCAAATGACTCGACGTCTTGTTGTGGCGGGTACAAGTTAATTGCAGTTGTGAAATCATCATGAGCACGCGCTACATCGACAACCGTTCGTGGAAAGGGAATCAAAGCAGCAACGCCGCGCACCAAAAGCGCTTGCGGTTTGACGACAAGATCGCTGGGCTCAGTGGCGTCGATTGCGGCCAGTGATTTGTCCGCGGCGAATACGGCGCGTCGGTATCGTTCTTTGTTCAGTTCGGCATATGCGAGCTGCAGCCACATGAACGCGTCTTCCGCTGTCGTTGCCGCCGCTTCTTCAAACGCAAGTAGCGCCTCACGGAGTCTTTTGGTCTCGCGCCCGCCCCCTCCGCTGTTCGTAAATTCCGCGTAGGCCAAATACTTTGCGAGTTCTTCCGCCGGTAGATCGCCTAAGCCTGCATCCGCTAGTTCGCTCGCCCGTCGCAATGGCGCAAGGGCGTTTTTCGGGTCGGCTGTTACAATCAGCAGCCCATAATTATAGGCCAGAATTGCCGTCAGCCGGTCGTCGCCGAGTTCGGTTTCTGCCGCGATCCATGCGGCTTTAGCGTGATCGGCGGCGGCGGCGGTGTCTCCCGCCTCCAGCGCCTGATTATAGAGCTTGTACTGCGCCAAATAGGCCGGGTCGTTCGCTACGGCGGCCGCGGCAAATCCGAACGTGAATACCGTTGCAACAAACGCCGCCCAGATGCGCCTTGTCATCCTGGTCCCCTCCATAAATATTTCCAAATCTTACGCCGCCGGCCGCCAGCCCGCAAACGGGCCCTGCGGCATTCTTGTCACCCCGCCCTGAAACCGTCCTCAACTTGCCGCGATTTCACAGGAGAAGGGGTGGTGAAAACGGCTAAAGTCGCTAGAAGGGGCTGCTTTCGCCGCGGTCGCAGCGCGTCTTTGCGCGCGTCTGCGACAAACCGCCGGCGGGTCCCGAATGATGAGAGGGGAAGACAAAATGGCTGTCGAAACGCCGCTGCTTGATCAAGTCAATTATCCGGCGGATTTGCGCAAGCTGGAGAAATCGCAACTGCGCCAGTTGGCGGACGAGTTGCGCGCGGAGATGATCGACGCGGTGTCCGTCACCGGCGGGCATCTCGGCTCCGGGCTTGGCGTCGTCGAGCTGACGACGGCGATCCATTATGTCTTCAACACGCCGGACGACCGCCTCGTCTGGGACGTGGGCCACCAGTGCTACCCCCACAAGATTCTTACCGGCCGGCGCGACCGCATCCGCACCCTGCGTCAGGGCGGCGGCCTTTCCGGGTTCACCAAGCGGTCGGAAAGCGAATACGACCCGTTCGGCGCGGCCCATGCGGCGACGTCGATTTCCGCCGCCACCGGGTTCGCCGAAGCTTCGCGCCATCTCGGCAAGGAGACGACGTCCATCGCGGTGATCGGCGACGGCTCCATGTCCGGGGGCATGGCCTATGAGGGGCTCAATAACGCCGGCCATCTCGGCTCGAAACTGGTGGTGATCCTCAACGACAACGACATGTCGATCGCCCCGCCCGTCGGCGCCATGAGCGCCTATCTCGCCCGCGCGTCTTCTTCGGGTGTCTATCAGGGCTTCCGTTCCTTCGGCAAACAGCTCGCCAAGCGCTTGCCGAAAGCGGTCTACAAACAGCTCGCCAAGGCGGAAGAATACGGCCGCGGCATGATGACCGGCGGCACGCTGTTCGAGGAGCTCGGCTTTTACTATGTGGGCCCCATTGACGGACACAATCTCGACCAGCTTGTGCCGGTGCTGGAAAACGCGCGCGACATGAAAGAGGGGCCCGTCCTCGTCCATGTGGTGACGCGCAAGGGCGCCGGTTATCCGCCTGCGGAAGAATCCGCCGACAAGTATCACGGCGTTGCCAAGTTTGACGTCGTCTCCGGCAAGCAGAAAAAGGGAACGCCCAACGCGCCGGCCTATCAGAAAGTCTTTGCGAAAGCGCTGATCAAGGAAGCGGAAACCGACGACAAGATCATTGGCGTCACCGCGGCGATGCCGTCGGGCACGTCGCTTGATATGTTTGCCGAGGTCTATCCGGAGCGCTGTTACGACGTGGGCATCGCCGAGCAGCACGCGGTCACCTTCGCCGCCGGCATGGCCGCCGACGGCATGAAGCCCTTTGCGGCGATCTACTCGACTTTCCTTCAGCGCGGCTATGACAGCGTCGTTCACGACGTGGCGATCCAGAACCTGCCGGTGCGCATTCCCATGGACCGGGCCGGGCTCGTCGGCGCCGACGGCCAGACCCATGCGGGCGCGTTTGACATCGCCTATCTCGGCTGCCTGCCCAACATGGTGTTGATGGCCGCGGGCGACGAAGCCGAACTCGTCCACATGACGGCGACCGCGGTCGCTTATGACGAGGGCCCGATCGCGTTCCGCTATCCGCGCGGCGAGGGGGTCGGCGTCGACCTGCCTGAAAAGGGAACGATCCTCGACATCGGCAAGGGCCGCATTGTCCGTGAAGGAACCAAGGTGGCGCTCCTCGCCTATGGCGGGCGGCTGGCCGAAGCGCTGAAAGCCGCCGATGCGCTCGAAGCCCAAGGGCTGTCGACGACCGTGGCCGACGCCCGCTTCGCCAAACCCCTCGATCATGACCTTGTTCTCGATCTTGCGCGCAATCATGAAGTCCTGATCACGGTGGAAGAGGGTTCGCGCGGCGGCTTCGGCGCCTTTGTGCTGCATTTCCTGTCGGACGCCGGGCTCCTCGATGCGGGGCTGAAGATCCGCACGATGATCTTGCCGGACGTCTTCCAGGACCAGGATTCGCCCTACAACATGTACGAAACGGCACGCCTTAACGCGGCGCATATTGTCGAACGCGCCCGCGAGGCGCTGGGCATGACGGCGGAGGTCGTAAACCTTCGCGGCTAGCCTGTTCGCCGGCTAAAAATACCGGTTTTCCGGCCGCCGCCGAATGGGAAACCGGCGATACGCCGCCGCCCCACGATATCGTTGAAAAGATCGCCGCCGTGCTTGGCGTCAGCGCCGTATGGCTCGAAACCGGCAGCGGCGAACACGGCGCGCGCCATATCCTGTTGCGCGTGCTTGCGGGCCAGACGTCGGCGAAATGGGTCGTTCGCCGGCTCAACCGGAAATAGGAAAGCGATCTCAATAAAGCCGGCGGGGATTGCCAGCTTCTGTTCGGTATTTATTTGAAGAGATAGGGCCTGCGTCAAATAATACTCGCGTTTAATCGGAAAACAGGTTGACTTTATTGCCAGAAAACTTGATTTTGCCGTCCGACGCAGCCGGGCTTGCTTAACGATGATGGGGGATGACCACGCTGAGCAGAAGCTCGCGGTGATCGAAGCAGAGATTGCCCGGTTGCGTCTTCAGATCGACGCCCGCCTCAGCGCCATCGCCGACGAATTACGCCGGGCTGAGACGCGCGATGAATGGGCCGCGTCCCGTCTGCGCGACATGCGGCGAGAGATCTGCGCTCAGGGCGACCGCCTTGAGGCGATCCACGCGGCGACGCGGGACGGCGGCTAGCGCCCGTTGCGGCATAAACGCCCGCGCATCCCTGCGTCAAAAGTTAACCGTCATGATTAACAGCGGCGGCGCGCCAAATCGGCGCGCAACCTGCATGCATGGGCCTTCGCGCAGCGCGAGTGTCTCAACCGATGTCCGCAACGACCATCATCATGCCGGCCTTCAATGTGGGCCCCTATATTGGCGACGCGATTGAAAGCGTGCTGGCCCAGACGCGCGAGGACTGGACACTCGTTATCGTCGACGACGGCAGCACCGACGAAACCGATGAGGTGGCGCGCTCCTTTAGCGACAAGCGCATTGAGGTCATTCAACAGGAAAACGCCGGCGCGGCGGCAGCGCGCAATCGGGCTGCGCAAGGCGCGCAAAGCCCCTTCCTGTCGATGCTCGACGCCGACGACGCCTGGGCGCCGGATTACCTTGAGAAAATGCTGGGCGCGCTCGAAGCGGCGCCGGACCTCGCCTTTGTCGCGTGCGACGCGAACACTTTCGCGGACGAAAAGATCCCCGGCAATCGCTGTTCGGACAATGTGAAAATGGTTCCGCCGGTGACGTTAAAGCGCGTCGCCGCCCGCGCCTTCCAGGTTTACACCGCCGTGACCATGCGCCGCCCGTGGTTTGAAAGCGTCGGCGGCTTCGATAACGACTTGCGCAACGCGCAGGATTTCGACTTATGGATCCGCATCCTCGCCGCCGGCGGCAAGGCGGCGTATTTGGACGAACCGCTCGCCTGGTATCGTCTGCGGGACGATTCCCTGTCGTCGAACGACGTTCGCCTCAGCGCCTTCACGATCCGGGTCTATGAAAAACTGCGCGCGGCGCGGCCGGATCTGATGGTGCTTTGCGACCGGCGGATCGACAAGCTGCGCTACACCATGGCGCTCAACAAGGCGAAAGCGGCCCTGCGCGACGGTCAGTTCGGCGCCTTTCACGAGCACGCCGAAGAGGCGCTCATCCGCGGCCGCAACCCCAAGCTTCGCGCCACGGTGGGCCTTGCCCGCATCGCCCCGCCGCTGGCGCGGTTTTTGATGACGGCGCGCAACTGATTTAGGGTCGCGCGCGTTCATCTAGGACTGGCGTGCGCCCATGCGGCTCGACTTACATCTCGTTCAATCCGGCGTGTACGACTCCCGCGCCCGGGCGCAAGCGGCGATTGCGGCGGGTCTGGTCCGCGTCAACGGCGCCGTTTCGACGAAACCGTCGAAACAAATTTCCGAAGGCGACGACGTCGTCGCCGAAGGCGAAGCGCATCCCTTTGTTTCCCGCGGCGGGGTGAAGCTTGCTGCGGCGCTTCGGACGATGGAAGTTGATCCGGCAGGAAAAATCTGCCTCGATCTCGGCGCCTCGACCGGCGGCTTTACGGATGTCCTCCTGCGCGCGGGCGCCGCGAAAGTCTACGCCGTCGATGTGGGCCATGGACAATTACACGACGCGCTGCGCGCCAACACGCGCGTCGTTAATCTCGAAAAGACTCATGCGAAAGATCTCTCGCGAACGCTTGTTCCCGATCCGATCGACCTAATTGTCTGCGACGTCAGTTTTATCTCTCTCAAAAAAGCGTTGCCGCCAGCATTGGCGCTTGCTGCTCCGTGCGCGCGGCTGCTCGCCCTGATCAAGCCGCAGTTTGAGGTGGGCCGCGACCGCATCGGCAAGGGCGGCATCGTCAAGCCGGACCGCGAAAACGCCGCCGGTGTCGCCGAGGACATCGCTGCATGGCTCGATGCCTTGCCGGACTGGCAATCGACCGGCTGGATCGAAAGCCCGATCTCCGGCGGCGACGGCAATCAGGAGTTTCTGATCGGCGCCGTCAAGCGCCGCAATTGATTGCGCGCGCAAATGGCGGCGAAGTTAGAGCAAAATGTTCCGGCTACAGAGAATCCGATGTGCGACTATGCGTGGAATATCAAGCCGTATACGGAATTGACGCACTGCAATATTGATTTTCTTTGACGGCTCGGTTGCGCGCTTCTATTAAGCGCCGCTCTTCGAAAATAACGTATCGGCAAAGGAGATAGTCATGGGCGTTATCGCACTTGTTTATAGCGTTGTCGCGTATGTTTTATTTTTGGCGTCATTTTTGTATTTGATTGCGTTTGTGGGCGGCGACATGACATCGTTTTTCGGCGCGCCGAAAACAATTGATGCGGGACCGGCTCGGGCCGCGGGCGCGGCCGCTGTGCTGGTGAATATCGGCCTTTTGGTGTTGTTCGGCTTGCAGCACACGATCATGGCGCGCCAGGGTTTCAAGAAGGCATGGACGAAAATTGTTCCGTGGTCGATGGAGCGCAGCACTTATGTCTTGGCGACCGTTATCTTGCTGGTGCTGCTCTTTGCTTACTGGCGGCCCATGCCCGCTGTCGTCTGGTCAGTTGAAACGCCCTTGTGGAGCGGCGTTCTCACCGTGCTCTACTTCCTCGGCGTTGCGCTCGTTCTATTGGCGACGGTTCTCATCAATCACTTCCATTTATTCGGCCTGATGCAGGGCTGGAGCCGGTTTAAGAACAGGGAGGCGCCGGGGCCGCAATTCGTAACGCCGTCCCTCTACAAACATATCCGTCATCCGCTTTATCTGGGTTGGATCACGATGTTCTGGGCGACGTCGCATATGACGGTGGGACACCTGCTCTTCGCCGCGATATGGACGATCTATATTTTTATTGCGATCGGCTATGAAGAACGCGACATGGTCGCTCTTTTTGGCGACAAATATCGTGACTATATGGCGAAAGTGCCGGTGATCCTGCCCTTCGGCGGCGGCAAATAGGCTTATCCGCACTGGGCGCGGTGCAGCATGACGTGATCGGCGAGGACGAGGGCCATCATCGCCGCGCCCACCGGGACGGCGCGGATGCCGACGCAGGGGTCGTGGCGGCCCTTGGTAACGATCTCGGTCTCTTCCCCTTGCGCGGTGATGGTCTTGCGCGGGGATAGGATCGACGAGGTCGGCTTGACCGCGAAGCGGACGACGATGTCCTGACCGGTGGAGATGCCACCGAGGACGCCGCCGGCCTTGTTCGACAAGAAATGCGGCGCGCCGTTCTTTATACGGATTTCATCGGCGTTTTCCTCGCCGGAGAGCCTTGCCGCCTCGAACCCGGCGCCGATCTCGACGCCCTTGGCCGCGTTGATCGACATCATGGCGCTTGCAAGGTCGGCGTCGAGCTTGCCGTAGACCGGCGCGCCGAGACCCGCCGGCGCGCCTGAGGCGACGACTTCGACGACGGCGCCCATGGAAGAGCCCGCCTTGCGCGCGGCGTCGAGTTCGCTTTCCCACACTTTTGCCGCCGCCGCGTCGGGGCACCAGAAGGGATTTTTTTCAATCTCGGCCCAGTCGAAATTGTTGCGGTCGATTTTGTGTTCGCCCATCTGAACGAGACAGGCGCGAATGGAGAAGTCCTTACCCAGAATATCCTTCAAGGCCAGTTCCGCCACCGCGCCGGCGGCGACACGCGCCGCCGTCTCCCGCGCCGAGGACCGTCCGCCGCCGCGATAATCGCGAAGGCCGTATTTCGCGTCATAGGTGATGTCGGCGTGGCCGGGCCGGTATTTGTCGCGAATGTCCGCATAGTCCTTCGAGCGCTGGTCGACATTCTCGATCATCAGGCTGATCGGCGTTCCGGTAGTGCGGGGGCCGTCCGTCCGGTCGTCCTCAAAGACGCCGGAGAGGATCGTGACCCGGTCCGGTTCCTTGCGCTGGGTGACGAATTTCGACCCGCCGGGCTTGCGCTTGTCGAGAAAGGTCTGGATGTCGTCCGCGCGCAGCGTCAGCCCCGGCGGGCAGCCGTCAATGACCACGCCAAGGGCGGGCCCGTGGGACTCGCCCCAGGTCGTAAATCGGAATACCCGGCCGAAGCTGTTGAAGGACATGGATGATTTCCGTCAGCGGCGTTGATTTCAATGGCCCGCACCCTATCATGCGTCGCCCGGCCCGCATAATAGGCGGGCCGCGATTTATCGGACGTAAACGGACATTGATATGTCGGATGATTTGATACCGCCGAGCCCGAGCGCGGAAGCCTATGGCGCCGAAGAGGACCAGGGCGAGGTCTTCACCATTC
Source organism: Hyphococcus sp. (assembly GCA_028284345.1). GTDB lineage: Bacteria > Pseudomonadota > Alphaproteobacteria > Caulobacterales > Parvularculaceae > Hyphococcus. The sequence goes on along the minus strand of JANQRY010000003.1, from coordinate 857,494 downwards.
ACGATCCCTTCGCCCTGTTCGCCGAATGGCTGGCCAAGGCCGGCGAGACGGAACCGAACGACCCCAATACGATGGCGCTGGCGACCGCCGACAAGCACAACCTGCCCAATGTGCGCATGGTGCTTTTGAAAGAGGTCGATGCGTGCGGCCTGACCTTTTACACCAATGTGGAAAGCGCCAAGGGCGAAGAGATCGCCGCCAACCCGCAGGCGGCGGCGTGTTTTCACTGGAAGACCATCCGCCGACAGGTGCGTTTCCGCGGCCGCGTCGAACGCGTCAGCGACGAGGAGGCGGACGCCTATTTCGCGACCCGCGCCCGAAACGCACAGCTTGGCGCCCGCGCCTCGGCGCAGTCCCGGCCCATGGAAAGCCGCGAAGCCCTTGAGCGCGAGATTGAACGGCTCGACCGGGCCTATGACGGCGCCGACGTGCCGCGCCCGGATCACTGGTCCGGCTACCGGCTGACGCCGATCGAAATCGAGTTCTGGGTCAACCGCCCGTTCCGCCTGCACGACCGCCTCGTCTACTGGCGCGAAACGCCCGAGGCCGACTGGCAAAGCGAACGGGTGTATCCGTAAGGGGCTCAACACGCCGCCCGTTCCCGCCAAGGCGGGACTCCAGCGAACCACGCAACAAATCGAAGTGATTTGTTCACCGCGAAATGATAGACGAAGAGCGACGCAAGACAGGGCCCGCTTATGAGCATTGTCATCGCCATTCTCGGCGCCGTGGCCGCCGCCTTCTGGGCCTTTACCCACTTTGTCAACGCTGCGAACGAAGGGCGCGAGGCGCTCCGCGACGCCAAGGGCGTTGTGCGGCGGGGCAAATGGAACCGCCGCGTCGATCAGCGACTCATTGAAAACCTGTCCGACCCGCGCGAGGCGGCCGCCATTCTCGCCTTTCAGATTGCGCAATATGACGGCGCCGTCACCGACCGTCAGCGCGAGGCGCTGGTCAGGGATATGAGCGAGACGTTTCAGACCGACGCGGAAACCGCCGACGGACTGTTCGCCTTCGCCCGCATGGCCGTCGGCGAGATCAACGATGCGGGCAATTCGGCGCGGAAGATTCTGCGGCCCGTTGTCGATGTCTGCACGGCCGCCGAAAAAAGCGATCTCGTGGGCCTTCTGGAGCGCGCGGCCGAGGTCGAAGGCGCGCCCACCGAGATGCAACGGCGCCTGATCGCGGAAGCGCGACGGATTTTGCTCGACGCCTGACTGGCCGCCGATTTGCGCGCTTCCCGGTTGCCGTTTACAGTCGCCTCTTTGCCATGTGGCGCGCCGGTGACGGGCGCGCGGGAAGGAAAACGGGGTTTCCATGAAGATGATGAACCTTGCGCCGCTTGCTGCGGCGCTGGCCTTGGCGGCCGGTCCGGTCGCCGCCGCGGACTGCGAACTGAACGGGACGGCGCCGACCATGCCCGATCCGGCGACGGCAACCGATGAAGAGATTTCGGCAACGATCGCGTCGATCAAGGCGTTTCAGGCCGCGCTCGGGGAGTATCGCGCCTGTCTTGAAAGCGTCGCCGACAATACGGAGTTGGAGAAAGACACGCGAAACGCCGCGCTCAAGGCGTTCAATGAGAGCGTCGACGCCGAGACCGCCATGGTCGAGGACTGGCAGGCGTTTCAGGCGGCCCTCAACGACGCGCAGGGCTGAGCGCGGACGCTCACTCTTTTAATCTGTAGACGGACGAAAGTGTCGGCGTCTCGTCGCACGCGGCGCGGCCGATGCCGACGAGCCGAATCAGGTGCGCCAGCACGTTGAGCGCGGCCGCCTTATGCAAACGCGGGTCGACATCCGCATACATCGCCGCGACCATCTCGGGGATGCCGTTGCGGCCTTTCCTGAGCTGTTCGAGGATCTGCGCGTCGCGCATCAGCCGGTGCGCCCTGACGGCGCGGACGAAACGGCGCGGGCTTTCAATAGGCGCGCCGTGGGTCGGCAGATAGACATCGTCCTCGCGCCCCAGCAACAGATCGAGGCTGTCGAGATAGGCGGTCATGTCGCCGTCCGGCGGCGCCACCACCGTCGTCGCCCAGCCCATCATGTGATCGCCGGTAAAGAGCGCCTTTTGCGCCGGCAGGGCGAAGCATAAATGGTTCGATAGATGGCCGGGCGTGTGCACGGCTTCGATGCGCCATTCCGCCGTTTCAAGCCGCGCGCCGTCGCCGATGATTTCGTCGGGCCTGAAGGAATAATCGGCGCCTTCGTCAAGGGCCGGGGCGTCGTGTTCGCGTTTCTGCACCGGATGGGGTCCGAAGCCGTATATGGGCGCGCCCGTTCGGTCGGCGAAGGCCCGCGCGCCGCCGCAGTGATCGGAATGGGTGTGGGTGATCAGGATATGACTGACCCGCGCGCCGCCGATGGCGGTTTCAAGCGCATCGAGATGGGCCGGGTCGTCCGGACCCGGATCAATCACCGCGACATCGGTCTCGCCGATGAGATAGACGCCGGTGCCCGTATAGGTGAAGGGACCGGGATTGCCGGCGATGACGCGACGCACGCCGGGCAGGACCTCGTCGGCAACGCCCGGCGTGAAGTCGATGTCCTTGACGAAGGGAATGGAGGGCAAGGCCCTAGCCGCCCGCTTTTGCGACGGCCCCGTCGACCATGGCGGAGAAGGCGTCCGCGAGGCCGCGCATGGCTTTCAGCTTGTCCTGGGATTTGAGGGCCGATGGGGGGCCCATGTCGGTTTTGTTGGCGTCGACGATGTAAATGCGCCCGTCGCCGCGGTCGCGCAACACGTCGATGCCGCCGAAATCAAGATGCATGGCGGCGGCGAAAGCGCTGATCTTGCGCTGCTCGTCGGGCGACAGGAGGGCGTCGGCGTCGACGAGGTCGACGCGGTAATTTTCGTTCGAGAAACGCAAGGCGGGTTTCCGGCGCTTCAAATAGACGAAGGGAATTTTGCCGCCGACGATGGGGGTTCGAATGTCGATGTGATCGCGCCCGTCAAACGTGTTTTCAACGAGGCGCTGATAAACATGATCGCGCTTTGGCGCGGCGATGGGGCAGTCGATGACGTGGCCGTCATGGCGGCCGTTGCCTTCCGACTTTTCAACCGCCGGTCCGCGCCAGTTTCGCGGGTCGATGGCGAGGGCGTAGCCGAAGGTTTCTTCGAAGACGCGCGCAACAACGCTTTTGCGAATATCGAAACAGCCGACATTGAACGCGGGCTTCGCCGTCGGCGCGCGCCGCGGCGCGGTCAGGAATTCGCGATCCTCGAAATAAAAATGCAGATCGGCCGCAGCGTGATCGTCCGTGATCTTGACGTCCGCAAGATGGCACACCGGCCAGATCGCATAAAACGACCGCGGCTTTTTCGGGAAGAATGAAATGCGCGCCCGGGGCCCGCGCCGCTTCAGGACGCGGCTCGCGCGCACGCCGTTCACCAGCCAGATAAAGCTCGCAATCGACAGGGCGTCGCGGGCGAAGCCCGGGGTGAGCGGGATCGCGATGCCGGTTTCTTTCGCGACCAGTTGATTGCCGTCGATTTTGTACTCGCCAAACACGGACATGCTATCCTGACACGCTCCTGATCGGCCGCCGGATTGGTTAACCAATCGGGCGGTCGCCGGCCCCCTGTCGCAAGATGCAACCTTCGGCGATAACAGGGAAATAATAAAGCCGTGAAAGCGGAAAATCTCGTCCTGGGCTCTCGGTTTGCGATAATCGGCGCGGCTTTTGCGACGACGCGGCCATGTGTGCCGTTCGTAAACAAACCCTTAAAATCGGAACTGCAATTTTAGCGGCCGGTTTCATAATTGCCGGCGCTGCGGAGGCGGGGGATCTTGCGGCTCCCCGCGCTGACGCGGCCCGGCATGGTGGGGGAACGGCGGGGGGCGTCGCCGTCGGCGACGGCGCCGCCGGCGTCACCGACCGCGCGTGGGTGACGGCCCCGCCGAACTACCTCTACGTGGTCGAGAAAGAGCGGGGGAGCTTTCTCGACTGCGGCGAGGGGCGCGAAAAGCGCGCCGTTGACGAGGACGGGCGCGACATGGCGCCCTTGCGCTGCGGCGTGACGCTGACTGAAACCATGGTCATTCCGGCCGCCGCGTCATCAGCGCGGATTATCATTCACTTTTAGGCGCCGGTTCCGGTTCGTCGCCGAAGGCGGCGTTCATCAGGCAGTAATCGGTTTCATAGGCGCCGTCTTCGCTTTTACGCGCATAGACCATGTACTGTTTGCCGTAATCGAACGCGACGCCGCATTCATTTATATTCGTCCCGTGAAAGATTTTGGTGCGCCCGCGCGTATCGATCGGTTCGCCGTTTTTCATCGCCGACAGAATGTTAAAAATCGTCGCCTGACGGTCCGCGGCGCTGCGTTTGTCGGCGCCGAGGACAAGCTCTGCGTCGACGACCAGGCCGGTCAGTAAAAAGTCCGGCGCGGCGGCCTTGGCGCAGCCGCAAAGAATGGCGCGGGCGCGGTTGAGCTTGGGCGGCGCGGTGAGGTCGGCGACAGCGGCGGCGGGCGGCGCTTCTTCGGCCGTCGCCGGCGCCTCGGTTTGTGCGAGCGCGATCGCGGCGATGAGGGCGGACAACATCGTAAAGCTCCGTGTACAGGTTAAATCGGCGGGTCGGTGCGCGGCGCCTTGTGCGCGTCAAAGAGCATGGTCAGCGCCGGCTCGTGCCCGGAAATGTCGAACCCGGCCTGGCCCGCCTCTTCAATAATCTGGGCCACGGGCTTGCCGAACCGCGCCTCCGCATAGGACCAGACGAGCACCGAGCGCAGGCCCGATTTGCAGAAAGCAAGGGTCTTGCCGTCGGCCGCGTCGTCGATGGCGCTTTCAAGCCCGCCCGTATGGTGGGGCGTGATGCCGCCGGAATCGACGGGCAGATAGGCGTAGGCGAGGCCCGCCGCGCGGGCGGCCTTCTCCAGCTCATCGCTCGCCGGCTGGCCGAGGCCCTCGCCGTCGGGCCGGTTGTTGACGATCAGCGTAAATCCGTCCGCCGCGGCGGCGCGAATGTCGTCGGCCGTGATCTGCGGCGCGACGTGGAACGCGTCGGTGACGGCGATCGGTTTTTGTGACATGCTTTCCTCTGGCCGGCGGATGATCCGACTTATGTCGTCAAAAGACGCGGAAAATGCAATGGCCGCGGATCTGCGCCCGTTCCATCTGGCGATTCCGGTAGACGATCTGGCGGCGGCGGACGCCTTTTACGGCGGCGTTCTCGGTTGCGGCAAGGGGCGGCGGTCGCCGGACTGGATTGATTTCGACTTTTTCGGCCACCAGCTCGTGACCCACCTTGCGCCCGAGCAATGCGGCTCCGCGGCGACCAACGCGGTCGACGGCGAAAACGTGCCGGTCCGTCATTTCGGCGTCGTGCTCGACAAGGCCGATTGGGAAGAGCTGGCCGCGCGCCTCAAACGGGCGGGTGCGGCGTTTCTCATTGAGCCGGGACTTCGTTTTGCCGGTCAGCCCGGGGAACAGGGGACGTTTTTCCTGCGCGACCCGGCGGGAAACGCCCTTGAGTTCAAGTATTTTGACGATCTGCGCTGGCTTTTTGCGGTCTGAGCGAATTGGATTGTCGAATAAGACGCGGGGCGCGCGTCTTGAAAGTATCGCGGAGGAAGTTGCCTCGCGCGCGCGTTTTAACAACCAGACCAGAGGAGACTGCGAAATGGCGAAATTTTTGTTCGTTTATCATGGCGGCGCAAAACCTGCGACGCCGGAAGAGGGCGAAAAGGTCATGGCGAGCTGGATGTCGTGGATCGGCGGCCACGGGGAGACCTTCGTCGACGGCGGCAATCCGGTCGGCCTGTCGAAAACCGTGACATCCTCGGGCGTTGCGGACAATGGCGGCGCCAACCCGGCCTCGGGCTACAGCATCGTTCAGGCGGACACGATTGACGCCGCCGCGGAGATCGCCAAGGGCTGCCCGATTCACGAAGGCGGCGGGTCGGTCGAAGTCGCCGAAATCATGGAGATGTAAACGCGGGCGCTCGCGCCCCGCGCAACCGGAGGATCGCCATGCACATTCCCGAGGGCTTCGCCCGGGTGACGCCCTATATCTTCGCGGAGAACGCTGCTCCGTATATGGATCATCTGATCGCCGCCCTTGGCGGCGTCAATGGCGGGCGCACCATGCGCGGACAGACGCTCGCCAACGGCATCGTCCGGTTCGGCGACGCCTCTATCATGATCAGCGAAGCAGGGCGGGGGTTTCCGCCCTCGACACTCAGCCTTTACCTTTACGTTGCGGACGCCGACGCCGCCATGGCCCAGGCGCTTGCGCACGGCATGGAAAAGATCATGGACGTCGCCGATATGGACTATGGCGACCGGCAGGGCGGGGTAAAGGACATCGCCGGCAACATCTGGTGGCTGTCCCAGCGTCTTGAGGACAAGCCGTACGGCTAGCGAGGCCGCCCCCTAATCGCCCCAGCTGTCGTCTTCGTCGGTCTCGCCGAGGCTGCGCAGGGCGACCCAGATATTCCAGAGCACGAACGCCGCCAGCAGGAGAAACAGGAGAAAGGGCAGGAACGTCATAAAACGCATGTGGCGACGGCCGGCCCCGGGCGCAAATAAAAAAGCGCACATTTTTCACATTCAGCGTTGACAGCGCGCGAAAACGTATATACAAACGCTATACAAGGTATATACGTTTTCGGCGCGTTATGGCTGACGGACGACAGAAAAAGAACAAAAAGAAAAAAGACAGTCAGTTGATTATCCGCGTCAGCACGGGCGAGCGCGACGCGTTTGTCGATGCCTGCGACGACCTCGACACCAGCGCGTCGCGGGAGATCCGGCGCTTTATGCGCGAATTCGTGGCGGCGAAGAACGCCGATGCGAAGAAGGAGAAGAGTTAGAAAAAGGGATAAAAAAGACGGAACAAAAAAGGCCCGAAAGAAGGTCGAAACGCCGGACCCGGCGTCGCTGCGGAAATCTCCCCAAGGTTGTCAGCGACGATGCCGGACGCGGCGGCGAGGCAAGCGGCGTCAAGTCGCGCCCGTACTGAACAGCCCGCTGCGCCATCCTCACGAAAGAGGGCGCGGCGGGTTTTTTTTGCGCGCGTTTACGGCCCGGCGTTGGCGGGCCCCGAACGGACTACCGCGCCGAGGATTCGACGACCTTGTTTTCAATAACGCCGACGCCGTCGACTTCACAGCGAATGACGTCGCCGGGGTTGAGGAACTGCGGCGGCTTCATGGCGATGCCGACGCCTTCCGGCGTTCCCGTGGCGATCAGGTCGCCGGTGTCGAGCGTGAAGGCGGAGGAAAGATAGGAGATCTGATCCCAGATATTGAAGATCATGTTTTTTGTATTGTTGTCCTGCCGCGTTTCGCCATTGACCAGACACCGCAAGTCCAGATTGTGCGGATCGGCAATTTCGTCGGCGGTCACAATGTAGGGACCGATGGGCCCGTGGGTGTCGAACGACTTGCCAATGGTGAATGTCTTTGAGTGAAACTGATAGTCGCGCGCGGAAACGTCATTGGCGACGAAATATCCAAAGACATGATTTTTTGCATAGTCTTTGGATACATATTTGGCCGGGGCGCCGATCACGACGCCGAGTTCCACTTCGTAATCCAGCTTCTCCGTCAAGCCCGGATCGATGTCGTCAAAAGGCCCTGAAACGCAGGATGTCTGCTTGTTGAACCAGACCTGATATTCCGGAATGTCGACGCCGTGCTCTTTCGCCTCTTGCACGTGCTTGGCGTAATTCATGCCGATCGCCATATACTTGCCCGGACGCTCAATGGGCGCGAGCAAGGATACGTCCGTGAGCGGAATCGCCGTTGCGGCTTCGTCGGTCAGCTTCTGAAGTTCGCGAACGGCGGCCTCGCCCTCTTTCGCGATATCGACAATGCGAGTCCAGCGGCTTCCCGCGGCGACAAGGTCGACGACCGCGTCGCCCTTTATGGCGCCGATCTTGGCGTCCTTTTCACTTCCGAACCGAACAAACCTCATCCGTCAAAACCCTCTCTTTTCTCATGCGCCTTGTGATGAAGGGCGTTCTAACCGCCGTACGGGAACTGTCTGCATACGATTAGAACGCCAAAACCAGTACAATACCCTTTATTCTTTATATGTCGTAGCCGCAGGCTCGAAGCGCGTCTAACGCATGCTCGCTGAGGTCGCCAGGTCCGCCGGCGCTGTTGAGTTCGGCCAGGGCGTCATCGTCCGCCGACTCCACGACGCACGAGCACGCCGCATCAATATCTGAAATTTCAGGATGGTTTTCAGCCGTTTTAACCGGACAAACCTCTGCAAACTCGCCTTCTACGGAAGCGACTGTCGCCGTCGAAAACAGGCTGGCGCCGGCAAAAGCGACGAGTGCAATACGTTTTACGTTCATTCCTTGTCTCCCTTTTTCCATATCTCCCTTGTCGATTCACGCCGCCCGCGCAGCGGCATTCGCCGCCTCGGCCTGCGTGAACCCCGTGGGGACTTCGCATTGTCGATACGTCGCGTCAAGAATAATATATTATTTTTGAGCGCGGGATTTTCTTGAAACGCGTCGGCTCGCCGCCCGCTATTTAAGCGGCGCCCGCGCGGTCAACGCGGCAAAGGGCGGGGCCGATTGACTATTTGCGCGCGCCTTTGGGCTTTGCCTTGGCCGCGAAATGTTCCGGTTGCAGCGCTTTGATGGTGAGTTCCGTCGTCGTCAGAATGTGCTTTTCCATCAGGGCTGCGGTCTTGCGGAAATTGCGGGCGAGCGCGGCCTCGAGGATCTCTTCATGCTCGTGGGCGACGTCGCGTCCTCTTTCGTGACGGACGGAAAAGCCGCGATACCGTTCCGCCTGATCGTAGAGCATGCGATGCAGGTCGAGCAGACGTTCGTTGCCGCAGGCTGCAATCAGGGCGTGATGAAAGTCAGCGTGATGGCGCGCCCAGTCCAGGCTGAGCGATTTTTGCGATCGCTTTGAATATTGCGGCGTTTCCCGTAGTCGATAGGCTTTCGCCACCAGGTTTTCTTCCCACGCCAGATCGCCTTTTTTAAGCGACGCGCGCAGCGCGATCTTTTCGATTTCGCAGCGCAGATTGGTCAGATCAATGAGATCGTCTTCGGAAATTTCCGCAACCTTAAATCCGCGATAGTCGTCAACCTCGACGAGATTTTGCGGCACGAGGCGGGAAAGCGCCTCGCGAACAGCGCCCTGGCTGACGCCGAGCTCTTCGATAAGGCTGCTGATTTTGAGCTTGTCTCCGGGCGCATAGCGCCCGGTCAGGATATCGCTCTTGATCTGCTGAAAGGACGCCGTCGACTGACTGATCCTCACGTCGGTCTCCCCTCGATCGATGCGTCGCGCAGGGCCGGGCATAGTGGTGTGTCCGTGTCTTTGAAGCTTCGGTTTTGTCGTCGTTGCAAAAAGTCCCTACGGCATAACGTCCGGCCTCGCCAGAGGCCGCGGCGCGGGCAATAAGAACCGCGATTTCGCCCTCGCCCTGCGGCGCTCCCGTAAGCCATTGCAACCCCTTTAAAAATGCGCCCCGCCGCGCCCCGGCGGGAAAACGCCGTCTCGCCGAAAATTGACAATAATATATTTTATTGCATAAAAGAGATAATAAAATCAAAGCGAGTCGCTGATGTTCGGCGGCGACGCCTTTCTGGGAGGGATAGGATGTCGATTTCTAAAAAAATGCGCAGATCTCTGATGGTTTCATCGGCGTTAAGCGCCATGGCGCCGCTCGTCGTCGCCAATGCGCAGGACGGCGAAGGGGAGCGGGACGACGACGTGATTGTCGTGACCGCGCTCAAACGCGCCGAGTCAGCGCAGGATATTCCGGCGACGCTTACCGCGACCCCGGGCGCGGTTCTCGAAGAGCAAGGGATAAAGGATCTGTTTCAGGCGGTGACGCTTGTGCCCGGCGTCGTGTTCTCGCGCGCGCCGGACGATGGTCTCGCGCTCACCTTTCGCGGTCTCGGCACCGCCGCGCGCCCGCAGGCCTTTGAGCAATCGGTGGCGGTGTTCACGGACGGCGTGTTCCTCGGCAAAGGCCGGCTTTATTCGACAGCGCTGTTCGATGCGGAGCGGCTTGAATTCATCAAGGGCACGCAAAGCACGCTCCTTGGAAAGAACGCCAGCCTCGGCGCCGTCAGCGTCGTCACGCGCCAGCCCGGAGACGTGTTTTCCGTCGAAGCGCGGGCCGGCTATGAGGTCGAATATGGCGGCTATGTCGTTGACGCCGGGGCGGATTTGCCCCTCGGCGAGCGCGCGGCGGTGCGTCTGGCGGTCCATTACAACGACTATGACGGCTGGGTCCGCAACACCTTCACCGATCATGACGGGCCGGAACAGAAAGACCTCGGTTTTCGCGGCACGCTGAAGTTCGAGCCGACGGACGGGTTTAGGCTTTCCGCATCCTATCAGTATGCGAACAACGAGCAGATCGGCGCCAGCTACCAGCTTGTCGGTCCCATCGATCCGGCCTTCGGCGAGGGCCTCTTAAACGGGGAAACCGCGCAATTTACCTCGAGGAGGCCCGATGGCGAGACGTTTCACCGAACCCGTTCGCATATCGCAACGCTGAAGGGCGAGTTGGACATCGGCGATCACACGCTGATCTCGCAGACCGCCTATGTGCGCTATTCGCTGTTCTTCCTTGATGATTTCGATTTCAGCATTGACGACACGATTAATTTTCAGCGTGAGGAAGAATACGAACAGATCACCCAGGAACTCCGCTTCCAGTCCCCGACCGGACAGACGCTCGAATATATGGCCGGCGTCTTTTATCTCGGCAGCGACTGGGATTCACTGGAAAGCCAGCTCTGGGGCGTTCCGGCGTTTCCGCCGCCGCCCGACCCGGCGTCGGGCCAGCTGTTCAACGGGCCATTTTTCAATGATTACGTGCTCGATTCAAAAGCCTATTCGGTCTTCGCATCGGCCACCTGGAACGTCACGGACGCGTTCCGGATTTCCGGCGGCGTTCGCTACACGCGTGAAGAAAAAGACGTCGTCTTCGGGCGCACCAACGCCGCGCCGTTCACGGTCTGGAACAGCATTGCCAATCCTCCGTTTGCGCCGACGCCGCTGACCCACGACTCCGACTTTGTCGACGGCAATGCGACGATCGAATACGACGTTACAGACGATGTGATGGCCTACGCCTCCTTCGGCCATGGCTCGAAGTCGGGCGGCTTCGTCGAAACCAATACGATCGCCGTGCCGCCGCCCTTGCTTGTGGGCGGACTTGTTCCGGCCCCGCTTGTGGAAGCCGGCGCCTTTATCGAAGACGAACTGACCACGAGCTATGAAGCCGGCCTTAAGACCAACCTGTTCGACGGGCGTTTGACGCTGAACCTTGCGGGCTTCTGGACCGATATCGAAAACTTCCAGGATTCCGTTTTCACCGGCGGACCGCTCGGCTTCATTACCTTTACCGGCCCGTCCCGGAGCCGCGGTTTCGAAGCGGACTGGTCGGCCCGGGTCACCAGCGATCTCACCTTCAGCGGCGGCGTCACCTATGCGGACGCCACCGGCATTCTGCAGCCCATCGATCCGATGACCAATACGCCTGTCGTCGACGGCATGGGCGCTCCCGTTCTGGAGCGCTTCAGACGGCCGCAGGCGCCGAAAGTCGTTTTGAACGTCGGCCTCAACTATGAACGTCCGGTGACCAATGAACTGAACGGGCGGTTCACCGCGGGCCTGCGCCATCGCAGTTCGATGTTCAACCAGGTGCAGGAGTTGTTCCTGTCGGACGCCCTGACGACGCTTGATCTGGGCGCGGGCATTGAAACCAGCGACGGGCGCTACGGCATTGACGTTCAGGCGCGCAATGTGACGAACTCCATCGCCGAAGACTTCGCCAGCCCGTCGGTCGACCCGCGTTTCGGCGCCTTCTTCGGCGCCTATCTCGCCGGGCCGAACCAGCAGCGCACCGTGCTGATCTCTGCAAAGGTCAAGTTCTAAGCGGGTCTGCGAACACGCCGGATTTGCGTTCTTGAATCGATAAACGAGAACGCGAGTCCGGGAAAACCTGTCATTGAAGAATAGGGCGCAGGACAAACCCCCGTAATGCGCTCTTTGCGGCGAGCCCGGCAATACAGGGCTCGCCGCGCTCCATTGAATGGCGCGCCAACGGCGTCAAAACAAGAATCGAAGGTCTGACGGCGGAAGGAAAAAACCGCGCAATGCGTTGCGCGGTTATTGCCGGTTGGTGACGCGGTTTAAAACTGCGTGAACGGGAGCGAAGACAAAGCTAAAAAAGAAGGCGTCATTGCCGGACTTTTTCCGGCAATGACGCATGACGTTTCAAACTTTTCTGGATTACCGGGCTTGATGGAGAAGCCATCAAGCCCGGTAATGAAACGGCCGTCTTGCCAATGCCGGGCCGGACGCCCCGCCTCAGAATTCAAACCCGAAGGTTGCGCCGAAGGTGCGCGGCTGCATGAAAGTCGCCAGGCGCATATGGCCGATGGCGCTCGACGTCACGTTGATATGCGAGATGATGAATTCATCCGTGAGGTTGCGCCCCCAGATATTGACGTAGTACCGGCCGCCCGGATTGCCAATGCGCAGGTTTGCGTTGAGCTGGAAGGTTTCATCCTGGAAGGAGATGCTTTCCCGGAATTCGTTGAACCAGCGCTTGTCGGTGTAAACGCCCTGAACGCGGCCGTTGACCGTCCAGCCGTCGCCGATCACGCCCTCATAGGCGAGGGCGATGTCGGCGTGCCATTTCGGCGAGTTCGGCAACGGGTTGCCGGCGAGATCAACGGTTACGCCGGGCGCAAAGGTCGTGTTCTCGGTCAAGAATTCCTTGAAATCGGCGTCGACATAAGCGCCGTTGAAGTCGAGCGAAAATCCGCCGCCGAGCAGGGTTTTCGTTTCAAGCTCGACGCCTTTGGTTCTCGCTTCCGCGGCGTTTATGGTGATCAGCGTGCCGGAGATGGGGCGTTGCACCTGTAGGTCCGAAATCTCCGTGTAGAAGACGCTTGCGTTGGCCTGTACGCGATTGTCGAACAGACGGCTTTTCACGCCGGCTTCGTAATTCCAGACAAATTCCGGGAAAACGGCGGGGCCGGCGTTGCCGATATTGATGACGCCCGCCTTGTAGCCGCGCGACACGGTTCCGTAAAAGAGCAGGGCGTTCGTCGGCTCATATTCGATGACGAATTTCGGCGTCCAGGCGTCCGTATCCAGCGTTCGGTTGGTCGGGATGACCATCCCGGTCGGGATCGTCTGCGATCCGACTTCCTCTTTCTCGTCCTTGCTGTAGCGAACGCCCGCGGTGAACGACAGCTCGTCGGTCAGATGAAAGGTCGTGTTGAGAAAGGCCGCGTAGGACTTGCTGCTTTGCTGACCCTCAAACAGGATGAAGGGGCGCATGAAGACGTTCGGAAAGACCGGCGGCCCCTCGATTCGCACATTCGGCGTGATGTCCTCGTCGAAGTAGTAAAGCCCGAACAGACCCGACCAGCGGGGCGTGTCCCAGATCAGGTGCAATTCTTCGCTGAATTGCTCCGCCGACTCCGATGTGTCGTTGCGGAAAAACGGTACCGGCGTCTGGTTGAGATCGGTCGAGGCGGAGCGCTCATGATCGAAATAGTTCGTAATCGACTTGAGCGACACGGCGTCGCTGATGTCGTATTCCAGTTCGAGCGTAATCGAATCCGTATTCGCGACGGAGGCGATGTCGACTTCCGAATTCGAGTCCCGGGGATCGGCGGCGATCATGCCGCCCATGGCGACTTCCGGCGGCGTAATTAACGGGTTTGCCGGCCCGAGCGCGTGATAGTCGCCGCGGGAGCTGTCGCGCTGGTAGTGCGAGTAGGTCAGAAACGCCCGGAAGCGTTCATGCCCCACATATTCGAGGCTGCCGCGCACGGCCCAGTTGTCGGCGTCGTCGACATCCTGACCGACCTGCAGGTTCTCGCCAAAGCCGTTGCGATTTTCTGTCCGCGCGGCAATGCGCGCATTGAGGACGCCGGGAATGATCGGACCGCTGAGCGCGCCGTTTGTTTCGATCAGACCGTAATTGCCGACGGTGATGTTGGCGTATGCGTCTAACTCATCGGTCGGGCGGCGCGTGATCAGATTGATGGAGCCGCCCGTCGCGTTCCGGCCGTAGAGCGAGCCTTGCGGGCCGCGCAGCACCTCGATCCGTTCAAGATCGAAAAAGGGACCGATTTGCGCGCCCGGTCGCGAAATCACGGCGCCGTCGACGTGAAACGCAACGCTTGGTTCGCCGCCCGGCGCAAAATTGACGAGGCCAATGCCGCGGATAAAGATGCGCGCGGTTCCGGCCGCTTCCGACACTTGCAGGCCCGGCGCCAGGGACTGCATGTCGAGAATGCTGTCGATTTGCTGGTTCGCCAGCGCCTCGCCGGAAAGGGCGGATACGGCGATGGGAACCTGTTGGATGTTTTCCTGTTTCTTCTGCGCCGTGACGATGATCGTATCGAGCCCGCCCTCCTGCGCTGACGCCGCGGAGATTGCGGCGCTGCAGATCAGCGCCGACGAGATCAAAAGTGCCTTTCGCATGAAATACCCTCCCAGGTTGCTTTTGTATAATTATCGGGCGCGTGCGGCGCGCCCTCTTGAGAACACGTTATAATTTGACGATTGGCGTGTCGGGGGATGGCGAAACCGGCATCGCGATAAGGACTCGTTATCGAATGACGTGCGGCGACGCTTGGCGTCAAACGCCAAACCGGTTTTCGTTCTTTTCAGCGCCGGGTTCATAATTCTTTACACGGCGCCGGCTTGCGGCGCGGCTCATGGTTCCAGGCCGGATTTCAACTCGGCGAGGGCGTCGTCGTCCGCATAGACGCCGTTGACCACGACGCCGCGGACGCGATGCAAATGCTCAACGTCTTCCAGCGGGTTTGCGTCGAGCACGACGAGATCTGCGCTTTTGCCTTCCTCGACGCCGCCCATGCTGTCTTCTTTGTGAAGGAATTTTGCAGCGTTGACAGTGGTCATTTGGAGGATTTCGAGGGGCGAAACGCCGGCTTCGGCGAGGAGGTCGAACTCCTGATGCAGACCAAAGCCCGGCACGATCCACTGACCGCCCTGATCGGAGCCCGCAAGCATCGGCGTGTCTTGCGTCAGGAACAGTTTTACCAATCGTTTTTGCAGCGCAAAAAAGTCCGTCAGCGTCTGTCTTTCTTCCGGCGAGATGCGGGTCGAAAATTCTTTCGCCACGTCGGCCCAGAGCGCGCGCGTTTCTTCGTCCACATAGATAAGATGGGGGTCCGATACATATTCGGCCGCGTCGCCAAACTGCATGGTGCGCATGCGGATCAGCGTCGGCGTTTGCCAGGCGCCGGCCTGTTTCAAGGTCTTTGCAAGCGCAATGCATTTCGCTTCGTCAAACGTGTCGATCATGCGCCGCAGCGCATCGAAATCCTGCGGGCTGTCGAACAGGACCGGATTGGCGAGCAGGCGCCGAAACGCGGCGGCGCGCTTGGGGCCGGGCGGCGGCAGCTGCAAGTGCCCGTGGGGCGCGCTGTTGAGCGCTTCGCGTATCGCCTCTTCTTCGCTTGAACAGGCGAGCAACACGGCCCGCGGACCAAGATGTTCGATGGCGTTCATGCCTTTCGCTGCGCTGTCGCGCGGATCAATAGTGGCGGGGACATGACCGGCCACAGGCAGGCCGGCGTCACGCGCCGCCGTCAGCGCGGCGTAAAAAGCGTCCCGGTGCAGATCGAGGATCTTGATGAAATCGGCGCCCGCCTCTTTTTGCGCCTCAATCACGCCTTTCGCCGCGGCCGCATTGGGGACGGTGAACGGCGCAAGAACCGCGCCCGGCATGGAGAGCAGGCGCGGGCGCAGTTTGCCGGGGTTTTCGAATTCGTCGCGCCGGGCAAGGAGCGCCGGCGAGCCCGCCATCTGACGATAGCCGGTGATGCCGTTCGCAAGCATCAGCGCCAGCGCGCGGTCCGGATCTTTCAGTTGCAGCGGATGGGCGTGCATCTCGTTGTAGCCGGGAACGACGTATTTGCCGCGAAGATTGATGCGCGTCGCATCGCCCGTTACGCGGATCGAAGAGGCGGGCGCCACCTTGACGATCGTCCCGCCATCGACCGCCACGGCCATGTTTTTTTCAATGGCGCCCTCGCGCGGATCAACGACATGGACGCCGGTGAGAACAAAACCGGCGCTTATTTCCAACGATCGCGCGTCGGGCCCATGCGAACACGCGGTCGCCGCGAGGAGGGAAAATCCGAGCAGCGAAACAAGTAATCTGTAAGCGGGATAAATCGTCATGGGGCGGCTCTTGTCTGTCGCGTTTGATGGCGTTGCGAAGCGAAGAGCGTTCCTTATCATTGGTCTCGTCGGCGCTGTCGATCACGACGGCCCTGTTTTTCGAACCGGACCGGTTTTCAGCGCCCTTTGCGATAAGGGCTGCTTATCGCACAAGCGCTTTTGTGATCCTGTCGATCGCACTTGCATTCCCTAAGCTTTGCCGAAAGCCATAGAGGGCGCGCCGCCTAAAACAAGAAAGAACAACCATGCAGCAAGATCCCCGCGACGTCATCGACCAATCGCCCATACGCCGACCGCAAATCATGGCGATCGCGGTCACCGTCGCTTTATCCGCGCTCGACGGGTTTGACGTCCTGTCGGTGACCTTTGCCGCGCCCGGGATCACGCAGGACTGGGGCGTGACGAAGGGCGTTCTCGGCCTGGTGTTTTCAAGCGGGCTCCTCGGCATGGCGCTCGGCTCGCTGTTCCTGGCGCCGCTCGCCGATGTCGTCGGGCGCCGGCGCATGGTGCTTGCAAGTCTCGCCATCATGACGGTGGGCATGGGGTTTTGCGCCTTTTCAAATTCCGTCAGTGAGCTGAGCGCCTGGCGCGTCGTCACCGGCGTCGGCATCGGAGCCATGGTTGCGGTCATCAATCCGCTTGTGGTCGAGTTCTCAAACGTCAAGCGCCGGGCCCTCGCCGTCGGGTTCATGGCGATCGGTTATCCGATTGGCGGCGTGATCGGCGGGTTCATCTCCGCCATATTGCTGCGCCATTTCGACTGGCCGTCGGTGTTCCTGCTCGGCGTCGCCATGGCCGTGCTGTTGACGCCGTTCGTGCTCTGGTTGTTGCCCGAATCGCTCGCCTATCTCATGGAGCGCCGGGACGGGAAAAGTCTTGAGCGCGTCAACACGCTGCTCGCGCGGCTCGGCCACAAACAGGTGTCCGATCTGCCGCCGCCGGAAAAGCGCGCCCGCGTTCCTTACGCCGCCATTTTCGCCAAGGATCAAATCGCCGCGACGCTTCAGGTAACGGCCGTCAATTTCCTCTTTGTCATGACGGTCTACTATTTCCTGAGCTGGTTGCCGCAAATGGTCGCCGACGCAGGCTACAGCGCGTCGACGGCGACGACCGTATCCGCGACCGCGAATCTCGTCGGCATCGCCGGCGCCGTCGTCCTCGGATTGTTCGCCAATCTTGTGGGACTGCGTCTGCTTGTTTCCATCGCCATGCTGGGCTTCGGCGCGGCGACCGCAATTTTCGGCTTCGTTCGTCCCGAGCTGGCGGTGTTGACGGCCATGGCGTCGATCGCCGGGGCGTTCCTCTTTGCCGGCATAGCCGGGATTTTCACCACCATCGGCGCCACATTCGCTCCGCATATGCGCGCGACCGGAACAGGGTTCGTCATTGGCGTCGGAAGAGGCGGCAGCGCGCTGGCGCCGGCGATTGCCGGCGCGCTATTCGCGGTTGGCGCAAGCCGGGGGGAAGTCTCGCTTGCGCTCGGGGCCTGCGCGTTTGTCGCCGGCCTCTTGCTGCTGTTCCCGGCGCGCAAAGGGCGTCCGCCGGCTTGATGGCGCCAGTTTACGCGGCGCTATAGAGCGCGGCGACGCGGCGGAACTGATCGTAAAGATGTTCCGCCAGCGGCGTCAGCGGCAGATCGTTCCGCCGCACGATGGAAATCGGCGCCGACGGCAGCGGCGGGATGCCGGAAAGCGCCTGAACGGCGTCCGTGGTCAAAGGAAACTCCAGCCATTGTCGCGGCAGAATCGTCAAGAGATCGGAGCTGGTCAGCGCCAGTATTGTGTTGAGCGATGATCGCGAATGCATGACAACATCGGGGCGCGGCAGACCCCGCTCTTCGAACCAGCACTCGAAGTTGGCCTCGTTGTTGCGGGAAGACAGGGACGGTCTGATCCACTGCGCGTTTTTGAGGTCTTCCACCGACGTTGCGTTGGATAAAGGATGGCCCTTGCGCGCGACCACGAGGCGCGTATTTGCAAACAACGGTTCGACGCTGAGCTGCGTCGGCGTAAGGGTCCCGTCTATTGGTCCGACAAAAAAATCCAGCTTGCCACGGGCGATGTCTTGTTCGAACGACTGAAACAATCCTTCAGCGACTTTTACGATCGCGCCGGGGTGTTTTTTTCGGAAATAGCTAAGCGTTTTTGGAAGAAGGGCGATGCTCGCTGCGGAAGACAGGGCGACGCTCGCCTGACCGGTTGTATGACCTTTGAGCTGTTCGATCTCCTCGGTCGCGCGCTGCAATTCGGACTGGATCGCCATGGCCCGCTGAACAAAGGCGTTCCCCATCCTCGTCAGGCGAACGCCCTTGGAATGCCGTTCGAAAAGCATGACGCCCAGTTCGTTTTCGATTTCGCGCAGGCTGCGCGAAATCGCCGGCTGCGTGACGCCGAGATGGCGCCCGGCTGCGCGCAAGCTCCCATATTCGACAATGGCCAGCACGTCTCGCAAGTGACTGAGTTTCATGAAATCTCCTCAAAGCATCAGCCGGCTGCGATACGCTCTTGTTATAGGGTTGTCCCGGTTGAGGCCTGATATGCGTCCGTACACTGGGTTTCGCCGCCGGCGCTTCTGATTGCGATCATCAGCGGCGCCGCTGTTCGCGCTCACGCGAGAAGGCGGATCGCCATCGCCGCCGCAGGACGGCGCCGTCCCCGCGGCTGACCGGGCGTGCGCGGAATAGACACATAGCTCATAATGACATTCCTGTAAATTATAACTTGACGGCGCGCGCTGGCCGATCCTAGGATATTTCACAGGACGGACGCAGAAATCATAGGCGGGGCGATGGCCCGGCGCGGGGGCCCGCAAGGTCACGGACAGAGCGGGTTTCCAGACGGCCAGCCTCGCGAAAGACACCAATTCTAGGGAGGCCTATCATGAGCGTTCTCGGTGTTTACGGCGTTGTGTTGGATGTTCCTGATCTCGAAGCGGGTCGGCGGTTCTATGAGGACGCCGGTCTCGAGGTGCGGGATGAAGACGGGCGGCTCCATTGCCGGTGCGAAGGACAGCCGCGCGACGCAATCGTCCTTATCGGCGGCGCCGAGCGAAAGCGGCTGAACCACATCGTTCTCGCCGCCGATAAGGACCGGTTTGACGAGGTGCGGCGCAATGTGCCGGCGAATGGCGGCGAGCTGATCGACCCTGTGCCGGGATTCCCCGCCGACGGCGTCTGGCTAAGAGATCCCCATGGCATGGCGATCCATTTGGTTGACGCGCCGGCCGAAGTCCCGCTTGAGCCTGCGCCGGAATTTAAGATCAATCAGCCCGGCCGTCTGGTGCGCAAGAACGTGTCGGCGATGCCGCCGAAGTCCACGGTCGGGCCGATAAAGCCCTTGCGTCTTGGGCATATGCTGGTGTTCACGCCGGACGTCCTGGCGAGCATCGAGTTTTTCGAAAAAGGGCTCGGCATGGGGCTGGCGGACCGGGCGCAGGACGTCGTCGCCTTCATGTGCAGCCGTCACGGCAGCGATCATCATGTCGTAGCGTTTGCGAAGTCGTCCGACATCGGATTTCACCATGCAAGCTTCATGGTCGCCAATCCCGATCAGATCGGCGTCAGCGGCGATCGCTTGCTTGAAAAGTCCGGACGCGGCGCATGGGGCTTCGGGCGCCACACGATCGGATCCAATCTGTTCTACTATATTCAGGATCCGTGGGGCAGCTGGTTCGAATATTACTCCGATATCGACTACGTCGAAGATTACGAGGCGTGGACGCCGACCAACTACCCCCTGGAGGATTCCCTCCACCATTGGGGGCCGCCGGTGACGCATGATTTTGTTCACAATTATGAAGCGGACCCGGAGCCCTACCGCCAGGCGAAGCCGGACGCCGCATAAGCGGGGGCGATGAGCCGCACGGCCCATCCGCGCTCCGGTCATGAACGCCGCGCTCGCTGATCATTCTCCGTATACTGATTATATTCGCCGATAGCAATTGCGAGTCCCGCCGCCGGCGATATTGCAAATGCGGCTTAAGACCGCGCCGAAATGCTGACGTCAAGGGAGTGCCATGCGAACCGCCATATTGAAGACCATCCTGACGGCCCTGCCGCAAGCGTTGAAGCTGAGCGCCCTGCGCTTCAAAGAGCAAGCCGAGGAGATGAAGCGCTATGACGCGGTTATCCAGATGCAGACCAAGGACGGTTCGGTCGGGCGCTCCTATCACTTCAAAAACGGCAAGCTGACGTCCAAGTCCGGCGTGCGGGCCGACGCGGATGTGCGCGTTATCTTCAAGGACGTCGCGACCGCCGTGCGCCTGCTGACGCCGCCGGTAGATCGCGCCGAGGCCGTGCACGCGGCGAAAAACTTCGCCATCCTTCAGATCGGGTCGGACCATCTCGTCCAGTGGTTCCACCGCTTAATCAACAATATGGAGACGCTCGCCCTTCAATACGGCACGCCGATGCCGGACGGGACGACGCGCTATACCCACAACGATAATGGCGGGCCCACCTTCGTCTATGTGAAAGACGGCAAGATCGTCCGCATCACGCCGATCGAACTGACCGATGACGACGCCGAGGGCTGGACGATCCACGCGCGCGGCAAGTCGTTTACGCCCAAGCGCACGGCCTTCGTTAATCCCCACGCCCTGTGCGCAAAGTCTCAGATTTATTCCGACAAGCGCATGCTCTATCCCATGAAGCGCGTCGATTTCGATCCGAACGGCGAGCGCAATCCGCAAAACCGCGGAAAATCCGGGTATGAACGGATCAGCTGGGACGAGGCGCTCGACATCGTCGCGTCGGAAATTCAGCGGCAGAAGCGCAAATACGGGCCGGGCTCCATCGCCCTTTATCACTGCTCGCACCATCAATGGGGCAATATCGGCTATTACCTGTCGGCGCTGCTGCGCTTCGGCAATCTTTTCGGCTTTACCCGCGTTCACCACAATCCGGACAGTTGGGAAGGGTGGTATTGGGGCGCGACGCACCATTACGGCTCGTCCTTGCGCGTGGGCATTCCGTCTTTTTGCTCGACGGTGGAGGACTGCCTCAAGGAAGCCGAGATGATGGTCTTCTGGTCGAGCGATCCGGAAACCACCAACGGCTACGCCAGCGGTCTCGAAGCCACGCAGCGCCGCTTCTGGGCGAAAGAGGCGGGGATCGAGTTCGTGCATATCGATCCCAATCTCAACCCGACGGCGCAGCTTTTCGGCGGACGCTGGATTCCCATCAAGCCGGGCACGGACAGCGCCATGGCCCAGGCCATCATGAATGTCTGGATCAACGAGGATCTCTACGACAAGGATTACATCGAAAAAAATACGACCGGTTTTGACGAATGGCGCGCCTATCTTCTCGGCGAGAGCGACGGCGTTGCGAAGACGCCGGAATGGCAGGAGCCCGAGACCGGGGTGAAAGCCCATGTGGTGCGCGCGCTCGCCCGCAAATGGGGACGCAAGAAAACCTATCTCGCCGCCGGCGGCACCGGCGCCGGCTTCGGCGGCGCCTGCCGCAACGCCAACGGGTCGCAGTGGACGCGCAACATGATCCTGATGATGGCGATGCAGGGCTGGGGCAAGCCGGGCGTCAATTTCGGCAATCTGCAATTCGGCACGCCGGTGGAGCACAATTTTTATTTCCCCGGTTACGGCGAGGGCGGCATTTCCGGCGAACTGAATTTCACCGCCGCGGCGGTCAACAACTACACGCGCATGCCCCATGTCCTGACCATGAACCCGGTCAAGCAGACGATCCCTCGCCTGTCGCTGGCGGACGCCATCGTTGACGGTCATGCGGAAGGTTATTTGTGGGACGGCTCGTCGATGGAAGCGCAGCTGGCGCCTTTTTCCTATCCCATGCCCGGCTATTCGCGGGTTCACATGCTGTATCGCTACGGCGCGTCAACCTTCGGCACCATCGCCAATTCCAGCCGGATGATGGAAGCCTATCGTCACGAGTCGATGGACTTTGTCGTCAATCAATCGATCTGGCGGGAAGGCGAGACGGAATTCGCCGACATTATTCTGCCGGCCTGCACGTCCTTTGAGCGGTGGGACATCTCCGAGTGGTGCAATTCCGGCGGCTACATTCATCACAATACCGATCAGCTCAATCACCGCATGGTGACGATGCAGCACAAATGCATCGAGCCCCTGGGCGAGTCGAAGTCCGACTATCAGATCTTCTTTGAAATCCTGTCGCGCATGGGGCTTGGCGTGATGTTCAGCGAAGCCTGCAGCGAGCTTGACTGGTGCAAGCGGGTGTTTGACTCATCGGACCTCCCTCATCATGTGAGCTGGAAGGAGTTTGTGAAAAAGGGATATTACGTCGTTCCGTCGGTGCCGGCGGAGGAGCGCGATCCCGTCGCCTATCGATGGTTCGCCGAAGGCCGGCCGAAAGATTTGCCCGAGCCGCTGCCGTTTCCGTCGCAATATGGCGAGACATTCCTGCACGGGCTGGAAACGCAATCGGGCAAGATCGAGTTTCTGCCGTCGACGCTGCAACGGGTCGACGCGAACGAAGAGCGTCCGGTGCTGAACAAATACATCCCCTCCTGGGAGGGGCCGCGGACGAAAGACCTCGTGGAGAAATATCCGCTGCAAATGATCTCCACCCATTCGCGGTACAGTTTTCACACCTATAGCGACGCCAAGGGGTCGACGATCAACGACATCGAGGACCACCGCGTGCTGATCGACGGCTATTACTACTGGGTGTTGCGCATCAACGCCGCGGACGCCGCCGAGCGCGGCGTCAAGCATCACGATCTGGTGCGCGTTTTCAATGACAGGGGCAATGTGATTTGCGCGGCGGACGTGTCGCCCCTGGTGGCGCGCGGCGTCGTCAAGACCTTCGAATCGGCTGCGGTGATGGATGTCGTCGAGGATCCCCGCTACGGCCTCGTCGACCGGGGCGGATGCGTCAACCTGCTGACGCCGAGCCGCAAGCAGGTGAAAGGCACGTCGGGCATGGCGACCAATAGCTGCCTTGTGGAGATTGCGCCCTGGACGGAAACCAACTTCTTTACCGTGGCTGCGGAGTAGGCCGATGAGCAAATGGAACATGATTGTCGACGTCGCCCGGTGCGAGAACTGTCATAACTGCACGCTCTCGGTAAAGGACGAGCATATCGATAACGATTTTCCCGGTTACGCCGCGCCCCAGCCGCCGCATGGCCATGAATGGATCAAGATCACGCGACAGGTGCGCGGGTCGGAGCACATGGTCGACACGGCCTATCTGCCGACCATGTGCAACCATTGCGATGACGCGCCGTGCCTCAAAGCGGGCGGGGCCGACGGCGCCGTGCGCAAACGGGACGACGGCATCATGATTATCGATCCGGAAAAGGCGAAAGGTCGGCGCGACCTGGTGGACTCATGTCCCTATGGCGCCATCTGGTGGAATGAAGAGCTGGAGGTGCCGCAGATCTGGATCTTTGACGCGCATCTTCTCGACAAGGGCTGGACGCAGCCGCGCGCCTCGCAATGCTGTCCCACCGGCGCGCTGCGCGCGGTCAAGGTTGAGGATGGCGAGATGCAGGCCCTCGCCAAAGAGGAAGGCCTTGAGGTGCTCAAGCCGGAACTCGCGACCAAGCCGCGCGTTTATTATCGAAACCTCCATCGCTTCGACAAGGCGTTCGTCGGCGGTGCGATCATCGCCGACGTCAATGGGGAGACCGACTGCATTGAGGGCGCGCAGGTGACGCTGAGCAAGGACGGTAATGAGATCGCGCAAACAGAGACGGATGTCTTCGGCGATTTCAAGTTCGACGCCCTGCCGGCGGGAAGCGGTGGCTACGAAATCTCCGCAACCCATCCGCAATTCGGGCGCTGTCGCGCCCGCGCGGAACTGGGCGACAGCGTTTATCTCGGCGAGTTGAAGCTAGAGGCTTGAGGCGGCCCCGCGCGGGGCTTACGGCTTCGCGCCGGCCGACCAGGGATCGCGCCACCAGGTTAAACGATCAGGCGCGGCGCCGCGGATGAAGATGGTCGCCTCGGTGACCAGCAAGCGGGCGTCCTCGCGCGCGACCTCCAAACCGATCAGGATCATCGTCGTCACTTCTTCGACGAATTCCCGCCGCGGCTCCGTGGTCTGTGCGATGGACCGGATGGCTTCCCGCATAGCGCCGATGGCGAGGGTCCGCGCCGCTTCCGAATCGGAAAACGCCACATCGCGATCGGCGAGCGATTTCGAAAGGTGCAGCACGAGGCCTTCAAAAAGCACGCCGTCCGCCTTCAGGAGGTCGCTGCGGGCCACGAACGCCGCCCAGATCGGGTCGAGCACGCTGCGCAGCAGGAAGAGATGGACCGACACCGTGAACAACAGGACGGGCTTCATCTGCGGATCGACCAGACCCTTAAGGCTGTCGATCATTTCATCGACGAGTTCGCTCGCCCGCTTCTCGATCGCCTCGTCGACGGAGTTGAAGTATTTGTAGAAGGTCGCCCGCGACACATCGGCGTGGGCGATCACCTCCTCAACCGTGGGCGGGCCGCTCTGGATATGACCCGCATAGCATTCCATCACGGACTGAAGCAGCCGCGCCGCCATGCGCTCGCGCCGCACCTTCGCGACACGCACGCGATGATCTTCTGTAGCAGATGTCAGAACGCAATCCTCGCCCGCCGAAGTCACTGATTTTACGCGATGTTCGGATCGATGCAATGGCCGCGCGCTGCGGCGCCCCGGCGCCTATTCGCCCTCGAATTCGCTGCTCTGATATTCGACCAGGTGGCGATAGTCTTCCCGGATCGGAGAGAAGACGTCGAGGTTGAGCGCCACCTCGTCGCCGATCGGCTCGGCGTAATGCAGGATGTCTGGCGGTATCCGCATCATCGACCCTGGCTCCGCCTCGACAACCTCGTCCCCCACGTGAAATCGAACCTTGCCTTGTAAAATGATCACGAGCTGTTCGAAGGGATGGCTGTGGGGGCGGACTTCCATGCCGGGCTGAAGCCAGTTCAACACGCAAATGACGTCCTCGCCGCGGAAACCGACGCGTTCGACGCCGGCCCGGACCTTCTCCCGGTCAAGCGTGTTCCAATTATGCAGTGTGCTCGCGAGCATACCGTTTAAGCTCCTCTGACAATCCCGCCCATGATCCTGCCCTTCGAACGCTTGCGTTTGAAGCGGCTCTTCGGTCCGTTTCGGCTGCCGAAACCGGGCCGAGAAGCGCTTAACGCGAGCGCGCCATGGCGGCTAGTCTGGCGAGGGCCGTGCCACAGGGACGTCCGAAGGGCCCTAAGTCTTTGCAGATGAGAGGAGACTTCCATGGCGATTTCGCATGATGAGTCCGTGATCGGACGAGATCGACCGGCGGCAAGCGGCGACGCCGTTCGTCCCGGAGACGAGGCGATTTGCGAGCGCATTCTGGAGAGCGTCGCCGACTATGTTCCCCATCTTCGTAAAAGCGCCCGGGACGTTGAGACGCTTCGGCGGGTGCCTGAAGAGATCATCGCGGACCTTGCGGGCTTCGGCGTTTTCAAGATGGCGACGCCGACAGAATATGGCGGCTACGCGCTGACGCCCTCGCAGCAGCATCGCATTGTCACCGAGATTGCGAGGGGCTGCGGATCGACCGCCTGGGTGGCGTGGGTCACCGAGACGGCGACACAATGGATGCAGCAATTCGATCAACGGTTTCAGGACGAACTCTTCGCGCCGGACTGGGCCGGTCCGCGCACGGCGGGCGTGGCCAACCAGGCCGGGCCGGGCGCAGCGCGGCCGGTGGAGGGCGGCTACATGCTCAAGGGCAAGTGGCCGTTCTGCAGCGGCGGGCACCACGCCATGTTCCTTCTTCTCGGCGCGATCGCCCGCGACGGCGACGACGTCGAACCCATTATTTGCATGGTCCCCAACGGCGAGGTTGTCATTCGCGACGACTGGACCGTCATGGGGCTTTGCGGCACGGGCAGCAATACGGCGGTTGTCGAAGACGAGATCTTCGTTCCGGCACACAGGGTGCTCACCGTCCGCGAACTGGCCGAACAGCGTCGCCGCGCGGAAAAGGCGAAGGGCCTGCTTTACGACGTGCACTTCATTTCGCTGACGGCCTCGGTCAACTCCGCGATCTCGCTTGGCATGGCCAAGGCCGCCGTCGAGTTGTTCAAGGAAAGAATACCGTCTCGCGGCACCTCGGACGGCCGCTACAAGCAGCAGAGCGAAGCGCCGGTGACGCACCTCCAGTTGGGCGAGTTGCACTGCAAGCTTCTTTCCGCCGAGCTCATCGCGCGCAACAACGTTGAGGCCGTCGAGGCCTGGGCGCGCGCGCAGCGCGGTCCCGACGAGAAAGAGTTCTCCCGCGCCAAGCTTGAAACCGCCTATGTCGCAAAGACCGCCTCTGAAATCACGACGCTTGTGCTGCGCGCGGCCGGCGCGTCGTCGATACACCAGAACAGCCCCTTCCAGCGGCTGTACCGGGACACGCAGGTGACGACGATGCATCGCCACACCAATATCGAGACCTGCTACGAGGAATTCGGCCGCGCCGAAACCGGCTTCGCTGAAGCTGCGGGCGACGTGCAGGTCTGAGCATGGCGGATCTGATTGCGGCGTTATCGAACGGCAAGCGTTTTCGTTAACGCGGCGCCGGCGCAACGGGTTGCGGGCGACGCCCCATGGCCGCGGCCTCGGCGGCGTTCCGCCCTTCGAAATCAACAAGGAATCGCGTTGCGGCGCAATGGCTTGCCGCGCAACATTACGCTGGCATGCCGACCGCTCATGGCGTCGCCCTTCGTTACAATTTTCGGTGAAGGGCTGACGCGCTTTCAACGGAAGCAGAGTCGGACATAAAGTATCGCGAGGATCGCGTTGCAACATCGCGGCGCATCACAGAACCCGGAGAGTTTTATGGCGAACGCTGTCAAAGAAATATACGACGACGCTCAACTGAGCGCCTCGGGTGAAGAGTTGCTGCAGCGCGCCCGCGACCTGGCGCCCCTGTTGTCCGAACGGGCGCTGGAGTCGGAGAAGCTGCGGCACCTCGCGCCGGCGTCTTCCGACGCGCTGCGCGACGCCGGTCTCTACAAGCTTTACGCGCCCGTCAAATACGGGGGATACGGACTGACGCCCCTGGAGGCCGTGCGCATCTATGCTGAAGTCGCGCGCAATGACGGCGCCGCGGCCTGGGTGACCATGATCATGAGCACCAACTCGTGGATGGCCGCCCAGTTTCCGGAAAGCGTTCAGGAAAAACTGTATGCGGACGGAGACATCCGGATCGTCGGCGTGATCGGCGGCGGCGGCGGCAAAAGCGAGGCGAAGCCGGTCGACGGCGGTTACATGCTGTCGGGCTTCTGGCCGTTCTGCTCAGGCTGTCATCACGCGAAATGGGTCATGCTGGGCGCTGTGGTGCCGGGCCCCGACGGCGGCGAGCCGGAACCGCGGCTCTTTGTGGTGCCGCAGGAGGAACTGACGATCAAGGACGACTGGCATACGATGGCGCTCGCCGGATCGGGCAGCAACAGCGTCACCTGTAAGGACCTTTTCGTGCCGGGCGACATGATGCTCAATCTCATGGACATTGAGGATCGCGACGCCAAGGACCCCCTTTATCAACTCGACTTCGTGACCCTCTTTTCTTATCAGCTTATCGGCCCGGCGCTCGGTTTCGCCCGCGCCGCCATTGAGCAGTTCCGCGAGCGCGCGCCGAAAAAGGGCATCTCCTACACCTTCTATGAGAAACAAAGCGAAGCGGCGATCGCCCAGTATCGTCTCGGCGAAGCCATGGTGAAGCTTGAGGCTGCGACTGCGCTCGCCGAGCGCGATCTCGCCAAAATGATGGACGAGGCTTTAGTCCAGCCGTCCCTTCTGGAACGCGGACAACGTCGCGCCAATGCAAGCTATATCGCGCGACTGTGCCTTGAGGCGGTTGAAACGGTGTATCTGGTCGCCGGCGCCAGCTCGATCCATGAATCCAACCCGCTGCAGCGGATCGCCCGCGACATTCACGCCGACAACATGCACGGCGCCCTCGCGCTCGACACGACGCTGGAGCTTCTTGGGCGGCTCAGCTTTGGACTGGAGCCGAATACGGCGGTGATCTGATGGGGCGTGGTGAACGAATGACCGCGCCGAAAAGCCGTTGACTGTCATTGCCGGGCTTGTCCCGGTAATCCAGAGTTGATTCACGAAATATTTGATCGACGTCATCCCGGATGCAATGCAGCATGAAATGCTGCTTTGCTGATCCGGGATCTATGGCGCACGATCCCGGGTCTGCATTGCATCACTGGCGTGCTGCAATGCGCCCGGGATGACGTCGAGCGCTTTGAGTGTTCGTAAACACGCTCTGGAACGACTTTTCATACTTTTCTGGATTACCGGGACAAGGCCGGTAATGACATCCTCCGAGAACGAGGGCGTCAAAAAGTCTTTCTACGGAATATTAAAAACCCCAACGCCGGAAGCGGCGCGCATCAATCGTTCCGTGCGCGCGCGTCCGGCGGGAGAGGAGGGTGCGCGGCTTATTCGGCCGCTGCGCGCTCAAGTTGGGGCGCGAGCTTTTCGATGAACGCGTCCATCGTCGTTTCGCCCAGATCGACCGCCTTGGCGCCGCCGCCGGCGATAACCGTCACGTCGGAAATGCCGATGACGTTGAGGATGAGACGAAGATATTGCGTTGCGATGTCGCGATCGCGGATCGGCGATCCTTCCGTATAGACGCCGCCCGATGCGAACAGGACCGTCGCTTTGGTGTTCGTGACAAGCCCGGAGCCGTCATTGCCGAGGGTCAGTCCCTTGCGGACGATATGGTCGACCCACGCCTTCAGCGAAGAGGGGACATTATAATTGTAGACCGGGGTGGCGATGACCACGTGATCGGCGTCGAGAATTTCCTGAACCAGTTGATCGGACAGGCGCAGAGACGCCTTCATTTCCGGCGTGTGGTGGTCGGGCGGCGTGAAATAGGCTTGCAGCCAGGACGCGGTCACGAATTCGAGGTTTGTTTTCACAAGGTCGCGGCTGATCACCTCGCCGTCCGGGTGCGCGGCGCGCCACGCCTTCAGGAAGTGGCGGGTCATGTTGCGGGAAATCGATCCGTCGCCGCGCGTGCTGGTTTCAACGACAAGCAGTTTCGTCATGTCTATAGTCTCCTTGATGTGATGAGCGTTATCCGAAGCGGAAGCCGGAGATCGGCTTGCCGAATGCGTGATCGTGGAAATGGGTCTCGCCCGCCTCGCCGGCGGCCGCGCCCGCGACCACCATCAGCGGCAGCAAATGGTCCTCATAGGGCTGCGCCTCTCGGGCGCCCGGCGCGCGCTCCCACGCGATGAGGGATTGATCGCGGGTCTCGCCGTCGGTCATCGCCTCGCGCAGCCAGGCGTCGAACGCCTCCGCCGCGTGATCGACGCCCGGCCCGTGCGAGAAGCCGCGCATGTTGTGATAGGTCTGGCCGCTGCCGAGGATCATGACGCCTTCCTCGCGCAAGGGGCGCAACGCGCGGCCGAGGGCGAGATGGGTTTCCGGATCGAGCCCGCGCTGCAGCGACAATTGAACAGTCGGAATGTCGGCGTCCGGAAACATCACCTTCAGCGGCACGAAGACGCCGTGGTCCCAACCGCGCGACGCATCCTCGCCGCTTTCGACGCCGGCCACGCCCAAGAGGTCGCGCACCCGCGCGGCGAGGTCCGGCGCGCCGGGCGCGTCCCATGTGAGCTGATAGGTGTGCGGTGGAAAACCGCCATAATCATAGAGCAGCGGCGGCGTGGTCCCGACATTCACGGTCGGGCGCGTTTCCTGCCAATGGGCGGAAACGATGAGGATCGCCCGGGGCGGTTCGTCGAGCGCCGCGGCGAAGTCGAGCAGATAGGTTTCCAGCCCGCGCCACTGGTCCCGCATCGGTCCCGGCTCAAGGAAAAAGCACGGGCCCCCGCCGTGATTGATGAAATAGGTCGGTCGCATCTGGCAGATTTATGGGCAAATCTTCTTTTGTAGAAGTGATGAAAATGTGATTATTTCCATCAGGAAAGGTGATGGATATGATCGGCAGACTGACCCTCGACCAGTTGCGCGTCTTGGCGGCGATCGCCGATGCGGGCAGCTTCTCCGCCGCCGGGCGACGGCTCGGTCGGGCGCAGTCAGGAATCAGCCAGACGATCGCGACGCTGGAGGCGTCGCAAGGCGTCGCCCTGTTCGATCGCAGCGGCCATCGCCCGCAGCTTACCGAGATCGGCCGCGTGCTGGTCGACCAGGCGCGGCTGGTGATGGCCGGCGCCGGGCGCTTCGAGGCCCTCGCCGCCGGCATGCGCGAAGGGCTGGAGCCGGAATTGGCGCTGGCCATTGATCCGCTGGCGCCGGCCGCGCCGCTGATCGACGCCCTGCGGTCGTTAAGCGAGATCTATCCCAATCTGCCGGTTAGTTTCTCTACGGAAGGCTTGGGCGGATCGCTGCGACGGTTGCGCGACGGGTCCGCCGCGCTCGCCATCGGCCCTTTGCTGCCCAGCGTTCCCGACGACATCATCGCCTATCCGTTGCTGCGCATCGCCATGCAGCCGGTGGTTGCGCCCGGCCATCCGCTGGCCGCGCTCGGACGCCCGGCGACGCGGGACGATCTCGAACCCCATGTGCAACTGGTGCTTTCCGACCCGGTGGATCCAGGCGACGCCGCCTACGGCCTCGTAAGCGCGCGGCTGTGGCGCTTCGTCGATATCGGGCGGCGGCTCGACTTTCTCCTCGCCGGTTTCGGATGGTGCCGCATGCCCGCCCATCTCGTCGCCAAGCCTATCGCCGAAGGCGCGCTGGTCCCGCTGCCGATCGAGGACGACCCGGCGCCGGCGGACGGCTTGCCCATCTATGCGGCGCACCGGCGGGACAGCGCTCTGCGCGTCGCCGGCCGTGCGCTCCTCGAAATGCTGCGTCAGCGTCTCGCCGTCGACGGATCCGCCGGCGAATATCAGCCCTGATCCCCGCGCGCCCCCGCGCCGCCGGGTCGATCCTCAAATGGTCGCCCAACAGGGGTTTTAAAAATAGACAATATGTCTATTATTGAGGCGTAATTTTTTCGGCGACGGCGTTTGCAGCGCGCTAGCGCCGCCGGCGACAACGGTTGGCTTGCTTGACCGGCGTTCAGGGGCTGCGCGATAGTCAATCGAGACAAAGCGTACAGGATGAGCATCGGCGACGGTTGCGCGGAGTAAGCGCATTGCGCCTTTTTCAGGGAGGCGGTTTGGTGAAAACCCGCAGAGAAGCATTGTCGGCCGGGGCGGCGATCCTCGGCCTGCCCTTGGCCGCGCGCGCGACGGCGTCGCAAACTGTCGGCGCCGACGCGGAAGGATCGCGGATGCGCATCGTCTGCTTCGAAGAACACATTCACGATCCCATCGTCGCGTCCGCCATTCAAGAAACCCTCGCGGCCGAGATTCCCTATTTTTTTGAGGGCATCGGGGAGCGATACCGGGACGATCCCAGTCAATTGCCGGCGGACCGTCCTCGACTGACCTTCATCCCGGAGTCAATGAAGACGGCGGCCGCGCCGCTGTCCCATCGCATACCGGTGATGGACGACGCCGGCATTGACGTTCAGGTGGTGTCTATCACCAATCAGCCGCAACTCGCCGCGCAAGGCGATGCGCTCGATCTTACGCGCGCCGCCAACGACCGGCTGGCCGCCGCCATTGCTCAGCATCCGGATCGTTTTTCCGCGTTCTTCACCTTGCCCTGGCAGGACCCCGATGCGGCGGTGCGCGAGGCTGAGCGTTGCGTCCGGGATCTCAAACTGCCGGCGACGATGCTGTCCGGACGGCCGACATTGGACCAGTTCATCGACGACGCGCGCTTTGAACCGGTCCTCGCCAAACTGGCGGAACTTGGCGCGCCCCTGTTCATCCATCCCGGTCCGCCGCTTGAGGCGGTGCGGCGGCCCTATTACGGCGGGTTCAATCCGGAGGTGACGGCGCGGCTGTCGCTGTTCGGCTGGGGCTGGCACCACGAAGCCGGCATCCAGGTCATCCGCCTGATCCTATCCGGCGTCCTCGACCGCAATCCGGACCTTAAGATCATTTCTGGCCACTGGGGCGAGATGGTGCCGTTCTATTTGCAGCGCATGGAAGATACGATGCCGCCCGAAGCGACGGGCCTGTCGCGAACAATCGCGCAAACCTATCGCGAGCAGGTTTGGGTTCATCCAAGCGGCATGCTCGACATGCCGCATTTCCTCTTCATTCGCGAAGTGATTGGCGTCGAGCGCATCGTGTTCTCGATCGACTATCCGTACCTCACCATGAGCGGCGCGCGGAAGTGGCTGGAGAATTTGCCGATCCCCGAGGCGGAAAAAGAAGCGATCGCGTTCCGGAACGCTGAAAGCTTGTTGCGGCTCTCATAACAGCCGTTTCAAAAAAGAAGCAGGAAAATACATGTCCGAAAAGCCAGTCGCGACCGTCTTTACAAAGCCGAATTGTTCATTCTGTGAAAAAGCGAAAGAGATCCTCGCCGCCGCGGATGTTACGATCCGCGAGGTCGATGTGAGCGTTGATCGTCATGCAGCCGGCGTTTCGGCGTTTGTCAGCGGCAGCCACGCGGCACCGCAGATTTTTATCGGCGCGACCCACATCGCCGGCGCGGTCGAGCTTGAGAAATTGCGCGATGCGGGCGTCCTCAACCGGATTATTGCGGCCGAGCGCGGCCGGTCCCTGGATATGGACGGCTTTGACGCGTCTTTGACAAGCCAGGCGCTTGAAGATTTGTCACTGCATGAGATTTTACCCAAGCACGATCCGACTCGCGAATATGACGAGAAGAATCTCTTTATACTGAGTTTTTATCGGCAGATGTTCGGCTTTCTGCCGATTGCCTGGCGATATGTCGCCGTATGGCCCGAGGCCTATCGGACGCTCCCGCTGTGCCAGGTGATTTCATCGTTCCCTGCTGTCGCCGTCACGATCGGCCCGGGCGTCGCCACGGCGGTCGCGCACGAAACCGCAAGGGTGCATGGCTGCGCCATGTGTACGATTCATTCCGCCGTGAACGGCGGCGATCGTCAGGTGCAAGCGATGAAGAGCTTGTACGACCTGCAAAAGACGGGCGAGGCCGTCAACGACCATTTCGGCGCCTTTGAAACGGCGATGGTGCGACTGGGCCGTCATGCGACGCTGAACACCGTGACGGAAGAGATGCGCCGCGATGTCCGCGACAACGCCGCTTCCGCGAAAGATGCGCCGAGAGACGGCGAGGCCGCTATCGACGGCGCGGCGATGATGGTTGCGGCCATGGGCTTCTTCAATGTGTTGAACGACCTCATCAATGTGGAGATCGAGGGCGGGCTGGCCGACACGGCGCTGACAGAGCTTGGCATTACCGTCGGACGGCACGCCCGAACGGCGCAAAACCCTGACGATCTCTCCCACGACTTTCCCAAAACCGATCTGACCCTTGAGGACCTGGGCGCGGAATTTGACGCGGCGATCGGCGATCTCGAAAGCTTCGGCCGCAAGGCCCTCGGGCATTTTCCAAACTGGCTTGCGACATGGCCCAAAGCGGTGCGCACGCGTTTCGCCTATATTCTGCGTACGGTCATTCTCGACAATGCAGCGTCGGGAACGCAGGTTCCGGTCGAACTCAAATTCCTGATGATGCATGTGGCCGCCGTCGCCAAAGGCCATGCCGCGCTTTCCGTATCGCACGCAGCGACCGCGCATTTCCTGGCGGCCGACAAGGCGCAGTCCGCGCTTCGCCTTGCCAACGCCTACAAGGCGAGCGAGCCGAATGCCGCGGAAAAGGAATATGACGGCGTGTTTTCGCCGGCCGAGATTGCAGCGCTGCGCCTTGCGCGCATGTCGACGAATGTTCCGTTAACCACGCCGGCGAACATTGTTGACGATCTCAGGCGAGGCTGGACGGAGCGCGAGATGCTGGAGCTGATCATCGCCTGCGCCATCGCGTCGTCGATACAGCGCGTCGCCGCCGTCATGGCGCCCGATCTCGACGCCGAGGCGGTGAAAACGTGCAACAGCCTGTCTCTTCCGATCGACGTCAATGACCTCAAATATCCCGCGTTGACGCCGGCGCTCGCCGCGGGCTGACGCGGCGGCGCCCGCTCTTCGCAGGTCCCGCAATCCCGGCAATTCAGCGTCCCTTGCGCGCAGGGCGCTGTCGGCGCGTTTCGGGCTTCGAAACGGAGCAGAAATTGACGCGTAAATCGCTTGACCTGCGTTTGGCCCCTGGTCTAATGTCAAAAAAGATACAACGTATATTATGAGGAAACGCCATGGCTATGCCTGCAGAGAGCACCACTGAGTCTTCGTCTCCCGATGTTGTTTCCGCCGTAAGTGCGCTGATCCCGGATCTCCGGGCCGCACAGGCCGAATCCGACCGACTTTCCCGCCCGCCGGAGCATATCGTTGAAAAACTGCGCGCCGCCGGGGCGTACGGCCTGACCGTGCCGAAAATGTATGGCGGTCTGGAAGCGGACATGAAGACCTGGATGGATACGGTCGTGGAGATCGGCAAGGGCGATGCTGGCGTCGCCTGGGCCGTGACGCTGGTCACGTCGTGCAACTGGGCGTTCACGAGCTATTTTCCCAAACATGTCGTCGACGAGGTGTTCTCGGACCCGAATGCGGCGCTGGCCGGCATTTTCACCGGGCGCGCGGTCAAGATCCGTCCTGTCGAAGGCGGCATCCATGTCGACAAGGGCACCTGGTTTTTCAATTCCGGCGTCTATGAGGCGACATGGGATCTCCTCGGCGTGCCCATGTTCGACGAGAACGGCGAAGAGGTCGGTCCGGGCATCGCGCTGGTGCCCATGAGCGACGTCAAGATTCTCGACGACTGGGACACGAGCGGCATTCGCGGCAGCGGCAGCACGAATGTCAGCATGGAAGACGTCTTTATCCCGAACGAGCGGATCATCCCGCTCGGCCCGATTGCGGAAGGCGCGCACCCCCACACCTATGACGGGCCGCTCCCGCGCGTCGCGTTCATGCCGCTCATGGCCAATATTCTTACCTATCCCTTGCTCGGCGCCAGCCATCACATGCTTGAGAATTTCCTCGAAACGCTGCCCAAGCGCGATATCAAGCTGACGCTCTACACCAAGGCGGCCGAGGCGCCGATCACGCATATCCAGATCGGCGAGGCCTCTGCAAAGATCGATACGGCGCGCCTTATCATCGAAGACGGCGTGCGCCAGATGGATGAATGGTCGCAAGACTCCGAATACATGCCGGTGGATCTTCGGGCGAAAATTCGTCGGGACACCGCTTTTGCGGAGCGCCTGATGTGGGAAGGCGTCGACTCGCTCGCCACGGTGAGCGGCGGATCGTTCTCTTGGAACAGCAATCTCGGCAACCGCCTGTGGCAGGATGTGAAGGTCGGGACACTGCATCCGCTGATTTCCGCGCCCAGCAATTATGAGTTGTATGGTCGAATGGTCGCCGGCGTCGAACCGCCGTTGATGTTGATCTAAAGCGGCCTACAGCAAACGGGCGGGCGGCGTCTCCCGAGCCGCCCGCCCGTGCGCTTTTTTTGACGCCCGTCGGACTGTTCCGCCCGTCAAGGCGAAATTTTCTTTACACTGATAATCTACCAGTAGTTCGGCGCGCGCCTAGCCCGTCCCGGCGTGGAGGCGTATGGGCAAGCTTTGCAGCGTGCGCAGGAGATTGTTGAGCGCATAGACCGGCTCGCCGACGTCGAGATCATCGACGCGGTCGAGCAGCGCGGTCAGGATCGCCGTCATTTCAAGACGCGCGAGATTGGCGCCGATGCATTGATGGGCGCCCGTTCCGAAACCAAGATGGTCCGGGGCGTTCGCTCGGTCGATGTTGAAGCGATCGGGATCGTCAAACTTGCGCGCGTCGCGATTGGCCGAAGCGAAGAAGACGGCGATCCGGCTTTCGGCGGGCAACGGGACGCCGCCAAGCTCGGTTTCTTCCGCGACGAAGCGGCCGAAACAGCGAACAGGGGTTTCGACGCGCAGCGATTCCTCGATGGCGTTCGCGATCTTCGACCGGTCTTGTTTGAGCCGCTCCCACTGATCGCGGTTCTGGCCCAGCAGCATCAGCAGGTTGGCCGTTCCTGCGATGGTCGTGTCGAGGCTCGGCGCGATGAAATCCGCAAGCAGGTGGCCGACCTGTTCATGCGCAATGACGCCGTCATCGGCGAGCCGGAAGGCCCGGTCGGCCCAACTGCCCGGCGTGACGGCGATCCGGTCGATATCGTTCATCACATAGTTGAGCAGGCCCTGAATCACCGGGAGCGCCGCCTGTCCGCGCGCATTCATGGGGCCCAGCAAGTCGAAAGACGCCGCGGCCCAGCGCAACATCTCCGCGCGGCCCACCGGCGGCAGGCCGCCGAGTTCCATGACGATGGTGAGGGGGAGGAAGTAGGCGATGTCTTTCACGCCGTCGCGCCACTCCGCCTCTTGCGCAACGAGATCGTCAATCAGCTTTTCGGCCGTTTCGAAGATCCGTTCACGGAGAGAATCGAGCGCTTTACGTCCCAAGGGCGCGGATTCGAGCTTGCGCAAAAACGCATGTTCCTTGCCGTCGCTGGTGATGATCGAGTGGGTGATCTCGTTCATGGGCGCGTTGAACGCGATCCCGCGGCCGGAGATAAACGTGTCTGAATTGCGAAGCGCCGTGCAGCATTCGTCATACCGGGGGACGGCGTAGCAATCGAGCGCCGGCACATAGACCACCGGCCCCAATTCGCGCATTTTTGCGTAATGTTCGTATGGGTTCAGGATGCTTTCATCGCTGAACAGATCGACGTCGTAAACCGGGATCTTGAGCATCGTCGCCATGGCGCCGGGTCAATTCATGGTTTCATTTATGTCATAATGACAAGAATGCCTTTATTGCGTCAAGCGGCGACGGTTTGTGGTAAAGCGCTTATTTGACGCGGCTCTGTCCGGCGCGGGGCCTAATGGCGCGAATGCGCCGCGGCGCCCATATTGACCCCTGTAACAATGCTGATATGTCATTATGAGAATGCCGATTGCGGACAGGGGAAGGTCATGGCGTCGTCATCGCTGCGGAGGCGGCCGGCGGATTCCGATGAGGAGCCGCGCGCGCCGCAAGAGGATCATCGGGTCCGGGTCGCCCGCGAAAAAAGAAAGCGGATGCGGGCGCATCTGATGCAATCGGTCATCACGGTATGCTCGGGCCGCAAGCTCACCGGATCCACGGTCATCGAGGATGTTGTTCGGCATGCGGAGGTTTCGCGCGGGACGTTCTATAAATATTTCGAATCCCTTGACGAAGCCGTCATTGAGGCCGCGGCCAAGCTCGCCGAAGAAATGACGGTCGGCATCGCTTCGGTTTACGACGTGTTGGAAGACCCTGTTCTCCGGACGGCGACGGGCTTTCAGACCTTTCTGTCCCGATCGTGGATGGAGCCCGATTGGGGCGCGTTCATCATTCACCTCGATCTTTTAAACGGCGAACAGAACCAGATCTCCAGCAAGGTGAAAGGCGACATTCGCCTCGGCGTTGAGACCGGTGATTACTTCGTGGAGTCGATCGACACCGCCGCCGATCTGTTGATGGGCGCCAAGCATGAGGCGATCCGCCGGATCATCGCCGGCCAGGAGGACGCGGCTTATATTCGCGATATTACGGCGATGGTGCTGAGGGGCTTTGGTCTCTCGCACCATAAAGCCGAAAAATCAGTCGGCGATGCATTTGCTCGTTTGTGCAACGAGGCGCCCGGCAAGCTTTCCTGGTGGCGGGCCGATGCGGCGTTTGCAGCCGGCGCCGATTGATCAATCCGGCTTTGCCGGCGCGCGCTCGCGCGTCAACCGCGCCCGGGTTTTCGCTTGACATAAAGAATACAAAATATTCATAGAGTCCAACCTCGGAAATCCTGTTTTACGCAAGGATGCAAGCCATGGTGAAATTAGACAGAGACGACATCCGCACGAAAGAGGTTCTCGAATGGACGGGGCTTCATGTTTTTCATGCGCCTGTGTCGTCCTGTTCGCAGAAACTGCGTATTTTTCTTAATTTCAAAGGGCTGGAGTGGGAATCCCATCCTCTCGATCTCCTGGCGAATGAAAATCTCTCCGAGTTTTTTCTCGGCATTAATCCGCGCGGTTTGGTGCCGGTACTCATCGACAATGGCGATGTTCATATCGAGAGCAACGATATATTGATGCATATCGAACGCACGCGTCCGGAGCCACCGCTGATGCCGCCCGGGCATCACGACGCGTTGGAAAAACTGCTGAAATTTGAAGACGACCTTCATCTCGACCTGCGCGCCTTGAGTTTCAGGTTTCTTTTTGCGCCGCCGGTTTCGCCGAAATCCTCGGAGGATCTCGAACGCTATGCGACGACGGGGTCGGGAACGGTTCAGGGAGAAAAGGACTCCCATATCGCCCGCGAGATCGGGTTCTGGGAAACGCTTTCCGCCGACGGCATAACGGACAAGATCGCGTGCGACGCGGCGATGAAGTTCAAGTCGGCGTTTGACGA
This sequence comes from Hyphococcus sp., assembly GCA_028284345.1. GTDB lineage: Bacteria > Pseudomonadota > Alphaproteobacteria > Caulobacterales > Parvularculaceae > Hyphococcus. The sequence continues at coordinate 818,958 of JANQRY010000003.1, read as the reverse complement.
TATCGAAACGCGGCTGTCGTCGTCGCCTTATCTCATGGGCGAGGCCTTCTCGATTCTGGACATCGCCTGGATCGTATACGCAAACCGGTTGAAGCTTGCCGGCTATCCGTTGGCGGAACTTCACCCGCGCCTCGCCGCATGGCTTGAGAAAGAAGCCGCGCGTCCCGAGGTCGCGCCGGAGATCGCCACGCCCCCGGCGATGGCCGACGTCGTCGCGGAACGACAACGCGACATGGAAAAGCGCGGCCAAACGTTAAACGACGTGTGCTTCGCTTGACGGTTTTCCGTCGCCGGCTATGAATTCAACCGACATTACGAGGAACATTTGCAATGCTCACCTTTTATGACAATGACTTTTCGACATGCGCCCAGAAAGTTCGGGTGCTTTTGCATGAAAAGGGCGAAGAGTGGAAAACGGAGTGGCTTGATCTGCGCGCCGGCGATCAACACAAGCCGGACTATTTGAAGCTTAATCCCAACGGCGTCGTCCCGACGATTGTCGACGATGGCGATGTTGTGATCGAATCCTCGGTTATCATTCAATATCTCGATGAAACGCGGTCCCAGTCGCCGAGTTTTACGCCGACAGACGCCATCGAACGCACCCGCATGCGCCGTTGGATGCAGCGCATCGATAGTGAATTGCATGTTGCTATTGCGGTGTTGAGCGTTGGTCTGGTCTTTCGCAATGAACTCATGGCGAAGCAGAAAACCCCGGAAGCGCTGGAAGCGCATCTTGCAAAAATTCCCAACCCGAAATTTGCGGAAATCTGGCGCGTCTCCATCGAGCACGGCATTAAGAACCCGGCGTTTGAAGGCGCGCTTAAGTCATGGATGCAGGCCCTCTATGATATGGAGGCGGCGCTTGGCGAGCATGACTTTGTGTGCGGCGCAAGCTGCTCGCTCGCCGATATTTCGCTCCTTCCTTATGTAATGCGGCTCGACCATCTTGGCGTCATGGAACCGCTCCGCTCGGACTTGCCGCGCGTCTTTAAATGGTATCAGAGCATGCGCGAGCGACCGTCCTGCGTCGCCGCGCTCGACAATACGGTCGACGAGAAGAAAATCAGTTACGTGCAGGAATGCGGTCAAAAGGAGGCCGCGACCCTGGCCCCGATGATGGACCGGATAAAGTCTGCGCTGACAAAACCGGCCGGTTCATGAGGCGTCAAGGCTCTTCTGTACACAGAGGAACTGGAAAGGACCGAGCCTTGGATCCCGGGTTCTGACGTCGTCAGCCCCGGGATAACAGCCGCCGTCTATCGCAAACAGATTTCGCCGCCGCTCGGCTGAGGCGCGCGCCGCAACGGTCAGTCGATAATCGACATGTCGCCATCGCCGGTTCTGTCGATGATGGATTGCAGCGCGTTTTGCACTTCCGCCAGTTCGTTTCGCGTCAGTCCCGCGCAATATTCTTCTTCCAGGGCCTTGATGGCGCTCAGCGCCTCCAGATATCGCGCGCGGCCGTCATCGGTGATCGTCAGGGCGTCGTCTTTTTCTTTCAGCAGGTTATTGCCGACGAGCTGGTCTTTCTCCGCCTCGGCGTTGACCATGCCGGCGCTTTCGACTTTCTGCTTGATCATCGACCATTTCGGCTGTTCCTGGTGGCCGACGGCGATCAGGATAACAAGCTGTTTGTGATTGAGGCTGATCGGCGCGAGCCGCGTTTGAATGCGGTCCGTGATCTGGGCGTAAAGCGTCGCAATCATATGCGTGATGGAGTGGGCGCCGACCCGCGCCTTGTCCGGGTCGATGCCTTCGTAATTTTCTGGCGGCGCGCGCCGCGCTTCGCCGTATTTGCCGGCCAGGAATAGCAGCGGATCGGCGTCACGGACGTCAATCTCCAGGACTTCGCCCACGAAAATCTTGTGATCGCCGCCGTCATACTGATGCGCCGTTCGGCAAATGAACCGCGCCGCGAACTCATCGAGGAGGGGAAGGGAGTCCGTCGGCACTTCCATCCCGGCGAATTTGTCGGCGCCCCGGGACGCGAACCGGTCGGACAGGTCCCGCTGATGGCTGCCGAGGATGTGGATGGCGAAACGGTCCGCTTCGGAGAAAGCGGCCATGGATTTCGACGTTTTGGCCAGCGACCAAAGCACCATCGGCGGATTAAGGGATACGGAGTTGAAGCTGTTCGCCGTCACGCCCACAGGGGTGCCGTTGCTGTCGCGCGTGGTTACAACCGTGACGCCTGTCGCAAAACGGCTGAGGGCGGTGCGAAAATTTTTCTGATCAATGTCGGGCATCAACGTCGCTCTAAAATCATTCGGTGGTTGCGTGCGAAGTCAGGTTTCGATTTACGATTTGCGCGGGTCAGGATTGAAGTCACGGGACATCCTTTCCAGCGCGGCTGACCTCGATTTTTAAACAAAACGCTACCTCAGAACAGGGTGAAAGTAAATTGTTTTTTAGTTGCGTCACGAGACTCTGCGTACGAACTAACGTGCGGCGCCGTTCGGTTGCGCGGCGTCATTCATCACGATAAGGAACAAGGAACGATAGCGCATTCGTCCGCTTTCATCGATGACATTCATGCGTCGATCCTGAAATCGCCAAGGGCTTCATTGCGCGCGAGCGTCTTCGGCGGCGGCGGCCCATGCGCTTTTCAGCATCAACTGGTCGGAGCCGAGGACAATCATGGAAACGCCCTTGGACCCTTGCGCGCGGTAGGCCTGCGCATTGGCGTAAAAGCCCGCCACGGGAAGGTTGTTCGCGCTTGCCGCGTCCTCGATTTTCCGCGCGATGGCCTCGATTTCCGGCGCGGCGACATCGGACGCGCCATAGGCGACGGCGAGGTCGGCGCGCCCGATAAAAAGCGCGTCAACGCCCGGCACGGCGGCGATTTCCTTGACGTTGTCGACCGCTTGCGGGTTTTCGATCTGGATGATGACGGCGGCCCCGCCATCGGCGTTGCGGATATAGGTCGGCATGTCCGTCGTGCCGTATTCCCCGGCGCGCGGCGAGTTGCTGTAGCCCCGGTCTCCGTCCTCAAACCGGGCCGCGCGCGCCATCGCTTGCGCCGCTTGCGTCGACTGGATTTGCGGGACAACGACGCCGGCGGCGCCCAGATCAAGCGCCTGCTGCATCCAGTAGGACGTCGCCGTCGGGATGCGCACAAGGACGTCAAGACCTGCGGCGCGGCCCGCCATGATGCTGAGGTCGAGCGCCGGCGGATCGTAAGGCGCGTGTTCGGCGTCGAGGACAACGAAATCCAGAGACGACAGGGCGGCGATCTCCACCATGTGCGGCGTCGGGGTCTTGATAAACGTTCCGACGAGCCGCTCGCCGGCGGCGAGCTTCGCGCGAAAGCCAAGGATTTCACGGTTCGTAGACATGGGGCGACCTTAGACAGATTGTCCGGGCGGGAATATGCTTCCACAGGAAATTCCGGACAGCGAAATTTGCGCGGCGCGGGATCCATCCGCCAGCGGATCAAACGCGCATGCCCGACTGCCGGACTCCGCAGACGCAACGAAACGTCCGCCGGCGGGCATGGGCCCAATACGGCGCACGTGCACATTCTGACCGCGACGGGATCAACCGCCGGCGGGGGCCGCGCTAAAACGCTTCATAATAGACATAATGGATTTTCTCGGCGAGCGCCACAGCCGGTTGCGGCTGAAATGGCGCGCTTCGCGCCGTCGGGCCGACCTGAAAAGCCTTTGCTTCAAGGCACAGCGCGCTGGAAACGGGCGCGGGTCTGGCCCGGGCGGGCCCGCGGCGGTTTGGCGTTGGGCAAGGCGACGAGGCGTCATCCGCTTAGCGAAACGCCTTGACATCCGGGAAAAGTTCGGGCTAAGTCTCATATTATACAGTAAGTACATGATGAGGTTCTACTCATGGCTGCCGTCACGCCGTTAGCCACGGAACCGCAAATGCAAGACGTCGCCGTCGCGGCGACTTGCGCAGGGATCAAGTCATGCGCCCGGGCTTAAGGCGCGCAAGGTCGTGCGTTCGGCGCGTCGTCGCGAGCAGGGACCGACGATTTCGCCAGCCGAAAAGCTCGAAGACAGGTTTCGCCGTGAACGGACGAACGCCGGATGACTGAAGGAATTGCGAGCTGAAATGAGGGGCTGCCTGCAGTTCTTTCGCAACGTTCAGAAGCAAGTCGCGCGCGCTAACAGAAAGAGAAACGACTAGCGCAAACAACACGAACGAGACGGTCAAAAAAGACTGTCCAAAAAAATGTAACGGGAGGGAATTTTGAAGCGTAGTCGGCGCAATGTCATAGGCGGCGCGGTCGCTGCAGCCGCGGCAAGCAGTTTGCCGCCGCAGGTGTTTGCAAAGAGCAAACGCAAAGCCCCGAACATTGTCTTCATCATGGCTGATGATCTGGGGTATGCGGATCTTAGCTGTTACGGGCGGCGCGAATACAAAACACCGAATATTGACCGGCTGGCGCGCCAGGGCGTCCAGATGATGCAGGCTTACGCCAACTCTCCGGTATGCTCCGCCACGCGCCTTGCGCTCATCACCGGACGGTATCAATACCGGCTGCGGGCGGGGCTCGAAGAACCGCTATTGCCAAACACCGCATACGGATTGCCTGCTGACCATGCAACGCTTCCGTCGATGCTGCGCGATGCGGGTTACCACACCAGCCTTGTCGGCAAATGGCATCTCGGCAACTTGCCGGAATATGGCCCCCTGAAAAGCGGTTACGATGAATTCTGGGGCATCCGAGGCGGCGGCGTCGACTATTTCTCCCACACCATCGCAGGCCAGAAAGACCTTTGGGACGGCGCCCAGCCCGTGGAGAAGACCGGCTATCTGACCGAACTGCTCGGCGGCAAAGCGGTCGACGTTATCGAAGCGAGGCGCGGCGAGGACAGACCGTTCTTTCTGTCGCTCCACTTCACCGCGCCGCACTGGCCGTGGCAGGGACCGACAGATATCGAAGAATCCCTGCGTCTTGGAAAGAACAACAAGCTTCAGTCGATTGTCCATTTCGACGGCGGCAGCATGGACGCCTATGCGGCCATGGTCGTCAGCATGGACGAGCAGGTCGGGCGCGTCATGAAGGCCCTCGACGATATCGGCGCCGCCGACAATACGATCGTGGTGTTTACCAGCGACAATGGCGGCGAACGCTTCTCCGACGTCTGGCCGTTCACCGGCAAGAAAGGCCATTTGCTCGAAGGCGGTTTGCGCGTGCCGGCAATTGTTCGATGGCCGCGCGAGCTCGGTCGGCGGGTGGTCAGCCAGCAGGTCGCCATGTCGATGGACTGGATGCCGACCTTCCTGGAAGCGGCGGGCGTCGAACAGCCCGATCTCGACGGCGTCAGCATCCTCGCCAGTTTGAAATCAGGCGACGATGCGTTTGAGCGCACGGTTTGCTGGCGTTTTCTCAATTTCGATCAAGCGGCGTGCCGGATCGGCAAATGGAAATATCTGAAGATTCTGGAGAATGAATTTCTGTTTGATCTGGACGCCGACCCGCTCGAACGCGGCAATCTCAAATCCCGGCATCCGAAAGTCTTTGAGCGGCTCTCAGCGCATTTCGATCAATGGAACAGCACCATGCTGCCCCTCGATCCCAATGCCTCAACACGCGGGTTCACCGGCGCCGATCTCGCCGATCATGTCGGCGTCGACAAGCCCGTCACACATCATCTTGTAGAAACTTGGAAGGGAGACTAACGCAATGAGAAAAAAACAACTTACCGCATTGCTTTCGACGGTCGCCGCCAGCGCATTGGCCGCGACGGCTGCGATGGCGCAGGACGACGCCGACGGGGCCGGATCGCAATCCGTATCCGCACAAAGAGGGTCGGACGAAATTATCGTCACCGCCCAGCGGCGCGAAAGCACGGTTCAGGAAACCCCGCTCACCATCGCGGTGGCGACGGGCGACGCTCTCCGGGCGAGCCAGATCACGGACCCGACCCGGATTACCAACATCACGACGGGCGTGCAGCTGTTTACGGTTGGCAAGCAGCTCTCTCTCTATGTCCGCGGCGCCGGCGCGCCGGTCGCCCAGCCCCGGGCTGATCCGGCGGCGGCCTACAGCGTCGACGGCGTCGCGCTTGCGCGGCCGCTTTCGGTCAACGGCTCCTATTTCGACGTTGCGCGGATCGAGATCCTGAAAGGGCCGCAAGGCACGCTCTACGGGCGCAACTCGACCGTCGGCGCCGTCAACGTCATCACCAACAGGCCAACGTTTGAATTCGGCGGCCATGTTGGCGTCGAGGTCGGCAATTACGATCTCATCCGCACCGAAGGCGCGCTCAATGTGCCGCTTTCGGAGACCTTCGCCGTTCGGGGCGCGTTCCAGACCACCAATCGGGACGGCTATCTCTCCAACGGCTATCTCGACGCGGAAAATTACGCCGGCCGGATTCGCACGCTGTGGGAGCCGTCGGACGATGTGTCCCTCATGGTCAATGCGAGCTATTTCCAGGACACCGGGCAGGGCGCTGGCGACATTCCGATATCGCTTGAGGGCACGTCTCTTTTCGCCGACCACTGGTTCGTGCAGGAAGGCCCGCCCAACTTCAGCACGCAAGTGCCGACCGACGGGTTTGAGGACTTCAGAAACTGGCTGATCAGCGCCGAGCTTGAGGCGGATCTCGGTTTCGCGACCCTGACGGTAATTCCCGGCTATCTCGATACGGAGTTTGAAGCCCTCACCTATACGGGCGGCTTTGAGCAAAGACTGTTCTATACGGACAAACAGACGAGCGTTGAGGTTCGGCTTGCTTCGCCGGGCGACCAGCGGCTGAGCTGGATTGTCGGCGGTCTTTACCTGAACAACGAGCAGGACGGCATTCAGAACCTCGGAACCCGGCCGGGCATTCTGCAGGGGAACGTTTACAATGCCGTCGATCTTGAATCCTTTGCAGCCTTTGGTCAGCTCACCTACGCGCTCACGGATCAGCTTAGATTGACCGGCGGCATCCGCTATTCGAACGAGACCAAGGATTTCGATGCGGTCACCCAGGATCTTGACCTCAACGAAGTTCCCCTGCCGCCGGGCCCGGGGGTGTTCCCGCCGCTGATTTCCATGGGACACCGCAACTTCGAGGACATCAGCTACCGGGCCGGCGTCGAGTATGACGTCGCCGACAACAGCCTCCTCTATGCGAATATCGCCACCGGCTACAAGGCCGGCGGCTTCAATGTCGGGGCGCCGCCGAACACCTATGAGCCCGAAACCATGCGGGCCATTACGGTTGGCGCGAAAAACACGTTTGCGGACGGACAGCTCCGGTTGAACATCGAGGGTTGGCACTGGACCTATCGCGACGTTCAGCAGGTTCAGTTCAACTTCGTGAACCCGCCGCCGTTCTTCGCGCTGGTGACCTTCAACGCCGCCAAGCAGGAGAGCTACGGCGTCGAACTCGACGGGTCGTTGCTCGTCGGCGAAGGCGGTCTGTTCAACGCCAACATCACCTACACCAATTCCCAATGGAAGGAATTTGCCCTTCCGGGATTTGTTTTCGGGCCGTTCAATATTCCGCCCTTTGATCTCAGCGGCGAAGACACGCTCTTTGCCCCGCGTTGGGCGGCGAACCTGTCCTATCAGCACCGGTTTGAACTGCCGGGCGGCGCGGCGCTGATCCCGTCGGCGCGAACGCGTCTTCGCACGGCGCAAACGCTGAACACCACCGGCATTCCGGGAAGCCGGGTCGACGGGACGACGAGTTCCGACGCCTCGCTCACCTATGAATCGGCGGACGGCGCTTTCGAGGCGCAGGCATATGTCAACAATATTGAGAACGAGTTGGTGTTCTCGTTCTCCGGCGTCACGCCGGCCGGTCATTGGGGCACGCCCCGGGCGCCGCGCACCTACGGCATTCGCCTGTTCATGCGCTTCTAGCAGACACGGGACTTCTGTCGGTCCCGCCTGCTCTGTGGTCGTCGTTTAAAAAGCTGGAAACGCGTTTCGCGTTTCCAGCAACGGCGTTGTTTGCGTATTTTTCTCACGACGCGGCGAGACGATTGGTTGTCGTCGGGCGCCAAAGGTTTCGCACCGGAAAAACATCCGTAGACCTTTCGTCGGCGCCGTTTAAAAGGCGCTCAACAATAAGGGATTTCGGATAGCGAAATTGGCCGCGGCGAGCCTTTCTCTCGGGGCCTCAGATGATAAGACTGTTTTCCGCCGAACGTTGGAGGCGCTGTGATCCGTCACATTCTCATGTTTTCGCTGAATGAAGAGGTCCCGGGCGACGTGCGGCAGAACATGCTGGACGATCTGGCGCGCTTTCCCGAGCAGTTCGAGCAGATTTGCGACTGGGAAATGGGCGTCAATGTCAGCGATCGCGACGACACCTATGACCATTGCGCGACCATGACCTTCGCGGGACCGAAAGAAATGGCGGCCTATCTCGGCAGCGAGGAACATGAGCGGTTCGTTCGCGAACGCTTTCGGCCTGTCATCAGCAAGCGCGCGATCGTCTCGTTCGAAGTGGCTCCAACCGAATAACAATCGAGGATGCTCTTATGACTCAAAATGGTAAAACCCTGAAACCGGCGGAGACCATGCTGGCCTGTGCCTCTCATTCTCCGCTGATGTATTGCTACAAGCGCGCGCCGGAAAGTCATGAGCGCGTCGAGAAAGCGTTCCACGACGTCGCCGACCGCATCAAAGCGTTCGCGCCGGAAATGGTGTTCATTTTCGGCCCCGATCACTATACCTCCCTGTTTCAACAATTGGCGCCGCCGTTCACCATTCCAACGGCGGCCGAAGCCGTTGACGACATCGGCGGCCATCCGGGCGCGCTCAACGTGCCGCGGGAGACGGCCCTCGACCTGATCAATTATCTCGCCGCCGGCGGCGTTGATGTCGCCGTATCGCACAGCATGCGCATCGATCACGGTTTCTCGCAGACATTGCATCGCATGAATGGAAGCATCGACGCCTTTCCCACCGTGCCAATCATCATCAATACGATGACGCCGCCCTTGCCGCCCTATTACCGCACGCGCAAGCTCGGCGAGCTGGTCGGCTCCTTTGTGCGCGAACGCGGCATCAGAGCCCTGTTCATGGCGTCCGGCGGCCTGTCGCACAATCCCAAAGTGATCTACCCGGATGTCGGCACCGGGCCGGAAGATGTTACTTCGTGGCAGCGCCAGGGCCGGTCAAGCGAAGTGATGACGCCGGAAGCCTGGTTCGAGCGTCTCGACGAGATGCATCATGTGGCGGCGCAAATGTTCGTTGACGGCGAAATCACGGCGGAAGATTGCTGTTTCAACGAAACCTTCGACCAGCGCGTGATCGACATTCTGACGTCCGGCGAGTTTGAGCGCATGGACGACTGGAACAACGAAGAGGTCGTCAAGACGGGCGGCATCGGCGCGGTCGAAATTCACGCCTGGCTGGGCGCGGTGGTTGCGCACCGGACCGCCGGCGGCGCCCCGGCCGAATGCGAAATCTACGCGCACGCTCTGGAATACGGGATCGCCGTCGGCGTCCTGCACGGCAATCCGGCGAGCGCCGCGGCGGCCTGATCGACGAGAGTCGGTCGAGAATAAGCGGACTACCAAGACTTATCCGCCCATCCCGGCGAAGGCCGGGATGGGCGGAAATTCATTTGAACCGCATGCGCCGTCTTCCCGTGTGCTGCGCGGCATGAAATGACGCGCTGCTAACACGGGATCGCTCCCCTTAAGCGCAGCACGTAATGCAGGCGATCCGTTCAAAGCATGCTTTGAACCAGCAAAGCAGCATTTCATGCTGCATTGCATCCGGGATGACGTTGATCGGATATTTTGCGAACGCACTAAGTCGCGGCCGTTGCGCACGCCTCGGCGATCGCGGTCGCGGTTTCGGTCAGGGCCGGGAGCATTTTACGAATGAACTTCGGCGACAGCGATTTCGGAAACGTTGAACAGGCGATCGCGCCGATGGCCCAGTCCTCCTTATAGACGGGGACCGCCATGGCGGAGTTGACGTCCGAAGGCTTGGCCAGTCGCAGCGCATAGCCCGCTTCGCGCACATGGCGACTGTCCGCGATGAGTTTGTCGATGGAGGGAACGGGGCTTGCGTCCCTGTCGTGCAGACGCTGGGCCACGGCGGCTTCGTGACATTTCGTCTTTTTCGCCAGATCGCATCGGGACAGATAGGCGGCGCCGACGGCGGAGGCGAACATCCAGTGCTCCCGCCCGACGCTTGTCGGTTTCGCCGAATGTTCCTGAACATAGGGCATGCCGCAGCAGACAATGCGCATAAATGGCGGATCCGGCATGGCGAAGGACACCGGCCAGTCAAGCTTTCGCGTTGCGTCGATGACGATCGGATCGGCGGAATCGGCGAAGATCGTAAACGCCGTCAGGCCCGCGCCGAGTTCGCGAACCTTGCTCGTCAGCCGATAGGCGCCCGCCTTGCCGGACGGCATGTACACATATCCTTCGTCGATCAGGGTGTGCAAAAGGCGATAGACGGTCGGCTTGGCGAGGGAACTGTCCTGGGCGATCTGCTGTAGGGTCCAGTTGTCCCGCCGGTTCATCAGTCGGATGAGCATCAATGCTCTCTGAACAGATCGGACTGCTTCGCCCATAGATCGTGCCAGCCTATTTTCCATGCGCCGCCGGTGGTTAAGACGCGAACATACCGGCAGTCGCCTTTTTGCGCCTACGCGCGCTCAAATCCGCCGCGCGGATACTCGACCAGGTGGCGATCGTCGCGCCGGAAACCGACCTGCCGGACGCCGGCGCGCGCCCGCTTGCTTGAGGCCGTGTTCCGGGCATGCCGCGCGCTCGCAGCCATCTCGCTTCCATTCCCGGGGCGATAACATCGGCATCCTGCACATGACGCTGAGGCTTTTGAAGCGGCTCCGCCGCCCGTTCCGCCTGGCGAAACGAGCGGCGGCGCCCATAGGCGCCGGGCCCCCGCCGCCGAGGCGGCGCACCCCCGAGGCCAGACGCCGGGCCTTTTGTTACTCCAGGGCTTCGTCGGCGAATGTCTCCGTGTCGATCTGGGATTGCAGCCTTGCGCTGTATCGCGCGCCTGCGACGGCGCCGTCGAACATCGCGTTGATCTCGGAAATGAGGGCCGGCGCCAGTTCGGTCTCGGCGGCGGCGACGTTCTCTTCGAGGTGCGCCGCATCGGTCGTTCCGAACAGGGGCATGACATGGTCGCCGCCGCGCAGCACCCATCCGATCGAAAGCTGCGCCGGCGTCAACTCATGCTCGCGGGCGAGCGCCGCGAACCGCGCCGCCAGCGCGAGATTACGCGTTAGGTTTTCGCCCACATAGCGGGGCATGGCTCTGCGGATGTCGTCGTCGGCGTAATCCTCGCCCTCAATTCGGCCCGCAAGCAAACCGCGGGCGGTCGGCGAAAAGGCGACGAAGCCGACCCCTAACTCGCGGCACGTTTCGAGCACGGCGATTTCCGGATTGCGCACCGTCGGCGAGTATTCGCTCTGCATGACGGCGATCGGGTGCACCGCATGGGCGCGCCGCAGCGTCGCCGCGCTCATTTCCGACAAACCGATTGCGCCGATCTTGCCGGCTTCGCGCGCCCGCACGAGCGCCCCGACCGAGTCTTCGATGGGAACGCGGGCGTCGAGACGGTGCAGGTAGTAGAGGTCGATATGATCCGTATGCAGACGGGTGAGGCTTTCATCGAGCGTTCTGGCCAGCGCTTCAGGCGACCCGTCGAGCGTCCTCGCGCCGTTGACGCTGTGCAGCACGCCTTTGGAGGCGAGGGTAAACTCGCCGCGTCGATGGCCGACCGCATCGCTGACAAGACGCTCGTTCTCTCCATTGCCATAGACCGCCGCCGTGTCGAGGATCGTCACGCCGAGATCGAGCGCGCGGTTGAGGAGCCGGATCGCGTCCTCGCGCGGCGGCGGGGCCCCGTAATTGGCGCTGAGGCTCATGCAGCCGTAACCGACGGCCGACAGGGTGAAAGGTCCAATTTGACGGGCGGGCAGCGCCATATGATCTCCCTCACAGCGGCGCAAAGCGGCGTCGCTGAACTCCCAGTGTTTGCGGCGAACAGTGCGGAGTGCGCAGTATAGCATGTCTACACCGTTGCGTGTCGCGGATCTCGGCGCATTCCGCCTTTCGAAATCCGTGACGGGCGCATTGCGGAAGGGCGCCGGGGGAATCCGACGGCTCCATAAAAGTCCGTAGGCAGACGATAGGCTTGTCTTTCGCCTGTCCGGCCTGCGCGCGCCCGACCTTCGCGGGTGCGGCGCCGAGACACTGAATATCGTCGCGGGTATTCACGCGACCGCGGAGACTATTCGGGAAAAAAATAAGTGGTCGGAGTGGGGTGATTCGAACACCCGGCCCCTGCCTCCCGAAGACAGTGCTCTACCAGGCTGAGCTACACTCCGACGGATTGCCCGCCATATGGGGAACGTCCCCAGCGGCGAGGGCGCTCCCTATAGCGGCGCCGGCGGAGACGCGCAATGGGGCGCGCGAAGGCGCGCGCAAGGGCGTTTTGGCGGCGCGGGGCCGGCGCCCGGAAATTTCACCGCGCGATCGCGCCGGGCATTGCGCGGCGCGGGCGAAAGCGCTATTGCCCGCGCTCCCAGCGCGCGGACCGCTCGCCGATTCCGGCGTTCCGGGCCCGTCGCCGGATCGGGAAATCCGATATCGGGAAATCCGCGCCGCCGGTTCAGGCGGCCTCGCGGACGGCCCGGCAACGGAGCAATATTGGGGCGTCGCCAAGTGGTAAGGCATCGGTTTTTGGTATCGACATTCCCAGGTTCGAATCCTGGCGCCCCAGCCAATTTCGCACAGCGCCGCTCCGGCAACCAAATTGCATGGCGCCGAACTCATATTCTGCGTTGCAACAGGGCCGTTCAGTTGTTACAAACTAACTTCAGGCAGGGTGTTGGCGTAGCCGCCGGGGAGTGGCGGCTTGCGGCGAAGCATGCGGCGTTTTTCGGGCAAGGCGCGCAGGCGTGTCGCAAAAGGCGGGTTTTTCGGGGCGTATCTTAAGGGTAATCGCATCTTCAACGGCATAGCGCAAAAAGCGCGTATTTGACTTCACGGCAAAAACGGATGTTCAATAATATCCTGATGTCGCTTGAAGTTGCGGGTGTGTAAAGGCATCAAAACGCTCAACGAAAGATGAGCGAGTATGGGGTGGAAGCAGGGTGAAGAAATCGGGTCCGCGATTCACGTTGAGAATTTTTTTGGTTTCGAACGCAGGCGCGTTCGTCACGGCGCCGACTATTATAGAGTCGACTGGCGCAAATCCGTCGGCCACAGCGCCGTTTCAATCAGCCGCAACAGACCGGTAGGTGAGGCACTTATGAAAAAAGCAGCTATTTTGGGATCAGCAGCGGTGATGCTCGCCGCGATCAGCGCGCCCGCGCAGGCGCAGTTCAAGCCGGCGCTCGACACGAGCGAACAAACGGCGAAAGACACCGCCAGGTCGCAGCAACGCATTGATCAGCTTGATGATCAAACAGCCGTGTTGCTGAACGATTACCGCGCCAATTTGAAACAGCTCGAAGCGGCGCGACGTTATAATGCGTCGCTGCAGCGGAACATCGAGGCGCAGGAAACGGAAATCCAGCGTTTGCGCGAAGACATCGACAATGTCGAAGGCTTGCAGCGCGCGACGCAGCCCTTGATGGAAGACATGATTGCGCGCTTCAGCGACGTCGTTGCGGCGGATCTTCCCTTCCTCGTCGAGGAGCGTTCCTCGCGCGCGGCGCGGCTGCAGGGCGTTCTCGACAACCCGTCCATGTCCGCGGCGCAGAAATACCGCCTGATCGTCGAGGCCTATCAGATCGAAAACGAATATGGCCGCACCATCGGCGCCTATTCCGGCGCGATCGGCTCGGGCGAAGAGACGCTCACCGGCGAATTCCTCCGTGTGGGACGCATTGCGCTGATCTTCAAGACGCCTGACGATTCGGTCTTGCGCATTTACGACACGGCGCAGGGCGATTTCGTCAACCTCAACCGCAGCTACCTGCCGGACGTGAAATTCGGGCTCCGGATGGCGAAAGAACAAACCGCGCCGGACGTTTTCTTCGTGCCGGTGAAACCGCCGGCCGCCCAGTAACGGCCATCTGAGATAGAGGATTAAACGACATGAAAAGCATGAAACTTGCAGGTCTGTCTCTGATCGCCGGCGTGGCGGCTTTGGGGCTCAACCTTTCCGGCGACACGCTGATTGCGGGCGCCCACGCGCAGAACGCGGTGACGCTCGATCAGGTGTTGCAGGCGATCCGTCGCGAGCGCACCGAAGTCAGCGCTGAAAACCGCCAGCGCGAGCAGCAGTTCCTGCAGCAGCGCAATCAGCAGCAGGCCGCGCTCAACCGCGTCCGCGCGCAGGTCGCCGCGGCCGAAGCGGAATCGACCCGTCTTGAAGGCGTCATGGCAGACAATCAGGACGCCATCGAAGAACTCGACGCCGAGCTTGCCTCGAAACAGGGCGAGTTCCAGGAACTGTTCGGCGCCGCGCGGTCGGCGGCGGCGGATCTGAACGCCCAGGTTGAGCGTTCGATCATTTCCACGGAGTTTCCCGGACGCGGCGAGACGCTGACGGAACTGGCGCAAACGGAAAAGCTTCCCTCTGAATCGCAGCTTCGCGATTTGTGGGAAATCATGGTCCAGCAGATCGCCGAACAGGCAAAGACGTCGACCTATGCGGCCCCGGTCGTGCAGGCGAACGGCGAAGCGGCGGAAGCGCAGGTGACGCGCATCGGTCCTTACGTCGCCTTTTCCAACGGCCGCTACCTCACTTATACGGACGGCAATCTCAAATTCCTCGCGCGCCAGCCGGCCGGCGACGTGACCGCGGCGGCGAGCCGGGTCGCCAACGCCTCCGGCGACGGCTTCGTGCGCGGCGCTATCGACCCGTCGCTTGGCACGCTCTTAGGTCTCATCGTCGAAAGCCCGACGCTGCAGGAACGCATCGATCAGGGCCGGTTCATCGGTAAGGTGATCATTGTCGCCGCGCTCTTTGGCGTCGCCCTCGGCATCTACAAATGGGTCACCCTGACCATGACCGCCGGCGCGGTGCGCGGTCAGGTGCGCCGCAAGAAGCCGTCCAAGTCGAACCCGCTGGGCCGCGTCATGATGGCGTATGAAAACACCCAGTCGGCGGACGTTGAAACGGTGGCGCTCAAACTTGACGACGCCATCCTGAAAGAAGTGCCGAAACTCGAATCCGGCCTCAATCTCGTCAAGGTGCTGGCCGCCACGGCGCCGCTCCTTGGCCTCCTCGGCACGGTCATCGGCATGATCAACACCTTCCAGGCGATCACGCTCTTCGGCACCGGCGATCCGCAGATCATGGCCGGCGGCATCTCCGAGGCTCTCGTGACCACGGTGCTTGGTCTTATTGCGGCGATCCCGCTTCTGCTCCTCCATGCTTTTGCGTCCGGCGCGTCCAAGCGCGTTTCGCAGATCCTTGAAGAGCAGGCGGCCGGCATTATCGCTGAACATGCGGAAAGCGGACGGGGCTAAGGCCCCGGTTCGCTTCGAACCCAGGTAAAGGAAACAGGTCCGTTATGGAGTTGTTAAACCCCGCCATCGCCTTCGATGCGATCCGCGACTTTCTTGGAGCCGGCGGCCAGGTCCTCGCGATCATTATGGTGGTCACGTTTTTCATGTGGGCCCTGATTGTCGAGCGGCTGATGTACTGGTCGGGCGCCCACGCCGGCGTCGTCAAACGCGCCCAGCGCGCCTGGAGCGCCCGGTCTGACCATCAGTCCTGGTACGCCCATGCGATCCGCGAACGCCTCATCTCCGAGGCGATGCAGGAAGCCTCGCGCTTCAACAACGTCATCCGCGCCCTGGTGGCGGTGACGCCGCTGCTCGGCCTGCTCGGCACGGTGACCGGCATGGTCCAGGTGTTCGACGTCATGGCCGTCACCGGCTCGTCGAACGCCCGCTTGATGGCCGCCGGCATTTCCAAAGCGACGATCCCGACCATGGCCGGCCTCGTCGCCTCGCTGTCGGGACTGATTTTCATCAACACCTTCGACCGCAACGTGCAGAAGGCCCAGCACCGGATCAGCGACAATCTGCTCGTTGAATCCGACAGGGGGCGCGCATGAGAAAACGCGCAACCCATCAGGATCAGGCGGCGGACGTCAACATTACGCCGCTTCTCGATATCGTCTTTATCCTGCTCATCTTCTTCATCGTCACGGCGACCTTCCTGCGGGAAAAGGGCATTGATGTCCGCACGCCGGAAGACAACGAAGACGAGCCGGATACGACCCCGCCGCCCGCGCTGGTGCTGGCGATCCAGGAAGACGGTTTCGTGCGCGTCAACAATCTGCGCCAGATCGATCCGGGTTCGGTCAAACCCACGGTGCAGGAATTCATGGCGCGCGAACCGAACGGCGTCGTCCTCGTCAGCGCCGCGCCGGATTCAGAATCCGGCGTCGCGGTGGAAGTGATGGACCAGGCCCAGGACGGCGGCGCGGCCGCGGTGTCTCTGGCCCTGCAGACGCAACAATAGGCGCATCGGGGCGCTTGTCCCCCGCATGCGCCCCGACAAGAGTTTTTGACGGCAGATAATTTGTAGGCGAACCAAATGGCGAGACGCAGTTCATTACAGCCACCGGCGGACGAGGAAGACGTCAACGTCACGCCGCTGCTCGATATTGTCTTCATCATGCTGATCTTCTTCATCGTGACGTCGACCTTCGTGCGCGAGCCGGGCATCGAGGTCGAGCGTCCCGAAGCCGTTACGGCCTCGGACCGGAAATTCGCCAAGATCATTGTCGCGATCTCCGCTGAGGATGAGATCTGGATCAACAAGGAAGAGGTGGAACTGCCGGAAGTGCGCATTCGCGTTGAAGAGCTTCTACGGCAGAACCCGCGCTCGACCGCCGTCGTGCAGGCCGACAAGGGCTCGAAATCGAAATATCTCGTCGAGGTCGTCAATCAGATCCGCGCCACCGGCATCAGCGACGTCGCCGTGTCGACGGAAAGAACGTAAGGAGAGCGGCCATGGGATCAGCAGTCAGGCTTTTCGTCGGCGTTCCGGCCGCGGCCCTCGTTACGGGCCTCCTGTTCCTGTTCATGTCGGCGATGATCCGCCAGCAGGTTCGTCTCGATGAAGAACAGAACGCGGTGAACATTTCCATCACGGCCCAGATTCAGGATACCGATCTCACGTCCATCAACAAGGAATTCAAACGGCCGACCCTCGACGCGCCGCCGCCGCCGCCCCCGGCGGTCAACGACCCGTCGAACCGTCCGGCCCTTGACGGCGTCGCTGCGGCGATCCCGGAAATCAACGCCGATCTCAATATCGGCTCCGGCTTCAACCCCGACCGCGACGCCCAACCCTTGGTGCGCATTCCGCCGCAATATCCGGAGCGCTGCCAGGGCCGCGCCAGCGATTCCGGCGAGGTGATTGTGGTTCAGTTCGACGTGACGCCGGACGGTCAGACGACGAATATCGAAACCATCGACTCCACCAACAGCTGCTTTAACCGCGCCGCCGAGCGCTCGGTCGAGCGCTGGAAGTATCAGCCGAAAATCGTCGACAATGAAGCGCAATGGCGGCGCGGCGTCGTCACGCAAATTCGCTTCGAACTGACGGAATAATCTTACGTCCGGCACGGGTCAGGATAAGGCATAAGGCGACGACATGATGAAGATGCGCTGGAAATCGGTTAAAGTATTCCTTTCAGCCTCGGCGGCGGCGATGGCCGCGGGCGTCCTTGTCGCGCCGTCAGCGGCGCTGGCGCAGGAATGTCCCGGCGAAGACAGCGGCCCGGCCGCGACCCTGTCGCCGCGCGTCGGACAGGAACTGCAGAAACTTTACGAGCTGTTGCAGAACGATCAGCAGCAGGCGGCGATCTCCGGCCTGACCCAGCTTCTCAATAGCCGCGGCGATTCCATGAGCGCCTATGAGCGCTCGACGGTTCTTGAAATTCGCGGCTCGGCGAACGCCCAGATGGAAAATTTCGCCGGCGCGCTGCGCGACTTTCAGGGCGCCCTGAACGCCAACGGCTTGCCGCCCAACCGCAACAATCAGCTTCGCTATTTCATCGCGCAGCTTCAGTTTCAGGACAGAAACTATCAGGCGGCGATCCAGGGTCTTAATGGCTGGATCGCGCTCGCGCGCCGGTGCAACGTGCCGGTCGACAACAGCGCCTGGTATCTCCTCGGCGCCGCCTATACGCAGGTGACGCCGCCGCAATGGCGCCAGGCTATGGGGCCAGCGGAAAACGCCGTCAACGGACTGGACGCGGCCAATCCGAACAAGTCCTATTTCGACCTGCTCAACCTGATTTATTCGGAGTTGAACGAAAGCACGAAGCGCGGTTCGCTGCTTGAGCGGATGGTCAATATCTGGCCCGGCGAGAAAAGCTATTGGACGCAATTGTCCGGTCTTTATTCCCAGACCGGGCGCGATCAGGATGCGTTCTCTGTGATCGAGGTCGCCTATCGCGCCGGCCTTCTGACGACGGAAGCGGAACTGAAGACGGTTGTTCAGTACTACTCCTATTTCGACAATCCCTATCGCGGCGCCAAGATGCTGGAACGGGAAATGAACGCCGGCAACATTCGGCGGACCCAGGACAATCTCGTGCTCCTGTCGCAATTGTGGAGCCAGTCGCGCGAACACAAGAAGTCGATCCCGATCCTGCGCGAAGCGGCCGGCAATTCTGCGCGGGGCGAGCTGTCTTATCGTCTCGGCATGGTGCTGCTTGCGGACGAACAATACGCCGCCTCCCAGCGCGCCCTCGAACAGGCGATCCGCAAGGGCGGCATGGACCGGGACGATACGGGCGACGCGTGGCTCCTGCTCGGCACGGCGCGGTTCAGCCAGGCCGGGCCGGAAGACACCGCCATCTGGGCGAGCGCGCGCGAGGCCTTCGTCAACGCCCAGCGCTATCGCAAATCGGCCCAGCGCGCCTCGCAATGGATCGCCTATATCGACGCGGTCGCACAGACCTTCCGCGACGGGAAACGCCTTGAACGGCTGCAAATTCTTGAACGCTGTCAGGCGGATCAGGATCGTCTTGATACACAGCAACGTATTCGTGATTTGCAAAACCGCGGCATGACTGACGAAGAGCGCGCCTTTGAAGCGGAGTTCCTGCAAACTTGCACCGGTCCGCTTGGCCTTGACGACGCGGACGACGCGCCGGCTGAGGAAGACGCGGCGGTCGGCGGCGACGACGGCGAAACCGAAGAATAAGCCCGGCGCTTTCGCGCCCGGCGTTAACGCGCTGTCAATATTCGTTGCGTTCGCCTAAAATGCGTCCGCCGTCGATGGCGTCGGGCGTGCGGGCGTTGCATTCAAGCCAGCCCTGACGCCAGCCGGCGCGATAGGCCTCGTCATTGTCGAAGGCGTATTTGTCGCGCACGGATTTCGTGGAAAAGCTTTTGTCTTCCTCGTTCGACGTGGCGCAGCCGTCGCTGAAGCCCGCATGAAAGCTCGGCTGTTCGCTCAGCTCATAGAAGTCGCCGCTGGCGCAGCCCGCCGCCGTGATCGCCGCCAGCGCCCCCGTTAGCGCCCTCGTCAGCACATTGGCGACGCCGTGAAGACCCGACATTTTTCCTGAAATTTCCACGCGCCTCACGCCTTTCCGGTCCGCCGTCGGGGCGGACCTTAGCAAAGCGGCGCGGCGAGGTCTTTGAAAAACCGCCGCTGGAATGAAATCCCCCGTTAACGGTGTTCCGTTTACAACGGCGCTTCCAGAAACGCCGGAATTTACGCATCTATGGCTGATTTTGACATCGCCGGAGACATAGGGGCCGGAGAGTTGGGCGCCGGGTCGAACGAGCCGGAGCCGGACGCGGAAACCATGCTGACGCCGATCACGCGCATCGGCGTGACGCCGCGCGCGCAAATGGTGCGCAAGCTCGCCGATATCGTCGTCCTGCCGGCGGGGCGCATCTCCGCCAATGAACGCTCGCTGGTCGCCGACATTCTCCTGCAGATCGTCGACAAGGTGGAGGTCGAACTGCGCGTTGAAGTGGCGACGCGGGTGGCGCGGGTTCCGGAAAGCCCGCCGGCGCTGACGCGCATGCTGGTATTGGACGCGCCGCCGGTGGCGGAAAAAATTCTCCGCGGCGCCGAGCTTATTCCGGAGGCCTTGCTGATCGAGGCGGCGCGCGAAGGCGAAGCGGCGCACCGCCTGATGATCGCCCAGCGCGTCGATCTGTCGACCGCAATCGCCGACGCGCTCATCCAGTTTGACGAAATCGAGGTCTACAAGGCGGTGCTGCGGCGGGACGAATGTCTTTTGTCGCCGAACGCCGTCAACAAATGCGTCGCCTTGTCGGCGACCCATCCGGAGTTGCAGGTCGCGCTCCTTCGCCGGCGCGAATTGGAGCCGGCCCATGGCTTCATGATGTTCTGGTGGGTCGAAAGCGAACAGCGCCGGCGCATTCTGTCGCGCTTTGCGCTCGACCGCCGCGTGATCCAGGACGCGCTCGAAGATCTTTATCCCAAGATCTTCCGCGCCAATCACGATCCCGATCCGTTTGTGCGCGATATCCTTATCCTCGCCGAACGCCGTCACCGGCCGCGCGGCGCCAATGGCGAACCGGTGTCGCTGGACGTAGTGCTGCGCACCCTGACCGCGGCGCGGCGCTATCCGAGCCAGGAAATCATTCACGCCATCGGCATGATCGCCGGCGTCAGCCGCGATCTCGCCGCACGAATCTTACGCGACCCGACGGGCGAGCCCTTCGCCGTCATGTGCAAGAGCCTGTCGGTGCCGCGCGATCAGTTTTTCGCCCTGTTCGATATTGAGAGCGAGGAAGGCCCTATCGGACCGGAACAGGCGGAATATCTCCTCAGCGTGTTCGACGGTCTCGCCCGCGACTTTTCCCGGGCGATCCTGCGCTACTGGGACTGGGACGCCAATCCGCGCATCGCCCATATCTCGCGGCTGCTCGGTCTCGACGAAGATTTTTCCATTGATCCGCACGCGGCTTAAGCCTCGCTTAAGGCGTTTCCTGTATCGATGTCGACAGCCGGCGGCGGCCTTGCGTATCTAGGCTGTCGCCGGTTTTTTTATGCGGCGCTGAAAGCTTCCTTAACGGGTTAGGAAAAATTTTCGCGGGCGATCACGCCGCGCGTTAACGCCCCATATGGCAGGATCGCCGTCGCCGCACTGGCGGCCTTATGGAGTCTCGGAGGGCGCATGTTCCCGTCAATGCGTGTTATCGTTTTCGCCTCGCAAAAGGGCGGATCCGGCAAAACCACAATATCCGGCCATATTGCGGTTGAGGCCGAGCGTCAGGGCGCGGGGCCCGTGGCGCTCATTGATACGGACCCGCAGGGCTCGCTCGCGAAATGGTGGAACGTGCGCAAGGACCCGCAGCCTGCGTTTATCCAATCGGTTTTCTCCAATCTGTTTTACGATCTCGACAGCGCCCGCGACGAAGGCTTCAAGCTCGTCGTTATCGACACGCCGCCCGCCGTCACCCGCGCCATTTCCGAAGTGGTCAGCTTTGCCGACATCGTCGTCGCGCCGACGCGGCCGAGCCCGCATGATCTGCGCGCCGTCGGCCCGACGGTCGACATCGCCGAGGCCCGCGGCAAGCCGTTGATTTTCGTCGTCAACGCGGCGACCCAGCGCGCGCGCATCACCTCCGAAGCGGCTATCGCCCTTTCCCAGCACGGCACCGTCGCGCCGACGACCATTCACCATCGCGTCGACTTCGCCGCCTCCATGATCGACGGCCGCACGGTGATGGAGATCGATCCGTTCTGTCAGTCGGCGCAGGAAATTTCCGCCCTCTGGAGCTACCTGCATGACCGGTTGCAACGGGCGGACGGCGCCTACCGCGCCCAGGAAGAGCCGGGCGCCAACATAGCCAGCCCCCATAATCGTGTCTTCGGTCGCCGGGCGGTGTAATGACGGGTTACGCGCCAAACCCGACCGCTCCCGAAAACGCCGCAGCCTCCCTCACGTCGGGGCTGCTGGCGCGCAAGGGACAGGCGACGCCCGCCGTTGACGCGGTCGCCCATGAAGGCGTCGACGTTGATCTCAACACCAACTTCGCCGCCAGGCCGCGGCGCAAGGTCGTCGAGGAAGGCGCCATCGAAACGCTTTATCCCGAAGCGCCGGGTTACGATCATCATGGCGAGGCGTTTACGCCGGCGCGATCGGACGACGGGCGCTGGACCGGCGTCGAACCCCCGCGGCGCCCGGCGATCACCCTCGACGCCACGCCGGACAACTGGACCATCGCGGCGGACGACGCATCGCAGCGCGCGCATGCGCGCCGCCGGCCTTCGCGCGCCGGTGCGACAACGCAAGGGGTGCAGGGGTCGCTGCGCGCGACCGTGAAATTCCGCATGCCGGCGACGGATTTCATCCGCCTTCGCGC
Organism: Hyphococcus sp.; assembly: GCA_028284345.1. Taxonomy (GTDB): domain Bacteria; phylum Pseudomonadota; class Alphaproteobacteria; order Caulobacterales; family Parvularculaceae; genus Hyphococcus. The sequence goes on along the minus strand of JANQRY010000003.1, from coordinate 796,722 downwards.
CGCCTCGCGCGCCATGCGGGAGTCCTGCCAGGTCATCATCATCGACGCCATCGCCGCCTATCTCGACGCCAACGAGGTCGAGCCCGTGGACGAGGAAACCGCGCGCCGGGAAGCCGCGCGCCTGTCGCGGGGCCGCCGGCCGGGCTGACGCCGCCCGCGCGAAAAGACGCCGCCTGCGGCGACTTTTCGGCAACCAATCCGTTGATTCAGACGCAAATTCTGCGCTATGCAGCCGCGATACAAAACGTGCCGCGCCCGCGCCTTGTCATGTCTAGCGGGCGGACCGGCGCCGGGCTGCGGCGCTGTTTCCGGTTTGCGGCGATTGCTGACAATGCGGGCGTTTGCCGCGATGATGACGCCGTGCGCCGCCGCTCCGTCGGCCGCCGGACAGGGTGTGAAAGAAGGCGATGGGGCGTATTCTCGTTATGGTCGCGGCGCTGTCGGCGCTCTGGCTGTTGCTTTCAGGCTATTTTGACAAACCGCTGCTGCTCGCGTTCGGCGGCGGCTCGGTGGCGCTTGCTACGTGGCTCGCCCATCGCGCCCGCGTGCTGGACGCCGAGGGCGTTCCCGGCGGCGTTATCCCCGGGATCTTCGGGTACTGGATCTGGCTGATTACAGAAATCGGCAAGGCCAATCTCATCGTCGCCCGCGAGGCGCTTGCGGTGGAGCCGAAACTGTCCCCGAAACTGTTTCTCGTCCCGAACCCGCCGCGCACCGCCGTCGGCAAAGTCACCTTCGCCAACTCCATCACGATGACGCCGGGCACGGTGACGGTGGATCTCAGGGAAGATGAAATCCTCGTCCACGGTCTTACCGAAGACCTCGCTGATGTGGAGAGCATTCGCGACATGGGCGAGCGCGTCGCCAGAGCCGAGCGAGGGGGCTGAGGCGATGTTTGCAACCGCCACCGTCGCCGTCATCATCGCCATGGTGCTGGCCCTCGTGCGCGCTTTTTCCGGACCGTCCCTTTACGACCGCGTGCTCGCCGGCAATTCCTTCGGCACGAAAACCGTCTTGCTGATCGGCATCATGGGCTTTCTCACCGGCCGGCCGGACTTTCTCGACATCGCGCTGCTTTACGCGCTGATCAATTTCGCCGCGACCATCGCCATCCTGCGGTTCTTCTCCTACCGCCAGCCGAAAGGCGCGCCGGCCGAACCGCGGCCCGTGAAGCCTTCGGGAAGCGAGGCCTCATGAGCATTGATCCGGTCATGCTCGATCTGGCGCGCGACACCCTGTCCTGGGCGCTGTTCCTCGTCGGCGGCGCGGCCGTTGTTATCGGCGCCCTCGGCATCGTGCGCTTTCCCGATTTCTACACCCGCCTCCATGGCGTTGGCGTCACCGACACGGCGGGCGCCGAACTCATGATCTTCGCCATGATGCTGCAGGCTTTCAGTCCGGAGTATGAGAATAGCTGGTTGATCTTCTCCAAGCTCGTCTTCATCGCGATCTTTCTGGGGTTCACCTCGCCGGTCTCGACCCACGCCGTCGCGCATGCCGCTTGGATGACCGGTTTCCGTCCCATGGAAGGGCCCGATCTTCGCTATGACGGGGACGGCAAGTGACGAACGGGTACGAATACGAAGTCTCCCCGATCCTCTTGGTCGATCTGTCGCTGTTGACCATGCTGCTGGTCGTCGCCATCGCCATGCTCCGTTCACGGCACTTATTCGCCGTCGTCATGCTGTCGGGGATCTATTCGCTGCTGTCGGCGGCGTTTTTCGTTTCCCTCGATGCGGTCGATGTGGCGTTCACCGAAGCTGCGGTCGGGGCGGGCGTCTCCACCGTCCTGATGCTGGCGGGGATGCTGTTGACGGCCCGGCGCGAAAAGCCGTTTGAGTCCCGCCGCGTGCCGGTGGCGCGCATCGCGGTCTTCGCCACCGGCGCGGCGCTCATCTACGCGACCATCGACATGCCGGGTTTCGGCGATCCCAACGCCCCGGCGAACGCCTATGTGGGCCAGGCTTATGTGGAGCGGACGCCGAGCGACATCGCCGTGCCCAACATCGTCACCGCCGTTCTGGCGAGCTATCGCGGCTTCGATACGCTGGGCGAGGTGCTGGTGGTGTTCACCGCGGGGCTCGCCGTTCTCCTCTTGCTTGGCGTTGGTTCAGCCCGGGGCGGGCGCGAAGTCTCCGACGTCGATGAGGAGAGCCCCTAGATGGATCGCCTCATCCTCAAAGTAACGACGAAGATCTTCTTCGCGCCGATCATCCTGTTTGCGCTTTATGTGCAGTTTCACGGGGACTACGGGCCGGGCGGCGGCTTTCAGGCCGGCGTCATTTTCGCCGTCGCGTTCATCCTGCACGCTTTCTGTTTCGGCCTTGAGGAAACGAAGAAAGTGCTGCCGCCGCGCGCGCTTATCGTTGCGATGGTGATTGGCGTTCTGTTCTACGCCGGCACCGGGGTCGCAACCATGCTGCTTGGCGGCAATTTCCTCGGCTACGATCAGATCGATCCGGAATCAACCCATCACGCCGGTCAGCATTACGGCATTCTGCTGGTCGAGTGGGGCGTCGGCGTCGCCGTCGCGTCGACCATGCTGACCATCTTTTACCAATTCACCGGCCGCGAGCCCGACATCGATCAGGAAGACTGGTAGGGCGCCCCGTGGAAAGCTGGACTGAATTCGTCATTGCGCGTTACAACTACTGGATCGTCATTGTCCTGATGATGATCGGCCTCTACACGGTCTTCGCCCGCGGCAATCTCGTCAAGAAAATCGTCGGGCTCAACATCTTCCAGACCAGCGTGTTCATTTTCTACATCACCATCGGCAAGGTCGCCGGCGGCACGGCGCCGATCTATATCGGCGACGAGCTTTACCATGGGGACGGTCACGGGGATGGGCATGGCGACGAGCCGCACGGCGCGGCGGCGGACCACGGCGCAGACGCCGGCGCCTCGCTCCATGCAAAGATCGAAAACGATCTCGGCGCCAACGACCTCAAAGCCGCGGCGAACGACCTGACACTCGATGAAGGCGTCATCGCCGGGGAAGGCGGTCATGACGCCGCGTCGCTCCATACCGCGCCCGACGACGCGGCCAAGATCGCCAATGAACAGCTGATCGACGCCGGCAAATCCGCGTCGCAAGGCTTCGACATCGCCGCCGACGCCGCCCACGGCGCCGTCGAGGCGGCGGCCTATCATTCGGAAGTCATCTACACCAACCCGCTGCCTCATGTGCTGATCCTTACGGCCATTGTCGTCGGCGTCGCCGGCACGGCGGTGGGGCTCGCCCTCGCCGTGCGCATCCGCGAAGCCTACGGCACGATCGAGGAAGACGAACTGGAAGCCATGGACAATGTGGCCGAGTTCGGCGCCGCGGCCGAAGCGACGGGGACGCGCGGATGAACTTTGCGGCGCAATTGCCGGTTCTGCCGGTCATCATCCCGCTCGTCCTGGCGCCGTTCGCCATGCTGATGCCCAACGGCCGGGCGCCCCATGCCTGGGCCACCTTCGTCAGTTGGCTGACCTTCGCCGCCTGCGCCTTCCTGCTGGCCGCGGTGAACGACGCCGGCGTCATCTCCTATCAACTGGGCGACTGGGCGCCGCCGCTTGGCATTGAATATCGCGTCGATCTCGCCAATGCGCTGGTGCTGTTTCTCGTCTCCGGCATTGCGGCGGTGGTCTTTCCCTTCGCCTACGCTTCGGTGCGACTTGAAATCGACGAACGCCAGTCGTCGTTCTTTTACTGCGCGCTCCTGATCTGCCTGACGGGGCTTCTCGGCGTCACCATCACCGGCGACGCCTTCAACGTCTTCGTCTTTCTCGAAATCTCCTCGCTTTCCGCCTACGCGCTGATCGCCATGGGCGCGCGGCGCGACCGGCGCGCGCTCACCGCCGCCTTCAACTACCTCATCATGGGCACGATCGGCGCGACCTTCTTCGTCATCGGCGTCGGGCTGCTCTATCAGGCGACGGGCACCCTCAACATGGCGGACCTCCACGACCGGCTGTTGGGACAGTCAAACCGCGTCGTCGATGCGGGCTTCGCCTTCATCGTCGTCGGCATCGGGTTGAAGCTCGCCATGTTCCCCATGCATCTGTGGCTGCCCGGCGCCTACACCTACGCGCCGTCGGCGGTTTCGGCGTTTCTTGCGGCGACGGCGACGAAGGTCGCGGTCTATGTGCTGATCCGCTTCATCGACACGGTGTTCGGGTTTCAGTTCGAGTTTCTGGGCGCCGCCTTCACCTGGGTGTTCCTGCCGCTCGGTCTCGCCGGCATGTTCATCGCCTCGCTCGTCGCCGTCTTTCAGGACGACATCAAACGCATGCTCGCCTATTCCTCGGTCGGCCAGATCGGCTACATGCTCCTCGGCATTTCCTTCGGCACGGTCGAGGGTCTGTCGGCGAGCCTCGTTCACATGTTCAACCACGCGCTGATGAAGGGCGCCTTGTTCATGGCCGTCGCCTGCGTCGTCCTGCGCGCCGGATCCCATTCGATCCAGGCCTTCGCCGGGCTTTCCAAACGCATGCCCTACACCACCTGGGCGTTCATTATTTCCGGCCTGTCGCTGGTCGGCGTGCCGCTCACCGTGGGCTTCGTTTCCAAATGGTATCTCTTGCAGGCCTCGTTTGCGGCCGGCTTCTGGTATGCGGGTTTCCTCATCGTCGCCTCGTCGCTCATCGCCGTTCTTTATATCGGCCGCATCGTTGAGCTGATGCTGCTCCGCGAACCGGCGGAGGAGGGGCCTTACGCCATTCCGGCCAAGGACGCGCCGCTGTCGATGCTCATCCCCATGTGGTTCCTGGTCGCGATGAACGTCTATTTCGGCCTCAACACCGAACTCACCGGCGGCATTGCAAACCGGGCGGCCGAGGCGCTGATGGTGATGGCGGGAGCGGGCGCGCCATGATCTCTCCCTCTATCGCTCTCGCCGCCGCCGTCGGCGCGCCGCTGCTCGGCTGCCTCGGCATCTGGCTCTCCGATAAATCGCCGAACCTGCGCGAGGGCGTGACGCTGATCACTGCGACAGTGCTCATGATACTGAGCATCACGGTCTTCCTCGCCGTCGGCAATGGCGAGACGCCGCAGATCCTCGTCTTTGAAGTGATCGCCGGCCTGCCGCTCGCCTTCCGCGCCGAGCCTCTGGGCGCCATGTTCGGCGTCATCGCCAGCGGCTTGTGGTTTATCAATTCGCTCTATTCCATCGGCTATATGCGCGGGCACGACGAGCAACACCAGACGCGGTTTTACATGTCCTTCGCCGTGGCGATTTCCGCGGCCATGGGCGTCGCCTATGCGTCGAACCTGTTCACGCTGTTTATCTTTTATGAAGTCCTGACCCTCTCGACCTTTCCGCTCGTCACCCATTACGGCGACGACAAGGCGCGGAACGGCGGGCGCATCTATCTCGGCGTGTTGATGGCGACGTCGATCGGGCTGCTCCTGCCGGCGATCGTCTGGACGTACGCCATCGCCGAGACAACGGAGTTCGCCGCCGGCGGAATCCTGTCGCAACACGTCGATGCGGCCGGGCCTTTGGTCGGCGTGCTCCTCGGGCTCTACGCCTTCGGCATCGGCAAGGCGGCGCTGATGCCGGTTCATCCCTGGCTCCCCAACGCCATGGTGGCGCCGACGCCGGTTTCCGCGTTCCTCCACGCGGTCGCGGTGGTGAAGGCCGGCGTCTTTTCGATCCTCAAGGTCGCGGTCTATGTCTTCGGCGTCGACCTGTTGCGCGACACCGGCGCCGGCGTTCCTTTCATGTGGATCGCCGCGGGCTCGATCCTGCTGGCGTCCCTCATCGCCATGAACCAGGACAACTTAAAAGCCCGGCTCGCCTATTCGACCGTGTCGCAGCTATCTTACGTGACCTTGGGCGCCATGCTCGCGACATCCATGGGCGTTATGGGCGGGGCGACGCAGATCGCCGCCCATGCGTTGGGCAAGATGACCCTCTTCATGTGCGCCGGCGCCGTTTACGTCGCCCATCACAAAACGCTGGTTTCCGAACTCAATGGTTTGGGCCGGGTCATGCCATGGACTTTCGGCGCGTTTTTCCTCGGCGCCATGTCGATCATCGGCCTGCCGCCCATGGGCGGGAGTTGGCCCAAATTCTTTTTGATGCTCGGCGCCGCCGACGCCGGTGAGATCGCGATCATCGCGGTGCTGATGATTTCGTCGATCCTCAACGTCATCTATTTGCTGTCGATCCCCGTGCGCGCGTTTTACATGGAGCCCGCCATCAACGGCGCGAAAGCGCAAGGGGCGAGAGGCAAGGGCATTGAGTGGGGGAATTTGAAAGAAGCCCCGCTCCTCTGCGTCCTGCCGCCCATGCTCACCGCGGCGGGAGCGTTCATTCTCTTCTTCTGCGCCGATCCGCTGTTCAACTATCTGGCGCCGTTGATTGCGGAGGCGGGGTGATGGACACTTATCCGCTCATTCCTGCGTCGATCGTTCCCCCCCTTGAAAAGGGGGGGCTAGGGGGGGATCAGCCCGACCTTGCAATAGTTCATTTGCATATTGATCCCCACCCGAAAATTTCTGCGAAATTTTCGACCTCCCCTTTCCAAGGGGAGGTGAAAGGCGGCGCTTATGTCTGACGACCACCACAAGAACCCTGACGAAAAACCTGGCTGGGCCGATACCAAAGGCTTCCGCAACGTGTTTCTCGGCGTCCTGATCGTTGCGGCGGTGCTCTCAGCGCTCGCCGGGTTCGTGCCCGCTTTCCAGAAGGAAAAGCCGCATTTCGCCGCGGAAGGGTTTCCCGTCTTCTTCGCGCTATGGGGCTTCGCCGCCTTCATGTTCATCGTCCTTGCGGGCCAGCACCTGCGCAAGCTCGTCGGCCGCAAGGAAGATTATTATGAGGAGCGCGAATAGGGATGACGGCGCTCGTTGACGTCTTTGTTCAGAACCCGGCGGTGATCCTCACCGTCGGCGCGTTGATCACGGTGGCGGCGCCGCGCCATCTGGCGAGCCTTATTCTCCTCATCGCGACGGCGCTTTCCGCCATCAAACTCTATACGTTGGGGGTCGGCGAATATGGCCGCATTGCCGTCTTCGGCGAAACGCTGACGACATTACGCATCGATCCCCTGTCGCGCATTTTCGCCGTCGTCTTTCACATCGCCGCGGCCCTCAACATCATCTACGCCTGGGGCCAGCGGGACCGGGCGCAGAACTTCGCAACGCTCGCTTATCCGGCCGCGGCGCTGGGCGGCGTGCTCGCCGGCGACCTCATCACGCTCTTCATCTGGTGGGAAATCGCCGCCATTACCTCGGTCTTCCTCGTCTGGGCGCCGGGAACCCGCGTCACCTATCTCGCCGGCATGCGTTACCTTTCCATTCAGGTGCTCTCGGGCGTGTTGCTCCTCGGCGGCGTTGTCCTCCTCTATCGCGAAACCGGATCGCTCGCCTTTGACTTTATCGGCCTGCGCGACGCCGACGGTGCGGTCAAATTCTCCGCCCTCATTATGTTGCTGGCCTTCGGCATCAAGGCGGCGTTTCCGCTCCTGCATAACTGGGTGCAGGACGCTTACCCCAAATCGACCATCACCGGCGCCATCATCCTTTCGATCTTCACGACGAAGCTCGCGGTTTATTCCCTCGCCCGCGGCTTTCCGGGCCAGAGCGAGCTGATTTACGTCGGCGCGGTAATGACGATCTTCCCGATCTTCTTCGCGCTGATCGAAAACGACCTCCGAAAAGTTCTCACTTACTCCATCAACAACCAGGTGGGCTTCATGGTCTGCGCCATCGGCCTCGGCACGATCAACGGCGCGGCGGGCTACGCCTTCGGCAACATCATCTTCGAAGGGCTGTTGTTCATGGCGCTGGGCGCGGCGATGTTCCGAACAGGGACCTCAAAGGCCACCGAACTCGGCGGGCTTTACCGGACCATGCCGATCACCATGGGGCTCTGCATTATCGGCGCGATGTCAATCTCCGCCTTTCCAGGCACCCTCGGCTTCGTCACCAAGGGGCTGATCATCGACGCCGCCGGGTACAGCCATCTGTTCTGGATCTGGCTCGTGCTGCTGTTCGCCTCCGCGGGCGTTCTTGAACACGCCGGCATCAAGATTCCCTATTTCACCTTCTTCGCCCATGACTCAGGCAAGCGTCCGCAAGAGGCGCCGCCGCAAATGCTGATCGCCATGGGGCTGGCCGGCGCACTCTGTATCGGCATCGGCGTTTATCCGGACCCGCTTTACGCGCTCCTGCCGGACCAAGATGCGATCGCCGATTATCACCCCTATTCGGCCTATCACGTGGTCGAACAGTTGCAGCTTCTTCTATGGGCGGTGCTCGCTTTCGCCGTGCTCATTCTCATCCGCTGGTATCCGCCCGAGGTGCCGTCGACGAATCTCGACACGGACTGGTTCTATCGCGTGCCGGGACGGGCGTTTGGCGGTTGGGTCGTTGGTGCGTCCGGCGCAACATTTAACGCCTTATGGGCGATTTTTACCGCCCGCATGCACGCCATAATGGCGCGCATCTACGCCGTGCACGGACCCGAAGGACAGATGGCGAAATCCTGGCCCATCGGCTTCATGGCCTTGTGGACCGCGATTTTGCTTGGGTTCGTTCTCGCCGTCGCGTTCTTTGCGTAACGCCCGCCCGCGCGAGGGTTAAGGTTACGCGTTAAAGGACCGTCAACGGCGTTTGCAAACTTTTCCGCAACTTTGATTCAAGCCTTATGATGCATGGCGTACGGAGGGTTTCTCCGCCGGTCGCGAGAAGTGCGCCAGGGAGGCAAAAATGTCGTTCAAAGAGGACGCGTTTTCCAGTCGGGCATGCCGGGTCATTGCGCGGCTCGCCAAGGAGGTGGTTTGCGAAGCCAACGGGCTGTCCCACGCGGCCTTGCTCGACGCACCGCGGGGGGACACGCATCTGGCGCTCTCCCGGCAGATCGCCATGTATCTCGCCCATGTGGTCGGCCAGTTGACGCTCAACGAGGTCGCAACCTGCTTCAAGAAAAACCGGACCACGATCAGTCATTCCTGCACCAATATCGAAGACCGCCGGGACAGTCCGCTATTCGATCTGCAGCTTGAATTCATGGAAAAACGGCTGCGCGAACGGATCAACGAATTCCGCTCCGGCGAGGCGGCGGAAAGAAAAACCCTCGCTGCGTCGGATATTTTTTCCCGCGGGCGTTAACGCTGGCTCGCGTCTTCGGCGGCCATGGCGCGGATGCGCTTAACCATCGCATGCAGCCCGTTTGAGCGCTGCGGCGTCAGATGGTTTTCAAGATCGAAGGGCTTGAGCGCCGCGGCCGGGTCAAGCCCGGCGATGTCCGCCGGCGATTTGCCGGAATAAAGCGCGATCAGCAGCGCCACGAGCCCCTTGACGATATGGGCGTCGGAATCCCCCTGAAAGGCGAGGGCGCCGTTTTCGCGGTCCGCATGCAGCCAGACCTGGCTGGCGCACCCCTTGACCTTGTGCGCCTCGTCCCGAAGCGCGTCGGGATAGGGCGCGAGGCTGCGGCCGAGATCGATCAGATATTTGTACCGCTCGTCCCAGTCGTCGAGAAACGCAAAATCGGCGCGAATGGTTTCAAAGTCAGACATCGGGTGGGAAATAGTTGTGAAACGGCGGCGGAACAAGCCCGCGATGACGCCGAGAAAAAAAAGCCCGGCGTTGCGCCGGGCTTTCCTTCGTTGGTTTGCTCTCTCAGCGGTGAAGCTTAGCTCGACGACGGACCGCCGACCCAGCCGGTGCAGGACGCGATGTCGTTAAGCGCGTGCTCGCCGAGGCAGAAGGCTTCTTCATAGGGCGTCCGCGTCGCCGCGATGCACTGGTCGAGGGTGAGCTTCGACATCTCAAGGCAGCGCTGGGACTTATTGTTCTTGGCGTAGACCTTGACGATTTTCGGGTTCAGCGAGTTGGTCGAATAGCGCGCCGCGAGGTTGAGGATGCGGTCCATGATGACTTCGGCGTTGGCTTCGCTCATGCGGCCGGCCGGCGCGGATTTGCCCCAGTCGGCGGACCACTCGCCCGAGGCGCTCGCAAGCGCCGGCGCGATGACGCCGCCGTCAGCCCTGTGATCAAAGGCGGGCGCCGGCGCGTCGCCGCGGCCGCGGCTGAATTTCGCCGCTTCCTTGAGGCGGTCCTGGCTCGACGAAATGCGCTGCTTGCCCCATTTCGTCTTCTGCATGGCGTAGGCCTGCGACTTGAACGCCTCGCCCAGCGCCGTGATGCGGGCGCCGTCGCGGGCGGTCATGGAAAGCACCGAGGCGATGGCCTTGTTGGCGCCCGGCAGCTTCCTGGCGAAGCTCGGATCCTGCGCCAGGTTGGACAAGAGCCCCTGCTGGCCGCCAAGTTCGCCTTTGCGGCGGTTCGGTTTTTTCTTCAGTTCTTTCTTCAGCGCCGCGGCAAATTCCGGCGTATCGGCGGCGACGAGAGCCGCATAGGCGACCCAGCCCCCGGCGATGCCCGCCGGATCGTGGGCCGCGAAGCGCCGATGGGCCTCGCGCGTGACATTGGCGTTGTCGAACGGCATGGCCTCGACCGCGGCTACGTCTTCGCGGAAGCGAATATAGTCGGCGGCGGCCCGTTCGAGCGAAGTGTCTTTCGGTTGCGCCAGCGTGTCGGCGGACACGGTCGTGGCGGCGAAACCGGCGACGATCGCCGCGGCGACGGCGAATCCGGATTTACGGCGCGGCGTTAGAGCAATTGCGGTACGCAACATTGGCAAAGTCTCCCGAGTGTTCCCTTTAGGCCCCGTCAGAAAGGCCCCGCCACGGTAACGCCGCATCTTTTAACCCGTCGTCAAAGAGTATGGCTAATTTCGATATAAAAGCGAGCGACGCCGCTGCTGAAACCGCCAGTTTCCGCCATTTTTTGGTCTTTAGCATTTATTAACGACAATCGGAGCAAGGTGAAGGGGCGTTAACGAATCTATCGATCTCGTAAATTTTCGCCTCGGATTTTAAGCAGGACTCATACCGCAATTGCCCGCCTTTCGTCCCTTTTCGCCGATGCGCCGACTGGCCGGCCGCTTCGCTAGCGGGCCTGTCTGGCGCGGCGGGCCGTCCGATATCGTGGCGACGCTTTATGAGGACGGCGTGGTGGTCGCCGTGTCCCCGAGCGCGGCGGAGATCATCGGCGCAGCGGGCAATCTGGCCGGGCGTTCGATCTACGATTTCATCGCCCGGGACGACCGGGCGGCGGTGCGCGCGGCGGTGGAACACGCGGTGTCGCGTGATATCTACGCCGATCCGGCGCAGCTTTCGGTGGACTTCACCCTGCTGCGGGTGCGCCGCGCCGCGGTCCCGGCGGAAATCGCCATCCGGCCCCTCGGGCGGGGCCGTCTCGCGGTTCTGATCCGCCAGCGCGCGGGGCGCCGCGTGGAAGAGGCCGCCGCCAAGCCCCAGCCGGCAAGACCTCAGCCCGAGGAGAGGGCGCCGCAAACCAGCCTCGACGCCGATCTCATTGGCGATCTCGCCCATGAGCTGAAAACGCCCCTCAACGCCATTATCGGTTTTGCCGACGCCATGCGGTCGGAAACCTACGGGCCGTTGGGCGCGGATGTGCTCGGGGCCCGGAAATACGCTGAATATGTGGGGCACATTCACGCTTCCGGCGCGCATCTCAGCGCTCTCATCAGCGCCGCCCAGGATTACGCAAAAACCAAAGCCGGCCGCTATCGCATAAGTCCCGCGCGCACGAATCCGGCGGTCATCGTCGAGGAATGCGCGGCGATGATCCGCGGCGCCGCCGACAAGGCCGGCCTCGCCTTCAAGGTCGCGATCGACGATGATCTGCCCGAAGCGATGCTCGACGCCCGCGCTGTCAAGCAGATCCTCGTCAATCTTCTCTCCAATGCGGTGAAGTTCACCGATCAGGGGGAGGTGGCGCTGTCCGTCGGCGCGAAAGGCGGCGATCTTGAATTTGTCGTCAAGGACACCGGCGTCGGCATGAACAAGGTCGTGCTGGCCAAACTCGGCGGGCGCTATTCCGACACCCATCGCACCGGCGTGCGCGGCGCCGGCGGGTCGGGACTCGGCCTTTCCCTGGCGTTCGAGTTGGCGCGGCTCCATGGGGGCGCGCTGCATATTGAGTCAGAAGAGGGCGTCGGCACCACCGCGCGGCTGACCACGCCGATTTCGGAAAAGACCGCCGCCGCCGCGCCTATGGGCGACATTCAAAGCCAGCTCGATCGCGTCAACGCCTTCCGGGCCGAGCGCGCCCGCGCCGCCAACGCGGCGTAGGTCGCCGGGCTTTTATCCTGAAGAACGCCGACGCTGCACGCGAAATCCCGGCGCTGTAGACATGGCGCCCGCCGCGGGTGCACAATCCGCCCATGTCGTCCGAGGCAGCAACAGGAGGCGAGAGGCTCATGGCGCTAACGCTCAAAATCAACGGGAAAGACCGCAATGTGGATGTGGATGGCGAGACGCCGCTCCTGTGGGTGCTGCGCGACGATCTGCGCCTCACGGGCACGAAATTCGGCTGCGGCGTTGCTCAGTGCGGCGCCTGCACCGTCTATGTGAACGGCCAGCCGCGCCGGTCTTGCGTGACGCCCGTCGAGACGCTGGAGGGCGCGGAGGTGACGACCATCGAAGGTCTTGAAGGGCGCGAAGCCGATGCGGTGCGCGCGGCCTGGGCCGAATACGACACGCCCCAATGCGGCTATTGCCAGTCCGGACAGATCATGACCGCCGCGGCGCTGTTGCAGCGAAACCCGAACCCCACGGACGAGGACATCGACAATGCGCTTGCCGGCAATATCTGCCGTTGCGCCACTTATGTCCGTATCCGGAAGGCTGTGAAAGCCGCCGGCGAAAGACTGGAGGGCTGACCGATGGCGCCATACGACAAACCGGAAACCCCAATCATCGCCTCGCGTCGCGATTTTCTCGCCGGCGCCGCGGGCCTTGTCATCGCTGTCTCGCTGCCTGTTCGGGCGCGGGCGCATAAGGGTGGGCACGGGCCGTCGCGCGCCGCCTTCGCGCCCAACGCCTTCGTTCGCGTGGCGCCCGACAATATCATCACGGTGCTGATCAAAAATATCGAGTTCGGCCAGGGGCCGTGGACGGGCCTTGCGACCCTTGTCGCAGAGGAAATGGACGCCGACTGGGGGCAGATCCGCGCCGAACACGCGCCCTCCAACCCGGCGCTTTACAGCGATCCCATGCTGGGGATGCAGCTCACCGGCGGCTCGGCCTCCATGGCGACCTCTTACGACCTTATGCGCAAGGCCGGCGCGACGGCGCGCGCCATGCTGGTCGCGGCGGCGGCGAAAGCCTGGGGCGTTCCCGCCGGCGAGATCGCCGTCGACAAGGGCGTCCTTTCGCACCCGGCCGGCCATCAGGGATCGTTCGGCGACTTCGCCGAAGCGGCCGCGGACGAAACGGCGCCGGAAGACCCGCCCTTAAAAACCGCCGATCAATTCACGTTTATCGGCGACGAAAAATTGCCGAAGCTCGACACCGCCGAGAAATCCAACGGCGCGGCGGAATTCACGCTTGATGTTTATCGCGGGGGCATGCTGACCGCGGTCGTCGCCCATCCGAACAGATTCGGCGCGACGGTCGCCTCGTTCGACGACAGCGCGGCGCGCGCCGTCCCGGGCGTCGTCGACGTCAAACAGGTGAGCGCCGGCGTCGCGGTGCTGGCGGAAAACACCTATGCCGCCCTTAAAGGCCGCAAGGCGCTGAGCGTTGAATGGGATGAAAGCGCGGCGGAAAGCCGTGATACGGAAACGATCCTCAGTGAGTGCGAAGCGGCGGCGCAGGCGCGCGGCGCGATCGCCCATGAGGCCGGGGATGTGGACGACGCCCTGGCCAACGCCGAGACGGTGCTGGAGGCGGATTTCCTCTTTCCCTATCTCGCCCATGCGCCCATGGAGCCGCTTGATGCGGTGATCGAACGGTCCGCCGACGGCGGCGTCGAAGCCTGGATCGGTAGTCAGGGCACGACCCTCGATCATCAGATGATCGCCAATGTCTGCGGCGTCGACCTGGCGCAGGTGAAGCTCCACGTCATGCTCGCCGGCGGCAGTTTCGGACGGCGCGCGCAGATGACGTCGCATCTAGCGCAGGAAGCGGCGGAAATTTTCATGGCCGCCGGCGGCGACAGGGCGGTGAAACTCATGTGGACGCGCGAAGACGATATTCGCGGCGGCTATTATCGCCCGGTGACGGTGCATCATCTGCGCGGCGGCCTCGACGCCGACGGCGAGATCATCGCCTGGGAGCAGACCGTCGCCGGTCAGTCCTTTGCCGCGGGCACGCCCTTTGAAGCGTTCATGGTGCGCAACGGCGTCGATATCATGATGGTCGAAGGCGCCAGCGAGACGCCCTACGCCGTGGCGAACAACGCCGTCAGCGCGCACATCATCCAAAACCCGGTCTCCACATTGTGGTGGCGTTCGGTCGGTCACACCCACACGGGCTACGCCGTCGAATGCTTTATCGACGAGTTGCTGGAGGCGGGCGGCAAGGACCCCGTCGCCGGCCGGCTCGCCCTGATGACCGACGACTATGCGCGCCTCGCCGGAACGCTTGAAAAAGCCGCGGAGATCGCCGGCTGGGGCCGCGACATGCCCGAAGGCCGCGCCCTGGGCGTCGCCTCGGTCAAATCGTTCAACTCCTATGTCTCGCAAGTGGCGGAGGTCTCGATCGAGGGCGGCGTCCCCCGCGTCCACAAGGTCTGGTGCGCGGTCGATTGCGGCGTCGCGGTCAACCCGGAAATCATCCGGGCGCAGATGGAAGGCGGCATCGGCTATGCGCTGAGCGCCATCCTCTTCAACGAAATCACCCTTGATGAGACGGGCGCGGTCGAGCAGTCGAATTTCCATGACTACCGCTCCCTGCGCATCAGCGAAATGCCGGAGGTGGAGGTGGCGATCATCGCCTCCGATGAAGCGCCGACCGGCGTCGGCGAGCCCGGCGTGCCGCCCCTGGGGCCGGCGGTGGCGAACGCCGTGCGCAGGCTGACCGGCGCCGCGCCTCGACGTTTGCCAATGATCCGCAACGACTTTCAGGCTTGAGGGGTTTCGATGGGCGATTTCAGGGTGACAGGTTCCGCGGCTGTTCTGGCCGCGATGGCGGCGCTTTTATCGGCATGCGGAGAGCGTGCGCCGGAAACGGAGGCCGCCGGGGCGGGCGAGGGTGCGGTCAACGGCCTGATGACGCCGGCGGCCTTTTCCTCGATCGCCGGCGACGAGGCGCGCGCCGCAGCGCTGTTTACGGAAATATCCAAGGTCATGCTGCATCCGCGCTGCGCCAATTGCCATCCGCGCGAAGGCGGACCGACGCAAGGGGACGATATGCTTCCCCATAACCCGCCGGTGGTGCGGGGTTTCGGCATGGGCGCGGCGGGCATGGAATGCTCGACCTGTCACGGGTCCGTCAATGTGGAATTCGCCAGCATGACCGGGTCGATCCCCGGCGCCGAACCGTGGATGCTGGCGCCCGCGTCCATGGGCTGGGCCGGCGCCAGCGCCGCCGAACTCTGTGCACAGATTAAAGACACGGAGTTGAACGGCGGGCGAACCCTTGACGATCTCGTCTTCCACAATAGCGAGGACCATCTCGTCAACTGGGCGTGGCATCCGGGCGAGGGACGCAGCCCCGCGCCGGGCGATCAGGAAACCTTCGGCGCGCTGACGGCGGCCTGGGCCGAGGCCGGCGGTCATTGTCCTGAAGGGTAAGGCGCGCCCCGCGGCGAGATGACGGAACCGCGCCTTAAAACCGAAATCCGCGTCGGCGCTCATATGCTCCGGGCGCGCGGTGCCGGCGCCTTTGCCACGGTGGCGCGCAAGGGCGACCCGGACGCCGGCGCCGTGGCGGTGAAGGTTTATCTCGGGCCCGGCGCGGCGCGGCTTTTTGTCCAGAGCCGCGACCTCGACGGCCATCTCATCTGGCGCGACCCCTTCGAGGAGGATGCGGGCGGCGAGGAAACCGAGGCCCGCGTCGACAGATGGCTCGAAAGGGAAGTCGCCATCGACCCGGATCTATGGATCGTCGAGATCGAGGACCGCGAGGGGCGGGCGTTTCTGGACGAAAACTGACGGGTTTTTCGTTGAGTCATGCCGAAAATCGATTGATCCCAGCCGGCGCGGCTTCCTCAATGGGCAAGCCGCCTTACAGCGACCAGCTTTGGATGCGCGCCCGCAATTCGTCGTCCTCCGGCTGCGACAGGCCGCCGGCGTTGAGAAGATCGATCAGATCCAGATAGGCGGAAAGCGGAATAAGCGTATTGATGCGCATGCGATTGATGGCGGCGGCGTCCAGGCATTCAGCGCGCCAGATATGCAGTTTCTCCAATACGCGCTCCACGCATTGGCCGCCGCTCGTGACGATCGACAAGGCGAGGCTCATGCGCTCGGCGCGCATTCTGGCCATATCTTCAACTGAGATGGTTTTGTCAAAGCGCTGACTGTCTGCTTTGCGTTTCATCGACAAATAATGTCCGAATGCTTCCGATGAAACAAAGCGGGTTCGATCTCCACTCTTTTTTATTGTCTTTCGATTTGCGGGGCGAGGCACGGTGTTACAAAATACTCCTTGGACGTATTTTTTTGTTTTGCGCGTCGTGTTCGAAATACATCTTTAAAATTTTTCGCTAATGCTGCACGATTTAAAAGTGCTGTGATTCGGCGAGAACAATTTGGACCAGGCGGGATAAAAAAATGACGCGCAAGCGCGCTGACGACACTGAGATTTTGGAACCCCTTTCAGAGCTTGCATGCTTTCATGTTGTAGGTGAACTGAACAGTTTCCGCGCCGCGGCGACGAGACTGAAGCTTTCGCCCCAAACGCTAAAGCGTCGCGTGACAAGTCTTGAAGCGCGCGCGGGCGTTGCGCTGTTCAAGCGCACGCAGGTTGGCGCGCTCCTGACGGTCGAGGGGCAGGCGTTGTACCGGGATTTAGACGATTTCTGGCGCGTTTCCGCCGCCGCCGTCAAAAAGATCTCGGAAGCCGGCGGGGCGCCGCGCGGCGAAGTTGTTATCTCCATCAATGAGGGGCTGGGAACGTTCTGGCTGTGCCCGCGTTTCGCCAATTTCCTCGGACGCAATACCGAGTTGACGGTCTATGTTCGCGCCGACGCCGAAGTCGGCAATCCCGAGCGCGGCGATTGCGACGTATCGATTTCGCTGAATCGTCCGGATACCCCCAATCTGATTGCGCGGCGATTGGGCTATCTTCATGTCATGCCCTTTGCCTCTGATGAATATATTGAGGCTCATGGCGCGCCGACATCGATTGAGGAGCTTCATCAGCATCGGATTGTTGAACAGACGAACGAGCAGTTCGGTTTCGACGCCGGCGATCACCCGGCCGCCGACGACGCCGCACGCCTTGCCGCGGCGGTCCGAACAAATACAAGCGCCGCGCATTTCTGGTCCATCGCGAAGGGCGCCGGGATCGGATTGCTGCCCACATACTATCGGGCGATTTCAAGGCGGATACAGCCGATTGACATCGGCTTTCGCCTGCGCCGCGAGATCTGGCTCAGTTTTTCAAAGGGCTCGAGAGAAATCGGGCGCATCAACGCGGCGCTTGATTTTATCACCTTGTGTTTCAGCGCCCAGCAGTTTCCCTGGTTCGGCGCAGAATTCATCCACCCTCGGGATCTCGACCGCTGGTTTGAGGAAAACGACCTCGAAAAACGGTTCGAGCAATTTCTCGACCATTGCGTCGATCTTGAAGAGAAAACGACCCCGAGCTCCGAGGAGTCCTGATCGACGCGCGGCTGTGGGGTTCGCGGCTACCCCGCCGCGCGCTGGCCGATTTCGTGCAGTTTCGGGCGGCGCCTGGCCGGGGTTTCTTCCGCCGTTGCGGCCGCGGCCGACTGCGAGCGCACGCGCCAGAAGCGCATCACCCGTTCGGCCGCTTCCTGCGGGATCTTGAGGTAGAGATCGAGAATTCGAAGCGCCTTGTTCTGTTCGGCGTTGTCGCGCTGCAGGCCGAAAACGATCTTGGCGAAAGTGGCCCGCTCAAGCCCCGCGGCGCGGCTCGCAATGGCCAGCGATTCCCAGCTCTTGTCCTTGAGGATCGCCTGGGCCGTCGAGGTGTCGACGCCGGTGACGTGAGAGAACGCCAGCAGAAACTCCGTCGACCGTTTCATCTCCATGAGTTCCTTTAAAAGGCTCTCATTGATCTGGTTGGCGGTCGCCTTTTCCTGCACGAACTGGTGCGCGGCGGTCACTTCCGACTTGGCGTCGCGCACGGCGGTTTTCAGGATCTTTTTGCGGTTCGCGTTGACGGCCTCGTCGATCAGCGCCGGATCGAGCATGTCGGAGCGTTTGAGAATTTCTTTCTTCAGCGCCGAGGAAACAAAGAAATACATCTTTGTGAGCAGTTTCGGGGGCAGGTCGAAGCGCTCCGTCATCGGCTTTTGCAGGGTTTTCACCGAGCGCGCATGGTTGACCAGTTTTTCCATGGAGTCGGACGAAAACTTGGCGCCCTGATTTTCCGCAAGGCTGACCAGCACTTCCTCGTCGCCGCGGGCGACCAGTTCCGCCGTCAGCTTCTCCGGCACTTCGCGGCGCTTGGTGATGGCGCGCATGTGCTCCTGGCCGCGCTGGCGGACAATGCTGAGCAGGTCTTCCTCGGTCAGCGCTTCGGATCGCTTGAGCACCGGCTCGGCGACGGAAATCTCGTCGCGGGCGAGCTGGCGCACCAGCCCCGCCGGCGCGTTGGCGACGTCGGCGAGCTTTTCGGCAAGCTCCCGGCGCAGGGCCGTCTCGACCTGTTCGGTGACGCGGGACATGATGACGTCGAAATGCTGCATTTCCGACGAGGTGAACCGGTCCGGCGTCGTCATGAAGACGTCGGTGATTTCGCGCAACAGATCGCGGCGTTTTTCGCTCGATCCTTCTTTTGCGACGGCAATAAGCTGCTTGAGACGCGACGCGCCGGCGGTCATTTGGTCAAGCCCTCCACATGCGCGGTAGAGTATGCTTAGGAGAGGTAAAGAAATCGTCGCCGGAGACGATTTCCGTAAGTCGTACAGGAGTTTGGCATGGCGGGTTATCTTCGATTAACGATCTTGGCGCTTGGCGCTGTTGCGCTTTCGGCGTGCGAAAGCCTGCCGCTTGTCGGCGGCGATTTTTCGTCGCGGGAGGCTGAACATTTCGCCGCCGGCTCGCGGCTGGCTTATGATTTGCGGCCCGCCGACGCGCGCGCCCTTGATGCGGCGTTTGTTGCGGCGATGGATACGGGAACGGCGCAAAGCTGGCGCGGCGCGCGCGCCGCCGGCGCCGTGACGCCGGCCGAATGGTCGCTCGCCAATCTCAAATCGGACCCAGCCGCGCGCCTGCCCGCCGCCCGCGCCAATATGGATCTGACGCCGGTTCTCGAAACCGATCTCGGGCTCTACGTCCTCACCCGCAACGCCAATGTGCGGTTAGGTCCGGGTACGGATCATGGCGTTGCGGAGCGGCTGCCGTCGGGCGCCGGCGTCGCCATTGTCGGCCGCACGGTCAGGGACAAGTGGATGCTGGTCGCTCATGAGGGCGTCGTGCGCGGTTTTGTGTCCGAAACGCTGATGATCAAGGCGCCGGGAACGGAGCTTGAACTCGCCGGCGGCCCGCGCCGGCGCGCGGTGCTGTGCCGGGAATTTGTGCAACGCCTCGCCTTCGGCGCGGAAAAGGACGAATGGCGCGGCGCGGCCTGCAAGGACCGAAACGGCGACTGGCGCCTCGCGGCCGAACCGGCGCCCAAGGAGGACGAGGCGGCGTTGTTGTTGGATTAGGGGCTCGGGTTTTAATTTGAGCTGCAGGCTTTTCCACCGCCCATCCCCGCGAAGGCGGGGATCCAGTAAATGAAAAATGGCGGGCAAAGCCCGACTTTTTAATATGCATGGATTCCCGCTTTCGCGGGAATGGACGGACAAGAAATGTCTGCTTCCAGCAAACCGCTTTACGCCCTGATGGCAATACGCCCTTCAACCACGTGCTGCTGGAACGCGTCGAAGGACAGGGTGAAGTCGCAGGCGCCGTCGCATTCGCACAGGCCAATGCAACTGCCGCGGGCTTCGATCGTGTATTCGCCGCGCGGCGCCATGCTGCGTCCGTCGCTCGAGCCGTAGTGGATTTTCTCTCTGACGATGGCTTTCGGGCCGGTATGCATCCCCATGACTCGCACTCTTTTCCAAGGCTTTACGATTGGTGACTAGACACTAAATAGGCGACGATTTGGTTCAACAAATGGTTAAATTTTGTCACCGCCGCGTTAACGATAAATTTGCCGTGAGGCTCGCGGACCGGCGCCCCTAATCCCGATACCGGCCGCGGCGCGGATTGCCGTCGCGGACGACGCGGGAGAGCCCCCGGGCGACGTCGTTATAGAACCCGAGAAGGGCGCTTTCCTCCGCATAGGTCGCCGCGGGGTAGGCGCCGTCGAGGCGCTGGGCGGGAAGGCCCTGATGGGCGGCGGTCATGAAATTTTTCCAGATTTCCGCCGGCGTCGAGCCGCCGGTCACCTTGTCCATAGGGCGATAGTCGTCATTGCCGACCCAGACCCCGGCGGTGAGTTGCGCCGTGTACCCCATAAACCAGGCGTCGCGCCAGTCATTGGTGGTGCCGGTCTTGCCGGCCGCGGGCCGCCGGCCGAGGGAGGCGCGCCGGCCGGTGCCGGAATGAATGACCTGATAGAGCATGTGCGTCATGTTTTTCGAAACCGCCGGGCTCATCACCCGCTGCGGCGCGGCGGGCTTGTGCTCGTAGAGCTTCTCGCCGTCGCGGGTTTCGATCCATGCAATGGCGTAGGGTTCCGGTTTGACGCCCCCGGCGGCGAACGGGAGATACGCGGCGGTGAACGCTTCGAGCCGCACGTCGACCGCGCCGAGGGCGATGGCGCGGAACGCCGGCACGTCCTCGACCCCGAACCGCATCGCCGCTTCCGCAACTTTTTTCGCGCCGACGCGCTGGGTCACCTGCGCGGCGACGGTGTTGATCGACTGCGCCATGGCTTCGGTAAGGCGCACCGGTCCGCGATAGCGGTCGGTGTAATTGGTCGGGGCCCAGTCGCCGAACTGCACCGGGCGGTCGACGAAGCGCGAGCCGGGCCGGAGGCCCGCTTCCATGGCGGCCACATAGACAAAGGGTTTGAACGCCGAGCCCGGCTGGCGCGTTGCTTGCGCGGCGCGGTTGAACTGGCTGTCCTTGTAGGAGCGTCCGCCGACCATGGCGCGCAGGGCGCCGCCCGCATCATAGGCGACGAGGGCGGCCTGTTCCGCGCCTTTAAGGCGCGCCTCCACGGTGAGGCCGGCTTTGACGGCCGCTTCCGCGTCGCGCTGCAGCTTCTGGTCGATGGTCGTCTTGACGATGATGTCGCCGGCGACGGCGGGAGCGAGGTCCTTGGCTTTGGCCGCGACGTAATCGAAGAAATAGCCGAGATCATTGTCCGTATTCTGAACAATCACCTGGGCCGGGTTGAGCCGCGCCTCGCGGGCGTCAAAGGGGGCGATGGCGTCCGCTTCGAGAAGGTTGTCGAGCACCTCGCCGGCGCGCCGCTCGGCGCCTTTGGGGTTCTGCGTCGGCGCATAGGTCGAGGGCGCTTTCGGCAGGCCGGCGAGCATCGCCGCTTCGGCCAGCGTCACGTCGCGGGCCGACTTGCCGAAATAGGTCAGCGCCGCAGACTCAACCCCATAAGCGCCGGCGCCGAGATAGATCCGGTTGACGTAGAGCGAGATGATTTCGTCTTTTGAAAAATGCCCTTCGAGCCACAGGGCGAGCAGCGCTTCGCGGATCTTGCGCGTATAGGTCTGCTCCGGCGACAGGAACAGGTTTTTCGCAAGCTGCTGGGTGATGGTCGAGCCGCCCTCGACGACGGCGCCCGATTTCGCATTCGCCGTCGCCGCGCGCAGGGCGCCGCGAATGTCGACGCCGGCATGATCGTAAAAGCGCCGGTCCTCCGTCGCCAGAATGGCGTCGATGAAATAGTCGGGCAATTCGATCGGATCGACCTGGGCGCCGTAGCGGGCGCCGCGTGAGGCGATCTCCTCGCCATTGCGGTCAAGGACGATGATCGCCGACTGGCGGTTGACGTTCCACAAATCCACATTGTCCGGCGCCCGCGGCGCCATGACGACAAAGGCGAAGGCGAGGCCGCCGGCGGCGCCGAGCATCGCCAGCGACAGGGCGGCGGCGGCGAGCCCGCCCCATAAATCCCGCCAGGCGCGCCCCTCGCCGGGCTCTTTTTTGTATTTCGCCGTTTCCGCGTAAGGCGAAGGCTTGGACGGTGGCTTGGCGCCGAACAGCCGTTGGCGCACGGCGTCGGCGCGCCAGCGCAGGCCGGCGGCGAGCCCGAGGACGATCGCCTTCAGTCCCGACGGGTCATATTGCGGCTTGTTGCCGTCGTCGTTTTTTTCGCTCTCGGTGTTCAACGCGGGGCCTCACGCCAATACTCGGCTCCCTTGGTCGATAATTGGGGCCGAGGCATGGCGCAAGCGCCGCAATAATGGGGCGCTTGAATAGCGGCTTTCACTGGTGAGAAGGGGCGGGGAGGACGGCGCTTAAACGCAGCGCGCGTCCTCCCCGGGGGGGCCCGTCCCGATCAGGCCGGGGCGGGCGCGGGGGAGCGGGATCTGGTGCTTTTGGTCGCCGCGGCGATGATCGAGCAGCCGGCGATGGCCGAGGCGATCGATCCGGCGATGACGCCGAGGCGCACTTCGTTGAGGAGCGCCGCGCTGTCGAAGGCGAGGCCGCCGATGAAGAGGCTCATGGTAAAGCCGATGCCGGTGAGCCAGGCGACGCCGGCAAGCTGCGCCCAACTGACGTCGGCCGGCAGGCGGGCCAGGCCCGTCTTGGTCGCCAGGTACGACATGGCGAGGACGCCGACCGGCTTGCCGACGAACAGCCCGAGCGCAATGCCGAGCGGCACCGGCGACAGCATCGCCTCCACCGTAATGCCGTCAAAGGAAAGGCCGGCGTTGGCGAAGGCGAAAACCGGCAGCACCATGAACGCGACCCAGGGGTGCAGGGAATGCTCAAGCCCGTGCAGGGGCGATTGCGCCTTGGCGGATTTCCCGGCCATGGGAATGAAGAGCGCCGTGACGACGCCGGCCAAGGTGGCGTGCACGCCAGACTTCAACACGAACACCCAGACGACGGCGCCGACCAGCACATAGGGCGTGACCGATTTGACGCCCATTCTGTTGAGCGCAAACAAGGCGACGATGCCGATCGCGGCGAGGGTCAACGCCGTCAGCGACAGGTTGGCGGTGTAGAACAGCGCGATAATCGCAATGGCGCCGAGATCGTCGATAATGGCGATCGCCAGCAGCAGAATTTTAAGGCTGACCGGCGCCCGTGCAGCAGCGAGCGCCAGAAAGCCAAGGGCAAAGGCGATGTCCGTGGCCGCGGGGATGGCCCAGCCCGAAATGGTTTCCGGATTGCCCCAGTTAAAACCGACATAGACAAGCGCCGGCGCCGCCATGCCGCCGATCGCCGCAAAGATGGGCAGGGAGGCTTTGTCGAAGGTCGACAACTCGCCTTCCAGCACCTCGCGTTTGATCT
The DNA here is from genome assembly GCA_028284345.1 of Hyphococcus sp. Lineage (GTDB taxonomy): Bacteria > Pseudomonadota > Alphaproteobacteria > Caulobacterales > Parvularculaceae > Hyphococcus. The sequence goes on along the minus strand of JANQRY010000003.1, from coordinate 773,302 downwards.
CAAGGCCGACGAGGAAGAAAAAGACCGCCATCAGGCCGTCATTGATCCACAGGAGCAGCGGTTTGGTGATGTCATAGGCGCCGACCTGGATCGACACCATGGTCGACAAAAGGCCGTCATAACCGGCGGCGAGGGCCGTGTTGCTGGCGATCATCGCCAGCGCCGCCGCCAGAATCAAAAGCAGGCCCGCGCTCGATTCGAGCCGGAGAAAATCCTGCATGCGGGCGACAATCTTGGCCATCGGTCTTACCTTCCCTTTCTCTTTCTCGCTGGATCGCTCGCGCCGTTAAAACGCGAGGGATCCGGTACACCCAGAATTGCGCCTTGCGGCGCGAAAATTTCAGTACTTGCAGCGTATACGGATCACCGGTCTTCCCGGATCGCCAAACGCCGTTGTCTGGCGATGATCCTTCGCTTTATCAGGCCGCTGGCGCTGCGAATGCGTCTTTTCCGTTTCGCCGGCGGGTTTTTTCCGTGCGCTATCCCGGCTCGGCGTCTACGTGACGTTGACCGGCGACGTCTTCCCACTCGGTGATCTGGCGCAGGCAGTTCAGCAACGCGTATTTAAACTGCGCCTGCGAGCCTGGAGAGAGATGATCGTTCTTCGCGCCGTGATAGACAAACCGGCACAGGACGCGCTGTCGTCCGTCCTTGCCTTCAAACAGGGGAATGCTTTCGAAAAGTTCGTAAGGACCCCAGCCGCTGACAATGTCGACCTGTTCGCGCAAGGCGCTCACGGAATCGTCCCATACGGCGAGCACGTCGAAGATGTGATCGTCGTCCCGGCGCGCGGCCTCATTGATCAAGAGGCCGTTTGCGGATCGGCGACGAGTGGCGACGCGCGTCGCGCGGACGTTTTCATCTCGTCCGAGATAGCGTCCGTCCTGGTATTCATCCGAACGGATCGTTTTTAACGGCGTTGAATCATACATGCGCCTTGGTCCTTTTCTTTACCGACCCAATATGGCTGAAAATCAGGGATTGAAAACCGGATTAAAGGAATTATCTTGATCGGAAATTCCAATTAGAGGGCCGACGCGGACATGACCGGAAACGTAACGATCAAGCAATTGCAGTGTTTACTGGCGATTGAACAGACTGAGCATTTCCGCCGCGCGGCCGAGCGCTGCGGCATTACCCAGCCCTCGTTGAGCGCGCAGATCGCCAATCTGGAGGAAGCCCTCGGCGTGCGTCTTGTGGAGCGCAGCCGCGCCGGCGTCGCCATGACGCCGGAAGGGCGCGAGGTGACCTTGCGGGCGCGCCGCATCACCGACGAGTTGCAGGGGATCGTCGACTTTTCCGCCGGCGCCCGGCGGGGATTGCAGGGGACGATCCGGCTCGGCTCCAAACCGACGCTCGGGCCCTATCTGTTGCCGCGGGTCGTTTCGACCTTGCACCGGGAATATCCCGATTTGAAACTCTACATTCGCGAAAGCGAACCGCGCCATCTCGAACAGGAACTCTTAGGCGGGATGCACGACGTGGTCCTGACGCAATTGCCCGCGGCCTCCACCGACATTGTCGAAGAGCCGCTCTTTCAGGAGCCGCTTTATCTCGCTGTCGCCTCCGACCATGAACTGGCAAAGCGCGAGGACATTTCCGTCAAGGCGCTTAAAGGGCTCGAGGTGCTTTCCCTGACCCCCGCCTTTCATCTTCACGATCAGGTGCACCTTCTTTGCGAACAGTTCGGCGCCCGGCTGATGCGCGATTATGAAGGCACCAGCCTTGACGCCATCCGGCAGATGACCGGCATGGGCATGGGCGCGACCTTTCTGCCGGCGCTTTATGCGCGCTCGGAAATCGGCGCGGGAAGCGAGGTGGTGGCGCGCAGGCTGAAAGGCCGCAACATTGCGCGGCCGATCGGGTTGCTGTGGCGCAAATCGGCCGGCGCCGGGGAAGCCTATCGCAAGCTCGCCGAAATCATGCGGGCCGTGGCGCGCCGCTATTTTAAGGATGTTGCGGTGCAGGACGACGCTTCTGATCGGAAAAGACGATCAAAGTGAGGCCGCGTTCGCCATTGTTTTGACGGCGCGTAATCCTACCTCCTTTACAACAAAACAGAAAAGGAGAATATAATGGTTCGCACAATTGGCGCCGGCGCAGTCGTTCTTTTATTTGCCGGTTACTTGAGCGCACTTGCGGCTTTACTTTAACCTCCCCGAGCCGCAGGCGGCCGTAACCGGTCGGAGGAGCCCCGCCGCTACACCCCGGCGGGGCTTTTCCTTTTTGGACGCGGCGGTTTTGCGCCCAAATCCGCGATCAGGCGAGCCTCTGCCGCGGTCATTCGATCTTGCCGGGCGCGGCGAGGCTGGCATAGTGGCGAAAAGGGCGAACGGCGCGGTTTTGCGCCGACGGCGCGGGGCGCGCCTCTCGCCCGCTTCAAGACCGGGCAAAGAGAGATTCCATCATGATCAAAAAAACGACCGCCTTTGAAAAGGCGATGACGACCGCGTTGGTCGCCGGGGGCCTTTTCTTCGCCGGCGCCGCGGGAGCGCAGGATGAAGACGCCGGCGACAAAGACGATGACAAGAGCCCGCCGACCATCGAAGAGAAAACCAAGGACTTCGAAAAGGCCGAAGGGCTCTTTACCTTCTACACCGATCCCAAGTCCGGCGACGTCTATATGGAAGTCGCCGAAAGCCAGCTCGACGATGAATTCATCGCCTTTTCCTATTCCGAGAACGGCGTTCTCGAAGCGGGGACGTTTCGCGGCGCCTATCGCGACAACCGCGTGATTTCCATCAACCGTCATTACGAAAAACTGGAATTCATCGAAGAGAACACCGCCTATTATTTTGACGAGAACAATGCGATTTCACGCGCCAGCGACGCCAATATTTCGCCGGCGGTTCTCGCCACGGCCGCCATTGCGGCGACAACCCCTGGTGCGGATGAAGAGGGTGCGGATGAACAGGGTGCAAATGAAGAGGGCGCCGATGAAGCAGGCGTGGAAAGCGAAACCCGCTATCTCGTGCAGGTCAACGACCTCTTCCTGTCCGAGGCCCTGCACCAGGTAAAACCCTCGCCCAATCCGGAGGCGCCGCCCGACGCTTTTGCCGTGGGCGAGCTTTCCGGCGACAAGACCAAATTCGCCGACATTCGCAACTATCCGCAGAACAGCGACATCATTGTCGACTATGTGTTTGAGAGCAAATATCCGATGAATGGCGGTTCCGGCGCCGTCACCGATCCGCGCGCCATCACCGTCAAGGTGCAGCATTCCCTGATCGCCATGCCCGAGGAAGGCTACGAGCCGCGCCTTGACGATTATCGGGTCGGCTATTTTTTCGACCAGGTGACCGATCTCACCTCGGACAAGGCTGCGCCCTTTCGCGACATGATCACGCGCTGGCGTCTTGAGAAAAAGGACCCGGACGCGGCGGTCTCCGATCCGATCAAGCCCATCACCTGGTGGATCGAAAACACGACGCCGGACGTTTATCGCGACACCATTCGCGACGCGGTGCTGGCGTGGAACCCGGCCTTTGAGAAAGCCGGCTTTTCAAACGCCATCGAGGTCAAGGTCCAGCCCGACGACGCCGAGTGGGACGCCGGCGACATTCGCTACAACGTCTTGCGCTGGACGTCCTCGCCGGTCCCGCCCTTTGGCGGCTACGGGCCGAGCTTCACCAATCCGCGCACCGGCGAGATTATCGGCGCGGACATCATGCTTGAATATTCCTTCATCACCAATCGCTGGATCTTTGGCGATGTGTTCGAAGATGCGGCGCTTGCAACCCATGACCATTTCAAGACGCCCGTCAGCGCCAATGCGCGCCATATGTGTTCGGCGGCGTCTCATCTTTATGCGAACAATCAGTTCGGTCTGACGATGCTGCGCGCCCTCGGCGCCAACGACGTCACCCTCAACGAACTGGTCAAGGAAAGCCTCTACTATCTGATGCTGCACGAGGTCGGCCACACGCTCGGCCTCAACCACAATATGAAAGCCTCGATCCTGCACGGACCGGCGGCGGTGCATGATGAAAGCGTCACGAACGGCGCGCCGACTGCCTCGGTGATGGATTACCCTGCCATCAACATCGCGCCGCCGGGCGTTGAACAGGGTGATTATTATCATACGCGGACAGGCGCCTATGACGACTGGGCGATTGTCTTCGGCTATTCGCCCGACATTGAAGGCGATGCGCGCGAAGCTCATCTCGCGCAATCGACCGACCCGGGCCATATGTTCGGCAATGACGCCGACGACATGCGCAGCCCCGGCGCCGGCATCGACCCGCGCGTCATGATCAACGATCTGTCGGCGGACCCCGTGCAATACGGCGCCGACCGGCTGGAGCTTTTGAAAGCGACGCTGCCGAAACTCGTCGACAAATATGACGACGAAGCGAGCTGGCAGACCCTGTTGCGCGGGTTTTTCTTCGCCACCAGCCAGCAGGCGGTGATGGGGCAGGTGATCTCCCGCCAGATCGGCGGCGTTTACGTCGATCGCACGGCGCCCGGTCAGGACGGCGTCATGGACGCGCCGTTTACGCCGGTTCCCCTGGCGCGCCAGAAGGCGGCCATGGACGCGCTCAAGACCTACATCTTTGCGGCCGATGCGTTCGATGCGCCGGAGGAACTGGTGCGGCACCTGCAGGCGCAGCGGCGCGGCTTTAATTTCTACGGCGGCACGGAGGACCCGAAAATTCACGCCCGCGCCCTCGGCATACAGCTTATGGCGCTTGATCATCTGCTGCATCCGGTGGTCCTGCAGCGCATGACCGATGCGCGGCTTTATGGCGGCGAATACCCGCCGGCGGCGATGATCCGTGATCTGACGGATGCGATCTTCGGCGGCGATCTCACTGGCAATCCCAACGCCTTCCGCCGCAACATCCAGACTGCCTATCTCGAACGGCTGGTCGCCATCGCCGACGATCCGGCCTATGACCCGACGGCGCGGGCTGCGGCGCTCGCCGGGGCGGAAAACGTGCGCGGCCGGCTCGGGCTGTTCGGCGGCGCCGTGGCGTTCGGTCTGTCGGCGGAAACCAAGGCCCACCGCGCGCAGATCAAGCGCATCCTGGCCCGGCTCGACGCCTGACGTCTTGCTCGGATTTCCATGTTGACGGCGGCGCTCACCGCGCCGCCGTTTTTCTGCTAGGCTCTGCTTCGTGAAAGCCGATGAACCCTTCTGGGAGACGAAGCCCCTTAGTGCCATGACCGCCGAGGAATGGGAATCCCTCTGCGACGGCTGCGGGCGGTGCTGCCTTTATATTCTGCATAATGAGGAAACGGGCGACGTCTTTGAAACCGACGTCGCCTGCCGGCTGTTCGACGCCAAGAAACGCCGCTGCACCGATTATGCGAACCGCACGAAGCGCGTCCCCGACTGCGTGGCGCTCACGCCGGCGAACGCCGAGAAATTGTCCTGGATGCCGAAGACGTGCGCCTATCGACGCCTCGCAAACGGCGAGGGATTGCCTGACTGGCACCCGCTGATCACCGGCGATCCGGAAACCGTCGCCCGCGCCGGCGTCGCCGTCCCGCCGGACCTCATCCCCGAGGAAGAGATTGACGACGATCTTCTTGAGTCGCGGATTACGAAGGCGCGATAGAAGCAAGTTCGAGCCGTTATTGTCATTCCGGGGCGACCGGTAGGTCGAACCCGGAATCCATGGATAGACGCTGAAACGCAGTGAGACCCGCAAGGTTGAGGCATGGATCCCGGATCTGCGCGAGCTGAAGCTCGCTAGTCCGGAATGACAGCCTTTGGCGAAGGCGCATGAAAAGGCCTCCGAATTCCCTCAAAAACCGACACACCAATAAGTTGAATCGCGGGCGCGCTCACCCCAATAACCGTAAATTCTTTCACGAATCCCGCATTTGGTGCACACGTATCAACGTCTCTCGGGGCGGCCCTATGCTCTCCCCCATGATGAATTCAGATCGCAAAACGGCTTCGTCAAAAGACCTGGCGCCCGCGGATGAACGGAGCTGGCGACAGCTCTCGGACAACATCCTGACGCTGGCGCTCGGCAAATCCGAACGGATGATCGGCGAGGAATGCGTCGACGACGCGGCCTTCGATCGCGACGCCCGCGATCTGCGCCTGCTGATGAGTTCGGCTGAGATCGCCGACCGCATGAACCGGCAGAATGAGAAGGACCGCCGCCCGCATGACGATCAAGCGCCCCCGCGCGAACGCACCGAAGAAGAACTCGACGACATCTTCAACCGCGTCGTCGCCCGCGTCGACGGGCTCGACGCCGACGAGCGGGCGCGAAATGGCGACGCGGCTGCGCCGGATCCGCGACGCCATGCTGCTCGACGTTCTGCAAGCCGACGCGAAACGGGAATGGCGGATCAATGCGCTTGATCATCAGCAACAACCTCCGGGCGACGACTGGACGACCTGGCTCATTCTCGGCGGCCGCGGCGCCGGAAAAACCCGCGCCGGCGCCGAGTGGGTCCGCGCCATGGCGTATGGCCGCGCCAACGACAACGCCGCGCACAAGGCCGGCGCCATCGCGCTGGTCGCTGAAACATACGCCGACGCGAGGGAAGTCATGATCGACGGCCCCTCCGGCATTGTCGCTTGCGCGCCCGCGCCCTCCCGGCCGGCCTATGAAGCCTCGCGCCGGCGCCTCGTCTGGCCCAACGGCGCCGTCGCCCATTGCTTTTCCGCCGAGGACCCGGACGGCATTCGCGGCTATCAGTTCGATGCGGCCTGGAGCGATGAACTCGCCAAATGGCGGTATGCGGAGGAAACCTGGTCGAACCTGCAACTCGCTTTGCGTCTCGGGCCCCGTCCGCGCCAGATCGCGACGACGACGCCGCGCCCCATCGGGCTGATCAAGCGGCTGATGGCGGCGAAGACAACCGCGGTGACAAGGGCGACGACCTACGACAATCGCGCTAACCTGTCCGAAGCCTTCTTCACCGAAATCGCTGCGGCTTACGAAGGCACGGCCCTCGGCCGGCAGGAACTGCTCGGCGAAATCATCGACGACGTCGCCGGCGCCCTCTGGAACTGGGCCATGATCGAGGCGGCGCGCATTGCCCATTACCCGCCGCTGTCGCGCATCGTTGTCGCCGTCGATCCGCCGGCGAGCGCCGGGGAGGGCGCCGACGAATGCGGCATCATCGTTGCGGGCGCCGCATCGACAGACTCGGAGAGCCGTGTTGCGTATGTGCTCGCCGACCGGTCGGCGGCGGGACTGTCCCCCCGTCAGTGGGCGGACAGAACCGTCGCCGCCTTTCACGAATTCGAGGCCGACCGCATCGTCGTCGAAGTCAATCAGGGCGGCGACATGGCCAAAGCCGTGATCGCCCAGGCCGATGCGGGCGCGCCCGTGCGCGGCGTCTATGCAAGCCGCGGCAAGAAGCTGCGCGCCGAGCCCGTGGCCGCCCTCTATGAACGCGCCCGCGTGCGCCATGTGGGCGCCTTCCCGCAGCTTGAAGAACAGATGACGAGCTACACGGGCAACGGAAAGTCGCCGGACCGCCTCGACGCGCTCGTCTGGGCCCTGACGGATTTGATGTTGTCCCCCCGCGCGCCGCGCCCCGGCGTCAAGCGACTCGATTAGGAGTGATGAAGGTGTTGCGTTTCCTCCCAATCCCCCATCCAGAACGAAAAGAACGCGGTCATTGCCGGACTTGTTCCGGCAATCCAGGAATGAACGCGCAGCCCTTCTGGATTACCGGGGCAAGCCCGGTAATGACAAACCGCCAATTACTCGGAAGACGCGGCAAGGGGTGCGTGCAATGAAGCTGCCCTCCTTCCTCCGCCGCGCGCCGGAAGCCAAAGCCTCCGCCGCCAAGGCGCTGATCTCCCTTTACCGCCTCGGCCGGCCGGCCTGGACGCCGCGGGATTACGCCTCCCTTGCGCGCGCCGGTTTTGAGAAAAACGTCATCGCCTATCGCTGCGTGCGTCTTGTCGCCGAGGCGGCGGCGTCCGCGCCCCTTGGCGTTGTCGAAGGCGGGGCGGTGATGAGCGATCATCCGCTGGCGGATTTATTGGCGGCGCCCAACCCGGAACAATCGGGGGCGGAGCTTCTGGAAAGTTTCTACGGCTTTCTGCAGACCGCGGGCAACGGCTATATGGAGGCGGCGGCCATCGACGGGTCCCCCCGCGAACTTTACGTGTTGCGGCCCGACCGCATGAAGGCGCGATTGGGCGCGGGCGGCTGGCCGGAAGCGTGGGACTATTCGGTCGGCGGGCGCATGGTGACCTTCCGCAAAGCCGCCGATGAAATGTCGCCGATCCTGCATTTGAAACTCTTTCATCCGACCAATGATCATTACGGCCTCTCGCCGCTGGAGGCGGCGGCGTCTTCGGTCGATCTCCACAATGCGGCCTCGGCCTGGAACAAGGCGCTCCTCGACAATGCGGCCCGGCCCTCCGGCGCCCTTGTCTATAAGGGCCCGGAAGGCGCGGAAAACCTCACAGGCGAGCAGTTCGACCGGTTGAAGTCCGAGCTTGAGGGCGCCTATCAGGGCGCGGCCCATGCGGGTCGGCCGCTGGTCCTCGACGGCGGCCTTGAATGGCGGGCCATGTCGCTCTCGCCGGCGGAAATGGATTTCCTCGACGCCAAGAACAACGCGGCGCGGGAAATTGCGCTTGCCTTTGGCGTGCCGCCCATGCTCCTCGGCATCCCGGGCGACAACACCTATTCCAATTATCGCGAGGCAAATCTTGCTTTCTGGAAACAGACGGTGCTGCCGCTGGTCAAAAAAACCGCCGCGGCGCTCACCGCATGGATGAAGCCCGCTTTCCCCGATGCGGCGATCATGTGTCAGACCTCGGACATTGACGCCCTGTCGGCGGACCGCGACGCCATGTGGTCGCGAGTTACCCGCGCGGATTTTCTGAGCGACGATGAAAAGCGCGCGCTGCTGGGATTGCCCCCGCGCGAGGACACTGACTAGTGGCTGCGCGCAATATTCCATATCCCGTTCTTCCCGGCGAAAGCCGGGATCCAGAGACGTCAGCGCCATGGACCCCGGCTTTCGCCGGGGAAGACGGAGGTTGGGTCGCCCGCATCGAAGGCTTCGCCGCGCGCTACAACGAGCCGGATCTCAACGGCGACGTCATCGCGCCGGGGGCCTTTGCCAGAACCCTTAAACACCGCACGGCGCCGGTGCGCATGCTCTATCAACATGCGAGCGAGACGCCCATCGGCCGCTGGACCGGTTTTCGCGATACGGCCGCCGGGCTGGTCGCGACGGGCGAAATTCTGCTGGCCTCGCAAAAAGCGCGCGAGGTTTTTGCGCTCATCGCCGGCGGCGCCCTTGACGGTCTTTCCATCGGCTTCCGCGCCATCCGCGCCCGTAAGGAGCGAAGCGGCAAGGGGCGGCGCATTCTCGAAGCCGAGCTTTGGGAGGTCTCCGTTGTGACCTTCCCCATGGCTGCGGCCGCGCGCATCACCCATATCAGTTCGGACGGGACGGAACCCCCGCGCATCTCCCCCGCACAGCCCGGCGCCTCTTCCCCCGAGGCGCGGATCGCGCGCGCGTCATCCCCCGAGGCGGCGCTTGCCCGCGCCGGGCGCCGCGTGATCTCGGGGGTTCGTCCCACGTCCGGCCGGCGGGCGTTCAGTCCTCCCCTCCTGAACGCCCGCCATTTCGCCTCCGCCGTTCGGGATGCGGCGTCCATTCTATCAGTAAACGGAGTACATGAGTAACATGAGTATCGAAACCAAGGCGGGCGACGGGCCTGCTGACAACCACGAAGTGCGCGGCGCCATGCGCGAGTTTCTGTGCGCCTTTGAACAGTTCAAGGACGCCAATGACGCTCGCCTTGAGGCTCTTGAAGAAAAGCGCGGCGAAGATGTGGTGCTGACCGAGAAGATCGATCGCATCAACGCGGCCGTCACCGAACAGAAGGCGCGGGTCGACGCCCTGGCGCTGAAATCGAAGCGCCCGGCGCTGCAGGCCGGCGCCGTCGCCGCCCCCGACGAACGCAAGGCCGCGTTCCAGCATTATATGCGCGTCGGCGATGCAACATCGATTGCGACGCTGGAGCAAAAGTCCCTCAATGTCGGCACGGACGCCGAGGGCGGCTATCTCGCGCCGGAACAGACTGAGCGCATGATCACCCAGGCGGTGAAGGACATTTCGCCTATTCGCCAGATTGCATCGGTGCGCGAGATCGGCGCCAATGTTTTCCGCAAGCCCGTGTCCAACGGCGACGCGGCGACGGGCTGGGTCGGCGAAACCGGCGCCCGGGTCGAAACCGCCGCGCCGACCATCACCGCCATCGACTTCCCGACCATGGAGCTTTACGCCATGCCGGCGGCGACGCAGACGCTGCTGGACGATTCCGTCGTCGATATCGAGCAGTGGCTCGCCGATGAAGTGCAGGGCGAGTTCGCGATCCAGGAATCGGCGGCCTTCGTCAATGGCGACGGGGTGAACCAGCCGAAAGGGTTCTTGAGCTATACGATCGCGGAAGAGTCCGTGCGCGCCGCCGGTCAGCTCGGCTATGTGGCGACGGGCGTTGACGGCGCCTTCCCCGCCGCGGACCCGTCCGATGTGTTGCTCGACCTCATCTACACGCCGAAACAGGCGTTCCGGGCCAATGGCCGCTTCGTGCTCAATCGATCCGTTCTCGGACAATTGCGCAAGTTCAAGGACGCCGACGGCAACTATCTCTGGCAGCCCTCGGCCGAGGCCGGCGAACCGGCGCGGCTCCTCGGCTATCCGGTGACGGAAGCCGAAGACATGCCGGACATCGCGTCGAACAGTCATTCGATTGCCTTTGGCGACTTCCGCCGCGCCTATCTCATCGTCGACCGCGTCGGCGTGCGCGTCTTGCGCGATCCTTATTCCGCGAAACCTTTCGTCCTCTTCTACACGACGAAGCGCGTCGGCGGCGGCGTGCAGGATTTCGACGCTGTCAAGTTCCTGAAGTTTTCGTTGAGCTGACGACCGGTTCCCTCTCCCCTTTGGGGAGAGGGTTAGGGTGAGGGGGCGGGGCCGCAAGTTACGCCCCCGTCTCTTCCCCCTCACCCGAAATCGCTGTCGCGATTTCGACCTCTCCCCAAAGGGGAGAGGTGGACAGCCCCAAAGGACCCTGTTGCGTAATGTCCCTCACGTTACTCTCCCCCGCCGCCGCCGAACCGGTGACGCTGGCTGAAACGAAAGAGCACCTCCGGGTGACGGACGCCGCGGACGATGCGTTCATCGCTGGCGTGCTCGCTGCGGCCGTGCGCGCGGTTGAGGCGCGCGGCGGCCTCGCCCTGATGACCCAGGGCTGGCGGCTGACCCTCGATGCGGCGCCCGACGAAACGCTGATCCTGCCCCTTGCCCCGGTGCAGTCAGTGGACGCGGTCACCGTCTCGGCGGCGGCCGTCGATCCATCCGCATACGAAGTGGCCCTCGGCGCCCCCAGCCGGCTGCGCGTTGCCGCGCCCTGGCCGACGCCGGCGCGCGCCATCGACGACGTGGCGATTGACTTCACCGCCGGTTACGCCGCGGCGGCGGATGTGCCGGGCCCACTGAAGCACGCCGTCCTGATGCTGGCGGCGCATTTTTACGAGAACCGCGAATCGGCGGGCGAGGCCCGGGTCTATTCCGTGCCGCGCAGCGTCGATGCGCTGATCGCCCCCTACCGGGAGTTCCGCCTGTGATCGGCGCCCTTCGCAATCGTATCGAGCTTTTGACGTTCACGCGGTTTGACGACGACGCCGGCGGCGGCGCCGTCGTCTGGCTGCCCGGCCCGGAAATCTGGGCCGAGGTGACCCGCCTTACCGCGGCCCGCGACGTCGCCGGCGACCGCACGCGGCGTCTGAAACGCATCGCGGCGGTCATTCGCCACCGCAGCGACATCGTGCTCGGCCAGCAGGTGAAGTTCGACGGCGACAATTACGAAGTCGTCAGTATCGAGAGCGACGACCCCCGCGCGCGGCGCATTACCCTTGTCTGCGAACAGGTGCTTACATGACCGACGCGTCCCTTTCCTTACAAAAGGCGATCTACGCTTGGCTCATGGCCGACGCGGCGCTGAAGGCGGAAATCGGCGACCCGGCGCGTATCTACGACGACCCGCCGGCGGAGGCCGCCTTTCCCTATCTCACCCTCGGCGAATCCCGAGCCCGCGCGCTCGCCGGCGTTGAGGGCGCGGTCGAACACGAGGTCCGCCTCTACGCCTATTCGAAATACGCCGGCCGACTCGAAATCAAGCGCATTATGGGCGCCGTACACGATGCGCTGCACGACGCGCCGCTCATGCCCCAGGACCATCAGCTTGTCAGCATACGGTTCGTCTTCAACGACGCCTTCCGGCGCAATGACGGCGAGACCTATCAAGCCGTGTCGCGCTTCCGCGCGGTGACGCAACCCGTTTAGGAGAGTTCATCATGCCCGCACAACGCGGCAAAGACTTACTGCTGAAAATCGGCGACGGCGGCGCGCCGGAAACATTTACGACCATCGGCGGTTTGCGCACGCGCACGCTGTCGCTCAACGCGCAGACCGTCGAGGTCACCCACGCCAACTCCATGGGCGGCTGGCGCGAACTGCTCGCCGGCGCCGGCGTTAAACAGGCGAGCGTTTCGGGCGCCGGCGTTTTCCTCAATGAAACGGGCGCCGAGACGACACGCGCGGCGTTCTTCAACGGTGACGTCGTCAACTGGCAGGTCATCGTTCCCGGCTTTGGAACCATGGAAGGCCCGTTCCAGATCGGCAATCTCGATTACGCCGGCGACTTTGACGCGGAAGCAACGGTCGGCCTCGCGCTTGAGTCCGCGGGCGTTCTCGCCTTCACGCCGGAGGGCGCGTGATCCAGCCCGTCAGCATAGAGATCAACGGCGAGGAAAAACCCCTGCGCCTCACCCTCGGCGCTCTTGCGGAGATCGAGGACACCCTTGGCGGCGATCTCGGGAGCCTGAAGCGCCGCCTGGCGACCCCCCGCGTCGGCGATCTTCTCCTCATCCTCACCGCGCTCCTGCGCGGCGGCGGCGCGAGCCTGTCGCTTGAGACGCTGAAGGCGGCCGAGATCGACCTCGCCGCTGCGGCGGACGCCATCGCGAAATGTTTTCAAGGGTTGGAGGCGCCGGGAAAGCATCCGGCGCCGGAACCGCCGGCCTCATCGGGGGCGGCGTAGAAAAATGGGCGCACTGGTTTTCTTTCGCCGTCCTGCGGCTCGGGCTTTCGCCGGCGGCGTTCTGGGCGCTTGGGCTTTCCGAATGGCGCTGGCTGCTGGAGGCGGCCTTGGGCGGCGGCGAGGCCCTCGACGGCGCGGCGCTCAAATCCTTAACCCGTCAGTATCCGGATGAACGCTCATGACCGATCGCGTGAACATCACCTATGACGCCGGCGGCCTCGCCGCCGGGCTTGGCGCCGCGGGCGCAGAAATCGAGCGCGTTGCTCGCGACCAGATCGCGCCGGCGGCTCAACTCATCGAAGACGCGTTCGACCGGGCGGCCCTTTCCATCCAGTCGAACCTCGCCCGCGCCGCCGAACGGGGCGAGCTGTCGTTAAAAAAACTGACCCGGGCCCTGGCGCAGGATCTCCGCCGCTTCGCCATCGACAGTCTCGTCCGCCGCCCCATTGAAAACCTCATCACCAATGCGCTCACCGCGCCCTTGGGCGGCGCGGGGTTCGGCGGATCAAGAGCGGCGGGCGGCGCCGTCGCCGCCGGGCAGCGTTACCTTGTCGGCGAACGGGGTCCGGAACTTTTCACCCCCGGAGCGAGCGGCGCCATCTCGCCCATGGGCGCCGCGCCCGTCACGGTCAACATCACCCTGCCAGGCGTCACGGATACGGAAAGTTTTCGACGCTCCGAAACCCAGATCGCCGCAGCGTTAGCGCGAGCGGTGGGCCGTGGACGGAGAAATTTGTGAGCGCGCGACGCCCCACCTCCCCCTTGAGGGGAGGTCAAAACAGCGAAGCTGTTTTGGGTGGGGGTAGGGTTCTCCGTTCCGATAGCGATGTTGCTTGTCGTCCGGCGGCGACGTCCCCCTCCCGAAATCAAAGATTTCGACCTCCCCTCAAGGGGGAGGTAGGGCCGTTCATTAATTCGAGCACTGCGCGATGACCAACTTCCACGACACCCTCTTCCCCGTCGACATCTCCCTGAACTCCGAGGGCGGGCCGGCGCGGCGGACGGATATTGTCGCCCTCGTTTCCGGTCATGAGGAGCGCAACTCTCCCTGGGCCGGCTCGCGCCGGCGCTTCAACGCCGGCTACGGCGTCAAATCCATTGACGACATTGAAGACGTCATTGCGTTTTTCGAAGCGCGCCACGGCCGGCTTTACGGGTTCCGCTTTCGCGATCCGTTTGACTACAAAAGCTGCCGCGTCGCCGAAACGCCGGGGGCGGAGGATCAGCTTCTCGGAACCGGCGACGGCGCCGCGACCGACTTTCAGCTTGTCAAACGCTATGCGTCCGGCGGCGCGTCCTATGCTCGCGACATCAAAAAGCCCGTGGCCGGGTCGGTGCTCGCCGCCCTTGACGGCGTGGTGAAGACGGTTGGCGTGGACTTCACGGTCGACGACGCGACCGGGCTTGTCTCCTTCACATCGCCGCCGGGCGCCGGCGTCGCTGTCACAGCGGGGTTCCTGTTCGATACGCCAGTTCGTTTTGATACGGACGAGTTGCGCATCAACCTTGCCGCGTTCAAGGCCGGGGACATTCCCTCGATCCCGCTGATCGAGGTGCTGGTCTGATGCGCAGTTTCGATCCCGATTTCGCAACTCATCTTGCAACCGGCGCGACGACGTTGGCGACCTGCTGGCGCGTCACGCGGCGCTACGGGGTCGTCCTCGGGTTCACCGACCATGACCGCGCGCTTTCCTTTGACGGCACGACCTTCTCGCCGGAAAGCGGCGCCGACGGCTCGGCGCTGGCGTCGAGCGCCGACCTCGCTGTCGATAACGCCGATATCGAAGGGGCGCTCAACGATGCGGCGCTCTCCGCCGACGACCTCGCCGCGGGCCGCTATGACGGCGCGCGGGTCGAGGTCTTTCGCGTCAACTGGGCCGCGCCGGACCAGCGCGCGTTGTTAAAGACCGGCGTCATCGGCGAGATCTCCCGCGCCGGCGAGGCGTTCAAGGCGGAACTGAGGGGGCTTTCTTCGGTCCTCGATCAGCCTGCGGGGCGGGTGTTTCAGCGCCTTTGCGACGTCAATCTCGGGTCCGCCAAATGCGGCGTCGACCTGGACGACCCGGCCTACAAGACGACGGGCGCTGTCACCGCCCTGCGCGATGATCAGAGTTTCATCGCGTCGGGGTTCGCCGCCTTCGAAGACCGCTGGTTCGACCACGGACTATTGTCCTGGACCACCGGCGCCAACGCTGGGGCGAGCGCGCATATCAAATCGCAAACGGCGGCCGGCGCGGTGGCGCTGTGGCTGCCCGCGGGCGCGAGCCTCGCCATCGGCGATCAGTTCGCCGCCACTGCCGGCTGCGACAAACGCTTTTCCACCTGTCGCGACAAGTTTTCCAACGGCGTCAACTTCCGCGGCTTTCACCTGATGCCGGGGAATGATTTCGCCGTGTCCTATCCCTTGCGCGGGGAACAGAACGACGGGGGGAAGTTGGGGTGAGGCGTTTACATGGAAAGCCAGCCCGCAATTGCGTCGCGCAGAAAAAACACCTCGATCGCGGCAATCGCCAGTATCAGGCCGATGCCTATGGCGATTGCGCCCGCAGGTCGTGGCCGCAACGCACTGGCGATACCCCAATACGAAAAAAAAAGAAGAACAATTGCAATGGTGATTGTCGCGGCGACATAGGCGAGATTGATCCAGAATATGTCGGATACAGGCTTGTCGACGGCAATATAGTAAACGCCCCAGAGAAACCCCGCCCAGGAAACGACAAGCACTATGTTCCGAAAGCGGTTCATCGTTGGCGGTCCTCGCATCGTTCCTCCGTTAAAGCGGAGCATCGCCACTTTAGGCAAGGGACAGACTCCGTGCAACTGAATGAGCAAGAGCGACGAACAGGGACTAGGGGGGGCGTGCTCCCGCTAATCCCTAAAACCTAATCTCTAATCCCCGACACGAAATCATTTAGCGTATGAGTAAAATACCAAGTTTCGCATCCACAATCTCCCGTATACAGATCATCGACGCAGCGCGCGGCTGGCTGGGGACGCCTTACGTGCATCAGGCGAGCGCGATGGGCGCCGGCTGCGACTGTCTGGGGCTTGTTCGCGGGGTCTGGCGCGAGCTTTACGGGGGCGAACCGGAGGCGCCGCCGGCCTATACGCCGGACTGGAACGAACGACGCTGGAAAAACGGCGCGGCGGAGCCCCTGCTCGATGCGGCGCGGCGCAACATGACCGCGCGCGCCGACCGGTCCTTCGAACCCGGCGACGTTCTGATCTTTCGCGTCTGCGCCGACGGCCCGGCGAAACATTGCGGCCTCGCCGTCGCGCCGGGCCGGTTCATCCACGCCTATGCGGGCCGCGCGGTCATTGAAAGCTGGCTGTCGCGCTGGTGGCGCGAGCGCCTCGCCGGCGTCTTCATCTTTCCGGGAGCGGAGTAATGGCTCAATTGATCCTCACCGCCGCAACCGCCGTCGGCGGCGGGTTTGGCGGGTTTCTCGTGCGCACCGTGGCGACGACGGCGGCGGCCTATGCGGCCGGCTATGTGGACCGGCTGATCTTCGGCCCGCGCAAGCGCGCCGTCGAAGGCCCGCGCCTTGAAAGCTTCACTGTGCAGGCGAGCCAGGAGGGTGCGGGCGTCCCCCGCGTTTTCGGTCGCGGGCGCATCGCCGGACAACTGATCTGGGCGGCGAACTTTAAAGAGACGACGTCGGAGACAACCGAATCCTCCGGCGGCAAGGGCGGACGCCCCGCCTCACAAACTACGTTTACGGAATATCTCTATTCCATCTCCTTCGCGGTGGGCTTGTGCGAAGGGGCGATCGACCGCATCGGGCGCGTCTGGGCCGACGGCAAGCCGTTCGATATTTCACAGCACAATGTGCGCGTCTATCGCGGCAGCGAAACACAACCGCCCGACGCGCTCATTGAATCGGTCGAGGGTGCCGGGAACGCGCCGGGCTTTCGCGGGCTCGCCTATATCGTGTTCGAAGATTTGCCGCTTAAGGATTTCGGCAACCGCATTCCGCAACTATCGTTCGAAATCGAAAACAGCCTGAAAGACGCCGACCCGAACGCCCTTGAAAATACGCTGACCGCCGTCACCATGATCCCGGGCTCCGGCGAGTTCGTCTATGGAACGACAAAGGTTTTGCGCGAGGCGGGGGAGGGCGTCACCGCGGCGGAGAACGTCCACAACACGTCCGGCGCCACGGATTTCGCCGCCGCTGTCGATGCGCTCGCCGATGCGGCGCCCAATCTCGGTCATGTCTCGCTGGTCGTTTCCTGGTTCGGGGATTCCCTCGCCGCCGGCGCCTGTCAGCTTCGCCCCGGCGTCGACGCCGCGACCAAGACGACGACGCCTTATGCGTGGAAAGCCGGCGGCGTTGCGCGTGCCGGCGCCCATCTCATCAGCGAAATCGACGGCGCCCCGGCCTATGGCGGCACGCCGGCGGACGCCGCCGTCGTCGAAGCCATCGCATCCTTAAAGGCGAGCAATTACACCGTCCTGTTCCATCCTTTTATCCTCATGGACACGAGCGGCTTTCCCTGGCGCGGGCGCATCGACGCCGGCGCCAACGACAAAACCGCGGCGGCGGCGGCCGACATCGCGTCCTTTTTCGGGACAGCCACGCCTGCCGACTTTTCCATCGTCAACGGAGAGGTCGTTTACGCCGGCCCGGCGGAATGGTCGTTCCGGCGCATGATCCTCCACTACGCCCATCTCTGCGTTGCGGCGGGGGGCGTCGACGGTTTTCTTCTTGGCTCGGAATTACGCGGGATCACCACGACCCGCGACAGTGCGACGAGCTATCCGGCGATTGCGCAGATGAAGTCGCTTGCCGCCGACGTGCGGTCCGTCATGGGCGCTGGCGTCGACATTTCCTACGGCGCCGACTGGTCGGAATATTTCGGTCATCAGCCAGCGGATGGATCCGGCGACGTGTTCTTTCATCTGGATGCGCTTTGGTCCGATCCGAACATAGATTTTATCGGCATCGACAACTATATGCCGGCCGCCGACTGGCGCGACGGCTTTGCCCATCTCGACGCCCTCGCCGGCGCCCAAAGCCAGCACGATGTCGACTATCTCAAATCGAACATCGATAGCGGCGAAGGATTCGACTGGTATTACGCCAGCGCCGCCGACCGCGACGCGCAGACGCGCACGCCGATTATCGATTCGACTTACAGCGAACCTTGGGTTTATCGGTACAAAGACCTTTGGAGCTGGTGGTCGAATGCGCACCACAATCGCCCGGGCGGCGTGCGCGACGCATCGCCCACAAGCTGGGTTCCGCAGTCAAAGCCCTTTGTCTTTACCGAAACCGGATGTCCCGCCGTCGACAAGGGGGCGAACCAGCCGAATGTGTTTGTCGACCCGAAAAGTTCCGAAAGCGCGGTCCCTTATTATTCCAACGGCCGACGCGACGACATGGCGCAACGGCGCTTTCTGGAGGCGCAAAGCGCATTCTGGTCGGATGTGGCGAACAACCCGATTTCCTCCGTCTACAGTGCGCCCATGGTCGATGCGGACCGGCGCTATGTCTACGCCTATGACGCCCGGCCGTTTCCGGATTTTCCCGCAAGAACAGACGTCTGGGGCGATGCAGCCAACTGGGAGACGGGCCACTGGCTGAACGGGCGACTGGGCCGCGCGCCGCTTGATCTGCTTATCGAGGCGCTGGCCGGCGAAGCGGATTTCACCGATATCGACGCCTCGGCGCTTTCCGGCGTCGTCACCGGCTATCTGGTCGACCGCCCGCTCTCCCCGCGGGAGATGATTGATCCGCTGGCGGATGTTTTTCAGTTCGACGTGGTGGAGGCGGAAGGGACTTTGCGCTGTCAGCCGCGCAACACCGACAAGCTCCTGACGATTGATACGAGTGATCTCGTCGAACGAGACGACGGCGCCTTCTCCCTGTCGCTGGGGCAGGAGACCGACTTGCCGGCGGCGTTCCGGCTCGGCTTTTTTGACGAAGCGGAGGACTTTGCGCCGGCCGTCGCCGAAGCGCGCGACCCGGGCGCGCAGCCCGCGCGAGAGGTCGGCGTCGACGTCGCCGCCGCTATCCCCGCGGCGGAGGCCGAGGCGCGGGCGCGGTCCATTCTCGCCGACGCCTGGGTCATGCGCGAACAGCTTGTTCTTTCCCTGCCGCCTTCGGCCCTGGCGCTGGAACCGGGCGATGCAGTGGCGCTTAACGATCTTGGTACGGATCGCCTCTACCGCATTGTCGACATCGAGGACGGCGCCGAGCGCCGGGCCGATCTCGTGCGCGTCGCGCCGTCGGTCTATGAAAGCCCTGTCGGTCCGTCTGAGTTTTCTGCGCCCGCGCCCGTCAGCGTCTACGGCGCTCCGGTCTGGGCCCTGTTCGACCTGCCCATGATCGAGGGCGCGGAGCCGGCCGCGCCCTGGTTCGTGGCCTTCGCCGATCCCTGGCCAGGGGGCGTCGCCCTTTATCGCGGCGGCGGCGAAACCGCGCCGATCCTCGCCGGCCTTGCGCCCGCCCGGGCCGTCATGGGCCGGCTCAAAACCGCGCTGGCGCCGGCGGGCGCCGGGCGATGGATCGACCATAGCGTTGATGTCGATCTCTTCTTTGGAACCTTATCCTCGCGCGCCGCGGAGGATGTGCTCGCCGGTGCCAATCTCTGCGCCATTGAAAGCGACGGCGGCGGCTGGGAACTGGCGCAGTTTCAGGACGCCGCCTTGCAGCCTGACGGAAGCTGGCGCCTTTCCGGGTTGTTGCGCGGACAAGCGGGAAGCGAGGCGCAAGCGGCGGCGGGCGCCGCCGCCGGGCAACGCTTCGTCCTGATGACCCGCGCCGTGACGCAAGGCGCCTTCGCAACGGATTTGCGCGGTCTTTCCTTCGATTGGCAGGCCGGCCCCGAAAAAGATATTCCCGATACGGAGAATTTCACCGCTGAGACGCTGACCTTCGAAGCGCGCGGGCTGAAACCATTGTCGCCGGTGCATCTGCGCGCGAGCCGGGAAGGCGCGGATTTGCGCCTCTCCTGGATCCGCCGCACGCGGGAGGGCGGCGACAGTTGGGAGGGCGAGGTTCCCTTGAGCGAACAGTCCGAACGCTACGCGCTGACTATCCATAACGGCGCCGAAATCGCGCGCGAGATTGAAACGACAACGCCCGACTACCTCTACGCCGCCGCCGACATCCTCGCCGATTTCGGCCCCTCGGGGCCCGGCGCGACAATCACGTTTTCCGTGGCGCAGATTTCCGACGTCGTGGGGGCGGGGGCGGCGGTAAAGGCGAATACTTCGATACAAGAATGAGTAGGGACAAGCTGAGTTTTGGCGTTGCGAGGTGTTTTTGCCTGCGCGCTAGTTCGCGGCGCAGACTTTCCCACACCCCAAGCCCTTCAAATCCCGGCGAAATCGCCTATCTCTTCCGGAGACTTGGCGGCCGGCGGGGCGCGGTTAACGAAGCGTTACCCAATGGCGGCCTAAAACCGATTGAGAGACGGACGGGAAAGCGATCTTGGCGAGGAACCCCTATATTGTTCTGGGCCTGAGCCCGACGGCGAGCGACTCCGATATTCGCTCGGCGTTCCGCAAGCTCGCCAAGCAATATCACCCGGACCGCAATCCGGACGACAAAAAGGCGGAAGAGAAGTTCAAGGAAATCTCCGCCGCCTTCGACGTCGTCGGCGATCCGGAACGGCGCAAGAAATTCGACCGCGGCGAAATCGACGAGGAGGGCAAGGAAAAGGCCCATCCCTTCGGCCAGTGGTCGAGCCGTCAGGGCGCGGGCGGTCATACGGGCGGCGCCTTTCGCGGCGGCTTCGATCCGGGCGGGCCCGGCGCCGGCGCTTCGTTTGAAGATCTCTCCGATATTTTCTCCGATCTCTTCGGCGCCCGCGGCGGACGCAGCGGTGCCGGCCCGCGGCCCCAGGGCCGCGGCCGCGACGTGCGCTACCGGCTAGAGGTCGATTTCCTCGACGCCGCCCTCGGCGCCAAGAAACGCGTCACCATGCCGGATGGGCGCACCCTCGATCTCTCCATTCCCGCCGGGCTTGAAGACGGCCAGTCGCTCCGCCTCAAAGGTCAGGGCGAGGCGGGCGCCGGCGGCCCCGGCGACGTTTATGTGGACATCAAGGTGCGCCCCCATAAGCGCTTTGAACGGCGCGGCGACGACATTCACATCGAACTGCCGATCTCGCTCAAGGAAGCGGTGCTCGGCGGCAAGATCACCGCGCCGACCATCGCCGGCGAGGTCGCCCTCGCCGTGCCGAAAAATTCAAGTTCCGGCGCCATTCTGCGCCTGCGCGGACGCGGCGTCGCCCGCGGCAAGAACAGGCCGGCGGGCGATCAATATGTCCGCTTGAAGATCGTGCTGCCCGAAGGCGGCGACCGGGAACTGGAAGACTTTGTGCGGGGCTGGAAGGGCGCCGACGCGCCGGCGCGCAAGGATTTCGCCGACGTCTGACCGGCTGGCGCCGGCGGCGGCTCTCGACTATAGTTGCGCGGCGTCCGGGCGGGGCGCGAAAAGACAGCGTCGCACTTTGTTCCGTATCCATACCAATCAGCGAGACATAGCCCGATGGCGCTGAGCGAGCGCAAACGCGAACAACTGACCGCCTTTCTCGGGGGCTTGCCGACTGCGACGGCCGTAAAGCTGTTCGCGGCGATTGAGGCCGATCGCGCCAGCGGCGGCGATCATCTTCCGCATAATGAGATTCTGAACGGCCTGCGTAAGCGCCTGCTTGACCGCGGCGCCGTGCTGCCGTCCCGGCGCGCCGACGCGAGACGGCTGTTCTTTACCCCGTTTGAGGATTTTTTCGTCGGCGAGCGCCAGGGCCGCAAGCGCCCCGGCGTTATTCCGCGCGCCTCGCTCGCGCCCATATGGCGACTGATGATGCGCGAAACGGCGCTCTCCGAAGCGGCCTTCGCCGCCGCCAGTCTCGACGAGGCGATCCGGGCCGGACGGGACACCGACGACCTTGAGCGGGCGCTTTTCATTGCGGCCGAAGCGGGGCTTGGCCGCGTTCTCGACGCCGCCATGGTGGAAAGCGGCGCGCGGGCGCATATCGGCGACATGCTCGGCGGCGAGGCGGCCTTCGCCGATCTTCAGGAACTGCGCCGGCTGCTCGCGGGCGTTGAACATTTCAAACAGATGCAGCGGATCCTTCCCGCCGGCGCCGGGGCGTCGTCCGAAGACGACCTCTATGCTTTGCGGTCCGCCTTTTTATCCGCACACGATCAGTCGCCGAAGCTCGCGGCTTTCCTGTTGCTGGCGGTAAAAGGCCGGCTTGAAAAGCCCTGGCGCGCGCTCGCCTTTTACTATCATCTTGCGCGCAGCGCCGATGAACGCCTTGAGGCGGCGCGCGATGAAATTGCGGCTCTGCCTGAAGCGTTGTTTGAAGACCTTGAAGCCATGGCGCGGGGGCTCGAACGGGACGGCTTGGCGGCGGAAAAGTTTGACGCTCAGGCCGGGCGCTTGCGCGTCGGCTGGTTCGCCGATTACGCCGACGGTCTTGCGCGCCAGGCGGAAAAGGCCGGCGACAATGTATCGGTCAATCGCATCGAAGCCTGCCGCGAGGTTGCGGCGGAAGCCTTTGAGCGTTTTTGCGAACTGGCGCTTGGCGCCCTGCGCGAGGCGACGCCGGCGCGCCAGTCGGGCGGGTCGAGTTTCCTGATGGCGCAACGGCCGGACTATGCCGCGCCGCCGTCGCCCCGCGCCGTCGAGCAGGCGAAGGAGGGGGCGATGCTGATCGCCTCTGCGACAAGCTTCGCCGACCGGCTCGGCGCCGCCGCCGACCTTGCCGCGGACATCGCCCGCGAGGCCCGCGAAAAGATGTCGACCTTCGCCAATGATCTCGTGACGGAAATTCGCGCCGCCGAAGGCGCCGAGCGCAAGGCCGCCGAGCGCATGCTCGATCAGACCCTCGACATCGCCGAGCCCTTGCTCGATCGTGAGGAGGCGGGCCTCATTCGTGATCGGGCCAAGGCTGCGGCGGTGGCCGTTTAAGCCTATATCCCGCTCGACAACGCCGGACATCATCGGCGCAGCGGCCGAAGGAGCAGGGCATGACGGGCGAAACACGCAAGACTGAGTTTGACGGATCGACGGGGGCGAAACTGGCCGCCGCACTGGAGCTTCCGGCCGGTCCCCCGCGGGCCTATGCGCTGTTCGCCCATTGCTTTACCTGTTCAAAGGACATCAAGGCGGCGCGGGAAGTCGCCCGGGCCCTGCGCGCGCGGGGCTTTGCGGTGTTGCGGTTTGACTTCACCGGTCTCGGCGGCTCCGACGGCGATTTCGCCAACACCAACTTTACGTCCAATGTGGACGACCTTGTGGCGGCGGCGGATTTTCTGCGCCGGGAGTTTGAAGCCCCGTCCATCGTCATCGGTCATTCCCTCGGCGGCGCCGCGGCCATTGTCGCCGCCACGCAAATTCCGGAAACAAGGGGCGTCGCTGTCATCGGCGCGCCGGCGGAAGCCGATCACGTGGCGCTGCAATTGAAAGAAAGCGAAAACGACATTCGCGACAAGGGCGCGGCGGTCGTAAATCTCGCCGGCCGGCCGTTCAAAATTAAGTCGCAGTTCTTGGACGATCTCAAAAACCAGACCGTGACCGAGTGCGCAGCGTCTTTGAAAAAACCGCTCTTGATCCTGCACGCGCCGCGGGACGAAACCGTGGGCGTCGACAATGCGACGAAAATATTCGTCGCCGCAAAACATCCGAAAAGTTTCGTAAGCCTCGACACCGCCGATCACCTGCTCTCCAATGCCGAAGACGCCCGCTATGCGGCGAGCGTCATCGCTGCGTGGAGCGCGCGCTATCTTCCCGCCGCGCCCGCCGATCCGGTTGAGACCCGGCGCGTCGACGCCGTTGACGGCGGCGTTGCGGAAATTCTCGCGGACAAAAAATTCGCCGTTTCCGCGTCCGCCGGCGACCACCCCATCGTCATCGACGCGGACAAGGAAGACGGCGGCGACGGTCTCGGCCCCAATCCGACGCGCCTTGTGGAAGCCGCGCTCGCCGCCTGTTCGGCGATGACCGTGCGCATGTACGCCCGGCGCAAGAACTGGCCCATCGACGCTCTCAAGGTCACCGTGACCCGGGCGCAAGACGAGGACTCGCACCTCTCCCGGGTGCTCGAAAAATCGCTCGAAGTCAGCGGCGATCTCGACGAGGCGCAAACGGCGCGACTCCATGAAATTGCAGGGAAATGTCCCGTCCACCGCATGCTGGCGGAGGGTGTCGAAATTCGCTCGAAAATGGTCTGATTTTTAACAATTTTTAATGGGAAAGATCGGCTTTGCGATACGCCGCGTTACGCCTATCTGGCTTATATCGACGACGGGCGATTCTAAAGCAGCGGCGCAAAGTCGTAACGTAAAGAAAATGGGTAAGTGATGATGAAAAGTTTCCGTTCCGGAGTTCTACTGGCGAGTGTGGCCGCCGTGTCTTTAAGCGTCGGCGGCGCCCTCAATGCGCAGGCCCCGAGATTGATGGCGCCGCCCGTCGCTGCAGACGGCACGCTCTCCTTCGCTGATCTCGTCGAGCGCGTGAGCCCCGCGGTCGTGAGCGTTCTTGTGGAGCGCGAGGTGCAGTCGCGAGCCCTGCCGAGCCAGTTCGAGGAGTTCTTTAATTTCCGGTTCGGCTCGCCGGAGCGCCAGGGCGATCCGTTCGACGACGGGTCGCGCCGGCTGCAGGCGGAAGGCTCCGGTTTCTTCATTGACGATGAGGGCCACATCGTCACCAACAACCATGTGGTCGAGGACGCCGACAAGGTCCGCGTCCGCCTCGCCAATGGCGATGAGGTCGACGCCGAAATTATCGGAACCGATCCGCTTACGGACCTCGCGGTCCTCAAAGTCGATGCGGACAAGAAATATCCGTTCGTCGAATTCGCCGAAGGCGTGAACCTGCGCGTCGGCGATTGGGTCGTCGCGGTCGGCAACCCTTTCGGCCTTGGCGGCACGGTGACCAGCGGCATCGTGTCGGCCATTGGCGGCCAGAACCGGGAAAACCAGTATCTCGATTTCATTCAGATCGACGCGCCGATCAATCGCGGCAATTCCGGCGGCCCGACCTTTGACCTCAAGGGCCGCGTCGTCGGCGTCAACACGGCGATCTTTTCGCCCAATGGCGGCAGCGTCGGCATCGGCTTTGCGATCCCGGCGAAAGTCGCCCGCGAAACGGTTTCCCAACTGATCGCCAACGGCTCCGTCACCCGCGGTTGGCTCGGCATTCAGCTTCAGGAAGTGACGACGGAGATCGCCGCCGCCATGGAGCTGAAGTCGCGCAACGGCGTTTTGGTGAACAGCGTCATTGACGGCGAACCGGCGGCGAAAGCGGGTCTTGAAGACGGCGACGTCATCGTCGAAATCGGCGGTGAAAAAGTCGATACGCCGAATGAATTGTCGCGCCGCGTCGCTTCTTACGCGCCGGGCGACAAGGTGCGCGTCAAGGTCCTGCGCGACGGCAAGGCCAAGACCCTCAACGTAACGCTCGGTCTGCGCGACGATGAGGCCGTCGCCGACGAAGACGCGCCGGCGGCGAACGACAATGATACGCTGTCGTCCGAGGTGGGGCTGCGCGTTTCGGAATTGAACGATTCCCTGCGCCAGCAGTTCCGCGTCCCCAACGACGTCAGCGGCGTGATCGTCACCGGCGTGCGTCCGGGTAGCCCCGCGGAAAGCGCGGGCCTCCGGCCTGGCGCGGTGATTTTGGAGGTTGAAGGCCAGGACGTTCGCAATGCGGACGAATTGCGTGATAAGATCGAAAACGCGAAAGAGGACGGCAAGGAAGCGATCCTGATGCGCATGCAGTTCGGCCAGAACCGGCAGTTCGGGGCGCTGTCGCTGACGGACTAGCGGCCTGCCGCAGGCGGCATCTTTCGGCGGCTTCGCGGCAAACGCTGCGACGCCGCCGCCATTATGATAAGTAACCCAAGTGGCGAGATCATGAGAATATTGCTGATCGAAGACGACGCGGAAGCCGCGGCCTATGCGGCCAAGGGCCTGCGCGAGGCGGGCCATGTGGTCGAACATGCGCTTGACGGCGACGCCGGCCTCGATATGGCGGGCGTCGGTGACTATGACGCCTACATTATCGACCGCATGCTGCCGAAAAGCGACGGGCTCAGCCTGCTCGCCGCGCGGCGCAATCAGGGCGACGAAACGCCGGCGCTCTTTTTATCCGCCCTCGGAGAAGTTGACGACCGCGTATCGGGCCTCAAGGCCGGCGGCGACGACTATCTCGTCAAGCCTTACGCCATGCCGGAACTGCTGGCCCGGGTTGAGGCCCTTGGCCGGCGCCGCTCTATCGAGCCCGCATCGGTCACCACGCGCTATCAGGTCGGCGATCTCGAGATCGACCTCCTCTCGCGCACGGTGCGCCGCGCCTCGCAGAAGATTGACCTGCAGCCCCGCGAATTCCGGCTGCTTGAATATCTGATGCGTCACGCGGGCCAGGTGGTGACGCGGACCATGCTCCTGGAAAATGTGTGGGAGTATCATTTTGATCCGCAGACGAATGTTATCGACGTTCATATCTCGCGGCTGCGCTCGAAGATCGACAAGGACTTCGATCAGCCCTTGTTGAAGACGGTGCGCGGCGCGGGCTACACCATCTCCGACGAAGATTGACCGCGGACGCCAATCTGGTCGAAAGCGCGCGGGAGGCGCGTCCGCGCAAGAAGAAGCTGGCGCGGGCGAAATCGCGCCGACGGCGCGCCGCCGGCGGCGTGTTGCGGCTTTTCCGCACGACGTCCTTTCGATTCACCCTCTTTTTCGTTTTGCTGTTCACCTGGGCCGTGGGCGTGCTCGGCGCCTTTGTATACCGCGCCTCCTTTGGCGCCGCGTCGGAGCAGACCGACGTTATCATTGACGCGGAGCTTTCCGTTCTCGCCAAGCTTTTCGGCGACGACGGGCCGGGCATGCTGACCCGGGTGATCCGGCAGCGGACGGCCTGGCGTGATGATTCGATTTACATGCTGATCGGCGCGCCGTCGGGCGTTTCCCTCGCCGGCAATCTCACCGCCCTGCCGCCGGAAGCGCTGACGGCGGAAGGGGCGTTTTTTGATTTCGTTTACGAACGCCCGGTGCTCGACGCGGCCGGTCGCGAGGCCGGCGTTCAGTTGCGCCCAGCCCGCGGCAAGCTCGTGCGGTTTCGCGCCTCGCCCGATACGGAGCAGTCGTTTCTGGTGGTTGTCGCGCGCGACGTCTCGACGCGCGAATTCCTGCGCGACCGTCTTGCGGAAGTGTTTCAGCGCATCATTATTGCGACCATCATTCTCGGCATCATTGTCGGCCTTTTATTTTCGCGGTCGCTGCTCGCCCGGGTCGAGACCGTCAACAAGACGGCGCGCGCCATCCGCGCCGGCGATCTGTCGCGGCGCATTCCGCGCACCGGCGCCGGCGACGAACTCGACCACCTAAGCGAGAATCTGAATTCCATGCTCGATCAGATCGAGCGGCTGATGACCGGGATGCACGACGTCTCTGACAATATCGCCCATGATTTGCGCTCGCCGCTGACGCGCATTCGCAACCGTCTCACCGACGCCATGAAAAGCGGGCCCGAGGAAAAGGAAGCCGCGCTCCAGGCGACGCTTGAAGACTCCGAAAGGATGCTTTCCACCTTCAACGCGCTTCTTTCCATTGCGCGCATCGGATCGGGCGAAAGCGCGCGCAAGATGGTTCCCATCGACCTTGTGGCGGTGGCTGAGGAAATGGCCGAACTTTATGAACCGGCCGCCCAGGACGCCGGCTTCGAACTGGTGCTGATCACGGCGCCGACGCCGCCGGTTAAGGGATCGCGCGAACTGGTCAGCCAGGCCGTCGCCAACTTCCTCGACAATGCGCTGAAATACGCCGCGGGCGGCGCGCGCATTGAAGTGAAGGCGGGACCGGACGCGGCCGGCGGCGCGGTCATCAGCGTCGCCGACGACGGCGCCGGGATCGCCAAGGAAGACCGCGCGCGCGTGCTGGAGCGATTCGTTCGCCTTGAAGAAAGCCGGTCGACGCCCGGCAGCGGTCTCGGCCTTAGTCTCGTCGCGGCGATTGCACGCGCGCACAACGCGCATCTCAAGCTCGAAGACGGACTGCCCCGCGCCGATGGCGGCGCAGGGCTGCGCATGGTTCTGCGCTTTCCCTCCGCAACCGTCGAGTGAGTCGGCGCGGATTTTACGTTTTTCCGCGCGGGCAAGCCGATTCTTGCAAGGTAAGGCTTGCCATGGGCGGCAAATCACCTGCTTTTCGAACTGGAAAGCGCCCGTGTCAGTGGACGCTTGCGATTGCGATCAAAGCCTGAAGGAACAGAAAATGAGCAAAGCAGAATTTATCGCCAACGTCGCCGACGCCGGCGACATGAGCAACGCGGAAGCCAAACGCGTCGTCGAACTCGTCTTCGGCGAAATCGAAGCGGGCCTGAAGCGCGCCAAGAAGGACGGCAAGTTTACTATCGGCACGTTCGGCACCTTTACCGTATCAAAGCGCGCCGCCCGCAAGGGTCGCAACCCGCGCACCGGGGAAGAAATCAAGATCAAGGCGTCGAAGTCCCTGCGCTTCCGCCCGTCTTCAAGTCTCAAGAGCGCGGCGGGCTGTTGAACGACGTCGCCTTTCGCTGATTGACAAACCGCTGCGGGGGCGCGCTTCCGCGGCGGTTTTTTTACGCCCGGTTTTCGCGCCCTTTTTCGCCCCCGTTTTCTTCCTCTGGCGTCGGCGCCCGGACCGTGATCAAGTCTTAAGCCCATGACCGCATCGGCGCCGCTCGGTAAGGATATTCGACAGGCGCCCCGGCCTTTCAGCCAGGGCGCCGCGGAACAACTGCGCGAGGCCTGGGGGGCCGAGTGGTCGGCCCTGTCGGCGGACGAGGCGGCGCTGGTCGAGGGTGCCGCGGGCTGCTCGCCTTATCTTCGGCGCATGATGCGTCGCGCGCCGGCGCGGGTCTTGGAGATCTTGCGCGCGCCGCCTGCGGCGACCGTCGAAAAGGCTTGCGCCGCCGCCCGTGCGGCTGGCGCGCTGGAAAGCCGCGAGGACGTCATGGGCGCTCTGCGCGCGGCGAAAGACGACGCGGCGCTTTGCGCCGCGCTCGCCGATATCGCCGGCGTCGCGGACGCCATGCAGGCCGCGGAATGGGTTTCGCAATTCGCTGACGCCGCCACCCATGCGGCGATGATCGCCGCCGCCAGAAAGAACGGGCTGGCGAATGAATGCGCGGGGCTTGTTTCCATCGCCATGGGCAAGCTCGGGGCGTTTGAACTCAACTATTCAAGCGACATCGATCTCATCATGATCTTTGACGCCGACGTCATGGGGCTTGCGGCGGACGAGGCTCGCCAGCGCGCCGTCAGGGTTGCGAAGGACGCCGTCGCCATCCTGCAGGATCAGACGGCGGCGGGTTATGTGTTTCGCACCGACCTTCGCCTGCGGCCCGACCCCGGCGTTTCGGCGCTGGCCATATCGGCGGCGGCCGCAGAAGCCTATTATGAATCCTTCGGTCAGAACTGGGAGCGCATGGCCTACATCAAGGCGCGCGCCCACGCCGGCGACATCGCGCTCGGGGAACAGTTTCTCGCCGCCCTGCGCCCCTTTGTCTGGCGCAAATATCTCGACTTCGCGGCGATCGAGGATGTGAAAGCGGTCAAGCGCCAACTCCATTCCGCCAAGGGCGGGGGCGCCATTGAATTCGCCGGCCACGACGTCAAGACGGGACGGGGCGGCATTCGCGAGATCGAGTTTTTCGCCCAGACCCAGCAATTGATTCTCGGCGGCAAGGCCGAGGATCTGCGCCCGCGCAAAACCCTCGACGCCCTCGATGCATTGACGCGGCGCGGCCATGTAACGCCGCGCGAACGCGAAGAAATGTCCACGGCGTACCATTATCTTCGTCATGTGGAACATCGGCTTCAGATGATCAACGACGAGCAGACCCACAAGATTCCGAAAACCGCGGAGGACATCGAACGGGTCGCAGTTTTCTCCGGCGCGGCGAATGCGGGCGCCTTTGAAGAAAAACTTCGCTCGACTCTGGAATGCGTTCAGCGGAATTTCGACCGGCTGTTTCGCGAAGACGCGCTCGATGTCGACCAGCCGGGGCCGCTCGTCTTCACCGGCGTTGAAGGGGATGCGGCGACGCTTGAGACCCTTTCCGAGCTCGGTTTTGCGCGGGCGCGGGAGATCAGCCGAACGATCCGGCGGTGGCATGCGGGCGCCATCCGCGCGACGCGCACAGAACGGGCGCGCAACATCCTGACCAAACTGATGACGCCGCTGCTTCTCTCCCTGTCGAAGTCAAGCGATCCGGATGCGGCGTTTTTCGCCTTTGACGAATTCCTCTCGCGCCTTCCCGCGGGCGTGCAGATCTTTTCGCTCCTCGCCAACAATGTGGCGTTGTTCGACGCGCTGATCGAAATCATCACCATCTCGCCCTTTCTCGGACGGGAAATGGCCAAGCGCGCCAACTTCATAGAAGCGCTCGTGGAGCAGGGGCTCAATGCGCCGTTGCCCGATCCGGAAGCCTATGCAGCCTCGCTTGAGCAGGCGATTGCGCCGGCGTCGGCAAACTATGAAAGCGTCCTCAACGCCGTGCGGCGCTGGGCCGGCGAAGCGCGTTTTTTCGCTGCTGCCAAGCTTGCCGCCGGCGCCATCGACGCCGATGTCGCGGCGCGCCATCTCAGCGCGGTCGCTGAAGCCGGCATTCGCGCTTTGACGCCCGAGGTCGAAAAAGAAATGCGCCGACAGCACGGGGACATTGAGGGCGCGCTCGCGGTGATCGGGCTTGGACGGCTCGGCGCGCGGGAAATGACCGCGTCGTCCGATATTGATCTCATCTTCGTTTACGATGCGCCGGAGGGCGCGGAATCCAACCCCGGCCGCGAAGGAGGGCGGGCGCTCAGCGCCGTTGAATATTTCACGCGCCTGGTACGCCGGCTGGTGACGGCGTTGTCGGCGGCGACGGAGGAGGGCGCGCTCTACGATGTGGATATGGCGCTGCGCCCGTCCGGCGGCGCCGGGCCCGCCGCCGTCTCCCTTCCTGCGTTCCGCCGCTATTACAAGGACGACGCCTGGACGTGGGAAGTCATGGCGCTCGCCAAGGGGCGCCTTGTCGCCGGCGATGCTGATCTCTGCGCGACGCTGGAGCGGGAAATCGACGCGATCCTGACGCGTCCGCGCGACCGGCGCGCCGTCGCTCAGGACGTCGACAACATGCGTGAACGGCTTCTCGACGCAAAGCCGGGCGCCGGCCCCTGGGATGTGAAACACATTCTCGGCGGTCTTACCGATATTGAGTTCATCGTGCAGTTTTTGACGCTTGTCTCGGCCGCGGCGGCGGGACGGCCCCCGGTTGAGGCCCGGCCGGCGCTCGCCTGGTTTCGCG
Source organism: Hyphococcus sp. (assembly GCA_028284345.1). Classification (GTDB taxonomy): domain Bacteria; phylum Pseudomonadota; class Alphaproteobacteria; order Caulobacterales; family Parvularculaceae; genus Hyphococcus. The sequence continues at coordinate 741,958 of JANQRY010000003.1, read as the reverse complement.
ACCGGAATTTGATCGATCCCGCCGCGGCCGGGTTTTTAATCAGCGCGCATCATAAATTCAGCAATATCATTCACGCCGCGCGCGCCGCCACGGGCGGTCTCTTTGCGCCCGATGCGGCGGGCGAGGCGCTCGCTGTGCGCATGGCGCGACTGAGCGAGGCCCCTTCGCTCGCCGCGGCGGAAGCGCATTTATCGGAAATGCAAAGCCGGGTGGCGGATGTTTACCGACAAGTGTTAGGTATGGCGTCAAGCGACAGCGGTTAGACGGGCTTATGGCCGCGACTTTCGATCTGCTTGTGATCGGCGATGACGCGCCGAGCCTTTGCGCCGCCGCGGCCGGCGCTGCCGCCGGCGCGACGACGGCGCTGGCGGCGACGGGCGCGGTAACCCATGGCGGGCCCTCCGTATGCGATATACCGAACTTTGTCTGGCGCCGGCTTGACCTGCAGGACTTTGGTCTCGCAACCGAACCGGTCAGCGCCCGCATCACGCTGCTTGCCGATGGCGAGACGGCGGCGACCCATCGCGGTCTTGAAGACACCGTCGACGCCCTGCGCGATGTGGACGCCGACGGCGCCGCCCTGTGGCCGGAAATGACCGACGACATGCGCGCCCTCGGCGAAACGGGGCTGACCGTTGGCGTTGGCGGCTGCGCGCCGAAGGCGTTGTCCCTGATCGACAATATGCGCGCCCTTGCCGATCTCGGGCGCATCACCGGGTCCGGCGCGGAATTGATCGAGGACTATGTGAATGGCGGGCCGTTGAACGCGCATATCAACGCCCATGCGCTGGCGCCGTTCGGCCTCGGCGGCGTTGAAGCCGGCTCCGCCGCGGCGTTGCCGGAATTTTTCGACGAACACGCCTGGCGCGTGCGGGCGAAATCCGGCGCGCGCTCGATCATCGGGGCGCTGCGCAAGGCATGCGAGCATCATGGCGTTGCGGCGACGGCGTCCGGCGTCGAAAAAGCAAGCGCGGACGGCGCCAGACACAACAGCATTCTGTTCAAGGGCGGTGAAAAAATCCGTTCTCGGTATATTTTTTTCGCCTGTCCCGATGCGGCCGAAGCGGCCGGCTATGGCGGGGCCGGGCAAGGTTCGCCGGCCAATGGCGCGCGGGCGGTGATGCGCATCAAGCTGCGCGACCCTGTCGATCCGCCGACGGGCGACCGGCGCGCGCTCTTTCAGATTGTCGATGAAGCGGCGGACTTGAAAAAAGCGCGCAACGCCGCCCTGGGCGGGCGCATGTTTGAGCGTCTGCCGGTCGAGTTCGAGTTTACCGACAAGGGCGATATCGTCGCCCGCACCGCCTATGTTCCGAAGCGCCTGCAGGAAGAAGGCGAATGGCGCGACTGGACCGGACAGGACCGGCAGCTTTTGTCGACCATTGTCCTCAACCGACTGGCGGCCCGCATCGACGGATTGCAGGACCAGATCCGGAAAACGGATCTGAAATTGATCGATCGCGCAAACGCCGGCGAGGATAAGTTCGCGGACGCCCGCAATGTGGTGCTGCAGCCGCGGCGCCATAACGCCATCGCGGCGGCGGTCATGCTCATTGACAAAGTGCTTGCCGATGACTGACGGCGGCGGTCAGGGCGGCAAGGCGACGATTGAAGGCGGCGTCGACGCCATCGTTATCGGCGGCGCGCCCGACGGGCTCGTCGCCGCGGCGTATCTCGCCCGCGCCGGATTGAAGACCGTGCTGCTGGAGGCTTCCGGCGAAATCGGCGCGCCCTATCGGCGCGCGGCGCCCGACGGCGAGGGCGCGCTGAACGGCGAGCATCTGTTTCACGCCCTCGATCCGCAGATGATCGACGATCTCGATCTCTATAGTTGCGGCGTTGCCTACGCCGCGCGCCGCATGGGCGTCGCCTATTTCTTCGAAGACGGCGAATGCTTGCGGCTCGGCGGCGATTTGCGCGCGGCGGCCCAGGACGCCGAGCCCGACGGCGACGCCTTCATGGCGTTCATCACCGACGCGTTTGAGGCGGCGTCCTTTTTGCGCCCGTTGTTCAGCGGCGCGCCCGGCGCCAACGCGGCGTTCAAGGCCGCGTTCGCCGACGCGCCGCCGCGTCTCGCTGCGCTGGCCGAGCGCTGGATGGCGCAATCGGCCGAAGAAGCGCTCGCTGACTATTTTCCGGACGGGGCGGCGAAGACGGCGCTGCTCGCCGAAGCGGCGTTCCGGAGCGGCGCGCCGCCTCATGAAGCGATGAGTTTTTCGCCGCTTCTGGCGCGCTGGGCCGGAGAGGTCGCCGGGCTGCAGGGCGCCGTCGCGTTTGCCGAGGGCGGCGCTGGCGCGGTGATCGATGCGCTTCGCCGTGCGGCGCAAAAAGCGAAGGTCGAATTTCGCACGTCGAGCCCGGTGGCGAAAATCCTGATTGAAAAAGACCGCGCTGCCGGCGTCGAACTGGAAACGGGCAACCAGCTTCGCGCGCCGGTCGTCGTCGCCGCTATCGACGCGGAAACGACGTATACGAGATTGATCGGGCCGGCGGTGCTGGACCGCGCATTTCAACAGTCGATCGCCATGCGCAAACCGGCCGTTTCCACGGCGCATCTCCATCTCGAATTAAAAGGCGCGCCGATGGACGCGGCGACCCGCGCGGATCTCGCGCGCCGCATCGTCTATGCGCCGTCGGTCGAACGGATCAGGCGGGCCTTTGTCGCCGCGTCGAATGGCGAGGTTCCGGCGCATCTGATTGTCGAAGCCGTCTTTGAAAACGCCTTTGATGAGGATGCGGCGACGGACCGTCAGCGCCTTTCCGTGCTGGCCCATCCGGTCCCGGTGTCGTTGCCTGCGGGCAAAAAACATCGCAAGGCCCTGCGCGACGCGATCATTGCCGGCGTTGAACGATTTGCGCCGGACATCAGCGCACGCATCGATGCGGAAACGCTGGCGACGGCGGGCGATATGGCGGCGGGGGCCGGCGCGCCGACGCGCGCCTTCGCCGCCCGCGAAGGCGTCTACCGACAGATTGCGCGGGGCGCGAGCGTGACCTCGGCCGGATCCATCGGCGGGCTCTATTTCTGCGGTCCGGAGGCGCAGATCGGCTACGGGATTAACGGCGCCGCGGGCCGCAACGCCGCCCAGGCGGCCTTGCGCAAATCCGTACGAGCGGGGGCGGCGCAATGATCTTCCCCGTCGACGACATCATCGCCGAACGCCCTGCGCCGACGCCGCTTTACGCGGCGACAGCCTCGGTCAGCACGGCCAATCTGTGGACGTCCATCAACGGCTTTGCCGCGGCGCGCGTCTTTGAGTCGGTGGAGGCGGAATATCGCGCGGCCAAGGAAGGCGCGGTCATCGCCGATTTTGGACCGCTGTCGCGTTACGCCCTGCGCGGGGAAAACGCTGCGGTGCTTTTGTCGCGCGTGGCTACGGCGCCGGCGCTCAGCCTGTCGCCCGGCGAAAGCGCGCGCGGCCTCATCCTCGACGATGATGGCGGCGTCATCGACCTGGCGGAAGTTTCGCGTCTCGCCGAGGATCTGTTTTTGATGACGACGCCATCGCCGCAGCCGCGGGCCTTGCAACTCGCGGCGCGCGGTCTCGACGTGCAGGTGGAGGACATCTCGCGGACGGTTGCGGCGATCGGCGTCCTCGGCGCCAATGCGAACAACGCTCTTTCCGCATCGGGCTTAAAAATTCCTGGCGATCATGTTGCGGCCTCGGCGGTGTTGCGCGGCGTTGAAACAGCGGCGCGGCCGATGCAGTTCGGCGCGCTGCCGGGCGCGGAGCTGGTTTTTCCCGCCGAGGATGCGCTCACCATCTGGGAGCGCCTGATGCGGCGCAGCGCCGTCAAGCCGATCGGTCTCGACGCCATGGAGGTCCTGCGCATTGAAAGCGGCGCGCCGCGCCCGGGCGCGGATTTCGCAACGCGGGCGCCGCGGCCCGGATCCCGCCGGCCGCTGCCGGCCGAGATCGGCCTGCCGCATCTGGCGCCCCTCGACGGCGGCTGGTTCAACGGGCGGCGCGCGCTGCGCTTCGCCGCGCCGGCGCCCGCACGTTATCTTGTGACGCTCGCGGTCGACGCCGACCACGTTCTGCCCGGGGCGTCGGTGGCGGCCGGTGGCGCAACCGACGGACGCATCACCTCGGCGGCCTGGTCGCCGGCCGCGCGCCGGGTCATCGCCTTTGCCGCGCTGTCCGCCGAAACACAGGGAAAAGTCAGGGAAATCAGTGTGATAGACGCCGCCGGCGAGGCCCGTCCCGCGCGCATGCTCGACACCGCCGAACGCCGGCTGGCGGCGGCGTTCCACCAGTCCCAGACCAACGCGACGGATTAACCCTTCTCGCGCGTTAAACAGGCGATTGCTTAGTCTGGAAAAGGAGAAATCATGAAGAAGACAATCATTGCTGCGGTTTGCACGCTTGGCGTTGTGGGAACGGCGACGGCGGTTTCCGCTGCGCCCCGCGGACCCGGCGGCGGCTTTGACCGCATGGACGCCAATGGCGACGGCGTCGTGACGGCGGCGGAAATGGACGCGCAGCAGGCCGAACTCATCGCCGCCGCGGACGCCAATGGCGACGGCGGCGTTTCCAAGGAGGAAATGCGCAGCTATCGAAAGACGAAACGCGAGGAATGGCGCGCACAAAACAATCCCGACGCCAATGGCGACGGCGTCGTCGATCGCATCGAGTTTCAGGCCGCCGCCGACAAACGCTTTGACCGGATGGATAAGGACGGCGACGGCGTTCTCAGCGAAGACGAGCGCCGGCAGCGGCGCGGCTTTCATCGCCGTGGCCATCGCGGCGAATAAGCGTAAATTATCCGAACGGCGGGCGGCCGGGTCCGCGCGCCGTTCGCTGTCCTATGGGCGCGCAGATTATTGGCAACGGATCGAGACAGTGATGAAGCGCTTGTGGCGCGCGCCGGTCGCGGCGACCGGCGGGCCGCGTCCATTCTTGTTGAGCGGCATACGGACAAAATCTACGCCGTCTGTTTTCGCACGCTTCGCTCCCGGCCGGCGGCGGAGGACGCCGCCCAGGAGACGTTTCTGCGGCTCTGGAAAAACGCATCGAAATGGCGTCCCAAAGGCGCAAAGTTTGAAACCTGGCTTTATCGGGTGGCGATGAATATTTGTCTCGACCAGCTGCGCAAAGCTAAGCGCGAGGCGCCGGAGGAAAGCGCGCCGGAGCAGGCCGATGAGGCCCCGCGCCAGGACGATCAGCTGTTCGCCGCCGAGCGGCGTCTCGCCATTGACGAGGCGCTGGAGGCGCTGCCCGACCGACAGCGCGCCGCCATCAATCTGTGCCATTATCAGGAGCTTTCGAATATCGAGGCGGCGGACATTATGGGCGTCAGCGTCGACGCGCTGGAATCGCTGCTGGCGCGCGGACGACGGGGATTGCGGGATCGGTTGATCCCCATACGTGAAGCGTTAACAGGACGAATGAGTGATGACGGGACCGCACAGCACAACTGACGATATCGCCGAGGCGAAGCGCCTCCTCGAAATCTACGGAAGCGATCTCAATCGCTGGCCGGCGGATGCGCGCGCCCGGTGGGGCGACATCGCCATGAGCGCGGCCCTTGAGAAGGATCGCGCGGACGCGGACGCGCTCGACGGATTTCTGCGCGCGGCGACGGCGCCGAAGACGCCCCATGATCTCAAAAACCGAATCGAGGCGGGCTATCGTCCGCCTGCGGAGAAGGCGGGCGGCGCGTCGCGCGGCCTGGCCGGACTTTCCGCCCTGTCGTCATGGATCAGGCCGCTGCCGGCGGGCGCCTTCGCTAGCATGGCGGCGCTCGGCTTTGCCGCCGCGGCGGTTGTCGATGCGACAGGCGACTTGCCGCCGGAATATGAGGCCTACGCCTATATGGAAAACAGCGGCCTTGCCGCGTTTGACGAGGATACGGGGGCGACATGGGACGCGGAGTAGGCATTCTCCTGGCGGCGTCGCTGGGACTCAACTTTTTTATCGCCGGTTTTCTGCTGCATGACCGGCTCGACCGGGATCGGCCGCCGCCGCCGTTTGCTGCGGATTTTCGCGGCTTTGACAACCCGCGCGGGCTTGTGGGCGCCGCGGGCGTCTTGCCGCCGGAAAGCCGGCGCGAGTTTCGCCGCGCCTTCCGCGCGCAATTGCCCAACATGCGCGGGCGGTTTCGGGAAATGCGCACGCTGCGCCTTGAATTGCGCGCGCTGCTTGAGGCGAACGAATTGGACGCCGCCGCCGTCGCGGCGAAGATGACAGAGATTCGCGACGCGCGCGCGCGTCAGCAGGAGGCGTTCGACGCGGCTTTCGCCGCCGCCATGGAAACGCTCTCCGCGGAAGAGCGTCAGCGCATGATTGAATTTTCCGAACAGCGGCGGAAAGAGCGACGCAATCATCGCGGCGGTCCCCCGCGGCCGGATTAGGGGCCGGCGGGCGGCGCCACCGAAAGGGTTTATCGCGTCGCAGCCGGCTCTAACCGCCGTCCCGATCGTCTCGCTTTTCATAGCGCGCGTGCAGGAACTCCATGCCCGCATCGGGGCCGTAGTCGACCTGCGCGAGCAGGCGTTCGCGATCGCGCTTGCGAAACTGCTCGACGAAATCCTCGATTTCGTTTTCATCATGGCCAATCCGCGCGAGGGCTTCGCGCGCGATGAGGAGCGAGGACTCCAGCGTTTCCCGCACGATCACATCGGCGCCCAACGGGCGCAGTTCGATTTCATGCATCCGGTCATGGGCCACGGATAGGATCGTCAGATTGGCGTAGGCTTCGCGCAGTTGTTTGGTGGCGTGGTTCACCGATTCCGGATCGTCCATACAGAGAATGACGGCGCGGGCGTCGGCGACGCCGGCGGTTGTCAGGATATCGAGACGCGCCGCGTCGCCGTAATAGACCTTGAAGCCGAAGCGCTCCGCATTGCGAATGTGCGAGGCCGACCGGTCAATGGCCGTGACCTTGACGCCGGAGTTCGACAGGACTTGGGAAATGATCTGGCCCATGCGGCCGAAGCCGGCGACGATCACGTGATCATGGCTGCTTTCCGGTCTGGCCAGCTCGCTCGTGTCTTCGCTGTCGCTTTGCGCTGTCAGACGATGGGCCAGCATGACGAGCGGCGGCGTCATGATCATGGAAATGGTGATGACCGCCGACATCATGGTCGCTTCGCCGTTGGTGAAGAGCGCTGAACCCGCGCCGAGGCTGATCACCACGAAGGCGAATTCCCCGCCCTGGCTCAGGATTGCCGCGGATTTGATCGCGTTGTCGCGGGCGGCGCCGGCGACGCGGGTCACGACGTAAAGGATGCCGGCCTTGATGGCGACAAGGCCCGTCGCGCCGCCGAGCACGATCCACCAATTGGCGACAATCAGCGCCAGGTCGAGCCGCATGCCGATGGAAATAAAGAACAGCCCGAGGAGCAATCCGCGAAACGGTTCGATGTCCGTTTCGATCTGGTGCTTGTAGGCGGACTCCGCGAGGAGAACGCCGGCGAGAAACGCGCCGAGGGCCATGGAAAGACCGGCCCAGGCGACGGCGAGCGCCGTGAGCGCCACGATCAACAGCGCCGTCGCGGCAAAGGCTTCGCGCGAACCGGAGGCGGCGACCATGCGCAAAACCGGATTGAGCGCATAGCGCCCGATCAGCACCAGCGCCGCAAGAACGCCGGCGGCCTTGAGCACCGCGTCCCAGCCGGCGGTTTCGGCGCCGGAGGCGCCGGCAATAAAAGGAATGGCGGCGAGCAGGGGGATGACGGCGATGTCCTGGAACAGGAGGATCGAAAACGACCGCTTGCCGTATTCGGTGTTGATCTCGCCGCGGTCTTTCAACAGTTGCAGGGCGAATGCCGTCGATGAAAAGGCGAAGGAAAGACCGGCGATGATCGCGGCGCTGGTGGACATGACGCCCGAGGCGACAAAGAGCGCGCCGATCGCCGCGCCCGTGATCGCCATTTGCGTCGAGCCGAGGCCGAGAATCTGTCCGCGCATGGACCACAGGCGCGACAGGGACAATTCGAGTCCGATGACGAACAGAAAGAGGACGACGCCATACTCGGCGACGTGAAAGACGCCTTCCTCCTGATGGATGAGCTTGAGCCCGAAGGGGCCGACGGCGACGCCGGCGGCGAGATAACCGAGAATGGAGCCGAGTTTGAACCGGTTAAAGATCGGGACGGCGATGGCGGCGGCGCCGAGATAGGTCGCCGCCTGGACGAGAAACTCGCTGCCTCCTGCCGCCGCCATGTTTATCCCTTATCCTCTATAGCGAGATCCCCGCCAGTTCATCGAGCCCAAGCGCCAGGTTCGCATTCTGCACCGCCTGGGTCGCCGCGCCTTTGAGAAGATTGTCTTCCGCCGCAACAATGGCGGCGCTCATGCCGTCTTCGCCGACCGTAAAGCCCCCGATGACGACGCCGTTGCGATGGGCTCCATCTTTTAATTGAGGCGCGTCATCTTGCAAGGCGATCAGCGGCTCGTCGGCATATTTTTGTTCGTACAGTTCTTTCAGTTCTGCAACGCTTAATTGCTCCTTGAGCGGAACATGCGCCGTCGCCAGCAGGCCGCGGAAGGCCGGGTGGACATGGGGCATGAACCGGACAGGGCCCTTAAGGTGGCGGCTCGCCTCGCGCTCATGCTTGTGGCCGGCAAGGGCGTAAGGCATCAGATTGTCTTTCAGCCGCTCGACGTCATTGCGGGGGTTCGGCGTCGACCCGGCGCCGGAATAGCCCGAGACGCCGAACACGGCGGGCACCCCGCTCGCAAGTCCCATCAGCGGCGCCAGCGCAAGCTGCATCGCCGTGGCGTAGCACCCCGGATTGGCGATGCGCGTCGCGCCGCGGATTTGCGCGCGATTGAGTTCCGGCAAACCGTAAGCCCACGTGTCGTCGAAGCGGTGATCGGCGGAGAGATCGATGATAATCCGCTTCGCGCCGTCGGTCTCGATAGCGTCCACAAAGGGCCTGGCGGCGCCGTCGGGCGCGGCGAGGATCACCACATTGGCGCGGCGCCGGGCGACCTCTTCCGGCGAGAGCGCCTCGAAAATGCATTCGTCATTGTCTTCCGGCGCCACGGTCGCCACGGGCCGCCCGGCGAATTCCCGGCTGACGGCGTAAGCCAGCATCAGCTCCGGATGGCCGGCGATCAGGCGAATAAGCTCGCGGCCCGTATGGCCGCGGGCGCCGACAAGACCGACTAGAAACGGCTCGCTCATTGTAGTTACTCGCCCTCAAAACTCTCCGGCATCGCCGTCACAATATCCACGACCTCTGCGATTCGCGCAAAGTCGGTTTCCCCCAACCAATATATGGTCCAGGGGTCGCGCTTGACCGAGCCGTCGGCGACGGCGTCGTAAAAGGCGTTGAACCCGTTTTCCGTGCGCGAGCGCCAGAAGACGACCGGGTGATCCTTGGTGAAGCGGCGCCATACCGTGCGAGCGAGGCCCTCGCCGCGGGCGTCTTCGAGGACGGCGAATTTGTCGAGATAGTCGAATGGGCCCGACGGCGCGTCGACGCGCGCGAGGAACGCGCCGGCGCGATAGGTTTCGGAAATATAGGCGCTCGACAGGGTTGCGCCGTCCCACCAGCCGGATTTCAGCGTGCGGGCGAAAGCGTTCTCAACAAGCGCTTCGGCGCGGGCGCCGTCGATGGCGCTCTTTTCCGCATACGCATTGATCCGTTCGCCCTTGCGAATGAGCGTGCCCGACCCGCCATGGGTGAAAAGCTCGCGCACAAGGCCCGCCGGCGTCGTGATCGACACTGACGAGGAGAGCGGCGCGTCGTCGAGAAGGCGTTTGATTTCCTGCAGCTTCAACCGCATGCCGCCTTCCACAAAAGACTGGCCCATCAGGTCGTCATAATCGGCGGCGAGATTGATTGAGTGAATGACGTCGCCATCGGCGTCGAGCAAGCCGCCGACCCCGGCGAGAAAGATGATCTTCATGGGCTGCAGCGCATGAACGAGCGCCCGCGTTGCGGAGTCCGCGTTGACGTTGACGAGCTGTCCGCCCGGGGCGAGGCCGAGGCAGGTGAGGATCGGGATCGCGCCGGATTTGACGATGGAATCGATCAGGCCGAGCCGGATCGCCGTCGGCTCGCCGACAAAGCCGTATTTCTTTTGGTCGACATAATCGGCCTCGATGGCGCCGGCGGTAAGCGAATGGGCGGCGACGCCCTGCTTCCTGACGGCGTCAACGAGCCGGATATTTTCGCCGATGAACACATCCCGGGCCGCGTCAAGGGTCGCCGCGTCCGTGACCCGCAGCCCGTCGATCTTCTTCGTCTTGATATTGCGCTCGCCCAGCGTCTTGTCGAGCTGCGGTCCGCCGCCATGGAGGACAATGGGGGTGAGCCCCACCGTGTGCAGAAAGGCGAGGGCCGAGGCGGTCTCCTCAAGCTGTTCGGACAGGATCGCCCCGCCGATCTTGATGATCGCAAAGCGCGACTGATCGACCTCGGAGAAGCGCTGAAGATAGGCGCGGATCTCCTTGCCGTCCTGCATGTTGGACAGGAGCTGGACAATGGTTTCGCGGGTCTTGCCGGTCATTGGATGTGCGCGCGATTTCAACTTCGCGGTCGGTGATGCGGCCTTGCCGCGGCGATGTAAAGAGGGGCCAGGGCGTCAGGCGGGCTTGTTGATTTCAACAGCGATATAAGACCAAAGCCGGGCCGCCATGCGCGGGTTCCTGTCCTCATACTTGCTCGCCCACGAAAAGACCCGCCGGCGTAGCGCCGGAATGGGCAGGAGCGCGCGCGTCTGGTTCCGGCTCATGATGTTATAGGGGTGGATGGTCACGGCGCAGCCTTTGGCGGCCGTCTCCCACCAGCGCGGCGGGTGGGCGAAACAATAAAGCTTGTCAGCTTTCAGCATTTTGTGGACGCCGAAAAACTTCAAAAACCGCTGGATCAGCATCAGGGGCGCGTTGGGATTCATATAGACGAAGACAACGCGTCCGCTCGGCTTCACGGCCCGGATCAGTTCCGAGACGGCGCGCGCCTGATCGTCCTTGTCGATATGAAAAAGAACATGCGCGCAGAGCGCCGCGTCGACGCTTTCGTTGGCGGCGGGCAGGTCTAGAAGCGACCCGCATTTGTATCGCCCCTTGTCGCCAAGCCGGCGCCGGCAAATGCTTAAGGACTGCTCGGAGATATCGACGCAGTGAACGGCGTCGAACGGTTCTGACGCAAGCGCGTGGCTTTTCGGAAAGTCGCCCGGCCCGGCGATCAGCAATTCGCCCGAGAAGCCCGACAATAAATCGCGCGCCTTGCGGTCGCATTTTTCATCATAGGCGGCCCGCTCCGGCGCCGTATTGCGAAAATAGGCGTCTTCGCCGGTGACGCCGTCATCGCCCGCGACCCAGCCTTCATTGTCGTAAAAGGCGCGGGTGCGTTCTTCGACGGATTGGGGGTGCGCGGCGGGCATAAGCAGTCTTTCGCTTCGGTCAGAGAAGACAGTGCCGGCCGATGGTTAAGAGGCGGTTAGCGCCGAAATTCCTGAAGCGCGCTGCTGTCGATGGTACTTATTCAAAACTAAGAGATTGAACCTTGTCCTCTACTTCTTTGTTTTCGAATTTTACAGCTTCAGAAAGTGACAAAGCATCAGCAATATAGACGATTGCAGGGGTGGAGATACGACCGTCGCTGTAAAACTTTTCGAGTTTCTCTGCATCGAATCGGTTAATAATCAGACTGAGGTCCGCTGTGAGATAGATTGGTGCCGATGCACCCTTTTTCTTTGATGACTCGATGTGTTCGTCCAATTCTTGCTTAATCAACGATTCAAAGTCCTCCGGCGACAACGCGCCTTCTAGAACCTTATTGAGATCGGAGAGCCTCACCCCCGTACCAACGCCTTCATGATCGCCTTTTGAACATGCAGGCGGTTTTCCGCTTCCTCATAGGCGATGCAGGTGGGCCCGTCGAAAACCGCGTCGGTCATTTTCACGTTGCGCCGCATGGGCAGGCAGTGGGAGACGAGGGCGTTGTTGGTTTTGCGCATCTTTTCTTCATCGACGATGAAGTGCTTGTGGGCGTCGCGGATCGGCTTTTCCGGCTCCCAGTTCCCGAAAAAGGGAAGCGCGCCCCAGCTCTTCGCATAGACGACGTCTGCGCCGTCATAGGCTTCGTCGATATCGTGGGTGACCGTCACCTCGCAGCCGTTTGCGGCGGCGTCCTTTTGCGCCTGATCCATGTAGCGCTCGTCGAGAATATAGTCCTTGGTCGGACAAAGCAGCGTCGATTTCATGCCGAACTTCGCCGCGATCATCAGCGCGGAATTGGCGACGGCGGTGTTAAGGGGCTTCGGGTGGTAGGTCCATGTGAGCAGAAATTTCTTGCCGTCGAGCGCGCCGAGATCGTCCGCGTCAAACCGTTCCTGCAACGCCATGACATGGGCCATCTCCTGACAGGGATGGGTGATCGTCTCCATATTGACGACGGGGACGGTCGCATATTTGGCAAAGGCGTTGAGGATCTTGTCCTTGCGGTCTTCCGACCAGTCGACGAATTTCGGGAACGCGCGCACGCCGATGAGGTCGCAATAGCGCGAGAGCACGGCGGCTGCTTCTTTCACATGCTCCTCGGCCTCGCCGTCCATGACCGCGCCGTCTTCGAACTCAAGCGGCCACATGCCCCCCGACGGCGACAGGACAACGGCGTGGGCGCCAAGCTGGCGCGCGCCCACGTCAAAAGACGTGCGCGTCCGGAGGGAGTTGTTCAAAAAGAGAAGCGCGACGGTTTTGTCTTTCAGCGCATCCCCGATCGGCGCGGCTTTCATGGCGCGCGCGTCGTCAATCATCGCCTGGAGTTCAGAGCGGGTCCAATCGGCCGTGTTCAAAAAGTGTCTCATCGGCCCTTCGTTAGCGGGCGCGGCCGCCGGCGCCAATTGAAAACAAAGGCGATCTTCGAAACGGGGGCGGGGCCCGGTAAGGGGAAGGGCCGGCGCTGATTCGAGGTGACAGCCCCCGACGAACGGGAATAGTTTACAAAACGTAAACGTTTGTGCATGGCGCGCGGGCCGGCGGTTTGCTACTAAGCTCCGGTTTTTCCGGCGCTTATGAACGGTCGCGTCGCTTTGGCGAGAACCGGCGGCGAGCAGGGGTCGAATGGCGAAAAGTCCCAAGGACAATCCCGGACTTGATCTATCAGCGCGCATCAACGCGCTGTCGCCCTTGCGCGTGGCCATTTTGACGGCGGCTTTTATCGCCGTTGTCGGCGTTCTTTTCGTCATCGAAACCACTGAAAAGGCGTCCTTGCGGGCGACCGAAACGGCCCTGCGCCTCGACCGGGCCGCCGGCGACGGGGCCGACGCTATGAATATTGCCATCATGACCGGCGCCCCGGCCCGCGACGTTCTGAACGCCGCGCTCCCCGGCGGCTACGGCGCGCTCTACCACCTCTCGGCCAATGGGGACATTCTCGCCACGGCGGGCCGCACCGATATTGTCGCTCTCCCGGCCGAGGCTCTGCACGGGCTGGCCCTCGACGCCCGGGGCGAGACGGAGATCGGCGCCAAGGGCGGCAAGATCGCCCTTTCCTGGCGCCCGCTCGATAATGGCGAGGCGCTGCTGGCGGCCGCGCCCGCCCGGGACATTTTCGACCGGTCCCGGGCCTGGATCACCTTCGCCGTCATGCTCGCGGCGCTGGGCGTTGTCGTCATTTCGCTCATGGCCGCCTTCATCCGCCAGAGCCGGGCGGCGGAAACCGCGGCCCACGCCTTCGCGACCCTCACCGATTTCAAGGCGGCCCTCGCGGGCGGGCGCTGCTCGCCCTGGTTCTATGAGAAAAAAGACCGCAGCGTTATGTTCGCCCGGGCTTTCCTTGAACCGCTGGGGCTCGGCGCCCGGGACCGCCGGTTCACCTTGCGGGAAATTTCCGCGGTTCTGCATCCGGAAGATCTGCGTCTCGCCATGGCGGTTATCTCCGGCGAGCCCTCCGGCGTCACCGAAGGGGTCGTGCGGTTCCGCAACCCGTCAGGGTCGTGGTCCCGCGCTTACCTGCGAACGGCCGGCGATGCGACGCGGTTCGAGCGCGCCGGCGTGGCGCTGGATTTGTCGGGCGCGCGTGGTCTCGCCCCCGGCGTCGCCCTCGCCGAGACCCGGCTCAAAGACGCGATTGAAGCGATCCCCGACGCTTTCGCCCTGTGGGACGCCAATGGCCGGCTGGCGGTCTGCAACAAACGGTTTGCATCGATCTTCCGCATCCCGGCGAAATTCGCGCGGACCGGCACCGCCGTTTCCGACCTCGCCGCCTGCGCCGGGGCCGGCGGCGATATGCTGATGGAGCATTTCGGTCCGCTGAAAGACGAGACGGCCAAGTCGACGGAAGTCGCCTTGCCCGGCGGGCGCTGGGCCCATGTCTCGCGCCGGCGCACGGCCGAAGGCGGCACGGTCGCCATCGGCGGCGACGTCACCGATCTTAAAAAACGCGCCGCCGCGCAGAAGAAAAAAGAACGCGTCTTACAAAAGACGGTCGAGGATCTCGAAGGCTCGCGGCGCGATCTTTCCGAGACCATGCAGAAATATCAGTATGAGAAGTATCGCGCCGAGGAAGCCAACCGGTCGAAAAGCGAATTCCTCGCCAATATGAGTCACGAACTGAGGACGCCTTTGAACGCCATCAACGGGTTTTCCGAGGTGATGCAGTCGGAACTCTACGGGCCCCTCGGCAATCAGAAATACATTGAATATGTGACGGACATTCTCGCCAGCGGCCGTCATCTTCTGGAACTGATCGACGACGTGCTCGACATGTCGAAAATCGAGGCGGGCCGGCTCGTCCTTGAACCGAAAAGCGTCGGCCTTGAAAAAATTCTCGGCGAAGCGGTGCGGCTTGTCTCGAAGCGCGCCAGCGACGCCGGCGTTGAACTCACCGCCGCGATCGGTCATGCGCCGCCCGTCTGGGGCGATCCGCGCGCGATCAAGCAGGTGACGCTCAATCTTCTGTCGAACGCCATCAAGTTCACGCCGAAAGGCGGCGAGGTGACGCTCACCGCCGAAGCCGACCTCGACGGCGTGACGATCATCGTCGCCGATTCCGGCGCCGGCATTGATCGCGCGGCCATGAAAAAACTGGGCGAACCGTTCACCCTCGCCGACAACAGTTTCGCCCGCGACGGCGAGGGCGCCGGGCTCGGCCTCGCTTTGTCGAAGTCGCTCATGGAAATGCAAGGGGGCGTCCTCGCCCTGATCAGCGAACCGGGCAAGGGCACGGTCGCCTGCGCCGCCTTCCCGCGGCGCAAGGACGCCAAGGTGCGCCTGCCGCAATTCATGCGCAAGGACGCCTATGTGATGACGGCGCCGGGCGCAGCGGACGGGCCGTCCTTTAGCGCGACGCAAGCGGCGGAATAACCAACGCGCGGGCTAGCCTTAATGCTCGGACGCCTCGTCCTCGATGCGATGCATGTCCTCGTCGGAAAGGCCGAAATGATGGCCGATCTCATGCACGAGCACATGCGTGATGAGCGTTTTTAGGGAAACGTCGCCGCGCTCGCGCCACTCGTCCAGAATGGATCGCCGGTAGAGATGGACATGGTTCGGCAGGGCGAGGGGGTCGGAGACGCCGGCCTCCGTGAGGGCGACGCCTTCGAATAGACCCGACAGCTCCAGCGGATCGTCGATCCCCATCTCGCGCAACAGATCGGGCTCGGCCTCGTCGGCGACGTGAATAACGACGTTGCCGCATAATTTGCGGAAGTCGGCGGGCAGGCTGTCATAGGCCGCCAACGCCAGTTCGTAGACGTCGTTAAGTGACGGATCGGCGTTCATCGACGCCTGTATTACGCCCGGCTACAGCGCAACGAAAGGCTGCAGGGCTTTTCCGAGCACGGTTTTGAATTCCAGCGGCGCGCTGGTCGCAATCAGGCAGACGCAAGGCTCGTCGCCGAAGGCGATCGGCTCATGGGTGTGATCGCCGGTAAGGTCCGCAAGGTCGCCGGCGCGCCATTCGCCGAGGGCGTCGCGATAGGCGCCACGCAGCAACAGGGTCAATTCCTCGCCCTGATGCGAGTGGACGGGGACGCCCTTGCCCGGCGCAAATTTCACCAGGCGTAAAACGCCGTCGCGATAGCCCTGCGCCTTCATCACATGCTGATGCACGCCCGGTGCGACCCACTTCCAGTTCACATCATCGATGGACGACCCGCCCAGATAAGGGTCGAGCGGAGAGGCCGGGCGCGCGCCCGCGTCCGATTGCGCCGGCATAATCTGCGCGCCGGTCTGCGCCAACGCTTTTTCCAACGCGTCCGCGCTCATGGCTGCGGGGGCAGCCTCGTTCAGCATCACGCCGCCCATGGCTTCAAGGGCGTCGATTTCCTGCGCGCATCGTTCGCAAAAGCTCGCATGGGTCGCGATCACAACAGCCCGCGCCTCATCGAGACGGCCGGCGGCGAAATCCGCCAGCGTTTCGCTCCGCGGGTGGTAGCTAGGGTTACGCATCGTCAAAATCCAACTCTTTCCTTACTTTCTCGATCGCGAGCCGTAATCGCGACTTCACCGTGCCCAGCGGCAATCCGAGCTTTTCCGCGATGGCCGAATGGGGCTCGTCCGCGTAAAAGTGGAGCGCCATCGCCTCGCGCTGTTCGGCGGGGAGGCGGGACACAGCATCCTTGATACGCGCGTCGCGCTCTTTCAGTTCACAGACGACGTCGGCCCGGGGCGCTTCTTCGGGGCTGAGCATGGGTTCGTCGGGATCGAGATCCGGCTTTGTGGCGCGCCGGATGGCGTCAATGCGGGCGTTCCGGGCGATGGCGAAAATCCAGGTCGCAGCGGAAGCCTTTGAAATATCAAAGAGTTTCGCCTTCTTATAGACCTTCACCATGACGTCCTGGGCCAGATCGTCGGCGTCGGCGTCGCTGGCCCCGCCTTTCATCAGGAAACCTTTCACCCGGGGCGCAAAATAGGTGAAAAGTTCCGCGAAGGCTCGTCGATCGCCTGTCGCGGCGACCGCCGCAAGTAGGGCTTCCATGGTCTCGCCGGCGCCGTCCGCCTTTACTTTCCTCCCGCCGCCGGTCAAATCCGGACCTCCTCTCGCCCGCTCATCGCCGATCTCGGAATCGCCGAAATATGCGTGCTTTAGGGCGCCGCGGCGCGCTGATCCAGACGCCGTGGCAGCGCGTAATTGTTGCATCCTAACCTGATGAGTTCCATGCCTTTCGACAATGTCCGATCTCCAGTTACCCCGCCGCCGCGAAAAGTCGCCGTGGTCGGGACGGGCGTGTCCGGATTGTCCGCGGCATGGCTGCTGGCAAAATCCTGCGACGTTGTCGTTTACGAAAAGGAAGGCCGCCTTGGCGGCCATTCAAACACCGTCGACGTCCCGGTAAAGGGCGCCGCCGTTCCGGTGGATACGGGATTCATCGTCTACAACGAGCCGAGCTACCCGAACTTTACCGCGATGCTTGATCATCTGGGCGTCGCTTCGGAGCCGTCCTGCATGTCCTTCGGCGTGTCGATCAACGCCGGCGCCGTCGAATATTCCGGACAGACATTTTCCTCCGTGTTTGCGCGCCGGTCCAATGCGGCCTCGCCGACCTTCTGGAAGATGCTCACCGACATTCCGAAATTTCACCGCGACGCCAGGGAGACGTTGCGCGCGGGCTTTTGCGAACACGCGTCCCTCGGCGACTTCGTCGCTCATGGCCGCTACGGCCGCGGCTTTCGCGAGCATTTCCTGAAACCCATGGCCGCGGCCATCTGGTCGACGCCGCAGATGAAGGTGTTCGACTATCCGGCCTTTTCATTTCTGCGGTTTTTTGAAAATCACGGGCTGTTGCAGGTTCTCAACCTGCCCGAATGGCAGACAGTATCGGGCGGATCGCGCAGCTATGTGCGCGAGCTCGAAAAATCATTCGCCGACAATGTCAGGCTCGGCGCCGGCGTTCGATCGGTCGCCCGCGTTGGCGGCAAGGTTGTCGTGACTGATCATCAAGGCCATCGCGACGTCTTCGATGCGGTTGTCGTCGCGGCTCATGCCGACGCGGCGCGCGCGATGGTGCGCGATCTCGGCGAGCGGGAGCGGTCCGTGCTTTCCGCCTTTCAGTATCAGCAGAACCGAGCGGTGCTCCACATGGATCCGCGTCAGATGCCGCGCCGCAAGCGCGCCTGGTCGAGCTGGAACTATATTGGCGACGAAAACGCCGGCGCCGTGACCTACTGGATGAACCGGCTGCAAAATCTTTCCTGCGAGGAAAATATTTTCGTGACGCTTAATCCCGTCAACGACATCGATCCGGCAAAGAAGATCGCGGAGTTTTCATATGATCACCCGATGTTCAACACCGCGACCGAGCGCGCGCAGGCGGACATCTGGGACATTCAGGGGCGCGGCGGCGTCTGGTATGCGGGCGCGCATCTGGGACACGGGTTCCACGAGGACGGACTGCAATCGGGCCTCGCCGTTGCGGAAGCGATAGGCGGCGTCAACCGTCCGTGGGCGGTGGAACGCCCGTCGGATCGGCTAAAGAACGACGCCTTTGCGGGAGCGGCCGCTTGACCGGGGCTGTCGTTTATGAAGGCGTCGTCGCCCATCGGCGCCTTAAGCCGAAAACCCATCGGCTGAAATACGCCGTCTTTTCGTTTCTGCTCGATCTCGACAGGCTCGATGAAACCGCGGCGCGCCTGCGGTGGTTTTCCCGCGGCAAGTTTAATCTCTTTTCCTTCCACGACCGCGACCATGGGGCGGGGAGTCCCGCCGATATCGGCGACTATATCAGAGGCGTTCTCAGCGACTCCGGTTACCGCGACATGGGCCGGATCCTGCTGCTCTGTTATCCGCGCATGCTCGGCTACGCGTTCAACCCCCTGTCGGTCTACTATTGTTACGATCGGCGCGGGCGCCTTGCGGTGATGATCTATGAAGTGCGCAACACCTTCGGCGGGCGGCACAGCTATCTCATTCCCGTCGCGGAGGGGCGCATTGATCAGCACGCCGACAAGGTCTTTCACGTGTCGCCGTTCAACGACATGGATTTGCGCTATCGTTTCCTGCTGTCGTCGCCGGGCGAGGGCGTGCGGGTCTGTATTCAGACCTGCGACGGCGACGGCCCCGTCCTCAACGCCGTCTTCGCTGGCGACCGCGCGGAACTGACCGATCGAAAGCTCACGTCGCTTTTCCTGCGCTATCCGCTGATGACGCTCAAGGTCATTGTCGGCATCCACTGGGAAGCGGTGAAACTCCTGGCCAAAGGCATGCGGCTGAAACCCGGCGCGCCGGATCCGGCCCATCCGGTGACGGTCCTGCGCCATGAAGATGCGGCGACGAAGGACGCGGCCTGACCTCTCGCAACGCGCCGCTGTGTGGCGTAGGCTTCAGCCCCCGTGTCTAGGAAACTCATCAGTTTGCAATCGAAGCTGCGTGACTTTGCGCTGACCTATCCGGAAGCGTGGGAAGATCACCCGTGGGACCATGTCGCCGTCAAAGTGCGCAAGAAGGCCTTTGTCTTTATGAGCGGCGCGCAGCTTCAGGACGGCATGCTCTCCATGACGGTCAAGCTGCCGGTCTCGAACGAGATGGTGCTGGCGTTGCCCTATATGGAAAAGGCCGGCTACGGGCTGGGGCGGTCCGGCTGGGTAACCATGCGCCTCGGGCCGAAAGACCCGGTCGATCGCGGCATGTTCGAGGGCTGGATCGATCAGAGCTATCGCGCCGTCGCGCCCAAAACCCTTATTAAAAAACTTGACGCCGATTGATAACGGCGCCGCGTAGACGGCTCTTTTTTTTTGCGCTAGCAGATGGCGCGTATTTGGGAGGATTGACTATGAAGAAAGTTCGCAAGGACGCCGCGTCGGCCCTTGACGGTCTTTTGTTTGACGGCATGACGATCATGTCCGGCGGCTTCGGACTTTGCGGCATTCCGGAAAACCTGATCACCGCGATCCGCGATTCCGGGGTCAAGGACCTCACGGTCATATCGAACAACGCCGGCGTTGACGGGTTCGGCCTCGGCCTCTTGCTGGAAACGCGCCAGATCAAAAAAATGGTCTCGTCTTATGTGGGCGAGAACAAGGAGTTTGAGCGTCAGTTTCTCTCCGGCGAACTGGAGCTGGAGTTCAATCCGCAGGGAACGCTGGCCGAGCGCTGCCGCGCCGGCGGCGCGGGCATTCCGGGATTTTACACCAAGACCGGCGTCGGCACCGTGATCGCCGAGGGCAAGGAACACAAGGACTTCGACGGCGAGACCTATATCATGGAGACCGGGCTCGTCGCGGACCTTTCCATCGTCAAGGCGTGGAAAGGCGACGAGCAGGGCAATCTGATCTACCGCAAGACCGCGCGCAATTTTAACCCGATGATGGCGAGCGCCGGCAAAGCAACGGTTGCGGAAGTCGAGGAGATTGTTCCTCTGGGCGCGCTCGATCCCGATTGCATTCAAACGCCGGGCATCTTTGTGCAACAGATCATTCAAGGCGAACACGAAAAGCGCATCGAACAGCGCACCGTGCGCGAGCGGGAGGACGCATAAATGCCCAATTCAGTGAAGGGATGGGATCGGAACGACATGGCGCGCCGCGCCGCGCAGGAACTGGAAGACGGGTTTTACGTCAATCTCGGCATCGGCATTCCGACGCTGGTCGCGAACTATATCGGCGAGGGCATCGACGTCACGCTGCAGTCGGAAAACGGCATGCTCGGCATGGGGCCGTTTCCTTACGACGATGAGGTTGATCCCGATTTGATCAACGCCGGGAAGCAGACGATTACCGAGCTTCGCCGCACGTCTTATTTCTCGTCCGCCGACTCCTTCGGCATGATCCGCGGCGGCCATATTGACCTGTCCGTGCTGGGCGCCATGGAAGTCTCTGAAAAAGGCGATCTCGCCAACTGGATGATCCCCGGCAAGATGGTCAAGGGCATGGGCGGGGCGATGGATCTCGTCGCCGGGGTCAAGCGCGTCGTCGTCGTCATGGACCATGCGTCAAAAAAAGGCGATCCGAAGCTGCTGCATGAATGTTCGCTGCCGCTGACCGGTCAGCAGGTCGTCGACATGGTCATCACCAATCTCGGCGTCTTCGAGATTGATCGCGGCAAGGGCATGAAGCTTATCGAACTGGCGCCGGACGTCACGGTCGACGACGTCAAGGCGCAGACGGAAGCGGATTTCGACGTTGCGGTTTGATTGGCGGTAAGCCTTAACCGGCCGCCGTCTTTGCCGGCGCGTCCTCTTCGTGGACGTGCACGATGCAGTCGAGGAGGTGCGCGATCGCCTTCTCATCGCCTGTCGCCTTAAACCGTTTCAGCGCTTCGTCGCGCGACAGTTCGGCGCGGAAAGCCTTCATCATTGTTGCGACGTCGGTTTCAATTTTCGCCGCTGCCGGGGCGTCGGCGCCGCGTCGCGCGATCATTTCCTGGTTTATGTAATAGAGCGTGTACGGATAACCGTCGATGACGAGCCGCGCCACATAGGAAGCGTCCGGCTTCGGGCAGTAATTGGCGAATAATTCGACGGCGAGCGCGACGGAGTCAGGCTGCAGATCATCCGAATAAATACAGTCGCGCGCTGGCGACGGGTCGGGGCGCGAATAAAAATAATGGATCGACCACTTCATCAACTGGCGGATCGCCGGCCGCAATAACTCGCCCATCTCCGACAGGCGATAGCCGTCGCCTGCGTCCCCCGGCGCGTCGATAATCCCCGCTTCATCCAGCTCTTTCAGCCGCTTTGACAAGAGATTGGCGCCGAGGCCGGGCAATCCGGCCTGCAAATCGCCGAACCGCCGCGGGCCGAGGAACAAATCGCGCAGGATCAGCATCGTCCACCGCTCGCCGAGCAGGTCGAGCGCGTGGGCCAGAATGCAGTCCTGATTATAGGTCCTCGACATTGATTTTCTTATGTTTTCCCGTTTGGGCCCGATCTTCGCCGGCGTCATCGCAATCCTACTCCAATTGTCGTGAATCAGTCATATAAGGCATTTTAGCAGAAAATCCATAAAAAGGACTTTACACTTTAAAATTATATAGTAATATCTGCGCCATTGAAAAGGAGAAACCCCGGCGCACTGCGCCGCAATGTCGAGGAAAGCCATCATGTCGCTCAAACTGATCGCCCCCGCCGCCATCGCCGCCTTCACATTCGCCGGCGCGTCCGCGCAGGCGGAAAGCTGGAACGAGAAAATCGAAATGTGCGCCGAAGCCGCCGAAGCGGAAGGCCTGATCGATCTTTCCGACTATCAGCCGGAATTCGACGGCGGCACGACGCGGCGCATGTCGCTCACCTTCTATCCGATCGCGCAAGGCGACGCCGGCGACAGTGTCGAAATCGAATGCAGAATTTCGCGCGGCCGCGTGGTCTCCGTAGACCCGTTGTCGTGATGAAAGCCCCCTGCGTCGCCCTCGCGCGGCGCATCACTCCCTGACCTTCACCGCCCGCTGGTTTAGCGGGCGGTTTTTTATTCTGCGCTTAGCGACGCATGGAGGATGCGGACAAAGCGCTCTCCATTGATGAAACCCTTGCCCCATTCTTCATTGAGATCCGCCAGCGGGTCGGCCGCGACGGCGGCGTTCGCATCCTTGCCGTCGTCGACGAGCGCCTGCACGCGGGCGCGCGCCTCTTTCAGCATATCGGCCGCACGCTGAAGGTCGGCCTTGTCCGCCAGGGGGCCATGTCCCGGTATGATCTTCGTATCGTTGTCGATTTCCGCCAGCACGCTTTCCTGGGCGGCGATGTAGCCGTCGACGTCGCCGCCGGAGGGCAGGTCGATAAACGGATAGGAGCCATTGAAGAAAATATCGCCCATGTGAACGACATTGGCGTCCTTGAAGACAATGACGGCGTCGCCGTCCGTATGCGCTTTTTCCGGATGCCGCACTTTGATGTGCTGGCCGTTCCAGTGAAACGAGATGGTTTTTGAAAAGGTGATGACGGGCAGGGCGTCGGCCGGCGCCGGGGGCGAATTGGGGAGACCGTCGTCGCGCTCCATGCCTTCCTTCAGGCGCTTGCGCACATTGTCATGGGCGACGATATGAGCGCCCGATTTGCCGAACGCTTCATTGCCGCCCGTATGATCGAAGTGCCAGTGCGTATTGAGCAGGAATTCGACCTTGTCGTCGGTCACCGCGGCGATGGCCGCCGTGATCTTGTCGGAGAGCGGCGCAAACTGATCGTCGATGACGAAAGCGCCGTCCGCCCCGGTCGACAGGCCGATATTGCCGCCCGCGCCCTCAAGCATATAGACGCCGTCGGCGACCTTGGTCGTCTTGATCTCGACTTCGGAAAAATCCATCTGCGCCGCGACGAGGCCTGACGCCGCGACAGCGGCGGCCCCGATGGCGATAAATTTCCTGATCACGCGTCTTGCTCCCGGGTTTTCTGAAGTCAGTCGGGCCATCATGGCGCGCCGCCGCGTCGAAGTCACGGCTGGCGCCCGGGCGGCGGCGTTAACCAGCTTTGTTGCAGCGCAGCGCAGCCCTTGATAGAGGGGGCAGGTCTTTTGCATGAGAAACCCTATGACCTGGACGCGGGATAGCTGGCGCGAAAAGCCGGCCAAGCACATACCGGAAGATTATCCCAACCCCGACGCCGTGGCGGCGGTCGAGGCGGAGCTTTCAACCTATCCGCCGCTGGTCTTCGCTGGGGAGGCGCGGCGGTTGCGGGCCTCGCTCGCCGATGTCGCCGCCGGCAAGGCGTTTCTGCTCCAGGGCGGAGACTGCGCCGAAAGCTTCAAGGAATTTCACCCGAACAATATTCGCGACACGTTCCGCGTTCTGTTGCAGATGGCGGTGGCGCTCACCTTTGGCGCGGCGATGCCGGTGGTGAAGGTGGGCCGCATTGCCGGCCAGTTCGCCAAGCCGCGTTCCTCGCCGACGGAAACCGTCGATGGCGTAACGCTGCCGAGCTATCGCGGCGACAACATCAACAGCCAGGAGTTTGAGGCCGACGCCCGCGCGCCCGATCCGCAAAGACTGCTGAAAGCCTACGGTCAGGCGGCGTCGACGCTCAATCTGATCCGCGCCTTCGCCACCGGCGGCTACGCCGATCTGCGCAACGTTCATCAATGGAATCTCGAATTCGTCTCCGGCAACGCTCAGGAAGACCGGTACCGTGTTCTCGCCGACAAGATTTCAGAGGCCATCACCTTCATGGAGGCCTGCGGCGTTTTGCGGGAGGATGTGCGCGCCCTTCGCGAGGTCAGTTTCTATACGAGCCATGAAGCGCTGCTTCTCGGCTATGAGGCGGCGATGACACGCGTCGATTCAACGACCGGCGGCTGGTACGACACCTCCGCACATATGTTGTGGATCGGCGACCGCACCCGTCAGCCCGACGGCGCCCATGTTGAGTTTTGTCGCGGCGTTGAAAATCCCATCGGCGTCAAATGCGGCCCGTCGCTGGCGCCGGATGAACTGCTGACGCTGCTCGATATTCTCAACCCGAAAAACGAGGCGGGCCGCATTGTGCTCATCGCCCGGTTCGGCGCCGACAAGGCGGCCGACGGCCTGCCGCCGCTCCTGCGCAAGGTCGCCGCCGAAGGCCGTCAGGTCGTCTGGTCCTGCGATCCCATGCACGGCAACACCATCAAGGCGTCAAGCGGGTACAAGACGCGGCCCTTCGATGCGATCCTCTCGGAAGTGAACACCTTCGTCGACGTCTGCCGCGCCGAAGGAGCCCATCCCGGCGGCGTCCATTTCGAGATGACCGGGCAGAATGTAACGGAATGTTTAGGCGGCTCTCAGGAAATCTCCGAAGCCGATCTTTCCTCGCGCTATCACACCCATTGCGACCCGCGGCTGAACGCGACACAATCCCTTGAACTGGCTTACATTCTGGCGGACCGGTTCAAGGAAATTCGGACCTAACGCGGGCGCGGGGCCCCTTGTCTCCGGCGTGCAACAGGGCGAAACATAGTTTGAAGATCGCATTGCGACGGTATCTATCATCTGTTGCGTTTAATCAGTAAGGCGTCAATCACGGTTCGGGCGAAAAGCATCCGCTGATCGCCCTGATCCCGGCAAGCCGAACGGAGTGTCGTGTGGCTGCAGTGAAGTTGGGCGTTGCCGGAGCGGGCGTGTTCGGTTCCTATCACGCCGCGAAAATCGACGCGCTGGCGGACGCCGCTCTTTGTGGCGTCTACGATACGGATCAGGCGCGGGCCCGCACCCTCGCTGCAAAGTTCTCAACCTCCGCCTACGACGATTACGACGCCTTTCTTCGCGGCGTCGACGGCGTCGTCATCGCCGCCCCGGCGGTCGTCCATTTTGAGCTCGGCGAAGCCGCCCTCAACGCCGGCAAGCATGTCTTTATCGAAAAGCCCGTCGCCGCCAGCGCCGCGGCCGCGCGGGCGCTGGCGCGCCTCGCTGACGAAAAGGGCCTTGTGCTGCAGGCGGGCCATCAGGAACGCTATGTGTGCGAGGCGATCGGCCTTTTTTCACGCAAACGCCTGCCGCAGCGGATTGAGTGCGTAAGGCATGTGCCCTTCACGGGCCGATGCGGCGACGTTTCGGCGGTGTTTGACCTGATGGTGCACGATATCGATCTGATCCGGCGCATGACAGGCGCGGACCTGTTGAACGTCTCTGCGGAGGGAAATGCCGAAAAGGTCGCAGCGGAGTTGTTCCTGTCCACCGGCACGCTGGCGGTCCTGAGCGCGCGGCGGGCGGCGAAAGCCTCCGAACGCCGCATGACCATCGTCTATGACGACGGGGTCATCGATTTCGATTTCATCCGCCGGACCCTTTCCAACACTACCGATACGGCGATTTCGTCCGCCTTCGACGCCGGCGCCGCGCCGCTGGCGGTCCGCGACCCCCTTGCATATGGCGCCGAACTCTTCGCAAATGGCGTTCGCCGCGGTAAAACCATGGGCGTGAGCGGTGAAGACGCCGCCGAGACGGTAGAATGGGCGCGGAATATCGAGCAGGCGGCCGGCATTGACGCGGCGCGCGATATCGATCTGCGCAAAAGGGTGCGCAAATGAACGGTGTCGCCAATATCTCGCTCGCCGCCGAATCCCGGATGGGGCGAATATCCTTTATCGATCTGGCGGCGCAGCAGCGGCGCATCCGCCCGGCCATTGAGCGCCGCCTTCAGGCCGTGCTCGACCACGGCCAATATGTGGCCGGCCCTGAAATCGAGGAGTTGGAAGAGAAGCTGGCTGAGCGGACAGGCGCGGCGGGCGCCGTCGCCTGCGCCAGCGGCACGGCGGCGCTGATCATTCCGCTTTTTGCGCTCGACGTAAAAGCGGGCGACGCCGTGTTCATTCCGTCATTCACGTATAATGCAACCGCAAACGCCGTCATCGTCACCGGCGCGACGCCGGTCTTCGTTGATATCGATCCGGAGACCTTCAACATCGACCCGCAAGACCTGAAGGCGAAAATCGCCGAGGTGCGGGAAGACGGCGCGCTGAACCCGCGATGCGTGATCCCCGTCGATATGTTCGGATCGCCGGCCGACTATGCGGCGATTGCGTCCATTGCGGCGGAGGAGGGACTGTCGGTGCTTTCCGACGGCGCGCAGAGTTTCGGCGGCGGGTTGAACAATCGCCTTGTCGGCAATCTGGTGCCGGCGACGGCGACGAGCTTTTTTCCCGGCAAGGCGCTCGGCGCCTATGGCGACGCCGGCGCGGTTTTGACGCAAGACGTTCGCAATCTCGAAGAATGGAAGTCGGTCCGCTGGCACGGCACTGATGATGCGCGAAGAACATCCGTACGCGTTGGGTTTAACGGGCGCATGGACACGTTTCAGGCGGCGGTGCTGCTCGAGAAACTTGAGATCTTTGACGAGGAACTAGCTGTCCGCCGACAGATCGCGGAAACCTATGATACGCGGTTTTCCGCGTTTGCCCGCCCGCAGCGACATTTGCCCGGCGCGCAATCGGGCTGCGCCTATTATTGCCTGCGCGTCAAAAATCGCGATGCGGTTGTCGCTGACGTCAACAAAAGAGGCGTGCCGACGGCGATCTATTATACGACGCCGCTCCACAAAATGCCGGCTTTCGCCGAGTTCGCGCCGAAAAAGGACCTTGAAGCGACGAAAGCCGTTTCTGAGGAAATCTTCGCCCTGCCGATGCATCCCTATTTAACGCCGGATCAGGTCGATTATATCTGTGACGTAGTGGAAGCGGCGGCGTCGTAACGATTGCGCGGCGCGCCAATCGTCGGGCCAAATGACGGACACGCTGAACATCGCCATTGCGCAGGTCTCGCCGACGGTGGGAGACATTGACGGCAATCTGGCGAAGGCGCGCGCGGCGCGGGCCGACGCGGCCAAAGCCGGCGCCGATCTCGTCGTTTTCTCCGAACTCTTTATCAGCGGCTATCCGCCGGAAGACCTCGTTCAGAAACCGTCCTTCCAGCGCGCCTGCCGCCGCGCGGCGGAGGCGTTCGCCGAAGACACCGCCGATGGCGGCCCGGCGGTCATCATCGGCGTGCCGTGGCGGGAGGGTCCCCATCTTTATAACGCCGGTGTGATTTTAAAGGGCGGGCGCGTCGACGCCGTTCGATACAAGTCGCACCTTCCCAATTATGGCGTCTTTGACGAACCGCGCCGCTTCGCCTCCGGTCCGGAACTGCCGCAGCCGGTCGATGTCAACGGTTTCAAGATCGGGCTCATGATCTGCGAAGATATGTGGCTGCCCGGACCGGGCGAACATCTGCGCGACAATGGCGCGGAGCTTTTCGTGGTTCCCCATGGCTCGCCCTTTCGGGAGACGGCGCTCAATGAACGGGTCGGCGCCGCGCGCGACCGGTTGCGCGCGTGCGGACTGCCCCTTGTCTTTGTCAACCAGATCGCCGGGCAGGACGAGGTCCTGTTCGAGGGCGCCAGTTTCGTGATGGCGGCGGACGGCGCCGTGGCCCACCGCTGTCCGCAATTTGTCGAAGGTCTTTACCTCACCCGTTGGGTGCGCGAGGCGGGCGCGGTTGTTTGCGTCGACGGTCCCAGCGAGGACTGGGTTGGCGATGAGGAAATGGTCTATCGCGCCGTTACGATGGCGGTTCGCGATTACGTCACGCGCAATCGGTTCAAGGGCGTCGTCATCGGCCTTTCCGGCGGCGTCGATTCGGCGCTGACGGCGGCGATCGCCGTCGACGCCCTGGGCGCTGACGCCGTCCACTGCGTGATGATGCCGTCGCGCTATACCTCCCCTGAAAGCCTCGAAGACGCGGCGGCCTGCGCCAAGTTGCTGGGCGTTTCCTATCGCACCATCGCCATTGAGCCGGGCGTCGCCGCGTTTGAAACCATGATGGCGGAGGCGTTTGAGGGTACGCAGGCCGATACGACCGAGGAGAACATCCAGTCGCGCCTGCGCGGCGTTATCCTGATGGCGCTGTCGAACAAGTTCGGCGACATGGTGCTGACCACCGGCAACAAGTCCGAAATGTCCGTCGGCTATGCGACGCTCTATGGCGACATGAATGGCGGCTATAACCCGCTCAAGGATATCTGGAAGACGGATGTCTTCGCGCTCTGCCGCTGGCGCAATAAAACCCATGCGCCGGATCTCAAAGGACCGAAGGGCCAGGTCATCCCGGAACGGATTATCACCAAGCCGCCCAGCGCTGAACTGCGCACGGACCAGCGCGACGACGACAGCCTGCCGCCCTACGACATTCTCGATCCGATCCTTGAAGCGCTGGTGGAAGAAGAACTGTCGGTCCGCGATATCGTCGCAAAGGGCTTTGACGAGAAAACGGTGCGGCGGGTGGAGCACCTTGTTTACGTCGCCGAATATAAACGGCGCCAAGCCCCGCCGGGCCCCAAAGTGACGGCAGTCAATTTCGGCCGCGACCGGCGCTATCCCATCACCAATGGCTGGCGGGACAAATAGGCCGCGCCGGCGACGGGCGGCGGTTTGACCGGCCTCATCGGCTCGGCTAAGGCGTCCGTTTTTCAAACCAGAAGACCCTCATGGCTCCCACCGTCCGTTTTGCGCCGTCGCCGACCGGCAAGCTTCATGTCGGCAATGTCCGGGCCGCGCTCTGGAACTGGCTGCTCGCGCGCCGCGACGGCGGCAAGTTCGTCCTGCGCATCGACGACACGGATCAGGAGCGCTCGACCAAGGAGTATGAAGACGCCATCAAGCGCGACCTCGAATGGCTTGGGCTAAACTGGGACGAGACGGTCAATCAGTCAGACCGGTTCGGGCGCTATGACGCGGCGAAGGAACGGCTCATTGACGCGGGGCTGCTTTATCCCTGTTACGAGACGGCTGAGGAGCTGGACCGGAAAAGGAAACTGCAGCGGGCCCGCGGTCTGCCGCCGGTCTATGATCGCGGCGCCCTTGACCTTTCCGATGCGGACAAGGCGCAACTGGAGGCGGAGGGGCGAAAGCCCCATTGGCGGTTCAAGCTGTCACAGAAGCCGGTTGTCTGGTCCGACCTCATTCGCGGCGAAACGACCGTCGATACGGCGAGCGTTTCCGACCCGGTGCTGATCCGCGAAGACGGCATGTATCTCTATACGCTGCCAAGCTGCGTCGACGACATCGACCTCGGCGTTACCCATGTGATGCGCGGCGAGGATCATGTCACCAATACCGGCGTGCAGATTGAAATCTTCGGGGCGCTCGGCGGCGAATCGCCGACGTTTGCGCACCACTCGCTCCTCGTCGGCAAGTACGGGGAAGGGCTGTCGAAGCGCTTCGGCTCGCTCTCCATCGAAGCCATGCGCGAGGCGGAGCTTGAGCCCGGTGCGATCACAAGCCTGCTCGCCAAACTCGGCACCGCCGATCCGGTGGTCCCGGTCGCGGATCTTGCAGCGCTCGCCAAGTCCTTCGACTTCGATCGGGTCGGCCGCGCGCCGGCGCGCTTCGACATGGCGGAGCTAGAAGCGCTGAACGGCAAGCTTCTTCACGATACGGACTATAGCGTCGTTGCTAAAAGGCTTTCCGCCTTTGATGCAGACGAAGCGCTATGGTTCGCTGTTCGCGGCAATATCGAGCGATTGAGCGACGTCGAGCAATGGGCGCAAATCGTCCGCGGTGAGATCGACCCCGTCATCGAAGACAAGGCGTTTACGGATGAAGCCGCCGCGCTCGTCCCCGACAGTCTCGACGCTGAAAGCTGGGGCGCTCTCGCGAATGCGCTGAAGGAAAAAACCGGCGCCAAGGGCAAAAAACTTTTCATGCCATTGCGGCTTGCGCTCACCGGTCAGCCGCACGGGCCGGAGATGGCGGCGCTCTTCCCCCTGATCGGCGCGGAGAAAGCGCGCGCGCGACTGCGCGGCGAGCGGGCGTAAATCGCTGCAGTGGGATTTTCCAAGGCGTGCGGGCGCTGGTAAGACAGCGCCATGACGCGTTCGTTAAATCCCGTTTTCGCCAACCGGCCGCAATCGATCTTCCCGACCATGTCGCGGTTGGCGCGGGAGCATGACGCCATCAATCTCGGTCAGGGCTTTCCCGACGAAGACGGACCGGCGGAAATCCGCCGGCTCGCGGCGCAGCGCATTGCGGACGGGCCGAACCAGTATGCGCCGGTCGAGGGCGTTCCCTCCCTGCGCCGGGCGGTCGCTGCGGACAACAAGCGGTTTTACGACCTCGATGTCGATCCGGAGACTGAGACGCTGGTCACGTCCGGCGCCACGGAGGCGCTGGCCGCGGCGTTTCTCGGGTTCCTGTCGTCGGGCGACGAGGCGATTGTGCTGGCGCCGTTCTATGAATGCTATGCGCCGCAGATCGAGGCGGCCGGCGCGCGCCTCGTTCCGGTCAATCTCGCGCCGCCGGACTGGCGCCTGTCTGCTGAGGTGTTGAGCGCCGCCGTCACGCCCGCCGCGAAGCTGATCGTCATCAACACGCCGCACAATCCGCTCGGCAAGGTGATGAACGTTGAAGAGCTTGAGATCGTCGCCGCCGTCGCGCGCAAACACGATCTGATTGTCGTCTGCGACGAGGTCTACGAGCATCTGATTTTCGACGGGCGCGATCACGCGACCCTGCTTTCGCTGCCGGGCATGTTCGAGCGGGCGGTGCGCATCGGGTCCGCCGGCAAGACCTTTTCGCTGACCGGCTTTCGCATCGGTTACGCCACGGGCCCCGCGCCGCTGATCACCGGGATCATGAAGGCCCACCAGCATCTCGGCTATACGAGCCCGGCGCCGCTGCAGGAGGCGGTGGCCCATGGGCTCGCCTTTGGCGATGAGTATTACGCGGCGTTTCGCGCCGACATGCAGGCGAAACGGGACCGCATCAGCGACGGGCTGGCGGCTGCGGGCTTTGACGTTCTGCCTTGTGAGGGCACCTATTTCGTCACGGTCGACATCCGGTCCGTCGGCCGCGACGATGATGTCGCCTTCTGTCGCGAGATTACCGAGAAAGCAAAGGTCTGCGCCGTGCCGATTTCGGCCTTCTATCATCCGTCGCAAGACGACTGTCCCCGTTACTTCGCGCGTTTCTGTTTTTGTAAAAAACCGGACGTGCTCGACGAAGCGGCGCGGCGGCTGAAGGCCTATTTTTAACGCCGCGCCGCGCAGCCATAATTGTCGGAAGCTTCCGCGTTATTCAGACGACCCTTGAAGCGCGTCGACAACCTGAAACAGATCGCTGCGCCAGTCCGGCGCCGAAAGGCCAAAATCCCGTTCGATCCGCGCGCAATCGAGCACCGTGCGCAATGGCCGCCGGGCGGGCGTCGGATATTCGCTGGTCGGTATTTTCCGGATGGCGACGTTCAAATCGGCGACCTCGAAAATCGCCTGGGCGAAATCCGCCCAGCTGACGACCGGCACGCCCTGATAGTGATAAACGCCGGCGCCGGCGGCCCCGCGATGAAGTTTCGATGCAATCGCAAGAATTGCGCGGGCGATCGCGCGGGCGGGCGTCGGGCCGCCGATCTGGTCCTCGACGATGCGCAGTGCGTCGCGGGTCGAGCCCAGATGCAACATTGTCTTTACGAAGTTTGCGCCATATTCGGAAAAGACCCATGACGTGCGCATGACGATGGCGTCGGGCGCCGCGGCCAGCACGGCGATCTCGCTGTCGCGTTTCGTTTTCCCATAGACATTGAGCGGCGCCGTTGCCGCGTTCTCGGTATAGGCGCCGCCTGACCCATCGAACACATAATCCGTAGAAAGATGAAAGAAGCGGGCGCCCGATGCGCGCGCGGCCGCGGCCAGCTCAGCCGGCGCCTCGGCGTTCAATCGCCGCGCCGTCTCGCGTTCCGTCTCGGCTTTGTCGACCGCCGTGTAGCCCGCAGCATTGACGACAATGTCCGGCGCGACGCGGCGAACAGCTTCCGCGCCGGCGCCGGGATTCGTCAGGTCGCAATCGGCCGACCCGAGCGCGACAAGATCAACCGATCCCGCCTCATCGCGCAAGCAACGCGCGACCTGTCCGTTTTTTCCAAAGACGAGCATCCGCATGATGCAGGACTAGCACGGGCGCCTTCAAGGGGGGAGGTCCGCATGAGAAATGAAACGAACCGATGCGGCTTGCCGGGCAGGCTTGGCGCCTATCTCGCGTCACTTGCTAAAATGCGAAGGCTGGTGGAGCTAGGCGGAATCGAACCGCCGACCTCTTGAATGCCATTCAAGCGCTCTCCCAACTGAGCTATAGCCCCGGAAACTTGTCGATCCGGTTGGGGCCGGACGAGCGACCCCGTGGGGGCCGCTTAAAAGAGCGCCGGAAAGTAGCCGCGCAAAGCGGCTGGCGCAAGCGCCGAGTAACCGGGCGCGGTTATTCGTCGTCGCCGCCCTTCTTGACGATTGACGAAACGTCGTCGTCTGCATCGTCGTCCACAAGCAGTCCCGTATTGTCGTCCTCTTTGTCGTCGTCGTCATCGTCATCGAGATCGACGCCGAGATCGCCAAGCGCGCTCAATTCATCATCATCGTCGTCGCTGTCCTCGTCATCCTCGTCGAGGGCCGCGGCGCGTTTTGACTCCGGCGCTTTTTTCTCCGCATCGGCGCTTTCAAGCGACGTTTCCTGCTCCGGCTTGGCGGGTTCTTCCTTTTCCTTGTCGTCGCTTTCTTCTTCAGCGCGGGTTTTGCGCGGCTTCAGCAACGATTCCGGCACGAATTCGTGGCCGCATTTCGGGCAGTGCGCCGGCTCTTTGTTAAGATCGTAAAACCGCGCGCCGCATTCCGGACAGTCGCGTTTTACGCCAAGTTCTGGTTTGCTCATGAGAATCGCCGATAGCTGTTTGGTCGCAAGAAGCGCGCGTGTTGCCACGCGTTCGCCCGGCTGTCAAAAGGAATGACGCGGGCCGCGGCGCGGACGGCGCGAGGCTTTGGAAGGATTGACGATTTTGGCGTTGCTGACCCGACCGATGATCGCCCGCAAGGCCGGCCCGCTCGCCGGCGAGTGCGCCGCGCCGGGGGACAAGTCGATTTCCCACCGCGCCCTGATCTTTGGCGCCTTGGCGGATGGGGTCTCGACCGTTTCGGGGCTGCTGGAAGGGGACGATGTCCTCCGGACCGCCGCCGCCATGCGCGCGCTCGGCGCGGAGATTGAGCGCGAGGGCGACGGGTGGCGGGTGCGCGGGGGACCGTGGCGGTCGCCAGACCAGCGGCTTTATTTCGGCAATTCCGGCACCGGCGCGCGGCTGGTCATGGGCGCGGTCGCCGGCGCCGGCGTTGCCGCCGCGTTTGACGGCGATAAGAGCCTTCGCGCGCGGCCCATGGGCCGGGTCCTTGAGCCCCTGCGGATGATGGGCCTTGCCGCGACGGCCCGGGACAGCCGGCTGCCGGTTTCGATCGAGGCCGGCGAGCGGTTAAAGGCCGTTTCCTGCAAGCTCGCCAAACCGTCGGCCCAGGTGAAGTCGGCGATACTGCTTGCCGCGCTTGGCGCCGACGGCGTCACCAAAGTGCATGAGCCGCAACTGTGCCGCGACCATACGGAACGGATGCTGAGCGCCTTCGGCGCAAACCTGTCGTTTGAGCCGGACGGCGAGGCCGGCCGGTTTATCTCCCTGGAAGGAGGCCAGCGCCTCCGCCCCGCCGATCTTGACGTCCCCGGCGATCCGTCCTCGGCGGCGTTCCCGGTTGCGGCGGCGGTGATCACGCCGGGCGCCGACATTGTCATCAAGAACGTTCTCGTTAATCCGCTGCGCATCGGGTTTTACGAAACGCTGCGGGATATGGGCGCCGATATCGCCTTTGAAAATCAACGGGAGAGTTGCGGCGAGCCGGTCGCGGATATTCGCGCGCGCCATTCCCTATTGCATGGGGTCGATGTGCCCGCGGCGCGCGCGCCGTCGATGATCGACGAATATCCGATCCTGTCGGTGGTTGCGGCGTTTGCAAATGGCGAAACCAAAATGAGCGGCCTTGAAGAGTTGCGCGTCAAGGAAAGCGACCGTGTGGCGACGACGGAAAACGGCCTTGCCGCGAACGGCGTCGATGTCCAGAGCGGTCCCGACTGGCTGCGCGTTATCGGCGACGGGTCGCCGCCGGCCGGCGGCGCGCGCGTCAAGGTCGAGCATGATCACCGCATCGCCATGAGCTTTCTGGTCATGGGGCTCGCCGCGGGCGCAGCCGTTGAGATCGACGACGGTGCGATGATCGCGACCAGCTTTCCGGGGTTCGGCGAGACGATGTCCGCCCTCGGCGCCGACATTGCCGCGGCGTAAATGACGCCGAAGCCCGTCTTGCGTCGGCGGGGCGCCATTCGTTAAGGAGAGCGCCCATGGACGCCGCTTTCGTTATCGCGCTCGATGGGCCCGCCGCTTCCGGCAAGGGGACGCTGGCGCGGCGCCTTTCCGATCAATACGCCTTCGCCTATCTCGACACCGGCACGCTCTATCGCGGCGTCGCCTGGACCATGCTGCAATCGGACCTTGATCCGGCCGATGAAGCGCGGGCGGCGGCGACGGCGCGCGACTATGACCACGCGGCGGTCGAGGGCGCGGATATCCGCACCCGCGCGGTCAGCGCCGCATCCTCCGTGGTCGCCAAAAACCCCGGCGTCCGGGCTGCGCTCCTCGACTATCAGCGCCGGTTCGCCAAAGCGCCCCCGGGCGGGGTGCGCGGCGCCATCCTCGACGGGCGCGATATCGGCACCGTGGTCTGCCCCGACGCGGCGGTGAAATTTTTCGTCACGGCCAACGCCGCCGTGCGGGCGCACCGGCGCTGGCTGGAGCTGGTGGAGGCCCGCCCGGACCTCACGGAAGTGGCGGTTTACAAGGACTTGCTGGAGCGGGACGCGCGGGACGCGGGCCGGGCCGACGCGCCCATGACGCGTGCGGACGATGCGGAGTTGCTAGACACCACTCATTTGTCTATAGACGCGGCCTTCGCGGCGGCGCGCCGCGTTATTGACGGCGCCCTTCAGCGCTGCGGCTGAGCATTTGCAATCGGTCGTTGGGCGATGAAAGGGCGGTTTTTGTGTTTCCGCTCATGAGCGATGTTGCGCCGCTTAACTGAAACTCGGCTTAACCGTCCGGGATCGAAGTAACGGATCCCGGAAAGACCGCCGGAAAAAACCGGTCGGCCCGAACGACTACGGCTTGCGCCGAACTGAATGGAGTATCGAGACCCCGTGTCTTCCACTGAAACCCTTAACCCGACCCGCGACGCGTTCGCGGAAATGCTAGAAGCCTCCCTCGTCGATCGCCAGGATTTTGAAGAAACCGTCGTCAGCGGCAAAATCACGGCCATCGAAAAAGACGTCGCCGTGATCGACGTCGGCCTCAAAACCGAAGGCCGCGTGCCGCTCAAGGAATTTTCACAACCCGGCAAGCCCGCCGATCTAAGCGTCGGCGATACGGTCGAGGTTTATGTCGAACGCGTCGAAAACGCGCTCGGCGAGGCGGTGATCAGCCGCGAAAAAGCGCGCCGCGAAGAAGCCTGGGAGCGCCTTGAAAAGATTTTCGAAAAAGGCGACCGCGTCGACGGCGAGATTTTCAACCGCGTCAAAGGCGGCTTTACCGTCGATCTCGGCGGCGCCGTGGCGTTCCTGCCTGGCAGTCAGGTCGACATTCGCCCCGTGCGCGACGCCGGGCCGCTGATGAACATTCCGCAGCCCTTCCGCATTCTGAAAATGGACAAGCGCCGCGGCAACATCGTGGTTTCCCGCCGGTCGATCCTCGAAGAGGATCGCGCCGAACATCGCCAGGAAGTCGTCAAGGAACTGAACGAGGGCGACGAGCGCGAAGGCGTTGTGAAGAACATCACCGACTATGGCGCGTTCGTTGAACTCGCCCCGGGCGTCGACGGCCTGTTGCACGTGACCGACATGTCCTGGAGCCGGGTCAACCACCCGTCCGAGGTTCTCGGCGTCAACGACACCGTCCGTGTCAAGATCATCAAGATTAACCCGGAAACCCACCGTATTTCCCTCGGCATCAAGCAATTGTCGCCGGATCCGTGGGAAGGCGTCGCGGCGAAATATCCGATCGACGCGAAGTTCAAGGGCAAAGTCACCAACATCACCGATTACGGCGCCTTCGTTGAACTGGAAGACGGCATTGAAGGCCTCGTCCATGTCTCAGAAATGAGCTGGGTGAAGAAAAACGTGCATCCCGGCAAGATCGTTTCGACCTCCCAGGAAGTCGAAGTCATGGTGCTCGAAGTCGACGAGGGCAAGCGCCGGATTTCCCTCGGCCTCAAACAGTGCCTCGACAATCCGTGGGAGCGTTTCGCCGAAGAGCATCCGGTCCACTCGGTCATCGAAGGCGAGATCAAGAACATCACCGAGTTCGGCCTGTTTGTGGGCCTGACCGAAGAGATGGACGGCATGGTCCACCTCTCCGACCTCGACTGGAACCGGTCCGGCGAAGAGGCGATCAAGGATTACGAAAAAGGCCAGATGGTCAAAGCGAAAATCCTCGATGTCGATCCTGAAAAGGAACGCATCTCCCTCGGCGTCAAGCAGGTCGGCTCCGACCCGATGGAAGCCATCGGCGAGCTGAAACGCGGCGACGACGTCACCTGCACGGTGACGGCGATCGAAACCGGCGGCATCGAAGTCCAGCTTTCCGGCGCCGACGGGCCGAAAGCGTTCATCCGCAAATCGGATCTGTCCAAAGAGCGTTCCGAGCAACGCCCGGAACGGTTTGCCGTTGGCGACAAGGTCGACGCCCGCGTGACGTCGATCGATTCCAAGACGCGGCGCATCAACGTTTCGATCAAGGCGCGGGAAGTCGCCGAAGAGAAGGAAGCGGTCGAGCAGTTCGGCTCCGCCGATTCCGGCGCCTCCCTCGGCGACATTCTCGGCGCCGCCCTCAAAAACAACGAAAAGAGCGACTAAGGCCGCTTACAGCACGAATGGAAAAACCCCGGCCGTTTGGCCGGGGTTTTTTGTTGCGCTTTAGCTGTCATGCCGCGACCGGTTTACCCGTCATCATGACGGCAAGCGTCGCGCACAATGGCCCAGTCTGAGGCTCGTAACGGCAGATCGCCCGTTGAAGCGGCGCGGGCCTTGGCGGCGGCGATCCGTTCGTCGGTGTCCGGGTGGGTTTTCAGCCAGTTCGGCATTTTCCGCTTGTCGGCGTTCTCGTCGTCATTTTCATCGTCTTCGCCAACGCTTGCTGTGATGGCGACGAAGGCGCGGGCGAGGGCGGCGGGATCAAGGCCCGCGCGCGCCATAATTTCATAGGCCGCCTCGTCCGCCGCCGCCTCCTGCGTGCGCGTGTGGCGCAGTTGCGTGAGCTGGCCGGCGATCAGCACCGCCTGTTGGGCGAGACCCGATCCGCCGGTGACGATTTCCAGCAGAAGTCCGAGCCCCGCGTTGCGGTAAAACGCGCGCAACCCGTCGCGATTGCGGACATGGCCAAGCTCATGGGCCATCACGGCAAGAAACGCTTCCTGATCGTCGCCCAGCGCGTCGAGAAGGCCCGAGGTCGCCATGACCTGGCCGCCGGGCAGGGCGAAGGCGTTCGGCGCCGATGTGCGAACGATGTTAATGCGAATGGTCTCAAAGCCCACATCGCCCGTCGCCGCCATCTCTTCGATAACGGGCGTCAGCAAGTCGAGCGACGCATCGCTGGCGCAACGGCGAAACACGGTCTGGATCTGCGCCGCCATATTGGCGCCGATGCGCTGTTCAAAGCCCTTTGGCGTCGCCTGGGCCAGCGGGCCCGACGCCGCGGGCACGCCGACAAACAGGATCGCTGTGATCAGGGCGGCGGTCGCGATCATCACGGCCACGGCGGCGCCGAGGCGGCGCGCGCCCGCATGGCGACCATGGTGGTCCTTAGCGTATTCCGCCAGCGCGTCGCGCGCGGCCGCCGGCAACACCAAGACGGCGTCGGGCGCTGAGCGCGCGCCGAGCCGGCATTCCGTCGCCTGGCTGTCAAGGACGGCAATCTCCCGATAGGGCCATGCGAATTGGCGGGCTGGCGTTTCGATAAACAGGCCGCCGGTTTCGAAGATGGCGACGGCCGGCGTCGTGGACGCGCTTTCGCCGTCGAAAAACCGTCCCTCGAAGCGGCGCGCCATCAGAAGTTGGAAATAAGATCGAGCCCGTCGGCGAGGCCTTCGCCCTGGCTCGGCGCCAGATGCTCGTTCTGTTTGATGGCGCCGAAATCAATCTCGCCGTCGAGCGACATGCGGTTGGCGATCCGCCTCCAGACGCGCATCTGCACGGCCATGAAGCCGAAACCGAGGGTGAATATCAGCAAAAGCACGTTCGTAATCGTCAGTTCAATAATGTCGAAAGTCGACAGGCGCGATGAAAAGCGCACGCCGCCGACCTCAAGGCTCTTGATAATGCGCCGGATCATCACCGCCTCGTGCCAGGCCATGGCGAGGCCGATAAAAATAATGAGCGGAATGAGCGAGGCGTAGAGCCTGATGATGAATTCAACGTCCTGCGTCGTCGCCGGGTCGAAATCCTCGCCGCCCATGGACAGGAACATCCATCCCGCCCAGACGCCGTAGCCGACAAGGCCGCCGACCCAGGCCAGCGCGAAACTCGCGTAGACCGGTTCCGACGTCGCCGCTTCGTTGTTGGTGAAGGAAAATTTCTCACTGCCGAAATAGGCGTTGTCCCACATGCGCCGGGAAAGGCGGATGCGCGCTTCCGGACCGAACCAGCCAAGGGTGATCGCGGTGAGAACGCCGTAGCCGAAGGCGGCGAAGCCGTAGCCGGTCGCTGACCCGGTCTGCGCGAAACGAATGCCGCGATAGCGGGTTCGCGACAGATGATATCGGCGCGCGAGAAAGATCGCGACGCCGATGATAATGAACAGCGCCAGATAAAGGGGAATGATCACAAGAAACAGGAGGTCCGGTCCGAGCAGCAGTTGCGCCGCAATGACCGCGCCGACGAAAGGGATCATCAGCGTGAATATCGCGATCAGAAAACCGACAAAAAGTTCAAGGCCGCGGCCCGTATACTCAATCGTTTCTTCGCCCGCATAGGTGTCGGCCCATAACCGGCGGCGAAAATGGGTGCGTCCCCAGAAGCGGAAGATGGTGAGGGTAAAAATATTGAGGATGGTGGTGTAAAAACCGATCCACAGCATGGCGAGAATTTTCGACCGGTTGCCCACCGGCAGATTGGCCCCGCTGACGCGCTCGCCCGGCGCGCTCGACGCCATATGTTGTGTAAATTCCGACATGGCCGCCCCGCTGCATTTCGCTTTGATGACCAAAAGCTAAGTTTCGGCCCATTCGCTTGTCAAACCGGCCGGTTACGACTTTGTTAATCGGACAGGAGCCGACATTTGCCCGAATTGCCAGAGGTTGAGACAGTCCGCCGGGGCCTTGCGCCGACGCTTGACGGCGCGGTCCTCCGGCGCGTTGAGGCGCGCCGGCCGGATCTGCGCTTTCCCTTTCCCGCCGGTTTCGCCCGCCGCCTCGCCGGGGCCCGCGTCCAATCGCTTGATCGCCGCGGCAAATTCCTGGTCGCGCCGCTTTCCACCGGCGACGCCCTGATCATGCATCTGGGGATGACCGGCCGGTTTACGGTAAACGACGGACAATCTGGCCAGCCGGGCCGGTTTGCGCGCAACCACGATGCCGATCCCCGCCATGACCATGTCGTTTTCCATCTCGAAACAGACGCCGGGACGGATGCGGTCATTACCTATAACGACCCACGGCGATTTGGGTTCATGGATCTTGCGCCTTACGCCGAAATCGAGAAGTCGTCTCATTTCAACGGCATGGGCCCCGAACCCCTGGGCAACGCTTTCTCCGCGGAAACGCTGAACGCGGCGCTGAAAGGGCGCTCGACGTCCATCAAGGCGGCGCTGCTCGATCAGCGCGTGGTTGCGGGCCTCGGCAATATCTACGCCTGCGAGGCGCTTTTTCGGGCGCGCGTGTCGCCGAAACGCCGGGCCGCGTCGGTGGCGGGACGGCGCGGCGAGCGGCTTTACGCGGCGATTGTCGCCGTTCTGCGCGAGGCCATAGAGGCCGGCGGGTCGACCTTGCGCGATTTCGCCGGCGCCGACGGGGTGCTTGGCTATTTCCAGCACCATTTCGACGTCTATGGGCGCGAGGGCGAGGCGTGCCCGGCCTGCGCCGCGCCGGTGCGCCGGCTTGTGCAGTCGGGCCGGTCGACCTTTTTCTGCAGCCGTTGCCAGCGTTAGAAAAAGGCAAGAAAACAGCGTGTAAACGCCGGTTGACGCTCTCTGGACGCATCGCTATATACGCGCGCTCCCGCTACGGGATGTCTTCATTTAACAGCTTGTAACCGAAACGAAAAAAGCCCATGGCCAATACCTCGTCCGCCAAGAAAATGGTCCGCAAGATTGCGCGCCAGACCGCCGTGAACAAAGCACGGCGCTCGCGCGTCCGGACATTCTTGCGCAAGGTCGAGGAAGCGATTTCGTCTGGCGATAAGACGGCGGCAAACGCAGCGTTTCAGTCCGCGCAACCAGAACTGCACCGCGCGGTTTCAAAAGGCGTTTTTCATAAAAAGACTGTGGCGCGGAAACTCTCGCGCCTTTCAGCGCGCATCAACGCCATCGGCGCCTGATATTTGCGTTATCGGTTCGCGTTGTTAAAATCTGTTTTGTTCCGCTGTTGATAGCGTCTCGTCAAACCGAAAACCGCAATAAATGCGTCATGCACGAAATGCGCGTTACGCCCGTTTCTGCGTTGTGCAGTCTAAGGTTTTGATTTGTCTTAAAACTGCAAAAAAGTTTGTCGCGGCCTTCGAATCACGGTTGACCGCGCGCGAAAAAAAACTACAGTTAACGAAGTTCACGTCATTATGACGTATGCGGAATAACTTCGCAAAATCAAGTCAAGTAAAGATCAGTTGCGTATTCACTGGCCGCCTTGGGGATGTTAAGGCGGCGGCGCTGTATCGTGCAATGGGAAGGGGTTCGAAATGATTCGGAACGATAGTTTTCGTTTAATTCCTATACGGATTATTGTTTCGATTTTCGGGCCAAGCGGCCGTTAATTCGGCCGACGCGCGTAGCGGCGCTCCGGCGTCGTTTTCAAGTCATTATTGAAGGCTAATGGACGCGGGGGTCTGTCGCCCGCGGTCGGCAGTTTTTGTCATCGATCATTACTGAATATCAAAACGGGCGATTTTTTCATGGACAACTCAGGGGACGACTTCGATGCGGCGGACCGGCGCGCGTTCGAAAAATATCTTTCCGCCCTGCGCGGCCAGGTCGGCGAGGCGAAATACAAATCCTGGTTTCTCGATCTGGGACTGGCGGAGCGCACGCAGAAAAGCGTGACGTTTTCGACCCCGACGGCGTTGAAGCGCGATATTCTCGACCACCGCTATCTGCCGGTCCTGACGGAAGTCTGGCGCCGCGAGATCGGGCCGGTGGATCGGATTAAACTCACCGTGCGCGCCACTGGCGTCCGCGCCGCCGGCTTGTCGGCGAAAGCGGAAAAAGTCGGCCGGCAGGAAGAGCGCCGCGCCAATGGCGGATATTTCGGCGGCGCGCCCGCGGCGACGGCGCCGCGGTCCGCGGACGGCGCGCCTGCGCTGGCGGCGACGCTCGATCCGCGCCGGACGTTTTCAACGCTTGCTGTCGGCGATTCGAACCGCATGGCCGTCGCGGCCGTGCGTGAGGCGCTGCTCGACGGCGCGCCGGCGGAACTCATTTACCTTTATGGCGAGTCCGGCGTCGGCAAGACCCATATGCTGCACGGATTGTGTCACGAGGGCGCGCGCAAGCACGGGGCGGGCGCGTGTCTTTACGTGACCTATCGCAACCTGATCAACGCCTGCGTCAGCGCGGCGCTTTCCAACAACACCCAGGCGCTGCATGCGGCGTTCCAGGACCACGAAATCGTCGCCATCGACGACATCCATTTTCTTGAAGGCAAGGAAAGAACACAAGAGGAGCTATTGATTGTGATTGACGCATTACTCGACAGCGGCAAGCCCGTGGCCATCGCCGGCGATTTGCCGCCGGCCAAACTCGCGGAAGCCGGGATCAAGAAACGGCTGGCCGACCGGCTCGCGGGAGGCTTGTGCGCGCCGGTGCATCCGGCGGACGAGGCGATGCGTCTTGAAATCCTGAAAAAGCGCGTCCGGTCGAGCGCCGCCAAATGCCTCATCGACGAAGCCGTTCTTGAGTTCATTGCGCACCATTTCAATCAGAGCACGCGGGAAACCATCGGCGCCCTCAACCAGCTTCTGCTGCTCTACCGGGACGAGGCCGTCACCATTGACCTCAACGAGGCGAAGACGGCGCTGAAATCGCGCCTTCAGGATCACAGCCGCGCGCGCATCGCGACCCTCGACGACGCCATTGACGCAGGCGCGGAAGCCTTTGGCCTCAGCCGTGCGGAAATCACCGGCCGCGCCCAGCCGCAGCGCATCGTGCGGGCCCGCCACGCCATCGTTTACTGCGCCCGGGAAGTGCTGGCGGAGTCGTTCCCGCGCATCGGCAAGGCGCTTTCCCGCGATCATACGACGGTCATGTCGAGCTATCGCCGGGCCCAGGCGCTGATCGAACGCGACAAGGCTTTCCAGGAAGGCGTCCGGCGGATTCGCGAAGCCCTTGGCGGGTAAAAAACGGCCCTTCTAACAGCTTGAAATCAGGCCCGATTCTGAAGCGGCGCCGGCGCGGGAAATCCGCGTCGGCGCTAGCTTTTTGGTGCGAATTTCGGCTATAATTCAGCGTTCATCCACGACGGCGATTCTGTACCCGCCGGCGTCATTCTTTCGAAGACGCCACGGGGCTTTTTTAAGGAAAAATGGACGCGGCCAACGGGCCGGAACCGGGAGAGCGAGACGGGAATGAAGGTTACGATTGAGCGGTCGGCGCTGTCGAAAGCGCTTGGGCACGTACAGAGCGTCGTGGAGCGTCGCAACACGATTCCCATCCTGTCGAACGTGCTTTTACAGGCCGATGGCGGCGCGCTGACCTTGACGGCGACGGACCTTGATATCGAGGTGTCGGAGGACGCCCCGGCCGACGTCGCCGGCGGCGGCGCGACGACCGTGTCGGCGCTGACCCTGTTTGAGATCGTCAAGCGCCTGCCCGACGGCGCACAGGTTCGCCTTGAATTGTCGAACGCCGATGATCGGTTGCAGATTTCGGCCGGCCGTTCGCAGTTTTCCCTCGCCGTGCTGCCCGACGATGATTTCCCGAGCCTGACGACGGAGGATCTCGACGTCCGCTTTTCCATGCCGACGGACGATCTGAAACGGCTGCTGCATAAAACCCGTTTCGCTATG
The DNA here is from genome assembly GCA_028284345.1 of Hyphococcus sp. Lineage (GTDB taxonomy): Bacteria > Pseudomonadota > Alphaproteobacteria > Caulobacterales > Parvularculaceae > Hyphococcus. Next base: position 698,575 of record JANQRY010000003.1, on the reverse strand, counting down.
TCGCAGGAAGAGACGCGCTATTATCTCAACGGCGTTTATTTTCACGCCGAGCCTGATGGCGACGCGCCGCTCCTGCGCGCCGCGGCGACGGACGGGCATCGCCTGGCGCGCCTCGATGCGCCGCTCCCCGACGGCGCCGGCGCCATGCCCGGCGTGATCGTGCCGCGAAAGGCGATTGCGGAACTCTCCCGCCTTCTCGAAGACGCGGAAGACAATGTGGAAATTGCCGTGTCTCCGTCGAAGATACGCTTTGGCTTCGGGCCGGGCCGGCTGACGTCGAAACTGATCGACGGATCGTTCCCCGATTACGAGCGCGTCATTCCGAAAGGAAACGCCAACACCCTTCGCGTCGATACGAAGGATTTTGCGCAAGCCGTCGATCGCGTGGCGACGGTTTCCGCCGACAGAACGCGATCAATCAAGCTGGGTCTTGAAGCCGACAATCTGCGTCTCGCCGTGAACAATCCGGAAGCCGGCTCCGCGCTTGAGGAACTGGCGGTCGATTATGGCGGCGACGCCATCGAGATCGGGTTCAATGCGCGCTACCTGCTCGATGTTGCGCAACAGATCGACGGCGAAACGGCGACGCTGCGCCTTGCGGACCCGTCTTCGCCGACGGTGATCGTCGATGAGGAAGATGAACGCGCGCTCTACGTTTTAATGCCGCTCAGAGTTTGATGTTGGCGCGGGCGCCCGTCACGGGCGTCCCTTGCGCGAAAGGCGTGAATGTTAGGTCAGGCTGCACTTCGAAATGACGGCGCCGAAACGGTTGCGGCGAGCGAACATGCGCGCGCGCGGCTGACGCGGTTAACGCTGACAGACTTCCGGTCTTACGCGGCGGCGGACATTCGCTTTGACGGTCGTCCCGCCGCCATCGCCGGGCCCAACGGCGCCGGCAAGACCAATGTGTTGGAAGCCTTGTCGCTCATCTCGCCGGGACGGGGCCTGCGTCGCGCGCGCCTTGACGAGCTGCCGCGACAGGGCGGCGCCGGCGGCTGGGCCGTGGCGGCGCGTCTTGGCGCCGGCGAGGATGAAAAACGCCTCGGCGTCGGGGCGGAAGCGGCGCGACCCGACAGACGTATTTGCCGGATTGACGACGCCCCGGCGTCGGGGCCGGGCGCTTTTGCCGACCATATCCGCTTCATCTGGCTGACGCCGGCGCAGGACCGTCTTTTTATGGACGGCGCCGGCGAGCGGCGGCGGTTTCTCGACCGGCTGGTGCTGGCCCACGATCCGGCCCACGCAAAAATCTCTTCCGCCTATGAGCAAGCCATGCGTCAGCGTCAGCGCCTTCTTGATGAGCGCTCGCGCGATGAAGAATGGCTCGGCGTCCTGGAGCGCCAGATGGCCGAGCACGGGGTCGCTATGGCGGCGGCGCGCTGCGCCATGCTGACCCGGCTCGCCGCCGCGGCCGTCGCCGACCAAGCGGAAGCGGGCGGGGCTTTCCCGGCGGCGACCCTCGCCCTTGACGGCGCCGTCGAAGGCGCCCTTGCGAGCGCAAAGCCCGGGGATGTGGAAGATGACTTCGCCGGTCTTCTCGCGACGCGCCGGCGCGCGGATGGAGAAGCCGGGCGCGCAACCATGGGGCCGCACCGCAGCGATTTGATTGTTGAGCACCGCGAAAAAGCGCAGGCCGCGCGTTTGTGCTCGACCGGCGAACAAAAGGCGCTGCTGATCGGCGTCGTCCTGGCCTCGGCGAAAGCCTCGCGCGCCTCTGCCCCCGGCGACGCGCCGCTCATCCTTCTGCTGGATGAAATCGCGGCCCATCTCGATCCCGACAGGCGCGCCGCTCTTTTCGACATTATCGACAGCCTCGGCTTTCAGGCCTTCATGACGGGTACGGATCATCACTTGTTCGACGCCTGGGGTTCGCGGGCGCAACGGTTCGAAGCGCGCGACGGCGCCGTGTTCGAGTTTGAATAACCAAAAAAAAGAAAGTCACGAAAAATGGCGAACAACGCCGCAAAAAACCAGATAGAAGACGATATCCCGCCGGCCGCCGCGCCGGGCGAAGCGGGTCCCGATTATGGCGCGGACTCGATCAAGGTCCTCAAAGGGCTCGACGCGGTGCGCAAGCGTCCGGGCATGTATATCGGCGACACCGACGACGGGTCCGGCCTTCATCACATGGTCTACGAAGTGGTGGACAACGCCATCGACGAAGCGCTTGCCGGCTATTGCGACACGGTTGAGGTGATCCTCAACGCCGACGGCTCGGTCACGGTCACGGATAACGGCCGCGGCATCCCGACGGACATTCACCCGGAAGAGGGCGTTTCGGCCGCACAGGTGATCATGACGCAGCTTCATGCGGGCGGGAAGTTCGACCAGAATTCCTACAAGGTCTCCGGCGGCCTTCACGGCGTCGGGGTGTCCGTCGTCAATGCGCTTTCCGAAAGGCTGGAGTTAAAGATCCGCCGCAACGGCAAAGAACATTTCATGCGCTTCCATATGGGCGAGCCCGAGGGCGATCTCGCCGTTGTCGGCGACGCGGTCAAAACCGGTACGGAAGTGACGTTTTTGCCGTCGGACAAAATCTTCACCGGCGTCGAGTTCGATTTTGACACGCTGGAACATCGCCTGCGCGAGCTTGCCTTCCTCAATTCCGGCGTTCAGATCCGCCTTGCGGACAACCGCCATGTGGAAGCGCGCGTCGAGGAAATGCTTTACGAGGGCGGGCTTGAAGCCTTCGTTGAGTATCTCGACGCGTCGAAAACGGCGCTGCTCGAAAAACCGATCTCCTTCACGACGGAACGCGAAGGGGTCACGGTGGACGTCGCCATGTGGTGGAACGACGGCTACCACGAAAAGGTCCTGTGCTTTACCAACAACATCCCGCAGCGGGACGGCGGCACGCACCTTGCCGGTTTTCGCGGCGCGCTGACGCGCATCATCAACAGCTACGCGCAAAGCTCCGGCATTGCGAAAAAGGAAAAGGTCTCGCTCACCGGCGACGATGCGCGCGAGGGGCTCACTTGTGTCTTGTCCGTCAAAGTCCCGGACCCGAAATTTTCCTCGCAGACAAAAGACAAGCTTGTTTCTTCCGAAGTGCGGCCCGTTGTCGAGGGCGCGGTCAACGAAAAGCTTGGCGAATGGTTTGAGGAAAGCCCGACGGACGCCAAGCGCATCGTGCAGAAGATCGCCGAAGCCGCCGCCGCGCGGGAGGCGGCCCGCAAGGCCCGCGAACTGACGCGGCGGAAATCGGCGCTCGACGTCGCCTCCCTGCCGGGCAAGCTCGCCGACTGCCAGGAGCGCGACCCGGCGAAGTCTGAACTCTTTATCGTCGAGGGCGATTCCGCCGGCGGCTCCGCCAAACAGGCGCGCAACCGCGAAAATCAGGCGGTGCTCCCTTTGCGCGGCAAGATCCTCAATGTGGAGCGGGCGCGGTTCGACAAGATGCTGTCAAGCCAGGAAATCGGCACGCTGATCACGGCGCTGGGGACGGGGATTGGGCGCGACGATTTCGACCCCGACAAGCTGCGCTACCACAAGATCGTCATCATGACCGACGCCGACGTCGACGGCGCCCATATCCGAACGCTGTTGCTGACGTTTTTCTTCCGCCAGATGCCGGAGCTTATCCGGCGCGGCCACCTCTATATCGCCCAGCCGCCGCTTTATAAGGTCTCGCGCGGCAAGTCCGAGCAATATCTCTTGGATGATCAGTCGCTCAACGATTATCTCTATGCGGAAGGGATGGCCGACGGGGCGCTGGTGCTCGATTCCGGCGAGACTATCGCCGGCGCCGACCTGGCGGACGTGATCGCCAAGGCGCGAAAGGTCTCCGACGCGCTCGCCGAGTTTCCGGCGCGCCTTTCCCGCGACGTCGTCATGCAGGCGGCGCTCGCCCGGGCGCTGAAAGAGGCCGGCGACGATGCGGACGAGGTCGCCGCCCGCGTCGCCGAACGCCTCAACGTCATTTCGGAAGAGTATGAGCGCGACTGGCAGGGCGCGCCCGACGGCGAAGGCGGCTACGTGTTCACGCGCGAAGTGCGCGGCGTCGAGGAGCGCCGGGAATTGTCCCGCGACGTTCTGTTAAGCGCCGACGCGCGGCGCGTTGAGGCTGCGGTTGAAGACCTTATTCCGATCTTTGAAAAGCCCGCTGTCTGGACGCGCAAGGACCTGTCCTTGACGCTGTTCGGACCGGCCGGCTTGCTCGATGCGGTGCGCGCCGCTGGTGAAAAAGGCGTTTCCGTTCAGCGCTATAAGGGCCTCGGCGAAATGAACCCGGACCAGCTTTGGGAAACCACCCTCGACAATGACGCGCGCGTCCTGTTGCAGGTCAAAGTCAAGGAAGCGGACGACGCCGACGACATCTTTTCGCGGCTCATGGGCAACATCGTCGAGCCGCGCCGGGAGTTCATTCAGGACAACGCGCTGGCGGCGGAACTCGATATTTAGAGCCGGTTGAGACGCCTGTGATTCAATAAAATCTTCCGCTCATCCCGGCGAAGGCCGGGATCTCCAGCCACAAGTCCGGAACAAGCCTCCTGAGATCCCGGCCTTCGCCGGGATGAGCGGATGAATAATCTGTTCCGTGCAATCGTCACTAAGGGCCTAATTCTCGCCTACTGCCTTCAACAACGCGCCAATGTCGTCGGCCGCCGCCGGTTCATTGTCGTTCGTGGCGGCGGACGTGTCGCCGTAGGGGCTGAACGCAATTCCCCGCTCGGCAAGCACCGCCTGCACCGAGCGGTCGCCGACGAGATGGGCGGCGCCGACGGCGATAAAGACTGCGCCGTCGTCTGTTTTCATGACGCGTTCGACTTCGTCGGCCCACGCCTTGTTGCGGGCGACCAGGAGGCGTTCGAACACCTCCGGCGCCTGATCGCGCATGATCTCGTTCATCAGGGCGTCGAGACCGCCCGCGTCGCCGTCGCGCCATGCGGCGAACAGATCGTCAAAACTCTCCGCCTGATTTTCCCAGTCGCGCAGGGTCAGGACCAGAAGTTCTTTTTCCGTGCGCGGCGAGAGGCCGGTGAACAGGGCAAGCTGTTCTTCGATGGTTTCGAAAAAGCGGATGGCTTTTCCCTTTGTGCGCGCTTCGGCGAGCAATGTGGAATCGACGCCGGCGCCGGGGTCAAACCCCTGTTGAATGATGAATTGCACCGACAGCGTGAGAAACGCGTTCCAGGGCCGCATCGGATCGACGCCTTCATAGGGCAGGCCCAGCGAAGCGACGATGCTGCGCAGCAATGCCGTGTCGTCCGCGTCGAGCATGTCCGACAGAAGCCTGCCATTCGCATTGAAGCCTTCCGTCATCAGAACGCTCAACGTCTTTGACTGGGAATCGGGCGCATCCGTCTCCGCCTCGAAATAGACGATGCCGGATTTCTCGAACGCCGTTTCAAACGCGTCCGTGCGCCACTGAACGCCCTTCGGCAGGATGTGGAACGTGCCGAGCAGAAAAATTTCCGTATCGGCGTCGGCGGCGCGCCACATGGCCGGCGTCGCGGCGGTTTCGTCGGCCGCTGCGCCGCCTGTTGTTGTCATGGCGGCAAGCGCGGCCGCCGCGGCGACCCAGATCCGTTTTATCCGTCTCATCCTCTAGCATCCCGTATGTCGAAACAGTGCCCATCCTAGCAGCATTCGCGGCCCCGGGCTTTGGCTTTATCCATACCGGTCAAATGGCGCCGAATTGGGGCGAGATCGGGCTCTCTCCTTGCCCGCCAGCGCCAGATCGCGTAAACGCCGCGAAGCTTAACGGCGCGAGGACCCGTAGCTCAGCTGGATAGAGCGCTGCCCTCCGAAGGCAGAGGCCAGAGGTTCGAATCCTCTCGGGTCCGCCAGCGGCGCAGGCGCCATGAGCAAGAGGGCAATCATGCGGATCGGCACCCGTTCAAGCGCCATGGCGCTCGCACAGACTGACGACATCGCCGCGGCGTATCGTGCCGCCCATGACGACGCGGCCATTGAGATTGTCCGGTTTTCGCCGCGCGGGGACCGCGATCAGGTCTCAAAACTCGACACCCATGGCGGCAAGGGCGGCGCCTTCGTTGCGGAAATTCGCGACGCCATGCGCGAGGCGCGCCTCGACGCGGCGATGCATTCGTTAAAGGACATGCCGGGGGACGAGGAAACGCCGGGCCTTGTCATCGGCGCCTATATGAAGCGCGAGGGCGTTGAGGATGCGCTGGTCCTGCGCAAAGGCGCGACCTATGAAGCGTTCCGCGACGCAGGCGGCGACGGCTTTAAGATCGGCACCAACTCCGTTCGGCGCAAGGCGCTGCTGCGCCGGCTTTATCCGAAGGCGGAGGTCATTCATTTCCGCGGCGCCGCCGATACGCGCATCAAGAAGCTCGACGAGCGGGCCATGCAGCGGCTGCCCGACGGCGGCGAGGTCGGCCCGGCCGATGCGCTGATCATGGCGCGCTGCGGGTTGGAACGCGTCGGCCTCGCCCATCGCATCGCCCATGTGTTTTCGCCCGACGAACTGGCGCCGGCGGCGGGGCAGGGCATTGTCGCCGTCGAATGCCGGGCGGGCGATTTCGAACTTTTGGAAAAACTGTCCGCGATCGATGACGGCGATGCGCGCGTCTCTGCGCTCGCCGAGCGCGAATTGCTCTGGGTTCTGAACGGTCACTGCAATGCGCCGATCGCCGGCTATGGCCAGCGCGACGGCGACGGGCTTAGCCTTTACGGCGCGGTTATGTCGGAAGACGGCGGCGAGATGATCGAGGTCCGCCGCGAGGGCGCCGCCGACCGGCCGAGAGAACTCGGCCGCGCCGTCGGTCTCGCCCTGCTGGAAAAAGGCGCGGGGCGCCTCATTGAAATGACGCGCCCCGCATAGCCAAACACAAGTCTCAGCCGAAACAAAAAACGCCGGCGCAGGAAACGCCGGCGTTGTCGTTCGGAAATGTCGTTTCGACTATTCGACTTTTAAGTTCGCAGCAGAGGATTTGCCGCGCTGCTCGGCGATTTCGAAGGAAACTTTTTGCCCTTCATTAAGGCCCTGAAGGCCCGCCGCTTGAACCGCGGTGATATGGACAAACACGTCCTTGCCGCCTTCATCGGGCTCGATAAAGCCGTACCCTTTGGTGGCGTTAAACCATTTCACTGTGCCTGATGCCATTGATCTAGATCTCCTTTAATGGCGATGCCGGTCCGCTAAAACCGGCGGAAGGCAACCATGTCTTGGAGTCTCTAGTCGGCTGGCCGTAGGCAAGTCTCGCAAAAGTCGGCCAAAACAAAGTCGCTGACGGCACTTAATCGGACGCTGCGCGCGGCGTCAAGCGTTATTCGCTTTGTGAATTTTTTGTCAAATTTTCAGTATTGTAACCCGCGCCTGTGCGCCTTTTTTCGCCATACTCCGCGCGATGGGGCGAAACTCTGTATTCAGATCAATGATGCGGGCGCGACTCCTTATAATCGAGCGCGGCGCCGGCCTCGACGATGATTTCATTGTCGAAAACGAGCGGCGCCACGCCTGTGTCGTTGCGCAGGAACCGACCGTTGCGCCGGCGATTGACGATCTTGTTGCCGGTGATTTCCAACGACCGCGCCTTGCCGCCGCGGGAGGCGTCGTAGTTGATCATGGTGTTGTTTTCCGCGTCCGCCGACTGGATGATGGTGTTGTTCGCGATGAGAACCCGCCCGGCTTTGGACAAGTCCACCGCATAGCTCGTCGCGCCGTCCGCATCGTCAAGCCGCGTGTTCCGGATGATGGTTTCGTCGGCCAGGGATTTGACATGGTGTCCGATATGGGTGGCGATGAATTCGCTGTTCTCGATCGCGAGTTTCGACGCGCGCAAAACGTAGATGCCGTGGGAGTAGCCGTCGCCATGGCCGTTGCGGACAAATCTCGACCCGGTAATGGCGATGGCGCCGTCGCGGTCCCCGGTCGACAGGACGCCGTTTTCGTTGTTCTCGAACACGCAATCGATAATCGTCAGGCGCCGCCCGTCATTGCGAATGCCGGCGCCGTTTTTGTCCGGCGAGCGCGCGCCGCGAAAGATGAGGTTTTCGACCGTCAGCGATACGCCGGGCAGCGGATTGAGAAGGCCCTTGGCGACGGGCCGCGACGCGTAAAGGACGACGTCGCCGTCGCCCCGCAGGGTCAGGTCTTCTTCGATTTTGAGATCCGCAATGTCGTATGCGCCGGCGGCGAGGGCGATGACGTCCCCCGGGGCGGCGCGCCATACGGCGCGCTTCAGCGCGCCGGCGCTGTCGACCTCAACGGCGACCTCGGCGGCGGCTCCATTCGCTGCGCAGGCCGGCAGGGCGGCGAAACAGAAAAGGGCAATGAAAAGCGGTCGAACCATGATCGGCCTCGGGGCGTTGGTTAACGCGAAGAAAAGCCTCGCGTTCAGTGCGTGCGCCGATGCAAGTCTTTGGCCGCGTCCCGGAACGCCTCGGCCATGCGGTCCGGCGGGACGGCGCCGGAAAAGCCGTCGCGTTCGTTAATGATAAAGGTGGGCACGCCCGATACGCCGGCCTGACGAAACGCCTCCGCTTCGGCGAGGACGGTGTTTTTTGATTTGGGGTCCTGCAGGTCGCGCCGCGCATTGTCGCCGTCAAGGCCCGTTTCTTCCGCGATGGCGACCAGCGCGTCGTCATCGCCGATATCGACGCCTTTGTCCCAATAGGCGCTGTAGAGATTGTCAACGAGGCGCTCCTGGGCGCCGTCGAAATGGGAAAGCCGGATCAGTTGATGGGCTTTCGCCGTGTTGGGTAGGCGGGTTGGAATGGACGGATCGAACTTGAAGCCAGCGCCGAGCGCCGCGGCCTTCAGTTTCATCGCCATGGCCTCGCGCTGGGCCGCGTCGGGAAACTTCTTTTCGTAATAGGCGGCGCGGTCGACGCCCTCAGCGGGGGTATCGGGGTTGAGCATATAAGCGCGGATGCGCGGCAGGACCTGGAACTCCGAGGAAATCCGGTCGCGGGCAAGCTGGAACGCCTTAAAGCCCACATAGCACCACGGGCAGACCGGGTCGGACACGATGTCAATCAGCAATCGCGGTCTTGATGGCGGTCCGTCCGTCATGGCAGCTCCTCTGCGTGGCGCTAAAACCCGACCGCCCATGCGGCGTCGGCCGGCGTTTTGCCGGCGAGGACGTCGCGCCAGGCGTGCTCGACGGCGTCGGGCCCTCGCGCTTCCTGTATGGTGAGCCAGCTCCGGCTTTTCAGCGCGGCGTCGCGCCAGAAACTGTGGGCGCGCTTTTCGAATTCGCCGGGCCCCCAGTCTTTCGCCCGCTTTTGCATATGGCCGGGGGCGAAAAACATGGCGCTTCGTTCACGGATGAAATCGGGGCCCATGTCATTCGCCTCGAAATGGGTGACGCCCACATTCGACGTATATTTCATGTTGTCGCCGAGCAATTTGTGCAGCCGCCCGAGAACGCCGCCGTCGCCGGACATATCGATGATGACGGTGGCGACATTCCCATCGAGCTTTTCGATATCGTCATAGACGACAACTTCGTCATAGAGTCCCAGCCGTTCGACGGCGTTGCGATTGCGCGCGCTCGTCAATCCGACCAGCGTTGGCGGCGCATCATCCGACTTGATGGCGTACGCCGTTCCGATGGCGGTTTTTGAGGACGCGCTGCCGATGATGACGCGGCCGGCGCCGAACCAGTCATTGTCTTTGAGAAAATCGTAAAGGCAGAACGAGGTCGCATAGAGCGGCATCAGGACCATGCGGTCATTGTCCATGTCGCCGTCATAGCCCGCTTCCGCGCTAACCCGCGCATAGCTATTATATACTGGCGGCAATTCGCGCCGATGGGGTGCGTCGTCGACAAGGCGGGTTTTGGAAACCTTGCCCGGCCTCATGACAAGATGGCTCGCCATGGGCCAGTATCCGTAAAGGCGTTCGCCGACGGCGACATCCGGATGGTTTGAGGCTTCCACGTCGGCGAAGCCCCAGACCGGAATGACGCCCCAGCCTTCGTCTGCGACCGGAAAGAACTTCCAATAACCGATGCGCTCGCCGACAACGCCGTAGGTCACGTTGTTTGCGGTGACCGCGAAGCGGTCGACCTTGGCGAGGATCTGGCCGTCGCCGAGCGCCGGTTTTTCGTTATCGACGCGCCGGGTTTCATCGAGCTTGTCCTTGCGGACCTGAAATTCTGCGATAGCGGCCATGATCTGCGCTCCGATTTGCGGCGTCCTTCGCCACCGTCCTAAGCGCCCGTCGGGGCGATGACAATCTCGGGGCTCACCTCGAAATCCGCCAAAAGAAAAAGGGAAGGCGCGAACGCCTTCCCTTCTCTAAATTCTTTGCAGGTCTTTTGCGCCGGACCGCCGCGATGCGTGGGGCGCTATTCCGTTTCGGTGACGATAGAGACGTAGTTGCGGCCGCCGCGTTTAGTCGCGAACTGGACGCGTCCGCCCGCGATGGCAAACAAGGTGTGGTCGCGTCCCATGCCGACATTGGCGCCGGGGTGAAACTTGGTGCCGCGCTGGCGCACAAGAATGTTGCCCGGCACGACGACTTCGCCGCCGTATTTTTTGACGCCCAGCCGGCGCCCTTCTGAATCGCGACCGTTCCGTGACGAGCCGCCTGCCTTTTTATGCGCCATCTCTTACTCCTCTTCGCCCTTGGCGAGTTTTTTCGCCTGTTCGACCCAGCCTTCCCGTTCGATCCGGCCTTTGAATGACAATTTCTCGTCGAATTCCTCGATTTCCGCCGGGCCCCAGGCCGCGATCTGCGCAAATGAGGTGACGCCCGCTTCGATCAGTTTTTTCTCAAGCACGGGGCCGACGCCGGAAAGTTTTTTCAGATCGTCCGCGCCCGCCGCTTTTGGCGCCGCCTTCGGCGCTGCTTCTTTCGGCGTTTCGGTTTTGGCTTCCGCTTCCTTTTTGGGCGCGGCTTTTTTGGCCGGTTTCTTCGCTGCGGCCTTCTTCGACGGCTTGGCGCCGTCGGTGAGAATCTCGGTGATCTTCAACAGCGTATAATGCTGGCGATGGCCATGCTTGCGGCGGTAATTCTGGCGGCGGCGTTTTTTGAAGACGATGATCTTCTTGTCGCGCGCCTGCTCGACAATCTCCGCAGCAACCGTCGCGCCGGCGACATTCGGTTCGCCCACCGTCACGTCCTTGCCGTCGCCCAGCATGAGAACGTCAGGCAGGGTGACGATATCGCCCGTTTCGCCGGACAGGCGCTCGACTTTCAGCGTGTCATTTTCGGAAACGCGGTATTGCTTACCGCCAGTCTTGACGACTGCGTACATGGTTCGACCTCTATGGGCGCAATTTGTGCGCCAGCGTCCTTTTTCGCCCCGGCTTCATCCGTCCGGTTGTTTAAAAGAAGCGCGGCGTATAGCGGCGGCGCGGCGCCGGGTCAATATCGCGGATGGTTAAGGGCCGGCCTGGCGGCAAGGGTGGGCGAACGCTACGCCCCAAGGCCGTGACTGCGGCCCGGCCGGTCAGGCCGCCCCCGCGGAGGACATCGCGAAGCGATTGTCCGCGAGCGAAATGATGGCGGAGAGAGAGGGATTCGAACCCTCGGAACGCTTGCGCGCTCAACGGTTTTCGAGACCGCCCCGTTCGACCACTCCGGCACCTCTCCGTACAGCTGCTGGTCTTACGCAGCCGGTTCCCTGAGGAGAAGCCGTCGAGAGTGGTCGAACAGACTATAGATTGCGCGCTTTTGCGCGCAGGCGACCACTCCGGCGCCTCTCCGCGGGGACGGCGTCTTTAGCATGAATTTCGCGAAACAAAAGGCCGTCGAGAGTGGATGCCTTACTCTACGCCGGTGGCCTCGGCGGCGACGGCGGCGAGCAATCCTTCTATTTTCGCAAGGACTGGCAAATCGGCGGGAACGCCATGGCGGCCGGCGATATACCCGATGGCGTTATATTCGAACATGACGGCGCCGTCCTGTTCGTAGACGAGCGCTTTCATGGGCAGATCGACGCCGATGGAGCGCGAGGCCTGCATGAGTTGCGTGCCGGCGGCCGGGTTGCCGAAAATCACCAGCGTCGTTGGCGCAAGGTCGAGATCGGCGCCGGCGGCGTTCGCCGCGTGATCGATCTTCGCCATCACCTTGACGCCGCGCGCGGCGAGCGCCGCTTCGAGGCGCGCCACGGTCTCCTCAACCGAATAGGCGCTGATGATACGGACGAGGCCGTCGCTGTGATGGCCGGGCGATGTTTTCGCCGCCGCGCTCGGCGGGGCCGCAGCGGGCGCCGGCGTTTCCGCATGGGCGCAGGCGCTGACGAGCAGCGCAGAGACAAGCGTCAGACCTTTCAACATCATTGGCCTCCTTACCGTCTGTTACTCGGCCGCCGCCTTATGCGCGACGTCCTGTTCGGCGAGAAACTTCTCCGCCTCCAGCGCGGCCATGCAGCCCATGCCGGCGGCGGTGACGGCCTGGCGGTAAATGTCGTCGGTAACGTCGCCGGCCGCATAAACGCCGGGGATCTCGGTCGCGGTCGAATCCCGCGCGGTATCGAGATAGCCGTGATCGTTCATTTTCATCTTGCCGGCGAAAAGCTCCGTCGACGGTTTATGACCGATGGCGATGAAAACACCGTCGACCTTGATTTCCTGCGTCTTGCCGCTTTGCGCGTGTTTCAGCCGCGCGGCGGTAACGCCGAGGGGGTCTTCATCGCCGAGGATCTCATCGAGATTATGGTCCCAGATGACGTCGACATTTTCTTTGTCGAACAGACGCTGTTGCAGGATTTTTTCCGCGCGCAATTCATCGCGGCGATGGACGAGCGTCACCTTGTTGGCGAGACCGGACAGGTAGAGCGCTTCCTCGACCGCCGTGTTACCGCCGCCGACGACCAGAACGTCCTTGCCGCGATAGAAAAACCCGTCGCAGGTGGCGCAGGCCGATACGCCGAAGCCCTGGAATTTTTCTTCCGAGGGAAGGCCAAGCCATTTGGCCTGGGCCCCGGTCGCAATGACAAGGGCGTCGGCCTCGTAGGTCTCGCCGCTGTCGCCCGTGAGCTTAAACGGACGGCGGGTCAGATCCACGTCGGTAATAATGTCATGGATGAACTCCGTCCCTACATGCTCGGCCTGTTTTTGCATTTGCTCCATCAGCCACGGGCCCTGAATGACGTCGGCGAAGCCCGGATAGTTCTCCACATCGGTGGTGATGGTCATCTGCCCGCCGGGCTGCAGCCCGTGAACGAGGACCGGCTTGAGCCCCGCCCGCGCGGCGTAAATCGCGGCGGTGAGCCCCGCGGGCCCGGAACCAAGAATTAAAAGACGGGTCTTTTTCACGGCATACCTCTTTTTCGCACGGTGCGTGCGTCGACGGAAAATGGGGCGGGCGCCCGACCCTTGCAACCGCTTCGGGCCAAGCCTCCCGCAGGCGTTACCAAAGCGGCGGGACATGGGAAAGGGGGCCGGTTTCCCCGGTCTTGCGCCCCCGTCGGGGGAATGGCAACTAGCGGGCCGTGCACCAGCGGGCCTTGGACCCCGCGCTTTTCAACGGAGGCGTTGCGCTGACCCGCACCCAGCACCCTGATCCCGGCCGATTGTGCTGCGTCACGATGCAGGCGGCGCTCGAAATGCGTTGCGAGGCCCATGACGACCCGTTTGCGTGCCCGGACAGCCTCATCGCCTATCACGAAGGGCTGAACCAGTTCGGGCTCATCGTGCATGATGGCGACCGCAATGTGGTCGTCATCCGCCATTGCCCCTGGTGCGGCGCTGCGCTCAACGCGGCGGCGTAGTGCCGGGGCGCGACCATCCGCGGGTTGTCGTCGCCGGCGCCGGCAGCGTCGGCTGTTTCGTCGGCGGCGCGCTCGCCCATGGCGGCGCAGACGTCCGGTTCCTCTGTCGCGAGCGGATCGCCGCGATGATCCTGGAGCATGGGCTCCGCGTCACCGATCTTGAGGGGCTCGACGCGCGCATTGCGCCGGCGGACCTCAAGGTCTCAACGGACCCCGCAATTCTTTCCGACGCGGATATCGTTCTCGTCACGGTGAAAAGCGGCGCGACGGCGGAAATGGGCGCGCTCATTGCGGCCCACGCGCCAGCGGCGGCGAAAGTCGTCAGCCTGCAGAACGGCGTTTCCAATGCGGCGGTCTTGCGCGAGGCGGCGCCGGGCCGCGACGTGCGCGCCGGCGTGATCGCCTACAATGTCCTGAACGCCGGCGAGGGACGCTTTCATCGCGGCGTCGCCGGCGACATCCTCATTGAGGCGGGCGACGGCGATCTTGCGCAGCGCATCGCGACGGCGACCCTTGTCATGCGCGAATCGTCAGACATCCGGGCCGTGCAATGGGGCAAGCTCCTCATCAACCTCAACAACGCGCTTAACGCGCTTTCCGGCGTGACCTTGCTGGAAGAATTTTCGAACCGCGAATGGCGCGCGCTCCTCGCCGACGAAATTGCAGAAGCGCTGCGGGCGCTCAAACTTGAGGGGATCAAACCGCGCTCGCCTTTGCCGCTGCCGATCGGTCTGGCGCCCCATGTCATGCGCCTGCCGACGCCGATCTATCGCATCATCGCCCGCCCGGGCCTCAGGATCGACCCGGAAGCGCGGTCCTCCATGTGGGAAGATCTGGAGCAGGGGCGCAAAACGGAAATCGCCGAACTGCAGGAAACCGTGGTCGCCCTTTGTGAAAAACACGGGCTTCCCGCGCCGGTCAACAAACGGGTTGCGGCGCTCATTCGTGAGTGCGAGGAGAAGGGCGGCGGGTCGCCGAAACTGGCCCCGTCCGATGTCCGCGCCGGCCTGAGAACAACGTCTCAAAAAACTTGAAAGGACGAACTACAAATGAAACTCGCTTCGCTCAAAGGCGGCCGCGACGGCCGGCTCGTCGTCGTCTCGAAGGACCTGACCCGCTGCACCGATGCGGCGCGCGTCGCGCCCACCTTGCAGGCGGCCCTTGACGATTGGACGCGCGCCGGGCCGGGCCTTGCCGAATTGGCGCAAGGGGTCGAAACGGGGTCCGTCCCGACAGAGCGGTTTCACGAGCGCGAGGCCGCTTCGCCGCTTCCGCGCAGCTATCAGTGGGCGGACGGCTCGGCGTACATCAATCACGTGGAACTGGTGCGCAAGGCGCGGGGCGCGGAAGTGCCGAAGAGTTTTTACGAAGACCCGCTGATGTATCAGGGCGGGTCGGATTCTTTTCTCGGCCCCCGCGACGACATTGTCATGGCTGAGGACAAGGCCTGGGGCATTGATATGGAAGGCGAAGTCGCGGTGATCACCGGCGACGTGCCCATGGGCGTCTCGGCGGCGGAGGCTGGCGATTATATTCGCCTCGTCATGCTGGTGAACGACGTTTCCTTGCGCGGCCTCATTCCGGCGGAACTCGCCAAGGGTTTCGGCTTTTTCCAGTCGAAGCCGTCATCTGCCTTTTCCCCTTGCGCCGTGACGCCGGACGAACTGGGCGATGCGTGGCGGGACGGCGCCGTCCAGCTGCCGCTGATCGTCGACTATAACGGCGCGCCGTTCGGGCGCGCTGACGCCGGCGTCGACCTCACGTTCAATTTTCCGCAATTGATCGCCCATGCGGCGAAGACGCGGCCCTTGGGCGCCGGGACGATTATCGGTTCGGGCACCGTTTCCAACATGCTCGACGGCGGCCCCGGCAAACCGGTCGCCGAAGGCGGCGCCGGCTATTCCTGCATCGCCGAAATCCGCATGATCGAAACGATTTATGACGGCGCGGCGAAAACGCCGTTCATGTCCTTCGGCGACACGGTTGAAATCCGCATGGAAGACGCCGACGGCAAATCGATCTTCGGCGCCATCAACCAGAAAGTGACGCAATACAAGCCGTAATCGTTTGCGTCCCCGGCGCCCGCGGCAATTGAGGCGTCCGGCATGATATGCGACGCTGCGGGCCGAATGGGGAAAGCCCTATGCGCTCGGACGTCGTCAAGCTGATCATCGCCGTCATTCTCGACGCGCTCGACTTTACCGTCGGACGTATCCCGGGGTTTGAACTGCCCTTCGACATCCTGATGGGCGTCGCGGCGGTCGCCTTATTCGGGTGGCCGGGTCTTTTCGCCTTTTGGGAGGCGGCGGACCTCACCGGCCAGGTCGACGGTTTCGTTCCAACCTTGACGGTGATCGCGCTGACCCAGATGGGCAAGACCAAGAAGAAAGACGTCGAACACGATGCGTCGCGCGTCGACCGGTCGGATGACGAAGCGCTGCGCTAAACCACTGCGGCCCGCCATAAAGACGGGCCGCAGCGTTACGCAACAAACTTAAAGGTTCGGATTAGTAGCGACCGCGACGGTGGCCGCGACGGCCATATTCCCGGAAAGAACCGTCTTCCCAATAGGTGTCGCCATATTCCGGGTCGACGTAATAATACTGGCCGGAATATCGGTCATAGCGACGGTGGCCGTGATCGCGGGCTCTGCCCCAGCACGTGCCGGCGCGCGAGCAGCCTTCATAGGCGCCGACCGCGGCGCCGATCAGCGCGCCATAGGCCGCGCCGCGCCCGGGCCGGCCCGCGAAAATCTCGCCGGCGATGGCGCCGCCGGCCGCGCCGACCGCGGCGCCGGTGAGGGCGCCTTCGCCCGTTGACTGACATCCCGTAACCGCCAGCAACATTGCGCCCGATGCTATCAAGATGGTTTTCATGGTTTTCCGCAGCCTCCGTTCCTTGCGTCGTTTTCTCTTCAACCCGTGGCGGCCGGTTGGTGCGCCCCTTTTGCGTTGATGCGCCTAATGTTATAGCCGTCCAAGGCGAGATTGAGGCGAGGACTTGTCCGAATTGAGCGCTGCGCATCACGCTGTCGCGAGCGGACAATTGCCGATACCACTGCCGCATAACCGCCAAAATTGAGGAAAAGCCGATGTCCGAGCGTTCGTCGAAGGCCGTATTTCTGAAAGCTTATCCACAGGGCATGCCGCGCGAGGCCGATTTCGAAATCCGGGAAACGACCGTGCCGGCGGCGGGCGCCAATGAAATGGTCTGCCGCACCATCTGGATGTCGGTCGACCCTTATATGCGCGGGCGCATGCGCCCTGACGTGAAGAGCTACATCCCGCCCTTCTCCCTCGACGAGCCGCTCGCCGGCGGGGCTGTGGCGGAAGTGGTTGAGTCGAACATCGCCGACTATGCGGTCGGCGACGTGATTGTCGACTTCACCGGCGGCTGGAAGGAATATTACGTCTCGAACGGCGAGCGGACGCAGAAAGTGATGCCGAATCTCGCGCCGCTGCCCGCCTGGCTCGGCGTTCTCGGCATGCCCGGCATGACCGCCTGGGCCGGCGTCACGCAGATCATGAAACCGAAGGAAGGCGAAACGCTATTCGTGTCCGGCGCTGCGGGCGCCGTCGGCTCGGTCGTTTGCCAGCTCGGCAAGCTGAGAGGCGCCCGGGTCGTCGCCTCGGCCGGTTCGCCGGAAAAAATTCGCTGGCTGAAAGAAGAGGCGGGCGTCGATGCGGCGCTCAACTATAAGGACTACAAAAACGCCGCCGAACTCACCAAGGCCCTTGCGGAAGCCGCGCCGAACGGCGTCGACTGCTACTTTGAAAATGTCGGCGGCATGCATCTCGAAGCGGCGCTCAATTGCATCGCCCCCGGCGGGCGCATCGCGCTCTGCGGCTTGATCTCCATGTACAACAATACCGAACCGGAGCCGGGCCCGCCCAATCTCTTCAATCTGATCGGCCGCGGCGTCATGGTCCGGGGGTTCATCGTCGGCGAATATGCGGACAAGGTCATGGAATTCGCCGGCGAAGTCGCGCCGCTGGTCGCCGCCGGGAACCTGAAATTCCAGCAGACCGAATATGAGGGGCTCGAAAAAGCGCCCGAAGCGTTTATCGGCCTGTTCCGCGGCGACAACGCCGGCAAGGCGGTGGTTCGGGTCGGCCCGGACAAGGTTTAGACGCGCGGCTTTCCGGTCGATCCGAGCCCATAAAAGACTCTAACCAAACCGACATAAATGTCCGCCTTATCACGCGGACAGAAGGTTACGCATGACCTTTGCGATCGGATCATGAATTGCGCTTCAAAGATCTGTTATCCGTGGACCCTGCATCCGCAACGCCGCACAAAACGCTCCTGACGTCATTCATAAGAATTTTTAATCCTCCGCAAGCGACGTGCGTCATCTAAATCGCGCGCCGCGCCGTAACGAGAATGAACCGCCGCGAAGGAGCGGTATTCGTTTTTCTTAAAACCTGCGGAGTCAAAAATGCTTTCGACGATGAAGACGACAATCCTTGCCGGCGCGAGCGCTCTGGCCTTTGCCGGCGCGGCGAATGCGCAGGATACCTATGTCTCGATATCCGGCGGCGGATCCTTTCTGATGAATTCGGACAATGTCGGCGCCTTTGTAGGCGATTTCACCACCGGCGAAGGAACGACCGTTCCGGCCGGCGCCGTTCTGCCCGATGGAACAGCGGTTGGCTGGCAAACCGAGTTTGACACCGGCTGGGCCATTAACGGCGCCATCGGACGCGATTTCGGCTGGCTGCGCGGCGAGATTGAAGTCGCTTACCAATCGAACGGCGTTCAGACGCACACGGGCGTCAACGCTGGCGGCATTGCCCTCGACGGCGAAGACGCGGCCGTGCTGATCACCGGACAGGCAACCAATCTCGGCGTCACTGTCGGCGATCTTGTGGCCGCGGGCGAGGGCGATCTCAAAACCCTGTTCGTCATGGCCAACGCCATTGTCGACTTTGAAAATTCGTCGCGTTTCACGCCCTATATCGGCGCCGGCGCCGGCGTCGGCTTCGTCGACGTCCTCTATGCGCCGTCGGCGACAACCATCATCGACGACGACGCGACCGCGTTCGCTTATCAGGCCATGGCCGGCGTCGGTTATGAGTTGAGCCCGATGACGACGCTGTTCGCCGGTTATCGCTATCGCGCGACCACGGACGCGGAAGTGAATGCGAGTCTTTTCAGCGCGCAATTCGACGTTGAAAACAGCGCGTCGATCATTGAGGCGGGTCTTCGGGTGTCCTTCTAAGACGACGCGAACGACTGACAGTTGCCCCAAAAGCAAACGGGCGCGGCACGCCGCGCCCGTTTCGCTTGTTTGGATAACGTATGACGAAGCAAGCGAACTAAGCTTCGCGCAGGGCGTCCGTTAACGCGTCGAGCGCCTGTTCGATTTCGACGAGTTCGCTTCTGATCATGTTGATGGCGCCCAGCGTTTCCCGAAACTCCGCTTCGCCGATGTCCTCGCGCCGCTCGTCGAGCAGCGCTTCGACTTCGATGAGTGTTTCGCGCGCCTTGTCGATCGCCTTTCCGGTCGCGCGATCGACCGCGGCGCGGGCGATATTAAACGCAACGTTGGCGATGGCTTCGCCGCCGGGGGCGTCCTTGACCTCTTCTTTGGCCTCCTCGATGTCGCCGATAGCGTCGTTGATATCGGCGCGCGCGTCGACGAGGTCGGCGCGCAGATCTTCAATATCGCGCGCATCCATCTCAATCAGCTCATCGAGAATCTCTTCGGCGTCGCCAAAGTGATAGCGCCCGGCGTCCGCAGGCGTGGGGACCAGCGCCGCCACGGTCAGCGCGATCAATGCGGCGGCGGCGAGGAGAAAGTTCCTGAACGCGGCGCTCGGGTTGTTGAGGTTCAAGGCTCTTAAACTCAGCATGGCTCCGGTTTCCTTTTCTTCGACCCATTCTGATTCATCGGCGCCGGCGTGAATGATGCGTTGACGGCGCCCGGGCCTTCGCGCCTGTTCCGGCGCGTTGCGGCGGGACCATAATGGCCCGGGATGCCCTAGCCGGAAAGTCCGGATGCGATGGAGCGACGGGGATTTGCGGCGGAAGACGGAAGCGTCAGGCCCGCGCCCGCAGCATATGGCTTTCCGCCGTTGGAAAGACATCCTCGGGCTTGTCGACAAAGATGAGATCGGAAATCAGTTCCTTGTCGGCGAAGCCTTCCTCGATCACATGTTCGATCAGGATTTTCAGCGGCGTCCAGAACTCTTTCATATTCAGTACAATGATCGGTTTCCGGTGCAGGGCAAGACGGGCCCAGGAGAGGACTTCAATAAGTTCTTCGAGCGTGCCGATGCCGCCGGGCAGCGTCAGGATCGCATCGGACTCTTCGAACATCAGCATTTTGCGTTCATGCATCGTCTTGACGATCTTGTGGTCAACCCCGTCCAGGATGCCTTCAAGCTCAACCAGAAAATCGGGGATGACGCCGAAAACGTCGCCGCCGGCGTCGCGGGCGGCGCCGGCCGTCGCGCCCATCAGGCCGAGCTTGCCGCCGCCGTAAACGATGCGGCAATTGCGCCGCGCCGCTTCCTGGCCGATCCAGATGGCGGTTTTTTTGAAGGCGGGGTCGGCGCCGGGCCGCGACCCGCAATAAACACAGAGCGATTTCATGAATTTGCAACGTTTGATGAGTTCCGGCCAACATTGTACGATGATTTCCGCCGGGGTAAAGTCAAATCCCCAGCGGCCGGTTCACGTCACAGGAGGGGCTTTGTCGTGCGCGTAATTGTTATTATCCTAATACTGATTGTTCTCGGCTTCCTCGCCTGGCAGGGCGCGCAGCGTTTCGGTCTGATTGACGCGCCGGAAGAGCCGGCGGTTTCCGAACCTGTCGACGATGTTCCGGCGATTGAAGATGCGGAGCCGGCGGCGGCGGCGCTGCCGAATTTCGATATCGTGCGCGTTGATCGCACCGGCTACGCCGTGATCGCCGGCCGCGCGGCCCCGGGCGCCGAGGTAACGATTTTTGCAAACGGCGAAGAGCTGGCGCAGACGCAAGCGGAAAGCGACGGGTCCTGGGTGATTTCAACCGACACGCCGCTAGACGCCGGTCCGGTTGAGTTGAGCCTTTCCATGACCACGGAGGACGGCCTTACCGTTCGGTCCGAACAGACGGTGATTATTCTCGTGCCGGCCCAGGACGGCGACGCGCCGCGCGTCTTACGCACGACGCCGGGGGGCGCAACGGAAGTGTTGCAGGAACCGGAGGATGTGGGCGAAGGGCTGGGCCCGCTGGCGCTCGATGTCATCGACTATGACGAATCCGGCGCCGTTATCTTTTCCGGTCGGGCCTCGCCGGGCGCGGTCGTACAGGTTTTCATCAACCGGCAATTGATCGGCCAGACCCAGGCCAATGACGACGGCCGCTGGATGCTGTCGCCCGACGCGACCATCAATCCCGGCGTTTACCAGCTTTTGATCGTTCAACTCGACGAAAACGGCCGCCCGGCTTATGCGATTGAACTGCCTTTCGAGCGCGCGTCAGCGGATGCGATCCAGCTGCGCGACGGGCGCGTCGTCGTGCAGCCGGGCAACAGCCTGTGGCGCATCGCCCGGCGCGCCTATGGCCGCGGCGCGCAATACACCATCATCTATGAGGCCAACGCCGACCAGATCCGCGATCCGGACCTCATCTATCCGGGGCAGATTTTCGACGTCCCCGACGCCGAGACGGAAGAGGAATAGCGCGTTCAGGCGTTTTGGGCGCCAAGCGTCCATTCGTTTCGCACGTCCGCGTCGCGTTCCTGCGCCGCGTGCGACGCATGAAGCGCCGCGAAGGTTTCCTTGTCCGTCAGCCGACCGAGCGCCCAGATCGCAGCGCCGCGCACGAGGGCGCTTTCATCGCGCAACAGGGTTTCGAGCGCGCCGATGAGGCTTGCATCGCCGCTATTGCCGATGGCGATGGCGACGTTGCGCACAAACCGGTCGCGGCCGGTGCGCTTGATCGGCGAGCCCGCGAACAGGGCTCGAAACGCGGCGTCGTTCAGCGCCGCGAGGTCCGCCAGCGGCGGCGACGTCAGATCGCCGCGCGCCTGCAGCGCCGCTTCGCGGGCTTTCGATGCGAATTTGTTCCACGGGCAGACGGCGAGACAATCATCGCAGCCATAGATGCGGTTGCCGATGCCGGGACGCAAATCGCGGGGGATCGGCCCTTTATGTTCGATGGTGAGATAGGAAATGCAGCGGCGCGCATCGAGCTGATAGGGCGCCGGAAACGCGTCGGTCGGGCAAATGTCGAGACAGTTGCGGCACGATCCGCAATGATCGTCCTCCGCCGCGTCCGGCGGCAGTTCCATCGTCGTTAAAATCGCCCCGAGAAACAGCCACGAGCCGTGTTCGCGCGAGACAAGATTGGTGTGCTTGCCCTGCCATCCGGCGCCGGCCCGCTCGGCCAGGGGCTTCTCCATGAGCGGCGCGGTGTCGACGAATACTTTCAACTCACCGCCAAAAGTTTCCGCGATCCAGCGGCCGAGCTGCTTCATGCGTTTCTTGACGACGTCGTGATAATCGCGATTGCGGGCGTAAACGGAAATAACGCCGGCGGACCGGTTTTGAAGCGCCGCCATCGGATCAGTGTCTGGGCCGTAATTCATGGTCAGGACAATTGCGCTCTTCGCCTCGCGCCACAGCGCATTGGGGTCCGCGCGCTCGTCGCGCCGCGCGTCGAGCCATTCCATATCGCCATGACGGCGCTGGTCGAGAAACGCTTTCAGTCTTTCACCGGCTTCGGGCGGAAGCGACGCCGTTGTGAAGTGCGCGCCGTCAAAGCCGAGCGCCAGCGCCTTTTCGCGAATGGCCGCGCGCGCGCGCATCGCGTCGCCCATGGTTAAAAGTCCGGATCGGCGTAATGGCGCGGCGGCGGCATTCCGTCGATACGGTCGCGTAGAATCGGCCGCAAGGCGGGGCGGGATTTAATCCGCGCATACCATTCCCGGACGGCGGGAAATCGATCCCATG
Source organism: Hyphococcus sp. (assembly GCA_028284345.1). Lineage (GTDB taxonomy): Bacteria > Pseudomonadota > Alphaproteobacteria > Caulobacterales > Parvularculaceae > Hyphococcus. Next base: position 675,998 of record JANQRY010000003.1, on the reverse strand, counting down.
CGACGCCGTCCACATAATCGACGCAGGAGATATAGCCAGCGGCGGCGACGTCCGCCGCAGAGTAAACATCGCCGGCGAACCAGTTTCGCTGATCGATGAGCCAGGCGAAATAGTCCATGTGCCAGTCAAGCGCTTCAAGGCCCGCCCGCAACAGATCGTAATCCGGCTGGCCGCGCCGCATCAGCCGTTTATCGATCCGTTCCCGGACAATATGAACGATGACGTCTTCTTCGAATTTCTGGGTAAACCAGGCGAGCAGCCGCCGGGTTTCGGCGCGCGCGCTTGCACCGGATGGGAAGAGCGCCGGGCTCGGATAGCGTTCTTCAAGATACTCAATCGCGACGCCCGCCGGCGCTATGGCGCTTTCCGCGCCGTCCTGCGCTTCGTCGATCAGGACGGGGATGCTGCCGGCGGGATTAACTGCGGCGATCCGTTCGCCCGCTTCCCATGGGCGCGTTTCTTCGAACGCCGCCGGCAGGCCCTTTTCCGCAAGCGCGATCCGGAGCATGCGCGACGCCGGATCGAGGGGCATATGCAACAGGCGACGCATGTCTCTCCCTTAAAAAATGGTCCCCTTCGGCGCGATATCCCCCGCGCGCGGCGGACCCGCCGTCCAGTTTTGCCCCGCAATGGCGCCGATTTGCAACAGCGCCCGTTAACCCTGTGGCGCGGGGGCCGTATCCGCAATTGCGAGGTCCAGCCCGGCGCGGCGTGGCTCCGGCAAAGCCCTTGCACCCGTTGCGTTAATGACGCCGCGCACGCGTTTCAGATCGGGACGCCCCGGTGCGGCGCGGGCAAGGGGAAACCGGAACATGTCCAGCCATCAGACCGACCCATCCGGCGATTTCGCATGGCGCCGCCCGGCGCCGGCGGCGCGCCGCGTCGCCGTCATGCTCTACGCCTGGCAACGCCCGGTGGTTTCTTATTTCGTCGCGCTGCTCGCTGCGGCGCCGTTTATCGCCGCGGCGTTTTTGGCGCCGGCCCTGTTAAGCCTGTCGCCCACGGTCGACATGATTGCGCCCATCGCCGACGCGCGCGCGGCCATGGGCGGAGAAATCCGTATAGAAACCGTGACGGCGCCGTTCTATCTGATGACGCTGATGATCGGCGACATGTTCGCCGAATCGCCGGGACGCGTGCATCTCGTCGCGAAGGCGATCAGTGCACTAATCGTTGTTTTCCCGATGGCCTATTTCGCTGTCTCCCGCTTGCCGCTCTTCGCCGGCGCCGTCTTGACCGCGGCGCTCGCCGGCGCGGTCGCGTCGCCCTTTGGCGGACCGGCGGAATTTGCGCTGGCGCTATTCCTCGTTTGCGCCTTCTGTTTCCTGTCCCCTTGCGCCGATCATTCAAAAAGCCGCGCGCGGTTCGAGGGCGTCCTCGCGGGCGCGTCGCTCTTTGTCCTGTGGTTGCTGAACCCGGTGTTTTCGCTCGCAGGGTTTGCCGTCCTGTCCTTCTGCCCGTTTCTCTCCGGCCCGCATGGGTTGAACCGCTACGCCTCGACGCTGCTGGTCTTCGCCATTTGCGGCGCGATCGCCGAATATTTCGCGCCGGGCGTTAATGTCGCGCGCGCCGCGGCGGCGTCGGGGACGCTGTCCATGGGGGTTGATGTCGCCGGCGATGAAAGCGCCTTCCGCCTCAGCGGCGTTGCGGTGAGCGCGTTTCTCGTGATGGCGATGACGAGCGTCTTCGGCGGGCCGGAACACCGGCGCGCCACCCTGACGGCGTTGTTCTTCGGCGCGATCTCGTTCACCGCTGCGTGGTTCGCCGGCGCCAACACGCTGCTCGTTTTTGTTTTCGCCGCGACGATTGCGGCGTTCTCGGTGTCGTCGCCGTTTTACGACGGCTTGTTCGCGAACCATGACCGCGCCAGTGTCGCCGCGGCCCTTGGCGTCGCTGTCCTGCCGATGTTCTGGACTGCGGCTATGGCGGCCCACGCCGCGCAACAGTTTTCCCTGCAACACCAGACGGCGCAAAATGCGCCGGCGGACATCCGCGCCGAACTCGCCCTCGTACAGCCGGGCGGGCCCACCATCGCCACCTGGATTGAGGAAGGGCGTTTCTCAACGCCGGAAGCGCGTGAGCTTCTGGCGCTGGCGCCGGTCGATCAGTCTGCGATGCTCCTGGAAGCGGCGAGCCGGGCGCGTGAGATTACGGCGCGCGGTCATGAGGTCGCGATCCTTGCGGGCGCCGACGCGGCTTGCGTTATCGCCGATGCGCGCGGCTGCCGCGCCGACAGCAATCAGGCGGCGGCGAAAGCCAGCGTCGTTTTCGTGCCGCGCCTCGATCTGGGGCCGGGGGCGCTGGCGGCAAAGGGACGCGCCGAAGCGCTTCTCTACACGGAGTTCAAGCTTCAGGAAGAAACCCCGTTTTGGGAAATCTGGGTGCGCCGCAATACGGTTGCCGGCGGGCTCCTGCGCAACTAGGTCACCGCGCCGGTTGCAATAAAATGCGGATTATCAAATCCGCGGTCGCGCTTGTTATAGGCGAGGGGCTCGCCGGACGGGTGCGCGCAGACGCTGCCGCCCGCCGCCTCCAGCACCGCCTGACCCGCGCCCGTATCCCATTCCATCGTGCGCCCGAAACGCGGATAGATATGCGCCGCGCCCTCGGCGATCAGGCAGAACTTCAAGGACGACCCGGCCGCCGCGAAATCGGCGACGTTTAGCGTTTCAAGATAGGCGTCCGTTTCCGGCGACCGGTGCGACCGGCTCGCTACGGCGATGACGCCGTTCGCCGGCGTTGGAACAGCGCGGATCGCGCGTGGTTCCGACAATGCGCCGCCGTCGAGAACGTCGATGCGCCACGCGCCGCTCCCGACAATGCCGGCGTAGAGTTTTCCGGACGCCGGCGCGTAGACGACGCCAAGAGCCGGCCGCGCCTTGCGCACAAGGGCGATGTTGACGGTGAACTCGCCCGTGCGGTCGATGAATTCCCGCGTGCCGTCGAGGGGGTCGACGAGAAAGAACTGATCCCCAAGGCTCGGGATGCGGCCTTCGCTGGCGGCTTCTTCGGCGAGGACGGGAATGTCGGGCGCGGTCTCCCGCAACCCTGCGAGGATGATCGCCTCGCCGCGCCGGTCCGCCTCGGTCACCGGCGAGGCGTCGTCTTTTTGCTCGGCGACAAAGTCGCTTTCATAAATCGACATGATCTCGGCGCCGGCCTTGAGCGCCAGGGCCGTCAGCGCATCGCACAGCGCGCGATCATCGGAATGGGGCGGGTTGGTCATGCGCCGGCTGATAAGGCCGCGCCGCGCCTTTTGGCAAGCCCGGTCAGCGAAATGCGACGATGGTGAAGGCCGCGGTCTGTTTCGGCGTCAGGCCGGTCGCCGGAATAATGTCCTGGACAATCCAGCCCTCGTCGGCGAGGGCGTTGAGGCGCTCCTGCATGGCCGCGGCGGCCGCCCGCGCATAGTCGCGCTCATTGGCCACAAGCCCCACGGGCCGACGTTTGGCGTCGCGCCAGCTGACATGGAAGACGGCAAACTGTTTCGACATGGGACAACGAACCCTGACGCCGGCGTCGGCGGAATGGCTTTGACTTTATACAGGCAATTGCCGGGCCGTTAAGGCGTGGATCACGAGCCGCGCGCCCGCTGGCCTTTCGGAAGAATGCCGTCTAAACCCATTGCGGTTGCGGCGGCCCGCCGCCCCTCCCAACCGTCAGATATGAAAGGCCAGGTTCATGCGCGTAACGATGATCGGCGCCGGCTATGTCGGCCTTGTCTCCGGCGCCTGCTTTGCGGATTTTGGCCACGACGTCGTCTGCGTCGACAAGGACGAGGCAAAGATCCGCAAGCTCGAAGACGGCGTCATGCCGATTTACGAGCCGGGGCTTGAGAGCCTGGTTGCGGAGAATGTGAAGGCCGGCCGGCTGTCTTTCAGCGGCGATCTTGCGGCGTCGACGCCGGACGCAGATGCGGTCTTTATCGCCGTCGGCACGCCGTCGCGCCGCGGCGACGGCTTTGCTGACCTTACCTATGTCTATCAGGCGGCGGAGGAGATCGCGACGGTCCTTGACGGCTATACGGTGATCGTCACCAAATCCACTGTGCCGGTGGGGACCGGCGCCGAGGTCGAGGCGATCATAAAGCGCACGCGGCCCGAAGCAGAATTTTCGGTTGTTTCCAATCCGGAGTTCCTGCGGGAAGGGGCGGCGATCAACGATTTCAAACGCCCGGACCGCGTCGTCGTCGGCGTCGAGGATGAGCGGTCGATAGCGGTCATGCGCGAACTTTACCGCCCGCTATATCTCAATGAGACGCCGGTCGTCTTCACCAACCGGTCGACGTCGGAATTGATTAAATACGCCGCCAACGCCTTTCTGGCGACCAAGATCACCTTCATCAACGAGATGGCCGACATCTGTGAAAAGGTCGGCGCCAATGTGCAGGAGGTGGCGCGCGGCATCGGTCTTGACGGCCGCATTGGCGGAAAGTTCCTGCACGCCGGGCCCGGTTACGGCGGGTCGTGCTTTCCCAAAGACACGCTGGCGCTCGTAAAAACCGCGCAGACCTATGACGCCCCGACCAAAATCGTCGAGGCGGTTGTCGACATCAATGATCGCCGGAAGAAACGGATGGCCGACCGCGTCGTCGCCGCCTGCGGCGGGTCGATTGACGGGAAAAAGATCGCCGTGCTTGGCCTCACCTTTAAGCCGAATACGGACGATATGCGCGATTCCCCGTCCCTCGACATCATCCCGGCTCTACAGGCGCAAGGGGCGAAAATCGCCGCCTTCGATCCCGCGGGCATGGAGGAGGCGTCGGGCCTTTTGGCCAGCGTCGACTATAAGGAAGGCCCTTATCAAACGCTCGACGGCGCCGACGCCGTGGTCATTATTACCGAATGGGATGAGTTTCGCGCGCTGGACGTTGCGCGGGTCAAGTCGCTGATGAAAACGCCCATCATGATTGATCTGCGCAATATTTACGGCGCGGCGGAAATGATCGCCAGCGGCGTCGAATACCACTCGATCGGGCGGCCGCTTTAAGCGGCGCGCAGTTTTTTCAGAACTTTGGATTTTCCGGCGCCGGTCGAGGACCCGGCGGAAACCACCGTATCGATGCGCGCCTGACGGAGAATGTCGGCGGTGAGCATCGGCGCTTCGCTGCGGAATTGGGTTTTGCCGTCCGGATCGACGTAAATGATGTTGAATCCGGTTCCCGCCGCAATCGCATGGCGCAACAGCGCCGGGTCGAGCCATTCGAGGGGCTCCCCGTTCTTGCGCGGGGTATTGTCGCCGTAAAGCTCCATCACCGCCACGTCGTCGCGGATAAGCGCGGGGATCGCCGGCTTGAGCAAACGGCGCTGCATGCGGCAGGCCTGATGGTTCGCCGCGGGGCCGATAATGAAGAGGGTGTTTTTCGGCGTGAATTTGCGCACGGTTTCCGTCTTGCGCAGGCTCGCCGTCACCTCGGCGGCGATGTTGGGCCGCACCGACAGGATGGCGGCGACCCCGCCGACGATCAGGCAAACCGCAATGATGAACAACGAAAAGCCCATGGCGCCTTGAATTTATGGTTACGACGTTTCCGCACTCTTAAGGTGCCAGCGCAAAATAAAGGCGACCTTGACCGGTATTATGCAACTCACTTGCCATACGGCCAAAGCGCCGCAAAAGTTTATTAAAGCCTGTTAACGATTTAGCGCGCCGGGCGGCATTTCAAAAGCGATAATCCGGGCCGAGCCGCCATCGGGCGAAGCGCTGAATGCCTTCCGCGAGCGAAACGGAGGGCGAAAAACCGAGCTCGGCGCGGGCCCGGCCGATATCGGCCCAGGTTTTTTCCACATCGCCCTGTTGCATTGGTTTCATGACCTTTTCGGACGTTTTCCCCAGCTCTTTTTCGAGCAGCGACACCAGGGTCAGCAACTCTTCCGGCCGGTCGTTGCCGAGATTGTAAATGCGGTGGAAATGATGATCCGCCCCCGGCGGGCGGTCATGGGCGGCGATGACGCCCTCGATGATGTCGTCAATATAGGTGAAGTCGCGGGCCATGGCGCCCTTGTTGAAAATGTCGATCGGCGCGCCGGCGAGGATCTTGTCTGTGAAAATCCAGTAGGCCATGTCCGGTCGCCCCCATGGTCCGTAGACGGTGAAAAAACGCAGGCCCGTCTGCGGCAGGGCGTAAAGCCGCGCATAGGAGGCGGACATCGCCTCGTTTGCCTTCTTTGTCGCGCCGTAAAGAGAGACCGGCGCGTCGGTCGGGTCGGTCTCGCTGAACGGCGTTTTTTCATTGGCGCCGTATACGGAGGATGACGACGCATAAGTCAGGTGTTCAACGTCGCGTTGCCGCGCCAGCTCCAGAATCGAAAGATGGCCGGCGAGATTTGAGTCTCCGTAGTCGAACGGATGGGTGATGGAATGACGGACGCCGGCCTGGGCGGCGAGGTGGATGATGGATGAAAACCGGGCGCCGGCGAGGGCCGCCTTCAGGTCCTGATGGTTGGCGATGTCGACTTTGAGGAACTGAAATTTCGCATCGTCGCCGATGCGGTCAAGGCGGGCCTGTTTCAGCGCCGGGTTGTAATAAGCGTTAAGATTGTCAACGCCGATGACCGTCTCGCCGCGCGCCAGCAAGGCGCGCGTCGTTTCCGATCCGATAAAGCCGGCGGCCCCGGTGACAAGAATGGTCATCTTCGTTCGCTCATCATGCGGCGACCGGATAATACGGCGTATCCGCGAATTAATCGTTACGAGGCTTCAAACTAGACGCCGAAAGGGCCTCTTCATAGAGCCCTTCGGGAAGCGTGCGCCAGCGGCGGATCATCACCGCGCCGATCAGGATCATGGCGGCGCCGACGCCGGCGAAGACGAGCGCCGGATCGATCTTGCTCCCCGTGATCGCCAGGATCGACAGCGATCCGGGAATGGCGAAGGCGGCGTTGGCGAAGATGCTGGCGGCGAGGATGCGGGCGCGGATCGGCGCCGGCGCGCGCCGCTGCATGGCCGCTTGCAAGGGCGCGATATAGACGCCGGAAAGGGCCGAGGTGGCGACAAAAAACAGGACCAGCGCGAGACCCGCGGCCGACGTGAAGAGCCCGGTCACCGTCAACGGCGCCTCCGGCGCGCCGGCGGCGAACGGCGTCACCGCGACAATCGCGAAGCTCATCAGCCCTGCGCCGAGGATCGCCGCCGTCGAAAAGCCGAAGCCGGTGCGGCCTTTGGCGAGGCTCGCCGCGCTGACGGCGCCGATCATGGCGCCGATGGCGAAAAGACCGTTCAGCACCGTCCACACGAATGGTTCTGCATGAAGGGAGTCGCGTCCGTAAAGGGGCACGGCGACGGTCACGGCGGTGGACAGGAAATAGAAAACCCCGACGCCGATCAGCGCCGGGGCGACCCCGCGCGATTGAAATGCAAGGCGAAACATGGCGACCGTCTGCGCCGCGCCGTTGAAATTGAGTTTCAGCGCCGGATCGTTTGCCGCCGAGAACGGCGTTCTCAAGGAGGCGAGCCAGCCGATGCAGGCCGACGCAACGAGCGCAACGCCGACCGCGCGCCCGCCATTTTCCTGAATGATCAGCAACCCGCCGGCCGTGTATCCAAGTAGGATGAAGGTGAACAACCCGGCGTTGCACAAGCCGTTGCCGCGCACCAGCTCATCCGTATAAAGATATTTTGGCATGGCCCCGACCCGAACCGGCGAGAAAAACGCCGATTGCGCGCCCATGGCGAACAGCATGGCGATGGCGAGCATTCCATTGCCGAAGGCAAAGGCGAGGGCGGCGACGCTCATCAGCACGACTTCCATGAATTTCGTGCGCCGGAACATCATCGATGTTTCGTATTTATCGGCGAGCTGTCCCGACACCGATGAGAACAGCAAAATGGCGAGCGGCAGGAGCGCGCCGATATAGGGGATGGCGTTGTCTGCGTCGGCGAAGAACGGGACATTGATAAGGCCGGCGGGAACGCCGATCAGCAGCGCCTGGCGAAGGGTGTTGTCGGCGAAGGTGCCGAAGGAGAGCGCCACCCACATGGGAAAAAAGCGCCGCTGGAAGAACAGCGGACGGCGCGAAACGGGCGCGGCCCCGTCTGTCACGCCGGCGGCCCGGCCGGGCGGGTGCCGGCGGGTTCTGTCTGTTGCGCCGCCAGAAAGGCGGCGCTTTTCGCGGCTCGCATTTTTCGGATTCTCGCTCTGTTCGCGGAAAATGGCTATCGGCCGCCCCGGCAATGAAATCAATGGATTGCAACAGCCGGGGCGATGGCTATATACCGCGAAGCCGTCGCGACGGGGCGCGGCGCCATCGCAGCCTGTCGCCTGCCGACAAATTCCCGAGGAGAGGAATACATCCATGCTCATTTCGCCCGCATTCGCGCAGGCCGGGGAGGCCGCCGCGCCGAACGCTTTCATTCAGCTGGCGCCGCTGATCTTCATCTTCGTGATCTTTTATTTCCTGCTGATTCGCCCGCAAATGACGGCCCGCAAGAAGCATCAGCAAATGGTCTCCAATGTCCGCCGCGGCGATACGGTCGTTACCGCCGGCGGCATTGTCGGCAAAGTGACCAAGGTTCTGGAGGGCGACGAAGTGATGGTCGAACTCGCCGACAACGTTACGGTGAAGGTGATCAAAACCACGCTCTCCGACGTGCGCAACAAGCCGGAGCCCGCCGCGAACGATTCCTGATCGCCGGCGCCGAACGGCGCGGCGCAAAATCAATTGCCGGAGCGTAGATACATCATCCCATGCTGCAATTTTCAAAATATCAGACCGCCGGGATCATCGGCCTTGTGGCGCTCGGGCTGTTATTCGCGATTCCGAATTTTCTGACCGAAGAGACCCGCGGCGAACTGCCGGGCTTTGTGCCGAAATCCACGATCAATCTCGGGCTCGATTTGCAGGGCGGGTCGTATCTTCTCCTCGGCGTCGATACGGAAAAAGTGATCGACGATCGCATGCGGGCGATTATGTCGGACATCAGACGCGAGATGCGTCCGAACCGCGGCGCCGGGCGAGATCGCGTTTCGATTGACAACCTCACCTATGACGACGCCTCGGGCGACATCACCCTGCGCGTCGCAAACGCAGAGGATTTCGACGAAGCGCGCGATCGCGTGCGCGACATCACGCGCAGCGGCGCCGGCGCTCTGGGGCTGGGCGTTCGGCCCTACACCGTCTCCGCCGAGGACGGGCGCATCGTCGTCGCCATGACGCCGGAGGCGGAGCGACAGTTTTCGTCCGAGGCGGTGCGCGATTCGATCGAGGTCGTGCGCCGGCGCATCGATCCGGCCGGCAACAAGGAAGTGGTGATCGCGCCCCAGGGCGCGGACCGCATCGTCGTGCAGGTGCCGGGCGACGATGATCCCGAAGCCCTCAAAGCGATCATCAACCGCACCGGACAATTGTCGTTTCATGCTGCGGACCTCACCGTCAGCCCGTCCGACGCCGCTTCCGGATTGTTGCCGCCGGGACGCATCATGGTTCCGTTCGCTGAATTTGAGGGATCGGGACAACCGCCCATGGTGCTCGTGGAGGATCCCGAGATTACCGGCGACATGGTGCAAACCGCGTCGGCCGGTCAGAACCCCGACGGCGCCGGCTTCCAGATCAACTTTGAATTCGACAGTCGCGGCGCCAGGCGCTTTGCCGACTATACGCGCAATAATATCGGGCAGGTTTTCGCCATTGTGCTCGACGGCGAAATCATCTCGGCGCCGACGATACAGTCGGCGATCACCCAAGGATCGGGCCGCATTACCGGCGACTTTTCCGCGATGGAAGCGTCGCAGACGGCGTTGCTGATCCGCTCCGGCGCGCTGCCGGCGGAACTGACGACGCTGGAGCAGCGTTCGGTGGGCCCGCAGCTCGGTCAGGACTCCATTGAGGCCGGGGCCAAGGCGCTGGTCATCGGCTTTGCCGCGGTCATTTTTTACATGGTGATCAGCTATGGCCGGTTCGGGATTTACGCCGATATCGCGCTGATTGCGAATGTCATCCTCATCGCCGGCGCGTTGTCGCTGATGGGCTCGACGCTGACGCTGCCGGGCATCGCCGGCATCGTGCTCACCATCGGCATGGCGGTCGACGCCAACGTGCTGATCTTCGAACGCATCCGCGAAGAACTCGCGGCCGGCAAATCGCCCATCAATGCGGCGGAGACCGGCTATCAGAAAGCCTGGTCGGCGATCCTCGATGCCAATGTGACAACGTTTCTGGCCGCGCTGATTATGTTCCAGTTGGGCGCGGGGCCCGTGCGCGGTTTCGCCATTACGCTGGCGGTGGGCGTCGCGACATCGGTCTTCACCGCTTACGTGCTGACGCGATTGCTGGCGGGCGGCTATCTGCTCGCCAAGCGTCCGCAGCAATTGACGCTTTAGGGGGCTTCGGAAAATGTATCTCAAACTTGTCCCCGCCAAGACGACTATTCCCTTCATCAAGGTCCGGTACACGGCGATGTTGTTTTCGGCGGCGCTGATCGTCGGATCGTTCGCGGCGCTTTTTACGACCGGCTTGAATTTCGGCATCGATTTTCGCGGCGGCGTCACGATCGAGGTTACGGATTCCGAACCGATCGAACTCGACGCCGTGCGCTCTACCGTCGGCGCGCTTGGTCTCGGCAATGTCAACGTCCAATCGATTCGCGACTTCGCCGGATCCGAAGACGCGGTTGTCGTCTATGTGGAGCAGCAGCGTGCGGACGAGATCGACCCCGGCGAGGATGCGGAAACGGCGAACGAAAACGCCCAGCAGGAAGCTGCGGTTGCGGTGCAGAACGCGCTTCGCGGCCTCCTCGGCGACGATATGGAAGTGCGCAAAGTGGAGGTTGTCGGCCCCACCGTTTCTGGCGAGTTGATCCAGAAAGGCGCAACGGCGGTCGCCCTCGCCATCGCCATGATGCTCATCTACATCTGGCTGCGCTTTGAATGGCAGTTCTCGCTCGGCGCCATTGTGGCGCTGGTGCACGACGTGATTATCACCCTCGGCATGTTCGCCGTGACGCAGTTGAAGTTCGAACTCGCCATTATCGCCGCGATCCTGACCATCGTCGGCTATTCCATGAACGACACCGTCGTCGTTTACGATCGCGTTCGCGAAAACTTGCGCAAATACAAGTCAAAGCCCCTGGCTGAGATTCTCGATCTCTCCATCAACGACACGCTGGCGCGGACGGTCATGACCTCCGTCACGACCCTTCTGGCGCTGATCTCGCTCGCGGTCTTCGGCGGCGAAGTGTTGCGCGGCTTCACCCTCGCCATGATCTGGGGGATCCTGATCGGGACCTATTCCTCGATCTTCGTCGCCTCGCCCTTCCTGCTCGCAACGGGGGTCAAACGCGACTGGTCAAAACAACCGGCTGCGGCGACGCCTTAACCGTCGGAAACACCGTGTGCGAACATACTATCGAAGCGGTTATTTTAGTTTGCGCATACGCACGCCGTGTCTGCCGTTTTTCATCGAAACTGTCCAACCGCCCAAGAGTCCCGGTTTCATGACGACGGCTTCCCCGGGCTGCGGATCATAAGACGTGCCACGGCCGGACTGACGCCAGATCTCGCCATTCGTAAATGCGATGCGCAGCTCGCCGACGGCGTTGCGCCACGCGCGGTAGACGGTCAGCGTATGCTTTTTGCGCTCTTTTTGCTCTTTTTCAGCGCGCTTTCGTTCGCGCTCGCTTTTTGTTGTTCTGACAAAAGTTACGGTTTCATCTTCCGCAAGCGGACGAGCGGCGTTTTCCTCTGGAGCCGCCGCATCGGAAGCAACGGCGTCTTCCAGCGGAGCATCAGCAGGATTTTTGACCGTTGGCTGATTCGGTTCCGCCTCGGCGGCTTCCGTCGGAGCAACCGTGGATGCGAGCGCTTCGAAACAGGCGAGCCGCTCATCCTTGTCGTCAAAATCGGCGCAAATGCGCAACGCATCCGCGACAGACAGGTCTTCAATTTCTTCGGCGGACGCCTGCGCCTGCCAGAAAAAGCCCGCGGTCGCGACAGCCGCAAATAGCTGCCTGAACTCTTTAAACCACGGTTGCGCGCGATTTTCTGTCATATGACCCTATCTCCCTAGTCACAGACGCTAAGCAGCGCTGCAGTGCAAACTTTTCAGTCGAATGGTCTGCTCGCCAAATATAGTCGCTTAAAACGCCTGCATAGGCGACAATTGTCATGGTGGCAATTAATCGGAAGATTGCCAATGGCGCTCAACATCATGATGCATTTACGCAACAGCGGGCCGCCATTGCACCGGGGCGGCGCCACAGATGTTTGACATGGCCAAACGGTGATGGAAGGATTTTGTACAAATTCGGGGTGCGCGATTTGTGCTGCAGTTTCGTCTGCGGTCGCAATGAGACGCGATTGGCGCCGGATTTTGGGGCGGGTGTGTACGCCGTTCCACTTATTGGGCAACATTGGGCAAACTAAAATGAACAGAAAACTTAACTCGGATTCCGCGCTATTGCGCGGTTTTCTCGCAACGGGCGCGTCGGTATTTGCACTTGGCGCGACAGCTACCGTTTTGGCGCAATCTGAAGATATCAATGAGGCGCCTGTTTCTGTCGATGTCATAACCGAAGAAGACATCGCTGAAATCGAAGCCGATATCCAAGAAGCGCGCACGGGCGATCAGATCGTCGTCACGGGCTCGCGCGTTCGTCGGAACGAATTTACGTCGGCGTCGCCGCTGCAGGTCATTGACGGCCAGGTCAGCCGTGAACTCGGCGTGTTTGACACCGCACGCCTGCTGCAAGAAGCAGCCGTCGCTACGGGTCAGCAAATCGACAACACGTTTGGCGGTTTTGTTCTCGACAACGGGCCAGGCTCTTCCACGGTCGCGCTTCGCGGTCTCGACTCTGAACGGACGTTGGTCCTCCTCAATGGTCGCCGGCTTGCGCCGGGCGGTGTTGAAGGCGCGCCGACGGATCCGGACCTTAACCTCATCCCTTCGTCGCTAATCGGCCGTATTGACGTACTGCTTGACGGCGCCTCGCCGGTTTACGGTTCTGACGCCGTCGCGGGCGTGGCGAACATCATATTACGGGATGATTTCGACGGCTTTGAACTCGAAACGGCGTTTAACCTCCCCTTAACAGGCGGCGGCAAGACTTCTCAGGTCTCCGCGAGCTGGGGCGTTTCGAATGACCGCGGCTTCATCGGCGTCGGCGCGGAATTCTTCCGTCGCGACCAGTTCTCGATTGCGGATGCGGATCTCACCTGTAACGAATTCGTCCAGGAAGATGAGAACGGCAACATCCGCAATATCGAGGTTGATGTGCGGCCCGGCTCGACCCGCCAGGCCTGTAAAACGCAGATCATCGGTCGTTTCAGAACCTTCGGCCTCGACGATAACCGAATGCCGAGCGGAACGTCCTTTGGCGACCTTTTCTACACGCCCGGCTTCACCAATGTTGGCGTGCCGAATTTCACCGATGAGATTGACGCTGATAGCGACGGCTTTCTCGATGTTGATTCCCGCACCGCGCCTTATACCGGCGCCGATCAAAGCCGTTCGCTGGTTCAGAACCAGGATCTGGTCTCTCCGCTTGAGCGGATTTCCTTTATGGCGTTCGGGAATTACGAGATTGAAGAACTCAACAACATGGAGACGTTCTTCGAGTTCCTGTATGCGGAACGCGATTCAAACATTACGGGCGACGGTGCGCAGATCTTCCCGACGGTTCTGAGCAACAACCCGACTAACCCCTGCGGTCTTGAAGCGCTTGCCGCCGACCCGACCCTTTGCGGCGGCGGTGCGCAGCAGGTCGTGCCGATTGTTCTTATCGACGGCGATCGGGGCGACGTAGAGGTTGAGCAGTCCCAGATACGGATTGTCGGCGGTATCCGCGGTGACCTGCCGTTCTTCAACGAAGATCCCGGTGGCGACCTGTTCGGGCTCAGCAATTGGACCTACGAACTGACCGGCAGCTTCTCCCGCTCGCTTGGTACGTCAGTGCGTCGCGGCATCCAGGAAGACCGTCTTGCGCTTTCCCTGCGCACGACGACGCGCCTTCCGGATGGCACGCTTGCTTGCGGACCGGATTTCGACGGCGATGGATTGCCGGATCTCGCAAATGACGACGAGCTGTTCGGTTTCCTGACGGACGAGCCTTGCGTCCCGGTGAACCTCTTCTCCGAAAACGTGATGTTGAACAACACGTTGACGCCGGAAGAGCGAGACTACCTCTTCGGCGTTCGGACTTTCGGCACCGAGATCAAACAGTCCATCATCCAGGGCTTCCTTGCCGGCGGCATCATGAACGTGCCGGCTGGCGAAGTTCTTCTTGGTCTTGGCTTTGAATATCGTCAGGACGAGATCGACTCCCGTCCGGACGACAACGCTGAAGACGGCAACTTTATCGGCTTCTTCGCCGATCAGGGCGCCGTTGGCCGACGCGAGTTGAAAGAAGGCTACGGCGAACTCATCATCCCGGTCTTTCGGGATCAGCCTTTTGCTGAGGAGCTCACCATCGAAGCGGCTGGCCGTGTGACCAATGAGTCCTTCTACGGCACGAACTGGACCTATGCGGTCAAGGGCGTTTACATGCCGTTTGATTGGTTCACCATTCGCGGCTCCCGCGGTACGTCCTTCCGTGCGCCGAACCTGCGTGAGCAGTTCTTCCGCGGCTCAACGGGTTTCCGATCCGCCTTTGACGACATTTGTACGGTTCCGCCCGCGGCGAACAATGGCGGCGTCTATGATGCAGCCAACGATCCGCGGTCGGCGCGTGCGCTGGCGAACTGCGTGCTCGACGGTGTCGACCCGACGTCGCTTGGTCTCACAGGCGCCTCGTCAATTGAAGTCATGACGGGCGGCACTACGCTGCTCGACGCGGAAACGTCCCGCACCTTTACGGTCGGCGGCGTCCTTGATGTGCCGTTTGCGGACATGGGGATGGGCGACAATCTCGGCCTGAACATTTCTGTGACGCATTTCGATATTCGCGTTGAAAACACCGTGGAAGAGCCGACTGTCAATTTCCTCTTCGATGACTGTTATGATTCGCGCGATGATCTCAGCAGCGACTTCTGTCAACGGATCACCCGTGATCCGAATACGGGCTTTGTGGATATTGTCGATGCGGGCTTCATCAACATCGGCATCATTACTTCTCGCGGCATGGACTATAATGGGCTGCTTGAATATGATGGCTGGGATGTTGGCGGCGAACCGCTCGAGCTCTCGCTCGATGTTCGTGCGACGCAACTCTTCGAACAGACTGAGACAATTATCGAATCGTTCGATGAAAATCTCGGCGAATTCGGTACGCCGAAATGGCGCGCGCAAGCAACGTTCTTTGCTGATTGGAGCGATTGGCGCTTCCTCTGGCGTGCGCGCTATATCGGTTCTCAGAGCATCTTCTCAAGCGAGGACGACGGCGATCCGGATCCCTTCATTGCTGAAGACACCTGTCAGGCAGTTCTCGATATAACGGGCGCTCGTGACACGTCAGATGTCCTCTGTCGTGCGACATTCTCGGTTGATGATTACATCGTCAACGATGCGTCGGTTACATGGCGCAATGATGTATGGTCGGCGACGGTCGGCATCAACAACGTCTTTAACCGCAAACCGCCGAGAATTGACGACGAGTTCGAGTTTACCAACGGTTTGAACGTATCGCCGGCGGGCAACTATCCGCTCGGCGTCGGCTATGACTTCTTCGGCCGTACATTCCAGGTTTCGGTTCAGCGCAAGTTCTAACCGAGATCAAAACACTGCAGTAACGAAAGGGCCGGAGCATCGCTCCGGCCCTTTTTCATTAAGCAGCATCTATTGGCGGCTCGGTTCACGCCGCCTTCAAATTTGCGTTCGCAAATTCCCAATTGATCAGATGGTCGAGGAACGCGTCGACATAGTCGGCGCGCGCGTTCTGATAGTCGAGATAGTAAGCGTGTTCCCAGACGTCCATGGTCAGGAGCGGCGTGACGTTTTTGTCTGTCAGCGGCGTGTCGGCGTTCAGCGTATTTGAGATTTCGAGTTTGCCGTCTTTGGCGACGAGCCAGGCCCAGCCTGAGCCGAAGCGCGATTTGCCGGCGTCGGCGAACGCCTCCCTGAACCCGTCAGCGCCGCCGAAGCTGTCCTTAACCGCGGCGGCGATGTCGCCGGTCGGGGCGCCGCCGCCATCGGGCGCCATGGAGTTCCAGTAAAACGTGTGGTTCCAAACCTGCGCGGCGTTGTTGAACACCCCGTGATCGGCGCCGGCCGTCTCTCGAATAATGTCTTCGAGACTGGCGCTTTCAAGCGCCGTTCCCTTGATGGCTGCATTGGTTTTCTCGACATAGCCTTTGTGGTGCTTGCCGTAGTGAAACTCGAGCGTGTTTTCCGAAATATGCGGCGCCAGATCGCCTTTGGCGTAGGGCAGGTCGGGCAGAGAGACAGGCATTTGGGCTCCTTTATTGGACTTTACGGTTCAAATTTGCGCAAGGATTGCGCATAGAACGGGACTCGCGGTTAAATACCGCCGGATTTGAAATGGTTCCGGCGCGCCGAGATGTGGTATGGGCGGCGCAGGAAACAATATTTGGAGAAAAGGAATGACAGCCCTTCTGACGAATTTGCGTAACGCCGTCACGACCGGCGCGGTTTTGGCGCTCTTATTGCTCGTGCTGTATCTGACCGCATGGGGCGGTTCTCTGGACGTTGCGTTCTGGCAGTTTTTCTTTCGCTGGCTGCACGTTCTGTCCGGCGTGATGTGGATCGGCCTGCTCTGGTATTTCAATTTCGTGCAAATCCCGCTGATGCCGGGCATTCCCGACGAACAAAAACCGGCGATCGGCAAACACATTGCGCCAAAGGCGCTGTTCTGGTTCCGTTGGGGCGCCATGGCGACGATTATCACCGGCCTCATTCTCGCTTACCTGAACAACTATTTCGTCAATGTTCTGAGCCTCGGCGCCGTCAACGGGTTCGCTGTTCCGGGACATATCGCCATCGGCATCGGCATGTGGCTCGGCATTATCATGTGGTTCAATGTCTGGTTCATCATCTGGCCGAACCAGCAAAAGGCGCTGAACATCGACAATAAATATCCGGACATCTCCGGCGACGACAAGGCCAAGGCCGCGCGCACGGCGATGCTCTTCTCACGGACCAATACGGTGCTGTCGATCCCCATGCTGTTCGCCATGGTGTCGGCGCAGGGACTGTTCCGAATTTCATAAGCGGCGGTGGACGCAGCAGCTCATTGCGATGCGCTGCTGCGTCAGCGCGACGAGGACCGGTGGCTGGCGGCGCGTTATGCGCCGCCGCCTTTGCGTCGGCGCCTTGTCGCGCTTTACGCCTTTCACAGCGAGTTGCGGCTGATCCCGTCGCGCGTCAGCGAACCGCCGCTTGGCGAAATTCGCGTGCAGTGGCATCGCGATGCGCTTGACGAAATCCGCGATGGCAAACGCCCGCGCGCCCATCCGGTCATTGAAGAAGTGGCCGCCGCCGGCCTCGCCGCGGCGGCGCTTCAGTCATGGATCGACGCGGCGGTCGACGCCTCGGCGCGGCCTTTATACGGCGAAGCCTTCGCGCAAGCGGATGATCTCTTTGCGTGGCTGCGCGCGGCGGAAGGGGCGGTCGACGCCGCCGCCGTCGCGTTGAGCGGGGGCGATGAAACGCTTTCCTTTGTCGCGCAGGAGGCCGGCGCGGCGTTCGCGGCGGCGCGCGAGGGCGCCAATATCGCGCCGGGCGTCGATTGGGCCGAGAGGGCCGGCGCGCTTTGGCGCAAGGCAAAGCCGGTTCTGCGCGTCGCGCCGGACCCTTGCGCCCCGGCGCTCGCGCATCTCTTTCTGACGCCCGCCTATCTCAAACGCGGCGCCCGCGTTTTTCCGCTCATGAAACGGTTGCAGATTTTCAGCGCGATCGCGTTCGCGCGTTAAGTGTGATGCTCAACATGCTGATCGATCAGCGCGGTGTTGTAGGCGAGGAGCGCTTTGACGCGGGAGAGATAGCCGATCACATTGTCGGGCTCCTTGGCGTCGACGACCGGCAGGCCGTACTCTTCCGAATCGGTCAAAAGCGCCAGCGCCTCGCCCAACGAGTTTCCGTCAAGCAACCGCGGCGCGTCTTTTGACAGGGGCGCGCCGGGGGGCATTTTTTCCATCACGTCGCGCACGCGGATCGTCTGCAGCAGCACCCCGTGGGGGCCTTCGGACAGATCATAACCGCGCCGGCCCAACTGCCAGTGAAAGAAGGATTTGCCGCACAGCCATTGGGTTATCAGCGTCGCAATCGCCACGGCGACCATCAGCGAGATGGTGATGCCGTATTCGCCGGTGAGTTCGAAAACGATCAGCGTCGTCGATATGGGCGCGCCGAGAATGGCGCCGGCGGCGGCGCCCATGCCGATCATGGCGTAGTAGACCGGGCTCGCGGTTGCTTCGGGAAAGAGTTGGCCGAGAGTCGCGCCGTAAGCGGCGCCGGCGAAGGCGCCGATGACGATGCCGGGCGAAAAAACCCCGCCGCCGAAGCGGCAGGAGAGCGTCACCGCCGTCGCCGCTCCCTTCATGATAACGAGCGTTGCGAGCGCCAGGATCGTATACTCCCCGGCAAGCGCATTGGTGACGGCTTCATAGCCGACGCCGAAAACTTCCGGATAAAACGCGCCAATCAAGCCAACGATCAGCCCGCCGAGCGGCGGCAGGAACAGATAGGAAAGCCCGATCCGGTCGGCCTGCGCGCGCACTTTCACGGTCAGATTTTTCGTCGCCAGCAGAAATGCAGAGGCGATCAAGCCGCACAAAATGCCGAGCAAGGCGGCGAGCGGCACGTCGATAGTGTGGACGGCGCCGTATGCCGGCGGCGCGAAGGCGGGAAAATCGCCAAGATGAATGCGCGTGACAATCGCCGAGGCGACGCTGGCGGCGGCAATCGGTCCGAATACGGATAATGCATAATTGCCCATGATCACTTCAAGGGCGAAGAGGACGCCGGCGATGGGGGCGTTAAAGCTCGCCGAAACCGCCGCCGCCGCGCCGCAGCCGAGAAGGGCGCGGCGTTGTTTCGCTGTAAAGCCCATATGGCGGTCAAGGAAGGAGGCGATGGTCGCGCCGAGATGGACGGCGGGGCCTTCGCGGCCGGCGCTGGCGCCGGAGCCCAGCGAAACGGCGGAGACCGCTGCGGCGGCGAGGCCCGCCCGCAAGGACACGCGGCCATCGCCGACGGCGCGCGCCTCGATCACATCGGCGATCCCTTGGGCGCGACCCTTTTCCAGCCATTTGAACCGGTCGGCGAAGAACAGCATGGCGCTGACGGCGATCCCGCCAATGATCGGCGCGGCCCAGGCGCGAAAGAAGCTCAGGCGTTCGGCGCCGCTGACGACGCCCGCCTCGGTCGCGCCAAAGGCGATTGTCGAGACAACGTCAATGACGCCACGGAACAGGATCACCGCGTAAGCGACGGCGACGCCGATCAGCACCGCGAACAGCCAGACCCGCCACACGTCAAGTTTCGCCGCGCGCCGGCGCATTCTCCTGAAGAAGATGAGAATGCGCGCAACCTTCCGGGTCATGACGTTTTGCCTAGCCTCTTAAAGGAATTTCTTCATATCAGCATTCGCCGCGCAGTTTAAATGTCACGATATGATTAACGCAGCATTCATCCTGCTTTGGCAGACTCTTGAAAAAGTCTTTCGACAATCAGGATAGCAATCGGAACAGGCGAGATCATGGCGGCAAAGACGTCGGCGGCGACCCGTAATCAAGGCGACAAGATCGATCCCAAGCGCGCGCAGGCGGCGCTGACCCGGTGGCGGCGCGCCGTCGCCGAGGCGCTGGGGCAGGACCCCGGTGCGCCCCTCGACCAGCCGGACCGGCGCTTGCTCATGCTGCGCGTCTTTGGCTCGACGCGCCGCCTTGGCGAATTGTGCATGGCCCATCCGGCCGCCGCCGCGGCGGCGCTGACCGACGGCCCCTCCGCGGTTATTGCGGAAGCGGCGCGCGATCTCGCCGCGCTCGACGGCGGCGTCGGCGGTCCGGACGTGCTTTATTCGGCGCTCGCGCCCCTGAAAAACCGCGCCGATATCGCGCTTGCTGTCGCCGAACTCGGCGGGCGCTGGAGCGTTGCGGAAGCGACCGCGGCCCGCGTCGATTTCGCCGAGCGTCTTGTTGAGGCCGCGCTGCGCTGGCTTGTGCGCGCGGCGGTCAAGCGCGGCGAGCTGACGGTTGCTGATGAAAAGAACATGATGGCGGGGGTGTGCGCCGTTGCAGGCGGTGATTTCGCCCATGAGGATCTTGCCCCTTACGGGCCGCTTGAGCTGTTCATCCTTTATGATGAGGCCGCCTTTCCGGGGCCCGCGGCCCGCGGCGCCGACCGGGTGTTTGTCAGGGTCGGCGCGGAACTGCGCGAGGCGTTCGAAGGCAAGCCCGGCGATTATGGGCTCTTTGCATTGAAAACGCCCCTCGGTTCCGGCGTTGGCGGCGCAGGGTTCACCGACAGCGTCGCGCGCGCGCGCAAAAACGCCGAAGGACCGCAAAGCCAGGCGTTCCGAAGCTGGCTCGCTACGGCCCGCATTGTCGCCGGCGACCGGTCCGCGGGCGGCGCCTTTCTTGAGGAAATCGAGGACAAGGTCTGGGGCGGCGCGCCGATCCTTAATGACGAACTTCGCGCTGCGCTCGAAAAAGAAAGCGATGATCCGCGTGCGGCGTTTCGCCGTGTCGCCGAACTCTGCCGGCTCGCCATTGGCGGCGCGCGCCCCGTATTCCGTACGGCCTCGGCGCGGGAAGTCTTTGAAACCGCCGCCGCGTCGAAAGCGATCAGCGCCGACGCCGCACGCCGTCTTGTCGCCGGCGAGGAACTGGCGCATCTCGTTGTTTCTCGCGCGCAGATGATGAAAGGCGGCGCGGCCATGGATGTCGCGCGCGCCGACGAACAGGACGCGCTTGCCTGTCTTTGCGGCTATTCGGATTACGAAGCGATCGCCGCGGCCCTTGACGGCGCCCGGATTGACGCGCGCAACACGCTGGCGCGTATGATCCGCGGGCCCCAGGTCGAGGTGGAGCGCTACCAGTCCGACGACGCGGACGCTCAGGACGCCGACAAACTCGAAGATCTCGGCTTCGCCAATGGCGAAAGCCTGTCGGCGGCGGTCGACGGCTGGGCCCGGCGCGCGGCCGAAGACGGCGGCGACAAACGATTTTCGGCCCTGGCGCCCGGGCTCCTCACCGCGTTCGGCGAAACCCAGCGTCCCAACCGCGCCGTGCGTCTCTTCGACAAACTCGTTTGTCTTGCGGAAAACAAGGCGGACCTCTTCGCCATGGTCAGCGAGACCGCGCCGCAGCGCGATCCGCTCATCGACGCGCTCGGGTGTTTCTCCGGCGCCATTGAACCCCTGACGCAAACCCGCACCGGCGTCGCCGCGTTTTTTGAGCGACCTGGCGCGGAAACGCCGCAATCGGGCGCCGAATGGCTGACCCGCTACACGCCGCCGAAAATTGAAGGCGAAAAGTCGCTCGATGACTACGCCGCATGGCGGCGCGACGTCATTGCGCGCGTCGCTTTGTGCGCGTCCGGCGGCGCCACGTCTTTTGACGCGGCGGCCGACGCGCTTGAATCCATTCACATCCGCACCCTGACGGATACGTTTGACTTCGCCCGCGCGACGGCGCCCTCAGGCGAAGGCGGCGCGGCGGACAAGATGGCGCTGCATGTCTTCAACGGCGCGGGCGCGCATCTGCCGGGGGCCGCAACCTGCATGGGCTTCATCGCCGAAGACGACCTTGGCGAAGCGGGCGACGCCTTTGCGCAGCGATATATGGCGCTGCTCGGGGAGTTCGGCAGCGGCGTTTTTGCCATTACGCCGGACGTCTCCCATCGCCCGTCCGGCGTGAGCGGCCCGATTGCCCCGGCGCTCAAAGCTTTCAAGAGTTATGTGCAGTCCGAGGCCGTCGCCTACGACCAGATCATGCTCGGCCGCGCCCGCGTCATCGCCGGCGCCGAAAAGATTGCCGACAAGGCCCGCGACGCGCTTCGCGGCGCCGTTTCGGGCGGGCGCCGCGCCGACATTCTTTTCCGCGATCTCGATCGCGCCCGGGCCCAGAAAATGCGCCGCGAGCGCGCAGCGTCGGACTGGGATATCGACCGTCTCGAAGGCGGCCGCGTTGATGTGGAACTGGTCGTCAGCACCCTGATCTATCGCCACGCTTCCGCGCATCCGGCGGTGCAGGATGAAGACGTTTATGACGCCATCGACGCCATGGCGCGCGCTGATCTCATTCCGGAAGATACGGGGCAGGCGCTGAAATCAGCCCGCGCGTTCTGGACGCGGATGCAGACCGTGCGCACGCTGGCGCAATGGACCGATCCGGTAGCGACGCCGATCCGCCCGCGCTTCGGCCGGCTAATCGCCCGCGCGGCGGGCGTCGACAAGTTCGAACAGGTGCGCCCGATCATGCGCGGCTACGCCGACGACGTGTCGCGTTTCTATGCGCAACTGGTGCTGGGGCGTCCGTCGCTCAGCGTTGTTTCGCAACAGGCGGGTTAGGCGCTCAGCCGCCGCAACACGTAAACCCTTAAGGCGGAGGCGAGACCCGGCGGCGGGTCCTGTTTCAACCGGTCGCGGTCGATGCGGGCGATCAGGCTTGCGAGGCTGCGTCCGTCGGTTTCGGTGAAGTCGTCCAGCGCAGCCCAGAATTCCGGCTCCAGCGCGATGCTGGTGCGGTGGCCTTTGAGCGTGATGGAGCGTTTGCGCATGAAAAGAGCGAACCGGCCGGCGAGGAGCCCCCATACGCCGCCGGTTCGCCGCCGTAAATCAAGACCCAAGGGTCTTGCTGGCGTCTTTTAGTTCTTCGTCCAGTCGTCGAGCCCGTGGGCGCGGATTTTCGCGGTCGCCAGCGCCACGCCGTCGATGATGCCGGCCATGTGGGACACCGCTTCCGGATCGGCGTTCGACAAATCCGAGCCGAGGGCGCTGTAGAGCGTTTCAATATCGACATTATTGGCGAACAGGAATTGCGCCAAGAGGAGGCGCGTCTGGCTGTCCGACGGCTTGGCGTCACTCATGATGTTCGGTCCTTTTCTCGAGGTCACTGTCTCAAATTCTTACACCGGCGCCGTTGCGCCACACCGGAAACAGCAATTTCCGGTCCATTTTCCGCGCCGCCGCAAACCGATGACGCGATACTAGGCTGCGTCGCCGCGCCATGACGCGAAAATGCAGGCGTCATGACGCGATTTTCCGTGAATCCTGTGTAAGGATCGGCCTAGATGCGCCCGGCGCAACGGGCGTTGCGTGAAGGGACGGTCAGTCGTGAAGAAAACCGAAAAAATCGAAATCAGGGTGTCGCCGGAAGAGAAAGAGGCGCTGTCCGCCGCATCGCGGTCCGAGGGCCGCACGGCGAGCGACGTCCTGCGGGAATATGTGGGCCGTTACGTTGAGGCGGCCGCGGCAAAGGCGGCGCCGGCAAAGGAGAAGAAAATGACCTGGATCAGCAAAATCGCCTATGCAGCGCTCGGCGCCGCCGTCAGCGTGCCGGCGACCATGTACGCCGCCGCCGGCGACGACCCGGCGATGCAGAGTTTCGAAATTCGCGTCGATCTTGAGGAAAATCCGGGTCAGGAGACCCACGCGCTTTATCGCGCGAAAACGCGCATTCCGCTTAGTCGATCCGAACCGACAATCCTCGACATGCCGTCGGGACAGTCCGGCGGCTATCAGGTCGCCATTATCAAGGAGAAAAATCCTGACGACACCTATCGGTTCGTCTTTGAAATCTGCCGGGCGAGCGATGACGGCTGTTCCACGATCGCCGCGCCGGGCATCGTCACGGCTTTCGGCGGCGACTCAGGGCTAAGCCTTGGCGGCGCCCACGACGTCAAGATCGATATCAATATTGACTCGTATGACTCCTGACAGGACTGCCGCGATGACGGGCGCCGTTACTGCGGCTTGATCATCTTCGCCGGCTGCACGATGCGGTCGTAGTCTTCCTCGCTGACAAAGCCGAGCTTGACCGCTTCTTCGCGCAAGGTGGTGCCGTTCTTGTGGGCGGTCTTGGCGATCTTGGTGGCGTTGTCATAGCCGATTTCCGGCGCGAGCGCCGTCACCAGCATGAGCGACCGCCCCATCAGTTCCTCAATGCGGGCCTCGTTGGCGGTGAGGCCGGCGACGCATTTCTCCGTGAACGACACGGCGCTGTCGGCAAGGAGCCGGATCGATTGCAGCGTGTTGTAGGCGATCACCGGCTTGAACACGTTGAGTTCGAAATGACCCTGGCTGCCGGCGAAGCTGACCGCTGCATTGTTGCCCATCACCTGCGCGCAGACCATGGTCAGCGCTTCGCACTGGGTCGGGTTCACTTTGCCCGGCATGATCGAAGAGCCGGGTTCGTTCTCGGGCAGTGAAATTTCGCCGAGGCCCGAGCGCGGACCGGAGCCCAACAGGCGAATGTCGTTGGCGATCTTGAAGAGACTAACGGCGACTTCGTTGAGCGCGCCATGAGCCTCAACCATGGCGTCATGGGTCGCCAACGCCTCGAACTTGTTGGGTGCGGTCACGAAGGGTAGCTTCGTATAGGCGGCGACTTCGTCCGCGAATTTTTCCGCAAAACCGACCTTGGCGTTGATGCCGGTGCCGACCGCCGTGCCTCCTTGCGCCAGCGCGTAGAGGCGGGGTAGGACGCCCTCGACCCGCTCAACGCCGTTTGCCGTCATTTGCACATAGCCGGAAAATTCCTGGCCGAGGGTCAGCGGCGTTGCGTCCTGTAGGTGCGTGCGCCCGATCTTGATGATGTCCTTGAACGCTTCGGCCTTGTCGTTGAGCCCGTTGCGCAAGGTCTGCAGCGCCGGGACGAGGCGGTGCACGATCTCTTCGGCCGCCGCGATATGCATCGCCGTCGGGAACGTATCGTTCGACGACTGGCTGCGATTGACGTGATCGTTGGGATGCACCGGATCTTTCGAGCCGATCTCGCCGCCGAGGATCTCGATGGCCCGGTTCGACACGACTTCATTGGCGTTCATGTTCGACTGGGTGCCGGACCCCGTCTGCCAGACCGAAAGCGGAAAATGATCGTCGAGCTTGCCTTCCGCGACCTCGCCGGCGGCTTCGGCGATGGCCTCGCCGATTTTTTTATCGATATTGTCGAGAGCCATATTGGCCCGCGCCGCCGACCGCTTGACGACCCCGAGCGCGCGGATCAGCGGCGCCGGCATGGTCTCGACGCCGATGGGAAAATTGATCAGCGACCGCGCCGACTGCGCGCCGTAATATTTGTCGGCGGGAACGGAAAGTTCGCCGAAACTGTCGGTTTCCTTGCGGAATTGCGCCATGGGCGACGGGCCTTTCTAAAAAACTGTGAGCGTCGGTTCTCTAAGTCCGTTCGCGGGAGGAACGTTACTTCTTTCTGAAAGCGTCGAGACTGACAATGTCCGCGCCGTCTTTTTCTTCTTTCGTTTCGGGCGCGTCGCCCGCCGCATCCGCTTCCGTTTCCGCCTCGGCGGCGGGCGCGTCGCTGTCGCTTTCTTCGCCGTCCTCGTCAGCATCTTCGACGGCCTCGAAGCGCAGGCCGAACTGCACGCTCGGATCGGCGAAACTGGTGACGGCGGCGAACGGGATTTCGAGGCGTGCTTCCTTGCCCTTGAACCAGAGCGTCACGCCAAATCCGTCATCGTCGACGGTCAGTTGCTCGAACTGATGCTGTAGGACGATGGTCATGCGTTCGGGATAGTCTTCGCGCAGGAAATCCGGAATGGAAACCTCCGGCGCGCCGGTCATAAACTCGATATAGAAATGATGCTCGCCCGGCGCGTCCCCGACATCGGCGACAAGCGCCAGGACGTCGCGCATCAGATAGCGCAACGCCCGCTGCATCATGAAATCATAGTCGAGTTCGACGTCTTCGCTCACGGCGGCGTTCCAGACCCGTTAACCCAAAAAGCTGGCCTATTTAGCGCCGCCGGGCGGCAAACGCCACCGTCCCGTGCGACGGAGATTTTTGTTGGAAAACGCCCAAAAATTAAAAAAATCCCGGCTTCTGGCGCCAGGCGCCGGCCCGTGGCCGAAGGGCCACAATTCAAAAAGATGGCTGAAGGACCGCCGCTAAAAGAAAAGTGGGAGCTTCTGTTGCCAGGTGCTCCCCGCGCGCGAAGGCGCGCAAATTAAGGATTCCCGGCGCCTGCACGCCGAATATGAAGAAACGCGGCCGTAAAATAAAAATCCCGGCTTCTGTTGCCAGGCGCCGGGGGGCCCCGCCTGAGCCTTGGATGGGGCTCAGGACTTTAAAGTCGAGTCACTCAGCCGCGTTACGCAGCGAGAGCGAGCTCATCCGAGTAGTTGTCATTGGCAACTATTCAGTGTCGGCCAAATAACGGAGGCCAACCGGGCGAAAACATCGTCTTTAGACGTCCGTCGATCCTATTTCGGCCCCGCCGCAAGCCCCGTCCCTTACAACCTGGGCGGGAATTCTGGTGGAGCCGCCGGGTACCGCCCCCGGGTCCGAGCCGCTTATTACACGCGTCATTTATCGCCATAGCCCGCGAACGGGCAGTCGGAATATAGGAAGAATGCGTAAATTATTGAAGACCTTTCCGGAAATGGAAATTTGGGGGAAAGTGTCAACATTCTGTAATAACTATGCATTATGTGCGCCAATGCGTGCTGCGGGCAGCCGGTGAGGCGACGGTGACGGTCATGGAACCCATTGATTTCAGGAAGTGGCGCAAGTCGCTGGACCTGTCGCAAAAAGACGCGGCCCATATTCTCGGCCTCAAGCGGCGCATGATCCAGTATTACGAAAAGGGCGAACGCGATGGGGAAAAGGTCAAAATCCCCCGTTCCGTGCGTCTGGCCTGCTACGCTATCTCCAACGGCGTCGCCGATTATCACGGGCCCCACCGCAAGGTGCAGATGATCGAAAAAGACGGCGATTAAGGCGCGCCGTGAGGCGCGGTTATTTTATTCCGACCTTGAAAAAGCGCCCGTGACGAGCGGGCCGGACTTGCTATGCTGGCCGGCGATTTCAACCGATTCGGCGATCACTCATGCGGCAATATCTCGACCTTCTGCAGCGCGCGCTTGATGAGGGCGACGCGCGTCTCGACCGCACCGGCGTCGGCACGCGCGCGGTTTTCGGTCATCAGATGCGGTTCGATCTTGCCGCCGGCTTTCCGCTGTTGACCACCAAGAAGCTGCACACGAAATCCATCGTACACGAACTGATCTGGTTTCTCGCCGGCGACACCAACATCGCGTATCTTAAGCAAAACGGGGTTTCGATCTGGGACGAGTGGGCCGATAAAAACGGCGACCTCGGTCCGGTCTATGGCCGCCAGTGGCGGTCCTGGGCGGGCCCCGACGGGCGAACGATTGATCAGATCGCCTGGGTGATCAACGAGATCAAAAACAATCCGTCGTCCCGGCGGCTCGTCGTCAGCGCTTGGAATCCGGCCGAGCTTGACGATATGGCGCTCGCCCCCTGTCACTGCCTGTTTCAGTTTTTCGTCGCCGACGGCCGCCTGTCGTGCCAGCTTTATCAGCGCTCGGCGGACATCTTCCTCGGCGTGCCGTTCAATATCGCGTCCTACGCCCTCTTGACCGAGATGGTGGCGCAGGTTTGCGGCCTCAAAGCGGGCGAGTTCGTGCACACATTTGGCGATGCGCATCTTTACGCCAACCATGTCGAACAGGCGCGCGAACAGCTTTCGCGAACGCCGGGCCCCTTGCCCCAATTGCGCCTCAACCCGGCGGTGACGGATCTCTTCACCTTCCGGTTCGAGGATATCGCGTTTGAAAATTACGAGGCGCAATCGACCATCAAAGCGCCGATCGCCGTATGAGCTTTCAGATTCGCGGCGGCAACGCGCGGCTCGCGCAGAAAGGCGAGGCGCCCCGATGAAATTAGCCCTTGTCGCAGCGGTTGCGCGAAACGGCGTCATCGGCGGCGACGGCGCGCTGCCATGGCGGATCAGCGACGATCTCAAATGGTTCAAGGAAAACACCATGGGTAAACCATTGCTCATGGGGCGGAAGACTTTTCACTCGATTGGCAAGGCGCTTCCCGGTCGCGACAATATCGTATTGACGCGCGATCCGTCCTTTTCCGCGCCGCGGACTTTTGTGGCGCGGACGTTGCGCGGCGGTTTCACCCTGGCGTCGGCCTGCGCCGCGGCGCGCGGTCGGAAAGAGGTCTGCGTCATCGGCGGCGGCGATATCTATGCGCAGACCGTCGACCGCGCCGACCGTCTCTATCTCTCCCGCGTCGACGCCGCGCCCGAGGGCGATGCGGTCTTTCCCGACCTCGATCCGCGCCAATGGCGGGAGCGGCGGGTCGGAACTTGCGCGAAATCAGACAAAAACGAGCACGCTTGCGAATTTGTCATCCTCGACCGGCGCGGGCCCATAGCTGTGGAAAAAGCTCGATTTTGACAAAAAAAGGCGACATTTACGCAACGTTTAGGGCGATAGATTCCGTCCCGGGGTGCGAATCGCCGCCATTGAGCGGCTATGATGGATAGGGCGCGGGGTCCCGCGCGCGTATGCGACGACAGAGGAGGGGGATTATGAGGTTTCACGGTACGGCCATCGCGGCGGGCGCCGCGGCGAGCGCGGCGCTTTTCGGCGCGGCGGCGGCGCAGTCGTTTAACGTCGCCTGCGTCAAAGGCGCTGATGAGCGCACCATCGAAATTATTGCTCCGGGCGTCGTGGGCGCCTCTTGCGACGTCCAGTACGCCCGCGCCAGCGGCGTCAAAACACCCTATCACGCAAACAACTCGCCGGCGTTTTGCGAAGAAAAAGCCGGCGAGATTGTCGCCGGTCTGATCGGGTCGGGATTTGCCTGCGGACCGGTGGGCGGCCCCCTCACGGCGGAAGCGCGCCCGGCGCCGGAAACGGCCAGCCTTGCCGAACCGGAGCCGGCCCCAGAGCCGACCCCTGAGCCGGCGCCGGAACCGGCTTTGCAGCCGAACGAAATCGCCGCGCCGCTCGAGGCGCCGGCCGAAGCCGAGGCGGAAACAACCGTTATTGAGGATGTCATCGACGACGTCGCCGAAGCAGCGGCGCCGGCCCTGAGCGAACCGGAAGCGCCTGAAACGCCGGCAACGCTTGTCGGCGCCGCGCCGATTGAAGAACCGTTTTCGGCGACGGCGACGGCGACGGCGACGCCGGAGACCTCCACGCTGGAGACGTTTGAAGCCGAGCCGCTGCAGCCGATCGCCGTGGAAGAGACGGCGACGGATGAAGCATTGGCGACGCCGCCGTCCGAACCGGACGCGACGGAAGAAGACACAGCGCTCCTGAACGAGCCGTCGCCGCACGCAACCGTTGCGACCCGCGGGCCCGCGACGCTCGCCGGCGACGATCTCGAAGAATTGCAGCGGGCGGCCGAGCCCATTCCCACCGGGCGACTGGTTGGCGCGGCGCCGACGACGCCTGCGCCCAAACCAGTAACGGAGCCGGCGGAGGCGGCGCCCGCCCCCGCGACGACAGTGACGCCTGCGGCGGTGGTTGCGGCGGCCCCGGCCGAGCCGAAATCCACGCCGTCTTCGGCGTTGCGCGACCCGGAAGAAATCATCGTCGCCACGTTGCACGCCCAGACGGCGGCGTGGAACGAAGGCAATCTTCAGGCCTTTATGGAGACATACTGGAACGACGACGATCTGAAATTCGTTTCCGGCACGGCGATCACGAAAGGCTGGTCGCCGACCATGAAGCGGTACCGGGAACGCTACGCCGATGAGTCAGGGCTCGGTCAGCTTTCCTTTGAAAAAACCGACGTTGAAATGGTCACCGACGACGTCGCCGTCGTCACCGGCCGGTTCAACCATGTGAAAAACGAGGAAGCCTCGAGCGGCGTTTTCACGCTGGTGATGAAACGCGTCGGCGGCGTGTGGCGGATCGTTCACGATCACACCGCCGGCGACGCGCCTAAGACCCAATAGCGGCACCGATCTTTTTTGCCAGCGCGGCGAAATCGTCCGCGGCCGGATGATCGTCGGCGGCGAGCGGTTCGCCGGCGTCCGACGCAACGCGCAAATCCGGATAGAGCGGCAGCGCCCCGAGGAACGGCGCGCCAAGCGCCGCGGCGGCTTTTTCCGCGCCGCCTTCGCCGAAGAGATAGTTGCGTTCGCCGTCCGGCGTTTCCAGCCACGCCATGTTTTCGACGACGCCGATGATCGGCACGTTGGTTTTGCGGAACAGTTCAACGCCGCGGCGCACGTCCGCCAGCGCCATTTCCTGCGGCGTCGACACGATCACCGCGCCCGACAGCCGCTTCGATTGAATGAGCGATAAATGCGCGTCGCCCGTGCCGGGGGGCGTATCGATAATCAGAACGTCGAGCGGGCCCCACGCCACGTCGCGCATCAACTGGCGCAGGGCTCCGGTGACCATGGGCCCGCGCCAGGCGAGCGCCTGTTCCGGGTCGACGAGAAAGCCGATCGACATGACCGAAACGCCATGGGCGTCCATCGGCTGGATCTTGCTGTCCGCCATCGCCGCCTTGCCGCTGACGCCGAAGAGCGTCGGGGCGGACGGCCCGTAAATGTCGCCGTCGAGAAAGCCGGTTCTGTGACCCGCTCGGGCAAAGGCGACGGCGAGATTGGCGGCGACCGTCGACTTGCCGACGCCGCCCTTGCCGGAGGCGACTGCAATCACCGCCTTTACGTCGCCAAGGGCGTCCGCCTGGACCTCTGGCGTTCGCTTGAGGCCGAATGGATTGTCGTGGCCGCCGCGGCTTTGCGGTGGCTTAGGCGACGCGCTGTGGGCCGTTGCGACGGCGGAAACCGAGGCGACGCCGTCAACGCCCCCGGCCGCCTGCTTCGCGGCGGCCAGCAGCGTTTCCGCCGCCCGCTGTTCGTCGCCGCTGATCTCAAGGGCGAAGCGGACCCGTCCGTCGGGCTCGGCCGTCAACGCCTGAACCGCGCCGGAGGTCACAATGTCCCGGCCGTCGGGGCGCTTTACGGCGGAAAGCGCGTTGCGGACGCGTATCAACAGGGGCTCGGTCAATTTTAGTCCTTGTTTTTCCTGAAAAAGCGGGGCCCGCGCGTTGCGCGCCATAAAATGAGTGACATATATAGCCCCGCGCCGCGCCGGGCCAATGCCCCGGCGTGCGGCGGGCTTTAACAAGAGAGGCTCAATGCCCTGGCAAGATAACTCCGGCAACAACAATCGCGGACCCTGGGGACAGCCGCCGCGCGGCGAAAATGGCGGCGGCCGCAATCAGGGCGGGCGCGGCTCCGGCGAACCGCCCGATCTCGAAGATTTACTGGAAGCCTCGCGCCGCCGGCTGCGGCGGGCCTTTCCCCGCGGACGGGGCGGCGACGGCGGCGGTAGCGGCGGCATGCCGTTCAGCCCCAAGCTGTTCGGGCTGATTGCGGCGGCCGTGCTGGCGCTCTGGCTGTTTTCCGGCATCTATCAGGTCAATCCGGGCGAGCGCGCCGTGGTGACGACCTTCGGCAAGTTTTCCCAGATTGAGGCGCAGGGCCTCAAATGGCGCATCCCGTTCCCGGTTCAGGCGGTTGAAATCATCTCCGTCGACGAAGAGCAGCAAACGGAAATCGGCTTCCGCGGGCAGGCGACGCGCAGCGCTGAGGCCCTGTCGGAGAGCCTGATGCTCACCGGCGATAAGAACATCGTCGACGTCACCTTTTCGGTGAACTGGAATGTCGACACCTCGCCCGCGCCCGAAGGCGAATTGCCCGGCCCGGCGAAATACGCGTTCAACATTGAAGAGCCGCAAAACGTCGTGCGCGCCGTCGCCGAAGCGGCCATGCGCGAGGTCGTGGGCGGCAACACGCTGGAGCCCCTGATCACGTCGGGCCGCGATCTCGTTCAGGAACAGACGCGCGACCTGATGCAGGAAGCGCTCGATTCCTATAACAGCGGCGTACGGATCATTCGCGTCAACTATCGGCGCGCCGACGCGCCGCCCCAAGTGCGCGAAGCCTTCCTCGACGTCTTTAACGCCGGCTCGGAAGCCGAACGCAAGGTCAACGAGGCGCAGCGCTACTACAACGAAAAGATTCCCCTGGCGCGCGGTGAAGCGCAGAAAATTCTGGAAGACGCCGCCGCCTATGCGGCGCGCGTGACGGCCGACGCACGCGGTCAGGCGCAGCGGTTCAACCAGATCTATGACGAGTATCGCCAGGCGCCGTCGGTGACGCGCCAGCGCATGTATCTCGAAACGGTCGAATCGGTTCTCGCCGATATGAACAAGATCGTCATCGAGGATGACGCCGGCAGCGGCGTCGTGCCCTACCTGCCGCTCAACGAATTGAACCGGCAATCGCAAAGAAGCGGAGGATCGCAATAATGAACAGGCTCTTCGGTCCCGGCCTCATCATCGGCGCGATCGCCGTTGTTCTTATCCTGAATGTCTTCCTGTTTACGGTTGGCGAGCGCGAGCAGGCGATTGTCTTGCGCTTCGGCGATCCCGTGCGCATTGCGCCGGACGCCGGCTTGAAGGCGAAACTGCCGATCGAAAACGTCGTCAAGCTCGACAAGCGCAATCTCGAATATGATCACAGCGCCCAGGAGATCTTTACGGTCAACCAGGAACGCCTCGTCGTCGATGCGTTCGTGCGCTATCAGATTATCGAGCCGCTTCGCTATTACGAAAGCTTCCGCGCCGGCGGCGGCGATAGCCAGCGGGCCTTGCGCGCGGAAGGCGAAAAACGCCTTGCGGCGGTTCTGGAAAGCGCGCTGCGGGCCGTGCTCGGCGAGGCGACGGATATCGAAATCATCCGCGACCGGCGCGCGCAACTGATGCAGGCGATCAACGCGCTGATGGCCGAAGAGGTTCGCAAGTTCGGCGTACGGATTATCGACGTCAAAATCCGCCGGGCTGATTTTCCGACGGAAAACGAAGACGACGTCTATCAGCGCATGCGGTCCGAACGTCAGCAAATTGCCCAGCGCATTCGCGCTGAAGGCGATGAACAAAAACGGCGTATCGAGGCGCAAGCCGACCGGCGCGAGACGGAAATCCTCGCCGACGCCAATCGCCGCGCCCTTGAAATCAAGGGTCGCGCCGACGCGGCGCGCAATTGCATTTTCGCCGGCGCCTATGACGGCGTGCCCGTGAACATCACAGAGGAAACGATCGACGCCACGGTGGCTGGCGACGATGAGGCGGCGCCGACGGAAGAGGGCGAGACCCCGCCGACGGCGGACGAGAGAGCCGCCATCGCAGTGGCGGCCGGCGGCGTCCAGACGGAAGCCAATGCGGCGATTATCGGTTGCGAATTCCTGCCTGGCGGGCAGCGCGATCCGGAGCGGGCGGAATTTTTTGCATTTTACCGCTCCCTCGACGCCTACAAGGTGGCGCTGCAGCAGGGCGAAACCACTATCCTGCTCAGCCCGGATTCGGAATTCTTCCGGTATTTCAGGAACTTCGAGCCCCCCAACTAGACGTCGCAAAATCTCGTCGGCGTATCTGACGCGCGCTTGTCACGCCGCTGCTTTGCGTTAACTTATCGCCCGTATTGTCTGGGGAATGGTGTGAGGTCGCTATGATTCACTGGAATTTCGGGCGCATGTTCAAAGCCGCCGCAATCGGCGCGGCCCTGACCTTTGCGCCGGCCCTGGCGCCGGTTGGCGGCGCGCTCGCCCATGACCCGTCGCACAATCTTCCCGCCCTGGTCGAAAAACTGTCGCCGGCGGTGGTCAATATTTCATCGTCCCAGAGCGTGCGCGGGGGCGCCGCCACGGGCGAGCTGGAAACGCTACGCAAGAAATTCGGCCGCCAGCCCGTCTCTCTCGGGTCCGGGTTTATCATCGATCCCAAAGGCGTCGTCGTCACCAACAATCACGTCATCGACAACGCCGACCAGATCACCGTGACGCTGAATGACGGGCGCGAGTTTACCGCGACGGTGCGCGGGCGCGACCCGGAAACGGATCTTGCGGTCTTGGAAATCCAGAGCAGCAACGCGCGCTTTCCCTCCGTTAAGTGGGGCGATATCGACAAGGCGCCGGTGGGCGCCGACGTCATCGCCATCGGCAATCCCTTCGGCCTTGGCGGGTCCGTGACCAAAGGCATCGTCTCGGCGCGCAACCGTGACATCAATTCCGGCCTTTATGACGATTTCATCCAGACCGACGCGTCGATCAACCGGGGTAATTCCGGCGGGCCGCTGTTCGACCTGCAGGGCAATGTGATCGGCGTCAATACGGCGATCTTTTCGCAAACCGGCGGCTCGGTGGGCGTCGGCTTCGCCATTCCGTCCGATCTTGCCGAAACGGTTGTCGAGCAACTCTTGGAATATGGCGAGACGCGGCGCGGCTGGCTTGGCGTGACGATTGCGGACGTGACCGCCGATCAGGCGTCGACCATCGGTTTGAAACGTCCCGAGGGCGCCGTGGTTTCCGTCGTGACCCCCGACAGTCCGGCCCAGCAGGCGGGCGTCGCTGTCAACGACATCATTCTGGAATTCAACAGGCAGCCCATATCGTCGGTGCGGGACCTCACCCGCGCCGTCGCCGACACGCCGGTGGGCGCGCGCGCGCCGCTGGTCATTCTGCGCGACGGCAAACGCATGACGCTGAACGTCGTCGTTGAGCGGCGCGAAAAAAGGCGACTCGCGGCGACGAGCGGCTTCGCGACGCCGTCCAACGCCTTCAAGAGCGCAGGCCTCACGCTGCAGGAACCGACCGAGGAAATCCGGCGGGCCTTTGGGCTGCCGTCCAATGTTGAAGGCGTCGTCATCACCGAGGTCGATCCGGACAGCCCCGCGGCGGTTTTTCTGAAACCCGGCGACGTGATCCTGGAGATCGGCTGGGAACGGATGACGCGGCCCGCGGCGGCGGTCTCAAAGCTCGACAAGCTGCGCAATCTCAACAGCGGCCCGGTGCAGATCTACGTGCAGCGCGGGGATTTGCTGTTTTACGAGAGCTTGAGGCCTTGAGTTAGGGATTAGGTTTTGGGGATTAGGGATTAGTTTTGTCATTCTAATCCCTAAAACCTAATCCCCAATCCCTACTGAACAAACTCCGCCTGCGGAATACCTTGCAGATATAACAGCGCCGTCAGGTCGCCATGGTCGATGCGTGCGTGGGCCGCTTCCGCGACTGCGGGCTTGGCGTGAAACGCAACGCCGAGACCGGCGCGCTCCAGCATGGCGAGGTCATTGGCGCCGTCGCCGACCGCCAGCGTATCGGCAAGGTCTATGTCGTTTTCGCCGGCAAGGCGAAGGAGCGCGTTTTGCTTTGCGGCCCGGCCCAGGATGGGCTCGGCGACGCGGCCCGTGAGCCGCCCGTCTTCGGTCAGAAGTTCATTCGCCTGATGGTGATGAAAACCGCAGGCCTCGGCGATGCGCGCGGTAAAAAACGTAAAGCCGCCGGAGACGAGCGCGGTGATGGCGCCTTGCGCGTTCATTGTCTGCACGAGCGTTCGCGCGCCGGGCGTTAAGGAAATGCGTTTGTCAAAGGTTTCCTGCAAAACGGAAACAGGCAAGCCTTCGAGCATTGCGACGCGTTCTTTCAGCGCCGCTTCGAAATCCAGCTCGCCGCGCATGGCGCGTTCGGTGATGGCCGAAATTTCCGCCCGCTTGCCGGCGAATTCGGCCAGTTCGTCGATGCATTCCTGCTCAATCATCGTCGAATCCATATCGGCGATGAAAAGCCGCTTGCGGCGGCGGTCTGCGTCCACCAAATTGATGTCGACCGGTTTTCCCTGGCGCGCGTGATGCGCGCCGATAAAGGTGTCGCTATCGGCTTCGATCAGGGCGACGTCGCAAGCAACGCCTTTCTCGATTTCGCGAATTTCACATTTGGGGAACCATTCTCTAAGACGGTCCAACACAGGTTGATCGATAACCGGCGCTGACGGGTTTGCGATCAGGGACAGGGTTTTGGTCATTCGCCTACGGATTATTTAATGAGCAAAGGGCGCGTCATCTTTATTGCAGGGCCGACCGCCGCCGGCAAGTCGGGCGCGGCGCTGGCGCTCGCCGAGCGGCTGGGCGGCGAGATCGTCAATGCGGACGCGATGCAAGTCTATGGCGATTTGCGCGTCGTCACCGCCCGGCCGTCGACCCGGGACGAAGCGCGCGCGCCCCATCATCTTTACGGCGTCGTCGACGGCGCGGAACGCTGCTCGGCCGGGCGCTGGGCGCGCATGGCGGCGCCGGTTGTCGAAGAGATCGGCGCGCGCGGGCGCGCCGCCATCATTGTCGGCGGCACGGGGCTCTATTTCCGCGCCCTCGAAGAGGGCCTGTCGCCGATCCCCGAGATTGCGCCGGACATCCGCGACCGGGCCAAACGCCGCCGGGACGAGCTGGGCCCCGAAGCCTTTCGTCGTGAAGTGATCGCCCGCGACGGGGAGATGGCGCGGCTGCCGGCGGGCGACGCCCAGCGCCTCATCCGGGCCTGGGAGGTTTTTGAGGCGACGGGTGAG
Source organism: Hyphococcus sp. (assembly GCA_028284345.1). Taxonomy (GTDB): domain Bacteria; phylum Pseudomonadota; class Alphaproteobacteria; order Caulobacterales; family Parvularculaceae; genus Hyphococcus. The sequence continues at coordinate 639,754 of JANQRY010000003.1, read as the reverse complement.
ACGCTTTCGGCGTTTCAGGCCCTGCCGCGGGCGCCGATGATCGCCGGGCCGGCCGAGCGCATCGTCATCGAACCGCCGCGCGAGGCCCTCTACGCCCAGTGCGAGGTCCGCGCTGCCGCCATGCTGTCGGCGGGCGCGATCGAGGAGGTCGCGCGCCTGCGCCAACGCGGCCTTGATGGGGATCTGCCGGTGATGAAGGCCCTCGGCGTGCCGGAAATTTCTTCGTTTCTCTCCGGGGACATGGATCAGGACGCCTGTCTTGCCGCACTGCAGCAATCGACGCGGCGCTTCGCCAAACGCCAGCTCACCTGGTTCCGCAATCAGGCGCCCGACTGGCCGCGTGTGGAAAACGCAGGCCGCGCCGTTGCTTTCTTTTCCGTCGACGACGGGTGAGGCCGTTGCGCTGGCCTCGACCGGAAGCTAAGACTCCGGCGCTTGTGGGGAGCGGGACCGGCGGGGGCCTGATGACGGTCCAATTTGGGTGTAACGAGGCGCGGACGATCAGCAGCGCCGCCGGCGGCATTTGGGCAGGGCGCTGCCCGTCGCAGGTCAGATTGTCGGGACCGAGAAGGGCATGGTCGAGTTTCTGCGACGCCTGACGGGCTTCCTCAGTTCCATGGACGCAAAGGCCGCGACGTCGCTCGCCGTGTCTGTCGTGCTCCTCGTTTTCGTCGTGCTCATGCTGTTTTTCGGCCAGGGCTGGATGAACCTCGACCACGAGGAAGGCGGCATTGAGCGGGTGAACCGCATTGTCGCCGCGGCGGCGGAGTCGCCCTACGCCCTTGTCGGCGTCGTATCCATCTTCTCCCTGCTCGCGCTTACCGGCTTTCCGCAGATCCTCCTGATCACGGCGACGGTCATCGTCTTCGGACCGGCGGTCGGCGCCCTCTACGCCTGGCTCTCGACCATGGCGTCGGCCACCCTGACCTTCGGGCTCGGCCACTTTCTCGGCGGGCGCTGGCTGCGCGGTCTCGCCGGGGACCGGGTGCAGCGCACCATCAATTTCCTCCATAATCACGGCATCGTCGCCAGCGGCATGATCCGCGTCGTGCCGTCGGCGCCGTTCATTGTCATCAATGGGGCGGCCGGCGCGGCCCATATCCCCTTGTGGAAATACTGGATCGGCACCGGGATCGGCATCATTCCGAAAATCGCCCTGGTAGCCGTGCTGGCGGCCTATTTCCCGGACGCCCGGACCCTGTCGGAAGGCGTCGACGGGATCGTCGATTTCTTCATGAGCCGGGAGCCAAAGGATCTCGCCATTATCGTCGGCGTCATCGCCGCCTGGCTGGGCTTTTTGCTGCTGGTGCGGGTCGTCTACCGGCGCATGCGGGCCCGGGAAGGGGCGGTTTGACGGGCGTTTCGGCATGCAAGAAAGTCGTTTTCACGGTGAGAATCCTGTTAACAGGGTCTTAGTCGCGGTCGCGCGCCGCCTATCCGCGCGATTGCCGAACATCGAGAGAAAGCGCCGTATTGCGCGCCCATGTTGACGATTTAGGAACGCATTAAGGATAAGCATTACGCCGACAGATCTTACTTTCGGCGAATAGGAAAACCCTCATGCTCTCTACGCTGTTCGGCATGCTTTCCGCGGACATGGCCATCGATCTCGGCACCGCAAACACCCTCGTTTACGTCAAGGGCCGGGGCATCGTGCTCAATGAGCCGTCGGTGGTCGCCATCGAAACGCGGCAGGCGAGGAAGCTCGTCCGGGCCGTCGGCAACGAAGCCAAGGAAATGCTCGGCCGCACCCCCGGCGAGATCGAAGCGATCCGCCCCATGCGCGACGGCGTCATCGCCGACTTCGAAGTGGCCGAAGCGATGATCAAGCACTTCATTCGCAAGGTGCACAATCGCCGGTCCTTCGCGAGCCCGCGCATTGTCGTTTGCGTGCCGTCCGGCGCTACGGCGGTTGAGCGACGCGCCATTCAGGAATCGGCCCTCTCCGCCGGCGCCCGCAAAGTCGAACTGATCGAGGAGCCCATGGCCGCGGCCATCGGCGCCGGTCTTCCGGTAACCGACCCGACCGGCTCCATGGTCGTCGACATCGGCGGCGGCACGACGGAAGTTGCGGTCCTCTCCCTCGGCGGCATTGTCTATTCCCGCTCCGTCCGCGTCGGCGGCGACAAGATGGATGAAGCGATCATCGGCTATATCCGCCGCATGTATAACCTTCTGATCGGCGAGGCCTCGGCCGAGCGCATCAAGAAGGAAGTGGGCTCGGCCATGATCCCGACCGAAGGCTCGGGCGTCACCATTCAGATCAAGGGCCGGGACCTCATGCACGGGGTTCCGAAGGAAGTTCGCATCGGCGAGGCGCAGGTGGCGGAAGCTCTCGCCGAACCGGTCAGCCAGATCATCGAAGCGGTCAAAGTCGCCCTCGAAGCGACGCCGCCGGAGCTTGCCGCCGATATCGTCGACACCGGCATCATGCTGACGGGGGGCGGGGCGCTCCTCAAAAACCTCGATCAGGTGCTGCGCGATGAGACCGGGCTGCCGGTCTCGGTGGCCGACGATCCGCTTTCCTGCGTGGCCCTCGGGACCGGCGCGGCGCTTGAAAACACAAAAGCCATGCGCGGCGTGCTTTCTTCGGCGATTTAAGCGGCCCGGTGCGGTATAAGTGAGGCATGGATTATTTAGGTCAGGACAGAAGGGAAGGGCTGGGCCGTAAAGCGAATTCCCGCGTTATCCTTGTCGTTCTGATCCTTGCTTCCGTTTTTCTGCTTCTTTCAAGCCTTTATTCAGCGCAGGCCTCCGTCTTTAAAAAGGCGCGCGAAAGCGTGCTCGACGCCACTTCGCCCATTCTGGAAGTCCTGTCGGGCCCCATCGCCTATGTGAACGGCGTCATCGGCTATATCGGCGACTATTTCGCCGTCCTTGAACAGAACGACGCCTTGCGCCGGGAAAACGCAGAACTGCGCCAGTGGATGAACGAGGCGCTGGAACTGCGCTCCGTCGTCTCCGGTTTTGAGCGGCTGCAATCCTATCAGGCGCCGCCGCAGGTGCGTCCCGTCGACGCCTACATTATCGGCGAGGCCAACGACGCCTTCGCCCGGTCCATGATCATCAACGCCGGCCGGCGCAAGGATGTCGAGCCGGGTCAGGCGGTGGTTGATCCGGAAGGTCTGTTGGGTCGCATCGTCCATATCGGCGCCAACGCGTCGCGCGTCCTCCTACTGACCGACGTGCAGAGCCGCGTGCCGGTCTATGTGGAAGGCGCCGATGTCGAAGGCATTCTCGTCGGCCGCACGCGGGCGCGCCCGACGATTTCCATCATCGAGACATCGGACGATATTGAAGTCATCCCCGGCCAGCGCGTTTTGACGTCAGGCGCCGAGGGCGTTCTGCCGCGCGGGCTCCCCGTCGGCGTCGTTGAGGGCGGCGCCGGCGACCTCGAGGTTGATCTTTATGCGAATTATACGCGCGCGCGCATGGTGCGGGTGATCAATTTTGAATTTCCCGCCGTAACCGACGAAAACGCCGAGGCGACGCCCGAAGATGAAGCGAGCGCGTCTGACGAGGCCGTCGCGCAAACCCAGGCGGAGGGTTAGCCGCGATGGGCTATCGCGCCGAACAACTGTTCGCCATTTTACGGTCGCTGACGCCGACGTTGCTCGGCTTTGTCGGCGTGCTCATCCTGGCGCTGCCCATCCGCTTTTTCGAAGGGGCCTTGCCGACGCCGATTATCCCGCTGGTGGTGGTGTTTTTCTGGTCGATCTATTCGCCGGACTTTCTGCCAAGCCCGAGCGTGTTCGCCATCGGCCTTTTACAGGATCTGTTAATGGGCGGCCCGCTCGGGCTCTGGGCGTCCGTTTACCTTGTCACGCAATTCGCCGTCAGCTCGCAGCGCGCCTACTTTCTCGGCCGTGAACAGAAAGTCGTTTGGATGGGATTTGCATTGGCGGCGAGCGTGGCGAGCCTTATGTTATGGCTTGTGATGAGTTTGATGTCCGGCGTTCTGTTGCCCATCGGCGCGCTTGCCGCGCAGGTTGCGGCGACCGTCCTGATCTATCCCCTGTTCGGCGCTGCGTTCCGCGAGTTGCACAGCCGCGTGCTGGTGGAGGCGTAGCCCCATGATGAACAACCACGATCCGGAACGCCAGGAGGTTGTCTCCCGCCGCACGGTTCTGTTCGGCGGCGGCGTTTCGCTGGGCGTCGTCGCCATCGCCGGCCGACTTTACCAGTTGCAGATCGCCGATCACGACAAATACCGGACGCTGGCGCAGGAAAATCAGTTCAACCGCCGCGTGCTGACGCCCCTGCGCGGGGACATCGTCGACCGGTTCGGCAATGTGCTCGCGTCGAACCGCAAGAATTTCAGAATCTTGCTGCTGCCTGAGCAGTCGCAGAATGTGAACGAGACCCTCGATCATGTGTCGGCGATCGTTCCGGTGCCGAGCGAGCTGCGCAATCGCATCTTTCGCGAAATCCGCCGGCGCGGCGCGTTTACGCCGATCGAGATTGAAAACAATCTCGACTGGGAAGCGTTCTCGCGCATCAATTACGAACTGCCCTATCTCGCCGGCGTTCTCCCTGATGTCGGGGACACGCGCGACTACCCGCTCGGGCCGGCGACGTCGTTCGTCATCGGCTATGTGGGCGCGATCACCGACGCCGATCTCGCAGCGCAGGAAAGCGATGAAGACCGGAACCTCCTGCGCCAGCCCGGGTTCAAGGTCGGCCGCGAAGGGCTTGAACGCACCTATGAAAAGGAACTGCGCGGCAAGGCCGGCAAGATGAACGTCGTCATCAACGCCCATGGCCGCGTCATTGAGGAAGTCAAAGAGGGCGCCGTTCCGCCCGTGCAGGGAAAGCCGCTGACCCTGACCATCGATGCGGAATTGCAGACCCATGCGATGGAGGTGCTGGCGACGCCCGCCGAGCGCCAGCCGGAGGAACCGCAAAGCGCCGCCGCCGTCGTCATGGACGTGGTGACGGGCGATATTCTCGTCCTCGCCTCGACGCCGGCGTTCAACCCCAACGACTTCAATGTGGGCATCGATCCCGACCTTTGGCGCGAACTCAATGAAAGTCCGTATAAGCCGCTTTTGAACAAGGCGCTGTCAGGCGAATACGCGCCGGGCTCGACGCTGAAAATGATCGCCGCCATCGCCGGACAGGAAGCGGGCTTCAAGCCGACGCAGACCGTGCGCTGCAACGGCAAGGTCTGGTACGGCAATCGCTTCTTCCATTGCTGGAAGCGCGGCGGCCACGGCGTGCGCGACATGAAGGGCGCCATCAAGGATTCCTGCAACGTTTATTTCTACGAAATCGCCAAGACCCTCGACATCGATCTGCTCGCCGACACCGCGAAGAAATTCGGCCTTGGCGAGACTTACGAGCTTGGCATTACCGGACAGAAGGCGGGCGTCGTCCCGAGCCGCGACTGGAAGCGCCAGCATTATGCCGGCCAGCCGGAAAACCAGCCCTGGTTTCAGGGCGAGACCCTGTCCGCCATTATCGGACAGGGCGCGTGGACGTCGACGCCGTTGCAGCTTTGCGTCATGGCGGCGCGAATTGCGACCGGCCGGGCCGTGCGCCCGCGGCTTGTGCGCGCCGTTGGCGATCTCATCCTGCCGGCGCCGAACGCCCCGGACATCAACGTCAATCCCGCGCATTTGCAAGTGGTGCGCGCCGGCATGAACGCCGTCACCAATGAATACGGCACGGCGGCGCGCTCGCGGCTTGAAGATCCGGAATGGGCGCTCGCCGGCAAGACCGGGTCAAGCCAGGTGTTTCGCATCACCGCCGAAGAGCGTGCGCGGGGCCTGACGAAACAGGAAGACCTTCCCTGGGCGCGGCGCGATCACGCGCTCTTTGTCAGTTACATGCCTTATGAAAATCCGCGCTACGCCTGCGCCGTTCTGGTCGAGCACGGCATTGGCGGATCGCGCGCGGCGGGCCCGAAAGCGCGCGACATCATGCGCAAAGTCGCAGAACGCAATCCGGCCGCACGCCAGACCGTGGACCCCCGCGAATTGGTGCGCGCGGCCGCCGCAAGTCGAGAGGCTTGAGGCGTGGCGTCGCTGATCCTGCCCGGCCCCCATCGCGGTTTGCGCGCGCGCCTGGCGAAGACGCACTGGCCGCTCTTCATCCTCCTGACGCTGATTGCGCTGGCCGGCGTGATCACGCTTTATTCGGTGGCGGAAGGGCACTGGCGTCCCTGGGCTCTCAAACATGCGATCCGTTACGGCTTCGCCGCGTGCCTGTTGCTGGCGATGGGTCTTGTCGCGATCCGCTACTGGATGGCGCTCGCCTATCCGATTTATTTTGCGGCGCTGGCCGCGCTCCTCGCCGTGCCGTTTATCGGCGAGGTCAATATGGGCGCGCGCCGCTGGATCGAGTTCGCCGGCATGCAGTTCCAGCCGTCCGAAGCCATGAAGATCGGTCTCGTGATGGGCCTTGCCCGATATTATCACGGGCTCCGCGCCGAGCAGGTCTCTCACCTTCTCTATCTTATTCCCCCGGCGCTGATGATCGGCGCGCCGGTCGGCCTTGTCTTCATTCAGCCCGACCTCGGCACGGCGCTGCTGCTGGGGGCCACCGGCGTCATCATCGTGTTCGTCGCCGGCTTGAGTTGGCGCATCGGCCTGATCGGCGTTTTCGGCGCCGTCGCCGCGGCCTATGCGGCCTATCGTTTCGACATTCTCAAGGAATACCAGGTCCGCCGCATCACGACCTTTCTCAATCCCGATCTCGATCCGTCGGGCCAAGGATACCATCTGTTGCAGTCAAAGATCGCGCTCGGCTCCGGCGGGCTCGACGGCAAGGGGTTCATGCAGGGCACGCAAAGCCAGTTGCAGTTTCTGCCCGAAATGCACACCGATTTCATCTTCACCATCTTTGGCGAGGAATTCGGGTTCGTCGGGTCGGTGGGCCTTTTGATGCTTTATCTTGCCGTCATTCTGACGGGCCTGTCGATCGGCGCCCGGGCGAAATCCCATTTCGCCCGCCTCGCCGTGGTCGGGGTCGTGGCGACATTCGCGCTTTACGTTCTGATCAACACCGGCATGGTGATGGGCCTCGCCCCGGTGGTCGGCGTGCCGCTGCCGCTGGTTTCCTATGGCGGCACCGTGATGATGACCATCATGGCCGGCTTCGGCCTTGTCATGAGCGCCTATGTGTATCGGGATCAGGACGTCCTGAAACGCGGCGACTTCCTTTAACGCGCCGAAGGCGCGCTCAGGAAGCCTGACGCAGATGGTCGAGCAGCCAGCCCTGGGCGGCGTCGAAATCGGCGCGGGTCTCGCTCATCAGGTCCGGCGCGGCGGCGTTGTCGCCGTCGGTGCAGGCGATTTCAAGATCGGACGCCGTCGTCGACAAGCGGGCGGCGCCTACATTCGCGGCCATGCCCCTGATCGCATGCGCCGTCGTGGCGGCGCGTTCGAGATCGCCGCTCGCCAGTTGCGTTGACAAAAGGTCGAGCAGTTCGCCAGCCGACCCCCAGAACGCATTGAGAATCTCGCGGGCGCCGTCGACGCCGGCGGCCGCAATCAGTCCATCGAGCTGATCGATATCAATATGATCGCCCGGGCCGGTCACCGGCTTGTCCACGTTCTCTCTCCCCTTGCGCGATCGGCCCGTCGCCGTCGAAATCCGGCATAGGGCTGTTTTGATCACGCGCCTAATGAACAATATTTGCTAATAATCGTAAAAATTTGTCTAAAATGGCGCGGCGTGGCAAAAACGGCGGAATTTTTTCGCCGATAAACAAGGGGATAGCAAATGCAGGGTACAGCGGGCGAAGGCGTGACATGGTCGTCGCGGGCGGCCTTCATTCTGGCGGCGATCGGCTCCGCCGTGGGCCTCGGCAATCTTTGGCGGTTCCCTTATGTCGCGGGCGAAAGCGGCGGCGGCGCCTTTGTGCTGTTCTACGTCATTTGCGTGCTTCTGATCGGCCTGCCGATCCTGATCGCTGAATTATTCATCGGCCGGCGGGGCGGGCTGTCCGCCGTCGGCAGCGTCGTCAAAATCGCCAAGGCCGAGGGGCGCTCGCCCCTGTGGTCGATCCAGTCCTGGCTCGGCATGATCGGGGCCTTCATTATCCTCACCTTTTACTCCGTCATCGCCGGATGGGTTCTGGCCTATGTGGTGATGATCGGCGGCGACCTCATCGGCGCGGTCGCCAGCGACGGGCTCGGCGGGCTGACGGCGGGCGCGTTCGCTGGACAGACCGACGAACAGGTCCGGGCGAAACTGGTGGAACTGCTCAACAACCCGACGCGCATGATCATCTATCACGCGCTGTTCATGGCGCTGACCGTGGCGATCGTGGCGCGCGGGGTGCAGGGCGGGATCGAGGCGGCGGTGACGATCCTGATGCCGACCTTTTTTGTCTTGCTGGTCGTTCTGCTCGTCTACGCCGTCGTCACCGGCGACCGCGCGCAAGGCTTCGACTTTCTTCTGGGCGTTCGGTTAGGGAACACCGAGCTTGCCGACGGCACGGTCCGCAGCGGCCTCTTAAGCGGCATTCAGGACGGGTCGGTCATCTCCGCCGCGCTTGGCCAGGCGTTCTTCTCCATCGGCCTCGGCTCATCGCTGATGGCCACCTACGGCGCTTATATGCGCGCCGATCAGGACCTGCCGCGTTCGGCCCGGCTGATCGCCATTGCCGACACCGGCGTCGGCATCATCGCCGGCCTTGCGATTTTTCCGATTGTGTTCGCCATGGGGCTCGCCGCCGGCGCCGGCCCGACGCTGATGTTCCAGACGCTGCCGCTCGCCTTTCACGGCATGCCTGGCGGCGGCGTGTTCGGCGTTCTCTTCTTCCTGCTGGCGTTTTTCGCCGCTATTACATCGTCGATCGCGCTCCTCGAAACCTCGACAAAATGGGTCGACGAGCAATCGAAAAGCGACAATCGTTGGAAGTCGGCCGGCGTCATCGCCATCGTCGTCTTTGGCATTGGCGTCCTGAACGCCTTAAGCCAGGTGCCGACCACGGGGATCGACGGCGCAGACCAATCCTCATTCTGGAACACGTGGCAGCCGGCCGGCCACGTCCCGATCTTCGAAGGCATGGTGCTGCTCGACTTCCTGTCGGCGACGACGGATATCATTCTGCCGCTGTCGGGCCTTGTGGCGTCGGTCTTCGCCGGCTGGATTGTTTCCACCTCGACTGCGCGCGAAGCCATCGGTTTCAAGTCCGAGGTCTGGTTTGCGCGCTGGCGTTTTCTGATCCGCTGGGTCTGCCCCGCCGGCATTTTCCTCGTCGTTTTCTATGCGACGATCTGGGCACCGTATATTCTGCCGGCGCTCGCCGGGAACGGTTAAGGCGCGGCGTATTTGTTCGTCGCTCGCACCAGGCCGTCAATGATGCCGGGCTCGCTCGCCGCGTGTCCGGCGTCGAGCACCAGGTCGAACGCCGCTTCCGGCCACGCCTTGTGTAAATCCCAGGCGGTGACCATGGGGGTGACGACATCATAGCGCCCCTGCACGATCGTAGCCGGGATATGCCGTATACGGTCGATATTGGCGATGATCTGATCGTCGCGGTCGAAAAACCCGCCATTGACGAAATAGTGGCATTCAATGCGGGCGAAGGCGATGGCGAAATCATCGGATGAAAAATTCACCATGCGCTCTTCGGAGGGCAGGAGGCTGACCGTGCCGCCCTCCCAGAGACTCCACGCCTTCGCCGCCTCGATCTGCGCGTCTTTGTCATCGCCGATGAGGCGCTTGTAATAGGCCGCCATCAGGTCGCCGCGTTCCTCCTCGGGGATGGGTTTTACGAACCCTTCCCAGGCGTCGGGATAAATGGCGCTGGCGCCCTCCTGATAGAACCACAGGAGTTCGGAGCGGCGCAGGGTGAAGATGCCGCGCAGGACGAGTTCGCTCACGCGCTCAGGATGGGTTTGCGCATAGGCGAGCGCCAGCGTCGATCCCCATGAGCCGCCGAACACCTGCCAGTGTTCGACCCCGAGGCGTTCGCGCAGCTTCTCCATGTCCGCGATCAGCGACCAGGTCGTGTTGTCTTCAAGAGAGGCGTGCGGCGTCGACCGCCCGCAGCCGCGCTGGTCGAAGACGATGATCTTGTAGCGCGCCGGGTCGAAATAGCGCCGCATGGACGGGGTCGACCCGCCGCCGGGCCCGCCATGACAGACAATGACCGGTTTGCCGTCAATTGCGCCGGACGCCTCATAATAAATTTCATGAATGTCCGATACGCGCAGCCTGCCGGTTTCAAAGGGCTCGATAGGCGGAAATAATTTGAGACGGTCCGTCATTTCGCGGCTGACTTTTCCCGGCGTGTTTGTTAAGAAACGGAAAGGGTGGTTGTGGGCGTTTTGAGTAGAGTGGGAGTTAGGGGTCTGGTGAAGGGTGGTCAACCAGCAACGCGCGTGTTGTGCGCTGCGGTATTTTTGCTTTTGGGCGGTTGCGCGATTGGCGGCGGCGAGACGCCGCAAACCCTGAAAGCGCCGGTCGCGGAACGGGACCTCCTCGCCGAAGCGGCGCGCGATGTCGAGAAAACGAAATGGCGCGCGCCGGAACCGGCCCCGATGCTGGCCTGGATCACCGGCGACGACGCCGACCGGTTTACGAAATCCGACGCCGTCGCCTCCTTCATCGACATGCTTCCGGAGACCGGGCGGTTCCATGCGCTGCTCGACGACGCCGATCGCAAGCTGGCCGACGCCGAGCGCTTTCGCGCCATCGCCGTTGCGGCCGCCGCGGCGCCGCGGGTTTCGCCCCGGGATGTTACGCTCGTGGAGGAATGCATCCGGGCGCTCCGGCAACAGCGCGATATTTACGCCGCCGCGGTAAAAGCGCTGGAGGATGCGGGCGATGCGGTCGATGAGTATCAGGTCGATATCATGCGCGGCCGCTTCAGCGACATGGTGCGCGCCCTTGGCGCGGCCGCCGACGATCTTGCCGAGCGACATGCGCATGATCGTTCCGCCACCTTCGCCGCGCCCAGCCGCGTGATCGCCGTCGCCGCGCCGGAACTTTAGCAAAACCCGCCTGTCGGTTCGGGCCGATATCGGATAAACCGCGCGCCATGACTCTCGGCCGCCTGACGCCCGACCGCACGCCGAAGCGCCTCGCCGGGCCGTTCTATGCGCTTTTCTACAGCGGCCAGTTCGTCCTGCTTGGCGTCCAGCTTCCGTTCTTCGCCGGCTGGCTTACCTTGAACGGATTTACCGCGCCGGAGATCGGCGTGTTGACCGGTGTCGCGCTGATCGCCCGTCTTGTGCTGGGCCCCTTCGTCGCCTTCTGGGCGGACCATCAGGATGATGAACGCCGCGCCCTCGCCATCGTTTCCGGCGTTTTCGCCATGGGCGCCGCCGGGCTGGTTGTCTTTCCCGATAAGATCCTGATCGCATTTTCGGCGTTTCTTGTCCTCTGGGCCTTTGGCATGCTGGTGCCGCTGACCGATACGGCGGTTTTGCGCGCCGATCGCAATGGATGGCTTCACTATGGGAAGACGCGCGCGGTCGGGTCCTTCGCCTTTCTGTCAACGACCCTCGTTGGCGGGGTCGCGCTCAGCCATTTGGGGATTGCCGCGGCGGCGCCGGCTATGGCGGGGGCGGCGCTCTTTGCGTTTGCCATGTCTTTCCTGTTGCCGCCGCAGGCCGGCGATCGCGGCGGCGCAAAGCCCGTTTCGTTGCGCGAGGCGCCGAAACTGTTGCGCGCGCCGGTCTTTGTTCTTGTGTTGCTCGCCGCCGGACTGACGCAAGGCGCCCACGCTGTCTACTACGCGTTCTCCTATTTGCGCTGGTCGGCGATCGGCTATTCGGAAACGATCATCGGCGCGCTCTGGGCGACGGGGGTGGTCGCGGAAATTTTTATGCTTGTTGCTGCGCGCCGGCTCGCGCGTCGCGCGTCGCCCGCCTTCCTCCTCGCTCTTGGCGGCGCGGCCGCGGCCTTTCGCTGGACGCTGACGGCGGCCGAGCCGCCGCTCGCAATTTTGTTCCTTGTACAGACGACGCACGCCTTTACCTTCGCTGCCGCGTATCTGGCCGCCATAGAGTTCATCGACCGGGCCGTGCCGGTTCGCCTCGTCAACACGGCGATGACGCTGATGTCGGCGACAGGCGTCGGCGCGGTGACTGGCCTTGCCACCGTCATCGCCGGGTTCGTCTGGCGCGATATGGGCGCTTCCGCGGCCTATCTGATGATGGCGGTCATGGGCGCGGGCGCGTTCTTTCTGGCGCTGATTGTATCACGGGTCTGGCGCGGCGGCCGGCTTTTTGAGTAATTGGTAAGGCGTTGCGCGCTATAGTGGCGGTGATGCGACTCTCGGCGAGCCCATGGCAAACTTAGCGCGGCAACTGATCTCCTTCGGCGGCATCGGAACGCTCGGCTTTCTGATCGACGCCGCCGTGTTCACGGTAACGAACCTGTTTCTACAGAACCTCTATTTGTCGCGGGTCGTGTCCTATCTCGCCGCGGCCAGCAGCAACTGGTTTTTAAATCGAAAATTCACCTTCGCCGCCAGCGATCGCCCGCCGGTGGAGGAATGGGGGCGGTTTCTGCTGCTGCAGGCGGCCGGCGGCGCCGTCAATTACGGCGTCTACGCATTGCTTGTAACAGCCTATGGATTTTTCGCCGCTCATCCGGTCGCGGCCATCGCCATCGGCTCCATCGCCGGCATGGGCGTCAATTTTCTGACGGCGAAGTTTTTTGTTTTCGGCGATCCGCGCAATCAACCGTAAGGCGCCCGTTCACGCGCTGGCGACCGTTACGCCGTCCCAGCCTTCGGGCAGACCGTCCGCGGCGAAGGCGTTGAGGCGGTCTTCATAGATGTCGAACAGGGCGATCTTGGCGCCGGGGGATTCCTTGATCCGCGCAAGGATGTCCTGAGCCTCGCTGATGTTGCCGCTGCGATAGGCGGCGAGCAGCGCGCGATGAGAATCGTCAAGATCGCGGAAGCCCTTTGACGACTTGATGAACGGATTGCCGATCAGCGCGTAGATGGAGAACGGGCGCGCCGTGTCGCGGGTCTTGATCTTGTCGAGTTCGAGATAGGCGAACTGGTGGTGCGTTTCCTTGTAGACCGCTTCGTCGCAGATCATCGCCGGCCCGTAATAGGCCGACAGGCCGCGCAGGAACGTTGCATGATCAACCGCCGGACCGAAGGCGGAATAACGGTTGTTGCGGCCGTGCCCCATGGGCCCGGCGAAACAAAGCCCCGTGGCGACGCCGATGGCGAGATGGACCTGAACGCCGCGGGTGCGGCTCGACGTTTCAAGATCGGTGTTGATCTTGTCCATGCTTTCAATGAGGCGTAGTGCCGTGGCGCAGCCGGCCTGAATGTGATCGGCGAGATCGCCCGGCGCGTTGAAATAAGCAAAGACCCGCCCGCCATCGGCCTGGTCCGCCGCGCCGCCGGCGTCGATGATGGTCTCGCGCAAATCGATGGACGCGGCGGCCAGAATTTTGGTCACGTCGTCAGGATGATCCTGCAGCGTCTCCAGATCCTCGTCAGCGATGCGCAATTCGCAGGCGAGGACCGTAATCTCGCGCCGCGTGCCTGAAAGAACGGTTCCCGTTTCGCCTTCGCGCAGGCGTTTCATGACCGGCTCGGGCAGGGTGTCATGAAACGATCCGCGTACGGAATCATCGCGCAGCGCGCCGCCGATGGAGCGCCCGCCGGCGACCGAAAGCGCGCCGACGAAAAGCGCCAGCGCCGGCGCCAGCGGATCGAGCAGGAGTTTCGAACTGGCGAAGATGAAAAACGCGCCGATGACGAGGGTCGCGCTGACCGCCGCGGCGAAGCCCACCGCCTGCCAGAATTGCAGCCGTTGCGCGATCATGATCGCCGCCGCGCCGAGGATCATGACGCCGAGCGCCTCGATATAGCCGGCCCAGCCCGGACGAATGGCGGCCGCGCCGTCGGCGATTTGCGCCGCAGCGAGGGCGTGTACGGTCGCCGGCGCAAGGGGGCCGCGCGCCGTGGCGACAACATCGCCGATCTCGCCGTCGCGTCCGATCAGGACGACTTTGCCGGCGAGCTGACTGTTGGAGCTTCGGCCGAGCAACTGCGTCGCCGAGGTCGTGGGCGCATTGATGCGTTTGGGGATGTAAAGGCGCATGGCGGTGTTGCCGGCGACCTTGAGGTCATGATCGCCGACGGCGATGCGGCGCGCGATGCGCCCCTGCGACTGCACCGCGGACGGGTCGACCGAGACGGTGATCCCGTTGTCATCGTTGCTCAATTGCGCGGCGCGCAGCGCAATCGCCGCCGCCGGATCGCCGTTCAGCGCCCAGAGCAACGGCAGCCGGCGCACCACGCCATCAGGGTCCGGGGCGAGGGCCGCCACCGCCGGCGGGGCCGCCGCCGCCAGCGTTGCGTCAAAACTATAAAGATACCGGGCGGCCGGCAGCGCCAGATAATCAACGTCGCCCGCATTCGTTGAGAGCCAGGGCGCTTTGTTGAGATCGGCCCGCTGCAGGGCGACGTCCGCCGCGGGGTTTACCGGCGGGGTCAGCGATGCGCCGACGCCGCCGGCGACGCCTTCGAACGCGGCGGCCAGCGTCGCGTCGGTCGACGGCAGGCGCGCCAGTTCGCGCGCCAGCGCGTCGTCGCTTGCCCCTTCAAGCCAGAACGCGCCGATGGTTTCCGGCGACAAGGGGTCCGGCGCGTCGGCCGGTTCGGTAAGAACGACGCCTTTCGCCCCGGCCTGCGCCGCCGCCTCGACGAGATCGGCGAGAACCGTGCGCGGCCACGGCCAGGGGCCGACGAGATTAACGCTTTCCCGGTCGATAAGGACCACGTGAAAATGCGCGCCTGCGTCATACCCGGCGGGCGCCAGACGCTGAAAATAATCGAACAGGTTTTCGCGCGTGCGCCCGTCCGGCGACTGCGCCCCGGCCAGCGCGAAAATCGCGATCACCGCCAGCGCCCCCGTCACCGCCAGCAGGGGCAGCGCTTTCAGCCAGGCGAAGCTGTCGCGAAACATTCTGCTATTGGACAAGGCCGGCTCCCGAAAAGGCGAAATGGCCGAAGACTCGCACCCCTCAATGGTTCAAAATGGGCCTCGGCGCTCGGAATTGAGGATGATTTTAACATCCTCGAAGGCATGATGACACTGTGCGGTCCGGTTTATTGCAGGCTGGCCAGTGCAAGTTGGGGGCCGGGCCCCGCGGATGGTTAAGAAAGTATGACCTATGACGGATTCGGCGGCTCATTTCGATATTGACCTCGCGAGCGACGGCCTGTTGCGCCTGAAGGCATTCGGCGACTGGCGCGCGCGATATCTGAACCCGATTGACGGGGCCTTGCGCGATTTCGCGGATGATTCGGTGGGGCGCGACATCATCATCGACATGTCCGGCGTCGAGCGCCTGGACACCGCCGGCGCCATGGTGCTGCAGCGCACCTTTCAGGCCTGTCAGAGCCGCACGGAAAAATCGAAATTCGTCGGCGCCCATGAAGCCCATGCAGAACTCCTGGACCAGATCGAGGATCATCTGGCGCCGTGCCATGTGGAGCCTTATCACCGCAACGCCTTCATCATGATGACGGAGCGGCTGGGCGAGGGCGTCGTCACCGCTTCGCGCTCCATGCTCGAACTGTGGGACTTTATCGGCCACACGCTGGTCAGCGGCGCGAGGATCATCGTGCGCCCGGCGCGGATGCGCTGGCGCGCGACAGTGCACCATATGGAAGCGACCGGCGTCGATGCGCTGCCCATCGTTGGCCTCATGTCGTTCCTCATCGGCGCCGTCATCGCGTTCATGGGCGCAAAAATATTGCGCCTCTTCAACGCGGAGATTCTCACCGTCCAGCTTGTCGGCATTTCGGTGTTGCGCGAGTTCGGCGTGCTTCTGGCGGCGATCCTTGTCGCCGGGCGGTCGGGCAGCGCTTTCACCGCGCAGATCGGCTCCATGAAACTGCGCGAGGAAATCGACGCCATGCGGGTCCTGGGGCTTGAGCCCATCGAAGTGCTCGTTCTGCCGCGCGTCATCGCGCTTGTGATCATGCTGCCGATCCTCGCCTTCTGCGCGGCGATGCTCGGCCTTGTGGGCGGCGGGCTGGTCTCGTGGCTGGTCATGGACATTCCGCCGGCGCTCTTCATGGCGCAGTTTCAGGAGACGATCGGCATCAACAATTTCTATGTCGGTCTGATCAAGGCGCCGTTTTTCGCCTTCGTGATTGCAGTGATCGGCTGCTTTCAGGGCATGGAAGTTGAGGGGAGCGCGGAGTCCCTTGGTCAGCGTACGACCTTATCGGTCGTGCAGGCGCTTTTCCTGGTCATCGTCATGGACGCGTTCTTCGCCATGTTCTTCCTTGAGATTGATTACTGATGACCGAATCGGGCGGCGAGAACGTGATTGAAGTGCGCGGGTTGCGGTCGCAATTCGGCGATCATGTCGTGCATGACAATCTCGATCTCGATGTGCGCCGCGGTGAAATCATCGGCGTTGTCGGCGGTTCCGGCACGGGCAAGTCCGTCCTGATGCGGTCGATTATCGGCCTGAAACATCCAGACGCCGGGACCATTAAGGTCTTCGGCGAAAATTTTTACGAGGCCGACGAAAAAGCGCGTCTTTCCATCGAGCGGCGGTGGGGCGTGTTGTTTCAGGGCGGCGCGCTTTTTTCCTCGATGACGGTGGCGCAGAATATCATGGCGCCGATCCGCGAGCAGTTGGGGTTCGAAGGCGACCTCGCCAAGGATATGGCGGCGCTCAAAATCTCCATGGTGGGCCTGCGCGCCGAAGCGGGCGCCAATTTCCCGTCGGAACTCTCCGGCGGCATGAGAAAGCGCGCCGGTCTCGCCCGGGCCCTCGCTCTCGACCCGGAGCTTGTGTTCCTTGATGAGCCCACCGCGGGCCTCGACCCCATCGGGGCGGCGAAATTTGACGATTTGATCGTCAATCTCAAGGAAACATTAGGGTTAACGGTGTTTATGGTGACCCATGATCTGGATACTCTCCACGCCGCCTGCGACCGCGTTGCGGTGCTGGCCGAAAAACGCGTTATCGCCGTCGGGACCCTTGATGAGGTGCGCCGGACCGATCATCCGTGGATCCAGGAATATTTCGCCGGTCCGCGCGGGCGCGCCGCGCTCGCGGAAAAAGCGAGTTAAGGGAGATTAACGGTCGCCCATGGAAACCCGCGCGTCATATGTCCTGATCGGGTCCTTCGTCATGATCGCGGTGGCCGCAATTTTTTACGTCATCATTCAGATGACGACGGGCCAGGGCGAGTTCGACGCCTACGACATCATCTTTGAAGAACGCGTGACCGGTCTTTCCAACGGATCCATCGTGCGTTTCAACGGCATTCAGGTGGGCGAGGTCGAAAGCCTGACGCTTGATCCCGACGACCCGTCCAATGTGATTGCGCGGGTCCGCGTTGCGGAGGGAACGCCGGTGAAAACGGATACGACCGTCGAACTGGAGCCGGTCGGGTTCACCGGTCTTGCCATCATTCAGTTTGTCGGCGGGTCGCCCGATGCGCCGCGCCGCGTCGATGTCGAAGAGGGCATTCCGCAGATCACCGCCGACACATCCGGCATCTCGCAGTTTCTTGCAGGCACCAGCGAAATCCTGGCGCGCGCCAGCCTCATCCTGTCCGACGAAAATATCGCAAACATTTCAAAGACGCTGGACGACGTTCAAACGGTGACCGGCGCTGTTGCGGAAAACCGCGACGAGATTTCCGCGCTGATCAAAAACGCCAATGCGGCGACGGCGGAACTCACCGTCGCGCTAGAAAACTTGCGCCGGGCCTCGGACGGGCTGGAAACCCTGCTCGCCGAGGACGGCCCGGCGGTCGTGAAAAACGCCGATGAACTGATCACTGACATTAGAACGCTGATTGCGGAAACCGAAGCGCTGGTGAGCGAGAACCGCGAGTCGTTCCGGTACTTCACCGATCAGGGTCTCGGCCAGGTGGCGCCGGCGCTCGCCGAAGCGCGCCAGCTCATGCGCAGCCTCGATTATATGTTGCGCGAAATCGAGCGCGATCCGAAGGCGTTTTTCCTTGGCGAAGCGACGCCTGAATATGATGCGGAGGCAAACTGATGAAGCACGCATTACGCCTTGCGATGATCGGCTTTGCCTTTGCGGCGTCGGGCTGCGTTTCTGACATCCTTGCAACCAGCCCGCCGAAACCCCGGTACCTGATCGGCTTTGTCGACGCGGGCGCCGTCGCCGGCGCAAATGTCGACTGGTCGCTGATCGTTGAAAACCCCGGCGCGTCCCGCGCCTATGATACGACCAAAATCGCCGTATCGCCGGCGCCCGGACGCATCGAATATTTCGGTGACGGGGAATGGGCGAGCCGCGCGCCGGTTGTCGTGCAAATGGCGATGATCCAGGCGTTTGAAGATTCAGGCCGCATCCTTGCCGTCGGCAATCGCGCCGACATCGGCCTCAGCGACCTGGCCCTCCAGACCGACATCCGCCGGCTCGATCTCGACGTCGCGGGCGGAAAACGCGCCGCGCGCGTCGACGTCTATGTCCGCCTCACAAACGGCCGTTCCAAAGTCTTCGCCGCAAAAGCGTTCAGCGCCGCGGCGCCTGCGCGCAGCCAGTCCGGCGACGACGTCGCCGCCGCCTTCGACACGGCCCTGAAAACAGTGGTCGCCGATGTCGTCAACTGGACGTTCGAACGGGGCGGGGCGGCCGGCACTTCATCCTGATACGGATGAGTTAGGCAAAATACCCCACCGTCGCGCCGATCAGGAGATAGACCCGGCCGAGCGGCGAGGAGAGGTACTCTTCGAGTTCTTCGTCCGCCGTTTCCGATGTCGTTGCGTCTTCCAGCAGTCTTTCGAAGCTTTGCAGGAAATCCTGCACGTTGCGTTCAAAGTCGCGGTCGCGGGCCGACTCTGAGCGGATGCGGCGTTTGACGTCGGCTTCGTTGAGGCGCAGGAGCCGATTGGCGAAGACATTGCGGTCGCCCCGCTCATAGCGTTCCTGCAACGCCGGCGGTGGATCGCCGTAAAGGCGCGTTTCGAGATCGCAGGTGAACGCCTGGAGGTTGGCGATGATGCGGATGGCGTCGTCCGCCGCGTCGCGCTTCTCGGCCGGTTTTTTGGGCGTGGGTTTGTTCAGTTCCAGCGGTTCGGCGTCGTCGGCGGCGTCGAGAATTTCCCGCCAGGAAACGTCCCGGCGGGACTTCGCTTCGCCCGCCGCTTTGGCGTGGGCGGCTGCGCCCGCCCGTTCCGGCGTTGACTGATTTGCGCGGCCCTTGCGTTTGCGCGGCCGGCGTTCGGCGATGTCGCGGGCGAGTTCGTCAAGGCGCGCCGCGCCGGCGCCGTTGGCGGCGGGCTCGGCCTTGGCGGGTTGTGTCGGTTTGGCGGCGGGCGCCGGCGCTTTTTCTTTTTCCGCTTCCCGCGCCTTCATGTCATCGGCCGCCTTGCGGATGCGGTTGGCCTCTTCCGCGGCGCGCGCCTGCGCTTCGTTATGGGCCTCGGCGAGACGGGCGGCGGTCTCCTGCTCGCGCAGTTGCGCCTCGGCGAGCTTGGTCAGGCGGTCGGTTTGCGAGGCGATGGCGTCGGCGAGCCGGTCCGCGCGCTGGCGCTGTTCGTCGATCAGGTTTTCCAGCCGCTGATTTTCTTTCTCAAGGGCGGCGCGGGCGTCGGCGAGGGCCTTGTTGCGGTCGGCGATTTTTTCCGCGGCGCTTTGCGAATAGTTGAGCGCGTCTTCCGAATGCTTGCGCGCGGCCTCGCTGGCGGCGGCGACGTCCTGCGAGGCTTTCTGGGCGACGTCTGCGGCCTGTCGCGCGGCGTCGGAAACATCCGCCGCGGCCTTCGCCGCTTTTTCCGCATCGGCGCTCGCCGCTTTCACGGCTTCCCCTGTTTTCGCCGACATGTCGCTCACGGCTTTTGTCGCCTCGTCTTTGACGCGCGTGGTCTGTTCCGCCGCGGCGCTGATGGCGGTGTCGGCGATGCGTTCGGCGTCTTTCATCGCCGCCGCAATCGCTTCGTCCGCGGCCTTGCGGCTGTTGTCGAAGGCGTGTTGCGTCGATGCGGCCACATTGGCGGCGTTGCGCGCGGCCGATTCCGCAGCGGCGTTGGCGGCGGCGTCCGCGCGCTTGGTCGCCGTTTCCGTCTGGCGCGCCGCTTCGTCGATGGTCGAAACGGAGGCGGTGAAGTTTGACGACGATTCCTGCAGCGCCGAGCGCAGGGATTCAAAACTGGCGACGGCGCGGCCCGCGGCTGCTTCAAGATTGCCGAGCCGCTCCTGAAAATCCTGTTCCGCGCGACTTGAAACTTTGTCCGCCGATTGCAGGGATTCGATGGAGGTCTTGGCCCGCTCCGCGATGGCGGCGGCGAAGGAATCCGCATGGGTGTTGAGGCTCTCGGTCAGTTCCATCAGCCGCGAGCGTTCGTCGGCGACGCGCGCAACGGCGCCGGTGGCTTTATGTTCGATGGCCTCGCCGGCGATCTCGATGGCTTCAACATGCTGGCGGATCATCGCCTCGACCGAGGCCAGCCGCGTCAGCGCCCCGTCGAGCCCTTCATTGAGCGCAACCATGTGACCGCGCACCACTTCGCCGACGGCGTCGGCGTTATGGGCGGCGGTGACGTCCGGCGTCACATATTGCTGGGCCGCGAAGGCGATTGATTCCGCGGCGTTCATCATCGTCGCCATGCGCGACACCGCATAGCCGATCACGAGCACGAGGACCGGCACGATGAAGGCGAAGAGAATGGTTTCCGTGCCGTAGGCGCTCAAGGGGTTCCAGCCGTCGGCGGACCCGTAAATCTGCTGATGCGCCAGGTAATTGCCGAGCGGCGGACCGATCACGAAGGAGAAAAAGACAAACAGCGCAACAAGCCGGCTCGCCTGCCAGACCTGCCGGCTCATGGCGGTCCAGCGGCGCGCATCGTGACCAATCGTTAAGACGCCATACTCGTCCCGAACATGGTCCGACTCCACAATGCCCTTGAAGCGGACGCGGCCGCGCTGGTCGCCATTATCCCCAATGACGGCTTTCCCCGCGTTTTCGTCCTTATCGTCGGGCGTTTCGGTCAAAACCTTCTCCGGCCGCCAAAAAAACACCCGCATAGCGGATTTTCGGTAGCCCGCCAATCGCCGGGCCGCGCCGGCGCTGAAAAGAATCTGCGTATTTCATAGGGCTAGACCCTCTTGCCCGGACCCTCGCAACCGCTGAGCGCGGCTGGCGCGCCGGCCCCGCGGCCGCCGCAAAAGGGCGTTGATTGCGCCTGGCGGCTCTGACAGGAAGCGCCGATGGCAAAACGACAAGGCTTCGGCCTTTCCCCTGGCGATCGCCTGACCTGGCGCTATGAGGTGATCGAGCGCCTCGGCGCCGGCGCTGAAGGCGAGGTCTACAAGATCCGCGAAAAGGCGACGGGACTTTTTCGTGCGGCGAAGCTCTATTTCAAGAGCCGTCATGGGTCGCGCACGGCCGTTCGCTATGCGCGCAAGCTCGACGCGCTGAAGGACTGCGATATTGTCGTTAAATATCTCCACACGGAGGAAGTCCGGATCGGCGACCGGTTTATCGACTGCCTTATCTCCGAATATTTCGACGGCGGCAGCCTTGAGGATCTGCTCGCGACCTATCGCGGCAAGCGGATGCCGGCGTTCGAGGCGCTGAACCTGATCTATGAACTGACCCGGGGCGTTGCGGAGATTCATGCGCGAAAAGAATTTCACGGCGACCTGCACGCCGGCAATATTTTCGTCGAACGGCGCGGCGTCGCCTTTCACCTGCGCACCATTGATTTTCACGAATGGGGCCGGTCGCCGGCGGTGGAACGGCGCGCCGACATTCTGTCCATTATCCGGCTTTTATACGACCTCACCGGCGGACGCGCGCATTACCGGAAACAGATCGCGCCGGTGCGCGAGATTTGCCTCGGGCTTCGGTCGGATCTGATCTTAAAGAAGTTTCCGTCGATCTATCATTTGCGCGCCCATCTTGAGACGTTTGAGTGGGCGTAAGAGCCGGCTACCCGACGTAAAGCGCGCGCTTGCGGGCGACGGCGGTTTCTTTCAGCAACACATTAAGGAGCGGGCGCGAGGTGATGCGCGCGGCAAAGATGCTCAGCATCACGGTGAGCGCGCCGACGGTGAGCACCGCGTCAAGGGCCATGATCGACGGCGCGTCGAACAGCGAGATCAAGAACAGGGCCGAGGCTGCGCCGGGGGCGCCGCCGAACCAGGCGAGGAACAACTGGCTCTCCTTGGCCAGCGACAGGGAGCCGAGGCTGGCGAGGCGGGGGCCGGCGCGCAGGACCGTAATGGCGGCGATGGCGAACACCACCGTCAGCATGTCCGCTTGCAGGATTTGCGGGCCCAACAGCGCGCCGAAGGCGAAAAAGGCGGCCGGCAGGACGAGCTTGTCGACGGCGCGGCGCATGCGCACCCGGGTCGTCGACGGCGCCGCGGTTTCTTCGCCCCACAGCAATCCGGCGGCGGTCGCGGCAAAGACGGGATGGGCGCCGAAGGGCGCGGCCAGCAGCGCGGCGATCACGCCGGCGGCGATGGCGTAAGGCGCGCGCCGGCGTTTGTTGGCGGCGAGATTGCCGGCGATCGCGGCGCTGAGCCCCGCGAGCCCGCCAAGGGCGAAGGCGCCGAGGGCGGAAAAACTCGCCTCGAAAACCGGCGTCGCCGCAGGCATGGTTTCCGGCGCGACGGTCGCCGCGGCTTCGAGGAAAATTGCGACCGGCAGGCCGAGGGCCAGAATGGCGGCGCTTTCAAGCCGGACGGCGGCCTTGATGACGGCGGGCGCCGGCGCGTCGGCGACCGCGCGCCGGTCAAACGCCGCGCCGTTGAGCGTCAACGCGCCGGCGAGAAGAAACGCCGAGCCGAGCGTCAGGTTTGGCGCCAGGATGAAGGCGGCGAGGCCGCAGACAATGAGGAACAGCGGTGCGCCGCCAATGGTCAGGCGAAAGGACGCCGGACAGATGGTGGCGAGGCGGGAAATCCGGAATTGCGCCGCGGCGGCGAAGCCGAGGGCGGCGAGCAGGGCGTCGGCCCCGGCGGCGACCCATTCGGCCGGCGCGGCGGGACCGCCGGCGCTGCGATAGACCATGGCGACGCCAAAGCCGGCAAGCATCAGGAGCGCTGGCGCGCGCGCTGCTTTTTCAAGAACGTTCGCCCGGTCGAGACTCACGAGAATCGCAGCGAGGATCGCCGCGGACGCCGCAAAAATCATATGGTCAACCGCCGTTGCGATTCGGCCCTTGGCGAGGCTCGCGAATCAAGTCTGGCGACGGTGAATTGATCCGTTTTTAAAATCAATTTGAAATTTCTAAAACCTGCGTAACGCCGTTGTTGCGCGCGGCGTTACAAACAACGCCCTGAGGTTGTAGGCGCTGGCGCGCGCGGGGTTTCAGGCGCTTTGAATCAATTCCAATCAAAACAAGGACTTCGTCCGTATTCGTCAGAATCTGCAGGAGGCGCGAAAGAATTTTGCGGGCGCAGCATGCGCCGCATGGGGCGCCGGCGCCCGTATTCTGCCGTGACGGTATTTTTTGAAACGCCATGACGGAGGCTTCAAGCTTGACGAACCGGAAGCAAAAATCACGGGGCAAACTGAAACGGGCGATCGCGGGCGTTGCGCCGCAGCTTGCCCATGCGCTCGGCGGACCGCTCGCCGGGGCGGCGGCGGCGCAGATTTCCCGCGCTATTTTCGGCGCCCCGGACGCCGATGAAGAGGCGCTCGCCGAAACTCTTGCTGCAGCAAGTCCGGAGCATCTCCTTGCCCTGAAAAAAGCGGAGCAGGAATTTCAGATTGCACTCCGGGAGACGCGGCTAGAAGAATTGCGCATTGACGTCGGCGATCGCGCTGATGCGCGCGGGCGCCAGGTTGCGCTCAACGACTGGACGCCGTCGGCGCTTGGCGCGCTGATCATCCTCGGCTTCTTTATCGTGCTCGGCGCCATGGTTGCGCGGCGATTGCCGGCGGGAACGGAAACGGAGTTCTCGATCATGCTGGGCGCCCTTGCCACCATGACCGCGGCGGTGGTCAATTATTTCTTCGGCTCCTCGGCGGGCTCGAAGGAAAAGACCCGGCTGATGGCGTTCGGGTCCGATCCCGCGGACGGCGCTGCGTCGGAAAAGCGCGGTTGAATTCCGCGCCCGCGGCGTCATGGTCCGGCGTTGATGGAAGACGGATCGGCGATGCAGGCGCGTTACGACATTGCGATACTCGGCGGCGGCGTGATCGGCCTGGCGCTGGCGCGGGCGCTGGCGCTGGCGCCGAAAACGCCGGCGCTTGCCGTTATCGATGCGTCATCGCGCATCCCACCGGCGACCCTTGCCGCGGCCGGCATGCTCACGCCGTCCTTTGAAGACGCGCTGGGCGGCGACGCGCTTTACGATCTCGGCGCCGCGAGCCTTGATATGTGGCCGGCCTTTGCCGCCTCGCTTGTTGAGGAGACGGGCGCCGACATTGATTTCCGCGGCGACGGCGTTTTCGGCGTCGCCGTCGATGCGGCCGGGGCGCAAAAGCTCGACGCCCAGTATGAAGCGCTGACGGGGCGGGGCGTCGATGTCGCCCTGATGACCGGCGCCGAGGCGCGCGCCCTTGAGCCGGCGCTGTCGGACCGTATCGCCGCCGCATTGCACGCGCCGCGCGACGCGCAGGTCGATCCGGTGAAACTCTTTGCGGCGCTGAGGTTATCGCTCGAACGACGCGGCGCGTCGCTTATTGACGATCATGTCGCCGCTGCGGAACGACAATCGGACGGCTGGCGCGTCACGCTTGGCGAGGGGGGCGGTGTTGTCGCCGACCAGATTGTCGTCGCCACGGGCGCGGCGTCCGGCTGGGTCATCGACGGCGTCCCGCGCCCGCCAGTTTTTCCTGTGAAGGGCGAGGCGTTTTCCATTGCGGCGCCGCCGGCGCCCGCGTCAGTAACGCGGGTGATCCGCGGGCCCGGCGCCTATGTCTGTCCGAAAGCGGGCGGGCGCATCGTCATCGGCGCCACCGAGCAGGAGGGCCGCGACGACCTCGCCGTTTCCGCAGCCGGCATCGAAAGCCTTCGCAACGGCGCCGCAGAGATCGTTCCGGCGCTCCAGAATTGCGCCGAGATTGCGCGCTGGGCGGGATTGCGGCCGGCGACGCCGGACGGGGCGCCCATCCTCGGCGTCGCCCTGCGCGGAGCCCGCGGCGCCTGGCTCGCCCTCGGCCATCACCGCAACGGCGTCCTCCTCGCTCCGGCGAGCGCAGCGGCGCTGGCGACGGAAATTCTCGGCGAAAAGCCCGCGATTGACCTCGCCCCTTTCCGGCCGGACCGGTTTGGTTAGCGATTTCTTGACGGCTTGGCGGCTATTTTTGTCCCATGCCCGGCGACATTCAATCAGCGGTTTCGGCAAGCGGCGCCGTATCGGCCGCGATCCGGCGCGCCAGCGAGGCGACCGGCGCCGGCTTCGACTATCTGATGAAAACCGCCATGCGCGAATCGAGCCTCGACGCCAACGCCAAGGCGACGACATCAAGCGCCGCGGGGCTGTTTCAGTTTATCGAACAAACATGGCTCGGCGCGGTGAAGACTTACGGCGCCCGCCACGGCCTCGCCGATGCGGCCGCCTATGTCACGCAGGACGCGTCCGGCCGGTTTCAGGTTGCCGATGCGACGCGGCGCGCCGAAATTCTCGATCTTCGCTACGACGCAACCGCCGCGTCCGCACTCGCCGGCGAACTGACCCAGGAAAATGCGCGCATTCTCGAAACGCGTCTCGGGCGCGCCGCTTCCGCCGCGGATCTTTACGCGGCGCATTTCCTTGGGCCCGCCGGCGCGGTCAAACTTTTAAACGCTGCGGCGACGGTCAAGGCCGCCGACATTCTTCCCGAGGCGGCGAAAGCGAACGCGCCCGTCTTTTATGACGGCGCCCGGGCGAAGACCGTTGGCGAAGTGATTGCGTCCTTTGCCGCGTCGCTCGGCGAGCGCGTGACGGCGCCCGCCGTTTCGGAAACGAATCCGGTCGCCCCATCGACGGCGCCCGCATCCGAAACGGCGTATACGGAAAAACCGGCGGCGATTGCACGGCAAAGCGTCGAGCCGGCGTTTATGCCGGGACGGCTTTCGCTATTGGCGATAAGTATTTTGCAGGCGCTTGATCCGACGCGGCTCTCTGCGTCTGACCGCAACGACCAGCGTTAGCAACGGGTCGCGGCGAACCCTTCCGGCAGCTTCGTTTCCGAATTGGCGCAGGCGGCGGTGACCTGTCCCGGCGTCAGATTGATCGCGCCCGAAAGGTCTGCGCCGTGAATATTGGCGCCCGCCAGATCGACAAGTTTCATGTCGGTCGCCTCGAAGATCGCGCCTTTGAGGTTCGCATTGGACAAGCGCACGCCGGTGAGGTCCGCGCCGGTGAATTTCGCGTTGGAAAGATCGGCCCCGACGAAAAAGGCGCCCGCGCCATAAGCTTTGCGGAAATCGGCCCCGACGAGATCGGCGCCCGAAAACGATGCAAAGGAAATATCGGCGTCGGTGAAGATCGCGTCGCGGAAACGGGCGCCGCGGGCCGTTGCTTCACGCAACTCCGCGCTTGTAAAATCCGCCTGCGGCAGATCGCTCGCCGTCAAATTGGCTTTCGCCATCTGGGCGCCGGCGAAGTTCACCCCCTCGCCATTGGCGCCTTCGAGCACGGCGCTGTCGAGAAGGGCGCCGTCGAAGGCGGCGTTGGCGAGCAGCGAGCCCGCAAAATTCGCCTTCGGCATGTCCTTGTTGGAAAACAGGGCGCCGGAATGATCGGCAAGGGCGCGTTCATCAAGGGCGTCCGTGTCGGGGGCCGGCGCTTTCGTAAGGCCGGGCAGCGTCACGCTGTCGAGCGCGCTGGAAAGGTCCGGCGCGATGTCGTCGACTTTCGCCAGCGGCTTGGCGATTTCCTTGCCGATATCCGCAACCGGATTCGATTTCGATTGCGAACCGGGCAGGATCGCGGCGATGGTGGCGAACACCATCATCATGAAGACAAGAATGAGCGCGATATATTTCAGCATGCTGCAAATTCCGCGATGAAGCCAAACGCCGGAAATACTGCCTTGCGCGCGTCAATTATTGATTAAGGCTGTTCGGAGAATTGCCGGCCCGGCCCTAGGAAATTATGAACAACCCGTTGACGCGCCGCAGCTTTCGCATTTGAGACAGGCGCCGTTGCGCACCAGCGTGAACTGTCCGCATTCGGGACAGGCGTCGCCTTCATAGCCCTTGATCCGGGCTTCATCGCGCGACTGGCTTGGCGAGCGCCCCGGGTTCGCCAGGACGCCGCGGGGGGCTTTCTGGTTCACCGCCTCGGCGAGCTTGGCCACCTGGGCCTCGATTTCGGGCGGCGTTTCCGCCTTTGCGACGGGTTCTTCTTCGACAATCTCTTCCTCTTCGGCGGCGTCTTCGTTTGCCTCGCTATCGGCGTCCTTGCGAAGACGGTCGAAATCCCCGCCGCGCAGGATGACAAGATTGTCGGTGACCGTGGACCGGCTGAAGCCTTTTGAAATCAGTTTCGCCGCTTCGGCCTGCGTTTTTTCTTCCGACACGCCGCGGCCGATGGCGTCGACGGAGGACTCGTCCGGATTGACATGGGCGAGATCGCCGCGGCCGAGATAGGAGATGGCAAGCTCGCGGAAGATGTAATCGAGGATCGACGTGGCGTGCTTGATCTGGTCGTTGCCCTGCACCGGGCCCGACGGATCAAACCGCGTGAACACATAGGCGTCGACAAACTCATCGAGGGGCACGCCATATTGCAGGCCGAGCGACACGGCGATGGCGAAATTATTCATCAGGGAGCGGAAGGCCGCGCCTTCTTTGTGCATGTCGATGAAGACTTCGCCCAGTTCGCCGTCGTCAAACTCGCCCGTATGCAGATAGACTTTGTGTCCGCCGACAATGGCTTTCTGGATGTAGCCCTTGCGCCGGTCGGGCAGCCGGCGCCGGCCGGGCGTGCGTTCAATGATGCGTTCGACGATGCGCTCAGCGACGATTTTCGACTTCTCCGTCGCCGGCGCGTCGGCGACGGCGTCTGCGAGGGACTCGTCATCGTTGTCGTCGGCGGACGCCAGCAGCGCGGCGGACAGCGGCTGCGAGAGTTTCGAGCCGTCCCGATAAACGGCCATGGCTTTCAGCCCCATGCGCCAGCCCAGCATATAGGCGCGCGCGCAGTCGCCGACGCTCGCCTGCGAGGGCAGGTTGATGGTTTTTGAAATGGCGCCGGAGATAAAGGGCTGCGCCGCCGCCATCATGGAGAGATGCGCCTCCAGCGACAGGAAGCGCTCGCCGATGCGCCCGCAACGGTTGGCGCAATCGAAGACGGGGTAGTGCTCTTCTTTCAGATGCGGCGCTCCCTCGACGGTCATCGCCCCGCAGCAGAACAAATTGGCTTCGTGAATCTCTTCGTCGGTAAACCCGATGTCGCGCAGGATTTCATAGCCGGTCGCGGTCAGCATGGTTTCCGGCAGACCGAGAATGTTCAGAACGAAATCCTCGCCCAGCGCCTGCGGCGTGAACGCATAGGTAAGGTCGAACGCGGTTTTGAGGCGTTCGATCAGCGCCTTGATGTGGCGATCTTCAAAGCCCTCGTTGCGCAACTCTTCGAGATTGATCCCTGGCGCGTCTTCGAGCGTGCCGCGGCCTAGGGCGTAGGCCTCGATGTCGACGATCTCCGCATCCGTGTAGCCGAGGGCCTTTAATGCGGCGGGTACCGACTGGTTGATGATCTTGAGATTGCCGCCGCCGGCGAGCTTTTTGAATTTGACGAGGGCGAAATCGGGCTCGATGCCCGTCGTGTCGCAATCCATGACGAGGCCGATGGTGCCCGTCGGCGCGACGACGGAAACTTGCGCATTGCGGAACCCGTTGAGGGCGCCAAGCTCGTAAGCTTCGTTCCAGACGGTCTTCGCCCGTTCGGCGAGGTCCGGCCAGGGACAGGCGTCGTCGTTGAACTGCGACGGCTCGGCGCCGAGCCCTTCGAAGTCACCGCTTTCCGAAACGCCCGTGGCCGCGCGGCGATGATTGCGCATGACGCGCAGCATGGCGTCGCGATTGTCGCCGAACTTGTCGAACGGCCCGAGGGAGCCGGCCATTTCCGCGCTCGTCCGATAGGCTGCGCCGGTCATCAGCGCCGATACGCCGGCGCACGCCGCGCGGCCCTCGTCGCTGTCATAAGGAACGCCCGCGCGCATCAGCAGCCCGCCGAGATTAGCAAAGCCGAGGCCGAGGGTGCGGTAGTCGAAGGACCGGCGCGCAATTGCCGCGGACGGATATTGCGCCATGGCGACGGAGATTTCGAGAGTCAGCGTCCATAGCCGGCAGGCGTGTTCTAAACCGTCCACATCGAACCCGTCATCGGTCTCGAACTTGACGAGATTGACCGAGGCGAGATTGCAGGCCGTGTCGTCGAGAAACATATATTCCGAGCACGGATTGGAGCCGCGAATGTCGCCGCCTTCCGGACAGGTGTGCCAGGCGTTGATGGTGTCGTGGAACTGCACTCCCGGATCGGCGCAGGCCCAGGCGGTCGCGCAGATCTCTTCCCATAGATCGCGGGCGCGTAACGTTTTGACGGGTGCGCCGTCGGTGCGGCGCGTGAGCGTCCAGTCATCGTCGTCGGCGATGGCTTTTAAAAACGCATCGGTGACGCGCACGGAGTTGTTGGAGTTCTGACCGGAGACGGTGCGATAGGCTTCCGAATCCCAGTCGAAATCGAAAATATCGACGTCAATGTCGCGATAGCCCTCGCGGGCGTATTCGATAGCGCGCCGGATCGACCCGTCGGGAACGAACGCCGTCTTCGCCGCTTTCACCGCCGCGCGGAGCGCCGGGTTTTCGTTCGGATCGATGCGCGCTGCGTCGTCTTCCATCGCCCAGCAGGCGTCGAGGATCAGCGGCAAGTGTTTGGCCAGCGCCCGCGAGCCGGCGATGAGCGCGGCGACCTTTTCTTCCTCGCGCGCCTTCCAGCGGACGAAGGTTTCAATGTCCGGATGGTCGGCGTCGACGATGACCATCTTTGCCGCGCGCCGGGTCGTGCCGCCGGACTTTACCGCGCCGGCGGCGGCGTCGCCGACTTTCAGGAAGCTCATGAGGCCGGAGCTTTTGCCGCCGCTCGACAGGGGCTCGCCCTCGCCGCGAATGTTCGAAAAGTTTGTGCCGGTGCCGGAGCCGTATTTGAAGAGCAACGCCTCGCGCCGCCACAGATCCATGACGCCGTTTTCCGAGGCGAGATTATCGTCCACTGACTGAATGAAACAGGCGTGCGGTTGCGGGCGTTCATAGGCGCTGTCGGATTCGGCAAGCGCGCCGCTCTCATGATCGACAAAGAAATGGCCCTGGCCGGGACCGTCTATGCCGTAGGCCCAATGCAATCCGGTGTTGAACCATTGCGGGGAGTTTGGCGCCCCCATCTGCAGCGCCAGCATGGCGCGCATTTCATCGATAAAAGCCTGGGCGTCTTTCTCTGCGGTGAAGTAGCCAGCCTTCCAGCCCCAATAGGCCCAGGCGCCGGCCATGCGGTCGAACACCTGCTTGGCGGAGGTTTCCGCGCCATAGCGCTCTTCTGCGGGGAGTTTCGCCAGCGCCGCCACATGGGGCATGGAGCGCTGCAGGAATTTCGGCACGCCCTTTTCCGGCACGCGCCGGGTCGCGGCGGGGACGCCCGCCTTGCGCAGATATTTCTGGGCCAGGATATCGACCGCGGTCTGGCTCCAGTCCTTCGGAACCTCGACGTCGCGGGCCTCGAAAATGATCTCCCCGGCGAAAGTCCGGATTTCCGAATCGGCTCGCCGGAAGGGGATCGCGCCATAAGGCGCGCCCTTATCCTTGGAAAAACGGCGTTCTACGTGCATTTCGCGGAGCCTGATTCGTGAAGAACTATATATAGGGGGTCTGGGCCGGCGCCTCCACCCGAATCCAGCGATTTTGCGCCATATTGCGGGCCTGAGCGGCGGGCGCCATATTCGCGCCGCGGGAAGGGGCTATGGAGCCCCTGAAATGTTTGAGGAGCGTCCTTTGATCTCGAAGCTGTTTACGTGGTGGAACTCGGCCACCCTCGGCACGTCCTTCACCCTCTGGCGCAAGGGCGCGCGCGAGGTCGGCCAGGACGAGCAGGGCAACCGCTATTTTGAGGAAAAGGCGAACTCGCTCCCCGGCAGCGACAATAAGCGCCCGCGGCGCTGGGTCGTTTATCACGGGGTCGCCGAGGCCTCCCGCGTGCCGTCGGACTGGCATGGCTGGCTGCACCATACGTTTGATGGGCCGCCGAGCGAGAAACCGCTCGCCCGCCAGGAATGGGAAAAGGATCACCTGCCCAACATGACCGGCACGCCGCTCGCCTATCATCCGCCGGGCTCGCTCGCCCGCGCCGGCGGACCGGCGGACGTGAACGATGATTATGAAGCCTGGACGCCGGAAGAGGCGTAGGCGGAAACGGGGAGACGCGTCATGAGCCGCGCCGGCGCTTTTGAAACCATTGTCGGACTGATCGTCATCGCTGTCGCGGCTGCGTTCCTCTGGTACGCCGCCGGCGTCAGCGGCGACCGGGCCCGCGTCGCCGATTATCAGCTCGACGCCGTCTTCGGCCGCGTGGACGGTCTTTCCGTCGGCGCCGACGTCAAGATCGCCGGCATTCAGGTCGGCGAGGTTGCCGCCAGCACGCTCGACCCGGCGACCTATGAGGCGACCGTCGCCATGCGCATCGACCGCGATGTTCAGATCCCGGACGATTCCGTCGCCAAGATCGTCTCGGACGGCTTCCTCGGCGGCGCGCATGTTTCCATCGAGCCGGGCGCGTCAGAAGACTATTTACAGGAAGGCGACCGCATCACCATCACCCGCGGTTCGGTCGATCTTCTCAATCTCGCCGTACAGGCGTTCACGAACCAGCAAGGCGGCGGCGGTAGCGATGATGCGTCCGAGGACGACCCGCTTGGAGAGTTTTGATGCGGAAATTGTTTGTCTTGACGGCCGCATGTTTCGCGACCGGCGCGCTGGCCCAGAACGAGCGGCTCGAAACGCCGATGGATGATCGCCTCGACGAACTTGAGGCCCTGTCGCGCAATACCGACGACCCGTTTGCCGGCGTCATAGACAGAACCGAACGCGAGCCGGTTTCCGTCACCTTGCGCGCCCTCGACAAGATCACCGCGCGCTATACCGATATCGACATCGCCATGAACGAAATCGCGCGCTTCGGGTCGCTGGAATTGCTGCCGCGCTATTGCGACAAGCGCCCGCCGGAGGAGTTTCCGGAGACGACGGCATTTCTGGAAGTTTTCGACACGGAGTTCGGCGCCCGGGGCGACGATCTGAAAATCGATCCGGCGCTTCTGGAGACCGCCGAGGATGCAGACGCTTTGCCGGAGGCGGAACCGATCGACGAGAATCTCGAACTGACCGAAATCCCCGCCTTCGGCGCAGACGCGGCTGAAGAGGATGCGCCGGTGGAGGCTGCGCCCTTGCCGTCCGAGCCTGTGCCGACGCTGCCGGCGCCGGAAGTGTTGAACGGTCCGCAGGCGGAAGGGGAAAACATCTTTCGCGGCTGGATGTTCGCCTCAAGCCCGGCGCTCAACGCGCTGGAACACCCCGTCTATGACGTGTGGGTTATCGATTGCACGACGCGGGCGGTCGAAAGCTGATCCGGGGCCGCGAAGAAATCCGCTTCGCGGCTTAGCGCGCTCCTTAACTGCACTTGATAGTCGTCGTTGGGAACGCCGATCAGGCCAAACTGTTCGAGGTGTTCGTTGTAAAATTGCGCGTCGATGAAATCGAAGCCGCCGATCTTAAGGCGCGCCATCAGATGAACCATGGCGACCTTTGACGCATCGCGCGTCCGTGAGAACATGCTTTCGCCGCAGAACGCCGCGCCAAGGGCAAGCCCGTAAAGCCCGCCGACCAGCGCGCCGTCGCGCCAGCATTCGACGCTGTGCGCAACGCCGCGATAGTGAAGCTCCGTATACGCCTCGACAATGGCGTCGTTGATCCATGTGTCCGGGCGCGCCGGCGTTTCATCGGCGCAGGCCGCGATCACCGCCGGAAAGGCGGAATTGACGCGAATTTCAAACGGCTCGGTTTTGACGAACCGCAATAATCGCTTCGGTGCGCGCGCATCGCCAAGATTGATGACGCCGCGCTCTTCCGGCAGCACCCAGACGACGGCGGCGTCCTCCCGCGCCCGCGCCATGGGGAAGTAGCCGAGCGTATAGGCCTTGATCAGCTCGTCGACGGGAATCGCATTGGCGCTGTCGCGGGGCATGGGGCGAGTATCGCCTTGAATCGGGGCGGCGGGCAATGGCAAGGATTGGCCCTTAACGGACATTTGCATAAAGAGATAGATGCCCTACGTTGAGAACGGGTATGGATAGCTTAAGCATAATATTTTCGGAAGACGGTGGTTTAGCGCAAGCACTACACGGCCTCAAACTTATCCTAACCGAAGGAGCATTGTGGCCTTGGACAATAATCGGATTGGCCCCGCCAGCATTCTATCGGTTCTTTTCTTCGAGCGATCCAGTTAAGCAACTCGCAACTACGCTTTTCGCATACATTGTTATTGGCGTATTGGCTTGGCTCGGCCAAGCGTACGTCCCAACAGACAAATCTGAAGTACAAAATGCGATCAACCTCTTTGCATGGAGTTTGTCGATCATCTTGCCTGCCATTTGGTTGTTAACGGTCGTTGGATTTCTTGCTTTTGCAAAGAAAAGCAGAGCCGGTATTCTTATCCTGAGTATTGCTTTTTCGTTGCCGTCAATTCTCTTGTGGGCTGTCGGGGCTCGTGGGTTCCGTTGCGTTTTTCAGTTCATATGTTTTTCTGCCTGACGAACGACCGCTATCGGCGAAAAACTGCCGCTAGCTGCTTTCCGCCAGCCAGTTTTCAAGCCAGTGAATGTGATAATCGCCGCGCTGGAAATCCGGCTCGTCGATCAGCGCCTGAAACAACGGGATCGTGGTTTCAATGCCGATCAGGGCGAACTCGGAAAGGCAGCGGCGCAGGCGCGCGAGACATAATTCGCGGTTGTCGCCGAAGACGATCAGCTTGCCGATCATGGAGTCGTAATAGGGGGGGATGGAATAGCCGGTGTAGACGGCGGAATCGAAGCGCACGCCCGGACCGCCCGGCGCGTGAAAATCCGTGATTTTGCCGGGCGAGGGCCGGAACGTTTTCGGGTTCTCCGCATTGATGCGGCACTCAATGGAATGGCCGCGAAAATGCACGTCGCTCTGTTTGATGCTCAGAGGCGCGCCCGCCGCGACGCAGATCTGCTCGCGCACGATGTCGATATCCGTCACCTGTTCCGTGATCGGATGTTCGACCTGGAGGCGCGTATTCATCTCGATGAAATAAAATTCGCCGTTTTCGTACAGGAACTCGATGGTGCCGGCGCCGAGATAGCCAAGCTGTTCGATGGCTTTGCGAACCGTCTCGCCGATGCGCGCGCGTTCTTCCGGACCGAGGGCTGGCGACAGCGCTTCTTCGAGCACTTTCTGGTGGCGGCGTTGCAGCGAGCAGTCGCGCTCGCCAAGCTGCACCACATTGCCGTGGCTGTCGGCGATGATCTGTAGTTCGATATGACGCGGTTTGGTCAGGTATTTTTCAAGATAGACCGCGTCGTCGCCAAAGGCGCCTTTTGCTTCGGCCTTGGCGGTGGAGATCGCCTCTTCGAGATCGCCGGGCGTCGGCGCGAGCTTCATGCCGCGCCCGCCGCCGCCAGCAGCGGCCTTGACCAGCACCGGATAGCCGATCTTTTCCGCCTCGGTCCGGGCCTCCTCCATGGAGGCGAGAGCGCCTTCCGAGCCCGGCACGAGCGGAATGCCGACTTTGCCGACCGCCTCTTTCGCGGCGATCTTGTCGCCCATGACGCGGATATGCTCCGCCTCCGGACCGATGAAGGTAATGTTGTGCGCCTTGACGATATCGGCGAAGCGGGCGTTTTCGGAAAGAAAGCCGTAGCCCGGATGGATCGCGTCCGCGCCGGTGATCTCGGCGGCGGAAATGATCGCCGGAATGTTGAGATAGCTGTCTTTCGGCGCCGGCGGACCGATACAGACGCTTTCGTCCGCAAGCCGCACATGCATGGCGTTCTGGTCCGCGGTTGAATGCACGGCGACCGTCTGGATGCCGAGCTCTTTACAGGCCCGGTGAATGCGGAGGGCGATCTCTCCGCGATTGGCGATCAGGACTTTTTCAAACATATATTCCGTATGCGCCGCTATTCAATAATCAGCAGCGGTTCGTCGAATTCCACGGGCTGGGAGTCGCTGACGAGGATTTTTGTCACCTTGCCGGCGCGCGGCGCGGTGATCGGGTTCATGGTTTTCATGGCCTCGACGATCATCACCGTCTGGCCCTCGGCGACATTGCCGCCTTCGGTGACGAAGGCGTCGGCGCCGGGCGAGGGCGAGAGATAAGCCGTGCCGACCATGGGGGATTTGACCGCGCCGGGATGGTCGCTCGTCGGCGCCGCGGCGGGCGCCGGCGCCGATGACGGGGTGGGGGAAGGCGCGGCGGGCGCGGGCGCAAAAGCGGCCGCCGGCGCGGCGCCGCCCTGACGCGATACGCGCAGGCGCGCGCCGTCGCGTTCGATTTCGATTTCCGTCAGCCCCGTCTCTTCGAGTATCCCGGCAAGTTCCCGGATCCACTGTGCTTCCGCGCCGCGATCGTTTTTAGTTCTGTTCCCAGCCATATGCTTCCCGTTTAAAACCCAGCGGCCTTAGCAAGTTCCGCCGGCGAACAAAAGCGCTCTTCAGGCCCGACTGATGAGCCCCGCAAGCGCCTCGAGCGCAAGGCCGTAGCCGGCCGCGCCCAACCCCATAATCAACCCGTCCGCCGCCGGCGCCGTCACCGAGCGTCGGCGAAACTCCTCCCTGGCGTGGATATTGGACAGATGCAGTTCAATTTTCGGGACGCCGATCGCCGACAGGGCGTCAAGGAGCGCCACCGACGTATGGGTGTATCCCCCCGGATTGATGATCAGCCCGGCGCCCTTGGCGCCCGCCTCCTGAACCCAGTCCACGAGGGTTCCCTCGGTGTTGGACTGGCGAAATTCCACCGCGAGGCCAAGGCCGGCGGCCTTTTCCCGCGTCGCTTTTTCGATATCGGCGAGGCTGTCGCCGCCATAGATCTCAGGCTCGCGGGTCCCGAGCAGGTTGAGGTTCGGCCCGTTCAGGACATATGCCGTCTTCTTCGCCATAAACTTGCCGTCGCCGCCTTCACCGCCCGTTATGAAGGGTCTACATATAGACGCGCGCGCCCGCGCGCCGCAATAAGAGAAGCGCTTGAAAAGCCATGGATATTACCCTGAACGGCGAAGAATACGAGCATGGGGGCGAGCCGACCGTCGCCGGCCTCCTCGCCGCGCTGGAATTGCAAGCGCGCAAAATCGCCGTGGAGCGCAATCGCGAAATCGTGCCGCGCTCCCTATATGACGATACGCCGGTCGCCGCGGGCGACCGCATCGAGATTGTCCAGTTTGTCGGCGGAGGCTGAACCCTTGAGCGATGTTTTGACTGTTGCGGGCCGCGCATTTTCGTCCCGCCTGATTATCGGCACCGGCAAATACGAGACCTACGCCCAGAACGCCGAGGCCGCGGAAGCGGCCGGCGCGGAAATGGTGACGGTCGCCGTGCGGCGCGTGAATCTCACCGACAAAGACAAGCCGATGCTGGTCGATTTTCTAAGGCCCGATAAATATGTCTATCTTCCGAACACGGCCGGCTGTTTCACGGCCGACGACGCCATCCGCACGTTAAGGCTGGCGCGCGAAGCAGGCGGTTGGGATCTCGTCAAGCTTGAAGTCCTCTCCGATAAGAAGACGCTCTATCCGGACATGGAAGAAACCCTCGCCGCGGCGAAGCTCCTGATCAAGGACGGTTTCGAGGTGATGGTCTATTGTTCCGACGACCCGGTCTATGCGCGCAAGCTGGAAGACGCCGGCTGCTGCGCGATCATGCCGCTGGGTTCGCTCATCGGTTCGGGGCTCGGCATTATCAATCCGGTCAACATTCGTCTGATCATTGAGCAATCATCCGTACCCGTCATCGTCGACGCCGGCGTCGGCACGGCCTCGGACGCCGCGGTCGCCATGGAGCTTGGTTGCGACGGCGTTCTGATGAACACCGCGATCGCGGAAGCCAAAGACCCGATCCTGATGGCGAGCGCCATGAAGCATGCGGTGATCGCCGGCCGCGAAGCCTATCTTGCGGGGCGCATGCCGAAAAAGCGCTACGCCGATCCGTCATCGCCGCTGGCGGGGCTGATTTAGCTCCGTTCGCCGCGCCAAACGAACGCTTCATCGGCTTACGAAAACGTAAGGGGCGATTCTGCATTTGCGACTCACGTCGCATCGGCGCCGTCGTGATAGCATAGGACCATGCCTTCGCGGCATGCGAGG
The DNA here is from genome assembly GCA_028284345.1 of Hyphococcus sp. GTDB lineage: Bacteria > Pseudomonadota > Alphaproteobacteria > Caulobacterales > Parvularculaceae > Hyphococcus. The sequence continues at coordinate 602,505 of JANQRY010000003.1, read as the reverse complement.
GTGGATCAACAACAGCGCGCCCCCGCGCGCAAAAAATCTTTTAAGAGGGAAAGGACACCCGATGAGAAAAACCATCTTTACACTGACGGCTGGCGCGGTGGCGCTGGCGGCGGGCGCGGCGATGGCCGGTCATCATGGCGACAAGAAAATGTCAGCCGAGGAGCATCAGGCCAAGATGGACGCGAAACTGGAGGAGGGATTCGCCGCCATGGACACGGACGGTTCGGGAACCGTTTCGAAGGCTGAATTCATGGCGTCGAGGATGGCGAAGGCTGAAGAAGAGTGGGCTGATGGCGCAGACTATCTCGGCGATGACGGCGAAGCCTCGCTGGAGGAAGTGAAGGCGTATCGGGCCGCCAAAAAGGCGGAGAAAAAAGCCAAGTACGAGGCCAAAAAAGAGATGTAATCGCGCGGGCCGCGATTAACGTTTTTGAAGCCGGCGCGGGCGATGATCCGCGCCGGTTTTTTTGCGCCTTGCAGGCGGCGCGGGGCCTTGCGAATCGACCAGGCGACCCCATTTATCGTCTGGACCCGGCGCCGCCTTCGGGGGCGCCATTAAGATTTTGACGCTCATTCGAGGTCGATATGCAATTTGAGAATTACACGGACCGCGCCCGCGGTCTCATCCAGGCCGCGCAAACCATCGCGCTCCGCGAAAACCACCAGCAATTCACGCCGGAACATGTCCTGAAAGCGCTTCTGGACGATCAGGAGGGGCTTGCGGCCAACCTCATTCGCGCCGCCGGCGGCCGGCCGGAAGCCGCGCTGCAGTTAACCGACGAGGCGCTCGCCAAACTACCCCAGGTCGAGGGCGGCTCGGGCCAGATCTACATGGCCGCGCCCACAGCGAAAGTCTTCTCCGCGGCGGAGGAAATCGGCAAAAAAGCCGGCGACAAATTCGTCACCGCCGAACGCCTCCTCACCGCGCTGGCGGTGGAGGCCCAGGCGGGCACGGCGGACATCCTCAAAAAAGCCGGCGTCACCGCGGTCAAACTGAACGAAGCGATCAACGATATCCGCAAAGGGCGCACGGCGGATACGGCCTCGGCCGAGCAGGCCTACGACGCGCTCAAACGATATGCCCGCGACCTCACCGAAGCGGCGCGCGACGGCAAGCTCGATCCCGTGATCGGGCGCGATGAAGAAATCCGCCGGACGATGCAGGTCCTGTCCCGGCGCACGAAAAACAACCCCGTGTTGATCGGCGAGCCCGGCGTCGGCAAGACCGCCATCGCCGAGGGACTGGCGCTGCGCATCGTCAATGGCGACGTGCCGGAAAGCCTCAAAGAGAAATCCCTTCTCGCGCTCGATATGGGCGCGCTGATCGCCGGCGCGAAATATCGCGGCGAGTTCGAAGAGCGCCTGAAAGCCGTGCTGCAGGAAGTCACCGACGCCGACGGCCAGATCGTTCTCTTCATCGACGAGATGCACACGCTGGTCGGCGCCGGCAAAACCGACGGCGCCATGGACGCGTCGAACCTGTTGAAGCCGGCGCTCGCCCGCGGCGAACTGCACTGCGTCGGCGCCACGACCCTCGATGAATACAAGAAATATGTGGAGAAGGACGCGGCGCTCGCCCGGCGGTTCCAGGCCGTCTTTATTGACGAGCCGACGGTGGAGGACACGATCTCGATCCTCCGCGGGCTGAAGGAGAAATACGAACTTCATCACGGCGTCAGGATTTCCGACAGCGCCATCGTCGCCGCGGCGACCCTGTCGCATCGCTACATCACTGACCGGTTCCTCCCGGACAAGGCCATCGACCTTGTGGACGAGGCGGCCTCGCGCCTCAAAATGGAAGTCGATTCCAAACCGGAAGAACTCGACGAACTTGACCGGCGCATCATCCAGATGAAGATCGAGCGCGAGGCCCTGAAGAAGGAAGACGATCAGGCGTCAAAGGATCGGCTGGAAAATCTCGACAAGGAACTGTCGGAGCTGGAACAGCGCTCGGCGGATTTGACCGCGCGCTGGCGCGCGGAAAAAGACAGCCTTGCCTCGGCGACCAAGGTCAAGGAACAGCTTGACCATTTGCGCCAGCAACTGGCTGACGCCGAACGGCGCGGCGATCTCGGGCGCGCCTCGGAACTGAAATACGGACAGATCCCGGCCCTTGAAAAGCAACTTGCGGAAACGGAGGACGACGCCGGCGACGATGCGCGGGCGCTCGTCAAGGAAGTCGTCGACGATGAAAACATCGCCAGCGTCGTCTCGCGCTGGACCGGCGTGCCGGTCAACAAGATGCTCGAAGGCGAACGCGAAAAGCTCCTGAAAATGGAAGACGCGCTGGCGTCCCGCGTTGTCGGTCAGGCCGAGGCGGTGGGCGCGGTCTCCGCCGCCGTGCGCCGCGCGCGCGCCGGGCTCAAAGACCCGAACCGGCCCATGGGCTCGTTCCTGTTCCTCGGGCCCACCGGCGTCGGCAAGACCGAACTGACGAAGGCGCTCGCCGAATTCCTGTTCGACGATGAAACGGCCATCGCGCGCATCGACATGTCGGAGTTCATGGAGAAACACTCCGTCGCCCGCCTCATCGGCGCGCCGCCGGGCTATGTGGGTTATGAAGAAGGCGGTGTTCTTACTGAACGCGTCCGCCGCCGGCCCTATCAGGTCGTGCTCTTCGATGAGGTGGAGAAAGCGCACCCGGACGTCTTCAACGTGCTGTTGCAGGTGCTCGACGACGGGCGCCTCACCGACGGGCAGGGCCACACGGTCGACTTCAAGAACACGCTGATCATCATGACGTCCAACCTCGGCGCGGAATTCCTTGCGGCCCAGAAGGAAGGCGAGGACTCCTCTGCCGTGCGCGGACCGGTGATGGAAGCGGTGCGGGCGAAGTTCCGGCCGGAATTCTTAAACCGCCTTGATGAAATCATCCTGTTCCACCGTCTCGCGCGGCCGCATATGGATGCGATTGTCGACATCCAGATCGCCCGGCTCGCGACCCTGCTCGCCGATCGCAAGATTGTCCTGTCGCTCGACAAAAAGGCGCGAGGCTGGCTCGGCGACAAGGGCTATGACCCCGTCTACGGCGCCCGGCCCTTGAAGCGCGTCATCCAGAAATCCCTGCAGGACCCGCTCGCCGAACTGTTGCTCGCCGGCAAGGTCGCCGATGGCGAGACGCTCAATATTTCGGCCGACGGCGACAAGCTCACCATCAATGGCGAGAAGGTCGAGGCGCGCGATCATTTCACCTTTTCCGGCGCCGGCGAGAGCGTGCCGCCGCCGGGGGCGTTGCTGAATTAGAGAGGCCGCCATGACCGACAAAAAATCCGACTGGAAACCCGACCTCAATGAAGACGCGCTGAAAGAACTGATCCGCGCGACCATTGCAAACGCCGGGCCTATTGATCCGTCCGAACTCCCGTCGAAAATCCGTGAGCGGATTAAGGGCCGCGCCGCCGGCGACCTTGATGTCGAGGCCTACATCAAGCAGGTGCTGCGCGAGACGAAGAAGGAGTAGGCGGCGGGAGCGTCTGTCGCGAGAAGTGAGCGTGGTCATATCCCAATAGTGGAAATCTCTTCCCCGTTCTTCCCGGCGAAAGCCGGGATCCAGAGAAGTCGTTTGGACAGACAGTGACAATGGGCGAAAACAATTCTTGATCCGGGCTTCAACGTACTCAAGCTTCGAGACGCCTCATCTGGACCCCAGCTTTCGCTGGGGAGAGCGGAAGGGGGCTACCGTCCCTGCCATCTGTTTTCCCATTTCGCCTTGGTTTAACGGCCTTGAAATTGGCCGCGCCAGCCGTCAGGAATAGCGCCCATGAACCCTTTTGACTCAGCCGGCGGCGAAGCCATCCTCGATTATGACGATGGCGAATTTCATATCGTCAAGCCGGGCGCCTATGTGGTCTGCGCCGTCACCAAGGCGCGCGTCCCGGTGAAATCGCTGCGCTACTGGAATGTGGACAAGCAGGAGCCTTACGCCAACGCCGCTGCGGCGATGGTCGGGTTCGGCTATCGAGACGGCGAATGATGAGACTATTGCGGCCGCTCGCCCTGCTGACGGCGGGCGCTTGCGCCGCCGCCGACAAGCCGCCGCTGGCCGCCGCCGAGGCGACCGGGCCCGCCGCCGCAAACGAGGCGCCGGCCACCGCGCCAGAAACTGCGCCCGATGTCGCGCTGGATATCGTCAGCGACGACGCCATTGCGCGCCGCGTTGAATACAACGGCGCCATGCGCGACGTCGAAGAGCGTCAGAAAGTCTTCGGCGACAATCTTGAGCGCGTCGCCCTTCGCGGCTCATTCGCCCAGGGCGGCCTGCTGTTCGGGGAAACGGAACCGGGCGCCGAAGCGCGCCTTGACGGCGAAACGGTGATGGTGGGCGATGACGGGCTGTTCGTCATCGGCTTCGGACGGGACAGCGCGTTGTCGGCGCTCCTCGTCGTGACCTTGCCCGACGGCGTCGTTGAACGCCGCGCCATCGAACTTGAAGATCGCGATTTCCCGGTTCAGCGCATTGACGGCCTTGATCAGTCGAAAGTCTCGGGCTTTACCCCGGCGCAGCTTGAAAAGATCGCCGCCGACCGGGAAAAGAAAGACGCCGCGCGCCAGACGTCGCAGACCGCCGCGGACTGGGCCGACGGTTTCGACTGGCCGGTGACCGGGCGCATCAGCGGCGTCTTCGGCTCCCAGCGCATCCTCAATGGCGAACCGAAGCGGCCCCATTCGGGCCTCGACATTGCTGCGCCGCAAGGCACGCCCATCCGGGCCCCGGCGCCCGGGATCGTCACCCTCGCCGAAACGGGCATGTATTTTGAGGGCGGGCTCGTCCTCCTCGATCATGGTCACTGGCTCGAAAGCGCGTTCCTGCATCTGTCGCGCCTCGATGTTGAGCCCGGAACCCGCGTTGAAAGAGGCGACGTCATCGGCGCGGTCGGGGCCACGGGCCGCGCCACTGGGCCGCATCTCCACTGGTCGATAAAATGGCGGGGCCGCCTGGTCGACCCGCTGCTGACCCTCGGCGAGATGCCGGGCGCCGGCGGCGACGAGGGCGAATAAATTCTGCTATTGACAATCATTCTTAACTAAATCATGCTCCCATGCACGATCTGACGGCATGGGCCGTCTCTATGGACTGCGGACGGACATGTATATCTGCATCTGCAACGCCTTGCGCGACAGGGAGCTCGCCGCCGCCAGCGGCGGCGCGCGGTCGGTCGCCGACGTCTTCCGGCGCTGCGGCCGTCGCCCCCAATGCGGCAAATGCCTCCCTGACGTCGCCCAGATCATCGAGACGTCCCGGACGTCCGACACAGGCGCGCAGAAAATCGCCGCCGAATAAGTTTTCTTTTTGCGTGATGTTTGTTCGCACAAATTCGTACGCAACTGCGACGCGGTTGCAACGATAGTCCTTGTGCAGTGGGCGGCGCCCGTTATTTTCAGCGCCATTGATTCGAAAAGGAGCGTATCGCGGTGAAAGGCGACCAAAAAGTCATCGACTATCTGAACCAGGCGTTGAAGCTGGAACTGACGACCGTCAATCAGTATTTCCTGCACGCGCGCATGATGAAGGATTGGGGCTTTAAGCGCCTCGCCAAAATCGAATACGAAGAATCCATCGATGAAATGAAGCATGCGGATGAACTGATCGAACGCATTCTCTTTCTGGAAGGCCTGCCGAATCTTCAGGACCTCGACAAACTCTATATCGGCGAAACGGTGAAAGAGTGCCTCGAAGCAGATTTGAAGGCGGAGCAGCGCGCCCATCCCGTTTACAAGGAGGGCATCGAATATTGCGAGGCGGTTAAGGATTATGTGAGCCGCGAAATTTTCGCGCGTATTCTCGAATCCGAGGAGGAGCACATCGACTATTTGGAAACCCAGCTCGGCCTGATCGAGAAAGTCGGCGAAGAACGCTATATGCAGTCGCAGATGAAGGACGGCGATGCATAAGGCGTTCGCCGCGGCCGCGTTCCTTGTTCTTGGTGCCTGTGCGGGCACGCCCGACGCCGGCGCGCCGGGGCCGGAAATCGGCGAAGCGGGCGGCATGTGCGGCGGTATTGCGGGCTTCCCGTGCGGCGATGACGCGCTTTATTGCCGCGTTGAGCCCGGCGTTTGTAAGGACACCGCTGACTATGCCGGCGTCTGCGCGCCAAAACCGGAAATCTGCACCCGCGAATACCGGCCCGTCTGCGGCTGCGACGGTGTCACCTACGGCAACGCCTGCAGCGCTGCGGCGGCCGGCGCCAGCATCGCCCATGACGGCGAATGCCGGGATACTTAATATCTATACGGATTTATTGAAATAGCTCTTTTGGCCAGCGTCGGTGCAGCCAGAGCCACTCGCCGGGCCGCGCGCGAATATCGCGTTCAAGCGCCTCGTTGATCTTGAGGGTCAACGCCTCCACATCGGCGAGGAGATCGCCGCTTGGGCGGAAATCAATCGGCGGATGGGTCGTCACGCGAAAGCGCGCGCCGTTCAGCCGTTCCGTTGATGTTGGAACAACCGGCAATTTGAATCGCACGGCGAGACGCGCCGCCGCCGGCGCTGTCATCGCCATATGGCCCATGAACGGCACACGGAGGCCGCCGGCGTTCAGTTTCTGATCGGCGAGAACCGCGATGCAGCAATCCTCCTTCAACAGATCGACCAGCGCCCGCGCGCCCGCCGCGCCTTTCGGAATCTGACGGCGCGTGGCGACGTCGGCGCGCTTCTTGATGATCAGTTCGTCGACCAGCGGATTGTTGAGCGCGCGATAGATAACGCCGAACTTCATGCCGAGCTGGTTCGCCATAATGCCGGAGATTTCCCAATTGGCGAAATGACCGCTGACAAAGACGGCGCGCCCCGGGTCCTCAAAAACATGCAGGATGTCGTCAACGCCCGCCGCGATAATCCGCGGGTCCTCTCCGTTCACGGAAAATTTGTCGAGATGAGCGTATTCCGCGGCGGTGCGCCCGATATTTTCCCAGACATGGGCGATGGTCTGTCGGATTTTGTCTTCCGGCCAGTCGGGAAAAACAAGGCGCAGATTGTCTTCTCCGCGTTTGGAAATCGGACGGATCAGCGGGCCGATATGGCGCAGGACAGCGCCGGAGAAAGACGACGCCGCATCGACCGGAAGAAGACGAAAAAACCCTAGCACCGCGACAACGAACAGAAATTCAATGCGATGGCCGATCGTCACCGGGCGGTTGCCGCGCCGCGCCGGCAAATCGATTGACGGGTCGAGATTGTCTTTCACGGCGTTTCTTCCCGGCGATTTTCAATCGTCGAGACGATCGATGCGAGCAACGCGTCCGCATCGGAAAGGCGCATGCGCACGGGCAGGGTTTTAACGGCGTCGCGCTGCTCCGCGTTTATCCGAACCCAGTCTTTTTCCGTCGTGATCAATGCTGCGTCCAGTTTGTTTGCGCGCTTTTTAAGGGCCGCGATGTCTTTGCCGCTATAGGCGTAATGATCGGGAAACGCGACGGCGTCGGCGACATCGACGCCCGCATTTTTCAACGTATCAAAGAACCTGCCGGGATTTGCGATGCCGCAGAAGGCGAGCGCTTTTTGGCAGCCCTCGATGGTTTCGGGTTCAAGCCACGCTGTGTAATTGGCTGAAGGATCACTTGTCGGCGCATCGGGCGCTGCAGTGATTTCAACGACAGCGTCGGCGCGCTTTTGCGCATCCGCGAGCGGTTCGCGCATGGGGCCGGCGGGGAAGATCCTGCCGTTGCCGCGGCTTTGCCCGGCGTCGATCAACAATATCGCGAAGTCTTTTTCGATGGTTGGGTTCTGAAAACCGTCGTCCATGACAATGACATCGGCGCCGGCGGCGATCGCCGCTTCGGCGCCGAGGCGTTTGGACCGGCTGACCCAGGTCGGCGCCTGTTTCGCCAGCAATAACGGTTCGTCGCCGACCTCGGCAGCGCGATGCGTTTTCGGATCGACGCGCATCGGTCCCTTGACCGCTCCGCCATATCCGCGAGACAGAAAATGCGGCGCATAGCCGGCGTCTTTCAGCAGGCGTCCGAGCGTAATTGCGAAAGGCGTTTTGCCGACGCCGCCGACCGATGCGGCGCCGACGCAAATCACGGGCGCCGAGGCGCGCCACGGCGTTGTAAAGCGTCTTCGCGCCGCTGACGCTTGTTCATAAAAAAACGCGAGCGGGGTCAGAGCGATGCAGACCGTCCTCGCCGCAACGCCTTCATCGCGCCAGAACCACGGTTCGCCAATCATCCTTGCTCTGCGGCGTCTGTCATTGTGTCCAGCAATTGCCGCGTGATCTCGTGCAGCGTGCGCTCTGCGTTCTTTTCCGCGGTCTCTTGCGCGGCGTCGGCCATGGCGCGGCGCGTTTTCGCGTCGTTGAACAGCCGCCTGACCGCCGACGCCATTTCGCGATCATTACGCACCAGCGCGGCGCCGCCGGCGTTGCGCATTTCGGTATAGGTCTCGACGAAGTTGAACGTTTCGGGCCCGTGCAGGATCGACGCGCCGAGGCGCGCCGGCTCCAGCGGGTTGTGCCCGCCTTTCGGCGTAATGCTGCCGCCGACAAAGGCGATGTCGCTCAGGCGGTAAAACAGGCCGAGTTCGCCGAGCGTATCCGCGATATAGATGTGGGTGTCGTCGGTGATGATGTCGCCGCGCGACCGGAGGGCCGGCGTTGCGCCGGCTTTTTCGGCGAGCGCCGCAATTTCTTCGCCACGCTTTGGGTGGCGCGGCGCGATGATGGTGAGGAGGTCCGGAAACTCGCCGACGAGATGTTGATGGGCGGCAATGATGATGTCTTCTTCGCCGGGATGCGTGCTCGCCGCGAGCCAATGCGCGCGCGCGCCGATCCGCCTTTGCAACTGTTCGATATCGTCGCTGTCGGCGGGCAGGGGCGGCGCCGCATTTTTAAGATTGCCGAACATGCCCACGTCGCGCCCTGAAAGCGACTTGAGCCGCTCCGCATTTTGCTGGTCCTGCCCGAGCAATAGATCGAACGACGACAGAATAAACCGGATGGCGTTCGGCTGGCTCTTCCAGTCGCCGAACGACTTGGGCGACATGCGGCCGTTTATCAGCGCCATGAAAGGCGTTGTTTTGCGCGTCAGCAGAATAAGGTTCGGCCAGAATTCAGACTCGACAAAGATCGCGGCGTCAGGACGCCAGTGATCAAGAAAGGATCGGACAAAGTCCGGGTGATCCAGCGGAACGAATTGATGGATCGCGTCGCCCGGCAAGCGCTCGGCCATCAGCGCGGCCGACGTCGTCGTGCCGGTCGTTGCAAGAAACGTCGCGTCTGGCATGTGCGCTTTGAGGCTCTCGACCAGCGGCAAGATGGAAAGCGATTCGCCGACGCTGGCGCCGTGGATCCAGATCAGCTTGCCGCGCGGGCGTTCAACCGTTGCGACGCCGCGTCTTTCGCCGATCCGTTCCGCGCTCTCCTTGCCCGCGCGCAGACGCTGTTTGAGCGCCATGGTCGCGACCGGTTCCGCCGCGCGGCTCGCAGCGCGATAGATCTTCAGGCCCAGCGGTTCGCGCAATGCGGTCATCGTTCGCTTCTATGCTTATTCTGTTTCGTCACGCCCCGCCATTTCATCCGCCGCCTTCGTCGCCGCCGACAGCCGCGACTGCAGTTCGGCGCGAAGGCGTTCGATGGTCTCTGCATCGGCATCTTCTGGAACAGTCATGGGCTCGCCCGCAACATAAAAAAAGCGCGCAAACGGCGTCGCCAGCAAAAAGCGGTCCCAGCTGTTGAGGCGCCGTCCGCGGGAGGACGACGCGCCGGCGGGTAGGATGACGGCGCCGGAGCGTTGCGCGAGCCTGACCGCGCCCGCCTGAAAGACTTCCGCCGGCCCGCGCGGCCCGTCGGGCGTTATCGCAACGACCTCGCCTCGGTCGAGGGCGGCAAGCATTTGCGCCACCGCAGACGCCCCGTGTTTTGACTTGTCCGGTTTGCGCAAATTCGCCGATGATCCGCGGATGAACCGGATTCCGAATCCGCGGACCGCTTTTGCAATCATCTCGCCGTCGCGGTGGGTCGAAATCAGCATGTTTATTTCCGCGTCGGTCTCGCGCCGGACGAAAGGCGCAAGGATCAGCCGACTGTGCCAGAACGTCAGAATGACGCCGCGGCCGCGGGCGCGCGCTTCGTCAAACCGTTCGCGCCCGACAATCGTTTTCGCCGACGTGGCGTCAAGCAGGCGCAGATAGAGCGCGCCGACGCCGGCCGCCATGGACGCGGCCGCTTGCGACTTTAGGAACGACTTCAGCATCGGCGAGGGGCGTTCATCATTTCTCGCCATTGGTCAATAGCTTGCCTTGGCGCGCGAGCATCGCGAAAATGGCGCGACGGCGAGATGAGGGCGATGTGACGCAAAAGCCTCCCCAACCGGAGCCGGCAGGCGGGACGCGCGCCCTCGCTGTCAGGCTGTGGCGCGACTATCTTTCACGCTATTGGGCGAAGCTCGTCTTGGCGCTTCTGGCGATGGCGGTTTACGCCGCGTCGGCGAGCGCCATTCCCGCCGGCGTTGAATGGATCAATGCGGGCTTTTCCGGCGACAGCGACCGATACGCGCCCAGCCTCAATCAGGTCCTGCTGTTTGGCCCGTTGCTTGTTATCGGTCTCGGCGCGGCGAACGCGCTTGCGCAATATGCGCAGACGCGCCTTTCCGCGACGGCTGCGTTGTCGACGCTTCGGGACCTGCAGAACGACATGTTCGAGCGCATGACGGCCCTTGATTTCGGTCAGTTGCGCCGCCGGGACTCCGGCCAGCTTATTTCGCGCTTCACCAATGACGCGAGCGTTCTGCGGGAAACCCTGCAACGGGTTTCCAACGCTGTGCGCGATCTCCTCACTTTCGCGGGCCTGTGCGCCATGATGATCTATTATGACTGGGTGCTGTTCCTCGTTGTTTTATGCGTATACCCCTTAATCGGCCTGCCGGTTGCGCGGATCGGGAAATTCTTGCGCCGGACCTCCGCCGGCGCGCAGGAACAGGCCGGCGCCATCACCGGGCTGGTCGGGGAAAGCGTCGCCGGCGCGCGCATGGTGAAGGCTTACCAGATCGAGCCCCTTGAACGGGCCCGCGCCGCCGACGCCTTTGAAACGCGATTTCAGCTCTTAAAAAAAATGGCGTTTGCGCGCGGCGCCAATGAACCGTTTATTTTTTTCGCCGGTTCCGTTGCGCTGGCAATCGTTGTCGCGATTGTCGCCCTGCGCATCGGCGCCGGCGCGTTGTCGACCTCGGAATTTGTCGGCTTCATCATTGCCTTGCTTCTCCTGTCCCAGCCCGCCCGCGGTCTTGGCACGTTGAACGCGGTGATGCAGGAAGGCTTCGCGGCGTTTGAGCGGATGCTGGCGTTGATCGATACGCGGCCGGCGATTGTGAGCCGGAAGGACGCCATGGATCTTCCTGCCGGGGCGGGCGCGATCACATTCGAAGGCGTGTCGTTTTCCTATCCGAACGGCGCCGCCGTCAGTGACATCGATATCGATATTCCCGCCGGCGCGACGGCGGCGCTGGTCGGCGAATCGGGCGCGGGCAAGACAACCCTGATGAACCTCCTGCCAAGGCTCTACGACGCCCAAAAAGGGCGCATACTGATTGATGGACATGATATTGCCGCGGCGACATTGCGGTCTCTGCGCGCGCAGATTGCGCTGGTCAGTCAGGAACCGGTGATTTTCAATATGTCGGCCCTTGAGAATATCGCCTTCGGCCGGCCGGGGGCGAGCCGCAAGGAGATCGTCACTGCCGCCGAGGCCGCCGCCGCGAGCGACTTCATTGCGACTTTACCGGGCGGCTTTGATGCGCCGCTCGGCGAGGGCGGCGCGATCCTCTCCGGCGGCCAACGCCAGCGGATTGCCCTGGCGCGCGCGTTCCTGAAAGACGCGCCTATTCTCCTCCTCGATGAGGCGACATCGGCGCTCGATGCGGAAAACGAGGCGCGCGTGCAGGAGACAATCAGTACATTGATGAAAGACAGAACCTCTCTTGTCATCGCGCATCGCCTGTCGACGGTGAAAGAGGCGGACGTTATTTTCGTGATGGAAAAGGGGCGTATCGTCGAGCGGGGCGCCCATAAAGACCTTCTCGCCAGGGGCGGCGTTTATGCGCATCATGCGGGGCTGCAGTTTGCGTGAAACTACTCCCGGCGCAGCACCACGTCTGACATAATCCGCGCCCAGAGCGTTCCGCGAAAATCCCGTTTGATTTGCGCCGGGTCATAGGCGTTATCGACCCAGTCGAAGAACGCATCCACGTTATCAAGCGCAATGCCGTGCGCCCGCGCATGGGCGATATAGGCGTTAAACGCAGCATCGATGACGCCGGTCTTGCCCTGGCGCACATGTCCATAGCGAAAGGAAAGCTGTTCCATGGCGTCGTCGAGCGGCCGGCCTTCTTGCAGGAACAAGAACAGCGTCGCCGCGAGGCCCGCCCGGTCCGCGCCGGACTTGCAATGAATGAGCGCCGGATAGTCGATGCCGGCGAAAAGATCCCGCGCCTCATGCAGGAACGCCTTGGGCGGCGCCTCCCGCGACCACGCGCGCAAGGTGATCAGTTCAAGGTCGAGCCGGGCGCAGGCCTCCTGCTCAAGGAACAGAAAGCCGCTCGGTTTGTCGCCGCGCAGATTGACGACCGTGCGGACGCCGCGCGCCTTCCAGCGCTCAAGGTCCGACGGGGAGGGCTGGTAGCTGCGCCACAGCTTGCCGGGCGCGACCTCGTGGCTGTTGTCATAGAGTTTTCTCAGCGCCCCGTGATCGCCGAGCATCAGCTCGCGCCAGGCCCGCCGCCGCCCGTCCGCGCCCGCATAGTCCGCCGTCCACGCCGCCGCCGTCATCGCGCCGCTCCAACGCCGTCCCGCCGCATTGGCGTCATGCACTGTCTCATCATGGGGCCATCATAAGGCGTTTGCGCGCCGCGTTGATGCGACCCGGCGCCGGGCCGGCGGATTTTTCCATGGGACGGCTTCCTCATGCCCGTATTATGGGGTCGCTCGAAAAGACGGTGATACGTAGGCGCCGAATGCGGGATTCATGGCAATTTTCGCCTTATGCGTGTGGTTGGTTCATGACCACACGGGCAGGGATGGCGAAGCGGTGTTGACAATATGATATCGAATGATACATATCTGTCTCATGTCTGACCCCCTCCGCCCTTCCGCCAAAGACGCGCTTATCGACGCGGCGTTTGACCTCCTGAGCCGGAATCCCGGCGCGTCGCTGGGCGATATCGCCGAGCGCGCCGGGGTCGGCCGCGCCACCCTGCATCGTCATTTCGCCGGCCGGGATGATCTTATTCGCGCGCTCGCCCATCTTGCCGTGAAGGAGATGGACGAGGCCGCCGACGCGGTTTGTGAAAACGCGGCAAGCCATGGCGAGGCGCTCCGCCTCAGCCTTGAGGCGCTGATCCCGCTGGGCGACCGTCACGGATTTCTGGCGCGCGAGCCGATCGAAAACGATCCCGAAATCGCCGCCGAATTCAGTCGTCAATTGCGTGAAACCGAAGAGATGGTCGCGGCGGCGAAAGAAGAGGGCGTTTTCGACAACGCCGTCCCGACCGCCTGGATTACCCAAGCCCTCGACCATCTCCTCTACGCCGCCTGGGAAAGCGTCAAGGCGGGGGAAACGACACACGCACAAGCCGCCGATCTCGCCTGGCGCACCCTGACGCGCGGTCTTGGAGGACAGCCGACATGACGCCTGAAGCGATTACTGAGTTCGGCGCCGCCTTTGATGACGCGTTCTACATCATCGGCGTTGCGATTTTCGCCATCGAGATTCTGAAAGGGCTTTTCACGCGCACGTTGAGCTGGCGCGGCGCATTCGACATGATCGCCAGCATTTCAACGCAAATTCCGTATTTGCTGATCGAAGTCCTGTTTCTGTCAGTCGCCTATGCGGGGTATGTTCTGCTTGCTGATCAACTTGTGAGCTGGACGTTTCCCATCACGGCTTCCACGGCCCTGCTGGCGGTATTGGCGGCGGACTTCGTCTATTACTGGGAGCATCGCATCGCCCATCGGGTCCGCGTTTTCTGGACCCAGCATGCGGTCCACCACTCTTCGCGGTTCATGAATGTCAGCGTGGCGATCCGGTTCGGCCCGTTAGAGGGCGTCGTTTCGACGATCTTTCATCTGCCGCTTATATTTATCGGGTTCCCGCCGGAACTCATCTTCGTCGGCATTATCGTGGTGCTGGCCTACCAGACATGGATCCATACGGAACTGATCGGCAAGCTCGGGCCGCTCGACGAGGTGTTGAACACGCCGTCAAACCACCGCGTTCACCATGGCTGCGATGAAAAATACATCGACAAGAACTATGGCGGCATTCTGATTATCTGGGACCGGCTGTTCGGCACCTTCCAGCGGGAAGAGGAAACGCCACGTTACGGACTCAAGCGGGATTATAACGACGTCAATCCGCTGTCAGTATGGTTCTCCGAACTGCCGCGGTTCTTTCGCGACATAAAAAGCGCGCGATCATGGCGAGAGGTCTGGATGTATCTGTTCGCGCCGCCGGGCTGGGCGCCCAATGCGCCCGCAAACGATGACGGGCCGCCTGCTCGCGCTCGCTAGAGCCGCCGTCTCTAAAACTTCCCGTCGCCGTCCGGATCCAGCAGCTTGTGCATGTGGACGATGAAATACCGCATATGGGCGTTGTCGACGGTCGCTTGCGCTTTTGCGCGCCAGGCTCTTTCCGCCGCGGCGTAGTCTGGAAAAATGCCGACAATGTCGAGGTCTTCAAGGTCGCGAAAACGACATTCTTCCGGGCTCTCCAACTCGCCGCCGAAAACCAGGTGAAGCAGTTGTTTGGGTTCTGTTTCGCTCATTTCTTATTCCTTACGCATCGTCAATCGCCGGCGATGGTCATTTTTTCGATGAGGACGCTCGGCGCGTTGGCGCTGCCGAGAAACTCCAGATCATTCGCAGGCTGAAGGGTTTTGAACATGTCGAGCAGGTTGCCGGCGATGGTGATCTCGCTCACGGGGAACGCGCGCGCGCCGTTCTCGAACCAGAAACCGGCGCAGCCGACGGAATAGTCGCCCGTGTTCGGATTGACCTGCGGTCCGAACATGTCAGTGACGAGCAATCCCGCTTTTGCCGCGCGCATCAAATCTTCGGGCGTCCCGGCGCCGGGCTCAAGATAAAGATTGGTCGACGACGAACCCGGCGCGCCGCCGGTCCCCCGCGTCGCCCGCGCATTGCTTTCAAGGCCAAGCTGGCGCGCTTGCGCCGAATTAAGGATCCACGTCGTAAGGACGCCCTTGTCGATGAGATCGATGCGCTCGTTGGCGAGACCCTCGCCGTCAAACGGGCGCGAGCCGGCGCCCCGCGGCATATGGGGGTCGTCGATGATGTTGACGTGTTCGGCGAAGATTTGCTGACCGAGCCTGTCTTTCAGATAGCTGACGCCGCGGGCGACGGCGGCGCCGTTGACCGCGCCGGCGAGGCTCGACAGGAGCGAGCGCGACAGGCGGTTGTCATAGATCACCGGCGCCGACTGGCTCTTGATCTTGCGCGGGGAGAGGCGTGCGACCGCGCGCTCGCCGGCGCTGACGCCGATTGCGCCGGCGGGTTTCAGGTCGGACAGATGCGTTTTTGAATCGTAGTCGTAGTCGCGCTCCATGCCGTCATCGTTCTTGGCGAGGACGCTCACGGAAACGGAATGGTTGGAGCCGCCGGACTGGCCGAAGAAGCCGTCCGACGTGATCAGCCATTTCTGGCCTTCGCCATAGCTTGCGCCGGCGCCGGAGGAATTGGTGACGCCCTTGACGCCAAGGGCCGCCGCTTCGCATTCGGCGGCGCGGGTCTTCAGCGTCTCTGTCGACGGTTCGTTATAGTCGCCAAGGTCGAGATCCTTGTGCGGCGGTTTGGCGAGGCGATCCTTCGGGCCGAGGCCGCAATATTTGTCTTCGGGCGCGGCTTTCGCCATGGCGGCGCAGCGTTCCGCCAGCTCTTTCAGCGACGCCGGCGCGTGGTCGGTGGTCGATACGCTCGCCTGGCGCTTGCCGACCATGACGCGGAGGCCAAGATCGGCGCTTTCGGAGCGCTCAACGTCTTCGAGCTTGCCCATGCGCCAGGAGACGGCCGACGACACCGAGTGATAAAGAACGGCGTCCGCCGCATCGGCGCCGGCCGCTTTCGCGTCCTGCATCAGCGTTTCGAGAATGGCTTGCGCGTCTTTTGTTTCCATGATGGCGGGAGATAGGGGTAAGCGAACGGCGAAGCAAGGCGGGGCGACGGCATTCCTGCCGCCTCGCACGGAGGAGGTGAAACAAGGACTATCCGCGCGCCTCCGCTTCCGCCCCGGCGCGCCATTTTTTCCACGCATCCGTTGCGCGGATCGTTTCCATATAGGCGGCGCTTTCGGCGCTGACGTCCACCGGCCCGTAGGTGAAAAAGCGCGAGACCACCGGCGCATACATGGCGTCGGCGATGGAGAATTGTCCGAACAGGAAGTCGCCGCCCGCCGGCGATTTCTCGCCGTATTGCCGTCGGCATTGGGTCCAGAGCTGATCGATGCGGGTGATGTCGCGCGCGACGCCGGCCTGCGTCGTGTGGTGTGGATGCGTCCGCAGGACCATCATTGGCCAGACCGTGCGCAGTGCGGAAAACCCCGAATGCATTTCCGCCGAGACGGCGCGGGCGACGGCGCGCGCGCCGGCCTCTTCGGGCCAGAGCCGTTTTTCCGGAAAGAGGTCCGCCACATATTCCATGATCGCGAGGGAGTCCCAGATCTGAAGATCCCCATGGGTCAGGAACGGCACGAGGCCCGAGGGCGATTTTTCTTTCAGGACGCTGCGCGTTTCCGGCCGGTCCAGCGCAATGTTTTCCTCCGCAAACGGAACGCCCGCCTGGGTCATCAGGAACCAGGGCCGGAACGACCAGGAAGAAAGGTTTTTATCGCCGATCGTGAGGGTGAGGTCGGTCATAAGCGAATGATTTACGGCCGGCGCATGGCGGCGTCAATTTGCATCCGCATTCGCCAGGCGCGCCATTGCCGTGCGTATAATGAGCTGATGAAACGGCATTACAATCATAAGATAGGCGCGCCCCAGCCAGTTGTGCCGACGAATGACGGTTGCGATGGTAATATCCTGCCCGGCGCCGGTGTCCGCAATGTCGACAACGCAGCGGAAGTCCAGATGCCGGTCGTTCATGCCGACAACGACCTGATGGTCGCTTTCGGAAATGATCGGAAAAAACCCGATCCGCTCGGCCGCTGTTTGCTCTTTTGCGCCGGTCTTTAAACCGAGGGGCGTCACGATCAGATTGCGCAACGCCATCAGCCCGTTCACCCAAAAGGGAAATGTCGAGAATGCGGCGTCGCCTGCTGCGCGCGCATTGTCAAATGGCGCCGCGACGGTGACGCGATAGGCGTCCGCCCAGTCGCCGGTCGGCAACGCGTCGTGCGGCAGCGCAACACCAACGGCTTTCACAATATGCGCCATGATGGCGAAGGATAACGGACCGGCTCAACCAGACCAGCCCCGCAGATTGCCGCGCCGCCCTTCGGTTAAGCGCGGCCTATTCGGCCGGATGGGTCTTGTCGATGGTGCGCCTGATCACCGGCGGAAAGCGGTGGCGATGGCGCAGCAGGACAGCGTCGACCTGCGGCCATTTGCGGCGCATCATCCGGATCAGCCGTTGCACGGCCGGAATGTAAGGGGCGAGAAGGGCGAACCCGATCACCAGCATGATCAGGCCGAAAGGAAGCGGCAAGGGCAGGACGATCAGCCCCGTCACCACCAATGTCGACCCGGCCACTTGATGCAAAATCGGCAACATCGCCGCTCGCTACTCCTTACCGCCCGCTCCCGATTGAATTGCGCAGGGCCCGGTCGCCGCCAAACTGCGCTGCTTCTAGTTAGGCCCTGCCTCGCAAACGGTAAAGGCCGGGCGCGAAAAATTAGTAAATCGAGACGTAACTTTTTGTTTAACTGCTGGCCTTGCGCGACGAGCTGCGGCGGGCCGCGCCCATGCGGCGGCGGGCCCGATATCCAACCGGCGAAAACCGCGCTAAGTCGGACGAATGGCTTATAAATCCCTGCGCGACTTCATTGAGCGGCTGGAGGCGGCGGGCGAGCTGGTCCGCGTCGCCGAGCCCGTCGCCGTCAAGCTTGAGATGACGGAAATCCAGTTGCGGCTCCTCGCCGAGGGCGGGCCGGCGGTCCTGTTTGAGCGGCCGGTGATGGACGACGGTTCGATCTCTTCGACGCCGGTGCTGGTGAACCTTTTTGGCACAGTCAAGCGCGTCGCCATGGGCGTCACCCTTGACGGCAAAGAGCGCACGACCGGCGATGAGCTGCGCGAGGTCGGCGAACTGCTTGCCTTCCTGCGCCAGCCCGAACCGCCGGGCGGGATCAAGGACGCGCTCAAAATGGCGCCGCTCCTGAAAACCGTGATGGCCATGAAGCCGGCGAACAAGGGGTCGGGTCCGATCCACGATGTCGTCAGGACGGGCGACGAGATCGATTTGGGCGCGCTGCCGATCCAGACCTGCTGGCCGGGGGACGCCGGACCGTTGATCACCTGGCCCCTCGTCGTGACCCGGGGGCCTACGGCCAAGGGCGAGGACGACTTCAATCTCGGCATCTACCGTATGCAGAAGATCGCGCCGGACAAGGCGATTATGCGCTGGCTCAAACATCGCGGCGGCGCGCAGCATCATGCGCGCTGGGGCAAGACGAAGACCGAGCCGCTGCCGGCGGCGGCCGTTCTCGGCGCTGATCCCGGGACCATTCTCGCGGCGGTGACGCCGGTGCCCGACACGCTGTCGGAATATCATTTCGCGGGACTGTTGCGCGGGCGGAAAGTCGATCTCGTCGACTGCAAGACGCAACCTCTAACAGTTCCCGCCGAGGCGGAAATCGTGATCGAGGGTCATGTCTCCCTTGACGAGTATGCGGATGAAGGCCCCTTCGGCGATCACACCGGCTATTATAATTCGGTCGAACGGTTCCCGGTTTTCACCGTAACGGCGATCACGCACCGGCGCGATCCGATTTATCTGTCGACCTTTACCGGCCGCCCCCCGGACGAGCCCTCTATACTGGGCGAGGCGCTGAACGAGGTTTTTATCCCGCTTCTGCAGCAGCAGTTCCCGGAGATCATCGATTTCTGGCTGCCGCCCGAGGGCTGCTCCTACCGCATTGCCGTGATCCGCATGAAGAAGGCTTATGCCGGCCACGCCAAGCGCGTGATGATGGGGGCGTGGAGCTATCTGCGCCAGTTCATGTATACGAAGTGGATCATCGTCGTCGGCGAAGACGTCGACGCCCGCGACTGGAAAGACGTGATGTGGGCGGTTTCGACCAAGATGGATCCGGCCCGCGACATCACCATTATCGAGAACACGCCGATTGACTATCTCGACTTCGCTTCGCCGGAGTCCGGGCTCGGCTCCAAGATCGGCCTCGACGCCACCGACAAGATCGGACCGGAAACCAAACGCGACTGGGGCGAGGTGATGAAGATGGACGAGGATGTGGTGCGACGCGTCGATGAGATCTGGGCGAAGCTGGGGTTATAGTCACAGTTCCAAGGGGAGATGATTTATGAAAAAAGCGCTGGCCTTATCTGCTGTTTGCATGTGCGCAGCAACCGCCGCATCCGCCGAAACCCTGATCGTGGACGACTGCACGTTTAACGGCTTTCCACTTTACGGTGATGTCGAGATCGTTGAGTCGTTTCCGGATTTAAAAGTGCAAATCGTGGATAGTTTTCCCGATCTCAAGGTGCAGGTGGTCGAGAGCTTTCCGGACGACTGCGGCCAGTGGAAATTCGTTGACAGCTTTCCGGACGTAAAAATTCAGATCGTCGACAGCTTCCCGGACATTAAGGTCCAGTATGTGGAGAGCTTCCCGGGGCTCCCCTGACGCGGCAATTTGATATACTGACACATAAATCCCGGCGCCGGTTGCGCCCTATCAAGGCGCCTACCTTTATGCAAACGGAAAACCTCGCCGATTTTCCCGCCGGCTCGACCTTTGAGGCTGATCTTGTCATCGTCGGCAGCGGGCCGGCGAGCTATGCGATCGCTCGGGAGCTTGCCGGAACCGACATCGACATACTGATCCTCGAAAGCGGCCTCGAAGAGGAAGACGCGCGCCATGGCGCGCTTAACCGGACGGAAAAAATCGGCGAGCCGAAGTCCGACGCGCAAGTCAGAAAGCGCATCGAATTTCACAGCGGCCTCATTCCGTCCTGGTCGAACGAAGAGCAGCCCTACGGCGTGCGCAACCGGTGTCTCGGCGGCTCGACGCGGAGCTGGGCGGGAAAGTCGGCCGCGTTTCAGCCAATAGACTATGAACAGAGAGCCTGGGCGCCGCACACGGGCTGGCCGATTAACCGGCAAGAGCTGGCGCCGTATCTTGAACGCGCCGCGTCGATACTGAATCTCGGGCCGAACTGCTACGACGAAAGTCTGTTTGCTCGCGCCGGCGTAGAACCGCCGCAACCGTCGTTCGATAAAAAATTGCTGCGCTCCTTTTTCTGGCAGTTCGCCCGTTCGCGACTCGACAAGATGGATATATTGCGGATTGCGCCGGAATTTTTGCGGCTTGAGGCGCCGAATCTTCGCCTTTTCGTCAATGCCACCGCGACGCATGTGAATACAAATGACAATGACGACGCGTTTACGGGCCTTGAAATTTCAACGATTGACGGCGCTCGCTCTGTCGTGCGGGCGAAGGCTGCGGTGCTTGCAGCCGGCGGCATTGAAAATCCACGTCTATTGCTGGCTTCAAACCGAATACACCGGAACGGCGTCGCCAATAAAAACGACACGGTCGGACGATATTTCATGGACCATCCCGGCGCCCGGGTCGGTGTTTTCAGAAAGGAGGACGCAAACGCCGTCAATGACCGCTTCGGATTTTACGGCGTCAAGGATGGGAGGCGCTGGCAACTATACATGCATGGCGTTTCATTGAGCGAAGACGCACAGAAGCAGGAAGAACTTGTCAACTGCGCGCTTTACCTGCTGGAAGACCGCGCCGCCGACGATCCCTGGGACGCGATAAAACGCCTCGTCAAACGCGAAAGCAACGATCCTTGGGCGGATTTACGCGCCGTTGCAACAAGCCCGTTCACGCTAGCGAACGGCGCCGCCATGATGTTGTTTTCGAGCAACGTCTTGCCGGAAAAGGTCAAGGACGCCGTTGTCAATTTCATGATTGCGCGCTTTCCGAACTTTGCTGTCGGTCAGCAGCAGCGCCGGGGCGTGCCCCACAAGCTCGATGGTCTTTTCATTGACGTCATCACCGAACAATTTCCCAATCGGGAAAGCCGTGTGTTGCTTTCTGACAAGAAAGACGCATTAGGCGCGCCGATCGCGCGGGTCGACTGGCGCATCAGCGAGGCTGAGCGCCGGTCCATCATGCGGCTTGCACAGATATTCGCCTCGGAGTTGCAACGCGCCGGCCTGCCGACGCCGGTTCTGGAAGACTGGATAACCGCTGGCCGGCCCGAGGACGGCGTGTTTATTGATATGGCCCACGCCATGGGCGGGACGCGCATGTCGACGAACCCGGAGGAGGGTGTTGTCGATTCCAACTGCCGTGCGCACGGGCTTGAAAATCTCTATATTGCGGGAAGTTCCGTTTTTCCGACAAGCAGCCACGTCAACCCGACTCTTACCATCGTGGCTTTGGCCACCCGGCTCGCGGATCATCTTAAGCGTGTGCTGATATAGTTTCGCCGACAATATCTTTCGACGCCGCCACATAGGTGCGCGCAAGATAACTCATGAGCGGCAAGGGATATTGCTCGCCGACGGAAACTTGACAGACCCGGGACAGGAGATCGAGCGTTTTTGGGCAGGTTTGAGCAGTGTAGGCGACATCCCGCTTCGCGTGCGACCAAGGATCGAATGCCGGGTGCCAGGCGCGACGCGCGACGATCGGCTCCCAATTTGTGTAAATGTGCCGGCTGCGATCGTACAAATGAAAGACCCCGCGCCGGTCCGCAAAAGCCGCCGCCTGTTCCTGCGATGAAAACCGGACGGTAAGCCCAACGGCGTTTTCCGGATCATTATGGGGGCTGATGTCGAAATTGTCGCTTGCAGCGAGAATCGCCGCCATTTTTTTGCGCCGTTTTTGCATACGGTTTAGCAGAGGGTCGAGTTTCGCCAACTGTGCGTTGAGCATGGCGCCGTCGAACTCCGTCGCTTTGAAGTTTTGACCGATGAATACGGGCTCGTCGACGTCGCCGTGCCCGCGCGTATAGGAGCCAACGTCATGATACATGCGCGCGCGCGCGTAGATGCGCTCGTCGTTGGTGAGTACCGCGCCGCCCTCGCCGATATTCATGTTCTTATATAAATTAAAACTGAATGCGCCGACATGGCCGATAGAGCCAACGCGCCGTCCCTTGTACGTAACGCCGACCGCCTGGCATGCGTCTTCGATAACGATCAGGTTGCGCCGATCCGCGATCTCCATAATGGCGTCCATGTCGCAAACCAGATTGATCATGTGCACCGGAATGATCGCGCGGGTGTTCTCGTTGATTTTGGACTCAAGATCGTCGGGATCGATCGTCATCGTTTCGTTGATTTCAACCAGGACAGGCACGGCGCCGACCGACGCTACCGCCGCCGCCGTTGCGACCCACGTATACGCTGGCACCAGAACCTCGTCGCCGGGACCAACGCCCGCGCCGACAAGGGCGCATATCAGGGCTGATGTGCCGCTATTCACCGTATGCGCGAATTTTACGCCGATCTTTTCCGCCAGACGCCGTTCGAAGCGATCGGTAAAGGGCCCTTTCTTTTCGCCGTACCGAACAGTGCGTCCGCTGGCGATCACCTGACCGACGGCGATCCACTCTCTAAACCCTAATCTCGCCATTTCGCGTCTGCGCCTAACCCGTTTCCCGCATGCTTATGTCAAAATAAGGCCGCCTTGCAAACAAGAGCGTGGACAATAACCGGTGAAAAAAGGCGGGCGTTCCGGTGTCGCTTGCCCGTGAAGCACGAGGGGCGACCCGGCAGCGCGACGACGTTCAGGCAGTCGCGGACGCGCAAGCGCAAAAACCCGACTGATCAGCGCTGCACTGCCTTCAATGCTCGCAATGCCAGCGCCGCTGCGCTTTGTTCTCGCATTTTCCGGCGCCGCGCATAGATTGGCGCCCATGGAAAACCCGGGAAAGTTTTCGTTTTCGTCTCAGCGATTGACGCTGTCGGCGTGCGACTGGGGCGATGCGGCGAGCCCGCTCATCATCCTTGTCCATGGCGGTCTCGATCAGAAGCGCAGTTGGGACTGGACCGCGTCGGCGCTTGCAGGCCGGCATCACGTTGTTGCGTTTGATCTGCGCGGGCACGGGGAGAGCGACTGGGCGAATGACGGCGACTATGGCGTGATGGATCACGTCTTCGATCTCGCCTCGCTCGTTGACCATCTCGGCGTCCAATGCTTTCGTCTTGTCGGTCATTCGCTCGGCGGCAATATCGTCCTGCGCTACGCCGGCCTGTTTCCCGATCGTGTCGAACGCCTTGCGGCGATTGAGGGTCTGGGCCCGTCGCCGAAAATGCTGGCCGAGCGCGAGGCCATGTCCGCGCAGGAACGGCTCCTCAAATGGATTGACGACCGGAGAGCGAAGTCGTCGCGGCGCTCGCGCGCCATGAAAGATTTTGACGAAGCCCTGGTGCGCATGACCAGGGCCCATTCCCATCTGCGCCCCGACCAGCTCGACCATCTGACGCGGACCGGCATTCAATCCGTCAAAGGGGGAACCGTACGCTGGGCCTATGATCCCGCCGCCATGGGGCGGTCGCCGTCCGATATTCCGTATAATGATTTCAAAGCGCTTCTGGCGGCGATTGAATGCCCCGTGTGGCTCGCCTATGGGGAGAAAAGCTGGGCGTCCAATCCGGAAAAGGACGGCCGCGCCGCCTATTTGCGCAATGCGCGCGTTACCGAATACGCCGGCGCCGGGCACTGGCTGCACCATGACAGCTTCGAGGCCTTTATTGCGGACCTCAAAGCGTTCCTTGACGGCTAAAGCCCGTCTGCTTCGTTGCGCGCCGCGTCCATATGAGCGCGCAAGTCGCTCAGCACCGGCAGGATGGCGGCAAGGGCGCTCATGTCGAAACCGGAAAGCCGCGCCGCCATCAACGGCGCGACGCGGGCGAGGGCTTCTGCGTGCGCGTCGCGTCCGGCATCTGTAAGCGCGACAAATTTCCGCCGCCGGTCCTTGGCCCCGGCGCGGATCGAGACGAACCCCTTGCCTTCAAGCTTTGACAGGATTGCGGTCATCGACGGTTTCGCCATTTGAAAGGCCTTGGCGAGATAGGTGGGCGTCACCGCGTGATCGAGACGCATGAAATGGGTGAGCACGCCGAATTCCGACGGGTTCATATCGGGGCTGAGTGCGCGGGCGAGTTCCGCCGTCGCGAACTGATCGAGAATGCCGATCTCGGTGAAAAACCTGAAAACCGCATGCGTCGTCTCTTCGGAAATTCCGGTCATGCGACCGCGTCAATGAGGCGGGAGGAAAGCGGCCAGCGCGGCGATGGCGGCGGCGAAGATTTTGCGTAGCCGACGCGCCCCAGCATCTGCACGACGCCCGGCGCCGTCACGCCGAGTTCTTCCTGCGTTTCCGTGTAAAGCGACGCCATTTCCGGGAATTCCTGCAAGACCTGGCTGAGCGGCTGGACGGCGACGCCGGCCTGCTCTGCGGCGAGGTTGAGGCGCACCCAGTTGCGCCCGGCGTTCATCTGGTCGCGGCGCGTGTTGGTTTCGCTTGTCAGCCAGACGAAGCCTTGCGCTGAGTCGATCAGCGCCATGTATGTGGACAGCCCCTGTTCGTAAGCGGTCGCGCCGGGGGTATCGAGTTTTTCTGGCGTGATCAGCCCGGCCATCTTGAGAAGGCCCATGGCGGTCCCGTTGAGGGAGATGCCGTCGGGCTTGTCTGCAACCGCACGATTGCCGATGCGCATCAGCTCGATGCTTTCGCCTCGCGTCGCATCGGTTTCATATTCGACGATCCAGCCGCGCCGGGCGAGGTCGATGAGGCGCGCGCGACTGGCTGCGTCAACTGATCCGTCAGCGGATGATCCACGGTTTGCCGCGGCGCATATCGCATCGACAGTGTCGGTGCTGACGGGCCGGTCGGCGTCGAACAGCGCGCGGCTTGTGCGGCGCGCAAGGGTTTCCTGAAAAAGCGGATCTTTTGGAACGCGCGCGTCGGCGCGAAAGGTGGCGACGGCGATGCGGCGGCGATCCAGCCGCGGCTGCGCTTCGCCATCGGGAAAATAGTCTATCTCAACGGCGTATCCTTTCTCCGCCGCCGCCATCGCCAAAAGTTCGAGCATGGCGCCGAAGCCGATGATGATCTGCCGGTCCGGCGGATCGGTCTCCGGCAAACGCCTATCGAGATCGCAGGTGATGTCGATCCGGTCCTCACCGGCAAGCTGGAACCGCCATGGCTGCATATTGTGCGGGTTGGGCGCGAGGATGGCGTAGGCGAGGGCGTCAAGGCGCGCATCGCCGAAGCTTTCTCCGGCGACCCGCCAGGGCGCCCGGGCCGTCGCCCCGCCCGGCGCCCAGGCCGCGCCGAGGACGCCGGCGCCCGTAACGACAGCGGCGGCGCCGGCCGTGGTCAGGATCATTCTGCGAGTGGGCATGGCGACCTCCATTATAATTAGTTTAAAAACTAACTAAAATTTTTTTGCCAAAGATGCAAGCCATTTGTTTCGGCGCCGAGCGGGCATCCTATTTTTCCCGGCCGGTTATTGAAGTGTTAGGGATTGGAAATATATAACTGACCAGTCAGTTAGATAAAAGGCTGGTCATGCAACGGGCAAGAACGCAAAAAGCAAAGGACGATCGCCGGGCGGCCGTCGTCGCCGCCGCGCTCGATGAGTTTTATGAAAAGGGGTTCGCCGCCGCGCGCATGGAGGACATCGCCGGCCGCGCCGGCCTCTCAAAGGGCGGGCTTTATCTCTATTTCGATTCCAAGGAGGCGCTGTTTGAGGCGGTGATCGAGAGCTTCGCTATGCCGACCGTCGCGCGCTTTGAAGCGCTTGCAGAAACCGCGGGCGGCGTCAGCGCCCTCATTGACGCCCTGACAAAACTGGCGCCGGCGATCATCCGCGAAGGGCGCATTCCGAAAATTGTCAAAGTGTTGATCGGCGATGCGCCGGCGTTCCCGGCGGTGGCGACGGCGTATCGGCGCAATGTGATTGATCGCGTGCTCGCCGTAATCATCCATATACTGAGGAAGGCTAAGGAGACAGGCGAAATTGATATTGCCGACCCGGCGCTTGCGGCGCGCCTTATGGCCGCGCCGATGCTCCTCTCCGCTGTCTGGCGCATTGTCTTTGATCATGACGATGAGGCGCGCATCGATCTCGACGCTTTGTTTGCACAGCACAGCGTGATGCTGAAACGGGCGTTCAAGATGGAGGCGGCGGCGTGAAGAACGGTCCTTCCATTGCACTCGCAGCGGTCGCCGCTTTGTTTCTCAGCGCCTGCGGCAACGATAATGGCGACGCTTTTGTCGGTTATGTCGAGGCGGAATATGTTTATGTCGCCGCGCCCGAGCCCGGTTGGCTTGTCGCGACGCATGCGCGCGAAGGCGACAGCGTCGATGAAGGCGATATTCTTTTCGAACTCGACAAGACCCAGCAGACGGCACAGCTGCAGGCGGCGACTGCGCGCGCCGAAGAGGCCGGCGCCATGGTCGACGACATTTCAACCGGCGCGCGGCCGGAAGAGGTCCAGGAACTCGAAGCGCAGCTTGAAGAAGCGCGCGCGCGTTTTGTCGCGGCGAAATCGGAATATGACCGCTGGACGCCGCTGGTGCGCGAAGGCAACGCGTCCGAGGCCCGCGGCGATGAGGTGGAGGCGAACTACAGGGCGGCGCAGGCCCGCGTTTCCGCCGCGGAAGAGGCGATTTCGGTGGCGAAGCTCGGCGGCCGCGAAGGACGCCGTTCGGCGGCGGACGCCGCGGCGGAGGCGGCCCGCGCCGCTGTCGCTGAGGCGCAGTGGCTGCTCGAACAGCGCGACGTCAAGGCCGAAGCCGCCGGAACCGTTGAGGCGGTCTATCATCGCAAAGGCGAATATGTGGGCGCGGCGGCGCCGGTGCTGGCGATGTTGCCGAAAGACGCCCTCAAAATCCGTTTCTTTGTTCCGCAGGCGGAGCTTTCGAAATTCGTGGTTGGCGGCGCCGTCGAGATCCGGGCGGACGGCGCCGACGCGCCGGTCGACGCGACAATTTCGTTCATCGCCCGGGAAGCGGAGTTTACTCCGCCGGTCATCTATAGCGCGTCGTCCCGCGACAAGCTCGTCTTTCTTATCGAGGCGCGCCCCGCGGACGCCGACGGCCTCAAACCTGGTCTGCCCGTCGACGTGATAACGCCATGACCGATTTCGCCATCGACGTTCGCGGGCTGGTGAAACGCTTCGGCGACAAGACCGCCGTCGACGGCGTCGACATCAAAATGCCGCGCGGCGCGGTCTGGGGGTTTCTCGGGCCCAACGGGTCCGGCAAGACGACGACCATCCGCATGATTTGCGGGCTCTTGCGCGCAAGCGAGGGCGAAGGAACGTGTCTCGACTACGATATTGCGCGGGAAGCCGCGAAGATCAAACGCGAGACCGGCTACATGACCCAGAAATTTTCGTTCTGGGAAGATCTGACGATCCGGGAAAATCTTGAGTTCGTCGCCCGGCTCTATCAGATGCGCCCGTTAAGGCGCGTCGTTGACGAAACCCTCGAAAGCCTTGGCCTCGCCCACCGGCAGGGCCAACTCGCCGGCGCCCTGTCGGGCGGCTGGAAACAGCGCATGGCGCTCGCCGCGGTTTCAATGCATTCGCCCAAACTGCTCTTGCTCGACGAACCCACCGCGGGCGTCGATCCGCAGGCGCGGCGCGATTTCTGGGACGAGATTCATCGTCTGTCGACGGACGGCATGACCGTGCTCGTCTCAACGCACTATATGGACGAGGCCGAACGCTGCGACCGCATCGTCTATCTCGCCAACGGCAAGATCGTCACCGAAGGCCGGGTTGAGAAAATCATCGAGCGCTCGGCGCTGGTGACGTTCCGCGCCGAAGGCGAGGGTGTGCGCGCCATGTCGGAAGTGATGAAAAACCAGCCGGGCGTCGAGCATGTCGCCTATTTCGGATCGGCGCTGCATGTGAGCGGAACCGAACGCGCCCTTATCGAACGGGCCGTCGCCGGCGCCGGGCGCAACGGCGTTGCCTGGCAAGAAGTGCGGCCGAGCCTTGAAGACGCATTCATCGCCCTGATGGCCGAAGCCGGCGCCGATCAGCGGGTGCATGCATGAGCGAACGGTTTCGGCGCGTTGGCGCCATCTTTTCAAAAGAACTGGTGCAGATGCGGCGCGACCATCTGACCTTCGGCATGATGCTGTTGCTGCCGGTGATTCAGCTCATTCTTTTCGGCTTCGCCATCAACATGGACCCGAAGCGCCTGCCCACCGCCGTTCACGTGGAAGAACAGACGCCAATCGTGCGCACAATCCTGACGGCGCTTGAGACGTCGGAATATTACGATCTCGTTCTGCAGACGGATGATCCGCGCGAGAGCGAACGACTGCTCGCCAGCGGCAAGGTCGCCTTTGTCGTCTCCATCCCGGCGGGGTTTAGCGAGCGGCTCATTCGCGGCGACCGGCCGCAGCTTCTGATTGAGGCGGACGCCTCCGACCCGGCGGCGTCAAGCAACGCTGTCGCCCAGGCGCAGACCATTTTCGAGCGCGCCCTGCGTCATGATCTGAAAGGCCCGCTGCAGCCCCTGGCGGCACAGCCCGGCCCGTTCGAACTGGTTGTGCACCGTCGGTACAATCCGGAAGGCCTCACGCAATACAACATCGTGCCGGGCCTCCTCGGCGTTATTCTGACCATGACGCTGGTGATGATCACCTCTATGGCCATGACGCGGGAGGCCGAACGCGGCACCATGGAAAACCTGCTCGCCATGCCGGCGAAACCGATCGAAGTCATGATCGGCAAGATCACGCCCTATGTGCTGGTCGGCGCGGTCCAGACCGGGGTGGTGCTTCTCGCCGCGCGGTTCATCTTCGACGTGCCCTTCGCCGGCGCCTTATGGATTTTGCTGTCGGGCGTCCTGATTTTCGTCCTCGCCAATCTGGCCCTCGGCTTTACGTTTTCAACGATAGCGCAGTCGCAGATGCAGGCGATGCAGCTCACCTTTTTCTTCTTCCTGCCGTCGCTGCTCCTGTCCGGCTTCATGTTCCCGTTCCGCGGCATGCCGGTCTGGGCGCAAGGGATCGGCGAGGTGTTGCCGCTGACGCATTTCCTGCGCGTTGTGCGCGGGGTCATGCTGAAAGACGCCGGGTTCGCCGATCTTCAGTTCGATTTTTTAGCGATGACGCTGTTCGCCGCTGCGGCGGTGGCGGTTGCGATGCTGCGCTATCGCAGCACGCTGGATTAACGGCCGGCCGCCGCGTTTTCGACCAGCGACAGAAAGGCGTCCGGCGTCTCGATTTTCTCAATGTCGCGCGCCGATACGGTGACGCCCCAATGGTCGGCAATCGCCTTATAGCGCGGCGCGCGCCATTCGATCAGCCGGGCAAAGCCCCAGCGGATGAAAGCGTCGGGATCGACCTGGTCTTCGTTGACGCCGGTCTCTTTGAGGTAATCGGCCCAGCACTTTTTGAGAAAACCTTCATTGTAATACATCGGCTTTGGCGACTTATCGAAGCGCGCCTTTAAGGCTTCGGCGTGGGCGGCGTCGCCTTCGATATAGACGATGAGGCAGGTCTCGCTCAGGGCTTTCAGGACCGGGTCGTTCCGGTCGTTCGGTTCAACGACTTCGCAGATCGACCCGCCGGTGTCGCAAATGAAATGGCTGTATCCGTAAATGTTGCGCGCTTTTTCAACAAAGTGCGGCGTGTCCAGTAAGGCGGCGACCTCGGCGTCGCGATGCTGTCGCTGGCGGCGCAGATATTCTTCAAACGGGATGCCGCCTTTTGCCGCGTCGCCCGGCTTGCCGAGATAGGTGGAGAGCGGGTCGAGATTCTCAAACGAGATGTTCGACGAGATGTAGATCGAATCCGATTTCAGAAGATCGCGCAGAAACGGCGCCTTCATCGCCTCGCGCTTGAAGTTGTCGACGATCGCCTCGTCCATGTAGCGCGTGCCGATGCGGTAATCGACGGAGTAGTGGAACCAGTCCGCCTGATGGCGCATCATGGCGGCGATGCGGGTCTTGCCGACGCCGGACATGCCGAGCACCGCGATCGGATCGCCTGATCTGTATTTCTTCATGGGTCGCCTGCCAACCTCGTCCGGCGCGGTTTAACCGCAAACGCAGACTGGCGCCAAATCCTTAAAAGACCGGTGCCCGCGCCCCGGGGCCCCGAAGGCCTGAAAGTCCCCGACGGGCCGGCGCGCCCGCCGCTTGAAGCGCGGGGCCCGCGGCCCTATCTCTCCCGCGGGACGCCCGGCGAATGATTCGCCGGAATCATTGACGTCGGCGTCGCCTGCGACGATGAAGCGTCGGCCGAGAACAGAAATCCGAACATGACAGACGCCTATCTCAATCGCCGCACTTTCGCGATCATTTCCCACCCGGACGCCGGCAAGACGACGCTGACCGAAAAGCTCCTGCTCGCCTCGGGCGCCATTCGCCTCGCTGGCGAAGTGAAAGCCAAGGGGGAGCGTCGCCGCGCCCGCTCCGACTGGCTGGCCATTGAGCAGAAGCGTGGCATCTCGGTCACGACGTCGGCGATGACGTTCGAATTCGACGGCAATGTCTTCAACCTCCTCGATACGCCGGGCCACGAGGATTTTTCCGAAGACACCTACAGAACGCTCACCGCCGTCGATTCGGCCGTCATGGTGATTGACGCGGCCAAGGGCATTGAGACCCAGACCCGCAAGCTGTTCGAGGTTTGCCGGCTGCGCGACATTCCCATCGTCACCTTCGTCAACAAGGTCGACCGCGAGGGGCGGGACCCGTTCGAGATCATCGACGAGGTCGCCGATCAGCTTGCCCTTGATGTCTCGCCCAAAGTCTGGCCCGTGGGGACCGGCGGACGCTTTCGCGGCTGCTATGATATGGACGACCATCGCGTGCTGCTGCCGTCGTCGGACGATGCGGGACACTATGATCGCGCGCTCGAGCTGTCGGGCTTTGATGACCCGCAATTCGACGATGCGGTCGGCGCGGAACTGGCGGCGGAAGCGCGCGAACAGATGGAACTGGCGCGCGAAGGATACGCCCCGTTCGACGCGCAGGCTTTTCGCGACGGCGCGCTGACGCCGGTTTACTTCGGCTCCGCCCTTAAGGAATTCACTGTGGCCGAATTGTTGCGCGGCATTGGCGCCTATGCGCCGCCGCCCCGGGCGCAAGAAGCCGGCGACCAGGAGATCATGCCCGATGAAGACGCGGTTTCCGGTTTCGTCTTCAAGGTGCAGGCGAATATGGACCCGAACCACCGCGACCGCATCGCCTTTGTGCGCATGTGTTCGGGCAAGTTCAATCGCGGCATGAAACTGAAAGTGACGCGCACCGGCAAGGCCCTTGCGGTGAACAGCCCCATCTTCTTTCTGGCGCAGGATCGTCAGCTGGCGGAGGAAGCCGTCGCCGGCGATATTGTCGGCATTCCCAATCACGGCGCCCTCGGCGTCGGCGACACGCTGAGTGAGACCGAGGGTTTGCAGTTTTCCGGGCTCCCCGATTTTGCGCCGGAGATTATCCGCCGCGTGCGGCTTGATGATCCGATGAAGTCGAAACAGATGAAACGGGCGATGATTGCGCTGGCCGAAGAGGGCGCCAGTCAGGTTTTCACGCCGGCCCTTGGCGCAGACTTTTATGTGGGCGTCGTCGGCGCGCTGCAGCTCGACGTCATTCAGGAACGGCTAAAGGCCGAATATGGCGTCGCCGCGGGGCTCGAACCCTGCGGCTTTGAAACCGTGCGCTGGCTCGGCGGCGAGGCGGACGACGTCAACAGTTTCGTTTCCAAAAACCAGGGCGCGGTCGCCCACGATCGCTACGGCTCGCCGGTGTTTCTCGCCCGCTCTGCCTGGGAGGCGGGCTATGCGGAAGAGAAGAACCCTGCCGTGAAATTTTTGAAGACGCGGGAACGCGCCTGAGCGAACAGAGCGACGGGAGCCGATTGTGACGGAAAAAGTCAGCGTTTCGGAAGCGGTCGACCGGCGCATCTCCGTGCGCAAGTTTCTGCCCGATCCCGTTCCCTATGAAACCGTATACGAGATTCTCGATATTGCGCGGCGCGCGCCGTCGGGCGGCAACGTGCAGCCGTGGAACGTTGACGTCCTCACTGGCGACGCGCTCCAGGAATTCAAAGCCATCGTAGACGCCAAGCTGAAGTCCGGCGACATGGAGACGCCGCAATATGACGTTTATCCCAAGAAATTATGGGAGCCGCATCGGTCGTATCGTTACAAATGCGGCGAAGACCTTTATGCGCTGATCGGCGTCGCGCGCGCGGACAAGCTCGGCCGCCTTGCGCAAATGGCGGAGAATTTCAAATTTTTCGACGCGCCCGTCGGTCTGTTTTTTACCTTCGACCGGAAGTTCGGCCCGCCGCAATGGTCCGACGTCGGCATGCTGATGCAGACGATCATGCTGCTCGCTGTTGAGCGCGGCCTTGATACCTGCGCGCAGGAATCGTGGTCCCAGTATCCCGGATACGATCAAGTCCTTCTTCGGGCTCGGCGACGAGACCATGGTGTTCGCCGGCATGGCCATGGGCTATCGCGATCCCGATCATCCGCTCAACCGATTGCGCACGGACCGCGCCGCGGTCGAAGATTTTGCGCGCTTCCGGGGATTTGCCGACCAGCCGTAGTCGGTCGTCAGACCAGTTCCGCGTCGGTGACGACCTCAACAAGCGCCGGGCCCGAATGTGCGATGGCCTCCTTCAGCGCCGCTTCAAGCTGATCGGCGTTTTCGACGCGCAGGCCCATGCCGCCGCAGGACTTCGCGAGCTCGGCGAAGTTCGGATTGGTGAGCCCCGTCTGCCAGACCGGCCATTCGCCGGATCGCTGTTCCTTGGAGATCTTGCCGAGCTCTGAATTATTCATGAGCACATGAGCGATATCCATGTTGTAATGAACGGCGGTCGCAAACTCCATCGCATACTGACCAAACCCGCCGTCGCCGGAAACCGAGACGACTTTGCGCCCCGCATAATCGGGGAAGTCCTGGGTCGCGGCCCACGCGCCCATGGCGGCGGGAAAGCCGAAGCCGATGGAGCCGAGATAGCCGGACATCAAAATGCGCTGGCCGCACGGTTCGAAATAGCGCCCGAAGGAATAGGTGTTGTTGCCTACGTCGACGGGCATCACCGCGTCAGCGGGAACGATTTTCGTCATCGCCGCGAACAGCGAAGCGGCGTTGATCCCGCGCCCGCGATTGTCACTAAGGCGGCGTTCTTTCTCCTGCCGCCAGATCGCCCAGCGGTCGGCGATTTCCTTGCGTTGATCGCTCGCCGCCGATCCGCCGGCCCCTTGCGCCGACAGCCGGCCGCGAATGAGCGGCAGGGTAAGGCCGATCTCGCCCCAGACGGGAACGTCGACGGCGTGGCCCTTGCCGAGATGCATGCGGTCGAAGTCGATCTGCACGATCGGTTTTTTTGGTTCGATGCCGGTGTGATGGGAAAACGAGGCGCCGACCGCGATGATGAGATCGCATTCATTCATGAACCACGAGGCGATGGGCGTTCCCGACCGGCCGAGAACGCCGCCGGCGAGGGGGTGCGTGTCGGGGATTTGCCCTTTCGCTTTGAAGGTCGTGACGACCGGGCAATTCAAGGTTTCGGCGAGATCAATGACCGCGTCCATGGCCTCGCGGGCGCCATAGCCGGCGATGATCAGCGGGCGCTTCGCGGCGGAAATTTTCTCGCTCGCCGCTTTGACCACATCGCTCGCCGGGGCCATGCGCGGCGCGGCGAGGCGGCCGTCGGGCCTGCCGGCTTTCATGTCAGGCGCAGGCAGGGTCTGCGCGTCGTCGGGAAAGATCAGTACAGAAACATCCCGTTCGACAATCGCCGACTTCATGGCTAGGCTGGCAACTTCGGCGTAGTTCGACGCATGAAGCACGAGCTGGTTGAACTCGCCGACGGGCGCGAAGGCGCTGTGGAGATCAATGTCCTGAAAGGCGAAAGGCGAAAAGACCTGCACCTGCACCTGACCGGCGCAGGCGACAATGGGCGCGCGGTCGACTTTCGCGTCCCACAGGCCCGTCATCATGTTGGTGGCGCCGGGCCCGGCAATGGTCATGCAGGCGGCGGGCTTTCCCGTCAGCTTGGCGTAGCCCGACGCGGCGAAGGACGCCGCGCCCTCATGACGAATGCCCACATAGGCGAGATTGCCGGCTTCTTCCTGCAGGCGAAACGCGTCGGCGAGGCCGAGATTGGAATGACCGACCATGCCGAAAACGCGCTTCAGCCCCCAATTGACCATGGTCTCGGCGATCACGTCCGTTGACGTGCGCACATGGTCCGGTTCCGGCGGCACGCCGACATATAAGCCATCGGCGCGTTCTTCCACGGGAAACATCTCCTGGCCGGAATCTTCATGCCCGCCGGGCGGTTTGCCCGTCAGAGGATCGAAGTCCCAGCCATGCCACGGACACCGCAGCCAGCACTTGTCGTCGACGCCTTTCTCAATGGAGCCTTCGCCAAGGGGGCCGCCCTGATGCGGGCAGCGATTGTCCATGGCCGCGTAGCGGCCGTCGAAATGAACGAGGGCGAGGGTCTTGCGGCCGGCGGTCACGCTGGCGACGCGGCCTTCCGGCAACTTTCCCTTTTCGGCGACCTTGTGCCATTCAAGCGTCTGTTGGTCAGTCGTCATGGCGTCCCTTTGCTGCGGCGCGGCGCCGAAAAGGCGCGTAAGGCGTGAGCGCATATCGTTTTGCGATGTAACGACCACCCCGCGCGGCCGTGATCAATCGTGTTTTGCATTTTTTGACCGTCTCCATAGGATTGCGCAAATCACGAATCTCAAAACTTCTGTGAAGCAGGCGCGGGCGAGCAATCACATGGGGAAGAACTGGGAAGCCATTGCCAAATGGACGGACCTTGAGGATCGCAAACCGGCATACGCCCTTGTCGGCGAGGTCGATCTTGTCGTCATCCGGTATGACAAGGATGTGTCCGTGCTTTACGGGCGCTGTCTCCATCGCGGCGCCTTGCTGGCGGACGGGCATATTGACGGCGACAACCTGATCTGCGGGCTTCACAACTGGGATTATCGCTACGACACCGGCGTCAGCGCCTACAACAATGCGGAAGCGTTGCAGAAATTTCCGTCGCAGGTGAAAGGCGGCAAGGTCTATGTTGACCGCGACGCCGTCGATGTGTGGGCGGCGGACCATCCCCAGCCTTTTCAGCGCAACGCCTATCAGGGGCTCTACGCGGACACCCATCCGGAGGCGGAGGAGCCCTTTGTCGATCTGATTCAGGGCTACGCCAGAGACGGTCTTTCAAAGACGGGCCATCACGGCGTCGTCTCCGCCATGGGCGTGCCGCGGGATGATCTGCCCACATGGGACGACCTTCAGGTTCTGACGGCGCAGTTGCATCGGCCGCCCCTGCTCGACGACGACCCGGTCGATACGTCGGTGACCATCGGACCCGGCGCGCAGAAACCGCTGACGCTCAAGATCCCGATGTTTGTTTCCGATATGAGTTTCGGGGCCCTGTCGCGGGAGGCGAAAGTCGCCCTCTCCAAAGGCGCCGAGTTGGCCGGGACGGCGATCTGTTCTGGCGAGGGCGGGTCTCTCGACGACGAACGCCAGTCGAATTCCCGCTATTTCTATGAGCTGGCCTCGGCGCGCTTCGGCTTTTCCTGGGACAAGGTGCGCGAATCGGCGGCCTTTCACTTCAAGGGCGGGCAGGGTGCCAAGACCGGCACTGGCGGGCATTTACCCGGCGCGAAAGTGAAAGACGAAATTGCAAAAGTGCGCGGGCTCAATCCCGGCGAGGATGCGATTTCCCCGTCGCGTTTTCCCGACTGGACGGAAATTTCCCAGTTCCGCGATTTCGCCATGGAAGTGCGCGAACAAACCGGCGGCATTCCGGTCGGCTATAAAATGTCGGCGCAGCATATTGAGAAAGACATCGACGCCGCGCTTGAGATGGGGGTCGACTATATCATCATCGACGGACGCGGCGGCGGCACGGGCGCGGCGCCTCTGATCTTCCGCGACAACATCTCTGTACCGACGATCCCGGCGTTGGCGCGGGCGCGACGCCATCTTGACAAATGCGGCGCGGCCAACGTGTCGCTCGTCGCAACGGGCGGCCTGCGCAAGCCCGCCGATTATGTGAAGGCCCTGGCCCTCGGCGCCGACGCCGTGGCGCTCTCCAATGCGCCGATGCAGGCCATCGGCTGTCTCGGCATGCGCGCCTGTCACACCAACAACTGTCCGGTGGGGATCGCGACGCAAAAAGAACATCTACGCGCCCGGCTTGAAATTCAGATCGCCGCGAAACGCCTTGCGAATTTCTTCGATGCGGCGACGGAACTGATGTCGATCCTCGCCCGCGCCTGCGGCCATGCGCGGCTGTCGGATTTCACTATCGACGACCTGACCACCTTCAAACGCGATATGGCGGATCTTTCCGGCGTGGCGTTTGGCGGCGTTGGAGGGCGGTGATGGAACTGGCGGTTCTGATTGTGTCCCTGCTCGGCGCCTGGTTCGGTATGGGCGCGATCGTTGCGATTGTGTTCCTGATATTCGGCGTCAATCGCATCGACGCCGCGGCAAAAGGGGCGAGCCTTTTCTTCCGGCCGATGATCTTTCTCGGCTGCGTCATGCTCTGGCCGGCGGTGCTGATACGCTGGCTGTCGGGCGTGAAAATCAACGACCTTGACGAGGACGCATCATGAAACGCCCGCACCGCAGAATGCATGTCCTGATGTGGCTCGTCCTCGCGCCGGCGACGCTGATCGCCGGCGTCTTCGCCTGGATGCAGCGGCCGCAGACGCCGTTCAGCGAAATTCCCGACGCCATCGAAATCATTGACGAAAGCGCGGAGTAGCCGATGGGCCATCAGTACAAGGCGATCCAGTGGAACGGCAACAAGACCGTATACGATCTTTATCTTTTCGCTTTTGTCGCGCTCTTTGTCGGCGTCTTCATGGTTGTGGGATTGCAGACCCATGACAGCGGTCATACGGCCGATCCGGTCGTGCTCGCCATCCGCGCCCTTGGGACGGCGGCGTTTGCGCTCCTTACCGTCGTGCTCGCCATCGGGCCGCTGGCGCGCATGAACAAGCGTTTCCTGCCGATGCTGTATAATCGCCGGCATCTGGGCGTTGCGACGTTCCTTGTCTCGACGGCGCATTTCGGCCTCGCGCTCCTGTGGTATCACGGCGGCGGGCCGCTCAATCCGCTTGTCTCGCTGTTCGTTTCAAACCCGCTTTATGATTCGATACCGGGGTTCCCGTTTGAAACGCTCGGCTTTGCAGCCTTCCTCATCATCATGGCGATGGCGGCGACGAGCCATGATTTCTGGCTCAACAATCTGTCGGCGCCGGTCTGGAAGGCGCTGCACATGGCTGTCTATCCCGCCTATGCGCTGCTCGTCATGCATATCGTCCTCGGCGCGCTGATGACGGAAAAATCCTTGGTCTATCCGGTCCTGACGGCGGCGACGTTTATCGGCGTATCGGCGTTGCATCTCGTCGCCGGCGCGCGCGAATGGGGCGCCGACAGCGGCATGAAGCGGCTGAAGGAAAAGGGCTGGATCGATGTCTGCGCGCCGGACGACATCGCTGAGAACCGCGCTGTCATCGCGCCGCTGCCGAAAGGCGACCGCGTCGCGATCTTTCGCTATGACGGCAAGGTTTCCGCCGTGACCAACGCCTGCCGTCATCAGAACGGACCGCTGGGCGAGGGCCGCGTCGTTGACGGCTGCATCACCTGTCCGTGGCACGGCTGGCAGTACCGGCCCGACGATGGCGTATCGCCGCCGCCCTTTACGGAAAAAATTTCAACCTACAATGTGCGCATCGAAGAAGGCCGCGTGATGCTTGATCCGAAGCCCAACAAGCCGGGAACGCGCGCCGAGCCTGCGCTTATTCCTGCGAGCGGAGGCGCGTCATGAGCGCTCGTAAAGGCGTCATTGATCCGGCGAAAACCGACGCGCAGGAAATGTTCATCGGCTGGGCCAAGGCGCCGGCGGTCGACCGGCGGTTTCTGCTCGGCGCGCTGCCCTTCGGGCTGATCGCCGGCGGCGGCGCGAGCTGGCTGATCGCAGCAGAACTTGACGATCCGGGCGCCGGCGCGTGGCTCACCAATGCGACGCATAAGGTGACCGGCGCGCTCATCACTGAACCCTATCCGATGATCCGCGTCAGCGATCCGTCGGCGCCTTTTGGGATGCGCACGGTTCTGGTGGTCGCGCAAGGCAAGTGTACATCCGCCTTGCAACTTGCCGAGAGAGACGGCCTTCCGTTTGAGGCATCGGGCGTTTTGATCGAACGCAAAGACCGGCGCATGCTGGAAGTGCCGCCATTCGCTGATGCGTGGTTGGCGCCGGCGCTGGTTGACCTGCCTGGCGTCGTTGTTGCGCCGGAACCAGAATCCCTTGGTCCCGCGCGTCTCGCCGGGACGATCATGGATTCGAAGTGTTTCTTCGGCGTGATGCGTCCCGGTCGCGGCAAAACCCACAAGGCCTGCGCCAGTCTCTGCATCCGCGGCGGCATTCCGCCGAGCTTTTGGGTGCGGACGAAAGACGGACGTGAGTCCGTCTTGCTGATGACGGACGCGGCGGGCGGGCCGATGCCCATGGATATTTTGCCGCTCGTGGCTGATCCCGTGGAGGCGGAAGGGGAGATCGTCCGCGTTGGCGATCTGTTGCAGTTCCGGGCTGACGCCAGCGCTTACGCCCGCATTTAACCGCCCGTACTGTCCGCTTTCGCCGCCGCCGATGCGCCGAACCATTTCGAGAACGGCGCCGCGGTGGCCCCGTGCAACAGGATGCTTAGAAACACGGTGATGTAGACGACCCGCTCTATATCGGTGAGGCGGCCGACCTCTTCATGTTCGACGGCGATCAGCAGGAACAGGATGGAGGCGAGGCCGCGCGGGCCGAACCATCCGATGAAGCCGATGGTCGGCCATTTGAGGCCGAGGCCGGCGACCGAGAGGGCCGTCGGGGCCATTCGAATGACGGTGAGGCTTAGGAAGGCGTAGACGAAACAGAACGCGGTCACATACGGGAAGGCCGCCGGCAACAGGACCGCGCCGAAGAAAAAGAAAATAATCAGGCTGAAGAGCTGGCCTTCCTCTTCGACGAAATTGGTCAGCGAGCCGGCGCGCCGGGAACAGAAACTGCCGAAAACGAGTCCACCGACGAAGGCCGCGATAAAGCCGTTGCCGCCGGCAAGGTGCGCGCAGAACAGCGTCAGCACGGCGACGCCGATGCAGGTGAGGTTGCGGAAGGAATGCGTGATCCATTCCTTCCCGTCCGCATAATGAACAAGTTTGCCGAGAACGGCGCCGATAGCGGCGCCCACAACCGCACCGACGACAATTTGCTGAGCGGCGAACCGAAGCCAGTAGCCGACGCCTTGTCCCTCTGCTTCCATCATCGAAAACGACAATGCTGCAAATAAAAGCACCGCCGGCAGGGCGAGCCCGTCATTGAGGCCGGACTCAACAAGGATCGCCTGACGAATGCGTTCGGGCACATGTTTGCTGGTGACAACCGCCAGCCCGAGCGCCGCGTCGGTGGGCGCAAGGATTGCGGCGATGAGGGCGGCCTCCTGCCAGGCGAGATCCGGAAAGATCCAGATGGCGAAAAGCGTTCCCATAACGATGGTGAGGGGCAGGGAGACCAGCAATAGGCGGCGCGGAATGCGCGTATTGTGCGCCAGCTTGCGGGCGTTGGTTGACGCGGCGTCGGCGAACAGCAGGAGGCCGAGGGTCAATTCGCCGAACCCTTCGAGCACATGGTTGTCTATGTCGATATCGACAACGCCGAGACCCGCGCCGCCGACGGCGAGCCCCGCCAATGTGAAAACCATGGGCGCTGATACGAACCCTGCCGACAACCGAGCGGAGAAAACGCCATAGACGACGATGCAAAGCGCAATGACGATGAGGGGTTCGGTGATCATGAATTTTACTACAGCCGCGGCGTCTTGTTTCCCATGACTAGGGTGCGCCGACCCGGGACACAATTCCTGAACGAATCACAATTACGCTCGCTTTTGCGAGCGCGCCGACATGATGAAAATTTCTTCGGTTACCGGCGTCTTGCCGCCGGCGAGCGCTTTTCCGCTCACGCCCTCTTCGGGATAAGTCTCACAACAATTGCTTTATTCGCCGGTTTTTCAACGAAATGAAACATTGCGCGCGCGGCGGCGATCAGAATGGCTGTGGCGAATATGGCGGAGAGCGCGGACCATTGCGGCTGAATGAACCGGGCGATCCAGCCAATGAGCGACACGCCGATTACCTGATGGAGAAGGTATAACGAGTAAGAAGCGCGGCCGAGGCCTATGAGCGGCCGCGCCTCAATAATTTTCAGCACGCCGGGTGAAAACGCGAATGCGGCGAAAAGGCCGGCCACAACGCCATATCCCGCAATCGCCGAAAGTAATGAAAATTCGCTTACTGACAGATAGATTGCATAAGCAAGATGGAACAGCGCCAGAGCGCCGACGGTCTGCGCCGTTCTGTCAAAACGACCGCTATGAAAAAGATAGCAAACGATTCCCAATGTAAAATACGGCACGTAGTAAGAAAAAAGGAGACCTTCGATGAAGTCGAACGCAGCATGCCCGGTCGCGTGATATGCGATCAGCGCAAGAAAAGCGACGGATTCGAAGACGCCCCACAAGATGAGCCAATTTTTGCGAAACAGAAAAAAGCAAACGCCAATCACCAGATAGAAACGAACCTCAACCCAGAGCGACCAGTATGCGCCGTCAAGCCACTGCCAGTCCGTTGCATCCAATAACAAA
Source organism: Hyphococcus sp. (assembly GCA_028284345.1). GTDB lineage: Bacteria > Pseudomonadota > Alphaproteobacteria > Caulobacterales > Parvularculaceae > Hyphococcus. Next base: position 561,645 of record JANQRY010000003.1, on the reverse strand, counting down.
CCAACATGTTGCGGCGGCAGAAACAGCACGCTGATGAGAAATTCGGAGATGCTTACCTGCAGCAATGGCGGTCCGATCAGGTGCGCGACGACGAATGTGAGCGTGCCGCATACGAGGAGCGGCGGCCAAAGGCGCGCGATACGTTTGATGGCGAAATCCGATAACGTTGACGTCCGTTCCAGCGTAAGCGGTATGATGTAACCGGATATGAGGAAGAATAGCCGCACGCCGAGAGAGCCGACATCGGCGAGCGGAATTCCGGCCAGAGCGTCGTCGTAAGGCAGCAGGTTTTCGCCTTCGCCCGCAGGCGTCCAAAAAAACGCAAAGTGGAACAGCATCACCCACAGGACGGCAATGCCGCGAAAGGCGTCCAGCACTGCGATACGCGTACGCGGATTGTGTATATCCCCCGCCGTTGGCCTGCTCAAAGAGCGGATTTCATTCTCAACGCCCATCGACAACGCCCCCCACAGCGCTACGAACTCAACAACCGCCCCAAACAATATGGTAGCGGAATCGGCCGGTCGGAGAAAGGGTTGACGCCGGGTCGGCGTATTATCGCGCGCGACTGGCGATGATTATCAGACCGCCGACGACTATGGGCTTCTGAAGCCCAATGCGATATCATGGAACGCACGTCGTGTCGCGCCGCTGTCCAATGCTGGCGCCTGGGGGTGTTTTGTGGAGTTTACGCCGATCGGCATCTTGGCGCTTGTCGCCGCCGCGCTTATCATTGCGCGGCCGACCGCGCTCGGCCTTCCGGTGATCGCGGCGTTCACGCCGCTTCAGGCCGCGGCGATCGCCAATCTTCCGGCGGTCGGCGACATCAGCATAATCTGCGTTCATTTCCTCGCCGGCGCGCTGATCGTCGGCATTGCAATCCGGCCGCGATTGTTCGCCGGCATGTTTCAATATGGCGCGCGCAATTTCGCCGTCGTTTTGTTCGGCGCATTCGCCGCCTATGCAATCTTGTCGGCGTTTTTAATGCCAAGACTGTTTGCCGGCGAAATTTCCGTCTATTCGTTCGAACGCACGTCGGACTACTACATCGCCTTGTCGCCGTTGCACCCGACCACCGGCAACTTTACGCAATCGCTCTATATCGCCATCAACTTTCTGCTTCTCGCCGCCGCGGCGTATGTGATCTCGCGCAAAGGCGGTCTTACACGCCTGACCCACGCCTTCAACGCCATGACGATTGTCCATCTCGCCTTCGCCGTCGTCAGCGTATTTCCGACGTTTCCGCCCGCCGAAGCGCTCCTCGAATTTATTCGCACGGCGAACTATTCGATTAATGCGCATCATACGGTCGCGGGCGCGCCGCGCATTATCGGGTCCTATACGGAACCGGCCGTTTTCGGCGCCATGAGCGTTGGATTGTTCGCATGGAACTTCACCCGCTTCATGCAGACGCGCGGCCTCTGGCATTTCGGCGCATCGACATTGCTGCTCGCGTGCGCTGCGTTTTCCCTGTCGACTACGGCCTATGCGGCGCTGATATTGCTCGTCGCGCTCTGGGGGCTTCATTCGGTTTATTATCTTGTGCGGTCGGGCATTACGTCCGACCAGATAAGTGCGATATTTTTTGGGTCGGTCGTCGCGACGGGTCTCCTGCTGCTGTTTTTCTTCGAACCGTTTCGTGATTTTGCGAAAGAGGTTTATGAGCGCCTTTTCGGCGTCAAGCTGCAGTCGGACTCCGGCGTTGAGCGGTCCGCCTGGAATATGCAAAGCCTGCAGAACTTCGTCGATACAAGGGGGTTCGGCGTTGGCCTTGGCAGCGCCCGTGCGTCGAGCCTTTTTACCGCGCTCGTCGGCAATGTCGGGTTTATCGGAACGGCGATGTACCTTGCTTTCGTCAGCCGGTCGTTCCTGCGCGCCTGGGCGCAACAACGCACGCCCGTCATGGAGCGGGACATACGATATGCGCGGCGCGTCTTTACCGCCGCGCGCGCGGCGGCCTTAGGGCTTATTCTTACGCAGTTGATCGCCGGGGCGACGATTGACGGCGGATTGATGTTCATGTTGTTCGTCGCCGCGGCGACGGCGGCCTATGGGTCTGTGCGGCGTTCTGAGACCGTCCTGGGGATTGAGCCGGCCGGCGTGCGCCCGCAGTTTTCGTTTCCCGGGCGCCCGGTGTTTTTTGGCGGGCGCGGCGAACAAAAAATCACCGATCGATGGCGTAGAGCAACCGCTTGGCGAAAAGCGCCGCGCTAGGGCGTCGCCGGTCAGTCCGAAAGCGCGGGCAGACGCATGCCTGAAATCAGCCGCGCAAGCGCCCGTCGGGGATAGCTTTCATACTTTCCGAGGGGCAAGGGCCGCGCAACGGACAGCAACGCCTTCTGGCCCGTTCGCAATGCGCCGGGGAGCGTGCCCGCGCGTTCCGCCGATCCTTCGCATAGCGGCGTTGCGCCATTGCTGAATGTCGTTTTGTATTCGGCCTCGCCGCGGCCGAAATCGATAATGTCGAGGCCGTGGTCATTGGCGCAACGCAAGGCTTCGTGGATCAGTATGATGCCTGACCCGTAATTCGCCGTTTCGAGATCATAAGATGAAAACCACCAGTGCCAGACGGTCCGTGAGCGCATGCCGAAATGGGCGGCCATCAGTTTTTCGCCCGCATGGACCGTCGTCATGACCCCGGCGAATTCAGGCGTTTGCGTCTTGCGAATACTGTCAAGCACGGCGGCGACCCAGGGCGCATCCAGCACGGACCGCACGCCGAGTTTTTCGTAGAGTTTATTCTTCATGCCTTTGTGCCGGTCGTAGATGTCGTCAGCGGCGTCATGATAGGTGAAGCGGATCGGGCCGATTTCTCTTTCCGTTTTGCGCCAGCGTCGGCGCATGGCCTTCATGGCGCTTCTCCAGCTTTTCGACTGGCCATTGGCGTAGGTCTCATACCCGTCTGACAGATCGACATGGGGCGAGCGCGAGCGCGCGTAGGACAGGTCGGCGAAATTTTGCATCGCCAGCGGCAAATGGTTGAAGTCGTATGACGCGAGCCCGCACGCTTTCAGCAGCCCTTGCGGGTCGGGAGCAAACCCCGCTGCGAAGATCGGCCCCTGATAGTCGGAAATGGGTCCGCCGATCGGTTTTGCGACGCCGCCGCGCAGCTTGTGGAAGGGAAAAAAACCGACGGTTTCGCCGGCGTCTTCGATGACGGCGACATAGGCGTCCTGCCGCGCGTCGGCGACGGCGCGTGTAAATTCCGGCGCATAAAACGGGTTGCGATAGAGGGGGGCGCCGTCGATCATCGTCCGCCAGCGCGCCAGGGCGCCGGCGTCGAGTTCTTGCGGTCTGATTACGCGTGCCTTCACGTCTTCCCCCGAACCGGCTGGCGATTGCCGCCGATGCGCCCTTACTATGCGAGCGGGAAATATTCGTCCACAACCCACGGGATGCGCATGCGATTTAGGCTCGCGCTTGCGGGTAGGCGCCGTCGGCGCTGCTTTGCATTCCGATCCGCGCCGGTTATGAGAACCGGCCGAGAACAGGGCGGGAAAACAATGTCACGGGCAACGCCGGCGGCCGGTTATCGCCGCGTCAAATCCATGGGGGTCGCCGTCTCGGCCGCGCCGGCGGCGGCAACCCATGGCGCGTGATCTCGGTCGCGTTGTCATCATCAATGACACGACGGTCGCCCGCGGCGGCGCGGCGCAACTGGCCTTGCAGCTGACGCGCGATCTCGTCGCGCGCGGCGTAAAAGTCACGTTTTTCGCCGGCGATAATGGCGACAGCGAGGAGCTTGCCGCGCTCGGGGTCGATATCGTCGCCATCGGCGGCGCGCCGCTGCTGAAATCGCGTCGCGGGTTCATTGACGGCGTGTTCAATGGAAAGGCGGCGCGGCGCCTTAAAGCGCTGGTTGCGGAAATAGACGGCCCCGACGTCGTCTATCATGTCCATGGCTGGTCGCAGATTTTGTCGCCGTCGGTCTTTGCCGCCCTTGCCCCGGTTGCCGAGCGCTCTGTCGTCACGGCTCATGACTTTTTCCTCGCGTGTCCCAACGGCAATTTCTCCATCTATCCGAAATCGCAGCAATGCCATTTAAGTCCGATGTCCGCCCGCTGCATCGCGACCCATTGCGACAAACGGCGCTATGCGCACAAGCTGTGGCGCGTTGCCCGTCAGGCGGTCTTGAACGCCAATATCGATTTCGAACGGGCGCTTTTTTCCGTGCTGGCCATTCAGGCCGGCATGATCCCCTATCTGGCGCGCGGCGGCGTGCCGGAAAAACGGATTACCGTAATGACCAACCCGGCGGCGCGTCTTGCGGGGGCGCGCGTGGCGGCGGAAGACAATCGCGAAATTCTCTATGTCGGGCGCCTCGAGCACGAAAAAGGCGCGGACATTCTCGCCCGGGCCGCGTGCGAGGCGGGGGCGCCGCTGCGCGTCATCGGCGCCGGCGCGGACGAGGCGGCGATCCGGCGCGCCTATCCTGACGCCGTCTTTCAAGGCTGGGCGACCCAGTCTGAAATCGGCGAAGCGTTTCACAAGGCGCGTTTTTTCGTGATGCCGAGCCGGTGCACCGAACCGTTCGGCCTTGCCGCCGCCGAAGCCTTGCGCGCCGGCCTTCCAGTGCTGACCTCGACGTCCTGTCTGATCGGCGACGACGTCAAGCGTCACGGGATGGGCGACGTCTGCGATGTTTTTGACCACGCGGCGCTGTGCGACAGGATTTCGGCCTGGATGGACGATGACGATGCAATCCGCGCCATGAGCGTCGCCGCCTTCGAACGGGCGACAGAGATTGCGCAAACGGAAGCCGGTTGGGTCGATAGCCATGTCGCCTTCTATCGGCGGCTGCTCAATGGCGGCGCGTCACAGTGAGAGAATCGCCTTCGGGTCGATTTTTCCGGCGAGAACATCCCGGATCGCCATCCAGTTGCCTTTTACCCGGCCCCAGCGATCGATATGGGGCTCCGGCGCCAAGGCGCGGACATGATTGGCGAGCAAATTGCCGCCGACATTATCGGCCGCCTGTTTGAAGGCGATGGTTCCCTTGCGGTGCAGGTAAACCGGATTGACAATCTGCGAATATCCGAAGCGCACGCCGGAGAGCCGTCCGCCCTTGACGCCGAGATGAACGCCCGCGACGGCGTCGGTCTCGACAACGGGGCCCCATCGGCGCGCCTGCGACGAGAAATCGACGTCCTCAAGCCAGCCATAGAGGGGAAGGTTTTCGTCAAAGCGAAGCCCCTCGATGGCGTTGCGGCGGTAGGCCATGTTGCAGCCGTAAAGGCTTGTCCGCCCCTTTCGGGACCAGTTGCTTGAGGGGACCGGCGCATGGGCGGTGATGGCGCGGTCGGCGTCCTCATAGGTCAGGCCGGGGCCCGTGACGCCGTCGCGCAACACCAGCCCGGTGGCGCCGGCGACGTCGGGATTTTCCAGAAAAAATGCTTCGAGCCGTTCAAGGTAATCCTCGGCCGGAACGAAATCATCGTCGAAAAAGACGATGATATCCGCGCCGCCGGCAACCCGGTCGAGACCGGTGTTGCGCTGGGCGCAAAGGCCGGCCGGCGAAATCACGACCTCCGAGGCGCCTGCGTCCTCGCGCGCCGGCGCGTCGCCCGGCGTTGTCACGGATATGCAGATGTGGTCCGGCGGGCGCGTTTGTCGCGCCAGACGGCGGTTCAGTTCGCACACATAGTCGCGCCGCCCGAAGCTCGCGATGATGACCGCGATATTTGTTTTCACGCTCGTCCGCTCGCGCCTTGCGTGTGTTGACAAAGCCTATTTTTTTGCCGGCCGGCGGTAGGGTTAACGACGAAACGTGACAATTTTAAATCCATTTTTGTACCGTAACGAAACTCAGGCAAATGCGCCGGAATTGCAACGGCGAATCCATTTCACAAACATGGGCATTCCGGTTTATTGCGGCTAATACAAGCCGTTAGTTGCGTACACAAGCAGGAGCCCGTTCGTGGTTGATCAGAATGCGTCGCAAAGCAACGGACGCAACCCCGGCGCCATGGCGACCGCCGGCGGATCAACGCTTGTCGCCCGCATCATCGCGCAGGGCGCGCAACTGGCCCTCTTTCTGGTGGCCGCGCGCGTTTTGACGCCCGCTGATTTTGGCGTCTTTTCGATCACCGTCGCGGTCTCCTCCCTCCTGTTCATATTCGGCGCGGCGGGCTGGAACGAATTCGTCCTCGGTTGGGGCGGCAGCAACCGGGCGACGTCCCAGGCGATCGCCTATTCAGCGATCGGGGGATATCTCCTGTCCGTCATCGGCGTTGGGTGCGCGGCTGTGTCCATTCTGGTTTTCAATGCGCCGGCCTACGCGATCCTGATCCTAATCTTCTCCGCAACATTGCTGATCGGGCCTTTGACCTATGCGCTCGGCGCGCTTCTGGTGCGGCGGGGCCGGGTTATGACCCTGTCCATCATCCTCATTGTTTCGGAACTGGTCGGGCTCGCTGCGGGCGTTGCAGGACTGATGGCCGGCTGGAACATCATCGCCCTTGGCGTTGCGAAGATCACCATGCAGCTTATTCACTTCACCTGCGTGATGCTTGTCGCCAGGCAGCCGATCAAACTTGTCCTCAATGGCGGATACGCCGCTGAAATTTTCGAAATATCGCGGTCAATCCTTTCCAACCGGGTGATCAGTTTCATCTCGGGCAACGCGTCGACGTTCCTGATCGGCGCGTTTCTCGGCGTCGCCAGCGTCGGCTATTATCGCGCCGCCGAGCGCATCGTCCTGGCGGTTTCGGAGATGCTGTTTGAGCCGATGCGTCTCATTGCGTGGATGGTGTTTCGCCAGGCGGCCGACGGTGGCGGGACGCCCGGCGAAGTGCGGGAATTGCTGACCCAGGAAAGCCGGTATTTCTTCCCGCTGATGATCTTGTGCGCGGCCCCGGTGTTTATCGGCCTGGCCATGATTTCCGACGACCTTGTGGGCGTTTTCTTGGGCGAGGACTGGCTGCCCGCGGCGCCGGTGGTAACGGTGCTGGCGCTGGCGGGCCTTCTCTTCACGCCGACCATCGCCAACGAACCGCTCCTGACCATATCCGGCAAGATAAAGGTCCTGCCGCCGGTCGCCCTGTTCAACGCGGTCACGACTGTCGTTATTTTTCTTGTGTTCACGCAATTCGGATTGATGGCGGCGGCGTTTGCGCGCCTCGGTTCGAGCGCCATCATGCTGCTGACGTCGTTCTGGATGCAGGGCAAGCACGCCGGCGCGGCGTGGTGGGCCGCTGCGCGGACGGCGGCGCCCGTTTACGCCGGCGTCATCGGGCTCGTCATATCGGTGGTCTTCGCCAATCTCTGGCTGGCGGACTATAACCTTAGCGTCATTTCCCGTCTCGGCGTCGAAATCGTCATCGGCGCCGTCGCCTACTTTTTCGTGATCCTTCTGGTGCGTCCGTCCTTCCTGCGCACGACGTTATCGCTGGCTTGATCACATTGAAGCCGCCCGGTCGCGCAGGCTCGGGCATTCTTACGACGCGCATTCGCTGCAGACCCTTTTGTCATGAACGCCATTCGCATCGCCGCCGTCATCGACAATCCCGCAGACATCGCGATCGGGCCGCGCCGCGCATTGGAGGCCATCTGCGAAGATGCGCGCTTTGAATTGTCCGCCCTGATCGCGCATGCGGGCGCGGCGCGCGGCTCGGGCGCCTTTCATATGGCGATGGCGATTGACGCCGGCCTGTTCGCGCGGCCCCGCGCCGTCGCGGCGCCGGCGTTCGACGCAAAGCGCGCAACGCTTCCTGTACAATCAACCGACGCCGTCATCGCCGGGGACGCCGCGTTCGATGTTATTCTTGATTTTTCTGCGAGCGGCGCGCCCGTCGCCCTATCCGACTGCGCGCGTTTCGGGCTTTGGCGGCTGACGTCTTTTGACTGGAACGCCGGCTTTTTTGAGACGGCGTCGCCTGTCGCCAAGGTCGACCTGTTTCGGACGCCGGGCGCCGGCGACCCGGCGCGGCGCATTGCGACCGCGGCCTATAACGTCAAGATCTCGGCGGCGCGCAACGCCGCCTTCATGCGCGAAAAGTCGGCGCAGTTGATCGTCCGCGAGTTGAAGCGGCTCGCCGAAGACGGCGCGCCCGCGGATCTTGGTCCCTATGAAGCGGGCGAGGGCCAGGAGCCCGGCCTCGCCGATATCGCGCAATACGGCGTTCGCTTGGCGCGCGGGCTCGGCGCGCGGGCCATTGAAACCGCCGCAGCGCGTGCTGGCGCGCGGCCCGGCATGTTTCTCCTGAAATACGGAAAAGGCGGGCCCCTCGATTTCGATCCCGCGAACAGCGTCGATATCGTCCCGCCGCAAAACCGATACTGGGCCGATCCGTTCCTGCTCGAAAAAAACGGCGCCATGTTCGTGTTTTTCGAAGACTACAGCTACGCCGGGCGACGCGGTCACATCAGCGTCGGCAAGATTGACGATGCCGGTTTTTCGTTCATCGGACCGGCGCTCCGGGCGGACTATCATTTGTCCTACCCGTTTATATTTGAACATGACGGCGCGCTTTTCATGCTGCCGGAAACAAGCCAGTCGCAACGGGTCGAGGTTTGGCGATCTGTGGACTTCCCCTGCAAGTGGGAACAATGCGCCACGGCTCTTGAAGGCACGGCGACCGCGGATAGCGCCTTGCTGAATCATCACGGCGAGTGGTGGTTGTTCACGAATGTCACAAATGATTCCTACGGCGATCATTGCGCGGAGCTGCATCTTTTCCGCGCCGACGGTCCGATGCTGCGAACGCTCGAACCGCACCCGCTCAATCCCGTCGTTATCGATGCGCGCACGGCCCGCGGCGGCGGTCGCATTCTCGCCCTTGACGATCGCCTCTATCGCCTGTCGCAGGACAATTCCCACGGCACATACGGCTACGGGCTAAACGTGATGGAAATCACGCGCCTCGACATGGGCGGCTATAGCGAACGCGTCGTCCGCCGCATTACCCCGGATTTCGAAGCGGGCCTTATCGGATGCCATCACGCCGATTTCGCGGGCGGTCATTTCATCATGGATGCGCGACGCGCCTATGGCGGCCGCGGCGCGCCCGTCAGGCGGGCCTAAACGCTGGCCGCGTCGTATTCATCGGCGCTGTGGACCTTGGCGAGTTCGGCCGCGAGATCGTCGAACTCCCCTTCGACACGTCCAACGATCGCGGCGTGGGCGCCGTCGTCTATGGGCGTTTCTCCGGCGCGAGCGAGCGCGGCCGCGACGTCTTCCGGTCCAACGTTGTTTGGTCCGAGCACGAAATCCCGGCGCTCGACCATGTCAAAGAAGGCGTCGAGTTCGGTGTTCAGCGTCAGACCCACATGCGGAATTTTGCACGAATAGGCGATGACGCAGGCGTTGAGCCCGTGCGACACGATAGCGTCGCAATTGCGAATGGTCGCAACAAGCGCCGCCGGCGTTTTGCCGGACGCTGCAATCCGCACCTGATTATCTGCAAATTTGCCGACGAAAGTGGGCGGGAAGCATCGGCGCAAATAGGCTTCGTCGTCGGGCGCGCCGTTTGTAAACAAGAGCACGTCGCAGTCTTTCGCCGATATGGCGTCAACGCAGTGCTGATAATAGTCGATATTGGGCGCGATCTGTTCGGCGCCGCCGATGTCGGCCTTGGCGATCAAGGTTGCGGGATGGGTTACGTTGACGCCGATCAAGGGTCGGTTTCGGCGCGGCGCCGGATCGTTATTCGCCGAGGCATAGGCTCTGATCGCAAGCATCGCCGGATCGACGCTGATGCGCGGCGCGGGCACGTGGCTGTTTCCGAAATGCCGGCGCCAGCGCTTGTCCGACAGCGCGTTGCGCACGCTCGCCCAGACGATATCGGCGCCGGCGAACGCTTCCTTGAAAAGTTCCGCGCCTGCATCCGACCAGTCGGCGCCGACGCCGACGGCGTGAATGGCGATGGGAAGATTGCGATCGCGAACAATCGATGCCGCCGCGGCGATTTTCATCGGGAAGTCCAGATTGACGTCTGCGAGCAATTGTCCGCCGCCAAAAAGTGCGATATCGGCGCCGTTGATGGTCTGGTCGTAATGCGGCAGCAGTTTTGCGCGCACCATCGTCTCGAACAGTCGCATGTATACGGACGTTTTGACGGCGTCGGGCGTTATCGGCAGCAAGCTGTTCGCCAGCGAACGCAGCACGCTCGGATTATGGCCGAACTCATGTCGCCCGGCGAGATCGCAATTGACGATGTCGATATCGGGAAGCCGCTGACGCAGGCCGTATTCAAGGCATTCGGCGGTGACGCCGTCCTCAAGATCGGAGCTGAACTTCGCGTTGACGAGTACGATTTTCAAAGGTCGACTCAACGGTTTTCCGACAACGACCGAGGTCTTCGCCGATCGCCTATGGGATCAGCGCGGTCGCACCATAAAGCCGAAAAAAAGGGCTAAAACAACACAGCCAACAGGAAAATGATTAAGGCCCAAAGCGCGACGGACGCGCCGGCGGCGAAGACGATATCGAATTTTCCCCGGTCCGCCGCTGGGGCGCGGGTTTTTACCGCGCTTTCCGGCGTCGCGCCGTTTTGGGTCTTGGGGAGAGTTTCCGCCTCGCCAATGGCGGCGTCCCGGGCCGCGTCGGTTTTTTCGAGCGCGGGCTTATTCAGGGGCCTTGCCTGCGGGCGCTGAATGGACAAACTGGAACCTCGCCGCCAACCGAAACAACTCAGAACCGTTGCCCATATCGGCGGCTAGCGCCATGCGCGACAGGCTTAAATTCTTGATATGTTTATGTGCGGCGGTAAGCGTTAACGCTTCGTTACCGTGGCGCCCGAGCTTAAACCGTTGAAAATACGCGAAGAATCAAAGCGCGCCGCGTCCGCTCAAGACCACGCGGACCGTTTTCAGCAAAATCCAAAAATCGGTAAGGAACGTCCAGTTCTTGGCGTAGCCGACGTCAAGCGCCACGCGCTCGTCATAGGAAACATCGTTGCGCCCGGAGACTTGCCAGGCGCCGGTGAGACCCGGCCGCGTCCGGTAGTAGTAGGCAATATCCCCGCCATAGCGGTTGATTTCGTCAACGGTGATCGGGCGCGGCCCGACCAGGCTCATGTCGCCTTTCAAGACATTGAAAAGCTGGGGCAGCTCATCAAGGCTCTTGCGACGCAGGAACAGACCGACGCGCGTAATGCGCGGGTCGTTGCGCAGTTTGTGATCGGCTTCCCAGTCCTGTCGAAACTTGATGTCGCTGATGAGAATGTCTTCAAGGGCGCGGTCGGCGTTCGGCACCATTGAGCGAAATTTGTAGCACATGAAACGGACGCCGTTTTTGCCAACCCGTTCCTGCGCGTAGATACCCGGCCCGTTGTCGAGACGAACGACAAAGTAGATCACAACCATAAGTGGCGCAAAGAAAACCAGCAACGCCGCCGCGCCGGCAATGTCGAACAAACGTTTGCGGATGGAAGGGGTAGGCGGCTCCGCGTCGTGCGCTGAACCGGTCTGTTCGATGCGCGGCGGGCCGTCTGTTTGCGGCGTGTTGTCGTTGCGGCAGGCCGCGGCGCCGACATCGCGGGTCCGGTCTAACGGCGCGGTTCCTTCGTTCGTGACAGCCGCATTCGCGGCCACAGGTATCGTCATCTCCCCAACCCCCATAAACCAGATCTGTGCGGCGACGACGCCGACGGAACTGCAGACAACGCGGCAAAAACGCCGTGACGTTAACTTTAGTTAATCGCGTTCTATGCCTTCGCGCAATGCTAAGCGAACGCTTTTCGACAGTTTCGCGCGTCAGGAGACCGGTTTGTCGCCATGCAACTACTAGATGTGTGCGCGATCTGCGTTTCTGTGTCTAAGGCGCTATTTGTCCTGACGGTTCGCCGGCGCGACGCCGTATCTTTGCAACAACGAAAGCATGCGTTCGCGAAAGGCTTCGATGCCGAATTTTTTCGCATGTTGCCGGATTACATCGGCGTCAAAAGTTTTTTCCACAGTTTCAAATTGCGTCATCGCTGCTGACAGGCCGTCGACGGAATCGTCGTCGTATAAAATCCCGGTTTTATCGGCGACGACCGTTTCTGTTGCGCCGCCTCTGTTGAGCGCAATGACCGGCGCGCCCGCGGCCATGGCTTCAATCGGCGTCATGCCGAAATCTTCTTCGCCCGGAAAAATCAGCGCCCGGCATGAGGCGTAAGCGCGGCGCACGGTTTCGTCGTCGGCGCGGCCCAGAAAACGAATTGTGTCGCCCGCGCGCGCCCTTAACGCGGGCGCGAGATCGCCGTCGCCGATGACAATCAGTTTCTTTCCCAGCGCGTTCGCGGCGTCGATGGCGAGTGTGGGATTTTTATAGGCCGTGAGTTGTCCGACCCAGAGATAGGCGTCGCGCCAGGCGTCGTCGACCTCGCCCGCGCCGCCCTGAAACCGCTCGATATCGACCGGCGGATAGGCGACCTCGGCGCTCCGGCGGTAGTATTTTTCAATCCGCGACGCGACGAATTTGGAATTGGCGACAAAATGATCAACGCGCGCAGCAGCGGTGACGTCCCACCGGCGCAATCGATGGGCGATAAAGGGAAAGGCGAGGCGCGCAATGGCGCCGGCGTTGCGGCGGTAGATATGGTAGTGATCCCAGATATACCGCATTGGCGAATGGCAGTAGCAGATATGCGTCGCCGCGGGCGGAGGAATGATCCCCTTCGCCGGTCCGGACTCGCTCGACAAAATGAGATCGAATTCTGAAAGATCGAGTTCCTCAAGCGCCAGCGGCATGAGCGGCAGATAGGACTGATACCGTTTCTGCGCGAAGGGCAGGCGGGAGATGAACGTGGTGCGGATTTCGTGACCCGGATAAAGGCGCGCGGCGAGATCCCGATCCGCCACATGGGTAAAAATCACCGCGTCGGGAAACAGGTCGCAAAGCGCGCGCACGACCTTTTCGCCGCCGCGCTCGGCCACAATCCAATAGTGGATTATCGCTGTTCGCACTGGTCTTCCCCCCTCAAATCGACCGGTTGTTTTTAAACTCACGCGCCGGTCTTTTGGCATTTAATTCTCCGCCCGTCGCCGGTTATTTCGCGACCGCGGCGTCGCGGCTGCAACCGTCGGGTGCGCGCTCTGCGGTTTTCGCCTGCCGGTAGATTATCCCGGTCCCGGACGCGAATTGATCTCCTCGCGGCGACCGGTTCCCGCAGCGCGAAAAGCGTTGTCATCCTTCCGTTTATTGATTAATCTTAATCTTTGATTTGGGGGTGATTTTATGGGGTTTTTCCGGCTCATACGGTCAATGACGCTGCTTGCGCTGGCGGCGGCGCTGACGGCCTGCGGGGGCAACGCCGTATCTGAACAAACATCGCTCGACGATCCGATCAACGTCGCCGAACGGCTTCAGGAATACCGGCTCGGCCCGGCGGACAAGATCCGGGTGATCGTCTTCGGCGAACCCGATCTTTCCGGCGAATTCTCCGTCAATGCGCGCGGGCAGCTTTCGCTTCCGTTATTGGGCGAGGTCGACGCCGAAGGACTGTCGGTGGACGAGCTTCGAAACAAAATCGCCGCCGGCCTGTCGGAAGGCTATGTCGTCGGCGCGCGCGTCGCCGCGGAAGTGATCGAGTTCCGGCCTTATTACATCCTTGGCGAAGTCGACTCGCCCGGCGAGTATCCCTACAGCTCCGGCATGAGCGTTATCAAAGCGGTTGCGGCCGCCGGCGGGTTCACCTATCGCGCCAACAAGTCCGCCGTGTTCATCAAGCGCGCCAATAGCGATGAAGAAGTGAAATACAAATTGTCGCCGCAGCTCGTCGTGCTTCCGGGGGATGTCGTAAGGATCGGCGAACGCTTTTTTTGATGAACTGGGCGTCGCCGGGCGGATCGGCGGCATAAACATGCGCATGGCCATTTGACTTGAAGACGACAGGCCATGACGCGGCAAGTAGCGTAACTGGGGTTCGGGGAATTATGGTGAAGGCTAATCATGTATCGCGCGGCGCCGCCGCGGTCCTGGCGTCCCGCGCGGCGGCGCTTGGCGCCTGGGTTTTGACGACCGCACTCGGCGGCGAGGCGGTTGCGCAGGAAAGCGCGGACGAGGACGTCACTCCGAATTTCAGCGTGTCCGAACGATTTGCGCAGAATTTTGGCGCCGACGGCATTCGCAGCGGGTCGTTTCTTTTTCTGCCCGTCGTTCGCTATGTGCAGACTTACGACGACAACATTTTCGGCTCGCCGGCGAATGAAACCGACGATTTCATCGCGGATATAAACGGCGAGCTGGGCCTTCAGTCGGATTGGGACGCGCACGCGCTCAACATCGTCGGCAATGTTCGCCGGCTTCAGTATTTTCAGAATACCGGCGAATCGACGACGGATTACGGCGTCAACGGCGAGGGCCGGTTCGATCTGGGGCGGCGCTCGTCGGCGACGCTCTCAGCCGGTTACAACCGGTTGACCGAGCCGCGCCGCTCCCTTCAGACCGCTTTCGGCGAAAAGCCCGTGCGCTATTCCGTGTTTGACGCGGCGTTTGAAATCGATCTGCGCCAGAACCGGTTTCGCGAGCAGTTCGGCGTCAGTTTCGTAAAAGACAACTTTCGTGACGCTTTTGCGCCCAATAGCGGCGTTCCAATCGAACTCGATCAGGATTTTCGCGACCGCGAAGCCTATGACGTGTTTTATCGACAGTCGTTCCGCGTGCGGCCGACGGTGGCGCTGTTCGCCGAGGTCGCCGGCGGCGTGCAGGAGTTTGAAAACAATCAGCCGGGCCTTAACGCCAGCCAGGACTCGCAGTCTTACGGCGGATCGGTTGGGATTGCCCTCGACATCAATAAGGTCGCCCGCGGCGAGATTGGCGTCGGCTACGAAACCCGCAATTATGACAGCGACCTCTTTGACGATATCTCCGGGCTCAACGTTGATGCGTCGCTTGACTATTTCCTGTCGGATCTGACGACGGTTTCCCTCACAGCCCGGCGCTCGATTGAGAACACGGCGCTGGTCGGGTTCGCCGGGTTTTATTCCACCGGCGGCGGCGTGCAGATTGAACATGAATTGTTGCGGCGGGTGTTGCTCTATGGCGGCGTGCAATACACTGTCGACGACTTCCGGCCGGTGAACGGCGTTGCAATCGATCGCACCGACAAATTTCTTCAGTTCACCGCGGGCGCTGAATACGCCTTTCGCCGCAACATCGTCCTGCGCGCCGGATACACCCATATCGACGTCAGTTCGAGCGGCGCGCTGGCGCGGTCGGGTTTCAACGAGAACATCATTCAAGTCAGTGTGGAGCTTCGCAGGTAGCGCGCCTTCGCGCTCCGGAGAGATGTCATGACGTCGGTTAAGAACGCGGAAAGCTTTGACGAGGTCGAGGATCTTGTCGATCTTCGCTCTGTCTGGTTCGGGCTGCGCCGTCGGGCGGCGCTGTTCGCCGGCGTGACCGCATCGGTTTTCGCCGCCGTCGCCGCCTACGCCATACTGTCGACCGAGCTTTATACCGCCGAAACATCGATCATGATCGAACCGAAGACCCAGGTCTTCGCCTATGGCGCGGAAGTGATGGGGCAGAACGCCGCCGATCCGACCATGGTCGATACGGAAGTCGAATTGCTGCGCAGCCGGGCGATGGCGATGCGCGTCTATGGTCGCATGCGCGCGGGCGATCTGGGCGCGGCGCCGGGGACCGATCGCGACGGGGACGGGCAAGGCGACGACTTTTTCGGCCGGCGCCTCGCCGATATCGCGGCGGACCTTGCCGATCTGCAGGCGGATAAATCCGTCATTGCCGCGCAAGAAGAAGACGCCGGCGTTGACGCGGGTGATGAAACGGGCTCCGGCGATCCGGACGACATCGCGCTGACGGCGGCGCTGGTGCAGCCGGTAGACCCCGCGGCGTTCGCTGTGAGCGAAGCGGCGTCCGGCCGCGCCGCCGGCGTAAACGGTCGCGCCATTTTGAAATTAATGAAAAATCTCGAAATTCAGCGCGTCAGCACAACGTTCCTGATCAAGATCCGGCACAGCGATCCCTCGCCGGACATGGCCGCCGACATCGCAAATGCGTATGCGGAAGAATATATCCTTCAGCAGCTTGAAGCGCAGTACGCCGAACTGCGTCAGGCCAATAAATGGATCGACGCGCGGCTTTCGACATTGCGCGACGAAGTGCGTCAGGCGGACGCCGCGGCGGCGCAATATCGCGCCGAGCAGGGGCTTGTTGACGTTACGGGAGAGTCGTTCTCGGAAAAAGCGGTGACGGGGATCGCAA
Organism: Hyphococcus sp.; assembly: GCA_028284345.1. Lineage (GTDB taxonomy): Bacteria > Pseudomonadota > Alphaproteobacteria > Caulobacterales > Parvularculaceae > Hyphococcus. Next base: position 545,495 of record JANQRY010000003.1, on the reverse strand, counting down.
CGGAACTCGCTGAGGCGCGCACGAAACTTGCGAGCGTGCAGGCCCGATACAATACGGTGCAGAATCTAGCGGCGGCCGGTCTGTCCTTCGATTCCATCAGCGAAGTGATTTCCTCGGTGATCATCGCGGAGCTGCGCACCCAGCAGGTGACGCTTGATCGAAAACTTGCGGAACTGAGGGTGCGATACGGCAACCGTCATCCCGAAGTACTCAAAACGCGGGAAGAATATGCGGCGCTCACCAGCCAGATTCAGCGTGAAAAGCGACGCGTGGTTGAGACCCTGGGCGCGGAAGTCGATTTCGCCGCGGCGCAGGTTCGCTCGCTTGAGGAAAATCTCGGCAAAGCGCAAGCCGACATGGCGTCCAACAATGAAGCGTTGGTCAAACTGATGGAGCTGGAGCGCGACATCGATGCGACGCGCGGCGTTTATGAAGCGCTGTTGAACCGGCAAAAGGAATTGAACGAGCGCGATCAACTGGCGAACGCCAATGCGCGCATCATCGCCCACGCCGTGCCGCCGGAAATTCCGTCGAAGCCGAAAAAGACGCTCATTCTCGCCGGCGGGTTGTTCCTCGGGCTGCTCGTTGCGGGCGCCTCCGCCTTCACCGCGGAATCCATGGATACGCGCATTCGCAATACCCACGACATTCGCCGCGAGTTCGGGCCGAACGCGCCGGTGGTGCTGGTGCCGCGCATTCAGTCCCGGCTGTTGTTCCGGCATCGTCGTTTTGACGACGTGGTGCGCCAATATGTTCAGGAAGAGCCGGATTCGCTGTTTGCCGAGTCGTTGCGCGATCTGAGAATGCATTTGAAGCTGGCCGAACGCGAATTGGACCATGCGCCGACGATCGCGTTCACCTCCGTGTTCCGCGGCGAGGGGACGACGACGACGGCGTTTGCGTTTGCGAGTTTGCTGGCGGCTGCGGGCAAGAACGTCGCCTATATCGAATATCCGTCGCGGGCGTCGCATGTCTTCAAGCGAACGCATGGGCATCTCACGCATTCGGACTCGCCGACGCTGCGCCTTGAACGGGCGCGGGACGAAACCGATGAAGCCGGGGCGGACGATGCGGACGGATCGGAAACCGATGAAGCCGAACAAAATTCGGCGCAGACGACGGGTGATCGCGTGCGCGATCTGCGGCGCGAGGTTGTCGCCACCGACAGCCGTCAATTGGAGGTCGCCCAGCACCGGATGGTCGCCGACCGCACGATCTGCGGCGTCGATGTCATGGAGATGGAATCAGACAATTCGTCGTTTGAAGATTTCGAAATCTCTGTCTTCGACGCCATGATCGAAGAGATCCGGGCCGATTTCGATTACATCGTCGTCGACGCGCCGAGCGTTCTCGCCAAAAACGAGGGCAGCGTCATCGCCTCTGCGGCCGACCTTACGGTGCTGGTCATGGAGTGGTGTTCGACCTCGCGCGGCGCGGCGCGCGCGGCGACGCAACGCCTTGTCGATATGCATGCGACGATGCTGAGTTTCGTCGTCACGAAAGTCGACGAGAAACAACGCTTTTATTTCCGGCCGGAAGATCGCCAGTTCTTTTTCCGCCGGCCCTACTAGGCGCCCGCCGGTCATTACGATCAACGCAGCTGACAGCGAGAGGCAGGCGATCCATGTTTCGAAACACAATGGCGGCGAAGGCCGTCGCCGGGTTGTTTGTCGTCGCGGCTGCGGGCTGCGGAAAAGGCGCCTTTCCTGCGCCTGAAGCCGTCGACGCCGGCCCCCCGGACATAGATCTCGCCGCCTATGAGCTCACCTTTGAGGAGGAGTTCGACACGCTCGACGTCTCTGGTCGGCGTTGCGACACGCGCTGGATTGCGCACACGCCATGGAACGGTGATTTCGGCGTCGCGGCGTTCGCCGATCCCTCGCGGGGGTTTCCCTTTGTCACCCGCGACGGCGTTTTGCGGATCGAGGCGCGCAAGGAGCCGGATCTCGGCTGGCAGGCCGGCCTGCTTTCATCGTGGAATACCTGCGGCGAAGGGTTTGCGCAGAAATACGGGTATTTTGAGATCAGCACACAGCTTCCCGCCGGGGAGGGGTTCTGGCCGGCGTTCTGGCTGATCGGGATCGAACAGGAGAAATACACCGCCGAAGTCGACATTTTCGAGTATCACACGAACCGGCCGCACAAGCTTGAACTGACAGTGCATATTCACGCCACGTCCGAAGGGATCGAAGATTATCAGGACTGGCACGTTGAAAGAATAAGGCCCGGTTCGTTATCGGAACAATTCAACACCTATGGCGTCGACGTGCAGGAAGACGAGATGGTGTTCTACCTCAATCGCCGGGAAATCTGGCGCACGCCGACGCTGCCCGAATTCCGACAGCCGCTCCATGTTTTGCTGAATCTCGCCATGGATGGCGGTGAAATCACCAAAAAAACGCCCGAATCCGACTACATGTATGTAGACTATGTAAGAGTCTACGCGCGCCGGTAGACAAAAATCGGCGCTTTTATCCGAGATTCCGGCTGCGCCATGAGCATAGTTCCAAGCGACGCTTATCATGATGACGATTCTGAACGGGAGACCGGCGACATCGCCATCTCCGGGAGCGTTGCGGGTGTTTTTCTGCTTCTCCTGGGGGCCGGCTTCGCCCTTGTCGCCCTTCTTGCGTACCACCGTTTGAGCGGCGGGATCGTCATCGCCGACGCCCGCCCGCCGGCGAACAGCGACTCTGCCCCGGCGGGTATTGACGCGCCTGCAGGAGCGGGCGGTGCGGACGACATTATCGCGCCGGCGCCGGACGCGTCGGACGGCGATAAGGCCGGCGTCGTTGACGAACCGGCGCCGGAGACAGCGCCGGCCGGTCCGGTTCTTGTTCCTACGATCAAGCCGGCTCGGCCGGATGCGCCGCCGCCTGCGGAAGCGGAACGCGCGACGGTCGCTGAAGCTGCGCTGCCGGACGACGCAGCGGAACCGATAATCCCCTACAGCGCGGCGTCGCCGGAGGAACTGTTTGCCGACGAACCGCCGGTCGACGACGTCGCTCCGCAAACCGCGCCGCCGGCTGATGAACCGGCGCTCGATGAACCGCCTGCGACGGAGATCGCGTCCGGCGACGAGGCCGTTCGTCCGCAAGCGCCGCCCGCCGCAGAGCCGGCGGCAATCGAGCAGGCTGACGAAGCGCCGTCTGCTGCAGAGTCGGCGCCGCTGGAAGACGCGCCGGCGGCGATGGACCCGTTGTCCGGCAGTCACCTGGTGCAGGTCGGCTCGTTCCGGAGCGAGGATGAGGCCATGGCGGAATGGCGCCGCCTTGAACGCCGCCTTGCCGATCTTCTTGCCGGCAAGGCGCATCATATCGAGCGGGCCGATCTCGGCGAGCGGGGCGTTTTTCATCGGCTGCGCATTGGGCCGTTTGCATCGGTCGACGACGCGCGGGCCCATTGCGCCGCTTTGAAAGAGCGCGGACAGGACTGTCTCGCCGTGCGTCATTAGCGTCTCGGCGCAGAATTCCGCCCGCTTTCCGTTTGATATAAAGTGGCGCGCAACGCATATTGCGCGCAGCTGTTGCGGCGGGTTGAACCCGCGCGACGTGGGAGAGGGCATAGTACAAGATGAAAAGAAGTATTGCATTTGTCGCGGGCGCGCTGATCGCAACCGGTTGCGGCCCGCAATCCGAAACGGCTGAAACGCTGCCGCCGCCCGACGCCGAAGCGCCATACGCCGAAGCCGCTTCGCCGCCGTCGCATCACGATGCGGCGACGACGCCGGACCCCGCCGGCGAGGCGAGCGCCCAATCCGCCGCATTCCGTGACGCCGCCGGCGGCGTCGACGCGCAAGGGGACAAAGTCAACAATGTGACGGCGACTGCCCAAAATGATTCGAGAGACGCGATCAAAAATATTGCCGTTTCAAAAGACGCCGCCGCGCCGTCTGCAAGTGATGACGGCGCCGGGTTTGGCGCGCTTGTGGGCGATGAGGCGCGCGGCAAGCGCCTTTATGCGCAATGTATGGCCTGTCACGCCGTCGCCGAAGGCCAAAACCGCGTCGGTCCCACCCTTTACAATATTGTCGGAAGTCCTGCGGGCAACGTCCCCGGGTTCCGATATTCGGACGCCAACGCAAATAGCGATGTTGTCTGGACCGAAGACGCGTTGTTTGCGTTTCTTGAAGACCCGCGCGGCTATATGCCGGGAACGCGGATGATCTTTCAGGGCGTCGCCAAACCGCAGGACCGGGCCGACATTGTCGCCTATCTGAAAACCGTGAGCGAATAGGCCTCAGAAAAACCGCGTCAGGCGAAGCGTGATGAAATCATCGTCGCGTATGGGGAACGCGGCGTTGTCCGGGTCGGCGTTGAGGAACAGACGCGCCTCGAGTTCCGCGGTCCAGTTCTGTCCGAAACGGCGCTGAGCCTCGATGAACATCCCCATAAAGGCGTCGTTCGTATCGACACTCGCGCCGGCGAGCAGCGACGTGTCCTGAAGATCATTGAGGGCGAGGCGCGCGCCGGCGAAGACGTCATTGTCGGCGAAGGTTACGGGCGCGGCGAAGGCGGGCCCGAACGGTTCAAGGACGAGGTCTTCGTCGCGCCCGTCATACTGATACTCCGCGAGAAGGCCGAGATCAGCGTTCGAGCCGAAGATTTGATAAAGCGTGTATTCAAAGCCGCCGACCGCAGCGGCGAACGTATCGCCGTGCCCTTCGCGGACAATGGCTTCCAGTTTCCAGAGCCAGGCGTCTTTCGTGTATTGAAGGTCGACGCCGCCTTGCGTGATCGTGTCGTATACGGGGCGAATGCGCTGGTTCGCCGGGTCGATGGCGAAGCGCGGCTCGCGCGATGTTCCATGGAAGACCGAAACGCCGAAATCCCAATTGCCGATATAGTGGGAATAGCGCGCCGCCACATCGACGGCGCCGCGGCCCCAGTCGCGATTGATGATCTCCGCGTCCGTGTCTACGGGCAGGGCGAAACGCGGCCGGCCGTCAATGCCGGGAAAGGTGCGCGTGCGAAACCCGGACATGACGTAAAGATCGACCGTTCCCCAGTCATTGATGAGCGTGAGGTTCGCCATGGGCTGGCCGAGTTTGTCTTCCTCGTCGATATCCTCGACGGCGTCGACCTGGTTGATAATGTCGACCAGATGGCGCGATTCCGTCCGTCCCCAGAACACTTTGACAGCGCCGAGCGTCAGCGACCAGCCGCTATCGGCGTTGAACCGGTAGTACCCCTCGCGCAAATCGAGATGGGTGCGTTCATCGTCCTGGGCGTCAATCCGGGCGTAGGGAATGAAGACGACCTGGTGTTTCCTGTCGTCGCTCTCCCATCGAATATCCGGCTTAAACGATATGGATGGCTGGAAATGTTCGAACTGCCCCGGATACAGGGGATCATTCGGGAAGAAACGCAGCTCGCCGGCGATCTCGCCGCCGAGATCCCACTCGCCCGCCGCCGATAAGGTCGGCGCCAGCGCCGCGGCGCCGAACAGGTAGGCGACCAGTCTTGCGCGCATAACCCGTCTCTCCTTTTGCCGGCTATCGCAGCCGCGTCAGCACGCCCTGCTCAAAATCGTTCTCGTCGAGCCCGCTCTTGAAAGTGAAATCATCATAAACGAGTTCGGTTTCCTTGCCGTTCTGCGCATTGATCATCTTCAGGCTATGAGCGCGCCATATGCCGTCATAGTCGCGATAATCGGAGAGTGTGAGCGTTTTCAGCAAGGCGTCTTTGCGATCGTAAAATTCCACTTTGCGGACCTGAAATATTTCCTGGTCGACCCAGGATTTCTGTTTGGTGTAACCGGAATTTTCATAACGGGGAAACCGGTCAACGACGTCCGTCATCATCCCGTCGATCTCTTCCTCGCCGACATAGCTGTAGGTGAACTTGTTCAGCTCAGTGATGGTGAAATCCTCGAACGCGAACTCGGAGCCGACAAAGGCGCCGGATTTATTTCGCGACGAAATGCGTTTGACGCGCTTCAGCGCCGGCAGATAAAGCCACTGATCGTCCGGATCCAGGATCTTCGCGTGGGAGAGGAGGGCGGTGCCTTCGACGTCGCGGGGCGAATCGAAAACAACGAGCGACTTGTCGCCGACGCTTTCATCTTCCTTTTCCAGTGTCTGAAAGGAAAACTCTCGAACGGTCTGCTGTCCCGCGCGATTGGTCAGCACCATGCGCGCGCTCACGCGGCTGTCGCCGAAACCGTTATCGGTGCGGTCCGCGCGCGCCGAGATATCATATCCCTTCTGCGCTTCGGGCGTGTCGCCGCGGGCCGCCGGATCGTCGGCAAAGGCCGGCGCGCCCGCCAGCAGGAAAACGCCCAGTGCGGACGCGGCGTTACGAAACGGATGGCGCATAGTGAGCATGGGGTTCTCCTTCAGGGGTCGAATGCTGGCCGCCTTTATCTTTGTCTCTGGCGAACAAGAGCAGCAGGCCGGGCAGCAACAGAAAATCGATGACAAGCGCCAGACCGATGGTCAGCGTCGTCAGGAGGCCGAGTTCCGCGTTGATCTGGAAAGCCGAATAGGTCAGCACGGAAAAACCCGCCATCAAAATGATCGTATTGAAGATCAGGGCGGCGCCCACGGTCTCAAAGGCGTATCGAATGGCGTCCGGGGCGTTGAGGGATTTTTCGCGGCGCGCGCGCATGTATTTGGTCAGGAAGTGGACCGTGTCGTCGATAACAATGCCAAGCGACAGCGACGCAACGGTGGCGACGGAAAATCCGACGATCCCGACGAGAAGCGCCCAGGCGCCGAACGCGGCGAGTATCGGCAAGCCGTTTGGCGCCATGCTTAAAAGCCCCATAGGAATGCTGCGCAGCGCCGCCATCATGATGAACGCAATGGCGACGATCGCAATCGACGTGCCGAGGATCATGCTTTCAACATTGCGCTGCGCGATGAATGTAAACATCACCTGCGGCCCGGTCGGCGGCGCCTCCAGTTCCGGCGCGTTTTCGGCGAACCACGCTTCCGTTTCTTTCAAAAACGCCCGGATCGCTTTCGTGTTCACGTCGCCCGCCAGCGTCGCCGTCAGTCGGCTCGCCGACTTGTCAATATTGATGCGGTCGTTGAGATCGAGACCATAGGGCAGCGAAAGTTCGAAGAGCAGCAGATATTGGGCGGCGAGTTCGCGGTCTTCGGGCAGTCGAAAATAGGCCGGATCGTCAGCGTTCAGATTCTTGTTCAGGCGCCGCATGATGTCGGCGATCGAATAGACATGGGCGACGTCGTCCCGCGCCCGCAGCCAGTTCGTGAATGCATCGAGTTTTTGAAGATAGGCGGGATCCGTAATGCCGCCCGCCTCACCGGTATCGATGGAGAACTCCATCGAGTAGAAGCCGAAATGCTCGACAATGGCGTCGCTGTCGGTCCGGAACTCTATTCTTTGATCAAAATACTTCAGAAACTCATCGCTCAGTTCGATGCGCGGGATCATGACAATAAGAGCGAGGGTTGCGGCGGACGAAACCGCAAGCAGGACGCGGTTATGCGCGACAATGAAATTCGCAAGGCCGCGCAACGCGCTGACTCGTTTTTCCTGTTCAACGGCGCGAACGCGCACCGGAACAATCGCAAGGACCGCCGGCAAGAAGGTCAGGGAAAGAACCCAGGCCGCAAAAATACCGACGGCGGAGATATTGCCGAAGTCGTGAAATGGCGGCGCATCCGAAAAGTTTAGCGACATGAAGCCGACAATGGTCGTCAGCGAGGTAATGGAAATCGCGAGAAAATTGACGCGTATCGATTCAATGATGGCGTCCCGCTTCGCCATGCCGGCGCGCATGGAGACGCGCATCGTCATCAGGACATGGATCGCATCGGCGACCGCCAGGGTCAGGATAACGATTGTCGCGCTGGGGCTGGGGCCGGCGAGTTCGATCCCAACAAATCCCGCCCAACCCATCGCTGTCATGGTCGACAGGATGACCACGCCGAGCGTCGCGAAGGTCGTTGATACGGACCGCACCGCTATGATTGTCGTCACGATGATGATGACGATCATGAGGGGAATGAGCGTTTTGAAATCCTCCTGGATGGCTTCGCTGAACGCCTGGTTCAACATCGCCGAGCCGGTCAGATATATGTCGAATTGAGGGTGCGACTGGCGAATCTCCGCGCGCAGCGCTCGCGCGGCGGCGACCGCCTCGGGGAATTCCGACAGCGATTTTTCCGGGAAGGTCAGGACGACGTTGACGGCCGTGACGCCGGCATCCGGCGTAATAAGCTGTCCGTTGAGCAGCGGCTCTGAAAGCGCATTTGCTTTCTGTTGCGCGAGTTCGTCCGGCGCGCCCTCGCCCGGCGTCGGGACAAGATCTTCGACGATGAGTTCGTCGCCGTCGGCATAGGTATATTGAAAATTGGTGATGGAATCGACGCGCGTCGCATAGGGCAGCCGCCATGCCTTTTCCGTCAATTCCCCAATCGCTTCGAGATTTTCGTTGGTGAATATTTCCGAGCCGTCTTTCAGCTTGAATACAAAAAGAAAATTATCGCTCTTGATGTAGGTCGCCTGAAACTCTTCATAGGTTCTCAGCTCAGGATTATCCTCTGAGAAAAACACCCGGTAGTCGTTTGAATATTTGAGATTGGCGGCGCCGGTTGCGATAAACGCGGCGCCCGCGATGGCAATGATGATCACGGGCCACCGGAAGGCAATGACAATCTTCGCAAGAGCGACGGAAAAGCCGTCCAGGTTTGTCGAACCTCGAGACATTACAAACTCCTTAAGACTCGCACCCGGCGAAGATGCATTGCCGCTTGACGTATGTCGGACCGAGGTTTCGACAAACTCATTGTTGCGCACGCCGTTGTGGTCGGGCGAGTGCGCGCATCGCCGCATCGAATGTTTCCAGCATTTCCTCGCCGCTTGCGCCGGCCTGTGCGCGAACGCCAAGTCCGAGTTGCACGGCGATCAACATTTTCGCGCCATTCTGCGGCGTGATATTAGCGTTCAACGCGCCGTTTGCGTCGGCGCGAGACAACGCCTCGCCATACGCCAGTTCAATTTCCTGAAGATAGGTTTCAACGCGCGCCGCAATAATCGGGTCTTTCGGACCCAGATGATTTGCAACATTGCCCATCAGACATCCGGCGCCGCGGTCGGCCATTTCGCCAATGGCGAATTCCATGACGCGGCGGATGGCTTCTAGCGGCGGCGTTTCCGGATCGTCGAGATTCGCCAGAAAAACCGCTTTTCGTTCGTGGTAGTAATCATCGAGCGCGGCGAGAAAGAGGTCCCGCTTGCCGCCAAAGGCGTTGTAAAGCGCATAGCGGTTCATGCCCGTCGCTTGCACGACATCCTCGATGGACGCGCGTTCGTAGCCGCGCCGCCAGAAGAGTTCTTTCAGCGCCCGGGTCGTTTCGGTGGATGTGCTTGCGGCGACGAGGCCCATCAGAATGCCTGTTCCAGAACGATAATTCTGGAATAGAACAGCTATTCTGAAATTACAAGCGCGAAGAAAAAGTTCTTATTTTATTATTTAAAGCAATGGTTTGCGGCTCAGGTCTTCAAAACTCCGCCTTTACGCCGGCGAAATATCGACGGCCAATGGGGTCGTAAAATTCTGCGAAAAACCCTCTGTCGCGGAACATCGCCACCGGCATCGCCTTGTCAAAGAGATTTTCGACGCCGGCGTAGACAATCACATTGTCCCCGGGCCGAAATTGCAGGCCGGCGTCGACATAAGCGATTGCGGGAAGGCGCGCTTCGGGAATGTCGGCGTCAATCGCCTGCGTCGCGCCGCGGCGACGTATGGTCCAGAGCGTTTTCCACCGATCCGTTTCGAGACCGGCGGTCGCATAGACCTGATGACGCGGAAATTCCGAAAGCCCGAGGATGTCGGCGGGCGTTTCGTCATGAACGCCGCGAAAACTGATTTTGTCCACATAGGAATAAAGAACGTCCACGGACAATGCGGGCGCAAGGGGCGCCCAGAGCAACTCGCTACGATAGGCAATGGTGGCGTCAAGGCCGCTCGTTTCAAGCTCGCCGGCGTTCAGATATGTCGTTTCAATCAGGGTCAGTTCGCCGGTTGCGGCGTCGCGTTGCAGGAACAAATTCCCGGTCGCCGGATTGACGCCGCAAAAGAGACCGGAGAGTGCAGGGCTGTCGTAGCACTCAAGCAATTCCGCAATGGCGCCGCCGCCGCCCATGAGATTTGTGATACGGTGGTATCGCCAATCCGCCGTCGCCCGGAGGGCGTTGTCGCCGAGATAAACGAACTCCTGGATATCCGCAGCGACGCCAAAATGGCGCGTGCGCACCTTCTCGTTGTCGAGGTTCGGATTCCCCGTGAAACTGTAATGGATCAGCGCGTTTTGCTGAGAAAAGCCGGCTGGAACGCCCAGCGCGCCGCCGGAGGCGCAATTGTCGGCGATAATCGGATCGACCGGCGCTGTGCACGGATCATTATACAATCGGGCTAAATTCAGCCCGGCGGAGGAAAGTTCAATGATATTGGGCGCGCGGCCGCCGTAAAGCGCAAACGCATAGAGTTCCAGCCCCGCGATAGGCGTCCATGAGAGGTCGCCGCTGACATTGCCGACAAAACCGCCGCCGCTCCATCGCGTGGCGCGCCCGTCAACGCCCAGTTCGAATACGCCGAATGCCTCCTGATTCGGGGAAAACGGCAGATCGACGCCGGCGAAAACTTCCGCATACCCAACCGATCCGGCGCTGCCCGGCGCGTCGAGCTCAGGGGCCGCCGCGGCGGATGAAAACGACGATGCGCCTTTGTCGTCCAATACGTCGCGTCGATATTCGACGCCTGCGGACATCAGGCCCTGGCGCTCGCCGGACTGATAGATCGGTCCGGACGCCGTTGCGCGCGCCACATGCTCCTGCGTTGTAATGCGCCGCATTCGCGCGGGGAGGCCGTAATAATCGGCCGTGGCTTGTGAGACCGGGCCGCCGGAAAAAACGTCCAGCGGCGCGCATCCGGGCGTCGCGGCGCAAAGTCCGGGATCGATTGCGATGGCGGCGCGCGTCGCGTCGACAAGGCCGTCCGTGTTGATTTTCGCCCTGCTGCGGCCATAGCCGTAGGATGCGTTCAACGCCCAGTCGTTTCCCAGATCAATTTCGACGCCGGCAATGAAATCCACGGTCTGTCTGTTGAGTTCATGGCGTCGCTGGCCGAGTTCGACAAAGCGGCGGTTGACCAGAAAACTGTCAATCGGGCCGCCGACGGCGGCTTCGACAGCGGCGCGCAAGCCAGCCGGCGCGCTCGGGTGATCTGCGGGAACGAGAAGAGAATCGCCGATTGTCGCATCGGCGCCGCGATAAAAACTTAAGGGCGCCGCGGCAATCTGATTCGTCGTTTCCACGTCAGCGAAAAAGAACTCGCCAAAAAAAGACGCAGCGGCGGTGAGTTCGTAATCGACGCGCGCATATCCATGCAGGCGATCGATTTCCGGCAAGGCGGAGAAACCGTCGAGCCAGTTGTATAACTGATCAAGCCGTCCTTCGAAGGGTTCAAAGCCGCCCGGCGTCAGGGCGTACTGAGTATACGGATCGACAAACAGCGCGATATCACCGTTCGTATCGATGGCGCCGGCGACCGATCCGGCGGGGGTGAATACGCTGCCGCCAAAGCCGGGCGTATAGGCGCCGACGCCGGGAAAGGACTGCCGGCCGTCAAGCGCAAAGCCATAGGGTTGGGAGAGATAATCGCGGTCGGAATAAAATAACGACGGGTCGGCAGTATAAACGACGCCGCCGGAAATTTTGCCGCGCCCGTCGGCGAATGCGTCGCCGGCGAATAGCGAGAACGAGTATTCGCTGGCGTCGCCGCGTTCCGAAGCGCCCCCATGGGCGGTCAGCGAAACGCCGTCAATATGATCGCGCATGATAATATTGACCGCGCCGGCGACGGCGTCTGTCCCGAGCGTCGGCCCCGCGCCCTGGTTGATAATTTCGACGCGGTCAATCAGCGCCGTCGGAATGGCGTTCAAGTCCACGCCGTAAACATTGCCGTTGCCGCCGCTCGTCCGCACAAACCGGCGTCCATTGACTAGAACCAGCGACCGCACCGGTTCGAGACCGCGCAAATCCGTCAGGTTCAAGCCGCTGGCGGAGATAAGCAGTTGCGAATTGGCCGCTGAAATTGACGCAACGGTCGTCGGCAATTCGTGAATCGGTTCGGCGATGTTTTGCGCGCCGGAGAGGTTTAACGCCTCGGCGTCGAGCGAATAACTTAATCGTACGCCGCTGGCGTCGGGCGCGCGATAGCTCGCCGTGACGATGATTTCGTCAACGCGCGCACGATCATCATCAATAACGTGCTTGCGCGGCGGTAATTCGGGCATTAATTCAACGACAACCGGGCGCTCGACGATGGCGAGCGCGCCGCTGTCGATCTCGCGATACTCCAGCGGCGAGTCGCCGAGCAGCGCCCGCAAGGCGTCGTGCGTTGTCAGTGTCCCGGACAGGGCGGGCGCAATTCGGCCGGAAACAATGCGATGGTCGTAGACAAGAGAGACGCCCGCCTGCTCGGAAAACTGTTTCAGCGCCTCGTCCAGCGCGCCGCCGGGCAGCTCGAACCGATGCGCGCGCGCATCCGCGGCGTTCGCGGTTTGCGCCAGGCAGAACAAGATCGCGACAAGGCCGGGCAGGACCCTGCGCAGCGCGCATATATGGCGGCCGGCATTAATCATCCGCCTTCAGAACGATCTTGTCGGGATTTCGCTGCTCGGCTTTCAGCGACAGCGCGACGCTGATGGCGCGAATGGCGACATCCTGATTACCAAGTTCCACCCGGCCGGAAACCGGCGCCGCGCCGAGCGCCGCGTCGGCCAGTTCAACTTGCCGGTCAAAATATCGGTTAAGGTCTTTGACGACGATGTTGAGCGGCGTTTCGTCAAAATAGAGATAGCCATATCGCCATGTGGCGGCGGCGGCGGCGTCAAAGGCGTCAATCCCGCCGACGTCCCCGGTCGATGTGACGGCCACGCGCTCGCCGGGCTCTAGATGCACGCCGTCCGTGGCAGAGTCATTGGTGATTGAATGCACGGCGACCCGGCCGCGCAACACGCCAACAACGGATGCGTCGTCTTTTATGCGAACGGTAAAGGTCGTCCCCAATACGGTGGCGCGCGCCTCGCCGGCGTCAACAATAAAGGGGCGCGCCTGATCGTGAACGACGTCAAAATAAGCCTCGCCGCGCTCCAGTCCTGCGTATCGCCCGTCTTTCTCTGAAGAGAAGGTAAGGACGGTGTCCGTGTTTAGGCTAACCGTTGTTCCGTCGGGCAGGGATATGTCGCGGGTTTCGCCGCGCGCTGTTGCGTATTGTTCAACATTTGCCGGCGTTTCACGCACCGCCGTAAAAAAGAAAAAGGCGGCGAACAATGACGCGGCGATCGCTGGCGCGCCCCATTGCAACCACCGGCGCCGCGACGGCGTTGCTTGCGCGGCTTCGTCATTGGCGGCTTCCTTAAGCCCGCCGACGGCGCCGGCCAGCGCGCTTGCGTCGGCGATGGCCATATATTCATTGAGCGCAACGGCGTGGCGCGCGTCTTCGGCAAGCCACGCGCGAAACCGCGCTTCGTCGTCCTGATCAAAAGCGCCGGATAAGCGCCGCGCCGCCCAGGCCGCAGCCTGGTCGTCAATGCGGCGAAGATCGCCGCGTCCGGTTTGTGAATCGGTCATAGATGCGCCCCGATTTCCTTTCTACTGATTAGCCGCGACACGTCCCCTTGCGCGGCCGCCCAATCTATTTGGCCTTGTCGTCATCATCATCGCGCAGCGCCTGACGTAATTGTTTCAGGGCGACGATCATGTATTTTTCGACGCTGCTTTCTGAAACTTTCATCCGTTTGGCGATTTCGCGATAACTCAGTCCGTCAAAGCGATTCATCGTAAATGCGGTGCGCGCCGGTTCGGGCAGCGCCGCGATCGCGTCCAGCGTCTTTCGAACGTCCTGGCGCAAGCTGGTCTCTTTTTCCGGCGTTGGGCCGGTGGCCGCGATATTGGATATCGCGTCGTCATCGTCATTCTCGGAGGGCATGATGTGTCTGCGGTTGAATGTGTTCCGGCGCTTCATTTCATTGACGGCAAGATTGCCGGCCGTCTTGAAAATCAGCGCTTTGGGATTTGTAACCAATTCCGTCGCCGCGTAACTCCACACCCGCAGGTATACCGACTGGGCCACGTCGCCGGCCGCGTCTGGGTCGCCCAGCCGGCGCGTCAGCCACTTCACGAGCATGCCCTCGTTTTCACGAATGGCGGTCTCGATTCGGGCGGTCTGGTCCGGCGTCATTGCCGGCCTCCGCTTATGTCGGTTGGCTTGGTCACAGCCTGATACGCCTCCGGTCAAACGGGGCATAAGGCCCGTTCCGGCCCAGACCCGTTTCGGCAAGACCGCCGCGCTCCAAAATCGTGGAAACGAAGGCCCTTGCCCGCACTATTCCGATCAGTTCGCCGCTTTCGCGGCTCCCGGCGTCGCAAAAAACTCGCCAACGGATTGAGGAGTCTTGCCTGCCGGTTGTCTACTGATCGAACAGCGGGCTCCCTCCGGTGCCTGGTGTTCAACGTACCCGTGAGCCGGGGAGTAACGCCCAATTGCTTCCTGGCTCACACGGGACACACTGTAGTTCCCTTCATTACAGAACCGCAAGCGTTAATAGCTGCGGCGGAACATTAACCGTGCGTTAATTTATGCGACCTGCAGCGTTAACCATGTTGCGCCCGAGCCACAATCACAAATTCGTTGGCAGATTCTGCTGAGGGTGCTGCGCAAGTTTCTTGTCTCAGTGTGCGACGCGCTCACAATGCGCGCAACGACGGGAGCCAAGCATTGCGCGTTTCGCATCATCGCTTGGGCTTGTCGACACTCGATAAAGTAAAAAACACGAACTAAGTGAGGGATATCATGTCGAAATTTAAATCCGGGCGGGTTCGCACGAGCCTGCTCGCCGTAACCGCTTTGTCAGGATTCGCCCTGACGGGGCAGCCTGCCATTGCGCAGGACGACGGCGACGCCGTCGACGACACCATCATTGTCACCGGTTCGCGGATCCCGCGGGCTGATCTGCAAGCCTCAAGCCCTATCAGCGTTGTCAATCAACAGGACATCACGCTGTCCGGCTCGGTGCTTGTTGAAGACTTCCTCAACGAACTGCCGCAAATAGCGCCGGAACTGACCAGCACGACCAACAATGGCGGCACGGGCGCGTCGACGGTTGACCTGCGGGCGTTGAACGCCCTGTCCGGTTCGCCGCGCACGCTCATCCTCGTCAACGGCCGGCGTTTCATGTCCAGCGACGAGCAAGGCCGCATCGACGTCAACAACATTCCGTCGGCTCTGATCCAGCGGGTTGAAGTCGTCACGGGCGGCGCGTCCTCGATTTACGGTTCGGACGCCATCGCCGGCGCGGTCAACTTCATCCTGAAGGACGACTTTGAAGGCGTTGAGCTTGGCGGGCGCTATGGCGTCACGGACGAAAGCGACGGCGACACCTACAACGTCAACCTGACGATTGGCGGCGATTTCGCCGACGGTCGCGGCAACGCGGTGGTCTTTGCCGACTACTACAATCGCGGTGAAATTCGCGCGGGCGCGCGACCGTTCTCGGAATTCGCCATGGACGACATCGGCGCGCCGAACGGCTTCATCACGCTTGGCTCCGGCCGGATCCCCGGCGGCCAGCTCAATCTTGGCGCGGCCGGCGGCGTTCTTCCGGACGGGTCTACGGCGTCGACGGTTAAGTTTACCGAGGACGGCACGCCGATTTCGAACGATGTCGACGGCGAAAGCTTCAACTTCCAACCGGAAAACTATCTGCAAACCCCGTCAGAACGTTTTCTGATCTTTGGCCAAAGCCATTTTGAAGTGAGCCGGTTCTTCGACGCATATATGGAAATCTCCTACGCCAACAATCGCAACGAACAGCAACTGGCGCAGGACGCGAACGACATCACGGATGCGCCGCCGTTTCTACAGGTTCCGCTGACGAACCCGTTGATCGCGGCCAATCCGGATCTCGTGACATTCCTGTCGGACAACTTTGACACGGGCGCGCCGGGCATTGACGACGTCGCCGGCGACGGCATCGCCAACCTGCCGGTGACGCTTGCGCGCCGGATGGTCGAAGTGGGCCCGCGGCGCACGGATCGCGAAACCGACGCTTTCCGCGTCCTCATTGGCGGCCGCGGCGATCTTCCGTTCGAAACCAACGGATCGCCCTGGCAGTACGACGCCTACTACTCCTATGCGCGGACCAATACGTCGGAGATCCTCGCCGCTTATACGTCGGACATCCGCATTCAGCGGGCGTTGCAGGCCGAACCGGACGGGCTCGGCGGCGCGCAATGTATCGATCCGGCCGCCCGCGCCGGCGGATGCGTGCCCATCCGTCTCTTCGGCGAAGGCGACACCAGCCTTCCGCCGGCGGCGCTGGCGTATATCTCGCCGACCGCGATCCAGGTCACGGAGACCGAACAGCACATCGCCAGCGTTTCCGCGAACGGCGAATTGTTCGAACTCCCGGCCGGCGCCGTTCAAACCGCGCTCGGTTTTGAATATCGCAGCGAAGCGGCCGATTTCCGGCCTGATCTTCTGCTGCAAACCGGCGAGCTTGGCCCGGGCAACGACAATGACCCGACGTCCGGTTCGTTCAATGTCTGGGAAGTCTATGGCGAAACGCTTGTGCCGATCGTCACGGGCCAGCCGTTCTTTGAACGTGTGGAACTGGAAGCGGCGATCCGTTACGCCGACTACACCACCGTTGGTTCGGCCGTCTCGTTTGGCGGCGGCGGCTCGTGGACGCCGGTCGAAGGATTTAAGATCCGCGGCCTGTTCCAACGCGCCGTTCGGGCGCCGAATGTCGCCGAACTGTTCGAAGGCTTCGTCGGCGACTCGCCGACTTTCGCCGATCCCTG
Organism: Hyphococcus sp.; assembly: GCA_028284345.1. Lineage (GTDB taxonomy): Bacteria > Pseudomonadota > Alphaproteobacteria > Caulobacterales > Parvularculaceae > Hyphococcus. The sequence continues at coordinate 528,657 of JANQRY010000003.1, read as the reverse complement.
CAACACGGCGGGCCAGATGGGCACGGCGGCGACGACGGGTTTGACCGTTGCGCAAATCCAGGCCTTCTGTATCGCGCAGGGCGTGCCGGACCCGAACAACTTCCAGGGCGACGCCCAGGTTCTCGGCACCACGTCGGGCAACCCGAACCTTACCGAAGAAAAGGCCAACACTTGGACCGTCGGCATGGTGATTTCGCCGCCGTCCATGCCGAACTTCTCGGCTGTTGTTGACTACTACAACATCACGCTGACGGACGCGATCGACGACGTGAACGCGACGACGACCGCCAATCTCTGCGTGCAGTCGCAGGACCTCAACAACTTCTTCTGTCAGGGCATCACCCGGAACCCGTTCAACGGCCAGATCATTCGTCTGGACCAGCCGCGGGTGAACCTTGGCGCGGAAGAACGCGAAGGCATCGACTGGGAAATCCGGTACAATCTCGATCTCGCCAATGTCTTTGGCGATCGCGGTTTCCTGTCGAACGCGAATATCGATTTCGCCCATCTCGGCAACTACACGCTGACCAACACCACGCAATCGACGCCGGATTCTCCGCCGACCGATTGTAACGGCATCTTTGGCGGTGGGTGCACGGGGCTCGGCGATTTCGCCCAGCCGGAATGGCGTCTCACCAACAACGTTACGCTGAATGCGGGCCCGATGTCGTTCCGCGGTCAGGTGCGTGTTGTTGGCGGGCTGACGAATGCGTTTGTCGCGACTATCTCCGATCTGGCGGCGCCGGATACGGCGGTCGAAACCTATCTCGATCTCGCCACGACCTATGACGTTACGGAGAATGTGCGTCTGTTGGCCGGCATCGATAACGTCTTCGACAACGAGCCGCCGATCATCGGCTTTGGCTTCACCGGCCGCGGCGGCGGCGCTGACGCCAACACCGATCCGTCGCTCTATGACGTGATCGGACGCCGGTTCTTCTTCGGCGCGAATGTGCGGTTCTAGAGACCGAAGCGCATAAACAAGGGAAACGGCGGCCCCATGGGCCGCCGTTTTCTATTTGACGCGTTCGACAGCAAATGAGCGGCGAATGCCGGTAAGCTTCAGTCGATAGCCGCTGATGGCGCCGCGGGAAACCTCCGCCTCATAGGAGGCGCGCATGGAAATGGTTTTCGTATTGCTGTCCGATTTCTTCTGGCGCCAGATCTGACCGTTATCGAGAAAGAATATGTAGCTGCCGGTCTGCGTGCGCGCGAGATCGGTCACCGCGGCGAGGACTTTTTGCGCCTGCCGCTTTTTCTGTCGCTCATCGATTTCCTCTTGCGTGCGCACCTGCTCGGCGCCGAGTTCCAACACCTCCGCGTCGGCGGCGTTGTTCGCCTCCATCGTCGCGCTGGCGCCGCCGGGCGCTTCCGCGACGGGCGCGGGCGTCGCTTGGGCGGCGGAAACAGCGTCGTGTTGTAAGAGCGCGGCTTCGAGGCAGGCGATGCGCGCTTCGGGGGAGGCGCTGTTTACGCGGCAGGCTTCGATATCGCTCGCGCCGTCGGCGAGGACCGGTCCCGATGCGGCGATCGCAACGAGGAACGAGGCTGCTGTTGCGGCAAATTTCATGGCTCATGCTCCTGAGTGGTTGGGCGTAAGTATATCAACCAGGGACGGCGAGGCCAGCGCTCGCGACATTAGCGAAGCCGTATTGTTTCCGCCGGCGCGCCATCGGCAATAACGGCGCCGTCTGTGCATAATTGCGTTTTTCCCGTCCGTCGCGCCCGTGATAGTCTTTGTTCATGAATAGCGAATTCATCAGTGAAGATGTTGAAAGCCTGGACGGCGCGCCGGTCCCATTGCCGGCTAGCGATGTTCATTGCTGGTTGTTTTCCCTGGAAGGAGACACGGGCGAGAGCGTTCTGGACGACGCAGAGCGCGAGCGCGCATCGCGTTTCCGGTTTGATCGCGACCGGCGCCGATTCATCGCCGGGCACGACGCGATCCGGCGCATTCTCGGACGCTATCAAAACGCGGCGCCGCAGGACCTCGGCTTTGTCATTGCGGAGAATGGGCGCCCGTCGCTGAAAGGCGGCGGCGTCAACTTTAACTATTCGCGATCGGAAGGGTGGGGACTGCTCGCTGTTTCCAGTGCGGCGACGCTCGGCGCCGATATCGAAGCGGCGCGCATGAGCGACGATCTCGCCGAAGTTGCACGCCAGCATTTCTCGCCGGCGGAACAGTCTGCGCTCGATGCGCTCTCCGGCGCGGCGTGGGCCGACGGGTTCTTTAACTGCTGGACCCGCAAGGAGGCGGTGGTCAAGGCGATGGGGGTCGGGCTTTCGGCGCCGCTCGCCGCTTTTGAAGTTTCCCTGAAGCCCGGCGACCGGCCCGAAATCTTACGGGCCGACGGCGACATCACCGTTGCGCGCGACTGGGCCCTGCGCGCCTTCAAGCCCTTAGAGGGTTACTGCGCTGCTATCGCCGTCGATCTCGCGGCCCCGAACTTGCACGTTCTGCGCGTAAAGCCGCAAAGAGGCTCCCGCTATTAGATGATCGGCGCGGGGGCATGTGAAAGCAGGGGCCCCCGCAATGAACCGGTTAACGCTGGCGATTGGAGCAAGCTTTACCGCCGATCCGCTCCATGATTTTGCGCCGTTCTGGTCGCGCATATTGGGCGCGAGCGTAGAGTTTTCGCTGACGCCGGCGGCCAATCTCTATCAATCACTGTTAAGGCCGGAGAGCGCGCTGAATGATCAACGCGCCGCCGCGCGTGTTCTGCTCGTGCGATGGAGTGATCTTGGCGGTGCAGCGGATGCTGCCCGGGACCTCGCAATCGCGATGAACGCAACCGGATTGCCGTTTGTCGTCGTGCTTTGTCCGGACCGGGGCGAGGGCCAAGCGCCGGCGTTGGACGCGGTGTTCCGATCAACGCTCGACGAACGCTGCGCCATTGTCGACGCCGCCGACATCTTTGACCGCTACCGCGTGACGGAGCCGTTCGACGCCCGCGCCGACGTCGCCGTGTCGGTTGCCTTTACGCCGGAAGCGTTTGCGGCGCTTTCGGCGGAGCTGGTCCGGCGCGCCCATGCGGCGCGACGGACGCCGCTCAAACTGGCGGCGGTCGATTGCGACGAGACGCTGTGGCGCGGCGTTGTCGGCGAGGAGGGCGTAAAGGGTTTGCGCATTGACGAGGCGGCGACCGCCTTGCAGCGTCGTCTCAAAGTGCTGTCGGAAGCCGGCGTCGCCATCGCGCTCCTGAGCAAAAATAATGACGACGATGTTGCGTCAGTATTTGAACAGCATACGGAGATGACGCTGTCGCTCGATCATGTTCTCGCGCGCAGCGTCAACTGGCGCGACAAGGCGGACAATCTCGCCGCCATCGCACAGCAATTCGGGTTCGCCGAAGAGTCGATCGTATTTCTCGACGACAACCCGGTCGAAATCGCAGCGATGCAAGCGCGCATGCCCGGCGTTATCTCGGCGACGGTCTCGCCGGTGTCCGAATTCGCCGAGCACCTCTGGCTTCTGGATCCGGCGCCGGCGACTGAGGAAGACCGCAATCGCCGCCGGATGTATCGTGAGGACGCCGCTCGCAAAAAAGAAGCGAACGCCGCGCCGACTTTGAAAGCCTTTATCGAAAGCCTGCGCCTTGAAGTGGATATCGTCGGCGTCGACGCAGGCAATATCGCGCGACTCGCCCAACTGACGCAGCGCACGAACCAGTTCAACACGACTTTGCGACGCTTTACGCAAGCAGAACTCAGCGCCTGGGTTGCGGAACCGGATCATCGTCTCTTTGCCGTTTCGACGAAGGACCGCTTCGGCGATTACGGCGTCGTCGGCGTGATTGGATTGCGGCGATGCGCCGATCAGATATCCGTCGATCTATTCTCGTTGAGCTGCCGCGCCCTTGGTCGCGGCGTCGAATATCAAATGGCGGCGCATATTGGTCAAACCGCAAAGCGCGCCGGCGTCGGCGAGGCGTCCTTTGCCTTCGCGCAGGGCCCGCGCAATGAGCCGGCGCGCCAATTTCTCGCTGTGCTCCTTGAGAGCGCGCCAAGCGACGGCGGCAATTTGATTGCGGCGGGCAAACTCGCGGCGGCGACGTTCGACCCGTCGCGCGCGCCGGCGCCGTCCGCGCAACCAAAACCGGCGGCGCGCCTTTCAGGCGATGCGCCGGTCGTCGACTGGTCGTATATCGCAACGGAACTGACGACCGGACGCGCGATTGTCCGCGCTGCGCGTGAGGAACGTAGGAGGCCGCGCAGTCTTGAGACAACGTTCGTCGCGCCGGCGCGCGGTCTTGAAAGCGAGATCGCGCGGATCTGGGAAGACGTGCTGGCGGTGTCGCCTGTCGGCGCGGAGGATTCCTTCGCCGCGTTGGGCGGAAAATCCATTGATCTGGTTCAGGTCCATTCGCGCTTGGCTGCGTTTCTGCAACGTCCGCTCGATCTCACCTTGATGTTTGAGTGTTCGACGCCGGCGCGGCTTGCGCGGCGCCTTGGCGACGAGGACGCGCGCGCTGAGTCCTCCGTGGGCGCGCGGGCGAACGCCATGGCCCATACGCGCGCGCAACAGTCGCGGCGCATGAAAGAGATGCGGGAGGCGCTGCAATGAGCGAGGATGTGAAAGGCGTCGCTATCGTCGGCATGGCCGGCCGGTTTCCCGGCGCCGACAATGTCGACAAGTTCTGGGAAAACATCAAAAACGGCGTTGACTCGATCACCCGGTTCTCGCCGGACGATCTCGAATTGCCGCCCTCCGCCGATGAGGCGGACGCTGGGGACTATGTCTGCGCCAAGGGCGTTCTCGACGACATCGACATGTTTGACGCTCGCTTTTTCGGTTACCTGCCGAAAGAAGCGGAAGTCATGGATCCGCAACATCGCGTGTTTCTGGAGATTTGCTGGGAGGCGATGGAACGCGGGGGCTATGACCCGTCGCGCTATCCGGGCGCCGTCGGGGTGTTCGGCGGTTGCTATATGGACACCTACGTCCTCAACAATCTGTGTTCTGATGAAGAATTCCGCCGCAGGCTCGTTGAGTCGATCCAGGTCGGTTCGCTGCAGACGGAACTCGGCAACGACAAGGATTATCTTGCAACGCGCGTCGCCTACAAGCTGGGCCTGCGCGGTCCCGCCATGACGCTGCAGACGGCCTGTTCCACGTCGCTGGTGGCGATTGCGACGGCGTGCCAGAGCATCGAATCCTATCAATGCGATATGGCGCTCGCCGGCGGCGTCACCATCGTGCTGCCGCAACACAAAGGGTACTTTTACAAAGAAGGCGGTATGTTGTCGCCGGACGGGCGTTGCCGCCCCTTCGACAAAAACGCCGCCGGGACGGTGTTTTCAAACGGCGCCGCGGTTGTGCTCCTCAAACGCGCTGAGGACGCGGTGCGGGACGGGGACACCATTTACGCCGTTATCCGCGGCTATGCGACGAATAATGACGGCGGCGAAAAGCTGAGCTACACGGCGCCAAGCGTCGACGGACAGGCGGAAGTCATCTCGCTGGCCCTCGGCATGGGCGGCGTCGACGCGCGCTCGATCGGCTATGTGGAAGCGCACGGCACGGCGACGCCGCTCGGCGATCCCATCGAAGCGGCGGGACTTACAACCGCCTATCGTCGGGACACGGACGAGAAGCAATATTGCGCGCTCGGATCGGTAAAGGCCAATCTCGGTCATCTCGATTGCGCCTCCGGCGCCATCGGGCTGATCAAGACGTCGCTGGCGCTCAATGATCAGGTCCTGCCGCCGCTGCTGCATTTCGAGGCGCCCAATCCGAAAATCGATTTCGCCGAAACGCCGTTTTACATCAATACGGAACTGCAGCATTGGCAATCAGACGGGCCCCGCCGCGCCGGCGTTTCGTCCTTCGGCGTTGGCGGTACGAACGCCCATGTTGTTGTCGAAGAAGGCCCGGCCTTACATTTGGATCCGGCGCGCCGGTCCCATGAACTGATTGTTCTCTCCGCGCGTTCCGAAGCGGCGCTTGAGGAGCAGGCGGCGCGTCTCGCCGCGCATCTCGAAGATCATCCCGACACGGAGCTTGCCGACGCGGCTCACACGTTGCGGATCGGCCGCAAGCAATTCGAGCACCGCCGTTTCGTCGTCGCGTCCAATCTTGCGGGCGCGGCGTCAAAACTGCGCGATGCGCTGCGCCCGGACGACAAAGGCGTCGCCGATGCGTCGGCGCCGGAAATCATTTTCATGTTCCCGGGGCAGGGCGCGCAATATCCGGGCATGGGCCGCGACCTTTACCGGTCCGAACCCGTTTTTCGAAACACCGTGGACCGCATTGCGGAGATATTTCTCGCCGATGAGAACTATGGCCGCGACGTTCGCGACTTTCTCCTGTGGGACAAAGACTCGGATCTTTCAGAGGAAGCGGCGGCGCGCCAGCTCGCCGACACCGCCAATACGCAGCCGGCGCTCTATGCAATTGAATGCGCGCTCGCCGCGCTGATGAAAAGCTGGGGCGTAGAACCCGCGGGGGTCGTCGGACATTCCATCGGAGAATTCGCCGCCGCGGCGACCGCCGGCGTTTTTTCCCTTGAAGACGGCGCCCGACTGGTGGCGGCGCGCGGCGCGGCCATGCAGGCCCAGCCGCCCGGCTGCATGCTTGCGGTCATGGAAGACGCGGAAGCGTTGCGGGGCAGGTTGCCGGACGGCGTCAGCATCGCCGCAATCAACGCGCCGGGCGCCTGCGTCGTGAGCGGCGATGACAACGCTGTCGCCCGTCTCATGCGGGACCTCGACGCGGAGGGAATCGCCGCGACGCCGCTGAAAACGTCGCATGCTTTTCACTCGCCGATGATGGCCGGGGCCAGAGCAGCGCTTGTGGACAAGGCGTCGTCGTTAACCATGGCGTCCGCCGAACTAGATTTTTATTCAAGCTTGACCGGCGAGAAGGCGCGCGGCGATGCGCTCGCGGACCCCGACTATTGGGGCGATGAAATGATGCGCCCTGTTCTGTTTTGCGACGCTTTGCGCGCCGCCGGCGAAACGGACCGGGCCCGCCTTTTCGTTGAGCTGGGCCCCGGCCGGGCGCTGACCGGTTTCGCGCGCCGTATCTTCGGACCGTCTGCGAAGGCGTTTCCCGCGCTGGGGGCCGGCGACGCGGACGGCGATGTCGCCGCCATGCTCGAAACGATCGGGCGTCTCTGGGCCCATGGCGCCGCGCCCGACTGGGATGCGTTAACCGTCGGACGCCGGCGGCGCGTGCCCCTGCCCACCTACGCCTTTGAACGCAAGCGTTTCTGGGTTGAGCCCGCCGGCGCGCAAGCGGCCTCTGGCGCAGACGTTGCAGTGAAAGCGGAAAGCGTTAACGGCGCGAAAAACGGCGCGGTTGAGGGCCTGATCGATCAGCAGCTTGACCTTATCGCCGACCAGCTTGCGCTTCTGAAAGCGATGTGATGGGGAAGTCCTGGACAATGACAGCAACGGCCGATCGCGAAGCCGCCATCCTTGCGCGCCTGACATCCGTCACGGCGGAATTGTCAGGCTTTGCGGAGACGGACATTGATTGCGCCAGCACGTTTCTGGAACTCGGGTTTGACTCCCTTTTTCTCACCCAACTGGCGACGGCGTTTCAGAAGGAATTCGGGACGCCGGTGACGTTCCGGCAGTTGATTACGGAGCTGCCGACGCCGGCGGCGCTCGCCGCATGGATTGCCGAACAGACGCCGGCTACGCCTGCGCCGACGCCCGCGGCCGTGGAACCGGAGACGGCGCCGGCGACCGCGCCGCGCGTCGAGATCCCGACGCCGGCCAGGAATAATCATAATACGGACGGGCTCGCCAGCGTGTTCGCCCGGCAACTCGATCTCATGCGCGAACAGCTTGCGTTTTTGCGCGCCAATGGCGCCGCCGAAATTCCGGCCCCGGCAAAGCAACCGGCGGAGCCCGTTGAAGCGGAGACCGCAGCGGCCGCCGCTGCGCCAGCGCCGCTGCCGGCCGGTTTCGGGCCGCAAACCGCCGACGCGGCAAAGCCCAAAGAGTTTTCGCCGGAACAGCGCCGCCATGTGGACCGGCTCATTGCGCGCTACAACGCGAAGACGCGGCGGTCCAAGGAGCGCGCGCAGGCTGATCGCCTCCATCACGCTGACCCCCGAACCGCAGCCGGGTTCAACCCGCTGTGGAAAGAGATGGTGTATCCGATCGTCGTCAACCGGTCCAAAGGCGCCTATCTCTGGGACATAGACGACAATCAGTATATTGATCTTCTGAACGGGTTTGGTCCGAATTTCTTTGGCCATCGCGCCGATTTTGTCACGGACGCGCTGCGCGCGCAGCTTGACGACGGATTTGAAATCGGCCCGCAGACCCCGCAGGCGGGCGAGGCGGCGAAACTCCTCTGTGACCTGACGGGCATGGACCGGGCGAGCTGGGTCAATACCGGCTCGGAGGCGGTGCAGGCGGCGATCCGCATTGCGCGAACGGTGACGGGCCGGGAAAAGATTGTCGTCTTTAAAGGGTCCTATCACGGTAATTTTGACGAAGTGTTGGTCCGCGGCGTTGGCGGCCCGAACAGCGCCCGCCGGACCTTGCCGCTGGCGCCGGGCATTCCCTTTGGTTCTGTCGACAATGTTATTGTGCTCGACTATGGCGAAGACGCGGCCCTTGATGCGATCGCGGCCGAGGCCGGTTCCATCGCCGCCGTGCTGGTCGAACCGGTGCAGAGCCGGCGCCCGGACTTTCAGCCCCGCGAATTTCTCCACGCGCTTCGCGCCCTGACGGAAGAAAAAGAAATCGCCCTGATCTTTGACGAGGTGATCACCGGCTTCCGCACCGGTCCCGGCGGCGCGCAGGAATATTTCGGCGTCAAGGCCGATCTCGCAACCTACGGCAAGATTCTCGGCGGCGGCATGCCTATCGGCGCTGTCGCCGGTCGCGCGAAATATATGGACACGTTCGACGGCGGCGCATGGCGCTATGGCGACGCGTCGAAGCCGGAAGCCGGCGTTACGTTTTTCGCCGGTACCTTTGTGCGCCATCCCTTGGCCATCGCCGCTGCGTACGCGTCGTTAAAATACCTAAAGGAGCAAGGTCCCGCCTTGCAGGAACGTGCGAGCGCGCGCGCCGCGCGGTTCGCCGATGACCTCAATGCATTTTTCGCTGAGAGGGGCGTTAAATTCCGGGTGCTTCAATTTGCGTCCCAGATGTTTATTCGCGTTGATGAGGACGCGCCCCTCGCGACGCTCTTCTTTTATCATATGCGCGAGCGCGGCGTACATCTGCTGGAGGGTTTCCCCTGTTACATGACGGCGGCGCATTCGGATGACGACGTGGCGGCGGCGATCGATGCGGCCAAGGACGCCATCCTCGAAATGCAGGCGGACGGCGTGTTGCCAACAACCGCAAAAGAAACGGCAGCCGCGCCGCCGGCAATCCGGCGAACGCCGCTGACAGCCGGCCAGCATCTGATCTGGTGGACGGCGCAGCTCGGCGACCGGGCCTCCTGCGCCTTTAATGAGTCCGACCGCTTTCACATAGACGGCCCCCTTGATCGCGACGCCTTCGCTGACGCCGTCAACATGGCGATGAACGATCATGAGGCATTTCGGCTGCGTTTCGACGGCGCCGGCGCGTTCCAGTTTGTGGCCGAGCAACCGGGTTTCGTCCTTGAGACGTCGGATCTCGCCGATCTTTCGGAAGCCGAACAGCAAAAGAAAATCGAGGCCTGGCTGGAGCAGCAGGCGACGACGCTGTTTGACCTTGAGAACGGTCCGCTCGCCCGCGCGCAGCTTTTCCGAATTAGCGACGACGCGCATATATTTGTCATCTTCGCCCATCATCTTATCTTCGACGGATATTCGTCCGACCTCTTGATCCGCGATATTGTGCGCCGCTACGGCGCCATCGTCGCCGGGGAGCGGGTTGCTCCGTCCGACATTGCACCGTTTACGGACTATGTTTCGCAAGTATCGGCGGCGATGCCGGTTCCAGAATTCTGGCGTCAGGTCTATGCGGACGGGCCCCCGCCGCCGCTGGATCTGCCGACGGATGCGCCGCGTGGCGAGGCGTTTTCCTTTCGCGGCGCCACGGCGCGGCGAACCCTGCCGACGCCGCTTTGCGACGATATCCGCGGGGCGGCGCGCGGTCTCGGCGTTTCCATGTCGTGCATCGCCCTGTCGGCCTATGCGGCGCTGTTGTCCCGTCTTTCCGGCCGGTCGGATTTTGTCGTCGGATTGCCGGCAGCGGGTCAGGTCCGGCGCGGCGTCGAGACGATCGGCTATTGCGTGAACATCCTGCCGCTTCGCATGCGCGTCGATCATGAACCGACATTTGAAGCCTTCGCGAAAGGCGTTCAGGACATGACGCTTGATGCGTTCGAGCACCAGGAGCTTTCGCTGAGCGCGCTGACGAGCGAATTCAATAGGGCGCCGTCGTCACAGCGGCGACCGCTTATCGAGGCGATGTTCAATTTCGGCGGCTATTTCCGCGGACTGGAAACCGCGGGCGTTACGGTCCGCGCCGTCGAGAACGAACGCCGCGCCGTCTGCAACGAATTGTTCTTTAACGTCGCAGACGCCGGCGATGCGATGCATATCGATCTCGAATATGCGGCGGACCTGTTCGACGCGGACACCATCGATGGGTGGCTTGACGACTACGCGGCCATCCTCTCAGAGATTGTCCGCGATCCGGCGATTGCGCTGGGCGCGCTCGCGCCGCGAAGCGGCCATTCGCAGGCCAATATTGTTCTCTTCGAAACCCATCGCGTTCAACGCGAGGACGAAGCCCTCGCCGAAGCAGGCGCCGCAACATTGAATGCGACAGAGCGGGGGTTGGTTGACGCCGTCGGCGCGGCGCTGGGCCGCGACGCCGTTCCGATTGACGCCAATTTCTTCGAACTGGGCGGCCATTCCATTCACGCCTCCCGCCTTCTGACCGGGCTGCGCCAGACCCTGGCGCCGGCGCTGGGTATCCGCGCGATTTTCGAAGCGGACAGTTTGCGATCGCTTGCGGCGCATATTGATGGCCTTGAGAAATCATATACCGATGCGGAACGCGAGGAGTTCGTATTCTAATGCAGCCTGCGCAAACATATTCGATTGACGATTTCCTGCGCCGGATGCGCGACAGCGGCGCGACCTTCGGGCGCGACGGCGACTCTTTGCGCGTATCGGCGCCGAAAGATCTGCTGTCTCCTGATGACGCCGCCTTCATTCGCGATCACAAAGGCGACATTCTCGCGAGGCTGGGTGGCGATAGCATTCTTGCTTCGACGGTCTTGCCGAAGGCCGTCCGGTCACCGCGCGAGCGATTGTCCTATCAGCAGGAAAAGATCTGGTCGCACCAGCTCATGTTCCCGGAGATGTCGCTTTATAATCTGGCGAACGCGTGGCGCATGAGCGGCGATCTCGACACGGATGCATTCTCTCGCGCCTTCGCCCGCATCGTGCAGCGCCATGACGTTCTGCGCGCCCGCTTCGAGGTGATCGACGGCGCACCGTTCGTTACTTATCGGCAAGCGGTCGACGTCAACCTGCCTGTAGAGGAAATCGCGCAGGACGTCAGCGACGCGGGCCTCGTCACGGCGCTCGAAACCTGGCGCGATGCGCCGATGGCGCTCGACCAGGGCGAAGTCTTTCGCGCGCGCCTGATCCGGCGCTCAGCCCGTGAACACGTCTTTTTCTTCGCGCCCCATCACATTGTCTGGGACGGGCTTTCGTGGGACGTTTTCTTGCGCGAACTCGCGGCGTTTTACGCTGAGGAAACAGGCGGCCCCGCCGCGGACGCGCCTTCGCTGGATCGCCAATACGCCGACTTCGCAGCCTGGCATCGGCGCTGGATGGAAAGCGGCGCGCCGGAAAATGAGCTGGACTATTGGCGCGAGTACTACGCAGGCGAGACGCCGCCTCTTGCGCTGCCCGCCGATGTCAAGCGACCGAAACTCTTCACATTTGAAGGCGGCGCAGTCAATTTCGATGTATCCGCAAAGACGGCTGCTGCGGCGCGAGCGCTCGCCGCGCGTTGTCAGTGTACGACGTTCGTGGTCTATCTCGCCGCATGGCAGGCGTTTTTGCATCGTATAACGGGACAATCGGACATTGTCGTCGGCGCGCCGACGCAGGGGCGCCGCGGCGAAGGCGCGGCGGACCTCATTGGCTGTTTCGGCAATACGCTTGGCCTGCGCGCGCAGATTGACGGGGCCGAGCCGTTTCTGTCGATGCTGACGCGGACGCGCGACAATTTTTTTGACGTCTTCGAACGCCAGCAGGCGCCGATAGAGTTTCTTGCCTCGGAACTGCACGGGTCGCGCGACGTATCGCGCACGCCGCTGTTCCAGGCGATGTTCACATACCAGAATGAAACCGAACGCCCGCATAGGCTCGGCGATGTTGCGCTTGAGATGATCGACATGGCGCCAGGCGGCGCGCCGACGGATATTCGTCTGGAAATCGCGGAAACAGGCGACGGCGCGATGGGCGAGATCAACTATGCGACCGCGGTCATGAACGCCGATGGCGCAACGTATCTTGCAGACTGTTTTATGGTGTTCCTCGACGATGTGCTGGCTTGCCCGGACAAACGCATCGCCGACATGGAACTCATGTCGCCTGCGGAACATTATCGCGTGCTGTGCGAATGGAACGAGACGAAAACCGACTTTCGGCGCGAGGCCCTGGCCTTTGACTATTTCGACGAGGCCGCTGTCGCCCGTCCGGACGCGCCGGCGGTAAGTATCGGCGACGCGTCGCTCACCTATGCGCAATTGCAATCGCGCTCCAATCGCATCGGCAATCTCCTGCGCGCCGAAGGGGTCGAAGAAGGGGACATCGTCGCCGTCTATATGGACCGCACGATCGATATGGTCGCGTCGATCCTCGGCGTGTGGAAAGCCGGCGCCGCGTTGCTGCCCATTGATCCGGGATTTCCGCAAAACCGCCTTGCCTACATGCTGGAAGACGCGCGCGCCAAAGCCGTCATCACGACAACGCCCCTTATTGAGGACTGGCTGGTCGCCGTTGCGCCCGTCGTCGATCTCGAAGCGCGCGCCGCCGAACTCGACGCCATGCCGGCGACGGCGCCGTCAATCCGGCGCGATCGCGCGGCGGCGCGGGCCTATGTCATTTACACGTCAGGATCGACAGGCGACCCCAAGGGCGTAGAAAATTCCCATGGCGCGCTTTGCAATTTTATCGAAGCGATGATGCGCGAACCCGGCATGGCGCCGGACGACCGGTTGCTTGCCGTCACGACCATCTCGTTCGACGTCATGCTGCTTGAACTGTTCGTCACCCTGTCGGCCGGCGCGGAAATCATTCTCGCCAGCGACGACGAAGGCATGGACGGGTTCGCCCTCGCCGACATCATCGAGCAACGCGATGTGACGGTGCTGCAAGGGACGCCGGCGACCTGGCGCATTCTGTTCGACGCCGAATGGCGCGGCAAAGCGGACCTCAAGGCGCTCTGCGGCGGCGAGGCCATGCCCGCCGAGCTCGCCGACCGGTTGCCGAACCTCGTCGGCGAACTCTGGAATATGTACGGGCCGACGGAGACAACCGTCTGGTCGACCTGCGCGCGGATTGAAGACGCGTCGACGATCCATGTGGGCGGGCCGATCCAGAACACGCAAATTTATGTGCTGGATGATTTCGGCAAGCCGGCGCCGGCGGGCGTCGCGGGCGATCTCTGGATTGGCGGCGATGGCGTCGCGCTTGGCTATCTGGGCAAGCCGGATCTGACCGCGGAGCGTTTTCGCGACAATCCCTTCGCGCCTTCCGCGGGCCGCATCTACAACACGGGCGACCACGCGCGATGGCGCCGGGACGGAACGATTGAAATCCTTGGCCGCCGCGACGAACAGATTAAGGTCCGCGGCTACCGGATTGAACTCGGCGATATCGAAGCGGCGCTGAACAAATACCCGGCTGTACGGGAAGCGGCGGCGGCGTTGCGCAACGATCAATCAGGCGAAGCCTCGATCGTCGCCTATGTGGTTTTCAAGGACGGCGCGTCCGCGACCAACAGCGAGTTACGGCGCTTCATGCGCGAGCATGTGCCGCATTATATGACGCCGCAGTTCTTTATCGAGTTGTCGGCCTTGCCGCTTACGAACAACAACAAGGTCGACCGCAAGGCGCTGCCGGCGCCGGCGGGCGTCGCCGCGGCGGCGCGCCGCGTCCCGCCGAGGACGCCGCAGGAAATCGCGCTTGCCGATATCTGGGGCGACATTCTGAATGCGCCTGAAATTTCCGTGACCGACAATTTCTTCGAACTCGGCGGCCAGTCGTTGCAGGCGGCGCGCATGATTGCGCGGGCGCGCGATGCGATCGGCCTGTCGATTTCGCCGCGCGAAGTCATTTTTGAAAGTCTGGAACAGCTTGCCGCGGATCCCGTCGCCGCGTGATGTCGGCGCGGTCAGGCGGCGCTTGCGCTGGCGAATAAAGGCCCGGAGGAAATTACGATGGCCGCGACGCCATTACATTTCGGCGATAGCGACCGCAAACTATACGGTGTTTTCCACCATGCGGAGAAGCGGACGCCTAGCGCGCCGGCGGTGTTGCTGTTCAATCCCTTTGGCGAAGAGGCGGTCCGCTCCTTTCGCATTTTCAAGCAACTCGCCGAACGGCTGGCGCGCGCCGGCGCGTCCGTGTTGCGGTTCGACTATTATGGCAGCGGCGACTCCGACGGCGACTGCGCCGCGCTGGATTTCGACGGCATGATCCGCGACGCCGCAATGGCGCAGGACGAACTGGAGGCGCTGAGCGACGCGCGGCGTGTTATTTGGATCGGTTTGGGTCTCGGCGGCGCTGTCGCCCTTCGCGCCGCCAGCGAAACCGGTGCGAGGCTTGAGCAATTGTTTCTGTGGGACCCTGTTCTTTCCGGCGCCGATTACCTCGCCGGTCTGCGCCGCGCGCATATTGCGGCGCTGTCGGAGGCGTTGGATGTTCCGCAATCCAGCGTTGAGCGCGACACGCCTGCGGCGGCAAAAATGACTGAAGCGCTCGGGGCTTGTCTGCCGGATGCGTTGCGCGATCAACTTCGGCGGTTTGATTTCGTGGACGACAAAAAAATCGCGCGCGCCATCCATTTGATTGGATCGTCGGACGCCTCGGTGTCGCCGGCGCAGGAACAGACCCTGCAACGGGCGGCGGCGCGCTATCACCGCTATGACAAGGCGTCGATGACGTGGAACAGTAATGAGGCCATGAACGCCTATTATGTTCCCACGGACGTCATTGACTACATTGCCGATGCGGCGGGACGGCGATCATGATGGAACGGATCGTCCAGTTCGGCGCCGGCGGCCTGTTAAGCGGCGTTTTGCGTAACGACGCGGCGCTCGCATGCGCGAGAGGTCTCTTGTTCTTTAACGCCGGCGTCGTGCATCGCATTGGCCCGCACCGACTGAATGTCAAACTTGCGCGCGCGCTCACCGCGGCGAGCCTGCGCTTTGACTTGTCAGGGCAGGGGGAAAGCCCGGTGGCGGAAGCGGGCCTTGGTTTCGAACGGCAGGCCATCGCCGATCTCGGCGCGGCGATTGACGTTGTGAAAAATGAAACCGGCGCGGACGACATTGTCGCCGTCGGCATGTGTTCAGGCGCGGACCACGCATTGCGCGCCGCCGTCGAAGACCCGCGCATCAGCGGTCTCGTTTTGCTCGATCCATACGCCTATCCGAACGATGGGGCCGCCGCGGCCGATCTGTTCGCGCGCGCCGCCGATCCCGACCGATGGGCGCGCAAGATCAGATCGCTGATGGCGCGGGATGACAACGCGAATGTCGCGAACAATGAAGATCAAGCCGACGATCATGTTGAACAGGGCCGTCCGGTCGCGCCGAAGGAAGCCTTCGCCGCCGACCTGACAACGCTCGTCGATCGCGGCGTTCGCATCTTCATCGTTTATACGGGGCTGGTGCGCCGCCATGTCTCGAAGCCGGCGCATTTCTTTGAGACATTCGCGGACTACGATTTTGACGGCAGGATCGATGTCGAAGCCATGCCGCATACGGACCATACATTTTCGACACTGGCGGCCCAGAAAGCGCTGATTGCCCATATTGACGCATGGCTCGGCCGGTATTTCCCGGCCGCGCGCGACGGGGGTGCGTCATGAGCATCGGCGCCGGTGAAATAGACGTTGCGGCGCCCGAGAAACCCTCGCTGACAGGGCGCGTCATGCGCGGCGCCGCGTGGATGATCGGCGGGCGCGTCGTCGTGCGCGCCCTTGGTCTCATCAACACGCTGATCCTGGCGCGGCTTCTCGTGCCGGAGGATTTCGGTCTGGTCGCCATCGGCGTCACGGTGATGCAGCTTCTGCAAAACATCACCGACATCGGCGTGTCTCGCACGGTCGTCAAATTCCGGCACGCCGGCTGCGAACAATACGACACCTTGTTCACGATCTCCCTGATCCGCGGTCTGGTCGTGACGGCGGTCATGCTGTTTGCGGCGCTGCTGGCGGATAATTTCTACAACGACCCGCGCGCAACAGTGGTGTTTTTCGGGATCAGCGTCGTTCCGCTTCTCCACGCGCTGATGAACCCGCGCTTTTTTGAGTTTGAGCGCGAGCTTGATTTCTCAAAGCAGTTCTGGCTCGAGGCCGCCGACAAACTGCTCGGCGTCGCCGTATCGATCGCAATCGCCCTTGTCTTCCGAACCTATTGGGCGATCATTCTGGGTTTGGTCGCCGGCACGTTCGCGCAGATGGTCATGTCCTGGGTGCTGCGCCCATACCGGCCGCGTCTTTCCTTCGCGGCGGCGAGGGAAATCGGCGGCTTTGCCGGATGGCTCGCCGGGCTCAGCTTTGTCGCCGCGCTCAACAACAAGCTCGATGTCCTGTTTCTTGGTAAGTTCGTAAGCCCGGCTGACGTCGGCGCGTTCTTTGTCGGCGGGTCCATCGCGTCCCTGCCGAGCGGGGAAATCGCCATTCCCATGGCGCGCGCGGTTTATCCGGGTCTTTCAGAACTTCAGGGCGACGCCGGCGCTATGAGACGCGCCTATTTGCGCAGCGCGGAGGCCTTGGCTTTCATCGCCATGCCGGCGTCCTTCGGTGTGGCGTTTATCGCGCCGGACCTTGTGGCCCTGCTGCTCGGCGCCGGGTGGGAGCGCGCGGCGCTGATGCTGCAATATTTCAGCCCCGCGGCGGGGCTCGCCGTCATATTCTACGCCACCAACGCCTATGCTCTGGCCATGGGCCGCGCACGGTTGATTTTCTTGAGAGAAGTCCTCGTCTTTTTCATTCGCATGCCGATCTTTGTCGCTGCGGCGTATTTTTACGGCCTCCTTGGCGCCGCGATCGCCTGCGCCGTCGGGCTTCTGGTTATCGCATCGCTCAATGCCGGTCTTTATGCGCGGCTCAGCGGCGGCTCGCCCTTTGAACCGCTCTGGCGCGCGCGGCGCAGTCTCGCCGGCGTAGCGGTCATGGGGTTGTATTTTATCGTCTTGCGCGATCACGTTGCGACCATCGACGATTGGCTGCTCGCCGCGCGGCTGATGGTTGACGCGATTGCCGGCGCCGGCCTCTATTTCATTACGGTTTTGACATTGTGGCGAATAGAAGGCGCGCCGGACGCCATCGAAAGTGTTGCAATTAACCAAGTAAACGCTGCGAACATCCGCTTACGGCGATTTCGCAACAGCGTTTCTTAAGCATGCTCTTTTGCGTTTCCTTAATGTAGAATTGAGATGAGTATCGGCGCTGGCTCCAGCTTTAACCGAAACCCGCTTGCACCGGATTTTAGGAGGCAGCATAAAAACCCCGGCCATCGCGCCGGGGATTTTTATTTCAGGAAACTAGAGGCTTTCTTTGGTCGGAGTTTCGCCTTCGGCGAAGAGCGGCGCGTCTTCCGCCGGCGGCGCCCGCAACAGGTCGATACGGTCGCGTTCAAGCTTGAACCGGTCGAGCGTTGCGCCGGTCAGTTTCTTGCCCGTTGCGATTTTGAGCTTTTGCGGATTTACGGCCTTGCCGTTCAGGTGCACTTCATAATGAAGGTGCGGGCCTGTCGATCGGCCGGTGGTGCCCACATAGCCGATAATGTCGCCCTGGCGCACGCGCTTGCCCTTGCGGACGCCCGTGCGAAACCCTTTCAGATGCGCATAGGCGGTTTTGTAGCCGTTTGCATGGCGAATGCGGATGTAGTTGCCGAAGCTGCCGTAGCGGTCGGCGCGCTCGACGACGCCGTCGCCGGCGGCCTTGATCGGCGTGCCGCGCGGCGCTGCGAAATCGACGCCTTTATGCGCCCGGCGGTAACCGAGGATCGGATGGCGGCGGGTGCCGAAGCGCGATGACAGACGCGCGCCGTCGATGGGCGTTTTCATGAGCAGTCGTTTCGCGCTCTGGCCGGCGGCGTCGTAGAAATCCGCGCGCCCTTCCTCTTCCTCAAACCGGTAATATCCCTTTTCCCGGGATTTCCCGCGCCAGTTCAGCCGCGCAAAGACAATTTCGCCGCCGGCGGCCATTTGCCCGCGGTCGTCATATTTGGCTTCGAAGATGAGTTCGAATTCGTCGCCGCCGAAGATCTCGCGCTGGAAGTCAACGTCGTAGGCGAAGGCGTCCGCAAGACCCGCGATGATGTCGTCAGGCGCGCCAAGCGCCTTTGCGGAGAGATAAAGACTGCCGTCGATGCGCCCTTCAATGGCGTGCATGTGGGTCGTCAGCTCGATCGGCGTTGCTTCGGCGTGAAAGGCGTCGTCGCCGGCGCGGGTGACATTGATTTCCTGCTCAAAGCCGTCGCGAAAGGATAGCGACAACAACCGCGCATCGGGCTCGCCCTGACCGGCCAGTTGAAACAGCGTCTGGTTCGCCCATCCGAGGCGCAACTGAAACTGCTGCCCCGGTTTCAGACGGCGGAGATTATAGTGGCGGCCGAAAGCGTAGGCCGCGGCGTTGCGATCGGCGGCCGCGATGCCCGCGCGCTTCAGCGCGTCGACAAATGTCTCGCCGCGGGCGATCGTGATCGTCGTATGGATGGTGTCGCGGGCAATGTCGCGCGCATAGGCGATGGCCGGCGTCAGGTGGCGCAGCGCGCGGTCGGGCGGCAGAAAAATAATTGTGGGATCTGTCTCCGCAGTGGGCGCGCCGGCGACGCCGCCGATAGGCGTAAGGCGCATGGACGGCGCTGCGGCGATATGGCGTTCCAGCGCTGGTTTCAGGCGCGGCGCACGGAAGCCATATGGCGTCGCGTCGACAACGGCGCGCGCCGCGCGCGATTCCGCCAGCGCTTCGGCAACCAAATCGCTTGTGTTTGTGATCGGTGCTGCGACGGGCGCGGTCTCTTCGACAGGGGGCTGCGGCGCCGCGACGACGCTCGTTTCCGGGTTGATTTCGGGCGTGGGCGATTTTTTGGGCGCTGGTGCGCCGAGCATGGCGTAGGTCAAAAACGCCGCCCCGCCGGCCAGTACGGCTAACGATGCGGCGACGCCAGCAGCGCCGCGCTCCTTGCGCTCAACCGGGCAATAGGCCGCGCCGTCTTCCGTAAACGTCTGACCTGTTTCAATAAATTCGTCCGACATGAAGACAGCGCTGCAATTTCCGGCCCGGTTGGAACCTTCAAAGGGAACAAAACCGCCGGCGAATGGCGGGGCTCGCGGTAAAAGTCAACAATGACACGCCTCGCCAAGCTCCGCAATTTTCTGCATGGTTTTGGCGGCAGGTTGGCGCCGATTAAAAGCATCCGGTGTTAACCTTTAACGAAGGCCGTCGGTCGGGTTTGAGGGATGTCGGTAAGATGCGTGGGGTAAAAGTCATTCTGGCGGTCGTTGCGGCGGTCATTATCGTCGCCGCCGCGCTTTTTGTATTCCGCAACCCGATTGCCGGCTTCGCCTTGCGCCAGGCCATGGCGGCGCAAGGCTTGCCAAACCCCGGCGCGCGCGTGACGGCGCTTTCCGTTAACCATATCCGCATTGAAGACGTATCGAGCGTGCAGGCCGGACGTCTCGATGCGCCTTTGCTGCGTTTTGATCACGTGGACGTTGCGTTCAATCTCAGAGAGGCGATGAGCGCACGCCGCGTTTCCCGCGTTGATCTGGGGCCGGGCGCCGTGCGCATCGACGTTCAGGAAAACGGTGCCATGCGGGCGGCGGGCGTTCCCGTCGGCGCCGGCGGCGGCGGATCGGGCGGCGGCTTGCCCTTCTCCGCGCTTACCGTCTCTGACCTTGAGGTTACTGTCTGGACGCCCGAGGGCGTCGCCTCGGGCGCCGTTGACGCGACGTACGATATTGACGGTTCGGGGCGTATTGAGGCGACCTTCAGTTCAGAGAAGGCCGGTCTTTCCGGCTTTGTTCTGGAGAACACCGCCGCCACCGTTGATATCGCCTTGGCGGAAAGCGGCGACGTCAGCGTGACTGCAGGTTACGCCGGCGATATTCGCTCTCCACACGGACAAATTCGCGAGGCCGACTTTGTTGTTCAGGGCGAGGGCGCTTCGTGGAAAGATCTCGCCGCCGGCGACTGGCGGGCCTTTCGCGGGCGAGCGGATCTGGGCGTTGGCGAGGCGCGCCTTGAGGCCCGGGACGCGCCTGTCGCCGATGCGCTCAACGCCTATGCGGATCTGCTGGGCGGGCCCTTCGATGTCCTCGAGCTGTCGGGCGATCTGACGCTTGTTGCGGACAACGGCGCCGTATCTGTGGAACTGGGCGAGCGTGCGTTGTCGGTCGAGGCAGATACGGGCGCGCGCTTCGCTATTGACGCCGCCATGGGCGAGCCGTTGTTGGTGTTCGAAGATATGCGCGCCGCCATTGCGGGCGTCCTGTCCGTGCGCGGCGGGGATGTCTCCGCGACGGCGACGATTGACGCCTATCAAACCGATGACGGCGGCTGGTATTTCAACATTCCCCTTCGCGTCGGCGCCATTGCGGCGCCGTCCTTCGCGTTGAGCGATGCATCGGCGGTGCTGCATGGAACTGCCGCCGCCGATGTCATCGACTTTGAGGTCACGGCGAGCGGCGAGGTCCTGTCGGCGTCGATCGGCCGCTTCGCCATATCCGACGCTCCCGGCGCGATTACAGCGCGCGGCGCATACGATCGGGCGATGAAATCGCTCGTGCTCCAGCTCCCTGAGGGCAGCTGCGCGATGCTTGATCGGATCTCCCTGAAGATCGCCGGGCAGGATATGGATGCGTCGCTCAATGACGCGCGGCTTTGCGCCGGCGACGGGCCGCTCGCGGCCATTCGCCTTGAGGATAATCCGACAGCGGATTTTTCCGGCGTCGTCACCGCCGAGGGCGCGCGCTATCGCCTCGGGCAAACGCGCTTCGTTGGGGGGCCGCCGTCAATCGAACTGGACGGGCGATACGTTCCGGCGGAAAATCGTACGACGGCGAGCGGCGTTGCGAAGGGCGGGTCTGTCGTGTTGAACAACCTGCTCCGCTTCGATCGCGCAGACGCGGTTCTCGACTTCGCTCTTGAAAAAGACGGCATGACCATTCGCGCCGACGCGACGCAAATCCGTATGACGGAATATGGCGAGGACGCAAAAGTCGCGCCCATATACGCCCGCGGGGGCATGATCCTCTCCGGCGACATCGCGCGGTTCAACTACGAAGCCCTGTCCGAAGGCGCGGTCGTTCTGGGCGCCGGCGCCGGCGAACACAATATCAAAACAGCGACGGGTACAGCCTCATTCGACTTCAATCGCCTCGACTTTGCTCCCCGCGGGCTACAGCCCGACGCGCTCGCGCCCGTGCTGAAAGGCATTATCGGGCTGACGCAAGGAGCGGCGGAGGGCGCGGCGCGGTTTTCCTGGGATCAGGACGGGATCGCATCGCGGGCGAATTTGACGTTTGACGACATTACCTTTCGCGGTCCGGGCCTCACCGTCACAAAAACCGTCGGCGTTAACGGCGATATCGCCTTCTCCAGCCTGTGGCCGGTGGCGACAGACGGCGCGCAAACGGTGACCGTCGCCGGCGTTGATTTCGGGGCGCTCCAGCTTGAGGACGGTGAGATCGTCTTCGACATGCCCGGCGACAGCACGCTGCTCGTGGAGCGCGCGATTTTCCCCTGGTTTGGCGGGCGGATCGGCGTGCGCGATGCAAAAGCGGCGTTTGAAGGGGGCAATGCGTTGGCGCCGCTCCGTGTTGAGTCGGTCGACCTGAAACAGATCCTCGACTTCGTGGATGTTGAGGGGCTTTCCGGCGCCGGCGTGCTGAACGGCGATTTGCCGCTTGTTGTTGAAAACAGCCGCGCAAGCTTTGTAGGCGGACGATTGTCAGCCGAAGGTCCCGGGCGTATTTCCTATGTGGGCAAAGCCGGCGCCGCGGCTGCCGCGGCGGGCGGCGACGCGCAAATTGCTTTCGACGTCCTGCGCGACCTTCGTTATGATACATTATCGGTTCTGATCGACGGTCCTCTCGACGGCCGTCTCGATTTCCGGATCAACTTCGAAGGCACGGGCGAAGTCAGCATCAATCGCGCGCGGGGGCGCGTCCCGGTCAAATACAACATTACCCTGGACGCCGCTTTGCTCGAACTCCTCAATCAAGCCAACCTGTCGCGCAATCTCGAATTGCAGATCGAAAACGCCGTGCGCGGCAGTGAATAATTTCCCCGAACCGCCGCAATTCAGCCTCAAACGACGGCGTTTCCGCCTAGTTTTCGCCGGATGGACGGTCTAAAAATGCGGGATGCAGGCAACGAATCGCGGCGGCGGGCGCCGCTGGGCCGCGTGTAGGGGCAAACAAGGGACAAGGCGATGGACATTCTCAAGACGGGCTTTGGCGGGCCGGCGCTGATGGCGGGGGTTTTCGCCGTCGCCGCGTGCACCACCGTTAGGCTGGAAGGCGGCGACAAGCCGATCGAGGTCAACCTCAATGTCAAGATCGATCAGGAAGTTCGCGTGAGAATGGATCAGGAAATCGAAGACCTGATCGCCAACAATCCCGACATTTTTTAGGAAACGCGTCATGAGCAAGCATCCTCTTTCTTTTCTCGCCGGCGCCGTTTTGAGTTTTGCGGCGGTTCCCGCAATTGCCCTCGCAGCAAGCGCCATCGTTGAAGACGCGAAAGACCGCTGCATTGTCGGCGAACAAGCCGACGGTTATCTCGGCTTTGTCGACGAAAGCGCCGCGGACACCGCCCTTAGACGGGAAGTGCGCGACATCAACCAGCAGCGCAAAGCGTTCTACGCCGACCTTGCCGCGCGCAACGGCGTTTCCATTGATGTCGCCGCTGCGTTAACGGCGGAAAAACTCATCAACAGCGCCGACCCCGGCGAATGCGTGCAGGACGCCAACGGCGCGTGGATTGAACGCTAGGCGCTGACAGCCGCGTCAGGCGCTGGGTAAAGCTGGCGACCTTATCAACTGCGGCCTCGGCGCATCCGCGATCGATCAGTATCGGCGCTCGCTTTTGAGTCCGCTCATTCCCGCGAAGGCGGGAATCCAGAAAGCCATAGATCCAGTGGATTCCCGCCTTCGCGGGAATGAGCGGCGGAGGGGTTTTTCTACAGTCTCTTATTGCGCCGTCCTTCCGCACGCCCTTGACCAGAACAAATTCCTTATATAACATATAAGTTATGAATATAGAAACAGCCGTCGCCCAGCAAGCGCAGCTCGACGCCGTTTTTGCCGCCCTGGCCGACCCGACCCGGCGGGCGATTTTATCGCGCCTTGCCGATGGCGAGGCCTCGGTCAGTGAAATCGCGACGCCATTCTCGATCAGCCAGCCGGCGATTTCCCGCCATTTGAAGGTGCTGGAGAACGCCGGGCTTATTGAGCGGGACATTGACGAGCAACGCCGCCCGGCGCGGCTTACGGGCGAGACCATGGCGTCGGCGGTGGGCTGGCTTGCGGAGTTCAAGGCGTTCTGGGGCGCGCGCTTCGATCAGTTGGACGACGTTCTGTTGGAAATGAAAAAAGCTGAAGCAAAGGAATGAGGCGATGAGCGATTTGCCGGAATATATACTGGATCGAACCTTTGATGCGCCGCGCGACCTCGTCTGGCGGGCCTGGACCGATCCCGACATTTTGCAGCGCTGGTACGGGCCCGGCGTTGAGACGATTATTCACCAATACGATCTGAAGCCCGGCGGGTCCTGGCTCAATGAGATGAAGATGCGCGGCATGTCCGATTACAGCCGCATGGATTTTCAGGACGTCGTCGCGACGGAAAAACTCATCTGGCGTCATTCATCGACGGATGCGGACTGGAACATCATTGCCAATCCGATGATGGCCGACTGGCCGCGGGTCCTGCTGACCACCGTTGCGTTCAAAGACGCCGGCGATAAAACCGACGTGCGCCTGAGCCAGGTTCCGGTGGACGCCAGCGACAAGGAAATCGCGGTATTCGCCCAGATGATGTCCAACATGGACGGCGGCTGGGGCAAGGGCTACGCCATTATCGACGAGGTGCTGGACGAGATGCAGTCATAAGTCCGCTCGCGCCTCATGCGTCCGGCGGCGCGTCTCTCCCGCAGTTTGCGCGAATCGGCCATATGATCTCCGGCAAAGTGATCGGAGATGCGTCGATGACGTCGGAAAATGCAGCGCCTCAGTCTGAAAACCCCGCGGCCGAGGAGGAGGGGCCCGACGCCCTCGGCCTGTCGGCGTTGCTGTCGTCGCGGGTGTGCCATGATCTGATCAACCCGGTGGGCGCGATCGGCTCCGGCCTCGACGTGCTCGACGATCCGGAAATGGACGAGGCCATGCGCGGCGCGGCGCTCGACCTGATCCGGTCCGGGGCGACGAAAGCGCTGGCGCTCTTAAGCTACGCTCGGCTCGCCTACGGCGCCGCCGGCGGCTTCGGCGCCGAGATATCCATGGATGATGCGCGCGAGGCGCTGGACGGGCTTTATGCAACGCTGAAGCCTGATCTCGTTTGGGAGATGACCGGCGGCATGGCGCCGAAAGATAATGTCAAAGCCATCCTGATCCTCGCCAACGCCGCCGCGGACTGCGTCCCCCGCGGCGGGACCGTCACGATAGCCGGCGACATTGACGCCTTTACGATCACCGCCGTCGGCAAACGCATTTACCTGCAGGATGATCTCGTCAAGGCGCTCGGCGGCGAGGCCCGCGATCTGACGCCGAAATTCACGCCGGCGCTTATTGCCGCGCAGATGATCGTCGCCGGCGGCGGTGCGGTCGATGTTTTCGCCGACGATGAAAAAGCCGTTATCGACGTGCGGTTTTCCGGCGCTGCGGGTGATTGACGGCATGGTGCGTTAACGCGTCCCTAACGCTGCGCCGGCACTATGGACGCCCATGTCGGCGCCGCCTTGCGAGGGAAATGATGACCGAGAAAAAGACCTGCCTTATCATCGATGATTCCGATGTCATCCGCGAGATCGCTGCGCGGATCGTTACTGATCTGGGCCTTAAGGCTGCGCAGGCGGAAAGCGCTGCGGCGGGCGTTGAATTCTGCGTCGATAACGCGACGGATGCGGTCCTGCTTGACTGGGACCTGCCCTCCATGGGCGCGCTTGATTTTCTCCGCAGCGCCGCGGAATTGCCGGAGGAGAAAAAACCGTTGATTATTCTTTGTGCGACGGAAAATGATCCGCAGCAATTCACGCTGGCGAAGGCCGCCGGCGCAGCCTATCACGTCCTGAAACCGTTTGACCGCGCCGCGATCGAAACCGTGCTTGGCGAAGCCGGCGTGATCGAGAAAGTCGCGAATGATCGGGGCGTCTCTGTCGGGGCAAAAAAATAAAACCGTCGCCCATGTCGCCGCAACGTCGTCGACAACAGGCCGCAATTGAAGGGTAGCGACAGGCCATGACGCTCGTTCAATTGATTGTCCTGGCCATTATTCAGGGCATTACGGAATTTCTGCCGATCTCATCGTCCGCGCATCTGATCCTGGCGCCGGTGGTTGTCGACGGATGGCGCGATCAGGGCCCGCTCATCGATATCGCCGCCCATGTTGGCTCATTAATTGCCGTACTGATTTATTTTCGCGCCGAATCAGTGATGCTTGTACGCGGCGGCGTCGATGCGCTCCGCTTTCGCGAAAGCGCCGACCGCAAGTTGTTTCTGTTTATCGCGGCGGCGACGATCCCGTTGCTGCTCGCGGCCAGCGTAGTCGTCGCCGCCGGTATTATTGATTTGCTGCGATCGCCCGCGACCATCGGCGTTGCAAGCATCGTTTTCGGCGCATTGTTGTGGCATGGGGACCGTCAGCCGACGGAAAAGCGCGGCCTTGACCGCATTACCTTTCGCGAGACCATGCTGATCGGCGCGGCGCAGGCGCTGGCTCTTATCCCCGGCGCGTCCCGTTCCGGCGTGACGATCACCGCGGCGCGCTATCTCGGCTGGACCCGGGAAGAGGCCGCGCGCTTTTCCATGCTGCTCGCCATTCCGGCGATTGGCGCGCTTGGCCTCCTCGCAGCGATTGAGATTGTCCGCAACGGCGCCGGGGCGACCATGCAGGCGGCCGCTATTGTGGCGACGCTCTCCTTCGTGACGGCCTACGCCGCCATCGCGGTCCTGATGACCCTGACCCGCAAAATCAGCTTTACGCCTTTTGTGATTTACCGGATCGTCATGGGCGCGGCGCTCCTGGCGTTTGCGGCCGGATTTTTCAGCTGACGCCGGATTGCCGCAAATCGGCCTTGGCGCGGACGCGATCCGCGCGCAGGATCGCTGGAAAAGCGAATTGCGAGCATCAAGGCCAATGAGCGAACTTGCACTCAGTTCCGACCGTTCCGTTACCGCGAGGGGCGTGCGCGCGGCGGCGCAACGCCTTGCCGGTCATATTGTCCGGACGCCGCTTTTGGAAAACGACCGACTGAACGACATCGCCGGCGGGCGCGTTTTGCTGAAGGCGGAGGTTTTGCAGCGCGGCGGCTCGTTCAAACTGCGCGGCGCTTACAATCTGATTTCGCAATTGCCGGCCGAGGCGCGGGCGCGCGGCGTCGTCGCCTGGTCGTCGGGCAATCATGCGACCGGCGTCGCGATTGCGGCAAGGGCGTTTGACTGCCCGGCGGTGATCGTCATGCCGTCCGACGCGCCGGCCGTTAAAACCGAAAATGTGCGTGCGCTCGGCGCGGAAATCATCTGGTACGACCGCTACAGCGACGACCGTGAAGCGATTGGTTGTGCGATCAGCGAAGACCGCGGCATGACCCTTGTCCCGTCCTATGATCACGCCGATATCATCGAAGGGCAGGGAACGGTTGCTCTGGAGGCGATGGAACAGGCTGGCGCGGCGATTGATCGCTTTGTTATCTGTTGCGGCGGCGGCGGTCTGACGGCCGGTTGCGCGACCATCCTGGAAGACATTGCTCCGGGGACGGAGGTCTGGATCGCCGAACCGGAAGATTTCGACGAAACCTGGGCGTCGATCAAAGCCGGAAAGCGGCTGACGGCCGATCCGACGAAAAAGACCATCTGCGACGCCATCGCGACGCCGGCGCCGGGACGGCTGACATTTCCGATCCTCAAACGCCGGGTCTCCGGCGGGGCGACCGTCTCCGAAAGCGAGGTCCGTCGTGCGATGGCGTTTGGGTTCAGACGTCTGAAGCTGGTGCTGGAGCCGGGCGGCGCTGCGGCCCTTGCCGCGGTGTTGGCGGGCAAGATCCCCACGCGAGGGACGACCACCATTGTCACGCTTTCCGGCGGCAATGTGGATCCGGCGCTTTTTACATCAATTTTACGCGACGGGGAAAATTTTGGTTGATCCTGCGGCGTTTCAAATTGGGCCATTTGGCGCCAGACCGGGTTTCGCCATTGAACGCCTCGGTGCGCGAACACATATTCAAGTGCGACGAAAACGCCAAAAAGCCATGGCGTTTAGATTTTAATAGCGATGATCGGCGAAGCTGACCGTTGCTGAAAGAGAGCATGCAGGACCGCGCTTATCTATGAACGGCAATAAACCATACGACCCCAACAGCGAGACGTTCAGCCCGGACCGCGGATTTGCGTCCTATGACGGGCGCAAGCTTGTCTATATCCGGCCCATTCTCGCCAGCGACGTGATGGACGATTTGCAGGATGAATATGGCGACATGAGCGTCCAGATTGACGCTGACGCGACGCTTTATTCCGTCCACGACGAAGACGGCGAGCGGCTTGCGCTGGTCGGTGATCGCGATCTCGCCTTTGCGGCGGCGCGCCAACATGAAATGACGCCTGTCAGCGTTCATTAACGTCAGCGTTCACTAAAATTTTACGGTAAGTTGACGGCCCTCAAGCGGCGTCGGGTTTTTCTGCCGACGTCGCCAGGGCAAAGAGGGATTCTGCGCTGTCGGCGCCGCGCAGGGCCGCGCGCGTATCCGGATCTCTTAACAGGCGGGAAACTTTCGCCAGGGCCTTCAAATGGGCCGCAGTGGCGTTTGCCGGCGCCAGCAGCAGAAAGATCAAGTCAACGGGCTGATCGTCGAGGGCGTCAAAGCTGACCGGTTTTTCCAGGAGGGCGAGAACGCCGACGATGGAGCCCAGCCCTTCAATCTTGCCGTGAGGGATGGCGACGCCGTCGCCGACGCCTGTAGAGCCAAGCTGTTCGCGCTGCAGCAGCGTATCGACGATTTCGGGCGTCGGGCGGCCGACAATTTTCGCCGCCTTTTCGGCCATGACCTCCAGCGCTTCGCGTTTACAGCGGGCGTTAAGATGATGAAGGACGCCGTCCGGCGTCAAAATTTCGGCAAATCCCATTTTCGCACTCACACCTTGCCGGGTCGTCTTCGCTGTCGCCGTCTGCATCGCCTGTCGAGGCCCTCAAAACCGTTCCCTTGCACATTCTTCGCCGTCCCGAGTCACCCTAGCGGAAGCCGACGAAGGGCGGGGATTTACCCTATTGCGCGGCGGGGTCAACCCATCCGATGTTGCCGTCCCGGCGGCGGTAAACCACGTTGATCCGCCCGTGTGCGGCGTTTTTGAATACAATCGCCGGTTGTTCGGCGAGATCAAGCTGCATCACCGCCGCGCCCACGGTCATTTCCCGCAATTTGGTCTGGCTTTCCGCGACGATCACCGGCGCCGGGTCGCCGTTTTCAACGTTTTCCCCATCCTCGTCCTTGAGCGGCTCCAGGAGGTAATAGGACGCATTTTGCGCCGGCAGCGGGTCTTTGCCGTTGGCGTGATGATCTTTCAGCCGGCGCTTGTAGCGCCGGATGCGCTTTTCGAGCTTTTCAAGGCTTTCCTCAAAGGCGCCATAGGCGTCGCCGGCGCGGCCATGAGCGGCCAGGAATACGCCGGAGGCGAGATGGGTCGTGACGTCGCACTCGACCTCGCGCTTCTCGCGCACGAAAGTCACGCTGGCCTCCGCGCCGCGGTCAAAATACTTTTTCACGCCCTCCGAAAGCCGGTCCGTCACATGCGATTGCAGCGCGTCGCCGAGTTCGATGTTTTTGCCGCTGACCTGGATGTCCATGAAGTGTCCTCGTTTGGCGGTTTCAGACGGCGCTGGCCCGCCTCTCCTATATTGGCGCCGTCCGGTCCCTTTAAAGGGGTCAGATTGCGCCCTGCACCATAGCACGCCGGCGCTGGACCGACGAGGGAATGTTCAGGGTTTCCCGGTATTTGGCCACCGTTCGGCGGGCAATATCGACGCCTTCGCCCTGCAGGATTTCCACAATCTTGTCGTCGGACAGAACCGCCTCGGCGGTTTCCGCGTCGATCAACTCGCGGATGCGGAACCGCACCGCCTCGGCCGAGTGGGCCTCGCCGCCCGACGTCGAGGCGATCGACGCGGTGAAGAAATATTTCAGTTCGAACAGCCCGCGCGGCGTCGCCATGTATTTGTTCGACGTGACGCGGGACACGGTCGATTCGTGCATGTCGATGGCGTCGGCAATGGTCTTGAGGTTGAGCGGGCGAAGGTGTTTGACGCCATAGGCGAAAAACCCGTCCTGCTGTTTGACGATTTCCGTCGACACTTTGAGGATCGTGCGTGCGCGCTGGTCAAGGCTTTTGGCGAGCCAGTTGGCGTTGGCGAACTGATCGGCGACATAGCTTTTGTCTTCCTCATTGGCGCGCGCTGCGGATACTTCCGCGTAATAGCGTCGATTGACGAGCACGCGGGGCAGGGTGTCGCTGTTGAGTTCGATTTTCCAGCCGCCGTCGGCGGACTTGCGCACGAAGACGTCGGGCGCCACGGCCTGCACGGCGCCGCCGCCATAGGCGTATCCGGGCTTTGGCGTCAGGGCGCGGATTTCCGCGACCATTTGCCGGACATTGTCTTCATCGGCGCTGGTCGCGCGCATCAGTCCTTTGAGATCGCCCTTGGCGAGCAATTCAATGTTGTCGAGAAACGCCTGCATGGTCGGGTCGCAGCGATCAGCTTCTTTCAGTTGCAGCGACAGGCACTCTTTAAGGTCGCGGGCGCCGACGCCGCACGGGTCAAACGCGGTGATCAGGGAATGCACCGCTTCGACATCGGCGAGATCCGCGCCAAGGCGTTCGGAAACGTCTTCGAGGGAATCGCGCAAATACCCCGCATCGTCGATCAGATCGATGAGATAGGCGCCGATGAAAAGCTGTGAGGCGTCGCGGGTCGCCACGTGAAGCTGTTCGGTCAGATGGTCCGAGAGCGATATCTCGCGAGAGAGCGCGGCGTCGAATTGACGGTCGTCGTCAAGAGAGGGGCCGCCCGATCCGGCGTTGGCCCAGTCGTTTGTGCGGAAATCCTGCTCGGCGGCGTCGCTGCCGGTGCTCGACGGGTCGATGTCGGCGTATTCGGCGTCGATGGCGTCGCTGGCTTCTTTCGGGGCCGCGTCGCTCGTCAGGTCGACTTCCTCGCGCGCCGATTTCTCGTCCGCTTCCGTCTCCTTCGCGCCGCGCCGTTCCTCCGGCGCGTCGGCCGGGGATTCGTCCGCTTCGAGGAAGGGATTTTCCTCAAGCTGTTCGGCCACAAACTCAGCGAGTTCGAGGTTCGACAATTGCAACAGCTTGATCGCCTGCTGCAATTGCGGCGTCATCACCAGTTGTTGTGATTGCCTGAGTTCCAGTCTCGGAGCTAACGCCACACCGCCCCCTTGGTCCCTTACATTTGAAAACGATCGCCGAGATAGACGCGTCTCACGTCTTTATCGCCGACAATGTCGCCAGGCGCGCCTTCCAGCAGCACCTCGCCTTCGTGAATGATGTATGCGCGGTCGATGATATCGAGGGTCTCGCGCACATTGTGATCCGTGATGAGAACCCCGAGACCGCGGTCTTTTAGATGCGCGACAAGTTCGCGGATCTCTGCGATAGCCAGCGGGTCAATGCCGGCGAATGGCTCGTCGAGCAGCATATAGGACGGCGCCGTCGCTAAGGCGCGCGCAATCTCGACGCGGCGGCGTTCGCCGCCGGAAAGCGCCAGCGCCGGCGCGCCGCGCAAATGCGTGACGTGAAACTCGTTCAGAAGGTCGTCGATGATCGCCTGCTGCCGGTCCTTGTTTTTCTCGACAAGCTCGACGACAGCGCGCAGATTTTGCTCCACCGTCAGGCCGCGAAAGATCGACGCCTCCTGCGGCAGATAGCCAAGGCCGAGGCGGGCGCGCTGATACATGGGCAGCGCCGTCGCGTCGTGGCCGTCAATGGCGATGGCGCCCCGGTCGGCGGGGATCAGCCCCGTGATCATATAAAAGCAGGTGGTCTTGCCGGCGCCGTTGGGGCCCAGAAGGCCAACGACCTCGCCGCGCTTGACGCTCATGGAGACGCCGCGGACGACCGGCCGGCGCTTGAACGACTTGCCGAGATTTTCAGCCACAAGCGCGCCGCCCCCCTCGACCACGGCGGGTTGATGGCGAGCGGCGTCGGCGTCGGTTATTTCTGGCGTCATGTCACTCATGGCGTTGCTCATTAAGACCTTTTCTCTTTAAGGATCGGTGAAGTTTCAATTTTAACGATCAGGTTTGCTCGTCGCCCTCGGCGTAGAAAATACCCCGGATTCGCCGGCCCTCGGCCGGGGCGAATTTAACCATTCCCGTATCGATCCAGAAGGTGACGGCCCCCGCGGACATGACCTGTTTGCCCTGGGTGACGATGACGTTCTCCATCACCGTGATGGTCCGCGCCTCGTTGTCGAAAAACAGGCGCTTGCCGGTGATGGCCTCCTTGCCGTTCGAATAGCGCACGGCCCCGGTCGCCGTGATCGACGAGAATTCGCCGTCGTCGGAGACATTCGCCTCAAGGCGGTCGGCGGCGAGGATGGAGTCTTCCTGAACGACCCGGACATTGCCCGTCCAGATGGCGATATTGTCCAGGAATTCCGCGGCGTCGCCGGTGATATCGATGGGCGCGTCGCTGTTCGCGGCGAATTGCGCGTTTGCGGCGCTTACCGCAAAAAACGCCAACACTATTCCGAGCGCTGCAATTTTCATTCTTCTTCTTTCTTGTCTTCGCCGTCGCGGAGCGTCGGGACGGCGATCTCGCCCTTGTTCGGATAAATACGCATACTGACATTGCCTTCGAAGACAACCCGCCCGTCCTCGCGAAACGCGCTCATCCTGTCCGCCTGCAGGGTCGCGCCGTCGGGCCCCTCGGCGCCGACGCCGGCGTCGCTCGTCACGATCTGGTTCTTGATCAAAACGGTGGCGACCGGCGCGCGCAACACATAAGTCTTGGCGCCAAGCTCATGTTCGAGCGTGACGGAGTCGTTCAATGTCAGGATGTTGTCTTCGGAACGGTAAAGCCCGCTTTCCGCCGTCACGACCGAGGCTTCGTCATCGCCGCCCTGGACGGCGCGGGGCTGTTCAAGCTGAATGACGTCCCTGGTCGCCGGATCCTGCAAGGCGGCGACGGCGGTGATCTCGAACGGCTTGCCCTTGTCGTCGACGCCGGCGAAGCGCGGATTGGCCATGCGCAGTTCTTCCGTCGACGCCGAGAGGGTCTTGAAGTCGTCGAGAAAGGCCTGATCGACTGGATTTGATCGCGTGTTGAAAATAAAGGCGATGATCAGAATGACGGCGACAATGGGCAGCGCCACGCGCAGGCGCCGGACGAGGCGCGATCTGGCGGCGGCGTCGGCGCCGGTGGTGCGCGAGCGAAAGGTGAGGCTGTCGAGGGCGCGGCCGCCTTTCACCGACTTGCCGCGCGCCGGGGTCTCCTTAAGGGTCGCTTCGCTCATGAAATATCGTCGTCTGATCAGCTTGTTCGCCGCCGCGGGCGGCGCTTTTCCCCACACCCTTTAATATAGTCCGGCGGACGGCAATGGGAAGCGCCGATCGTCGAAAACCGGGCCGCCGGACGCCTTTGGCGGCGGGCGGAAGCGCCTCAGCTATGGGCGAATATGTCGATTTCCGGCCAGCCGGCGAGGTCCAGTGCGGCCCGGACGGGCAGAAACCGGAAACATTCGGCGGCGAGATCGGCGCGGCCCTCCCGGGCGAGCATCTCCTCGAGTTTCTCGCGTAAGGCGTGGAGATAGAGGACGTCGGAGGCGGCGTACTGAATTTGCGCCTCGCTCAGCGTTTCCGCGCCCCAGTCCGA
The DNA here is from genome assembly GCA_028284345.1 of Hyphococcus sp. Classification (GTDB taxonomy): domain Bacteria; phylum Pseudomonadota; class Alphaproteobacteria; order Caulobacterales; family Parvularculaceae; genus Hyphococcus. The sequence continues at coordinate 495,394 of JANQRY010000003.1, read as the reverse complement.
TGATTGCTGCTGCTTCGACATGTCGACGCCGAGGAGCTCTTTCGTGATGTCCTTGAGCCCATGCCGGTCCGTATAGGTGCGCGACAGGCGCGAGGCGATCTTGGTGCAGTAAACCGGTTTCGTATCGACCTTCAGCCAGTGCTGAAAGGCGGCGATGTCGAAGCGGGCGAAATGAAAGATTTTCAAAACGGCCGGGTCGATCAGAAGGGCCTTCAGATTCGGCGCGTCATAGGTTTTCCGGTCGAGCTGAACGAGATGGGCGTCGCCGTCGCCGGCGGAGAGCTGCACCACGCATAAGGCGTCGCGATGGGGGTTGAGGCCCATGGTCTCGCTGTCGATGGCGACGACGTCGCCGAGATCGAGACCGCCCGGGAGATCGCCTTTGTGAACGTGATTGGTCATGACCGCCTGATAGCCTTCCGCGCGGCGACGATAAACCGGCGAAGCCTAAAATTTTCAAAACGCCCGCTCACGCGGCTTTCCGGACGACAACGGAACCAACGGAATAGCCGGCGCCGAAGGCGCAGATGACGCCGATATCGCCGGTTGCGAAATCATCCCGGTGCTTGTGGAACGCGATAATGGAGCCGGCCGACGAGGTATTGGCGTATTCATCAAGGACCACCGGCGCCTCGGTCCTGTCGGCGTCCCGGCCCAGCACCTTGCGGGCGATGAATTCATTCATGGCGAGGTTGGCCTGATGCAGCCAGAAGCGCTTGACCGCGTCCGGCGCGACGCCGACCGCCGCGAGATGACCGCTGATGAGTTCGCTCACCATGGGCACCACTTCCTTGAAGACCTTACGCCCCTCCTGAATGAACAGTTTATCCGTATACGGGTCGTTCTGCGCGTCGGGCGCGTCGCCTTCGCCTCGTTCGCAGTGATTGAGGAAGCCGAAATTGTTTCGGATGTTGTTGGAGAATTTCGTCAGCAGTTTCGTGCCGAGAATTTCCCACGCCTCGCCCTGGGGGGCGCCGTCGGCGCGCTCCAGAATGACGGCGGTGGCCACGTCGCCGAAGATGAAATGGCTGTCGCGGTCGCGGAAATTGAGATGCGCCGTGCAGATCTCCGGATTGACCATGAGGATGCGTCGCGCGCCGGCGCGAATGAGGCCGAGGCCCGTTTCAATGCCGAAGGCCGCCGACGCGCAGGCGACATTCATGTCGAAGCCATAACCGTCAATGCCGAGGGCGTCCTGAATTTCAACGGCGACGGCCGGATAGGCGCGCTGCATGTTGGAGGCGGCGCAGATGACGCCGTCAATGTCGCCGGGCTTTAGGTCGGCGGCGCGCATGGCGTCGCGCGCGGCGAAGACGGCGATTTCAGCAAGCAGGGCCAGTTCGTCGTTCGGGCGCGCGGCGATGCGCGGCGCCATGCGGGACGTATCGAGAATGCCGTCGCGGTCGACGGCGTAGCGCGACTTGATGCCGGAGGCTTTCTCGATGAACTCGGCGGAGGATTTCTGCAAGGGCTCAAGCGCGCCGCTTTCAATGGCGTCGGCGTTCGCCGCATTGTAGTCATCTACATAAGCGTTGAACGACGCGACCAGTTCGTCGTTAGAGATGGCGTTTGGCGGCGTGTAGAGGCCGGTCGCGATGATGCGGACATCGGCGGTTGCGGTTTCGGTCATAGGCCTTGACGCTTTCAGGTGATGTTTGCCCCGCAATCTGCGCCGAACCCGCCGCGGGCGCAAGCAGCGCGCGCTCTAGCGTGCGAGCTTCTGAACGGCCTTCCAGCGCGGGCAGGCGATTTCGTGGTCGTTGACCATGCCCACCGCCTGCATGAAGGCGTAGACAATGACCGGCCCGCAGAATTTAAACCCGCGCGACTTCAGTTCCTTCGCCATGGCCTCGCTCTCTCGCGACTTTGCCGGGATGCTTTTGTAGGTTTTAAATGTGTTCACAATCGGCGCGCCGTCGACAAAGTCCCACAGAAAATCGCTGAAGGCGCCGTCGCCCGCCTCCATGATGTTGAGCCAGCTCTTGGCGTTGCCGATGGCGGCGTTGATTTTGGTCTTTGACCGGATGATGCCGGCGTTGTTCATCAGGCGGTCGATTTTCTTCGGCGTATAGCGAGCGATCTTCAGCGGGTCGAAACCGTCAAAGGCTTTTCGAAAATTCTCTCTCTTGTAGAGGATCGTCCGCCAGGACAGCCCCGCCTGAAAGCCGTCGAGCACAAGCTTTTCAAACAGCGCGCGATCGTCATATTCCGGCACGCCCCATTCCTCGTCGTGATAGCGGCGGTAAAGGTCGTCCCCTTCCGGCGCCCAGAGACAGTGAAGTTTTTGTCGGGCGGGCATGGGGTCAGTCCGCCGCCATATAGGCCGGGCGCGTCAGCGTTATCTCGCAGTCGCCGGCCTTGATGAGGTCGCCGCTCTCTATGGCGGTTTCCCAGCGGTCGAGACGAATGAGCGCCAGCGCGGCGTCCTCTGCGCCGGACATGATGTGGCCGAGGGTCGACGCGCCGGCGGCGACGGGCGTTCCCTTTGGCGGCGGGGGGCCGTCGAACGTCGCAACAAGAGTGCGTTTTCGCGCCGAGCCCTTGCGCATCATCCGGCTCGCCACTTCCTGGCCGACGAAGCACCCCTTTTTGTAGTCGACGCCGTTCAGCAAATCGAAATTGACGTCCATGGGAAAGACTTCGTCCGAGTCGAAGTCCGCGCCCCATTCGGAAACGCCGGCGGCGATGCGGCGGGCGTCGTATTCAGCGTCGGGCGCAGCGCCGCCGGTCTCGCTCACCGGTTTGATCACGCGCCCATTGTCCCCACTCGGGTCAACGCATACGGCGTAATCGTCGTCCACGCCGATATCGACCTTCGCGCGCAGGCGATAGAGCGTGAGCCGCTTGATGAAGGCCTCCGCCGCATCGGCGTCGATATCGAACAGATAGCCGTCGGGCGCCGGGGCGATATGGAAATCAAACAGGATTTTTCCCTGGGGCGTCAGCAGCGCGGACCGGCAGCTTCCATCCGTCGGCGGCCCGTTGGTAACGAGGCCGGACAGCAAGGACGTTGCGTCGGCGCCGGTCACCGAGACGACGGCCCGCCGCGGCGGAATTCTGAGATCGGTCATAGCCGGCCATGTAAGAGGTTCTTTGCCGTTTGCAAAGCATCGCGAGGAGCGCGTAGAAAGCGGCCATGAGTACAAATGACGAAGCAGCGCAGGATGCGCTGATCATCCGCCGCCCCGACGACTGGCATGTTCACCTTCGCGACGGGGCGATGCTGCGCGCGGCGGCGCGCTACACCGCGCGTCAGTTCGCGCGCGCCATCGTGATGCCGAACCTCGCCGAGCCGGTGACGATGCCGGCGGCGGCGGCGGCCTATCGCGATCGCATCATGGCGGCCCTTGACGGCGACGCGGACTTCACGCCGCTGATGACCTGTTACCTCACCGATCAGGCGGACGCAGAGGCCATCGCCAGCGGGTTTCAGGACGGCGTCTTCACCGCGTGCAAACTCTATCCGGCCAACGCCACGACCAATTCGAGCCGTGGCGTCACCGACGTCAGGAACATCTACCCGGCGCTCGAGGCGATGCAGCGCATCGGCATGCCGCTGCTCGTACATGGGGAAGTGACCGATGCGGATATTGACGTGTTCGACCGCGAGGCGGTGTTCATTGACCGCATCCTCGGGCCGCTGGCGCAGGACTTCCCGGAACTGAAGATCGTTTTCGAGCATGTGACCACCGCCGACGCCGTCGACTTCGTATCCGGGGCCGACGCGCGCGTCGCCGCGACGATCACGCCCCATCACCTGGAGTTCAACCGCAACGCCATGTTCGAGGGCGGCATCCGTCCCCATTATTATTGCCTGCCCGTCGCCAAGCGCGAACGCCACCGGCAGGCGCTCCGCAAAGCGGCGACGTCCGGCTCGGCGAAATTCTTTCTCGGCACGGACTCCGCGCCCCATACGGCAAGCGCCAAGGAATCCTCCTGCGGCTGCGCCGGGGTCTTCAACGCGCCGTTTGCGCTTGAAAGCTACGCCAAGACGTTCGAGGAGGAGGGCGCCCTCGACAAACTCGAAGGCTTCGCCAGCCTGCACGGCCCGCAATTTTACGGGCTGCCGGTCAATGAAGACCGCATCGCGCTTCAGCGGGCGCCAAGTCCCGTGCCGGAGACCATAAACGCCGGCGATGAATATGTTGTTCCGTTTCATGCGGGCGAGACGCTGGCTTGGCGGTTTGTGGGCGCCCACAACGGGTAACGCTTCGGATAGATACGCGCTGATCCTTAGATAGAAAGACTCCGTCTTCCCCGGCGAAAGCCGGGGTCCAGGAGCAATATGCGCTGCGCCTGCGACTCTGGGCCCCGGCTTTCGCCGGGGAGGACGGACAAGGATGAAATCTTTCGAGTATCGTTGCCGAATACTCAACTTAACCAATCACGCATCAGAAATTGGCTTTTATTCCGCATCCTGAGGAATCGTCAGGATGAGCGGCCCGTCATCGGTCCGTTCGGCTTCGCGCAGCGGCGCGGAGAGACGCCCCACCAGCCGGCGGGCGAAGACGGCGCGGCCCGCCGCATGGTCGCGGGCGCGGCGGTCGCAAACGGGGAAGTGACCGCCGGCGTTGCGATAGCCGGCGTTGAAACGTTTCACCATTTCCTCGCGCGCCTCAAAACCCGGCTGTTCGAGCTCGACCAGCCGTTTCATGCGTTCGCGCCAGATGTCGCTTTCAAGCCGCGGCTCGCAGATGCGGCGAATGTGGTGCATCTCGCCGAAAACGCTGGCGAGTTCCACAAGATCGCGTTGGCGCTGCTGGTATTCGTCCGCCGTTTGCGATTGCGCGGTCGCCTCGCCCGCGAGCATGAGGGAAGCGCCGCCGGCCAAGAATATGGTTCGGATTAAGTCCATCGATCTCCACTACCGGTCGTTTGTAACGGAATTGCGGCCGCTTTTCGACACTACCGGTTCCGCCGCTGCTCGCGCATCTCGATCGCCATGGAAACCGCCCGGCGGGTGTCGTCCCAGGAAAGCCGTTCGCGAGCTTCGTCGAAGGAGAAAAACGCCGCCTCCGCCGCGTCGTCGGCCGCGACCGGTTCTCCGGCGATCCATTCGGCGTGGTAATCGATCATCACCACGTGGGTGAGCTGGCCGATATCCTCGGGCATCGCTTCGAAGGCGCCGATGAGGCCGGTGATCTCGATCTCAAGACCCGTTTCTTCCATCACTTCACGCCGCGCCGCGTCTTCGAGGCGCTCGCCGAATTCGAGGCCGCCGCCGGGGATCGACCAATGGCCCTTGAAGGGCGGCTTGCCTCGCTTCACGAGGAGGACTTCCTCGCCGCGGAAGACCACGGCGCCGACGCCGATGCGGATTGTTTCGTTCTTCGTCATGAACGCCCTATACTCCGATCTCATGTGCGGGCGCTATCATTTGCATTCGACGCCGAAGGACCTCGCGGAGCATTTCGACGTCGACGTGCGGGATAATTTCCCGCCGCGCTATAATGTGGCTCCGACCCAGCCCGTGGCGACGATCCGCATGAGCGAGCAGCGCCAGCGCGAATATGCGCTGATGCGCTGGGGCTTCGTCCCCTCTTGGGCAAAGGGGGAATACCTCAAACGGCTCGGCGCGAAACCGCTGATCAACGCGCGGGCGGAAACGGCGGCGGAAAAACCGACCTTTCGTTCGGCGTTCAAACGGCGACGCTGTCTTATCCCCGCGGACGGCTTTTACGAATGGAAAGGCAAAGCCGGGGCCAAACAGCCTTTCAATATTACGCGCGGCGGGTTGTTCGGTTTCGCCGGGCTTTGGGAGACGGCGGTCGATCCTGAGGGCGGCGAGATCGACACCTGCGCCATCCTCACCATTGCGGCGGGTCCTGACGTCAAGACATTGCACAGCCGCGAGCCCGTGGTGATCGCGCCGGAGCATTACGATCTCTGGCTGACGTCGGATGAGCGCGACCTAGAGTTTCTCGACGACCTCCTGCGTCCCGCGCCGAAAGGGACGTGGCTTCACTATCCGGTCGACAAGGCGGTGGGCAGCCCGCGCAACGACGGACCGGAGTTGCTCAAAGAAGTGGCGATTTAACGCTGCGCGGGCCGTGCGTTTAAAGCGCGCGTGCTGCATTCGCCGCTGCCGCGTTTCTGGAAATAGATCCATTGGGCGAGCGCCCGCATGGGCGGGGTGAAGAGCGTGGCGTTGAGAAGCGCGTTGGGCGGGGCCGCGGACCAGGCCCGGCGCATCCAGCTTTTGAGCCCGAAGCCGGGATACTCTCTGGCCATCAACGCGCCGGGGTCGGCGCCGCCGTCCTGCAGATATTCCGAGATCGCCGCGCCGGCGCGCCGGCCATATTGAAAGGCGAGGCGGATGCCCCCGGCGGTCAAGGGCGAGACGAGGCCCGCCGCGTCGCCGGTGAGGAGCACGCGCCGGGTTGAAAGCGGATGAACGAGGCCGCCGCAGGGGATGGGTCCCGAACGTTTGGCTTTCACTTCGCAATTCCAGAGCGCGAAATGGGAATCAATGCGTTTCAGGAAGCTGTCGAAATCGGGCTTCCTTTTCATGCCGAACGGTCCGTCGGAAACCGCGAGCCCCGCTTGGGTCAAGCCGACGCCCGGAACGACCCAGCCGAGATAGCCGGGCGCCAGCGATGCGTCGACAAAGCAATGGAGAAAGTCCGGATCGACCGTGGGCGACTCTTCAAACTCCGTCTCCATCCCGATCAGGAATTCCGTGTTGCGGCCAAGACCGAATGTTTTTGCGACCCGCGATTTCGCGCCGTCGGCGCCGAGAAGGTAACGCGCTTTCAAGTCCAGGCCGTGAAGATGAACGAAGTCGTCCGCAAGTGTTGCAGTGTCAAAGCGCGCGCCGAAGAGGAGGTCGGCGCCGGCGCGGCTTGCCTCCCTCGCCAGCCAGCGCATGATCGCCGGCGTGTCGGTGGCGAGAAAATAATAACCCGGCGCAAAAAGGTCCATTGACTGATGGTTTGGCGCATAGAGCCGGACGCCGGGGATCTTGCGAGTGAGCGTTGAGGGGATATCGCATTCGGCGACCGCTTCCTTGACAAGAATGCCGGTGGTGCGCACCCGCGCGCCGGGCTCGGTTTTGGCGTCGAGAACCGCGACCTTTAGGCCCCGATGGGCGGCGGCGCGTGCGGCGATGAGGCCGGCGAAGCTCGCCCCGACAACGACAAGGTCATAAAGGCGGTCGTCGCGGTTGTCGTTGCTGCAGCGCATGGCTCTCTCTCCCGTCTGGTTCGCGTCCGCGTCATAGAGCGCGAAGGCGGCGACAATCGGGCCGGTCTTTGGCGACCCCGGGACGAGGACAACTGAGGATAGCAATTCACCCGACGTCGCGCCGGTGATAGCGTGTCCGTTAACGATAAACGCCGCGGGAGGCCGCCGCCAATGGGCGAGGAAAACAAAGCCGAACTCTTTAACCAACACAACGCGCCCTTCGCCAAAATGATCGGGGTTCATTTCACCCATGCGGGCAGGGACCGGATCGAGGCGGAAATGACGGTCACGCCGGACCATTGCACGCTGCCGGCGAATCTCCATGGCGGGGCCATGATGGCGTTTGCGGACAATCTTGGCGGATGCGGCGCCTTTATGAACCTGCCCGAAGGGGCGACGACGTCGACGATCGAATCAAAAACGAATTTCCTGCGGCCTGTGCCGGTTGGAGAAACGGTGAGGGGCGTCGCGACGCCGGTCAATCTGGGACGCACCCTTCAGGTCTGGAAAACGGACATCTTTCGCGGCGACGGCAAGCTCGCGGCGGTGGTGACGCAGACGCAAATTGTCCTGCAGCCGAAGACCTAAAAGAAAGGACGCACATGTACGAGGTCAATCTCACCGACTCCTATTTCCCGGCCATGGGCGAGCCTGCGCCCGAGCCTGTCACCATCGGCGCCATGCTGCGGGCCTCGACCGCGGCGGCGCCCGACCGGGCCGCGATGAAGGAACTGGGGTTTGACGGCGCTGTCGGGCGGGTCTGGACCTATGCCGAGCTTTTGCAGGACGCGGAGCGATTGGGCCGCGCCTTGGCGTCACGTCACGGGCCCGGCGCGCGCGTCGCCGTTTACGCCAACAATATCCCCGAATGGGTGTTGCTGGAGCTTGCTTGCGCGCTCGCGGACCTCACGCTGGTGACGGTCAATCCCGCTTATCAGAAGCGCGAACTCAAATACGTGCTCGAACAGTCGCGGTCCGAAGCGATTTATTACGTGGCGGATTTTCGCGGCAATCCGATGCAGGCGATCGCCGACGCCGTCTGCGACGACATCCCCGCCATCAAACATCGCATATTGCTCACCGATCATGAGGCGCTTTACGCCGGCGAAGAGGACGGGCGCTTGCGCGACCCGGAACCGTCAGACCCCGTGCAGATGCAATATACGTCCGGCACCACCGGCTTTCCGAAAGGCGCGCTCCTCCATCACAACGGACTGGTGCGCAACGGCGTCGACGTCATGGCGCGCGGCAATGTGAAAGCCGGCGATGTTTTCATCAACAACATGCCGCTGTTTCACACGACCGGTTGCGCCATTCTGGTGCTGGGCGGCTTCGGCGTCGGCGCCACCATGTTGCTCGCGCCGATTTTCGATCCGGAGATGATCATGCGGGTGATCGCCCGGGAGAAGTCGAAATTTATCTTCGGCGTGCCGACTATGCTCGTCGCCCTGAACGATGCGGCGGAGAGCGCCGGCGTCGATGCGTCGTCGGTGCAATCCATTCTCTCCGGCGGCGCCATGGTAGCGCCGGAGCTTTGCAAGCGATCCAAGGAAGTTCTCGGCGCGCCGGTGCAGATCCTTTACGGCCAGACGGAAAGTTCGCCCGTCATCACCCAGTGCTGGCCCGACGACAGTCTTGAAGACTTGACCCAAACCATCGGTCAGCCGCTGCCCAATGTGGAGGTTTCGATCCGCGATCCTGAGACCAATCAGCCGGTTCCCGTCGGCGTCCAGGGCGAAATCTGCTGTCGCGGCTATCTCGTGATGATCGGTTATAACGACAATCCGGAAGCGAACGCCACTGCCATCGACAAGGATGGCTGGTTGCACACCGGCGATCTCGGCACCATGGATGCGCGCGGCTTTGTCAAGATTACCGGCCGCGTCAAGGAGATGATCATTCGCGGCGGCGAAAACCTCTTTCCCGCCGAGATTGAAAACGCCATGCTCGAACATGACGCCGTCGCGGAAGTCGCCGTCGTCGGCGTGCCGGACGAAAAATGGGGCGAACAGGTCGCCTGCTTCATGCGCGCGGCGGGGGACGAAAAACCGGACGGCGCGACGCTCAAAACATTCATCCGTGAACGGCTTTCTCCGCAAAAGACGCCCGCCTTCTGGATCTGGGTCGATGATTGGCCGCTTACGGGCTCCGGCAAGATCCAGAAATTTAAACTGCGCGACGCGTTTGAAAAAGGCGCGTTTGAGGGGCGCATGGCGTGAGCGGGTTGGAGCAGCGATGGTTGATTTTAGTCCGCAATACAACGCGCTTCAAAAACACCCGTCACAACGATGGAAACCTGCTTTCATGAAGATCGTTTGCGCGTTTGTATTATATTGACGGATGCGTGAATTCTGTAAAAACTTGTCGAAAGAACAGGAGGGCTTTATTTCTCTGGTCGAACAGGTCTGATTGGGCCTTTGATAACATTGCCTTGGACAAAGAATGCCCAGTCTTCACAGCCCGAACGTACTTTTCATCATGACTGATCAGCATCGCGCCGACGCCGCAGGGCCAATGGCGCGAGGCTTCCAAACGCCGGCCCTTAATGCTATTGCCGCGGATGGCGTCTGTTTCGCCAATTGTTACACAAACTCGCCGCAATGCGTGCCGGCGCGGGCGGCGCTGCATTATGGACTGTATCCTCATCAGAGCGGTGTGACATCAAACAAGTCGCCAATATTAAACGACTTTGAGCGACCGACCTGGACAAATAGTTTTCGCAGCGCCGGATATCATATGGCGGTATTCGGGAAAACGCATCTGACGCGTTCAACTGACTTAATTGCCGCCGAACCATTGTTGCGTAAAATCGGGTTCGAGACAATCAACGAAACACACGGGCCCCGGCAAAGCCGGCGAACACGTACGCATCTCTCTGAATACTGGGCGCGTCTTGGGCTGCTTGACGCATTTCGAGATGATATTGAAGCCCGCAACACAAAGAACAATTTAGTCCGACCGTCGCCGCTAGGATACGAGCACTACTACGACACCTACGTTGCGAGGCGCGCCAAGCAATTTCTTGAAACATACAACGAGGAGCGGCCGTTTTTCTGCTGGCTTAGTTTTCCCGGACCGCACGAGCCCTACGACGCGCCGGAGCCCTATGCTTCGATGTTCAGTCCGAACGATATGCCGCCGGCGACAGCCCGGCCTGAAACTGTAGGCGGCGCGCCGGGCGTGCTACAGGAGCTTATTTCAACGGAGTGTCCGGAAAACCTGCATTTGACAAGCGTCGAGATCGCGGCGTTGCGCGCCAATTATGCTGGCGGAGTTCGCCTTATCGACGATCTGATCGGTGAAATCGTCGATTTGCTGAAACAGAAAAATCTGTACGAAAACACAGTAATCTTGTTCACATCTGATCATGGAGAAATGAATGGCGACTGGGGGCTGCTTCGGAAGAAGGTGTTTCTGGATGGCGCTGCGCGTGTTCCTCTCGTCGTCAAGCCTGCAGAAGCGATGTCCGACACCGTTAGATCAGCTAAGAGCAACGCCCTTATCGAGTTAATGGATGTCGGACCGACCCTCGTGGATCTTGCCAAACTGGCCGGTGCGCCGAGTTTCGGGGGGCGGTCCTTTGCTAAACAGATGTTCGAACCCGCCGCTGAGCACAGAGAAATCATCTTTGGACAATATGAAAACGACAGGATGTTTCTAAGCAAGGACTGGAAGCTTGTCCTGAATGAAAACGAAAGGCCGTCATTGCTGTTTAACCGTCAGGACGATCCGGACGAACAGCGCAATCTTTGTACGGAAGTGGATTATGCTTCCTTATTCGATGTTCCCGCCATTCTTGCGGGGTTGAGTTCTCACGGCGGCGACGTTGTCTAGCGGACGTATGTGCTTTCTGAAAAATTGCCATTTGCGCCCTGCGTGATAGACTCCGCGCCAGTTTTTTAAGGGAGCCTTTCGATGCGCCTGATTGCTTTTGCCGCCGCCGCGCTGGCGCTCGCCGCCTGCGCCGCCACCGGTCCCGCCGTCTATGGTCCGGCGGACGAAAAAGGGTTTGGTTACGCCGAACAGCGGATCGAGGATGACCGCTATCGCATTACCTATCAGGGATCGGGCGGCATGCCGCCGGAACTTGTCGAGGACTATGCGTTGCGTCGCGCCGCGGAACTGGCGGTGCAGAACGGATATGACTGGTTTCGGGTAACGGGTCGCGACCTCGCCGGCGAAGAGCGGGGCGGCGTTTCCGTCGGCACGGGGTTCGGGTCGAGTTCTTACGGCCGGCGCTCGTCCGTCGGCGTTGGCGTCGGCGCCGATCTCGGCCGCGTCGGCGCGCAGGAGTTTTACACCGCCCGCATGGAAGTGCTGATGGGGTCCGGCGATGCGCCGGAAGACGGCGAGGTCTATGACGCGCAGTCGGTGATCAACAATCTCACCGGCCCCGAACCTTATCAGTATAGAGAGGAATAGCCCGTTGGACTGGTCGGCGCTCCGCCGCGTCGTCACCGACAACGACAAGGGCGGCCGCTCGCGCATCCTGATTGACGGCGAGGCGGCGAAAATAACCGCCGTGGAAGAAGCGGGCCTTGCGGAAATCTGGACCGCCGATCTCGATCCGGGCCAGCTTTACGACGCGACCGACAAGCTGAAAGTCGAGGACTTGCGCCTTGAACCGGCGAAAGGCGCCGTGAAAGTCCGATGGTTCACCGTCGCGCCGGAGGATGACGGCCGCACGCCGGAGGAAAAAGAGGCGGCCGCCGCGTTCGGTTTCGCTATGGTCGGCGCGGCGCATGCGCGGGTCGATACCGCGCGCCATCCCATGATGCACAAAACCGAAACGTTGGACGTGATCATCCTGGTAAAAGGCGCCGTCGATCTTCTCCTCGACGACGGCGAAGCGACGGCGATGAAGCCCGGCGACGTCGTCATCCAGCGCGCAACCAACCATGCCTGGGTCAATCACGGGGAAGAGACGGCGTTGCTGGTTGCAATTTTGATTGATGCGGGATGAACCGGTCTTAGAGCGCGTCCGCGAGCGCCATGAACTGCGCGACGCTGACGTCTTCCACGCGCATTGTCGGCGCGACGCCGGCGCTCGCCAGGACCGGTTCAAGCTGCTCCACAAAGACGGGTTTCAGGGACGAGCGCAGCATCTTGCGGCGCTGACCGAAGGCGGCCGCGGTAACCCGTTCGAGGGCGGCGAGGTTGCACGGGCCGGCGGCGGGTGAAAACGTCACAACGGTCGAATCGACTTTCGGCGGCGGCGTGAAAGCGCGGGCCGGCAGGTTGAAAGCGCGAGACGGTTGCGACGCCGCCTGTGCGATGACGGAGAGGCGGCCGTAGGTTTTTGATCCGGGCGCGGCGACAATGCGGTCGGCGACTTCTTTTTGAAACATCAGCGTCATGGACGCCCAAAGGCCCGGCCCCGCTTTCAGCCATTTGATCAGCAGTTCGGTCGAGATGTTGTAGGGAAGGTTGGCGACGATTTTCGCCGGGACGTTCGCCCCCAGCAAGGCGGTTTCATCCGCCTGCAGCGCGTCCGCCTCGATCACGGTCAGCTGGTCCGGATAATAGGCGCTGAGGTCTTCAAGGGCGTTAATGCAGCGGGCGTCGCGCTCAATCGCCGTAACGCGCGCGCCGGCGGCGAGGAGCGCCCGCGTCAGCCCGCCGGGCCCCGGCCCGATTTCAAGCACGGCGTCGCCGTCGCGAATGTCCGCGGCCCGGGCGATCTTCGCCGTGAGATTGAGATCGAGCAGAAAATGCTGGCCGAGGGACTTTTTCGCGCCAAGACCGTGCGCCTCAATGACGTCGCGTAGCGGCGGCGGCTCGCTCACCGGGCGCGCCTGCGGGCGGCCATGTCATCGGCGAGGCGTATGGCGGCGATCAGGCTGTCGGCGCGCGCGGCGCCTTGCCCGGCGATGGTGAGCGCTGTCCCGTGGTCAGGCGAGGTTCTCACAATGGGCAAGCCAAGCGTGACGTTGACAGCCTCGTGAAAGGCGAGCGTTTTTGCGGGGATCAACGCCTGATCGTGGAGCATGCAGAGGGCGGCGTCATAGCGCGCGCGCGCCTCGTCGTGAAACATGGTGTCCGCCGGCAAGGGCCCGACGACGTCGACGCCCATCTCCCGCAGCGCATCGACAGCGGGGGCAATGATCATGGCGTCTTCCGCGCCGAGGGCGCCGGCTTCGCCCGCATGGGGGTTGAGCCCCGAAACCGCGAGCCGCGGGGCTGCGATTCCGAAATCGCGGTTCAGGGCGTCAGCGATGATGCGCGCGGTGCGGATGATCAAATCCGGGCGCAAGGATTTTATGGCGTCGACGACGGACTGATGAACGGTCACGGGAACGGCGCGCAATTGCGGACCGGCGAGCATCATCACGGCGCCCCGCGGCGCATCTGTAGGCGCCGGCGCGTCGGCCGTGAGGGCGTCCAGAAACTCCGTATGCCCCGGAAAGGCGAACCCGGATGCAAGAAGCGCTGATTTCTGGATCGGATTGGTGACGACGCCGCGCGCCGCGCCCGATAACGCCAATGTAACCGCGCGTTCGATACTGTCGATGACGGCCGGCGCGGTTTCCGCTGACGCGCATCCTGTTTTCGCGTTGACGGCGCCGTTCAGCGGCAGCACCGGCAGCGCGCTCGGAAAAACCGTCGCCGCTTCGGCGGGGCTGTCGATCGCCGACGTCTCGATATTGGGATAGAGCGCCGGATCGGCGATGACGAAAAAGGCCGGCCCGGTCTGGCGCAACGTTCGCCACGCGGTCTCGGTGATTTCCGGGGCGATTCCGCCGGGCTCGCCCATGGTCAGTGCGAGCGGCGGCGCGCTTTGCGTCATTGCGGCGGCCTAGCCCTCGACGTCGATCGGGGTTTTGAGGCGTATGTCGATCGCCGCCCGGCGTTCCAGATCGCGCAGATATTGCTGGCTGATGCGCGACAATTGCCGTTGCATGATGCGGCTCTCAAGGGTCTCGCGCGACGGCAGGCCAAGCCCTTCATCTTTGTCGCAGACATAGGCCGTATGATAGGCGCCGTCGGCCGTGATCACCGGCATCAGATCGCCTCGGGAAAGCCCGTCGACGAAATCGGCAAAGCGCGGATCGATCTGGTCGAGGGTGACGTTTTCAAGCAGCGCATAGCCGATGTCCTCGCCAAGATCGATGCGCAGGGCGCGCTGCGAACAGGCGTCGGCGTTTTTCAGTTTTTCAAAGCCGAGGCGCGCCGCGTTCTCGCCCATCGACGCCGGGGCCGATGCGTAGGCGAGCGTGAAGGTGGGCTCGCCCGCGACTGTCGCCTCGCGCTTGTCGCGAATGGCGAGGATCATGAAAGCGCCTTCGGACGGGATCGGGTTGGTGACGGCGCCGGCGGGCAGTTCCTTGACGGCGCGGTCAAGCTCCGGCGCCAGTTCGCCGGCGCGCACCCAGCCGACATCGCCGCCGACGGCCGCCGTGGTGCAGGCGGAATATTGCTGGGCGATGACGGCGAAGGGAACGCCGCGGCGCATCTGTTCGATCAGTTGCAAACCGCCCTGATAATATTGCTGCGCTTTCGAAGGGTCATCGACGGGAATGCAGAGTTCGGAAATCAGAAACTGATCGAGGCTTGCGTCCTCGCGCATGCGCGACATCGTATCCTCAATCTCGTCGTCGCTGACGCGCACCCGGTCGCGATAGCGCCCTTGCACGAGTTCTGGCCAGAGCGCGTTGGCCTGGATCTGTTGCCGCAGGCTTCTTTCTGACACGCCCTGCTGGTTGAGCGCCTCGACCAGTTCCCGGCTCGACAGGTTGAACTGCGCCGCCATGCCCACAAGTTCGTTCTGAAAATCCCGGTCCGAGAATTTCATCTCGTATTTCTCGGTTTCCTTGATCTTAAGCTTTTCCTGAATCAGTTCGTTCAGGGATTGCTGCTGCAACTGCGGCAAGGCCTCGCGCGGGATCCGTCCGCCGGAGGAGATAAGGGCGAGCAGCATGCGCTGGCGCACGTCATAGGTGGTGACGACCTTGTCATCGACGACGGCGGCGACCTTTTCGGCCGGCAGGCCCGATTGCGCGATCACCTCGTCGCTTGACGGCGGCCCGGCGGCTTCAGGCGCGGCCTCCTGCGCGGCGGTGGCCATTGTGAAAACAGCAGCGCAGAGAATTGAAAATGCTGGAATAAAACGCTTCACAGTCGTCCCGTATGATGCTTTCCGTTTCAGCCTCGCGACCCGGCGGCCTAGCCGCGGGCCAGCGCCGCAGACGGGGGTTCTAGGCCAAAAGCGTGACGAAAAATAGGCCATTTCTCCGCCCGCGCCAACGCCGCCCGGTCCGCCCTACTGAACCAGGGATTTCAGGGTGAAGGTCAGCAGGAACGCCTCGTCGGGCTCAAGGTTCGTCGTGCGCGTGCGGTCCCGGCGATAGGTGACCGCGAAGGTCGAGCATTCGTCGCTGTAACCGATGGTGAAATCCTGACGGATGGTGCGATCACGCTCAAGGTCCAAACGCCAGGCGCCGCCAACCGACCAATGTCTGGCGATGCGCAATCGTCCGCTTGCCGTCAGCTCCTCTCGGCGGATGAGGTTGGCGTTGACGTTTTCCTCGTTGAGGCGGACGTAAGCGAGATTGCCCCGGAGCGGTCCCGCCCTGAAATAGGCGAGGGATTCGGCGCGGGCCAAGCTGCCGCCTTCGCCGTCGATACGGAAGCGGTTTTCAACGCCGAAGATATTCTTGTAACGGAGATTCAAGCTGCCGACGAAATCCGAGGATTTCTCGCCAAGGCCCGATGAGGCATCAAAGGCGTTTGTCGACTGGATGCGAAATTGCCGTCCGACGGAACCTTCCAGTTCAATGCCGTTCGGCCATACGGCGGATGCGGCGACGCCGATATTGGCGCGCTGGCCGTCCTCGAACGCGTCATAGCCGGTCGCCTTGTTGTAATCGAAAAGACCGGCGTAATCGAACTCGATGCTCTGGGAGTCTTCGTTGACGATTTCCGCATCATTGAGCCCCGCCGGGCTGGCCACAAGCTGAACGCGCGGTTCAAGAATCAAGCGCGCGCCGCCGACTTCGCGGGCGAGCGGATACGACCATTCCGCGCCAACGGTCGGCGCGAAGCGCGCCACGACGTCGGTCTCCTCGCCATTTGCAAGGCCGGGAAAGTCGGACGCGCAGGTTGCAGTCGGGTCGGAACAGATCTCCGTGCCTTCGTCGAGGTCCTGGTAAAAAAAGACATCGCCGCGCGCCTCGGCGAATAAATGAAACCGGTACCCGCCCGGGGTGATGATGTCGCGGTCCCAGTTCGCCGCTGCCGTGAAACGCTGAGAATCGGTGCCGGCGGTGCGGTAAATGGATGCGATATTGGCGTTGACCGTCGCGTTGCCGCCGGCGAGTTTGCTGAAGCGGTGCTGATAATCAATCAGCGGCAGGACGTAAGGCGTCGTTGAGGAATCGTCCTGTTCGCGCAAGCCCTGAAACAGATAAGTGTCGATGGTCAGGCGCGACTCGTCTCCGCCGCGCGCTAGTCGGAAATTAGAGCGCAACTGGTTGGTCGCGCCGCGATTGAGCTGCTGGCTGATATCGCCGCGCCGCCTCACGTCGTACTGACGCAGATACTCCCGGTCCGAAATGCGCTCCACGTCGTAGCTCGCGCGCCAGTGATCGCCGAATTCCTGATAGCCGCGGCCGAACAGATGCCAGCGCACGCCGGGGGTCGATTCGATTGGCGACCGGCCCGGGGCCGGCGGATCGGGTTCCGGCTGGTTCGGCCCGTCGATGAGCCCGCCCTGAAAGACATGGTAGCCGTTTTTGAGCCGTCGGCGGTATTCGCCCTGCCACAAAATCCCGTCTTCGGCCGTATATTTCGGATAGAAGGTCGCGTCTTCGGAATTCGACAGCGCAAAATAATAGGGCAGTTCGAAATTAAATCCGAGCCGGCTTGAGGCGCCGACCCGCGGGGTCAGAAAACCCGATTGGCGTTCGACGCTCGGGTCGGGCCCCTGCAGAAAGGGCGTATACAGAATAGGCACGCCCTTCAGTTCGAAAAAGGCGTGATGAAACCGCACGACCCTGCGCTCCACATCGCGCGTCACCCGCAGGGACTTAATCCGCCATGTTGGGATTTTTGCCTCGCCGTCGCTGTCGCAGACATTGCAAGCCGTATAGACGGCGCGACTAAGGCGCGTGCGCGCACCCTGTTCCTGCACGGCGCTGTCGGCGGCGAGGCGGGCGTTGTCGACCAGAAGGGCCGAAAAATTCTCCGCAATGCCGTCGCGGAGGTCGCCGGAGATAACGACGCGGCCGGCGAAGACGGTTTCGAGATCTTCGTCGGTGATCGAGACATTGCCTTCGGCGACCACCACGTCGGTCGCTGGATCGTAAGTCAGCCTGTCCGCGCGCAGATAGCGCTCGCCGAAAAAGGCGCGCACGTCGCCCTCTGCGACAATGGGCGCGTCGTCGCGGTCGCGATAGACGGTGTCGGCTTCGAAAAGAATTTCTTCCGTCTCGTCGGCCTCGACGCCGAAGGCGTCGGCGGCGTTCCCTTGCGCCAGCGCGGCCGGCGCGAACGGCGTCGCCGCCCCGGTCAGCGCGGCGGTGAGGGCGTATCGCGCGATGGGGCGGATGCGGGGCAAGCCTACTCCTGAGAACAGCTCAAAAACCGGGCGCCGATATTCCGCGCGCCCGGCCGGACGAATCACCATCAACCGATAAATTGCATCGCCCGGAAGGTCCAGCAAAAGGCCGGGTCCGGCGCCTCAGCCTTCTTCCACATGGAGCAGCGCCGAGATGGCGATCAGGGATGCGATCACCGCTGGCGCCCAGGCGGCGAGCGCGACCGGGGCGATTTCGGATTCCCCCAGCGCCGTCGATATCTCCGACAGCATGTAGAGGGCGAAGCCGGCGCCGATGGACAGCACCACCAATTGCGCCTGGCCGCCGAGGCGCATGGGGCGCATGGAAAAGGCGGCGGCGATCAGGACCATGGCCAGGAGCTTCAACGGGGTCGAGCAAAGATCATGAAACCGGATCTGGTATCGCACCGTGGGAAGCCCGGCGGTTTCGGCGAGCGCGATGAAGCGCGGCAGGCGCCACAGGGAAACGGTCTCTGGCGCCTGCACCCGTTCGCCGAGGTCGGCGGAGGTCAGCGTCGTCGGAATGGCGTAGACCGGCGCGCTCCGCGGCCTGTCATCATCGAGGGCGGTGATCTGCGCCTCGTTCAATTCCATGGTCGCGCCGGAAAGAACGGCGTCGCGGGCGTCGATGCGTTCGACGAATTTATTGTCCGGCGTGAACCGCCACACGGTGACGTCGTTGAGGGCGGCGCGGGTCCGATCATGACTGCCGGCGTTGATAATGACATGGGCGTTGTCGCTTTGCTGGCGCAGCCAGATGCCGTCGCGAAAGACTTTCACGAGGCTGCTCTCGCCGCCGCGCGTTTGCAGCTTTAGCGCCTCTGCGTAGGACAGCATTCGCGACGAGACGGGATCAATGACCGCAATGATAAAAAAGCCGGTGAGCGCGGCGATCAGCGCCGCGGGACCTAAGAGGCGCCAGATCGACAGGCCGGCCGAGCGCATGACCGATAGCTCGGACCGCTTGTTGAGCTGGTAAAACATCCAGATGGAGCCGAACAGAAACACGAACGGAAACAGCGCCTGGGCGAGCGACGGCGCGCGCAGCAGCGTCAGCGAGACGGCGAGGCCGAACCCGGCGCCCTCGGTCTTGCCGACAAAGCGCAGGTTTTCGATCAGGTCGATCAGCAGAATGAGGCAGGCGAGAATGAGGAGCAGGCCGCCGATGGCGGCGATCGACCGCGCCGCCATATATCGAAATAGGGTCGCCGGAGGGGTCATGCGGGCCGCCTTTTCCGGAAATGCAGTCGGCCGCTTTCCAGCGGCGGCGCATAGAGCATGAACGCGACGATAACGATCGCTTCGATGGGAATGGCGTAGAGCAGCCAGTAGCCGCCATATTCGGCGACGAGCCCCTGGGCCAGAAATCCGCCGATGCGCAACAGGAAAATCACCCCGCCCGCCACCGCCATGCGCAGGACATAGCCGCGGCGGCTGTAGGGGCCGCCGATAAGCGCGTAAAGCCCGATCAGGACATAGGCGAAGGCGTAAAGCGGCCCGGCGAAACGGGAATGGCCCTCGGCGATGAGTTTGCCGGCGTTGGCGCGATCATAGGGCTTGGACATGTCGGGATTTAACAGCTCGCGCGGATAGCGCTCCGTCAGCTCAAGGACGAGTTCGCGCGGCGCGTCCTGATAGCTCGCAACGTTCACCGCCAGTTCGTCGAAGGGCACGATCGCGACGTCGGCCTCTTCGCTTGAGCGACGCTGTAGGTTGCCGTTGCGCAAGAACAGCATCGGGCCGTTTTCCGTTTCGCGCAAAAGCGCGCGCTCGGCCATATAGGTTTTGACGTCGTCGGGGTCGCGATAGTCGTTCACAAGCAGGCCGGTGAACTGGCTGCCCGGTCGGGCTTCATCAATATAAATGGTGAAGCCGTCGACGAAGGTGGTGAATTCGCCGCTCCTTAAAATGGAGCTTGCCACGTCGGCGCGAATGTCCGCGACTTCTTCCTTGAGAACGCGGTAGCTGCGCGGCATCAGGTCCACATTGACGTAAAGCGTTGCCAGCGCGCCGGCCGCGGTGAGCGCAAGGATCGGCGCGGACAGGCGCCAGCGGCTGACGCCCGCGGCGAAGAGGACGGCGATCTCACTGTCCGAATGCAGGCGGTACAGGGCGTAGACGGCCGCGCCATAGAGCGCGAAGGGAATGATCACGGCGAGCAGGCTGGGGATGATCAGGATTGACAGAAAGCCGAACAGGGCGAGCCCGGCCCCGTGCTCGACGACGATTTCAACCCGCTGCAGCGTCTGCGTCATCCACACGATCAGCGTCACCGAGGCCAGGATCATGGCGAGCGGCGCAAGGCATTGGCGCAATATATATTTGTCGAGACTGCTAAGCAGGGCGGGTCTTCCCTTATGGATCGGCGCCGTTAGAGTGCGCCAGCAAAACCGATCCTGCCCGTAGCATGGATCGCCCGGCGAACAAACGCGCCGCGATCAGCGAACGGCTTCAAAAGACGAAAAACAGCCAGAACAACCGAGGGATACATGCAAATTTCATTTTCCGCCGCCGCCCTGCCAAAGACGGGCGCGATCCTGTTGCCGGTTTTTGACGACCGCAAACCGACCGCGGCCTTCGCCGCCGTCGACAAGGCGTCGGGGGGCGCCGTCGCGCGCGCTATGAAGGCGGCCGCGTTTGAAGGGAAGACGGGAAAGATTCTCGACATCGTTTCGCCCGGCGACCTTTCCAACCCGTTCGTGTTTCTCATTGGCGCCGGGGCGAAGAAAGACTTCGACGCCCTGGCGGCGCAAAATCTCGGCGGCGCCGGCGCGGCGCGGGCCCTGGCGACGCGGGAAAAGTCAGCTGTCTTCGCCCTCGACGGTTTTTCCGGCGGCAAGATATCCGGCGGCGCGCTCGCCGCGCGGGTCGCCCATGGCGCGCGGCTCAAATGTTACCGCTTCGACAAATACCGCACCAAGGAAGAAAAGGCCGACAAGCCGACGCTGACGAAGATCGCGATCAACACGCCGGCGAAGGACGCAAAAAGCGAATATGCGCCGCTGGGCAAGCTGGGCGACGGCGTTTTCCTGACCCGCGACCTTGTTTCGGAGCCGGCGAATATTCTGTATCCGGAGGAGTTTGCAAAACGCTGCAAGAAGCTCGTCGATCTCGGCGTTAAGGTGAAGGTGCTGGGCGAGGCGGAGATGAAAAAGCTCGGCATGGGATCGCTGCTCGGCGTCGGCCAGGGCTCGGTGCGGGAGTCAAAGCTCGTCGCCATGGAATGGATGGGCGGCAAAAAGACCGACGCGCCGGTCGCCATCGTCGGCAAGGGCGTCACCTTCGACACCGGCGGCATCTCGCTGAAGCCCGCGCCGGGCATGGAAGACATGAAATGGGACATGGGCGGCGCCGGCGCCGTGACGGGCGCCATGGCCGCGATCGCGGGCCGTAAGGCGAAAGCCAATGTGGTCGGCATTGTCGGGCTCGTCGAAAACATGCCCGACGGCAATGCGCAGCGGCCGGGCGACGTGGTCAAATCCATGTCGGGCCAGACGATCGAAGTGTTGAACACCGACGCCGAAGGCCGTCTCGTCCTCGCCGACGCCTTGTGGTGGGCGCAGGAAACCTACAAGGCGAAAACGGTGATCGATCTGGCGACGCTCACCGGCGCCATCATCGTTTCCCTCGCCCATGAGTTCGGCGGCATGTTCACCAAGGACGACAAGCTTGCGAAGAAACTCGACGCCGCCGGGGCGGCGTCCGGCGACAAGTTGTGGCGCATGCCGCTGACGAAGAACCATGACGAGATGATCAAGTCCGACATCGCCGACATGCAGAATATCGGCGGCAAGGGCGGCGGCTCGTCGACGGCGGCGGCCTTTCTCGGACGGTTTATCAAAGACGACGTCTCATGGGCGCATCTCGATATCGCCGGCATGGCCTGGAATACGAAAGACAAGCCGACCTGTCCGAAAGGCGGGTCTGGCTACGGCGTCGCATTGCTCGATGAGTTCGTCCGCAAAAATTTTGAATAGGCGATGAAAATGACCTTCGGCATCTTGCTCGGCGCGTTCGCCATCGGCGTCATGATTTCCGGCGTCTTGTTTTTTCTCGGCCAGAAATCGCAAAGCGGCGCCGCGCCGGGGCTTGTAAACGGTGAACTGGCGGCGTGCCCGTCCTCGCCCAATTGCGTGGTGAGCGAAGCGCACGCCGACGACAAACACCGCGTCGATCCGCTTCCCCTGACGGCGTGGGAAAAAATCCCGGACGCCGTCGCAGCGGCGGGCGGTGAGATTGCGCAAAACGACGATACGTATGTTGCCGCGACCTTCGCTTCGAAAACATTCGGCTTTGTCGACGATGTAGAGTTTCGCAAGGGCGAGGAAGCGGTTCACGTGCGGTCGGCCTCCCGCGTCGGCTACAGCGATCGGGGCGTCAATCGCGCCCGGGTCGACGCATTGCGGGCGGCGCTGGCGGAATGACCGAAGTCCTTTTCTATCACCTTGAGCGGGCGTCTTTGGAGGGCGTCCTGCCGGGGCTTTTGGAAAAGACCTTGGAGCGCGGCTGGCGGGCGGTGGTGCGCGCGGGATCGCGCGAGCGGGCCGAGCGCATCGACGCCCATTTGTGGACCTATCGCGACGAGAGTTTTCTGCCTCACGGCGCGGGCGAGGACGGCGCCGACCAGCCCGTCTGGATCACCGACAGCGACGAGACGCCGAACGGTCCGCAGATCCTGTTTCTCGTCGACGGCGCGGCGGCCGATGCAGGCGGGCTCAACGGACTGGAACGCTGTGTCATGATCTTTGACGGGCGCGATGACGAAGCCGTGGCGGATGCGCGGAAATTCTGGACGTCCGTGAAAGACGCCGGCTGCGAGGCGACCTATTGGAAGCAATCGCAGCAGGGCCGTTGGGAAAAGCAGGGGTGACGCATGCCCCGGAATGACAAGGCGCGCGCGATTGTGGCATAAACTTATTCGACAAACGTCGATCGGTGACGCCATTTTTTATCTTTTCCACCTCGCAACATCCGTCATCGCTTCGGCCTTGCGGTTCGGCGCCGGCGCGCCGGCGGCGCCCGCCAATGTCGGCGCGACGCCGGTGCTTTATGAATTTGAAGGTTGCCCGTTCTGCCGCATTGCCCGCGAAGCGGTGTCCGAGGCCGGCGTCGCCGTACTCGTGCGGCCGTGCCCGAAAGGCGGCAAGCGGTTTCGGCCCGAGGTCGTCGAACTTGGCGGCAAGGCGCAGTTTCCGTATCTCATTGATCCGAATACGGACAAAAAGATGTATGAAAGCGCTGACATCGCGCGTTATCTGGTCAAGACCTATGGCGGCGCGCGCCCGTTTATTCAGTGGACGGGGCCCGTCAATCTTGTTTCCTCGCAATTCGCCATGCTGGCGCGGCTCTTGGCCGGAACGTTTCGGATCAGGTCGCGGGCGCCGGAAAAACCGCTGGAATTTTTCGGCGCCGAGCGCGATCCGCGCGCGCGGCTCGTCAAGGAGCGGTTGTGCGCCATGGAGATCGAATATCTGTGGCGTCCCGTTCGCGGCGCGCCAAGACTGAACGATCCCAACACCGGCGCGTCTGTCGCCGGCGCTGAGGGAATTCGTCGTTATCTCAAAGAGACCTATCGCCCATGAGGGACGACGACATTGCTTTCTTTCGCAGTCTGTTGCGCCAGCGGCGGGAGGATTTGCGCCTGCAGTCGGGCGCCAGCGCAGAGAAACGCAAGCCCGTCGAACTCGATCAGCAATCGGTCGGGCGCCTGTCGCGCCAGGACGCGCTGCAACAACAGGCGATGCAGAACGCACAGGAAGCGCGCCGCGCCGGCGAACTTAAGAAAATCGACGCCGCGCTCGCGCGAATCGAGGACGGCGAATTTGGTTATTGCGCCGAGTGCGGCGAGGAAATTGCGCGGGCGCGCCTTGAGATAGACCCGACCGTCGCCCGGTGTGTCGACTGCGTGGACTAGCGGCTCGCGCCTTACTTCTCCTTGAGGCGCTCTTCCTCATACTGAATGCCCCAGCCGATAATCATGCGCCAGAGCGCTTCGGCCATTTCCGCCGGCATGGCGGTTTCCTCGGCGCGGGTTTTCACCTTTTCGATGACATCGCGATTGCGCCAGGGCACGGACGCCTCGTCCGGCGAGCGTTTGAACACCCAGGCGCGATCGACGTAACTCCATCGCTCGGCAAGGAGATCGACGAGGGCCCGGTCGACCCGGTCGATCTCGGCCCGCACCTCATCCATGTTTGTGCAGTCTTCGGCTTTTTTCACAGCAATCCGTCCTGAATGTCGTCGTCGTCGCAGCTTGAACGGACCCTATAGCCAAAACAGGCGCGACGCGTCGAGGCCCTAAACCGGCGGGCCGGTTGCGAAACTTTCGACAAGGCTGCCCGCAAGCAGGCGCCATCCGTCGATGAGCACGAAAAAAATCAGCTTGAACGGCAGGGAGATCACGATGGGCGGCAGCATCAGCATGCCCATGGCCATGAGGATCGAGGAAACCACCATGTCGATGATGAGAAACGGAATAAAGATCAGGAAGCCGATTTCAAAGGCGCGCCGGAGTTCGGAAATCATGAAGGCCGGCACCAGCACATGGAGCGGCGTCGCTTCCGGGCTCTCCGGCTCGACCTCGGCCATGTTGAAGAACAGCTCAAGGTCCTTTTCCCGGACCTGCGACAGCATGAATGTCTTCACCGGCGCAGCGGTTTTCGGAAAGGCTTCCTCAAGCGTGATTTCTTCCGCCATGAACGGTTTGACGCCGGCGTTGTAGGCCTCGCCGAAAGTCGGGGCCATGATGAACGCCGTCAGGAACAGAGCGAGGGAGATGATCACCGGATTGGGCGGGCTCTGCTGAATGCCGATGGCCATGCGCAACAGCGACAGGACGATCACGATACGGATGAAGCTGGTCATCATGATCAGGATCGACGGCGCGAGCGATAAAATCGTCGTCAGCACGACAAGCTGGACAATGCGCGCGGACAAGCCGCCGCCTTCGCCGCCCATATCCACCGTAATCGACTGCGCGGCAACGTCGGCGCTGAGGATCAGCGATGCGACAAACGCCGCCAGAAAGATATGCAGCAGCCGTTTCACGCCGCGTCCCGGTCTTTGTCCTTTTCCGGAGACTTTGTCTTGTTGAACGCGCTGCGCAGCTCGGCGAAAGGATTGCGGCCCGGCGTTTCGTCTGCGTCTTCAACGACAGCGGCGTCAAAGCCGGTGTCGACAATCGTTTCCGACTGGGCGCCAAGAATGATCAGATGCTCCCGGTCGTCGCAGCGGACGATCATCAGACGCCGGCGCGCATCAAGCGGCAGCGTTTCGGCGATGGCGAGGCGTCGTTTTCGCCCCGCGACAGCCGGCATGGAGACGACGCCGGCCTTACGCGCGATGAGCGCTGCTACGCCGATCAAGCCGATGACGGCGACGAGTCCAAAAATGACACGAAAATAATCGTCCGGCGCCATAACGCATGTTCTTTCGCAAGCTACCCGGCAAAAATTACCGGGCGCATGCTTAAGGCGGCGTTAAGCGGCGAGGTCTTCTCGGTCGTTATAAAGGGCGCCGAGTTCGTCAAGAGAGATGAACGAACCGCCAACGCTGTTTTGGAACCAGGACAGGTAATCGCGGGTAACCGTCAGTATGCGGTCAACGCCGGCGGCGTCCGGCGCGTAAGGATTGGCGCCTTTGGTTAAACTTGTTGAATGAAGCGTAAAGGTGAGCACCGGCGTCTTGTCCGCGATCAGCCGCCGCGTCAGCGCCATCAGCGTGTCGAGGCTTGTGCCCTCGGGCGTCAGTCGCGCAGGCTCGGTAAATGGCCGGCGGCGCGGCGCGGCGAAGCCGGGGCTCGCCGTTTCCTGCGACAGAAACCGCTGCGTGTGCCGGATCGCCCGGGCGCCGGTCACGGGCGAAACGTCGATGGCGCCGTCCGGCGTGACGATGCGAAAGGGGAAGTTCGAATATCCGGTGAAATCGGCGCCGCCGGTCGACGAAAAATCGAACCCGGCGCTGGGACTGAAATCATAGCGCACGCCGATCTCCGCCAGCATGGGATAACTGTCGCGGGCGA
Source organism: Hyphococcus sp. (assembly GCA_028284345.1). Taxonomy (GTDB): domain Bacteria; phylum Pseudomonadota; class Alphaproteobacteria; order Caulobacterales; family Parvularculaceae; genus Hyphococcus. The sequence continues at coordinate 469,637 of JANQRY010000003.1, read as the reverse complement.
CGCCATAGCGTCCGGCGCGATGCGCAAGCGCCCGGCGGCCGAACACGGCTTTATACGCATCGGCGAGGGCATGTTTCTTCTCCCGGCGCACGGCGGCGGGATAGTTTTTCTGGTAGGAATAATATTCGCCGGACAGCGCTTCTTCCGGCGGCGTCACCCAGGGGTGCATGTGCAATCCGCAATCGGCGAGGCCGCGATCGGCTTTCGCCCAGTAGTAACATGCGACGTTGGCCGATTTGAGCAGCGGATAGGTCATGAAATAGAGCGGCCGCGCGCCGACCTGCTCGCAAAGAGACTGAAAGCCGTCAATGTCGCCGGGCGCGGCGAGGCTGAACGCGCCGGTGGAGAAATCGCTCCAGTCAAAGATCTCTTCGGTGTCGACGGTGACAATCAGTTTCGGCGCGCCTGTGTCGGCGGTTTTGATGGGCGTTGCGGCGATGCGGCGTTCGCGTTTTGCTTTGCCCGCCAATTCCGAGAAAATCCCGTGCATGCCGTAGACTGTCTCATTCCAGGAATGGGCTTCGGCGTGGGCCCGCGTCGCGCTGCGGGCGGGCGGGGCGGCGAGCAATTTGTTTACCGCGCCGGCGATGGCCTCCGCGGTGCGCGCCGGCGCCAGCAGGCCGGCGCCAGGCGAAGAAACGACTTCCGCATTGCCCCCGACATCGGTCGCGACGCAAGGGGTCCCGCACGCCATCGCTTCAAGCAGCACATTGGGCCAGCCCTCCCGGGACGAGGCGAGCACCAGGACGTCCGCCGCGTTGTAAATATCGACGAGATCGCGATGGGGAACGGCGCCGGCAAAGCGTACGCGGTCGGCGAGACCCAGCCGTTTCGCCTGCCTTTTGAGGGCGCGACGCTCCTCGCCGTCGCCGACAATGAGCAGCGTCGCCTCGGGAATATCGGCGAGGGCGTCGATGACAAGGTGATGGCCCTTGCGCTCGATCAGATGACCGACGCTGACAAGAACGGGGCCTGAAAGATCCAGCACCCGGTGGATCCGTTCGCGGTCAAGCGGTCGAAACAGGTCGAGATCAACGCCGTTGCGGAGGGTCTCGATCTTTTCCGCCGGCGCGCCCAGATCAACAAGGCGGGTTTTGAGCGCGTCGGCGACGGTGATGACGGCGTCCGCTTCGACGACGGCGTCGAGGATGCGCGCGCATGGTTCGTCATATTCAGGAAGCAGCGTGACGTCCGAGCCCCGCGCCGTCAGCGCCAGCGGGATGTTGCGTTCGCGCGCCACGGCGGCGGCCGCGGCCCCGTCCGGGTAAAGATAATGAGCGTCGATGAGATCCGGCGTCCAGCCCTCTGCGCGCAGCGCGTCAAGCGTTCGGCGCAGGCAGGCGGCGAGGGAATAGGGTGCGCGCGTCATGCCGATTTTCGGCGCCAGCCAGTAGCGCGGGTGATAAACTGCGATGCTGTCCCTGACCTCGTGCGCCGGCGCGCGTGCAAAACTCGCATAGCGTCCAAAGACGCCATGGGAAAAGGGAAACCACGGGACCGGCGCGACGACGCGAATATCCGCATCGTATTTCTTGAGATAGGCGTGCAGGCGATTTTCCACGAAGACGCCGTGGGTCGGCGCCGCGGCGTTGGGGTAGAGCGTTGTGAAAACCAGTATGCGCATGGCCGGGTTCGTCTGTCGTTCGCGCGGCCGTTATGCATCAAAGACGTTAATGATCATGATGCGGCGGCGCTCGCGGCTCCCGCGCGTTAACAATTTGTTGACGCGTGCGCCGTAGCGAACGCTTATGGCTACGAGCGCAACCCCCCGCGAATTTCCCGCGTCCATCGAAGACGCCCATGTGTCTGATCGATGGCCCGCGCCGGCTTGCTGGCTCTTCTGGGTGGTATCGTCGGCCGCCCTGTGGGCCTTAATCCTTGCGCCGTTTCTGCTTTAGGTCTTAGCGCCGCAGAAAAATTCCCTCATCGACGCCCGTTAACATTTCGTTAGGCATGGTTCGTGCTTGCCCCTCGGGGCGCGATCCGGAGCGCCCCCAAGCGGCGGCGTTTCATCCCGGTCGCGCCTGTTGTGAACACGGACTGTCGGGGCATCATGCTGGTTTATCTCGGGGCGGCGACCATCACATTTGTTTTGGTCGCTGGCGCGCATATTTTGCGGTCGGCCTATCTGGAGATTGAAAGCGCGCGCCGCGCGGCCGGACCGAATGCGTCGGGCGAGCGTGCGGGGCCCGGCTTGCGCACCCGCGACCATGAACGTCTCAGCCTCGACGCCATTGACGCGCGCGAGATCGAAGCGGCGGCGTCCGCGATCAACAGCGACGCGGGCGCCGCGGTCAAACGCGCCGCCGACATCATTTTCTCCGTCGCGCTTTTAACATTTCTGGCGCCGTTAATCCTTGCAACCGCGATCGCCATCCGCCTCGATAGCGCCGGCCCCATTTTCTATCGGCAACGGCGCGTCGGCCGCGGCGGCGCCGTTTTTAACGTCCTGAAGTTTCGCTCCATGGTGACGGACGCGGAGGCAGACGGCCCGCAATACGCCGAGATCGGCGACCAACGCATTACCCGGGTCGGCCATTTTATCCGCCGCCTTCGCATCGATGAAATCCCGCAAACCATTAACGTTTTACGCGGCGAGATGAGTTTTGTCGGCCCGCGTCCCGAGCGCCCCGAGTTTGTTGCGATGCTCGAGAACGAAATCCCGCATTATCAAAGCCGTCATCTTGTTAAACCGGGCATTACCGGCTGGGCGCAGGTGAAATACGAATATGCGGCGTCGGTCGCCGGCGCGCGCGAAAAACTGCGTTACGATCTCTTTTATATTTCGCGCTATACGCCGCTAATGGATGTTGCGATCGTTTTCATGACTGTTCGCGTCGCCCTGTTCGGGCTCGGCAGCCGGTGATCCGCCGCCGCGGGGCGATTGGTTTTTTTGAATACGGTTGTCATCACGCCCGCGCGCCGGCGTGGGGCAGGAGAGTCCGCGCGTGCATGAATTCCTCGGTCTTACACCCTATTATGGACCGGCCGCGTCGTCCGGGACGCCGTGGCAAAGAAATTGCGGAAACAACAGGCTGAATGCGCGCTTTTGCCGGCAAATCGCCGGGAATGGCGCAATTCTGGACAGGACAGGAAATTAACCATGAACAAGCTCGTCGAACTTACGAGAGTTGGCATTGCAGGCGCAGCGGCGATTCTTCTGGCTGCGTGCTCATCGATTGGCGGTGAAAAGCTGGCGGCGGCGCCGACGACGGCCGCATCTGCGGCGGAAGCCTCGCCCGACTATCTGATCGGCCCGCTCGATGAACTCGAAATCTTTGTCTGGCGCGCGCCGGAGCTTTCCACAAACGTGACGGTGCGCCCCGACGGGCGCATTTCAACCCCGCTTGTCGAGGACATGGTGGCCTCGGGCAAAACACCGTCGCAATTGTCGCGCGATCTCGAAGAGTCCTTGCGCCAATATGTAAAAGCGCCGGAAGTGACGGTCATCGTCTCGAACTTCTCCTCGACCTTCGATCAGCAGGTGCGCGTCCTTGGCGAGGCGCAACAGCCGATCGCGCTGCCCTATCAGGCGGGCATGACCGTGCTCGACGTTATGGTCGCCGTGGGCGGGCTGACGGAATTCGCCGCCGGCAACCGCGCGGTGCTTATTCGCGGCAAGGGGGCGGAGCGCGAATCCTATCGCGTGCGCCTCGACGATCTTCTGCGCAAGGGAAACATTTCGGCCAACGTGCCGGTGCTGCCTGGCGACGTTATTCTTGTTCCCGAAAGCGCGTTTTAGGCCATCTTTGAGACGGATGTAACGGAGTTATGGTGCGTAACTTTTTCAGAGTGGAAGACCTGCCGGCGCCGCTGATCCGTCATCTGAACGGATTGTGGCGCCGCCGCTGGACCGTGGTGATCGCCGCCTGGGCCGCGGCGCTTCTCGGCTGGTTCGGCGTCTGGCTGCTCCCGGATCAGTATGAGTCCCGCGCGCAAGTGTTCGTGCAGACCGAGACAATCCTGCAGCCGGTCTTGGGCGACGCCGTGGCTAACCCGGATTACGCGGATCGCGTCGACGTGATGCGCCTGCAGCTTCTCGCCAGACCGAACGTGGAAGAGATTATCTATCGTTCGGGGCTCGACAGCACGATTGAGGCGTCGAACGACGTAGAGCACCGGGCTGCGATGCAAGGGCTCGTCAATGGTATCGCCGGGAGCATAAGGATCGAAAGCCCGCGCGACATGTATTTCATCATCAGCTACGCTCATGGCGATCCGGATGTCGCCAAGCGCGTGACCGATGCGGTGTTAAATCTCCTGATCGAACAGGATATCGGCGCCAGTCTTTCGGAAAGCGGCGCCGCCCGGCGGCGGTTTGAGTTACAGATCGAGGAATTTGAAGAGCGCCTCAGCGCCAACGAACTGCGCGTTGCGGAGTTTCGCCGCGAACATGCGGTCGAACTCGCCGCTGCGGAAGGCGTCGACCGGCGGCGCGGACAGAAAGAAAACGACCTTGAACGCACGGCCGATGACATTAATGACCTTCGCGGCCGCATCCTAACGTTGGAGAACCTGCTTTCGGCGACGCCGCGCGGCGCCTCCGGGGGCGAGCTGGAGCAGTTGCGCGTCGAACTCGCAGGGCTGCGCAGCAAGTATCAGGACTCCCATCCGGACATTCGCGGCGTCGAAGCGCGCATTGCGGAGCTGGAGCGGGCCGATGGCGGTCTTTCCGCCAATCCGGAATTTGTGCGGCTGCAATCGGAACTGCGCGTTGCGCGCAACTCTCTGGCGGCCCTTGAGACGCGTGAGCTGGCGCAGCGCGAAGAACTCGAAGCGCTCGTCATCGCCGCCGGACAGGCGCCGGCGGTGATCGCCGAACTGCAACAGATCGAGCGCCAGTACGACACGACGAAGAAAACCTATGAAGACCTTCTCGAACGGCGCGACCGTCTTCAGCTTACGGAAAATCTCGGGCCCGCCGGCAAGGGCGTTGAATATCAGGTTTTTGAACGGCCCGAGCGCGCCATCCGGCCGTCGGCGCCGCCGCGACAATTGCTGATCTACACGTCGATCTTCGCCGCACTGGTCGCCGGCGTTGCGGTGGGCGTTCTCATCAACCTGATTGATCGCACCTATACGCAGTCCGAAGAACTCGAAAAAGCCTTCGGCCTGCCGGTGCTCGGGGCCTTCACTGAAACGCCGTCGGAGGAAGTGCGCGAGACGCGCCGCCGCGACATCCTGCGTCTCGCCGGCGCCGGCGCGGCGTTGCTCGTCATGGGTTTCCTCTACACCTACCTCTCGGTCGGCCGCCTGCCTGCGGAACTTGAGGAAGAAGAAGCGCGCGCGCAGCACCAGGCGCCGTATCAGGAAAGCGGGGCCGCGTGATGAATGTCGTTGAAAAAGCCGCAAGTCCCCTTGAGGCGCTTGCCCGCAAAAAGCGGAAGAAAGACAAGATCAAAACCGGCGACGCCAAAGCGCGAAAGTCAAAGCCGCAATCTTTCGATATTGATTTCGAACGGCTCGACAGGCTCGGCCATTTCAATCCGTCAAATCTTGCAAGCCCGCTCGCCATGGAATTGCGCGCCGTCAAACGCCGCCTGCTGCGCCGGCTGGGTTTCCTGCGCGCCGCTGGCGACCGGCAAGCATATCGCATGCCGGGCCGGCAGCGGAATCTCGTCCTTGTCACCTCGACCCAGGCCGGCGAGGGCAAGACCTTTTGCGCCGTCAATCTCGCCTTGAGTCTCGCTCTTGAGGATCTTGTCGACACGGTGCTCATCGACGCCGACATCCCGCGCCCGAAAGTGCGCGCGCGCTTTGGCCTTGATCGCGGCGCCGGGCTCACTGACTGCCTCACCGAACAAATCCCGTGGCGAAGCCTTGCTCATCGCGCCAAGGACGGCCCACTGACCATTCTCGGCGAAGGCCACAGCCGCGAACGCACGGCGGAACTCTTCGCCGGCGAAGCCTGCCAGCAGCTTCTAACCGAAATCTCGACAGCCAATCGCGAGGGGCTTGTCTTCATCGACGCGCCGCCGGCGCTCGCCATGACCGACGCCGCCGTGCTCGCGAAATATGTGGACGAAGTGATTTTCGTGGTCGAGGCCAACGAAACGCCGGAGCCGGCCATCGCCGCGGCCCTCGACGAACTGCTCGACGTCAATCCGAATGTCAGTCTCGTGTTGAACCGGTGCCTGATCGGGGCGACCGGCTCCAGTTACAGCTCCTACGATTATTACGGACGCAGCGAAGAAGACGGCGCTGAAAAGCCCGCCGAAAAGGAATAGACAGATGGGGATCCTAGATCGTTATTCGCGCGGCGGCCTTGCGGCCGCCCTCTGTGTCGGCGTCAGCGTCGGTGCCCTTGGCCACGCCGCCATTGCGCAAAGCCTCAACGCCGATCCGCCGCTTCGCATGCAGACGGATTATTTCGGATACGCCGCCAGCGTCGCCGCGCGCATGGGCTATACGGATAATATCCGTCTCGCCCCGGACGGTTTTGAGGAAGATGAGTTTATCGCGTCGACCGTATTGTCCGGCGGCGCCATCACCAGCACCAATCGCTTTACCGGCCTCATCCTCGGCGATCTCGACCTTTCCTATCTGATCAACGGCGAGGATTTTAACGTCAGCCAGAACGTCGCCGGCGTCGGCACGGCGACCATCGCCGAAAACTGGCTTTACGTCGATATTTCCGGCCAGACGTCGCGGCAGCTTGTCGGCGACAACGCGCGCTTTTCCAGCAATATCAACACGGCCCGCTCGCAGCAGGCGAATGTTCACTCCTATGCGGCGAGCCCTTATCTTTACCGCCTGCGCGCCGACGGGTCGTCAGTGACGTTGCGTTATCGGTTCTCGCAGGTTTTTATTGACGATTCCGACAGCGTGCTCGGTGCCATTGATGAAAACTTCCTCAATGACTCGCGCTCCCATGAGGTCGTCGCTAGCTATGACAGCGGCAAAATGTTCGACAAGGTGCGCTTTACCCTCTCCGCCTATGGAAACGACACGACGGAAGACGGCTCGGGCGTGCTGCCGGAATTCGGCTATCAGCATGGCGCCGTCGAGGGCGAGGTCGAAGTCGCCCTGTCGCGCAAATTCTCGATCAGCGGCGCTGTCGGGTATGATGATCTGGAAACCGACGACGCGGCGTCGCTTTTCTTCGACGATGAGGACCTGTCCGGCGTCTTCTGGCGCGCCGGCTTCACGGCGCGGCCGAACCGGCGCACCAGCGCGCGCGTTGAATATGGCCGGCGTTTTGACGACGAATTCATCGACGCCGCCATCGCCTATCGCATCTCGCCGCGGATCAATCTCACCGCCGGCGCCAACCGGTCGTTTACGAGCCGGGCGCGCTCCATCGACGCGCGCTTCCGCGAAACGCAACTGGCGACGCTCCGATACGCCGATCTTCTGCGTGAAGGCGAAGCTCTGTCGCCGCGTCAGGTCATCAACAACGCCAATCAGTATTCGACGCTGTTCAGCGGCGTTAACGCTCAGACCATCGGCGTCGGCGTCGTCGATTCCGCCTATGCGACCCTCGACGGGGATTTCGGCCGCACGCGGGTGACCCTCGGCGGGTTCTATTCCGACAGCGATTTCGGCTTCCGAGAGATTGAGGCATTTGCGGCGAGAGCCAATCTCCGGCGCCAACTGACGCGGCGGCTGACGGGCTATGGCGGTCTCACCTTCCGTCACGCCGATACGAGCGTCGATCAGGCGACCTGCGAGGCGAACCCCACCGTGTTCGGTCTCGACGCCTTTGACCCGATGTTCGATCCGATGCTTGCCTGCGCCGCCTTTATCGCGGCCAACGGCGTCACCAACACGTTTTCCGGCACCCTTGGCGCCGATTACCGCTTCTATGAGAATGTGTCGCTGTTCGCGGAATATTCCCATACGGAGCGCTGGTCGGAAGTCGAGACGCTGGAATATAGCGAAAACATCGTCTTCACGGGGGTCCGGCTGGATTTCTAACTATGTATGAGGAGCATTTCAGCCTTTCCGGAGCGCCTTTCAAGCTCAACCCGGATCCGAAATTCTTTTTCGGCAGCCGCAGCCACAACAAGGCGATGGCGTATCTCCACTATGGGCTGAAACAGGCGGAAGGGTTCATCGTCATTACCGGACCTATCGGCTCCGGCAAGACCATGGTCATCAGTCAGTTGCTCGATCAGTTGGCCTCCTCAAACGTCGTCGCCGCGCAATTGCTGACGTCGAACATCGCGCCGGAAGAACTCCTCGATCATATGCTGTCGGCGTTCCGCATCGAACCGGAAGGCGAGGGGCGCACGGGCAAGCTCGAAGCCTTTGAAGACTATCTCTTCGATCAGCTCAATCGCGGCCGGCGCGTCCTTCTAATCATGGACGAGGCGCAGAACCTGCCTTTCGAAACCCTTGAAGAGCTGCGCATGCTGTCCAATCTCGACTATGACGGCACGCCGCTGTTTCAGGTGTTCCTGGTCGGCCAGCCGGAATTTCGCGACATGATGCAGTCGCAGCGCCTAGAGCAATTGCGCCAGCGCGTCATCGCCTCCTACCACCTTGAAAATCTCAGCCTCGACGAAACGCGGGAATATATCCTTCACCGCCTCGCCATCACCGGCTGGAAGGAAGACCCGACCTTTACCGACGGCGCCATGGAAGCGATTTTCGCAGAGACCGGCGGCCGCCCGCGGCGTATCAATACGGTCTGTAACCGGATCATGCTTTACTGTTCCCTTGAGGACAAGCATCAGGTGACGGCGAGAATCGCAAAATCCGTGATCGCCGAGCTCCACGAAGAAGAGCTTGATGCGCGCGACGAACCTCGCTCCGCCGAAGACTTAAAGCCGGCCGACGACCGCATGCCCGCCGTCAAAACCGTTGAAACCGAAACGGAAGAAGAGATCGAAGAGGAAGTCGAAACGCGGCGCGTTTCCGGCGACGATGTCGTTGTCTCGCTCGAGACAATGCGCGCCCGCGCCAACGGAGAGACAACGTCCGCGCCTGACGAGGATGCGCGCGACGAACCGGTCGCGGAAATCAATGAGGCCGAAGGGGACGCTGATATGAACGAGGACAAACCCGAAGAAGACGCGCCTCAGCCTGAGGACGCAAAGGCGGCAGGCGAGGACGGCGAGGCCGACGAAACCGAAAGCGCTGCGGCCCCCGAAGCCGCCGAAGACGACGCGGCCGACGGCGCGGAAGACGAAACGCCAGCGGAGAAAGCGGACGATGACGCCGCCTTTGTCGGCAAGGTGAAACCCGAAGGCGACGGCAGTGTTTTTGACCGCCTGCGCGCCAAACGCGCCGTTGCAGCGGAAGACGCACCGCCCGAGGCGACGCTGGAGGATGTCGCCACCGCCATCGCCAAGGCCAGCGCCGGCGAGGGGACCGAAGAGTTCGCATCGGATGAGTCAGACGATGCGTCGGGCCCGGCGATTGCGCCGCTCAAAGCGGTGCAGTCATCGGAATGGCGCCGGCAGGTGCGCAATGCAATTGATGAGACCCGCGGCGAATTGAAAGAGGCGCACGCCAGCGTGCGCCGCCTCAAAAAATCGCTTTCGGAGATGCAGCGTCAACGCAACGACCGCCGCGACGAAATCGTCGCCGGCCTTGAGCGCGCCGAAGCGCTGCTGCACGAACTCGGCAAGGGTTCGTCCTAGTTGGAGCGAGGCGTCGCGTCCCATGGTCGCCGAACCGATAGACATTGAAAACGCCGCGGTCGCGCCGCGCTTCGCCATGTCGGTGGACGTCGAGGACTATTTTCAGGTCTGGGCGTTTTCCGATGTGATCGCGCGCGACAGCTGGGACGGGTTCGCCCCGCGCGTCGGCGATGCGACCCGGGCCTGTCTCGATCTCTTTGACCGGCGCGGCACGCGCGCCACGTTTTTCGTCCTCGGCTGGGTCGCCGAGCGCGATCCGGCGCTGGTGCGAGAGATCGCCGGGCGCGGCCACGAACTCGCCAGCCATGGCTATGAACACGCCAAGGTGACGGCGCAAAGCCGGGCCGAGTTTCGCGAAGACGCGCGCCGCAGCAAGGAGATTCTCGAAGACATCGCCGGCGCGCCGGTGAACGGTTATCGCGCCGCCGGGTTCTCCATCGACGGGACAACGCCCTGGGCCCATGAAACGCTGGCCGAGGTCGGATACAAATATTCTTCCAGTTCCCATCCCATCGCCCATGATCATTATGGCGACGCCTCGGCGCCGCAGACGCCGCATCGGCCCGTCGCCAATGCCGGCTTCATCGAAGCTCCGGTGGCGACGACGGATATTTTCGGACGGCGCGTCAGTTGCGCCGGCGGCGGCTGGTTTCGCGCTGCGCCTTATGCGCTCTCCGAAAGACTAATTGCGCGGGCGGCGAACAATCTCGACGGGCCGGTGATCTTCTATTTCCACCCTTGGGAAATTGACGCCGACCAGCCGCGCATTGAGCGCGCGTCGCGCAAGTCGAAACTGCGTCACTACCTCAATCTGAAATCCATGCCGGCAAAGCTCGACCGCCTACTGGCGCGCTGGCCATGGGGCCGCGTCGACGCGGCCCTCGGCCTCGGCGGCGCGTCATGAGGGCCGCGCTTGCCGCTGCGCCGCGCGCGGCGCCGTTGATCGTGCGCTTCGCGCGCGACGTCGGCGCCGCAGCCGTGAGCGTCTATGTGGACGCTCATCCGGAAGGAACGCTGTTCCACCGAAGCGGCTGGGCGGCGGCGGCGAACGCCGCTTACGGATTTGAAGATGTGTCCCTGGCCGCCTTGCGCGGCGACATTGTTGTCGGGCTTTTGCCGCTCATCGACGTGCGCGCGCCGCTGCTTGGGCGGTCGTTGGTCTCGACGGCGTTTTCCGTCGGCGGCGGACCCATTGCCGACGATGACGACGCGCTGGCGGCGCTCGCTGATGCGGCGGCGGCCATGGCCGCGGAACGGCGCGCCAATTATGTAGAGCTTCGCAGCGATGCGGCGCTGGGCGAGGACTGGCTGGTGAAAACCGGTGTCCACGCCTCCTTCCAATTGCCGCTCCCCGAGAACGAGGACGAAAACCTCGCCATGATCCCACGTAAAAGACGGGCGGAAATCCGAAAAGCGATCAAGGCCGCGGACGCCGGCGATCTCCGCCTGCGCATTGCGCCTGACACGGACGAATTTTATCGCCTATACGCAGCGTCCCTGCGCGATCATGGAACGCCGGTGTTTCCGAAGACATTTCTTGACGCGCTTGTCGGCGCGTTTTCGGACCGGACCGAGATTTCCATCGCCGAGTTTCATGGGGAACCAGTCGCTGCGCTGTTGAGCTTCTACGACAAGGACACGGTGCGGCCTTATTATATCGGTGCGACGAAAGCGGCCCGTAACGTGCGCGCCGCGGAATATCTCTACTGGTCGCAGATGCGCCGGGCGGCTGCGCGCGGCTGCGCGCAGTTCGATTTCGGGCGCAGCAAGATCGGCTCCGGGCCCTATCATTTCAAAAAACTCTGGGGAGCGGAACCGACGCCGGTCGTCTATCGCTGCAAACTGATCGGCGCTCGCGACCTGCCCGACGTCAATCCGAACAATCCCAAGTTTGCCGCCTTCGTTTCGATGTGGCGCCGCCTGCCAGCGCCGGTTGCGAACCGGCTGGGACCGTTTCTGGCGGCGAATTTCCCATGAGCGACAAACCCGAAGTCCTCTTTCTCGCCCACCGGATTCCTTTTCCGCCGGACAAGGGGGACAAGATCCGGTCATGGCGATTACTGACCTATCTTGCCCGGCGTTTTCGCGTGCATCTCGCCTGCTTTGTCGACGATCCGGCGGACTTCGCCCATGAGCCGCGCCTGCTCGACATCTGCGAAAGCGCGACGCTGATCCCGCTGGAGCGCCGGCCGGCGCTCTTGCGCAGCGCCCGCGGGTTTGTCGACGGCGCAGCCCTAACGGTCGCCTATTTCCGCGATGCGGCCATGGCCGGCGCGGTCGACGCCTTGCGCGCGCGTCCGCTCGCGGCGGAGATCGCGTTTTCATCGACTATGGCGCAATATATCGAGACGCCGGTTAAGGGGCGTCCGCGCATTGTCGATTTCTGCGACGCGGACTCGGAAAAATTCACGCGCTACGCCGCCGATGCGGGGTTTCCCATGAACAGGGTTTTCGCGCGCGAAGGGCGCCTGCTTGGCGCTGCGGAAAACGCCATCGCCAACTGGGCCGATGCAAGTTTCGCCATCACGCCGGACGAGGCGGCGCGGTTCAATCGCCGCGGCGGCGTTCGCCGTCATGTCGACTGGTGGTCAAATGGAGTGGACACGGATTATTTCGATCCGTCGCACGGCTTTCCTGGGCCCGCCGCCCCGGCTGATGTCGTCTTCACTGGCGCCATGGATTACCGCGCCAATATCGACGCGGCGGAGTTTTTTGTGCGCGAGGTCTGGCCCGTAGTGAGGGCCTCGTCGCCGTCGGCGACTTTCGCCATTGTCGGCGCCCGGCCCACGCGGCGCGTCAAGGCCCTTGAACGGGTGAAGGGCGTGCGGGTGACGGGCCGGGTCGACGACATCCGTCCGTGGATCGCCGGGGCGAAAGTTGCGGTCGCCCCGCTGCGGGTCGCCCAGGGCATTCAGAACAAGGTGCTGGAAGCGATGGCGATGGCCAAACCGGTGGTGGCGACGACGGCGGCGGCGACCGGCGTTGTCGCGAAACCGGGGATCGAGATCGTGCTCGCCGACGGGCCGGCGGCCTTCGCCGCCGCGACCCGCGACCTGTTGAGGTCGGCCTTGCGCCGGGAACGTATCGACGCGGCGGCGCGGGCCCGGGTCGTCGCCGACTACCCGTGGGATCGTCAGCTTTCGCGCTTCGGCGACGGGCTTGATGCGGCGCTTTCGTCCGGAGAAACCGCGTCGCCGGCCTCGTCCGCCGCCTGAGCCGTCTCGACGTCGAAAAAGCCGGCGCGTCCCGGCGACGGTCGGCGGTCCGCCGCAAAGTCGAAAACGTCCGGGCGGGAATAATGCCCGGCGATATCGCAGGCCGCCTTCGCCGCGCGCACGATGTCGAGGGAGCCCTCCGCAATCAGAACGGTTTCTTCCGCGTCGGCGGCGGCGATGATTTCCCCGCGCGGATCGATGATGGCGGATTGGCCCGTATGCTCCCAGACGCCAAGCGGCCGCCAGCGTTCGGGAATGTCTTTTTCAAAGCGCAGGCCCGCAGCGCAGATCACGTAACTTGCTGCCTGGCTGGCGAAGGCGCGGGACAACAGATGTTGCCGCGCCCAGCAATATTCGCCGGGCCCCGGGGTTTTCTCCCAGCCCGGCCAGAGGGCCGCGTGAATTTGCGTTCCCTGCGCGGCGAGGGCGTAACCGGGGAGCATCATCTGATGCTCCCAGCAATTGAGCGCGCTGATGCGGCCATAGGGGCGGGGAACTGTGCGCAGTCCGGCGCCGTCGCCATCGCCCCAGATGATGCGTTCGGCGTGGGTCGGTTTCAGCTTGCGGTGACGGTTGAGGATTTCGCCTTCGCGTCCGATGGTAAGCGCTGTGCAATAGGCTGTGCCTTCCGTATGCGGATCCTTTTCGGCCGTCCCGATGACGACATCGACGCCGGCGTCGCGGGCCGCCGCGCAAAGGGCCGCCGTTTCCGGACCGGGAATTTCGATGGCGTTTTCGAGATAGGCCGCGCTCGCCTCCCAGGTGAGGTCGGTGATCGTCCCTTCCACCCAGAACGGATAGCCCGGCAACCAGGTTTCGCCGAAAACGGCGATATCGGCGCCTTTCGCCCCGGCGTCGCGGATCAGCGCTGCGGCCTTTTCTGTCGACGCCGCCTTGTCGAAAAGGATGGGCGCGGCCTGCACCGCCGCCATCCGGAATGCATCTCGTTTCGCCATCTCGCCAGTCCTGCTCAATGCCTGCGCCAGCCTAGCGCGACGGCCGCGCTTCGTCACGAAAATGCTGCAAAACCAGGGGTTTCGCGCTGTTGGCTTGTCGCCTCACAATCGGTAAACTCGGCCTCCTGTTTGTGCAGGCAAGGGGTGATGAGGGGTTTCCTATGACGAGAATTCTACTTCCGCTGGCGATCGTCGCGGCGTTGTATTTTGGACCGCTATACGAGGTTTCCGTGTCGGCCGCTGATTCCGGCCGGGACGAGATTGCGAGAACCGGCGAGTACTTTATTGGCAATGCGGTCGGTTGCATGGCGCAACTGCGCGTTCCGCTGGGTGAAGAGTGCGCCTTTGACAACGACTTCTTTGGCAACCCGTTCGTTGGGCATGTCATCAACTGGGCGGCGCTGCTGGCGGTTGGCGCCGCTGTTATTGGCGTCATCGGTCTTTTGCCCGTCGTCGGACGGCTGACAAGCATCGTCACGGTGCTCGCTGGCCTCGGCGCCCTGGGCGCCATGGGCCTCATGTCGCTGACCATGATGGGCGAAGAGGGCGGTCTCGGCGCCATCCTATGGGGCACGTATCTGACCGCAGGCGCCGGACTTTTGACGTTGATCTCCGGCCTTGGCGGGATGCGCGGCGCGCGCTGACGCCGGCGACCGCAGAAATGAGTAAAAGAAAAAAGGCCGCTCAAACTGAGCGGCCTTTTTAAGGCTGGAGAACAGCCTTCCCAGCCCCCCGAAAATCTTATCGAAGCGGCGAACGGCCCTGGCTTAAGAACGCCGGCGCGGCGTTGGCGTTTCCGTTCGCTGATTTCTGCGCGTCGTCTTCGGCGCTTGTGTTCACCGGGCGCGGCGCAGGCGCGGCAGCCGACGACGGACGGGCGCGGCGGAAATCATTGGCCGACGAATCCGACAGCGGATCGTCCGAGTGGCGGCAATTGCCTTCAAAATGAGCGCCGGTTTCAACCGACAGCGAGCTATGGAGAATGTCGCCCTGAATGCGCGCCGTCGAGGCAAGGGAAACGGATTTGGCGCGAATGGCGCCTTCGACGCTGCCGCGCACGACCACGGTTTCGCAAACGATTTCGCCTTTGACGCTGGCCTTGTCGCCGATGATCAGCGAGCCTGCCTTGACGTCGCCCTCAAGGGCGCCGTCGAACTGGATTTCGCCGGCGGAATTGATGTTGCCGCGCATGACGACGTCCTGGGAAATAATGGACGGGACGCTTGACGCGCGCGCTGCGTTTGAGCGTTTCAGCGGCGACGGCGCGGCGGCGGCGGTTTCCGGGCGCGCCGCGGGCGCGTCCTTCGCATCGGCATTCTTGCCGGTTTTATTAGCTTTCGAAAACATATCTTCCTGCCTCGATAAAGCGGCGCGGATTGAGCGGACGCTTTTTGTAAAGAACTTCGTAATGGACGTGGGGACCCGTCGACCGCCCGCTATTGCCAAGCTCGCCAACCTGATCGTGCAATTCGACGGTCTGGCCGCGGCGAACCTTGATCCTGTTCATATGGGCGTAACGCGTTACAAAACCGTTGCCGTGATCGATTTCGACGACGCGTCCGAAGCCGGCGCGCGTGCCGGCGAATTTGACGGTGCCGGCGGCGGTGGCGGTCACCGGCGAGGCCCAGGGAGCGGCGAAATCAACGCCGTGATGGCTGGCGTGCTTGCCCGTGATCGGATCGCGTCGAACGCCGAAGCCGCTGGTCATCCGCCGGGTTACGGTCAGCGGCGAAGAGAGCGGCAGATGCTTCATCGCCGACTGCAGCGCTTCAAGCTCGTCGACGGCGGCGGCGGCGCGGTTGGCGTGGCGATAATAGCGCGTCGGATAGCTGGCGGCGGTTCCCGGTTCGATGAAGGGGCCGCCTTGCGCGAGCGTGATGTTGGAGATCTTCGCCGGCGTGATGACGCTTTCCGGATCGATGCCGGTTGACCCGATGACTTGTCGCAATTCTTCAATGCGGCGCGTCGCCTTTTCCTCGACCGCCGCCATCAGCAGCACCTGTTCGGAAAAAAGGTCCGCGGCGGCTTTCTCCATCGACTCGATCGAGCCCGCGGCGGAGCCGCTTTCCTGGGCGCGTTCCCGGCGCAGGCGCGCTTCGTCGGCGGCCTCTTTGCGCAGGATCGACACCCGCGACTGTCGCGGCGTCGCTTCGCCCGGCGCAACGTCGATCATGACGCGGTTGCCGTTGACGGGCTTCTGGCCGTTCGGTCCGCCGGCCTCCGCAAGACCGTCCGCCTGCAAATCAAGTTTCTGATTAATCGACGCCTTGCGGTCGATCATGTTGGTCAGGACCCGATGGCGCGCCCAGATGTCGTCCATCGTCTCGTCGAACTGACGTTTATAGGTATGGTTCAGATAGGCGATGTCGTCATAGGCGGATTTGGCTTCGTTCAGCCGCTTCGACAGATTCGTCTGCATGACGAGCCGTTCACGCTCTTTTGCGACGATAATCTGTTCTTTAAAGACAACGTTTACAGACGCATAGGCCACCCAGAGCAGCGCCCCAAGGGCCACCACCGCAAAGGCGATCTGCGTCTGCGCCGACATCGAAATGAAATGCACGACGCCGTCGCTGCGATGATAAATCTGCCGTTCCTTGAAGAGACGGCTGAACACGCGTTTCATCTTGCCGGAACGACGGCTCATTCAACAAACGCCCCTTGGCCACATAACAATACGATTATGCGCTGCCACCCCTTAAGATATTGCAGCGCAAATCCGAACATTACGCAACAGTTATGTGATGGTGTAACGTAGATTTTCTTATTCCTTTAACGAATGTAAACCGAAATAGCCAGACTCTGCGACGGAATTGTCTCAATTTGGTCCGGTGCCGGCGTCTTCTTCATAGTAAGTCCGATCCATTCCCGCCGCGGTCCGCGCCTCGTGATTGAAGGGCGGCTTTAGTCCGCCGGCGAAGTATCTGGCCCGGAGCGCCCGGAACGTCGCCGCCGGCGCTTGTCCCTCAGCCATGCAAAGGGCGTGAAACCAGCGTTTCCCACATGCCACATGGCCGATCTCATCCTTGTAGATGATTTCGAGGATCGCGGCGCTCTTTTTGTCGCCGGCGCTGCTGAGCCGGTCGATCATGCCGGGGGTCACGTCGAGGCCGCGGGCCTCCAGGATCATCGGCGCGACGGCGAGGCGGGCGCGAACGTCATGGGCGGTCGCCGCTGCGGCCTCCCACAGGCCGTCATGGGCCGGCAGATCGCCATAAGCCGCGCCATAATCCCCGAGCCGCGCCTCAATCAGCCCGAAATGGCGCGCCTCTTCCTCGCCGATGCGGATCCAGTCCGCGAGAAACGCTTCGCCATCAAGGCCCGCTTCCGAAACGATGCTGTAAAACCGTGCGCCCATGTCGAAGGCGAGGTCGATGGCGTTGAACTCGATATGGGCGACCGCATGGAGGAGGGCGATGCGCCCCTCCGGCGATCCGAGCCGGCGGCGGGGGACGGCGCCGGGGGCCGTGAGAAAAGGCCGCGCCGGCCGGGCCGGGCGCGCGGGGGGACCGGCTCCGCCCGCCGGCGGTGCGGCGCTGTCGAGCGCCGCAAGCGCCGCCTTCGCCGCCGCGGCCTTGTCCGCCGGCTCGGCGCTGGCCAGCGCCGCGATGGCGGCGTCCGCAGGATGAAGGCGCGGCGTCGTCAAACCGCGCCTACTTCCCCAGCACCTTGACGGCGGCGAGAACCGCTTCGACATGGCCGTTCACGCGCACCTTGCGCCAGATTTCGGCGATCTTGCCCTTTTCGTCGATCAGGAAGGTCGAGCGTTCAATGCCCATATATTCCCGGCCGTAATTCTTCTTTTTGACCCAGACGCCGTAGCTTTCCGTGACTTTGCCGTCTTCATCCGCCCCCAGAACGACCTTGAGATCGTGTTTGTCCTTGAATTTCTCATGTTTCGCCACGGTGTCGCGGGAGACGCCGACGACCGCCGCGCCGGCGCGCTTGAACTTGGCGAGATCGGCGGAAAAGGCGATCGCCTCCTTGGTGCAGCCGGGGGTGTCGTCCTTGGGATAGAAGTAGAGGACCAGCTTTTTGCCCTTGAAGTCTTTGAGCGCAATCTTGTCGCCGCTTTCCGTCTCCATGGAAAAGGCGGGCGCTTTGTCACCCGGTTTGAGGCTGGCCATCGGCAATCGTCCTTTCGCTGCTGCGCTTGAAAAAGAGCGCTTTCTATAGGCAAGGGGGCCCTTGTCCTGCAACGGCCCTTGCTCCGCGACGCGTCGGGCGATACGTCTAGAAGTTCGTGAATACGCCCGGGGCGGGGCGCGAGTTCAGTAGTTCAGGGCGGCCCGTCAAGGGCCTGATCGGGCATGAAAAAGCGAGCGGCAAAAGCCGCAGTGCTGTTAATCGAAATCTTCGCAATTTGCGTCGCCGTTTTTGCCGCGGGCGCGGCTTATCTTTTTATCCGTCTGCAGCAGGGACCGGTGGCCCTCGGCGCTTTCAAGCCGAGCGCGGTTTTCGCCATCGAGCGCCGCCTGCCGAAAGGCTATGACGCGGCGATCGGCGAAATGGACATCGTCAAGGATGATGACCTCTTTCGCCTGCGTCTGAAAGACCTCGAAGTCGCCGACGCGGTTGGCGAAAGCGCCGCCGCTGCGGACAGGGTCGAGCTTGTTTTCGCCGCGCGCGACATAACCAACCGCAGCATCGGGCCCAGAACCGTTGAAGCGACCGGCGCGCGGTTCCGCGTCGTGCGCAATAGAGAGCAACGGCTGCGCGTGCCGGCCGCGCGCGGGCGGGGCGGCCGGTCGCTTTTTCCGTCCTCGGACAAAATGATCGGCGACGGATTTTTACGCAGCGCTTTTCAGAAGGCGGAAATACGAAACGCCGTCGTCACTTTTGTCGACGAGGCCTCGGGACGGACATGGACGTCCGATAATGCGGGCGTCGCCCTTGAGCGCACCGAGGACGGCCTCATTGGCGCGCTCGCCGGCGATATTGATCTGGGCGCCGGCGGACGCGCGCATCTGAAGGCGGACGCGCAATTCATGGAGGCGGACGGCGTCATCGCGCTCGATGTCGCGGGCGATAATTTTCCCATCGGCGATATTTTGACCATGTTTTACGGGGACGCGGCGGCGGTCATCGATGCGCCGGCCTCCGGCGTCGGCGCCATTGCGCTGAGCCGCGACGGCACGGTGCGTTCGTCCGCATTCCGCGCAAAAATCGGCGCCGGGACCTTTACGCTCGGGGGCGCCGACGCGCCCATCAATTTCGTCGAATGGGAAACGGGATTTGATCCGGACGCCAATCGTTTCACCGTTGACCGCCTGGCCTATGACGTCGCCGGCAATCGGGGCGAGGCGACGGGGACCGTGGCGCTGGAGTTCGGGGACGATGTACGCGCGCCCCGGCGCGTCCTGTTTGACCTCGACGCCAGCGATCTCCTGCTCGCGCTGCCGGATCGGTTGCAGGAGCCGCTGCCCATATCGGAGGCGCGTTTTGTCGGGGGCTATGACGTCGCCGGGCGCCAGTTGGGCCTGTCGGAGTTTTCCCTGAGCCTGCTCGACGTGGTCATCGGCGGGGCGTTCAGCTTCGCCGCGCCGCGTGACGAAGAGGGGGGCCGGCCGTCGCCGGGCGTCACTGCAGATGTGGCGGTCGAGGGGCCGCTCGATCCGCAGCGGCTTTTGCGCATCTGGCCGCTGGGCGTCGCCATGGGCGCCCGGGACTGGATTGCAGACCGCATGGAAACCGCGCGCATTACGAACATTGCCGCGACCATGGATCTCGCACCGGGCGCCGTGACCCAAGACGGCCATATGCCCGACGACGCGATGACGATTTCCTTCGACGTGACGGGCGGCAAGGCGTTTTATGTGAAGCAGATGACGCCGCTCACCGGCGCGTCGGGATCGGGCGTCCTGCGCGGCAACAGTTTTTCCATGACGGTGGACAAGGCCCGCGTCGGCGACGTTGAAATTTCGGAAGGAGAAGTTGAATTCCCGGTCATCATTCCGCGATGGGAGCCGACCTATTACCGGTTTCTCGCGGTTGGTCGGTCAGAAACGATCCTCGCTGTTCTCGACGAAGCGCCGCTCAACCTGCTTTCCAAAACCAATCTGTCTCCGGAGCAATTTTCAGGCGAGGCGGAAGCGCGCATCGAAATCATGCGGCCGAACAAGCGCGAGGTTGCGCCGGACGAGTATGAATATCGCGGCGAAGCGACCTTTGAGAATATGACCATTGCCGGGTTCGGCGCCGACGACAGCGAACTGGTGGGCGGCGAGGGGACCGTTTCGCTAAAGCCGCGGTCGCTGACGGTGACAGGCGACGCGTCCTTCGCGCAAACGCCCCTCAATCTCGTCTGGAAGAAAAATTTCTTCGCCGAGGACGGCCCCTCGGAACTAACGCTTGCGGGCGATCTCGACCCGTCTGTCGGCGACTTCTTCGGTCTTTCCCTGCGCAACCTCTTTGGCGGGACGGTTGACGCGACGGCGCGCCTTGTGGGCGAAATCGGCGCGTTCGAGACCATGGCGTTCACTGGCGATTTCGCAAACGCCTGGGTCCGGCTCGGTCTCTTTGACTGGGAGAAGACGATCGGCGCGCCCGCGACGGGCGAGATCGCCATGCGCTTCGGCGAAGGCGGCGTCGCTTTTGAGCGGGTTCTGATTGAGGGTGACGGCGTCGCCATATCCGGCGTCGCGACGTTTGAAGACGGCGTTCTGAACGCGGCGTCCTTTCCGAAATTCTATCTTGACGGCGCCGCCGATCTTTCTCTGGCCGCACGGCGCAACGCCCGCGGCGCTCTCGATGTGACGGCGACCGGCTCCTATTTCAACGCCGGCCCGGCGGTGCTGCAATTCACCAAAGGTCAGGGCCGGTCGAATGACAGCGCGGCGGATGCCAACCCCTGGGGCGCGGGCGTCGCCGCGACGGCGCGGGTCGATCAGCTCGAGCTGAGAAAAAAAGTCGTCTACCAGGATGCGTCGTTCGATCTGCGGCGGGGCGCGGAGGCGCTTGAGGCGCTCAACTTTACCGCCCTCAACGCGGACGGCGCGCCCTTGCGCGTCACCATGGCGGAGACCGGCGATGAAACCGGCCCGGCGCAACGCATCAATGTTCGCTCAAGCGACCTTGGCGGCTTTCTGAAGGGCCTGTTCGGACTACAGTCCATGGAGGGCGGGCAAGGCTCCATGGCGCTCTATTACGGCGGTGATACGACGGGGCTCGCCGGCGAAATCGAGGCGCGCAACATGCATGTGGTCAACGCGCCGCTGCTTGCCCGGCTTTTTTCCGCCGGCTCCCTCGACGGCCTCGCCAATCTGATGCAGGGCGAGGGCATCGACCTTTCATACGCCTACGGAGAATTCGATTACGGAAGCGGTGCCGTGACGTTGCGGGACTTCCGCGCGACGGGGCCGTCGGTCGGGATGACGGCGAAGGGCGAGGTTTCCTTCGCCGAAGACGGCGCAATTGCGCTCAATGGCGCCGTCGCGCCGCTTTATCAGTTGAATTCAGCTTTGGGCGCCGCGCCGATCATCGGCGACATTCTGGTTGGCAAGAAAGGCGAGGGCGTTCTGGCGCTCTCCTATTCGGTGAGCGGCGCCCGGTCCGCGCCCGATGTCGTCGTCAATCCGTTGTCGGCGCTGACCCCGGGCATTTTCCGGCAATTGTTCGAACCGGCGAACGCCCTGCCGGAAACGGCTGCGGAGCCGATTCCCGTCGAGGCTATTCAACCCGAATAATGGCGTGCTTTTTCTTGCCGACGGAGATCTTGATTGCGCCGTCGACAATATCGCTGCTTGCGATGTTGCGTTCCTCGCGCACCGCTTCGCCGTTGACTTTCAGCGCGCCCGCCTTGATGTGACGGCGCGCTTCGCCTTTCGAGGCGCAAAGCCCTGCGGCGATGAACTGGTCAATGAGGGGCGCGCCGGCGTCGACATCCGCGGCGCCGAGCGTGACCGTCGGCAGATCGCCGCCAAGCCCGCCCTGTTCGAAGGTTTTCTGCGCCGTCGCCGCGGCGCTTTTTGCCGCCGCCTCGCCATGGAGAAGGGTCGTCGCTTCGTTGGCGAGCACCTTTTTCGCTTCGTTGATTTCCGCGCCCTGAAGCGCGCCGAGGCGGCGCACTTCGTCCATGGGCAGGGTCGTGAACCGCGACAGCAGCATTTCAACGTCGGCGTCTTCTGCGTTGCGCCAGTACTGCCAGTAGTCGTAAGGGGTGAACATATCGGCGTTGAGCCAGACCGCGCCATCTTCGGTCTTGCCCATTTTCTTGCCGGACGCCGTCGTCAGGAGCGGCGTTGTGAGACCAAAGACTTCCTTGCCGTCCTTGCGCCGGCATAGCTCGACGCCGTTGACGATGTTGCCCCACTGGTCCGTGCCGCCGAGCTGCAGCGTGCAGCCATAGCGGCCGAGCAGTTCGTGAAAGTCATACGCCTGCATGAGCATGTAGTTGAATTCGAGAAACGTCATCGGGCTTTCACGATCAAGGCGCAGTTTGACGCTGTCAAAGGTCAGCATGCGGTTGATTGTGAAATGAACGCCATAGTCGCGCAGGAACTCCACATAGCCGAGTTCGGAAAGCCAATCGTCATTGTTGGCCATTACCGCGTCGGTCGGGCCGTCGCCGAAGCGCAGAAATTTCTCGAAGACGCCCTTGATGCTGTTGATGTTCTCTTGAATGTCAGCGTCGGTAAGGAGCTTGCGCTGCTCGTCCTTGCCCGTCGGGTCGCCGACCTTGGTCGTGCCGCCGCCCATCAGCGGCAGCGGCCGGTGGCCCGTCTGCTGCAGCCAGTAGAGCAGCATGATCTGAATAAGACTGCCCGCGTGGAGCGATTTCGCCGTGGCGTCGAAGCCAATATAGCCGGTGACGACGCCGTTGGCGCAGGCCGTATCGAGGCCCTCAATATTCGTGCCCTGGGCGATGAAGCCGCGGTCTTCAAGGACGTTCAGAAAATCGGATTTGTAGGTCATCGGTCTTGTCGATCGGCTGAGGGTCCCGCGCGTTAGCACGAGCCGATCAACAATCCAATCTCCGCCGCCCTATTTGACGGCTGTTAAGAACCCGCGGAGTTTAATGACGCACGAGAAAACGCTGGCGGTCGCATTTTGTCCGAAACCCTCAAAGCTCTCGGTATTGTCAGCCGCCCGTCCCTTGCAGGGATCGACCTCGCGATCATTGAAACGGACGGCGATGCGGTCATCGAAGCCGGCCCGTCGATGCATGTCCCTTACGGCCGCGACATGAAGGTGTTTCTGCGCCGCGCCATCAAGGCGGCCCGCGAGGGGCGGGAGGGCGCGGCCGATATCGGCAAGGCCGCGGGCGAGCTGACCGCCGCCTTCGTTGCGGCTGTTGAAACGCTGCTTGAGCGAGAAAACATCAAGCGCAAGGATATCGACGTGATCGGCGTCGGCGGCCACACGATTCTTTATCGCGCGCCCGCGGGTGCCGATGCGCCGGGCGTAAGCTGGCAGATCGGCGACGGTGAAACTATCGCCGAGGAAACCCGGATCGATGTCGTGAGCGACTTTCGCGCCGCCGATATCGCCGCCGGCGGCTATGGCGCGCCCCTCGATCCCGTTTACCTTCGCGCGCTGATCGCATCCATGGCGGACCGGCCCCAATGCGCCGTCGGCGTGATCATGCTGAACGAGACGGCCCATGTGGCCTACGCGCCGGAACAGGCGAGCGCCGGCGATCTCCTCGCCTATGACAGCGGGCCGGGTCTCAGCCTGCTCGATGAATGGGCGTCGCTGCGCGGGATTGATGACGCAACGCCGCCGGGCGCCGTCCATGACGAACCCTTGCGCATGATGGGCCTGCATCCCTATCTGCGCCTGCCGCCGCCGAAATCCATCGACCGCTACGCCTTTACGCTCGATCACGTCCTGAAGCTGACGCCGGAAGACGGCGCGGCGACGCTGGCGGCTTTTGTTGCGGAGTGTATCGAGCGCACGGAAAAATTCCTGCCTGAACCGCCGGGCGGATACATCATTTGCGGCGAAGGCGCGCGGCGCCCAGCGCTCATGGAAACCCTGCGCGAGCGCCTCGAAGCGAAGGTTGCGACAGCGACGGAGGCGAGCTGGCGCAGCGATTATCTTGATGCAGAATGTTTTGCTTTCCTTGCGGTGAGAAGCCTTAAGAAACTGCCGCTGACCTATCCGAAGACGACGCGGGTTTCGGCGCCGACGCTCGGCGGCGTCTACTTTCGCGCGCCGGTGTAAGACCGATAAGCCGCCGCGCCGGCAAACGCCGGCGCGGCGGTCTCCCCCGAAATCAGGCTCAGTTAGAACCGTCCGCTAACGGCGAAACGGGCGTTAACGGGCGCGCCGACGCTTGCCTGATGCGTGCTGTGTGCGTTCGGGAAGTAGAGTTCATCGGTCAGGTTCTCGACATTGACCTGAAGGCGGAGATTATCCGACACGTCGTAATACGCCGCCGCATCAAGGCGGACATAACTCGGCAGGACCGCGCTATTCCCGTTATTAATGAAGCTTTCGTCCTGATAGGCGAGACCCAGCCCCACGCCGAACTTTTCGGTCGCCTGGTAGCTATTCCAGATCGAGACCATGTTCTCGGGCAATTCGCGCGGGCGCAAGCCGGTTGACCCCATCCGATCAACGATCTCGCCGTCGAGATAGCTGTAGCCGGCGGACACAAACCAACGGTCTGTCACGTGACCTCGGAGTTGAAACTCAAATCCCTTTATTTCAGATTCGATCACATCGAGCGTCGCGGGATCGGCGTCGGCCGGCTGCGGCGACTTTTGCTTGATCTCGAAAATGGCGGCGGTCAGGCTAAGGGCTGGGTTGATGTCCCATTTCACGCCCGCCTCAAGGTTCCGGAACGTGTCCGGCTCCAGCGCATTGTTGTCGCCGTTGATGTTCGCGAACTGCTCGCCGCTGCGCGGCAGGAAAGACTTGCTGTAGCTGCCGTAAATCGAGAGGTTTTCCTGCGGTTTGACGATCACGCCGCCGCGCGGTGAAAATTCTTCATCCGTCCGGGTCCGGGTTTCATTCGCAACAACGTTGAAGACCTCGATGTCAAAGCTGTCGAACCGGACGCCTGCAACCAAATCCAGCCAATCCGTGATCTCGATCTGGTCCTGAATATAGGCGGAAAAGACGTCAATGCTGACGCGCGTGTCGTCATTGAGGTCCGTCGTGAAGCTGCTTGTCGTCGGCATGCCGGATGCGTTGACGCCGACGCCGCCGCGCAGATTGAGCGGGCGCGCAATCGTGAAAACTTCATTGTCATCGGACGTTTCGCTCCAGAATGAATTGAAACGATCCTGGTCCGACGACGTATTGATGTACTCGCCGCCGACGACAAGGGTGTGATTGAAGCCGCCGGCGCCGAATTCTCCCACCAGGTTTCCCGACAGGATCAGGTTCTCGCGTTTGGTCGTATCGACATAGCCGTCAAGCGTCACGACGTCCGGCGTAGCGGCCTGATCGTAACCGGATGCATAAAAGTTCTGGTACAGCTTGTCGTAGTCGCCGTAGAAGGCGCTGAAATTCCCTTTCACACTCGCCGAAAATTCGTGCGTCAGCGAGGCGCGAATCAAGTGGGCTTCAAGGTCGGTAAAGTTCAATTCCGGATCGCCGAAGACAATATCCTTGAAGTCTTCAACCGGACGTCCGTCCGACCCCGTTGGAATGCCGCGATCGATGAAGCGTTCGTGATTGACATACTCATAGGAGAGATCAAGCGTCGTCGCCGGGCCGAGCTGGAATTTGGCGGTTGGGTTCACGCCGATCCGGTCGCCGTCATAAAAGTCCCGGTGATTGCTCAAGCTCTCATACATGGCGTTGATGCGGAACGCGGCGCTGTCGCTTGTTGAGTAATTGACGTCTGCCTGAAAACCGAACGCGCCAAACGTGTCGACGCCCGCCTGGAAGCCGGTGAAGTTCTCGCCGATGACGCCCTTCTTGGTGACGCGATTGAGAACGCCGCCCGTGCCGCCGCGTCCGAACAGGAGCGCGTTGGGTCCGCGCAGGATTTCGACCTGCTCCAGATTATAGAGCGGGCGGTAATACTGAACGTCGTCGCGAACGCCGTCGATGAAGAAATCGGCGGTGGAGCGCACGCCCCGAAACACGACCGCGTCGCGGTGGCCTTCGCCCTGTGACGTGTTCACGCCGGGGGTGTAGTCGATAATCTCGCCGATGCTCGTGAAGCCCCGCCGCGTAATCTCGTCGGCGGTAATAATGGAAAGGCTTTGCGGGACGTCGATGATCGGCGTCGGCGTTTTCACGGCGTTCAACTTGTCGATCGAGAGATACCGGCCCTCGACGATAATCTGTTCGGCGTCGGCGTAAGCGAGTTCGATACTCTCCACCGTGCTTTCCGCGTTTGCCGCTGATGCGGCGGCCAGTAATGCGGCGATCGACGCCGCGCCTGCGAGACGAATGCGTAACAAAGGAAGTCCCCCTTTTTGCGCGCCGGAAGCGTTGTGCCGCGACGCCAGTTGCGAATGATTTGCAATAGCGGCTGGCTACGCTTGATAAGAATGATTGTCAATTGCAATTCTTCGCGCCGCCCCGCGACCTTTCGTCAGGCGATGACAGGCGCGCCCTGACGGCCTACATCCGGTCGCGCGTGACGTGTCGAAAGGCTTGAGGGATGGCGGCGAAACTCACATCGGCGGAGCGCAAGGCGTTCCTTGACGAAAACCCGCAATGGAAACCGGTCGAGGGCCGCGACGCCGTTGCGCGCAGCTTTCAGTTCGGTGATTTCAACGCCGCCTTTGGCTTCATGACGCGGGTGGCGCTGGCGGCGGAAAAGGCCGATCACCACCCGGAGTGGTTTAACGTTTATAATAAGGTCGAAATCACGCTATCGACCCATGACGCCGGCGGTCTGTCGAAGCGGGATGTTGCACTTGCCGGCTTTATCGATGAAGCGGCCGGCGGTTAACGCCGCGCCACGAAAACGCCATGGGCCGGCCTTCTCCGCGCCCGGCGCGCGGTCTAGTAAAGGTCTGGAATTTAAACGGGATAGAGAAGCATGGCGACGATAGCCCTTGTCGACGACGACGAAAACATTCTGACGTCTGTATCCATCGCCCTCGAAGCCGAGGGCCACACGGTCAAGACGTTTGAGGACGGCGCGGCGGCGCTCGAATTCATCGAGGCGACGCCGCCGGACATGATCGTCTCCGACATCAAGATGCCGACCATGGACGGCATGGAACTCTTGCGGCGCATCCGCCAGAAGTCGAGCCTGCCGCTGATCTTTCTGACGTCGAAAGACGAGGAGATCGACGAAGTCCTGGGTCTCACCATGGGCGCAGACGATTACGTCAAGAAACCGTTCTCCCAGCGCCTCCTGATGGAGCGCGTCAAGGCCGTCTTGCGCCGCGGACAGGCGGACGCTGCGCCGGACCCGGAAGACGAAAAGAAAATCCTGCGCCGGGAGAACCTGACGCTCGATCCTTTGCGCCATTCCTGTCTCTGGAAAGACAAGCCGGTGGTGCTTACCGTCACCGAATTTCTGATCCTGCACTCGCTGGCGCAACGGCCCGGCTTCGTCAAAAGCCGCGATCAGCTGATGGACGCGGCCTATGACGATCAGGTCTATGTGGACGACCGCACCATCGACAGCCACATTAAACGCATACGGAAGAAATTCCGCCAGGTGGACGAGGAATTTGACTCGATCGAAACGCTTTACGGCGTCGGTTACAAATACAAGGAAGACTAACAGCCCATGACGGGAGAGGGGCCGGCGTCACGCGGCGGTGAGTTGGCGCGGCGACGCCGCGCACGCGTTGCGCTGTCGCGCCTCACGGTGACGATCGTTCTCGCCAACCTGATCGGCCTCGTCATCCTGCTGCTCGGATCATTCGCGCTCACCAATTACCGCGACGGCCTTATTGCTGCGAAGCTCGAGGGCGTGCGCGCCCAGGCGCAGATCATCGCCGACGTCCTGGCGCAGGTTGCGATCGACGAAACCTCCTGTCAGCCCGTTGAAGAAGCCGACGTGGAGCGCCTCGGCGAAGAGGTGGCGCTCTGTTCGCTTGCGCTCAACCAGACCGACGTGCGCGAGGTGTTCAATCGCGTCTGGGACAGTTTCGAGGGGCGTGTGCGCATTTTCAACGCGCCGCAGACCTTTGCCGTACCGCCCGTTTCCGACGCCAGCATCCTCCTCATTGAAGACATCGTTCTGCGCGAGGACAAAATTGAGGCGGAGGCCCTGCCGCCCATCGTCCCTGAGGACCAGCGCGACAATTTCTCTTTCGATAAACTATCTGAAGCTGTGTTTGACTTTTTCTCCAGCGACTATCACGCCGCTGCGGCGCGGCGCACGCTGGAAGCGGAACTCAACGAAGCCCTTGATTCATCGCCCTTCGCGGAAGACCGCGGCGCGGCGTCCGTGCGCCTTGATGAAGAGGGCGAGCTGGTGGTCTCGGTGACGGTGCCGATCCGGCGCGTTCAGGCGATCTACGGTCTCGTGACGGCGGAATCCGGCGGCATCGATGTGCTCGTGGAACGGGCGCGGCTTTCGATCCTGCCGTTCTTTGGGCTCGCCATGGCCGCCGCCATTTTGTCGTCCCTGTTGCTGACCGCGATGATCGCCCAGCCGATCCGGCAGCTCGCCATCGCCGCTGACAGGGTGCGCGAAGGCATCGCCGCGGCGGGCCGCGCGCGCATTCCCGACTTCACCAACCGCAAGGACGAGATCGGCGAGCTTTCGGGGTCTTTGAAATCCATGACCCAGGCGATCTATGCGCGCATCGACGCCATTGAAAGTTTCGCGGCGGACGTTTCTCACGAGTTAAAAAACCCGCTGACGTCGATCCGCAGCGCGGCGGAAACCCTGCAGATTGCAAAAACCCCGGAGCAGCAGACAAAGCTTCTCGGCGTCATTCAGAAAGACGTTGCCCGCATGGATCGTCTGATTACGGACATATCGAACGCGTCGCGCCTTGACGCCGAGCTTGCCCGCGAAAGCCGGGAGGCGGTCGATCTGGGGCAACTGATCAAAGACATCGCGTCCATGTATGAACAGACGGCGAAAGACGGAGAAGCGACTGTTGAATTCTCCGATCCCTTGCAGGGCGTTTACATATTGGGCAACGCCGCCGCCCTCGGGCAGGTCGTCCGCAATCTGATCGACAATGCGCGCTCCTTCAGCCCGCCCGGCGGCTCGGTGCGGGTCTATCTTGAGGCGCCGACGCGAGCCGCCACCATCGCGCGGTTGATCGTCGAGGATGACGGGCCCGGCGTGCCGCCGGACAATCTCGAATCGATCTTCAAGCGCTTCTATACCAAGCGCCCCGCAGGCACGTCCTTCGGCAACAATTCCGGCCTCGGCCTCGCCATTTCCCGGCAGATTGTCGAATCCCATGGCGGGCGCATTTACGCCGAGAACCGGCTTGAAAATCCGGCCGACCCGGCAGGCCCGCGCCGCGGCGCCCGATTTATTGTTGAACTGCCGGCCGATTAAGGCGACGATTCCAGTGGACTTTTTGATGTTGCGACGCAACATTGCGGCGTTCTGACCGGATTGCGGTCTGGTTGTACTGGAGTTTTTGATGATCGGTCTCGTTGTCGTCACCCATGGACGTCTGGCGGAGGAGTTTCTCTCTGCGGCGGAGCATGTCGTCGGGCCGCAGGAACAGATCCGCGCGGTGTCGATCGGCCCGGACGACGATATGGAAAAGCGCCGCGAAGACATTCTGGCCGCGGCGAAGGACGTCGATTCCGGCGACGGCGTCATCATCCTGACGGATATGTTCGGCGGCACGCCGTCCAATCTCGCCATCGCGGTGATGGAAAAAGCCAACGCCGAGGTTGTCGCCGGGGTGAACCTGCCCATGCTGATCAAGCTGGCGACCGTGCGCGCCGACGGCGATCTCGCCGAAGCGGTCAAGGCCGCTCATGAAGCGGGGCGGAAGTATATCAACGTCGCGTCGTGGGTTCTCTCGGGCGAGACGCCCGAATAGGGCGGCGAGCGGCGATGACGGAGGTAACGCGCAAGGTCAGGATCGCCAACAAGCTTGGCTTCCACATCCGTCCGTCGCGACATTTCTCCGCCCTTGCGCGATCCTGGGAAGCGGAAGTGACCGTGCGCAACGAAGACCGCACGGCGCTCGCCGACTCCCAGCTCGACCTCCTGATGCTGTGCGCCGTTCAGGGCTCGGAACTCGAAATCACGGCAAAAGGTCCGCAAGCGGAAGAAGCCGTCGATTCGCTGATCAAGCTAGTCGAAGACAGGTTCGGCGAGCGGGAGTAGGCGGTGTGATTTTGTCGAACATACTGACTGATAAGCACGGATACGAGGCGCGCTAACCACCACTCAGCCCCTTCTCTGTTCGTAAAAACATTGGGCTTTTTCGATATTCAATTTATGGGATTGGAATAGGCAGCTTGAAGACTGGCTTTATTCTAGAACGTGTTTACCGAACATCTTTGGAAAATCCGTAGCCTCAAGGCGGCTTTCGCCTCCAAGCGATCTGAAGTTCGCAGCCTTGGAATGTATATCTGAAATGTCTGTTGTTTTGTTATTCAAAAGCACATCTTGATTGTTCTCGAAGTTGAAGAAGCTCTGACTCATACCTTCGGGCGATAACCCAAGACAAAAGACGAGCTCCGCGTTAGCAATATGACCGTTCGCAATCCGATAATCATCTTCGTCGCGCTCGTCGACCATGTACATGTGGCGTCCCATGCGTTCGACATAATCTTTCTTCATCAAATCTGCATTTCCGTATGAGGCGAATATGTTTGTGCCCGGATGACGAAAGCCACGTGTAAACATATCTCTACATATCAGGTCGGGGTGCACACGAACCAAACTCGGGTCGTTGTTGTTTTTGAGCTGACAGATATAGCCATGAGGTTTTAGGATACGGAGCTGATTTATCGTCGAAAGATTTTTGCTGAAGCGTAATCCGCCAGTTGGTTTGTAAGTTTCTTTTTCAATCAGCTTGTTATAAAAATTTGCACTTATGAAATGTTCAAAAGATCTATCATAGTTTAGTGAGACAATCGTCAAATTTTCTAGAAAGTTCTTTCCGCACCCACGCTCGATACTTTGATCGATGACATGATCAATCAATAAGTCTTGAAAGCATGATACCCAACCGCCATCCTGACAGCTTTGTTCAATTTCAGCGAATAAGTATCCGACCATATTAATTAATCGGTACCCTGTCGGATTTGTATGTTTTTTCTTTGGTTTGTCGATCTCAAAAATGATCTTATCTAAAGTATATTCTGGATGACTCTCTTGCAAGTGAAGGAACTCGGTATGGGTTGCTTCGTATGCCTTCTGTTCATCATCATTCAAACCAATTTTTTTGCCAAAGTTATCGAGATCGAAATCCACTATCCGGTGCCGCAAATCCGCCCATAAAGGATAGCCGTAATCTTTCGATGCTCCGGCACCGAGTATTAGAACGGTTTGTTTCATGCTGGCGTCGGTTGTGCTGTTTGTGGAATGCCTGCGCGGCCATATAGGCTAGTAAAAAAGTATAGAAAATTTTTGCAGCCAATTAAACTCCCGAAGATTCGACAGTATAAGAAAGAGCGGTGAAAAAAATGATGCAGACCCTCAGGAGCCGATTTGCGCAATTTCGGTCTTTGGCTTCACCTAAACGCTCGGCTCATCCGTCAGCGCCGAAAGCGTCACGGTCTGGCCGTCGCGCAGGCGTTCGCCGCCGCGGATGACGACCTTGTCGCCGGCCTTGATGTCGCCGATGACTTCGATGAAGTCGCCTTCCGCCGCGCCAAGCTCCACATCCACCTGACGGGCGGTGCGATCCCGGCCGATGACGAAGACGCTGATGCGGTCGGCGCGCAGGACGAGGGCGTCGCGCGGGGCGGCGACGACGCGGCGGGCCTCCGCCGCCGGCAAGGCGACGCGCACGGCCGAGCCGATATACCAGTCGGCGTCCGCAAGTTCGATGCGCAGTTCCAGCATGCGCGACAGAGCATCGCCCACCGGCACGACCGCGCGCACGACGGCCTCTTTCGTTTGGGCGCCGTTGGCGACACGGACCCGGTCGCCGGCGGCGATATTGCGGGCAAGGCTCGCCGGCGCCCGCGCCGTGACTTCAAGCCTGTGCGTATCGACAAGGCGCACGAGCCCGGCGCCGGGATTGGCGTATTCGCCCGCTTGCGCTTCCTGGCTGACGACGCGGCCGGCGAACGGAGCGGGCACTTCCGTGCGCTGAAGATTGAGCGCCGCGCGTTCATGGGCGACTTCCGCCTGGCGTAACGCCTGTCGCGCATCGTCGCGGTCGGCGCGCATCTGGTCCATGGCCGATTCTGATTCGCCGGCCTCAACGCCGAGCCCCTTGAAGCGGTCATAGAGCCGGGCGAGATATTCGGCGCGGGATTTAAGGCGCGCAACTTCCGCCGCGCTGTCGTGAAAGGCGAGTTCCGCATCATTGCGTTCAAGGCGCGCAATGACGTCGCCTTCCTCGACTTCCGCGCCGATTTCGGCGACCCATTCGATCTTGCCAGAGGTCGCTGCGGCGACAAGGCTGTCCCGCGTCGAGACGACCGAGCCCGGCGTTTCCGCATGGGGCGCCAGTCGTCGTTCTTCCGCCTTGGCGACGGCGACGACAGCGGGCGGCGGGCCGTTCCCGTCCGCCGCGGCGCTGGCGGCCGCGTCGGCGCCGGCGCCGGCGCCGTTATTGAGGAAATAGGCGGCCGATCCTGCGACAGCGAGGAGAACGGCGGCGGATCCGGCGAGGAGGACGTTGCGGTTCATACCCAATATGTCCTTTATTCAGCAGGCTGAGGAATGTCGGCGCCGCGGGTCAGCGCCGGCATGGATTGCGCGCCGAGTTGCAGGAGCGCGGGCAGCAGCAACAGCGTGAACAGGGTTGAGACGGCCATGCCGCCGACAATAACCGTGGCGAGACCGCGATAGATCACGCTGCCGGCGCCGGGGGAGAGAACGAGCGGCAGCATGCCCATGATCGACGTTGAGGTCGACATGAAGATCGGCCGGATGCGTAAACGGAGCGCGTCGCGCACCGCTTCAGGCCGCGATTTGCCGAGCGCTTCCGACGCGCGGGTCTGCGAGACCAGCAAGATCGCATTGTTGACGACAAGGCCCAGCAAAATGATGAAGCCGATCATGCCGAGAAGGTCGAGGGGCAGCGGATTGATGAGATCAAGCCCGCGAATGGCGAGCACGCCGCCGACTGTCGCCATGGGCAAGGTCACGATGACAAAGGCGGCGTCTTTCACGGATTTGAAAAGCGCCGCCATGATCAGGAACAGGATGGCGATGGCGAGGAAGAAATTGCCGCCGAGGTTTTTGACCGCGCGCGCCAGCGCGTCCGCGTCGCCGCCCCATTTCAGGGACGCCCCGGCGGGCAGCGCTTCATAAAGGCGCGGCACGGCGTTCGTTTTCAGCGCATCGACGGCCGGGCCGAGGGCCATCCCGTCGGGCGGCGAAATACCGAGGGTGATGGTGCGTCGCGCATCGACCCGGCTGATCTGTTGCGGGCCGACGCCGCGGTCGATGGTCACAAGTTCGCCAAGGGGAACGACGGCGCCCGCGGGCGTCGCGATGGGCGCGGAGCCGAGATATTCCGGCTCTGTCCATTCCTTCGATTTCAGGATGATGTCGATGCGGCCGTCTTCATGAAAGAACTCGCCGAGCCAGGCCCCGTCGCCAAGGGCGCGCACGGCGCGGGCGACGCTTTCCCGGGTCATGCCGACCTCTGCGATGCGCCGGTCGTTGGGGATGACGCGCAGTTCGGGCGTCACCACTTGCGGGTCCGGGTTGGGCCAAACCTGCGCGCCGGGCAGCGCCGTCTGAATGATGTCGATGGCGGCCGGGATCGATGCGGTCAGCGCGTCATAGTCGGCCGCCTGCACTTTGAGGCGCACCGACCCTTGCCCGCCCCAATTGCCGAAAAGATCGCCTTGCGCGGCGAAAACGCGCGTGTCGGGGAAGCCGGCGAGGATCTCTTCATTGGCGATCCTTACCATCTCGTCGATGCGCGACTGATCGAGCACGCGGATGCCCACATTGCCGCCCCATGCGGCGGAAAACAGATAATAGTTTTTGAGCGCCGGTTCTTTTTCGCCGTGCATGTAAGGCTCTAGTCGTTCGACGACGACTTCGGCGAACTCCTCGCGGATCATGTCCGCGCTGGCGCCGGAGGGAAAACTGACAAAGGCGTCCACGGCGTCGCGCTTCACCGGCGGCAGGTAATTGAGTTGCGGCCACAATAGAAAACCGAGCAAGACGGGAACGCTGGTCAGGGCCGCAACGATGCCAATGCGCCGCGGATTGGTTGCGGTTGCGCGCATGATGAAATCGGCAATCGGTTCGGCGAAGTTTCGTCGCGTCGCCGCCGTTGCGCGCGCATCGTTTTTCAGCAGCAACCGCGCGCCCGTCGGCAACAGCGTCACGGCGACGATCAGGCTGAACGAAACGGCGATGGCGATGGTGAGCGCAAGATCGGCGAAGAGCTGGCCTTCCACGTCTTCAAAGAACATGATCGGAATGAAGATAGCGACGGTCGTGACGGTCGACGCGAAGAGGGCGCCGAAAACCTGGCCCACGGCGGTCTCCGCCGCTTGCATGGGCGAGCGGCCTTCCTCGCGCAGGCGCACGAAGTTTTCGAGGACGACGATGGCCGCGTCGAGCACCATGCCGGTGGCGAAGGCAAGCCCCGCAAGGGAAATGACGTTGATCGACCGGCCGAAAAGGTTGAGGACGATGATTGTCGCCATCAGGGAAATCGGTATCCCCGCGGCGATGATCAGCGTTGCTTTTGCGCGCCTTAAGAACAGCCAGAGGGCCCCGACGGCGAGCATGACGCCGATCAGCAGATTGTTCGTCAGCAGGGTGATGGCGCGCTTGATAAAGACCGACGGGTCAAAACTTTTCTGAATGGCGTAGCCCATTTCGGCGAGCGGTCCGGCGTTCATCTCGTCGATCACGGCGGTGAGCGCGTCTATGGATTCAAGAACATTGGCGCCGGGCTCCCGCATCACGCGCAGACCGATCGCCTGATTGCCGTTCTGGTAAACGACGCCCCCTTGCCGGTCCGGCGCGACGACGACATCCGCCACGTCGCCAAGGGTCACCGGCGCGCCGTCGCGCCAGGCGAGGATGGTCTGCTCAAGTTGGTCGGCGGTGAAGCGTCCTTCAAACCGCATGGTGTAGTTGCGCCGTCCGACCTCAACGCGGCCGCCGGTGACGTCCGTCGACCGGTTTACCGTCTGCGCAATGTCGTCCAGCGTAACGCCGAGTTGTGCGGCGAGAAACGGGTCGAATTCAACGCGAACGATTTCCTCGCCCTCTGACGAATTCACGATAACGCCGCCGACGCCGGGGACGGCTTCAAGCGCCGGCATAATCCGTTGCTCGGCGAATTCGCGCAGCCGCACGCCCTCCTGCGTATTGTTCGGCAGGCGTTGCAGAAACAGAAAGATCAGCGTTTCGCCGGCTTCCTGTCCGCCGCCCGTATGCACGCGCGGGCGTTCGGCTTCCGCCGGCAGGCCGCGCACGCGCTGCAGGCGCGCATTCACTTCCGTAAACGCCTGATCCATGTCGGCGCCGAGATTGAACTCCAGGGAGATCCATCCGCCGCCGGCATTCGACCATGACTGCATGGTCCTGAGGCCCGGAATGCCGCGCAGCTCGCGCTCGATCGGTTCGACGATTTCGCTTTCGATTTCCCGCGGCGACGCGGCCCGCCACCCGGTCTGAATGCCGATCTGCGGGCGCTCGATCTGGGGAAAGAGCTGCACCGGCAATTGCGACACGGACAGCAGGCCGAGTAGCGTAATCACCGCCAGGACGACGCCGGCGGCGGCCGGATTTTGCAGGCAGATCCTTGTGAGGCCCATCGCGCGGCGCTCCCAGCAACACGGCTCTGTTTGGATGGAACCGTTATGCGCCTTTCACGGGCGCGCGCATCCGCTATTCGACGGGCCGCCGGGATGGTGCGGCGAACCGGGCTCGCTGCTTGCCGCTGACGGGCGAGGGAAACGGCTTGTTAATCTTTCCGGCGCTTTTCCGCTTCGAGTTCGGCGCGCATGCGTTCAAGCTCGGCGCGTTCCTCGGCGATCTGTTCCGCGGCCTCGCGCAGCGCCTCTTCGCGCAGTTTGAGCATCTCTTCCATGTGTTCCGCATGGCGTTCATGCTCATCCTGGGCGTGGCGGCCCTCGCGCTCGACCCGGCGAAGGGCGCGTTCGCGCGCGCGTTCGGCGCGCTCCATTTCCCGCATCATCCGTTCACGGTCTAACTGCGCGCGTTCCATGGAGCGCCGCGCCCGTTCAACCTGGCGTTCGGCTTCGCGGCGCGCCTTTTCTGCGGCCTGCATCGCCTTTTCGCGGGTGCGTTCAATCGTCTCGCGCTGTTCGTCGGACAACTCGTCGCCGTCGATGACGAAGGCGAATTGTGTGAAGTTATTCGCAAGGTCTTCCCAGTTCTCAATCTCAACGCCGTAATTGCGCAGCGCCTCTTCGATGTCCGCGCCATGCTCGGCGAAACTGAATTCATTATCACCAAGTTGCAGAATGAACCCTTCTGAATCAGCGAAAAGACCCGCGCCGTCGGACCATTCAAAAAGGCCTGCGTTTTCATCGAGATGGGCGCGCCATTCCCCGAGCCGGCCGGCGAGGCGCAGTTCAAGACGCTCGCCGAGGGTCAGGTCTTCCGGTTTCGGCGCCGGATCGGGCGCGACGTCAACGTCCGGCGCGGGCATGGGCTGCGGCGCCGGGTCGATGGCGATAACAACCTCCGGCGCCACGGCGGGATCAGCGGGCGTATCGGGGACAACCGGCGCCGGCGGCGCAATATCCACGATAACGTCTGGCGCAATCGGCGCCAGCGTGACTTTGCGCACCGTGCGCGGCGATGGCGCGACGGGCGCATCGGGGGTAACGACCGGCGCCGGGTCAATATGTTCGCCGTCGGCGAGCACTTCGAAATGGAGATGCGGTCCGGTCGCCCGGCCCGTGGCGCCGACGGCGCCGATGACGTCGCCGGCTTTAACGCTGTCGCCCTTGCGCACGATATAGCTGTCGAGCTGGGCGTAACGGGTCACGAGGCCGTGGCCGTGATCGATGACGACCACATTGCCCCACGCTTCCGAGCCGTTATAGCGCGGCGTCGCGGCGACAACCTTGCCGTCGCCGGCGGCGCGCACCGGCGCGCCCGTCGGCGCGGCGATGTCCATGCCCCGATGGAATTTCTTTTCTTTGCTGATCGGATCGACGCGTTCGCCGAATGTCGATGTAATCCGCCCCTCAACGGGAACGACGGTGAGCGCGTCTTTCGCCGGCGGCGGCGCGACGGCGAGGGCGGCCTGACCGAAGGCAAGCACGAGGGCGAGGAGGCCGCTGGCGATGAGAACGATCTTGCCGCCAAGGGTGACGACCGGCGCGGCGGCGCGGCCCGAAAGGATGGCGTCCAGGCGCTCCCGGCGCGAGCGTTTGTCGAAGGGCGTAAACGAGGGGACCAGCGCATGCTGGGGCGCGGAAAGTCCCGAAGATATCCTAAGGCTCTCAACAAAACAGCGCGCATAGGATTTGCGGTTGACGCCGCGGCGAATGACAAGGGCGTCCGCCGCCTGTTCCGCTGCAAGCTGCGCATGGGCGATGATTCGGCGCATGAACGGGTTGAACCAGAAGAGCGCCTTGGCGAGGCCGCAAAAAGCGAACAGCCAGGTGTCGCCGCGTTTCACATGGGCGAGTTCATGGGCGCCCATCAGGATGGCGTCGTCGGTCGATACCCGTTCGAGGAGGCTCGGCGGCATCAGGATGACCGGACGAATAAATCCGTGTACGCACACAGAGGTCACCGCATCGGAATAGGCGAACCGCACCGGCGCGCGCACGCCGATCAATCGGCGCCAGTCGCGCAAGCCGTCCATCAGGCGCGCATCGTCAACCGGATAGCTGTATCGAACGCGGTAGGAAAACCCGACAAGCCGCAACAGCCCGAGCGCTGCGAACAGAACAAAGCCGTAGAAATATAAGTCCGCGGCGGCGTTGAGCACGGTCGCCATTTCTATGGCGGGGCCTGTGGGCGCCGCGGTTGTCATGGACGCCGGCATCGCCAGCATCGTTGTGTCGGGCGCGGCCATGGGCGGCAGGGGTTTCGCCGCGCGCAAGGAAAGACCGAAGGCGGCGGCGAACGGCGCCGCGATCACGGGGAGGGCGGCGATCATCAGCGCCGACGGCCAGACGGCCGCTTCGGCGCCAGCGCCGGATCGGCGGCTTAGAAAGGCTGCGCCAAGAAAGACGAGCGGCGCCCAGATGACGGAAGCGGCGAGGCAAAGGTAAAAGGCGTCGATGATTTCTGTTGTCGGGATTGCGCTCATGACTGATCCTCCGCCTTGCGCAACATGGCTTCGAGTTCGTCGAGTTCGGCTTCGGACAGCAGCTTGGAATCGGAAAAGAACGCCGCCGCCGGGGCCCGGTCGAGTTCGAGCACCCGGGTTGAGAAATCCGCGATCATGCGGCCGAGCACCGACACTTTCGTGACTTCGGCGTCGTAGTAATTCACGCCGTCGCGGGCGTGTTTCGAGATCAGCCCTTTTTCGCTCATCCGTTCGAGGACCGTGCGCACGGTGGAATAGGACCAGCCGAATTCGTCAGCGATTTCGTCATGGATGGTCCGGGCAGTCAGATCCTCGCCGCGCCATAACAGTTTGAGGATCGCCAGTTCCGGTTTGGTCGGATTGTCGAAGGGTTTGCCGCTCATATCGCCCGCGGCGACAGGGATTGCCCCCGCGCCGGTCCCTGAAAAGGTGTTACAGTTGTCGCGAGGCTACTCCATTGCGACAGATGTCGCAACCGGCTTGATGGCGCGGCGAGGGACTTTGCGACGAACCGTTGAGCTGACGCGCCGAGATGCGCGAGCAGATGTTTTAATCGGCGCAGAGCGCGTCCAGCGTCGCTTTCAGCCGCGCCAGATCATCGGGCTCCGACAGCCGATGATCGCCGGATTTTTTCAGCGTGATCTCGACATCGTCGCTCTCGATCATGGCGGCGAAGTCAATTGCATGGCGCCAAGGCACGGCCTCGTCTTCCATGCCCTGCAGGATGCGCACCGGCGCGGTAATGGGAACGGCGCCGGTCATGACAAGATGACTGCGCCCGTCTTCGATCAGCTTCAGCGTGATCACCTCCGGCTCGTCTGAATAGTCCGACGGCTGTTCGAGGCGGCCGTCCCGCGTAATGGTTTCGCGCTGTTCGTCGCTGAAGGCCGGCCACATCAGGCGTTCGGTGAAATCCGGCGCCGGCGCGATGAAGATAACGGCGTCGACGCGGTCGGGCCGCGCCTTGGCGAGGAGGGTCGCGATCCATGCCCCCATGGAGGAGCCCACAAGGATCTGGGGCCCGTCGGTTAATGCGTCGAAAGCCGTGAGGGCGTCGGCGAACCATTCGCCGATGGAGCCGTCCTCAAAGACGCCGTCGGATTCCCCATGGCCGGAATAATCGAACCGCAGAAAGGCGGCGCCGCTGTCTTTCGCCCATTCGTCGACAAACGCCGCCTTCGTGCCGATCATGTCCGAGCGGAAGCCGCCCAGCCAGACGACCCCGGGCCCGCGGCCGGCGCGCTGTCGATAGGCGATGCGGCCATGCGGGCCGTCAATATAGTCGGGCGGCGTGTTTTCCATGAAAATTGGTGTAGCATGGCGCGCGCGCGCCGCCATCGTCGTCAACAACAAGAAATCGGCCGAATGCGCCTGAAAACCATAGCGTGAGCAGCTTTCCCTATACGATCCTGCAGGTGGTGCCGCGGCTTGGTTCCGGCGGCGCCGAACGCACGACGGCGGAAATGGCCGCCGCCATTGTCGAGGCCGGCGGGCGGGCGCTGGTGGTCAGCCATGGCGGCCGGCTGGAGGCGGACATATTGCGCGCCGGCGGCGAATTCATCGCAGCGCCCGTGCACCGGAAAGATCCGGCGTCTATTCTTTCCAACGGCCGAATGCTGGCGCGCATGATGCGCGAGCGAGGCGTCGACCTCATCCATGCGCGCTCGCGCGGGCCCGCCTGGAGCGCGGCGATGGCGGCGCGCCGCGCGGGCGCGCCGCTGGTGACGACGTTCCACGGCGCCCATTCGGCAGGCAACGCCATCAAACGCTGGTACAATTCATCGCTCGTCAAAGGCGACGCCGTCATTGCGAATTCCCGTTTTACGGGCGAACGCATCGCGGCGGACTATGGCGTCGGGCCGGACAGATTAAAAATTATCCCCAGGGGCGCGGACCTTGCGGTCTTTAACCGGCAGGCCGTCGGCGAGGATCGGATCAATCGCATCAAGGCCAAGTGGGACGGCGATTTCGCCGGCGATGCGGTGCGTTTCCTCATGCCGGCGCGGCTCACCCCGTGGAAGGGCCAGTCCCTTGCGATTGAAGCGGCAGGTATCTTGAAGGGAGAAGTAAGCGCTGGAAAACGACCCGCTTTAAGGTTAGTTTTGTGTGGGGGCGTGCAGGGCGAGCGCCAGTATGAAGCTGCTTTGCGCGCGCAAATTGATGAGCGTGGGGTGCGCGACATGGTTCAACTGGTCGGCGAGTGCGCCGACATGCCGGCGGCGATCGCCTGGTCGGACGCGGTGATCGCGCCGTCCATGCGCGCCGAACCCTTCGGCCGCGTTGTCGTTGAGGCGGGCGCCATGGGCAAACCCGTGGTCGCTGCGGGTCATGGCGGCTTCCTTGAGACCGTGGTCGATGATGAAACCGGTATTCTGTTTGAGCCCGGCTCGGCGACGGCGCTGGCCGAGGCGATGGGCCGGCTCGCCGGCGATCGCGCCCTTCGCGACCGGCTTGGCGACGCCGCCGCGGCGCGGGTGCGCGCTGTCTACTCGACGGCGGCGATGTGCGATGCGACGCTAAACGTGTATAGAGGGTTATTGGGGCGCGGGGCGAAATCGGGCGATGTTCGGGCGTAAGAAGTCAAATATTCTCGTGATCAAGACCGACAGTCTGGTCGGTTTCGTGTCGGCCGAGCCCGCCTTTGAAGCCATTCGCGAGGCGCACCCCGACGCCACCATCAGTTTGCTGACGATACCGTCCCTGCAGCGCGTCGCTCGCGCGGCGCCCTATTTCGATCAGGTTGCCGGCATGCCGAATTTTCGCGACAGCGACGCGCGCAAGGAATTCATCCGGCAACTGAAAAATGCGAAATTCGAACGCGTCTACGATCTCGCGGCCGACGATGTCTCGCGAAAACTGCACGCCGCCATGGGTCCCTTCCGGCCGAAATGGTTTGGCGCCGCGCCGGCGCCGCGCAAGCGCCGCGAACAGGCGGACCGGGCCGCGGCGACGCCGAGCCTTGCCAGACTGATGTCGGAGGCCGGCATCGACGCCGACAAACGGCTTCCCGATTTTCACTGGGCGCTTGAGGCGCGCAAGGATTCGGCGAACATGAAACCGTCCTGGTACGGCATATCCGGCGCTTACGGGCTATTGTTGCCGGGCGGAAACCCCGACGGCCGGTGGACGGCGAAGGGGTATGCGGACCTTGCCTCCATCATGGCGACGTCCGGGTTCATGCCGGTGCTGGCCGGGCCAAAGGAGCTGCATGCGTTCGGCGATGAGATCGCCGACGCCGCGCCGCAGCTCGTCGACCTCGCCGGCAAGACCGATCATCTGCAACTGGCTGCGCTCGCCCATGAGGCGGCGTTCTTCGTGTCGGATCACGCTGAAGAGATGCACCTTGCCGTGAGCGTCGGCTGCGAGGGCGTCCTGATTGCGTCGGGCGCCGCGGCGGAGGCGGCCGCGCCGCACGGTCGTCACGTGGTGACGCTGACGTCGGCGGGCGGGCCGGGATCGGTCGATTCCGCGTTTGTCTGGCGCACGCTTTCGAATATGGGTCTGATCAATCCGGGGAATGAACCCCGACAAGCGGCTCAAGCGGGCTGATCCATGACCCGTTGATCCGTGAAAAGAAGTCCTTATATAGCTTGTCCCCCGGCGCGTTATACGGCGTTTCTTAAACAGTTCGCCCGACAATCGCCGGGTTTTGTTTGTCAGCAACCGAAGGAGAGAAGTTCATAGCACGCAAACCATTCGCCAACGTGGCGCCAAAGAACGAGGGCCCACGCATCAACGAGGAGATCAGCGTTCCGCAGATTCTGCTTATCGATCATCACGGAGAGAAAAAGGGCGTCGTCAAGCTGGACGATGCGCTCGCCCTTGCCGCCGAGGCCGGCCTCGATGTCGTAGAGGTTTCTCCGAACACCCAGCCGCCGGTCTGTAAAATCATGGACTACGGCAAATACAAATACCAACAGCAGAAAAAGAAAGCCGAAGCCAAGAAGAAGCAGAAGGTCGTCGAGATCAAGGAGATCAAGATGCGGCCGAACATCGACGACCATGACTATGACGTGAAGGTCAAGGCGATGAAGCGCTTCTTCGAAGAGGGCGACAAGGTGAAGGTGACGCTGCGCTTTCGCGGCCGTGAAATGGCGCACCAGGATCGCGGCGCGGATCTGTTAAGGCGCGTGCAAGACGACTTCGAAGAGATTGCCAAGGTTGAGCAGTATCCGAAGATGGAAGGCCGCCAGATCATGATGGTCATGGCGCCCCGCTAGCCGGCGGCGATGCTGCGAAACAAAAGCCGCCGCGAGAAAGATCGCCGGCGGCTTTTCATTTTGACACAGGATCGCAGCGGGCTGGCCCGGCGATTGCTTCGACGCCATGAAACGGCGCGGCCCGTGCGCGCGCGGATTGGCGCAGTGTGCCATTTTGGCGCGCGGGAACCGGGCTCTTTTGTTGAACAGGCGAGGGCGCATTGGCTGAAATACTGGAAAGCCCCTGGTTGGTCGCCGGCGTTGCATTCGTGCTTGGCCTCTTTGTCGGTTGGATGGCATGGGGCGGGCCGTGGCGCGATGGATTGGGGCGCGATGCGTTGGGGCAAAACGATGCGGCCGCCCGCAATGACGGCCGGCTCCGTCAGGTTTCGTTGGGCGATGAGGCCGCGCCTGAGGGCGAGCTGGGGTCGATCCTCGCGGAAGTTCAAAAGGCGAAGGCGCTGCTCGACAAGGCGGATAACGCTGACGCCGCCATGAGCGAGGAGCTCGACCGGCTCGATCAGGCGATCAAACGCGCTAATGGTCGTCTCAAACTGATTTTGAAATCCGCCGATCGCGCAAAAGACTCAGACTGATCTCACCGGTCAGGACGGGTCTGCGTCCTCGCGGGGGCGGCGTATGCGGGCGAAGGCGATAAACAGAAATCCGATCGCAATGACTTCCAGTAAGGCGGACACGACAAACGGCGCTCCCGGAAAATAAAACGGCGCGCCTTCGGCGAAGAGCGTGATCCCGAATAGCATCACGGGCTCGCCGGGGTCGGAGAACGCGGCGAAAATCTGCGTCATCAGCCACGGGCTGATCACCATCGAAACGCTCATGATGGCGGCGACCGCCCCTTGCAATTCCCCTTGCGCGTTCGCCGGCATGGTCCTCGACATGATGCCCTGAAGGGCCGGCTGGGCGAGCCCGCCAAGGGAGGACAGCGCGATCAGCGCGTAGACGGCCCAGACCGTTTCGACGAAGGCGAACGCGATATAGGAGACGAAGGTCATGGTCATGGCGAACAAGGCCGCGAGCCGCTCGCCGATTTTCGGGATGACGATGCGAGTCAGTCCGCCCTGGACGATCGCCGCCATCAAACCGACGAAGCTTAAGGATGCGGCGATTTCAATTTCCGTCCAGGCGAACTTCTCCGTCGCGTAATACGCCCACACCGACGGGTAGGACCAATGGGCGATCTGCGCGATGAACAGCACCGTCACAATCGGCAGCATCACCGGATATTTGGCGAATTGATTGAAATTGCCGACGGCGTTGGCGCGCCGCCACTCAAATGTGCGGCGGTTTTCCGGTTTGAGCGTTTCGGGGAGCACGATCAGCCCGAACAGAAAGTTCAACGCCCCGATGGCCGCGACAAAGAAAAACGGCGCCCGCGGTCCGTAAGCGTCGCCGAGGAGACCGCCGATCGCGGGACCGATAATAAATCCGAGCCCGAAGGCGGCGCCCACAAGGCCGAAATTCGCCGCGCGTTTTTCCGGCGGCGAGATATCGGCGATATAGGCGTTCGCCGTTGAAAAGGTGGCCGCGAAGGCGCCCGCGATCAGGCGCGCCACCGCGATGATCATGATCGTCGGGGCCAGCGCCATGACGAGGAAGTCCACCGAATATGCAAGTAGCGAGACAAGCAGCACGGGCCGGCGCCCGAACCGGTCCGACAGGCCGCCCATGATCGGCATCATGATGAATTGCATCAGCGCGTAAACGAAGGTCAGCGTGCCGCCCCATTTCGCGGCGTGGGCGAGATCGTCGCCCGTCACCTCCATGATGA
Organism: Hyphococcus sp.; assembly: GCA_028284345.1. Classification (GTDB taxonomy): domain Bacteria; phylum Pseudomonadota; class Alphaproteobacteria; order Caulobacterales; family Parvularculaceae; genus Hyphococcus. The sequence continues at coordinate 425,637 of JANQRY010000003.1, read as the reverse complement.
GCTGCGGCATGACCGGCATGATCACGCCGAAGCCGATCATGTTCAGCAGAACCGTGACAAAGATGAAAATCAGCGCGCTCGCGCCGGCCCGTTGAGGCATGAAGAGCTGTCAATCCTGTTCGATGCGTGCGGCGCTCAATCGGCGGCGGCCGGCGCGATTTCCGATATTTTGATGGCGGTGATCTGGTTGCGGCGGCGGCGCAGAATCTGGAAGCGAAATCCGTGAAAGGAAAATGTCTGACTGACTTCCGGGATCGACTGCGATTCGTGAATGACAAGACCGGCGACCGTCACGGCTTCGCCGTCGGGAAGGTTCCAGTCCATGGCGCGGTTAAGATCGCGGATGGTGACGTCGCCGTCCACATTGAGCGATCCATCCGCCTGCGGACGGACGCCCTGAACGGGGCTGTCATATTCATCCTCAATTTCGCCGACGATCTCTTCAAGAATGTCTTCCATCGTCACCAGGCCCTGAATGGCGCCGTATTCGTCGACGACCAGGGCGAAATGTTCCTGCTTGATCTTGAACGCGTCAAGCTGCTCTTGCAGCGTCGTCGTCTCCGGCACGAAATAGGGCGTGCGCGCGATGGCCGTCAGGTCGACGGCGTTGGCGTCGGCTTCCGCGTCCCACAGGGCGCGCAACAGATCCTTGGCGTGCAAGACGCCGACAATATTGTCGGTGTTGTCGCGAAACACGGGCAGGCGCGTATGGGGACTTTTCAGCGCTTTGCGGATAATTTCCTCGTTCGACTGGTCGAGATCGAGCATTTCGATCGACTTGCGGTGGATCATGATCTCCTCGACCCGTATTTCGTCGAGTTCCAGGGCGCCGCGGATGAGGTCTCTTGATTCCTTGTCGATGCCGCCTTCGGAGTGATGCAAATCGACCGCGCCGCGAATTTCCTCGGTGGCCGAAAAAACTGCGCTGTCCTTGGAGATATCAAGGCCGAAAACTTTCAAAAACCCGCGCACAATGAGTTGCACGACGCGGGTGATCGGCGCGAAGACAAAAACGACCCAGCGCATGAGCGGCGCGACCAGCATGGCGAACCCGTCGGGCCGCGCGATCGCCGCCGACTTCGGCGTCACTTCTGAGAAAACCAGCACCAGGATGGTCATCGTGATGGTGGCGATGGCGTTGGCGAGGCCGGTTGCGCCGAACAGCGCAATGAAAACGCTTGTGGCGATCGACGTCGCCAGAATGTTGACGAGGTTGTTGCCGAGGAGAATGGCGCCGATCAGGCGCTCCCGGTCGCGAATGAGGAAAGTGACGCGGCGCGCGCGCAAATCGCCTTCGGAGTCGAGCCGGTGCATGCGCGCCTTGGAAACGGCGGTGAGCGCCGTTTCCGATCCGGAAAAAAATGCCGACAGGACGAGAAGCAGAGCAATAAAGCCGATCGGCGCCAATAGCGCGGTGTCGAATTCGTTCATGGGTTCTTATGATCGCCTGGCCGCGGCGATTTTCTCCTTCAGGAAGGTTTCGATGTCGGCGACATCGGCGTCTTTTACAATGCGCGCGGCGCCCACCGCATCGGCGAGAATGAGCGTCAGTTTGCCGCCGACGACTTTCTTGTCCTGCATCATCAGCGCGGCGAGGCCGGCGGCGTCGATTTTCGGGTTCGCCGGCAGGTCGGCGATATCGGCCGGCAGCGAGGCGGCGCGTAGGTGCGCCTTGACCCGTTCGGCGTCGGCGGGCGCGCACAGGCCCTTGCGCGCGGAATAGTCAAAGGCGAGGGCCATGCCGAGGGCGACGGCCTCTCCATGGAGGAGGTCCGATGAATAGCCGTATGCAGCCTCAAAGGCGTGGCCAAAAGTGTGCCCCAGATTGAGGAGGGCGCGCTCGCCGGCCTCGCGTTCGTCGGCGGCGACGATGGCGGCTTTGGCTTCGCAGGACGTTTTGACGGCGCGGATCCGCGCGGCGCCGTCCCCGTTCATGACGGCGCCGACATTCTTCTCAAGCCAGGCAAAGAACGGCGCGTCATTGATCGCGCCATATTTGACGACTTCTGCGTAGCCGGCGCGCACTTCCCGGGTCGGCAAGGTGTCGAGGGCGGCGATGTCGGCGATGACCATGGCCGGCTGGTGAAAGGCGCCGATAAGGTTCTTGCCCTCCGGCACGTTGATCGCCGTCTTGCCGCCGACGGAGGAGTCCACCTGCGCCAACAGTGTGGTGGGCGCCTGCGCAAAGCGACAGCCGCGGCGCAGCACGGCCGCGGCGAAGCCTGTCAGATCGCCGATGACGCCGCCGCCAAGCGCGATGATCATATCGCCGCGTTCGACGCCAAACTCGATGAGCCGTCGCGTCAGGAATTCTAGCTGGGCGAAATTTTTTGTTTCTTCACCTGCCGGCAGCACGACGGTGTCAAAAGCGATGTCGGCGCGTTCGAGCCCCGCCGTCAGTCGCGGCGTCTGGGCTTTCGCAACATTGTCGTCGGTGACAATGACGGTTTTCTTCCGCGTCAGGATCGGCGCCAGCAAGGCGCCGGCGTCCTCCAGAAGCCGCGTTCCGATATGGATGTCATAGCTGCGTGCGCCCAGATCGACGCGAACGGACTGTGTCGCTTCTTCTTTTGTCATGGACTGTCTGTCATTGGGCGTTTTCGTCCGGAACGCATGGCGCCGCGCCGATTAGATTTGCGATTTTTTCAAAGATCAGCGACGCCGTCTGATCGTGGGGCCCCGGCTGCGAGTCAACGTGAATGTCCGCCTCCCCGTAAAACGGCGCGCGCTCCTCGGCGAGCTTCTTCAACGTCGCGACCGGGTCGCTTGAGCGTAGCAGGGGCCGCGTGTCGCGCCGCGTCGCGCGCCGGGCGAGCGTTTCGATATCGGCGCGGAGCCAGACGGAGATGGCGCGGTCCTTGATCAGCGCGCGCGTTTCGGGACGAATGACCGCGCCGCCGCCTGTCGCCAGCACATGGGGCGGGCCGTCGAGCAGGCGCTTGATGACCCGCGCTTCGCCGTCGCGAAAGCTCTGCTCGCCATGGGCCTCAAAAAGCTCCGAGACCGACATGCCCGCCGCCCGTTCGATTTCCGTGTCGGAATCGAAAAACGGCAGTTCCAGACGCGGCGCGAGGCGCCGGCCGACCGTGGTCTTGCCGGCGCCCATCATGCCGACCAGAACCACTGGTTTCGGGCACTGAAAACTTCCATGTTTGCCGGATCGGCTCATGACGGCTAGATGTAGGCGAGTGCGGCGCGCGGCGCTAGAGAAGGCTAGGGACGGAATGCGGGACGCCGGGCGCGGGGTCCCGGCGGGGATTAAAGGGGTCAATCCGGCATTGGGCGGGCAGGAATAGCGGAGCGGACACATTGCGATTCGTCATTATTCTCATACTGGCGGCGCTGGCCGCGCTTGCGGGTCTCTTCGTTTATGGCCAGATGCTTGAGCCGGAAACCCGGACCATCACGCAGGAGGCGGAAAATGCGAATTAGGCGCCCGGCGGGTAAGGCGGCCCTGTGCGCCGCGGCGGCGGCGCTGTTCGGCGGCGCTTTGGCGCAGGTCGCGCCGCCTGAAAGCGTTGAGACGGCGCCTCTGGCGAAGGACGCGTTTTCAACCGGCACGCTGACGCCGGCGACCGGCGCGCTGCCCCCTGACCTGTGGCGCGGGGCGAAACCCAGCACGCTTGAATTTCTGCTGGAAAATTTGCCGGCGCGTCCGGCGACGCCGGCCATCGGCGAAGCGATGCGGCGCACCCTGTTGTCGCCCGGCGCGGCGCCGGAGGGCGCCGGACCGGCGCTTGGCGGCAAAAAACTGCTCGCCCTCGCGCGCGCCGGTTTTGTCGAAGAGGCTGCCACGATCGCCAGCCTGTCGAGCGCCGGGCGCGGCGATCCGTGGACTGGTCGGGCCGAAGCGGTGGGTGATCTGTTAAGCGGCGATGTGCAAAACGCCTGTCGACGCGGCGAGCGGCTGACGGAAGGGCGTGAAGATCCGTTCTGGGTGAAGCTGCGCGTCGTCTGTTACGCCGCCGCCGACGAACGGGACGCCGCCGATTTGTCGCTGGGCATTTTGCGCGACCAGTATGGGCTATCGCCAGAGGACGATGTCTTTCTGACGGCTGCTGCAACCGGCGCCGCGCCGAAATCGCCGCCGGCCGCCGCGACGCCGCTGCACTATGCGATTGCGCGTTCTCTTGACCTGCCGGTGGCGCCGGGGCTGCTTGCCGAGGCAGACGGCGGCGTTCTGGCGTCAATCGCGCGCGATCAAACGATCGATCCGGCGACCCGCATCGCCGCCGGCGAGCGGGCTGCGGCCATGGGCGTATTGGCGCCGGCGCAATTTTCCGCGTTGATGGAGAGTTTTGACTTTGACGTTGTCGCGCTCGGGACCGCCGCGGACGCCGCCCGTGACTGGCCCGACGATCCGATGACGGACGCGCTGTTGTATCAGTCGGTCAAGGCCATGACGGCGCCGGAGTTTCTGCGCGACAAGGCGCAGCGCATCGCCCTGGCGCTCTCTCTCGGCGATACGTTTTATCGCGCCTACGCCCTTTCCATTCTGTATGCGGATGAGATTGCCGCGCTCGAAGGCGCTATTCTTGCGCCTGACGAGGCGTCGCGCTTTGCGCAGGCGCGCATGGCCGTTGGCGATAGCGTCGGCGCCGGCGGATGGCTGGCGGCGATGACGGGGCCCGGCGCCAGCGTCGGCGCCCTTCCCGAAACCGAGGCCATGACGTTTATCGAACGCGTCAACCTTCTCGCGCTACTCGATCCGCAAACCGCGTCGCAGATTGCCCGCGCCGCCGACGTATCGTTGCTGAACGGCGTGGATGTGCGCGGGGTGTCTTCCAGCCGCGCGGCCGATCCCTTCATTGCCGCGCACATTCTGGAGGCGGCTTTCGATGCGGCGCTTGAACAAAAAGCCGGACAGGCCGGCCTTGCGGCGCTCGCCGCATCGGGCGCCGGGCGCGGGCCGGACGCGACGGTTATTGTCAGCCAGTCCCTGAAAGCGGCGGGCATGATGGATCTGCAACGCCGTTATGCATTTGAGCAGGCCTGGGCGGCGGGGTTTCCCGCAGCGGACGACGCCGATGACGACGCAGCGGCATCGGCGGCCGGCGACGCCGATGCGGGATTTGCGCCGCGAATAAAACCGTCGCCGGTCAATTGACCCCTGGACCTTAGGAAATCGGCAGGGGAATTTGTTTAGCCTTTGCCCGCCGCACAAGAAAGCGAGAGTTTATGCGCGCCTATCTCGATTTTGAAAAACCGATCGCCGAGCTTGAAGGCCGGATCGAAGACCTGCGCCGGGTCGATCAGGAAAACGGCGTCAGCGTCGATGAGGAGGTCAGCCGCCTGCAGGCGAAGGCCGATGCGCTGCTCGCCGACGCTTACGGCAAGCTGACGCGCTGGCAGAAAACGCAGGTCGCCCGGCACGCCGCCCGGCCGCACCTTTCAGACTACATCAAACGTCTGTTCGACGACTTCACGCCGCTTGCGGGCGATCGCGCTTTTGGCGAAGACCACGCCATTGTCGGCGGGCCGGCGCGTTTTCGCGGCCGCTCCGTCGTCCTCATCGGCCATGAGAAAGGCTCCGATACGGCGGGCCGCGTTAGACACAATTTCGGCATGGCCCGTCCCGAAGGCTATCGCAAGGCGATCCGCCTCATGGAGCTGGCCGAACGGTTCTCGCTTCCCGTGGTGACGCTGGTCGACACGCCCGGCGCCTATCCGGGGCGCGGCGCGGAAGAGCGCGGTCAGGCGGAAGCTATTGCAACGTGTACGAATAAGTGCCTGACGCTTGAAACGCCGCTGATTTCGGTCGTCGTCGGCGAAGGCGGATCGGGCGGCGCCGTGGCGCTGGCGGCGGCGAACAAAATCCTAATGCTAGAGCATTCCGTCTATTCGGTGATTTCGCCGGAAGGATGCGCGTCCATTCTGTGGAAGGACGCGGCGGGCGCGAAAGCGCCGGATGCGGCTGAAGCCATGAAAATTTCGGCTCAGGACCTCCTCAAATTCGGCGTTATTGACGCGATCATCGACGAACCCGTCGGCGGCGCCCATCGCGACCCCGACTTGACCATTGAGCGCCTCGGCGATGCGGTGGAAAGCGCGATCCAGCAATTTGAAGGCATGTCGCCGGAAGAACTGAAGCAGCAGCGCCGCCGGAAATTCCTGGCGATTGGGCGGACCGGGCTTGCCTAGTAGGCGAGCGACAACAGGAAAACCATAAGGATCAGCGCGGCGGCGAGCGCCGCCAGCGGCGCGAGTTTTCTCAAAGTCCCGCCTACGCGATATTCGCTGGCGTCTTCCGACGGGTCAGGCTGTTCGAACGCCACGATGCGCTGCTCCTGCTGGTTCGCGGCATCGTTGCAACAAAATGTGAAAAGCGCAAATCGCGCGCGGCGTTTTAGTCCGGCGCCATGACGCCGCCGAGGACGGGGCCGCCATTCTGATGGACCTCAACCGATGCGCCGACTGAGAGATCGGGGACGGCGTCGCCTTTGCGAGTGTCGAGAAAATCGTCGATGCGGCCATTGTCGAGGGTCACGGTTTTGACGCGCTCGCCGTTGATATAGACGTCGGCGGTCGCCGCGCCGGTAACGCCGCGCAGTTCGATCTCCAGTTGTTTGGAGCCGTCGCGCCAGGACGAAAACTCGATTTCGCCGCGACCGGTGCCGCCATTGACGGGCGAAAGCCGCGCTTCAAGATCGGCAATCTTGCGGCCGATGGCGACGCGGTTTTCGCCGCCGCCGAACAGAAACTTAAACATGAAAAACTCCGGGAGACGCCTGAACGAGCCGGCATCCTCTCGGACATTCGTTAATCGGGTCTTTCAAAATTCGTTTCAATGCCGTCGGCAAGGCGAGGGGCCCTAGGGCGCCTCGCCGTGATATTCGCCCTCGGGTCGGTCATGGGCGAGGCGGCGGTCGAGATATTTTTCCGCCTCGGCGATGAATTCGTCGATATGGGTTTCGAAGAAATGATCGGCGCCGGGCACGACTTCAAATTCGACCTTTCGGCCCTTCTGGGTGCGCGTCCTTTCGACCATGCCTTTGGTTTCTTCCGGCGCGCAGATCTTGTCGAGTTCGCCGTGAATGACGACGCCCGACGAGGGGCAGGGCGCGAGAAAGGAAAAGTCATAGAGGTTCGCCGGCGTCGAGCCGGCGATGAAGCCAACAATTTCCGGGCGGCGCATCAGAAGCTGCATGGCGATCCAGGAGCCGAAGGAAAACCCGGCGACCCAGGCGAACGGCGAATTCGGATTGATCTGCTGCATGTAGTCGAGGGCCGTCGCCGCATCGGCCAGCTCGCCCTGGCCCTGGTCGTATTCGCCCTGGCTGCGGCCGACGCCGCGAAAGTTGAACCGCATGGTCGAAAAGCCGCGGCGCACGAACATCTGGTAAAGCTCGTAGGTCGCGCGGTTGTTCATGGTGCCGCCGAACATGGGGTGCGGATGCAGCACCAGCGCCACCGGCGGGTTGTCGCCTTTCCCCTTTTGATAACGCGCTTCCAGCCGGCCTTCGGGGCCCGTAAAAATAATCTCAGGCATCGTCTTCCTTTATGATCGTCGTCGCGCTTGGCGCCGATCTAACAAACCTGTCAACTTCGTATTGAGGCGGCGACAAAAAGGCGCATGAAACAGCCGTTTTTTGTTGCGATACCGCGCCAATATTGTTGACTAATTTAGTCGGATTTCCTATTTCCCACTCGACCCCGGCGAGCTGGCGGGGGGCTATAGCATGTTTTTGCGCCATGGCCAGCCGGCGCGCCCTATTCGGAGCGGATTAGACGTGAAGCTGACGACAAAAGGCCGATACGCCGTCACCGCCATGGCGGATCTCGCCGCTCATGGCGGCGCGGGCCCAATCGCGCTCGCCGATATCGCGCTGCGTCAGGGCATTTCCGTTTCCTATCTGGAGCAGCTGTTTGCCAAGCTGCGCCGGGCCGGCCTCGTCGCCAGTGCGCGCGGCGCCGGCGGCGGCTATATTCTGGAAAACGCGCCCGGCGACACGCGCATCGCCGATATTGTCGCGGCGGTCGATGAACAGATCCAGACCACGGCATGCATTCCCGGCGCGTCGATCGGGTGCCAGGGCACGAGCGCGCGCTGCCTGACCCATGACCTCTGGGATGAGCTTGGCCGGCAGATCGACATTTTTCTAAACGCCGTGACCCTTGAGGACGTGCTCGCCAAACGCGTCGCCGGCATGGCTGCGGTGAACCCGCCCGCGCGCGAAGGCGCGCAAATAGAAATATCGCGCGAAGGCGCGCATTCAAAAAACGTCCGGGTGGAGGCTGCAGAGTGAGCCGCCATTACCTCGACCATAACGCCACCGCGCCCGTGCGCCCGGAAGTTATCGAGGCGGTCGCTGAAGCGATGGCGCGCGACGGCAACGCATTGTCCGTACACGAAGAAGGACGCAGGGCGCGCAAAACCGTCGAGGATGCGCGCGCGGCCGTGCGCGCGCTGGTCAACGCGCCCGTCGGCGGCGTCGTCTTTACGAGCGGCGGCACGGAATCGATCCACTACGCGATCCACGGCGTGATGGAGCCGCACGCCATCAAACGCATCTTCGTCAGCGCCATTGAGCATTCCGCGGTGTCGGCGAATGCGGAGGCGACCGGCGCGGCAATCGAAATCATGCCGGCGCTGCCGTCGGGCTTGGTCGACGTCGACTGGTTGAAGACCCGGCTCGCCGACTACGATACGGCCCGCGACGGCGGGTTTCTCGTTTGCGTCATGTTCGCCAATAACGAGACCGGCGTCCTTCAACCGGTTCGCGAGATCGCCGACATCACCCATGAGGCGGGCGGGCTTTATGTTTGCGATGCGGCCCAGGCGGTCGGCAAGGTCCCGGTCAATTTCGTCATGTCCGGCGCCGATCTGATGATCCTCACTGGCCACAAATTCGGCGGGCCGCTCGGCGTCGGCGCGCTGATCGCCGGGCCGAACCTGCCGCTGGCGCCGGTCATGCGCGGCGGCGGCCATGAGGAAAACCGGCGCGCCGGCACTCATAATGTCGCCGGCGTCGCGGGGCTCGGCGTCGCCGCGCGTCTTGCGGAAAAGAGCCTCGCCCGGACGGGCGACATCGCCGCCTTGCGCGACCGCATGGAAGCGGCGGCGGAAGCGGCGGGCGCGACGGTATGGGGCAAGGGCGAAGACCGCCTGCCCGGAACCTTATGTTTATCCGCCCCCGGATTTTCCGGCGAAACGCAATTGATGACCATGGACCTCGCTGGAATCGCCATTTCCGCCGGGAGCGCCTGTTCCTCCGGCAAGACGAAACCAAGCCACGTGCTCGCCGCCATGGGCGCGAGCGACGAAGAGGCGACAACAGCTATTCGCGTTTCGATTGGCTGGAATTCGACCGACGCCGACGCCGACGCTTTCATCGAGACATGGCCGGCGGCCTATGACCGCATCAAGGCCCGATCAGAACACAGAGGGGCGGCGTAATGTCCGAGGTTAAGGAAACCATCAGTAAGGAAACGGTCGAGACCGCCAAGGCGCTCGAAACCTATAAATATGGTTTCACGACGGACATTGAGTCCGTGAAAGCGCCGAAGGGTCTCAGCGAAGACACGGTGCGGTTTATCTCCGCCAAAAAGGAAGAGCCTGAATGGCTGCTTGAATGGCGCCTTGCCGCCTTCCGGCGCTGGCTGACCATGGAGGAGCCCACATGGGCCATGGTCGACTATCCGGAGATCGATTATCAGGACGCTTATTACTACGCCGAGCCGACGACCGGCGCGAAATATGAGTCCATCGACGACGTGCCGCCGGAAATTCTTGCGGATTTCGAAAAGCTTGGCATTCCGCTGCGTGAAGCGGAAGTGTTGCTCGGCGTTGAAGGCGCCGGCGGGACGCCGGGCGATGCGCGAACGCACCCCGACGCGCCCCCGGTTGCCGTCGACGCGGTCTTTGACTCCGTTTCTGTCGCGACGACCTTCAAGAAGGAGCTTGAAAAAGCCGGCGTCATCTTCATGTCGATTTCGGAAGCCGTGCGCGAGCATCCCGAACTCGTCAAAAAATATCTCGGCACGGTGGTGCCGACCTCGGACAATTTCTTTGCGACGTTAAACTCGGCGGTCTTTTCCGACGGCACGTTTGTCTATGTGCCCGAGGGGGTGCGGTGCCCCATGGAGCTGTCGACCTATTTCCGCATCAATGAAGCGAACACCGGCCAGTTCGAACGCACGCTGATCATCGCCGCACCGGGCTCCTACGTCTCCTATCTCGAAGGCTGCACTGCGCCCATGCGCGATGAAAACCAGTTGCATGCGGCGGTGGTCGAACTCGTCGCCGAGGACGATGCGGAGATCAAATATTCCACCGTCCAGAACTGGTATCCCGGCGACAAGGACGGCAAGGGCGGCATCTATAATTTCGTGACCAAGCGCGCCGACTGCCGCGGGGTCAACTCGAAAGTGTCGTGGACGCAGGTTGAAACGGGCTCCGCCGTGACGTGGAAATATCCGTCCTGCGTGCTGAAGGGCGACAATTCGCAAGGCGAGTTTTACTCCATCGCCATCACCAACAATCACCAGCAGGCCGACACCGGCACCAAGATGATTCATCTCGGCCGCAACACGCGCTCGCGGATCATTTCGAAAGGCATTTCCGCCGGTAAATCGAACTCCACCTATCGCGGCCTCGTCAGCATTCACCGCAAGGCGGAGGGGTCCCGGAACTTTACCCAATGCGACTCCCTACTGATCGGCGACAAGTGCGGCGCCCATACGGTGCCGTATGTGGAATCGAAAAATCCGCAGGCGATCCTCGAACACGAAGCGACGACCTCGCGCCTGTCCGAAGACCAGCTCTTTTATTGCCAGCAGCGGGGCCTTTCCGAAGAAGAAGCGGTCGCGCTTCTGGTCAATGGTTTCTGTAAGGAGGTCTTGCAGGAACTGCCCATGGAATTCGCCGTCGAGGCGCAGAAGCTCGTCTCCGTCAGCCTTGAGGGGAGTGTCGGGTGATGAGAACGCTGCGGATGAATGAGGGTTTTTCCGTTACCCCTCAAGGAAGAGATGCGGCTATCGCCGTGGCTGCTTTGTTTGCGACGGCAACCGGCGCGCTCGCCCAACCGCCGGCAACCGAGACGGCGTCGCCCGGCGATGGCGAACTGCCGTTGCTCAGCGGCGCCCTGATCATGCAGGAGGCCGGTGCGTCGGTCTCCGATGCGCCGCATGGCGACCGGGTTTTCTACCGCAACCCGAACCTTCCCGAGAATTTTCCGTTCTCGGCCGCCGTTGTCGTTGGCGATGCGATTTATCTGTCCGGCGAATTGGGCGTCGACTATGAAACCTTCTCGCTTGTCGAGGGCGGCGTCGGCGCGGAAACGCGGCGGATCTTCAAGAATTACGAAACGACGCTTGCCGCGCTTGGCGCCGGTCTTGCCGATATCGTGAAGTGTACGGTCTTTCTCGACGACATGAGCGACTACGCCGAGATGAACGCGGCTTACGCTGCTGCGTTGCCCGACCCGAAGCCAGCGCGCTCGACGATTGGCGTCGACGGTCTCGCGCTCGGCGCCGCACTTGAAATTGAATGTATTGCAGTCAGGAATAACGATGCTGAAGATTGACGATCTGCATGTCGCCGTTGGCCCGGAAGACAACAGGGCCGAAATTATCCGGGGACTGACGCTGGAGGTGCCGGCGGGCGAAGTGCACGCCATAATGGGCCCCAACGGATCGGGCAAGTCGACGCTCTCTTACGCGGTCGCCGGGCGCGACGGGTATGAGGCGACGGCGGGCGCCGTGACCCTTGAGGGCGAGGATATACTCGGTCTCGATCCGAATGAACGGGCGGCGAAAGGATTGTTCCTCTCCTTCCAGCATCCGATGGAAATTCCCGGCGTGCAGACGATGAATTTCATCCGTACGGCCATGAACGCACAGCGAAAAGCGCGCGGCGAGGACGAGATTTCCGCCGCCGACTTCATCCGACTGGTGCGCGAAAAAGCGAAACTCGTTGGTCTTGACGATGCGAAGCTGAAACGGCCCTTCAATGTCGGCTTCTCCGGGGGCGAAAAGAAGCGCATGGAGATGCTGCAGCTCGCCATGTTCGAGCCGCGCTTTGCGATCATGGACGAGACCGATTCCGGGCTCGATATCGACGCGCTCAAAATGGTCGGCGAGGTGGTCAATGCGCTGCGCGGGCCGGATCGCGGTTTCCTCGTCATCACGCACTATCAGCGCCTGCTGGAATACATCAGGCCGGACCGCGTCCACGTCCTCGCCGGCGGGCGCATTGTGAAATCCGGCGGCGCCAGTCTCGCGGCGGAACTTGAAAAATCCGGCTACGAACAATTCATCGAGGCGGCATGACGAACGCGAGCGCCAGACCAACCCCGTTCGCCAAGGCGATCGAGACGGACTACCGCAACCGGTCGGCGACGAACGCCATGCAATCGGCGGCGTATGACCGATATGGTCGGCTCGGCCTGCCGAACCGCCGGGTCGAGGGGTGGAAATGGTCCGATTTCAGCGCGGCCTTGCGCGGGGACGCGCCGGCGAACGACGCCGCGCCCGTAGAAACCATCCCGCCGTCGCCCTTCGCCACCTTAGAGCCGCTGGAAATTCAGATCGTCGACGGCCGCGTGCTGGCGCCGGACGCCGCGCGTCTTGAAGGGTTCGAATTCGGCGTCATCGAACCGGGCGCGCCCGACCAGGATTTCGACAATCACAGCCTCGTCGCCCTCAACATCGCCCTGACGCGGCGGGCCTTCGGGTTTCGCGTCGCCGGCGGCGCGATAATCGACCGTGCCGTTCACATTCGTCACATTAACAAAAGACCCGGCTACGTCTTCTCACAAATTCTCGGGCGGGCCGAAGAAGGCAGCCGCGTGACGATCATCGAAACCTTTGAAGGATGCGCGACGTTTCATTCCGCGATGCATCATCTCAGCGTCTATAAGGGCGCGGAGGTAAGCCGTTATGTGCTGCACGACGCCGATGCGGATGCGGTCACCCACGGGTTCTTCGGCGGGATGGTCGGCGAGGATGCGCGTTTCCGCCAGACAAGCCTGTCGACGGGCGGGCGGTTATGCCGGCACGAAACGCATCTGCTTTACCCGGCTGCGATCGGTTTCAGCGACGTCGCCGGCGCGGCGCTCGTCGCCGGCGATCGGCACAGCGATTTTACGACGCAAGTGCGGTTCCGTGCGCCGGGCGGCGAGGCGCGCCAGCTTCACAAGGGTGTGGCGAGCAAAAAAGGCCGCAATGTTTTTCAGGGCAAGTTCCATGTGGAGCGCGCGGCGCAGAAGACCGACGCGAAAATGACCGCGAACGCGCTGCTGCTGTCGGACGGCGCGGAGGCCAATCACAAGCCGGAACTGGAAATCTATGCGGACGATGTGGAATGCGCCCATGGGTCAACGGTGGGCGCCCTCGATGACGACGCGCTCTTTTATCTGCGCCAGCGTGGCCTGTCGGAGGGCGAGGCGCGCGCGCTTCTGATCGAGGCCTTCGCCGGCGAGGTCATTGACGGCATAGACGATGCCGGCGTGCGCGACGTCTTTGCCGCCCGCGTCGCCGCCTGGCTGGAGGAACAGCAATGAGCGCGGACGGCGCCCAAATTCCGACGCTTGACGTCGCGTCGTTACGCGCGGAGTTCCCGATCCTCGCGCGCGACGCGTATGGCAAGCCGCTTGTCTATCTCGACAACGCCGCCTCGGCGCAGAAACCGCGCGCGGTCATCGATGCGATGAAAAACGCCATGGAACATTCCTATGCGAATGTTCACCGGGGCCTGCATCTTCTTTCCAACGAGGCGACGACGGCGTTCGAGGACGCGCGCAAAACGGCGGCCGAATTCCTGAATGCCCCGAGCGCCGACGACATCATCTTTACCTCTGGCGGCACTGACGCCATCAATCTCGTCGCCTATGCGTTGGGCGTGTCGGAAATCAGCGAGGGGGATGAGATCATCCTGACGCTCGCCGAACATCATTCCAACATCGTGCCCTGGCATCTCCTGCGCGAGCGCAAGGGCGCGGTCCTGAAATGGCTTGATATCTCCGATGACGGCGAGATCGATCTTGACGCCTTCCGGGCAATGTTCACGCCGCGGACGAAACTCGCCGCCGTCTCGCATATGTCGAACGTTCTCGGCGCGCCGGCCCCGGCGAAGGAGATGGCGAAGATCGCCCACGATCACGGCGCGAAAATCCTCTTTGACGGCTGCCAAGCCGGCGTGCATGGGAGCGTCGACGTCGCCGATATAGACTGCGACTTCTATGCCATGACCGGGCACAAGCTATACGGGCCGACCGGGATCGGCGTTCTCTATGGCCGGCGCGACGCACTCTACGACCTGCCGCCGTTCCGGGGCGGCGGTGAAATGATCGATGCGGTGACGACCGAGGCGGTCACCTATAACGATCCGCCGCACCGGTTCGAGGCGGGCACGCCCCCCATCCTCGAAGCGATTGGCCTCGGCGCGGCGCTGCAATGGATGACGGACAAGGGCCTCGACGCCATCGCCGCCCATGAAGCGACGCTAACGACCCACGCGCTCGAAGAATTGTCGAAACTGAACTTCGTCCGCGTCTATGGCCGCGCGCCCGGCAAGGCGCCGATCATCGCGTTCACGGTTGAGGGCGCGCACCCCCATGATGTTTCCGCCATTCTTGACCGCACCGGCGTCGCCGTCCGCGCCGGGCATCATTGCGCCCAGCCCTTGATGAAACGCCTCGGCGTCACCGCCACGGCGCGGGCGAGTTTCGCCGCCTACAACACTCACGAAGACGTGGAGGCGCTCATCCGGGGCCTTCACAAAACCCATGAAATGCTTAGCTAGGAACCTGAGATGGACCAGCAACGCGACATCATTGACGTGAAACCGGTTGAAGAACCCGCCCCCCAGGCGGAAACCGGCGGCTCGTCTGCGATTCCCGAAGAGGAACTGACGCGGATTACCCAGGACGTCATCCGTTCCCTGAAGACCGTTTACGATCCGGAAATCCCGGTCGACATTTACGAGCTTGGACTTATCTACAAGGTCGACCTATCCGATGAGCGCCTCTTAACCGTTGACATGACCCTGACCGCGCCCGGCTGTCCCGTCGCCGGCGAAATGCCCGGCTGGGTCGAGGGCGCCGTGCGCGGCATTGAAGGCGTTGAAGACGTCAAGGTGAACATGACCTTTGATCCGCCCTGGACGCCGGAGAAAATGTCCGACGAGGCGAAACTGGAACTGGGGTGGCTCTGATGACCCGACCAAGACCCAAAGTCGTAACCCTCACCGACGCCGCCGCGGCGCGTATGGATGAGATCATGTCCGCGGCCGATGAGAATTTCATCGGCGTCCGGATCGGCGTTAAAAACGGCGGCTGCGCCGGCATGGAGTACACCATGGAGTACGCCACCGAGGTCGGCGCGCTGGACGAGGTGGCGGAGGAAAACGGCATCAAGGTCATCATCGACCCGAAGGCGATCCTGTTTTTGCTCGGCACCGAGATCGATTTCGTTACGGAGAAGCTTTCGCAGCGTTTTGTCTTCAACAATCCGAACCAGACCGACGCCTGCGGCTGCGGCGAGAGCGTGACCATCGTCCCGCAGAAGATGGATGCGTAAGTGGCGCCGACCGCTTCGCATCTCGACCATCTGAAAGACCTCTTCTCCCCCTTCGGCGCTATCGCCATCCGCAAGATGTTCGGCGGGGCGGGCGTCTATTGCGATGGACAGATCTTCGCCATCGCCGACGATGACGATGTCTGGCTGAAAGTCGATGACGTGACGCGCGCGGAGTTTGAGGCGGCGGGCCTCAAGCCCTTTGAAGTCGAGATGCAGGGCAAGAAGGGGACGATGTCCTATTACAAACCGCCCGACGACATTTATGACGACGAGGACGTGCTGCGTCACTGGACCGGCCTTGCATTGGGCGCCGCGGCCCGGGCGAAAAAACCGGCGAAGAAAAAATCGACTGCAAAAAAGAAAGCGGCGGGCAAGAAGGCGCGATAAACTGAAATCCGCGCCCGTGATATGGATCCCGGCTTTCGCCGGGAACACGGGGGGTGAATTCAAATGGTCGTCAACTTGTAAGGAAACAGCATTGCCTCAGATCCGCGTCTATCATTCCTTCCGCAGTCCCTATTCCCGTCTCGGCTTGCACAAGGTTGCGCGCGCCGGTCTTGACGTTGACCTCATTCCCTTCACTGGCCCGCCGGAGGGCGCGCCGTTCAACGATCCCGTCGCTAACAAACCAAAGCTTGCCTATTACCGGCAAGACGTCGCGCGCATGACCATGCGCATGGGACTTCCCATCACGCCGCCGGACCCGTTCGACGTCGATCTTGCGCCATCGTACAAGGCCGCAATCGCCGCAGACGCAGACGGGTTCGGCATGGCCTACGCGCTCGCTGTTTCCGATGCGCGCTGGGGCAAGGGCCGGAATGTTTCCGACATGGACGTCCTCAAAGCTTGCGCAGAGGAAGTCGGCTGGAGCGCCGATGTGGTCGAAAAAGCGCAAGGCGCGCTCTCCGTCGGCAAGGCGATGAAAAAACACAGGGCCCTGATCGAAGAGGATCAGGTTTTCGGCGTGCCGTTCGCCGTCATGAACGGCGCCAAATATTGGGGGCACGACCGGTTCGATCTGTTGATAGAAGAGGCGCCCTAAGACGCTACGCCGCGCCTGAGTTCGCTGCGGGCGCGCCGAGGCTTTGCTCGTCGACAACCTGATTGCGGCCGCCGCCTTTCGCCGCGTAAAGGCATTCATCCGCCCGTTCGATCAAGCTGCCGGCGCTGTCCGCGTCGTGCATTTCGGCGACGCCGATCGACATGGTGATGGCGCCGAGATCCTGATCGGTCTTGCGTTTTTTGAGGCGACGGCACTCAACCGCGCCGCGAATGCGCTCCGCGAGCCGGATGGCGTTGTTGAGATCGGCGCCGGGGAGGAGAATGGCGAATTCCTCGCCGCCATAGCGCGCCAGCGTATCGGTGCCGCGTACATTACGGGTCATCACTTCGGCGACAAGACGCAGCACCTGATCGCCGGTCTGGTGGCCCCATTGGTCGTTGAAGCCCTTGAAGTGATCGATATCCGCCAGCAGCAGCGACAGCGGATTGTCGAGGGCCTTCGCCTCCGCGATGTATTGATAGATGGCGCGATCAAAGCGCGCCCGGTTCGCCACGCCGGTGAGCGGGTCCTTCATCGCCTCGGCTTCGATATCCTCAACGCTTCGCTGCAGCGTCGTGATCTCGTCCGCAGACTCGGCGAGCCGGCTTTCCAGGTGTTCATTCTGGGCGTGCATGTCTTTCGCGACCTTGACGACGCCCTCAAGCAGCGCGCCGACGGCCGGGTAGTCTTCCGTCGACTGGCGCAGTTGTTCCGACAGGCCGCCGAGCGTCTTGTTGTTGCCGGTTGCGTGTTCGCCGGTCTTTTCGACAAGTTCGGAAAGGTCGGCGACTTCGGCGTTCATGCGCGTGATCACGTCGACGACGTTGCTGGTAAGATCGGCCCGCTGCAGGTGGGCGCGGTAAAGGGCGTCAGCGTTGTCCTGGGTCACCTTGCCGAACGCATCGGCGGCGATCTCAATATCCCGGGTGAGGGAGGGGTGCCGGCCGTCGAGATGGGCGTACCATAATTCGTAGTTGCGCGGGCTGGCGGGCAGGCCGGCGCGTTTCAACCCTTCAAGCACGATGATGGCGAGCTTGTGCGTGGATTCACCACCGCTAATCATATCAGGCGCCCTCGATAGGCGCGCCGCGTATTACAGGCGCGAGTTCTCTCTGGCGCCAACCTAGTCGGCGGCTCGTAAAGGAATGCCTAAGCGCATAGGGAAATGCGCGTGCAGTGCGTTGCGTTTCAACGCATTTTTGCTTGCTTGTTAGCGCCGCGTTAACCGGCGACGGCGCGGGTCAGGAATTCCGGCACATGATCGCCGAGGCCGACGACGGGTTCGCCGGCGGGTTCGCGGCGTTTTGATTTGCCTGTGCGCCGGCGGTCGCCGGCATCGCTCGCAGGCTCGGTGCGGGCCTCGTCTTCAGCCTTGCGGCCGCCGCCGCGACGGCCCTTTTCGCCCGCGTCTTTGCGGCGGCCTTTTTTGTCGGCGTCCTTGCCGCGGGGTTTGCGCGGTTCGTAGGTTTTGAAGAATTCTGAGAAATCGAGGGCTTCGATTTCGTCTTTGCCGATGGTTTTTAAGATCGCGTCATAGGCCTTGTCGTCGGCCGGCGTCACCAGCATCAGCGCCGCCCCCTTTTTGCCTGCGCGGCCGGTTCGGCCGATGCGGTGCACATAGTCGTCCGAGTGGATCGGCGCGTCATAGTTGAAAACATGGCTGACGTCGGGAATGTCGAGCCCGCGGGCGGCGACGTCCGAGGCGATCAGGAATTGGATCTCGTCATTGCGGAATTTATCAAGGGTTTCCATGCGAAACGCCTGGGCCAGATCGCCGTGGATCGGCCGCGCGTTGAACCCGTGTTTCTGCAACGATTTCGCTACGATATCGACGGTTGATTTGCGGTTGCAGAAAACGATGCCGTTTTTGACGTCCTTGTGGGACATGATCTCGCGCAGGACCGCCCGTTTCGTCTTGTCGTCTTTCGTCGGCACCCGGACGATGCGCTGGGCGATGGTGTCCGCGGTGGTCGCGGGCTTGGCGACTTCGACGCGCACCGGCGCATGGAGAAACTGGTCGGTGATGCGTTGAATTTCCGGCGGCATCGTCGCGGAGAAAAACAGCGTCTGGCGCGTCATCGGCGTCAGTTTGAAGATGCGCTCGATGTCGGGAATGAAGCCCATATCGAGCATGCGGTCGGCTTCATCGACCACCATCACCTCGATGCCGGTGAGCAACAGGCGTCCGCGCTCAAAATGATCAAGAAGACGGCCCGGCGTCGCAATCAAGACGTCGACGCCGCGGGTCAGTTTCGCATCCTGATCGCCGAAGGAAACGCCGCCAATAAGAAGCGCCATGGTGAGCTTGTGGTTGGCGCCGTATTTTTCAAAATTCTCCGAAACCTGCGCCGCCAGTTCGCGCGTCGGCGCCAGCACCAGAGAGCGCGGCATGCGCGCCCGGGCGCGGCCTTTCGCCAGGCGCTGGATCATCGGCAGCGTGAACGACGCCGTTTTGCCGGTTCCCGTCTGGGCGATGCCAAGCACGTCCTTGCCGGCGAGGGCCGGCGGGATCGCCTCGGTCTGGATTGGCGTCGGGGTTTCGTATCCGGACGCCTTGATGGCGTCCAAAAGCTTCGGCTCAAGGCCGAGATCGTCAAATGACAAGGCTTGCGTCTCCGTAAGGGTTGGGCCGGATCTGTCTCCGGCGATGCGCAAAACGGCGGGGTTGTTTCTTTCAACGCCCCGCTCATCCGCCGCCCTCTGATCCGAGGGTCTGCGAGCGATGCGTCATCTTCGGCAATGGTTTCGTGTTTTCGCCCTTTTGGGACGGCGCTGGCGTCTTATCGTGGGGCGGCCGGTCTTTTGGATTTCGGCCGCCGATGGCGCGCGCTGCACTGCAACATTGCTGCGGGCCAAGTAGGCGGCTTTGGCGCGAAAGTCAACGTTTTAGGGCGTTTTTATTGAAAAACAGCCGGCGCTGCCCCATTTCCAAGACCGTATGACTCTCGAAAGAGGTGCGCTCATGGATACTGCGCGGAAAACAAAGATTGCGATGCTCGCCGCCACGTCGCTGATGACGGCGGCGGCGGCGCTGGCCCCGGCGAAGGCGAGCGATCTCGACCCGGCCGCGTTTCCGGCGACCGTCGAAGCGCCGGTGGTCGCCCATGCGGCCGATTCGGTTGTCCAGGCCGATCATGATGGATCGAAGCCCGCGCAAAGGGCGGCGCTGATTGCCGTGGCGCTCGGCGCCCTCGGCTGGCTGGTAAAGCTGCTCGGTCCGAAGAAGGTTTTGCGCGCGGTTGAGAAAACCGCCGAAGCGACCGTCAAGGCGTCCGCCGCTGCGGCGAAGACGGCCGCCCGCGCCGTCCGCTCGCCCTTGCGCTTCCTCGCCTGGACCGCCGGCCTCATCCTGTTCGCGCTGACCGGCGTCGGGCTTTACGACATTGAATGGATCGGCGGTCTGATCGCCGGCGCCGGCCTTGCGGGACTGGCGGCGTTCGGGTCGCTGCGCCTGCGGTCGATGTTGTCATGGCGGCCGGCGCGCGCCAGATCCGCGCAACATGGTGAACGTAATTAACCAATAAAAACTGTAATTTACCAAAATATCCTTCAGTTGCGTCTAAATTACGCCCCATTTGCCGTCTAGCAACACACTCACCCCGGTTGGCGCCGATTTCGAAATGCAACGTTCCGAAATTGTCCTGCGGCAATCCCTTGCACCGAATGAAACGCCCCGCCAGTACGGCGGGGCGTTTTCGGTAAATTAGGCTGGTAATTTTGTTGCGCAGGGGCGCCGCATCACGATACGCCGAACATCATGGTTCGCGTACGCATTGCTCCGTCGATTCTAGCCTCGGATTTCGCCCGGCTGGGCGAGGAAATCGCCGCCGTCGCGGCCGCCGGCGCTGACTTCATCCATATTGACGTCATGGACGGTCATTTCGTGCCGAACCTCACCATCGGCGCGCCGGTGATCAAGTCCCTGCGTAAGACGACGGAACTGCCCTTCGACGTTCACCTGATGATCGCGCCGGTCGATCCCTTTATCGACGATTTCGCGGACGCCGGCGCCAATATCCTGACGGTGCATCCGGAAGCCGGCCCGCATCTGCACCGGACGTTGCAGCGCATTCGCGCCGCCGGCATGAAGCCCGGCGTGGCGCTCAATCCGGCGACGCCGGCGAGCCTTGTTGAGCCCGTCCTCGACGACGTTGATCTCATTCTCGTCATGTCGGTCAATCCGGGTTTTGGCGGACAGTCCTTTATCGCCTCGCAGTTGCGCAAGATCGAAACGGTGCGCGCCATGATCGACAAGACCGGCCGCGACATCATGCTGGAGGTTGATGGCGGCGTCGATCCGGAAACCGCGCCGAAGGCGATCGCCGCCGGCGCCGATGTTCTCGTCGCCGGTTCCGCCGTCTTTCGCGGCGGCGCGGGCGCCTATGCCGACAACATCGCCGCGCTTCGCAAAGGCGGTTGAGGCCCGTGCTGTCCCGCATGCAGCGTCTCTGGGGCGACAGCCCGTTTTATCAGGCGAAGCTGCGCGGGCCGGCGCCGGACCGGCTGTTTTTCAAACCCGATGATCCGTTCACGCCGGAAAAGGATGTGGCGCAGGCGATCGTCTCCGGCCGGCTTGTCGTCGGTGAAGAAACCGTCGACTGCGAGGGCGATCTCGAAAGCATCTGGGATCTCGCCGCCGTCGGGGGCGCGGCTCATGCTTTCCTTCAGGAGTTTGCCTGGCTGCGTCACCTCGAAGCCCTCGGATCAGAAGCCGCGCCCGCCGCGCGCGCCTTGATGCAAGGCTGGCTCGACCGTTTTGAGAAATGGTCGCCGGAAGCCTGGGACCCCTATTTCGTTTCGGAACGGCTGGTGCAGCTTTGCGCCCGCCATCCGCTGGTTCTGAACGGCGGCGATGCGCTCTGGCGCAGCCGCGTCTTGAACGCCATGGCGCGTCAGACCCGCCATCTCGCCAACGCGGCCCATCGCGCCGAGACCGGCGTCGATCGGCTGATGATGGCGCTCGGCCTTTGCATCGCCGGCCATTGTCTTCCCGGTTGCGAGGCGGCGGCGGCGCGCGGGCTGGAAATGGCGCGCCGGGAATTGCGTCTGCAACTGCGCGCCGACGGCGGTCATGTGAGCCGCAATCCGTCGCGACAATTGAAACTCGCCATCCGTATCCAGACGGCGTTGCAGGCGGTGGAGGCGCGGGGGCACCAGCCGCCGGGCTTTTTAAAACACGCCATGGTTCGCGCCGGCGCCATGGCCGCGTTTTTCCGATGCGCCGACGGCAGGCTCGCGGTTTTCAACGGCGGCTATGAAGACGATCCGAAGGCGGTGCTGGCGATTGAAAAATCGATCGATCCCGACAGTGCGCTCACGGGCTTTGCGCGCCATTCCGGCTATCACAAACTGACGGCGGGTCGCGCGCTGTTGATCGCCGATACGGGCCCCGATCTGGGCCCGCATCTTTTTCGCAGCGCCGGCTCGTTTCATTTCTCATCGGGGCGGGCTCGCATCATCGGCAATTGCGGCAATGGCGGTCATCGCGCCGCGGATTGGCGCGGCGCGCTGATGCAGCGCGAGGCCCATTCCTCGTTTTCCTTCGATCCGGGGCCGGGAAAGGCGCCGGCCTTCGGCGATATTTCCCATCGCCGGGCCGAGGACGCGCGCGGGCTGCTTGTTGAAATCGAACGGGCGCTTCTTGCCGATACGGTCCCCGCTGCGTGGACGCGGCGCTTGTTCCTCGCCCCCGGCGGCGCGGATCTCCGCGGCGAGGAACGGCTCGACGATTTGCCGCCAGCCCTCTCGGCGCGGGGCGTCTGGCGGTTTCATCTTCATCCCGGCGTCAAGGCGTCTCTTGCCCGGGACAAACGCTCTGTGCTCCTGCTGCTGCCGAACAAGGAGGGCTGGCGGTTCAAATCCAACGCCGCGACGCTGGACCTTGAAAAATCGGTCTATTGCGGCGACGGGGACAAGCCGACGGCGGCTGAACAAATTGTCATGCGGGTGACCGCGCTACCGCCCGGCGAAGACGGCGTCGTCAACGCCCGATGGGCGCTGAAAAGGCTCGACGCCGCGTGATGGCTCATGGCTCGATCTTCTTGTCGCGCGCGGCTTGCCGTTTCTTCAAGATCGGGTAGCTTGCGCTTTTCCCGAGCTGATTGCCGATGGCGTTTCCGACCAACATTTTTCGAAAGATTTTCGGCCGAAAAGCCGCTTCCGGGGGCGTCGGCGACGATCTCGCTTTTCTGTTGCCGCGCGAGCCGCGGAAGATCGACCAGCGCGCGGCGCGCCGGCTGTTTCAGGGCCGCCGCGTCCTCGTCACCGGCGCCGGCGGCACCATCGGCGCGGAACTGTCGCGGCAGATCGCGGGCTTCGGCCCCGCCCGGCTGACACTGCTCGATAATTCCGAATACGCGCTTTACAAGATTTTGCTGGAGCTCGGCGAAGCGGGCCACGGCTCCATCATTGCGTCCTCGCTTTCCGATATTTGCCGGGAGCCGCATTTGTCCCGCGTCTTTGAGCGGGACAAGCCGGAAATTGTCGTGCACGCGGCGGCGTTTAAACATGTGCCCATTGTCGAGGGCAATCGCTGCGCCGGCGCGCTGACGAATTGTTACGGCGCCAAACTCGTGATCGATACGGCGATGGAGCATGGCGTTGAGTCGGTGGTCTTCATTTCCTCCGACAAGGCCGTCAATCCGACGAGTTTCATGGGCGCCACGAAACGCATTGCCGAGCTTTACGCCCAGGCCCAGGACGTGGCGCAGACAGAGACCCGTTTTGTCACCGTGCGCTTCGGCAATGTGCTCGCGTCGAGCGGGTCCGTGGCGCCGCTGTTCAAACGCCAGATCGAAAATGGCGGCCCGGTGACGGTCACGCATCCTGAGATCATGCGCTACTTCATGACCACGCGCGAAGCCGTTCAGCTTGTCTTGCAGGCGGCCAGTCTCGACAATGCGGAAAACCCCATTGTCACCCATGACGGGCGCGTTTTCGTTCTCGATATGGGCGACCCGGTGAAAATCCTTGATCTCGCCAAGCGCATGATCGAAGCCTACGGCCTGAAGCCGGGCGAGGATATCGAAATCAAGTTCAGCGGCTTGCGGCCCGGGGAAAAGCTGTTCGAGGAAGTTTTTCTCGATACGGACAAACTCGTGAAAACGGGCGCCGACGGCGTCCTCCTCGCCTCGCCGGCGATGATCGACTTGCCGCTTCTGAACCCGCGCCTTGAGGATGTCGTCCGTTCCGCGCTCGCCGCCGATGAAGCGGCCCTCGACGAAGCGGTGCATCACCTGGTCCCTGAGTTTCGCGCGACGACGTCCGCGGAGACCCGCGCCGGGCAGGGGTTCTGACCGGCAATGCGAATCAGCGTTGAAGACGCCCGGACATCAGGCAACTGCAAAAAATAAAGGACTCTCTTCATGACGACGACCGCCATTCGCCGCGCGCTCATATCCGTTTCGGACAAGACGGGCGTTGAAGCATTTGCGCGCCGCCTCGCCGGCGCGGGCGCGGAGCTTGTCTCGACCGGCGGCACGGCGAAGGCGATGCGCGCGGCCGGCCTCGACGTCCGCGATGTCGCCGAGCTTACCGGCTTTCCGGAGATGATGGACGGGCGCATCAAGACGCTGCATCCGCGCGTGCATGGCGGGCTCCTCGCCCTGCGCGACAAGGACGATCATGTGAGCGCCATGAAGGAGCACGATATCGGCGCCATCGATCTTCTTGTGGTCAATCTCTATCCGTTTGAGGAGACCGTGCGCGGCGGCGGCGCATTCGCCGACTGCATCGAGAATATCGACATTGGCGGCCCGGCGATGATCCGCGCGGCGGCGAAGAACCATGATTTTGTCTGTGTGGTGACGGATCCTGCGGATTATGAGGGCGTCGCCGTCGAGATCGAGGCCGGCGGCGTTTCCGCCGAAACGCGCCGGCGGCTGGCGGCGAAAGCCTTCGCTATGACGGCGGCTTACGATTCCGCGATTGCCGAGTGGCTGCACGCGGAAACCGGCGGCGGCCTGCCGCGGCATTTCTCCGTGGGCGGCCGTCTGCAGCAGGAACTGCGCTATGGCGAAAACCCGCATCAGGAGGCGGCGCTCTATCTCACCGGCGCGGCCCGTCCGGGCGCGGCGACGGCGGAACTGGCGCAGGGCAAGGCGCTTTCCTACAACAATCTCAACGACACCGACGCGGCCTATGAACTGATCGGCGAGTTGGGCGCGGCGCAGCCCGCCGTCGCCATCATCAAACACGCTAATCCCTGCGGCGCGGCGCTGGGCGGGGATCTGCTTGACGCTTACGAAAAGGCGTTGCGCTGCGATCCGGTGTCGGCCTTTGGCGGCATTGTCGCCCTCAACGGACCGCTGACCGAAGCGCTCGCCGCCAAGATCACGGAAGTTTTTACCGAAGTCGTCATTGCGCCCGGCGCTGATGACGGCGCCCGCGCGGTGTTCGCCAAGAAGAAAAACCTGCGTCTCTTGCTGACCGACGGCCTGCCGTCGCCGGAGGCGGCGGGCGCGCTATTGCGGCCTATCGCCGGCGGCTTTCTGGTGCAGTCACGCGACACAAAACGCATCACCGCGGACGATCTCACCATCGTCACGAAACGCCAGCCCGATGACCGGGAAATCGCCGACATGCTGTTCGCATTTCGCGTCGCCAAGCACGTCAAGTCGAACGCCATTGTTTATGTGAAAGACGGCGCCACGGTCGGCGTCGGCGCCGGCCAGATGAGCCGGCTCGATTCAAGCCGCATCGCGGCGCGCAAGGCCGTCGACGCGGCGGAGGCGTGCGGCGCGTCCGCGCCGTTGACCGAGGGCTCGGTCGTCGCCTCCGACGCTTTCTTTCCGTTTGCGGACGGCTTGCTCGCGGCGGCGGAAGCGGGCGCCCGCGCGGTCATCCAGCCGGGCGGGTCCATCCGCGATGAAGAGGTCATCGCCGCCGCCGATGAGGCGGGCCTCGCCATGGCCTTCACCGGCGTCCGGCACTTTCGCCATTAGGGCGGTTGTCAGGCGCGCCGGTCGTCGATTAGGCCGCCGACGCGTTTTGCAAAGAGCGCAAATTTGCCGACGCTGGCGGGACCGGCCAAATCAAGCTCGCCGACGGCGCTGTGAAACGCCGCGACGGCGCCGTCGGAGCATTCGTCCCAGCGGGCGATCGCAGCCCCGGCCCAGTCTCCCGGCGTTCCTTTCGGCTCATTGCCGACAAAGGCGATGATCTTATTCGTCAGCGCGCGCTGAAGGCCGCCGAGATCTTCGGCGAACTGACGAACGGAAATCCGGTCGAAATGGTCGGCGGGCGGGTCGCGCCGCGCTTTGGCGCGCAAGGCGTCGAAATAATATTCGCGGCCCACGGCGAAATAGAGCGCGCCAACGCCGGGGTTCGACCAGCCGGCCTCGCTGCCGAGATCGACGATATCGAAAGCGTGTTCGAGAAGAGGAAGCGACGCCGCTTCCTTGGCGAGCGCCGCCGTCGCCCCTTGCGCGCGCCATTCCTTGACGCGCGCGGCGAGCGCTTCGCTGTCTTCCGCGCCGAGCACATTGGGCAGGGCTTTTTTCAATTCCGTGACCGGCGCGCGATATTTCTGGATGATCGATTTGACGCCGTGATTTTCCGCGGTCGTCTCAAACTCAGGATCGTTCAGCAGGTGGAACACCTGCTCGCGCAAGAGATAGGACGCCTCAAGATAGAGTTCGGTTTGCAGGGTCGCAGGCGCCTTGTTGTCGAGGGCGTCGATCGCGTTGCCGAATTCGGCGAGTTGATAAACGCCGCGGGCGGTCTCGTAAGCAAGCGCCATGGCGGAAAAATCGCTGTCCGTCATTTCAATCGTGCGCTGTAAAAACGTGACGCCGCATGTGTCCATAATTTCATTGGAAATGCGCGTGGCGATGATTTCGCGGCGCAGCCGATGCGACACGATCGGTTTCGTAAATTTACCGACCGCCTCAGGGAAATAGGCAAAGAGCTCTCGCTCATAAATGGGATCATCCGGCGCGTTCGACTCGACCAGCGCGTCAAACACCCAGAGCTTGGCGTAGGCGAGAAGAACCGAAAGCTCCGGTCGCGTAAGGCCAAGGCCCTGCTGGCGCATGGCGAACATTTCGTCGTTGGCCGGCAGGTTTTCGACGGCGCGGTCGAGCCGGCCGGCGCGCTCCATCGTCGACATGAGCCGCGTATGGACGTCGACGTCGCGCGCGGCGGTGCTTTCCATGAACGTAATGGCGCGGGTCTGGTCGTAATTGTGACGCAACACGTGTTCGGCGACGTCGTCGGTCATCGATGCGAGAAGGTCGTTGCGTTCCGCAGCCTTTAGCTCGGCCTGTTCGATGGCTGACGAAAGAAGAATCTTGATGTTCACTTCGTGGTCGGAGGAATCGACGCCGGCGGAGTTGTCGACCGCGTCGGTGTTGATGCGGCCGCCCGCGCGGGCGAATTCGATCCGTGCAAGTTGGGTGAGGCCGAGATTGGCGCCTTCGCCGATGACGTTGGCGCCGGCGTCCTTCGCGTCGATGCGCAAGGGGTCGTTGGTGCGGTCGCCGACGCGCCAGTTCTCTTCCGTTTCCGCCTTGAAATAGGTTCCGATGCCGCCGAGCCAGAACAATTCGACCGGGGCTTTGAGGATGGCCCGGATGAGATCGTTGGGCGCCAGTTTTTCATCCGCGATGTTCAGGCGTTCGCGCATCTCCGGCGTTATCGAAATCGATTTCGCGGCTCGCGAAAAAACGCCGCCGCCCTTGGAAATCAGTTTTTTGTCATAGTCGGCCCAGGAACTGCGCGGCATGTCGAACATGCGTTTGCGTTCTTTGTAGGACTTCGCCGGGTCCGGATCGGGGTCGATAAAGATGTCGCGATGGTCGAAGGCGGCGATCAGCATGGTTTTTTCTGACAACAGCATGCCGTTGCCGAAGACGTCGCCGGACATGTCGCCGACCCCCGCCGCCGTGAAGGGCTCGGACTGGATGTCCTTGCCCATTTCGCGGAAATGGCGCTTGACCGCCTCCCAGGCGCCGCGGGCGGTGATGCCCATGACCTTGTGATCGTAGCCGGCCGAGCCGCCCGACGCGAAGGCGTCGCCGAGCCAGAAGCCGTATTCCTCGGAAATGGCGTTCGCCGTATCGGAGAAGGCGGCGGTGCCCTTGTCGGCGGCGACGACGAGATAGGGGTCGGGGTCGTCCCAGAGAACCATGCTCCCGGGACGGACGATCTCGCCCTTTTTGATGTTGTCCGTCAGATCGAGAAGCCCGCGGATGAAGAGCTTGTAGGCTTCGCGCCCTTCTTCGTAGATCGCGGCGCGGTCGTCGGTCTGGGGCAGTTGTTTCGGATAAAACCCGCCTTTTGATCCATTCGGGACGATGACGGCGTTCTTGACACGCTGGGCCTTAACGAGCCCCAAAATTTCCGTCCGAAAATCCTCGCGCCGGTCCGACCATCTGAGGCCCCCGCGCGCCACCGGGCCAAAGCGCAAATGCACGCCGTCGACGCGCGGACCGCTGACGAAGATCTCGCGATAGGGCCGCGGTTCCGGCAGATCGTCGATCTGCGCGCTGTCGATTTTGAAGGAGATATAGGGTTTTGCGCCGCCATCATCCGTCAACTGATAGAAATTCGTGCGCAGGATCGATGAGAACAGATTGACGAAACGCCGGAATATCCGGTCCTCGGCGAGACTTTGAACGTCATTGAGGGCGTCGAGGATGTCGCCCGCGGCCGCGGCGGCGTCTTTTTCACGCTTCGACGCGTTTTTCGCCCCGGCCGGATTGAAGCGCGCGTGAAACGCGGCAATCAGACCGCGCGCAATTTCCGGATGATTGAGGAGCGCGTCCTCCATATAGCTTTGCGAATAGGAAAATCCCGCCTGGACATGATATTTCGCGGCCGCGCGCAGGATCCACGCCTCGCGCCAGGTGACGCCGGCGGTCAGAACAAGGGCGTTAAACCGGTCGTCCTCCGTCAGCCCGTCAAGCACGGCGAGCATGGCGGTCTCGAACCCCTGCCGAACGTCGTCAAGCTCGACGGAATGGCGATTTTGCTGCTCCGTATGGAAATCATGGATCCACATGATTTCGTCGTCGGCGCCCGCCGGCTCCACGTCGTATCCGGCTTCCTGAATAACGCTGAGGCCCATATTCTCGATCGTCGGAATAAGGCGCGACAGGGGGAAGGGGCCGCCGCGGCGATAAATCTTGAGGCGGACCGTGTGGGCGGCGTCGCCCGCCTTGCGATAGGCGCGCGCGATCGCCGGGCGATCGGCAAGCTGCTCCAGCGCGCCGATATCCCGCAGCGTGTCGGCGATCTCCGCCCGTTCAATATAGCCCGCGCCAAAGGCGCGCTCGTATTTTTCGTAAAGCGCCACGGGCAGGACGCCGTCATGGGCGCGGCGCATGGCTTCCAGAAGATCGTCGCTCCAGTTCCGGCAGATTTTGCGGACCTCGGCGGTCAGCGCCTGCAGGCCCGGCCCCTCCGGCGCGCCGGCGTCGATGCCGATAATGAAATGCACCCGCACCAGCGCCGCATCGCCGAAAAACGGCGAGAAACTGACGACGCGGCCGTTATAGGTTTCCGCCAGGAGATCGCCGATCTGACTGCGAATGTCCGTATTGAACCGGTCGCGCGGAATGAACACAAGCGCCGACACGAAGCGGTCAAACCGGTCGCGCCGGAGAAACAGCTTTACGCGCGGCCGTTTATATAGTCGCAAAATGCCGAGACAGGCGTCGCGCAACGTATCGGCGTCGGCCTGAAAGAGTTCGTCGCGCGGATAGGTTTCGAGAATGTTGCTAAGCGCTTTTTCGTTGTGCCCGCCGCGATCGAACGCCGTTGAGTCGAGGACGGCGTGGAGTTTCGCGCGGATCAGCGGAATGTCCGTCGCCGGACGGTTATAGGCTTCGGCGGTGAACAGGCCGACAAACAGTTCCTCGCCGATGACATTGCCGTCCGGCGAATACATCTTCACGCCCACGTAATCCATGTAGACGCGGCGATGCACGAGCGAGACCGTGCTCGATTTTGTAATGACGATCGGCTCGTTCGACGTCAGAAATTCCTGCACCGCCGGGGCCAAGGCGCCGCTGGGCGTGAATGTCGAGCGCAGCACCTTACGGTCGGCGCGCCTGAAGATGCCGAGGTCCTTTCCTTCGTCGGCTTCGAAGCGAACCTCGCCGTCGTCGCTATAGGCGAAGGCGCGGACGCCGAGAAAGGCGAAACGATTGTCCCAGAGCCATTTCAGGAAATCGATCGCTTCGCGCTGGTCTTCCCGCGCGACGCCCGTGAGGCGCGTTTTTTCCAGTTGCGAGATACACGCCCCAAGACGCGCGCGCATGGGCTCCCAGTCGCCGACCGCCGCGGCGACGTCGTCGAGAACGCGCTTTAGATCGTCCGTAAGCCGATCAATATCGGTGTCGGAAACGGGCGGGTCCATTTCCGCGTGAATGAGCGACTCGCGGACAATCTTGCCCTCGCCATCAAAGCGGCGCTGGCCTTTTGCATCTCTGCGAACGTCGATGACAGCGTTTGAGAAAAACGAAACCGGTTTTCCCGCGTCGGCGAGCGCCGCGGAAATGGAATCAACAAGAAACGGCTTGTCGTCGGTCACGATATCGAGCACGAGCCGCCGGTCGTTCCATCCCTTGCCGTCTTCAACGCGCAGGGCGATCTTGTTTTCGTTGGCTTTGCGCGTCGCCGCCTGCTCCCAGACACAGCCGGCGCGCATCAACAGCGAGGCCGGATCTTCCCAGATCGAATCCTCGCCGGTGGCGTAGCGCACCAGTTGTTCAAGATAGCGTCCGTACGGTTTGACGGGCAGGCCGTCCTTGTCGAAGTCGCCGATTTTTTTTGTTTTGGCCGTCTCAATGACATTGATGAGAATCTCGTCATCGATTTCGGTCAGGAAGCCCTCTGGCATCGCCCCGCCTCGTCGTTAAGAGATATAGATTTGCCGCCCTCATAGCGTGAAGGCGGAGCTTATGTCTAACGGATTAACGTCAAATTATCGGGCCTGTCGGGCCGGCTTGTCTACGCCGTTTGGCGGTCCGTGACACCGGCCCGATGATCGCGCTCGCCGCGGCTTGCTTCCCCGCGCAACAGGGTCGTGCGGGGGTGGCGAAGGGACAAGCGGTTGGCGACCGCGTATCGCACGACGAGGATCAGGGCGGCGCCTGTTGCAGCTGCGAAAGATGCGTAGGCCGCGGCGCCGGCGTCGCCGCTGCGCCAGGCCGCCAGCAGCGGAAAGACGGCGCCGGGCAGGCAGATCGCGACGGCGCTGTTGAGATGGGCGCTGAAGAAGATTGCAGCGCAAAATGCGCCGCCCAAGGTCAGCGCCGCGGCTTGCGCCGCCAGCATCGGCGCGGCGTCGACCGGCGTCAGCAGGATCGGCGCGCTCGCAAAGGCGACGCCAAGGACGCACAGGCATGAGGCGAAAGACGCGCGCCAGCGAAACGGATGGGCGGCGATCTCCGCGCCGGCCCGAAACTGCAATTGCAGGCGCCGGCAAACATAAAGCGCGGCGAGCAGCATCAAGGCCCAGGCGGCGGCGCGCGCGGGATAAGCGCGGCCCACCGTAATCGACAGATAAACGCCAATGCCGGCGATCACCGCGAGACCGGCCGCGCTCCAGCGCGACAGAAGGTCGATCGCTTCCAGCAAGGCGGCGCGGGACGGTTTCTTCCGGCGCGGGCGTGCGCGGGCCGGCGCTTCCTGCGCCAGTTGCTGCAATTCCTTGATCGTTTTGCCGTTCGCTGACGCGTCAGCCATGGTTGCGAATTCCGCCGAGCCGCCCTGCAAACGATGAGAGGGGCCATTCCTTAACCAATGGTTAACAGACGGTTGCGGCGGCCCCGGCGCGCTTTGACGGGCGCGCGCCAGGCAAAGCGAAATCTGCGCGCGTTATTCCTGCTTGCTCAGGGAAACATCGATCTGCACGCCGGCCCGCTGAACGTCGCCGCGCAGAGTCAGGGCGTCGATATTCGTCGGCTCGATGCTGAGAGCGTTGACCGCGTCAACGGCGGCGCCTTCCGTATCGCCGATGGCGAGCCGCGCGCGCCCGCGCAAGACAAATCCGTCGGCGGACGCGATGCCTGCTTTTTCCGCTGTGGAGATTGCGGTGATAACGTGGTGCCAGTCCTCGTCGGCGGCTTTGATCTTTGCATCGGTCAGGTGCAGTTCGCCAGCGTCGGGGGCGTGGGCGAACGCCGCGGCGAGCGCTGTTTTGGCAAACGCCTTTTCTTCAACCTCAAGCCAGGCTTCGGCGGCCTGCGCGTAAAGGCGCGCGCGCACCAGATCGTCGCCGGCGTCGCTTCGTTTGGCGATGTCTTCAAGACGCGCCGCGCCGAGCTTTCCAAAGCCGGCGGCGATGTCGGCCATGGCGAGGCAATGCTGGGCCGAGGCGCCGCCGCCTTCGCCGGCCCAGATCTGCGCCGCGCGCCGGCCGAGTTCGATGTCCCTTTCAATCAGTAGGAGACAATCGAGATACCGGTCCGAGGCTTCGGCCGGGGCGAGCGTGAATGCGGAGAGGAGAACGGCGAAAAACGGCATGAGGGCCGTCTTATCGCCGGAAATGTCGGCGCAAAAGTGGCGCCGGTGAAATTGTTGCGAAAAGCGCGAGGGGCCGGTTACTCGGCGGCGTGGGCCTGCGCCGTGGCGCGCCGGCTCCGGGCCTTGCGTTTGACCCGTTTGCGCTTACGCGGCGCTTCTTCGGTCTCGGCGGCGGGCTCCGCGGCGCTGGTGGTTTCCGGCGCGGCGACTGTCTCCGGCAGATAGCAGGTGACGCGGGCCCCTTGGCCCTCATGGGAGTCGAGCCGCGTCCAGCCGCCATGGAGGCGGGCGAAACGGTCGACCAGCGACAGGCCGAGGCCGGCGCCGGCGCTGGGGCCGCGGCTTTCAAAGGCGTCGAACACCTTGGCCTGGTCTTCCGGCGAAACGCCGCGGCCGGTGTCTTCGACCCAGATCTTGATGACGCCGTTTTCCCGGCGCGCGCCAAGGGTCACCGAACCGCCCGCGCCGGTGTAGGAAAAGGCGTTGGAAAGCAGGTTAAACAACATCTGTTTGACGCGGCGTTCGTCGAGCGCCGCCTCGCCGATGTCCTTGGCGCAGTCGACTTTGAGGACGACTTGCGTGTCCTCGGCCTTGAGGGCGGAGAAGGTCGCCGCGCTTTCAAGGAGGGCGCGGATGTTTGTCGGCCCGCGGTCGAGTTCGAGTTTGCCGGCGTCAATAGCCGCAAGGTCGATGATGTCGTTGATCAGGTCGCGCAAATGGTAGGACGCCGACAGAACGCTCGCCACATAGTCTTTCTGTCGATCATTCAGCAGGCCGAACATCTGTCCGTCGAGCATTTCGGAAAAGCCGATAATGGCCGACAGCGGCGTGCGCAGTTGGTACGACACGTGATCGACGAATTTCGATTTCAGCCGGTCCGCCTGTTCGAGAATGGCGTTTCGTTCTTTCAGTTCCTTTTCCCGTTCCTTGGAGTCTGTGATGTCGAGGAAATGGACGAGCGTCGCGCCGTCGGGAAGCGGTTCGACGCCGAAGGAAACGGCGCGGCCGTCGCGCATGGAGATCTCAACGCCCGCGGCCGATTTGCGGTCTTCCGGCGATTTCGACGTGGCTGCGCGTTTGATCATGGCGACGCCGCCGTCGCCGCCGGCGGTCTTGGCGAGGAGGTGTGTCGCAATATCGTCGATATGCGGGTTGGCCGAGAGGCGCGCCGGCGCGATGCGCCACAACTCTTCAAACGCCTTGTTGTGAAGGCGCAGCGTGCCGTCGGCGCTGAAAACGGCGACGGCTTCCGCGAGATTGTTGAGCGTCGCTTTCTGGACGTTCAACTGCGTATTGAAGCGGGCTTCGAGTGCGATCTTTTCGGTGATGTCGTCAAAGGCGACGACGACGCCGCCAAGGGGGTGGCGTTCTTTCGACAGGTGAAGGGCGCGCCCGTCCGGCAGGTGCCAGATCTCGTCGGGCGAGCCGCCTTCGCGCGCCGAGCCTGACGGGCCGACATTCTCCGTATAGAGAGAAAGCTGCTCCGTTTTCCAGGCGTCGTAATCCGCCGGTTCCGGGAGTTTGCCGGCGAAGCGCAGATCGTCGAGGATTTCGCCGTGATAGGCGCGGCCCGAGAGAGCCGCGTCGTCGAGCGCCCAAAGCTCCTGAAACGCGCGGTTGTGATAAACGAGGTTCTGGCTGGCGCCGAAGATGGCGACCGCCGTGGGGATCTGATCAAGCGTGCGCTGGTTCGCTTCGATATGCTGTTTGAGGTCGGACTTCGCCTTGTCGAGTTCCGAGGCGTCGATGGCGAGGCCGCCAAGGGCCGCGTCGCCGGAGCCGTGGAGCGGCGTCTCAATGATGCGGAAGACGCGCCGTTCGCCTTTTGTGTTGATGATGACGCCGCCTTCGGCGGGTTTTCGCGATGTGGAGGCATCGCCGGCGAGCTTGCGCAGGGCCGGGTCGAGTTCGATCTGCTGACGCACGACATCGGCGGCGCTCGCCGCCTCAACGGCTTCCACATAGGCGCGGTTGACCCAGACAAGGGCAAGGTCCGCATCGCGGCGCCAGGCTGGCGTCGGCGCCCGCTCAAGCAGCGCATGGGCGCCGTGGAGATCCGTTGCGCGTTCGCGCACCGCGCCGACAATGGCGCCGTCTTCGGCCATGCGCACGGCGGGATCGGTCATCCAAAGGGCGACCTGACCGCCGGCGACCCGTCCGTCGACTTCGATTGAGCGCCCGTCCTGGGTGACGACGACGCCGGAAAAGGCGACCCCATGGGCGCGCAGATCGAGGACTTTTTCGCGCAGGGTTCCCGTGGGTGCCGCGTCGTCCTCGTCCACGGGCAGATTGCCGAGGGCGCTCAGCAGCGTGTCGACCGGGGTTTTCGGCGTTTCGCCGTCTTCCCGGGAGAAGGAGAGGAGGGAGGCGAGCGCCGCCGGACCGCCGAGAATTTTCGGATCGCCCCAGCCCGATTCGACGGCGTCGTTATCGTCTTCCCAGACCAACACCAGTCCGGGATGGGCCGACAGGACGGCGTCGGACTTTTCAAGCCGGGCTTCCATTTCCGCAAGGCGCTTTGACCAGTGGAGCGACTGGTGGCGCGTCGAGGCGGAAACGCGATAGGCCCAGAGCATGGCCGCGCAGGCGAGCGCCACCGCGCCGGCCGCCGCGGCGATCAGGGGATCGACGGTGAAACCCGCCGGCTCGCCGACGGCCGCGTCCTGCGCAAACGCGCCGCCCGCCGCCAGAAGGGCCGCCGAAACGCCTGCCAGGAAATCGACCAATCGCCGCATACTGCGTCTCACCCTCGCCGTTCCCCCCAAAAGGCGCATAAACAACAAATCTAGGCAGATTCGCCCAGATTTAGTGCGCCCCAAGCACGAAAGCGCAATATGTACTTGTTCGGCGATGACTCGCTAGAGCCAATAGCGCGGAATCGCCGTTAAGGCCCGTGAAGTTTTCAACAGATTGCGGGGCGCTATTCCCCTTCAATTTCAAAGCTGAATCGCTCCACCACGCCATAGCGCGCCGCCGCCCGACCGCCCCTCGTCGCCGGCGGATATTTCCATCCTGAGACCGCCTTCAGCACCGTGCGGTCGAAGCAGCGATCCGAGGATTCGATGATCACCGGATTGACGACGCTGCCGTCGGCGGCGACGTCGAACTGCACGAGGACGGTCCCCTCCGCCCCGCGCGCCCGGCAGCGCTCCGGATAGGCGGGCGCCACGCGAATAAGCGGGGCGACGACAACGCCCGCGCCGCCCTTCGGGCCGGCTTCCGCCGGCGTATGGTCTGGCGTCTCCATCGGGATCGTCGGTTTCTCGCCGGCGCCGGCCGGCTGGATTTCAATCGGCGGCGGGTCTTCCTTCAGCGGCGGAAGCGGCTTGGGCGGCAAGGGCCGCGTTTCGATAATTTTCCGCGTAATAACGATGCGCGGGGTCGGTTTCGGCGTTGTCCAGCCGGCGACCGGCTGGCTGATCATCGCCGCCATCATGGCGAACAGGGCGGCGGTAATCAGGGCGGCGACGGGCGTTCCGGCAATCCAGCGTAGGGCGAGCATCTTGCGCCTCCATCCAAGTTGGCGCGCGCCGCAAAGGGTCGGCGCGCAAATCGGCGCCGCTGCGAGGGCTGATTCGCATACGGAGTTCGGCGTCGCGACGCATCTTCACGATGGTTGCGACATATGTAGCATCATGGCGCAAAAAAGAACGCGGCGCAAGGAAAAATTGCGCCGCGTTCCGGATTTAATTTGAACAAAACCCTCTCCGTTCTCCCCGGCGAAAGCCGGAGTCCAGGGAGGCATGTGTTAAATTATTTCATCAGTAGACGGTCTAGCCAGCCTAATACCGATAGTGATCGGTCTTAAACGGTCCCTCAATATCGACGCCGATATAGTCCGCCTGTTCTTCGGACAGTTTCGTCAGGGTTGCGCCGATCTTGTCGAGGTGGAGTTTCGCGACCTTCTCGTCGAGATGCTTGGGCAGAATGTAGACTTCATTCTTGTACTGATCGCCCTTGGTCCAAAGTTCGATCTGCGCCAGGGTCTGATTGGTGAAGGACGCCGACATGACGAAGGAGGGGTGGCCGGTGGCGTTGCCGAGATTGAGAAGGCGACCCTGAGACAAAAGCAACATGCGGTTGCCTTCCGGGAAGGTGATCATGTCGACCTGGTCCTTGACGTTCGCCCATTTGAAATTCTTAAGGCCCTCGACCTGAATCTCATTGTCGAAATGGCCGATATTGCCGACGATGGCCATGTCTTTGAGGTTGCGCATGTGATCGACGGTGAGCACGTCCTTGTTGCCGGTAGCGGTGATGATGATGTCGGCGCGCGGCGCGCCTTCTTCCATGGTGACGACTTCATAGCCGTCCATCGCCGCCTGCAGTGCGCAGATCGGGTCGATCTCCGTCACCATGACCCGGGCGCCGGCGCCCTGTAAGCTCGCGGCGGAGCCTTTGCCCACGTCGCCATAGCCCGCGACGAGCGCGACCTTGCCCGCCATCATCACGTCGGTGCCGCGGCGAATGCCGTCGACGAGGGATTCCTTGCAGCCATATTTGTTGTCGAATTTCGACTTGGTGACGGAGTCGTTGACGTTGATCGCAGGGAAGGGGAGCGTTCCCTTTTTCTGGCGCTGGTAAAGCCGCAACACGCCGGTGGTCGTTTCTTCCGTGACGCCTTTGATGTTGGCTTTGACCTTTGAATACCAGTCCGGCTGTTTCGCGAGCCGGCGTTTGATGGTTTCAAAGAGCGCCGTTTCTTCTTCATTAGACGGATGATCGAGGATCGACGGGTCTTTTTCCGCATCCGCGCCGAGAAGAATAAGCAGGGTCGCGTCGCCGCCATCGTCGAGGATCATGTTGGCGGTTTCGCCATTTGGCCATTCGAAGATCTTGTCGGCAAGGTCCCAGTACTCTTCCAGCGTCTCGCCCTTGAACGCGAAGACCGGCGTGCCGGCGGCGGCGATGGCGGCGGCGGCATGGTCTTGGGTCGAATAGATGTTGCAGGAAGCCCAGCGCACATCGGCGCCAAGGGCCTGCAGTGTTTCGATCAGCACGGCGGTCTGGATGGTCATGTGCAGGGAGCCGGCGATACGCGCGCCTTTCAGCGGTTGCGCGGCGCCGTACTCTTCGCGCGTCGCCATCAGGCCCGGCATTTCGGTTTCGGCGATTTCGATCTCGCGGCGGCCGTAGTCGGCGAGACTGATGTCCTTGACGTGATAGTCGTGATGAGCGGGCGCGGTCATGGCGGCGGTCCTTATTTTTGCTTGGATTTGCGGCCGCCTATACCAGCGCGGCGGGGCCCTGCCAAGGGACATATAAAGATTTCTTTATATCATATTCGTGAAGAAGCCGCCGCCGCCGGGGCGTTCACAAGCGCCGGCCTTCGTGTGACCATCGCCGCGGCGGCTGCGGCCGCCCCACGGGCAAGGATGGCGGGCGTCGAGACGGGAGATACGAAATGACCATGAAAGCTTTTCTGTTCGCAGCCGCGGCTGCGCTGGGTGCGGCGGCGTGCGCTACGCAAACGGGCGACGATGCGGCTGCCGCCGGCGGACCGACCGCCCTGGCGAAGGCCGATCCGCGTCTTGGGCCGGAAGTGAACCGCATTTGCTTCCCGCAAAACATCAATAGCTGGCGCACCATTGACGGCGATAGGGACGGCATCATCCTGCGTCGCAGCGTCAACGATCTCTATCGGGTCGAATATATCGGGACCTGCACGGCGTCCGATTTCCGCTTTGCGGAAACCATCGGCATCGTCAATCGGCCCGCCGGCGGGTGCCTGACCCAGGGCGACAGGCTGCTGGTCGAAGGGCCCGGCAATTCCGTCAACCGCTGCCTCATCACGCAAATCAATGAGTGGAACGAGGACGCGGTCGACGAAGAAGAAGCGACGGACGACGAGGCCGAAAGCGCCGATGCTTACTGACCTTGCTGTTCGCCGGCGAGGATGGCTTTCAGCCCGTCGCGAAAAGTCGGATAGGCAAGCGTGACGCCCAGCGCGTCTTTCATGCGCCGGTTTGAGACGCGCTTGTTATCAGTATAGAAACTTTTCGCCATGTCGGAGAGGTCCGCCTTTTCAATCGGGACCAGCGGCGGCGGTTCGACGCCGAGAAGGTCGCAGGCATAGGCGACGACGTCCTGGGGCGGCGCCGGCGCGTCGTCGGCGAGGTTGAAAAGATCGCCCGCCCCTGGCCGGTCGATGCTCGCGGCAAGGGCGGCGGCGATGTCGTCCACATGCATGCGCGAGAAGACCTGGCCTTCCTTATAGATGCGTCTCGCGGTTCCGTTGCGCACGGTGTCGACGGCCGATCGTCCGGGCCCGTAAATGCCCGGCAGGCGGAAGATGACGACCGGGATCCCATGGGCTTGCGAAAACGCCCGCCAGGCCGCTTCCGCCGCAATGCGCCGCTTTGCCCGCGCCGACTG
This sequence comes from Hyphococcus sp., assembly GCA_028284345.1. Classification (GTDB taxonomy): domain Bacteria; phylum Pseudomonadota; class Alphaproteobacteria; order Caulobacterales; family Parvularculaceae; genus Hyphococcus. Next base: position 387,230 of record JANQRY010000003.1, on the reverse strand, counting down.
TCCGCGCAGTTCTGAAGTCTCGTCGACCCATGCGCCGTCATGATCGCCATAGACGCCGTTAGTGGAGAGATAACCGATCCACCGGATGGCGCCGGCGCGCGCCGCGACAGCGTCCGAGGCGGCATTGAGCGCCGGGCAGCCGTCCTTGTCCGGCGGCGTCGATATCAGGATGTGGGTTGCGTTGCTGAGGGCGTCTGCGTCGAACGCGTCGTTGTCCCAGACAATCGGCTCAACGCCCTCCGCGGCGATCGCCGCGGCCCGTTCCGGCGACCGCGTCGTGCCGGCGACGGACCAGCCGTCGCCCTCGCGCAATTTGCGGACAAGCGCGCGCGCCGTGTAGCCGTAGCCGAAGATGAAGAGGCGGTTGGTCATTTTCGTTGCCGAGCTTGTCATGCATTTGCTTGAATCTGCAATGCGGATACTACTGTCATTCCGGGGCCGGCGCAGCCGGAACCCGGAATCCATGGCGGCTGATCTCAGCAATCGAAAACGTTGTGATTGTGCGCCATGGATTCCGGGTTCGCGATTTCATCGCGCCCCGGAATGACATTCTGTTTGCGTTGCGGTTGATATATAAAAGTTTCTTTTGTGATTACCCATGCCCCGTCTCTTTGTCGCTCTCTCTTTCTCCGAAATCATCGCCGACGCGCTTTCCGTTCTCCAGTACGGCGTCGAGGGCGCCCGCTGGCGGCCGGTTGAAAATTTTCATCTGACTCTCGCCTTTATCGGCGACGCCGACCGGCACGGATTTAACGCCGCCGTCGACGCTCTGTCGGGGTTTGACGCGCCCGCCTTTGAGCTGCGCCTTCAGGGTCTCGGGTTTTTCGGCGACAAGCGTCCGACGGCCCTATGGGCGGGCGTCGAACCGAATGACGCGCTCAATCATTTGCAGGGGAAGGTGGAAACGGCCCTGCGCCGGACCGGTTTCCCTCTGGAACGGCGCAAATTCACGCCCCATGTGACGCTCGCTTACCTGAAAAACACGCCGCGCGAGCAGGCGGCGCAATATTGCGCAGAGCACGGATTATTTTCCTGCGGGCCGTTTCCGGTGGAAGCCTATCATCTCTATTCGTCGCAGCTCGGCGGCGAGGCCAGCCACTACGAAATCGAAGCGAGTTACTCGCTTTCATCTTCCAGATAATTGAGAAACGCCTCCGCGCCTTCTTCGATCAGATCAAGCACCCGTTCAAAGCCCTGATCGCCGCCATAATAGGGGTCCGGCGTTTCGCGGGTTTCGCAATCGGCGAAATCCAGAAACAGGCGAATGTCGCATTCCCGGTTCGGCGGCGCCAGTTCAAGAAGGTCGGTATGGTTCGCGAGATCCATCGCCAGGAGAAAATCGAATTCAAAGAAGTCGGCGTCCGTCACTTTTCGCGCCCGCTGATAGGAGAGATCATATCCGCGCCGCTTCGCCGCGCGCATCATGCGCGCATCCGGCGGATCGCCCGCGTGCCAGGCGCCGGTGCCGGCGGATTCGATATAAAGCTTCAGGCCGCGACGGCGGGCCTTGGCGCGCATCACGCCCTCCGCCGCCGGGGAGCGGCAGATATTGCCGAGGCAGACAAAGAGGATGCGTTTCATGGCCAATCACGAAAACGTTTGCCCGTCTGTCTTATTCTATTCTCGTCCATCGTCTAGGATGGAGATGCAGAATTTCTGCTGAAAATGGAGAAACCCAATGACAAACACGCCCGCGCAGATCGCAAAAAACGCGATCGGCCAGATGCACGCCGGTCTTGAGCGATCGCTCGGAAAAGGCGCCGCGTTTCTGAAAGAAAAAGACGTCGCGGAAAGCGTCGCTCTTGACTGGCGCCTTGCGCCGGACATGTTTCCGATGAATCGCCAGGTGCAAATCGCAACGGAGTTTCCCGCGCGCACCCTGTCCCGGCTTGCCGGCGCGCCGCTCCCGGATTTTGGCGCCGATCCGGCCAGCTTTGCCGAATGCCGCGAGCGGATCGACAGCGCTCGCGACGTCATCACGGGGCTCTCGGACGATGCGCTCGAAGCGGACCCGGAAGAGCAGATTGTAATGCCGACCCCGCGCGGGGAACTCACATTCCCCCGTCAGGTTTTTCTGCAGAATTTTATCGTGCCGAACGTGTTCTTTCACGTCGTCGCGGCGTATCTGATCCTGCGCAATATGGGCGTCGACGTCGGCAAGATGGACTACCTTGCGGCGCCGGACAGTTGAGCGGCGCGCCCAACAATATCGTCATTCTCACCGGCTCCGGCGTATCGGCGGAGTCCGGGGTGGCGACCTTTCGCGACCAGGACGGGATCTGGGCGAAATACGACTATCGCGAGGTGGCGACGCCGGAAGGGTTCGCCGCTAATCCCGACCTTGTGCATTCATTCTATAATGATCGGCGTCGCAAACTGCCGTCCGTGAACCCGAACGCCGCCCATGTCGCGTTAGCCGAGCTTGAAGCGGGCCTTGACGCCCGCGGCGGGCGGCTGACCCTTGTGACGCAGAATGTGGACGACCTCCATGAACGGGCGGGGTCGAAAAATATCCTGCACATGCATGGCGAGCTCGGCAAGGCGACGTGCTGGCATTGCAGCCATGTCTGCGATTGCGTCGCGGACCTTTCGGTTGAGGACAACTGCGCCGCATGCGGACGACAGGGCGGCATGCGTCCTTACGTCGTTTGGTTCGGGGAGATGCCGCGCTTCATGGACGAGGCGATGGACGCCATTCTCGGCGCCGACCTCTTTGTGTCCATCGGCACGTCCGGTTCGATCTACCCGGCCGCCGGTTTTGCCGGCGAGGCGCGCAGCGCCGGCGTCAAGGCGATGGAGCTGAATCTCGAACCGTCGGAAAATGCGCACGTCTTTGAAGACAGCCGCTACGGGCCCGCAACAAAGGTCGTGCCCGATTGGGTCCGGGACATGCTTGGATAGCGGCGCTGGTCTCGGCGCGCCCGGCCCTAATCGCCGCCGTCAAACATCTCGCGCAGGTCGACCGAGGACTCGACGCCGATCCTGTCGTAGTGGTCGTCGATCCACGTCGCGGCGATGGCGCGGCCCTTGTCGCGCAACCCTGTCAGAAAACCCCAGTCGGTGCGGAATTTTGACGATATGTCGTAATCGACAAGGGCGTCGTCGGAACGCACTGAATGAATGCGTACGTCGCGCAGCCGGTCGCGATATTCGTCCTTGAGCCAGCCGTCGTCGAGCAGCCTGTGCACGAAGGAGATCGCCCGCAATTCGCGCAAGAGGGACGAGTTGAAACTGATTTCATTGACGCGGTTCATGATCTCCGGCGCCGTGGTCGGAACATCCTCGCGCGCGATCGGATTGACATGGACGATGACGATGTCCGACGACGGCGCGTCATAGAAGAACGGATAGAGCACCGGGTTCCCCATATAGCCGCCGTCCCAGTAATGCTCGCCGTCGATTTCGACGGCCTTGAACAGGAACGGCAGGCAGGTCGACGCGCAGACGGCGTCGACGGAGACATCGCCGGTTTCGAAAACATGCACCTTGCCGCTGCGCACATTGGTGGCGGCGATGAAGAGCTGCGTCGTTTTGCAGGTGCGCAGACTGTCAAAGTCGATGCAGCGGGTCAGAATGTCTTTCAGCGGATTGAAGTCGAAGGGATTGAGCTGATAGGGCGAAAACGCCCGCGTCACCGCGTCGAACATCTGATACGACCAGGCGTTCATGAGATCCGCGCCGCCGAAAAAATGCGCGAACGGATTGCCGCGCACGGGGCTGTAGACCGTTCCGGCTTTGGAGACTTCGCGCCATAATTGTTCGAGCGTCGCGCGCGCGCCCGCTTCGCCGTCTTTGTGAAGGCCATAGGCGAGGGCGGCGGCGTTGACCGCGCCGGCGCTCGACCCGGAAATGGCGGCGACGTCGATGCGCGAGTCTTCAAGGATCTTGTCGGCGACGCCCCAGGACACGGCGCCATGGGCGCCGCCGCCCTGCAGGGCGAGATTGATTTTTTTGCCCACTGCTAATGCGCGACCCAGCCGCCGTCGACGGGGAGCGCCGCGCCGGTGATCGAGGCCGCGCCTTCCGTACACAGAAAACAGGCGAGGGCGCCGACTTCCTCAATCTTGACGAATTTTTTCGTCGACTGCGCCGCCAGCAGGACGTCTTTAACGACCTCTTCTTCGGAGATGCCGCGTTCTTTCGCCGTGTCGGGGATCTGTTTCTCGACCAGCGGCGTTTTCACATAGCCTGGACAAATCGCGTTGGCGGTGACGCCGAACTCCGCGCCTTCGAGCGCGACCGTCTTCGTCATGCCGACGACCCCGTGTTTCGCGGCCACATAGGCGGATTTGAACGGCGAGGCGACGAGGCCGTGGGCCGAAGCGATGTTGATGACGCGCCCGAAGCCGCGGGCTTTCATGCCGGCCATCACGGCCTTGGTGGTATGGAAGGCGGAGACGAGATTGATGGCGATAATGGCGTCGAATTTTTCTTCCGGGAAATCCTCGATCTTCGTCACATGCTGAATGCCTGCATTGTTGACGAGCACGTCGACCTGTCCGAACGCCGTTTCCGCCTCCTTGATGAGGGCGCGGATTTCGGCCGGCTTTGTCATGTCCGCGCCGTTATAGCGAACGCTCACGCGGTGTTTTTCTTCAAGCCCCGCGCGGACGCGCTCTATGTCGTCGGCGTCGCCAAATCCGTTGAGCATGACGTTCATGCCGTTTTCGGCAAAGGCGGTCGCAATGCCGAGGCCGATGCCGGAGGTGGAGCCGGTGACGACGGCGTTGAGGGGCGCGGGCATGGGAACTCCTTGTCTGTCGGCGGATGCAGGTGGCGCGACCTTATTTGCTGCAGCGCAAAACGCAAATCACGACCTGCCGGCGCGACCCGTTATGGGGTAGGCTGGCGCGGTCATGGACCGAAGATCATGGGTATGCGCCGCAACGGTTGCGGCTCCGATGTTGCTCGTTGCAGCGCCGGCGGGGGCGCAAATGTCGGTGACGACCATTGGCGCCACGGACGCGGCCGCCTGCTACCAAAACGCCGTCAATCAACTTTCACAGGATGTGGACCCGTGCGACGCGGCGCTTGGCGACCGTGCGACATCGCGCGCCGACCGCAAGAAGACGCTGGTCAACCGCGGCGTCATTTACAATCGCCGCGGCGAGTACAATGAGGCGCTCGCTGATTTCAACGACGCGATCGATCTCGATGAGACCATCGCCGAGGCGTATCTCAATCGCGGCAATACGTGGTTCTTTGCGGGCCGCCTCGACGACGCCATGGCGGACTATGAAAAGGCGCTGGCGCTCGACGTCTCGGAGCCATGGGCGGCCTGGTACAATATCGGCCTCATTCACGATGCGCGCAATGAGAGGGACGAAGCGCAGGAAGCCTATCGCAAGGCGCTCGACCTCAATCCTGATTTTTATCTTGCGCAGCAGAAAGTTGCGCCGCGTGAATGAGCCGCGTCATCATCCCGGCGGCTCCTTGAGGCGCGCCGGGCGCAAAAGAGAAGGGGAAATTCGTCATGCGCATCATCGCCGCAATCGCCGTCGCCATTGTCGCCGTTGAACATCTCGGCATTCTCGTCCTGGAGATGTTTTTCTGGGATCACGAGATCGGGCGGGAAATCTTTTCCATGACCGCCGAGGAGTCGGCGATTACCAAAACCCTCGCCGCCAATCAGGGTCTTTATAATGGCTTCCTCGCCGCGGGCCTTCTCTGGGGGCTGATCGCCGGCAAACGCGACGTCATCATCTTTTTCCTTCTTTGCGTGATTATCGCCGGCGTTTTCGGCGCGGCGACGGCAAAGCCGTCGATCCTTTTCACGCAAGGGGCGCCGGCGCTCGCCGCGCTGATCCTGATGGGCTTTGCGCGCCCGCGCGCGGCCATCGGGTGAACCGGCTGCGGAAGGCTATGGGCCGCGCTGACGAAGCGCGGTAAAAAACCGCCTTTCTTTGCCGGAGGCTCCGATGACCCAAGCCATGCTGCTCCCCGTCGCCGCGCTTGTTGCGTGGACGCTCATAATGGCCGTCTGGATGCTGGCGACGCGCATTCCGGCCATGCGCGCGGCGCGGATGCATCCGCAAAAGGCGGTTCACACGCGTAGCGAAGCGATGAACGCGTTGCCCAGCGAAGTCCGTCAGGTTGCGGACAATTACAACCATCTGATGGAGCAGCCGACGATCTTCTACGCCGTCGCCCTGGCGATCGCCATCAGCGGTGAGGCGGCGATGATCGACGTCTGGCTCGCCTGGGGCTACGTCGCCTTGCGCATCGTTCATTCGATCTGGCAGGCGACCAAAAACGTCGTCATGATCCGCTTCTATATTTTTCTAGCCGCGTCCGCCTTGCTGTTCCCCCTCGCCGGCCGGGCGCTCTATCTGCTTCTCGCCTGAGCGCGACCCCGCGCCGTCTCGCACCTTGCTGAACGCCGGCTTAGCGCCGCGGCGATAAATTTCCGCGCGGAATTTACTGGACAAAAGAACAAAAGGGGAATATAGAACAAAAGACGAACAGAGCGCAGCAGCAAAACGAGAGAAACCTTATGGAAAACGAAACCTTGCGTGACGTCGTCGGACTCGGCGTACTTCTGACGGTGATCGGCGCGGCGCAATTCTGGGGAATGTTGCTCGGCGCGTAGAAAGTTCATTCTCGGGAAGGCGAGCGCCGATGGCCGCGCAATTTATCCACCTCCATCTTCATTCGGCCTATTCCCTTTCCGAGGGCGCGATCCGGGTTGAAAAGCTCGGTGCGCTGTGCCGGCGGGCCGGGATGCCGGCGGTGGCCGTCACCGACACCAACAATCTTTATGGCGCGCTGGAGGTCTCAACGAGCCTCGCCGGCGCCGGCGTGCAGCCGATCATCGGCATTCATCAGGCCTTCGCCGGCGGCGATTTCGACTTGCCCCTTAGTCGCGGCGAGCGCCATCCGTCGCTCGTCCTCCTCGCCCAGAATGAGGCCGGCTATCGCAACCTCCTGAAGCTGACCAGCGCCGCCTTTCTCGCCTCCGCCGCCGAGGACAGCGTTTGCGCGTCGCTGTCGAATCTCGACGGCGCGACTGACGGGCTCATCTGTCTCACCGGCGGCTATGACGGCCCGCTCGACGCTCTCCTGCGCAAGGGGCGCGACGCGGAAGCGCGCAAAACGCTCGAACGATTGAACGCGCTGTTTCCGGACCGGCTTTATGTGGAACTACAGCGTCATCCGGCGCGCGCCGGGGAAAGCGTCGAAGGCGGGCTTCTCGATCTCGCCTATGATCTGGAATTGCCCATCGTCGCGACGAACGAGCCATTCTTTCCGTCCCCGGAAGATTATGAGGCCCATGACGCGCTGCTCTGCATCGCCGAGGGCGCTTACGTGCATCAGGACGACCGCCGCAAGGCGACGCCCGATCATTATTTCAAGAGCGCGGCGGAAATGACGGCGCTGTTCGCAGATCTGCCCGAAGCGATTGAAAACACGGTGGAGATCGCCCGCCGCTGCGCCTACCGGCCGCGCTTTCATGATCCGATCCTGCCGAGTTTTACCGGCGCCGACGGCGCGGAAGCGGTCGAGGCCGAGCGGGCGGAATTGGAGCGCCAGGCGCGGGAGGGCCTCAAGGCCCGGCTCGCCGATATCGACCTTGCCGCGCCGGAAGAAGACTACTGGTCGCGCCTCAAGGTCGAACTCGACATCATCAACGGCATGGGCTTTCCCGGCTACTTCCTGATCGTTTCCGACTTCATCAAATGGACGAAGGGAGAGGGCATTCCGGTGGGGCCGGGGCGCGGATCCGGCGCCGGCTCGGTCGTCGCCTGGGCGCTCACCATCACCGATCTCGATCCGTTGCGCTTCGGTTTGCTGTTCGAGCGGTTTCTCAATCCCGAACGGGTCTCGATGCCCGACTTCGATATCGATTTCTGTCAGGACCGGCGCGACGAGGTGATCCGGTACGTGCAGGAGCGCTACGGCCGCGACCGCGTGGCGCAGATCATCACCTTCGGCAAGCTGCAGGCCCGGGCCGTTCTTCGCGATGTGGGCCGCGTCCTCAACATGCCCTTTATGCAGGTCGACCGCATCTGCAAGCTGGTGCCCAACAACCCGGCCAATCCGGTCACGCTGGCTGAGGCGCTCGAAAGCGAGCCGCGCCTTAAGGAACAGCGCGACAGCGACAGCGCCGTGGCGGCGCTCATCGAAAAAGCGTTGCGTCTTGAAGGGCTTTATCGCCACGCCTCAACCCATGCGGCGGGCGTCGTCATCGGCGACCGGCCCCTTGACGAGCTGGTGCCGCTTTACCGCGATCCGCGCTCCGACATGCCGGCGACCCAGTTCAACATGAAATGGGTCGAGCCCGCGGGGCTCGTCAAATTCGATTTTCTCGGCCTGAAAACGCTCACCGTTATCGACCGGGCCGTGGCGCTGATCAAACGGCGCGGCGTCGAGGTCGATATGGCCGCGCTCCCCCTCGACGACCGGCCGACCTACGACATGCTGGGCGAGGGCGCGGCGACCGGCGTCTTCCAGCTTGAAAGCGCCGGCATGCGCGCGGTCCTGCGCTCCATGAAGCCCGATACGCTGGAAGACATTATCGCCCTTGTCTCGCTCTACCGGCCGGGGCCTATGGAGAACATCCCGACCTATATTGAGCGCAAGCAGGGCGATCAGGACCCGGACTATCTGCATCCGCTCCTCGAAGACGTGCTGAAAGAGACCTACGGCGTCATCATCTATCAGGAACAGGTGATGCAGATCGCCCAGATCCTCTCCGGCTATTCCCTGGGCGAGGCCGATCTCCTGCGCCGCGCCATGGGCAAGAAGAAGAAAGCGGAGATGGACAAGCAGCGCGCCCGCTTCGTTGAGGGCGCGGCGGAAAAGGGCGTCGACAAAAAGAAAGCGTCGTCGATCTTCGACCTTGTCCAGAAATTCGCCGGCTACGGGTTCAACAAATCCCACGCCGCCGCCTACGCCCTGATCGCCTATCAAACGGCCTGGCTCAAAGCCAATTATCCGGCGGAGTTTCTGGCCGCGTCCATGTCGCTCGATCGCGCCAATACGGACAAGCTCGCGATTTTCCTCAAAGAAGCCCGCCGGGCGGGCGTTGAGGTAAAGGCGCCCCATGTCAACATTTCCGCAAGCGACTTTACGGTCGAGGACGGCGCCGTCGTTTATGCGCTTTCGGCGGTGAAGAATGTGGGCGAGGCGGCGATGACGCTGATCGCCGATGAGCGCGCCGCCAACGGACCGTTTGCGGATGTTTTTGATTTCGCCGAGCGGGTCGATCTGAAATCCGTGGGCAAGCGCGCGCTCGAAAATCTGGCCCGCGCTGGCGCCCTTGACGGGCTGTGCGCATCGCGGGGCCAGGCCTTTGCCGCGGCCGATCTCATGATCCGCTATTCGGCGCAGGCGGCCGAAGAACGCACCAGCGACCAGGGTGCGCTTTTCGCCCTCGATGCGGCGCCGGCGCTCGATAAACCGCGATTGCCAGCCGTTGAAGACGAAACGGCGCTCGCCCGTCTTGACGATGAACGCGCCGCGATCGGGTTTTATTTCTCCGGCCATCCCCTTGACGATTATGAGCGCGAGCTCGCGCGCATGCGCGTGACCAATTACGCGGACGCCGTCGAGCGAGCGAAAGCCGGCGGCTACGCCTTCAAGATGGCGGGCGTCATTCGCGCCGTGCGCCGGCGCCGGTCGAAAACCGGCAAGCCGTTCGCCTGGGTCGAGCTTTCCGATGCTGCGGGCGAATATGAAATCACCATCTTTCAGGAGGTGCTCAAAGCGGCCGATGACCTTCTTGAAGCGGGAACCCTGATCCTCGCCGACGTCGCCGCGGAGGACCGCGATGGGGATGGCGACATCCGATTTACGTGCAACGGGATCAAGAGCCTCGATCTCGCCGCCGCCGCCGCCGTTTCGCAGCTGCGGATTTCGATCACGTCCGAGCGGGCCCTTGAGGGGGTGCGCCGGCGCCTCGCCGCCGTCAAACCGGCGAGCGCGCGCGAGCGGGGCGACGTCATTATCGCCATGCGGGTCGGCGAAAAGGGGCGGGACGTCGAAATCACCCTGCCGGAGCCGGCCGCCTGCACCCCGGCCATGCGCGGGGCCCTCAAAGGGGTTGAGGGCGTCGCCGATGTCGAACTGGTTTAAGGAACCGGTTTAAGCTCCGATTTCGCACGCTCCGCCGCCGTTCCGCGCAGTTGCAAAGCGGCTAAAGCCCGCGTATAGGGCGCGCCATCTCTCACGCGAGGCCATCCTTTCGTGGCCGGTCGGGGTTTTGCTCCATCCGGTTAATCGGCGTCGCGGCGGTAAAACGAACAGGAGCAACAGATGGCGCTGCCAGAATTTTCCATGCGCCAGCTACTCGAAGCTGGCGTGCATTTCGGTCACCAGACCCACCGCTGGGACCCGAAAATGAAGCATTACATTTTCGGCGATCGCAACGGCATTCACATTATCGATCTTTCCCAGACCGTGCCCATGCTGCATCAGGCGCTGGTCAAGGTGCGCGACGTCGTCGCTGGCGGCGGCCGCGTGCTGTTCGTCGGCACCAAGCGTCAGGCGCAAAACCCGGTTGCGGAAGCGGCGCAGCGTTGCGCGCAATATTATATGAACGTGCGCTGGCTCGGCGGCACGCTCACCAACTGGGAAACGATTTCGGATTCGATCCGCCGCCTCAAGGACCTTGAAGAAAAACTCGAAAGCGGCGGTGCTGGCTTCACCAAGAAAGAACTGCTCGACCTCACGCGCCAGCGCGAAAAACTCGAAGCCTCCCTCGGCGGCATTCGCGACATGGGCGGCCTGCCCGATCTCATGTTCGTGATCGACGTCAACAAGGAAGCGATCGCCATCAAGGAAGCGCGAAAACTCGGCATTCCGGTCGTCGCCGTGGTCGACACCAATTGTTCGCCGGAAGATGTTGACTATATCATCCCCGGCAATGACGACGCCTCGCGCGCCATCGCTCTTTACTGCAACCTCGTCGCCGATGCAGTGATTGACGGCATCGGCGAGGGGCAGGCGGCCCTTGGCGTCGATCTTGGCGCGTCCGAAGAGGCGCCGGTTGAACCGGCCCTTGAGGAAACGCCAGCCCAGCCGCCCGCAGAGCCGTCAGCTGAAAGCGCGCCGGCGGCAGACGGCGCCGCCGATGCGGTCGCCGAAACCCCGGCCGAACCGGCGGGCGAGCAACAGGCCAGCGCCTGACGTCTTTTAGGCCCGCCCGCCTTCGCAAAACTGTCGCCGGCGCCCGCTATAGGCCCCGGCGAGACGGCGAAGGCGGCTTGAAAACACCGTAAACTGGCGCTTCGGGATCGCCCGCCGCGCCGCATGGATGAAGACAGGAGCAAGCAAACAATGGCTCAAATTACCGCAGCGATGGTCAAGGAACTGCGCGAGAAAACCGGCGCAGGGATGATGGACTGCAAATCCGCGCTGAATGAAACAGACGGCGATATGGAGCAGGCCGTCGACTGGCTGCGCAAAAAGGGGCTCGCAAAGGCGGCCAAGAAGGCCGGCCGCACGGCGGCCCAGGGCCTCGTCGCCGCGTCGGTTGAAGCGGACGGCGCCGGCTCGATCGGCGTGCTCGTCGAAGTGAATTCCGAAACGGACTTCGTTGCGCGCAACGATCTGTTCCAGAAAATGGTCGGCGACATTGCTGCGACCGCAATCGCCGTTAATGGCGACCTTGGCGCGCTGCAGGCGGCGAAATATCCGGGTACGGATAAAACCGTTGACGACCATGTGGCGGAAATGGTCGGCCAGATCGGCGAGAACATGGCCCTGCGCCGGGCCGAGGGCGTCACCGTCGATGAAGGCGTCGTCGCGTCTTATATTCACGGCATGGTCACCGACGGCGCCGGCAAGATCGGCGTCATTGTCGGCCTGAAGTCGTCCGGCGACAAAGCCAAGCTCGCCGCCCTCGGCAAGCAGATCGCCATGCATGTGGCGGCCGCGCGCCCGCTTGCGGGCCGCGTCGACGATCTTGACCCGGCTGTGGTCGAGCGTGAAAAAACGATCCTCGCCGATCAGGCCAGAAGCTCCGGCAAGCCGGAAAACATCATCGAAAAGATGGTCGAGGGACGGTTGCGCAAATTCTACGAGGAATCGGTGCTGCTTGAGCAGGTCTTCGTCATCGACGGCGAGACGAAAGTCGGGAAAGTCATCGAAAACGCCGCGAAAGACGTTGGCGCCCCGATCGAATTCGCCGGCTTCGCCCGGCTGGAGCTGGGCGAGGGCGTCGAAGCCTCGGAAGAGGACGACTAGGCCCGCGCCGCCCCCTTTGCCGCGCCATTTGACGGCGCGGATCAAACAGTTAGAACAACGCCGCGGACAGGAGCGAACGGGCCCCTGCCGCGGCGTTTTTGCGCCGCTTCGGCTCGGCGCGTTCGCCAACGGAGTTCTGACCCATGACCGACGCCAGCCCCGCCTCCGCCGCCACCGCGTCCCGCTACAAGCGCGTCCTGTTGAAAATTTCCGGCGAGGCGCTGATGGGGCCGGGGACCTACGGCATCGACAACGATACGGTCGACCGCATCGCCGGCGAGGTTAAGGACGCCAAGGAGCTTGGCGTTGAAATCTCCCTCGTCATCGGCGGCGGCAATATTTTCCGCGGCATGTCGCCGGCGGCGCAGGGCATGGAGCGGGCGAGCGCCGACTATATGGGCATGTTGGCGACGGTGATGAACGCTCTCGCCATGCAGAACGCGCTGGAGAAAATCGGGCTTTACACCCGCGTTCTTTCGGCCATCGAAATGACGGCGATTTGCGAGCCCTATATCCGTCGCCGCGCCCTGCGCCACATGGAAAAGAACCGGGTGGTGATTTTTGCCGCCGGCACCGGCAACCCGTTTTTCACCACCGACACGGCCGCCGCCCTGCGGTCGGCGGAAATGGGATGCGATGCGCTTTTGAAAGGAACCCAGGTCGACGGCGTCTATTCGGCCGATCCGAAGAAAGATCCGAAAGCGGAGCGCTTCGACACGCTGACCTATCATGAGGTGCTGATGCGGGACCTCAAGGTCATGGACCAGGCGGCGATCTCGCTCACCCGGGAAAGCGGCATTCCGATTGTCGTCTTTCCCATCGGCGCGGCCGGCGGCGTCGTTGGCGCGTTGACCGGTTCCGGCCCTTCGACGATCATTTCCGACCGCTAACCCCTTTTCGCCCGAATTCCGGCGTATTATTCGGGGAAAAGGCGAACTAATTCAGGAGAATAGACCGATGAGCAGCGGGGTGGACCTCAAAGACCTCAAAAAGCGCATGGACGGCGCGATTACGGCGCTGAAGTCGGAATTCGGCGGCCTGCGCACGGGGCGGGCGACGGCGAGCCTCGTCGAGCCGATCGACGTCGACGCCTACGGCTCGAAAATGCCCATGAACCAGGTGGGCACGATCTCCATCCCCGAGCCGCGCATGATCTCGATTCAGATCTGGGACAAGGGGCTCATCGCGGCGACGGAAAAAGCGATTCGCGAATCCGGCCTTGGCATCAATCCGGTGGTCGACGGGCAGAATATCCGCATACCGATCCCGCCGCTGACGGAAGAGCGGCGCGCCGAACTCGCCAAAGTCGCAGCGAAATACGCCGAACAGGCTCGCGTGGCGGTCCGCAATGTGCGCCATGACGGCATGACCCAGGCGAAAACGGCTGAGGGCGGGGAAGACGAACAAAAACGCCTCCATGACGAAGTGCAGAAACTCACCGACGAATATGTGAAAAAGGTCGATGAAGCGCTCGCCGCCAAGGAAGAGGAGATCATGCAGGTTTGACGCCCGCCGTGATTAATCGCCGGCGCCGGGCCTGCGTGTAGTATGATGCGATAATGAAGGCTGCAGAAAAATCCGCGCATATTGCGCCCGCAAGCGGCGGCGGCGCGGCCCCGCGCCATGTGGCGATCATCATGGACGGCAATGGCCGATGGGCGAAGGCCCGCGGCCTTGAACGCACGGCCGGCCATCGCGAAGGCGTCGCGGCGGCGCGCCGCGCCGTCGAAGCGGCCCGCGATCTCGGCGTCGAATATCTGACCCTTTATTCCTTCTCGACGGAAAACTGGCGCCGCCCGGCGGGCGAAGTACGCGATCTGATGGGGCTCCTCAAACAGTTCATCGTCGACGACCTGCCGCGCCTGAGGAAAGAAGGCGTCAGGGTGCGGGTCATTGGCGACAAGGACAATCTCACCGCGGATTTGAAAACGCTGGTGCGCCGCGCCGAGCGGGAAACTGAAAACAACACGACATACACGTTGCAGATTGCGTTTAACTATGGCGGGCGCGACGAACTCGTCCGGGCCGTGCGCGCGGCGGCGGATGCAGTCAAGCGCGGCGACATCGAGGCCGACGACATCGACGAGGCGACCTTCAGTCGTTTTCTCGACACGGCGGGCGCTCCCGATCCCGATCTCGTTATTCGCACCAGCGGCGAACGGCGCACGTCGAATTTTCTCAACTGGCAGGCGGCCTATGCTGAATACGTCTTCGCGGACGTGCTGTGGCCGGATTTCGACGCTGACGCATTTGCCGACGCAATCGCAGAATATAAGGCGCGCGAACGGCGCTATGGCGGCGTCGGCGACGCCTGATGCCGGCCCCCGCGATTGAAAACTCAACGGCGGAAGGCAGCGCCGAAGTTCGCCGCGCCCTCCGCTTACGGATTATCTCCGCCATTTGCATGATCCCCGTGGCGATCGCCGGCGTTGTTGCGGGCGGGCGCGTCTTTACGGCGATGGTCGCGTTCGTGGCGATGCTCATGGTGTTTGAGTGGACGCGCATGGTCGAGGGGCGGGCCTATTCCTGGCGGTTTTACGCGCTGAGCGTCGGCGCCGCGGCGACGCTCATTCTCGCCAGCGTCGGATCTTATGAATGGGCGCTTGCCGCCGCGGCGCTTGCCGGCGCGGCCAGCCTCCTTCCCATTGGCGGCTTTACGCTCTGGCCGGCCGTCGCCGCGCCCTACATCATCGCCCCGTCGGCGGCGCTGATCTGGCTGCGCTTTGATCCGGCCTACGGCCAGGCGCTGACGGTCCTCATCTTCGCGACGGTCTGGGCGGCGGACACCGGCGCCTTCATTTTCGGCAAGCTGATCGGGGGGCCGAAAATCTCTCATGCGCTGTCGCCGTCAAAGACCTGGGCCGGCATTGGCGGCGGCGTCGCCGGCGGCGCGCTGGTGGGCGCCGCAGCGGCCTACGCCCTGTTCGGAGCCGGGGCGGCGGCGGCGTTCCTGCTCGCGGGGGGTCTTCTCGGGGCGGCGTCCGTGGCCGGCGATCTCGCCGAATCGGCCTTCAAGAGGCGCTTTGGCGTCAAGGACATTTCGGGGTTTATTCCCGGCCATGGCGGTGTTTTGGATCGCCTCGACGGGATGATTTTCGCCACGGTCGCCATGACGAGCGTCTATTTGCTCTATAATGTGTTCGAAAAACTGTAAGGGGCGGGCATGGGACAGACAAAGGCCGGCGCCGGCGCGCCGGCGGCAGGGAACGCCAACTTGACGAAACGCACGGTAACGATCCTCGGCTCGACCGGGTCGATCGGCGTCAACACGCTCGATCTGATTGAGTTTGCGCGCGGCGCGGGCGAAGCCGATGTGGACATCGTCGCGCTCACCGCCAATCGCAATCTCGAAACGCTGGTCGAACAGGCAAAGACATTTCGCCCGCAATTTGTCGCCATCGGCGATGCGTCCCTTGGCGAAGACTTGAAATCCGCGCTCGCGGGAACCGGGATCGAAACCGGCGCCGGGCCGGAAGCGATTGAGGATGCGGCGGAGCGGGACGCGGACTGGGTCATGGCGGCTATTGTCGGCGCGGCCGGGTTGAAGCCCACATTGAAGGCGGCGCTGCGCGGCGCCGACATTGCGCTCGCCAACAAGGAATGCCTCGTTTGCGCCGGGGACGTCGTCACCGCGGCGATTGAAAAGGCGGGCGGCCGGTTGTTGCCGGTCGATTCCGAACACAATGCGATTTTTCAGGTTTACGACTTCGAGCGGCCGCACAGAATATCCCGGTTGATCTTGACCGCGTCTGGCGGTCCGTTCCGCACCTGGACGCGCGAGGAGATGGCCGTCGCGACGCCGGCGCAGGCCGTCGCCCATCCCAACTGGTCCATGGGCGCCAAGATCTCCGTCGATTCCGCAACGCTCATGAACAAGGGTCTCGAACTGATCGAGGCGGCGCATATCTTTCCGACGCCCCATGAAAAGATCGACATTCTCGTGCATCCCCAGTCGGTGATTCACTCCATGGTTGAATATGCGGACGGGTCCGTGCTCGCCCAGCTCGGGACGCCGGACATGAGGACGCCCATCGCCACGACCCTCGCCTGGCCTGACCGCACGCCCAGCCCCTCGGCCAAACTCGACTTTGCCGAAGTCGCGAAGCTCACATTCGAAGCCCCTGATTTGAAACGGTTTCCCGCGCTCCGGCTGGCGCGCGAGGCGATCGCCGCCGGCGGCGTCATGCCGGCCAGCCTCAACGCCGCCAATGAGATCGCCGTTGCGGCGTTTCTGAACGGTCAGGTCAAATTTCTTGATATCGCCGCAATTTCCGAGCAGGTACTCGAAGAGGTCTCAAGGGTGAACGCTCCCGCCAGGCTGACGGCGCTCGAAGACGCCGTCGCCGCCGATGCGGAGGCGAGGCGGCGCGCGGAAGAATGTGCAGCGGCGCGCGCGGCGGCGTAGCAGGGCGGAACGATCGTAATGAATATTGCCGGCTTGTCGCTTGAATCGATTTTGATTCTCCCGCTTTCCATCGTCGCCTTCCTGATCCTCCTGTCGATCATCGTCTTCATTCACGAGTACGGACATTTTTCCGTCGCCCGTTTGCTCGGCGTCAAAGTCGACGTCTTTTCCATTGGCTTCGGCAAGACCCTCCTCAAATGGATCGACCGCAAAGGCACCGAGTGGCGCATCGCGATGTTGCCCCTCGGCGGATATGTGAAGTTTTTCGGCGACGTAAACGCAGCCTCTCAGGCGCCGGCCGAAGCCGCGCAGCGCCACGAAGACGGCCATCCCGTGACGACGCAGTTTCCAAGGCCCGGCCATGAAGAGGAAGTCGCCTCGCACATGACGGCGGAAGAGCGCGCCGTCTGTTTTCATTTCAAGCCGGTCTGGGCCCGCGCGCTGATCGTCGCCGCCGGGCCGATTTTCAATTTCATTCTCGCCGTTGCGATTTTCACATTCGTCTTCATGACGGTCGGGCGCTATGACCTTGATGCGGTCATTGGACACGTGGCGGAAAGTTCCGCGGCGGCGGAAGCGGGTTTTGAGCCCGGCGACCGTATCGTCTCGATCAACGGGCGCGCGCTTGAGTCCTTTAATCCGGTTTACGACATCGTTCTTTTGAGCGGCGGGGGCGAGCTGGATTTTGAACTCCTGCGCGGCGATGAAACCGTTCGCATTGCGACCGCCCCGCGCCGGGTCGAGTCCGAGGACCGCTACGGCAATGAGATCGAGGTCTGGCAACTGGGCATCAGCCCGGACGTCAACGCTTACACGTTCAAAAAATACGGGTTCGGCGCTGCAGTGCAGCAAGGCCTTCACGAATTATGGCGAGTTTTGTCAGTAACCGTTCGGTTTCTCGGCAAGATCATCACCGGCCAGGAAGATCCCAGCCAGCTCGGCGGGCCCATCAAAATGGCGCAATACGCCGGACAATCGGCCATGTCGGGGTTCGACGAGTCGTCTTATAGCGAGCCGCCGGGTCTGTGGACGAAGCTGAAAATGAGCCTTTTCGACTTCGTGTCGCTGGCGGCGGTGGTCTCGATTTCTATCGGCTTCCTCAATCTTTTGCCGGTTCCGGTTCTCGACGGCGGGCATCTTGTGTATTACGCCTACGAGGCGGTCGCCGGGAAGCCGTTGGGGCCGCGGGCGCAGGCGTTTGGTTTCAGAGTGGGCATCGTCCTGTTGGCGTCGCTCATGATTTTCGTCACGTGGAACGACATCAATAATCTGATCTCATCAATCAGCTAGGGCGTCCGAATGAGTTTCTTATTGTCCGGGGGGACACTCCGCCGCGTTATCGTTACCGCCGCCGCCGCAATCGCGGCGACGGTTGGCGCGGCGATCGCGCAGTCGCCGCCCGCCGCGGAACAGCCTTTTTCCCAGGGCGTTGAGGTTCATTCGCAGGCGGCCCCGATCATTCAGGGGGTCTCCGTCACTGGCAATCAGCGCATCGAGCCGGAAACGGTCGGCTCCTACCTGCCGCTGCAAGCGGGCATGCCCGCCGACCCGGAACTGCTCGACCTTTCGTTGAAGACGCTGTTCAACACCGGCCTGTTTTCCGACGTCTCGCTGGAAATGCAGCCCAACGGCGTTCTGCTGATCACCGTCAAGGAAAACCCAATCGTCAACCGCGTCATTTACGAAGGCAACAAGCGGGTCAAAGACGACAAGATCACCGAGGAGGTGCAGCTCACGCCGCGCGCGATTTACACGCGGGCGAAAGTACAGGCCGATACGCAGCGGATCATTGAGCTTTATCGCGCCAAGGGACGATTTGCAGCGCAGGTGACGCCGAAGGTGACGCCGCTCGATCAGAACCGCATCGACGTGATTTTCGAAGTCGACGAAGGACCGAAGACTGGCATCGCGAAGGTCAATTTTGTCGGCAATCAGGTCTTCACCGACAGCCAGTTGCGCGGCGTTGTTCTGACCAAGGAGAGCCGCTGGTGGCGGTTTTTCGGGTCAAACGACAACTACGATCCGGACAGGCTCGAATATGAGCGCGAACTCCTGCGCCAGCATTATGGCAAGGAAGGCTATGCGGATTTTCAGGTCGTTTCCGCCGTTGCGGAGCTGACCCCGGACCGGAAGAATTTCTTCATCACTTTCACCGTGGACGAAGGGCCCAAATACACCGTCGGTGAAGTGCGCGTGAAAACGACGCTGGCGAAACTCGACGGGGAAACGCTCGAACGGTTTGTGCCTATCAAGCAGGGAGAAACGTTCAATTCCGAAAAGCTCGAAAAGGCGACCGAGTCGATCACTTTTGCGACGGGCGCGACGGGCTACGCGTTCGTCGATGTCAATCCGCAGCTTCAGCGGTTTGAAGACACCAAGACAATCGACATTACGTTCCAGGTCAATGAAGGCCCGCGCGTTTACGTGGAGCGCGTCAATATCAAGGGCAACACGCGCACCCTGGACAAGGTGATCCGGCGGGAGATCCGCATCGCCGAGGGCGATCCCTTTAACCGTGTTCTGGTGGATCGCTCCCGCGCGCGCATCCGGTCGCTCGGCTTCTTCAAGGAAGTGGAAATCGAAGAGAAGCCCGGATCGGCGCCGGATCGCACGGAACTCGACGTCAATGTCGAAGAGCAATCGACCGGGTCTTTCTCCATCGGCGTCGGCGTTTCCTCGACGGATAATTTCATTATCGATTTCTCCATTCAGGAAAGAAACCTGATGGGGCGCGGTCAGGCGCTCACCTTCCGCGTACAGGCAAGCTCGCGTACGCGGCTCGTCGATTTGCAGTTCAACCAGCCCTATTTCCTCGGCCGGAACCTGAATGCGGGCTTCTCGGCGTTTAACCAGCGCACCAATTTCCGGGAAGCGGGCTTCGTCCGCAACCGGATCGGTTTCGGACTGAACACCGGCTTCTTCATTTCCGAATATGGCCGCGGCGGCATTTCATATTTGTTGAGCAAGGATGACGTCACCGTAGACATTGAAAGCGCGCTGACAATCGCCGGCGGCGAAAATCCGGCGGACATCCTGCTGCCGGGCGCCATGTTTACCGCCGAACCTGCAACCCGGCCGATGCTGGATGACAACGGCGCGATTGTCCTCGACGACGCCGGCAACCCTGTTTTTGAGCCCGATCTTGACGAAAACGGCGTCCAGCGAATTTCCGTAACGGCGGAGCAGTGCGATTTCCTGCAGCTCGCGTTGACGCCCACATGTCAGTCGCGGGGCGATTTCCTGACGTCACTGATTGGATTGTCGCTGAGTTTCGACACGCGCAACGATCCGATCCGGCCGACCCGCGGCTGGCGGGTTGGCGGCTCCGTCCGGTTCGCCGGCCTCGGCGGCGACGTGAACTACTATCAGGGCGAAATGACCGGTGCGGTTTACAACCCGCTTCTGTTTGGCCTCGTCGGCGCGTTAAAAGGGCGCGCCGGCTATATTGAGGGCTATGGCGGCGACGATGTGCGCCTTTCCGATCGCTTCTTCGAAGGCGCATCTTCATTCCGCGGCTTCGAGGTCGCCGGCGTCGGCCCGCGCTTTTTGACGTCGGGCGGCCCCATCAGGGACGCCATGGGAAATATCACCGGTCAGTTGCCGACCGAGCGCGAAGGGTCCCTTGCCGGGCAGGCGATTGGCGCGAAAGCTTACGCCATCGGCTCGGCGGAGATTCTCATTCCCCTCCCATTGCCGGATGAATACGGCATCCGCGCGGCCTTGTTCAGCGACTTTGGCGTGGTCGGCCTGGTCGATGATTCGACGAAGATCTTGAATAACGATCCGACGCTGTTCATCGATACCGATGGCGACGGCATCGGCGATCTCGCGCCCGTACAGGACGATCTCGCCTTCCGCGTCACCGCCGGCGTCTCGGTCAGCTGGGATTCACCCTTCGGGCCGGTGCGGTTTGATTTTGCTGAGATTATCCGCAAAGAAGAGTATGACAGGACCGAGGGCTTCCGCTTCAGCGCCGGCACGAACTTTTAAGGCGCGTGGGGCCGGCAAAGGGAACGGTCGGGGGCGAACAGGACAACCAAGGTAAGAGGTGTACCCATGAGAAAGAGTATTTTTGCAATCGCAGGCGCGGGGCTTCTGGGCCTTTCCGCGCTCGCCGGCCAGGCGGCTTTTACGGCGGTCGAGGCGCAAAATGCCGCTGAAGCGCCAATTATTCTGACCGTCAGCTTGGAACGCGTTGTCGCTCAATCAAAAGCCGGAAAGACCATTCCGGGGCAGGCCGAGGACGTGCGCAAGAGCGTCGCTGCGGAGCTTGAGGCCGAGGCGTCGAAACTTCAGAAAGACATTGAGAATTTTCAGAAGAATTCTGAATTGATGTCCGAAGAAGTGCGTCAGAAAACCGGTCAGGAACTACAGGCGCGCGCGCAATATGGATTGCCACAGCGTCAGCAGATCGTAGAGCAGGCTTTCCGCATTGCGCTTCAAAATGCGCAAGGGAAAATTCTTCAGGAGGTTGATCCGATCCTGAAAGACATCATTGATAAACGCGGCGCCACCGTGATGTTGGACAAATCTGCCGTTCTTTATGCGGCTGTTGAAACCGACGTGACGCAAGAAGTTATCGCCGCCCTCGACAAAAAAATGGATACAGTCGAAGTGCAAAAGGTCTCCCTTGCGGAAATTGAAAAACAACTGCAAGAGGCGGCGAAGGCGCAGGCTGAGGCCGCGAAAAAATAATAGCCGGACGCAAGATCTTGACGATATGACGAGACATTAAGCCGGCGCGGCGTTCGCGCCGGCTATTTTCGTTTCCGCGGCCGGCGTCAGCGAGAAGGCGCAAGTGCATGCCCGACGGGCGCTTTTATCAAACGGGATCGGCCCTTTCTGTCAAGGACGCGCTTTCGCTGGCGCGTGAAAATGATGCTGGCGCCCGGCTCGTCGGGCGCGGCGCGGGCGCTGTGGCGCATGTGGCGCAGCCGGACGCCGCGGACCTCGCCGACGCCGTTGTCCTGTGCGCGCGCAAAGATGTCGCTGCGCAAACGGCGGGTCGGGAATTCGGCCTTGCGATTGCCGCGCCCGACCTCGTCGATGCGATCGCCGGCGGCGGTCCGGTAATTGAGACCGCGGCGGCGAAACTTGTCTATGCGGCGATTGCCGGACGCCTCCATGCGCCGCGGCTTGATACGGGGCCTGACCCCGTCATCGGGGCCGGCGCGGAGCTGCATCCGACGGCCGTGATCGGGGCAGGGGCCGAGATCGGCGAGCGCTGCGTTCTCGGGGCCAATGTCGTCATCGGTCCCGGCGTCAAAATCGGCGCCGACTGCATCATCGGCGCGGCGGCGTCCGTCCATTTTTCGATTTTGGGCGATCGGGTCCGGCTTCTCGCCGGCGCGCGCCTTGGCGAAGACGGCTTCGGCTTCGTTGAGGGACCGGACGGCGTCGTCCGCCTGCCGCAGCTCGGCCGTGTGATCGTCGGCGATGATGTGGAAATCGGCGCCAATACGACGATTGACCGCGGCGCTCTCGGCGATACGGTGATCGGCGCCGGCGCGAAAATCGACAATCTCGTCCATATTGGTCACAACGTGCAGATCGGCCGAAATTGTTTTATTGCTGGTCAGGTCGGTTTCGCCGGCAGCAGCCGCGCGGGGAACGGCGTGATGATGGGCGGTCAGGCCGGCGTCGCCGACCATGTGGCGATTGGCGACGCCGCGCGCGTCGCCGCCCAGGCGGGGCTGGTGCGGGACGTGCCGGCCGGTGAAAGTTGGGGCGGCACGCCGGCGATGCCGCAACGGGTTTGGCTTCGGGCCGCCGCCTGGTTGGCGCGCCAGTCGAAAAGGAAAGCGCACGAGAAATGACGGAAAAAAACAAACCGCCGCTCGAACCGGGCAAATCGGTCCTCGAAGTCGATGAGTTGATGCAGCTCCTGCCGCATCGTTATCCGATCCTGATGATTGACCGCCTCGTTGACATCAAGCCGGGCGACAGCGCCGTCGGCGTCAAGAACGTCTCCTATTCGGACCAGATTTTTCAGGGGCACTTTCCGCAGAAGCCGGTGATGCCCGGCGTCCTGATTATCGAGGCGATGGCGCAGGCGGCGGCGGCCTTTACATCCTATACGGAAGGCCTCGACGTGGAGGGCAAGATCGTCCTTTTCATGGGCGTCGATCGCGCCCGCTTCCGCAAGCCGGTCGTGCCGGGCGATCAGTTGCGCATTCATGTGCGCACCGAACATCGCCGACCGCCCGTATGGCGGTTTGCGTCGGAAGCGGAGGTGGATGGAAAGCGCGTCGCCGACGCGCAATTCTCTGCAATGCTGGCGCAGGGCATCTAACCGCGTCGGGGCGCAATGAACATTCATCCAACAGCGATCATTGAGGACGGCGCCGAGATCGGCGAAGGGGCGGTTATCGGTCCGTTCTGCGTCGTCGGCGCGCGGGCGCGTCTGCATCCGGGCGTTGTTCTGAAAAGCCATGTGGTCGTTGAGGGGAACACGACGATTGGGCCCCGGGCGATCGTGCACGCTTTTGCGGTTCTCGGCGGGCCGCCGCAGCATATGCAGTATGATGGCGAAGAGACGCGGCTCGAAATCGGCGCCGACGTTATTATCCGCGAACATGTGACGATGAACCCCGGCACGCCGGCCGGCGGCGGCGTCACCCGGATTGGCGACCGCGGCTTTTTTATGACCGCAGCCCATGTGGGTCATGACTGTCAGGTGGGCGACGACGTCATCTTCGCTAACAATGCGACGCTTGGCGGCCATGTCAAAGTGGGAAACAACGCGTTTCTGGGCGGGCTCTGCGCCATTCACCAGCATTGTCGCGTCGGCGCTTACGCCTTTGTCGGCGGCTGCGCGGCCGTCGCCTGCGATATCATTCCGTATGCGTCCGCTTTCGGCAATCATGCGCGGCTCGGCGGTCTCAACGTCATCGGCATGAAACGCCGCAACATGCCGCGGGAGAACATTCGCGCGTTGCGCCAGGCCTATCGCCTGTTGTTCGACGGCGAGGACGGCACGTTTCGCGATCGGTTGGAGACGGTGCGGACGCGTTTCGCGGGCAGCCCCGAAGTCGCCCTGATTACTGACTTTATCGACAATGGCGCGGCGCGCTCGCTCATGACGCCGGCGCGATAGAGGGTCGATGGCGCGCTGGCGAAAACTCGGTTTGATCGCCGGCGGCGGGGCTCTGCCGATGCGCGTCGTCGCCGAGCGGGAGGCGCTGGGCGAGCCCTATCATTTGATCCGCATCGCCGGCTCCGCCGATGCGCCCATAAATTCGAAGCTGGGCGATGAGTGCGGTCTCGGCGAGGCGGGCAAGATCCTCCGTCTGTTGCGCGAGGCCGATTGCGACGCCGTCTGTTTCGCCGGCGTTGTGCGCCGTCCTGATTTTGCGGCCTTGAAAGTCGACTGGCGCGGCGCGGCGCTGCTGCCGAAAATCATTGCGGCGGCGGCCCGCGGCGACGGCGCCATTCTCGATGTGCTCGTTGAAACGCTTGAAGCGGAAAACTTTCTCGTCGTTGGCGCCGACGAGGCGGTGAGAGGGTTGACGGCGCCGCAAGGACCGCTTGGCGCGCACGCGCCGTCCACGGACGATGTCGCCGATATCGCCAAGGCGGCGGCGCTGATCAACGCCATCGGACCTTTTGACGTCGGGCAGGCGGCGGTGGTCGCCTCGGGGCATGTGCTCGCCGTCGAGGCGGCGGAAGGGACGGATGCGATGCTGTCGCGCTGCGCGGCGCTGCCCCGCGCGCCGGAGCGCAAGCGAGAGGGCGTCCTCGTCAAAAGACCGAAACCCGGCCAGGAACTGCGCGTTGATTTGCCGGTGGTCGGGCCCGAAACCGTCCGCCGCGCGCAGGCCGCCGGATTGCGCGGCGTCGCCGTTGAGGCCGGCCTCGCCCTCGTCATGAATCGCGATGAGGCGATAGCGCTCGCCGATGAGGCCGGATTGTTTCTCTACGGATTTTCCGAGGCGGACCTCAATCCGCAATGACGCGGCCGCTGAAGGTCATGATCTGCGCCGTCGAGCCGTCAGGGGACGCGCTGGGCGGCGCGTTGATGGCGGCGCTCTCGGCGCGCGCGCCTGGCGTTGCGTTTTCCGGCTGCGGCGGGCCCGTCATGGCGTCGCAAGGTCTCGCCAGCCTGTTCGATATTGGCGCCTTTTCCGTGATGGGGCCCGTCGACGCGTTAAAGGCGCTGCCTGCAGCGCTGAACGGGGCGCGCGCGCTTGCCGATCACGCCGCGCGGGAAAATGTCGACGCCGCCGTGCTGATCGACAGTTGGGCGTTTTCAAAAATCGCCGCAACGCGCATCCGAAAAGCCTCGCCGCAAACGGCGCTGATCAAATATGTGGCGCCGCAGGTCTGGGCCTCGCGCCCCAAACGCGCCGAAACGCTGGCGCGGCTGTTCGACGGCGTGATCACTTTGTTCGAGTTCGAAACGCCGTGGTTTGAAAAACATGGGGTCGGGACCGTCTGCGCCGGCCATTCCGGCTTTCAGGAGATGATGCGCGGGCGCGGCGGCGGCGCCGGTTTCCGCGACAAATACCGGATTGGCGACGGCCCGCTTGTGCTGCTTGCGCCGGGCAGCCGGCGCGCGGAAATCCGTCAGCTTACTGAGCGGTTTCGCAAGGCGATCGACATTGTTCGCACTGATCTGCTGGCGCTGAAAATTGCAATCCCCGTTGCGCCGGGGCGCGAGGCCGACATTGCTGCGGCGTTTGACGGCTGGGACGCCGCGCCGCTGTTGATCGCGGCAGCGGAAAAAACCGCCGCCTTTGACGCCGCCGACGCCGGCCTGGTGGCGTCGGGCACGCTGTCGACGGAACTCGCGATTTGCGGGGCGCCCATGGTCGTCGCCTATCGGTTCGATCCGGTCAGCGCCGCCTGGGGGCGGAGCGTCGTGACGTCGAAATGGGCCTCGCTGATCAACATCGCCGCAGGGGCGGAGATCATTCCGGAATTCATCCAGGAAAAATGCGAGCCGCCGGCGCTGGCGAAGGCGCTCGGGCGCCTGCTCACCGACGCCGATGCGCGCGCGCGCCAGCGCGACGCCTTTCCCGCCGCCCTCGCAAAACTCGGAACCGGCGGCCCGCCCGCCGCGGAAACGGCGGCGCGGGCTGTCCTCGGCTGGGTTAAGGATTGATTTTCCGG
Source organism: Hyphococcus sp. (assembly GCA_028284345.1). Lineage (GTDB taxonomy): Bacteria > Pseudomonadota > Alphaproteobacteria > Caulobacterales > Parvularculaceae > Hyphococcus. Next base: position 361,528 of record JANQRY010000003.1, on the reverse strand, counting down.
CGCCGCGCCCCTTGCGGGAACCGGCGCCGGGCCCTAATCCTCGATGACGGCCTAGGGGTGTAGCTCAGTTGGTAGAGCATCGGTCTCCAAAACCGAGGGCCGGGGGTTCGAGTCCCTCCGCCCCTGCCATTTTTAGAAGCAAATACAGTGGCTTACGATAACGCCAAAAATCCGAATTATTTGCTGCGCCAAATAGGGCCTCTATAGGGTCAGAATTTTCCCTGGCCGCACGCCTTTTTGTCAGTTTTTGGAAGGTTCGCCTTGGCTGCGCGCGTTGCTATAGCGCGGGCGGCTTGCCGCTTTCTGCGATCAGCACTCTACGCCCACTAAAAATCCAGTGTACGCATCGCGGCGACCCGCGCAGAGTTTGCCGAACGGACGATCGATGCAATCACCGCTGAACGCCGAGAGGCGGAGGGCTGCCTGAATGGGATCAGCGTGCTCTTGGAGGATGGGGGCGTCAGCGCCGCGGATTTCGTGACGCACGCCTTTCCGGATCGATTTCACGCCGATCCATTTAGCCGTGATTAAAAGGCTGACGAAGCTAACCCGGGATCTAAGACCCGACCTGATGAATTGGGGTTTACATAGTCCTCCTCTGCTCGGGAGCGATAGGTAAAATCTCAATCGAAAAGCCCGTCGGCAAACGAGAAAGCAACCGATGCGTTAGGCCAAAAATCTACATTGTTGTCCTGATAGGCGGCGAAATCCCGAACTTGACCCAAAAGGGCCTGCCGAATACACGACATTAAACTACTGATGAGTAGTGCGTAACGGAGCGCGGGTTGAGATGTTCGCCTCGAAATACATTCGCCCGGAAACCCAAAACGCCGAAATTGAGTATCGACCGCCCAGCGCGTTCCCGACCAATCAGACTTTCGACGAAACACGCGGAAGATAGAGTGAAACCTAACCTTCATGCGGGCGCGCGTAGCCCGCCGCTTTTTATTGCTTAGCAAAAACACAAAGGGATCAGACGTGGATATTTCGAAACTCATGTACCGCGATGGATTGATGAGCGGTCAACGTATTTTGATAACGGGCGGGGGCTCTGGCCTTGGTAAGGAAATGTCCGAAGGCTTTCTGAAAATGGGCGCCGAAGTTCATATCTGTGGTCGTCGAAGACAGATCTGTGAGGACACGGCAAATGAACTTGTCAGACAGCATGGCGGAACCGTCGTTCCCCACGTTTGCGATATTAGGGACCCTGACGTAATCGATCAAATGGTTGAGCGAATCTGGGGTGACTATGGCCCGCTTAGCGGTCTAGTGAATAACGCAGCCGGCAATTTTATATCGCGCACTGAAGATCTTTCCATTCGAGGTTTCGATGCGATTTCAAACATCGTATTTCGAGGAACGTTTTATATGACTCATAATGTTGGAAAACGTTGGATAAATGATGGCGAACCTGGGAACGTGCTTTCGATCCTTGCAACGTGGGTCTGGAATGGAGGACCCTTTGTGGTCCCATCCGCAATGTCAAAGGCGGCCGTGAACGCAATGAGCCAATCCTTGGCGGTTGAATGGGGTCGATATGGCGTCCGCCACAATGCCATAGCGCCTGGGCCATTCCCAACAGAAGGCATGTCTAATCGTCTGGCGCCGGATAAAGAGGGACAAAAGCTTATGAGTACTGGGCGAGGCAACCCAATGGGACGCGCAGGCGAGATGCACGAGCTTGTAAATCTCGCCATTTTTCTGATGGCGCCTGGCGCCGAGTATGTAAACGGACAGACAATCGCAATTGATGGCGCCTTATTTAATGCGACAGGAGGAAACTTTTCAGATCTCAGCGCCTGGACGGACGATCAATGGGCGCAAGCTCGACAATCTATTGAGCGTCAAAATCAAAAGGACAAAGCTGACCAGACGACAGAGTAATGTCAGTGCGCGGCCTGCTCCTCAAATGCAGCTTTCATTGCCGCATGGATTGCCTGGATCCCTTTTAAAGGGCGAACCATTACTTTGAAGTCGGCGATCTTCCCTTCCTCATTCCAATGAATGATGTCAACGCCGTTTATAATGATCCCATTCAGCACGCATGTGAATTCGAGCATGGCGTTCTCGCCATTATCGATCTCTCGCACATACTGAAAATTCGCCTTCTCTAATATCTCGCCCGCGGTTGCGAGATAGGAAATGACTTTGGGCTTACCTTCTTGCGGCGTATGAACTACGGGGGAGTGAAAAACCGCGCCATCGTCCAGGAGCGGCGCCAAATGTTCCGGCTTGTGGCTTGGAAAAACGTCCATCCACTTTTGCAGATTTTCAGACCTCGGCATGTTTTTCTCCAATGCGCCGGGGGCCTGCAAACCTATGCCCTCGTCCCAACACGGTCCTTTTGAAGCGAAAGCAAATAAGCCCCTCCAATCTTTCCATTTCGAGGCGGCAACATTTTCATCTGACGCATCATTTCAGTGATCTCGTAGCTCGCAAGATAGTTTGACAGCTTCCCGTCTTTGAAGCCTAGAAATATATCGCATCCGTGTGTTCTGAATTTATTTTCCTGCGGAGCGCTAGGGGGGGGACTCCCAGATTGCATGAACAGAAAAATGCCGCGACAAGCTGAAGGGTCAAAGAACCGCCCCAGTTCTTCAAACTGAACGTCATGCATGACGGAAAAGACTTTCTCCAAGTATGACTTCATCTCTTCTCGTGTTGATATTGTATTCGGCCAAAATGTTTGATCGTCGAAAACAAAATCTTCTGCGAACAACGACATAATCAGATTATGGTCGTGCGAGTTCCATGCATGATCCCATTGATCGGTGAAGTCGTTTAGAAATTCATCGTAACCTGACATCTTTCGACTCCCGGTAGATTGATCTCGGCGAAACGCCGGCTTTTACAGTATTGGCGGCTATCGCCAGATGATACGCAAATCGGTCAGCAGAGGGGAGGCCCGCTCGAACCAGCCCCGCATTTCGTTCGCGATAAACGCAACTTCGTTGTTGGAACGACGGAGCCGCCCGTCGTTCCATCGCGGCAAAACACCTTTGGCCTGGTTGTCGAGGCGGCATCGCGTCGTCAGGCGGTTCGGCATGCGGTTGAACAAAGGAAATCACTTCAACGCCGGCCACAAATGCCTGCGCGGTTGGCGCGCGCGCCATAATGTAATCCTCCGAGTATCGGTCGTTTACGTTGATATCCTCCCTGCCGCCGCAAGATTCAAATTCCAAATGGTTCTTTCTCATTCTATATTGGAATGATGATCAATTCCACGAACTTACAGCGCGTCGTCGCCGTCGATCGCTTCGGGTCCTTCACAGTCGCTGCGGAGGCGCTCAACATCAGCCAGTCGGCGGTCACGAAAAGCGTCGCAAATCTAGAGAAAGAGCTGGGTTACGCCATTTTTGATCGAAGCGCGCGGGATATGGTCGCGACGGATAGAGGGCGCATATTTTTGAACCGAGCAAGGCGCATCGTCTTAGATCTTGGCAAGCTATCCGCTGAAGCATCCGCTTACCGAAATACGGCGCAGCATTCCATCCGCCTGGGCGTCAGTCCTGCTTCGCTGCAGGGGTTGCTAAATCAAGCGCTTAGAAAGCTCCTCGTTCAAAACCGCGATATATACATTCAACTTTACGCCTCAACGCTCGAGCAAAGCATCGGTGGTTTGCGCTGCGGCGATTTGGACGTTCTGGTGGCGCCTAAATGTGATGTTGCGCCCTTTTCCGGATTGAACGAAATACCGCTTGGCGTCGTCGGCGCGCACTTCTTTGTCCGAAAAAAGCACCCTTTGGCGTCCGCCAAGGCGACGGTTGACGATCTGAGGAGTTATCAGATTATTTCACCTGATCGGGTTGGAATATATGCCGAGAAGTTGCGCGGCGCCTTTTCAGAAACGGAGGGAGGCAACGCCTATAATGTTCACGTCATTGAGTACTTCCCAATCATTGCAGACCTCGTTGCGGGAACAAATTCAATCGGCGTTGTCAGCACAAAATACGCAGCAGCGAAATCCTTTCGCCGACGGTTTTCCATTCTGGATCTGGATTTTTTTGATCGGCATCAAATTATCATCGCTTCGACAAAGGGGGGCGAACCCTCGCGCGCGGTGCGTTCATTGGTTAGAGCCTTAAGGGATTGCGGGTCGTTTGAAGGCTGACCTTTAGGCGGCAAATAAGCGGCTTGTTTTGATGAAAAGCGGCGAAAACGGGGAACCGGATTGCGCTTCAGGGCAATCTCTGATATCAGCAAGATACTAATAAGTATTATAGGGCTCCGCCTTCAAGATTTGCGCTGCGATTGCAGTAGCCGACTGGCGGATAAATAATCATTGCGGCAGGGAGGCCGCCTGGCGTTGGTTGCAAAAAGTCCATTTGGCGTGGATGTCTGGCGCGCCACTCACTCCGCAGACGATGCAAAACTCTATCGCCGGAACGGTTGGTGGCGAGACGTCACCGCTTTGGACGGGTTTCTGGCGTGGTCAGAGAAAGCACCCGAGAAGACGGCGGTGGTGACAGCTACACATGGACAAAGCAGCCTATCGAAAATTTCCTATAGCGCGTTACGGCGCCTGGTGGATCGGGTTGCCTGCGCATTCGTAGCCAAGGGGATTAAGCGAAATGACGTCATTTCTGTGCAACTTCAAAACAGTTGGCGCTTTTCTCTGATTGCGTTTGCATGCATGCGAGCGGGCGCAGTCGTGAGCCCGATCCCGCCGATCTATCGCGAGCGGGAAGTCTCTTTTATGGTCCGGCATGCCCGAAGCAAAATGCTCTTTGTGCCGGATTCCTTTAAGGGGTTTGATCACGCCACTCTTGGGCGGAACGTTTTGAAAGATGTCGAGACGCTGGAGCATCTGTGTGTGGTTGGCGGAAAAAGCGCGCAGTGCCTCGATCTGGAAAACGATTTTTTGAAACCGGAATGGGAAAAAGAGCCCGGATTGCTGGACGAACTTGAGCGGCGAACGCCTGGAGCGGATGATGTTGCAGCCTTGCTGTTCACCTCCGGCACCACAGGAAGCCCAAAAGCGGCAATGCACACGTATAATACGATCTGGTCCACCGGGCGCGCGCTCCCCGAAGCGATCGAACTGACGTCTGAAGACGTGGCGTTCATGGCTTCGACGGTCGGGCATCTGACGGGCTTTTATTGGGGTACGATGTTGCCGCTCTCTACCGGGCAAAAGCTGGTGTACCAGGATGTTTGGGATCCGGACCAGATGCTGGATCTTATTGAGTCCGAGGGCGTTACCTGGACTTTGAGCGCCACGCCCTTCGCGACGGATCTGGTGGAAGCGAGCAAAAGGCGCAAAAGGTCAACCGCTTCGCTCCGAGCTTTCGCTTGTGGCGGGGCGACAATTCCTCCCCAGGTCGCTCGCGATTTCAAAGACGAATTTCAAGTTGGTTTGATTTCGTTGTGGGGATGCACTGAGGTGGGCATCTGCTCCATCCACCAGGCGGGGGCGCCGGTGGAAGTGCTGGCGGCCAGCGACGGTATGCCGGTCGACTGGATGGATGTGCGCATAGCGGATGACAATGGCGTTCTTGTTAAGAACGGCGATGCTGGCGGCCTTCATGTGAAAGGGCCAAACATTTTTGCCGGCTATTACAAACAGTCGGACCTGACCGAGGAAATGAAGACGCCCGATGGATGGTTCGACACGGGAGACCAGGGTTACAGAACGCCGGATGGCGGAATTCGTATCTCTGGCAGAACCAAGGATATCATTATACGCGGCGGCCAGAACATTCCTGTTATTGAAATTGAGAATGAAATTTTGAAAATGGAGCAGGTATCGGATGTTGCGGTGATTGGCGTTCCCGATCCGCGGATGGGCGAGCGCGGCTGTGCTGTCCTTGTTACGGATGATGCGAATATCACGCTAGGCGATGTGCAAGAGCGCCTCGCCGAAGCTGGCATGGCTAAACAATTCTGGCCTGAATTTGTCGAAGTCCTTGACGAAATGCCCAGGACGCCTGCCGGCAAGATTAAGAAATACGAATTAAAAGACCGCTTTGCATGCCTCGGTGAAACCTATGGGTCTTAATAAGAGCCGCGCTCTATCGTAGCCGGCGCAACGTCGCTCGCCTTTCGGCTTTAGGCGTAGTTTATGCAGTACAGTGATCAACCTGACTTCGGAGCGGCGGTTTACCCCATGAGTGAAACGATCCGTCGCTCCGAAACCCAATGTATGCCGAAATTGGGAGCGAAAAGGGAGGGTATCGATGACCGCGCCAACATCTGATTTTTCCGGGTTCTGCGCGATCGTAGTCGGCGCCGGGCAAGGGCTGGGGCGCCAGTACGCCCTGGATTTAGCGAAAGCCGGTGCGAAGGTGACGCTGGCTGGTCGCAGTCATGCGGTCCTCGAGGTCGCCGAAGAGATCGCCCGCTTGGGCGGCGCGGCCAATCCGGTCCAGGCCGACGCAAGGGATGGCGCAAAAATCATCGAAGCGGCGCTCCGGGCATACGGCAAAATTGACAGTTTAATTGTCAATGCCGGCATTGTCAGAGACAGCTCGTTTGCAAAAATGACGACGGAAGATTGGGACGAAGTGTTGTCCGTGCATATCGGCGGATCTTTTTCTTGCGCGAAGGCCGTCTGGGAGCCGATGCGTCAGCAGGCTTCGGGCAATATTCTTTTCACCACCTCCGGCGCGGGCTTGCACGGTAATTTCGGACAAGCAAATTATGCAACGGCAAAAGCGGGTGTCATTGGTCTCGCGAAGACGCTGGCGCTCGAAGGCGCCCGGTATAATATTCGGGTTAATGCGATCGCGCCAATGGCGCTGACGGAAATGACGGCGGACGTTTTCACGCCGGCGTTAAAAGCAGCGCTCACTGTGGAAGCCGTTTCGCCCGTCGCTCTGGCGTTGGTGCATCCGCGCGCCACCGAAACCGGCGCTGTCGTTGAGGTTGGCGGCGGCAGAGCCTGCAAGATGCGGTGGGAGAGAAGCGCAGGGGTTCGGTTCGACGATTTAACCCCAGAAGGGGTGCTGTCCGCATGGCGCCTGGTCGGCGATTTTTCTTCGGGTGCGGACTACCCAACAACTACCGCGGACTCGTTGTCCGCAACGCTGCGTAGCTGACCATTCTCCACTGATGGCGATGGCGCTCATTTTGCGCTTATGCGGACGCACCGGCCGTTCATGTAAGCGCATCCGATGAGCTCGACATTGCGCGAGCTTGTTGTCAGTCGCTAGCCGGATTGAATGGCCGTCCAATAATTCTTCGCCTGCGGCTTCCAGCTTGCGCGCCGCTCTTTTACAAATTGGGCTGCAGTGCGCCCAATCCATGGTTGCGGTAAAAGCTGCGCCGGCAAAACCGGATCGATGAACGGAAATTTTCGCCATGCGTGAATTAACTTGATGAAATCACGAAAGACTTCTTCTTCTCCGACAGGCCGCAACGATTTAGCTTGTTTGAGAAAGTCTTTGTAACACTGCGCGATCTCATCGACATCCCAGGCTGCGTGAACCATCGCGCGTTCGTCCCCGACCGGTCCGAAACTGCCAATGAAGGACATTTCATGGGAGACATTCCCGATTTCCTGTAAGACTTTGTCGAGGGGTCTGTTGGGGTGCGGCGAAATCCAAATGCCGGGTGAGGGAGATCCAAACCCATTCCATTGCAGGCGCGTTTGAAGCTTGTGACGAAGGGCGCGCTGAGACTCGGGAACCGACACAGAGAGTATCAGCCATTCGCCGGACCATTCTTCGACATTGTCGAAAAGTCCGAATACGCGGTTGGAGCCTTCCTCAAATAACGTATTCGCCGCACTGGTCAGCCGACAAAACGATTCTCTTCCTCGACGCTCAGTTGCGATCAGGTCGGCCTTTCTAGCGCGATGAATCGCCTTGCGCGCGGCGTTTTCTGAAACGTTCAGCGATTTTAACGCGGTAATGATCGTGGAGACTGCGACCGGTTGCGCGCCGCGCCAGATGAACTCGCCCAAAGTCACCATCAACAATCCGTACCCGCTGCCATTTAACTGGATGAGCATAAAATACTCGTCGTTGCCCGGGACCGGTGGATTGTTTGTTGCAAAAGGCTCCTCATCTTTTGGCGGTGTGCTTCGGACAGGGTTGCTAATTTTGGCGTGCGGGTTGGTGATAAGGCCGCGTCGGATCACAGCCCCCGACTGGATTGCGCGCTGCGAACAGACTGTCACCGTAATTATGCACAATGTATGCGCCGGTCAATGCAGGTGGTTTGGTCGCGCCGCGCGATATTTATATGCCAAAAATATTGCGAAACGCAAAAAAATCGTATAACGATATCCATACGCTAAATGCGCAGCGCGCCTTCGCTCGGCGCGGCGGAATTTGGCCGTCAGCGAAGTAAACCGCGTGCTTGGGTTTTCGGGGCGCGAGCAAAAAGGAGACATGGCTTGGGCCTAAACGTTGCCATTACCGGTATGGGCGTTGTGTCCGCACTCGGCCACACGGCTGAAGAACTGTTCCGCCGCCTGGAAAATAACGACATCGCAGTCAAGCAGGTTCCCTGGACCATGGATGATCCGGACCGCTTCGAATGGTGGGCGCCGGTGACAGATGTGAATGCCGAAAAATATTTAGATGATCATGTTTTTGCCGGCACTGATCCATTTGCGCATAATTCTCTGGTGGCGGCGTTTCACGCGGTTGAAAACTCGGGGCAAACGGATTTTGATCCGTTGCGAACAGCTGTTGTGCTGGGAACATCGAAGAATGGGACCCAGACAATGGAATACGCCCAGTTTATGGCGGACCGCGGAGGTCGCGACGCTGTATCCCGCAAGCTGATGATTAAAGTTTGGCCGAATATGGCCGCCTCTCAGATTGCGATGAACTACAAACTTCATGGCCCCTGTTTCACCCTCAGCAACGCATGCGCCTCGTCGCTTGACGCAGTAGGACTCGGCGCGCGGCTCATTGCTTCAGGCATGGTTGACGCAGCGATAGTGGGCGGGACGGAAGGCGGATTGTCGACTGGGTCCGACGATAAAGACTTTGTTCCAGCCTCGGCCTTCGCACGCTACGCCTATGGTATGGGTGACAACACCGAAGAAGATCCAAGAAAAGCCTGCATGCCATTCGACGTTGACCGCCAGGGTATGGTGTTCGGCGAAGGCGCTGGCGTCTTTATACTGGAAAGTGCCGAGCGGGCCCGGGCGAGACAGGCGAATGTCTTGGCCTGGGTCCAAGGATGGGGCAGCGCCGCCGACGCATATCACCCTTCTGCGCCGGATCCGAGCGGAGAGTGGGAATGCCTGGTGATGGAGCAAGCCATCAACGAAGCGTCTGTTGCGCCTGGCGAGATCGACGCGTTAGCCGCGCACGGCACAGGAACACCGAAAGGCGACGTTTCCGAAATCAGAGCGATCAGCGCCTGCTACGGTGATCACGCCAAGGACGTTTCGGTCATGTCGATCAAGGGGCTGCTCGGTCATCCGACTGGGGCTGCTGGCGCGCTCAGCCTCGCCGTGGCCCTGGAAGGGATGAAGCATAACAAGGTGATTCACACTGGCGGTCTTGTCAGACCCGAACCGGATATTGAGTTTGACATTGTAATGGACGAACCACGACGCAAGCCCCTCGAGTGGGTTCAGGCCAATGCATTTGGATTTGGCGGGCAAAATGCTTCGCTCGTCGTCAGTGCAGGGCCGACGGCATAACGTTATTCGCTCCCTCAAGACCAAGCTCCCGCGGCAAGGCCTGACCGGCGGCCAGATTGAAAGGCCGATGGGCGACGACAGGCGCGGGCAAATAAATTACCGACCAGTATCTAAAATGACACAGGGCCGTCCATGGCGACGAACCCGCCTCCAACATGCTGATTCCAGCCTATTTTTACGAAAACACGGGGCAAAGACAGATAAACCGGCAGCGTTTTTTCCGCCGCTTGGTAGGGTATGGCAAAGCCTGCCAAAAATATGACGTCACGTAAAAAAATGGACAAGTTTGTTATTTGACGCTATGGATATGATACCAGCGAGTAAAGTGGTTAACCTGATTTGCTGGCGGCCTAGGCTTCAGCGGCGGTCAGAGCATGCGATTAGACAAGACCAGACGGAAAGCGTGATTGGTCAACTCAAAAAAATGACGCTGGCTGTCGTGATCGGCGATCCAGCACCAGGGAGGGACAAAGAATGAGAAGAATACTCACCAGTACAACTGCAATGGCGCTACTGGCGTCAACGGGCAACGTTGCGTTTGCTCAAGACGAGGCGGGAGAGGCTAGCAGAACGTCGGCCCGCGATACAATCGTCGTCACTGCGCAGAAACGCGAGCAATCGGTCGATGATGTCCCGATTTCGATTGCGGCGATCGCCGGTGATGAATTGGAGCAACTGGGTGTAACGGACATCGCTGATTTGGCCCGGGTGGTTCCGGGATTTGTCGCGTCAAACACCTATTTCGGCACGCCCGTCTATTATTTGCGCGGTGTCGGCTATCTCGATACGGCGATCGCGGCGCGCCCGGCGGTGTCGCTTTACGCGAATGAAGTCCCGCTTCCCTTTGCCGCAACGACGCTTGGAGCCACATTGGACCTTGATCGCGTTGAGGTGCTGAAGGGTCCTCAGGGTACGTTTTTTGGTTCCAACGCGACTGGCGGCGCGGTCAACTTTGTCGGCGCGCGCCCCAGCGAAGAGTTCGAAGCGGGCGCCGATTTTAGCTATGGCCGTTTCAATGAGGTTGTGACCAACGGACATATCAGCGGCGCGCTGACCGATGGTTTGAACGCCCGTCTCGCCGTCGGTTACGAGCGAATGGACGATTGGCAGAATTCCATTACCTCGACGCGGGAAAACGGCGGAAAAAGTGTTTTCAAAGGCCGTTTGAGCCTGGATGCAAATCCGACCGACAGGCTATCGCTTCAACTTACATTAAGCGGGACCATCGATAAGTCAGATACGATTGCGCCGCAATTGATCGCAAAGAATGCCATCCCGCAGCCGCAATCAGCGGCGTTTCTCGCTGCGCCATTGGCCGATTTGAATGATGCGCGGTCTGCTGACTGGAGTACTGAATTCGGAACGGGCGCTGACTTACAGAGAGACGACTGGACATACCAGGCGTCTCTTCGGGCTGATTATGAAGTCAGCCCCGAGGTGACTTTGACTTCAATCACGGCTTTTACGGAAGCCGGCATTGATCGCGGTTATGACGCAGACGGCGCTGCGGTAAACGTCACCAATCTTACCGTCACCGGTGAAGTCCAAAGTTTCTTCCAGGAAGTTCGCGCCGGGGGCGAAATCGGCGACAGGATTAATTATGTTGTAGGCGGCAATTATCAGAAGGATGAGTCGAGCGAGCTCGTCACTTTCTTCCTTCCTGAAGGCCGCAATGGCATTATATTCAGCCCACCAATTGATTTGGTGCCGGAAATCGCCGATCAAGATAACTCTACTTGGGCGATTTTTGGCAACCTTGAATACGATATCACGGACCAACTCACTGTTTTTGGCGGTCTTCGGTATACGGAAACCAAAACGGATTTTTCGGGCTGCGCCGTGGCGGCGGGCACGCTTTCCTATTCGAACACGGTTTCGGCCATTTTGGGCGCGACGCCGCCGGCGGCCGGCGAATGTGCTACATTCGCTGAGGTTCCCCCCGGGAGCGGCATGTTTGAAGCCGTACTGGCGACTGGCGAGTTGGATGAGGACAACGTATCATGGCGTGGGGGCTTGAGCTTTACGCCAACGGACGGGTCGCTCCTCTACGCATCAGTGAGCCGCGGGTACAAGGCGGGCTCGTTTTCCAATATTTCGGCGGCGTTCGCTTCGCAATATGAGCCGGTCCCGCAGGAAGAACTGACGTCGTACGAGATTGGCGCAAAGGTTGATGTAACGCCCCAACTGCATGTGAATGCCGCCGCCTTCTATTATGATTATAAAGACAAACAATTGCTGGGCACGGTGGTTGTGCCTGTCTTTGGCGCGCTGACGGGCCTTGTGAGCATTCCGGAATCTCATGTGCAGGGCGCAGAGCTTGAGATCGACTATCAGCCTATGGAGGGCCTGTTGTTCAAGTTTTCGGGCCTGTTCGTCGATACGGAGGTGGATGGAAGTTACACCGGCACAACCGTCTTCGGCGCTTCCGAAGAGTTCGGTGGGACGACATTCCCGGACATTCCAAAATGGCAGCTCAATGGCGGCGTGAATTACAATTGGGCGCTGACACAAACGATTGACGCGTTCGCCGGCGTGCACCTGAACTATCGAAGCGAGACCTTTTCAGACTTTATCGATGACCCGGTTCTCCGAGTTGACAACTATCTGCTGGTTGATGCGCAAATTGGAGTCTCGTTGCCCAATGATAAGCTGCGGGTCGCGATCTGGGGACGAAATCTTACGGATAAGGTGTACTCATCATCAATCGTTCGCAGGCAAGAGGCGCTGGTGCGCACCGTCGGTATGCCAAGAATGTTTGGCGTGAGGCTGTCATACGACTACTGACCAAACGCGCTTCGTTGATCGAGAAGAGTGATCAACGCCGACCGGACGTTTTCGGCGCAGACATTTCAAAAGCGCCGCGGCGATCTGTTTAGAAAAGACGGGCGGACTGCGTTCAAACGCATTCCGCCCGTTTTTTTGCGAATGCTGCTAAACGCCGCTTGATGAGTAAGCATTCTCTGCAAGCGGCAATATTATCTCTTAGGCCGCAGTTAGTCCGAAGAGAAGGCGATTGTACAACATGCCAAATGACAGACCTTATGAATATATAATAGCCGCCGTTGAAGACGGCGTAGGCATATTGCAGCTTGACCACGCTGAAAAACGCAATGCCCTGGGCTGGGAGTTGCATCGCGAAATCATTGCGGTCTTGGATCACTGGGCTGACGATGACGATATCGCGTGTATTCTTATTATCGGCAATGAAGACTATTTCTGTGCGGGCTGGCGGCTTGATATACTTGATGGGATTTCGCCTGATGACCGGCAAGAATTTGTCGATTTGGCGTTGAAGCTCATGCGGACAATATATGACTACCCAAAACCAACCATTGCCGCGGTTGCGGGCTTTGCCCCAGGGTATGGCATGGACGTCGCGAATATGTGCGATATTACGATCGCATCCGAAAACGCCTCATTTGGATCGACCCAGGTTAAGTATGCGATGAATGGCTTTTATCATGCCTTGCAATCGCGAGTGGGAGAACAACGGGCGCGGCGCATGCTCTTCACCGGCGACCCTATCGACGCCAATGAAGCGCTTCGGGTTGGTTTGGTCGATGAATTGGCAAAGGCTGGGTCTCTGAGAAAGACGGCGCTGACGTTCGCCAAACAAATTGCCGAAATGGGCGCTGAACTCGCTGTTGTATTGAAAGGGGTCGCGCTGCGCGCATCGAATATGAATCATTTGGACGCGCTTGAATATGAGCTGTCGGTTACTCATGATTTAACGCAACGCGGCATATTCAAAGACCGCCTCGGTCGCGGATATGCGCGTTTAAAAGCAGGCGATAGCCCAGCCGTTGAACGCCTTAAATCGATAAAGTGATACGCCAGCCGGCCATCTCCAATGGCCCCGGGAGCGTGTACTCTTTCATGGATTTAAAAATTCGTCGGTAGTCGTTTTATGGCGTCCGGCGCTTACTTTATCCGAACGCCGGTCACTTCCGGAAAATGCAGAACGCCTTCGCCGTTAGGGTTTTCAAAGAGCGTTTCTATATCGGCTGCGCGCCTGGCGCGTACTGCGTTGGCGCTTACATTGCCTTTGTCTGTCACTTCATTCTGGTCGAAAGAGAGCGGCGTCGACGACACAATTGCAGTACCGATTCGTCGAGAAGAGCCCGTTTGTTTTTTGTTAAAGGCGTCGATCCGATTTTCTATCTTTGAGCGCAATTCGTCGTCCACGGCGCGGTCAACTGGCTTTGGCCATAAAAGACACGCGACCCATTTCTGGTTGAGGCCGCAGAAGACAACCTCGCTTACGAGCGGCTCGCAAGCCGCCAGGAGATCTTCTCGCAAGGACTTCACGGAGACAAATGTCCCTGAAGATAATTTGAAATCATCGGCGATGCGACCGACGAATTCTAATCCTTGTTCCGGATCGCGCGGATCGGCGAATGCAACCGCGTCGCCAGTGTTGAAATAGCCTTCTGCGTCGAACAGTTTTTTGCTGCTTTCCGGGTTTTGCAAATAGCCGGAACGCGGCATTAGCGCTGGAGACTTGATCCAAAGTTCATATGACTCCCCATTCGGTTTCAGCAAAAGGTCTCCGCCGGGCAAAGGAAGGCCAATTACATCAGTGCGCCCGCCGTGCCAGTATTTCATGGCGCCAAGCATATACTCCGTAGCGCCATAAAACGCGAAAATCGGAACGTCTTCCCCCCGATATTTTCGAGAAAGCGCGAGTAGGCGATTCTTCACTTCTTCTCTTAATACAGCGCCGCCAAAGCCGACCCATCGAAGTTTGCGAAAAAAACCTTCAGCTAACGTATCGTCCTCCTCAAGGGCGTCGCAAAGCATTTCAAAGCCAATCGGGACGGTAAGAAAGCAATGAGGCGATAGGCCTCTTAAATTTTCGATCGTCTTGCCAAAAAGTTGCGGCGTCGGCTTTCCATCATCGATGCTAATCGTTCCGCCGCACCGGATCATGTTATTGAAATTGTAGTTGCCAGCCATAATGTGACTGAACGGCATGGCTTCCAAGAATTGCACCGCTTCATCGCCGAAATCAAGAATGTTTATGGTTTCGCATTGGGCGACTGCGAGTGTCAGATTGGCCTGCGGCTGAGGAACCGCCTTGGGTGATCCGGTCGAACCCGATGTGTACATGATGCGCGCGGTCGTTTCCGGCGTAATTTGCTCCATCCGCTGTTTCACCTCGGCCGTAGGTTCGGTGGATATAATTTCTGAGAATGGAATTACGTCGATCCCGGGAACCTCGCCGTGCACGCCAATGAACTGAACGCCAAGCGGCGCCAGCGCGGCTATTGCTTTAGCGTATAACGATGCGTCGTCGACAATTGCATAGCGCGCCCCAGAACTGTTGATACAGCTTTTCAATTTCGCGAAATCGTTTGATAGCAACGAGTAAGCAACGCTGATCGGCGCGATCGCAGCGCCTGAGCGTTGAACGCCAATGGCGGCGATCGCATGTTCAATTGACGGGGCGGAAAGGTAGGCGACGCTATCGCCGAAGCTCAACCCTTTATCTATTAGCCATTGAGCAAGTCCATTTGCGGCGCGTCGCGCCTCCAGATAGGTTATCGACCGCCAGGACCCGTCTGAAGTGAGTTTATCTCGCACGAACAAACGATCCGGATAGCGGTTCGCCGTTTTGTCGAATATGTGGGGCAGAGATTGTTCGGTCGGCTTTAGGGTAAGATTAGATTGCACTTCGATGGCGCCGTCGCGCCGTTCGAAAACTGAAACGCTCGGCGTCATTGTTTTAACAAACTCTGTCATCCTAGCCCTTTTTCCTTGCGCAACGGTCATCAGCGTTAAGGCGCCCTCGATATCCGGATTAGCGGATTCTGGATCGTCCCCTGTCAGTTTCAGGTTCCCATGGGCCTGGCCGGCGCCTTCGATAACGCCGCATTTTTAAGGCCGTAGCGGCCATCTATTTTACTTATTAGTATAATTATGACGGTCGACGCGTCAATGCGTAGCCGTACCGGCAATGAAAAAGGTTCCGAAAAGTCGAAAACCCTATGTAATACTTATAGTTATAAATCTTATGGCAGCGCCGCTGTAAAAAGAGAACTGAACAACTTGACGCTCGCTTTCATCGCCTGTACCTACTGTATAGTATTATATTGACGTTAGGGTCAATGGAAACAGATTTCACCAGGATGTTTGGGGTGCAGTACCCGATCATGCAGGGCGGCATGATGTGGGTTGGCACTGCCGAGATGGCGGCGGCCGTTTCCAATGCGGGAGGACTCGGTACGCTTACGGCGCTGACTCAGCCGACTCCGGATGCGTTGAGTGCGGAGATTGAGCGGTGTCGAGCGCTTACCAGCCGGCCTTTTGCAGTCAATCTAACAATCCTTCCTTCAGTTACGCCGCCGCCCTATGCCGAATATCGGCGCGCCATCATTGAGTCCGGCGTCAAGATTGTTGAGACGGCGGGGTACAAGCCGCAAGAGCATGTTGATGATTTTAAGGCCAATGACGTCAAGGTAATCCATAAGTGTACGGCAGTGCGTCATGCCCTTTCGGCGGAGCGAATGGGTGTCGACGCTATTTCTATTGACGGCTTTGAGTGCGCCGGCCATCCGGGTGAAGACGATATCCCGGGATTGGTTTTAATTCCTGCGGCGGCGGATAGGGTGAAGGCGCCGATGTTGGCGAGCGGCGGCTTTGCTGACGGGCGCGGGCTTATCGCCGCCCTTGCGCTCGGTGCGGACGGGATCAACATGGGCACTCGTTTTTGCGCCACGCAAGAGGCCCCGATCCATGATCAGGTCAAGCAGCTGTTGGTCGAAAACGATGAGCGGGCTACGAATCTGATTTTCCGAAAATTCCATAATACGGGGCGCGTTGCGAAGTCCCCGGTTTCGGACGAGGTCGTCGAAATCAGCGCGAGAGACGACGCGGTTTTTGAGGATATCAAGCACCTTGTTTCGGGCGCAGATGGTCGCGTTGCGCTGGAGACGGGCGACCTTCACGCCGGATTGATATGGGCGGGGCAGGTTCAGGGGCTGATACATGACATACCGACTTGTCAGGAATTGATTGACCAAATCATCGATCAGGCGAATGGACTGATTGCGCAATTTAACGCGTTTGCGAAACGTGCGTAGGGGGAGCAAACGGCGTGACGTTGCATCGTGAAGATTTTATGTCTGTTGACGAGGTTGAATTATTCGAGAGAAGCGTTGCTGGCTTTCTCGATGCACATGCCAGTCCGGAAGCGATAGAGCGCTGGCGTGAAAACAAGATGGTTGACCGCGAGGTCTGGAGCGAGGCGGGTAGAGCCGGGTTGCTCGGCGTATCAGTCCCTCAGGCGTATGGCGGCGGCGGCGGCGATTTTCGCCATGAAGTCGTGATCATTAGAGAGGTGGCTCATCGCGGCGCTGACGCCCTCGCGATCAGCTTGCACAATGCGGTCGTTCTTCCCTACTTCACGGCGTTCGCGACAGAGGAACAAAAGCGCCGCTGGCTGCCTCGCTTGTGCTCGGGCGAGCTCGTGAGCGCGATCGCGATGACCGAGCCCGGCGCCGGTTCCGATCTTCAATCCATGCGTTGTACCGCCAAAAAGGTAGATGGCGGATATCGGCTGAACGGTCAGAAGACGTTCATTTCGAACGGTCAGCTTGCCGACCTCGTCTTAGTGGCAGCCAAAACGAATCCGGAAGCGGGTTCGAGGGGGCTTTCTCTTTTTATTGTTGAGACGGATGGCTGCGAGGGATTTGAGCGTGGTCGCAATCTGGAGAAGCTCGGCCAGGAAGGTCAGGATACGTCCGAGTTGTTCTTCGAGGATGTTTTTGCGCCTGATGAAAATTTGCTCGGCGGCGCAGAGGGAAAAGGGCTGCCGCAGCTGATGGCGAAACTGCCGCAAGAGCGCCTTGTTATCGCCTGGCAAGCCATAAGCATGATTGAGCGCGCTCTTGCTGAGACAATTGCTTATGTAAAAGAGCGCAAGATGTTCGGGCGGACCCTGGCGGATTTTCAGAATACGCAATTTAAATTAGCCGAGTACAAGACCGAGGCGACAATTGCGAGCGTGTTTTGCGGTCATTGCACAAAACTGTTGCTGGGGGGCGAGCTCGACGCAACGGCTGCTTCTATGGCTAAGTATTGGGTGTCGGAGCGCGCCACTAGCATCATAGACGGGTGTCTGCAGATGTTCGGCGGCTACGGCTATATGCTCGAATATCCCATTGCAAGACTTTATCGCGATGCCCGGATTCATCGAATTTACGGCGGCGCTAATGAAGTAATGCGTATGCTGATTGCAAGGTCTTTATGATTTTTTGAGAGTTTCCTTCCTCCCGTTTGGGGGAGGGAGGGTAAGTTGTTGTCAATTCGTACCTATGGAGATGAAGTTATGGCTAAGCACGGGACGATGCGCTCGGAAATTGAAAACGGAGTGGCGACAGTCTACCTTGATCGTCCTGAGAAAAGAAATGCTTTGAGTACTGAGTTGTTTGAGGACTTGGTTGAAACACTGACTCCTTGGCGACGGGACGATCGCGTGGCCGCCGTCGTAATTACCGGTACAGAGGACTATTTTTCGGCGGGGCTCGATCTAGACACAATGAACTGGAAAACTGAGGCGGACCGCCTTCGTTGGTATGATGCAACCTACTACGGCTATCTGGAGCTTTTAGAGTACCCCAAGCCCACGATTGCTGCTGTGGCCGGAGCCACGCTCGGCGGCGGGTGCGACATCGCAGCGTTCTGCGATATGCGCGTGGCGGCGCCCAACGCAAAGTTCGGTTTTCCTCAAATTAAATTCGGTTTAACGCCCTTTGTCGATCCGTTGATGCGCCTAATTCCGCCGAGTTATGCGAAAATGCTTGTGCTGACAGGGCGTCGAATCGACGTCAATGAGGCGCTGCGAATAGGACTCGTCGACGAGATTGCCCCTGCGGGTGAGCTACTTGCTTCAGCGCAGAAAATGGCGAGTGAGATCGCCTCGACTTCTGTCGAAACCGTGGTTCGTTGCACAGAGATGGTGCGTCGCAGTTCTGCGATGGATCCCCTTGCGGCTTATGTTTACGGCCATGTCCAGTACCGCGACGTTCATTGGAATCCGGAAATTTCGAAACGCATGCTCGAAGCCCGTACGAAAGTGGGCAGCGGCGGTCAGCGGGGCTAAGCGAAGCAAAGAAGGGGCGATGGCTAATGCCTGAAGCATTTATTTATGACGCCGTGCGGACGCCGCGCGGAAAAGGGCGCCCTGATGGATCATTGTCCGGAATTACGCCGCTCTCGCTTGGGACGCAGGTTCTGGAGGCGATCCGAGACCGCAACGATCTTGACACGAATTATGTTGACGACGTGATCTATGGATGCGTTTCGCCAGTCGCCGATCAGGGTGCGGATATCGCGAGAACCGCCGTGCTTATGGCGGACTATGCTCAGACGACGTCGGGCATTCAGGTCAATCGATTTTGCGCGTCAGGTCTTGACGCTTGCAATATGGCGGCAGCCAAGGTCATGGCGGGAGAGGCGCGATTGGCGATTGGCGGCGGGGTTGAGTGTATGTCCAGACTGCCGATCAATTCCGATGGCGGCGCCTGGCCAATCGATCCCAGCTCTGCACTAAAGAATTACTTCACGCCACAAGGTATCGGCGCCGACCTGATTGCGACGATTGACGGCTATAGCAGGGAAGATGTCGATAGCTATGCGGTCGAGAGCCAGCGACGCGCGGCGACGGCCTGGGAAGGCGAGTTTTTTACTAAGTCTATTGTGCCCGTGCGTGATCAGGCTGGCGATATTGCGCTTGATCGTGACGAGCATATGCGGCCCGACGCTTCTCTGGACGGGTTGGCCGCGCTGAAGCCCTCATTTGCGGATATGGGGGAGATGGCTTTTGATGCGGTCGCCATCCAACGCTATCCGGAGGTTGAGTTCGTCAACCACGTTCATCACGCCGGTAACGCCTCAGGGATCGTTGATGGCGCGGCGGGCGTCCTGATCGGTTCGCGTGAGGTCGGCGATGCGCTCGGGCTTACGCCAAGGGCGAAAGTGCTCGGCGGCGCGTCGATCGGTTCGGAGCCGTGCATCATGCTCACGGGGCCGGCGGACGTCTCGACGAAGCTGCTTAGCCGGCTCGGTATGAAGCCCGAGGATATTGATCTTTATGAGTTGAACGAAGCGTTCGCCGCCGTCGTGCTTCGCATGATGAACGCGCTCGATATCCCGCATGAAAAAATCAATGTGAATGGCGGCGCGATCGCGATGGGACATCCGTTGGGCGCGACCGGTGCGATGATTTTGGGGACCGTTCTGGACGAGTTGGAGCGCCGCGGAGAAAGCACGGCGCTTGTCACACTATGCGCCGGCGCGGGACAGGCCGCGGCGACGGTTATCGAGCGCGTTTAGGGGATTGGAGCCGTGGAAAATTTTAAAATTGACATTGATGGCGAGGGCATTGCCCTCCTGACATTTGATGTTCCTGGTCGGTCCATGAACACGCTGACCGACGGCGCGATTAGAGAGTTGGCGCGGGTCATCGACATGATCGCCAGCAGTGAGAAAATCAAAGGCGTGATCGTTTGCTCAGGAAAGGCTGGCAATTTCTGTGCGGGCGCTGATCTCGGGGATCTTGCTGAATATGCAGGAACGCGGATCAACGACATTCCGCTCGCCGCGCTGTACCGAAAATTGGAAACGGTCGGCAAGCCGATCGCCATCGCCATAGAGGGGCTGGCGCTCGGCGGGGGACTCGAATTCGCTTTGGCGTGTCACTATCGCGTGGCGGCGGATGCAAAGTCCGTTAAGCTTGGACTGCCCGAGGTGAATGTGGGCTTGCTGCCGGGCGGGGGAGGGACGCAGCGCTTGCCGCGGCTGGTCGGTATGGCGGAAGCGCTTCCAATGCTTTTGAAAGGTCGGCCTGTCGATGCGCGCAAGGCGCAAGAAATAGGTCTGATAGATGAGCTGGCGCCGGCTGGCGAGACCATCGAAGCGGCGCGCAAATGGCTCAAGGAAAACGGGAATCCCGTTGCGCGTTGGGACGAGCGCGGGTTCAAGGCGCCGGGAGGCTTGCCTTTTTCGCCAAAGGGCATGCAGCTGTTCGTTGCCGGCAATGCGATGCTCCGTAAAGAAACCTATGGAAATTATCCGGCGGCGGAGAATATTCTCAAATGCGTGTTTGAAGGGTTTCCCCTTGCTATAGACAAGGGCCTGAAAGTTGAGGAACGGTATTTCATCAATTCATGCGCGACGCCGCAGGCGAGAGATATGGTCCGCTCTCTGTTCCTGTCGAAGCAGGCGCTGAGTAGAGGCGGCGATTGGGCCAAGAAGGCCGATCCCCCAAAACGCGCGGCCATTATCGGCGCCGGGATGATGGGCGCGGGCATCGCATATGCGCAGGCCGCCCGCAAAATGGATACGGTCTTGATCGATGTTGACGAGTCGACCGCCGAGAAGGGCAAAGACTATTCACGCGGGCTCGTCGAAAAGGCGGTGAAGAAAGGGCGCATGAGCCAGGAGGACGGCGCAGCGCTTCTGGATCGTATTTCAACGACGTCAAGCTATGACGCTCTTGATGGCGCGGACATCGTTGTAGAGGCGGTGTTTGAAAACATTGACCTGAAGCACAACGTGATCCGCCAGATTGAACAGCGACTTCCGGAAGATACGCTACTTGGGTCAAATACTTCGACGCTTCCCATTACGGGGCTGGCCGAGGCGTCTTCGCGGCCGGAAAATTTCATCGGCATCCATTTCTTTTCACCGGTCGATAGGATGGAGCTTGTCGAAATCATCCGCGGCGAGAAGACCAGTGATGAGGCGGTCGCGCGCGCCGTCGCCTATTCGGTTGCGATCGGGAAAACGCCAATCGTCGTCAACGACAGTCGCGGCTTCTATACGAGCCGTTGTTTCGGCACCTATATCTATGAAGGCGCGGAAATGCTTGTTGAGGGCTTGCCCGCGCCACTGATTGAAAATGTCGGGCGCATGACCGGCATGCCGCGCGGGCCATTGGAAATCGCAGATGATGTTGCGCTCGATCTTATTGTCAGAATATTTGATCAAACCAAGACGGCTTTGGGCGCCGACTATGACGAACGGCCATATGAAGCGGTAATGGCTGAGTTGGTGAAGCGCGGACGGACGGGCCGCAAGGCGGACGCCGGTTTCTATGACTATCCGGATGACGGTCCGAAGCGCCTATGGGCGGGTCTGACAAGTCTACTGCCAGCGACTGCGACTGAGCCGGTCCGTGTCGTTGGTGAAATCAAAAAACGATTGCTGCATCGGCAGGCTCTCGAAGCAGCGCGCTGTTTCGACGAAGGCGTTATTAACGATCCGCGTGCAGCGGATGTCGGCGCGATATTGGGATGGGGCTTCGCTCCCTGGACCGGGGGACCGCTCAGTTACATTGACGCCTGTGGTCCTGCGCAGTTTGTGGCGGACTGCGATGCGTTTGTTGAAGAATATGGCGTGCGCTTTGCGCCGCCAGAAGGGCTGCGGGAGATGGCTGAAACTGGCCGGACTTATTACAAAAAACCGAGCCGTAATGCGGCATAAATTTAGATAAGGCGAGTGCTGATGAATTTAAAAGAAACGCCCGCAGTGGTCACTGGCGGCGCCTCCGGCCTTGGCGCCGCCGCGGCTGAGATGCTCGTCAGAAATGGCGCAAAGGTCGCCATATTTGACGTCAACGATAAGTCGGGATTGGAATTCGCCTCGTCGATTAACGCCAGCTACTTTAGGACGGATGTGACAAGCGACGAAGGCGTTGTAGCGTCTCTTGAGGAAGCGGAGAAAAATAATGGACCGGCGCGGATCCTTGTTAATTGCGCGGGAATCGGTACGCCGAGTAAGACCGTAGGAAGAGAAGGCGAACCGCACGACCTTGCCGTTTACCGCAAGGTCATAGAGGTCAATCTCGTCGGCACCTTCAATGTCGCCTCCAAATTTGCGGCTCGTCTTTCCGCGCTTGAAATTGATGAAGAAGAACGCGGCGTCATTATCAATACGGCGAGCGTCGCCGCTTTCGACGGGCAAATTGGCCAGGCCGCCTATTCCTCTTCTAAAGGCGGCGTTGTCGGCATGACGCTTCCCATGGCGAGGGACCTCTCCTCGCTAAGTATCCGTGTCATGACAATTGCGCCAGGAATCTTTCTGACGCCAATGCTGGAAGGGCTGCCTGAACCGGCGAAACAGTCGCTTGGCATGCAAGTACCGTTTCCAAGCAGACTCGGAAAACCAGAGGAATACGCGCAGATGGTCGAAGCGGTTATTGGCAACCCCATGTTGAACGGGGAGACAATCCGCCTTGATGGCGCAATCAGGATGGCGCCGAAATGACCGCCCGTTTTTCCGTTGAAATCTCTGATTCTATTGGTCGCATCACCCTTGATCGGGGCGACGACGGCAATACCATTGATCAGGTCTTTTGTGATCAGTTGCTCGACGCCGTTCACACCATGGAAACGACTGAAGACGTGCGATGCGTGCTTCTCAGCGGGGTCGGTCGATTCTTCTGCGTCGGCGGCGACATTAACGCCTTTGCGAGCGCGTCCGATAATCTCCCACGTTTTGTTCGGGAGATGACCGGCTCCTTACACATGGCGGTCGCACGCCTGGCTGGTTTGTCCAAGCCGATCGTGACTGCTGTGAATGGTCCTGCGGCCGGTGCGGGACTTGGTTTGGCGCTGGTCGGGGACGTCGTCATTGCGGCGCAGTCGGCGAATTTCTCCGTCGCTTATCCCGGCATTGGCTTGTCTCCCGACGCGGGCGTGTCTTTCCTGTTGCCGAGGCTTGTCGGCTTACGCCGCGCGCAGGAAATGATTTATCTAGGCCGAACGTTTAGCGCCGATGAGGCTGAAGCGTGTGGATTAATCACGCGAACATCGCCGGATGAACAACTATACGAGGAGACGCAGAAAGCCGCTAGCAAGATTGCCAGGATGTCGATCCCGGCCCTGGCGCGCGCTAAGCGTTTGCTCCTTCAATCGACAAGTCGGGAATTGGAAGCCCAATTGGAACGCGAGGCGGAGGCGATCGCTCATTGCGCCGTTGAGCCTAACGCGATGGAAGGGGTGAACGCATTTCTGGAGCGACGAAAACCGGATTTTGCATGATGGACGCCAATGAAAAATCCGAACGCTATGGACCGTTGGACGGAATTCGTGTTGTGGAATTTGGCGGTCTGGGGCCGGGACCATATTGCGCGCAACTATTGGGGGATTTGGGCGCGGATGTGCTGCTTATTGATCGCGAAGGAGGCAATGGTTGGCCCAACCCAGTGTCCGATCGGAACAAGGCAAAGTTGGTTCTAGACATCCGGTCCGATGAGGGGCGACAAACGGCGCTTAAAGCCATCGGCCGCGCTGATGTCCTTATCGAAGGGTTCAGGCCTGGCGTGATGGAACGCTTAGGGCTGGGGCCGGAAGCGGCGCATGAGCTAAATCCGCGCTTGATTTACGGTAGAATGACAGGCTGGGGTCAAGATGGGCCGCTCGCCAAATCCGCAGGACATGACATCAACTATATTGCGCTAACGGGCGCTTTGGCCGCAATCGGAAAGAAAGACGATCCTGCTTCGCCCCCGCTAAATCTCGTTGGTGATTTTGGCGGCGGCTCTCTATTCCTTGCCTTGGGCGTAGTGTCAGCGCTTTTGGAGCGATCTGTGTCCGGCAAGGGGCAGGTCATCGATGCAGCGATCGTAGACGGCGCCGCGTCGATGATGTCGTTTTTCGCTGGACAACTCGACCGCATTTCGCTCGACCGCGAAAAAAGCGTCCTGGGCGGCGCCGCCCCATTTTACCGCTGCTATATTTGTGCGGACGACAAGGAAATCTCTGTAGGCCCGATTGAGCCGCATTTCTTCGCCGAAATGCTGAAATTGATTGGCGTTGAAGGGGATCTTTTACACAAACAATTTGACGCGTCGACCTGGCCGGAAAAGGTGAAAATCCTCGAAGAGGTTTTCGCACAACGCTCGCAAAGCGAGTGGTGCGAATTGTTGGAGGGCACCGACGCGTGTTTTGCGCCCGTGCTAAGCCTTCAGGAGGCGCCGGATCATCCGCATATGGCGGCGCGGGGCGTATATCAGACCATTGACGGCGTGTTGCATCCGGCGCCTGCGCCGCGATTTTCCCGGACGCCGGGCCGCATCAATTCTTTGAGTGACAACAACGCGCGACTTGCGACATGGGGATTGGACGCATAGTGGATTCAGGCGATGGGCGTCAGCGTCAATATGATTGATATGTCGTTATTTCACGCGTCTTGACGGCGCATATTTGGCGGAGACGAGCAATACTATATAGTTAGTGTCGCAATCGCGAGAATTAGCCTGACTGGCAGCAAAAAGGATGCAATGAACGCCGTGAGTGATGGGTCAAACAAAACCGTTGCTATAACGCAATACAAAAGAGGCAGCCTCAGCCGCGAAGCGATTCTAGATAAAGCTTCTCAACTATTTCGAACCCAGGGCTATCAGAATACGTCGATGGACGATGTGGCCCTGGCTCTTAATGTCACCAAGCCGACACTTTACAGCCGATTTGAGTGTAAGGAGGCGCTTCTGCTCGAAAGCGTCGAACTGGCGTATTCTGAATTTCAGTCCGCTGTAGACAAGGTCGACTTTTCAGACATGAATGCACGGCAAATGCTTGAAAAGTTTTTGTGGCTTTATTTGAATGTTGTTGTCAGCGACTACGGTATCAGTCTTGTTCTTTCTGATTCGCGTGTTTTGTCCGAAGCCGGAAGGGCTAGGTTTTGGCAGATGCGCCGCTCAATGAATCGCGAAGTGCAGAAATTCCTCGTGCTCGGTTTGAAAGACGGGTCTTTGGACGTGCCTGATCCCAGCCTGGCGTCATACGCCATTTTCGGAATGTTCAATTGGGTCTCGAGATGGGTTGATGGTAAACCGGAACTAACCAAGGAAGAGATTTTCGATACCTTCAGTCATATTCTTTTGAACGGCATAGGCGGCGCTTCCGGTACGAAACCTTGAATTCCATAGCATGAAAAGAAATTCGCAGACCGACCCTTCTGGCAACGATGCTTCTCGGAGAAAGGGTTCGGTCTGAACAGATCGATCAAGGCCTCAAGTTGCGCTGGATTATGGGTAACGCGATGATGGAAAATCATGCTCATAGACGAGCCTCGCTCTCAATAGAGCAGTGGACTGAGATTCTGCATGAGGATCCTTTTTCTTCGATGTTGGGACCCATTCAGGGAAAGGCGACGAAGGATCCTGATGAACCAATTCGATTAGGAATGAAGATTGAAAAGCGCCATTGCAATGCGCAAGGAATTTGTCACGGAGGAACTTTGCTCGCATTTTTGGACACGGCGTTGGGTTATGTTGGCGCTGCTGCATCCGGACTTGATCTGGGAGGGCCGACTATCTCCATTACCGCAAACTTTGTGTGTCCCGCTCGGGAAGGGGACTGGATAGAGAGTAGGGTAAAGGTTGAGAAAAAGTCTCGTTCCATGATGTTTGTTCAAGGAAAAGTCATTTCTGGCGGAGAAACCAACGCTTTTGCATCTGCAGTCTATAAAAAGAACTTTTCGACCAAAGTAACGTCGTAGAACCGACTTTACGCACCTCAATTCGTAGACCGAGATACTGCGCAGCGCCAATATATGACAACGGAAAATGAGGGTAACAGACAGGTCGCTGCAAACGAGGATCCAGCGATCGCCGCGTCGAACAGGCTACGCGATATAGCCTTCATGTCGCTGTTTGAGCCGGTTTGCGAATATCGCGACGGCGTGGCGGTCATAACGATTAAACCCTCTTCTCAACTGCGGTCCGAAAACTCTAAGCGCCTCGATGTCGGCGCGGTTGTGGCGGTTCTCGACCAGGTTGCGGGCGTGGCCGTGTGGAGCGAAGCGGGCGCGCTGTACCCGATGGCGACGCTAAGTTTCAGCGCGACGTTCACCAGGCCTGTGCCGTACGGGCCTGTTCAAGCCAAAGCGAAAATCAAGATGCGCCGCGGCGCGCTAGTTTATATCGAGTTGAGCGCGACTTCTAATGAGGAGGGTGGCGAGTTTATTTTCGGCCACGCGACATTCCTTTTAGGCGCGTTTGCGAACGTAACCTCGGACCGGGAGATGGATCCGCTAGCCCCTGAGACAGGCGGTTGGCGTTCCTGTCGAAGTTTTGCTGAATCCGTGAAAATGCAGCATGCCGAAACGGAGAGTATTCTCCGGTTTGAACCATGGCTCATTGGCGCGCCGGATCCGCCGTCTCTTCACGGCGGCGTCCTTATTTCCGCGTCGATACGCGCTGGCGAAGCGCATATCGGGACAACGGATCGCTATAATCTGGCGAGCGTCTCAATGGAATTTTTGAAGGGCGGCCAAGCCGAGGATGTACGCTTTACGCCTGACATGCTGCAGACTGGACGCAGGACGCGAACGTTATCCGTCTCCGGCGAGCAATCAAACGGGCGACTCATCAGTACGGCTTTTCTGCGGTTTACATTGGAATAGCTGACGCGCCGCCAAAACCGAGGGCCGCGGGTTCGTTCGGTCGACTGCGTTTGCTTTGCAAACGGTTCGACCGCACCCCTCCGCCCCTGCCGGGTCGCTTAGGCGACCGCGCGCGCGAGCGCGCATTGGGACCAGATTTCCGACAATGCCGAGACGAGGTGTTCGATGTCCGCATCGGAATGGACCGGCGACGGCGTGATGCGCAGGCGCTCGGTTCCTTTCGGCACGGTCGGATAGTTGATCGGCTGCACGTAAATGCCGTGATTGGCGATCAGCCAGTCGGAGATCCATTTGCACTTGACCGGATCTTTGACCATCACCGGCACGATGTGGCTCGGATTGTCGAGCGTCGGGATGCCGATGGCTGCGAGTTTGGCGCGCACGGCGGCGACGCGGTCGCGCTGCGCGAGGCGTTCGGCGTCGCTTGTCTTCAGATGTCTGATGGATGCGAGCGCGCCGGCCGCAACCGAAGGCGGCAACGCAGTCGTGAAAATGAAACCGCTAGCGAAGCTGCGGATGAAATCGACCAGCGCCGCGGACGCCGCGATATAGCCGCCCATGACGCCGAAGGCTTTGCCGAGCGTGCCTTCGATGACGGTCAGGCGATCGCAAAGACCCTCGCGCTCCGCAATGCCGCCGCCGCGGGGCCCGTAAAGGCCGACCGCATGAACTTCGTCGAGATAGGTCATGGCGCCGTACTTGTCGGCGATGTCGCAGAAGGCGGCGATGGGCGCGATGTCGCCGTCCATGGAATAGACGGATTCAAAAGCGATCAGTTTCGGCGCCGCCGGGTCGTCGGCGGCGATAAGGCGTTCCAGATCTTCCGGATCATTGTGCTTGAAGATGCGCCGTTCCGCTTTTGACTGGCGGATGCCTTCGATCATGGAAGCGTGGTTCAGCGCGTCGGAATAAACGATGCAGCCGGGAATTTTCGACGCCAGCGCGCCCAGCGTCGCCCAGTTTGAGACGTAGCCGGAGGTAAAGAGCAGCGCCGCCTCTTTCTGGTGAAGGTCGGCCAGTTCGCGCTCCAGCTTCACATGGTAATGATTGGTGCCGGAAATGTTGCGCGTGCCGCCGGCGCCGGCGCCGCATTCGTCGATCGCCTGCTTCATGGCGCCGGTGACGAGCGGGTGCTGTCCCATGCCGAGATAATCGTTGGAGCACCAAACGGTAATATCTTCCGGCCCCTCGCCGGCGTAGTTCCTCGCCTGCGGAAACGCGCCGGCGCGCCGCCCGATATGCGCGAAGACGCGATAATTGCCTTCCTCGCGCAACGCGTCGAGACGATCTTTAAAAAACTGTTCGTAGTCCAACATTCTCTCCGGCGCGGTTGCTCTCGTAACCGCGGATGCACATGACGTTCCGCTTTTTTGAAGTTAGGGCCCGCGCGACGATTCGAAAGGGGTTTTCGCCTCTAAACGTCGATTTGTCCACGCGGCGAATGCGCCGCCGCTGAACTTGTAATTGATAATCATTCTCAAATTTATATCGTGTACCGATTGGCCGTTTTGACAGCGCCGTCGGCGCGCTGCATCAAGCGTTGGTTCAGTGATGCGTTAAAAATGGAAACGCCCGGAAATGTTCCAGTTGCGGCCCGCAGGATCGGCGGCTTTCGACCCGGTCCTTGTACGCGATCCTCTCTTGTTGCGGGCGCCGCAGCTGCGCGATTTTGAGGACTGGGCGGCGCTGCGCGACGACAGCCGCGGGCATCTCACCAAATGGGAAGACGACTGGACGGCGAAAGACGTAACCCTGTCGGCGTTTCGCCGCCGGCTGCGCCTGTGGGAGCGCCAGCGCCGCGCCGCGACCGGCCTGTCGCTGTTCGCCTGTCGGCTGGACGGCGAGGCGCTGATCGGCGGGGTGACGCTTTCCAACATCCGCTTTGGCGCGTCGCGTTCCGGCGTCATCGGCTATTGGGTCGGGGAGGGCTTTTTGCGCCGCGGCTACGGCGGGATCATTGTTCATGAGACCGTCCGCCATGCGTTTGACGTCATCGGCCTTAACCGTGTTGAGGCGGCGTGCCAGCCCGGAAACGAAGCCTCCGCGCGGCTTCTGGGCGGTCTCGGCTTTGAGCGGGAAGGGCGCGCCCGGGGCTATCTCAGGATTAACGGCGTCTGGCGCGACCACGATATTTACGCCGTAACCGCCGGGGATTGGGCCGCGCGGCCCCAAGCCTGATCGGTCTTTAAAGGGCGTTCGGCTGAAAAATTGCACAAGCCCCAAGGTCAAGCCCTTGCGGATCGACCCTCTCCGCGTGAAGATAAGATCAGAGACGACCTGTGGGGCAGGTGCGACACGCTTAACATCGCCGGCGGTTAATCCGCGGCAATGGCGCAATCGGGCATGCGGGGTTTTGGGCGCGCCCGGCGTATGTGTCGCCGAAAGGCGGTGGGTGCGATGCTGAGTATACTGGCGGCGGGGATTTCCGAAATCGGCGTAATGACCGGCGATGCGGCGCTCGATCTCGGGCGCGGGGCGATTGCCGGCGCGCTGATCGTGGGCGCGGCGTTTCTCGCCGGCTACGCGGCGATCCGGCGCAGCGGCCTCGCTGTTTGCGCGCTGCTCATGGTTGCGATGGCCGCGGCGCTCGAATTTTCCTGGCTCGGTCTCCTGCCGTCGCTGCCGGCGGAAGGCGCGGTTCTCATTCTTGGATTGTTCGCCGCCTCGGGCGTTGTCTTCCTATCCGCCTCGATCAATGCGGCGAAATACAATCCACTGCTCGGCGGGGTGATGTTTACGGGCGCGCTTGTGCTCGGCGGCCTCGGCTTCATCAATTTCATCGACCGCATCGACGTCTCGGGGATAATGCGTTGGGCCGCGATCGGCGTCGGCGGTTTCGCCGTTGTCCTGGCGCTGACCCAGGCCGTGCGCGGCGATACGGGCGCGCGGTTGATCCTGCCCGGCGTCGCCCTCGCCATCATTGCGCCGCTGATCGGCCCCCTTGGCCCCGTGGAGGGCGCAGCCTCGCTCGCCGCCCATGGCATCTTTACCTTGGGCGTCCTCGGCGCGAGCCTTGTGGCGCTGACCGAAGGGTTCGCCCCGGCGCGATCGATGACCGCGCCCACTATGCGTCAGTCGTTCGCCGCGCCGGATCAGCAGGCGCGCATGGCGTCGTCCGCCCCGAAAGCGTCGCGCGAACGCACGGAAGTCGTTATCGACAGTCAACTCGGCCGGGTTCTTGATTACGCAGGGGTCGGCATCTGGGACTGGAGCCCGGAACTCGTCGACCAGACGGAGTCGCTTCCCGCCTTGCTCGGCGCGGACTCGAACGCGCCGTTCACGCCGGACGCCTTGCGCCAGTTCATTCACAAGGACGATCTGAAAACGCTTGAGACCGAGGTGTTTGCAGCCGAGGACGGGCCGTTTGACGTCATGCTGAAGCTCTTTAACGACCGCACGGTGCGCATACGCGGCGCCCGGGCCGCAGCGGAGGAAGAGGGCGTGCTGGAACGCATCGTGGCGTTTATCGAACACGCCGATGCGAAATTCGGCGACGGCGCGGGCGCGCGGCCGAAAGCGGACGCAAGGGCGGCGCCCGCGCCCGCAGATTTCGATGTCGACAAGATTGTCGCCGCTTTTCAGCCGATCGTTTCGCTCAAGGACAAGAAAACCGTCGGCTATGAGGCCCTGGCGCGTCTCGACGGCAAGGACGGCGACACGGCGCAACTGATCCGCGCCGCCGCCTATGCGGGCAAGTCCGGCGCGTTTGCGCAATCGATGCTGCGTCAGGCGGCGGCGTTTCTGGCGCAGGAACGCAAAAACAAACGCGCGGACGCGTCGGCTTTTGTCGCCATGAACGTGTCGTGGACACAGATGCGTGATCCGGCTTTCGCCGACGCCGTCGCGTCGGTAATGAAAAAATACGGGCTACCCAAAGGCGCGCTCGTCCTTGAGCTGACCGAAGGCGAAGCGATCGGCAATGCGGACGCGGCAACGCCGGTGTTCCGTAAGCTGAAGAATTTGGGCGCGGCGCTCGCCTTTGACGATTTCGGCGCCGGCTTTTCCTGTCTTTCCAACGTGCGCAAATATGATTTTGATTTCATCAAGATCGACAAATCCTTCGCCGAGGATCTTGAGGGGGAGGGCGACGGCGCAAAGATTGTCGGCGCCTTGGCGGCGATGGGCCGCGATCTTGGCCTGAAGGTGATCATTGAAGGCGTTGAAAGCGATGCGGCGGCAAAGACCGCGGCGTCTCTGGGCTGTACTTACGGCCAGGGCTTTGCGTTTGGCCGTCCCGCCGCGCCGCCGACTGAGGGCGATGATAAGAACGGCGATGCGTCCCGCGACAAGAAGAAGGCGATTGCGCAGCCGGCGGACGCGAAATCCGCGGCCGCGCCGGAAGATGCGATCGAACTGACGCCGGACCTAGCCGCGCAAGCCGCCAATGATGCAAAGCCGATGCGCTGGCGGCCCTGGGCGCGCCCCGGCGCGCGATAGGCGGCTTCCCGAACGTCTAATTCAGCGGCTGGCCGGAATCCCGGACCGACGCCCATTCCCGCGACAGCATGGCGCTGGTGACGCCGAGCTTTGCCAGCGCGCCGTTCCAGGCGTCGTCGTGACTGCCGTTGAAAATCAGATCGTCGTCTGCGTCGCAGTGGAGCCACGCGTTCATGGCGATTTCCTGTTCCAGTTGACCGGCGCCCCAGCCGGCGTGACCGATCGCCAGGAGATATCGCGCCGGCGCTGTTCGTTTCGGTTCGCGCCCGCCGATATCGATAAGGATGTCGCGCGTCGCCGTCAGCGCCAGCCCGCCGGGCAGCGTCAGCGTCTTGTCTATTTCATAGTCTGACGTGTGCAGGACAAGGCCGCGCTCCGTTTGCACCGGGCCGCCGAAAAATACATCCGTATATTGAGCATTTTCGGCCGGCTCGATATCCAGTTGCGTCAGCAGGTCGTCGAACTCCACATCATCGAGGCGCTTGTTGACGATGACGCCCATGGCGTGATCGGTGTCGTGGGCGCAGATCAGGATGACGGATCGTTCAAATCTCGGATCGCCCATATTCGGCATTGCGATCAGCAATTGCCCGGCGAGGAAATCCTGTTGTGGTTCCTTGTCGCTCGTCATGCGGCGATCTTAAGCCGCTCCCATGATTGACGCAAACGCGTCCGGGCGGGCGTCCGGGGCCCGCATTCTGGACCTCAGCGGGCCGCCGCGTTATGACCGCCGACGAAATCTATAGGAGAAACGCAAATGACTATTGCCAAGGGCGACAATATCCCGAACGCGACCGTAATGATGGCGACCGCCGACGGTCCGCAAAAGGCCGAAACGCAGGACGTGCTCGGTTCGGGCAAGGTTGCGCTGTTCGCCGTGCCGGGCGCCTTCACGCCGACCTGTTCCGCCAAGCATTTGCCGGGATTTGTCGAAAAGGCCGGCGAGTTCAGCGCCAAAGGCGTCGACAAGATCGTCTGCATGTCGGTGAATGACGCCTTTGTCATGGACGCATGGGGCAAGGCCCAGAACGCCGGCGACAAGGTGGAGATGCTGGCCGACGGCAATGGCGAGTTTACCCGCGCGCTCGGCCTTGCCATGGACGGATCCGGTTTCGGCATGGGCGAGCGCTCTCAGCGGTTTTCAGCGATCCTGGAGAACGGCGTCGTGCAGGAACTGAATGTTGAGGCGCCGGGCGCCTTCGACGTCTCCTCTGCGGACCATATGCTCGGCCAGCTTTAAAACGTCTCAGCGCCGCGGCGGGCTAGTGCGTCCGCCCGCTCGTTGCCGTCATGGCCCGCATGGCCCTTGACCCAGCGCCAGTCGATCTCACGGTCCGCCGCGAGCGCGTCGATCTCAACCCAGAGGTCTTTGTTCTTAACGGGTTTTCTGCTGGCGGTTTTCCAGCCATTGCGCTTCCAGCCATGAATCCATGACGTCACGCCGTTCTTTACATATTGGCTATCCGTATAAAGAATAATTGGTCCCGTTGTCGCCTTTAAGGCTTCGATCACCGCCTGCATCTCCATCCGGTTGTTGGTGGTTTCCGCTTCCCCGCCGAAGAGTTCGCGTTCATCGCCATTGTCCATGATGAGAACGCCCCATCCGCCGGGGCCCGGATTGCCCGAGCAGGCGCCGTCAGTATAAATTTCGATCATGATGGGTCTCTGCTGTCGGTGACTGGAAACTCAGATCATCGCTGATCCGCGGGTTTAAAGTCAGTTGCGGTTTATACGGTTCAAAAACTTCCGCTCATCCCGGCGAAGGCCGGGATCTCAGGAGGCCCGCTTATTGCTTGCGGCCCGAGATCCCGGCCTTCGCCGGGATGAGCGGCTTAGACAAGTTATTCCATCCAATGTGCAACTGTCTCAAGCGTGACATTGCCGGATTCATTTCGGCAATCCAGCGATAATGCCATGTCCGCGTTTTCTGAATTGTTGGAGGAAGGCAGACAATCACAGCCCTTAAGAGTGAACCCAGAGCGTTACCCCGCCAGTTTCAACGGGCTGTTGAAAACGACGTCTTCCCGCGCGGTCTCGACCGTTTCCACGACGATGGTTCGCCGCACGGCGAGGTCTTTCAGGAACGCCTCGACCAGTTCTTCCGGCGCAGAGGCGCCGGCCGAGACGCCAAGGGTTGAAACCTCGGCGAGGGTTTCGAAGTCGAACGCCGCGGCGTCTTCGATCAGCGCCGCGTCGCCCGCGCCGGCGCGCAGGGCTGTTTCCACCAGTCGTTGGGAGTTCGACGACGTCTCCGATCCGAAAACGAGGAAAAGATCGACGTCGGGCGCGACGGCTTTGACGGCGTCCTGTCGGTTCGTTGTCGCGTAGCAGATGTCCTGCTTGTTCGGCGCGATGATGTCGGGAAACCGTTTCTTCAGCGCTGCAATCATGTCGCCGGCGTCTTCGACCGACAGCGTCGTCTGTGTGACATAGGCCTTTGGTCCGTCGCGCGCCGGCAACAGGTCGACGTCGCCCGGCGTTTCGACCAACGTCACCGCCCCGGCGGGCGCCTGGCCCATGGTCCCGACAACTTCCGGATGACCTTTGTGACCGACGAGATAGACGTGGACGCCGCGGTCCGCGTGACGACGCGTCTGGGCGTGCACCTTGTGAACCAGCGGGCAGGTGGCGTCGATCGCTTGCAGTCCGCGCGCGCCGGCGTCCTCAAGGACGGCGGCCGGCGCCCCATGGGCCGATATGATCACCGGGCGGCCGGGCTCCACGTCGTCGACATTTTCCACGAACACCGCGCCCATGGCCGCAAGACGGTCGACCACATGGTGATTATGGACGATTTCATGGCGCACGAAGACCGGCGCCCCAAAGCGCGCAAGGGCGTCCTCAACCGTCCGGATGGCCCGCTCGACCCCGGCGCAAAAGCCCCGCGGTGAGGCCAGCCGGACCCGAAGCGGGGTCTTGAGGGTCGTCGTCATTCCCGTTCCTTCCGGGCGGTTCCTTTCGGCCAGTGCTTTCAGGATTGGCCCGGCCCGCGGCGTTGCGCCGGCCTGCGCAAATCGCTAGACGGTCTTGCGCAATCAAGAAGGCGTCGCCAAGGCCTGAGCCGGGCGTTCCCGCGGCCTTTTCGTGTTAAAATATAAGGGTTTCATTTCATGAACAAAGGGTTAGCCGGCGCGCTTTTCGCCGCACTCGTCGCCGCCTCGGCCTGCGCCGGCAATAAAGAAGCGAACCAGAGGAACCCGGCGCCATGCCCGAATATCGTTGTTCTGGCGGACGCGGCCCGGTTCGTTCAGTTTGACGGCGAGGAAACTGTCGACAACGTCGCCTATTCCGGCGAAATCACCAACGCGCTGATCTCCTGCCGTTATGCGGAGGCGGACCCGATCGAGGTCGAGGTCGATCTGACCATGGCCTTCGGCAAGGGTCCGAAGGGCGCCAACGGCCCGCGGGCGTTCAACTATTTTGTCGCTGTGGTCCGCCGCGACCTTGAGGTTATCGCCAAGGAGGAATTCCCGGCGCCGGTCGACTTCACCGACCAGCGGCGCGTCATCGTCTTTGAAGACGAGATCGACCGGATCACCATTCCGAGGGCCGGCGAAAACACCTCCGGCACCAACTTCGAAATCATCGTCGGTTTCTCCCTCACGCCGGAACAGGCGATTTTCAATCGGTCCGGCAAGAGCCTGAAGTTTCCCAGATTGCAATGACGCTGCTTGACGATTTGAGCGCGGTCCTGGGCGGGGCGTTTGCAGCCGCCGGGCTGGACGCCGCCTATGGCCGCGCCGCGCGCGCCGATCGTCCGGACCTGGCGCAGTTTCAGTGCAACGGCGCCCTCGCAGCGGCGAAGGCCGCGAAGCAGAACCCGCGCGCGCTGGCGCAGAGCGTCATCGACAAGCTGGATGCGGCGGATATTTTCGCCGATGTCGCGATTGCCGGGCCGGGATTTATCAATCTGGCGCTGCGCGACGACTGGCTCGCCGCGCGGCTCGGCGAGGCCGGACCATGGGCGCGGCCGGCGCCGGAAAAAATCGTCATCGATTATGGCGGCCCCAATGTCGCCAAGCCGCTGCATGTGGGCCATCTGCGCGCGGCAATCATCGGCGAGAGCCTGAAGCGTATCGCTCGCGCCGCCGGCGATACAGTGATCGGCGACGCCCATCTCGGCGACTGGGGCCTACAAATGGGCCAGCTCATTTCCGAACTGGAATTGCGACAGCCGGACCTGCCGTATTTTGATGCGGCGAACAAAGGGCCGTTCCCCGACGCGCCGCCGATCACGCTCGGCGATCTCGAAGCCATGTATCCGGCGGCGTCGGCGGCCTGCAAAGAGGACGAGGCGCGGGCGGAGCTTGCCCGTGAAGCGACGAAGGCGCTGCAGGACGGCCGGCCGGGCTACCGCGCCCTTTGGCGCCATTTCGTGGATCTCTCCGTGGCGGCCATGAAAGTCGACTACGCCGATCTCGGGGTCGATTTCGATCTTTGGAACGGCGAAGCAGACGCCGATCCGCTTATTCCGGAGATTGCGGAGGATTTGCGCGCGCGGGGGCTGCTCGAAACGTCCGACGGCGCCGACATTATCCGCGTCGCCCGCGACAGCGACAAAAAGGAAATGCCGCCGATCATCTTCCGCAACAGCCGCGGCGCGGTCGGCTATCACGCAACCGACGTGGCGACCATTGTCGACCGGACGCGCGCAATCGGACCGGACCGCATGCTCTACGTGGTCGACGCCCGGCAACGGCTCCATTTTGAGCAGGTTTTCCGCGCCGTCGACCGCGCCGGGTATTTCGACGAAGACAAGCTCGAACATCTCTGGTTCGGCACCATGAACGGCAAGGACGGCAAGCCGTTCAAGACCCGCGAAGGCGGCACCCTCAAGTTGCGCGACTTTATCGACATGGTGACGGAGAAGGCGCGCGAACGCCTTGTCGAAAACGGTTTGGCCGAAGGGTATGGCGAAGCGGAAACAAACGATATTGCGCAAAAGGTCGGGATCGCCGCGTTAAAGTTCGCCGATCTCTCCAATCCGCGCACCAGCGACTACATCTTCGACCTCGACCGGTTCACGTCCTTTGAGGGCAAGACTGGCCCTTATCTTCTCTATGCGCGCGCACGCATCCGCTCGGTGCTGGCAAAAGCGGCGGTGGCGGGGGCCGGGGAAGCGGGCCCGATCGTCATCGGCGTTGCGGAAGAGCGGGATCTGGCGCTGGCGCTCGCCGGGTTCGCCGACGCCCATCGCGACGCTTATGAAAAGCGCTTGCCGCATATCCTGTGCGACCACGCCTTTGGTCTCGCGCAAGTCTTTTCAAAGTTTTATGCGGCCTGCCGCATTGCCGACGAGGCCGATGAAACCGCGCGCGCGTCGCGCATTGCGCTGGCTGAATTGGTGGCGGCGCAGCTTGATCAGGTGTTCGACCTCCTCGGTTTGCCGGCGCCGGAGCGGATGTAGCGCCTCGCGAATGTTGCCGCGTTGCAACAGCGCTTCGAATTACGGTTTTACGCGTTTGTCACAAACGCCGTCAGCGCGTTTCCGGAATGCGTTCTGTGTGCGCGCGCTAACCGCTAATGCGTTCTGATTTCGTATAAAATTCTCCCCAATCGACCGTATGCGAACAATATAACAGGAACGGCTCGCCAACTGCTAATCAGCAGCGACTGTCACGACCGCGTCATCTACAGTTTCTATCGCCCGTCATGATCTTGGGGTCGCGTACATGGCGCGGCAATTCCTTTTAAAAACCTTGGGGTTCGTGAAAATGAAACTGATGAATACGCTCTCCGCTGGCGCGGCGGCGATCGCGCTTTCTACCGCCTTTACAACCGTCTTCATGCCGACGCCCGCCGAAGCGCAGCAAACGACCGCCGACGTGCGCGGCGTGGTTACGGATGGTTCCGGCGCGCCGGTTTCGGGCGCTTCGGTGACAATTGTCGATGTCAGCACCGGGTCGACGCGCCGCGTGACAACCGACAGCCAGGGTCGCTTTAGCGTGCAAAACCTGTCGGTCACCGGCGACTATACGATCACCGCGTCGGCGCCGGGCCTTCAAGGTCAATCCGTTGAGAACGTCCGCTTGTCGCTTGGCGACACGACGGCGCTGAACTTTGCGCTGGCGAGCGGCGGCGTCTCCGATGAAATCGTTGTCGTTGCAACGCGCTCGGCCCTGACGGAAGTGGCCATCGGTCCGAACGCGACCTTTGATTTTGACGACATTCAAGGCTCGCCCGCGGTCAATCGCGACATCAAGGAAATCATCCGTCAGGATCCGCGCCTTTTCATTGATGAATCCGAAGGCGACGGCCTGCAGTGCGCCGGCGCCAGCCCGCGCTTCAACTCGCTGACCGTCGACGGCATTCGTTTGAATGACAATTTCGGCCTTAATTCCAATGGCTATCCGACGGAACGCCTGCCGTTCCCGTTCGACGCCATCAACCAGGTTGCGGTCGAGCTTGCGCCGTTTGACGTCGAATATGGCGGCTTCACGGGCTGTAACATCAACGCGGTGACCCGCTCGGGTGAAAACGAATTCCACGGCAGCGCCTGGTTCGACTGGACGTCGGATTCGCTGCGTGGCGGCTCAATCGAAGGGGACCCTTTCGACAAGGGCGATTTCAGCGACTTCCGCTTCGGCGCGACGCTGTCAGGCCCGATCATCAAGGACAAGCTGTTCTTCTTCGCGGCTTACGAAAAAATCAACGAGACCGAGATTTTCGGCCGCGGTCCGGCGGAACTCGGCGCGACGGGCGTGCAAGGGGTCACGCAGGCCCAGCTCGACCGGATTTTCCAGATCGCGCAAGACGTTTATGGCTATACGCCGACGCCGCTGCCGCCCTCAGCCGGCGAGGACGACGAGAAAATCCTTGCGAAACTCGACTACAACATCAACGATAATCATCGTCTTGCGCTAACCTACAACTACATCAACGGTTTCAGCCAGACGGCGTCCGACGATGATCCGGACGAGTATGAGTCGTTCGACCATTACTATTTGCGCAGCACGAAACTGCGGTCGTATTCCGGACAGTTCTTCTCGGACTGGACGGACAATTTCTCCACCGAGCTGCGGATTTCCTATACGGACAATGACACCGGGCAGGTTTCAAACGACACGACGAGCTTCGGCGAGGTCCAGATTGAAACTTTTAATCCGGCAACGAATGAATCTGCCGTTGTCTATATCGGCGGCGACGATTCCCGTCAGGCGAATGAGCTTGCCACGGAAACGTTCAACCTGAAATTCAAGGCGGACTACCGGATCAACAACCACTTCCTGACCTTCGGCTACGAGCGGGAAACCATTGACGTCTTTAACCTCTTCATCCAGCACACCCAGGGCGAGTTCCGGTTTGACGGCTCGAGCTTTAGTGATCTGCAGGCCGACCCCGACGCCGAAATCGATAATTTCGAGTCCGGCGCCTTCGTTGACGACGTATCCTACGGCAACGCGGTCGGCACCAACAATCCGGCCGACGGCGCCGCTGAATTCGCCTACACGACACACTCGGTCTACGTGCAGGACGACATCGATCTCGGCGATTTGCAGATCAACGCCGGCGTTCGTTTCGACTGGTATTCGTCTGATGACCTTCCGACTCTCAACCCGAATTTTGAGGTGCGGAACGGCTTTAACAACCAGACGACGTTTGACGGCGAATCGCTCATTCAGCCGCGTTTCGGCTTCAACTATGACGCCGCCGACAATCTGACCATTCGCGGCGGCGCCGGCATCTTCTCCGGCGGCAACCCGAATGTGTGGCTTTCAAACTCCTATCAGAACGACAGCCAGCGCACGTTCCAGAGCTATCGCCCGAACGTCGCGAACTTTGATACGTTGTCATGGGTTAACGGCGATCCTGGAAACGAGAACACGCCGTTCTGGGGCGTTCTTGAAGAACAGTTCGACGAAGTCGCCAATGCGTCGGCGGCCAATGGCGGCGTCAACGCGATTGATCCGAATTTCAAAGTTCCATCGCAATGGAAGGCTGCGATCGGCGCCACCTATAATTTCTGGGATGACATGACGCTGATCGTTGACTTCATCTACACCAAAGACCGGAATGCGGCGGGCATCATTGACGCGACGCTGACGCAAATCGGCACGGCGCCGGACGGGCGTCCGATATACAACCGGATCGATCGCGCCGATCCGGCCTGTATCGCCGACATTACGTCGCCGGCCTGTATCGCGACAGATCGGCCGCGCGCCAACGACTTCATCCTCACCAACAACGACGGCGGCAGCCAGAAAATCATTTCGGCCGCCCTCTACAAGGAGTACGACTTCGATAGCGGCCTGCGGGCGAACTGGGGTCTTGGCTACGCCTTCACAGACGCGAAGGACCGCAATCCGATGACGTCGTCTGTTGCGTTCTCGAACTTCGTGAATTTCTCGACGTCCGATCCCAACAATCCGCCGCTGGCGACGTCGAACTACGAAGTGCCCCATCGCTTCACCGTGCGCGCCGGCCTCTCCTTTCCGTTCTTCGGCGAGTACGAGACAAGCCTGCGTCTGTTCGGCCAGATTTCCCAATCGCGGCCTTACAGCTTCATCTTTGATGATGCGGGCGATGTCTTCGGCGATGAGCTCGACAGCCGGCACCTGCTTTACGTGCCGACCGGTCCGGACGATCCCAATGTGGTCTTCAATCCGGGCTTCGATCAGGCGGCGTTCTTCAACCTCGTCAATACGCTGGGCCTTGACCAGTATGCGGGCGGCATCGCGCCGCGGAACGCCTTCCAGTCAGACTGGTTTTCGCAATGGGATCTGCGCTTCGAGCAGGAGCTGCCGGGCCTCTTTGACGGCCATCGCACGCAGATGTTTGTCGTCATCGACAATATCGGCAACCTCCTCAATGACGAGTGGGGCGTGATCAACCAGGCCGGTTTCCCGGGCGAAGAGGACCTGGTTGCGTTGGATGAGAGCCAGGTCAACGCTGCCGGCGTCCCCGGTATCACTGATTCTGGTCAGTATATCTTCGACAGCTTCACCGGCGGCAGCATTCAATCGACGGCGGATATCTTCTCGCCGGTGGTGAATGCATCGGTCTGGGAAATCCGTTTCGGCGTTCGGTACGAGTTCTAGTCGGTAACATCCTCCGAAACTGAAAAGGGCGGCTCATGTGAGCCGCCCTTTTTTTATTCCTCTGTGGTCTGCGTCTTATTTTCCAATCAGCCGCAGGAAACGCTCCTCCGCTTTGGGATCGGTCAGAAATTCGCCGGTCATGGCGCGGGTGACGCAGGCGACATCGGTTTTGTGAATGCCGCGGGTTGAAATGCATTGGTGCTCAGCTTCGAGGAGCACGGCGACGCCGCGGGGTTGCAGCGCCGCCTCGATGGCGCCGGCGATCTGGTTGGTGAGCGTTTCCTGGCTCTGCAGGCGCCGCGCAAAGGCGTCGACCACGCGGGCGAGCTTTGAGATGCCGACCACGCGAGCATCAGGCAGATAGGCCACATGGGCCGTGCCGATCATCGGCTGAATGTGATGTTCGCAATGGCTTTCAAAGCGAATGTTCCGCATCAGCACGATGTCCTGATAGCCCTCGACCTCCTCGAAGGTGCGCGAGAGGATCGCCACCGGGTCTTCGTCATAGCCGGCGAGAAATTCCTCAAAGGCGTCGACAAAGCGGCGCGGCGTATCGACAAGGCCCTCCCGGTTCGGGTTTTCGCCGAAATAGGAGAGCAGGGTG
The DNA here is from genome assembly GCA_028284345.1 of Hyphococcus sp. Classification (GTDB taxonomy): domain Bacteria; phylum Pseudomonadota; class Alphaproteobacteria; order Caulobacterales; family Parvularculaceae; genus Hyphococcus. Next base: position 320,433 of record JANQRY010000003.1, on the reverse strand, counting down.
CGGACGGCGTCTTCCGCGTCGTCACGGTTTACGCGTGTCGGTGTTTTCAGTTGAATGGTCTCAGCGGTCACGGGTTTACGCCTCCTCGATGGATTTGCACAAATTGATGGTTTCAAGGCAGGCAAGGGCGGCTTCCGCGCCCTTGTTGCCGGCTTTTGTTCCGGCTCGTTCAATGGCCTGTTCGATGGTGTCGACGGTGAGGACGCCGAAGGAAATCGGAACCCCCGTTTCCCGCGCCGCCGCAGCGACGCCGCGCGCGGCTTCGCCGGCCACATAGTCAAAATGGGGCGTCGCCCCGCGAATGACGCAGCCAAGGGCGATGACGCCGTCATAGCGGCCCGCCGCGGCCAGCGTCTTTGCAACGAACGGCACCTCATAGGCGCCGGGCGCCATGGCGAGGTCGATGCGCGCCTCGTCCAGCCCATGCTGCTTCAGCGCGCCTTTTGCGCCGTCGACAAGACGCTCGACGATAAAGTCGTTCCAGCGCGTGGCGACAATGACGATGCGCAGGCCCGCGGCGTTTAAATGTCCTTCAAAAGTTCGGCTCATTGCTTCGCTCCTAAACGGCGGCGCGCGCCGGTTGTTCGACGCCGCCGGCGCTCTCCGTCGCCCGGCGATAGTCCTGCAACGCCTTCACGGAGATGATTTTGAGCGCGTGGCGGGCGGCGAAGTCCTCAAGGTCCGGCAGGCGGGCCATGGTTCCGTCGTCGTTCATGACCTCGCACAGCATCGCGGCGGGGGTGAGCCCGGCGAGCTTCGCAAGATCGACGCAGGCCTCGGTCTGGCCATCCCGTTCGAGGACGCCGCCGTCCTTGGCGCGCAAGGGGAACATGTGGCCGGGGGCGACGATATCGTCCGGCGTCGATTGCGGATCGATCAGCGTCCGGATCGTGTGCGACCGGTCCGCGGCGGAAATGCCGGTGGTGACGCCGGTCGCGGCTTCCACCGAAACGGTAAAGCGCGTGCCGAAGCCGGACCCGTTGTCTTCATCGGGCACCATCATGGGTAGGCCGAACTTGTCGATCAGCGCCGGGGCCAGGGCGACGCAGATCAGCCCGCGGCCCTCCTTGGCGAAGAAATTCACTTTCTCCGGCGTCACGAAATCGGCGGCGATTGTTAAGTCGCCCTCATTCTCGCGGTCCTCATCATCGACGATGATGACAATTTCGCCGGTCTTGAACGCCGCGACAGCTTCACGGACAGATGCAATGGGCATCAGTTCGCTCCTTCTTTTGTAAATCCGGTGGATTGCAGAAATTCGGTGGTGATCCCTTGCGCGCCTTTGTCGGCGACAAGGCGTTCGACATATTTCGCCAGGATGTCGACTTCGAGATTGACCCGGTCGCCGACGGCCTTGCGCGGCAGCGCGATCTTTCCTTGCGTGTAGTCGATCAGCGTGACGTTGAACCAGTCGGGCCCGGTGTCGACGACGGTCAGCGAGGCGCCGTCGATGGCGATGTAGCCTTTGGTCACGATATAGCGCATCAGCGCCGGGTCGGTTGCGACAGTGAGCCACAAGGCGTCGCGATCCGGGCGAAAGGCGGTGATGGTTCCGGTCCCGTCTACGTGTCCTTGCACGAAATGACCGCCCATGCGCGTCGTCGGCGTCACTGAGCGTTCGAGATTGACGGGCGCGCTTTCCTTGAGGTCGCCGAGATTGGTGCGGTTCAGGGTTTCGGGCGCCAGGCCGACCGTGAATGTCGCCCCGTCGAACGCCGTCACCGTCAGGCAGACGCCGTTGACGGCGATCGAATCGCCGAGGGCGGCGCCGTCGAGCACCGTTTTGGCGGCGACGCAGATGTCAAAATGATCGCCCCGGGGGCCGACCGATTTGACCGTTCCGATCTCTTCAACAAGGCCGGTGAACATTACGCCGTCTCCCTTCGTCGGCCGATCCAGTGCTGGTCCGGGCCGTCGATGTTGACCCGCTGAAAGTCAAAGCGGGATGCGTCGGCGAGGGCCGCGACGCCGTCGCCGCGAAAGGCAAGCTTGCCGCCGCCGATGATCTTCGGCGCGATGAACAGGTGAAGCTCGTCAATGAGATCGGCGTCAAAGAAAGCGCCCAGCACTTCGCCGCCCCCTTCGACCATGGCCGAATGGACGTCGCGCTCAAAAAGCGCCGAGAGCAGGGCGTCAAGATCGGGCCGTCCCGCATCGTCCGCCGGCAGCGCAAGCGGTTCAACGCCCATTTCCCGAAAGCCCGCCAGGCGATCCGCAGAGGCGCGCCGCGTCGTGGCGAGGAGGGCGCTTTTCGCCGAACGGTTGCGTTCGTAGACCTTCGCGCCAGGGGACGTGCGCGCCGTCGAATCGAGGACGACCCGCAAGGGATAACGGATGTCGCCGTCGAGGCGTGCGGTGAGCGCCGGGTCGTCGGCGGCGACCGTGCCCGCGCCGACAATGATGGCATCGGCGTCGCGGCGCAGCCCGTGTCCGGCGGTCCGGCTTGCCGGCGCGGTGATCCACTGGCTCTCGCCCGCCGCCGTCGCGATGCGACCGTCAAGGCTCATGGCCGTTTTGCCGACAACATAGGGACGCTTGTGTTTCAGCGCATGCAGCCAGGCGCGGTTGAGGTCGCGGGCCTCTTCTTCGCAAAGGTCAGCCCGCACGTTCACGCCGGCGGCGCGCAGGCGCTTGGCGCCGCCCGCCGCAATCGGGTTGGGGTCGGCGAGGGCGTAGACGACGTCTGCAACGCCGGCCTCGATCAGCGCCTCGGCGCAGGGGCCCGTCCGGCCCGTGTGGTTGCAGGGCTCAAGGGTTACGAAGGCGGTCGCGCCCCGGGCCGCGGCGCCGGCTTCCTTCAGCGCCATGACTTCCGCATGGTCCTGGCCGGGGCCTTCGTGCCAGCCATGGCCGACGATCTTGCCGGGCGCGCGCATGATCACGCAGCCGACCATGGGGTTCGGCGCCACGCGGCCCGCCCCGCGCCGCGCGAGATCGCAGGCGCGCTGCATGGCGTAGCGCGCCTTTGCGGGCTCGATCGTTGCAGCGGGTTGGGCGTCGCCCATAAAAAAACCCCTCGGCCAAAACGGTCTCGTTTGATCCAAGGGGCGCATCAAAACAGAACGGGCGCTTTGGGTATGTCGCACGCGCAGTTTTACGCGAAACGGTTTCCCGACGTCGTCTGCCTCGAACCTTCTACCATCCGGACTATAACCGTCGGCTCCGGGCTCTCACCGGAATCCTGCTTTGGCGTCTCCGTCATGGATCAGCCGCCGCTCGCGGGCTCGTCGGAGTTTCCTCCGCATTACCGCCGGTGGGGACTTTCACCCCGCCCCGAAGATTCAAGCGCGGATCGCTCCGCGCGAGGGTGAATATAGGCTTCAATATTCAGGACGGCAAGGCCCTCAGCCGTCCCCGCGGCCAACGCCTTGAAACGAGCCGCCGTCGCCCGGGTGCGGGAAGAAGCCGCAGAAATGCAGGCGATCGCCGATGCGGAAGGGGCGGAGACTACGATCGCGCCATGGGATTATCGACATTATATAGAGAAAGTCCGTCAGGCGAAATATGACCTGAACTCGGACGAGGTGAAGCCATATCTGCAACTCGACAAGCTGCGCGAGGCGATGTTTTTCGTTGCCGGCGAGCTTTTTAAGTTCGTATTTACGCTAGGTCCCGAAGGCGCGGTTTCGGTCTTCCATGAGGACGTCGACGCGAGCGGCGGAGAGTGACGGCGTCAGTCGGCGGACGGCGTGACAGGATACAGCCGGTTCAATAGCGCCGGATGCGGTCTGCGGGAAATCGCAATTTCATATAACGCGTCGAGGTTTTCGTCGGCGATGTCGCGGTCAAAGCAATAGGGATCGTCGCCCCCGGCGCGCGACCAGGCGCTGCGGCCGCCGCACCGGCTTCCGTTTGAGGCGCGGTGGTACGGGCACGGACAATTTCCGTGATAAGCGGCGATCGACGCATCGATGATTTCGCGGCGCATATCGTCGGCGGAATCGGCGGGCGCGCCGGACAGCGCTTGCGCGGCGAGAAAGACGACGAACAGGGACATGCTCTGCGCTCCAAGAAGCGCAAGAGACTCAGCCTTTCATCTGAACGCCTGCGTAATGGACGCATGGCAATTTTAGGTAAACCTTACTCTTTGCCGCCCCAAACGGCGTTGACGCGTCGGTCGCGGCCGCAGCCGGTGCGGTAAAACTTATACCGCACCGAATTGTTCTTGTAGTAATCCTGATGATAGTCCTCGGCGCGCCAGAAGCGGTCGAGGGCGCGCACGGGCGTGACGATTTCCCGGCCGAGCTCTTCCTCCGCCGCGGCGACGGCGGCTTCTGCCGCGGCCTTTTGTTGCGCGTCCTGATAGAAGATCGCCGTCGTGTAGGCGTAGCCGCGATCGCAGAACTGGCCGCCATCGTCGAACGGATCGATGTGGCGCAGAAAGTAATCGGTCAATTCCCGGAACGAGATGACCGACGGGTCGAAAGGCGCGCGGACGACCTCGAGGTGGCCTTCGTGGTTGCGATAGGTCGGGTTCTGCAAATCGCCGCCCGCATAGCCTGAGACGACGTCGCCGACGCCTTCGAGCTTTTCGAGATCCGATTCGACGCACCAGAAGCAACCGCCCGCAAAGACTGCCGTTTCATGAGGTAACGACGGCGAGGGCTCAGTTTCCGGCGCCGCCGCGTCTTCCGCGCAGGCTGTCGCCGAGACGGCGATGAACAGGGCGGCGGCGATAAAGATGCTGGATTTCATTTGGCGTTCTTGGGCCTCGGTTCGCTTGCGAATAAATGAAGCGCCGCAACGCGGCGCCCGTTCCGTGCATTATTGGCGTCAATTCTATGGAAAGGAAGCGGGATCAACAGGAAGTGAAACACCGATTTGAAGCCGGGCTGACGACATGGCGTTTTTCTCCGTCCGCTTTGCGCTGCGCCGTTGCCAAGCTCAAGGAAAATCGGTTAGGTCGCCACCGCCGCCAGGTTCCTAAGCCAGAAACAGGAAACGATGACAGCGTCTCCCTTTGCCGCCGCCGCTAAGATTGCGCCGCCGTCCGTTGAAAAACGGCCCGTTGACTATACGCAACACGGCGTGACGCGAACGGATCATTACGCCTGGTTGCGCGACGAGAACTGGCAACAGGTGCTTCGCGATCCGTCGACCCTCGATGCGGATATCCGGGCGGCGCTGGAGGCGGAAAAGGAGTACTATCAGGCCGTAACCGGCGATCTCGGCGGGTTACGGGATGCGCTGTTTGCCGAGATGCGCGGGCGCATCAAGGAAGACGACGCCGCCGTCCCGACCCCTGACGGCGACTGGCGATATTGGACGCGGTTTCGCGAGGGCGGCGAATATCCGGTCTTTGTGCGTGCGCCCCGAGACGGCGGCGACGAACAGATCATCCTGGACGGGGACAAGGAAAGCGAGGGCGCCGACTTTTTCTCGATCGGGTCCGTCATGCACAGTCCGGACCATCGCCATGCGGCCTACGCCGTCGACCGCGTCGGCTCGGAATATTATGCGATCCGTGTACGCAATATTGAAACCGGCGAGGAGCTGACCGACGCCATCGACAGCGCGGATGCGTCCGGCGCCGTCTGGAGCGCTGATTCATCCGGCTTTTTCTATGTGGAGCGCGACGACAATCAACGCCCCGTACGCGCGAAGTACCATCGCCTTGGCGATGAGGCGGCGAACGATGCGCTCATCTATGAAGAACAGGATGCGGGCTTTTTCCTCGGCGTAGACAAGAGCCAGAGCGGCGATTATGTGCTCATTGAATCGCATAGCCAGATTACGAGCGAATGTCGCACGGTCCCGGCCGCCGATCCGCTGGCGGCGCCGGCGCTGGTCGCTGCGCGCGAAAACGGCGTTGAGTATTACGTCGAACATCATGGCGACGACTTTATGATTCGCACCAACGCCGACGGCGCCGTCGACTACAAGATCGTCAAGGCGCCGATTGCAAGTCCGGGCCGGGATTGCTGGGTCGACTGGGTTCCGCACGAGCCGGGTCGTTCCATCGTGGGCTTCATTCCGTTCAAGGATTATTTCGTCCGCTATGAGCGATCCGATGCCCGCCCGCGCATTGTCGTATCGACCTATGACGGCGACGCCCATGAGATTTCCTTCGACGAAGCCGCCTACAGCGTCGGCCTCGACGGCGGGTACGAGTTCGACACGTCGACCATGCGCTTCGCTTATGAATCGCCGTCAACGCCGGAACAGACCTACGACTACGATATGTCGTCGCGGGAGCGAACGCTCCTGAAAACGCAGGAAGTGCCGAGCGGCCACGATCCGTCCCTCTATGCGGTGGAGCGCATTGACGCCGAGACGGCGGACGGCGCGAAGGTTCCTGTGGTTGTTCTTCGGTTGAAATCGACGCCGGTCGACGGGTCCGCGCCCGTGCTTCTTTACGGCTACGGTTCATACGGCGCGACGATCCCCAATAGCTTTTCGACCAATACGTTGTCGTTTGTCGATCGCGGCGTGATTTACGCGCTCGCCCATGTGCGCGGCGGCGCCGCCAAGGGCCGGCAATGGTATCTCGACGGCAAGCTCGACAAAAAGATGAATACGTTCACGGATTTCGCCGCCGCCGCCGAAGCCCTGATTGAGAAAAATTATACGTCGAAGAAGAAGATCGTGATCTATGGCGGCAGCGCCGGCGGCCTGCTCGTCGGCGCGACCGTCAATCTGCGGCCTGACCTCTTCGCCGGCGTCATCGCCGCGGTGCCGTTTGTTGACGTCATTACGACCATTTCCGACGCTGACCTGCCGCTGACGCCGCCGGAGTGGGAGGAATGGGGCAATCCCATTACCAGCGCCGAACAGTATGGCTGGATCGCGAACTATTCGCCCTACGACAATATTCGCGATACGGATTATCCGCCGATCATGGCGACGGCGGGACTGACGGATTTCCGCGTCACCTATTGGGAGCCGGCGAAGTGGATCGCGCGGTTGCGCGACGACGCGCGCGGCGGTCCGTTTGTCCTGCGCATCAATATGGACGCCGGGCACGCCGGGTCCGCAGCGCGTTTTGAACGCCTAGACGAGCGCGCGCATCTTTATGCGTTTGCGCTAAAAGCCGTGGGCAAGGCGGACGCGGCGCCGATCAAGCACGGCGCATAAGTGAATTAGAGTCTGTAGTGACGCCGGTGATTCAATAAAACCTTCCGCTCATCCCGGCGAAGGCCGGGATCTCCAGCCGCGAGTCCCGAACATGCCTCTTGAGATCCCGGCCTTCGCCGGGATGAGCGGCTTAAGCAATCCGGCCCATTCACTGAGCAACAGATTCTACTGCTTTCGTTTCCGGAAACTCCGGCCGGCGCCGATGACGTCCTTGCCGAAGCGGTGGCGGATGGCGTCGATGGCGTGTTCCTGGGCGGCGATGCGCTCCGTTTCCGTGTCGAAGAGATCGCGGGTCGGGTTCGCCCCCTCTGCCGACAGCCCTGAGAAACCGACGCCAATGAGACGCCAGGCGCGCCCGGGCGCGGCCTCATGCAGCATGCGTTTTGCCGCGGCGAATGCGATGCGGGCGAGATTGGTCGGCGCGTCGAGGGTGGCGCGGCGGGTGATCGTTTTGAAATCGTGGGATTTAAGCTTCAGCGTGATGACGCGCCCCTCGAATCCGCTCGCCTTCATCCGTGCCGAGACTTTCTCGCAAAGCTCCCACAATATGTCTTCAAGAAGCTGCGGGTCGGTGATGTCGCTGTTGAAGGTGGTCTCGGAGGAGACCGATTTCGTATCCCGTTCCGGCTTCACGCGCCGCGCGTCCTTGCCTTGCGACAGGCGGGAAAGGCGTAGCCCAAGCTCGCCATAGCGGCGCGCCAGTTCGCTGGTCTCCATCTTCTGAAGCTGGCCGACGGTCTTCAACCCGTCGCTTTCGAGCTTTCGCGCCATCGCCTTGCCGACGCCCCAGATCGCGGTCACCGGCAAGGCGGCCAGAAAGTCCATGGTCTCCGCGCGCCCGATGACGGAAAACCCTTTCGGCTTGTCGAGATCGGAGGCGACTTTCGCCAGAAACTTATTATGCGACAGGCCGACGGAGGCGGTAACGCCGGCTTCCCGTTCGATCCGGCGCTGCAAACGGGCGAGCATCACGGCTGGCGGCGCGCCGTGCAGGCGCTCGGTGCCCGACAGGTCAAGAAATGCTTCATCGATCGAAAGCGGTTCCACCATGGGCGTCAGCGCCCGCATCATGTCGCGGATCTGGCGCCCGGCGGCGGCGTATTTCGACATGTTCGGCTTGATGACGACGGCGTCTGGGCAGGCCGCTTTCGCCTTGAACATGGGCATCGCCGATCTGACGCCATAGGTGCGGGCCACATAACAGGCGGTCGAAACGACGCCGCGAACGCCGCCGCCAATCAGGACCGGCTTGTCGGCGAGGCTCGGGTCGTCGCGTTTTTCGATCGCCGCATAAAAGGCGTCGCAGTCGATATGGGCGATCGACAGGGACAGGAGTTCGGGGTGCGAGACGACGTCGCCGCGGCCGCAGGACGCGCAGCGTCGGGCGCCCGAATCAGCGGGTGATTCGCAGGCTGTGCAAAAAGCGGTCGCAAACTCCATGGCTTAACAAAAGGTTACCGGACGGCGCGATATTGCGCGCGCAAATGCGGAAATCGCGGCGCGCCGTCCTGAGAGGATAAACATTCAATTAAGACCTTTGATGCAAAACGTAACCAACGCAACGCCCGAATCGGTGCGCGCGGCAAAGGTATTAAAGCATGTTAATGTCCGCGATGGTGAAAACAGAAACGCCGGCGGCGACCAAAACGGTCCTGATTGTCGAAGACAACGAGCTGAACATGAAGCTTTTTCATGATCTGCTTGAGGCTCATGGCTATACCACCATCGAGGCGCGCACGGGGCCGGAGGCCCTGAAGCTGGCGACGGAGCGACGGCCGGATCTCATCCTGATGGATATTCAGCTCCCGGAGGTTTCCGGCCTCGAAGTCACGCAAAAAATTAAGAATGATGAAGAATTGGTTGACATCCCCATCATCGCCGTCACGGCCTTCGCGATGAAGGGCGACGAAGAACGCATTCGTCAGGGCGGTTGTGAAGACTATATTGCAAAACCAATTTCCGTCAGTTCGTTTCTTGAGAAAGTGAAAAGATATTTGGACTAGGCTCCTGACCAGAACTGGATAATCCCATCTGTCAGGGGGCTGCATGACGGCGCGCGTCCTAGTCGTCGACGATCTTGAACCGAACGTCAAACTGCTCGAAGCGAAATTGCGCGCCGAGTATTTTGACGTGCTGGGCGCTCTTTCCGGCGAAGAAGCGGTTCAGAAGGCGTCATCCGAACAACCCGACATTATTCTGCTTGACGTCATGATGCCGGGCATGGACGGGTTTGAAGCCTGCCGGCGCATCAAGGCCGATCCCGAAACCACGCATATCCCCATCGTGATGGTCACCGCCCTTGATCAGCAGGCGGACAGAGTGGCCGGCCTTGAAGCGGGCGCGGACGATTTCCTCACCAAACCGGTCGAGGATCTGGCGCTGTTTGCGCGCGTGCGCAGCCTGACGCGTCTGAAAATGATGACCGACGAATTACGGGCCCGCTATGCCACCGGAAAGGGTCTCGGCGTTGTCGAAACCATCGATGTCGACAAGGCGGCGAAGGAAAGCCGGATCTTCCTGATCGACGATAATGAGGAGCAGATTGAACGTCTGCAACGGGCGCTCGGCGAAGAATACGCCGTCGCCCACGAGACAGATCCGGAAGTGGCGCTCGGCCGCGCGCGGTCCGGTGATTTCGACCTTATCGTGGTCAATATGTCCCTTGAAGCGATGGACCCGCTGCGCCTTTGCTCGTCCATCCGGTCGTTTGACGAAACACGGCTGACGCCGATCCTCGCCGTCGTCCGCCAGGGCGATACGCGCAAGCTCGTGCGCGCGCTTGATATCGGCGTCAATGACTATCTGACGCGGCCGGTCGACAAGAACGAACTGATTGCGCGGGTCTCGACCCAGCTGCGCCGCAAGCATTATGTCGACCAGTTGCGCTCCTCGTTCCAGGCCAGCCTCGAAATGGCGGTGACGGACCAGCTTACCGGCCTTTACAATCGTCGCTATCTAGCAAGCCATCTGACGGCAATGTTCGACCGCGCCTACTGGACCGGACGGCCGCTGGCGGTGATGATTCTCGATATCGACCATTTCAAGAAAATCAACGACGCCCATGGCCATGATGTGGGCGACAAGGTCATTCAGGAATTCGCCGAACGCATTTCGCGGTCGGTGCGGGGCATCGATCTCGCCTGCCGTTACGGCGGGGAGGAATTTCTGATCGCCATGCCCGACACGGACGCCAGCTTCGCCGCCGTGGTGGCGGAACGACTGCGTCAGGAAATTGCGACAGTGAAGTTCGTCGTGAACAGCGCCCGCGACGAGCTTGACGTCACGGCGTCGATCGGCATTGCGTCGACGGAGAACGGACCGGAAGACGACACGGCGCAAAAGCTGATCAAGCGCGCCGACGAGGCGCTTTACGAGGCGAAAAGCGCCGGCCGCAACCGGGTGATCAACCGGGCCGCGTAAGCTTCTCGCCTTGCCTCTTCAACAAACAAAAAGGCCGCCAAAATGGCGGCCCGTCGGATCGTTTCTGAGGCGAGCGCCCCTTACTTGATCTTGCCTTCCTTGAACTCGACGTGCTTGCGCGCGATCGGGTCATATTTCCGCACGACCATTTTTTCGGTCATCGTCCGGGTGTTTTTCTTCGTGACGTAGAAATACCCCGTGTCCGCCGTCGAATTGAGGCGAATTTTAACGGTGGTCGGCTTGGCCATCTCTCAGCTCCCGTGGTCGCCCGTCGCGGCGAGCGGCGGAAATTACTCAGGCGCGCCTTGATGTCAAGGCGTGGGCGTCCCCTGTCCGCAGGGGCCGCCGGGCCCGGCGAGAAAGTGGTCCGGAGCGGTGGCCCGCCGCCTGAAGCCCTTGAGGGCCGCAGGGTCACAGGGATGTGTAGAACCGTCATTGGCGTTAACGGCTGGCGCGGGCCATTTTCCCAGCGCGATGGAAAGCCCCGCATCCCCCGCGGGGCCGTAAACGGGAGGAGGCTGGTCCGATGACAGTTCTGCGATGGGTGCTGGCGCTGGCGGTCGGCGGATTTCTGATTTTCTTCGGCGTGATGAAATTCACCGGCGGCGCGCATATTTTTCCCTATATCGAATACAAGGCGGCCGGGGCCGGCGTTCCTTTCGCGGAATTTGCTTACCCGCTCGGCAATTACGCCACCGGCGCGCTCGAACTCATCGCCGGGCTCCTGCTCATTGTTCCGGCGACGCGGGGGATCGGGTCGAAACTCGCCGTCCTGCCGTTTCTTGGCGCCGTGGGGTTTCACCTGTCGCCGTTTCTCGGGGTGACGACGCCGGACGGCTACGCTGACCCGAAACCGGTCGAGGTTCTCGCCGCCGGCGGCCCGTTCGCCCGGTCAGATTTTTCCGAAGGCGCGTCCATGGCGCTGTTCATCATCGCCCTTGCTGGGCTCGCCGCTGCGATCATCAACTTGTTCGTGCAGCGTAACGCGACCTAACCGCCGAACACCCGGGCGAAGATCGTGTCCACATGCTTGGTGTGCCAGGCGAGGTCAAAGAGCGCGTCGAGGTCTTTGGCCGTGAGATGCGCGGCGACGTCCTTGTCCGCCTTCAACAGATCGAGAAACGCCGCTTCGCCGCGCCAGGCGGGCATGGCGTTACGCTGAACGTAGGCATAGGAATCCTCGCGGCTGACGCCCGCCTGGGTGAGCGCCAGCAGCACCCTTTGCGAAAAGATGAGCCCGCCAAGCCGGTCGAGATTGGACTGCATCCTTTCCGGATAGACGACGAGGTTTTCAACGACGCCGGCGAGACGCTGCAGGGCGAAGTCGAGATGCACCGTGGCGTCCGGCGCAATGCCCCGTTCGACGGAGGAATGGGAAATGTCCCGTTCGTGCCAGAGGGCGACATTCTCCATGGCCGGCGTCACGCTCATGCGCACGAGCCGCGCGAGACCGGTGAGGTTTTCGGTCAGGATCGGGTTGCGCTTGTGGGGCATCGAAGACGAGCCCTTCTGGCCCTTGGAGAAAAATTCCTCCGCCTCCAGAACTTCGCTGCGTTGCAGGTGTCGGATTTCCACGGCGAGCCGTTCAATGGAGGACGCGATGACGCCGAGCGCAGCGAAATAGGCGGCGTGGCGGTCGCGGGGGATCACCTGCGTTGAAACCGGCTCGATGCTGAGGCCCATCTTCTCGGCCACATAGGCTTCGACGGACGGGTCCACATTGGCGAAGGTGCCGACGGCGCCGGAAATGGCGCAGACCGCGATTTCCTCGCGCGCGGTTTCCAGACGGCGCCGGGCCCGCTCGAACTCCGCGTAGAACGTCGCCAGCTTGACGCCGAAGGTCGTGGGCTCGGCGTGAATGCCGTGGCTACGCCCCACGCAGACCGTGTCTTTGTGTTCCTGCGCGCGTTTTTTGAGCGCCGCGAGCAAACGATCAAGGCCGGCGAGAAGAATGTCGCTGGCGCGCGCCAACTGCACCGAAAGGCAGGTGTCGAGCACGTCCGACGACGTCATGCCCTGGTGAACAAAGCGCGCCTCGGGACCGATGAGTTCAGCAAGATGGGTGAGGAAGGCGATGACGTCGTGTTTGACCTCGCGCTCGATCTCGTCGATGCGGTCCGCGTCGAATTTTGCGTCCTTGCCCTTTTCCCAGACGCTTTGCGCGGCGTCTTTCGGAATGACGCCAAGCTCGGCCATGGCGAGCCCCGCATGGGCCTCGATCTCAAACCAGATCCGGTACTTCGTCTCCGGCGACCAGATGTCGGCCATTTCGGCCCGGGCGTAACGGGGGATCATCGCGTCTTCTCCTGCTTCCGCGACGGCGTAAGCGGGAGGGGGAAGAATGTCAAAGGTGCGGCGTCGGGCAGGGCGGGTTAGCGCCAAGCGTAACCCGCCCTACTAAAAATCCGGCAGCGTCAGAACGACACCGTCGACTGATTTGAGCAGGTGTTGGTTCCCGCCTCGCAGACTTGATAGGTAAATTCGCTGGCGCCGCCCGCGCGCGCGATGTCAATGTAGGCGCCGTCATTGGACGTTGTGACGATGTCATTGCCATTGCGGTAGACATCGACATTGCCTGACGCGGCGCCGTCCCAGGCGAGGCTCACCCTGACAAAGGCTCTGATTTTGCGACCGCTTGCTGAAAGCGTGATATCGCCGCCCGAGGACCCGTCCGTAACGGATACGGTTTGCATCTCGCTCGCCATCGCCCCTTGATCGTCGGCGACGGCGAGGGTGACGGTGTAATCGCCTGCTGCGGCATAGGCGTGGGAGGGATTTGTCGCCATCGACGTTGCGCCGTCGCCAAAACTCCAGCTCCTTGACGCGATGGAGCCGTCGCCGTCGCTCGATCCGTCTGTGAAATCGCAGACGAGATCGGTGCAGTCGACCGTGAAAGCAGCGACCGGCGGCTCATTGGACGTCCCGCCGGTTTGAATGAGAACCGGATCGAAGACGGATGTATTGCCGAGGTCCAGGAGGCTTTCCTGAACGCCGTCGCCGGAATCGTCGAACCAGTTAAAGTTGCCCTGATTAACGAGCGTGTTGCGAATCGCCTGAACGCCGTTTGCGTTGGACGGCGCGTTCGGGCCGCTTGCAAGCAGCGCCGCTGCGCCGGCGACATGGGGCGCGGCCATCGACGTGCCGCTGATGACGCCATACTCGCCTTCTTCAATCGGGAAGGTGGACAGAATGCAAACCCCCGGCGCGGCGATATCGACAGCGTCGCCCCAGTTGGAAAAATTCGCCAGCGTATCATCCTGATCGATTCGGCATGTGCGCGAACCGGTCCCGTTCGCTAACCCGTCGAAATCGGCGAGGGCCGAAACGGTAATGGCGTTTGGCACATAGGCGGGGGAATAATTGTTCGCGTCGTCGTTCTCGTTGCCCGCCGCGACGACGATGGTCACGCCATTGGCAACCGCGTTATCGATCGCATCCTGATAGGCGGCGCTGACGCCGGCGCCGCCGAGGCTCAGATTTGCAACTTCGATATCGCCCCGGGCCACCACCCAATCAAGGCCTGCGATGATCCCGGAGGTAAAACCCGACCCTCGTGAATTCAGCACCTTTACCGCCCACAGGCGCGCGCCCGGGGCGACCCCGACAACGCCGATGTTGTTGTCGAGCGCCGCGGCCGTTCCCGCCACATGCGTGCCGTGAAATTGATCATCGTCGCCGCCGTTTCCGGTCCCGCAAAAATACCTTCTGAACGGCCACCGGCCGGTGAATAGCGTGCAGTCAACGCCGCCGACGACGTTCAGGTCAGGGTGCTCAAGGTCAATGCCGGTATCGAGGATCGCGATGTCAACGTCGACGCGCCAGTCGTCGACGCCGTCGATATCGAGATTTGGGTTCGAGGCGGCAAAGCTGCGGCGGAGCCCCGTCGGGGTCTCTTGCGCAAAGATGCTCACCGGCAGGTCTTCTTCGATATAAGCGACCCGTCGGTCCTTTGCGATCCGATCCCGCGCCGCTTTCGGCATGGTTGCGGAAAAGCCGCGCAGCGCGCGGCGCGCGCCGCGACCATAGATGTGTCCGACCCGGCCTTTCGCCGCTCGCACAATGTCGGCGGCAATGCGGGCCGGGGCGCCGGCGTCATCCTTCAGGACAACAATATATCGTCCCGTTTCTTTCTCATCGTTCTGGGCCAGCGCCGCGCCGGCTGCGAAGACTGAAGCCGCAGCGACGGCGCCAAGGCCAAGTCGAATGCCGCGCATGGATTTCATCAACATTCAAACTCCCAAATGTCGTTTCCGGCGTCTTTACAGAAATGCGTGGTAACATAGTTCATGGGCAGCGAGTAGGCGGGTTAACATAGCGTAACCCGCCGATTGCTGACATGTTTGGATGGCGGGTTACGCCTCACGGCTAACCCACCCTACCACTCCAAAATCACCTTTCCCGACTGACCCGACCGCATGACGTCGAAGCCCTGCTGATAGTCGTCGACCGGGAAGCGATGGGTGAGGATGGGCGAGAGGTCGAGGCCGCCTTGCAGCATGGCGCCCATTTTGTACCAGGTTTCGAACATGCGCCGGCCGTAGATGCCTTTGATCTCGAGCCCTTTGAAAATCACCCTGTCCCAGTCGATCCCGGCGCCGTTGGGCATGATGCCCAGCATGGCGATCTTGCCGCCATGGTTCATGGTCTCCAGCATGGACTGAAACGCCGAGACGACGCCGGACATTTCAAGGCCCACGTCGAAGCCTTCGGTCATTTTAAGATCCGACATGACGTCGCGTAAGGAGTCGTTCGCGACATTGACGGCGCGGGTCGCGCCCATCTGTCTTGCGAGGTCGAGGCGATAGTCGTTGACGTCCGTGATCACTACGTGGCGGGCGCCGACAAATTTGGCGATCGCCGCCGCCATGATGCCGATGGGCCCGGCGCCGGTGATCAGCACGTCCTCGCCCACAAGGTCGAAAGCGAGCGCCGTGTGGGCCGCGTTGCCGTAAGGGTCGAAGATCGCGCCCATATCGTCGGAGACGTCGTCGGGCAGGCGATAGACGTTGAAGGCCGGCACGGCCACATATTCGGCAAAGGAGCCGGGGCGGTTGACGCCGACGCCGAGCGCATTGCGGCAGAGATGGCGCTTGCCGGCGCGGCAGTTGCGGCAATAGCCGCAGGTCACATGGCCCTCCGCCGACACCCGGTCGCCGATCTTGAAGGTCGCGTGTTCGGGATGGACTTCCGATCCGATCTCCACGACCTCGCCGGAAAATTCATGGCCCACGGTCATCGGCACGGGGATCGTCTTTTGCGCCCATGCGTCCCAGTTATAGATGTGGACGTCCGTGCCGCAGATGGCCGAGCGCTTCACCTTTATCAGCACGTCGTTGGGGCCGATGGTCGGCCGCGCCGTATCGGCGAGCCAGATCCCTTCTTCGGGCTTTGCTTTCATCAAGGCTTTCATGGCGGGCCTTCAATCCCTGATTGCTCACGCCGGCCGCGCAGACTGTCTTTGGCCGCGCTACTCCCGTCGCTCGAAGACGAGCGAGGCCGCGACCGGGACCGCCGATGTAATCGACGGCAGACTTGCGAGCTCCGCCAGCTTATTAATCCCGGGCGTCATTTCGAAAAAATCCGCATACAAAATTACAGGATCGGTTGTTTCAACAAGAACGCGATTGTCCGCAATACGCGTCACCGTCAGCGTCGTTTCGAACGGAACGCTTTCGCCGCGAAGGGTCAGCTCGCCGGCGAAATCGACGCTGCCGCGCGCGCCGGTTTTGAGATCGTTCAGCGCGTCCATATCGATCGTTGCGGCGACGTTCGCCGTCGGGTATTCGTCCGTCTCGAACAGAAATTCGCGCATGCGCTCGTTGCGAATGTCGATATATGTCTCGATGCTGTCGAGGGCGATGGTGATTTCCGCCTCGCCTGACGCGTCGACCGAGCCCTGCAATTGCTTGAAGTGGTGGCTTTCGGGAATCTCGCCGGCCTTGACCGA
The DNA here is from genome assembly GCA_028284345.1 of Hyphococcus sp. GTDB lineage: Bacteria > Pseudomonadota > Alphaproteobacteria > Caulobacterales > Parvularculaceae > Hyphococcus. The sequence continues at coordinate 303,992 of JANQRY010000003.1, read as the reverse complement.
GACAAAGCCGATGCGCGATTCATCCGATGAAAGCTCCCATTGCGCAGCGGCGGGGAAGGCGAAGAGAAGCGTCGCGGCGAATGCGGCGAGCGTTGGGCGAAGGTTCATAAGATCTCCTTGCGGGGGCACGGCGTCGTTTCAGGCGATTACGCCAACCCTTCTACCTGCTTTGACAAACGCCGTCACCGCCCGGTCGACCTGTTCGTCTGAATGGGCCGCGCACATCTGGGTGCGAATGCGCGCCTTGCCCTTGGGGACGACGGGGTAGGAGAAGGCCGTCACATAGACGCCTTCCTCCATCATGGCGTTCGCCATTTCGCCGGCCTTGCGCGCGTCGGGGATCATCACCGGAATGATCGGGTGCTCCCCGGGGAGGAGGTCGAACCCGGCCGCCGTCATCTGCGCCCGGAACCGTTCGGCGTTGCGGAAGAGCTGCGCGCGCAAGGCATCGCCCTTGCGGACAAGCTCCAGCGTTTTCAGGGTCGCGCCGAGCAGCGCCGGCGTCAGCGCATTGGAAAAGAGATAGGGGCGGGCGCGGTTGCGCAACAGATGCACGACCTCTTTTGACGCGCAGATATAACCGCCCATGCCGCCGCCCAGGGCCTTGCCGAGGGTGCCCGTCAGAATGTCGACCCGTTCCGCGACGCCGCAATGGGCTGGCGCGCCCTTGCCGCCGTCGCCCATGAAGCCGGTCGCATGGCAGTCGTCGACCATAACGAGCGCGTCGAATTCATCCGCAAGCGCACAAATTTCAGCAAGCCGGGCGATATAGCCGTCCATGGAAAAGACGCCGTCGGTGACGATCAGTTTCGTGCGCGCGCTGTCGGCGTCCGCCTGTTGCAACTGTGCGCGCAAATCGTCCATGTCTGAATTGGCGAAGCGATAGCGTTTGGCTTTGCACAGCCGCACGCCGTCAATGATCGAGGCGTGATTGAGGGCGTCGGAAATGATCGCATCTTCAGCGCCCAGCAGGGGCTCGAAAACGCCGCCATTGGCGTCAAAACATGCAGCGAATAGGATCGAGTCTTCATAGCCGAGGAAATCGGCGATCTCGCGTTCGACTTGGCGGTGGAGGTCCGTCGTGCCGCAGATAAAGCGCACCGAGGCCATGCCGAATCCGTAGTCGTCCATGGTCGCCTTGGCAGCGGCGACGATCTCCGGATGATCGGCGAGACCGAGATAGTTGTTGGCGCAGAAATTGAGGACCCTGACCCGCTTGCCCTTGTGCTCGACCTCGATTTCGGGCCCTTGTGGCGAGGCGATCTCGCGCTCGATTTTTTCAAGGCCCTGTTCGCGCAGTTCGGCGACGGCGCCCTCGATCCGGCGGTAGAACTGCTCGCGCATCTTGGTCTCTTTCGCTACACCGTTTACGACACGCATGCTGTGGCGCCGCGGGGCGCCGGCTGTCAAATGCGGGCTGCAGGGGGACGCCCGGCGGAGAGCGCGCAATGAGTAAAAACGCCGAAAAATTCGACGCCTGGATCCGCGCCGATTTCGTGGCCATGAACTCGGAACTGGAAGCGAAATACTTCGCGCAGGACGACAAATCCGCCGTTGAAGGCGTCGGCGACGACATCAAGTCGAAATTGCTGGAGGAGGGCCGCGCGCTGATCGCGCCATTGGTGGAGGAGGGGAATACGGATGAAGGGTTCGACCGCGCCTTTGATCTCCTCGGCAATCTCGGTCTTTATATGGCGAGCCTGCGCCGCCACGAACTGACCAACCCGGCGCGCGAGGAAAAATCGCCCCATCGCGAAGCCTCGGCCCTCGGCATGCATATCGCTGCGTCGCTCGGCGTCGTGCCGAGATTTGCGACCGGCCATCTCGCCATGCTGAACCGCGCCATTGACGGGCAACCGAAAACGTTCACGTCGCTTGACGATGAAGCGCTGTTTATCACCTACAACACCATCGGCATCTTCGGCTATAAACGCGCCGCTGAGGCCGTCCGCCGCGTTTTGCCCCTGGGCGTGTCGCATCCCGTGACGATATCGTTGCTCGCGGACGCCGCCGACGCGCTGCGTTCCGTGATGCGATCGAACGAAACGCTGTTCGCTCGCCTCGACGTCGATCGGTTTTTTTATTGCGTAAGGCCTTATTACAAACCGTATCGGGTCGGGCGGCACGAATATCGCGGCGCCAATGCGGGCGACTTTTCCGAGATCAACGAACTCGACCTGTTGCTGGGCCTTTGCCAGGCCAACGATCCCTATTACTCGCAGCTGCTCGTCGACAAGATGTTGTTTATGACGCCGGACGATCAGGCCAATTTGCGAAACGCGATGCGGCGCGTCAGCTTGCTTGATGAATTTCTGGGCTGCGCGTCGGACTACTCCGGTCGATCGTGGTTTCGCGAAAACCTCGCCGCATTTTTATCTGTTTGCGACCTTTTTGGCGAAATCGCCGCGCAACATCACGACAATCTCGTGGCGCGGTTCATTACGGCGCCGTCGACGGCGCTCGGCGCGGACCGTCTTGAGCAGGTGACGGCGAGCGGGCCGCCGCTGCCCGTGCTCCTGAGTGCTCTTGAGATTCTCCGGGATCTTCGCCTCGCCGCGGACCGCCCGGACGTCAATTCGCGTTATAAGGATATTGCGCGATTGCGCTCGCTTATTGATTGAGGTATGTCGGAATTGCGCCGTTCCGGGGCGCTTATTCATTGAAATCCCGATATTTTTTCATTACTAGATTGTAATGAACGCGCCGCTGTGGTAACTTAGCGGCGGAATGCGCCCTGTCTTTGCGGGCGTCTCATACTTTGGGCGGGGACGCCAGTGGCGAAACGTTGGTCGAAATCCTGGACGGCGGTCCGTCGTTTCCTCGCCTATCGCGGCGGCGTGACGCTTATTGAATATGCGGTGTTGATTGCGCTGATCGTCATCGGCCTGCGCTACGCCGCATCGACCATTTCCGGCGGGTAACGCCCGTAAACGCCTATATTGCGAAACAACGGAACCCCGTTCGCCCTAGGCGCGGCGAACGGGGTCCGGTCAGCGCGCTAGTAGCGCGCTTAGAAGCTCGCGGAGACGCTGAGGCCCCACCAGAATCCGCTGCTTTTCGTCGTTCCGGCGATCGAATCGTCAATGAACGATCCGCCGGCGATGTCGGAGCCGCCATAACGCACGCCCGCGGCGAGGGAGGCATCGTCGGTCACCGCATAGCTGAGGTCGGCGCTCGCGGCGCCGTAAAGATAGTCGCCGCCGGCGTCGTCATCGATGACATAGCCAATCGATCCGCCAAGATCGAAGCTGGTTTTTTCCGCCACCGGAAAGGAATGGGAGACGCCGCCTTCAATCGTGAACGTATCGAACATGAAGTCGCGATAGACATAAACGGACGGCGCTAACGGCGCGTCCAGCGCAAGTCCGGCGAAAATCTCGACCGTATTGGCGCCGAGGCCGTCGCCGTCTTCCTCGAAGATGTCGAAAAAGCCGCTCGCGAGATCCGGGAAGGTGTAGTAGGTGACGCCGATGTCAAAGCTCCAGCCTTCGCCCAGATCGCCGCTGTAGCCGGCGTAGAGGTCAAGCTCTTCCCCGCCGGGCGTCGCGACAAGATCGTCGTCGCCGATGGGCAGGTTGAACCAGGCGCCGCCGTAAAATCCGCCGTAAGACAGTTCCACCGCAGGCTGAACGCTTGTCTCGGCGAACTGCACGCCGCGGAAAATGTAGCGCGATTCAAATCCCAGGGTTGTTGAAACGCCGATCCCCTCGGCGCTGGCGGCGGTGGACGCGCCAACGAACGCCAGCGCCAACAAAGCTGTTTTTTTCATGTTTTTCTCCATTTCATTTACCCCTCGCGAATGACTGCATACGGAGCATGTTCATCTGTTACCGGACGAACGTTGACCCAAATTGTTGCGATGCACAAGATCGGGTGGACGAATTGACGCATAAAGTCGCAAAAAAGACCTAAAAAGCGTCTTATTAGCAATTATAGTCCAATTTTAAAGAGGATTATGCTAATTTTTGCACTGAGAAATTTGCTGTCGCAACAGAGAATATTGCGTCGCAATAATTCCTGTAATACGCTTACCACGAATCGCGAGGGCGATACGGGCAACGAAAGAGGCAAAAAAAACGATGAAATACATTATTGCCGTGATCAAACCGCAGAAACTCGACGATGCGCGCAATGCGCTGACCAGCCTTGGCGTCGAGGGAATGACTGTTACGGACGTGAAGGGTTTTGGCCGTCAGAAAGGCCACTCCGAAGTTTATCGGGGTGCGGAGTATCAGGTCGACTTCATGCCCAAGGTAAAGCTTGAAATTGCTGTTGAGGCTTCCCGCGCGGCGGCGGTCGTTGATGCGATCCGCACCGCGGCGAAGACCGATCGCATTGGCGACGGTAAAATCTTTGTCCTGAACCTTGAGGACGCGGTGCGGGTGCGCACCGGCGAAACCGGCGCGGCTGCGCTTTAACAGAGAATGAGAAATAAAATGATCAAGAAAACCGCTCTGGCGGCGGTCTCGATTGCCGCTGCACTGTCGACCGCTGCTTTCGCGCAGGACGCCGCCGCAACGCCGGCTCCGGCGTCGGATTCTACTGTTTTTGTCTTCAACACGCTGCTGTTCCTGATTTCCGGCATGGTCGTCATGTTCATGGCCGCGGGCTTTTGCATGTTGGAAGTCGGTCTCGTGCGTTCCAAAAACGCCGCGACGATCTGCCTGAAAAATATCGCACTCTATTCTGTTGCCGGCCTGATGGTTTACCTTATCGGCTATCAGCTTATTTACGGCGTCGCCGAAGGCGGGGTCATTGCGCCGCTGGATTTTCTCTGGAGCGCAGATGACTCTGATCCCGTCGGCACCGGTTACTCGGCGAGTTCGGACTGGTATTTCCAGATGGTGTTTGTGGCGACGGCCGCGTCGATTGTTTCCGGCACGCTCGCTGAACGCATCAAACTTTTTCCGTTCCTGATCTTTGTCGCGGTTCTCACCGGGGTCATCTATCCGATCCAGGCCGGCTGGGTCTGGGGCGGCGGCTGGCTCGACGCGAACTTTGACGATTTCGCCGGGTCGACGCTTGTTCACTCCACCGGCGGCTGGGCGGCGCTCGCCGGCGCCATCGTGCTCGGTTCGCGGACCGGCAAATATGAGGGCGGCCGGGTTCATCCCTTGCCGGGATCGTCCCTGCCGCTGGCGACCCTCGGCACCTTTATTCTCTGGCTCGGCTGGTTCGGCTTTAATGGCGGCTCGCAACTGGCGCTTGGCACCATCGAAGACGCCGCCTCCGTCGCCAATATCTTCGTTAACACCAACATGGCCGCCTGCGGCGGCGTCGTGACGGCGCTCATTCTGACGCAGGTCCTCTATAAGAAAGTCGACCTGACGATCGTTCTCAACGGCGCCATCGGCGGTCTTGTTTCCATCACCGCCGAACCGCTGGCCCCCGCCATCTGGCAGGCCGTGCTGATCGGTTCCGTTGGCGGCGTCATTGTGACGCTGGCGGTTCCGCTCCTTGATAAGCTGAAAATCGACGACGTTGTCGGCGCCATTCCGGCCCACCTGTTCTGCGGGATCTGGGGCACGCTGATTGTGCCGCTGACCAACAAAAGCGACGGCATCAGCTATCTTAACCAACTCATTGGCGTTATCTCCATCGGCGTATTTGTTTTTGTCATTAGCCTTGCTGTATGGTACGCGCTCAAATTCACGCTCGGCGTGCGTGCGTCGGCTGATCAAGAACGCATCGGACTGGACAAGTCCGAACTTGGGTTGGAAGCCTATCCGGAATTTTCGCCTGGATAGGGGTGAGGGAGAGTTCCAGATAACGGAACGCATGCTCAAATTCATCTCGCTTGACCGCGAGACGCCTAAAAAAAGAGATCCCGGCGCCCGGCGCCGGGATTTTGACGAAATATATAAGGCGTTTGCAGAGGATCATGCGGCCGCGCAGGCCGCGCGTTGCTCCCAGTGCGGCGTGCCTTTCTGCTCCAATCATTGCCCGCTCGGGAACGACATTCCCGACTGGTTGAAACTCGTCGCTGAGGATCGGCTTGAAGAAGCCTATGCGGTTTCATCGGCGACCAACAACATGCCGGAAGTATGCGGGCGCATCTGTCCGCAGGACCGGTTGTGCGAAGGCGCCTGCGTGATCGAACAGTCCGGACACGGAACGGTAACGATCGGCGCTGTCGAGCAATATATCACCGAAACGGCTTGGGAAGAGGGGTGGATCAAGCCCGTTGCGCCGGCCCGCGAACGTCCGCAATCAGTCGGGATCATCGGCGCCGGACCGGCGGGGCTCGCCGCCGCGGAGGAATTGCGCCGGGAAGGCGTGCAGGTCACGGTCTATGATCGTTATGACCGCGTCGGCGGATTGCTGGTTTACGGCATTCCGAATTTCAAACTTGAAAAACACGTGGTCGCTCGACGCGCCGAGCACCTTAAAAAAAGCGGCGTCAAGTTCGTTGAGAACTTTGAGGTCGGTCGCGACGCGTCGCTCGCCGACTTGCGCGCTGACCATGACGCGGTGCTGATCGCCACTGGCGTTTACAAGGCGCGCGATCTGATCTGTCCGGGCGTCGGCAATGACGGCGTCGTTGCGGCGCTCGATTACCTCACGGCGTCGAACCGGAAGGGTCTCGGCGACGACGTGGCGTCATTTGAGTCCGGCGCCCTTAACGCCGACGGCAAACGGGTTGTCGTCATCGGCGGCGGCGATACGGCGATGGATTGCGTGCGCACGGCCGTGCGGCAGGGGGCGAAGTCGGTCACCTGTCTTTATCGCCGCGACCGCAAGAACATGCCGGGCTCGGCCCGGGAGGTCGCCAACGCTGAGGAAGAAGGCGTTGTCTTTGAGTGGCTGGCCGCGCCCAAGGCGGTGTCCGGCGATGCTGCAAAGGCGACGGGCGTGCGCGCTGCGCGCATGGAACTGGGCGAGCCTGACGAAAGCGGGCGGCGCGCGCCCGTTGAAGTCCCCGGCGCGGATTTCGATCTCGAAGCGGATCTTGTCATCAAGGCGCTGGGGTTCGAGCCTGAAGACCTGCCGACGCTCTTTGGGGAAAAGGACCTCGCCGTCACCGCGCGCGGCACGGTCAAGGCCAATCCGTTGACGCTGGAGACGAAAGTCCCTGGCGTATACGCCGCCGGCGATATTGTGCGCGGGGCGTCGCTCGTTGTATGGGCGATCCGCGATGGTCGCGTCGCCGCCGAGGCGATTATCGACAAACTCGATACGGAAAACATCCGCCCGATTGCGGCCGAATAAAAAGACCCAAGCCATGGAAGACTGCGTCACCACCTACAAGGCGCGCCGTGATGCGCTGACCGCCGCCCGGGCTTATGACCCGGCGTCCGAACGCGATGCGTGCGGCGTTGGTCTCGTAGCCGCGCTCGACGCCAGTCCGCGCCGGGAAATCGTTGAGATGGCGATCGCCGCCTTGAAGGCCGTCTGGCACCGGGGCGCCGTCGACGCCGACGGCAAGACCGGCGACGGCGCCGGCATTCGCCTCGGCGTGCCGCAGGATCTTTTTCACGCCTTCGTTGAGCGCACCGGTCATAAAGCCGGCGAACAGGACATCTGCGTCGGCATGGTGTTCCTGCCCCGGACGAATTTCGCCATGCAGGATGCGGCGCGCACCATTGTCGAATCCGAAATATTGCGGCGCGGCTTTTATATCTATGGCTGGCGCCAGGTGCCGGTCGATGCAAGCTGCCTCGGCGAAAAGGCCAATGCGACCCGGCCCGACATCGAGCAGGTGCTGTTCTGTGATCCGGCCGGACGGCCGCAGGAAGAACTTGACCGGATCTTGTACATTGTGCGCCGGCGCATCGAAAAGCGCGCCCGCGAGCAGGGGATGCACGAGCTTTACGTCTGCTCCCTGTCGTCGCAGGACGTCGTCTACAAAGGCATGTTCCTCGCCGAGGACATCGATAATTTCTATACGGATCTAAAAGATCCGCGCTTCGTTTCCCGCTTCGCGATCTTCCACCAGCGCTATTCGACCAACACGTTCCCTGAATGGCGTCTCGCCCAGCCTTTCCGGATGCTCGCCCATAATGGCGAAATCAATACGCTGAAGGGCAACCGCAACTGGATGAAAAGCCACGAAATCAAGATGGCGGCGGAGGTTTTCGGCGAAGACGAGGCGCGCGACGTCAAGCCGGTCATCCAGCCGGGCTCATCCGATTCCGCGGCGCTCGATCAGACGTTTGAATTGCTCGTCCGCGCCGGCCGGTCCGCGCCGGCGGCGAAGACGCTGTTGATCCCCGAGGCCTGGTCGAAACGCGCCAGCCAGATTCCCGACGAATGGCGCGCCCTTTACGAATACTGCAACGCCGTGATGGAGCCCTGGGACGGGCCGGCGGCGATTGCCGCCTTTGACGGGCGCTGGGCGATTGCGGGACTGGATCGCAACGGGCTGCGGCCGCTCCGCTACGCCGTCACCGAAGACGGCATCCTCGCGGTCGGGTCGGAAACCGGCATGTGTCCGCTTGGCGAGCGGAAGGTGAATGTCCGCGGCGCCGTCGAGCCCGGTCGCATGATCGCCGTCGATTTCGACGAGGCGAAGTTCTACACCGACAGGGAAATCCTCGACTTCCTGGCCAATAAACATCCCTATACGGAGTGGATCAGCAATATTGTCGAGCTTGAGCCCGAAATCGGCCCGGGCCCGGAGCCGCGGCTGTTTCAGGGCGAGGAGCTTGCGCGACGTCAGGCCGGGGCGGCGTATGATCTCGAAGCGCTGGACCTTATCCTGCGGCCGATGGCGGAGACGGGCAAGGAAGCCGTCGGTTCCATGGGCGACGATACGCCGATCGCGGTGTTGTCGGACAATTACCGGCCGCTGTCGCACTTTTTCCGCCAGAATTTCAGCCAGGTGACCAATCCGCCGATTGACCCCTTGCGCGAAGACGGCGTCATGAGCCTCAAAACGCGGTTCAAGAATCTCGGCAATATTCTCGTTACGGAAAAGACGCAGACCGACGTATTCGTCCTGGAGAGCCCGGTCCTCCCGAACGGCATGTATTATCGTCTGAAAGAACGGCTCGACCAGAAAACGGTCGAGATCGACTGCACCTATGCAATCGCCGACGTGCGGCGCGACGGCGCGGCGCTCGGCCGCGCCCTTGACCGGATCAAGGCCGAGGCCGAAGCCGCCGTCAAAGCGGGCGCCGGGCACGTCATCCTGACCGACGAGTATCAGGACAGCGGCAAGATCGCCGTGCCGATGATCCTGGCGACGGGCGGCGTCCATGCGCACCTCACGGATGTGGGCAAGCGCAGCTACTGTTCCATCATTGTGCGCTCCGCGGAATGCGTCGATGCACATTACTGTGCGGTCCTGGTCGGCGTGGGCGCGACCGCCGTCAATCCCTATCTGGCGTTTGACACGCTTGCTGAGAATCAGGCGCGCGGGCGCTATGGCGACCTGACGCTTAGTCAGTGTACGGTTAACTACAAGGCTGCGCTCGAAGCGGGGTTGATGAAAATCATCTCCAAGATGGGCATTTCCATCATCTCCGCCTATCGCGGCGGCGGCAATTTTGAGGCGCTCGGCCTGTCGCGCATGCTCGTTGAAGATTTCTTCCCGGGCATGACCAGCCGCATATCCGGCATCGGTCTCGCCGGGCTCGAAAGAAACACGGCGGCGCTGCACGCAACAGCCTGGGATGAGCACGCGCCGCGCCTGCCTGTGGGCGGTTTTTACCGGCAACGCCGGCGGGGCGAACATCACATCCTCGAAGCCGACATCGTCAGCGCCTTGCAGGAGGCTGTTCGTCACGAAGACGCGGGCGCTTATGCGCAGTATTCGGAATTGCTGGAACGCCAGGAGCCGGCGCAGATCCGCGATCTGTTGCGCGCGCGGTCGCTCGGCGATGCGCTCCCGGTCGATCGCGTGGAAACCGCCAATGACATTCGCCGGCGGTTTGTAACGCCCGGCATGTCCCTCGGCGCGCTGTCGCCGGAGGCCCACGGCGCCCTCAACATCGCCATGAACCGGATCGGCGCCAAGTCCGTGTCGGGCGAGGGCGGCGAAGTGCCCGAACGCTATACGCCTCATCCCAATGGCGACAATGAAAACTCTGCGGTCAAACAGGTCGCCTCCGGTCGCTTCGGCGTCACGGCGGAATATCTCAACCAGTGTCGCGAGATCGAAATCAAGGTGGCCCAGGGCGCGAAGCCCGGCGAGGGCGGACAGCTTCCCGGTTTCAAGGTGACCGAGTTTATCGCGCGCATGCGTCATTCGACGCCGGGCGTCACGCTGATCTCCCCGCCGCCCCATCACGACATCTACTCGATCGAGGATCTGGCGCAGCTTATTTACGATCTGAAACAGATCAATCCGCAGGCGCGGGTCTGCGTGAAGTTGGTTTCCATGTCCGGCATCGGCGCCATCGCCGCCGGCGTCGCCAAGGCGAAGGCGGACACCATCCTCATCTCGGGCAATGTGGGCGGCACCGGCGCCAGCGCGCAGACATCGATCAAATTCGCCGGCGGGCCCTGGGAGCTTGGCCTTGCTGAAGCGCACCAAGTCCTGACGCTGAACAATCTGCGCTCGCAGGTGACGCTGCGCACCGACGGCGGCATTCGCACCGGCCGCGACGTCGTTGTTGCGGCGATGCTGGGCGCGGAGGAATTCGGCATCGGCACGATTTCCCTCGTCGCCATGGGATGCCTGATGGTGCGGCAATGCCATTCGAACACCTGCCCGGTGGGCGTGTGCACCCAGGACGACGCCTTGCGCGAAAGATTCGTCGGCACGCCGGACAATGTGGTCAACCTGATGACCTTCATCGCCGAGGAAACCCGTGAGATCCTCGCGTCGCTCGGCGCGACGTCGCTCGAAGACGTGATCGGCCGCGCCGATCTCCTCGATCAGGTAAGCCGCGGCGCGGCGCATCTCGACGACCTCGATCTCAACCCCATTCTCATTCGCGTCGACGCCGGCGGTCGGCCGCAACGATCGACGCGCACGGGCAGAAACGACGTCGCCGATACGCTCGATCAGCGCATCTTCGAGGAACTGGCGCCGTTTCTGGAGCGCCGCGAAAAACTCCAGCTCTCCTACCCGGTCAAGAATACCGACCGGGCCATCGGCGCGCGGATTTCATCGCACATCGTGCGCAAATACAGCGCGAAGGACTTGTCCGAAGATCACCTGACCCTGCGCCTTAAAGGCTCGGCCGGGCAATCGCTCGGCGCCTTTTCCGCACACGGATTGCGCATCGTCGTCGACGGCGACGCCAATGACTATGTGGGCAAGGGCCTTTCCGGCGCGACCATCGTGGTGCGCCCGGCGGACGCCGCGAGCAGCGCCAATGACGCCATTATCGGCAATACCTGTCTTTACGGCGCGACAGCCGGATATCTGTTCGCGGCCGGCCGTGCCGGCGGGCGCTTTGCCGTGCGCAATTCCGGCGTCATGACGGTCATCGAAGGCTGCGCGGCCAATGGCTGCGAATACATGACCGGCGGCGCGGCCGTGATCCTCGGGTCGGTCGGCGCCAATTTCGCCGCCGGCATGACGGGCGGGGTCGCCTATGTCTATGACGACGACGTCGGCTTTGAAAATGTCGTTAATCCGGACAATGTCGCTTGGCGCCGGTTCGTTGACGCCGACGACATGATTGCGTGCCGGGCCCTTATTGAACGGCACTGGCGCGAGACCCGGTCGCCGCGCGCCCGTCAGATCCTTGACGACTGGGCCACGGCCTCGCTGAAATTCTGGGTCGTCGAGCCGCTCGAAATCCTGGCCCGCAAGGGCGTCGCCGCGGCCGCCAAATCAGCCTGACGAAAACGAAACTTTGCAATCGCGCGAATTTACGATTGCATCCAGGACAAAAATTAGAGCATGTCGTTCCTGGGTGTGTCCCCGCGCAATCCAGTCCGGCAATGACGCCGAATTTGAATCCGATGATCGACGAAGAGTTTTATCGCATTAAGCAGTTGCCCCCTTACGTTTTTGAGGAGGTAAACCGCGTGAAGGCGCAGCTTCGCGCCCAGCGCCGCGATATTATCGACCTCGGCATGGGCAATCCGGACATGGCGACCCCGCCGCATATCGTCGAAAAACTCTGCGAGACCGCCCATGACCCGAAGGCCCATCGCTATTCGGTTTCCCGCGGCATCCTCGGCCTTCGGCGCGCCATGGCGCGATATTATGAGCGCCGTTTCAACGTGCGCCTTGATCCGGAGACGGAGATTGTCGCGACCCTCGGCTCGAAAGAGGGCTTCGCCAATCTCGCCCAGGCGATCACCGCGCCGGGCGACGTCATCCTGTCGCCCAATCCCGCCTATCCGATACACGCCTATGGCTTCATCATCGCCGGCGGCGTCATCGAGGCGGCGCCGGCGCTGACGCCGGAGCAGTATCTTAAAGGCCTTCATGATGCGGTGGCGCGGTTGCCGAAAACGCCCCGTGCGATGGTGTTGAACTACCCGTCGAACCCGACGGCGCAGATGGTCGGCCTCGATTTCTACAAGGAGGCGCTGGCGCTGGCGCGCAAGCACGACATCATCATCCTGTCGGACCTTGCTTACTCTGAGATCTATTTTGGCGATCCGCCGCCGTCGATTTTCGAAGTCCCCGGCGCCATCGCCAATGCGGTCGAGGTCAATTCACTGTCCAAATCCTTCGCCATGGCCGGCTGGCGGGTCGGCATGGCGGTGGGCAATGCGCGGCTCATTGCGGCGCTGGCGCGGGTGAAATCCTATCTCGACTATGGCGCTTTCACGCCGATCCAGGTTGCGGCGGTCGCCGCGCTCGACAGCCCGCCCGACGTCATTGACGGCATACGGAATATTTACCGGGCGCGACGCGACGTGCTGATCGAGCATTTCGGCAAGGCCGGGTGGGAGATCCCCGCGCCGGAGGCGTCCATGTTCGCCTGGGCGCCGATCCCGGAGACGTTTCGCAACATGGGCTCGGTCGCCTTCGCCAAGATGCTGATGGAAAAGGCCGAGGTCGCCGTCGCGCCGGGCCTCGGCTTCGGCGAGATGGGCGACGGTCACGTGCGCATCGGCCTTGTCGAGAACCAGCAGCGCATTCGTCAGGCGGCGCGTAACCTGAAAAAGGTCTTCGCGGCCTAAGGCGTATCCGGCCAACCGGTTGGAGAATTCTGCTAAAACAGCGCCCTCGGCACGATATTCGGTTGACGTTTCCGCGTCTGCGAAGTAAGTCACCCGCCAACTCATCAAGACCAGCTGAGGGACAGGCCCGTTGACGCTGGGGCAACCGCCGGAAAAGTCTGACCGACTTCTTTGGAAAGGTGCCAATTCCTTCGGGAAGAGATTCCCGAGAGATGAGTCGAACGAAGATAAGCTTTCGTTCGATCGGTCTCTAGCGAATTGCCTCTGATGAGCGACGGAAACGACGCGAGCAAGAGGCATTTTGATGTCAGCCGTATTGAAAGTTGAGGACAGCGACTGTCGCGGCGCCTGGCGCGACGCGGTCATTGCGCTGCCGGCGGAATTTACGCTCGATGGCGGCGAGTCTCTCAGCGAGCCGCGCATCGCCGTGCGGCTTTACGGCGATCCTGCGAAACCGGTTATCGCCGTCGCCGGCGGCATCTCCGCCGGCCGCGTGGTCGCGGATGCGGGCGAGGAAAAAGGATGGTGGGCCGATTACGTCGCCCCCGGCCGGGTCATCGACCTCAACACATACTGTGTTCTCGGATTTGATTTCCTTCCGAATGCTGAGGAACAGGCGACGACGATTTCAACGCTTGATCAGGCGCGCGCCTTGTCGGTCGCGCTCGATGCGCTCGGCGTTAAGGGCCTCGATGCGTTTGTCGGGTCTTCCTATGGCGGCATGGTCGCACTCGCTTTCGCCGCCGCTTATCCGGACCGGATCAAGAATCTCATCGTCGTTTCCGCTGCCGAACGGCCGCACGCCTTTGGCACGGCGCTGCGCGGCGTGCAGCGGCGCATTGTCGATTTTGCGCGAAAGAACGGCGACGCCGACGAGGGCGTCGCGCTTGCGCGCCAGCTCGCCATGGTGAGCTATCGCACGCCGGGCGAGTTCTCCGCGCGCTTTGACCATGCGCCCGGCGCGGCCGCCGGCGATCCTTACGCCGTTTGCGATTATCTGATCGCGCGGGGGGAGGCTTTCGGCATGGATCCGCAGCGGTTCATCACGCTTTCGGACTCCATCGACCGGCATGCGGTCGATCTGTCGAAAATCCGCGCCCGGGCGCTGTTCGTCGCGGCGCAGGGCGACCAGCTTTCGCCGCCGGCGGAAGTGCGCCGCTGCGCCGCCGCTGTCGCGCGCGCACGCTATGTCGAAATTGTTTCTCAATATGGCCATGACGCTTTTCTCAAGGAAGCCGCGTCCATCGGCCCGTTCATTGACCGTTTTTTGAAGGAGCCCGGCAAATGACCGATAAATTTCACCGTGAAACCCTGGTTGCCGGCGCGGGGGTCTCGACCGACCGCGCGCACAACTCGGTTTCGCCGCCGCTTCATCTGTCGGCGAATTTTTACTGGAACGATCCGTGCGAGAAACCGGAATACGACTATTCGCGGTCCGGCAATCCCAACCGCACGCAGCTCGCCGAGGCGCTGGCGTCCCTTGAAGGCGGCGCGCGCGGCGTCGTCACGTCGTCCGGCATGGCGGCGGTCGATCTCGTTCTCAATCTTGTCGATCCGGGCGACGTCGTTCTGGCGCCCCATGATTGCTATGGCGGCACGCACCGGCTTCTGACCGCGCGCGCCAAGCGCGGCCACTTCAAGATTGTCTACGTCGACCAGACTGATCTCGCCGCGCTCGCCGCCGGCTTCGCCAAGAAGCCGAAACTTGTCCTCATTGAAACGCCGAGCAACCCGCTGCTGCGCGTCACGGACGTCGAAAAAGTCGTCGGCTACGCGCGGCAGGTCGGCGCCATTGTCGTCGCCGACAACACGTTTCTGTCGCCGGCGCTGCAACGCCCGCTGGAGCTTGGCTGCGACATCGTTGTCCATTCGACGACGAAATTCATCAATGGTCACTCGGACGTGGTCGGCGGCGCGGTCATCGCCAAAGACGCCGAGCTTGGCGAGGAGCTTGCCTGGTGGGCTAATTGCACGGGCGTCACCGGCGCGCCGTTTGATTCCTTCCTGACGCTGCGGGGACTGCGCACGCTGTTTACGCGGCTGGAACGACAGCAGGCGACCGCCCATGACGTTGTCAACCGGCTTAATGACGACCGCCGCGTCGCCAAAGTCTTTTATCCGGGCCTTGAAAGCCATCCGGGCCATGACATCGCCGCGCGCCAGCAATCAGGCTTCGGGTCGATGTTCTCCGTCGAGTTTACGGAAGGCATCGACGTGCTGGAGCTTTTGCGGCGCCTTGAGATATTTACGATCGCCGAGTCCCTCGGCGGTTTTGAGAGCCTTGTCTGCGTGCCCGCGGCCATGACCCATGCGGCGATGACGCCGGAGGCGCGCGAGACCGCGGGGATTTCCGATCGGCTCGTGCGGTTCTCCATCGGCCTTGAGCACAGCGAAGATCTGGTTCGCGATGTCTTTGCGGCTCTTGACGGCGCCGTCGCAGACGGCAATGTCACATACCTGAATGAACAGGCGGTTGGAGCATGTGCCTAGACGTTGTCGACAAGGGATCGTCTGAACCGATTGTGAAAGACGAGGCGGGACAGTTGCGCGTCGGCGTCGCCGGCCTTGGCCTGATCGGCGAGGGGGCGGCGTTGCGTCTGATCGCGGACGACGATTATGCGTTCTGCGGCGCGCTAGTGCGCGATGCATCGAAGCCGCGCGAGGCCATGCCCGCGGGCGTCCTGATTACTGACAGCATCCAAGACTTTCTCGATGCAGGGGCCGACGTCGTCATTGATGCGCTGCCTGACGGCGAGATCGGCCGCGCGCTGATTGAAAAGGCGCTGGCCCGCGGCGTCAGCGTCATATCCGCCAATAAACAGGCGGTGGCCGGGTCGCTTGACGTGTTGACGTCGATTGCGCGCCGGACCGGCGCGCAATTTTTTTATGACGCTTCCGTCGGCGGCGGCGCGCCGATGATCGAAACCGTGCAGCGCGCGCGGGCCCATGGCGACATCGTGGAGATGACGGCGATCCTCAACGGCACCGTCAATTACATTTTGACGGCGCTGGCTGGCGGCGCCGGTTTTGACGACGCTGTGCGCCGCGCCCAGGACGCCGGCTTTGCCGAGCCCGACCCGACGGCGGACCTTTCCGGCGACGACGCCCGGGCGAAAATCTCGATCCTGAGCTACGAGGCGTTCGGCGCCGAAGTGGACGGGAACGCGATTTCGACCGAGGCCCTCGACGCGGACCTCGCGCGCAAGATCGCGGCGGATGGCGGCGTATTCAGACAGTTGACGAGCGTTACGTTGACGGACGGCGTCGCATCTTCCGCCTCCGTTGCAATTGTGAAAGTGCCGGAGAGTGATTTCTTCGCCGGCGTCAAGGACGAGGGCAACGCCTTGCGCATTGTCACCGCCGACGGCCGCGACTTCACTTGCGTCGACAAGGGCGCCGGCCGCGCGCCGACCGTGGCGAGCCTGTTCTCCGATCTTGAAACGGTGCGCGCCGCGCTGCCGCCGCGCGAATCGAACTAGCTGCAGACCCATGTCCAAGGAAAAGACATCGGCTGCGGCGGAACGCCTCCGCAGCGCGAAGCGACTTGTCGTGAAAGTCGGATCCGCCATTTTGTGTGGGGCCGACGGCGTGCGCGAGGCGTGGCTTTCCGCCCTGGCGGCGGAACTGGCGGCGTTGCGCAAGGCGGGTGTTGAGATCGTGATTGTTTCGTCGGGCGCCATTGCGCTGGGGCGAACGCGATTGAAGCTGGGGCGCGGCTTGCGCCTCGATGAAAAACAGGCGGCCTCGGCCGCGGGACAGGCGGCGCTCGCCCATGCCTGGCAATCCGCCTTCGCCGCCCATGACGCGCCCGTTGCGCAAATTCTCCTCACCCTCGACGATACGGAAGACCGCCGCCGTTATCTGAATGCGCGCGCGACATTCCGCACCCTGCTTGATTTTGGCGCCATACCGGTCGTCAACGAAAACGACACCGTCGCCACGAGCGAGATCCGCTATGGCGACAATGATCGCCTCGCGGCGCACGCGGCGCAGTTGGTGGAGGCCGATACGCTCCTCGTCCTTTCTGATGTGGACGGCGTCTATGACGCCGACCCCCGAACAAACGCCGACGCCGTGCGATTTGACGTCATTGAGAAGATGACGCCGGAGATCGAAAGCGCCGCCGCCGGACCGAATACGGCGCGCGGCGTCGGCGCCGGCGGTATGGCGTCGAAACTGGCCGCGGCGAAGATCGCGGCGAAGAACGGATGCGCCACCATCATCGCCGCCGGCCATGTGGATGCGCCCCTTGCGCGGATTTTCTCCGGCGGCGCGGCGACGCTGATTGAGGCCGACAATGCGGCGGCCAACGCCCGCCAGCGCTGGATTGCCGGCCGGCTGAAACCCGCGGGCGAAATTCATATCGACGCCGGGGCTGAAAAAGCCCTGCGGTCCGGCGCCAGCCTGTTGCCGGCGGGCGTGACCAAGGTGGACGGCGCCTTTGCCCGCGGCGACGCCGTCGCCATTGTCGGTCCTGACGGCCGCGCCATCGGCAAGGGCCTTTCCGCCTATCACAGCGATGAAATAATCCGCGTCGCCGGGCGCCGATCGGACGACATTGAAAAACTGCTGGGCTATAAACGCCGGCCCGCCGTGATTGAGAAAAACGACCTGGCCCTGCATGAGAAACCGGAACGATGACTGCGCTTGATGAAACCATGAACGCCATTGGCGTCGCCGCAAAGGACGCGGCGCGGGCCATGCGGGCGGCGTCCGCGGCGGCGAAGAACCGCGCCTTGATCCAGGCGGCGGACAACATCGACGCCGCGCGGGCGGATATCCTTCGCGTCAACGCCGCGGAAGTCGCCGCGGCGCGCGAGGCCGGCAAAACGAACGCCTTCATCGACCGTATGGCGCTTGATGACGGACGCATTGACGGCGTTTGCAGCGCCCTGCGCGACATCGCGGCGCTGGACGATCCGGTCGGCAAGACCCTTCGCGAATGGAACCGGCCCAACGGGCTTTCCATCGCCCGCGTTGCGGCGCCCATCGGCGTCGTTGCGGTGATTTATGAAAGCCGACCCAACGTCACCGTCGATGCGGCGGCGATTGCGCTCAAGGCTGGCAACGCGGTGATCCTGCGCGGTGGATCGGAATGTATCGAAACGAACGGCGCTCTTTACAAGTGCTTTCGCAACGCCTGCGCCGACGCTGGCCTGCCGGAAACCGCGGCGCAATTTATCACGACCCCTGACCGGGCGGCGGTCGGTGCGTTGCTGTCCGGCCTTGACGGCGCCGTTGATCTCGTCATTCCCCGCGGCGGCAAGTCGCTGGTCGCGCGGGTGCAGTCCGACGCCCGCGCGCCGGTGCTGAGCCATCTCGACGGCATCTGCCATGTCTATATCGATGGCGACGCCGACCCGGAGAAAGCCGTCGCCATCGCCGTCAATTCGAAGATGCGGCGCACCGGCGTTTGTGGCGCGGCGGAAACGCTGCTCATCGACAAGGGGGCGCTCGACCGACTGTGGCCGCCCATCGCCGCGGCGCTGCGGGAGGCGGGCTGCGAATTGCGCGTCGACGACGCCATCCACGCTCTCGATAGCGCGGCCGGGAAGGCGACGGAGGAAGATTTTCAGACGGAATATCTCGACGCCGTAATCAGCGTCGCCGCTGTCGACGGCGTCGCCGGGGCGGTCGCCCATATCGCCCGCTATGGGTCGGGGCACACGGAAACCATCGTCACCGAAAACGCCGACGCCGCCGATCAATTCGTCGCCGGCGTCGACAGCGCCATCGTCCTCGTCAACGCCTCGACCCAGTTCGCCGACGGGGGCGAGTTCGGCCTCGGGGCCGAGATTGGCATCGCCACCGGGCGGCTCCATGCGCGCGGGCCGGTGGGCGTTGAGGAGCTGACCACCTACAAAAATGTCGTCCGCGGCGAGGGCCAGATCAGGCCCTGACGGCGGGCGATGGCAGATCATGCTAAATATGTCGCAAATTCGACAGCGCCCGCAAATTAATTGATGAAACCAGCCAGTTTATGGTTGTGTTTTGACGTAAAGCTGTTGTAAAGCCGGTTCCGCGTTGCAGCGTTTGCGACGCAGCAAAAAAGGTCAAGTCAGTGCAGAGCATACTGCATCAGGGAGGGATCGGCGATGTCGCGGAGTTGTCCGCGACTTCGCTGCCGCTCGCGCTGGTCCTCGTCCTTCTTCTCGTAGTCCTTATCAGCCCCGTCCGGGGAGCGGCCATGGAGCGAGCGCGTTAACGAACGCACACACGATCTCCAGACAGCCCGCTCCCGAAAGGAAGCGGGATTTTTTTTGACCGGCAACAGCGAAACGACAGCGAAACGATAGCGAAATTCACGAATGACAGAACTGAAAATCAAACGCTCCGACGCCATCACAAAAGGCCCTGCAAAGGCGCCGGCGCGGGCGATGCTGCGCGCGGCGGGTTATGGCGACAAGGATTTCGCCCAGGCCATGATTGCGGTCGTCAACACCTGGTCGACGGTGACGCCGTGCAATTTGCATCTCGGCGCCCTTGCCGAACCAGTGCGCGCCGGCGTGCGCGCCGGCGGCGCGACGCCCATCGACTTTAACACCATCGTCGTTTCCGACGGCATCACCATGGGCGGGGAGGGCATGCGCGCCTCACTGATGAGCCGCGAGTTGATCGCGGACTCGATTGAACTCGCCGTGCGCGGACATTCCCTCGACGCAGCGATCATTCTGGTCGGTTGCGACAAGACCATCCCCGCCGCCGCCATGGCGCTGGCGCGCATGGATATTCCGGGCGTCGTTCTCTATGGCGGCACCATCATGCCCGGCCATCTCGGCGACCGGGATCTTTCCATTCAGGATGTGTTCGAAGCCGTCGGGGCCCACGCCAAGGGCGATATCGACGACGAAGAACTCGACGCCATCGAACGGGCGGCGTGCCCGGGCGCCGGCGCCTGCGGCGGCCAGTTCACGGCGAATACAATGGCCATGGCGCTGACCTTTCTCGGGATCAGTCCCATGGGCGCGGCCGATCCGCCGGCGACCGCCAGCGCCAAGGTCAAAGAAGCCGAACGGTGTGGCCGCATCGTCGCGTCGCTGGCGCAGGAAGGAAAAACGGCCCGGTCTTTCATTACCGAAGCCTCGCTCCGGAATGCGGCGACCGCGGTCGTCGCCAGCGGCGGGTCGACCAATGCGGTGTTGCACCTGCCGGCCATCGCCGCGGAGGCGGGCGTCGCCTTTTCCATCGACGAGTTTGACGCCCTCTCGCGCACGACGCCGGTGATCACGGATCTGAAGCCCGGCGGCCGGTATCTTGCGAAAGACCTCTATGCGGCGGGCGGAAACCCGCTCTTTGGCAGACGCCTGATGGAAGCCGGGAAGATCGTTGATACGCCGACGGTGACCGGCAAGACGCTGTTCGAGGAACTGGCGAACGCCGAAGAGGCGCCGGGTCAGAAAGTCGTCCACAGCGTCGAGAACCCGTTCAAGGAAACGGGGGGCCTGCGCATTCTCTATGGCGACGTTGCGCCGGAGGGCGCCGTTCTCAAAACCGCCGGCTACAGCGACGGCGCCTTTGAGGGCCGGGCGCGGGTTTTCGAAAGCGAGGAAGAAGCTTTCGACGCCGTTACCCATGGCAAGATCGTCAAGGGCGATGTCGTCGTCATCCGCTATGAAGGCCCCAAAGGCGGGCCGGGCATGCGCGAAATGCTGGCCGTGACCGCCGCCGTCGCCGGGCAGGGGCTCGCCGGTAAGGTCGCCTTGATCACGGACGGCCGGTTTTCCGGCGCCAGCCACGGCTTCGTTATCGGCCACGTCTCGCCGGAAGCGGCGGTCGGCGGGCCGATCGGATTGTTGAAAGAGGGCGACCGCATCACCATTGACGCAGAAGGGCGCCGCATCGACGCCGATGTGGACTGGGCGGCGCGGGCTAAGGAAATCAAACCACGACCGCCAAGGAAAATGGGCGGCGCCTTTGATAAATTCGCCCGGCTTGTTTCCTCGGCGTCGAAAGGCGCCGTCACCATCGAATTGCCTTAAAGGATTAGAGAGAAGGAAAGATCATGATTAAGCTTTATACGGAAAATGACGCCAATCCGGCGGCGGTGAAAGACGCGCCGGTCGCCGTCATTGGCTATGGCAGTCAGGGACGCGCGCATGCGATGAACCTCGCCGCGTCGGGGTGTCAGGTGATTGTCGGCGTGCGCGACGGCGGCGCCGGCGCGAAGAAAGCCGCCGAAGACGGGCTCGAAACGACGAGCATCGCCAGCGCCGTCAAGCAGGCGAAGCTGATTGCCATCCTGACGCCGGACATGACCCATGAAGAGATCTTCAAGGCGGAGATCGAACCGAATTTGAGCGAGGGCGACACGGTCCTCGTCGCGCACGGCTTTACCGTTCTTTATGGTCGCGTGACGCCGCCGAAAAATGTCGACGTTGTTCTCGTCGCGCCGAAGGGGCCCGGCGATCTCGTCCGCCGCGAATATGAGCGCGGCCGGGGCGTGCCCTGCCTGTTCGCTGTTCATCAGGACGCCACCGGCAAGGCCAAGGAGCGCGCGCTCGCTTACGCCAGCCTGATCGGCGGTACGGCGGCCGGCGCTATTGAAACGACGTTCAGGGAAGAAACCGAAACCGACCTTTTCGGCGAACAGGCGGTCTTGTGCGGCGGGGCGTCGGAGCTTGTTATCGCAGGCTTCGAAACCCTGGTGGAAGCCGGCTACCAGCCGGAAATTGCCTATTACGAATGTCTTCACGAACTGAAGCTAATTGTAGACTTGTTCTACGAAGGCGGAATCACGCGCATGCATGAATTCATTTCCGAAACGGCCATGTATGGCGACTTCGTGTCCGGACCGCGGGTGATCAACGCGGAGACGAAAGAGCGTATGCGTGAAGTTCTGAAAGACATTCAGAACGGGTCTTTCGCCCGCGAATGGATCCTTGAAAACCAGGCGGGCAAACCGCGCTATCAACAGATGCTGCAGGCCGATCTTGATCATCCGATCGAGAAAACCGGCAAGGAATTGCGTGAAATGATGTCCTGGCTGAAACCGGGCGCCAACACAAAAGACGAGTAGAAAAAATGGCCGACGCCGCTGCGAAACCGAAAGCCGGGACCAAAAAAGGCGCGCCCGCCCGCGTTGCGAAACCGGGCGCGGAACTCCTGCTCGATGCGCTCGAGGAACAGGGCGTCGACGTCATTTTCGGTTATCCCGGCGGCGCCGTGCTGCCGATTTACGACGCGTTGATCCGGCGCGATACGATCAAGCACATTCTGATGCGCCATGAGCAGGGCGCCGTTCATGCGGCCGAAGGCTATGCGCGTTCGACCGGCAAGGTTGGCGTCGTGCTGGTCACCTCCGGCCCGGGCGCCACGAACGCTGTCACCGGTCTCGCCGATGCGCTGCTCGATTCCGTTCCTGTTGTCTGCATCACCGGCCAGGTGGCGCGCGCCTTCATCGGCACCGACGCTTTTCAGGAATGCGATACGACGGGGATCACCCGTTCATGCACCAAGCATAACTATCTGGTGCAATCGGCGGCCGAACTCTCCGGCGTCGTCCACGAAGCGTTTCATGTGGCCCGGCGCGGGCGCCCGGGTCCTGTTCTGATCGACATTCCCAAGGACACGCAGTTCGAGGAGGCGGCCTATACGAGCCGCGAAAACGCCAAGAACCGGAACTGCATTGTCGTTCCCGACGTCAATTCGGCCGACATCGACCAGGCGATCGACCTGATGCGCTATGCGCGCCGACCGGTCTTCTATACCGGCGGCGGCGTCATCAACGCCGGACCGCAAGCGTCCGCGGCGCTGCGCGCGCTCGCCCGCGCGGCCGGATTTCCGGTGACATCCACCTTGATGGGCCTCGGCGCCTTTCCCGCCTCCGATCCCCAATGGCTGGGCATGCTCGGCATGCATGGGAGTCTCGAAGCCAACAACGCCATGCATGATTGCGATCTGATGATCTGCGTCGGCGCGCGGTTCGACGATCGCGTAACCGGGCGGCTTGACGCCTTTTCGCCGGGCTCGCGCAAGATCCACATCGATATCGATCCGTCCTCGGTGAACAAGAACGTGCCGGTCGACCTGCCGATTATCGGCGATGCGGGCGCCATCCTTGAAGCGCTTCATGACGAATGGAAAAAGCGCGAGAAGAAAGAAAAGCACGACAAAGGCCGGATCGCCGACTGGCTGAAGCAGATTGACGGCTGGCGCGCGCGCGCGTCCTACAGTTTTGAAAACAGCGACAAGCACATCAAGCCGCAACATGCGGTGCAGCGTCTTTATGAACTGACGCGCGGCAAGGACGTCTATGTGACGACGGAAGTCGGCCAGCACCAGATGTGGGCGGCGCAACACTTTTCCTTCGAAGAGCCCAATCGCTGGATGACCTCCGGCGGCCTCGGCACCATGGGATATGGACTGCCCGCCGCGCTTGGCGTGCAGGTCGCGTACCCCGACGCGCTGGTCATTGACATCGCCGGCGATGCGTCCGTGCAGATGACCATGCAGGAAATGTCAGCCGCGGTTCAGTACGACCTGCCGATCAAGATCTTTATCCTGAACAATGCCTATCTCGGCATGGTGCGCCAGTGGCAGGAACTTCTCCATGGCGGGCGCTATTCCCATTCCTATTCCGACAGCCTGCCGGATTTCGTCAAGCTGGCCGAAGCCTATGGGGGCGTGGGCCTGCGCGCCGAAACGCCGGACGAGCTGGACGACAAGATCAAAGAAATGATCGCCGTCGATAAGCCGGTGCTGTTCGACTGTGTTGTGACCCATGAAGAAAACGTCTTCCCGATGATCCCGTCCGGCGCGGCGCATAACGAGATGCTCCTCGGCGGCAAGGTGACGGGCGATGAGATCAGCGATGAAGGAAAGGTGCTGGTGTGAGCGCTTCCCAGTCACAACAGGCGGCGCCGTCGCAATCGGTTTATCCGGTCAGCCCCGATCAGGGCGTGGCGGCGGAGTCCATTATCGCCGTCATTGTCGACAATGAACCGGGCGTGCTCTCGCGCGTCGTCGGGCTTTTTTCCGCGCGAGGCTACAACATTGAAAGCCTGACGGTCGCCGAGACCGATGTCGAAAAGCACACCTCGCGCATTACCATCGTCACCCGCGGCACGACGGCGAAGATCGATCAGATCAAGGCGCAGCTCGGCCGGCTGGTGCCGGTTCGCCGCGTCATCGACGTGACTGCCGAGACGGATGCGCTGGAGCGCGAACTGGCGCTCGTCAAGGTCCTGAATGAAAGCGACCATCGCGTCGAGTCGTTGCGCGTCGCCGACATCTTCCGCGCCCGCGTCATCGATACGACCCGTTCGTCCTTTGTGTTCGAAGTAACCGGCTCGCGGGAAAAGATCACCGCGTTTATTGACCTGATGAAACCGCTGGGCTTGAAGGAAGTCTCGCGAACCGGCGTTCTTTCAATCCGCCGCGGCGCGGAGAGCGACTGATGGAAAGCGTTTACACATATCGACTTAGTCCCGCGTGAGGGCCGACCCTCGCGCATGTTGAGCCGAGAAACGATCAACAGGTAAGGACTAATCACATGACCGACGAACCACACGTAAAGATTTTCGATACGACCCTGCGTGACGGCGAACAGGCGCCGGGGTTTTCCATGTCCACCGACGCCAAGCTGGTTGTCGCGCGCGCGCTGGCGGCGGCGAATGTCGATATTCTGGAAGCGGGCTTTGCTGCGGCTTCCCCCGGCGACGCGGCGTCGATCCGCACCGTCGCCGAAGAAATCGAAGGGCCGCGCATTTGCTCCCTGTCGCGCCTCAACCCGGCCGATATCGACGCTTCGGCCCTGGCGTTGGAGCCTGCGCGCAAGAAACGCATTCACA
This sequence comes from Hyphococcus sp., assembly GCA_028284345.1. Lineage (GTDB taxonomy): Bacteria > Pseudomonadota > Alphaproteobacteria > Caulobacterales > Parvularculaceae > Hyphococcus. The sequence goes on along the minus strand of JANQRY010000003.1, from coordinate 279,168 downwards.
CCTTTATCGGCACGAGCCCGCTTCATCGCGACGCCAAGCTGAAAATGTCGAAGGATGAGATCCTGAAGGCGATATCGCAAACCGTCGCCTATGCTTGTTCGGCCTGCGACGACGTTGAGTTTTCGCCGGAAGACGCCATTCGCACCGAACGCGACTATCTCGCCGAGGCAGTGCAGGCGGCGATCGAAGCCGGCGCCAAGACCATCAATATTCCCGATACGGTGGGCTATACGACGCCGGAAGAAATCACCGACCTCTTCCGCTTCCTGATCGACACCGTTCCCGGCGCAAAGGACGTGACGTTCTCCGTTCATTGCCATGACGATCTCGGCATGGCGGTGGCCAATTCGCTGGCGGCGGTGCGCGGCGGCGCCCGCCAGATCGAGTGCGCCATTAACGGCATTGGCGAACGCGCCGGCAATTGCTCCATGGAAGAAGCGGTGATGGCGCTGGCGACGCGGCGGGATTTCTTCCAGTGCGCGACGCAAATCGACACGACCAAGCTCTACCCGGCGAGCCGCGCCCTGTCGCGCGTCACCCACAATCCGATTCCGCGCAACAAAGCGATTGTCGGCAAGAACGCGTTCGCCCACGAGGCGGGCATTCATCAGCACGGCGTTCTCGCCGACAAGCGCACCTATGAAATCATGGATGCGGAATCGGTGGGCATGCCCTCCAACTCCATCGTGCTGGGCAAGCATTCCGGCAAGCACGCCGTCATGGCGCGGGCGAAGACGCTCGGCTTCAAGGTGTCGAAGCAAAAAATCGAGGACATCTTTCCCGCCTTTAAACGCCTCGCCGACACGTGCCGCGAAGTGACCGACGCCGATCTCGTCAAGCTGCTCACGGGCAACGCCGAAAGCGACGGCCGCATCGGGCCGTGGCGCATGCGCAAGACGGAACTGCATGTGGATATGGAGGGCGAGACCCGCCCCCACGCCCGCATCACGATGGAGCATGACAATGGCGACCGGCGCACCGTGCGTCACCGCGGCGAGGGGCCGATCGATGCGGCGTTTGCGGCGGTGTGCGCCATCACCGGCGTGCCGGCGCGCATTAGCATTCTCGACCTTCACCATGTGGCGACGGAGGGCGTCGTGCGCGCCGAAGCCGTTATCGATGTCGGCGACGAGCAATTCTCCGGCAAGGCCGAAGAAGTCGACATTGCCGACGCCGCCGTCGCCGCGTTCGTGGCTGCGGTCAATCAGGCGGCCGCGGTTCAGACCGGACGGTCTTCATCGTCTGAAATCGAAAACGTTTCCTGAGGCGTGTCATGACTGCGAAATCGTTATTCGACAAATTGTGGGAACGCCATGTCGTCGTTGATGAAACAAGCGACAGCCCGGCGGTCCTGTTCATTGACCTTCATCTCATTCATGAAGTGACGTCGCCGCAAGCCTTCTCGGTTCTCAATGAACGGGGACTGAAAGTGCGCCGTCCCGACCTTACGATTGGCACGCTCGATCACTCGACGCCGACATTGCCGGCGGATGAAAACGGCGAGCTTCCCTATGCGACGGCGGAGGCGAAGGCCCAGGTTGAAACCCTGATTGCAAACTGCGAGACCCATGGCGTTGAACTTTTCGGCATGGGCGATCCGCGCCGGGGCATTGTCCATGTGATCGGGCCGGAGCTTGGTTTGACCCAGCCCGGCAAGACCATCGTCTGCGGCGACAGCCATACGTCGACCCATGGGGCGTTCGGCGCCCTCGCGTTCGGCATCGGCACAACGGAAGTCGGGCACGTGCTGGCGATGCAATGCGTCTTGCAGCGGAAACCGAAATCCATGCGCGTCGTGTTTGAGGGCGCGACGCCCGCGGGCGTCACGGCAAAGGACATGGCGCTCGCGGTCATAGCGGAGATCGGCGCCGATGGCGGGCAGGGCTATGCGGTGGAATTCGCCGGCCCGGCGGTTGAGGCGCTGTCCATGGAAGGACGGATGACGCTCTGCAATATGTCGATCGAGGCGGGCGCCCGGTTCGGCATGGTGGCGCCGGATGGGACGACCTTCGCCTGGCTTGAGGGGCGCGATCGCGCGCCGTCGGGCGAGGCCTGGCAAGCCGCGCTGGAAGACTGGCGAACCCTGCCCACCGAAGACGGCGCAGCGTTTGACAAGGAAGTCGCCATCGACGCAAGCGCGCTCGCGCCGATGATTACCTATGGCGTCTCGCCGGATGCGGCCGCGCCGGTGGACGCCGTCGCGCCGGCGCCGACGACGGAAGAAGCGCGCCGCGCCGCCGATTATATGCGGTTCGAGGGAGACCGTCCGTTTACGGAAAACAAGGTTGACCGCGTCTTCATCGGAAGCTGCACGAATTCGCGCCTTTCCGATCTGCGCCTCGCCGCCGGCGTCATGCGCGGGCGCAAGGTGCGCGACGGCGTCATTGCGCTGGTCGTGCCGGGCTCGGAAGCCGTGCGCCGCGCCGCCGAGGAAGAAGGTCTCGACAAGATATTTCTCGAAGCCGGGGCCGAATGGCGCGAACCGGGCTGTTCCATGTGCATCGCCATGAACGGCGATGCGGGCGCGCCGGGCGATCTTGTGGTCTCAACGTCGAACCGCAATTTCATCGGCCGTCAGGGCAAAGGCGTTAGAACCGTGCTGGCGAGCCCGGCGACGGCGGCGGCTAGCGCCATCGAAGGCCGCATCGCCGATCCGCGTCCTTTTTTGGAGGAAACCGATGGGGTTTGAACCGATCCGCACGTTGATCTCGCGCACGGTTGTGATGCGTCAGGAAAACATCGACACCGACCAGATTATCCCGGCGCGGTTTTTAACCACCACCTCGCGGGAAGGGCTCGGCAAGGCCGCCTTCTATGACTGGCGATATGACGAAAACGGCGCGCCGAAAAATTCATCCGCGTTGAACGGCGTTGACGCGGCGTCCCATAAAATACTCGTCGCCGGCGCGAATTTCGGCTGCGGCTCGTCGCGGGAACACGCGCCCTGGGCGCTTTATGACTTCGGCTTTCGCGCCGTGATCAGTTCCGACATCGCGGACATCTTTAAAAGCAACGCGCTGAAAAACGGTTTGTTGCCGGTGGAAGTCGATCAAAAGACCCATCGCGAATTGCTGAGCGCCCCGGGGGCGGAGGTCTGCGTGGATCTTGAAAGTCAGACCGTTCGTTTTGGCGATGACTGGCAGGCTGTGTTCGAGGTCGAACCTTTCGCCCGCCGTTGCCTCCTTGACGGCGTCGACCCGCTCGGTCATCTGCTCAACCAGATCGACGCCATTAAAGCCTTCGAAAGCGCGCGCCCATGACGCACAGAATTGCCTATTTGCCCGGCGACGGCGTCGGCCCCGAAGTCGCTGGCGCCGCCCGCATGGTCAGCGAGGCCGCGGCGGCCAAATTTGATATTGCGCTGGGCTTTATCGGTTGCGATTTCGGCGGCGTCGCCATCGACCATCACGACGATCCGTTTCCGGCGGCGACGCGGGACGCATGCGCTGAAGCCGACGCCATTCTTTTGGGCGCCGTCGGCGGGCCGAAATGGGACGGCGGGCTGAAACGCCCGGAACAGGGACTGCTCGCGCTGCGAAAAGAACTTGGCCTGTTCGCCAATCTGCGGCCGGTCAAAATCTTCAAAGGCCATGAAGCAAAATCGCCGCTGACCCCGGAGCGCGCGGAAGGCGTTGACCTCTTGATCGTGCGCGAGCTGACCGGCGGCATTTATTTTGGCGCGCGCGAGGAAGGGGACGAAATCGCGCGCGATGAATGCGCCTATTCCCGGGAAGAAGTTGAGCGCGTCGCCTGCGTCGCCTTCGAGGCGGCGCGCGCGCGGGGTGGGCGCGTCACGTCGGTCGACAAGGCGAATGTGCTGGCGACCAGCCGGTTATGGCGCAAGGCGGTGATTGCGTTGCGCGACGCGGACTTTTCCGATGTCGACCTTGACCACGAACTCGTCGACGCCATGGCCATGAAACTGATCCAGGCGCCGGCGCGTTTCGATGTGATCCTGACGGAAAATATGTTCGGCGATATCTTGAGCGACGAAGCTTCGGTGATCGCCGCATCCATCGGGCTTGCGCCGTCCGCCTCGATCGGCGCCGGCAAGGCGGGGCTTTATGAGCCGATCCACGGCTCCGCGCCTGACATCGCCGGCGAGGACAAAGCGAATCCCGTCGGCGCCATTCTCTCCGCGGCTATGATGTTCCGTATCAGCCTCGCCGCGCCGGATGCGGCCGCCGCGATTGAAAACGCCGTTGAAGCGGCGCTCGCGGCCGGCCACGGAACCGCCGATATCGGCGGAACCGACGGCTGCAAGGCGTTCGCCGGACGCATTGCAGAAGCGCTCGCCTGAGCGCAACGCGCCTGTTTGCATTCCTGATACGCCGTTGCGATGATGCGCCCGTCGTTAATGATGGGGCAGGGATTATGCGAAGTCTATTAATCGGTTTACTGATAACCGCGGTGTTGGCCGCAGGCGCATATTTCGGCGCGAACCAATATCCTGAAAAAGCCGACTGGGTCGTGAAAAATATATGCGGCGAAAACAATGTAAGTTGGTTTTGTGAAACTACCCGTAGTGAATTGCAATTCGAAGATGACGCAGGCAATCGCTTTTCTTGCAAGCTAAATGGTTGTTGTTCGAAGAATAAAGGTATGGACGTGCTTGACCTGAACACGAACAAGGTCATTTGCCGCAACGGCGATGAGAGTCCGACGTGTGGGTGCGAGCGCTTGTAGCGCCGGTCCTGCATAGCGTGCTGGATTAAACCCCGCAAACGCGCCTATACCTCCCCGTTAAAGCACACGGGAGGGCCGAATGAGCGTTCATATCAATCGCCGCTGCGCGTTAAAGGCCGGCGCTGCTGTCGGCGCGCTGGCGGCGGCCGGCTGCGGTCGCGGCAACGACGCGCCGTCTTCCAAGGCGGATCTCGCCGATCTTGACGCGGTCGCGACGGCGCAGGCGGTCAAAAACGGCGACGTTACGGCCGTTGAAATCGTCAGCGCTGCGATTGATCGGGCCGAGATCGTAAACCCGCAAATCAACGCGATCGTTTCGCCCTATTTCGAAAGCGCGAGGGAGCAGGCGGCGCAGAACGCGGCGGGCGCGTGGTTTGGCGTGCCGTCCTTCATCAAGGATCTCAACAACGTTATCGGGCAACGCACCGCCTATGGATCGCGGGCCTTCGCCAACAATGTCGCTGCGACGCAATCGGACTTTGTCGCCGCCTATTTGAATACGGGGATGATCAGCCTCGGCAAGAGCGCAACGCCTGAGTTCGGTCTGAACGCGACAACGGAAACGTCGCTTACCGGCGCCACGCGCAATCCGTGGAGCCTTGATCATTCTGCGGGCGGATCGTCGGGCGGCGCGGCGGCGCTGGTCGCGTCCCGCGTCGCGCCGGTGGCCCACGCATCCGACGGCGGCGGCTCAATCCGCATCCCGGCGTCCTGTTGCGGGCTCGTTGGTCTGAAACCCTCAAGCTTTCGTTTCCCGGAACCGGAACGCGCCGCGGGCCGGCCGGTGCGCATCTCCGAACACGGGATCGTATCGCGCACCGTGCGCGATACGGCGGCGTTTTTTGCGATGATGGAAGTCGAAAGCGACCTGCCGAAGGTCGGGCTCGTCGAAGCGTCGTCAACGGAGCGGCGAAAGATCGCTGTCGCCATGGACCCGGCGGCGGGAACGGATGTCGACCCGCAAGTCGCCGCCGCCGTGCGGCAGGCAGCTGATGTATTGGCTGACGCCGGGCACGAGGTTGTCGATATTGCGCCGCCTTTTTCGAGCGCCGTCAGTCAGGACTTTATTCTTTATTGGGCGTCGGGCGCGGTGAACATCATCGCCGACTGGGAGGCCGCCGCGGGCCGAAAGGCGACCTATCGCGACTTTGAAGCGTGGACGTTCGGTCTCGTCGATTACTACAATGCGTATCAGGGGTCCGCCGCCGACGCCTTTGTCCGGTTGCAGAGCTTTGCCGAGGACTGGCGCGCGGCGTTTGCCGATTTTGATATTTTGATGTCGCCGGTGCTTGCAACGCCGCCGGCTCCAATCGGGCATCTGTCGCCCTCGGCGGCGTTTCCCGTTCTCTTTGAACGCATCGCCGCCTACGCCGCCTATACGTTCCACGCAAACCTTTCCGGTGCGCCGTCAATTTCGCTTCCCCTTGCTCAGTCTGAAGACGGCCTGCCCATTGGGGTCATGGCGTCGGCGGTGCAGGGAGGCGACGGCGCGTTGATCGAACTTGCCTATGAACTGGAAGAGGCCATGCCTTGGGCGGCGCGAAAGCCTGGGCTTATTGCGTAAGCCTAATGCGGCGGGTTCGCGCCGAGGTCGCGCGCCGATCCGTTGCTGTATTGGGGCGTTTCTTTTGCGAACTCGTCGTCCGCCGGCGCCTCGGCGATGTCGGCGATCACGCCGATCCGTTTGTTGAGGTCGTCCAGTTGCGCGCGAAAGGCGCGCCGCGCGGCGGCGAGGGTCGCCCCATCGCCCGACGTCAGGTTGCGGTTGGCGGCGAGGTCGAAGCCGTTTTCAAACATCAGCTTGCCGATTGATTCCTCGCTGGCGATCCGGCGTTGCAACAGGGCTTGCCGCGCGTAATTGAGCGCCGCGTCGACCACCGCGGCTTTGTCGCTTCCATCGCCCGCAATGCGCGCATCGAGTAGGACGTCGGCGACAATGAGATAGGCCTCGGCGAAAGGACGCAGCGCCGCATGCGACACAAGCGGCGTCATCTCGGCGAGGAAATCGCGCGCCTCGCCGGCCTTCACCCTGTGCGTCCAGTCAGGATCGTATCGGCGCAGTTCTTCCTCAATATCCGCCTTAAATTGATCGAGCGGCGGATAGAAGAATTCAAATTTAAACAGATCGCGGATTTCCGCCGCTTCCGCCCAGAATGTTTCCATGGGATCGGCGGCGGCCGCGGCGGCTTTTGCGAGCGCGAGTTCGGCGATGGCCTTTGTTACAAAGAAATGGATGGCCGTGTTGCGATAGTAACTCGCCTCGAAATGTTTGCCCGGCGCAATCGAGTAAACCGGTTCCGGTCCGCTGTCATAACAGGAGACAACGCCCATTTCGATAATCGCTTTTGCTACGGACTGAATGCGGTCGATGTCGAGTTTCTTGATATCGTTCGTAACCGGCAGCGCTCGCGATTTCGCCCAGTCGCGCAGGGCCAGCATGCGCCTGCTGATTTCCGTCTCGGTAAGGGCCCGCGGCGCTGCGCCGGTGAGGATCAGCATGAAGAGCGCCGTCGGCGTCATCGGCGTGACGGCGTTGGCGTTCGCCGACGCTTCGAAGGCGAATTTTTGCAGATGGACAGAAAAACTGTCGTCGCCCGCGGCGACGGCGCTCGCGATTTCCGGCGTCGTCGTGTCGATGACGACGGGGTCGCCGAAGCCGAATGAAATTCGGCCGAGCGGCTTGCGCAGGCTGCGCAGATAATCGGCCATCCACGCCAGGCTCTCTTTTCGCTTCTTGGCTCCGGTTTGTTCGACGGCGTAGTCGCTCAATTCTGCGATCAGGTCGTAATAAATCGACACCGGGATGATCGTCAGGTCGCGCATGTTTTCCTTCGCGGCCGCCTCGACCACATATTTCAAAATGCCGAAACGCGGCGGCATCAGCTTGCCGTTGCGCGATCGCGTGCCTTCAAGCGCCCAGGAAACGGGAAAACGTTTTTCCATCAGATAGGAAAGATATTGCCGCATGACGACTTTGTAGACGGGACTGTCGATAGACCGCCGAATGAAAACGGCGCCGGCCCGTCGCATCATATAACCGACCCCGGCGAACGCCATATTGTCGCCGCCGATCATGTGGACAAGCGGAAAGGATTCATCGCGTGTCGCCAGAATAATCGCGACGCCGTCAATATGGGTCTTATGCGTAAAGACCAGCGCCAGCGGCCGCGTTAGCGCCATGCGGCGAATTTCCGCGACTTTCTGTTTGTCGTAAACGAGCTTGTCTTCATATCCGAGGCGACACACGGCGCGGGAAAACGCCCAGGCGGCGCTGATATGCGGCGCGCGCGCATTGGGGACGAGTTCTTTGAGACAGACCTGCGCTTCTTCACGCACATCGGCGATGGGGCGGCCGCTTTCGGCGGCGATTTTTTCAAGCTGCGCCTGAAAACTGTTACGCCCCCAAAGGGCGCGCGTCACATAGCGCGGATATTTGATCGTTTCGCCGGTCACGCTGCGCGCATCGCGCTCAATGGTCAGCGCGGCTTGCAGCGCGACGTAGTCGGCAAAGGCGCCCGCCTCGGCGCCGGCATCGTCATGGGCGGTATGTTTTGTGTGGCGCAACCGCAGTTCGCCCAACGTCGCCGCCTCGCCAATAACAATTGCACATCGTTCGGGCTTGCCCTGCGCGACGCGCCGCTGTCGGAAGTCGCTGCCGATGAGGTGGGTCCACCCCATAATGGCGCGCCAGGACTGTTGCTGTTGCGATTTCGGTTTCCAAGCGACGCCCACCGGCGTCACCAGGGCGTTCTCCATCCCGTCCAGTTCGCCGGCAAGACCTTCATGCTGCAGGCTGTCGCGCTCTTTCGTTTCGCGGACCCAGGCGATGGAAGCCGCGGCGCTCTTTTTCAGTGCGTCCTCAGCGAACGCCCGCAAAATGTCGCGCTCCGTTTCAGTGTCCGCATAAAGAACATAGAGCGTTCGCGTTTGTTCGGCGCCCTCCGGCGCGGCGCCGACGATTTCTATGCCTTGCAATGAAATGGGGCTGCGATTGGCGCGTTTGTCATCAGAGGCCATCGTCTATCCGGGATCGGCTTCCGAGCCGGATTCGCTGCGCAGCAAGCCGCGAAACGCGCGGGTCGCGGTCGAGCCTTCGTGACAGACTTTGTAGACCTCATGAGCGATGGGCATCTCAACGCTGTATTCGTCGGCGAGTTCCATGACGATCTTGCTTGAATTGATCCCTTCGGCGACCTGGTTCATGTCAGCGATGATTTCATCGACCGTGCGGCCCTTGCCCAGCTCCTCGCCCACATGATGGTTGCGGCTGAGGCTTGAGGTGCAGGTCGCCATCAAGTCGCCGAGACCGGCGAGGCCGGCGAAGGTTGCGGGGTCGCCGCCCATGGCGACTCCGAGGCGGGAAATTTCCGCAAGGCCCCGGGTGATGACGGCCGAGCGCGTATTCTCGCCCGCGCCGGCGCCGTCGCCCATGCCTGCGGCGATGGCGATAACGTTTTTGAGCGCGCCGCCGAGTTCGGCGCCGACCATGTCCGTATTGGTGTAAACGCGGAAAAGACTCGACTGGAACAGCGGTTTCAGCTTGCGGAGGATAACCTCGTCCTCCATAGCGAGCACGCTAGCGGCGGCAAAGCCTTGCACGATTTCCCGCGCGAGATTGGGCCCGGTCAGAACGCCCGGCGGATGACCGGGCATTTCTTCTTCAATGACTTGGGTCATGCGAAAGCGGGTTTTCGGCTCAAAGCCCTTGGCGAGGCTGATCACCGGAATCCATGCGCGGCAATGTTCGCGGGCGGCGGCGAGCGTTTCACGCATGGCCTTTGACGGAACGCCCATGACCAGAAGGTCGGCCGACTTCACCGCGTCTTCAAGATCGCCGGTGGCGCGCAGTTTCGCATTCAGTTTGAGGCCGGGTAGGTAACGGTCGTTCGCGCCTCTTTCATTGATATTGTTGGCGGTCGCCGGGTCGCGCGCCCAGATGACGGTCGGCGTGTTGGCGCTCATGATGGACGCGACGGTCGTGCCCCACGACCCGGCGCCGAGAACCGCTGCCCGTAAATTCATTCAGCCTCCAGAACAGGCGAGCGCGCACTCTAGCGCGGCGGCGGAGGCAAGGCAAAGGCGTTGAGCATGGGGCAAGCCACGCGATCCCGCTGGCGGTCAGGCGTCGTCTTCGGACTGCCCGAGCGTTTCAAGATACATGCGGCGGATCTTGTCGATATGATGGTCGAGTTTTTTTGCGGTCCATTTCGACGTTTTAACCGGCGGCAGGACCGTGACCTTGATCGTCGCGGGGCGCGCAATATGGCGGCCTTTCGGCAGGGAGTCCCGGGCATTGTGAATAACGATGGGGACAATGGGGACGCCCGCCTGCATGGCGATATGAAACGCGCCTTTTTTGAAGCGGCCAAGTTTGGCGCCGGCGCTGCGCGTGCCTTCCGGCGCGAGGCACACGGATAATTTCTCGTCATTGATGGCGCTGATGACGGGCTTGATCGCGCGGATCGCCTTTTCCGTAGAGCCGCGGTCGATAAAGACCACGTCGGCGTATTGCATCGCCGGTCCGATGATTGGGAAATTCAGGATTTCCTTTTTGCCGATGCCGGTGAAATCGCGCCGGATCAGTCGCGCCAGGATCAAAGGGTCGATCGAACTCTGGTGATTGAAAATAAAGACCGCCGGGCGATGCGACCACAGATGTTCTTCGCCTTTGACGTCGAATTTGAGACCGGCGATCGCGGCGGAAACCTCGCTCCAGATGGCCGACGCCGCGTTGAGCGCGGTTCGCTTGCTGCCGCTGAGCGGCCAGAGCGGCGCCGTTGCGGCGAGCGTCGCCGGCAGCAGGGCGAAAACCGACCCCGTGCGCGCGATCTGTTGCAGTGTCGGGCGGCCGCGATTTTCAAAATCGCAGACGGGCCAGTAGCGCCCCCGTGCGATGGATCGCAGCTTGTCGTTCGGATTGACGGCGCAGGGTTTGCCGACGGCCTCGAACAGGGGCAGATCGTCGTCGCTATCGGAATAGAAATAGCTCTCTGAAATCGCCGCTTCATTGCCGGCGCAATAGGCTTCCGCCGCGATGCGTTTACCGTCGCCGAAACAGGCAGGCCGGATGACGTCGCCGGTGAAAACGCCGTCTTCGACCTCAAGCTCCGTACAGAGAACATGGTCGACGCCCAGTTCCTGCGCCGCCGGTTCGATCTGGTAGCGCGTCGCCGACGACACGATGACGACCTCGTGGCCCTGGTCCTTGTGGGCTTCGACCAGCGCGCGCGCTTCCGGATAGATCGCGCCCGCCACTTTCTTCTCATAGACGCGCTGGCCGAACTCTTCCATCGCATATTCGGCCTGACCGCGCAGCGACTTCGCCGTCGATGCGACAAAGTCGGAAAACCCGATTTCTTTTCTCGAATATTTGATGGCGGCCGCCGCCTGAATGCGAAAATCGGCGGGAGACATTTTTCCGCTGCGAATTTGTTCGGTGAAAAACGCCTGAACCGAATAGCCGGCGATCAGTGTCTTGTCATAGTCGAAAAACGCAGCGACGCGCGGCCCTTTTTCATCGGTCCGGATATCGTCCAGGAGATCATCTATCCCATAGCGCATCGTTCGGCCTTTCAGCCCGCCCCCAAACGGCGATGCTGCCTCGATATGGTTACATCTTATGTAAAGGCTGACAATATCGGGGGGTTATCAGATGGTTAAGGCGCGACTGGGCCTCAACAGCGCTGAAAAACCGCCTATTCCGTCCCGACGCGGACGGTTCTAGCCCTGAGCGCCGCCGAGGACGAGATCCGCCGCCATGTCGGCAAGGCCGTCGCGCGTAATCGCGCCTTTGGGGCTGAACCATGTGTGGGTCCAGTTCAGCATGCCGAAATAGAGCATGGTTTTCGCGCGCAGGTTGGCGCGATCTTTTTTCAGCGATGGTTTCGCTGCGGTCAGAACGTCCTCGACGCGTGAAATGATCTTGCGCTGTTTCGATATGATCTCCGATTTGCGCTCGCGCGGCAGCGAATCAAGTTCGTAGAGCAAGACCTTTTGCTTGTCCGCAGCGCCCACATAATGTTGCAGCAGATCCCGGGTCAGGTCGCGAAACGCGCGTTCGGGCCGGCTTTCATCGATAGCCGCGGACCTCACAACATCCAAGAGTTCGTCAATATGGTCGTTCATGACGTCAAAGAGGATCGCTTCCTTCGACGCGTAGTAATGATAGATGAGCGATTTTGAGACCTTGCAGCGTTCGGCAAGGTCTGAAAGCGACGCTGCGGCGAATCCCTTGCGGGCGAAGAGGCGCGCCGCGTGGTGCGTGATTGCATCGCGCTTTGCGTCGTAGTCGGCCGCCTGCGTGCGCGCCATGGAAAGCTCCCAAATTACCTAGTAATCGCGTTCATGGTCAGCAATTCATAGGTCGCCGCGACTTCGTCGTCCTGATTGGTAACGCGCACGTCCCACCTGACCTCGCCATATTCGTCATTGCGTTTTTTCTTCGATTTCGCCGTGAGGCGCACTTTAATTGAGTCGCCGGGCGAGACAGGCTTCAGAAAACGCAATTCATCGAGCCCGTAATTGGCAAGCACCGGGCCCGGCGCCGGATCGACGAAGAGGCCGGCGGCGAAAGACAGAATGAGATAGCCATGCGCGACCCGGCCGGGGAAGAACGGGTTCGCCGCCGCGGCGTCCTCGTCCATATGGGCGTAGAACGTGTCGCCGGTGAACTCGGCGAAATGCTCGATGTCCTCGAGCGAGATTTTGCGCGGGGCCGTTTCGATGGTCTTGCCGATTTCAAGATCGTTGAACGAATATCGGAACGGATGGGGCGCCTCCGCATCAGCCGGCGCGCCGTTCTGCCAGACGCCGGTGACGCCGGCGAGAATCTCCGGCGAGCCCTGCACGGCCGTGCGTTGCATATAGTGTTTGACCCCGCGCACGCCGCCCATTTCCTCGCCGCCGCCGGCGCGGCCCGGGCCGCCGTGAATGAGAACGGGAAGGGGACTTCCGTGTCCGGTCGATTCCTTGGCGCTGTCGCGATTGATGATGGCGATGCGGCCGTGATAGGCGCCGGTATTGCGCACGACTTCCCGCGCGATCTGCGCGTCATGGGTGAAGAGCGACATGACCAGCGAGCCGCCGCCGCGATTGCAGAGATCGATGGCGTCGTCAAAGTTCTTGTAGGGCATCAACGTTGACACCGGGCCGAAGGCTTCGACTTCGTGAACGAATGTCGCTGACCACGGATCGTCGCAGCGGAGCAGCACCGGCGACAGAAAGGCGCCGGCCTGCGCATCATCGCCAAGAATATCCGCCGCGTCCGGATCGCCGAAGACAACTTTTGCCTCGCTGGAAAGCGTCGCCACTTTCTCGCGCACATCGGCGCGCTGGGACTGGGAAACGACCGCGCCCATGCGCACGCCGTCAAGCTTCGGATCGCCCACCGTGGTTTTGGCAAGCCGTGCGGAAAGCGCTTTCTCAGCGGCATCCAGCATGGCGACGGGAACCAGCGCCCGGCGAATGGCGGTGCATTTCTGGCCCGCCTTCACGGTCATCTCATTGGCGACCTCTTTGATGAAAAGCTCAAACTCCGGCGAGTCCTTGCTCGCATCGGGCCCCAGCATCGACGCGTTTAAGGAGTCCTGTTCGGCGACAAAGCGCACGGATTCGCGGATGATCGTCGGATGGCTTTTGAGTTTCGCCGCCGTCTGCGCCGATCCGGTGAACGATACGACGTCCTGTCCGCTGAGGTGATCGAGCAGGTCGCCGGTCGAGCCGGCAACAAGCTGCACCGCGCCGTCAGGCAAGAGACCCGTTTCGATCATGATGCGGAACGCCGCCTCCGCCAGATAGGCCGTCGCGGTCGCCGGCTTGACGATGGCGGGCAGACCCGCGATCAGCGTTGGCGCCAGTTTCTCCATCATGCCCCAGACGGGAAAGTTGAAGGCGTTAATGTGAACGGCGACGCCGCGCAGGGATGTGTAGACATGCTGCGCCATGAACGTGCCGGTCTTGGAGATTTGCTCCAGCGCGCCGTCGAGAATGATCGTGTCGTTGGGAAGCTCGCGTTTCGATTTCGACGCGATTGATAGGAACGTGCCGGCGCCTCCTTCGATGTCGATCCAGCCGTCGCGCCGCGTTGCGCCCGTATGGGTGCTGAGGGCGTAAAGCTCTTCCTTGCGTTCCATAATGGCGAGGCCGAGCGCCTTCACCATCGTTGCCCGCTCGGTAAACGTCATTTTGCGCAAAGCCGGTCCGCCGACATTGCGGGCGTGATTGGCCATGGCTTTGAAATCAAGACCGCCCGACGACGTTGTCGCCACGATATCATTGGTGACGGCGGAGGGAATTTCCGCAAGCGCGCCGTCGCCTTTCACCCATTTATCGAGTGCGTAGTTTTCAAGTTGGCGAATCGACATTGAGTCCTCCTGAAAAATTTATTGACCTTTGAAATTCGGTTTTCGCTTGTTCATGAAGGCGTCGACGCCTTCCTTGTAATCGTCGCTGAACCCAAGCGCGCGCATCTGATCCCGTTCGAGATCGAGCTGTTCATCGAGGGGACGCGTAAACGCGCCTCGGATCAGCTTTTTGGTCTCGGCAAGGCCGCGCGTCGGCGCCGAAGCGAATTTGGCCGTCAGCGCATTTGCCGCATCTGACAGTTGGTCGTCGTCGACGCATTTCCAGATAAGGCCCCAGTCGGCGGCCTGTTCCGCCGTAACGGGATCGCCGGTGAGCGCCATGCCGAGGGCGCGCGCCTGGCCGACGAGGCGCGGCATGACCCAGGACCCGCCGGAGTCTGGGACGAGGCCGATATTGGCGAACGACATGATGAACTTCGCCGATTTCGCGGCAATCACGATATCGCAGGCGAAGGCGATGGAGGCGCCGGCGCCGGCGGCGACGCCGTTAACGGCGCATACGACCGGCATCGGCAATGACGTCAGGGTTCGGATCAGCGGATTGTAGCGTTTTTCGACAGACTCGCCGAGGTCGACAGCGTCGTCGCCGGGCGCCACGGCCCTGTCGGAGAGATCCTGCCCGGCGCAGAACCCGCGCCCGGCGCCCGTAATAAGCAGCGTGCGCGCCGTTTCGTCGGCTTCGAGCTTGTCGAGCGCGTCACGCACCTCTTCATGCATCTCGACCGTGAAGCTGTTGAGCCGGTCCGGGCGGTTCAGCGTCAGGCGCGCCGCGCCGTCGGCGATCTCGAACTGAATAGTGTTGTAGGTCATGGCGTTGGCGCGCCTTTCTCGTTGCGGCGTCAAATGGGATTGAACGCGACGCGCCGTTCATATAATTGAATGGCCGGTCGGTCAATTCTACGGCGGCCGGATGAGGGTTTCAATGGCAGACGCGCTGGCGAACAAAATTGCCCGGCACATGCATGCAGCGGAAAAAACGTCCGCGGCGTGGGGGGTGGAGCTTGTCGGCGCCGGGGAGGGCTGGGCCCGCGCCTCCATGAAAATTCGCGACGACATGCTGAACGGCCACGGCGTCGCCCATGGCGGGATGATTTTCGCGCTTGCGGACACCGCCTTCGCCTGGGCGTGCAATGCGCGCAATGTCGTGACTTTCGCGCAGGCGGCGACGATATCGTTCCTGTCGAAGGCCGAGCCCGGCGAAACCCTTGTCGCCGAGGCGCGCGAAGCCGGGGTCGCAGGGCGCAGCGGCGTTTATGATGTCCGGGTGACGGCGAATGACGGACGCGTCGTCGCGGTGTTTCAGGGTTTGTCCCGCACTGGCGGCGGCGAAGTGATCAATGAAGAGGGATAGAAAATGACGGAAGCGTTTATCTGCGATGCGGTGCGCACGCCCATCGGCCGGTATGGCGGCGCATTGTCGTCGGTGCGTGCGGACGATCTCGCGGCGATACCGCTCAAGGCGCTGAAAGAGCGCAACGAAAGCGTCGACTGGGATGCTGTCGAGGACGTGATCTTCGGCTGCGCCAATCAGGCGGGCGAAGACAATCGCAATGTGGCGCGCATGGCGGCGCTCCTCGCCGGGCTCGGCGAGGGAACGCCGGGAACGACCGTCAACCGATTATGCGGCTCCGGCATGGACGCTGTCACCATGGCGGCGCGCGCCGTCAAGGCGGGCGAGGCTGAGCTGATGATCGCCGGCGGCGTTGAATCCATGTCCCGCGCGCCCTTTGTCATGGGCAAGGCGGAAACGGCGTTCTCGCGCAATGCGGAAGTTTTTGACACCACCATCGGCTGGCGCTTCGTCAATCCGGTTCTGAAAGCGCAATACGGTGTCGATTCCATGCCCGAGACGGCGGAAAACGTCGCTGAGGATTTCGCCGTCAGCCGCGAAGATCAGGACGCCTTCGCCTTTCGCTCGCAACAACGCGCGGCGGTCGCGCAAAAGAATGGCCGGCTGGCGGCGGAAATCACGCCCGTCACGATCCCGCAGCGCAAGGGCGAGCCAAAAGTCGTCGACCGCGACGAACATCCCCGCGAAACGACGCTGGAAAAACTCGGGAGCTTGAAAGCCTTCGTTAAAAAGGACGGCGTCATCACCGCGGGCAACGCGTCCGGCGTTAATGACGGCGCGGCGGCGCTGATCATCGCTTCGGAAGACGCGGCGAAAAGAAACGGGCTGACGCCGCGAGCGCGGTTTGTCGCCGGCGCTGTCGTTGGAGTGCCCCCTCGTATTATGGGCATTGGTCCCGCGCCGGCGTCAAAAGCGGTGCTGGCGAAAGCGGGCCTGTCTGTCGCCGACATGGACGTCATCGAAATCAACGAAGCCTTCGCGTCGCAGTCCCTCGCCAGCTTGCGCGAACTCGGCCTTCCCGACCACGCCGAGCATGTGAACCCCAATGGCGGCGCCATCGCGCTTGGCCACCCCCTCGGCATGTCCGGCGCGCGGCTGTTGCAAACGGCGACCGAGGAACTCCACCGTCGGAACGGTCGCTACGCCCTTTGCGCCATGTGCATTGGCGTCGGGCAGGGGATCGCCAGCGTGATTGAACGGGTTTGATGTTGCGCGTGCTGATTACTTAAGCAGCGCTCAAGGTTAATATGCGCGCATACGCGTTCTATGTCCGATTTTGCGGCGGGTAATACGTCACACGCTTCGACGCGCGTCGCTTTCTTTCAAAAATTTCATCCGCCATTTTGCGACGGACAATACGTTCGTCGCCGTTCCAGTTTTCAGTTGCTGATTATTCACGAAGGCCCCGGTGGTTTTGTCGGGTCCGACTGCACTATGTCGGCAACTGTTGCTGCGCGTGCTGCACTACATTTTTGAGGGGCGTCGACGATGTCGCAAGCGACATCGTCATTTGTAAAATGGAAGGTAGCACACGATGAAAACTCTTTACACGGTCGCCTCTGTCGGCGCGATTGCGCTGGGACTGGCGAGCTTTCGTCTGGCGACGGCCGCGACAGTGCAGGACGCGGTCAATGCGTCCGGGCCGGATCCGGCGCGGCAGGTTGAACGGCAATCCAATTCGCCACAGGGAATTGAGGGCGATCGGGAAGAGCGCCGCAAGCGCGCCAAAGGCGCACGGGAATCAAAAAAATCGCGTCGCGGCGGAACGCGTGAGCGCCGCACTTATGACGGCAGCGGCAACAACGTCGCCAATCCCGAATGGGGCGCAACCTTTATTCACCTGCAGCGTTTCGGGCAGGCCGATTACGCCGACGGGATATCGACGCTGGCTGGCCCGCTTCGGCCGAGCGCGCGCGCGATCAGCAATGACATCGTCGCTCAGGCGGAAGGCGAGTCCGTTCCGAATGCTTTCGGCGCCAGCGATTTCATGTGGCAGTGGGGGCAGTTTCTTGATCACGATATCGATTTGACCGACGGATCCACCGACGAAGCCGCCCCGATCGCCGTACCGCCCGGCGATCCTTTTTTTGATCCTGACGGAACAGGCGCTGAGACCATACCGTTTTTTCGCGCATTGTATGATGTCGAGACAGGAACGGATCTCTCTAACCCCCGCGAACAGGAAAACGAGATAACCGCGTGGATCGATGCGTCGATGGTCTATGGCTCCGATGAAGAACGCGCTGCCGCGCTTCGGATCGGTCCCGACAGTCCGTTCCTGAAAACCAGCGACGGCAATCTATTGCCGTTCAATGTGGATGGTCTTGCAAATGCAAATGGGCCTGTCCCCGATCCGACAGGGCTTTTTCTGGCGGGCGATGTCCGCGCCAATGAACAGGTCGGGCTTGCGGTCATGCATACTTTGTTCGTGCGCGAACATAACCGCCTGGCGAGTGAGTTGCAGGACGAACGCCCGAACGCGAGTCCGGAAGACATCTTTCAGGCAGCTCGGCGTCTCGTTATCGCCGAGATTCAGATCATCACCTATAACGAGTTTTTGCCGGCTCTTATCGGACCAAAGGCCATCAAGGCTTATCGAAAATACGATGCAGAGATCAATCCGAGCATCTTTAACGAGTTCTCTGTTGCGGCCTATCGGCTCGGTCACAGTATGCTCAGCAATGAAATATTGCGACTTGACGTTGCGGGCGATGAAATCCCCGAGGGGGATATCCCTTTGCAGAGCGCCTTTTTTACAGCCCCGCAATTGCTGCTTGAAGAAAGCGATCTTGACCCCATACTGCGCGGCCTTGCGGGTCAGGCGCATCAGCAGATTGACGTAAAAATCGTCAATGCCCTGAGAAATTTCTTGTTTGGCGCGCCCGGCGCCGGCGGCCTGGATCTCGCGTCTCTCAACATCCAGCGCGGCCGCGATCATGGGGCGGGTTCCTATAACGATACGCGAGAAGCGCTTGGGCTGCCGCGGGCATCGGATTTTGACGAAATCACCTCAGACACCGATCTGCAGCTGGCGCTTTCGACAACCTATGGATCGGTTGACGACATCGACTTGTGGATTGGCGGGCTTGCGGAGGACCCCCTCGTTGAGCAAGGCTCGCAACTCGGGCCGCTATTCCGCGAAATCCTGATACGTCAATTTACAGCCTTGCGCGATGGCGACCGCTTCTGGTTCGAGCGCGATCTGAAGCGTGACGAGCTTGAGCGTCTTGATGGCGTTACGCTGGCGCGCGTCATTCGCAGTAACACCGGCATTGGCGAGGAACTGCAGGACAACGTTTTTTACGTCGATGGAGAGAACAGTCCGCAACGTGGGCGCCCAAGAGCGCGATAGCTGCGTACTGGGGCGGCGGCGCCGAAAACTCCCCCCAAAAAACGGCGCCGTCGCCCTTGGCCATCCCCTTGGCATGTCCGGCGCGCGGCTGTTGCAAACGGCGACCGAGGAACTCCATCGTCGGAACGGTCGCTACGCCCTTTGCGCCATGTGCATCGGCGTCGGGCAGGGGATCGCCAGCATCATCGAGCGGGTATGATCGGGGCACGGATTGTTAATTCGCGGAGTCTTCGGAAAAACTTGCTGGGTTCGCACACTCGGCGGCAGTTTTTCGCCGCACCGCGTTCATCAGTCCCGGCGCGGTAAAGGAAATGCGGGCGCTGACGGGAACGCCCGCCGCCTGCAACCGCTTCGCCGCCCAGTGATTGCACATGTTGAACACATGAAAATTGCCGCGGGCCGCAACAAACGCGCTCTCATTTGCGATGCGGCCTTGCGACAGTATGATTGGCGCGCCGTTTTCATCGGTGCGGAGATAGCGTTCGATGCTCGCCGCAAGGTTGTCGGCGCCCGCTTCGGAAATCGCAACGGTCAGAACCTCGGAGCCCCGCCAGATCGTCTCTTCCACCGGCGCGTCATGCGCGATCACCTGCATGACCGCCGGGCTGGGCGGCAGCGCCGCGGCGAGCCCCTGCCAGAAGCTCGCGTCTTCCGCCATGTAAAAGCCGCGCTCGCCCCAGCCGATGAGAAAATAGCCTGCGTCCGGAAAAAGCGCGCGGACCGGATGATCGGCGTCAAAATGTTCCGCCCGCATGGCGAGATTGACATGCCAGCCATTCGACCAAACGCGGATCGTCGTGCAATCGCCTGCATTCGGCGGCGGCGCTTTGGGCGATGCGCAGGCGCTCAACAGGATCGCTGCGATGATGGCCAGGGATCGGGCGAAAGTTTTTTGCATCGGCATGGACGCCTTTCTACCGGCGGCGGGCGACGGCGCCGGCAAATTCCGGCCACACAGCGATCGCCGCGGCTCCTATATAGGCTATGACGCGGCGATTTATTCATTGACCGACCGGTCGGTTTATTATAGAAAGTGGGGGTCGCCCGGGCTCGGCGTCGGGTTCCGGACGTTTCGGCGCAGCATTATCTGGCCTTGAGAGGAGGCCTGTTTCATGTACGCACAGGAAGTGAAGTCTACCGGCCAAGGCGTTAAATCTCTTGAGGAAATGGAGCCCGATGAGCGCGCCTTTCAGGAGAAGATCAACGCCGAGATCAAGATCGAGCCAAAGGACTGGATGCCGGAGGGCTATCGCAAGACGCTGATCCGCCAGATCTCCCAGCACGCTCATTCCGAAATCGTCGGCCAGCTTCCTGAAGGCAACTGGATCACCCGGGCGCCGACCCTTGAGCGCAAGGCGATCCTTCTCGCCAAGGTGCAGGATGAAGCCGGCCACGGGCTTTATCTTTATTGCGCCGCGGAGACTTTGGGGATTTCACGGGATCAGATGACGGAGCAGTTGCTCTCGGGGAAGGCGAAATACTCCTCGATCTTCAATTACCCGACGCTCACCTGGGCCGATATCGGCGCCATTGGCTGGCTCGTCGACGGCGCGGCCATCATGAACCAGGTGCCGCTGCAGCGCTGTTCCTTTGGACCCTATTCGCGGGCGATGATCCGCGTCTGCAAGGAAGAGAGCTTTCACCAGCGTCAGGGCTACGACATCATGATGAAGCTCTGTGACGGCACGCCCGAGCAGAAGGAGATGGCGCAGGACGCGCTGAACCGCTGGTGGGAGCCGTCCCTGATGATGTTTGGTCCGCCCGACGGCGACAGCGTTCATTCTGCCCAGTCCATGGCCTGGGGCATCAAACAGAACACCAATGACGAGTTGCGCCAGAAATTCGTCGACGAGACCGTTCCGCAAGCAGAGTATCTCGGTCTCACCGTGCCGGACCCGGACGTTAAATGGAACGAGGACCGCGGCCACTATGATTTCGGCGAACTCAACTGGAATGAATTTTATGACGTCCTGAAAGGCAATGGCCCTTGCAACAAGGAGCGCCTCGACGCCCGGCGCAAGGCTTGGGACGACGGCGAATGGTTCCGCGATGGATTGATGGCCCACGCCAAGAAGCGCGAAGCACGCAAGATGGCCGCGGAATAGAGGAAGCGCGATAATGTCAAACGAATTTCCGCTTTGGGAAGTTTTTATCCGCGGGCAGCACGGGCTCTCCCATCGTCATGTGGGATCGCTGCACGCGCCGGACGCCGAAATCGCCATCAAGAATGCGCGCGATGTTTACACGCGCCGCAATGAAGGCGTGTCGATCTGGGTCGTGCAGTCGAAAGACATTGCCGCCTCGGCGCCGGGGGACAAGGAGCCCCTTTATGAACCGTCGAATTCGAAAGTCTATCGCCACCCGACCTTCTTCGACATTCCCGATGAAGTAGGAAAAATGTAATGGCCGGCGATACGGACAAGCTTGTTCGGGACCTTGCGCTTCGCATGGGCGACAACGCCCTCATTCTCGGCCAGCGCGTTTCCGCCTGGTGCGGTCATGCACCCGTGCTTGAGGAAGACATCGCTCTGGCCAATGTCGCCCTCGATCTGATTGGGCAGACAAAGCTGTGGCTCGGACTTGCGGCTGATCTCGGCGCCGGCGCGAACGCCGACGACGTGGCGTTCCTGCGCGACGCGCGCGCGTTCCGAAACAGCCTGCTCGTTGAACAACCCAATGGCGATTACGGGGCTACGCTGATGCGCCAGTTCCTGTTTGACGCATGGCATTATCCGATGCTCAACGGGCTGAAAGACAGCGCCGACGCGCGCGTTGCGGAAATTGCGGAGAAGTCCGCAAAAGAGGCGGCGTATCATCTTGAGCGGTCGTCGGATTTTGTCGTCCGCCTTGGCGACGGATCGGACGAAAGCCGCGCCCGCATGCAAGACGCCCTTGATGCGCTTTACCCCTTCGCCGGGGAGTTGACGACGCCTGACGAAACCGATGATGCGTTGGCGGCGGCGGGGCTGGCGCCGGATCTCAACGCCCTGGGCGAGCACTACGACGCTTACCTCGATCGCGTGTTGAGCGAAGCGACGTTGACCGCGCCCGAAGGGGCGGTGCGCAAAGGCGGCAAGGCCGGTCTCCATACGGAGGAAATGGGCCACATCCTTGCGGACATGCAGTGGCTGCAGCGCGCTTATCCGGGAGCGACGTGGTGACGCCGGCGCTCGCCAAACCGACGACGGACGACGTCTGGCGTTGGCTCGAAGACGTGCCGGACCCGGAAATTCCCGTCGTGTCGGTGGTCGATCTCGGCATTATTCGCAATGTCGAATGGCGGGACGACACGCTCATCGTCACCGTGACGCCGACCTATTCCGGCTGTCCGGCGACGGCGGTGATTGCGATGGAGGTCGAAGAGGCGATCCGGCGGCGCGGCGTCGACGCGGTTCGCATTGAAACGCAGATTTCGCCCGCCTGGACCACGGACTGGATCACCGACGCCGCGAAAGAAAAACTCAAAGCCTATGGCATCGCCCCGCCAAAAGGCGCCTCCTGCGCCGGCATGTTGACCGCGCCGGCCGAGATCGAATGTCCGCGCTGCGGCTCAACGGACACGTCGGAAATCAGCCGCTTCGGCTCGACCCCGTGCAAGGCGAGCTGGCGCTGCAACGCCTGTCTTGAACCCTTCGACTACTTCAAGAGCTTTTAACCCATGGCGCAATTTTATCCGCTCCGCGTCACCGACGTGAAACGCGACACCCGCGACTCCGTTGTCTTGACCCTGGCGCCGCCCGTCGGCGACGAGGACGCGTTCAAATTCATTCAGGGACAGTATCTGACGTTTCGGCGGAGCTTTGACGGCGAAGAGATGCGCCGGTCCTATTCCATCTGCGCGGGCGTCAATGACGGGATCTTGCGCGTCGGGATTAAAAAGGTCGACGGCGGATGGTTTTCAAGCTGGGCCAATGACGAACTTGAAGCCGGCGAGACCATCGACGCCATGCCGCCTATGGGGAACTTCCATGCGGCGTTACAGCCGGATGCGGCGCGAAACTATCTTGGTTTTGCCGGCGGGTCGGGCATTACGCCGATGATCAGCCTGATCAGAACGGTGCTGGACGCCGAACCGAAATCGACCTTTGCGCTGATCTACGGCAATCGTTCGTCGAACGCGATCATGTTCCGCGAGGAGCTTGAGGATTTGAAGAACGTCTATATGGGGCGCTTCAACATCGTTCATGTGCTCGAAAGCGAAGCCGATATCGAACTCTTTTCCGGTCGCCTGACTCGAGAAAAATGCGAGGCTCTGTTCGAGCGCTGGGTCGACGTCAAAAACGCCGATTTTGCCTTTATCTGCGGTCCCGAGCCGATGATGCTGGGGGTTTCGGAAGCGCTGAAAGCCCACGGCATGGACGAAAAGGCGATCAAGTTCGAGCTGTTTGCGAGCGCGCAACCGGGCCGGGCGAAGAAACGCGCCGCCAGCGCCGGCGCCGACGCAGGCGCGCAAACAAAGGCGACGATCATCCTCGACGGCGCCGCGCGCGAATGCGATATCGACAAGGGCGCGCAATCGGTTTTGGAAGCGGCGCTGGCCGCCGATATCGACGCGCCATTCGCCTGCAAGGCGGGCGTCTGTTCGACCTGCCGGGCGAAAATCGTCGAGGGCGAGGTCGACATGGAAGCCAATTACGCCCTTGAGGACTACGAAGTCGAGCGTGGCTATATCCTGACGTGCCAGAGCTATCCGCGAACGGACAAAATCGTCGTCGACTACGATCAATAGGCGCGAATCGTGAGCGAGCAGACCGACATCACCGACTATCTCGCAGAGGGCGGCAAGCTCTCCGCGCCGGACAACGCGCCGCCGCGCTATCGCGCCGAACTGATGCGCATCATGGCGAGCTTTGTCGATTCCGAACTCGCCGGCGCCGCCGGCTTCGCCGACTGCATTAATATGGGGCCGGGCGTCAAGGAACGCATCGCCGCCTCGCGCATCGTTCTTGAAAAACACGATCACGCCGAACGCGTTCTCGATCTCATGGGCGAATTCGGCGCGAACACCGATCGCTATATGCAGGTTCATCCCTGGACAGAGCGTGTTGATCGCGACGAGGATATCGGCGCAACACGACCGGGCGGCGATATGCGCCTCAACGTCTTCTGGTATCCAATCGAGAGCTGGACCGACGCGGTCGTCATGAACGTGCTCATGGGCAAGGCCACGGTCATTCAGCTCGAAGAACTCTCACGCTGCTCCTATCAGCCGCTGGCGGAGGCGTTTCGCGAAATTCTGCTGCGAGAACGACGACATATGGAGCTGGGCGAGGAAGGGTTTGCGCGCCTTCAGGACGCCGGCGCCGACAACGCGGCGCTGGCGTCGTCGTTCGACTATTGGCGCCCGCGCGTCGCGGCGAGTTTCGGCGGTAGGGATTCAGCGCGGTTTGCGTTGCTGAAAAAATTCGGCCTGCGGCACCGGCCGAATGCGGACTTACTGACGGAATGGGAAGCGATGGTCGAAGCCGTCGTAAAATCTGTATCCGCGTAGTTTCGTTTTTTCTCGTTCTCCCCGGCGAAAGCCGGGGTCCATGCGGCGGGTGTTCTGGGCCCCGGCTTTCGCCGGGGAAACGGGATGATGAGTTAGGTTACGCAACTTTCGCCGGGCTGCGGGCATTCTCAAAATCTGCCATCAGTCGCGGCAGCTTCGCCTCGGCTTCCGTCACGGATTGCTCTTTAACGGGGCCGTAACCGCGAATTTCGTCGGGCAGGCAAGCGAGCGCCACCGCCGCATCCAGATTGTCCGGCGTGATCTTATCCGCGAGTGCGCTGATGTGCGCGCGATAGTCGGCGATCAACCGGCGTTCCATCTTGCGCTCCGCGGTGCGCCCGAAAGGGTCGAACGCCGTGCCGCGCAGGAATTTCATTTTTGCGAGAACGGCGAAGGCCGTCATCATCCACGGTCCGAATTTCTTTTTCTTCGGCCGGCCTTCCGCGTCCGTCTCGCTGTTCAGCATCGGGGGCGCCAGGTGAAATGTCAGCCGATAGTCGCCGGCGAAGGTCTTGGCGATCTCTTTCCTGAATGACCCATCCGTGTAGAGCCGCGCGACTTCATACTCGTCCTTGTACGCCATCAGCTTGAACAAATAGCGCGCCGCCGCCCGGGAGAACGTCTCCCCGCCGGCGATGGCCGATGTTTTGCGGCGAATGTCGGTCACAAAGTTGCGATAGTCGTTTGCGTAGGCGCCGTTCTGGTAGTCGGTCAAAAACGCCGCGCGCTCTTCGATGAAGGCGTCGAGGGTTTCTTCCGCCGGCGTTTCGCCCGCAAGGCCGGCGGCCTGGTGAATGATCTCCGCATCGACCGCAGCGGCGCGGCCGAGGGCAAAGGCGCGCTTGTTCTTCTCGACCGCGACGCCGTTCAGTTCAATCGCCCGCTCAATGGCGGCGAGTGACAGGGGCGCAAGGCCCTTCTGCCAGGCAAAACCGAAAAGCAGCATGTTGGAAAAGACAAGATCGCCCATGAGGCGACCGGCGATCGCATTGGCGTCGAGATGGTCGACATGATCGGGCCCACAGGCTTTTTCAATGGTCTTGAGACGCAGGCGCGACTGGAAGTCGATATTGCGGTCGCGGATGAAATCCGCTGTGGGAATGATATCCATATTGGCGATGGCGCGGGTGCGGCCGTTTTTCATGACGCGCAGGGCGCGCGGGTCGGTGCCGACGACGAGATCGCAGGCGATCACCGCTTCGGCTTCGCCGATGTCGATGCGCACCTGGTTAAGATGGTCCGGCGTTTTGCCGAGGCGCACGTAACTCAAAACCGTGCCGCCTTTTTGCGCAAAGCCCATGAAGTCAAGAACGCTCGCGCCCTTGCCTTCCAGATGCGCGGCCATGGTGGCGATGGCGCCGATGGTGACGACGCCCGTGCCGCCGACGCCGCCAATGAGCATGTCATAGGCGCGGTCGATGGCGGGCAAGGCCGGCGGCGGCAGATCGGCGATCAGATTTTCCAGCGCATCGTCGAAGGCGCGCGGTTCCGGCTTCTTTAATTCTCCGCCCTCGACCGTCACGAAACTCGGGCAGAAGCCTTTGACGCAGGAATAGTCCTTGTTACAGGAGGACTGGTCGATCATCCGCTTACGGCCGAATTTCGTTTCTTTCGGCACGATGGAAAGACAGTTCGATTGTTTCGAGCAGTCGCCGCATCCTTCGCAGACAAGCTCGTTGATGAAGACGCGCTTGGCCGGGTCGGGATAGGTTCCCCGTTTGCGCCGCCGGCGTTTTTCCGCCGCACAGGTCTGATCGTAGATCAGGGCCGTCACGCCTTTGATGTCGCGCAAGTCGCGCTGCACGGCGTCGAGGTCATCGCGGTGTTGCACCTGAACGCCTGGCGGATAGGCGCCGTAGGCTTCCGTGCGGGCCGGCTCGTCGGAAAGGACGGCGACTTTTTGAACGCCCTCGGCGACAAGCTGCGCGGTGATCTGCGGCACGGTCAACTGGCCGTCGACGGGCTGGCCGCCGGTCATGGCGACGGCGTCATTATAAAGAATTTTATAGGTGATATGGGCGCCCGCCGCGACGGCCTGCCGGATCGCCATGTAGCCGGAGTGGTAATAAGTGCCATCGCCGAGGTTTTGAAAAATATGTTTGTCGGAGAGGAACATGGACTTCGACGCCCAGTTGACCCCTTCGCCGCCCATCTGGATGAGATCGGACGTTTTCCGGTCCATCCACGAGGCCATGAAATGACAGCCAATGCCGGCCAGCGCCCGGCTTCCTTCCGGCACTTTCGTCGACGTGTTGTGCGGGCAGCCCGAACAGAAATAGGGAATGCGCGCCGCGCCGCCGGGCGCGTCGGCGACGTCCGCTTCCGCACGGGCAATCGCCGCCAGCCGGTCGCTGAAGTCGAGCCGCGAAAAGGTGCGTTTGAGCCGGCGCGCAAGGATCGGCGCGAGCATCGACGGCGTCAGCTCGTCGACCCAGGAAATCAACGCCTCGCCGTCTTCATCGTGCTTGCCGAGAATGAGTTTCGGTTTTCGCACGGCGCGGTCGTAGATATATTCCTTAAGCTGACTTTCGATGATGCCGCGTTTCTCCTCGATGACGAGGACTTCTTCCTTGCCCGCCATGAAGCGTTCCGCGCCGTCGGTCTCCAACGGCCAGACGAGGCCGACCTTGTAGATTTCAATGCCGATTTTTTGCGCGCGCTCCTCGTCAATCCCAAGTCGGGCCAGCGCCTCCATCACGTCGAAATGGGCTTTGCCCGTGGTGACAATGCCGAATTTGGCTTTGGGATTGCGCCAGATCACTCTGTCGATCGGGTTGGCGCGGGCGAAGGCGCGAATGGCGTTTTTCTTTGCCCGCATGCGGGTTTCGATCTGCATGCCCGGGAGGTCCGGCCAGCGGAAATTGAGGCCCTCCGGCGGCGGCGCGAAGTCGTCCGGCGTGTGGAACGAAGGCAATGGCGGCAGCTCCACCGAGGCGGCGCTTTCAACCGCTTCCGAGATCGCCTTGAAGCCGATCCACATGCCGGAATAGCGCGAGGCGGCGTAACCCCATAAGCCGAACTCGATATATTCGCTGATGCTCGCCGGGTTTATGGTCGGCATATAGAACGCCATGAAAGCGACGTCGGACTGGTGCGACATGGATGACGACACGCAACCATGATCGTCGCCGGCGACGACGAGGACGCCGCCATGGGGCGATGATCCGTATGCGTTGCCATGTTTGAGGGCGTCGCCGGCGCGGTCGACGCCGGGGCCCTTGCCGTACCACATGGAAAAAACGCCATCGACGGTTTTTGTTTTCTCGACCTCAACCTGCTGCGTGCCGAGGACGGCCGTCGCGGCGAGGTCTTCATTGATCGCCGGCAGGAACCGGATGTCCGCGTCTTCGAGAAATGACTTTGCGCCCCACATGGCCTGATCGACGGCGCCGAGGGGCGAGCCGCGATAGCCGGAGACGAAGCCCGCCGTATTCAGGCCAGCGCGTTCGTCCATCCGCCGCTGCATCAACATGATGGCGACCAGCGCCTGCGTGCCGGTCAGGAAGACGCGTCCCGCCTTGCGGCGGTAGCGGTCGTTCAGTGCGTAATCGTCAAGGGCGACGGCCGACGGCGCGGCGAGGGCGGTTGATGACATGAAATTTCCTGCATTTTTGCAGAATTTAGCGCAGAATCGCGGGGATTTGTTTCAATCGGACCGTCTATCAGCGTTAATTTGATATATTCATTGCATCATGCATTAAGAATCGATATTAATATTTCATATTGTGCTGATTTCCGGAGCGAAGACCATGGCAGAGGGCCTCGACGATGTGGATCGGCGCATTCTGCGCGCCGTGCAGGACCACGGGAAACTCTCAGCGCAGGAGCTTGCCGATGCGACCGGGCACGCGTCGGCCGCCACCTGCTGGCGTCGCCTCAAGAGTCTTGAGGAAACGGGGTATGTCGAAGGTTACCGCGCGACGATCAACCGGCAAAAGCTCGGATATCATGTCTGCGCTTTCGTGCATATCTCGGTTGAACGTCAGTATAAGGATATAATCGAGAAGATCGAAAAGAAGATCATGAACCGGCCGGAAGTGCTGGACTGTTATATGACCACGGGCGATTCGGACTTTACCCTGCGCGTTGTCGCCAAGGACATTGACGACTATGAGCGCTTTATTCAGACTTTTCTGTTCGAACTGCCCGGCGTCAGCCACGTGCGTTCGTCGATTGCGCTTCGCGAAGTGAAGCAGACGAATTCCGTGCCGGTTTAACGCCCGCCGCCTGACTTTTCCGCCAGCGCCAATATCTTCCGCGCCTGCACCAGATGGGGCATGTCCACCATGCGGCCTTTGTGAGAAAGGGCGCCGGCTTGCGGGTTGGCGGCGAAGAGTTCGATGATGGCGCGAGCCTCGTCGATTTCCTCGGCGCTTGGGGTAAAAGCGGCGTTGATGGTTTCGACCTGGCCGGGATGGATGGCGAGTTTGCCAGTGAAGCCGTCGCGGCGGGCCCGGGCTGCGGAGGCGGCGAGGCCGGCCGCGTCGCGAAAGTCAGCATAAAGCGTATCAATGGCCTGCACGCCGGCGGCGGAGGCGGCGAACAGACACAGCGATCGGGCGAGGGCGAAGGGATCGCTCCATTCGTTATTATCGCCCGCCTTGCTCATGGCGCCGACCGCCGCGGCGAGATCCTCCGCGCCCCAGGTCAGTCCGGCGAGGCGGGTCGCCGCATGGCGGTATTCGCCCAGCGTAAACAGCGCCGCCGGGGTTTCCGTCGCCACGGGCAGGATGCGCGTCGCGCCTTTCGTAACCCCGTGTTTTTTCTCCGCCGCGTCCAGCAGTTTTTCCAGCGTGCGGACGTCGGCGGGCGCGTGGGCTTTCGGCAGGACGATCCCGTCCGGGGCGCCTTCCATTACGATGTCGAGGTCTTTCGGCGCATCCTCCGTATCGAGGGGATTGATCCGCACATAGAGCGCGGCGGACCGGTCGTGGCGGGCCTTGAGATAGTCTCTGACGCGCAGTCGCGCCTCGGGTCGCGCATCGGCCGCCACGGCGTCTTCAAGATCGAAGATAATGAGATCCGCCGGAACGGTTTCGGATTTGGCGATTTTTTTCTCGCTGTCGCCGGGAACGAAAAGCAGGGAACGATACATCGCTTAAGCCTTCGGCTTGCGCATCATCAGCGCGGAGCGTTTGCAGATCCCGACTAGCGTGTCGTCCTGATTATAGGCGCGATGCTCAAACACGACGATGCCATTGTCGGGGCGCGATTTGCTGTCGCGCATCTCGATCACTTCCGTCTCGATGCGGATCGTATCGCCGTGAAAGAGCGGATGGGGAAACTTCACCTCGTCCCAGCCGAGATTGGCGACGGTGGTGCCGAGCGTCGTGTCGCCGACGCTGATGCCGACCATAAAGCTCAAGGTGAGGCAACTGTTCACGACGCGGGTTTTGAACTGCGAATGCTCGCGGCAATATTCCTCATCGAGATGCAGCGCCGCCGGGTTATGGGTCATGGCGGAAAAGAACGTATTGTCCGCTTCGGTGATGGTGCGATGAAGGGCGTGTTTGAACACGCGCCCGACCTCGAATTCCTCAAAGTAAAGTCCCGGCAATGGGTCTCTCCGCTGCTCGATTGCGTTGCGTCAGGCGTGACCGCCCGTGTACATCAATCGCACGCCGAAGCCCAGCCGGGCCGGCGGTAACGCAAACCTTCAGGAGCCTCCGCATGTCCGACCTGAACGGGGCAAGCCCGGACGAGATGGCCGGCGTTCTTGCGAAACAGAAAGCGGCGCAGTTGCGCGACGGCGCCCCCAGCCTGACGGCGCGCGCGGACCGCCTTGATCGCGCTGTCAGCGCGCTTGTCAAAAACCGCCGCGCGCTCAACGATGCAGTCGCGGCGGATTTCGGGCACCGGTCGCGAGACACGACCGACGTCGCCGATATCGCCGTCTCCATTTCGGCGCTGAAACACGCGAAGAAAAATCTCCGCCGCTGGATGAAGCCGGAGCGGCGTGAGGTGGAGTTTCCCATGGGGCTGCTGGGCGGGGCGGCGCGCGTCGACTTTCAACCCAAGGGCGTTGTCGGTCTGATTGCGCCGTGGAATTTTCCCGTCGGCATGGTGTTTACCCCGCTTGCCGGCATTCTCGCCGCCGGCAATCGCGTGATGATCAAACCGTCGGAGTTTACCGAACAGACCTCCGCGCTGATGCAGCAGATATTTGCGCAGGAATTCGACGTGGAAGAGGCGACCGTCGTCACCGGCGGGCCGGAGACCGGCGCTGCTTTTACGAAGCTGCCGTTTGACCACATCATCTTCACTGGCGCAGGCTCGGTCGCCAAACATATCATGCGCGCAGCGGCGGAAAACCTCGTGCCGCTGACGCTGGAGCTTGGCGGCAAGTCGCCGGCTATTCTCGGCGCGTCCGCGGATATGGAAAAGGCCGCTGCGCGCATCATGGCCGGAAAGACATTGAATGCGGGCCAGATCTGCCTCGCGCCCGACTATGTGATGTCGCCCGAGGACAAGGTCGGCGACTTTGTCGATGCGTCCCGCGCCGCGGTTTCAACCATGTTTCCGGACGGCCTGAAAGACAATGACGATTACACGTCCGTCATCAACCAGCGCCATTACGACCGGTTGCAAGGCTATCTCGACGACGCTCGGACCAAGGGCGCGGAGCTGGTCGAACTCAACCCGAAGTCAGAAGACTTGTCGCAGCAGCCGCACCGGAAAATGGCGCCGACCCTCGTGCTTAATCCGAGCGACGACATGGACGTCATGAAAGATGAAATCTTCGGGCCGATCCTGCCGGTGAAGCCCTATCGATCGATCGACGACGCCGTCCGTCACGTGAATGAAAACGACCGGCCGCTGGGGCTTTACTATTTCGGATCGGACCGCGCCGAAGAGCGACGCGTCGTTTCGTCAACCACCTCGGGCGGCGTCACCATCAACGACGTGATCTTTCACAATGCGCAGGAGGACCTGCCGTTTGGCGGCATCGGTCCGTCCGGCATGGGCGCCTATCACGGCCGGGACGGGTTCCTCGAATTCAGCCACAAAAAAGCGGTCTATCGTCAGACGGGCAGCGAGATCATCAAAATCCTGCGGCCGCCCTATGGCGATACATTCCGTAAACAGATGGATGCGCGCATCAAGTAGCGGGCGTCCCGATCCGTTTTCCACCGGCAAGCTTATAGAGAACGAAAACGCCAAGCGCCGTGATCGGCCACACGATTGCAGGCGTTAGCGTCGACCCGCCGATAAACGGCGCCATGGGCGCAAACCAGAGCGCCGCCAGCGCGTAGGCATGGGTCGATTTCAGCCTCGGCAATTGTGTCGCGACGATCAGGATTGCGGCGTTGTAAAGAAAGAAGTCATAGACAAAGAGATAGGGACAGATCAGCGCGCTTGCGGCCAGCGCATAGGCGATCAGCAGCGGCCGCGACGCGCGCCCGGCGATGGCGAACAGTCCGGCGGCGGCGAGCGCGATGAGCGGCCCGTATAGCGCCCAAGCCGGCGGCGCGGCGATCCCCGCCGCCTTGATCGCGTCCGATATGGTAATCCGGCCCGGATGCCCGCCGGACTGGTAGTACGCCGCGTGAACGCCGTTCATGAGCGAGCTAAAAAAATCGCGCCACATATCGACGCCGAAGAGGCCGGCGGAAGCGCCGATCAGCGCTAGGCTGAACAGGGATGCCGCGGCGATCGCTTTCCACGCGCGGATGGCGATCAGGAACGGGATGACAAGAATCCCGTATTGCGGCTTCAGCGTCAAAAGGGCGAAACAGGCGCCGGCGAGGACGGGCCGCTTTTCGGCAAGCAGCATCCCCGCCGTCAGCAGCAAGGCGAAGAACGCGCTCACCTGTCCGACGAAGAGGGTGGCGAACGCCGCCGGGCTGATGGCGGTGAATGCGCCCCACAGATTGGTTCCGGAGGCGAGCCGGCCGACGCCAAAGGCGCAGGCGACCGTTGCGACAATCCACAGCATTTTCGCCACCCCGTAAGGCGCGAGCCCGAAGGGCGCGAGAATGAAAAGCATCGGCGGCGGATAAAGCCACAGCAAGGTCGTTTCCGCGCCGATTGCCGCCTGGAACACGGCCGGGTCGTAGAGATTGCCGGCGTCGCCGACGAGGGCGAATCTCGCCGCCCCGTAAAACGCGGCGTAGTCCTGCTGCTCGCCGGTCGCGCCGAGTTCCGCGGGCAGGAAAAGACGCGCGAAATGGACGCCCATAAACACGAGCAGCATGGCGGAGGCCAGCAGGGCGGCGCGTAACCGACTGTCGGATATGGCTTTCAGGCCCTCGGTGAAATTTCCGACAGTTTTCTCGGTCAAGGGTCGTTTCGCCTTTTCATAATGTTAAAATCGGCGTGGTAGTGCGTGCTGGCTGCAATTGAATAGCGATTCTGATGTGCAATCCTTTACGGGCCGTTGCGCCGCGAATCGTGGGACTGATGGGGACGTGATGACTGATCTACGATACGCCTTCGCCGCCATGGGCGCGCTGACGGCCCTTGCCGGCTGCGGCGCCGAGACGCGGTCCGCCGCTGACGCGGTCGAGCCTGAAAACGCGCAGGAGCGCGTGGCGCTCAAACGGGTGCGCATGGCCGATCCCGATCGCGGCCGGGGGCTGTTTGTGGAAAAGGGCTGCGTCATCTGTCATGCGGTCAACGGCGCCGGGGGCAAGGCGGCGCCGCCGCTCGATGCGCCGTTTGGCGCGCCGGCGGTCGATCCGCTCGATTTCGCCGCGCGCATGTGGCTTGGCGCGCCGGCGATGATCGAGCTGCAATCGGTGGAGCTCGGCTACACGATCTACCTCACCGCCGATGAAATCGCCGACCTTGCGGCCTTTGCCGCGGACCGGGAGGCGCAAAAAGCCCTGACGCCTGAATCCCTGCCGGAATCGGTGCGCGCCGGGCTCCTCGACCAGCGCTTCTGGGAGATGGAGGACTGGGAGGACTTCCTGCGCGCCGGGCGGGAAGGCTACGAGCCCGCTGAGGACGGCGTCGAATTCGAGGAGCTTCCGGTCGATCCGGACTAAGCCGGCCTAATTCTTTTAAACGCCGCCGTTTTTCGCCCTCCCGCGACGCTGAATCGCGTTGCCTTTGCGCGCGCAGCTTTCTAGGGTCCGCGCCGAATTCAAGGGCGGCGGCGCGAGGCGCCGCAAGAAGGAGCAAACCCACGTGGCGAGTGCGGATTTTCTACTCGATTGGCTGCCGATTATCGTTTTCCTCGGAATATCCGTTGCGCTCGGCGTCCTGTTTTTGCTGATGCCGGCTGTGATCGCACCGACGGAGCCGGACCCGGAAAAGCTCTCGACCTATGAGTGCGGCTTTAACGCCTTCGATGACGCGCGCATGAAGTTCGACGTACAGTTCTACATCGTCGCGATCCTCTTCATTATTGTCGACCTCGACGTGGCGTTCCTCTTCCCCTGGGCGGTCATGCTGTTCAATCCGGAGTTGGGGCAGGATCGCGGCTTCCAGATTTTCGCCTTCTGGTCGATGTTCGTTTTTCTCGCCGTTTTCGCCATCGGCTTCCTATATGAATGGAAGAAAGGAGCCCTCGAATGGCGGTAGACCCATCGAAACTTGGCTACGGCGAGGCGGCGCGCGTCGGCCCCGAAGGGTACAACCCGACGGCGAAGGATCCGTTTTTCGGCGAGCTTTCCGACCAGCTTTCCGATCGGGGCTTTTTCACCGCGCCCGCCGACGCGCTGATCAACTGGGCCCGGACCGGCTCCCTCATGTGGATGACCTTTGGGCTCGCCTGCTGCGCTGTTGAGATGATGCAGGCGTCGATGCCGCGTTACGATCTTGAGCGCTTCGGTTTCGCTCCGCGGGCGTCTCCGCGCCAGTCCGACGTGATGATCGTGGCGGGCACGCTCACCAACAAAATGGCGCCGGCGTTGCGCAAGGTCTACGATCAGATGCCGAACCCGCGCTACGTCATCTCCATGGGCTCCTGCGCAAACGGGGGTGGTTACTACCATTATTCCTATGCGGTGGTGCGCGGCTGTGATCGCGTCGTGCCGGTGGACATCTACGTTCCGGGCTGCCCGCCGACGGCGGAAGCGCTGGTCTATGGCGTGCTGCAGTTGCAGAAGAAGATTAGAAGAGAGGGATCGATAGTGAGATAGTGGCTGGTGGTTAGCGGCCCGCGACTGGCTGCTAACCACTAGCCACTGACCACTAGTCACTTATGTCCGAAGAACTCACGGAACTCGGCGAGCACATCGCCGCCGCCATCGACAACGACGTGCACAGCGCGTCCGTCGAGCATGGCGAACTCAATGTCACCGCGCGCGCCGATCGCATCGTGCAGGTGCTGTCGTTCCTGCGCGACGATCCCCTTTGCAAATTTTCGGTGCTGATCGACCTTTGCGGCGTTGACTATCCGGCGCGGGGCAAGCGCTTCGACGTCGTCTATCACCTGCTCTCAATGCACAACAACACGCGCATCCGCGTGAAAACGAAAGTTGGCGAAGAAGAAACGATCCCGACGGTCACCAGCGTTTACCCGGCCGCGGACTGGTTCGAGCGCGAGGCCTTCGATATGTACGGCATCGTGTTTGCCGGCCATCCGGATCTGCGCCGCATTCTCACCGACTACAATTTCGAGGGCTATCCGTTGCGAAAGGATTTCCCGCTCACGGGCCATGTGGAGGTCCGGTATGACGACGAACAAAAACGCGTCGTCTACGAGCCGGTGAGTCTCGTTCAGGAATATCGCGACTTCGATTACCTGTCCCCGTGGGAAGGCGCGCAATATGTCCTGCCGGGGGATGAAAAAGTCGCTGACGCGAAAGAATAGGGACAAATCATAATGGCCGATGGACACGCCATCCCTGAGGATTCAACATCTGACAAATCGTCGGAACGCGAATTCACGATCAATTTCGGGCCCCAGCATCCGGCGGCGCACGGCGTGTTGCGGCTGGTGCTGGAACTCGACGGCGAGGTCGTTGAACGCGTCGACCCCCATATCGGGCTTCTGCATCGCGGCACCGAAAAGCTGATCGAACATAAAACCTACTTGCAGGCGATCCCCTATTTCGACCGGCTCGACTACGTCGCGCCCATGAATCAGGAGCACGCCTTTTGCCTCGCGGCGGAAAAGCTGCTGCAGATTGAAGTCCCGAAACGCGCCCAGCACATTCGCGTTTTATATTCCGAAATTGGACGCATCCTCTCCCATCTTCTGAATATCACGACGCAAGCGATGGATGTGGGCGCGCTGACGCCGCCGCTCTGGGGCTTTGAAGAGCGCGAAAAGCTCATGGTCTTCTATGAACGCGCCAGCGGCAGCCGCATGCACGCGGCCTATTTCCGTGTTGGCGGCGTGCACCAGGACCTGCCGCCGGAACTGATCGACGACCTTGACGCATGGTGTGACCAGTTCCCGGAAAAGCTCGACGATATCGAAACGCTCATCACCAACAACCGCATTTTCAAACAGCGCAATGTGGATATCGGCGTGGTTTCCGCCGACGAGGCGATGGCTTGGGGCTTTTCCGGCGTCATGGTGCGCGGCTCCGGCATGGCGTGGGATCTCCGCCGCGCCCAGCCCTATGAGTCCTACGCCGAGTATGATTTCAAAGTGCCGGTGGGCAAGAATGGCGACTGCTACGACCGCTACATCATCCGCGTTGAGGAGATGCGCCAGTCTATCCTGATCATGAAACAGGCGATCGCGAAACTCCGCGAAACGCCGGGCCCGGTGATGACCACCGACGGCAAGGTGGCGCCGCCCAAGCGCGAGAAGATGAAAGGGAACATGGAATCCCTCATTCATCACTTTAAGCTCTATACGGAAGGGTTTCACGTTCCGGAAGGCGAAGTCTACGCCGCCGTCGAAGCGCCCAAGGGCGAGTTTGGCGTCTATCTCGTCTCGGACGGTGCCAACAAACCTTATCGCTGCAAGATCCGCGCGCCCGGCTATCCGCACCTCCAGGCCAT
This sequence comes from Hyphococcus sp., assembly GCA_028284345.1. Lineage (GTDB taxonomy): Bacteria > Pseudomonadota > Alphaproteobacteria > Caulobacterales > Parvularculaceae > Hyphococcus. The sequence goes on along the minus strand of JANQRY010000003.1, from coordinate 243,022 downwards.
GGACTGGATCAATCGCGGGCACCTGCTCGCGGATGTGTCCGCCATTTTGGGATCGCTCGACATCGTTTTCGGCGAGATTGATCGGTAGCTGCCCCTTACTTTGAGGCGCCGGCCGTTCTTCCAAGCGAACGCCGCCAATGCTATCTCCCGCCCATGACCCGCCAGAAAACAGGCGACTTTTGTTTTGACTTCGCGCGCGAGGCGGACGGCGCGATTGCGTTCCGTTGCAGCGATGATGCCGACGCATGGCCATGGCTGACCCTGCATCCAGCGAACAACATCGCCGTTCAGGCGACCAACTATTACGCGCTGACCGGCGTGTCGCATTTTGCCGGGCGTATGGACGGGTCGAAATGGACCGCGCTGACAAAATTTTCATGGCGGACCCGTCAGACAGGCGAGGGCGCCCTCCATCCCGCCCGCGGCCGCGCGACCCACGAAGAGGACGGCGTCAGTTACGCCTGTTCGTTTTCCGACAGGAACGGCGAGCCCGTCTACGATGTCGCCGGCGCCGGCGTCGTGTTCCAGACCCGCGACTTTGACGCCTGGCGGGCGAAGTCCAAGAACAAGATCATGGCGCTGCCGGCGCCCGATGATTTCGCTTTCGCCGAGCCGGCGGCGGTTGGCGTCAAAACCCAAAACGAAGTGTTCGTCGCGCCGTTGGCCGAGGACGACGCCGGCGTCTACGCCGACGCGTTGCTGACCTCGGAGACCGCCTTTCTCCCCGCGCATCCGTTTCACGGCGGGTCGGGCGATCACGTGAACTCAAGCCATCTGTGCGATGTCGTCCAGCAGACCGCGCATCTCATTCGCGGCCCGGGCTTTGCGAGCGGCGGCGGCGCCCGGTTTTTGCGTTATGTGGAGCTTGGCCGGCCGTTTCGCGCCCGGCTTGTCTCGGACGCCGGCGACAGGCGCCGGCTGTCCTTCGCGATCGAACAGGCGGGCGCCAAATGCGCGGAAATCGAGGTCGCCTACGATGACTAATCAGGTTCCCTCCGTCACCTGCGGCACCCATGGCGAGCAGCCGCAGACCTTTGTCTGCGTCCATATCATCGAATCGCTGAAGACCGGCGAGCCCAAGGGATTCTGGTGGTCGCGCGGCGAAGACGGCGTATGGGACGCCGTCTGCACCGACTGCAACAACCTCTCGCAAGCCGAGTTTGACGCCCTTGGTCCTGACAATATCAAGGTCGTCTGCCTCGGCTGTTTTGAAGACGCCGCGGCCCTCAACGAGATCGAGATCGACTGACCCCGGCCTCGCGCGGGCGGGACGTTTCGGCCCCTTTCCATTCGCGGCCAATCGAGTAAGACAAGGCCCGAAAACCGATCATCCAGGAGAGCCCCGATGGCGCATCGCCGCCCCGCCAAGGACCAGCCGCAATCGTTTGCGTGGACGCAGGATAACGAAGCCTGGTGCGCGGCGCAGCTCAGCAAATATCCGGACGGCCGTCAGGCGTCCTGCGTCATCCCGTTTCTGTGGCGCGGTCAGAAGCAGGAGGGCTGGGTGTCGATCCCGATGATGGAGGCGATCGCCCGCCAGCTCGAGATGCCGTACATCCGCGTCTACGAGGTCGCGACCTTCTATACGATGTTTAACCTCGCGCCCGTCGGCGACTATTTCGTCCAGCTATGCGGCACGACGCCGTGCATGCTGCGCGGGGCGCAGGATCTGCGCGAGGTTTGCAAGTCGGAAATCGGCCCGGAAATGCAGATCAGCGACGACGGCAAGCTCTCCTGGCTTGAAGTCGAATGCCTCGGCGCCTGCTGCAATGCGCCCATGGCGCAGATCTCGACCAAAGACGGCGATCATTATTATGAGGACCTGACGCCGGAGAATTTCAAGCAGCTCCTCAGCGACCTCCGCGCCGGCAAAGAGGTGAAAACCGGAACGCAGAACCCGCAGCGGCATACGTCCGACCCGGAAGGAGAGAACACGACGCTCACTGATCCGTCGCTTTACGACGGCTCGGCGGCGAAACCGCTTGAGACCATTCCAAACAGCCAGCCTGCGCCGGCGGAGTGACGACGTGGCGTATTTCTCCACCTTATCCGCTCATCCCCGCGAAAGCGGGGATCCATGCTTGAGCTTGATGGATTCCTGCTTTCGCAGGAATGAGCGAGGTTAGGTTTTTCGCCAATGCCGCATGATCGTAGAAAATCCGAGGCCATTAGCGCGCTGATCAAAATCGCCGTCTGGGAAGGGCTCGTGCTCATTGTCGTCGTCGCGTCCTTTTTCGCGACAGGCAGCGTCGCTGTGCTGGTCGCCGGCGTCATCGCGTCGACGGCGCTGTTCGCGCCCATGTTCCTGCGCTGGATGCGCGAGCATAGCGGGGCATTAAGGGCCAAACCCAGTTCGGTGGAGGGCGGCGATGGCGGATGAACGAAAGCAAAGCCCGCACTACATCCCGGAACTCGATCCGGAGAATGAAAAGCGGCCAGCTGATATTGGAGCGCGCTTTTTTGCGTGGAGCCAATACGCAATAATCGCTGTTTTCTTGATTGCGGCAGTGGTCGGAACAATCGGCTGGTTAAACGGTTGGGAATATGCAGAGGTATCGCTGATTATCGCAGCTGCGTTTGGTGTGACGCTTATACTAATGTTCTTGGGTTGATTCGACGGAAGCTGGACTGAAATGCTCGAAGATAAAGATCGGATATTCACCAATCTCTATGGCCTCCATGACTGGCGGCTGGAGGAGGCGAAGAAGCGCGGCGCTTGGAACGGCACGGCGGACTTCATCCGTATGGGTCATGACTGGATCATTCAGCAGGTGAAGGACTCCGGATTGCGCGGCCGCGGCGGCGCGGGGTTCCCGACGGGACTGAAATGGTCGTTCATGCCGAAGGAGATCGGCGAGCGCCCGCACTACCTCGTGGTCAATGCGGATGAGTCCGAACCCGGCACCTGCAAGGACCGGGAGATGATGCGCCACGATCCGCACCTCTTTATCGAGGGCTGCCTGATCGCTTCCTACGCCATGAAAGCGCACGCCTGTTACGTCTATATTCGCGGCGAATATGTGGACGAGCGCGACACCCTTCAGGCCGCGGTTGATGAGGCCTATGCGGCTGGTTTGCTTGGCAAAAACGCCGCCGGGTCAGGCTGGGATTTCGACCTCTACGTCCATCACGGCGCGGGCGCTTATATCTGCGGCGAAGAAACGGCGCTCCTCGAAAGCCTTGAGGGCAAAAAGGGCCAGCCGCGGCTGAAGCCGCCGTTTCCGGCGGGCGCCGGGCTCTATGGCTGCCCGACGACCGTGAACAATGTTGAATCGATCGCCGTTGTGCCGACGATCCTGCGTCGCGGCGCCGACTGGTTCACCAAGTTCGGTCGGGAAAATAATCACGGCACGAAGGTTTTCTGCATTTCCGGCCATGTCGAGCGCCCGTGTAATGTGGAAGAGGCGATGTCGATCCCGCTTAAGAAACTGATCAACGAGCATTGCGGCGGCGTCCGGGGCGGATGGGACAACCTCAAGGCGGTCATCCCGGGCGGGTCCTCCGTGCCCCTCATACCGCGCGACATTTGCGACGACGTGCTGATGGATTTTGACGCCCTCAAGGACGTGAAGTCCGGGCTCGGCACCGCGGCCGTTATTGTCATGGATAAGTCCACGGACGTCGTGCGCGCGATTTCACGGATTTCCTATTTCTACAAACATGAATCCTGCGGCCAGTGCACGCCGTGTCGCGAAGGCACGGGCTGGATGTGGCGCGTGCTTGAGCGCATGGCCGACGGCAATTCGACCACGGAAGAAATCGACAAGCTGCTCGATGTCGCCGGACAGGTTGAAGGCCACACGATCTGCGCGCTGGGCGACGCCGCCGCTTGGCCGGTGCAGGGACTGATCCGGCATTTCCGCGGCGAAATCGAAGAGCGTATCAACGCCTATCGCGCCGATCGCGGCGGCGTTTCCATGGCCGGCGTTGCTGCGGAATAAGGCCCCGTCAAAGTTGATCCGCGTCGGTTGCTATTCTGCATGAATCGCAAAAAGCCTTGTATTGCAGCGAATCTCGTGATTTCACTGCATTTCGCCTCCACTGATTCGCAAAGGAAATTCTCTAAATGGCTGTGAAAAGAAAAACCGCTAAGCGCAAAGCGCCGGCGAAGAAAACCGCCCGCAAGGCGCCGGCAAAACGCAAAGCGCCCGCAAAACGCAAGGCGCCGGCGCGCAAGACCGCGGCGAAGAAGAAAACCGCCAAGAAGGCGTTGCCCGATACGCTGACCTACAAGCATCTTGCGGCTGAGCTTGCCGAAGACCATGAGCTGCCGAAAAAGCAGGTTGAGGAGTTGCTTTCCGATTACGTCGACCGCATCGGCGGCTACCTCAAAAAGGGTAAGCGCATTCGCATCGCCAGCCTCGGCATTCTTCAGGTCCGCCACCGCGCCGCCCGCTGGGGCCGCAATCCGGCGACCGGCGAAAAGATCCGCATCAAAGCGTCGAAAAAAGTGGCGTTCCGCGTCGCCAAGGATCTCAAAGAGCGCGTTCTCTAATAAGACCGTATTTAATTTGCACCGGGCGCCCGCGGCTTATACCGTCGGGCGCCCGTCCTTTTCGGGCCTCGGTTGGGAGCGGTCGCATCGTGGCGGAGTCGCCCGGAAATGTGCGCATAGACGGACCGTCGCCGACCGTGTCGGCGGACGCCTTGTCTGCCCTCGGCGCGGAGACGTTCGTCCAGTCCTTCGGACATTTTTACGCTGCGTCGGACCTCGCGACATTCCTTAAAGACCATCACGGACCCGATACATATCAGCGCCTGCTTGATGATCCCGATCATGCCGTCTGGGTCGCCCTGGACGGCGCGGAGACGGCGATCGGTTATCTCATTGCGGGCTCGTGCGGCTTGCCGGTTAAGGATCCGCCGCCGCGATCGGGCGAACTCAAACGCTTTTACATATTAAGGGAATTTCAGGGCGGCGGCCTTGGCGGGCGCTTGCTCGAGCTTGCGCTGACCTGGCTCCATCAACGTTTTGATCACGTATATCTTGGCGTTTACAGCGAAAACCTTAAGGCGCAGCGGCTATATGAGCGGTATGGCTTTAAGAAAATACAAAGGTACTTTTTTATGGTCGGCGATCACGCTGATCTTGAATTCATTATGAAACGTAAGACGCAGCAACCTGATTGACCGGCGCGCGCCCCGCGCGCTTCGAAGCCAACCAATCGTCCTATCGAGGGTCCAAACGGAGGATTGACGCCATGTCAGACGACAACGCGGCGCTCGCGGAAAAGCTTGACCGGATCGAAGCGGCAGTCGCCAACCTCGCATCGTCGACGCTGGCGATTGCGGATCGGCTGGACATCCTGCAACAGGAGTTCGCCCGGAGCGCGGCCCAGCTTCAGCGCGTCGGGCTCAATCAGGAGTCCTTCAAGCTCGCCGGGCAGCGCCGCGACAAGTCCCTGGCGGACATCGCCGAGGCGCTGGCGGCCATTAACCGGGCGCTTGAAAGCGGCGGGAAATAGCCGGCGCCGGCGCCTTTTGCCCGCGACGCGGCGCGCACTGGCGCGGGGCGAAAAAGCCGTCTAAACCAGCCCGAAATTTTGGGAAAGAAGACGAAAGGCGCCATCGATGAGCGAAAGCCGCGTCATCAAGGTCAATGGCCGGGAAGTGGAGGTCGCCTCCGATCTGACGCTGCTGCAGGCGTGCGAAGCGGCGGGGGAGGAGATCCCGCGTTTCTGCTATCACGAACGCCTGTCGGTCGCCGGCAATTGCCGCATGTGCCTCATTGAGGTGAAGGGCGGGCCGCCGAAGCCCGTCGCCTCCTGCGCCCAGAATGTCCGCGATTTACGCCCCGGTCCGGAAGGCGCGCCGCCGGAACTATTCACCAACACGCCCATGGTGAAAAAGGCCCGGGAAGGCGTGATGGAGTTCCTGCTGATCAATCACCCCCTCGATTGCCCGATCTGCGATCAGGGCGGCGAGTGCGACCTTCAGGATCAGGCCATGGCCTATGGCCGCGACGGGTCGCGCTATCAGGAAAATAAGCGCGCGGTCGAAGAAAAATATATGGGCCCGCTGATCAAGACGATCATGACCCGCTGCATTCAATGCACGCGCTGCGTTCGCTTCGCGACAGAGATTGCCGGCGTTGACGATCTGGGCCTCGTCAACCGCGGCGAGGACGCGGAGATCACGACCTATCTCGAAAAGACCGTTGAAAGCGAACTCACCGGCAATCTGATCGACGTTTGTCCGGTCGGCGCGCTGACGTCGAAGCCATATGCGTTCAATGCGCGCCCATGGGAGCTGCGCAAGACGGAAACGATCGACGTGATGGACGCGGTCGGATCGAATATTCGCGTCGACGCTCGCGGCCGCGAAGTCCTGCGTATTCTGCCCGTTGTCCATGAAGACGTGAACGAGGAATGGATCGCCGACAAAACCCGGTTCATCTGGGACGGTTTGAGACGCCAGCGCCTCGACAAGCCCTATATCCGCGAAGACGGCAGGCTGCGGGCGGCGAGTTGGGACGAGGCGCTGTCGCTCGCCGGCGAGAAACTGAAATCGACGCCCAAAGAGCGCATGGGCGCCGTCGTCGGCGATCTTGTCCCCGCCGAGGCGGTCAAGGCCCTGAAAGACCTGATGACGGGGCTTGGCGTCGCCAATCTCGACTGCCGCCAGGACGGCGCCAAAATCGGCGGCGACGGGGATCGGCGCAGCTATCTCTTTAACGCCGGCATCGCTGGCCTTGAGGATGCCGACGCGATCCTTCTCGTGGGAACCAATCCGCGCATCGAAGCGCCGATGATCAATGCGCGCATTCGCAAGAGCTGGATGCGCAAACTTGATCTCAAGATCGGCGTGATCGGCGAGCGCGCCAACCTGTCTTACGACTACGATCATCTCGGCGCAGGCCCCGAAACGCTGACCGAGCTAGCGTCCGGCAAGGGCGCGTTCTTCGAGGCGCTGAAAGCCGCGCGCCGTCCGGCGATCATTGTCGGCATGGGCGCGCTCGCCCGCGAAGACGGCGCCGCTATCCTTGCGGAAACGGCGAAACTGGCGAAGGCCGTCGGCGCCGTCAGCGATGAATGGAACGGTTTCAACGTGCTCCACGCAGCCGCGTCCCGCGTTGCCGCGCTCGATCTCGGCTTCTTGCCGCAGAATGGGGGGCGTGATTTTGCAGCCATTCTCGCAGGCTGCGAGGCGCGCGACATCGATGTCGTTTACAATCTCGGCGCCGACGAATTTGATCACAAGCGCCTCGACGGCGCGTTTGTGATTTATCAGGGCCATCATGGCGACGCCGGCGCGCGCCATGCCGACGTCATTCTTCCGGGCGCGGCGTATACGGAACAGTCGGGCGTTTACGCAAACACCGAGGGCCGGGCGCAAATGGGCGCGCGGGCGCTGTTCCCGCCGGGCGAGGCGCGCGAAGACTGGGCGATCCTGCGCGCCCTCTCGGCCCATGCGGGTAAAACGCTTCCCTATGACGACCTATTTGCACTGCGCCAGGCGATGATCGAAGACGCGCCGGCGCTCGGACGCCTCGACCAGTTGGACGCGGACGAAACGCCGTTCGATCTGACTGAGGTCGGCGCCGCCGGCGCCGTCGATCCGTCGCCCTTCGTGTCTGCGGTGAGCGATTACTACCTCACCAACCCCGTCGCCCGGGCGTCGGAAACCATGGCGGAATGCTCTGCGGCGATGTCGGGCGCAGCGAAAATTGCGGCGGAATAAAAACGCTCCGACGCCGGCGGAAGCGAGCGAAGCGCTGGTCGAACAGATCCGCGCCAATGTCGCCTTCGAAAACAGCGTTGTTTCCGTGCTCGCCGGCGCGGGGCTTTGCGGCGTTTTGCTTCTGGCTCTGAATGTCGGCCTGTTGTTCGCCGCCGGCTCCATTTCGATTTCCACCTTGTTGTCCGCGCTTTTCGCGTCGGTCGTTTTCACGTTTCTGTTTTTTCTCATCGGCTTCGCCGCCGGGGCGGCGATCGTGACGCCGCTGTTCCTGATGCTGGAAAAGTCCCGGCGTCGGTCCGGCTGGCCATATGGCGCTGCGGCGATCGGCGTTGCGGCCGCCGCGCTCATTGCTGCGACCGCGATCCCGGCGGCGCGGGGGCCGAGCCTTGCGGCGGTCATCGCCGTCTTCAGCGCGACCGTCGCCACATCGATCATCTTCGCCCGCCGCATGGCGCCCCATTGGGCGGCGGCCGAGGCCGAGGAGCGCAAAGCGGCCGCGCCGATCGGGTTTCGCCTGCATTGACGCCAAGCCTTTGCGATTAGCGGACCGGCCCATGCGGCGGGGCGACTTTCCGCGCCGGGCCCGCGCTGTTACGAACGTCGCAAAACCCTGGAGGGTCCTTATGAAGTCTATGCTGATAAGCGCCGTCGCCGCCGTCCTGACCGTCAGCGCCGCCATCGCCGGCGACGACAAGGGGCGCGTCAAGAAGACGCTCGATCTCGCCGATTTCGAACGCATTTCCATTTCCGGCGTATACGATCTTTCCGTCAAGGTTGGCGGCCCCTTTTCGATCACGATCTCCGGCCCGGCCGACGAGGTTGACCGCGTCAAGGCGACCGTGTCGGAGGGCGTCCTTAGTCTCGATCAGAAAGAGCGCAAACGCGGTTGGGGCGGACGCAAGCGTCATGGCGTCGACGCGGAGATCACCATGCCCGCGCTCAACGGCCTTGACGTCTCCGGCGTTGTCGACGGAACGATCAGCGACGTCGACGCCGATGCGTTCCGTCTCGCCATATCCGGCGTCGGCGACATTTCCCTCGCTGGCCGGTGCGATTCGCTCGATGCGACGGTGTCCGGCGTCGGCGATCTCGACGCCGACAAGCTCGAATGCCGCATCGTCGACGTGTCGGTCTCCGGCGTCGGCGACGCCGCCGTTTTCGCCAGCGAAGCCGTTGACGCAAAAGTCTCCGGCATGGGCGATATCGACGTCTATGGCGGCCCGGAACGGGTCTCGAAAAGCAATTCCATGTTCGCTGAGGTGACGGTGCACTAGCGCGCCCCCGGCTGCGCCGCCGGCGGGCGGCGGGCCGCGACGGAATCGCCCATATTGCCCCCGTGACTAGCGGTCCATTCCGCATTAAGACCCGGGGCCATGAGCGAACTTTGGACCAATCTGACGACGCGCCCGGTCGACTTGCCCTGGTGGTGGTTTGGCTCGGTTGTCGCCGGCTCCCTCGCGATCCTGCTGACGCTGCTGCTCGCCCAGGCGTTCCTGATGTATTTCGACCGCAAGGTCTGGGCCGCCGTCCAGATGCGAAAAGGTCCGAACGTCGTCGGCCCGTTTGGCCTCCTCCAGTCCTTCGCCGATCTCCTCAAATTCATCTTCAAGGAAATCGTCATACCGGCCGGCGCCAACAAGGTGGTGTTCGTGCTGGCGCCGCTGATCACGTTCGTGCTGGCGCTTGTGGGCTGGGCGGTGATCCCCGTGGCGCCCGGCCTCGTCGTCTCCGACATCAATGTCGGCGTTTTGTATCTCTTCGCGATTTCCTCGCTCGGCGTCTACGGCGTCATCATGGGCGGCTGGGCGTCCAATTCGAAATATCCGTTTCTCGGCTCCCTGCGCTCGGCGGCGCAAATGGTGTCCTATGAGGTCTCCATCGGCTTCGTGATTATCTCGGTGCTTTTGCTCGTGGGGTCGGTGAACCTCACGGAAATCGTCGAAAGCCAGGGCCGGGGGGGCGGCGCGCTTAACTGGCACTTCATTCCGCTGTTCCCGATGTTCGTCGTTTTCTTCATCTCGGCGCTGGCGGAAACGAACCGGCCGCCTTTCGACCTGCCGGAAGCAGAATCCGAACTCGTCGCCGGCTATCAGGTGGAATACTCCTCAACGCTGTTCCTGCTGTTCATGATCGGCGAGCTTGCCAATATCGTTCTCATGTGCGCGATGCTGACGATCCTCTTTTTCGGCGGCTGGCATTCGCCAATTCCGGGTTTCCTGGAGTTCGGGCCGTTCCCGGTCTTCTGGTTCTGCGCCAAGATCATTTTCTTCTTCTTCCTGTTCGCCATGGTGAAAGCGATCGTGCCGCGTTATCGTTACGACCAGTTGATGCGCATCGGCTGGAAAATATTCCTGCCGCTGTCGCTTTCCTGGGTGGTGCTGGTGGCGGGCCTGTTGATCCTGTTCCCGGACCTCGCCGCGCACTTCCAGAGCTGGAGGAACTAGAATGTCCCGGATTGCTCAGGCGCTTCAGGGGTTCATGCTGTGGGACTTCGTCAAGGCTTTCGGGTTGGCGATGAAGTACTACTTTCGCCCCAAGGCGACGCTGAATTACCCCTTCGAAAAAGGCCCGCTGTCGCCGCGGTTTCGCGGCGAACATGCGCTGCGCCGCTATCCGAACGGAGAAGAACGCTGCATCGCCTGTAAGCTGTGCGAGGCGATCTGCCCGGCTCAGGCGATCACCATCGAAGCCGAGCCCCGCGACGACGGCTCGCGCCGCACGACGCGCTACGACATCGACATGACGAAATGCATCTATTGCGGGTTCTGTCAGGAAGCCTGTCCTGTCGACGCCATCGTCGAAGGCCCGAATTTCGAATTTGCCACGGAGACTCGCGAGGAACTGTTTTACGACAAGGACCGGCTCCTTGCGAATGGCGACCGGTGGGAGCGGGAAATCGCGCGCAACCTCGAACTTGACGCTCCCTACCGATAGAACGGCAAGGGCTGCGATTTAGCGTCCTTTCGCCGGAAAGAACGGGTCAGGCGGCAACGACGCTTTTCCAGGTCACCTGCACAATTCGGCCTTCGCTGCGTTATATTCCGCTTCGAGCTGATCGACATATTCCGCCGTTGTCATGCGCTTCGTAATCGCGCCGATGCCCTGACCGCAGCCCCAGATGTCCTTCCAGGCTTTCTTGTCCGTATTGCCGCCGGATCCGAAATCCATTTTCGACGGATCGCTCTCGGGCAGGTCTTTCGGATCGAGCCCCGCCGCCTCGATTGACGGTATGAGGTAATTGCCGTGCACGCCGGTAAAAAGGTTCGTGTACATAATATCGTCGGCCTTATAGTCGACAATCGCCTGTTTGTAGGCTTCGGTCGCATTGGCTTCCTCGACCGAAATGAACGCCGACCCGATATAGCCGAAATCGGCGCCCATGGCCTCGGCGGCGAGCACGGCGCGGCCCGTGGCGATGGAGCCGGAAAGCGCGATCGGCCCGTCAAACCAGTCGCGGATTTCCTGGACCAGCGCGAAAGGCGAGGTGACGCCCGCATGGCCGCCGGCGCCGGCCGCAACGGGGATCAGCCCGTCGGCGCCTTTCGAGATTGCCTTCCTGGCGAAGAAATCGTTGATGACGTCATGGAGCACGACGCCGCCATAGGAATGAATCGCTTCGTAAACGTCCTCGCGCGCGCCGAGGGAACAGATGACGATCGGAACCTCGTGCTTCACGCACGCCTCCAGGTCATGCATCAGCCGATCGTTTGAGCGGTGCACGATCTGGTTGACCGCGTAGGGCGCCGACAGCCGCTCAGGGTTTTCGTCATCGTGGCGGGCCAGCGCCTCCTTGATCTCGACCAGCCAGTCGTCGAGCGCTTCGGCGGGCCGGGCGTTGAGCGCCGGAAACGACCCGACAATGCCGGCCTTGCACTGGGCGATGACCAGTTTCGGATTGGAAACGATAAACATCGGCGAGCCGATGACCGGCAGGCGAAGACGCGATTTGATCTCGGCGATCGTGGGCATGAGCGGTCCTTTTACTGATCGGCGCGCAGGCTAGGGCGCCGGGCCCGGCGCGCAACACGAAATTGCAGTCCGTTTTATCGCCGGAGAACCGCCATCGGCCGGTCGGACCCGTAGCAAAAATAGTGGGGAAATCGCAATGGTTTCGCCGTCTTACGGCGCTGGCGCGGGGCGGGCCGGATTTATTTGGCGGCGCCGGTCATCCAGCGCCCCGCGCGCATCGTAGAAGGGTTGTCTCTCTCTGGCGCATCTTCCGTTCTCCCCCCGGAAATGCGGCGAGGCCGCCGCCCGATTTTCCTTCCCTCGGGCGGCGGCTTTCCTTTCGCCATATCGCACGGTCGGCGCGGCCTGTGGTCAGTGCCCGACGGCTTTTCGGTAAATGTGCCAGGTGGCGTGACCGAGCACCGGCACGATAACGCCGAGCGCGACGAGGAAGAAAACCGTGCCGGCGGCGATCGACAGGGCGATGAAGAGGCCCCACAGCGCGATGACGACCGGGTTCTTCGCGGTCACGCGCAGCGAGGTGACAATCGCTGCTGGCGCGCCGACGCGGCGGTCGAGCAGCATCGGAAACGACACCACATTCGTCGCCAGAACCGCGGCGGCGAAAAGGAACCCGATCCCGTTGCCGATGAGGATCATGGTCCATCCTTCGGGCGTCGTCAGAACATTGGTCAGGAACTCCGCCGGCGGCGGCGTCGACGCCGACCCGAAACTCCACTGAAACAGCATTTGCGCGAACAGCAGCCAGACGCCGAACACGGCGAACAAGCCGACGATCAACACGGCGACGCCGCTTGTGGAGGCGCGCTCAAAAACCGCGCCGATCTCTGTCCATGCGAAGTCGCGCCCCTGTTCGCGCCGGCGGCTGATTTCATAAAGGACGATGGCGGCGAACGGTCCGAGGAGGACCATGCCGGCGATAACCGGAAAGACCATCGGCAAGAGGTCCTGCCCCAGCGCGAGGCCGGCGACGATCGCCGCGCCGATCGGATAGACGAGCCCGAGGATCAGCATGTGACTGGGCCTGGCGCGGAAATCCTCGTAGCCAAGACGCATGGCGTCCTTCAGGTCGCCAATGGTCAGGGAACGAATTTCATAATCGTGGGCTTCTGGAACGACGATCTCGCCGCCTGATTGCGCGTCGTTATTTTGCGCATTAACGGAGGCGGCGTGATGCGTCTCAACGGCTGTCGCCATAACGCACCCTCCTTCGTTATGCCTGATATAATGCGCCCAACGCGCCGCCGCGTCCAGCGGGGAAACGCGCACGTTACGGTGTTTTTATGGCGCTTCCGGCCTTTGTTGCGCCGCCGAACGAGGCGCGCCAGGCGTCGGCGAACGCCGCTTTCGCGGCGTGCGCATGCACAAGCGAGCGAATATCGGACCGGTTCGTCAGCATATGGAAGGTTTCATTGTCCGCCGCCTCGATAAACCCCAGTTCATAAAGCCAGTCGGCGGACCGGCCCGTGAACACCCATGACCGGCGCCAGGGCAATGCGTTGGGAAAGGCTTCGTTGACGGCTTTCGCCAGTTCGTTGGTGCAGTTGGAATGCAGCGTATTGTAAAAGCGCGGACGCGCCGCGAGGTCATTCGTACGGCGGACGAAATAGTCGAACAGCCGGCGCATTTGATCAGGATCAAGATCAAGTTTGTATGCGTAAAGTTGATGGTCGAGGCCCACCGCGATGCGGGTCAGTATATCGCGCTCCGTCGACCAGACATACATCAACTCGTAATGGCGCAGCGCCCCCTTGAGCGCCGAATAACTTTCACCTTTTTCCATGCGCGCTTCGATGGAGACGGAAATCGTGTCGCGCCGCCCGCTTTCGTCCTCGAAAACGAACGATAAAAAGCTGTGTGCGAAGAGCGGGTTTTCCGGAAAGGGTTCGATGAAGAACCACATTTCGCTGATGTCCGCGGCGTTGACGTCGATGGCGCGCCAGTCCGGCGTTTGTGCGCCGTCTGCGGCGAAGGAAAAGGCGCGCAACCGGGGCAGGCGATAGCGCCCCGGCGACGTCTCCTCAAACGTTGCGACCTGCGAAAAGGCCGGCTTCCAGTCCCGGTCGGCGCGCGGCGTTTTCGTCAGCACGACGGCGGCGAAAACCAGCCCGAGCAATGTTGCGAACAGGATCGCAAAATTAGCGATATCGCGCGGCGTCAAAGCGGCTGCTCTCCTGGCGACAAGGCGACCTGCGGACGATAAACGCAAGGCGCGGCGGCGCGCAACGGGTCTAATCGAACGCCGCTTGCAGCGCGTCGCGATGCTGGCGCGCTTCGGCCACATAATGGGCCGCGCCAAGGAGCGCCATTTTGTCTTCGCCGTCTTTTAGGTCGCGAAATTTCCGCGCCGGCATGCCGGCCCACATTTCGCCGGCGGGAACGGTCTTGCGCGGGCTCAGGAACGCCCCGGCGGCGAGCATGGCGCCCGTCTCGACGACAGAGCCGTCGAGCATCGTCGCGCCCATGCCGACGAAGCCGCCGTCGTCAATCCGCGCGCCGTGCAGCATGGCCTTGTGACCGATGAGGGCGTTCTCGCCGATCAATGTGGGCAGGCCGCCAATCTCCGGATTGTCGGCATGGACGACCGTTCCGTCCTGAACATTCGACCCGGCGCCGACGACGATCCGGTTTTCATCCCCGCGCAACACGCAGCCATACCAGACCGAGGCGTTCTCGCCGATCTCAACATCGCCGCAGACAACGGCGCCGGGCGCAATAAAGGCCGTCTCGTGGATAACGGGTTTCTTGTCGCCGATGGCGAAAATAATGGGCTTCATCAGTTTCCTTTCACCGCGTCGGGCTGATTGTCCGGATGCGCTTTTTCGAAGGCGGGCAGTTTCACGCATCGCTCGTAGATTTCCGTAAGGCGCGGCATGGCCGACATGTCGACGCCAAATCTTTTAGCGCCGTACACCTGCGGAACGAGACAGCAATCGGCGATGGTCGGCGCGTCGCCGACGCAGAAAGCGCCGCCATGGGCGGCGACCATCTTTTCCGCCGCCGCCATGGCGCCGCCGGGCCATCGATTGAGCCACGCCGACATGGCGTCGGCGTCGAGCTTGAGCGTGTCTTTGAGATATTTCTGGATGCGAAGGTTCATGAAGGGCTGAGCTTCGCAGGCGAGCGTCGCCGCGACGGCGCGGGCGTGGCCGCGCGCGCCCAACTCCTCGGGCAGGATGGAGGGGTGCGGAAACGCGTCCTCCAGATAGCCCATGATCGCCAGCGACTGTGTGATGACGGCGCCGTCGTCGGTTTCGAGGGCGGGGACGAGCGCCGCCGGGTTTTTTTTAAGATATGCCGCGTCGCTCTGTTCGCCCTTCAGGAGGTTGACGGGCTGATAGTCGTAGTCGAGGCCCTTCAGCGCGAGCGCAATGCGAACACGGTAGGTCGCGCTCGAGCGCCAATATCCGAACAGTTTCATCTGGATCCCATGCTTGATGTCAAATTGACTTAAATGCTTGTCATGGCGTTCGCAAATTTTTTGCCGTGGCGCGGCACATTGCCGAAACCGTATGGGTCAGGGGCGCGCCGCATCATGCTTTCGGAAAAACAAGTCGACGCCGTGGAACAGACCGCCGCTGAATTGCAGCGTCGCCGCGACAACCGTCCGCCCGCGGACGCCGGCGACAGCCCGAAAACGGCGTCCGGCGAGCCGAGCCAGCGGGAAAAAGACCGGGCCTGGGCGAAGAAAAATCTGCGCTTCAAAGGCGCCGAGCCCTATCTCGACAGCGCCAACGCGCTCCGGGTGCTGGCGCGCCATCCGACATTCGCCGGCCGCTTCAAATACAACGAAACGCTCAACAAGGTCATGGACAAGGGAACCGTCATGCTCGACTGGCGGGTCTCGGAGGTTGTCGCCGTCATCCAGGAGCGCTTCCTGCCGGAAATCTCCGCTGACGCCGTCGAAAAGGCGCTGATCGTCCACGCCAATCGGGTCATTCAAAAGAAATAGCGCGCCGCCTGCGGGCGCGCCCTGTTCGCTCGCATTTCCGCTCTTGCGCTTGACCATGAAGATGAGATCATAAGCGCCCTGACCGGAGAGGAGCGCGACCGTCTTGATCGAATTCTTGCCAGGCTTGCGCGCGTAACCGGCGCGTCGGGATGCGACGGCGACGCGCCATAACCGGTATTGCGCTGGGCGTTTTTGCGTCCGCTTGCGTCTCCTTTCCCGATGCGCCGGCGCCAATTGCGCCGCCGGTGCTTGCGGCTAATGCGCTGCAAAGCGTTGACGGCGCTGTGTTGCCGGTCGCGGCGTGGCCGGCGGAAACGCCGAAGGCCGTCATTCTCGCGCTTCATGGCATGAACGATTATTCGAACGCCTTTGCCCTGCCGGGGGCGTGGTGGGCGCAGCATGCGGGTATCACGACCTACGCGATGGACCAGCGGGGATTCGGCGACGCGCCGGGCGTCCGGCGCTGGGCCGGGGCGGAAACGATGAAAGCGGATCTCCGCGCCGCCGTCGCCGCGATCCGCGCCTCCCATCCGGGCCTTCCGCTTTATGTTCTGGGCCATTCCATGGGCGCTGCCGTCGTCATGGCGGCGGAGGCCGACGCGCCACTCGGCGCTGACGGGTTGATTCTCGCCGCGCCCGGCGTCTGGGGCGGATCGGCGTTGCCGCTGACGCATCGGCTGTCGGCCAATGTCGCCGCCACGGTCGCGCCGGGAAAGACGCTGACCGGCGAGCGGGCCGGCCGTCAGGCCTCGGATAATATCGACATCCTGCGCGCCATGGGCGCCGATCCGAAAGTCATCAAGGAAACGCGTCTCGACGCCGTGCTTGGCGTCGTCCGGCTGATGGGCGAGGCCTTTGAAAACACGGGCGGCGTCTGCGGCGACGCGCTGATGCTGATCGGCCGCAGGGATGAGATCATTCCCTTGCCGGCGATGGAGCATGCGGCGGAGACTCTGTGCGGCGACGTTGATATCAGGCGCTATCCGCAAGGCTGGCATCTTCTATTCCGTGATCTGCAGCGCGAACGCGTCTGGCGCGACGTCGCCGCCTGGATCGGAACCCGCATCGCCGACGGCGCGGATGCGGAATAGAGAACGCCGCGGACCGTGGGAACGTGGGTGTTGCGGCCCGCGGCGTTCGACTATCTAGCGCTTACTGTTACTTGGTGGCGCGCTAGCCAAGGGTCATTGCGGCGTCGCTGGACCGGGCTGGCATGGTGAGGGGAGCAGGACCCGGAGCATGGAGGGCGTTTCAGAGGCGCCGCAATATCGTCCTTGTACCCCCGCCCCCTTAACAACAGGTTGCAATAAATAAAAAATACAACTGATAATTGTGTTCGAAAATTTGCTATATTGCGCCGCCGACGGCGTTTCGGACCCAGTCCAGGAAGGCCGTGGAGGACGCATCTGCGTCAATGGGAAGCGCGACGACGCAGGGGCAATCATAAGGATGCAGGGCGAGGATCCGGTCGCGCGCCGCCGTTGCAGCGGGGCCGGCGGTCTTGACGATGAAGGGCGTTTCATCGGCGCGCTCAATGGCGCCTTCCCATCGGTAAACGGATGTCATGGGCGACAGAATATTGACGCAGGCCGCAAGCTTTTCAGCCACCAGCGCGCCAGCGATCGCCTGCGCCGTTTCCCGATCCGGCGCCGTTGCATAGAGGAACGTCACATTTGTCATGTTGTCGGCCGCCATGTTGCAGGCTCCATCGGCGCGCCCTATGAAAAAGGCGAAACGCCGCGACGCAATTCTGCGTGCGGAAGGGCCTATGCGCAAGCTTGATCATAAACAGGCGCTCGTCCTTTTTTCGGGCGGTCAGGATTCATCCATCGCCCTTGTCTGGGCGCTCGACCGTTTTGAAACGGTTGAGACCGTCGGCTTCGACTATGGCCAACGTCATGTGGTCGAGCTCGGCGCGCGACAGGCGGTCAAACGCGAAATCTGCGCCGCCTTTCCGGCCTGGGCGGCGAAACTGGGCTCCGATCACATGATTTCCGCCCACGGCCTTAAAGATATCGGCGATACGGCGATGACCGCGGAACAGCAAATCACCGTCGGCGACGACAATCTCCCGACAACCTTCGTGCCGGGGCGCAACCTTGTTTTCCTGACCCTTGCGGCGGGACTTGCTTATCGCAGGGGCGTTGGCGTGCTCATTGGCGGCATGTGCGAAACGGATTTCTCCGGCTATCCCGATTGCCGCGAAACGGCGCTGAGCGCGCAGATGGACGCCATTCGTCTTGGCATGGAATGCGACATGCGCCTTGAAACGCCGTTAATGAACGAGACAAAGGCGGCGAGTTGGCGTCTTGCTGAAGAGATTGGCGGCGAGCAGGCCGTGGCGTTGATCAACGAACACAGCCATTCCTGTTATCGCGGCGTGCGGACGACGCGCCATGACTGGGGCTATGGATGCGGCGACTGCCCGGCTTGCGCATTGCGCGCGAAGGGATGGGCCGAATATAAGTCGGCCTGAACAAAACCGCGGCGAGGAATGACCTACTCCGTAAAGGAATTATTCTACACGCTTCAGGGCGAGGGGGCGCAGGCCGGCCGGTCCGCCGTGTTCCTGCGCTTTGCCGGCTGTAATCTGTGGTCCGGTCTTGAGCGCGACCGGGCCGGCGCCGTCTGCACGTTCTGCGACACCGAATTCGTCGGTGTCGACGGGCCGGGCGGCGGCAGATTCGACACGCCTGAGGCGTTGGCGGACGCGGTCGCGCGCGCCTGGCCGCGCGACGGGTCCGGCGTTCCTTACGTGGTGTGCACCGGCGGAGAGCCGCTACTTCAGCTTGACGCGGCGCTCATTGACGCTCTTCACCGGCGGGGCTTTGAAGTGGCGATCGAAACCAACGGCACCATCGCCGCGCCGGCCGGCGTCGACTGGATCTGCGTTTCGCCGAAGGCCGATGCGCCCCTCGCCCAGACCCATGGGGACGAGCTGAAACTTGTCTACCCGCAGGAAAAAGCCCCGCCGGACCGGTTCGAGGACCTCCCATTTGACTTTTTCTTCTTGCAGCCTATGGACGGCCCTTCGCTCGCCGAGCACACCGCGGCGGCGATCGCGTTTTGCAAGCGCCGCCCGCAATGGCGCCTGTCGGTGCAGTCCCACAAAATGCTGGGCATCCCCTGACAGGCGTTCGCGTCGGCGGCCGAAGGAAGGCTGACCCATGCGGATCGTCAAGTCGATAACATTCGACGCCGCACACTTTCTGGAGCATGACCCGGAGGCGCGTCCTTATGCGCGCCTGCACGGTCATTCCTTTGTGATGGAGGTTGAGATCGCCGGCGAGCCGGACCCCGAGGCGGGCTGGGTTGTCGATTTCGGCGATGTTGACGAGGCGCTGCAGAAACTGCGCGCAGACCTCGACCATCGGCTACTCAACGAAGTCGAGGGCCTGGAGCGCCCGACGCTGGAAAATATCTGCCGCTGGGCGGCGGCGCGCCTCAGACCGGATTTTCCGGGGCTGAAGGCGGTCCGGGTTTCGCGTCCGTCAAACGGCGAAACCTGCATTCACGACATTTAGCCTATCGGCCTATTCAAACGCGCCGTTCATGCGCGCGATCAGATACTGGGCGTCGCGGCAATAGCCGGCGGCCGAGCGGTCCGCGCGCAGGAGCGCCGTGTCGAGTTCGCCGAGGATGCGTTCGATCTCATCGTCATTGGCAAACGCTTCGCCCGGGGGCGTCAGGTTCAGTCCTTCGTTCGACGTGTCGAGCTTTGCGGGCGAGATCGAATAGCGGGCCTTGCCGCCGAGCGCGACGTCAAAATGGCGCTGCCCTGACCCGATCAGCATGGCCGCCCGCGGATCGACACTGTTGAGAATGCCGTCGACGCCGAGGCGCAGCTCGTCATAGCGTTCGGCGAGGAGGGCGCGTCCGCCGGGATCGTCGATATCTTTCGCAGACACCACAACCTCGCATGCCTGCTCAAGCGTATCGCGAATCCGGTCGATGGCGTAGAGCGCGGCTTCAATGGCGCCGAGCGCGTCGCGCACGTCGTTCTGCGGATCCTTGTCTTCGCTTTTCTTTTCCGGAATCTCGGTCTTTTTCAACGCGCGATTGACGCCGGCGTCGATGTCGATTTCCGGCAATGCGTCGTCGTCCGACTTTGATCTTTTACCGAGCCAGCCGGCAAGCGGGCTGCGCTTCGATGATTTTTTTTCAGCGGATTTTTGTAATGCAAACGCCATGGGCGTCCTGTTCCTTTACGCAAGCGACAATCATCAACCTATAGGTCACGGCTTTTGAGGCGCGGTTAAGGAACTGGTTAAATTTTATCGGTCGCCCTTGACGGGGTTCGGCGCAAACGCCCGCTTTCTATGAGCCAGGCGGTTAACAGCGCCGATGCGATCAGGATCAGCCAGGCAAGCGGCGGGGCGGCTGGTCCGTCGCGCACGGCGTCGATTCGCGCCGCGCCCCGCCTGACCACCCCGGCCCAGTTGTCCCCGGCGCGGGCGCCCGACGGCGCCACGCGCCGGAGGTCCGGCGTCGCGCCGCGGGCGTTGGTCCGAAAGACGCCGCCGCGGGTCGCTTCGGCGAGGGGCTGCAGTTTGCGCGCGGTTGAAACGACGTCCTGAAACTCCGGGGCGGCGGCGAGGCCCACGGCGCCGATGGCGAATAATTGTCCCGAGCGCGCGCGATAGAGCCCGCGCGGCGCGTTTTCGACGCGCGCTGAAAAAAGACCGGGCTCGGTTTGCGACAGGACCATGCGTTTGAAGTCGCCGTCCGGATATTCGAGTTCGACCGGTTCCGGCGTTTCCCCGATCGTGCGGCGCTGAATGAGAAGCGCGCCGGCGTCTTCGATCAGCGACAGCGCTTCTTCCTCAAGCTCCGGCTCTTTCATCAGCCAGTGGGCGATGCGGCGCAGCAACTCCGCATGGGGACCGCCGCCGTCAAAGCCGCGGGCCCATAGCCATACGTGGTCGGACAATAACAAGCCGACCCGGCCTTCCTCGATGCGGTCGAGAATGAGCAGCGGCGCATCGTCGGGGCCCGCCATCAGCGACTGGCCCCGGCGTTGATCGACCGGCATGATCCGCAGCCACCGGCCCCAATAGTCTTCCTCCGCAAGACCGGCGGTGACCGGATGGCGTTCGCCGAGAGCCGTCACTTCCGGCCGGAAGGCGCCTTCAATGGCTGGTCCCACGGGGGCGGCCGGCAGGACGAAGGACAGGTTGCGCCGCGCGGCGAGGGAGCGTCGGCCGTTATATTCCGGTCCCGCTGCGATGAGGACGGCGCCGCCGCTTTCCACATAACGGGCAATATTGTCGAAGTGAAAACTGTCGAGCACCGCGCGATAGGTGTAGCGATCGAAGATCAGTAGATCGAACTCGGTGAGCTTCTGGATAAAAAGCTCGTCCTGGGGAAACTGAATGAGCGCCAGTTCGGAGACAGACGTGTTGTCGTTTTTTTCGATCGGCCGAAGAATGGTGAAGTGAACGAGATCGACGGCCGGGTCGGATTTCAGGAGATTGCGCCAGACCCGCTCGCCGGGATGGGGCTCGCCGGAGATAAGGAGCACGCGCAGCCGGTCGCGAATGGCCGATATGGGCAGGACCGCGATGTTGTTTCGGGTCGTCAGCTCGCCGTTGCGGGCCTCGACCTCCAGTTCGATGACGGTGGAGCCCGGCCGGGTCAGCGGCGCGTCAAAGCCCGCCTCCGTTCCGAGGGGCACCGGCTGGGTCAGGATCTCCTCGCCATTGACGCGCAAGGTGACGGCGACCGGGATGTCGGCGCCCGTCGTCTCTTCGTCCGGACCAAGATCGTCGATGCGAAATGAAACGCGCACGGACTGATCGACAATGCCGTAGCGCGGGGCGTTTGTGAGCGTGATCTTGCGGTCGATTTCATCGTCTGCGCCGGCGATGACGAGATGGGTCGGCGCATCAAGGCCGGCGATGGTCTGGTCGGCGTCGGCCGCCTGACCGTCGGTGACGATGAAGACGGCGCCGAGGCGGGCCCGCGGAATATCGGCAAGCGCGCCCTGCAGCGCCGTCAGGGCTCGCGTTTCCTCGTCGCCGGCGAATTCCGCAAGCCGGCTTTCAACGCCGTCGAGCCGGTCGAGGTCCGCCATCAGGGCGTTGGCGGCGCGGTCTGCGGCGCCGTCGCGCCCGCCAAGGGCCTGGCTGGCGCTCTTGTCCAGCATGACGAGGGCGACGTCGTCGAGCCCGGTGCGTTCGGCTTCCCTGACCAGCGGGTTGGCCAGCAACAGGAGCAGCGCGGCGAGGGCGATGGTGCGAAAAAGACCGCTCTTCCAGTTTCGCCAGAGGCTGATAACGGCGATGATCGTGCACGCCGCGACGACGAGAACGAAGGCCCAGTCGGCGAGCCAGGGATCGAAGACAAGCCTCACCGGCCGAGCCTTTCAAGAAGGACCGGCGTGTGCACCTGATCGGATTTATAGTTCCCGGTGAAGGCGACCATGACAATATTGACGCCGGCGCGATAGGCGCATTCCCGTTTGCCGCCGGAACAGATGGCGGCGGGCCGGCTCCATTGCCCCATCTGGCGGACTTCGCGTCCGAACTGGTCGCTGGCCCAGGCGCCGGCCCAGTCGCGGCCGCCGATAATGACCGAGGTGACGCCGTCATTGGAGCCCGCGGTATCCGACGCCACCCAGACCGGGTTGTGCCCGACGCGTCCATGCAGGTCGGACAGGAGATAGAACGAGCGCGACAAAACGTGGTTGCGGTCGACCGGCGTCAGCGGCGGAATGTTCAGTTGCGACAGGACGCGCTGCAACGCCTGGCCTTCCGGCGTTGACTGCGGGCCGACGGCGCGTTCGTCGTCGCGCGTGTCGAACAGAATGAGCCCGCCGAAGCGCATGAAGTTTTCGATATTGGCGAGCGCCGCTTCGGAGGGCGCAGCGGCGTCCGGCGCAATCGGCCAGTAGAGGAACGGAAACACGGAAAGATCATCCGTATCCGGATTAACAGCCACTGGCGGGCCGGGTTCGAGCGCCGTGCGCCGGTAGAGTTCGCGCGACAGTCCGGCAAGGGCCTGCGCCGAGAGGCGGTCGAGCACCGGGTCGCCGGTTTTGACATAAGCAAGACGTGTCAGCAAGGCGGCGTCGGCGGTTGTGGGTTCGATCGCCGGGTCGAGGGGTTGGGCGCCGGCGCTGTCGACATTGACCGCAGCGATCATGCCGACGAAAAATGCGGTCGCCGCCCTCGAAAGGCGCGGCAGGCGCAGCTTGCCCGCAAGCATCAACGCCGCCAGCGCGTCGAGCACAAGCAGCGCCAAGGCCGCGGCGAACAGCGGCGGCGCAAGGCGCTGCGGCGGCGCGGCTTCATAAGGGTTGACGTTGACGCCCCTGACGGAAAGTGGCGCGTAGACCGTGTCTTCCCGCACCGTGTTGAGCGCCAAGGGCGCCTCCGGCGATCCGTAAAATCCGGGCGCGCGTCTCGGTCCCGCCGGCTTTGCAAGTTCCTCGGCCGTCAGCGCGGGATCGGCGTCGGTGGGGCGGCGAAAGCGCCCATAGCCGTCAAGCAATCGCAGCGGTTGAAAGGCGCGCGCCGCGTCCGCCTCGGCGCTTTCCGGTCCGAGCGCCGACAGGAACACCAGCCGGCGCAGCATGTCGACAAAGAGGCCGGAGATCGGCAGGTCCGACCATTGCGGGGTGGCCGTCACGTGAAACAAGGCAATGACGCCGTCGCCTTCGCGGACGCCGGTGACAAGGGGCGTGCCGTCTTCGAGGCGCGCCCAGGTGCGCAGCGTCGTTTCGCCGCCGGGTTCGGCCAGCACCTGACGGCGCACTTTCGCGTCCGTTTGCGGGACGAGGCCGGCAAACGGGCCGTCGGCGGGAAATTCGTCGATCGACTGCGGCGTTTCCCAGGTGAGCGCGCCGCCAAAGGCGCGCCCGCCGCCGCGCAACGGGACAGGCAGGAGCGGCGGGTCGCGGTCCTGCGCCGCCTCGGCGAGGATCGGCCCGGCAAACCGGATCAGGACGCCGCCCTTTTCGATCCAGGCGGCGAGCTTTTCGATATCGCCGGCGCGCACGGCGCCCACGTCGTCGAGAATAATCACCGAGACGCCGGCGTCGAGAATATCGCCAAGGGGCGCTTCGATAAGCTCTGCATACGGACCGAGCGCCTCGCGCAGATAATGGGCGCCGGAGAGAAGCCGGTCGCCCGCGGGCGCGGCGTCGGCGATGACGCCGATCAGCGCGCGGCGGTCGCGGGCGTCGATCAGTTGAACCGCGCCCGCGCTCTGCGCGTTCTCGATGCGCACGCTGGCGACTTCGTTGCGCAGCGCCAGCGGCAGTTCCACGCCGACTTCCGCCGCCGTTTCCCCTTCGCCGACAAAGACGCCAATGCGCGCCAGTTCGCGCCCGTCCTGCGCCGTTGCGAGCAGCGCGCCCTCCCAGTCGCCGGCCGGGGAAAGCAGTTCGATGCGGAAAACGGGTCCTACGCCGTCGCCGGCGGCGGGACGTAGCAGCGGTTTCGGCGAGCGCCGGTCGATATAGAGCGAGACGTCGCCGCGCGCGGCGAGCGCCTCGACGAAAGCCTGATCGTCCGCGTCGGCGACGCCGTCGGCGAGCCAGCGAATGTCAAAGGATAGATCGGCGTCGAGATCGCTCAGCTGTTCTATCGCTGCGGTCCGGTCCGCGGCGAAGGGTTTCGGCCGCAAGTTCTCGGCGCGCTCGCGCGCGGATTTGCCGGTCATGGGCTCAATGGCGGCCTCGGCGCCGGGCGCCGTCGTCAGCATATAGACGGCGCGACCCGCCTGTTCGGCTTCCGCCGCGCTCGTGAGCATGGCGTCCTTACGCGCGCGCCAGTGATGTGCGGCCGCATAGCTGTCGTCGACGACAAGAAGGATCGGGCCGGTCGCCGGCGTTTTGGGCGGCGCGTTGAGCACAGGTCCCGCAAGCGCGACGATGACGAGCGCGGCGAGCAGCATCCGCATCAGCAACAGCCACCAGGGCGTGCGGTCCGGCGTCTCCCGCGGGTTGGTCAGCTTACGGAGGATAAGGAACGCCGGAAAGGGCTGTTCCTTCGGCGCCGGCGGCGTTACGCGCAACAGCCACCAGATCGCCGGCAGCGCGATAAGCGCGGCGAGCATGAGCGGCGTCGTGAAGGAAAGCGCGCCCAGCATCTAGGCCGTCCACTGGCGCATGTCGCCAAGCGCGGTGAAAAGCGCAAGCAGCGCGTGATGGGCCGGCCGGTCCGTGCGGTGCGCGATAAAGGTCCAACCGGCGCTCTGGCTCAGCGTTTCGAGCGCGCGGCGATGAGCGGCGAACTGCGTTTTGTACGATGCGGCGAGTGCGCCCGTGTCGCCGAAGGTCAGGCGGTCGCGGCTTTCAAGATCGCGGAACTCGACGCGGCCGCGATAGGGAAACTCTTCCTCCGCCGGATCGCAAATCTGCACCAGCGCGCCGCTGGCGCCGCCGGCGGCGAGGGCGCGGACCGAGGCTTCTATGGCGTCGATGTCAGAATAAAAGTCGCTGACCATGACAATCCGCGCGCCGGGCCGGGGGTGGGCCGGCGGCGGCGCGGACCCGGTTTTCGCGTCGGTCAACAAGGCTTCGAGGATGCGCGCCGGCGCGCCGCGGCCGTGAAACGGGCGGCGCTCTTCGCCGAGAAGACCGATGCGTTCGCCCGCCTGGCTGAGCAGGATGGAAAGCGCCACGGCGAGGACGTCCGCGCGCCGGCGCTTCGGCGGAATGGTTTTGAGCGAGGCGAAATTGAGCGAGGCCGACGGATCGCGCCACAGATAGACCGCGGCGGCCGCTTCCCATTCATTTTCGCGCACATAAAGACGGCTCGCCTCGCGCGCGGACTGGCGCCAGTCGATGGCGGAGACCGCATCGCCAAAGGAATAGGGCCGGTGCTGCCAGAAGGTTTCGCCCGGCCCGGCGCGCCGGCGGCCATGGAGCCCGGCGGCGACGGTCTGGGCGATGCGTTCGGCTTCGACCAGCAGCGCGGGAAAGGTTGCGGCGGCGGCCTCGGCGTCGTGACGTATAGTCGTGGTTCTGTCGGTCATGATCCGCCGTCGCTGCATCGGCTCGTCAATGCAACCCTGATCCCGCTTACTCCCGCGCAGGCGGGAGTCCAGTCATAGAGAATTGTCGCGCTGTGCGCGGCGTCTTTGAATTGCTGGATCCCCGCCTGCGCGGGGATGAGCGGGGAAGAAAGGTTCGGAAACAAGAAATCCAACGTGTTCTTCTACGCGTCCTTCGCCCCGTCCACCAGTTCGTCAATGAATTGATCCGTATCCACCCCTTCGGACCGCGCGGCGAAATTGAGGGCCATGCGATGACGCAATACAGGTTTCGCGAGGCGTTTGACGTCATCGAGAGACGGCGCATGCCGGCCTTCGATCATCGCCAGGGCCCGCGCCGCCAGAGAAAAGGCCTGGCTCGCCCGCGGGCCCGGCCCCCAGGCGACAAGCGCGCGCACGCGTTCGCTGGCGTGCTCGTCGGGCCGCGCCGCGCGCACCAGCTTGAGGATCGCATCGACGACCTGTTCGCCGATCGGCATTTCGCGCACCAGCCGCTGCGCCTCTTTAAGATCATCAGCGGACATGACGGCGTTGATGTTCGTTTCAAGAACGCCCGTCGTTTCAGCGAGCATGCGCTTTTCCGCGTCGAGATCGGGGTAGCCCACATTGATCTGCAACAGGAACCGGTCGAGCTGCGCCTCGGGCAGCGGATAGGTGCCTTCCTGTTCGATCGGGTTTTGCGTCGCGAGGACGTGAAACGGCGTCGGCAGATCGTGGCGGGCGCCGGCGACGGTGACGTGCTGTTCCTGCATCGCCTGCAACAGCGCCGACTGGGTGCGCGGGGAGGCGCGGTTGATCTCGTCCGCCATCAGGAGCTGACAGAAGACCGGTCCCGGAATGAAACGGAACTCCCGCTTGCCGTCGGCGCTTTCCTCCAGCACCTCCGAGCCGAGAATGTCGCCGGGCATCAGGTCGGGGGTGAACTGAACGCGCTTTTCCGACAGACCCAGCAGCTCTGCGACAGATGTCACAAGCAAGGTCTTGGCAAGGCCCGGCGCGCCGACCAGAAGGCCGTGACCGCCCGCAGCCAGGGTCGCCAGGGTCAGGTCGATGACCTCGGTCTGGCCGAAAACCACGTCGGCGAGGGCGGCGCGGGCCCGGTCCATGCGCCCGGCAATATCGTCAAATCTCTGTAATAAAGCGTCGTCGGCGCGGGGCTCGTCGTCGATCATGAATGCAACTGCTTCCTTCGGCGCGGGAAAAGGGGTGATAGCACGGCTCTGTGCCGGTTGTTGATCTCTTTGGCAAGGAATCGGCACGCATCGTCGCAAAACTCTTGCCTCTTGCCCGTATGCGCACAATTTCTTTACCATGACCCGCAAGGCTTCCGGGCAGGCGGCGCCCCTCGCGCTGATCTCCGGAGGCGAGGGGTATCGTATAATCGGCGTTGATCGGCGAGGCGCCGTTCAGTTTGCGCGGCGGAAAAGGCGGAAAGCCAAAATATAGGGGTTTGTCTCGTGTCGGATCAGTCTGGATTTTCGGTTTGGGGGTTTATCAAGGGGTTCGGCAAGCTGATCATCGGCTTGCTGCTTCTGCTGCAGGGCCTGATTGGCCTCGTGGTGCTGCTCTTGTTTGTCGGCGTGCTGGTCAGCGTCGCCAATGGCGTCGCCGGCAACGCGGACAAGCCGCAAGTCACGATCCCCGACGAGGCGGCGCTGGTCATCAATCCGAACGGCGTTCTCGTGGAGCAGGCCGCGGAGGTCGATCCTTTCGAAGCTGTTGTTGAAGAGGCGTTTGGCGCGGATCAGCCGACCGCGATTGAAGTGCACGACCTTGTCCGGGTCATTCGCAAGGCGAAGGACGACAAGCGCATCAAGGGCGTCGTGCTCGACCTCGGCAATCTCGAAATTCCCTCGTCGAGCGCGTCAAAGGCGCACTATCTCGCCGCAGAACTCACGACGTTTCGGGAAAGCGGCAAGAAAATCATCGCCATCGGCGATTCCTACAACCAGAATCAATATCTGCTGGCCGCGACCGCTGACGAAATTCACATGAATGACTACGGCAATGTGTTCATTTACGGATATGGCCGGTACGGACTATATCTCAAATCCTTCCTGGAAAAGCTGAAAATTACGAGCCACGTGTTCCGCGTCGGCACGTTCAAGTCGGCGGTTGAGCCGTTTATCCGCGATGACATGTCGCCGGAAGCGGAAGAAGCGAACCGCGCCTATCTCGACGTGTTGTGGCGCGAATATATGAGTACGATTGAGGCCGCCCGCGGCCTCGATGCGGGAACGATCAGCAACTACGCGAACAATCTCGGCGACGTATTGCGCAGCGCCGACGGCGATTTCGCCGAGGCGGCGTTGCAGACCGGATTGGTCGACAAGCTGAATTCCCGGGCCGAACAGCGCGAGCATCTGATGACGGTGTTCGGCAAGGACAAGGAAGAAAAGTCCTTCAAGCAGGTCGGTTTCCGCCGCTATCTTTCCTCTCTTGACGACCGCAAGGATGGCGACGCGCCGAATATTGCCGTCGTCACCGCGTCGGGCGCCATCGTCGATGGCGAAGCCCCGCTTGGCGAGGCGGCGGGCGGGGACACCATCGCGGCGCTTTTGCGCAAGGCGCGCGAGGACGAAAAGGTCAAGGCGGTCGTCCTGCGCGTCGACAGCCCGGGCGGATCGGCTTTTGCGTCCGATGTCATTCGCGACGAATTGCTCGCGGTGAAGGCGAGCGGCAAGCCCGTCGTCGCGTCCATGGGTTCGCTGGCGGCGTCGGGCGGGTACTGGATCTCGGCCGGGGCCGATGAAATCTGGGCCGCGCCCACCACCATCACGGGCTCCATCGGGATCTTCGGCTACTTCAATACGTTTGAGGAAGCGGCCGCCCATTGGGGCGTTTACACGGACGGCGTCGGCACCACGGAACTTTCGCCGCTTCTCGCGACCGGCATTGGTCCGCTTCCCGAAAACGTCGCCGATATCATTCAGCAGGCCGTCGAGCACGGCTACGACCGGTTCTTGACCGTCGTCAGCGAAGGCCGGGATCTCGACAAGGAGTATATCGACTCCATCGGCCAGGGCCGCGTCTGGATCGGCGAGAAGGCGACGGAATTGAAACTCGTCGACAATATTGGCGGGATTGATGAATCGATTGCGGCGGCCGCGCGTCTTGCCGGTCTCGAGGATTACGATGTCGTCGAAATGACTGAAAAGAAAACGCCGTTCGAACAGTTGCTCGCGGGGCTTTCCGTCGAGGCCGCGCGCTTTGTCGGCGCCGACCGGGCGTCAGCGTTGCGCAAAACGCCGACGCTGGCGAAGATCGCCGGCGCGGTTGAAGAGCAGATTGAGTTCTTTGGTGAATTCAATGATCCGAACGCAGCCTATGCGCGGTGCCTCGCTTGCGAATAAAGCGAAAAGCCGAAGCGAAACATGACAAGGGACCGGCGCCGCTCACGATGGGCGGCGCCGGTTTTCGTTCATGACGGACCTCATGCGCTACGCCGCCGCGCTGGAAGGGCTGGACCGGCGCACGTTGCCGCCTGTCGAACGCTGGACCCCGGCGCGGGTCGGCGAGATTGATATCGTCATCAAATCCGACGGAACCTGGTTTCACGAGGGCGCGCCGATCGCCCGCGCCCGCCTTGTCCGGCTGTTCTCGACCATCCTTATGCGCGAGGGCGACGATCATTTTCTCGTGACGCCGGCGGAGAAGCTGAAAATCACCGTTGAGGACGCGCCCTTCCTCGCTGTCCTGATGAAGACGGAAGGAGAGGGCGATGGCCGTCGCCTCAGCTTCACGACGAATATGGGCGACGTCGCCGCGGCCGGACCCCATCACCAGCTGGCGTTCCGCGCCTCGCGCGGGGGCGATATTGCGCCCTATATTGACGTGCGGCGCGGCCTTGAGGCGCGAATCGCCCGCGCCGTTTATTATGACCTTGTCGCCCTCGGCGAGCGGCGCCACATGGAAGGCGGTGATGTCTTCGGCGTTTGGTCGAATGGCGTGTTTTTTCCATTCGGGCCCGCCGCCGGCGATAACGCCTGAAGAGAGGCCGGAAAACGAGCAGGGCGAGGACAAGGCGACGCGCGTGTTTGAAGGACAGGACTCAACGGCGGCTTTGCGCGCCCGCATCGAGGCGAACCTCCATCGCGCCTCGGCGCAGCGCGTGCGCGATCACTTCCGGCAAATGAACCCCCATCTCATCGGCGACAAGCTGTTTGAAAGCCGCTGGAGCGACATTCGCAAGGACGCGGCGGTGCTCGTGCCGATCATCCCGCGCGCGGGCGGGGCAACGGTTCTTTTTACCGTTCGCTCAAACGACATGCCGTCCCATGCAGGCCAGATCAGCTTCCCCGGCGGCAAGGTGGAAAAGACGGACGCCAACCGCGAGGCGACGGCGCTGCGCGAGGCCCATGAGGAAGTGAACATCCCGCCCGACGCGGTCGATGTGGTCGGACGGCTCGGCGTTCATCAGGGCGGGCTCGGTTTCGCCGTGACGCCGATTGTCGGCATTGTTGATCCGGCCGCCGATATCCGGCCTTGTCCGCGCGAGGTCGATGAAGTGTTCGAAGCGCCGCTGGCGTTTTTCGCCAACCCGGACAATCACCGCACTGAGCAACGCACACATCAAAACGTCACCTACAATATGTTCGCCGCGCCCTATGACCGGTTTCATATCTGGGGCCTGACGGCCGGCATCCTGCGCACGCTTCTCGATGTGTTGCAGGATGAGGACGGGCCGTCGTGAGCGCCGGCGCGGGCCTCGTCGCCTTGACCGGCGCGCAGCGGGACGCTTTCGCCTGGCTTGAAAAGCCGCATCTCAAAACCGTCATTGCCGCGCTCGAACGCGCCGCGCCCGGCGGCGCGCGCTTTGTCGGCGGCTGCGTGCGCGACGCGCTCTTGGGCGAAACGCCCAAGGATTTCGACATCGCCACCACGCTGACGCCGGCCGAAATCATCGCCGCCGTCGAAGCGGCGGGCCTGCGCGCCGCGCCCACGGGGATCGACCACGGCACGGTGACGATCATCGCCGATCATCAGGGCGTCGAGGCGACGACCCTGCGCGCCGACATCTCAACGGACGGCCGGCGCGCGAGCGTCGCCTTCACGAAAGACTGGGCGGTCGATGCGGCGCGGCGCGATTTTACGGTGAATGCGATTTATCTGACGCCGGACGGTTTTCTGTTCGATCCCACGGGCGGGCTCGCCGACATCAAAACCAAAACCGTGCGGTTCATCGGCGACGCGGAACAGCGCATTCGCGAAGACTATTTGCGCATCTTGCGGTTCTTTCGCTTCAGCGCCCGCTTTGCGCCGGCTTTCGACCGGGACGGCATGGTCGCCGTGACCCATTTGAAAGACGGCGTTTCGACCCTGTCAGCGGAGCGGGTCGGCGCGGAATTTATGGCGATCCTCTCCCTGCCGCGCGCGGTATTCGCGCTTGACGGCATGATCCAGAGCGGCGTCCTTGAGAAAATCTGGGCGGCGCCGGCGAAGATCGGCGCCGTTGCGCGCATCAAGGACCTCGCCCCGGGCGCCGCGTCGCCCATCGTGCTGGCTTCGCTGTTCGGCGAGGCCGGCGAGGGGATTGGCGCGGCGTTGCGCCTGTCGAATGCGGAAAAAGCGATGCGGACCGCCGCGCTCAAGGGCGCGGGCGCCGTCAAGCCGGAGGTTGACGAGAAAGCCGTCCGTGTCCTGATCTATGAGCTTGGCCGCGACATATTTTTTGACGCCATTGCCGTCGCCGCATCCCATGAAGCGATCAATGCAAAGGAGCATGCGCGCCTCTTTGCCATCGCAGAGGCGTGGACCCCGCCGCTGTCGCCCTTCTCCGGCAAGGACGTCGTCGCTTTCGGCGTCAAACCGGGTCCGGAGGTTGCGGAAATTCTCGCCGCCGCCGAAGCGGCGTGGATCAGCGAAGATTTCCCGCCCGCGCCGCGCCCCAGCGCCATCCTGGCGGAGATTATTGCGAACCGCTGACGTTTCGGTTTGACGCGCGGGCCCCGACAGGATTGGATAAGCAAAACAATCATATCCGACAGGGAGGACAATAGGCGATGATGGGACTGATGATGGATCGGCCGCTGTTGACGACCGATATCCTGAAACACGCTGTGCGGAATTACGCTCATGTCCCGATCGTGACGCGAACGGTGGAAGGCGCGATCCACCGCTATACGATTGCTGATTCCGCCCGGCGCATCGCCCAGCTCGCCAACGCGCTCGCCAAAGCCGGCGTCAAGCGTGGCGACCGCATCGGCGTGATCGGCTGGAACACCTATCGTCAGTTTGAAATGTACTACGCCGTCGGCGGCCTCGGCGCGGTGCTGCATACGGTCAATCCCCGTCTCGGACCGGAAAACGCGACCTTCGTCATCAACCATGCGGAGGACGCGTACCTTTTTTACGACACGACCTTCGCGCCGCTCGTCGCGGCCATGCGCCCGCACCTGAAAACCGTCAAAGACTATTTCGTCCTCTCCGACGAGGCCGGCGCCGGCGACGCCGCCAAAGGCGCGACGCTCTATGAAGAATTCATCGCCGGCGAGGCGGACGCGATCGACTGGCCGGAGTTTGATGAAAACACCGCCGTCACCATGTGTTACACGTCCGGCACGACCGGCGACCCGAAAGGCGTCGTTTATTCGCATCGCGCGCTGGTGCTGCAGGCGTTTGCGAGCGGTTTGCCCTCGGCGCTTGGCCTCACGGAGGGCGACGTTTTTCTGCCCGTGGTGCCGATGTTCCACGTCAACGCATGGAATACGCCGTATACGTGTCTTTTGACCGGCGTGACGCAGGTGTTCCCGGGCCCGCGCCTTGACGGCGAAGGGCTCTATGAATTGTTCGAGAGCGAGAAGGTCACCTATTCCGCCGGGGTGCCGACGGTTTGGTTAGGCCTGCTGCAGTATCTCGAAAAGACCGGTAAGAAACTGTCGACTCTGAGGGCCGGACTTTCCGGCGGATCGGCCCTGCCGGAATCGCTGATCCGCGGTTTCGAAAGCTATGGCGTCAGTCTCGTGCAGGGCTGGGGCATGACGGAAATGTCGCCGGTGGGCACGGTCGGGAAATTGCCGCCGCATATCGCAAAGCTGCCCCTTGATGAACGCATTCCCTATCAACTGTATGCAGGCCGTTCGCTTCCATATGTCGATATGCGCATTGTCGGGGAGGATGGCGCGACGCTGGCCCATGACGGCAAGTCCGACGGCAATCTGCAGGTTCGCGGGCCCTCGATCGTCAGCGACTATTACAAGGCGACGGAACCGACGCTGACCGAAGACGGCTGGTTCGACACCGGCGACGTCGCCATCATTCACCCGGAGGGGTTTTTGCAGATTACGGACCGTTCGAAAGACGTCATCAAGACCGGCGGCGAATGGGTCTCGTCCATCGATATCGAAAACGCCGCCATGCTCCATCCCGGCGTCGCCCAGGCCGGCGTCATCGGCGTCTATCACCCGAAATGGCAGGAGCGTCCGCTTCTGATTGTCGTCAAGCAGGAGGGCGAGGATCCGTCGCCGGACGACATCATTGAATTCGTCAAACCGAAGCTCGACAAAATCGCCTGGCCCGATGCGGTCGAATTCGTCGAGGCCATCCCCCTCGGCGCCACCGGCAAGGTCTTGAAAACCGAACTCCGGAAAATGTTCAAGGACTACAAGCTGGCGAGTTGACGCCGGCTACACACTCCGTCGCTCGTCACCCGACCAGCCCGTTCTTGACGGCGTAGAGCGCGGCTTGAGTCCGGTCGTTGACGCCGAGCTTTGACAAGACGGTTGAGACATATCCCTTCACCGTGCCTTCGGTGAGGCCAAGTTCATACGCGATGGACTTGTTCGATTTCCCGCGGGCGATTTCTTTCAGAATGTCGAGTTCCCGGGGCGTTAAATCCTCATGGGGAAAGCGCTCGCCGGCGGCGCGGCGCAGCAATTGTTTTTGTACGGCGGGATGAAAGGCGGGGGCGCCGCCATGGGCGCTCCGGATGGCGCGGATCAGCTCGTCGCGGGAAACGTCTTTTAAAAGATATCCGATGACGCCGGCGTCGAGGGCCTCCTGCAGGCGCAATTCATCGCCGATGGCGCTGGTCAGCAGGATAACCCGCGTCGGCCATCCGGCCTTGCGGATGCGTTCGGCGGCGGCGACGCCGTCAAGGGCGGGCATCGCGATGTCCATCAAAACGACATCCGGCGTTTCCCGGCCGACAAGCGCGACGGCCTCTTCGCCGTCGCCGGCTTCGCCGATCAGGTCGATGTCCGGCTCGTCGCTTAACAGAGTACGGAGCCCTTCGCGGACGATGGCGTGGTCGTCCGCGATCACAACGCGAATCGCATTCGATTCCCGTGTCATCCATTCCCTCCCGGCGCATAGTCTACAGCGCCGGCAGGGCGACCTCAACGCAAACGCCGCCGCTCGCGCGATTTTTGACCGCCAGGGTCCCACCAACGGCGCAGGCGCGCGTCTTCATGCTTGACAGCCCCATATGCGCCGACCCGCTCGGCGTTTTCGCGTCAAGACCGCCGCCGTCGTCGGTAACGGCGAAGCGTATGGCGTCCGCGGCCTGCGTCAGTGAGAATGTAACACTTTGCGCCCCGCCATGACGAATGGCGTTGGCCATGGCTTCCTGGGCGATGCGCAACAGCGCTTCGCGCTGGCGCGGGGGCAAACTGTCATCATCCGGAACGTCGACGAGGATGGCGGCGCCTTCGGGCGCGGCGAGTTCGGCGTGACGGCGCAGCGCCGCGGCGAGGCCCGCGCGGCGCGCAAGCTCCGCCATCGAGCCTTCTTCGTCGCTCGGCCCGTGCAATTCCGCGAGCAGCGCTTTCATTTCGGTTTGGGCGAGGCCGGTGATTTCGATCAGGCGGGCGATGCGCGCTTCGCCCTCGGCGCGGCTTTTTGAAAACCCGGCGCCGACGGACTGGGCGACCATCGACATGGAAAAGATCAGTTGGCTGACATTATCGTGCAGGTCGCGCGCCAGCCGCTGGCGCTCTTGAAGCGCGGCGTATTTCTTGTCGCGCTCATAGGATCGGGCGTTGTGAATCGCGATCGCGGCGTGTCGCGCGAACATTTCCAGCGCGATGAGATCATTGTCGCCAAACCGCTTCGGCGGTCCGGCGCCGATGCCGAACGTGCCGATCAGTTCGCCGCGCCACAGGATCGGCATGCCGACGACGCTGTCCTCGTCCATGCCGCCAAGGGGCCGGGCGGGTGCTTCGCCATAGCGCCCCAGCAGTACCGGTTTCCGATCGCGCAACACCACGCCGGCGAGCCCCTCGCCGGGACGCGCCGTCGAGCCGAGCTCGCCCGGCGGCATTTTGTAGACCGCTTCAATCCTGACGAGATTTTCGCCTGCTTTGACGAGGCCGATGGACCCGCGGTCGGCGCGCAACAGTTCGCACGCCTTCTGGACAATCGTGGTGAGCAGGGGCCGCAGTTCGAGCTCGCCCGAAATCACCTCGATCATCTCCCTAAGATGATCCTGGTCGATCATATGGCTTTTATTGTCGCTCATCGCCTCGTCAGCGCATCCGCCAAACCGCGCCATCGCGCCCATGCCAAAAGTTAGGCACGGCCCGAGGCGAATTGCAGCATCGACGGCCGCCAATCGCAAGCGGCCATGCCGCGCGGGCGCGGCTATTCCACCCGCCCTTCAACGGCGGCGGAGACCGCCAGAAAACAACGCGATCATGCGAAAACGAAAAGGAGAACAGCCATGGAACGCGCAATCGAATTTATCGCCGGCAGCCTCGTGATGCTCGGCGTCGTCACCTGCGCCGTACAGATCCTGCTAGGCCTGTCGCTGCTGGCGTGACCGACAAGGAGACGTTGGGCGTTTGCGTTTGCCGGCGATGAGCGAAAGGCGCCTGGGGGTGTAACCCGGGGGCTGAGTGGTGCCAGGAGAGGAATCGCGCGTGGAGAATAGTTATTTGAAATCAATCTCTTAAAAAATTTGCAGTCGGACGATATACCGACAAAAATACCGCCACTGCAATTTGCAGAAGCGGTTTGGGTACTGATGGACGTGATTAGACTGATACGGATTATCAAGCACATACTGACGGTTTGATCAATTGATCGATTTTGCGACAGCGTTTTAGCGTAAGCGGCAACAATCAATTGAACGTACTGTTGATTTAGCTCATCCTTTCACTGAACGAAATTACTTGATCCTCCGACTCCTACTTCTGGACCGAATGACTCGGTTTTGTGGGTAATTCGGCGGTAAAAGCATCCAATCAACAAACTTGTTCCAACACGCTATACCTCACGATCGGGCCTTAGAATACCGGTATACCCTAAGATGGTGACGGAAAACCAAATCCAGCCAAGTACTCGCGCGAAAAATTCAACGAAATACGGCGCGTAGGAATTATTATAAATGGTGATTCGATTGCGAGCGCTTTTACTCAGATTATTGTTTACTTTGAATGTTATATTATCAGGCGTAGCTATGGGCGTCATAGGGCGACGTCCAGTCGAGATAAGGATTTTCGGCATCCAGTACCGCTCTTGGCGAAAATCAAGGCCTGGAACGATCAGATCTACCGTATATGCCAGCGAATTGAACCTCATCTCTAACGGCACTTTGCCGAAATTTGCATAGTCTTCGCCAATGATCACCTCCTCCTCGGCAGGTCTCATTAGACCTAGTTCATAGAAATCTTGGGAGATGATATTCACAGAAACAATCATTACAAATATCGCAATGACGCCTTGATGCGGAAAATAGGAGACTTTGCGAAAGTAATTAATGAGCGGGTTTAGCAGAAAGGCGATGATTTGCCCGCCAAGATCACTGCCTCGTTTGCTCGTAGAGGCAGGACTCCACGCCAGCATGCCTCGCCGAAACAAAATTCGACTAGCGTCATGAACAAAACCCTGGGATTTAAGAACGGTCGCTAATTGTTCATAGGGTTGTAGCGAACTAAATTTATTTGAACCCGCGCTAGTGGCGAACGCTGACCGTGACATTTTGAGCCACTCCGTTCGCTCCCTCCAGCTTAGTGTTGGCCCCGACAGCAGACGATATTTGAAACCATCAAGTCGAAGCCAAGCAGCAGCGTGTCGTTTTGCTCGATGCTTTGGGCGTCCGAACTGCCAAAAAGCTAATGTTGTTCGTTCAAAGAATGGCCAGCTTGCATCGGAATCTTGCAACGCCGCACATTCTGCTAGGTGAAAGTCAATGCCGCCACGGATATAAGCCGACTTATCTCCCTGAATACCGGCGCGCTCTTGCTCATCGGATAGCTCCTTATCAGGAGCGAAAAAGATAGTGCCAGCGACATTTGCTGTCCGCAAGTTTATGACTGGGCGACTCTCATAAAACTCTCGAGTAAGTGCTTTCTCGGAGCATAAGTTTCGATTGGTACGTGTAAAAACCGGCCATTGTGAAAGATGATGTTACCTTTTATCTTTGCACCTCGTAATCGAATTTCTCCCTCTGATCTAAAACACTGGGTGCCCGTGTCACCGGAAAGAAACAATGTTCCGCCGACCTCGCTACCTGACAGCGCCAAAGCGACAAAATGCTTTTGCCCGATTTCGTTCACGCCTAGTTCAGCCGTACGGCCCGCTATAGGAAGTGCTGCAGCTACCATTTGGGCGTGGCGGCAGCTCAATGAGCCGCCAATTCGTGTTTGACGCATCGAAACTTCACCATACGATCGAAACAGAATTCTCCGGTCAATGCTGTCATGCACGTCCTGTCGCCCAAAAAACACGCTACTATTGATATCCGCCCGATCCGCGCAGAGTGCAATTCCCGATAGGAGTTTATCCAATTGCGATGACACTAATCGCTTTTTCGAGGTCTCGAGCTGAGATGCTCCGGCGTGCAATAACCCACTCACTGACTGCCCATTAGGAGGCTTTATTTGATCGAAATCGACCTGCGATAGCTGGATAGATCTCAAGGATATGAGCAAAGCGCCCCGAGCATTCAAAACACCACGTATACGTGTGTTTCTGAATCGAAGCTCTCCGCAGCTAGTTGCTAGATTTAGGAAAACACCGCCTCCGATATCGGCTCGTGATGCGTGTAATGACGCCATATGATGGCTGTCATCGTCGATACCCATTGTGGTTAAGTATTGCATTACTGACTGTTCGGGGTCCTGTATTCCGACTCCCTCCAACTGATTCCTAAGTGCGACGTACGGAGAGCAAAACAGACTGCTTTCAAAAAGGCAGTCGCCGCCAATTTTTGCGCGAGATAATCGCACTTGACCGAGAACACGACAATTTTGGATATAGAGTTTGGTTCCTAACGTCATGTCATTTGCTGCTAAAGCAACAAACCTAAACTCAGGCTTTCCAAGGAGTAGATCAGGGTGCGATGCGCGGCCTTTTGAGTTTGGCTCTGCGGTGAGTTGTGAATTATCGATCGGAAGCTCAATGTCGGTTTCTCTAATTGACAGCATTGTTTTTAACTCGGCGCCGGCGAGGAAGACCCGCCCATTTACACTAGAGCTATCAATCCAAAGAGCGTTCGCTTTCAATCCTCCCGCCATCAAGGCACACCCCTCCGCTAGAGTGCCTGCATGTGAGCCATCGAGTGAACATCCAATATCAGCACCCGATAGAACAACGTCGCCCGTAACGTTCGCGAGGCTTAGGTCGATCAGCTTATGTGCCCTGAAACGAGAGCCAACGTGTTTGTTGTTCTGCAGAGTACGAGCAACAGCGTGATCGGATACGTCGGTTAACTGGCTAAGTAAGAGTGAACCACGGATATCAGCCTCGCTTGCGTTCAATTCGAACACGCGACTACCTCGAAATGAAATAGTCCGGCTGATGATATGCCTAAGAAGGACCGGCCCACGAAATACGCATCCTTCCATGCGAATTGATCGCTTAAGTTCCGTGCTGTCTAGGCATAGCTCACCATTTATCGATAACCCGCTATATGCCGGGTCGTACCCAAGTCGTGCATTCTTTTCGGCTTCTTCGAGGAGGTCTGACGGAATTTTTGTATCATGGGGTATTGGATAGTCAGATGCGTACTTTAGTATTAAGTCGCGTAGAGCAATCGCATCGATCCCTCAATGGCTACTGGGTGAGGCGTTTGCTTGCTCAGCATATTCGGGATTCGGTTCAAGAATAACTAGTCGTCGCTTGTGACAAACGTTGAATCTTAATGAAGAGTTCATGCCCACCCCTGAAGCTTCTAACGCTCGCTTTAGGGTCAGGCCTCGTGGGTGTCTAAACAAACGACCCGACCCGCAAGCGTACAAAATACCCCACAAAGAAAATCGAGCATACAACCAGAATATCCATAACACCAACAATTGAATAAACCGAGCCCGATTATTTGGTGCTGATGGAACGTGATCGTTGAGAGTATCGGAGCGGGCGAATGAACGCCGTTATCTACTTCGGTTTTAGGTAGTATCAACTTCAAGCGGCCTTCAACGACTAATTCAAACGCCGAGCGCAAATTTGAATCACAGACTCAGAGCATATTAGCGCGATTTAGCTGTTACGCTTCGATTTTAAACCTCGATTTCAATTCGAAAAAGCTTCGAAATACCTTCGGTACATCTTCGATCAAGCTTCGTTCGACCTTCGAAGTGGCTTCGATTTTTGTTCAGGTGCGTCCAGTGGTCATTCGGATCCCCCTGGACATAACTCCGTGTATAAGTCCGCCGGCTCTCGATTATACGTCGGATATAGCTTCATATGTTCAGTATTAGAATCCATATGATAGCGATATGAGCTTAATATCACTATCAATAGGCGGCGCGCCATATTGAATCGTTTGTTGGACCCCTGGATTTGACCCCCTTTACATACCCTTGTGACAGTGAACAAACACAGAAAGTGGATACCCCTGCGATACCCTTTCGATACCCCTTGAGATACCCAATGGCGTACTCCTTTCGAGATTCCATTATCGTCCGTACACGTTTTGAAATCGCTCACGTAAATTCATGGGATATGTACTTACTCTGTGGAGGGCTGTAGCCCAAGCCACAATTGACTGAAGTCGGGCCTACGATTGGTCGCGGCGCCCGGTCCAAAGCATTTAAAAAACCTGTCATGTTTCGTAGCTTTGCCGCCATGCTTCCGCAGCTTCGCATGAAATCAAGCGCATTCTGCCCACTTTAAAATACTTCAAGCGACCCGCTTGCATCTCCTGATATGCAAAGCTGCGCGATATGCCATAGGCCTTGCAAAAATCTTTAACACGATAGGCTCTGACTTCTGACATCGATAAGTTTCCTCTTACATCCTTGTGGATGTGGAGGGTTTTCCAAACTCAAAGCTTCAAAGCCAGGGTTTGAAATCGGCAATTTCAGGCCAGACGAGAATTCGAAGTAAAGCATGCCCGTTTTATCCTCTTAGCGGACCTCAGCACATGATTTTTGAGACAGATTTTTGGCGCCTGGAATAACCCATCGACCATTAAAAAACGGAACTAATGCGCTAATTGGCACCCAGCTAGTGAAGCTTCCGCGACATTTCCAGGATTGTATTTGACGCACTTTGAAACGCTGAAAACCCCGGCGCTTGGGGCTCATAGAATCTCCCTCCACGAGCACTGTGCTGAACGTGAATCACTTCGATCTTTAACAGGGTGCCGAGATTGATCATCACTTCCTCCAACGTTTCCCTTTGAGAAAGCGAAGTGTTTTCTTTCGAAGTCACAAAATGTCTATTCGATGTCTTTGGAGCCGAGATGATTTTTGTCATTTTCAATGTCTTTTGCACGATCGTTCTCTTCAGGCGGCCTTTACACTAACGACATCCATCAATGTCGCGAAATCAGTGACGACATCATATTTAACTTTATCCTGGTCAATACGTTCATTGATTTCATCAAAAAATTTGCGGGCACATTTGATCTTTGTCCGCTCTAATTCACGAAGCGCCATTGACGACATCGATCCTTTTGTTTCAGCCATGAAGTAGATGTGTTTTACCGCCCCACGTTTGAAGGAAATCGCCCAGTCTGGGTTATAGTCTCCCACTGGTGTTGGGATTAAAAAACCGCGCGGCAGCTTTGCGTAGATAACGATTGAGTCGCTTGTATCAAGCTCATCAACGAAACGTCGTTCCTGCTTGGAATCCACAACGCAGTAATCGTAAATGTGGCGCTTCAGTTTCTCGGTCGCACGAGAGAAGTCTTGGCCGCTTTGGGCAGCGGTAAATATATTTGCATCGTAGCGGTCTTCGACTTCGTCATATTGGAGCTTTTCTATAACTGCGGTCGCTTTCTGCTCCTTAATCAGGCGCGACGCCTCTGCAATGAAATGCTCTGGACTTTCCTTGAATTGCTTGAAAACAGATGTCTCTATGGCGGTCAGAATTTCAGCAACTGTTTTGCGCGTGAGCTGTACGTTTTCAGCTACTTTTCCGACGAGATCATAAGCCACGTTCGAATAAACGGAGCCGGCCCGTTCTGTTGAAGTATCGGTTACTTTAAAACTCTCTCCGGCTTTTAGCTGCTCGTCTGTAACGGCAGCAGCTTGTTCACCGCGCTGAACGGTATATTGAAGCGGCGTCACGCGAAGCTCGCTGTCGAGAGCCTTGACGGCTTTCTCGATTAACTCTGCCGAGTCAAATTCAACGCGGTATACAGCCTTGCGGTTAATCCTCGACCACAGCTCCTGAAATTCCTTCCTCTTGAAGTTATCGTTAAGCGGATTGGTCTTCGGTTTTCTGCCGTCATCAATTTTCGGCAGTTTGCTGTCATCAAAGACGCTGTCGATGAGTTCGATAATTTGGTCACGAAAAGGCTCAAGGTCTTCAGCGAAGCCAGGCAGATCGCCGCTGTCCTTAGCTTGGTGGTATTCATCCGTAATTGCGTCGTCATCGTCAGTGAAATCGTTCTTAATCAGATACCGGTAAATTTGCTTAGCCATCTGCGGCGTGATCTCAAGCGAACCTTCGTCCGTTTGAATAACCTTACCGGTAAAGTATTCTTCGTTAGCCTTACGCGGCCTGGCTGACAGCGTGTCGGCAATTTCAGTCTGAAGGCCTTTAACGAAGTCTTTGTAGCTCTCACTCGCAACGACGGTCAGAACATTGATATCATGAACGATAGCGGGGTGGTCGATACGCTCGCCATGTCGATCCACGGAAAGACGTAGTCCTCGTCCGACTTCCTGTCGCCGCGAGATCGTGTTGTCACTATGCTTGAGCATACACATGACGAAGACATTCGGATTATCCCAACCTTCGCGCAGGGCTGAATGTGAAAAAATAAAGCGCGTCGGCTCTTCGAATGACAATAGCCTCTCTTTGTCTTTCAAGATCAGGTCGTATGCCGTTTCATCGTCGGAGAGACCTTTTTCTTCTCCCGTCTTCTTGACACTCGGATCAACCATCCTGTTCTTCTTATCGATGGAGAAATAGCCGTTGTGCGTTGTCGCAGGGTCAATCTCGCTTAAATATTTCCGGTAATCGTCGTTATCGATTGCCAGTTCTGCAAGATATTCTTCGCGCAAACCTTCATACTCACGTTCGAAAACGCGCGCATATTCGCCTTTTTCATCGTCCTGGTCGTAATCGCGATATTTCTTCACCTCATCAATGAAGAAGAGGGAAAGCACTTTGATGCCCTGGGCGAAAAGCTGCTTCTCCTTATCGAAATGCGCTTTGATAGTCTCGCGAATTTGGATGCGCCGCATATCGTTTTCGTTTACGTCGCCGGTCGCTTCGCCGGCGAATAAGCTCTCACCATTCGTGAAGTCTACCGTATCTTTATTGGCGTCGATCTGGGAGATCGTGAAACCGCGATATTGATCGAGGCCGCCGGATGCGTCGTAAAGATCGTCTTTGAATTCTAGCCTTTTGAGCTTTCGCCGAATTTCACCCGATTTGAGTTTTACCTCCATATCAACGCGGGCGACCGGCGCCTTCGTCGAAATCTCGATGCCTTCAAGATACAGATAAGCGTTCGTGCCCGCGAGGCCGCGTGTCTGTATTCCGCGAACCGCGATCTTTTTGACAAGCTTTTGGTTGTAAGCATCGAGCGCATCCAGGCGATGCACGCGGCAATGCTGCGTTCGGTGTGTCGCCGAATACCGCAGGATCATCAGCGGATTGAATTTCGGCAGAGCGTCGAGCGTCGCCTTGCCTTCCATCTTCTGCGGTTCATCCAAAATAAGGATCGGACGGTTAGCGCTAATCACGTCAATGGGTCGGCGCGACTGAAAGTCATCCAACTCATCATAAATACGCCGGTTGTCAGCGCCCCGCGCATTAAAGGCCTGGATATTGATAATCATCACATTGATGCCAGCATCGGAGGAAAAGCTCTCCAGCTCATGCAAGCGCTTGGAATTATAGGTGAAAAAACGCGCTTTCTTGCCGTAGATTTCGGCAAAGTGGTCTGCGGTAATCTGAAAGGACTTTTGAACG
Organism: Hyphococcus sp.; assembly: GCA_028284345.1. Lineage (GTDB taxonomy): Bacteria > Pseudomonadota > Alphaproteobacteria > Caulobacterales > Parvularculaceae > Hyphococcus. The sequence goes on along the minus strand of JANQRY010000003.1, from coordinate 200,112 downwards.
CCCTCGCGGATTGCAATGCTCGGCACCATGACAATGAACTTCGACCAGCCATATCGCTTGTGCATCTCGAACATGGTTTTGATATAGCAATAGGTTTTGCCGGTTCCGGTCTCCATCTCAATATCGAGATTTATATTTGCGCCGGGTTTGTAGGTGCTCTTGGCGGGCTTGCGCGCACCCTTTTTGTCGAGCGTCGTAAAATCCGTCAGTGATTTCGAAAGCGGCAAATTCTGACGTTTCTGGACTGTCTGAATGTTCGTCAGAAGCGCGCCATCGCTGAGCCGCACATCCTCGTTCTTAAATCCATCTTCAAGCTCAAAGCTCGCAATTTTCTGCCGACCAGGGTCGATCCTATAGCGCAGCAGGTCCGCCTTTGGTTGCCCCTCAAAGCAATCGACGACGGCCTCAACGGCGTCTGTCTGATAAGTTTGGACTTTGAATTTGAGCTTCATCCCGCGATTCCAAGTCTTAAATCGATTTCACGTCGGTTGCGGGAGAGAGCTGCTTGAAAATCTGCTCCACATTGATTTTCACGGCGTCACTAACAAAACCATTGTCACGGAAGACAACGCGCATCGGCTCATGCTTTGCAAGCTCATTCACAAGCTCTTCTGTGACGCCACGATCAAAACATGCGACAAGATCATACGGCTTCTCATTGACGAAGAAGACAGTCTTGCCCTGGACTGTTTCTTTGCGGATCGGAAGCGTTAAATCAACGCCCCAATCAACTAGGACTTGGAAGAGCAAATCCTCTGGGTCGGTCCGATCTGGTTTTACGTTTTCTACAGAGTCGATAAATTTTTCTTGGTCTGTTTCTTCAGGTGTATAATATACATCGACCATATTTGAGGTATCGATTTTTAGAACGCGGAAACCAGTATCGACATTACTTTTGTCAGGCTTTGTGTTTTTTAGAACCTGTTCGCCCGCTAGTCGAATTCGTTCTTTTGCTATGTCTGATACCTTTTTAAATCCACGCTTAAAAGCTTCGGAAGTCTCTGGTACTTCTTCGGGCAATTGAACCAATATATATCTGTTGCAACGAGATCGTGAACTATTGTTTGCCATAACGGCGTGGGCTGTTGTTGCAGAACCGGCAAAAAAATCCAGAACAATTCCGTCTCTTACCGATTGTTCAATTATATAATCCAGCAAAGAAATTGGCTTAGGGTTGTCGAAAAGATTTGCTCCAAACAATTGTTTTATTTCAAGAGTGCCCGCTTCATTGGCAAATTCCGAACCCATCCAAACCGATTTTGGAATTGTTCTTTTTAGCTCTCCCCCGATATCAGCGAAGTCAATCTGAAATATATCCCACCGTTTTTCTGCTCCAACTTGTCGTCCAATAAGGTCCTTGGTTTTTTGCTTTACCGACTCCAGTCCCCATCGCCATCGACCGTCTGCTCCATCCGAAAGTTTTGGGTAGACGCATTCGGAATGTTTCCCGGACTCTTCCAAAGATACCGTTCCGTTGCTTGGATCAACGTATATTGGGAAGTACATCGCGGGCCGATCTTCGCGCCTTGCTTCAGACCCTCGCTTTCGCAATCCCTGGACGCGAAATCTTCGACCTTCGGAATCAGTCTCATTATACTCTTTTAGATATTCCTCAGGGAGTTCAATCCCATAGCTGCTAAATTCGCCATTCGAATAGCAGACCAAATAATTATGCGCTGTAGCAAAATACTTGTCGTCACTGCGCCCCTTAAGATTGCTTATAACAGGAATTATTCCTAATCGATTTTGACCTCCGAAAATTTCGTCACATATCTTGCACAATGAATTTAGTTCATTGTCATCAATAGAAATAAAAATAGCACCATTTTTCCCTAATAGGTTTTTCGCTAATTTTAACCTTGGATACATCATCGAAAGCCAACTTGAATGGAATCTTCCGTTCCCGTCTGGATTCGCAACAAGGCGAGTACCATCATTTCTGCGCTCACCCGCCGATTGCTGGTGGCTAGTCCGGTCAGCGATGAAGTTGTCTCGATAAATGAAATCTTTGCCGGTATTGTAAGGAGGATCTATATAGATCAAGTCAACCATGCCAAGATAAGATTCTTGAAGTAATTTTAGCGCCTCCAGGTTATCTCCCTCAATAAAGAGGTTCTTTGTCTCTTCGAAATTGACGCTCTCATCTCTGCAAGGCCTCAACGTTTTTGCAATCGGAACACTTGCAGCAAGCAAAGCTTCACGTTTCCCAGGCCAATCGAGGCGATACCGTTCTTGAGGTCCGTCAACGATATGATCGGACAGTTCTTGCCGAAGTTGGTCGAAATCGACGGCATAGCAAAGCTGCCCGTTTTCGTCGTTTGCTTCAGTCACGCAGCCCGGAAACATTGCGCGGATTTTTTCGATGTTTTCATCGGTCATGATTGGGCTGTGCATCTTTAGTTTTTCCATCGTCCGTCTCTTCGCCCTAGGCGTCATTGGTTGCAGCGTTTCCGCCGAGTTGATCAAGTTCCTTGGTTGCCGCGCGCAGCTCCGCGTTGATAGCAACCTTTTTGTTGAATTGTTTCTCGCGAGCGAGCCGCATTTTAATGCGGCCAATATCCCGCTCTTTTGCCCTGATTGTCTCGATGCGCGCCACGCGTTGAGGCAATTTCTCGCCCTTTTTGGGCGGCATAGGCATTAATTCCGACAGAACCCTATCATAGAGGGCGCCGAGATCGAGGACGCGTGGAAGCGGTCTGCGCGGGTTATCCACAGGCTCCCAATCAGCTTCAAAATATTCGCTTACGACCCATTTTTCGCTATCGGCTTCGCTTGGCCTTTTGAAGGCTGCAATCAACTTCCGTTCGGTGGTTTTCGTAAGCTCAAAAAGTATCGGAAATGCAATCGCTTTATCGATTGCGTGAAGCACATCATGGTCGATATTCGTTCCGCGAAGCCTGACGCTGAATATCTGAATTTCCGGCACGCTAGGCGTTGCGCCGAGATTAATTGTTTCGGGCGCGAGCTTGTAAGACCAGTTTATTTGATCGACCTGATCGACGAAGAGCTGACGCACTTTGCCGCCAACGCGCGCGGCATTGTAGATTTTTGATTTTGGAACGATGCGCCCAAATCTTGCGGCGCTTGGATAATCGTAGCAGGCCGTCATGCAGCCTCCTGGATGACGAGGAAGGCAATCAACTCAAAGTCATCAAGACCCGCTATCGTGTTTACGAGTGCGGTTGTTCGGCCACGAGAGAAGAGACTGTCGATATCTTTTTCTTCTTTGACATCAATCATGGAATGGATAGCTTCGCTAAGAAGTTCTGACTGGCGGTCCATTTTTCGGCCATCATCTGTTTGTTCGTTAAATAAGCGGCACACAGCTTGGACTGGCTCAGATTCGCCTTTACAACTCGCCCGCATAAGGTCGAGGAGTTTTTTCACTTCGGTATGGTCGGCAACGATTTTGCCTTCGTTCGAAATATAGACGAGGTAATAGGGATGCAGGCGGTTTTGCTGATTGATGTTGACGCCGTCATGGATATTTTTCAGCGCGAAGATAATTCCAGGCTCAAGTCCAAATTCCTTGTCCGCTGGCACAACGGCGTGAAGACCGTTTGGCATACGTTCAAGGTCATCATGCTCCTTGACGTAATTGAGAAGGTTCATACGAAAGTCATTGAGACCTAGATCGGTGATTGAGACGCCAGTCTTCACGTCTTCAAGTTCGATCACTTCTTCCTGAAGGCGTTTGAGCTGTTCTTTCCTATATGCAATTTCACTCGATTTTGCCGTAAGGACGTTATCGTCACCTGTCGCCGTGACATCAGCGATAACCATCCGATTTTCGACACGCTCTTTGAGATTTATGTATTCATCGAGCGTGATGTCCGGCCAATAATTAACGAGCTGAATTTCTGCGTTCGGCGATCCGATGCGGTCGATCCGTCCGAACCGCTGAATAATCCGCACTGGATTCCAGTGAATGTCGTAGTTTACAAGATAGTCGCAGTCCTGAAGATTTTGCCCCTCTGAGATGCAATCTGTTGCAATGAGGATATCAATCTCTGCCTTCTCATCAGGCATTATCAGCGCTTTCTCTTTTGAGCGCGGCGAAAAAAGCGTCAGGATCGATTGGAAGTCATAATGCTTTTTCAGCGTCGTTTTTGGAGCGTCGGTTCCCGTCACGCGCCCAATATTTAGCCCTGATTGTTTCGCTAATTCGGGCGCTATATTGTTATAAAGATAATTCGCCGTATCTGCGAACGCCGTGAATATAAGCACCTTCTTGTTGCCTGCATTCAGTGGCTTGTTGATCTTTTCTTGTAGGTGATTTTTCAGATGCTGGAGTTTCGCATCGTCTTCCGGACGAATAAGGTCCATCGACGCAAGCAAAGCATCAATTAACGCCAAATCACTTTTAAGGTCATGCGTCCAGGACTGCACATCCATGTCTGCTAGGCTGATTTGAATCTTCTTTCCGACCGTAAAATCGCCAAGCCCCGACAAATCATCATCGTCTGGATCGAAATTCTCAGCTTGTTCGGTGAAATCGGAAACGTCGAAGATGCCGCCTGACCGCTCAAAATCAGCGATGGCGTCAAGGGTGTCATTCAAGTTTGATTTTAGCGACCGAAGCGTCAAGCGGAATGCTTCAACAGAGCTTTCCAGGCGCTTCAATAAATTCGTCGTCATCAGCGCTTGCAGGCTGCGTTCGCGGTCTGCCTGCTTCAATGGAGCGCCGCCGCCTTCAACTGCTGTATCGTAAAGGGCTTCATATTTGGCGATGCGGCTTGGCAAAATGTAACTCAACGGCGCATACACGGCGAGCTTAAGCATACTGAGCTGTGCAACAATGTCATTGAGGCCCATTACGTCCTTCCGCGACGTAAGTGGACAATGGAATGACAGCGGTTTTCGCCTTTCGGGGAATTTCCCAATATCCGCCGTGTCGTAAAAAGTCTCAATATGTTTGCGCGAGCGCGCAATCGTTACGCTGTCCAGTAGTTCGAAGAAATCAAAATCCAGCATCTTGAGAATTGCAGGTGCTGTTCGCTCCTCAGGCGGCAATTTAGACCAAATGTTGAATGTGGTCTGTGCGCGGCGGAATATCTCTTCCACGCTCGACTGCGCCTTAAGCTTACTACTCAGTTTTTCTGATTGCCCCTCATAGGCAAGCGCTAACTGATTGCGCAGATCATTGAAGCGGTTGTTCACTGGCGTCGCCGAAAGCATCAAAACTTTCGTTTTCACGCCTTCGCGGATGACCTGGTTCATCAGCTTTTGATACCGGGTCTCTTTGTCTTTGTAGATGTCGTTGTTTCGAAAATTGTGAGACTCATCGATCACGACGAGGTCGTAATTACCCCAATTTACACGGTTCAACGCAATTCCGAATGAGTCGCCGCTTGTTCGCGACAAATCTGTATGACACAGGACATCATAGTTGAAGCGATCCGCCGCAAAGATATTGGTTTTCAGATTTTTGTTAAAGTTGAGCCAATTATCCGCGAGCTTTTTTGGACAAAGAACAAGGACGGACCGGTTGCGCAACTCATAGTATTTTATGACCGCGAGTGCGGTGAACGTTTTTCCTAAACCGACGCTGTCGGCAAGAATACAGCCATTATAGGTTTCGAGCTTATTTATGATGCCGGTCGCAGCGTCTCGTTGATAATTAAAAAGCTTGTTCCATACAGCGCTGTCGAGATATCCGGTACGATCATTCGGAAGAACATCCTCGTCGATTTCTTCAAGAAATTCGTTGAACAAATTATACAATATAAGGAAGTAGATGCGCTCTGGCGAATTCTCATGATAAACGGATTCAATATGCTGACATATTGCCTCCGTCACATCTTCAAGCTTTTCTGGATCAGTCCAAATTTGGTCAAATAATTCAATATAAGTTTCTGTATATGGCGCACCATCAAAGCGATTGACGATATTAGAAACTGCATTGCCTTTCTGATATCCAAGATCAACAGCGGTGAAACCACTGACAGGCATATAAGCGACCTGATTTTCCACCCCGTCAACGCATACGAATTGCTGCATCGGCGCTTTCGTTTTGTTTGATCGGAAGTTCGCTTTCTTCCTAATCCAAGCAGCGCATTCACGAGCGACAGCTTTCTGCGTAAGCTTGTTTCTCAATTGAATTTCGAATTCAGACCCGTACAGGCTCCGCTCGCGCTGTACTTTGGGGATGAAAAATTCCCGGCGCTCCCGTTTTGCTCGATCAGTCACATCTTCCGGCAAAAACGTGGGCGCAGTGAAGATAAAATCTAGCCCATTAATTTTCTCAAGCTCAGTCTTTAACGCTTCAAAAGCGTAAATTGAAAAACAAGACGCGGCGATCTTGAGCCTGGAACAACCTTTCAAGGAAGTTTTGAGGTCATCACCCAGCAAGATGTTGATGTTATCGACTACCTTCACTTCTGATGACCCTTTGTCTGTCGGGTTTCTGCTGAAGTGCTCTGGTTTGTCGGTTCGTGTTCGTCGAGGTATCCGCGCATAAATTCGCGTAGTACCTGCGCCGCTGGGCGATCTTGCTTTTTGCACAAAGCTAAAAATCTCTCCCGGAGCTCTTTCTCCACCCGGATGCGAAGACCAGAATCTTTCGTCATGGCGGTAGTGTACACATTGGATACACAATGCGCGAGCACTATTTTGTTGTTGGTGAATTCGCGTATTCGGAAAGTGAGAGCAGTTTTAGGCCCGACCGGTAAATGAGCGCCACCGTAACGCATTTTGTTGAAACGGATCACCAACATTTTAATTGAAATTTGCCGATGGTAGGACGGCTCGTATCTTTGAGCTGAGGATTATTGTGTACGTTATCGGCCTGCAGCGCGACAGTCCCAAGAATAGGCGCTCGGAACATCCAATTAAGGGTTCAAAACAGTGAAGTCGATCGCCTAACCAATCGATTTAGCGAAGCGACCAAAGTTGATCGAAATTACGCGGTTCCTAATGTCCGCTCCTGCCCGCAGTGCTGACATTCCAATAACTCTAAGGGATGGTATCCTGTTGATAAATGCAGAAAAGACTCATACTGAAATCTATAAGTGTGGAATCGAGACGGTCCTCGCATTTTCGATTCAGACATCGCTTTTACTTTTTTGATCGCTGTTTTCATTTATTGCCTGCTTTAACGATCGGGCTATTGCACCCCATCCGCGTTTGGTGAAGCGTTCGGCGAGCACGTCAGCCGATTGCACTTCAATACCGCGAGCTGTGAGCTGCTCTTCGACTATCGCAGCGGCTTTTTCTATTGCGATGCCCCGAAAGTTAAGAGCGAGAATTTGGTTCATCGCGATGGTTTCGATCTGTAGTTTGCGAGATTCTTTTTTGATCGGTGTTTTGCCCTTACCGCGCTTTGCTTTTAGAAGCTTCGCGAGGTCTTCTTCATTGGGCGATGCCAGGTATTTTGCGAACGCATCATAAAGCCATTCGAGCACCCAGCGTGGCGGATACAGGTTTAAATGATGTGCGACCACGAAAGCTTCAATAGCGAATAGCGGATTGTCCTTTGTTGCTTCATAGATGCCTTCATATATTTTGTGTTGCATATCCCCGAGTATTACAGACATGAAGATGCCGTCTTCTTCAAACAGCTCTTGTGAGCTGGCTCCTTGCCGCCGCTGAAAGTCTTTATACCAATCGGCTAACTCAGTGTCAGTGATATATGGGTCGAGTTCATCAAGTTCATTTTCGGAGATTTCGTAATCTGGTGGTTGTTCGACGGCGAGCACACGAAGCGTTTTGGAGCGACGCCTTCGTCTTATTGCTTTGTCCGCAGCGTTGGATCTCTTGTTCATTTCAATAGCATCGGTTTATTGCGAAGAGTGATTTCGGAGCTCGTCCAAGTAGTCCGCCCAAACCTGCATCATTTCAACGCGATCGTCCCAGTATTCGGCCGCATGCGTATAGGCGCGACGGACAGGGTTTGCTTCTTGATGTGCAAGTTGACGTTCGATCACGTCGGGCGACCAGTTATTCATCTCGTTCAATCGTGTGGCCGCCATCGCGCGAAAGCCGTGTGCAGTCATTTGTTCGCCTGTATAACCCATTCGCCGAAGTGCGCTTGTGAGCGTGTTCTCAGACATAGGGCGGTGATAATTGCTGATCGTGGGAAAGAGATACGGGCTCGTTTCCGTAAGTGGGCGTAATGTTTCAATCAGATCAAGCGCCTGCGTCGCTAGGGGTATGCGATGGAGCCGGCGCATTTTCATTTTTTCAGCAGGGATTTCCCAGATTTTCGCATCGAAATCGAATTCCCGCCATTCGGCGTGGCGGAGCTCCCCCGGCCGGACGAAGGTGAGGGCAATCAGCTGAAGGGCGAGACGTGTCGTTGTGTGTCCGGTGTAACCGTCGATTGCGAGGAGGAGGGCGCTTATTTCCTTCGGTCGAACGATCGTCGCATAGTGTTTCCTCTTGGGTGTGGTTAGAGCTCCGCGCAAATCCTGTGTCGGGTCGCGTTCAGCTCGTCCTGTGGCGATTGCCAATCGAAAGACTTGGCCGCATTTGCTCCGCAAGCGGCGTGCAGTCTCGAAATTGCCTTTAGCTTCAACTACACGCAGAGCGGCGAGCACTTCTTGCGCCGTTATTTCATTCACCAACTGATCACCAAAGAAGGGATAGGCGAATTTAAAAACCCACTTAGTCTTGTCGATCGTGACTTGCGCTCGACCTTCGCTTGCCATCTTTTCAATCAGCTCTTCGGCGACATCCTGAAAGGTCCGGCCTGGTTTCGCGCCAGTGAGCCTCTCGACTTTGCGCGCGTGGCTCGGATCGGTCCCATCACGAATTTGCCTTCTTGCGTGCTCGCGTTTGATGCGCGCTTCCGCAAGCGAGACTTCGGGATAGACGCCAAGCGCCAATGTCTTGTGTTTGTCTCGATACCGATAATCAAGGCGCCAATATCGTCCGCCGTTCGGTTTGACGAGCAAGTACATGCCGGCGCCGTCAGCCATTTTATAAGCACGCTCGCGCGGCTTCGCGTTCTTGACGATCATCTGGTTGAGCTTCGACATCTCAACATACTCCGAACTTGATCCGGAACTGCTCAACGCAGCTTCGAATGCCCTTCAGGTATCAGTTCCGAGCCTCAATTCGGATCGAGTTCCAAACACGGACTCGCTCTCAGTCCCCAGTGGGACTCACTCTGAAATACCAAAAAAAGTACCCGCAACATGGGCAGATACCTGCGGATTTGAGTGGACGGTCTTGAACGGACAATCCCCACAACTAACTGTTTTTACGTTATTTCTAAGCGTGACTGGATGTCAACGGAGCGTCCAGTGGTGCCCAGGAGAAGACTCGAACTTCCACGACCGTAAGGCCACTGGCACCTGAAGCCAGCGCGTCTACCAATTCCGCCACCTGGGCAAAGGGGCTCGAGCCGGGGCTCGGCAGGGGCGCTGGATTAGGGGCGGGCGCCCGCCTTGTCAATCAGCGGGCGGGCGCGCGCCGCGCCATGGCGGCGCGGGGTCCGATTGTGGCGGCGGGGAAATTCCGCTAGGCACGCGGTCGGTTCATGCAGGAAGGAGCGCGCGGCGCGGTGACTGGGAAACTGGCTGTTGTTTTTGGCGGGTCGGGTTTTGTCGGCCGAAATGTGGTGCGCGAGCTTGCGCGGCGCGGATGGCGCGTGCGCGTTGGGGTTCGCCGACCGCATCTGGCGCAATTTCTCCGGCCCATGGGCGCGGTCGGCCAGATTCAGTTGAAACAGGTCAATATTCGTCATCGCCCGTCAATCGCCGAGGCGCTCAAGGGCGCCGACGCCGTCGTCAATCTTGTTGGCGTTCTTTATCAGGACGGCGCCAACGGCTTTGACAGCGTACAAGCCGCGGGCGCGGCGTCGCTCGCCCAACTGGCGGCGGAGGCCGGCGTTACGGATTTCGTTCATGTCTCGGCCATCGGCGCCAATCCGCAGAGCGACAGCCTCTATGCGCGCACGAAAGGCGAGGGGGAGGGCGCGGTTATGGACGCTGTCCCGACCGCAACCATTCTGCGCCCGTCAATCGTGTTCGGTCAGGAAGACCAGTTTTTTAATCGCTTCGCGACCATGGCAACGACGACGCCCTTCACGCCCTTGCCGTTGATCGGCGGCGGCGGGACGCGGTTTCAACCGGTCTATGTGGACGATGTCGCCGATGCGGTTTGCGAGGCGCTGACACGGCCCGATGCGAAGGCCCGCGTTTACGAGCTGGGTGGCCCAGGCGTTTATACCTTCCGTGAGCTGATGGAATTGATGCTGCATGAGATCGGCCGCAAGCGATTTCTGGCGCCGATCCCGTTTCCTGTCGCTTCGATGATCGGATTTTTCGGGCAGGCCGCGGGCCGGCTGCCCTTTGTGGAGCCGCCGCTGACGCAGGATCAGGTCAAGCTGAACAAGATCGACAATGTCGTGAATACGGACGGTTCGGTGGGAACGCTCGCCGATCTTGGCGTTGAAGCGCAGACGCTGGAATCCATCCTGCCGACCTATATGGAGCCCTATCGCAAATACGGGCAATTCGCCGAGCGCGCGGCGTAGACGGGTTTTCACGCCTTAAACGAAAACCGGGCCCCACGCGTTTGATCGCAAGGCCCGGCCTTTGCGCAAAAGTATGAGACGTTACTTCACGGTGATCTTGCGAAGCATATAGGTGCCCTTGATCCGACGTATCTTGTTGTAAAGTTCAACAACTTTTTTGTTGGACCTTTTCATGTTCTCTTCGCCCCACCGCTCCAGAAACGCTTCGTAACGTTCGCGGCTCGGCGCCACATCGGCGCTGCTGGCGTAGAAAACGACGAGAACGAGGTCGAATTCGTCGGCGGCGCCGTACTGGCTTCCGTAGATCGCATAGTCCTCAATATGCCCCAGTTCCTTGGCGAGTTCATTCGCAGCAAGCCAGGTTGATTTCAGGCCCTCGAGATAGGTGCCGAGCGCGCCTTCATCGAGATCGACGAGGGTCATTTCGACAACGGCGTCGGACGGTTCGAAATCTTCCCATGGCTGAAGTTGCGCCGAAGCGGGCAAGGCGAAGGAAACTACGCCCAAGAGCGCAATGGCCGCCGCCGCGAACCGGCGTATTGATGTCGCTAGAGTCATGTCTGTTTTCTCCCGTGTGCAAGGTCAAAGTTTCAAGGGAAACCAGACGCAACCCATCCCCCTTTAAGTAAACCATGCAGTTTTTTCAGGGTAGGCGCAATTGCTTTCATCCGTATGCTATCTACCGGGGAATGCAGGGGAATTGCGCAGGCGCCTGTTCGCACGTTGCTAATCGCAAGTGCAGCAACGCGCGTTTGTCCGCGCTTATTCGTTATACCCGTTCGGGTTTTCACGTTGCCAGCGCCAGTGATCGGCGCACATGGCGTCGAGATCTTTTTTCGCCGACCAGCCGAACAGCTTTTTCGCTTTCGATGCGTTGGCGTAGATTTCCGCGATATCGCCGTCGCGGCGGGGAACGACGTCATAGGGAATGTCGCGGTTCGAGGCGCGCTTGAACGCTGCGACCGCTTCGAGGACGGAATATCCGCGGCCGGTTCCTAGATTGACGTCGACGGCGCCGCGCTCGCCGTCGCTGAGATAGTCAAGCGCCGCGACATGGCCGCGGGCGAGATCGACGACATGAATATAGTCGCGCACGCCCGTGCCGTCGCGGGTGTCGTAGTCGTTGCCGAAGACGGACAGCTTTTTGCGCCGGCCGACGGCGACCTGCGCAATATAGGGAAAGAGGTTGTTCGGCGTGTCGTTAGGGTCCTCGCCGATGCGGCCCGAGGCGTGGGCGCCGACCGGGTTGAAATAGCGCAGGTTGGCGACGCCCCATTGATCGTTGGCGCGGGCGACGTCCTTGAGGATTTCTTCGATGAACAGCTTGGTGCGCCCGTAAGGGTTGGTCGCGCCGGTTCGACCTTCTTCCGTGACCGGATTATCGTTGAGGTCTCCATAGACGGTCGCTGAGGATGAAAAGACGACCGAGCGGGCGTTTGCGGCGCCGAGGGCTTCGATCAGCGTCAGGGCGGCGCCGATATTGGTCTGGTAGTAGCGCGCCGGCTGCGCGACCGATTCGCCGACCGCTTTCAGCCCGGCCAGATGAACGGCGCCGTCGGCGCCGAAGGTCTTGATGCGATTGACAATCGCATTTTTTTGCGCCGCGTCGGCGAGATCGGCCTTCAGGCATTCAACGCCGCGTTGTGCAAGCTCCTCGATCCGCGCGACCGCTTGCTGGTGCGAATTTGAAAAATCATCGACAATCAGGACGTCCCGCCCCGAGGCGAGAAGCTCGACGCAGACATGGCTGCCGATGTAGCCGGCGCCGCCGGTGACGACGATTCGTTGGGTCATGATTTCTTACGCCTTCACAGCAAATCTTCGCGGCCGCGCTTCTTCAGTTCTTCGACGACGGCGCGCACCTCCTGCGCATTGTCCTTGCGCGCGACGAGGACCGCGTCGCCGGTCGCAATGATGATCAGGTCGCTGACGCCGGCCGCCGCCACGACCGTGCCGTCCGTGCGAATGATGTTGCGGTCGCCGAGGTCAACAATGTCCGGCGCGCCGGACTGCGAGGCGACCTCGCTCCAGCTTCCAATATCGGTCCAGCCGACATCGACAGGAGCGACGACCGCGGCGCGGTCCGTTTTTTCCATCACCGCATAGTCGATTGAATTTGCCGGACAGGCGGCGAAGCGATCTTCGTCGAGACGCCGCGCCGCGCCGGACATGACGCTTTCGGCGAGGGCGTCGGTCGCCGCCTTGCGGATTTCCGGCGCGTGCTTTTCCAGCTCGCCCAGCATGTCGCTGGCGCGGAACAGGAAGATGCCGGCGTTCCAATAGAACCCGCCTTTATCGAGATAGGATTGCGCCGTCTTTTTGTCTGGCTTTTCCTTAAACGCGGCGACGCGGCAGACGCCGTCCGAGATCGTCTCGCCGGCCTCAATATAGCCATAGCCCGTATGCGGACGGTTCGCCTTGATGCCGAAGGTCATGATGAACCCGTCCTCGGCGGCGCGCGCGGCGAGGGAGACGGCGCGCCGGAAGCGCGCCGCATCCTCAATATGGTGATCGGCCGGCATCAGGAGGATCAATGCGTCCTCCCCATGGGCCTCGACCCAGGCGCTGGCGACGGCGGCGACGGCGGCGGTGTTGCGCGGCGCCGGTTCGAGGATGATCTCGCCGGGGAGGATATCGATTTCCGCAAGCTGGTCGGCGATAACCGCGCCATGTCCGGCGCCGGCGATGACGACAGGCGGCGAAAACGCGTCGTCCGTCTGCGGCGCCACGCGCAGCGCCGTTTCCTGAAACATCGTTTTGTCGGTGACGAGTTTCAGGAACTGCTTCGGGCGGGCCGCGCGGGACATGGGCCACAATCGCGTGCCGGCGCCGCCGGACATGATCACCGGTTGAATCTTCATGGCTCTTTTATCTTCCGTGCGTAGCGTTCAGTTTCTGCGACGGCTTCAAACAAATGGTAAAGGATGCTGGCCGGGACGTCTGCGGCTATGGGCGCGCCCGCGCCGTTAAATTGGTCGCACCAGAGTCCGGCGACAGGCTGTTTCAAATAGGACCCGAACACGGCGTCGATCATGGCGGCGCCGTCTTTCGCGAAATCGTCGTCGGGCGTCGCGGAAAGCATGAAGGCGGCTTTTATATATTCGGTCTGGGGCCAGAGCCGCCGCTCGCCCGACGCGCTCCGGACGCCGACGGCGTCGGGAAGAAATCCATCGCCAGCGTGCCGCTTCGCCGATTCATAAAGCGCATGCATAATATTTCTTCTGTCGGCGCCGGCGATGGGTTCATAAAGACCAAACAGCCAAACCCATTCCATCATATGACCGGGTTCGATCGCTTGACCCCGTTCAGGATCCCGCTCTTTCCAGTCGTCGGACAAATACTCGATCAATGCGCCGGTCGCAGCATCGTAAAAGGCAAGATCGAATAAGCCCGCAACGATGTCAGCCTTGTCGCGCCACGCGGCGTCGGCCGTCGCGCTGTAGAGCGCCATGAAGGCTTCGAACAAATGCATGTGCGGGTTCTGCCGGCGCGGCAGTTCGCCCCTGTCGCTTTCGCGCCAGCCGCCGTGGGGCGAGGCCAGTTCGCGGTCCAGAAAGGCGACGGTTCGTTCGGCGAGCGCCGCTGCGCGATCGCATTTCGCCGCTGTAATTCGGGCCGCGCAGGCGAGGAGCAGAAACGCCTGATCGTAGAGGTCGCGCCGGTCGTCGAGGACTGCGCCGTCGTCGGCGAGAAGATGGACGCAGCCGCGCGCGCCGTCCTCCGGGCAGGCCCGGCGGATTAAATAGTCGAAGCCTTTGGCGGCGATCGATTCGGCGTCCGCATGCCAGCCGCGCTTGCCGATCATTGAAAATGTGTAAACTTGCCGGGACTGGACGCGCACCCGGCGCGGTCCCCGGACCGGCTTTCCGTCAAAATCCAGCGCCTCGAAAAAGCCGCCATGTGCGTCGTCCCAGGCGGCGCGCGCCCAGCGCGGCGCGGCGTCGTTTCGGAACCAGCCGCTCAATCGCTCAATCGCCTGCAACGGTGTGGACATCGGATGTTCTGCGGCTGTTCCGCGCTCAGGGTGACGCGGCTCAGGGTTGCGTAATACGGCCCGTCCGGCGGGTCAAACGGGCCGGCGGGCTCGCGCGACGATTCGCGCGGCCTTTATTTACTTCTCAGTTTTGTCTGATAATGCCCTCGGTTCTTAACACTGGGCGGGTAAAGAAGGGCGCCATGGTATTCCGGGTTCAATTTTTTGCGGCCGCCATAGCCGCCGCGGTGGCGTTTGCGTCGGCCGAGGCGCGCGCTAAGGATGATCCGGTTGAGGCCGGGGCGGCGGCGGCAGATCTCGAAGACCCGGTCCGGCTCGGCTATCTGGAAAACGTCCAGATCGGCAATCTCGCCCTCGAACTCAAAGGCAAGCTCGACACCGGCGCCGACACCAGTTCAATCCACGCGCGCGACGTCGAAGTCTACAAGCGCGGCAAACGCGACAACTGGGTTCGCTTTCGCCTTGTCGGTCGCGGCGGCCGGTCGATCCGGTACGATCAGAACGTCATTCGCTTTGTGCAAATCAAGAAGAAAGTCGGCGGCACCATCCGCCGGCCGGTAATCCGTATGCCGATCTGCGTCGGCGGCGTCGAGGGGCGCGCGGAAATCAACCTCGCCAATCGCGCCGAGTTTGAATATGACGTGCTGGTCGGCCGCGAATTTCTGGCCAACCGCATCATCGTCGATCCGGGGAAGACCTTCACGTCTGATCGGCCCTGCGGCAAGGACGCCGATGAATAGCATTCGCCACGCCATTCTGCTGGGCTTTGCCCTGATCGCAGCAGGCGGCGCCATATTCTGCATCAAGACGATTTCGCTGGGATATCCGGTTGCGCCGGGCGTCATGACGAGCGTCTGGGATTTCGAGATCTATCTTGAATTCGAAGGCCAGGACGAGCCGGCGCGCATTGAAGTCTACCTGCCGGCGGGCGACGTGGCGCGCACCTTTCCGCAGGAGCAGTTTTACAACGGACCCTTCGGCCTCAGCCTGTCGACGGAACGCCAGACCCGCAACCGCAAGGCGATCTGGACCTATCGCTATCCGAACAACCGCAAGGTGTTGCGCTATACGGCGCAGACGACCGGTGAGACGGCGGCGACGCCGTTGCCGGGCGCCTTTCGCGCCGCTGACCCGGAGCCGGCGGGTTTTGAAGAAGAGCCGATCCGCCGCCAGGCGTTTATCGTCTGGACGGGCGATCTGCGCCGGCGTTCGGCGGACGACCGGTCCTATGTGGACCTCGCCATCGCGGAAATCTTCAAACCCCGCGACGAAGGCGAACTCTACGCCGACGAACTGGCCGTCCTGCTCGACGGCCCGGGCAATCTCAGTCGTCTTGAACTGGCGACGGAAACCTTACGCGCCGCCGGCGTGCCGGCGCGCATCGCCAACGGCGTTTTCCTGACCGAAAGCCGCCGCCGCGTCGAGCTGAAACACTGGCTCGAATACCACATGGACGGCGAGGATTTCCGTTTCTTTCCGGAAGGCCCGCAATCGCGCTTCTTCACGATCTGGTACGGCGCCCGCGATCTTGTCCGGGCGACCGGCGTCGGCGACGTCGCCGTTCAACTGGCCCTGCAGGAACGGCGCAATTCTGCTGTCGAACTCGTCAAGCGCGGCGGCGATGATCGTTGGGGCGGGCTTGAGCACATTTTCACTTTCAGCGATCTGCCCCTGACGACCCAGCTTGTCTACAAGGTGCTGATCACGATCCCGGTGGGGATTACGATCCTTGTCTTTCTGCGCCAGTTCATCGGCGTTAAAACCCTGGGCACCTTCATGCCGGTGCTCATCGGCATTGCGTTCCGCGAGACGGCGCTTCTCAACGGGCTGTTGTTATTCTCGCTGCTGATCGCGCTGGGGCTGGCCCTGCGGTTTTATCTGGAACGGTTGCAATTGCTGCTGGTGCCGCGGCTCGCCGTCGTTGTCATTTTTATCGTCATGGTCATGGCCGGCATCACCATCGCGCTGACCAATTCCAATCAGGCCATCGGCTTGTCCATCTCCCTGTTCCCCATCGTCATCCTGACCATGACCATTGAGCGCATGTCGATCGTCTGGGAGGAGACCTCCGCCGGCGAGGCGATCAAGCAGGGATTGGGCTCTCTTGCCGTCGCTGCTGTCACCTATCTCGCCATGACCAACGATTTTGTGGAATACTGGATGTACCAGTTCCCGGAACTGCTTCTGGTGCTGATGGGGCTGTGCGTGTTGATGGGCCGGTATACGGGGCTGCGCCTCTCCGAGTTATGGCGCTTTCGGGAGCTTTCGAGATAAGCGATGCTGAAATCGATCCGAAAACTTCGGCAAAACGGCGTCATCGGCATCAACGAACGCAACATCAACTACGTCAACCCGAACAATCCGCGCAAGCTGCTTCGCCTTGTCGACGACAAGCTTGAGACAAAACGCGTGGCCCAGGCGGCGATGATCCCAACGCCGGAGCTCTTCGGCGTCGTGCGCGATGCGCGCGACATGAAGCATCTTCCGGATCTCCTCATGCGCGACGACGGCTTCGTCATCAAGCCGGCGCAAGGTTCGCAAGGCAAGGGCATCATCGTTGTCGATTCGCCCCTGCGCGGCGGCTGGCGCATGGCGAGCGGGCGGCGCATCACGATGGATGTCATCCGTTTTCAGATCAACAACATCCTCTCGGGCATGTATTCGCTGGGCGGGCAAACGGACGTCGCGATGGTCGAATATCGCGTGAAGTTCGATGACGTTTTCGGCAAGATCTCTTTCAAGGGCGTTCCCGATATTCGCGTTATCGTGTTGCGCGGCGTTCCCGTCTTCGCCATGCTGCGCCTGCCGACGGCGGAGTCCGACGGCAAGGCCAATCTGCATCGCGGCGGCGTCGGCGTCGGCATCGACATTGCGACGGGGTTTACGCGCCAGGCGATGCAGCACGACCAGCTCATCGAATTGCATCCCGACACCGCCCATCCCCTTGAAAACGTGCAGGCGCCGTATTGGGACGATATTCTGATGATGGCCGCGCGCTCCTACGACGTTACCGGTCTCGGCTATATCGGCGTCGATATCGTGCTCGACCGCGAGCGCGGGCCGCTGCTCCTGGAGCTGAACGGCCGGCCCGGCATCTCCATCCAAATCGCCAATCGCCGCGGCATGCGCTTTGTCTTGCAGCAGGCGGAAAAAATTTCGCTGGAAAATCATTCCGCCGCCCGGCGCGTCGAAATCGCGAAGGAACTGGCGGCGGCGGCGCCGGCATCGCCCTTGGCGGGTGAGGCGGCGGCGGCGAAAGCCGATGCGGCGCCAGAAACGTCAGTGAGCGGATAAGATTAAATCTGACGCCTTTTCGCCGATCATGATCGACGGGGCGTTAGTGTTGCCGGAAACGAGCAGCGGCATCACGGAGGCGTCGGCGACGCGTAGCCCGCCAACGCCTTTAACGCGCAATTGCGGATCGACGACCGTTCCGATGGCGCAGGTGCCGACGGGGTGATAGATCGTGTCGGCGTGGGCGCGGATATGAGCTTCGAGCGCGTCGTCGTCGCAACCGGGTTTTGAATAGAACCGCTCGCCGATAATCCCTTCAAACGCCGGCGCGGCGAATAAGCGCTCAACAATGCGCGCGCCCTTCATGAGACGGACGAGGTCGTCTTCATCGCTGAGGAAGTTCGGATCGATTACGGGCGGCGCCATCGCGTCCGCCGACGCCAGCGTCACGGTTCCGCGACTGCGGGGGCGCAGGATGCAGACATGGCACGAAATCCCCGCGCCCAGATGGCGCTTGCGCCCGTGATCGTCGACCATGCCGGTCACGAAATGCAGTTGGATATCGGGTTCGTCTTCGGACGCATCGGTTCTCAAGAACCCGCCGCACTCGGCGAGGTTCGAGGTGATCGGCCCTTCGCCTTTCTTGCGGTAGGCGCTAATGGATTTTGGCAGCGCGCCCGCAAAGCCCGCATGGAGACCGACCGAATGGGGCGTTTTCGCTTTGTGGATCGCCGTCCAGTCGAGATGGTCCTGGAGGTTTTGGCCCACCGCCGGCAGATCGACAACGACGTCGACGCCCTTGTCGCGCAGATGCGCGTCGTCGCCGACGCCAGAAAGCTGAAGCAGCTGCGGCGACTGAAACGCGCCGGTGCTGAGAACAACCTCCGCCCTTGCCGAAACGGTTTTATGTTCCGATCCCTGCCGGAAGGCGACGCCGATGGCGCGCTTGCCGTCAAGGAGAACGCGTTCGGCGTGCGCGCCTGTTTCAATATGCAGGTTTCGACGGGGCTTGACGGCGTCAAGATAGGCGCGCGCCGACGACCAGCGCCGGCCGTCTTTTTGCGTCACCTGATAAAACCCGACGCCGTCCTGCGCCGCGCCGTTAAAGTCGTCATTGGCGGGCAGTTGCAGTTCGGCGGCGGCTTTCAGGAAAATATCCGACAACGGATTTTTATAGCGCAGATCCGCAACGTTCAATGGGCCGCCGGCGCCGTGAAACGCGTCTTCGCCTCGTTCGTTGTTTTCCGCCTTCTTGAAATAGGGGAGGACATCGTCCCAGCCCCAGCCGCTTGCGCCAGCGGCCTCCCAGCGATCATAGTCGCGGCGGCTGCCGCGAATGTAGATCATGGCGTTGATCGCGCTCGATCCGCCGAGGACGCGGCCGCGCGGTTGAAAACAGGTCCGGTTGTTGAGATGCCTTTGCGGCGCCGTATCGAATTTCCAGTTCACCGTCGACCAGGGCGGAAAAAATGCGAACCCCAATGGTGCGTCAATGAGCGGGTCCTTGTCGGGGCCGCCGGCCTCAAGGAGGCAGACGCGGGTTTTCGGGTTGGCGGAAAGGCGATTGGCGAGGACGCAGCCCGCAGAGCCTGCGCCGACAATGACATAGTCGAATTCGCCGATAGACTCGCGGGGGTCGCGCGCGCCGGTCATGCGATCTGCTCCCTGACGTTGTAACGGGACCTTAGCGCGGCGCCGGCGTTGCGGCTTCCTCTTTTGTCAGTTGCGCGCGGGCGGCCAGGGAATGAAGCCGGACGTGCGGCGTTTGTAGGCCGCGTAGTCCGGGTATTTCTTTTCCAGCATGCGCTCGGTCAGCGCCTTGCCGGAAACGGCGACGAGGAAGAAAATCATCACCACCGGCGACAAAATCGTGTACGGCCCAAGGGGGCTTTCAAGGGCGATCAGCGTCAGCCCGACCCAGACGGCGGCGTCGCCGAAATAATTCGGGTGGCGCGTCCACGACCACAGACCTTCCGTCATGAGCTTGCCCTTATTGGCGGGATCGGCCTTGAAGGCGGCAAGCTGAAGATCGCCGATGGCTTCGCAAAAGAGACCGATCACGAAAACCCCGGTTCCGATCCAGGCGAGAACACCGAGATCGCCGCCGCCGAACTGCCCCCACTGCACCGGCAGGGAGACAAACCACGCGACCGCGCCTTGCAGCCAATAAACGCAGGGCAGCGACCAGCGCGCGAAAGCCGCATCCGAGCCCTGCGCCTCGCGCATCTTGCGATAGCGAACGTCTTCGCCGTGGCCGAGATTGCGCCGCCCGAGATAGATCGCAAGCCGCGCCGCCCAGAGCGAGACCAGCGCCGCCAACAGCGCGGCGTGCGGGTCCGGCGTCTCCAGCCGGAAATAGGTCAGAACCGCCGGCAGCGCGCAAGCCGGCCCCCAGGCGATATCAATGATGCTTGCGTCCTTGATGCGCACACTGACGACCCAGAGAAGGGTCAGGAGCGCCAGGACGACGGCGAGATTGACGAGGGAGAAAAGGAGGGCGTCGAGAAGGGTCATGTCGCGCGTGGTAGCACGATCCACTGATGCAACGTAGCCCGCGCGGCAGGCGAAGGGTGGTGGAGCTGAGGGGAATCGAACCCCTGACCTCTACGTTGCGAACGTAGCGCTCTCCCAACTGAGCTACAGCCCCGATCCGGGCGCGGGGCGGGCGACGCTGTCGCTGAAAGGCCCCGCATTTGGGAAGCGGCGTCTTAGGGCCTTGCCGGCGGACCTGTCAATCGGCGCGGGCGCGCGATAGGCTGCCCGGGTTCGAAGCCGGAGGCCGCCATGAAATTCGCCCTCATTCTCGCTGCGCTGATGTCGTCGTCTAAGTCGGAGATCCCGCCTGATCGCTGGGTCTGCGCCAACGACATCGAGGTCTGGTGCACCGTCGATTCCTGCGCCGCCAAGCCGGAGACCGAAACGACGCCCATGGCCATCGCCGCGCGCGCCGACGGGCGTTTTTCGGTCTGCGCCTATACGGGCTGCTGGGAAGGACAGACGGCCATGGCGAATGTCGGGGGCCGGCTTCTATGGGCCGCCGACGGCGTGCCGTTTTCCACCAACGAGGCGGCGACGGCGGATATCTCGCTGATGATCGTCGCCCGCGACGGCGTCGGTTTCGTCCGCGTCGGCGCCATCGCCAGCCCGCTTCTGTGCCGACGACGCGCCCTTGCCCCTTGATTCGGTTGAATATCGCCGCGGGCGCCCCTAAGTCGGCGGCTGACCCTTTTTTAAGACCTTCGGAGCGGACCCATGATTCCGATGCCGGTGTTCAGCCTGATCGACATGATCCTCGATCTCTATATTTTCGTGATCATCGCCATGGTGATCATGTCCTGGCTGATCGGTTTCAACGTCATCAATCGCCACAACCAGATTGTTGACATGATCTGGCGCACGCTTGTGGCGCTTACCGAACCGCTGCTCGGACCGATCCGGCGCGCCATGCCCAATATGGGCGGGCTCGATCTCTCGCCGCTCATTCTCCTGTTCGGCATCTATTTCCTGCAGATGATGAACCAGTGGATCGCCCTGCGCATTGGCGTGTGAGGCAGGGATTGGCCGTCGCACGCATGACAATTCACCACTTCGCCGGGTCGAACCCGAAATAGTGCGTCATCTCTTTGTAGACTTGCGGTTCCTCTGCGTGCATGTCGCGCGGCTTTTCGAAAAATGTTTCGACCGCGACGGCGAAGAACTCCGCTGGCGCGCTGGCGCCATAGGCGTCGAATACCGTTGGCCGCCCGGTTTCGACGTCGCGCCGTAAACGGTCATACGACTCCTGAAACACGCGGCCCCAACCCGCGGCGTTCTGGTCTTCGCCGAGCAGCGGCGCCCCGTCGGCGACCCCGGTCGCTTCGTCCAACTGGTGGGCGAATTCATGGAGCACCAGATTCCGTCCGTCGTCATCGACGAGGGCGCCGAACGCGGCGTGGTCCCAGGCGAGAACAACAGGCCCGCGCATCCAGCTTTCGCCCGTGTGCACCGGCGTTCCGTCATGCTGGATATAGCCGTCAAATTTTTTCGCCTTGGATTTAAAGGCGGCGGGATAAAGAATGACGCTTTTGAGGGTCGGGAACCAGCGATGGGACTGGCCCATAATGAGGAGACACGCCTGAGCCGCGATGACGACGCGCGCGTCTTCGGAGACCTCAAATCCGTCACGACCGACAAACTGGATTTCGTCGAGGAAGCGATTGATCAATCCATCGAGGCGCCCGCGCAAATATAAGGGAACTTTTTGATACAACGGAATGCGCCGGGTAATGATGGCGCGGTGGCGTTCATCGAGCGGCGTCTGCATCAGCGCGGCGCGACGGCGTCGACGCTGCATCAGGCGCGTTGCGTAAAACAGCGCGGCCCCGACAATAATCAGTAGAAGAACGGTTGCGCCGTTCATGAGACGACCGATGAAATTCGATTTCGCATCGTCGCCATATGAGGCGTCGGCGCCGCGCTCTCAATCTTGCGCCTGTTAAATATCCAGCGCGTCCCCCACAAACGCCGCGTTCTCCTGAATGAACTGGAAGCGGGCTTCGGGTTTTTTGCCCATGAGGCGGTCGACGAGTTTGTCGGTTTCTTTGAGCTTGTCTTCGGCGATGACGACGCGGGCGAGGGTGCGCGTTTCCGGGTTCATGGTGGTTTCCTTGAGCTGCGCCGGCATCATTTCGCCGAGGCCCTTGAAGCGTCCGACCTCGACCTTCTGGTTCGCCTTGAATTCCTGCTTCAACAGGCGGTCGCGTTCGTATTCGGTCATGGCGTAAACCGACTTGCCCCCGGCCGAGAGGCGAAAGAGCGGCGGTTGCGCCAGATAGAGCCGGCCTTCGTGAATAAGGTTCGGCATTTCCTGATGGAAGAAGGTGATCAAGAGCGCGGCGATATGGGCGCCGTCGACGTCGGCGTCGGTCATGATGATGATCTTGCCGTAGCGCAGCTTTTCGATGTCGAATTTTGCGCCGACGCCAGCGCCAAGAGCCTGAATAATGTTTTGAAGTTCTTCGTTGTTAAGAATTTTGTCGCGGCTCGCCGAAGCGACGTTCAGGACTTTGCCTTTCATGGGATAAATCGCCTGCGTCGCGCGGTTGCGCGCCTGTTTCGCTGAGCCGCCGGCGCTGTCGCCCTCCACAAGAAAAATCTCCGTCGTCAGACGATCGGGCGAGGAACAGTCCGCGAGCTTGCCCGGCAGGCGCAGCTTGCGCGTCGCCGTCTGGCGGGAGACCTCCTTTTCCTTGCGCCGGCGCACCCGTTCGTCGGCGCGGTCGATGACCCAGTCGACAAGCTGGCCCGCTTCCTTGGGGTTTGAGGCCAGCCAGTGGTCGAAGGCGGGGCGCACGGCGTTCTCGACAATCTTCTGCGCCTCCGCCGTCGCCAGCTTGTCCTTGGTCTGCCCCTGAAACTCCGGATTGCGCACAAAGACGGAGAGGAGGGCGCCGGCGGTGCCGAGCACGTCCTCCGCGGTGATGACATTCGCCTTCTTGGTTCCCGCAAGCTCGGCATAGGCCTTAAGGCCCTTGGTCAGCGCCGAGCGCAGGCCCGCCTCGTGCGTGCCCCCTTCGGCCGTCGGCACGGTGTTGCAATAGGAATTGACGAACCCGTCGGACTCCGCGCCCTTGGCGCCGAAACCGGCGGCGCCCCAGACGACAGCCCATTCGCAATTGCCGTGGCCGCCTTCGCCTTTCTGTTCGGCCTTGCCGGTGAACATGTCGGCGGTGACCGTCGGCTTGGCGCCGACCAGCGACTTTAGATAGTCGGAGAGCCCGCGCTCAAAATGAAAGACTTCTTCCGCGGGCGTCTCGTCCTTGATCAGTTCGGGCGCGCATTTCCAGCGGATTTCGACGCCGCCGAAAAGATAGGCTTTTGAGCGCGCCATTTTAAAAAGCCGCGCTGGCTTGAACGCCGCCTTCGCCCCGAAAATTTTTGGATCGGGATGAAACATGACGTGGGTGCCGCGCTTGTTGTGGGCGGGCCCGATTTTTTCAAGTTTCGAGCGCGGCTTGCCCTCTGCATAGGTCTGCTGCCAGGCGGTGCGCGCGCGGTAAACCTCCACGATCATGTCGTCGGAGAGCGCGTTCACCACCGACACGCCGACGCCGTGCAGGCCGCCCGACGTCACATAGGCCTTGCCGTCGAACTTTCCGCCCGAATGCAGCGTCGTCATGATGACTTCGAGAGCGGACTTCTTTTTGAACTTCGGATGCGGGTCGACGGGAATGCCGCGGCCATTGTCGGTGACCGAGAGATAGCCGTCGTCATAGAGTTCGACCTCGATGCGGCTGGCGTGGCCGGCGACCGCCTCGTCCATGGCGTTGTCGAGGACTTCCGCGAAAAGATGGTGCAGCGCCTTCTCGTCCGTGCCGCCGATATACATGCCCGGGCGCTTGCGCACCGGCTCAAGGCCCTCAAGGACCTCAATATCCTTCGCTGAGTAATCGCCGAAGAGGTCGGCGTCGTCCTTCTTTCTCGCTGCGTTTTTGGCCATTGCGCTTTACTGTTTACCGGAAAATGGGCGGCTCCCATACGCCGAATCGATCCAATGCGCTATGCTGCGCTGGGGCCCCTGTGGAAATATCGATCGCCGATGCTGGAATCCTCCCTGACCCTGCCGAGCGGCCAGACGCTCAAAAACCGGATCGCCAAGGCGGCGATGACCGAGGGGCTCGCCGATGCGGAGAACCGGGCGACGGCGCGCCATGAGACCCTTTACCGGCGCTGGGGCGCCGGCGGGGCGGGGCTCCTGATCACCGGCAACATCATGGTCGACCGGCGTTACCTTGAGCGGCCGGGCAATGTTGTCTTCGATGGTCTGCCCTCGGACGATCAGCTTGCGCGGCTGCGCGCCTGGACCGGCGCGGCGCGGGAAGGGGGCGCCGACATATGGGCGCAGCTTTCACACGCCGGGCGCCAGACGCCGAAATTCATCAACGCCGAACCGGTCGCGCCGTCGGCCGTGGCGATCGACTTGCCGGGCGGCCAGTTCGCGCCGCCGCGGGCGCTGCTGGCGAGCGAGATCGAAGACGTCATCGCGCGCTTCGCCAATGCAGCCAGCATCGCCAAACAGGCGGGGTTCACCGGCGTGCAGGTGCATGGGGCGCATGGCTATCTGGTGTCGGAGTTTTTAAACCCGCGGGCCAACCTGCGCGGCGATGAATGGGGCGGCGCGCTGGAGAACCGGGCGCGCCTGCTCCTGCGCATTGTTGAGGCGGTGCGCGCGCAGGTAGGGTCCGGATTTACGGTTTCCGTCAAGCTCAACTCCTCCGATTTTCAAAAAGGCGGCTTTGCGCCGGGAGAGGCGATCCAGGTCGCGCGCTGGCTGGAGGCCGCCGGCGTTGACCTGATCGAGGTTTCCGGCGGGTCTTACGAGCAACCCGTGATGATGGACATGGACGGGATCGAGGCGCGCTACGAAGAGGAAAAGCGCGCTTCGACACGGAAGCGCGAGGCCTATTTCCTCGTCTATGCGGAGGAAATGCGCGCCGCGGTGAAAACCCCGCTGATGGTCACCGGCGGTTTTCGCAGCCGCGCCGGCATGGAAGCGGCGCTGGCGTCGGGCTCCTGCGACGTGATCGGTATTGCCCGCCCGCTCTGCGTCGATCCGGCGATCCCGGCGAAGCTTTTGCGCGGCGAAGTTGAAACGGCGCCGTCCTACGAAAAGGCGTTGCGCATCGGCCCCGGCCTTCTCGGGCCGGCCTCGGGCGTTGACGTCATTCGCGCCCTGAACGGTTTTGCGACGATGGCGTTTTTCTACCGGAACCTGTTCCGCCTTGCCGATGATCGCGACGCAAAGGAACAAATGGCGCTGCTCCCGGCCTTTGTCCGGCAGCAACGCCATGAGTTGAAGGCGGCGAAAAGGCTGCGGCGCTAACCGATCCAGCCCTTGCCCTTCGCCATCATTGTAAACCAGACCAACGCGATCGCGATGATCGTGACGGCGGCGGGCATCGCATAAGCGTGTTGCGCGCCATAGACGGCGACAGCGTCTGTCATGAACAGCCAGTATGTGAACTGCGCAATGACGCCAACAAGCGATGCAACGAAGAACGTCATGGCGAGATTTTTTCTGAGCAGCAGAAAGACGCAGCCGAAGACGCCGCCAAAGACGCCGACGGCGAACGCGACCGTCGACCAAAGAGGCGTGTTTTCAAAAAGCGCCTGCTCCGCGACCGGCATTTCAGCGATGGCCTGCGGCGTCAGGGTGACTAGTCCGATAAAAGACATGACGCCGATGATGTTCCAGATGAGCGCCGCGCCGGCGACGATCCAGAACCAGACCGGCGGTTTTGCGAGACTTTGAGACATTGGAATCCTCCCTTATTCAGCCTTGTCGAACGGCCAGTTTTCGACGCTCATGGATTTCGGCGTCAACGGCGCCATCAGTGAGAACATGGCGAGCATGATGCGCGCGCCGAAGGTGACTTTTCCCGTTTCCACATAGGCCTTGAAATTTTCGACAATGAATTTCGATCCATCGGCCATGGACTTTTCGCTCTTCGAGCCGGCGAGGACGTTTTCCGTAATCAGACAGAACTCGGTGCCGCCGTCCTTTTCCGCCAGCGTATATGTCGTTTTTGACGGCGGGTCGCTAAGATTGGTCAGACGAAACGACGTTACGAGCCGGTGGGGCGGGTCCATTTCAAGAATGCGGCCGATAACGGGCGCCATTTTGCCGTTGTTGCCGGTCACCCGGTAGGGATTTCCCGGCGCAAACTCCGGCGTGTCCCAGCTTCCGTCCCAGAAGAAAGGCCGCGGCTTTGTCTGGTTGACGAGTTCCGACCAAACCGTCTCGATGGGCGCTTCGATCAGCACGCGGTATATCTGTTTCTCGGCGTATTTTTTGTCGCTCACTTTTTCCGTCCCCTTTTTTTATTGGCGCTTTCCGTATTGCTATCGGCGTCGCGGGCCTCGGCGAGATATTTGATCCGCGTCATCTGCCCCGCCCAGTAGGCGCTGTAGTCCGTGGTCCAGCGGTCGTGGATCATCTGGATCGGGGCGGCGTTGAAATAGAGCCGCCTTGTGCGTCCGTCTTTTTCCGAAACGATGAGCCCGGCTTCTTCCAGAACCGCGAGGTGTTTCATGACGGCAATGCGGCTGACGTCGAATGCGGCGGCGAGGGCCCCGACGCCGATGCCCGGTTCCTCCTTGACGATATCGAGCATATGGCGGCGGCTCTCATGGGCGAGCGCCTGAAAGACGGCGTCCATATGGCGGTCGTTTAACATGTAACTAAGTGGTTACATGTTAAACACTGCGCCGTCAAGTCGTCATTATTGTTGTCTGAACAAAAGAAAACGGGCGGGGCGCTGTCGCGACCCGGCCGTTCTTACTTTACCGCAGCAGACGGTGGTTACACAGAGTAATACATCGCGAATTCGACCGGGTGCGGCGTCATTTCGAAACGCTGCACTTCTTCCATCTTCAGATCGATATAAGCGTCGATCTGATCGTCGTTGAAGACGTTGCCTTTCTTCAGGAACTCGCGGTCGTGATCGAGCGCGGTCAACGCGTCGCGCAAGGACGCGCAGACGGTCGGGATGTCTTTGAGTTCTTCCGGCGGCAGATCGTAGAGGTCCTTGTCCATGGGATCGCCCGGATCGATCTTGTTCTCGATGCCGTCGAGACCGGCCATGAGAAGGGCCGAGAAGGTGAGGTAAGGATTGCCCGAGGCGTCCGGAAAGCGCGTTTCGAGGCGCTTGCCTTTCGGCGAGGCCACCCAGGGGATGCGCACGGACGCGGAGCGGTTGCGCGCGGAGTAGGCGAGCAGCACCGGCGCCTCAAAGCCCGGCACCAGACGCTTATAGCTGTTTGTCGTGGCGTTCGAGAACGCGTTGATCGCTCTCGCGTGCTTGATGATGCCGCCGATATAGTGAAGGCAGGTTTCAGAAAGGTCCGCATAGCGGTCGCCGGCGAAAAGCGGCTGTTCGTTCTTCCAGATCGACTGGTGAACGTGCATGCCGGAGCCGTTGTCATCGAAAATCGGCTTGGGCATGAAGGTCGCGGTTTTGCCGTAGCCGGCGGCGACCTGATGCACGATGTACTTATAGATCTGCAGCCGGTCGGCCATGGTCGTCAGCGTCGAAAACTTCATGCCGAGTTCGTGCTGCGACGGCGCCACTTCATGGTGGTGCTTTTCCGGCTCGATGCCCATTTCCGTCATGACGGAGAGCATTTCCGAACGCATGTCCTGGCAACTGTCGACCGGCGGCACCGGGAAGTAGCCGCCTTTCGGACCCGGCCGGTGGCCGAGATTGCCGGCGTCGTAATCCGTAGACGAATTATACGGGCCTTCTACGGAGTCGATGGCGACGCCGATATTGTTCTGTTCCGACGACCAGCGAATGTCGTCAAAGACAAAGAATTCCGCTTCCGGACCGAAAAAGGCGTTGTCGCCGACGCCGGAAGATTTGAGATAGGCTTCCGCCGCCTTCGCCGTGGTGCGCGGGTCGCGGCCATAGGGCTGTCCCGTGGACGGCTCCAGAATATCGCAGAAGATCGAAAGCGTTGGTTGGGCGAAGAAGGGGTCCATCACCGCGGACGCCGGGTCCGGCATCAACACCATGTCGGATTCATTAATCGCTTTCCAGCCGGAGATCGACGAGCCGTCGAACATGGAGCCGTCGGCGAAGAAGTCGGCGTCGACCAGGCTCTGGTCGAACGTTACGTGTTGCCACTTCCCCTTCGGATCGGTGAAGCGAAGATCAACATATTTGATGTTTTCGTCCTTGATCCGCTTTAATACAGCGTCAGCGCTCATTTTATCCTTCGCTCCTTGTTTGTGCCGTCTTATGAACCGCCCTAAATCGGTATGCGGCGCGCGTGCTCGTTAATAATTGCGTCATAAGCCCTTGGCCTGACAAGCGTATTATTGCACTGCAGCATCGCTATCGCAAACTTTGCAATAAAACTGTATATATTTGCTATTTTATGCTACCATATAGTCAAATTTCGCTAGAAATCGCTAATGCGATTACGGTTCGGGTGAGGGCCGTAAAATATGACAGCGGCGCTTTTTTCTTCGCAGCGGCGGACGACGGGGTGCGATGAGAGTCTGGACGCTGACGGACGGCAAGATCGGCGACCGGGTGCAATGCGCGGGGGTCGCCGCGGCGCTGGGCGGGGAACGTACGGACAAGATTATCACCCCGCGCGCCGCTTTTGCCTGGACCGCGCCTTACGGTCCGATCGATCCCCGCGACGCGCCCGAAGCCGAGGCGAGCCCGATCGCGCCGCCGTTTCCCGACATCCTGATCGCATCGGGCCGGCGCGCCGTTCCCTATGCGCGCACAGTCAAGCGGGCGAGCGGCGGCAAGACATTCGTCGTCCTCCTGAAAGACCCCCGCATCCGCGCGCGCTTTGCCGATCTCATCTGGGCGCCGCGCCATGATCGGCGCGACGGCGAGAACGTTGTCGCGACGCTGACATCGCCGCACGGGCTTTCCGCGAAGATTGCCGCGGCCGCCGCGAATGCGGGCGGGCCGGTCGCCGCCCTGCCGAAACCGATGCTGGGCGTCGTGCTGGGCGGACCGAGCGGCGGCGCGCGCTATGATCGCGCGGCGGCGACGGCGCTTGCCGAACGGTTGAATCGCGCCGCTGCGTCCTACGGATCGCTCGCCGTCACGCCGTCGCGGCGCACGCCGAAAGACTTCGTCGATGCGTTAGCGCAAAAACTGGACGCGCCGGCGTTGTTTATCTGGGCTGGCGAGGGAGAAAATCCCTATACTGACATACTTGGCAATGCAGAAACCCTCATCGTCGCCGCGGACTCCCACAATATGATGAGCGAAGCGGCGGCGACCAGGGCCGGCGTCTACGCCTGGCGACCGGCGGGCCTGGCGCGCAAGCTTGAGGGGTTTGTCGCGGAACTCGAGGACGCGGGGCGCGTTAGACTGTTTGACGGCGATGCGCCGCCGTTTGAGGCCGCGCCGACGGACGCCACGGAAGAGATCGCCGCGGAAATCCTGAAACGCTACGCCAATCGCTAGATTCGCACCGGCGTTTCCGGGAAGCAGAGCTGCTCGCGATCGCGCCAGTCATGGGTCACATAGTTGATGATCAGCGATTTGCGCACGCCCGCAATGGGCCGGCTTTCGAACCCGTGATAGGTGGCGTCGCCCGGTACGAAGACAAGGGCGAGATTTTGTTCGAACGGCGTCCGCTTCGCATGGGTCTTGTCGGCGTTGTAAATATCCGTGCCGCAATCTTCCTGGCCCGGTTCGTCGGAAATGTAGTGCAGGATGGTCAAGCGCTTGACGCCGAGATCGGTATGCGGCTGCAGCCAGAAACCGCTGACGTCCACGGCGTATTCAATGCGTAAAAACGTGTCGTCGAGATCGGCGCCGGAAAACGCCGCCAGCGCGCGGACGAGATCAGCGGATTGATAGGCGGCCGCGACCGCCGCCATCGCCGGCGCCCGCGCATTGTTCGCGGCGTCGAAATAGTGGCGCTGGTCGTTGTGCAATTCGCGTTTGCCGGATACGCCGCCGAGATCGGGCGCGGCGAAATCAACGCCGAGAAGGGCGTCGACGATCGCCGCGGGCGCAAGGTCGCGCAAAATCCAGTGCCGATACGGGTCTTCAAATTGTTCCGCGTTGTTCAGGGCGCCTTTTGCAGCGCCCACAATCGCGGCGGCATTGTCCGAAGGCGCATTCACAAGGCGTCGCCGCCGGTTTCGCCGGTGCGAATGCGGATGGCGTCGTCGACCGGCGAAACAAAGATCTTGCCGTCGCCGATGCGTCCTGAATGGGCCGCGTCTTTGATCGCCGTTACGACCCGCTCGACCATCTCGTCCTCGACGACAAGTTCGATTTTCAGCTTGGGCAGGAAATCGACTACATATTCCGCCCCGCGATAAAGTTCGGTATGGCCCTTCTGACGGCCAAACCCGCGCACATCCGTCACCGTCATGCCCTGGAGGCCGGCGTCCTGAAGCGCCTCCTTCACGTCGTCGAGCTTGAAGGGTTTTATGATGGCTTCAATTTTTTTCATCGCGCATGGCCTCATGACTTCGCCGCAACCGGCGTTACTGATAGGAAAGAGCGTGGTGCGAAAGAGGTGTCAACTGTGGCGAGCGTCGTTTTATTGAGCGCCGACCAGATGCGCGCGGCGGAGGCGGCGGCGATCAACGCCGGCGTCGCCTCTGCGGCGCTAATGGAAAAAGCCGGCGACGCGGTGGCTCAGATCGCCATGAAAGGCTGGTCGAAGCGCCCGGTCGCGGTCGTTTGTGGGCCGGGCAACAATGGCGGCGACGGCTTCGTCGCGGCGCGCCGGCTTGGCGAAGCCGGCTGGCCGGTCAGCGTCCTGCTTCTTGGCGACCGTGCGGCGTTAAAGGGCGACGCAAAGCTGATGGCCGATCTCTATGACGGGGAGATCGCGGCGTTTTCCCCGGCGGCGCTCGGCAATGCGGGGCTGATTATCGACGCCATATTCGGCACGGGCCTGATGCGGCCCGTTGAGGGTGCCATGCGCGCCGCGATCGACGCCATGAACGCCAGCCCGGCGCCGGCGCTTGCCGTCGATCTGCCGTCGGGCGTGAACGCCGATACGGGCGCCGTCATGGGCGTCGCCGTGAGCGCCGCGCGCACGGTTACGTTTTTTGCGCGCAAGCCCGGCCATGTTCTGTTTCCCGGCCGTGCGGTCTGCGGCGCCGTCGATGTTGCGGATATCGGCATCGCGCCGTCGGCGCTTGACGGCGTCGGGCTCAACACGTTTGAAAACCAGCCGGCGCTTTGGGGCCGCGCGCTGGCGCGGCCGACCTGGCGAACGCATAAATATCACCGCGGTCATGTTTTCGTTGCCTCAGGCGGGCCGCACAATACCGGCGCCGCGCGCCTTGCGGCGCAAGCCGCGCAACGGATCGGCGCGGGGCTGGTCACGGTTTTGTCGCCCGCCAATGCAGCCGACATCAACGCTGCGCATCTGACATCGATCATGCTGCGCGTTGCAGACGGCGCCGACGATATGGCGCGCGCGATCGCCGACAAGGGGCAATATGCCCGCGTTGCCGTGATCGGCCCCGCCGCGGGCGTCGGCGACGAGACGAAAGCGAAAACACTCGCGGCGCTGCGGGCGAGCGCGTCCGCCGTTGTCGACGCCGATGCGCTGACGAGTTTCGAGAACGATCCGTCGGCCCTGTTTGACGCGTTGCGGCCGGAAGACGTCATCACGCCCCATGAAGGCGAATTCGCGCGGCTCTTTGGCAACATCGCAGCGACAAGCCGCATTGAGGCTGCGCGCGCCGCGGCGGCGAAGGCGGGCTGCGTCTGCGTGTTGAAAGGCGCCGATACGATCATCGCCGCGCCGGACGGGCGCGCGGCGATTACGGTCAATGCGCCGCCGGACCTTGCGACGGCCGGGTCCGGCGACGTGCTTGCTGGGCTCATCGCCGGCGTCGCCGCCAACGGGGCGCCGGGATTTGAAGCCGCCGCCGCCGGCGCGTGGTTCCATGGCGCTGCGGCGCTCGCTGTCGGTCCGGGGCTGGTCGCCGACGATCTGCCGAACGCCGTGCCGGCGGTCCTCCGCTCCCTGCTGACCCCGCCCGCGCAGGAAGGGACGACGCCGGGCGACGGGGCGGGCGAATGAAGATCAGGCGCGCGACGCCGGACGACGCCGGCGGGATCAACGCCGTCTATAATCCGTTCATCCTTGAAAGCGCCGCTACGTTTGAGACCGAACCGATTACCGATGCTGATCGGCGCGCCTGGCTCGACCGGTTGGCGGGCGATCCGCGCTACCCGGCGTTGGTGGCCGAAGACGGCGCCGGCGCTGTCTGCGGCTTCGCCAACGCCGCGCCGTTCGATTCCCGCGCGGCCTATAGGACATCGGTGAAAACCAGCGTTTTCGTCGCCCCGGATGCGGCCGGAAAAGGCGTTGGTCGGGGCCTCTATGAAGCGCTCTTTGAGGCGCTTTCCGGCGCGGACATTCATCGTGCCTACGCCCTCATTGTCGCGCCCAATCCGGCCTCCGTCGCCCTGCATGAACGGTTCGGATTCGCCCATGTGGCGACCCTCGACGAAGTCGGCCGCAAGTTCGGGCGCTATCACAGCGTTATGTGGTTCGAGAAGCGTCTCTAGCACCCTCGACAGCGGCGGATTCCCTGCTATAGAAGCCCGCTTTCAAGGGGTCGGGCGCGGCCGGCGGCGGCGCGCGGCGCGAGCCCCTTTCGCTAATTTGCCGGCCGGCCATGCGGATGTGGCGGAACTGGTAGACGCGCTGGATTTAGGTTCCAGTGGGGCAACCCGTGGAGGTTCGAGTCCTCTCATCCGCACCATGAGCCGAGACCGTTTGCGAAGCAAACGCAGCTCGGCGAAATCAGCGACCGCTGCGAGCGAAATAGGCGTTCGGCGCGGCGGCGGCATCGTTCTTGAAGCCGAGGCAAACGCCGAGATGGCGAAAATAAAATCGGCATGAGCCGAAAGAAGCGAGAAGAATAGAATGGAAGTCACGGAAAAAAGCGCTGAAGGCCTCGATCGCCATTTTCAGGTCAAGGTGCCGGCCTCGGAACTCAACGACAAACTTTCGGCCAAGCTCGCCGAGATTAAGGGGCGGGTGCACCTGAAAGGGTTCCGCAAGGGCAAGGCTCCGGTTTCCTATCTGAAGAAGCTCTACGGCAAGGGCGTCATGTCCGAAATCGTTCAGGAGCTGGTGACCGAGACCACCGAAAAAGCATTTTCCGAGCGCGACCTGAAACCGGCGACGCAGCCGCATCACGATTTTCCCGAAAACATGGACGCCGTGATCGAAGGCAACGCCGACCTTGAATACGACGTGCGCGCCGAAATCCTTCCCGAATTCGAACCGGCCGACGTCGCCGGCATGAAGCTGGTCAAGCCGGTCGCCGAGGTGCCGAAGAAGGATATCGACGAAACGCTGCAGCGCATCGCCGACCAGCAGACTACCTATGCGGCCAAGGCGAAAACGGTGAAAGCCGAGGAAAAAGATCAACTTGTCATCGACTTCGTCGGTAAGATCGACGGCGAGCCGTTTGAAGGCGGCAAAGGCGACGGTTTCGAACTGGTGCTCGGCGCCGGGCAATTCATTCCGGGCTTTGAAGATCAACTGGTTGGGGCGAAGACCGGAGACGACGTCGAGGTCAAGGTGACGTTCCCGGAGGACTATCACGCCAAGGAGCTCGCCGGCAAAGAAGCGGTGTTCGATGTCGCGGTGAGCGAGGTGCGCGGTCCCGAAGCGGTGGCCATTGACGACGAGCTGGCCAAGAAGGTGGGCTTAGAGTCCCTTGATGATCTGACCGCCCGCGTGACGGAGCAGATCGAGACCGAATACAAGCAATTGAGCCGGGGCCACGTGAAACGCGCGCTTCTCGACAAGCTCGACGAGGCCCACGATTTCGACCTGCCCAATGGCATGGTCGATGCGGAATTCGATCAGATCTGGCGGCAGGTGGAATCGGCCGACCTTGACGAAGAAGACAAGGACAAGTCGGAAGACGAGTTGAAAGCCGAATACCGGAAGATTGCCGAACGGCGCGTGCGCCTCGGTCTTGTCCTCGCGGAAATCGGCCAGCGCGCCGAGGTGACCGTGCCGAACGAGGACCTGCAGCGTCAGTTGATCAATACGGCGCGGTCTTACCCGGGTCAGGAAAAGGAAGTCCTTGAGTTTTACCAGAAGAACCCGGCGGCGATGCAGCAGCTTCGCGCGCCGCTGTTTGAGGAAAAGGTGGTCGACTACATCCTTGAGCGCGCCGAGGTGACGGAAAAGAACGTCTCCAAGGAAAAGCTCATGGAGGACCCCGAGGGCGACGACCCCGCGGCCTAGCCTGATAGGGACGCTTCCCGATCGCGGCGGCCCCCGCGTCCCGGATTGGGGCGCGGCGAGAAACGGCTTGCCTTTTCAAGAGAATAACTCTCGCTTAAGGCCGAAAGGATAAGCTTTCGGAAGGGGGGCTGGCGTCTCGCGATCGAGCCCCCATGTTAAGGAAAGCCGTTAACGACTTCCGCGCCCTTGGCGCGCCCGCCGAATTGGCCCAAAGCGCCGGAGAGCCGCGCGAAACCGGGCCCTGCAAAAGAGGACGACATGAAGGATCCGCAGGACGTATTTATGAACACGCTCGTGCCCATGGTGGTCGAGCAGTCAAGCCGCGGCGAACGCGCCTACGACATTTACTCCCGCCTGTTGAAAGAGCGGATTATCTTCCTTTCCGGGCCCGTGAACGACGCCGTGTCGACCCTGATCGTCGCCCAGCTCCTGTTTCTGGAGGCCGATAACCCGAAAAAGGAGATCGCCTTTTACATTAACTCCCCGGGCGGCGTCGTAACCTCCGGCCTCGCCATCTATGACACCATGCGCTATGTCCGGCCGGCCGTTTCGACCATGTGCGTCGGCATGGCCGCCTCCATGGGATCGCTCCTGCTGGCCGCCGGCGACAAGGATATGCGCTTTTCGCTGCCCAATTCGCGGGTCATGGTGCATCAGCCCTCAGGCGGCTTTCAGGGCCAGGCCTCCGATATCGAGCGGCACGCCCAGGACATCATCAAATTGAAGCGGCGCCTTAACGAAATCTATGTGGAACACACCGGCCAGTCCTATGAAACTATTGAGAAAACCCTTGATCGGGACCACTTCATGACGCCCGAGGAGGCGGTCGAATTCGGCCTGATCGACAAGATTTTGACGAACCGGACAATCCCGGAGGAAAACGACGCCTGATATTAACGCGAGGGCGTTAATACTGAAGGGAAATGGTTTCTTGATTGATCGGGCCGGAATATGGTCGAATATGGCGCAGCGTAAGGCGTCTGGCGCAGAAAGTGCAGCGAACCGGCGACAGCTGGCGGCGCCGTTGATTTCGGGTCGTCGAGATCGACGGGGCTGATAAGGAGTTCGAGAGCGAGTGAGCAAGATCGGCGGAAAAACCGGGGGCGGTGACGGGAAAAACACCCTGTACTGCTCGTTCTGCGGCAAAAGCCAGCATGAAGTGCGCAAACTGATTGCCGGTCCGACGGTGTTCATCTGCGATGAATGCGTCGAGCTGTGCATGGACATTATTCGCGAGGAGTCGAAATCCTCGCTGGTGAAGTCGGGCGACGGCGTGCCGAGCCCGCAGCAGATTCACAAAGTTCTGGACGATTACGTAATCGGGCAGGCGCAGGCCAAGCGCGTGCTCGCGGTCGCCGTCCACAACCATTACAAGCGCCTCAACCACTCGGCGAAAAACAACGATGTGGAGCTGGCGAAGTCGAACATCCTGCTGATCGGCCCGACCGGGTCCGGCAAGACCCTGCTGGCGCAGACGCTGGCGCGCATTCTCGACGTGCCGTTCACCATGGCCGACGCGACGACGCTTACCGAAGCGGGTTATGTGGGCGAGGACGTTGAAAACATCATTCTGAAGCTTCTTCAGTCCGCTGATTATAACGTCGAGCGGGCGCAGCGCGGCATTGTCTATATCGACGAGGTCGACAAGATCAGCCGCAAATCGGACAACCCCTCCATCACCCGCGACGTCTCGGGCGAGGGCGTGCAGCAGGCGCTTCTCAAAATCATGGAAGGCACCGTCGCCTCGGTGCCGCCCCAGGGCGGGCGCAAGCATCCGCAACAGGAGTTCCTGCAGGTCGATACGACCAACATCCTGTTCATTGTCGGCGGCGCTTTCGCCGGGCTTGAAAAAGTGATCTCACAGCGCGGCGCCGGCTCGTCAATCGGTTTCGGCGCCGACGTCAAAACGCCGGACGATCGGCGCATTGGCGACATCCTGCAGGAAGTTGAGCCGGAGGACCTGCTGAAATTCGGTCTTATCCCGGAATTCGTCGGCCGGCTGCCGGTGATTGCGACGCTTGAAGATCTCGACGAAGACGCGCTGATCCAGATCCTGACGACGCCGAAAAACGCCCTCGTCAAGCAGTATCAGCGTCTCTTCGAGATGGAGGACGTCAAGCTCACCTTCACCGACGACGCCAAGTCCGCCATCGCGCGCAAGGCCATTGCCCGCAAGACCGGCGCTCGGGGCCTGCGGTCGATCATGGAGGGCATCCTCCTCGATTCGATGTTTGAACTGCCAACGCTCGAAGGCGTGGTCGAAGTTGTCGTCAACGGCGAAGTCGTCGAAGGCAACGCTACGCCGCTTTATATTTACGCGGACCGTAAGAAAGACAAAGTCGAGGCGGATGCAAGCGCCTAAGTCTTTGCAATTCAAGGCTCTAAATCGCGCCTTGAAATGATGAAACGGAACGCCACATAATTCTCGCGAGCGCCGCCGCATCAGGCGGCGTTTCGCGTCTTGCGGAGGATCGTTCGGGGAAAACCCCCGGTTGCGGCGCTTCGCAAACCGCCGCCAAATGGGGCGGAGTTGTCTTTGTTTTGCGGGGTCTGGCGCCACGTCACCGGGCCTGGCCCGCCAAGGAGCACGTTAATGAGTGAATTAAGTGAAAACGTCATCTATCCGGTTCTGCCGCTGCGCGACATCGTCGTGTTTCCGGGCATGATCGTGCCGCTGTTTGTCGGGCGAGAAAAATCCGTAAACGCGCTTGAGAACGTCATGCAGAACGACAAGAAGATTCTGCTCGTGGCGCAGAAAGACGCTGGCGATGACGATCCGTCGACAGATGAAATCTTCGAGGTTGGCGTTATCGCGTCGGTGTTGCAATTGTTGAAGCTGCCGGACGGCACCGTCAAAGTGCTCGTCGAAGGCGAGTCCCGCGCAAAGATCGCAGAATATACGCGCAGCGACGATTTCTTCGAAGCCGAAGCGACGCTGATCGAGGAAAGCGGCGAAGACGAGGCCGAAAACGAGGCGCTTGCGCGATCCGTCGTCGGTCAGTTTGAATCCTATGTGAAGCTCAACAAACGCGTTCCGCCGGAAGTCATTGTTTCCGTCGGCCAGATCGACGACTACGCGAAGCTCGCCGATACGGTCGCATCGCATCTCAACATCAAGATCTCCGAAAAGCAGGAATTGCTGGAATTGACCGCCATCGGCAAGCGACTTGAAAAAGTCTATGGGCTGATGGAAGGCGAAATGAGCGTCCTTCAGGTTGAGAAGAAGATCCGCAATCGCGTCAAGCGCCAGATGGAGAAGACGCAGCGGGAATATTATCTCAACGAACAGATGAAGGCGATCCAGAAAGAGCTTGGCGAGAGCGACGACGGCCGGGACGAGCTTTCCGAACTGGAAGAAAAAATCGCCAAGACGAAGCTGTCGAAAGAAGCAAAAACAAAGGCGGATACCGAGTTCAAAAAACTGCGCCAGATGTCGCCGATGTCGGCGGAATCAACCGTCGTGCGCAATTATCTCGACTGGCTGACGTCAATCCCTTGGAAGGATCGTTCGAAAGTCAAATCCGACCTCAAGAAGGCCGAACAGGTGCTTGATGCGGACCATTACGGTCTGGAGAAAGTCAAGGAACGGATCATTGAGTATCTCGCCGTCCAGAAGCGGATGAACAAGCTGAAAGGCCCGATCCTGTGCCTCGTCGGCCCGCCGGGCGTCGGCAAGACTTCGCTCGGCAAGTCGATCGCCAATGCGACGGGGCGCGAGTTCGTGCGCGTGTCGCTCGGCGGCGTGCGCGACGAGGCGGAAATCCGCGGCCACCGGCGGACCTATATCGGGTCCATGCCCGGCAAGATTATCCAGTCGATGAAAAAGGCGAAGAAATCGAACCCGCTGTTCCTGCTCGACGAGATCGACAAGATGGGTCACGATTTCCGCGGCGATCCGGCCTCGGCGCTTTTGGAAGTGCTCGATCCGGAACAGAATTCGACGTTTCAGGATCACTATCTCGAAGTCGACTACGATCTGTCGGACGTGATGTTCATCACCACGGCCAACAGCCTCAACATGCCGCAGCCCCTGCTGGACCGGATGGAGATCATTCGCATTCCGGGGTACACGGAGGATGAAAAGGTTGAGATCGCTCGGCGTCACCTGATCCCGAAAACGCTCGAAAACCACGGGCTTAAGGAAGACGAACTCGTTATCGAGGATGACGGTCTCCTGACCCTCATCCGCCGCTACACGCGCGAAGCGGGCGTTCGCAACCTTGAGCGGGAGATTGCGCGGCTGGCGCGGAAGGCGGTTCGTAAGCTTGAGACCGAGAAGGGCGAGGCGGTTACGGTATCGGCCGACAATCTCGACGAATTCTCCGGCGTGCCGAAATTCCGCTACGGCGAAATTGACGGCGAGGACGCTGTCGGCATCGTCACCGGGCTCGCCTGGACGTCCGTCGGCGGCGACATCCTGACGATTGAAGCGGTCAAAATGACCGGCAAGGGGCGCATGACCCCGACCGGCAATCTGAAGGACGTGATGAAGGAATCCGTTTCCGCGGCCTCGTCTTACGTGCGCGCGCGCGCAACGGAGTTCGGCGTCGAGCCGCCGGTCTTTGAAAAGACCGACATCCACATTCACGTGCCCGAAGGGGCGACGCCCAAGGACGGGCCGTCCGCCGGCGTCGCCATGGCGACGGCGATCGTGTCGGTGCTGACCGGCGTGCCCGTGCACAAGGATATCGCCATGACGGGCGAGATTTCCTTGCGTGGCCGGGTGCTGGCGATTGGCGGCCTTAAGGAAAAGCTGCTCGCCGCCTTGCGCGCTGGCATCAAGACGGTGCTCATTCCGGAAGAAAACGAAAAGGATCTCGCGGAGATCCCGGACAATGTGAAGGACGCGCTGAAAATCATCCCCGTCTCCACCATCGACGAAGTGCTCGGTCACGCCTTGACGCAAAAGCTGACGCCGATCGAGTGGACGGAGCCAGTGGCGGCGCCGACCGACGGCGCCGATGGTTCCGATGGCGACGAGCCGGTGCTGACGCACTAGCCTTTTCCGGCTTTAAAAACGCAGACGGCGGGCGAGGAATCGCCCGCCGTTTTTCGTGCTGATTCGACTCGTTTCGCGCAATGGGTGCGGGTTGGGCCCGAAAAACCCTAGGAATCAAGCCATTTTTCGGTTCTTCCGCCCGATGAGAGCGGACGGAAAATGCTTTTTATTTCAACGGGTTGCGCGGGCTGTGGAAAGGAAGCCCTTATTTTATGCCGTTTTTCCTTGGCGTGCAGGCGCCATCGGCGCGATACATTGGAACGCACCAAGACATTGAGTTCCGTAGCGACGGTCCGATTAACAGCCAATAGAAAGGTCCGAGGAATGAACAAGAACGAATTTATCGACAAGGTCGCCGACATGGCCGACATGAGCAAGTCCGACGCCGAACGCGCCGTCAACGCCGTCCTCGACGCCATTTCCAATGCGCTGAAGTCCGGCGACGATGTTCGCCTCGTCGGTTTCGGCACGTTCTCAGCCGCAAAACGTAAGGCGCGCGAGGGCCGCAACCCGCGCACCGGCGAAACGATCCAGATCGCGGCGTCGATCCAGCCGAAATTCTCGGCCGGCAAGGGCCTTAAAGACGCGTTGAACTAACGCCGGTCCGTTTCGGAATGCGCGCCGGCGCCGCGGGGGAACGCTCCCGCGGCGCCGGCGTTTCTTTTTTTGGGCGCATCCATTGCGCGGGCGTCATGCGCCAACCCCGGCGCGTTTCGCCCCTTGCGCCGCCCAATCGGCGGCGCTACGAAATCCGCCCCAAAAGCGGACCCTAGGGACGCGTCTAAGGGCGGTTAGCTCAGCTGGAAGAGCGGCTGGTTTACACCCAGTAGGTCGGCGGTTCGAACCCGTCACCGCCCACCAGGCTTCGCAGCGTAGCGAGCGAAGCGAGGTTAGGGCGAAGCCAAAGGCGAAGACGGGCTCCAACGCGCTTCGCTTGGCAAGCTATTTTGGTTGAAATTTGTTCGTCCTGCTCCACCAGGCCCGCCGGTAAAATCGGCGACTTATTTTGTTGAGACTCCAAGCGACCGGCGCGGCGTCGACCTGCAGCGGCAATGCCTATGTGTCTGATCTCGGTTTTCTCGCCATATAAGCCTGACAGGCTTCATAAACAGAATCTTGGGAGCTGTGGCGAGAAGCTCGTATTATAACGTTTGCTTATAGAGTCTTATCTTATCGATAATTGATTTCTGCTGTTGGCGAAATATTCAGTTCTGCCAACAGTACGGGACGTCATCATGACATTGAGTTCTTCGTTATTTATCCCGGCATTTAGGTCTAGCCTGTCTTTCGCGCTACAGACGACGCTGAAAACCGCTATCAGCGCCGCCAAAGATCGCCGGAACATCGGCGGATCATACGTCTTCAATGCACCGGCAGAAAACCGCAGCTCTTGGTTGATTTGCCTGCCAATCAACGGCGTCGCGAAGCTCGTCAACGCATCTTATTCAAACATGCAGGCGACAGTTTACGCAGAATGATATCGTCTCGAAAAGGAAGGAAAGCGTATCTATGATTTTTAATATGAGGAAGACTTTCGCAGCGGTCTGCGTTGCGGCCGTCGCTATCGCGCCAGCCATGGCGAATGAAATGCCGTCCTTTGCAGGAGAGGGCGTTGGAATCGCCTATTTCAATGTTCCAAATCGCGATCCCGTACCCATCCACCAGACCGAACCGACAACGGCGGCGTCCGTAAACCTCACCGTCGACGAAGAGTCAGACGTTCTGGTACAATTCACCAGCGGTATCGCTGTCGACACTGGCGAAGGCTGTCCCTGCTCAGTACGCGCGCTGCTGCAGGTGGACGATCAAGAACCCATCGTCGTGAAACGCATCAATATCGGTTCGCCAATGGTGCAACATGTCGACGGCTACGATCATGACCGGCAATCGGTCGACGGCTCATACGTTTTTCGCGTTTCACCCGGAGAGCATCGTTTTTCGCTTGTATATCTACAGGTCGCTGGATCGAGCGAACTGCACGAAGCCTATTATACAAACATGCAGGCCGTGGCCTTTACCGCCAAATAATCTCTATAGAGCTTTTTCTCGGCGATGAAGAACGACATCATCGACTTCCGCAGAAAGTTTCATGTGCCGGCGCGCAAGGCCTACGGCAAATCTGGCATCATATCCGGCTTCGCCGAAAACATTCACTAATAGCGGCGCGGTGACGTTCGGCGGGGATTTGGAGGCCCGTTCCCAAATCCTGATCCGCCTCACTTTCGCAGTCGCGCCGCCCAGACCACTACCTACACGCTCGACAATTTAAGCCGGGTCATGGGCTCGTCCGGGTCCGGCCCGGCATCCCGCGGCGTTATTCGCTTGCGTCGAGACAGTCCGCGCCGTTTGTTTCGGTGTTGCACATGGCCGTGATGCGATAGGAGTTGTCGCGGCCCCGTTTCACCATGAACGCGACGTTATCGCCTTCGGCGAAGCCGGAAAGATCGATGTCGCCCATGATTTCGAAGCCCATGGTCATGGCGCCCATGCCAATTCCTTCGATCGGTCCATGGTCGATAGCGAGGGAATAGCCGTCGTCGCCAATGGAGCGAATGACGCCGACGCCGTGACCGACATCGCCCCCCATGGCGGTCCCCGCCGCGCTCATGTCATGGCCGCTGTGGTCCATGGCGGTTGCGTCATGGGTTTCGTCCGCCATTTCCGGCGCCGGGGCGGCCTCAGGTTTTTCCGCCGGCGCGCTCTCTTCTGCGCCGCCGCAGGCGGCGGTGACAAGCGCGACAGCGCCGATAGCGAAAAAGTGTAAGTGTTTCATCGTGGTTTTCCTTCTGTTTTAGGGATGAACGGTTTTGCCGCGCGCGGGCGCCGGATTGGCGGGCTGGTTCCCGCGGGCTGAGAGTTGAAACCCTGTCCAGATGTAAAAGACGGCCGGAATAACGATCAGGGTCAGGAGCAATGTCGAAACCATGCCGCCCATCATGGGCAGCGCAATGCGGCGCATGACGTCTGAGCCCAGCCCTTCGGTCAGGAAGATGGGGGCGAGGCCGGCGAAGATGGTGGTCACGGTCATGAGTTTGGGGCGCACGCGCATGGCCGCGCCCTTGCTGATAGCGTTAAACAGCGCCTCATGCGAGCGCGGTTTCGCCTTGCGCACTTCACCGTCAATATAGAGCAACATGATGACAGCCGTTTCGATGGCGACGCCGCCGAGGGCGATGAAACCGACGGCGACGGCGACGGACAGATTGTATCCCGCCAGCCAGACCGCCCAAAGCCCGCCAATGAGGCCGAAGGGCAAGCTGGCCATGATCATCAGCGTGCGGTCGAGGCGGCCGAAATGAAACATCAGCAGAAGAAAGACCAGCGCCACGGCTGCCGGAATGGCGATCCGCAGTCGCGCATTGGCTTCCTCAAACTGCTCATACTGGCCGGAAAACGCAACGGCGTAACCCGGCGGCAGGTCAATCGCATTCGCCACGGCCGCCTTTGCTTCGGCAACATAACCGCCCATGTCCCGACCGGCGATGTCGACGAAAACCCAGCCGGTAAGCCGGGCGTTCTCCGACCGGATCATCGGCGGGCCCTCCGTATACGCAATGGTCGCCAGCTCGCCGAGCGGAATATGCGCGCCCGCCGGCGTCGGCACGAGAATGTCTTCAAGGTCTTCAGGGCTTTCCCGGAACGGACGATCATAGCGCAGGATGATGTCATACCGTTCGCGGCCCTCGACCGATTGCGAAAGCTGCATCCCACCGAGCGCGGTTTGCACCACGGCCTGAAATACGCCCATGTCGATATTGCGGCGCGCGAGTTCGGTCCGGTCCGGGGTGATCTCGAGATATTTGCCGCCAAGGACCCGATCCGCAAAGGCCGACCGGGCGCCGTCAATATCCGCGACGACCGCTTCAATATCCCGCGCGATGCGCTCGATTTCGAGAAGCGAGTCGCCGGTGATCTTGACGCCCACCGGCGTGCGCACGCCGGTCGACACCATGTCCATGCGAATTTT
Organism: Hyphococcus sp.; assembly: GCA_028284345.1. Taxonomy (GTDB): domain Bacteria; phylum Pseudomonadota; class Alphaproteobacteria; order Caulobacterales; family Parvularculaceae; genus Hyphococcus. The sequence goes on along the minus strand of JANQRY010000003.1, from coordinate 156,674 downwards.
GATGGGATAGCCCCAGCTGTTGACGAGGCCGGGCATTTGCAGGCGCGCGTCAAGCTCGGCGACAATGTCGTCGATGTCGACGCCGGGCCGCCACGTCTCTTTCGGTTTCAACCGGATCCAGGTTTCGATCATGGTGAGCGGGGCGGGATCGGTTGCCGTGTCGGCGCGTCCCGCCTTGCCGAACACGCTGTCGATTTCGGGCACGGTCGCGATGACGCGATTGGTCTGGCCAAGGAGTTCGCGCATCTTGGTCGCCGACGCCCCCGGCAGCGTGGTCGGCATGTAGAGAAGTTCGCCCTCATAGAGCGCCGGCATGAATTCCGACCCGATGCGCGTCGCCGGGATCAGAATGCTGGCCGTCAGCACGGCGGTGATGGCGACGGTGATCCATTTGAATCGCAAGGCCAGATGCAGGATGGGCTTGTACGCCCGGATAAAGAACGCATTGAGGGGGTTGGCCTCTTCGCGTCGAAATTTTCCTCTCATCAGATACAGCATCAGCACCGGGATCAATGTCACCGACAGGATGGCGGCGAAGGCCATGGCGTAGGTTTTGGTGAAAGCGAGCGGCGCGAACAGGCGATAGCTTTCTCCTGTCAATGCGAACACAGGCAGGAACGAAACCGTGATGATCAGCAGCGAGAAGAAAATGCCGGGCCCGACTTCCTGCGCCGCTTCGACCAGCGCCTCGCGGCGCATCTTCCCGTCAGGCTTGTCGCCGAGCTCGGACAGGCGGCGGCTGGCGTTTTCAACGAGCACGATAGACGCGTCCACCATGGCGCCGATGGCGATGGCGATGCCGCCGAGGCTCATGATGTTCGCGGTGACGCCCTGCCATGACATGATCACGAAAGCGCCGAGCACGCCGAGGGGTAGGGTGATGACCGCCACCAGCGATGAGCGCGCGTGCAGAAGGAAAATGAAGATGACCAGGGCGACGGCGAGGCCTTCCTCGAAAAGTTTGTGCCGCAGGTAATCGACGGAGCCTTCGATTAACGGCGCCCGGTCATAGACCGTGACGACTTCGACGCCTTCGGGAAGGCCGCGCTCAAGCTCGGCGAGCTTCGCCTTGACCCGTTCGATAACTTGCAAGGCGTTCTCGCCGTCCCGCATGACGACAATGCCGGCGACCGTCTCGCCTTCGCCGTCCAGCTCGACAATGCCGCGACGAAGGGCCGGTCCTTCGACGATGCGCGCGATGTCGCGAAGCAGCACCGGCGTTCCGTCGGCGGCGTAAACGACGACCTCTTCGAGATCCGCCCGCTCGTCGACATAGCCTGACGACCGGATGACGAATTCCGTTTCCGCTTGTTCCGTGACCCGGCCGCCCACCTCGCTGGACGCCGCGCGCACCGCGTCGCGGATGCGCGCAATGGAGATATCGAAACTGCGCAACCGGTTCGGGTCGATGAAAATCTGATATTCGCGCACAAAGCCGCCGACGGAGGCGACTTCCGCGACGCCGTCGACGCCGGCCAGCTCAAGGCTCAAAAACCAGTCCTGAAGGGAGCGCAACTCCGCAAGATCGGTGTTTCCCGTCCGGTCGACCAGGGCGTATTGATAGACCCAGCCGACGCCGGTGGCGTCGGGACCGATTCGCGGAACGGCGCCCTCGGGCAGTTCCGAGCCGAGCCGCGAGAGCGCTTCGAGAACGCGCGAACGGGCCCAGTAAAGATCGACGTTGTCTTCAAAGATGACGTAGACGAAGCTTGTCCCGAACATGGATGCGCCGCGCACGTCTTTCGTGCGCGGCAGGCCGAGCAGGTTTGTCGAAAGCGGATAGGTGACGAGGTCCTCGACGATCTGTGGGCTCTGGCCGGGAAAGTCGGTGCGGATGATGACTTGCGTATCGGTCAGGTCCGGAACGGCGTCGAGGGGCGTGCGCTCAATCGCGAACAATCCGGCGATGGCGAGCGTTGCGGCGAGGACGAGCACGATCAACTGGTTCGAAACCGACCAGCCGATCAGCCTCGCGACCCAGGATTTCGATGGATCGCGTCCCGCCAGATCGGATGCAGGGTTCTCTGTCATGGATCCCGCCTATCTGTGGCCTGCGTGAGGGTCGGCGGATGAATGATCTCCGCGGGCGTTTTTATCCGCGCCCGCCATCGGATCGGGCCAGGCGATGGGCGTCGCTTCGCCGTCGCCGTAGGGGTTGCGCGGCGCGTCGCCTTGCTGAAGCCAAAGCCGGCCCGTGTCTGTTTCCCGATAGAGCGTGAGCCCTGCGTCGCGATAGTGGATCGGCGCGCCGTTCAAAAACCATGGCTCCAATGCGGTCGTCAGGCGCGCGAGTTCGGCGGCGAGGGCGCCGCCGCCGCGGGCTTCCTTCGCGGCGCGCAACGCCGTTTCCGCATTTTCGAGGATCGGTACAAGCCCCGTATTCGCGAAGCGCGTTCGGAGCGTTTCGCCGAGGCCGAGCGCGGGATCGACGAAATAGGGATCGATCCGGTAGCGCTCCGTCAGCGCTTCATGAAAATAAAGCGCCATGTCGGTGAAATGGTCGATTTGCGCGAGCGTGCTTGCATCGATGGGAAGCTGCGAGAGCGGCGTGTCGGGTCCGGCCGCGATTGCGGGCGGCGCCTGCAGCTTGGAAAAGCCCTCGCGAAGATTGACCTCGCTGTCGAGCATGAACTGACCGCTGGCGACAACGTTATCTCCGGGGTTGAGGCCGGCAAGGATTTCCGTGCGGCCGTTCGCGCTGACGCCGGTGCGCACGGCGCGGGGCGCGAAGCGGCCTTCGCCCATGGCAACGATAACATGAGCGCCCCGGCTGTCGCGAAGGATCGCCTCGGTCGGCGCCGAAAGACGCGCCCCGCCGCCAAGGTTCATCGTGATGTCGGCATAGGCGCCGGGCCGCAGATAACCCGCCGCATTGTCGACCTCGATGCGCAGCTGCGCCGTGCGCGTGCGCGGATCGATCGTCGGATAGATATAGTCGATAACCCCTTCCGGCGGGGCGTCCGGCGCGCTCGGAAAATCAAGCCGCACGCGCAACCCCGTATCGATCAGCGGCAGGTCGGTTTCCGGAACCGAGGCCATGACCCAAACGTCGGCGTAGGACTGCAGGCGAAGAATGGGCGTGCCCGGACGAACATAATCCCCTTCGCGCACTTGGAGCTCGGCGACGACGCCGCCCGCTTCGGCGTAAACCGGCACGCGCTCAATGACGCTACGGGTTCGGCTGAGGCGCTCTATGGCCGCGTTTTGCATGCCGAGCGAGCGCAGTCGCTGGCGAACGGCGGCGATGCGATTTTCATTGCCGATATTGAGCGCGTTCAGATAGTCCTTTTGCGCGGCGATAAGGTCCGGACTGTAAACGCGGTAAAGAAGCGCGCCCGGGCGCACCGCGTCGCCTTCGGCGCGGACGGTCAGATCCTCGATCCATCCTTCGAGGCGCGACGCGGAGACAGTCTCCAGCCGCTCATTGGTTTCGACAATGCCAAACGCCCGCAAGGTTTGTCCGAAATCGACGACCTCGACCGGAACGATCCGTACGCCCATGGTCTGGATCATTTCAGGCGCGACGGTGATGGAACGGTCGCCTTCGCCGCCGCCGCCTGCGCTTACCGGCACAAGGTCCATGCCGCAGATCGGGCAGGTTCCGTCGGGGTCGGTGGAAATGTAATGCGGATGCATGGGGCATGTGTATTGAACCGCCTCTTCGGAGGCGGGCGCGGTTTGCGCCGCGGCGCGGCTTTCAGCCGCGTGGGCGGCGGATCGCTCGCTGTAGGCCGACAAAAGAACGGCGGCGGCGGTGACAAGGAAAAGAGCGTGTTTCTTCATGACGTCAACAATGCGTTCATGCGCGCGATCGCAGCGGCCATGCGGGCCTCTTCGGCGGCGATGTCGGCGCGGAGTTTCAGGATGGCGATTTCGCCGTCGATGATGGGGACATAGCCGCCGTCGCCGGCCTCATAGACCGTCAACTGCGCGGCAATCTCGTCTTCGACGGCGGCGATATTGCGTTCAAGAACGGCGATGTTGTCGCGCGCGGCGCGCCAGGCGGCCGCTTGCGCGGCGTAGCGCGCGGCCGATGAACGCGCCGCCGCCTGATAGCGCATTTCGGCGCCGGCGCGGTCGGCGCGCGCCGCCCTGAGGCGCGGCGCCTGGCTGCCGCCCCCCCATAGGGGAACGGTAAACGTCACCATGCCGGACACCCAGTCGTCGCCGGCGAAGTTCACGCCGGCTTCGCGCTGCTGGTAGGTCACTTGCGCGCCCCAGTTCGGGCGCCATGCGGCTTTGGCGTTGTCTACGGAATAGTCGGCGACGTTGATGGCGGCGTCGGCGACGCGGACCGCGTGAAAGTCGCGGGCCTCGCCCGACCATTCGATGGGCGCGAGGGCCGGCGCGGGCGTCGCTGCGGCAAGCCCGACAAGGTCGATAAGGCGCGCGTCGATCTCGGCTTTCTCTCGGCCAAGATTAACAAGGACGCGCGAAACCCGCGCGCGCTCGGCTTCAATCTGGGCAAGGCGGAACACCGAAGGCCGGCCCGCGTCGATTTCCGCTTCGACCACTTGCGCCAGCTCGTCATATTTTGCGTTCTGCGCCTGGAAGAGTTCATGTTGACGCGCAATGCGCGCCTTTTCGTTGAGCAGCGCAATCAGTTCGCCGCGAAGGGCTGAAAGCTGCGCGGCGCGAACGAGATCGGTCTGGGCCGCAAGGGCGCGGGCTTCGCCGGCGCGCGCCCTTCGTCCGGCGCGGTTGGGAAAATCCTGACGTATTCCGATCGCTTTGTTTGTGGGCAGAAATTCCGAAAAGGAGGGATTCGCGACCGGAAGATTATTGACGCCGACAGAGACGACCGGATCGGGAAGGGCCGTGGCGGCGACGCCGCGCTCGCGGCTCCCCTCGGCTTGATAGGTCAGCGCCGTCAGCGACGGGTGCTCGGCGAGGCGCGCCTCCAGTTCGTCGAAGGATTGTGCGGCGGCCGGCCGACTGAACAACAACAGCAACGCCAAGGCGGCGAAAGGCAGTCCGTTTTTCAATATATGAGTCATAAGAACAACGCCTTGTTGACATGAAACAAGCAACGAAATCCCGCGCGAAAATGCGCGGGTGCCGCCGTCTCAGATCAAAAGGCGTTGTTTGAGTGCAATGGGGGTCGAGCGTAAGAACGGCGCATCGCCGGGCGGTCCGGTTTTCAGGGCAATGGCGCGATGTCCAAACCCTTCAAAGCGCGCGTCGAGAATGCGGATCGGCGTTTCGGAAGGACCGGAGGCCGGCGTTGCGCTTTTGTCGTAAATCTGCGCCTGCATGACGGCGCCGTCGCAGTCCGCACAGCCTGAACACATCAACGATGCGGGCGGCATATCTTGGGAAATTGAAGCCGCTTCGCCCGCTGCGTGTTGCTGATCGCCATGGCATGGCGCCGCATCGCCTGACATTTCCGCCATTTGCGGGTGCGCATGACCTGACAGACAGCAGGCCATAGCCGGCCGGGCCGCTACGAAAGCAACCGCGATCAGGACCATAAGACGCGCTAAATGCAACATATTCCGTATACGCTAGCGGAAAAACCGTAATAAATCCATAAACATTAACTCATACGTCAAAACCATTGCCGCTTGGACCGGCAAAGCGCTGCTGCGCCTTATTCCGGCAGTGCGTAGGCAATGATGGCGTCGGCGTAAGGCGTGCCGAAGCCGCCATGTCCGCCGGCGGCGATTAACACATATTGCCTGCCGCCGCTTTCATAGGACATCGGCGTCGCAACTGCCGGGGCGGGGGTCGGCGCGCTCCATAGCTCTTTTCCGGTTTCAAGGTCGAAGGCGCGAAAACGGCTGTCGAGGCTGGCGCCGATAAAGATCAGGCCGCCGGCGGTGATAATAGGTCCGCCCTGGTTCGGCGCGCCCCACGCCGCGGGAGACGTTACAAACGGCGCGAGCTTCATCCGTCCGAAGGGGCGGCGCCAGACGATCTCGCCGCGATTCATATCGATCGCCGTGAGCGCGCCCCAGGGCGGCGGATTGCACGGCGCGCCAAAAGAGGAAAACAACATTCTTCGCGCCACCACATAAGGCGTGCCGCGCAGTTCGCCGTATGATTCGCCCTTGGGCCGCGCGCCGTCCATGGTGTCGAAATCTTCGCGCGGCATCAGAACCACCGACGCGACGAGGTTCGACGAGTTGACGACGGCAATCCCGCTTTCCTGATCGTAAGCGACGCCGCCCCAATTCGATCCGCCCAAGATGGTCGGGTGCTGAATGGAGCCTCGAATTTCCGGCGGCGTGAAAAGCCCTTCATTGCGATATTGCGAGAGCATTTCTCTACACTCCGCGGCGCCCAGACCGAACGGGCCCCAGGCGTCGTCGGCGGAAATGGACTGCGACGTAATGCTTTGCGGCTTTGTCGGAACGGGTTGGGTGGGCGACGTGACTTCGCCTGAGATGGTCGTTGCGGGAACCGGGCGTTCTTCGATTTCGAAGATCGGTTCGCCCGTTTCGCGATCAAAAACGAAAATGAAGCCCGTCTTCGTCGCCTGGATGACCGCATCGACCGGCTCGCCGTTGGGGTGCAGCGTCACAAGCGTCGGCATCGACGGCAAATCGTAATCCCAAAGATCGTGGCGAATGGTCTGGAACGACCAGCGTTTCTCGCCCGTCAAGGCGTTAAGCGCCACGACGGCGTTGCCGTGTTCAACCGGCGCAAGCCGGTCAACGCCGATAACGTCATGACTGGGACTGCCGGTCGGTAGAAATACGAGGCCGGCGTCACGGTCGATGGAAATCGGGGCCCAGGCGTTCGCGCTGCCGATTTTGTCGCGTAAATCCGCCGGGATCGGATTCCAGTTCCAGACTTCCTCGCCCGTGCGGACGTCGAAGCCGCGCACGATTCCATCCGCGGCGTTCTCATATTTGTTGTCGATAATCTGTCCGCCGACGATGACGACGTTTTCATAGATCGCCGGGGCGGATGTGATCGAGATTTTGCCGTTTCCGTTATAGTCCAGTGCGTTGAGATCGACGCGGCCGTTTTCGCCGAAATCATCGCATGCGGCGCCCGAAACGGCGTCGACCGCGACCAGAAAACCGTTATCGGTCCCCATCAGCACGCGTTTTGCGCATGGGGCCCTGCTTTCTTCGCTTACATCGGTTTCCCAATAGGCGACGCCGCGGCATTTCTGCTGGCCATACATGCCGCCGGTCTTCGCCTTGCCGAAATCGAAACGCCATCTCTGCGCGCCGCTCTCCGGATCGAGGGCGATGATGTTGTTGCGGGGCGTACAGAGCAAAAGCTTGCCGTCGGCGAAGATCGGCGTCACCTGATAGCTCGTTTTGTCAAAGCCGTCTGTTCCCGTCAGAACATCGCCGGTGTTGAAGACCCACGCGACGTCGAGCGTGCTGACATTTTCCCGACTAATCTGATCAAGCGAACTGTACTGGGCGCCGCCTGGCGGACCGCCATAGGTCGGCCAGCCTTCAGCGCTTTGGCGGGCGAAGGTTTCCTGCGGGTAGGGGGAAAGATGTTCGACCGCTGCATGGTCCAGGCGCCAAAAGAACCATGCAGCCCCGAACGCCATTAAAGCGGCGGCGCTGAGACTGACGGCTGCGGCCCTGTTCATTCAGCGGCTCCCCGGCGTTTTTTGCGGACGGTCGCGCGAAAGTCTCTTGCTAGTACTGATACGGGATCATCCGCGCCATGATCAGCACGCCAAGCCAAAGTATTAGCGATGTTGCTGCGGCGACTTTGGCGATGGCGGGAACGGGCGCGTCAGATGCTGCATCGAGCTGCGTGTCGACGAGACGCTGGTGAAAGACCATCACAAAAACGCCCGCCGCAACAACCAAACCCAGCTTGATCTGAAGCGCGGGGTTTTCGAGATAATAGGGATCGCCCGCCACAAACAGAAATCCGGTGAGCAACACCAGCCCCAATCCCAGATACGCCCAGGGTACGAGATGATAGCGGTAAAAAGGCGCGCGCTTGATGAGACCCAGAAGCTTCAAATCAAGAATGAAGATGGAGCCGACCCACAGGCTGAACCCTAGGACATGGAAAACCTCCAGCCACAGGAAAGCGCTTGGCGTTCCAAATACCCAATCGAACATCTCCGCCTCCCTAACCTTGCGTAAATCCGCCGTAGGTGATCATGCGTCCCGCGGCGAGGACGCCGAACCAGAGAAGCAATGAAATTGCGCCGGCCAGCCGGACCGCGTTTGGCGGGGGGCCTTCCGACCAAGCTGCAGCATTTGCAACCTGCTTCGCCTGTACGACAAAGCCGAAAACAATGGCGATAACCAGCAGTACGGCTTTCAGCTGGAACATCGGGTTCGCGTTGTATAGCTGGGCTGTTGGGAAATACATCATCAGCCCCGTGACGGCCGTCAGTCCGAACCCGATGAATGACGCGGTAGAGATATGAAAGGCTTCTACGGGGACTTTCTTTGACAGGCCGATCATTCTGAAATTCAGCATGGCCACCGCGCCGATCCAGAATGCGATGCCGAGGAAATGAAAAATTTCCAGCCACACAACGCCGCCGACGAAATTCATATGCGCCTCCTACGTTCTTAATCGCCCAGTCGATCGGGCGCCTTCGCATCGTTGGCCTATTTGCGGCCCCCGGTGTTTTTACGAACGAAACGGATTGCACAAATTTATCGGCTGTGTTTTGTATGTCAACTTATAGTTCGTATTTAAACACCGATGCCGGACGAGAAGCGGCGTCCGGTTAAGTTCGCCGACAGGGGGAGCGTTGATGAAGACGAAAGCTTGGATTGTTCGGGCGGCGGCCTGCGCCGCCTTTTTTTCCGCCGGCGCCGCGGCGCAGAGCATGGACGGCGACCGCCCCGAAAGCCCGGAGACCATCTATGTCTGGGGCGAGCGCCTGGAAGAATCCCTGCCGCTGGATCTTGCGGAATACGGGTCGCGCGTAGAAATCATCACCGCCAAACAGATCCGCGACGGCGGCTACGCCGACATCTCGCAGGCGCTCTCGAACCTTGTGCCGGGCCTCTATGTGGCGCCGAAAAACGGCGCCTTTGACTACGTCAATGTCTCGCTTCAGGGGTCGCGTCAAACGGAAGTCCTGTGGCTGGTGGACGGGGTGCGCATTTCCAACCGGCTTTATAATTCGACCACGCCGCTCGACACGTTGCCCGCTAATATGGTCGAGCGGATCGAAGTCTTGAAGGGCGGCCAGGCGCTGTTTTACGGCACCCAGGCCGTGGCCGGCGTCATCAACGTGGTCACCAAATCCTTCACGTCCGAGACCGAAGGATCAGTTACCGGCGGGTTCAACACCAATGGCGGGCGGCACTTCAACGCCTACGCTCGCGGCGGGCTCGGGCCCCATCGCTTTGTCGTCTACGGGTCGGCGGACGAAGCGGACGGCTTCCAGCCCTTTCGCGACGAAGACTATCAGCCGAGCGCAACCGACCGCCGGCGCGGGTACGACGTCATGACGTTCGGCGCCAAATACGGCGTCGCCCTTGGCGCCGATCTTCGGTTCACGGCGTCCTGGCAGCACACGGATGCGGAGCTTGATTTTGCGACGGCCGAGGACAGCGCCGTCCGGTTCAACGCCCGGAACGAAGATATCGTTTCGGCCAAGATCGACTGGTCGCCGACCGACCGGCTCGATGTCTTCGTGAAAGGCTACTGGCACGACTGGGATTCGACGTTCACGCGCATCGACAACGTGCTCGGCGTTGACGGGCTGCCGACGGGCGCGCTCAATACTATTTCGGACGCCGCCATCTGGCGCTTTACCGACAAGGGCGTCAACGTGTTGTCGCAATACGCGGCGACGTCCAATCTCGACATTCTTATCGGCTATGACTTTCAGACCTATGACGGGCGCGACGACGAGTTCCTGATCGGTCAGCAGAGCGAAAGCGTTCACGCGCCGTTCGGGCAGGCGCGGCTCAATCTGGACCTGCTAAAAGGGGCGCGCCTCGCGGCCGGCGTGCGGCACAACATGCCGTCCGACGGACAGAGCAAAACCGTGTGGAACGTCTCCGGCGAAATTGACATTATCGACGGCCTGTTTGCCCGCGGGCAGGTGGGAACGTCCTTCCGACTGCCGTCTGCCTACGAATTATATGTCATCGATCCCTGCTGCGAGACGGGCAACCCAAACCTAGTCGGCGAAGAGAGCTTTAATCTCGAGGCTGCGATCGGCGGGCGAACGGACCGCTTTTCATGGGAAGTGATCGGCTTTTCCCGGCGCGTCGAAGATCTGATCGGCATCGACTTTTCGCTGCCCGCATTCCCTGACGGCTTTCTGGTGAATACGGATGAAGAGGTGAAGACCTGGGGTGTTGAGGTTTTCGCGAGCGCCGTTCTCCATGAGGGCCTGACTGCGACTGTCGATTACACCCATACCGAAGCCGAACTGGAAAACAGCGGCGAACAGATTCGGGACGTTCCCGTCGATCTGGTGAAGTTTCAGCTTGACTGGTCGCCTGACGCGCTTCCGGTCGGCGCCGGCCTGGCGCTGAATTACGTGGGCGACGTTTATGACCGGGTCTCTGGCGGGGTCGGGCGCGTCGAGCATGGAAATTACGCGGTGCTCGACTTCTCCGGCCGTGTCTATCTCGACCGCTCGCGCCGGCATGTCATTCGCCTGCGTCTTGAGAATGTGTTTGACAATGAATACGCAACACAGGTGCGCCGGGTCAGACGGGATTCCGACGGAACCTCCTACGGCGCCGACGCGCTCGGAACGCCGCGCACGCTTTATGGATATTATACGTTCACGTTTTAACGCGGCATGACAGGCGGTTCTGTCATTCAGGGAAAGACGCTGAAGCGATTTGTCTTTGTCGCGCATCGATGGCTTGGGATCTTCCTGGGCGGCCTGATGGCGTTGTGGGCCGCCTCCGGCGTCACCATGATGTATGTGGCGTTTCCCGAACTGACGGCGGACGAAGCGCGCGCCGGCCTTGATCCCGTCGCGCCTATCGCAACGCCGTGGCGGGCGCCGGCGGAAGAGGTCTTTGCCGACGCCCATATCGAGATGCTGGCCGGGCGGCCGGTCCTGCGCTGGAAAGAATGGGGCGTTAAAGCGCGCGTTCTCTATCTAGACAATGGCGCTGTCGCCGAAACCTTCACTGCGAACGACGCCGCGACAATCGCCGCAATGCATTTCGCGGCCCGCGGTCAGGCGGGCGCGGTCGTAAAGGACGTCGAAATCGTCGAACGCGATCAGTGGACGGTATACAGCCGGTTTCACGCCCACAGGCCGCTTTTTAAAGCAGCGTTTGATGCGCCCAACGATCCCGTTCTGTATGTCTCGTCGGTCACAGGCGCGGTGGTGCAGGATACGGGCGGCCGGGAGCGGTTCTGGAACTGGCTCGGCGCGGTGCCGCACTGGCTTTACTACACGGCGTTTCGTCAGCACGCGAGCGCCTGGTATCAATTCATCGTGTGGACGTCGGTGCTCGGCGCGGGGCTGACAGCGAGCGGCCTTTATATCGGGCTGCTGCAGACCGGTCGCGGCAAAGGACGTCTCTCGCCCTATCGGGGCCTGTCTCTTTTCCATCATGTTACCGGCCTTACGTTTGGCGTTCTCACCTTTACCTGGGTCGTCAGCGGGCTTTTTTCGATGAATCCCTGGGGGCTATTCGAAAGCGCCGGCGCTGAGCGCGAACGCGCAAACATCAGCGGCGGCGCGGTGACCGGCGCTGATGTTAATCGCGTCATCGTCGCGCTCCGCGTTGCGCCGGCCGAGCCGATCGTTCGCTTTCGCCTTATCATGCAAAACGGAGAGCCGATTGTTATCGCAGAACGGGCGCAGGCCGATCCCATGCGGCTGACCTCAGCGCTGCGTCCTGCGGCTCTCTCTGACGATCAACTTCTATCGCTTGGCGCGCGCCTGCGGCCCGATGCGGATCTTGTGGAGGCGCGCGTCCTCAACAGGGCGGATTCATTTTATTACAGCCACCATGAGTCCCGCGTTTTCCCGGTGTTGCGATTGATTTTCGACGATGCGGAACGCACGCGGTATTATCTCGATCCGAGGACGGGCGAATTACTGCAAAAAACCGATCGCGCAGCGCGGCTTTATCGGTGGCTGCATTACGGTCTTCATCGCTTGGATTTCCACGAAAGCTTGCGGCGCCGGCCCATATGGGACGTCATCGTCACGCCGCTTGTCGTCGGCGTTACGGCCTTGTGTCTCTTGGGCGTTTGTCTCGGCGCGCGGCGCATTGCACGCAAAACGCGCCGCGCCGTGCGTCCTTCATCCAAGGACGGATCCGACGCCTGATCGGGGCGCGGCTTATTCGGCTACAATCTGGACGAACTCCGCCTCGACGATCACGTCGACATTATCGCTCGCCGCGCCGGCGTATATATCCATGCCGAAATCGGAGCGCTTCAGGGCGCCTTTTGCGGAGAAGCCGATCTTGTCCTTATCGCCGGCCGCGGCGCCGTTGAAGACGACGTCAAGCGCGACGGGAAGGGTTTTTCCCTTGATCGTTAAATCGCCGGTGACGGTCCCGCTTTCCGCGCCGGTCAACTGGATGTCGGTGCTGACAAAGCGTATTTCGGGATAGGTCTCCGTATCGAAGAAGTCAGCGCCCTGAAGGTGGCCGTCGAAGCGTTCGACCCCGGAATCGACGGATGTCGCGTCGATAACGACGGTGATCGAAGAGGCTTCCGGGTTTTCACTGTTCCAATCGAGATCTCCGGTCCAGCTGCCCCAGCGCAAAATCGGGTTCGAGAGACCCAGATGCGTATAGGAGAAGGCAATGTAGCCATGGTCGGGATCCACGGCGTAGGCGCCGGCGTCCGCATCCTGGATGGCGGGCGCGGGGGTGATGCTCGCCGCCGCGCTGGTTTGCGCTTCAGCGTTGTCCGCTGCGGTTGACGCCGTTGCGCCATTGTCGCCGCACGCGGCCAGTGCGACCGAAAGAGCCATGATCGTTAAAGAGTTTCGCCACATGATTGATGTCCTTCGCTGAGATCTGCGCGCGCAGATGGTCCGTCCCGATGCCTGTCAGGACCGGGAATGATGAAATGAAAACCGCGGATTGGTCAGTAAGCGCGGGGGTCGTAAATCTTGCCGTCCGCGTTCATGAACAGGTTGACCGTGGTGTACTGCTTGCCTTCGTCTTTGGGCACAAAGCCGGTCAAGGTGACCTCCGCGCCTTCTTCAAGGTCGCTTTTGCGCCAGCCGTCGCGGGTCCAGTCGATGGGGCTCGGTCCGCTGACTTTCCAGATCTGCGGTTCGTCCAGGGTGACCGGTTCGCCGGCGGGAAATCCATTTTCATCCATTTCGATGGCGCCGCTCTTTTCATCGCTCAAGCTGCGCGTGAAAATATGGGTGACCTCGATCTCCATACGAACATGAGGATTGCGAAAACGGACGCTTACGAGTTTGCCGTAGACCGTGATCATCTGTTCTACGTCGAAATCCGAATGAGAGTGGTGCGCCGACGCGCTCGGCACAGCAGCGGCAATCATCGCAGCGGCTGAGACCAATAAAAATCTGCGATTCATAACGATCTCCTAAAACGGTTATAGTTCACCATCGCGCTATTCTTCCGGGGCCTCGTAGCCGAGTTCGTCAATCAGGTCGCCGGCGAGGCATTCATATTCCGGAACGTCGATGTCAAGCGACATGCGCGAAAAACTGCGGCGCAGCACCCACGGCTCGGTGAACACATTGGGATCGATCATCTCAATTTCCCACTCGATACGATCCGGGGTCAGGAAACGCACCCGTTCGACCGTTTCCAGGTCATCGCTGTGTTCGATGCCGGTGATCTGGATGAGCTTGCCGTCCCAGTTGCTGATCAGCGTCGTAGCGATGACCAGGGTTTCGCCGTCCCAATTGCCAATCGAGTGACCGTTATAGGATTCAAGGAAGACATCCCCGCTCGGATGATCGCGGCCGTCCATATAGGCGCGGCGTATCTGGCTCTTATATTCAAAGAGCATGACGAGCTTGTCATCGGTCTGAATGAGTTCCATCGGGAAAGGATTGGCCATCAGGCGCGGTTGTCCCGGGGGATCGCAGTCATAGAGGCGATTATACCCCTTTTCCGCGGTGCGCGCCTTGAACGCTATATACCGCGCGGCGTACTCGTCATTGAAGGGCGGCGGATCAATGGAATCGAAATAGCCGGGATGCGACCCGCTGTGATGCTTTGGCGTCGGGTCGGAAAACAGAATGCCCTGGTCCTGAAGCCACAGCCCGCTGAAATCGGGTTTGCCGTTTTTTCGGGGGACAGCGTCAGAATCTGCGGTGGGAAGTTTTTCGTCGGCGACGGTGTACGCAACGACTTCTTCTTTCGTCATCCCGGAAACGGTCGCCGGCGGCTGCTGTGAAAGCGCGCTAGTTGCAAGAAGCCCGGCGAGAACGACGCCGATAGCCCCTGACCGTTTAATGACCTTCTGCATGAAATCCTCCTCCTACCCCGCGGCCCGAAGTTTTTGTTCACAAGCAAACGGATGTTTCATATATTAACTCTCTATGCGGTGCAAGCGTTGGCGGTTAACCCCTATGAAATTGAGCCGCGTCCTTTGGGGCGCAGCGGCGCTCGGCATCATGCTGCCGATTTCCGCCAATTCGGCGGTGGAAAAGCGGCCAAATTCGGACGCCGAGTCTATCAGGGCGATCGAGACGCGCCGTCAATCGTCCAACGAGGCGATTGCCGCGAGGGATGCGACCGGGGCGGCGGCGCATCTGGAGACGGACGCAATGGTGATCGCCAGCGGCGGCGCGGTGATCCGCGGGCGGGAAAAGATGCGCGCCGCCTTCGAAACTGTCTTTCGCAACGACGCGTTTGTGACCTATCTGCGCAATCCGGGCGTGATCGAAATTTCCGCGGACGGCGCGACGGCAGCGGAGCAGGGGCGTTGGACCGGCGTGTGGTCCGCCCCTTGCGGCGCGCGATTGTCTTCCGGCGTTTATCAGGCGCGATGGGATTATCGCGAGGGGGTCTGGGCGGCGCGGTCGGAACACTACGTAAAACTGAACGAGATCGCCGCCGATGAAAACTGTGCGGAAGACGCGCCCTAAAAGCGTCCGGCGTCGACTTTCAGGCTTTCCCCTGTAATGGCGGCCGACGCGTCGCTGGCGAAGAACACCGCGGCGTCGGCGACCTCTTCCGGATCGACCCAGCGGCGGAGCGCCGCGACGCTTGTGTAGTTCTCTTCGATGATCTCGCTTGCGGGCCTGTTTTCAGCGGCTGCGCGGCGGGCGATCACGCGGTCCATCAATTCCCCGCTCACCGCGCCCGGACAAATGGCGTTCACCCGCACGCCCATCGGGCCGACCTCCCGGGCGAGCGCTTCGGTCATGCCGATCACCGCGAACTTCGTCGCGCAATAGGCGGTGCGCATCGGGTAGCCCTGCAGCCCCATGAGCGACGACATATTGATGATCGAACCGGATTTCTGCGCGGTCATGACCTGTGCGGCGAGGCGCATGCAATGCATGGCGCCCATAATGTTGAGGTCGATGCAGGCGCGCCATTCCTCCATATCGACGTCGGCAAGGGATCCGACCGGGCCGCTGCCGCCGGCGTTGTTGACGAGCGCATCGACGCGGCCGAACTTTTCTTGCGCAAAGGCGAAAAGCTTCTCGACCTGCGTAAGATCCGTCACGTCGCACGCAAACGCCTCTCCATCGCTGTCGCCGATTGTTTCGACCAGCGTTTCGCGCGTGCGTCCGGCGACGACAATTTTGGCGCCCTGTTTTTGAAACGTTTGCGCGACGGCGCGGCCGATGCCCGAGCCGCCGCCGGTGATGATTGCGGTTTTGCCTTTAAGTTCCAAGACGCTCTCCTGATGTCGCATAAGTGGTGTCGATTAGGCGTTCGGGATCGAAGAGCGGTTTTTCCGGGACGCGCCCCAGGATCAGGTCGCCCATCAATTGCCCGATATAAGGGCCGATCGTGTATCCGCCGCGCACGCATCCCAGCACGAAAGCATTATCGTAACCGGGAAGGCGCCCCGCCAGCGGATAAAAATCGGAAACATTGGCTTCAAAACCCGTCCATGTGCGCACCAGACGGAAAGAGGACAATCCGGGCGCCGCATATTGGGCCAGTTGCAGGTTCGGGTTCAGCGTATCGGCGCGAACCTCGCCCCGGCCGGTTTCGGCGTCGCGCACGCCCTGCCAGCCGCCGCCGATCAGCACCGTGCCGTTTGTTTTCTGCTTCATCGTGAGAAGGCCGGTCGCGTGTCCGACGATGCAATCAAGAAGTTTCGGGCCGCGCTCTGTCACGGACACCGTATTGATGCGCACGCGCACCGGGATATCGACGCCCAGCATCGCCATGGTTTCCTGCAGTCCGAAACCGCTGGCGAGCAATAGTCGCTTGCCGGCAATGCGCGCCGATCCGGTTTGCACCGAAAAGCCGCCGTCTCGCGAAGGGTCGATCCCCGTTACGGGACTGAATTCCGAATAGTCGACGCCGGCTTCACGAAGCAGCGCGCGATAATAGACGCCGGTCAGGGACGAATTTGCGTAGCCGTCGCTCTCGCACCAGGACGCCGCGACGACCGCGTCCGTCAGCGCCGGCGCTTTTTCGCGAATGAAGTTTTTGCCGACAAAGTCGATCGGCGCGCCGGCTTCTTTCTTCAACGTCATGCGATGTTCAAGGAGTTCGGCCTCTTGGTCGGTAAAGGCGAGCGTCAGGCCGCCGGTGCGGCGATAGCCGACGGCGTCGCCGGCGCGCTCCCACAGCGCATGTCCTGCGAGCGCATAGGGCATGAGTTTGACGCGTTTGATCTGCAGCGAAAGCGTGCCGGCGTTGACGCCGGAGGCGCCGGACCCAATTTCGAGGGCTTCGAGCAGTTTCACGCGCATGCCGCCATGGCTGGCGCGCAGCGCCGCGCTTGCGCCCATAATGCCGCCCCCGACGACAATAAGATCATAGTCCCCGGCGGTCATAGGGGCGCGGGCTCCGGCATCGGAATGTCGCTATAGGAAAATTCCGCCATCATGGGTTCGAGATTGACGGGCTTTAATGGCGGCCGGGGCGTCATGGGGGCGATTTCCGCCAGCGGTTTGTTCATCTCGGCACTGAGCAAAGCGGCCGTGACGTCGCCGCACATGCGCGCGCCGCAGGGGCCCATGCCGCATCGCGTCGCCGACTTGATTGCGTTGACGCTCTGCGCTCCGCGCTGAACGGCGGAAACGATGTCTCGCCGCGTGACGCCTTCGCAGCGGCAGACGACTGTGTCCTCGCCGATCAGCGACAAGCCCCTGACGTCCGGCGCGGTGAGCGCGGTCATCGCGGCGCCGAAACGCGACGCCCGGTCATGCTGGCGCGACAGCGAAGCGATCGCCTTTTCGGCGTCTTTTTTCGACAAGCGGCCGAGATCGCTTGCGGCGGCGATGGCGGCGATGCGGCCGGCAAACGGCGCGGCCGCCGCGCCTTTAATTCCCGTTCCGTCGCCGCAGGCATAAAGATTTGCCGTCGACGTGCGGCCCCATGGATCGGCAGTGACGCGCCAGCCGCCTTGGACGGCGTCAAAGACATGGTCCGCCTTTAACAGCTGCGTAATTTCAACGGACGGCGCGAGGCCGTCGCCCATGCACACGGCGTCGCACCCAATGGATTTCGTTTGGGTGCGGACATTCCCGTTTTTGTCAAGCCCGACGATGTCGACCCCTTCGGCCTCTCCGTCGCCCCGGACGCGGCTGACGGCGCTCCTGAAATACGAGGGAACGCGCGCGCGGATGAGCGCGGCGATCCATCCCGCGCCTTCGAGCGCGAGGCCCGGACGGGCGGCGACATCCAGCGATTTCGACAACCAGTCTTGCGGACCGTTGCGATCGATCAGGGCGGCGACTTCGCCGCCGTTCTTGACAATCATATAGGCGACATAGGGGAGCAGGGGGCCGCGCCCGGCGACGACGACGCGGCGGCCAGGCAGGACTTTCTGCGCCTTGATCAGCGCGGTCGCGGCGGCGAGGCCGATAACCCCCGGCAGGGTCCAGCCCGGCACAGGCACAACGCGCTCGCGCGCGCCAGCGGCGACGATGAGCGCCGGCGCATGATAGAGTTCGTTTCTGTCGGGCGCCGTGCAATGAACCCTGAAGCCCGGCTCGATCAACCAGCATCGTCGGTTGAAAACGACCGTTGCACCGCTCTCGGCCAACGCTCGTCGTAAATCTTTACCCGGACCTTTTTCCTCTTTGCCAATGGCGCTGGCGCGATAGACCTGTCCGCCCCCGGCGGCGTTCTCATCGACGACCAGCACTTTCAGCCCGCGGGCCGCGGCTTCAACAGCGGCGGCGGCGCCCGCGGGGCCGGCGCCGATCACAATGACGTCGAACTCGGTTTCCATCAGAGACTTTCTACGCGCAGCCCCTCGGTTGCGGGCTGTCTGCAGGACTCCGTTATGCGGCCGTCGATGCGCATGACGCATTCCTGACAGGCGCCCATAAAGCAAAACGCGCCGCGCGGGGCGCCGTCGGGCGCGCGGCGCAAGGTCTTGCGTCCGGACGCCAGGAGCGCCGCGGCGACCGACTCGCCCTTGCGCGCATCAACGGGCGCGCCGTCGCATTCGAAGCGAATCGTTTCGCTTGCGGTCACGGTAACGCGTAAAGAGTCGGCCTTCATAACACGCCGAGGCTTTCCATTTCGGCGCGCAGCTTTTCAAGCTCACCGCCCGCCAAGGGCAAAATCGGATCGCGAGGAACGCCGGCCGGCAAACCCTTAAGGTTCAGCGCCGCCTTAAAAGAAGACGGCCAGGTGCCCGTTCCCATCAGCAGTTGATAGATGCGGGTGAGCTTGAAATGCATCGCCGCATAGGCCTCGCCCGGCGCTTTCTGCGCGATATCGCAGATTTCCGCGGCCTCTTTGCCGAGAAGTTCCGGCCCTGTTGCAATGAACCCTTTTGCCCCGAGCGCAAGGCCGGGCAGGATATAGTGGCATGGGCCGATCATGATCGCGATTTTGTCTTTGTAGGTTTCAATGAGGCGCGTCAGGTGGAAAAAATCCCGGTGCGATTCCTTGATGCCGACAATCGGACTCACATCCATCAGGGCGGCGATGTCCTCCATGCTGAGTTCGATGGAGGTGCGGCGGGGCGAATTATAAAGAACGATGGGCAGGTTGACGGCTTTTGCAACCGCCTCGAAGCGCCGGACCAGTTCGTCGCGCGAGGCTTTCATCACATAAGTTTGCGGCATCAGCAGAAGCGCGGACGCGCCGCCATCCGCGGCCGCGCGGGCGTATTCTACGGTGGCGGCACGGCTCGGCGCGCTGACGCCGGTCATGATCGGCAGGTCGCCGCCCGCCTGTTCAACGGCAAGCTCGGTCAGGCGCCGGCGTTCCGCAGCGTTCAGCGTCCAGCTTTCGCCGTTATCGCCGGAGACACAGATCGAACGCGCGCCAATGTCTTTGAGGTAATCAATGAGCGCGCGGAACGAGTCCTCTTCAATGCGTCCTTCCTCATCAAAGGGCGTCGGCGTCGCCGGCGCGAATCCGCCCAGCGTTTCGTTTGTAACTTTCAGGCTCACAAGACCTCCGTATTCTGAAGATAAGGGTTCACGTCGAATTTGTAGACAGAGCCGGTTTCGGCCTCGACGATGCAGAGCGCGCTTCCATCCGGGGTAAACCTAACGGCGGTGGTCCAGCGTCCTTCCGGCGTTTTGATGACGGCGAGGGGATCGCCGATGTCGTTAAAGAGAAACGCCCGCCCGGCCTGCGCATGCGCGACGGCGAGGAGCCCGGAAGGATGGCAGGCAAGGCCGTCCGGACCGAGGCCGCCGGAAAGCTGAATATATGTCCCGGTCATGGGCCAGACGGGATCGGGCGCGTCCGCCAGCAGGCGCCATACCGCATTGGCGCGCGTTGCGGCGACATAGACGAAGGCGCCGTCCGGGGACAGCGCAACGCCGTTCGGATAGGGGATGTTCGCGAGCACGAGTTGCGGCGCCGATGCGCCGGCGGCGAGACGAAACAACCGGCCGGTCGGATCCGACAGGGAGGTCCGACCGGGATCGGTGAACCAGAGATCGCCGTTCGGCGCCCTCGTGATATCGGCGACGCCGCGAAAGGCTTCCGTATTCGTCTTTGAACAGATCGTTTCTATCGCCCCGGTTCCGGCGTCGAACCGCAGCAAACCTTTAGCGTAGTCGGCGATGGCAAAACGGCCGCTCCCCAAGGAGGCGAGGCCGTGGGGTTCGCCGTCATAGCGATGGGCGACGTCCCAATCTCCCTCGGGGCCGATGCGAAAGAGCCGCCCGTAGGGCACGTCAACGAGCCACAACGCCCCGTCGTCGTCAAAGCAGGGGCCCTCTAGAAATGAATGGAGCGACAGTCCCGGACGGGTGACGCGCACCCATTCTGTCGGTTCGCCCTGATAGTGCAGCGTTTCCGGAAGGCGCGCATGGAGCGTCGCCGTTGCGATATCCAGCCCCGACATCATCGCGCCGCGCCCTCGCGGATCATGTTTTCGATATCGCTTTCAGAATAGCCGAGTTCGGCGAGGACGTCGCGCGTATGTTCGCCAAATCGGGGCGGCGGGCGCGAAATTGCGGCGCCGCCCGTTGCAAGCGTAAACGGGGTAAGCGGAACGCTGACGTCGTCGTCACAGCCCTCGGCGCGCACTGGCGCGTGAAACGACGGACGTAACAAGCCTTCGTTCCGCGCCGTTTCGGCGAGCGCGCGGATGCGGCGGGCCGGCACGCCGGCGTCGTTGAGCTTCTTCTCCCACGCGGCGGCGCTGTCGGTTGCAAAAACGGATTTAAGTTGCGCGCG
This sequence comes from Hyphococcus sp., assembly GCA_028284345.1. Taxonomy (GTDB): domain Bacteria; phylum Pseudomonadota; class Alphaproteobacteria; order Caulobacterales; family Parvularculaceae; genus Hyphococcus. The sequence continues at coordinate 136,002 of JANQRY010000003.1, read as the reverse complement.
CATGGCGTCGGCGTTCGTCCACAGATCTTCCCAGTTTTCCAGCGCCGCAAAACCGGGATTTTCCAATAGTTCCCAAAGACGGCGATTTTGCCGAATATTGAACGCGCCGAGCATCAGCTTGCCGTCTTGCGTTTCATAAACGCCGAGGCCGGCCTCTTTCGGCGTCGGGTTTTTGACGCCTTTGAAAAGACTGGCGGACCATTCCGGCGCCATGCCCATGAGGGCCGCGTCCATCATCGCGCAGTCCACGTGCTGGCCTTCGCCCGTCTTGTCGCGCACGCGCAGCGCCGCGGCGACAGCGAAGGCGGCGCACATGCCTGTGGCGTAATCGATGATCGAAGCGCCTGTTTTTATTGGGTTTTTCACGTCTCCGGTCTGCGCCATCATGCCGGACGCCGCCTGAATGACATTGTCATAGGCGTTGCGCTCCGCTTCCGGCCCCTCCTGACCGAATCCGGTGATCGAGCAATAAACGAGGCGTGGATTGCGCGCCAAAAGATCGTCGGGTCCAAGGCCGATCCTCGCGAGCGCGCCGGCGCGATAATTTTCAACAAGCACGTCAGCGCTGTCGATCAACCGCAGGAATACGGTTTTGCCGGCGGGTTTTTTAAGATCCAGGGCGACGGCGCGCTTGTTCGCGCCCTGAACCTGATAGTTAACGCCAAGGCCTTGCGCGTTCAGCGAACGCGAGGGGCCCCGGCCCCGGGCGCAATCGGGCGCGTCGGGCGGCTCGACCTTAATGACCTCGGCGCCGAGCAGCGCCAGTTGATAGGTGCAAAAGGGGCCCGCCAGCACATGGGTCAAGTCTATGACTTTTGTGGCTGAAAATGCGCTTTCGCTCATTATAGGGGCGTCGCTATTGTGTTTTTCGTCATCTACCCGGACGGATTTGCTGTGGCGTAAACCGCTAAAGACTCTGGCGCGTTCGCCAATTGCCAGAAGCATACCCGACAGTCATAACGATTATACTTGTTTTTGATAGCAACTGATGTTTTGTATATCAAACATTTTCGAAGGAAATACGGCCTATGAGCGCTGTTTTGCATCGCGTGTTGGATCACACGCCGCCTCTGGCGGTTCGCGGCGAGGGGATTTGCCTCTTTGACGAGGCCGGAAAGCAGTACATCGACGCGTCGGGCGGCGCCGCCGTTTCCTGTCTGGGGCACAATCATCCGAAGGTCGTCGAGGCGATCGTTAAGCAGCTCGAGACGCTCGACTACGCCCATACCGCTTACTTCACCAACGAGGCCAGCGAGCGTCTGGCGCAGAAGCTGATCGATCTGGCGCCGCCGGGCTTCGGCGCGGGGGCCGCCGCCTTTTTCGGCAGCGGATCGGAAGCGGTGGAGGGGGCCCTTAAACTTGCGCGCCAGTATCATGTGGAGCGCGGCGATAAGAAAAGAACCAAATTTATCGCCCGCCGGATGAGCTATCACGGCAATACGCTCGGTGCGCTCTCGGTAAGCGGACACAAGGCCCGGCGCGAGGGCTACGAGCCGTTTTTGTTTGAGGCGGCGTTTGTCGCGCCTTGCCACCGCTATCGCTTTCAGAACGAGGCCGAAAGCGATCAGGCGTTTGTCGAGCGTCTTGAGCAGGACCTTCGACAAACGATTGACGCGCTCGGCCCTGATACGGTTTGCGCCTTTATCGCCGAAACGGTTTCCGGCGCGACGCTTGGCGCGTCGCCGGCTGCGCCTGGATATTTCAACATGGTTCGCCGCGTTTGCGACGAGTTCGGGATCCTCTTCATCGCTGACGAGGTGATGTGCGGCGCCGGGCGTTGCGGGACCTATTACGCAATCGAGGATGAAGGCGTTGCGCCCGACATCATCACGATCGCCAAGGGGCTCGGCGCAGGCTTTCAGCCGATCGGCGCCATTGTCGCGGGCGAAACGGTGATCAGCGCGATCAGAGCGGGCAGCGGCAGGCTCGCCCATGGTCACACCTATATGAGCCATCCGGCGGCGTGCGCAGCGGCGCTCGCCGTGATCGAGGAACTTCAATCCGCGGCGCTGCTGCCCACGGTTCGCAAGCGCGGCGATTATCTCGAAACGCTGCTGCGCGCGCGCTTTGGCAAGCATCCGCATGTGGGCGACATCCGCGGACGCGGTCTTCTGTGGGCGTTGGAAATCGTATCGGACCGGCGCAGCAAACTGCCCTTTAGCCGCGCCGCTGCGATGTCGGCGGCGATAAAAAGCGAAGCGCAGGAACGCGGCTTGATCTGTTACCCGTCGCAAGGCGCTGCGGACGGCGTCAGCGGAGATCACGTCCTCATTGCGCCGCCCTATATCGTCGCCGACCACGAACTCGAAGAGATCGTCGACCGGTTGGCGGCGTCGATCGATTCTGTGCTCGGCGCACAAAGCAAAGCGATATAAGGGGGACTGATGGGGCGTAAAACCATTCTGACCTGCGCCGTCACCGGCAACATCACAACGCGCGCGCAGCATCCGGCGCTGCCGATCACGCCAAAGGAAATCGCTGCGGCGGCGGTCGACGCGGGAAAAGCCGGCGCCGCAATCGCCCATTTGCACGCCCGCGACCCCGAGACCGGCAAGGGGACGATGGAGCTTCGCTATTTTGAAGAAATCGTCGACCGCATCCGTCAGTCGGGGTCCGACGTCATCATCAACCTGTCGACAGGCGAGGGCGGGCGGTTCGTTCCCGATGAAAACGACCCGAAAGTGGCTGCGCCCGGCACGACGCTGGCGCCGCCCGCCGATCGGGTCGCCCATGTAAAGGCGCTCCGCCCGGCGATCTGCACGCTCGATCTCAACACCATGTTTTCCGGCAGCGCGGTGGTCATCAATACGCCGCGCAATGTTGAGATTATGGCCGGCATTATTAATGAAGCCGGCGTCAAGGCCGAACTTGAACTCTTCGATTCGGGCGATCTTCAGATGGCAAAGCATTTGCTCGCCAAGGGCGTGCTTAAATCCCCGCCGATGATCCAGCTTGTTCTTGGCGTGCGATACTCAGCCCCCGCCGATCCGGCGACGTTGCATTATCTGAGTTCGCAACTCCCCGAGGACGCCGTATGGGCGGCGTTCGGGATCGGGCGCAGCGAATTTCCCATCCTCGCGCAAGCCTGGCTGCTCGGCGGGCATGTTCGCGTCGGGCTGGAGGACAATATCTACATCCGCGAGGGCGTGCTCGCCCACGACAATGCGGAACTCGTCGAGAAGGGCGTCGATATCGTTGAGAAGCTCGGCGGATCCATGGCGACGCCGGCCGAGGCGAAAGAAATACTGGGGCTTGATTAAAGCGATCCGGCGTTAGGAACGGGTTGCGGGATGAATTTCGGCTGAGGCCCTCAGGACGGTTCGCTCATTACAAAGTCTTTATCGACATAGCCGAGCCGGGTAGAGATGCGTTCCGCGGCGGATGTGACGGCGTCCTTGTAAGGGCCGCGAAGGTCTTCAAGTTTGAACGCGGAATCCGGGCCGGAGATATCGATCGCTGCGATAATGTTTCCGGTGTCGTCAAAGATCGGCGCACTGACGGAACTTCCGCCCACTTCGGCAAGGCCGTTGCTGATCACGTACCCGCGACGGGACGCATCGGTGACGCGCGTCATGAGTTCGTCGATGCTTTTGGGCGTATGAGGCGAGAAGGCTTCAAAATCCTCGGAAGAAAACAGCTTCGTAATTTCCCGCGGCCGCAGGTCGGACAGCAACAGCCAGCCCAGCGGCGTTGCATAGGCCGGGACGCGCGCGCCCACATTCATGTTGCTTAAGAACCCGGAGCGGGTTTGCGCGCAACTGAGATAAAGAACCTCCCGGCCGTCGCGAATGCCCAAATGCGATGAGACGTTTGTGTTGTCGCGAAGTCGTTCCAGTTCCGGGCGCGCGGTTTCGATGATGCTTTTCGACGACAGATAGGCGAAACCGATGTTGAGGACGCGCGGTCCGAGAATAAAATCCTTCGAGCCGGGCGCCAGTTCGAGAAAGCCCATATGGCGCAGCGTGTAGGTGAGCCGGAACGCGGACGAGCGCGTGAGGGAGAGCATTTTCGCGATTTCCGTCGTGCTGAGCGGGCGCCGCTCGCTGGCGAGGGCTTCCAGCACCCTCAGCCCCCGCTGAAGACCGGGCACGAAGTAGTTTTCGTGATTTTTGTTGAGCCCCGCGCCGCCGGCGCTCGTATTGTCGTTTGTCATCAAAAAATTCTACAATCTGTCAAATCGCGTTTTGACCATGAATTTAAATGGCCCTTTATTCAAGATGGGCACCACCGCTGGAAAAGATAAGTTGACTTACAAAACGCCGTTTTGTACAGAAAACATATGCAGAAACCGCTAAAACCGTCGGCGGAAGACACGCTGGGTCCTTACTTCCCGATGGAATTTGTCGGGATGCAAAGGATCGATCTGACCAAATGGCGGGGGCTCAGGCCCGCGCCGAAAGGCGATGCGGTGGAATTGCGCGTCGCCATCCTCGACGAAAATAAAGACCCGGTTGTGCCGGCGCTGGTGGAATGCTGGCAAGCGGACGCGGCCGGACGGCGGCGCACGCCCAACGCCGCTGACCGGGACTCCATGGATGCGTGGTTCGACGGCCATACGCGCATTTACGCCGCGGACGGCCGTTTCCGCTTGCGCACGATTATGCCTGGCGTTTCCGGACAGCGCGCCCCTTGCGTCACCATGAATATATTTTGCGACGGCATCAGCCGGGTCGCGACGCAGATTTTCTTTGAAGGCGCGGACGCCAATGAAAGTGATCCGCTGCTTTGCAGCCTGCCCGAAGAATTGCGTTCGCGGCTTATCGCAAAAAAAGTTGAAAGCGAGCCCGGCGAACCGCCCGCATACGCCCTCGACATTGTCATGCGAGGCGATGGAGAAACGCCGTTTTTCGAGGACTATGATGAGTGAAGCGGCAGACGAGCGCAGTCGACCTGCGGCGCAACGGGGCCGCCAGCTGGAAGTTGGCGAAACCGATATAACGTCGTCCTTGCGCACGCCGAAGGAACGCCTGTGGCGTATTCCGGAAGCGGCGCGGGCGTCCTTTGCGCCCTTTATCGAACGGCTTCCGGCGTTGCGCATTGGCGAAAACGACTTGACGCGCATCGCGCCCGGACGGCCGATGGCGGCCGGCGATGTCATTGAGGTGCGAGGGACCGTGCGCGATTGTCTCGGCCGTCCCTTGCGCAATTTGCTTATCGAAATGTGGGGCGCGAACAAATGGGGCCGCTACACCCACGCGGACGACCCCGCGCGAGAGCCGCTTGACGATAATTTTCTCGGATTTGGCCGGACCGTCACCGACGACGACGGGCGGTATTTTTTCAGAACCATCTATCCGGCCCCGTATCTGGCGCGCCCTGATATTGATCGATGGCGCCCGTCCCACCTGCATTTCTCGTTGGTTGGAGGGTCGTCCCGTCTGGTGACGCAAATGTATTTTGCGGGAGACAAGCACCTCGCAAAAGATCCGTGTTTTCAGCTTCTTGGCGAAGCGCAGGAACGCCATCTGATAACCGTCGCGCCGTCAGAGCGCGAAGGCGTGGATACGAAAGCGACGTTCGACATTGTTGTGGGCGGGCGAAGCCCCACCATGTTCGATCAGTCGTGATTGCGCCGTCGACATAGGGGAAGAAAATGAGCGAGGCGGTAGTGGCGTCGGCCGGGTCCGACATGCGTTCCGTTGAAATCCTGTCGAAACTGATTTCCTTCGACACGACCAGCCGAAACAGCAATCTCGACCTTATTCATCATATTGCGGACCTCTTGAAGGGCGCCGGCGTCGATTGCTGGCTGACGCTTAACGACGACAAAAATAAAGCCAATCTTTTCGCCACCGTTCCGGACAGGAATGGCGGCGAGACCGGTGGCGTTGTTTTGTCCGGGCACACCGACGTCGTGCCGGTTGACGGTCAGGACTGGGACAGCGATCCGTTCAAGGCCGTCATTCGCGATGGGAAACTCTACGGGCGCGGTTCGGCCGACATGAAAGGCTTCATTGCCGTTGTGTTGTCGAAACTCGACGACATCGTCGCGGCGCCGTTGCACGAACCGATCCATTTCGCTTTTTCTTTCGATGAGGAAGTCGGCTGTCTTGGCGCGCCGCTGATGCTTGAAGAGCTTGTGCGCCGGGGCGTGCGCCCGCGCGGCTGCATTGTCGGCGAACCGACCGACATGAAAGTCGTTGTCGCCCATAAAGGCATCAACATCCACAGATGCAGCGTGCACGGGAAATCGGCGCACAGTTCTTTGCCGGAAAAAGGCGTGAACTCCATCGAATACGCCGCGCGGCTGATCTGTTTTATCCGCGACATTGCGGACAAATTTAAGGCCGAAGGGCCGTTCGACGAATATTTCGACACGCCCTATTCCACGGCGCAGACCGGGATGGTGCAGGGCGGGACGGCGACTAATGTCGTGCCGGAAGAATGCCGGTTTGATTTTGAATTCAGAAATCTTCCGCAAACAATGGCGACAGATATTCTCGCGGAAATTCAGCGCTACGCTAACGAAACAATATTGCCGCGCATGCGGGCGGAGTCGCCGGACGCGAACATCGCCTTTGAAACAATTGCGTCGGCGCCGGGCCTCGATGCTGATGAAAACGCTGAAATTACGCGTCTCGTTCGCGCGCTCGCCAAAGACCACGGCATTCAGAAGGTCGCCTACGGCACCGAGGCGGGACAATTTCAGGAAGTTGGCGTGCCTTCGATCATTTGCGGACCGGGCAGCATTGTTCAGGCGCACCGTCCCAACGAATTTGTCGAACTGGATCAGCTCAGACGCTGTGAAACGTTCATCGACGCTCTGCTGAGCAAAGCTGCAGGTAATTAATAATGACAACGACAGAAACGCCGGCGGCGCCTGAAATCAAACGCATCCACCCTGCGCGCGCGATCATTGTCGCGTCGATCGGCAACGCGCTTGAGTGGTTTGACCTCATCATATTCGGTTTTTTGAGCGTCACGATCTCAAAGCTGTTTTTCCCGTCCGATAACCCGACGACCGCTATTCTTTTAACGTTCGCGACGTTCGGGATCTCGTTCCTCATGCGCCCGTTGGGCGGCATGTTTCTCGGCGTATACGCCGACCGGGCGGGACGTATGAAAGCGCTGACCGTGGCTGCGACGCTGATGATGATCGGAACGGGCATGATCGCGTTCATGCCGACCTATGAGAGCATCGGGCTTCTTGCGCCGCTCGGCATTGTTCTTGCGCGGCTCATCCAGGGCTTCTCCGCCGGCGGCGAATTCGCCAGCGCCACCGCGTTTCTGGCGGAGCAATCGAAAGAGAAGCGCGGGTTTTTCGCCAGCTGGCAGATCGCCAGTCAGGGCCTGACCACATTACTCGCCTCCGGCTGCGGCGTTGCGCTTTCCACCTATTTGACGCCGGAAGAGCTTGAAGCCTGGGGTTGGCGGTTGCCGTTTTACTTTGGCATGCTGATCGGCCCGGTTGCGCTCTATATCCGGCTTTGCGTGCCGGAAACCCCGGAATTTCAGATTGCTGAATCCACCGACGACACCACCAAGACGCCGCTCAAGGAAACGTTTACAACCCAGCTAAGCCCGCTCATGCGCGCCATCGGCATTACGGTGTTGGGAACCGTTTCCACCTATGTGATTCTCTTTATTCCAACCTATGCGGTTCGCGAGCTCGACATGTTGCCGGCGGCTGCATTCACCGCGACCCTTGCCGTCGGCGTCATCCAGTTTTCGCTTTCGCCCGCCTTTGGCGCGCTTGGCGACCGGATTGGCCGAACGCCGATCATGTTGACGGCGGCCGTGGCCATGGCGGTTCTCGTGGTGCCGCTCTACGCCTGGCTCGTCGCGTCGCCGACGGCGGGGACGCTGCTCGCCGTACAAATCATTTTCGGCGTGATGCTGACGGCTTACTTTTCCTCTCAGCCCGCCTTTTTGTCTGATCTCTTTCCGGTCAGAACCCGAACCACGGGCATGTCCATGGGGTACAATATCGCCGTCACGCTTTTCGGCGGCTTTGCGCCCTTTATCATTGCGTCGCTGATCGCGATGACCGGCAGCAAGCTGGCGCCGGCGTTGTATGTTCTGTTCGCCGCGCTGATCAGCGCAATCACCCTGCTTAAAAGTCGGAAATTCGCCCAACGCAAAATCGCTGCGGCTTAGGCCGGCATCGCCGCCGGTTGAGCGGGCGACGTCGCGCTGAGTCTGCGGTCGTGTGTGCTTTCGACTAAATTTTGTCTACAAAACGTTGCTTGACAAGCAAAACAAACTCCGTTTATCGTAAAATTTCTACTTATTGCTTGAATTCGGGAGGGGTTATGACCGAAAAAACTAAAAAAATATCGAGTGGCGCTAGTATCAGCTATTTCCTGCTGGCGTCTGTTAGCGCATTGGCGATTTCAACGACCGCGCAGGCTCAGGACGAGCAGGGCGGCGATGCGATCGAACGGGACGACACGATTGTCGTAACGGCGACCCGTCGTGAGACGGCGATTACAGACGTTCCCGCCAGTATCGCAGTCGTTAGCCGTGATGAAATGGTTGGCCTCGGCGTCGACAGCGCTGAAGAACTGGGTCGCGTAGATCCGTCATTGACGGTGACAAACGGGAACAGCTCGGGCGGCTCAACCATCACTATTCGCGGCCTGACCTCAGGGGCGGGCTCGCCGACTGTCGGCGTCTTCCTCGACGATGTGCCGATCACGCGTCGTGCCAACGGTTCCACTTTCCAGGGAAACGGTACGGCTTTTCCGCAGTTTTTCGACCTTGAGCGGGTCGAGGTGCTTCGCGGCCCGCAGGGCACGCTATATGGCGGGTCCTCAATCGGGGGCACGATACGCCTTGTTCTGCCACAGCCGTCGCTTGACGATGTCCGGATCCGGGCTCTCGCGGAGGGAGCGGTCACGAAAGACGGCGATCCGAGTTATGAAGTCGGGGCGTCATTCGGTGCGCCGATTATTCCCGGCAAGCTTGGTCTTCAGGCCAGCGTCTACGGTCGGAGCGTGGGCGGCTACATTGACCATGTTTCGCGCTTCGACGGCAGCGTCCTCGATGAGAACACCAACGATGTACAGGCGATATCGGGCCGGATAGCCTTCCTGTATCGTGCGAACGATCGGTTCGACATCAAGCCGTCGGTCTACTATTCACGGAACACCTATAAGGACAGCGATCAATACTGGACGAATGTCGACGGCTATTCGCTTCCGGCGCGTCCCTCGACGTCGCCCTTCTTTCCGTTTCCGCCAGCGCATCCGGCTGCCGACGTTCCTGCTTACGACGTTTTTGGTCCGTACCGAACAGGCAACAATTGTAACGTCGGCGAGGACTTCCAGGACGTCGTTGAAGAATGCGTGCTCTTGGAAGAGCGAAACGAGGAGCTTTTGGTTCCCAGCCTGACGCTGACCTATGATCTTGGCGACGTGCAATTGAAGTCGGTCACGTCCTACACCCACGATCTGACGACGGGCAACAAGAACAACTCGTTCCAGGATCTCTTCCTGTTCGGGCCGTTCAACGGCACTGGCGTTCGACCGTTTATTCCAACGATTGAGCTTTACCGAAACCCGTTCCTTTTTGAAAATGATCGGAGCGGCGTCACGCAGGAATTACAGCTGACCGGTAATATCGCCGAACGCATCGATTTTGTCGCCGGCGTGTTCTATCAGAACTTCGATAATACGACGCTCGGCCAATGGACGGGTAATCTCGATGCGCTTTTCCAGGGGCTCCAGGGCCGCGACGCCATCGATGTATTCGGGATCAATACGTTTCCCGAGGCGCACTTCACGCGGGAAAGCCAGCAGACAGAAGAAGAGTTGGCGTTTTTCGCTGATGTGACGGTTGGAATTACCAATCGCCTTAACCTTCTCGCCGGGGTTCGTTTCTCGGACATTCGGTTTGCTTACCGGGAAGAGACGTTCGGCACGACGGTTCGTCGGACAGTAGCGACCGACGGCTTCGGCTTGACCGAAGGGGAGATCAATGAAACGGCGGTGTCGCCGAAGGCTGGTCTGCAATACTACTTCGACGACGCCAATATGGCCTACGCAACGGCGACGCGCGGCTACCGTCCCGGCGGCGTTGCGCCCGCGCCGATTGGCCCGGCCTGCGACGCTGAGCTTGCTTCGTTAGGCTTCCCCGATATCCCGGCTATTCCCTATGAGTCGGATTCGGTCTGGAGTTACGAGATCGGTACGAAGCTTCAGCCGTTCGACGGCCGTGTGTCCATCGATGCGAGCGCCTATCGCGTTGAATGGAAGGACACGCAGGTTAACGCCCGTCTGAACTGCCGGTCAGCGTTTATCGCGAACGCCGCCAGCATGACGTCGCAAGGCGTGGATGTCGGAATGGTCGTTCAACTCCATGACTATGTCACGCTCAACGGCGCTGTCTCCTACGTCGACGCGACCTTTGAAGAACTGACGCTTCAAGTTAGCGGCATTGAAACCCTTTTCATTCGGGATGGGGACGCGGCGTCTGTGCCTGATCTGAGCTTCCGTCTGGGCGCGCAGTTCGAGATGCCGGTCTCGGCGGGCTTGGAAATTTACGGTCGCGCCGATTTCCAATACACAGGCGACTATCCCCGTGGTTTCGGCTCGGGCACGAACGGGTTCTCCCCGGATGTCTACATTGCCGAGCCGACGGAATACCTCTCGATGCGAGCCGGCTTCCGCACCGGGGCTTGGGATGTGTCCCTCTTTGTCGACAATGTCTTGAACTCACAGGACGACCGGACGGTTGCGACGAACACAGGTCGTCGAAACTGCTCCTTTAACGCGGACTTGTCGCTCGCGGGCTGCGCCTTCGATACAGGCTTTATCGCCCAGACGACGTTTCGGCCGCGAACGATCGGTATTACGACACGACTTCGTTACTAATACCGTCTGACACCTTGCATCAGTGCGGCGATTTGCGATGATCGCCGCACTGTTCATATACAAACAAGGGTTTCGGTAAATGAGTTCAATAAGTCGACGCAGGGTTACGTTTGCTGGATTGTCCCTTGCCGGCGCATCGACCGCCGGCGTTTCAACGGCGGCGCGGGCCGAGGAAAGTTGTCCGACCGGCGTTGCAAGCCCGAAGGCCGGTCCACGGCCTGACCCTTCGGGCGATTATTGGCACAAGCCTCAAGGATCGGAACGAATCGCCCTTGTAGCGTATCCGGGGATGACGGCGCTCGATCTCCTTGGCCCTCAGTATTTCTTCGCGACAATGAAGGGCGCCAAGGTCGACATCGTGTCGCCGACGCCTGACCCCGTATTGTGCGACCGCAATGTGACGCTGGTCCCGACGGCGACGTTCGAGGAGATCGAAAAGGGCGTCGATCTTTTGTTCATGCCGGGCGGCGGCGTTGGCACGCTCGATGCGATGGACGACGACCGCTATGTCTCCTTTCTTCAGAAGCACGGCCCATCGGCGAAATACATCGGCAGCATTTGCACCGGCGTGTTGATCCTCGGCGCGGCCGGGCTGCTCGACGGATACCGCGCCACGGGTCACTGGAAAGTCCGCGATGCGTGCCTGCCGTCCTTTGGCGCAACCCCGGTCAACGAACGTCTCGTCAAGGACCGCAACAGAGTGACGGGGGCGGGCGTAACCGCCGGCATAGATTTCGGGTTGCATATGACCACCGTCTTCCGCGGCCCCGACTACGCCAGAACATTGCAGCTTATTGCCGAATACGATCCGCAGCCGGAATTTAATTCCGGCGTGCCGGAAAAGGCGTGGCCGGAAACCGCGAACCTGGTTGCGAGCATGTTGCCGGAATATAATGAACGTGCGATTTCGATAGCAACGCGCCGCGTTGGTTGAACGGAGAAGTATTGTGACGAAAGCGGACAAAAGCGCAATCGACCATAAACGACGCATTCTTTTGCAAGCCCTCACGTCCGGCGCCCTGGCGGCGACGGCGATGGGGGCGTCGGCGCATGCTCATGTGAGAGACAAGGACGGGAAAATGCGCATGCCCCAACGCTATCCGGGTCCGAAGCCGAAAGTGGCGATGCTCGTTTATCCGAAAATGGTGTTGCTCGACCTTATCGGCCCGCAGACGGTTCTGAATATTCTTGGGTGTGAAATCCATCTTGTCTGGAAAGACAGAACGCCCTGCATCACGGATACCCGCATTGCGATCCCGCCGACGACGACATTCGACGAATGTCCGAAAGACCTCGATATCCTGTTCGCGCCGGGGGGCACGTTCGGAACCATCGACTGTATGAAAGACGATCAGGTTCTTGATTTTATGGCCGACCGCGGCGAGCGGGCGAAATACGTTACAAGCGTTTGCACCGGCAGCCTAATCCTGGCCGCCGCCGGCTTGCTCAACGGTTACAAGGCTACGACGCTCTGGGCCCTGACGGATATATTGCCGCTTCTCGGCGCCACTTATGTCGATGAGCGGGTCGTCGTTGACCGCAACCGCTACACCGGCGGCGGTGTCACGGCGGGCATTGATTTCGCGCTCACGATCGGGGCGGAGCTGCGCGGCGAAGACGAGGCCAAACGGGCGCAGTTGATTATCGAATATTCTCCGCAGCCGCCATTTTCCGCCGGCACGCCGCAGGAGGCCGGAGAAGAACTGACCAGTGCGGTCAAATCGGGCCGCACGGGAATGGACGGGATGGTTCGCGACGCCGCGCTAGAGGCGGCGAAAAGATTCAACTGATCGAAGGGCTATCATGGTTGGTTTCATAAGAACGTTCGGATTCGCTTTCATGGCGGCGCTTTTCGCGCCCGTTCTATCGGCTTGTGCTGAAGAGGCGGCGACCAACGATCAGCCGTCGGGCAGCGGCTATATATCGGAAGGCGACAGCCTGTTCATCGTGTTTGCAAATCCGGTGGACGGAAAAGAAGAGGCGTTCAACAGCTGGTATGACGCTCATATGGCCGACATTGTAAAGCTGCCTGAGTTTGTCCGCGGCCAGCGGTTCCGGATGCAGTCGAGAAGCGGCCGTCCTGATCCTGATTTTAAATACATGATTGTTTACGAGATTGCAGGCCATCCGGATGAGGCGCTGGCGGCGCTCGGCGCGGCTGTGAAACGCGGCGAGGCGGAAATTCCGAATACAGAGTTTGTTTTGAAAACAAACGCGATGGCGTATGCGCCGATTACGGAAATGATGAAATAGCTTACGGGCGTTCGCGCTGGAAAGCATATCTGACGGTCGGGGAAGCCTCGCGCTATGGATTTTCTGATTTGGCTTGAAGACTCGCCGATTGGCGCCTGGGTCGCCATATCTCCTTGGGGATACCCGATCGTTCTGGCAACGCACGCGGTTGGCATGGCTATGCTGGTCGGCGTTGCGTTGATGTTCAGCTTCCGCGCCCTTGGCGTTGCTACCGGCGTGCCCGTTACAAGTCTTGGCGTATTTATGCGGCTTGCGCAGGCGGGATTTGTTTTGAACTTTCTTTCCGGCATTGCCTTGTTTCTCGGCGCGGCCACCGAAATGTGGCCAAGCTGGCCCTTTCGCATCAAGATCATTCTGATTTTGATTGGCCTTGCCCTGACGACTCATCTTGCCCGGGTCTGCATCAACGGCGCCGGGAACGTAACGAATAGCCATCGAACCGTCGCCGCCGCCGCGGTGCTGGCCTGGGTCGGCGCGCTTATCGCCGGACGGCTCATCGCCTATATCTGAGGGAAAGGCCGCGGCCATGAATGCGATCATGACATGGATGGAAAGCAGCATCGTCAACAAGCTCGTCATGGGGCCGGACTGGACCTGGCCGCTGCTTGAGATTCTGCATTTTGTCGGGCTGTGCCTGCTGCTCGGATCCCTGATCGTCGTCGACCTGCGCGTGCTTGGCGTCGCCAACAACACGCCGCTCGGAAAAACCCATGACTTCGCCATATTCGCCGTGATCGGCTTTGCGATTAACGCGATAACCGGCGTTCTGTTCGTATTTGGCGATCCGTTCCGGTATTTTCCCAATCCGGTTTTTCAGATGAAAATGGCGCTGGTCGTTTTCGCCTTGCTGAACGCGGTGTATTTTGAGCGCGTGTTGCTGCCCAAGATAGAATCCAACACCGGGAACCAGCCTGCCGGCGCCGCCGCAAAGATCATCGCCGTTTTTTCACTCCTCACATGGGTTGTGGTTATCGTCGCGGGGCGGTTGATACCGTTCTTTGAATAGCGCCGCAGAGATGACGGCCGGTCTTTATGTTTAGGAGCGCCTTTTATGAATGATATTTTGAAGCTCGGACTTGTAGCATCAGTCTTCGCGCTCGGCGCCGCCTGCGGGAGCGAACCCGAACGGACTGGCGTGGCGCCTGAAAGTGATGCTACGGCGCAGAGCGAGACGCCTCCTTCCGCCGAACAGACCAAATCCGACACGATCGCCATCAATCTCGATTACCTGGAGGAAGTCGAATACAAGGCGCTTCTGGATGAAGGATCGTCCATGAAATATACATGGACCGTCGCCGGCGATACGGAGAATGGCGGGGTCTATTATGATTTTCATGGGGACGCCGGAAGCGAAGAGACGCCCCCGCCAGACTCTTATGAGGAAGGCGAAGCGCCGACAAAGACGGGGGAATTCGAAGCGCCGTTTGACGGCTATCATGGCTGGTATTTTTTAAATATCGAAGAACGCCCGATTACGATTACCCTTGAAATCGAGGGCGCGTATCAGTCGCACAAGGAAATTTACCGCGGCAGCCAGTTGAAAAGCCAATGACTGAGGCGCGCATCATCAGTTTATGTTTTTGTGGCTTTTAAAATCGCTGCATCACTGGCTGGGCGCGGCCTGCGCCGCCTTTCTTATCCTTATCGCGTTGTCCGGCGTCGCCCTGGTGGCTCTTGGCGCGCCTGAACCCGTTTGCGCCGAGGATGGTTCGTCTTTAAGCGAGAATGAACAAGTCACGCGCGCGGCGACGCTGTTAAACGCCATTGCCGCCGAGACAAACCCCGCTTTTGTCGCCTTCCCGACGGATAAAAACGGATGCTATGCGACGGACCTAAGCCGGCTGTCGCCTGACGATCTTGAGCCCGGCCTGGCCGCCTGGCTCGCCGCCGACGAGGTCGCCGGGCTGTACGGGTTTGTCTATCGCGTACACACCGGCTTGACCCTGTCAGGGCCCGACGCCCGCATGTTTGTCGTATGGTGCGGCATCATCGCCATGCTTATGGTGATGCTGGGTCTGATTATCGCGGCGCCGGGACTGAAACGCTTTCGGCTGCAAATTTTTCCAAACCCGCGCCGCCCCCTCAGAGGCGAGATGAGGCGGTCCCATGTCAGCCTGGGCCTCACCTTTGGCGCGTTTGTCGTGTTTTATGGCGCGACGGGGTGGCTGATCGGCGCCCCGGCGGAGGCGGAACTGCGCATCGCCGAGATTGAAAAATCTTCCGTACAGATATTGGATAGCCCGTTGACCGACGCCTATGCCGACGTTTCTTCGGCGTCGTCGTTGCTGATGACGCGCGCACTGATGCGTCCCGGCGCCGAAGGCCTCGAAAGCGTCGTCTTCTATGAAGGGAGAGGGCGGAAAATGCTGATCGCCAATCTGCGCCCCGAGGGCCGGGTGACCTATGAGTGGGGCGCCGACGGACGCTATCAAGAGCGTTTCGCCGACGGCGATGGGATTTTCGTTATCCGTAGGAACGCCGCGCGCGTCCTGCATGGCGGGGAGGGCGCGTGGCCGCTCTACAAATTCCTCCTTGTGCTGACAGCCCTCGGCGCCTGCGGATTATGGCTGACCGGATTAATTAGTTACGTTCTGCGATGGCGCGCCCGCGTGGGTTGAGATGGTCTCCGTTGATACATGGAGGAAGCGACTATGAATATGATCAAGTATTCTCTCCTGATATTTTTTTTGTTCGGCCAGGTCGCCGCAGCGGCGCAGCCGGCGAGTCCTGCGCTGCCTGACAATCTGGCGATCTCGCGTCTCGATTGCGGAACCATCAGGGTCAACAGAGGCGCCTGGTTTTCCGATACGATGACATACGCCGGCCAGTCATTTCCGTTGGTCGAGAGCTGTTACCTGATACGGCACGGCGAGGAGTATTTGCTGTGGGATACCGGCTTGAGGCTGGAATATCTCGGCGCGTCGCTGAATGACACAGACCCGATTTCCGATACGCTGAAAGCGTCTGTCTTGACGCAATTGGCGGATGGCCGGTTGGATCCCGCGCGCATCACCAGAATTGGAATTAGCCATTATCACCCGGACCACACGGGCCAGCTTAAGGATTTTCCGCATGCAACTTTATTGATCGGCAAGGGCGACTGGGACGTCATTGCAGCAGAGCCCACGCCCAAGGGGCATATCTTCAGAAGAGGCGATTTTGACCATTGGATATCCGGCGGCGGCGATGTTTCGTCGGTGTCGGGCGATCTCGATATTTTTGGCGACGGCAGCGTGATCATGCTTTCGACGCGCGGGCATACGCCGGGCCATTCAAGCCTGCTCGTCCGTTTGCGCGACAAGGGAAACGTCATCCTGAGCGGCGACGCCGTACATCGTATCCGGAACTATGAGGAAGAACTGTCGCCGGTCTTCAATGTCGATCGCGCCGACACGCTGGCGTCCATAGACCGATTGAAAAAACTGGTGGAAACGCTCGACGCGACATTCATCATCCAGCATGAACCGAAACATGTCGGGAAGGTTTCGGCGTTTCCTGAATGGACGGACTGATCGCCGCGCCGGACCCTAGCGCTGCGCAGCCGGAACGAAGTATTGGATAGAATTATCAACTGCGGCTATTTGTCAAAAGCCGAGCCGAACTTGTCCTTTTCGGTTTTCAGCCAGGTCCTCAAGGGCGGTTCCGGCTGCCCTGTTTGACCAGCGCAACCGCCGAACCAGCGGCGTCCTGGCCAATACAGCGCCAGATCTCTGATATTTATTCATCGACGGTGAAAATAATCCAGTATGATAATTGGTATTGGTAAAAGAGATTTTCGCACCTGATGCCGTGTGGATATGTTTGCTTTCGGTATCAACGCGCCACGCCATCGCGCGCGGGCGCCAGGGTTTCAGGAGCAGTCCGCAATGGCGATTATCGGAATTGCCTCGTTATTATATGGCGTCGACGACGTCGCCGCATGCACGCGTTTTTTTGATGATTTTGGGCTGAAGCCAGCGGCTTCAGATAAGGACGGCGGGGATTTTTCCCTGGCGGATGGGTCTGAGGTGATGGTCCGCGCCCTTGACGACGCGGCGATCCCCGCGTCCGGCGTCAACGGCATTGGCGTTCGTGAGGTCATCTGGGGCGTCGATACGGCGGAAAACCTGAGCGCCTTGTGCGACCGCTTGAGCGATGTTGTCGAGCTGGCGAAGAGCGATGACGGCGTGGTGCGCTTTTTGACGCCATGCGGTCTTCCCATGGGACTAAAGGTCTTCAACAAAAAGCCGAATGTCTCGTCGCCGGACCCCGTGAACGCGCCCGACCGGATTAATCGTCTCAACATCCACCGGCGCTGGCGCGATCGCGCGCGGCCGAAAGCCATTGGTCATGTTGTCTTCGCCGTGCCGAACTTCTGGGAGTCCTTCGGATTTTTTGAGAAGTATCTCGATTTCCGTTTGTCGGACTATCAACGCGGCTTCGGCGTTTATGCCCGTTGCGACGGCAGCCGTCATCATCACAATATTTTCTTTTTGAACGCCAACGCCAAGCTGGAGGGGATGGACGGGAAAACGCGCTTCCACCACGCGAATTTCTCCGTGGAAGATATTGATGAGATCATGATCGGCGCCAATCACATGACGCGTTGCGGCTGGGAGAAATCGCATCTCGGTCTTGGGCGGCACCGGGTCGATTCAGCTCTATTTTATTACATTCCCTGCCCGGCGGGCGGCGAAGCCGAGTACGGCGCCGATGGCGACGCCATCGACGATGACTGGGTGCCGCGGGAGTGGATCAATCCGCTTTTCGGCTACCTGACCTTCGCCCACAATGTGCCGCCTTTCCTCATGGAAGAGCAGGACTGGGCCGTCAGATATTACAAAAAGTCCGGTTTTGAACCGGACGAAAATTAAAGAGCCGCGAAACGGGAGCGAAATCATTGGCTGATGGTATGAAAATATTAATCGTCGGCGGCGGCATCGGCGGCCTCACGGCTGCAAGCGCCTTCCGGCTTGCGGGCGCGGACGTCAATGTCGTTGAACTGCAATCGGACTGGAAAGTCTACGGCGTCGGCATTATCCAGCCGAACAACGCGTTGCGGGCCCTCGACCAGATCGACGTCGCCGAGGCGTGCGTCGACGCGGGATGTGCGTTTCCCGGCTGGCGGCTTACCGATTTAAACGACAATCTGGTGGCGGAGCTTCCATCGGCGACCGGCGGCGCGCCGCATCTGCCGCCGAATAACGGCATTGGTCGTCGAACATTGCACGACATTTTGCTCGCGCGCGCGGAATCGCTTGGCGCCAATATTCAGCTAGGCTGCACGCTTGAAAGTTTCGAGCAGGATGCAGAGGGCGTCGATGTTCGCCTGACCAATAGCGACGAAGGGCGTTACGACCTTGTGGTCGGCGTCGACGGCATTTCTTCGCAGCTACGGGAAAAGCTGTTTCCCGGCGTTTACAAGCAGAAGTTCACCGGGCAGGGCGTTTGGCGATATAATTTGCCGCGGCCGGAGGGTTTCGACTGGGCGCGGGTTGTCTTCGGCAAAAACAGCAAGGCCGGGCTCGTGCCGCTGGCCTCCGACTTGATCTATATTTTCCTGGTGACGCCGGAGCCGGGCAATCCCTTCTTTCCCGATGATGAGCTTCACGTGCTGCTGCGGGACAGGCTTGCGGAATATGGCGGGCTGGTCCGCGATCTGCGGGAAATCGTCACCGATCCGAAGGAAGTCGTCTACAGGCCGATGGAGCCGGTCGCCGTCGACGGTCCGTGGCACAAGGGCCGCGTCGTCTTGCTTGGCGACGCCGTGCATGGGACAACGCCGCACCTGGCGCAAGGGGCGTCTATGGCGATCGAAGACGCCGTCTTGCTTGCGGACATGGTCGCGGCCGACGGCGATATGGAAGCGATGCTCACGGCCTTCACGGCCCGTCGCCGTCCGCGCAGCGATCTCGTCTATAAGACGTCTTTGCAGCTAGGCGAATGGGAAATGGCGGAGTGGGAGGACCGGCTTCCTCCCGACGCCAATTTCGGCGCCGTGATGGGGCAGGCGTTGGACGCCCTTAACGCCCCCATCTGATATCGCGCCTCGGCGCGGATGCAGGACAGGACCAATGGCCCGGAAAATAGTCGATCTTTCGATATATCTTGAAAATGACGTTGTGTCCGATCCGGAGGTGTATCGTCCGAAAATCCATTACATCGACCATTCCGCATCAGCGGAAGAGATGACGAATTTCTTCCCCGGGCTGACGAAAGCCGATCTTCCCGATGAAGAAGCCTGGGCGATCGAAAAGATTGAACTCATAACGCATAACGGCACGCATCTCGACGCGCCCTATCATTTCGCCTCCACCATGAACAAGGGCGAGCGCGCCATCACCATCGATGAAGTGCCGCTTGATTGGTGTTTTCAGCCCGGCGTCAAACTCGATTTCCGCCATCTCGAAGATGGTTATGTGGCGACGGCGGAGGATGTCGAGCGCGAGCTTGAGCGCATCGGTCACGAATTGAAGCCGCTGGAAATTGTCGTTGTGAACACGCGCGCCGGCTCGCGCTATGGCCATGACGATTATGTCGGCGCCGGCTGCGGGATGGGACGCGAAGCGACGCTCTATCTTCTGGAGCGCGGCGTGCGGCTGACAGGCACCGACGCTTGGAGCTGGGATGCGCCGTTCATCTACACGGCCGAGAAATATAAAGAGAGCAAGGACGCGAGCCTGATCTGGGAGGGCCACAAGGCGGGCCGCGAGATCGGCTATTGCCACCTTGAGAAGCTGCATAATCTGGAAGCACTGCCCGGCGACGGATTTTACGTGTCGTGCTTTCCGTTCAAGATCAGAGGCGCGAGCGCGGGCTGGACCCGTGCGGTTGCGATCTTCGATGACGCGCTCGCGAGCGCGTGAACCGTCCTTTAGAAAAGCAGAGCTAAAATGTACGAACCCTTTGTCGGCAACTATGTCTGGAATCTCTCCGTCAATATCGCGATGGGGATCGGCGCTGAAATCGGCGATATCGTGGAAATGAATGCGCCCGTGATTGAGGCGGCGAAGGAGGGCGCCGACAAGGGTACGGCGGCGTTTTTCGATTCCTGGTGCGGGCGCGCCGATCAACTGGTCGAGCAGGCGAAGGAAAATGAGAGGCGCGGTCATAATCTGAGCGCCAGCGCGAAGTATCACCGCGCCTGCGTCTATTATATGATCGCCGAACGCATGCAGAGCCGCGATTACGCCCCGCGCGAGGAAGCCTACCAGAAAATGCTTCGCGCCATGACGGAATCGGCGCGCCTCGGCGAGCTTAATTGCGAGCGCATCGAGATTCCCTATGAAGGCTCCAGCTATCCGGGGCTTTTCGTGAAGGCGGAGCGTGCCGACGGCAAGCCGGCGCCGTGTATGGTGCACACAAACGGCCTCGATAGCGTCAAGGAGATGATCTATTGGTCGGGCATCGGCGAGGCGTTGCGCAAACGCGGCGTCTCGACGCTGATGATCGATCACCCAGGCGTGGGCGAGGCGCTTCGGCTGCGCGGGCTGCACGGCGTTTACGACAGCGAGCGCTGGGGAACGCCCGCCTATGAAACACTCGCTGCGCGCGACGATGTTGACGAGAACGCAATCGGCATTATGGGCTGGTCGCTTGGCGGGTACTACGCGCCCCGCGCCGCCGCCTTCGAGGACAGGTTCGCGCTATGCGTCGCCTGGGGCGCCAATCACTTCTGGGGCGAGCTGCAAAAACGCCGCCTTGAGAACGAAGGCGAGAACCCGGTGCCCCATTACTGGGATCACGTCATGTGGGTCTTCGGTCAGCCGGACATGAAAGCGTTTATGGAGTTTGCCGAGAACATGACCCTGAACGGCGTTGTTGAACGCATCAAGGCGCCGTTCCTCGTCACCCATGGGGCCAACGACCGGCAGATCCCGATCGAAGCGTCGGATATGTCCTATTCGCAGGCCGTCAACAGCGCCAAGCGCGAGCTTCGCGTTTTCACCACGGACGACGGCGGCGTTGAGCATGTGAGCGCCGACAACATGGCGGCGGCCAAGGAGTTCATCTCTGACTGGGTGTCCGAGACGTTCGACGAACTCGCCCGCGGCGCGTGATGATGACGATAGCGCCGCAACGATAGCGATAAGGAAATGCGACGATGAAGCTTTATTTCGCGCCCGGAACATGCGCCAGAGTGCCGATGGTCGCCTTGGAAGAGATCGGCCAGCCCTTTGAGACGGCGCTGATCAAGTTCCTCAAAGGGGAGCACAAGTCGCCTGAATATCTCGCCATCAATCCCAAGGGCAAAGTGCCGACGCTCGTGACGGACGATGGTCCGCTTACAGAAAATCCAGCGATCCTGACCTATCTCGCGCGGACATACCCGGAAGCCGAACTGCTTCCCCTTGGCGAGAGCGCGCTTGAAGACGCGAAAATAATCTCAGATCTCTCCTGGTGCGCGTCGGGCCTCCATCCCATTGTCACGCGCCTGCGCCTCCCGCAGCTTTTCTGCGATACGGAAGATGGGCAGACGCGCGTTTGGGAATTGGCCAGCGACGCAATGAAGCCCAATTTCGCCCTTCTGGAAAAGCGCCTCAGCGATGCGCCGTGGGTGCTCGGCGAAAAATGGTCGATCCTTGACGTCTATGTTTTCTGGGTCTGGTTTCGCGTTGAAGGCAGCGGGTTTGATACGGCGCCCTATCCGAATTTTGCCGATCATGCGCGCCGCATCGTGCAGCGACCCAGCGTGCAGCGGGCGCTGGCGCGGGAGGAAGAGGCGGAGGCGTGGCTGGCCGAGCACGGGCTCACGCTCGATTTCTCCACCTTCGGCCAGAAGCGATAACAAGGCGCCGCTCTTCCGCGTCGCGGGACGAAACATTGTCAGCGGGTTGAATCTGGTGTAGGGACATTAATCCGCACAGCACGTTTCTGTCCTTAAGGCGCCATGCATTTTCGAGGTCTTGATCTCAATCTTCTTTTCGCTCTCGACGCGCTCCTAAAAGAAAAAAACGTGACCCGCGCGGCGGAGCGCGTCCTGATATCCCAGCCGGCGATGAGCGGCGCCCTGAACAAGCTGCGCTATCATTTTGACGACCCGCTTCTGGAACGCCAGGGCCGCGGGTTGGAGCTGACGCACAAGGCGAAAGCGCTGCGAGAACCGCTCACGGAGTTTATGGTTCTGGCCGAGCGCATGCTCAACCACACGCCGACCTTCGAGCCCGCGACGGACGCCCGGATTTTTACGATTGCGATGTCGGGATACTGCGCGGAAATTTTTGGCGTTCCGTTGGTGCGCCGTATATTGAAATGCTCGGAAAATGTCAGCATTCAGATCATCGATCTAACGATAGAATCACTGGTCGCCGTTAAGGAAGGGCAAATCGATTTCTGCATCACCGTCGAAGAAGGATCGATGAGCGATGGCCCGAAGGGTTATGAAGGCCTTGAAAGCGTGAATGTCTATAATGACGAATTCGTGCTGGTGAGCGCGGCCAAGAACAAGGCGATAAAAGGGGCGGTCGGCTATGCCGGGTTTTGCAAATTGCCTTATGTGGAGACGCGCTTTGGCAACGGGCTTATCAGCATTGTCGAGCATAGCCTGCGCCGCAACAAGGAACGCCCGGTGACGCGGGCGTGCGTTCCGAGTTTTCTGAAAGCGCTCGCCATGCTGAGCGACACGTCTATGGTAACGATCGCGCCGTCGCGCCTATATGAAACCTACAAGTCCGTTTTTGGGCTTGGTGCGACGAATGTTCCGTTCAAACTGCCCTCGTTAAAGGAAACGCTTTTCTGGCATCCCCGGAACGAGAACGATCCAAGCCATGTCTGGATGCGCGAGATCATGCTGGAGGTCGCCGGCGAGTTATAATCGCCCGGGCAAGCTATACTCCCGAATTATATATCCTATCGCGAAATCAAATTTCTGACGCGCGACCTTTGCCGCGTATGATGGCGCGGACGAGGGAAGGCAAAGGGCTCGCATGCCCAAAAACCGAAAAGTCATCATCACCTGCGCGGTCACGGGCGCGATCCACACGCCGACCATGTCGGATGCGCTCCCGTACAGACCGGAGGATATTGCGCGCCATGCGATAGACGCCGCCGATGCCGGCGCGGCGGTTCTGCATCTCCATGCGCGCAACCCAATCGACGGCTCGATCTCGATTGCGCCCAATGATTTCGCCGCGTTCCTGCCGATCATCAAGCAGGGGACCAACGCCGTGGTCAATATTTCCACCGGCGGTAGCCTCAAAACGTCAATCGAAGACCGCATGGCGCCGGCGAAATACGCCTCGCCGGAGATGTGTTCGCTCAATATGGGCAGCATGAATTTTTCTTTCCATCCGTTAGCGGATAAATATTCCGATTGGAAATTTGACTGGGAAGAAGACTATATTCGAAAGTCCGACACTTACATTTTTCGCAACACCTTTGAGGATATCGCAAAGGTTGCGCGCCAACTGGGCGGCGATCACAAGGTGAAGTTCGAACATGAATGCTACGACGTCGGGCATCTTTATAATCTGAAATTTTGCGTAAACAGCGGCCTGTTCAAGCCGCCGATCTTCATTCAGTTTGTTTTGGGCATCCTCGGCGGCATTGGTCCGGACATTGACAATCTTGTCTTCATGAAACGCACGGCGGACCGGTTGTTTGGCGACGACTATCAATGGTCCGTGCTTGGCGCCGGTCGCGCGCAGATGCCCCTGGCGACGCAGGGCATGATGATGGGCGGCAATGTGCGCGTCGGCCTTGAGGATTCGCTTTTCTATGATCGCGGCGAGCTCGCAACCTCCAACGCCCAACAGGTGGAGAAGGTTCGGCGTATCGCGGAAGAGTTGGGTTTTGAGATTGCCAGTCCGGATGACGCGCGCGAGATGCTCGGTTTAAAAGGCGGCGACCGCGTTCAGTTTTGAACGCTCGCCAATCACAACAGGGAGAATAGATATGCGATTAATCGTGGGGTTGACGGCCTTTGTTTGCGCCGCCGGCGCAGGGCTCGCCGCGAGCGCGGGCGACGACGTGGCCGGTCATTGCAGCGGGTTTGCGGAAAACAACGGCATTTCAGACGAACCTTGCGCCTGCATCGTCGACGCAATCGGGGATGACGCTGATCTCGCCGCGGCCTATCTCGAACTGGAAACGCCGGCGGATTTCGAGGCTGCGCCGGGGGCGTTGAAGGAGGCGATCGGCCCTTGCGTGTCGCGCTAGGGCTCGCAATGCAGCGCCATGACTGAGCGCGCGCCGAATGACATGTGGGCGGGCCGTCATGCGCTCGTCACGGGCGCCAGCAGGGGCATTGGCAAGGCGATCGCCATGGAACTGGCGGCAGCCGGCCTCGCTGTAACCGTGGTCTACCGCGCCGACCGCGACGGCGCCGCCGATACGGTGGAGGCGATCGAGCGGTCGGGCGGGCGGGCGATGATGATCGCCGCCGATGTTTCGAGCGAGGACGATGTTAAGGCCATGGCGTCAGAGGCCAAGGCCGCCCTCGGACCGGTTACCGTTCTCGTCAACAACGCCGGGGTGGGCGTCGCCGCTGACGTCTTCGAGGCGACCGCCGCGGATTTCGACCGTACGATGGCGGTGAACGTGCGGAGCGCGTTTCTGGCGTCGCAGGCGGTCATCGGCGATATGCGTGATCAGGGCTTCGGCCGGCTGATCTTTCTGTCGTCGGTCGCGGCGGCTGTCGGCGGCGTCGTTTCGTCGGCCTACGCCGCGTCAAAGGCGGGCGTGATCGGCATGATGCATTTTTATGCGCTGTCTCTTCGCGAGTATGGCGTAACGGCGAACGCCATCGCTCCTGGACCCGTCGAAAGCGATATGCTTACGGGCCTTAACTTTCCTTCCCCCGAATCGATGCCGATGAAACGGGTTGGCCGGCCCGAAGAAATCGCCCATGTCTGTCGCGCGATTTTGGAATGCGGCTACATGACCGGTCAAACGGTCTTCGTTGACGGCGGCCGCTATATGACGTGAGGGTCGCCGTCGCTGCGGACGACGGCGCGGGGCGCCTATCGGTCGTAAGCGATGGTAAACCGGCTGGCCAATATTCCGGCGAGCAACGGGACGAAGGCGATGGCGACAAACGTCCATTGCACGGAAAGCGCGAAAGCAAGAAGCGCCGGCATGATGACGGGCGCGACGACGGTTCCGATCCGCAGCGCCGCGGCGCCCCCGCCAACCCCGGTCGACCGAATGGCGCTCGGATAGATCAGCGCCGACAAGGCGTAACCGGCCGATGTAGTGATGCCGAGAAAGAACCCCATGATAGCGGCGATGGCCGGCGCGAAACCGGCTGCGTGCGCAGATCCGAGGAGAACGGTTGCAACGGCGGCAACGAGAAACGCCGCGCCAATGGTAAGGCGCGGGCCGACGCTTTCAAGAATGCGTCCTGCCGACGCCATGCCCAGAACCGCGCCGATATTGATGGCCCCGACAATGCGCGACGCATAGCCGACTGATAGTCCCGCCTGGTCGAAGATCGTCGGCAGCCAGACTAGCGTCACGTTGGAAAGAACGCCGCTGCAGAATAGCAGCGTCCACAACATGATCGTCGGCGTTGAAAATTCCCTGGCGAAAAGCGCGCGGATCGATGCGGGCGTCCGCGCCTGCGCGACATCCGAATGGGGCGCTTTGTCCTTCGATATTGGCAGCCAAAGCGTGTCGACATTGACGCGGGGCGTAAGGCGCGCCATTGCCGCCTTCATACGTTGCCCGCGATTGTCGTTAAGGGCGAGAAAACGCGGCGATTCCGGCAAGGCGACATAAATAACAGCAGCGAGCGCCAGCGCCAGCGCGGCGCCGACATAAAAGACCGCCTGCCAGACGTAGGTTTCCGCGATGACGCCGCCGGCGAGACTGCCGATCGCCGCGCCCATGGGAAAGCCCGCCACGGCGAGAGACACGATGGTCGCGCGAAAACGCGCCGGCGCCAGTTCCGACGTCAGCGCCAGCGTAGCGGGCAGGGCGCCGGTGAGGGCGAGGCCGACTAGGAAGCGAACAACCAGCAATTCTTCAAATGACGAAGCGACCGCTGTCAGCCATGTAAACAGCGCGATCAGCAACAGCGAAATGATGATAAGGCGTTTGCGGCCGAACCGGTCGGCGGCCTTGCCGAGCGCAAGGGCGCCGATAGCGGCGCCGATCTGCGTCAGCGCCAGGATCGCGCCAAGCTCTGCGTGGGAGAATTGAAGGTCGCGCATCATCATCGGCGCGACAACGCCCATGGCGACGAAATCAAACCCGTCAATTATGGCGACGCAAATGCAAAGACCGATCGCAAGACTGCGATAGGCCGTAAAAGGCGCGTCATCCAGGGCGGCGCTGACCCGCGCGGGATTAGCCATGCGGGTCCCGACTGTGAGAAGCGCCGCTCACTCCGCAGCGATTTGTCGTTGCGCCGACGTCGCGTGCGCGCCGAATTCTTTCAGGAAGCGGCGGCAGGCGTCAAAATCAAAGCCCGTCATGCGCCATGCAACATAATTGTCCGGGCGAATGAGGTAAACGACCTGGTTGTTCTCAGCACTGTCGACCCCGTAACAATCGAAAACGTCCGGGCCGTTGGCAAAGATACAGTTCTCATCAAAGCCGAACGCGGTTCTCGCGATGAGATGCGAACCGGCAAAGGAAAATTCGTCCGTAAGCGCTTTGAGGCGTTCGCGCACTTTGCCGGACTCGTCTGAACTCAATGGCAGGCGAGAGAACGCGACGATGTTGAACTGATATCCTTTGAGGAGTTCAAACATGTCCAGGTCATTGTTAATGCGCACGTTCGGCGCGCGTTCGCCAGCGCGCGGCCCCTCGCTTGGCCAGCGCGGCCCTTCGCCGACATAGCGGCTGAGATCGTAGCTGATGTTGCGTTCGGAAACGTTGCCAAACCCCTTGCGATGGAATTTTGACGCCCGGGTTACAATCGGCAAAAACGTTTTCGCAGCGAGATCGCGGATCGATGCTTTCCAGCCGGACTGGCCCGCAGCGGCGGTGAAGAGTTTGCCGGTCGTGCGCAACAACATTTCGCCCACCGGTTTGCGCTCGTCGTGATAATTGTCGAGCAGTTCGTCGTCAGCGCCGCGGCGCAGGACGGCCCCGAGCTTCCAGGCGAGATTGGCCGCGTCCTGCAATCCGGTGTTCATGCCTTGTCCGCCGGCTGGCGAGTGAATATGCGCGGCGTCGCCGGCGAGGAAGAAGCGCCCGGCGCGATACTTTTCCGCGGCGCGGTGATGCGCGCGATACCGGGTCACCCAAATGGGATCGGAGAGTTTCGCAGGCAAGCAAATCGACTTTTCGAACGCGTCCTGGAGCTCTGTCAGATCGAGCGGCAGCGGCGTGCTGGCGTTATCGTCTATATCAGAGGTGAGGTCCGTCGCCATGACGCGGGAAAGGTTGCTGCCGCCCAGCGGCAGGAACAAACCGGTGCGCCGACCGTTCATGAAGACGCGGAAATGATGATGGTCGAGCGGCCAGTCAACCTTGCAGTCGGCGAGCAGGAAGTTCTGCGCATAAGTGCCGCCGCTGAAATCAATATTTGCGGCCTCGCGCACGACGCTTCGCGACCCGTCGGCGCCGACGATGTAAGCGCATCGAATTGTCGATGTCGCGCCGGCGTCGTCTCGCAGCGTTGCGACGGCGCCGTCTGCGTCCTGGTGCAGCTCCGTCGCTTCCAATCCGCGCTCCACCTCGACGCCGAGCGCGGCGAGGTCTTCGATGAGAATTCGCTCGGTTTCCGATTGCGCGATCATGAGGATATAGGGGAACGGAGTGTCCGGCGCATTGGCGCGGTCCGTGTTCATCCCGCCGACAAACTTGCCTTGAACGTGCATTTGGACGGCGGTTGTCATCACGCCGTTCGCCAGCATTTGGTCGGCCAGCCCCATAGACTGCATCAGTTCGAGCGTGCGCGCCTGTACCGCAAAGGCGCGAGACTCGCGCGTGGCTTCGGCGCGCATTTCGACAATGCGAACGTCAACGCCGGATCTTTTGAGAAGGTCCGCGGCGATAAGTCCTGTCGGACCCGCGCCTACGACCAGGACTTCGCAGTCCAAAGCTGAGTTTGACATGTTTCCGTTTCCCGCTACGACGCTTCTGACCTTTTATACCGCCTGCTTCGCCTGCGCCATTTCAGCAAGCGTGGTCGTGATAACCTCCGTCCGAGTGATATCGTAATCCCTGACAAAAAGGCCTTCCCGAGAGTCACGAACCCAGTTCGCGACGTCGCCATTGACGTGCGCCTGCAGCGCGGCCTCGTCAATAAACATGTTGAAGATGGCGAACTTGCCGTCGCCGATTTCAAGGGCGTAAAAATTCGTCGTTCCGGGCTCGCTTCCGAGGCGGCGCGCCGCTTCCCGTAAAAATTCACGGGCGTCATCCTCTTTGCCGGGCAAAGCCTCCATCGTGGCCCAAATCGCGAACTGCTCGTGATTCATGTTTCGTCCTTTCTGATGCAACGGCCGCGTTAGTATTCGGCGTTCTTTAAAAAGTCGGGGTTTGATCGGCGGTAGAATTCGAGCGCCGCCGGGTGGACGGTCGTTTCCGCAAGACCGGGCCAGTCATTCATGACGACGGCGCTCTCGGCGCGCGCCCCATGCGCCGTTTCGAGACATTGAAGAATGGCTTCAACCTGCTTGTCGTCGGTCGCCGACCATGCCGCCAGCGCCTGCCGGAAAGACAGCAGCGTCGCGTTTTCGAGCGTTTCGCTCTCAGACGAGGCGCTTTCGACGTCAATGACGACGGCGGCCGTTGTGAAATCGTTTTTGGCGTTGATTTGGTCAATGTGCGTTTCATCGACGGACAGCCAGCGGCCGGCCTTCATGGCGCCCGGCAGGAGAGGGCGCATGCCGTCAGGCGTTTCCACCATCATATTCCAGGTGGTGGCGTCAACGCGTCCTTCGGCAATGGCGGCGGCGATGTCTCGTGGGCCCAGATCGTCCAACACCTCAACCTTGTCGAGAATGTTCCAGCCGTCGCGAAGCAACGCTTCGGCCATAACCCGCAAACTGCTGGGTCGGCGCGGCAAGGCGATTGTTTTTCCGATCAGGTCGTTCGGCGTGCGGATGTTTTCATCGAAAACCATGACCCCGATGCCGACTTCGTAAAGACTGGCGACAAATTTCAACTCTTCATGCGGCCGTTCGTAAGCGTGCCAGGCGGGGCCCGTTCCTTTTACCGCTGGCGAAAAATCGATGGTTGTGACGATTGGAAGATGCGCGGCGCGATCAGGCATTTTTCCGATGGCGTTGACGGAGTCCGGCAGGGCTTGCGCAATTGTTTCGACATCGCGCCCGGCGCCGCAAGTCTCCAACGTCTCGCCGATCTCTTCGTTTATCGACCACAGGACGATTGGCGGCGCGGCGGGCGAATAAATGGATAGAGCCGGATGCGTCGCGTGACTCGAGCGGGAGGATTGCTCCAACGCGGCGCATCCGGTGATTATTGCTGCGACCACAACCGTAGCAATACAATAGGATACTGTCTTTATACTAATTAAATCGCCAAAATGGACGCGGGCCCTGCTTTTTGCAGACTCAGATGCGGTTTGCGCAAAGCAGGGCCAATCGTCAATTTTAGAATTCATAGTCGACACGAATGCCCCAGCTGCGAGGTCTGCTGTATGTCTGAACGGCGCTGGTGCCGACAAAACCGGGGCTGACCTGATTGTTGTTCAGCACCGATTCATTTTCGAGATTCGTGACATATCCCGTCAGGGAGAATCCGGAACTCGGCGGCAGATAGGTGACCGTAATGTCGGTTTTTGTATTGGGTCCCTGTCTGTCAACGACCGGATCGTTGAATTCCCGGACAAAGTACTCGCTGTGCCACGACGTATTGACAGCGGCGATAATTTCACCCGCGCCATTCAAGTCCGCCGTGTATTCCAGTCCGGCCGTGAGGGTGTGCTCCGAAACAAAGGGCAGCATATTGCCGCTCAAATCGGCGAGGCCGAGGGGAGCAAGAGGGGGCGCCGGGTCCAGAGACGCGCAGGCGCCTTCACTGAGGTCCATCGGCCCCGGGTCTCCAAACCGGTCATCGCGATTACAATACTCGTCAAATTCAGCATTGATATAAGAGTAGCTCGCGGTGAAGAGCAGCGCGTCGGTGAGTTCGTAAAGACCGACCAATTCTACGCCGTAGACGGTTGTCGCCGCGGCGTTGGTTACGAATTGTTGCGGCACGCCGCCGATCGGGACAACCGCCGACAGCTGCAGGTCTTTATAATCATAGTAAAACGCATCGACGTTGAACTGCGCGCGACCGTCAAGCGGGCTCGACTTCATGCCGATCTCGTATGCGATCAGTTCTTCAGGATCGTACGGCGCCGCGCCGCCGGAAATGTTGAAGCCGCCAGCTTTATAGCCGGAGGAGACATTGGCGTAGAGCAGAACGTTTTCCGCCGCGTCGTATTCCAGGCCGCCTTTCCAGGTAACCTGATCGAATTTTCGCTCAAGAGGCCCGACGGGCGGGGGCAGCGGCTGGCCGAATACCGAGAATGTCTCGTTCGATCCGCCTTTTTTGTCGGCGGTATACCGAACGCCGCCCGTCACGCGGATGTCATCCGACAGCGAATAGGTCGCCGACGCAAACCCGCCGATTGTCGAGCTTTCGCCGAACTCGTCCAGCGCAAAGTTCGGCAGATTGATAAGAACGCCTGAGGGCGGCGCCGGCGGGGGCGGGAAGACCAACCCGTTCAGCGTGACGACCCGGCCAATATACGTGTCTTCGGTGAAATAGTAGAGGCCCGCCAGCCATTCGAGCGGCCCGTCGTGATTCGACGACAGACGAAACTCCACGCTGTAGGCATCATTTTCAGACTGCTTGCCGAATGTGGCGACGGGCACGTCCGACCCGTCCGCGTCCTGCAGCAAGTCCGTTTCCTGCCACAAACCGCCGACCTGCAGGAAGGCGTCGACAAACTCGAAACTTTTTTCGACACGCGCAAACGCTGATATCGTTTCCGTGTCGTTAAACGTCGGGCTGTCGTTGAAAATTTGCCGCCGATCAGTGAGGTCTGGCGGAAGCGTTCCCAGCAGCGCTCGTGTCGGCGGCGGCCCCCCGATATTGCGCTCGACATATTTCAGGGGCGCGCCCGTGCCGTCGAGATCGCTATAGGTGGACGAAAGCAGGATTTTCAGGTCGTCGCTCGGTTCGATCAACAATTGGCCGCGGATCGTCAAATCGCCGTCGGTGCCATGTAAGTCGCTCGTTCCTGGCTGCGTTGACAGATTTTCCAGATATCCGTCTTCCTCCGTCCGAACGATGGAGAAGCGGGCGGCCGCTACATCAGTGAGCGGCAGATTTAAAACGCCGCGCCCTTCGATGAGATCACGGCTTCCATAGGTGAAGCCGATCTTGCCGCCGAATTCGTGTTCAGGTTCCTGCGAGATGACGTTGATGACGCCGCCCGTGGCGTTTCGGCCGTAAAGCGTGCCTTGGGGCCCCCGCAGAACCTCGATCCGATTGAGGTCGTAAAAGATCGCGCTGCCGCCTGTCGGGCGCGGGATATATAAATTGTCGATATAAAACGCGACGCCTGGGTCGGTGATGCTCGTCGTTCCTTGAATCCCGACGCCCCGTAGTGCGATGCGGAAACCGTCCTGCTCCTGACCGACGTGCAGGTTGGGAATATAGGATTGCAGATTGGACAGATCGTCGATGCCGCGATCCTCCAACAAGCCCCCGGAAAAGGCGGAAATCGCGATCGCCGTATCCTGCAGCGTGGTTTCGCGTTTTTGCGCGGTCACCGTAATGACGTCGCGCGCGCTGCTTGATCGCTGCGACGCCGCGCTTTCGTCGTCCTGAGCCCCCGCGGTCGAAGTAACGCCAAGCGATAGCGCAATAGCAAACAGGGACGCGCCCTGTGCGAGAATGGTTTTTTTAGTCATTTCCCTCACCTATGGTTTTTTAACCTTTTTCTAAAGTGTGCACACTTGATTGAAAAGTGTCAACATATTTTCCGTTGATGCATCCACTTTTTTCAATATGATGACCTTATGAGTGTTTCTGTCTCCACTTCTGAGCTATCCGCGCCCCGAGAAAACGTCATGTCCGTGTATCGGCGGATCCGGCGGATGATCCTGTCGGGCGCGGTCAAGAGCGGGCAGCCGCTCTCGCAGGTGCAACTGGCCACGGAATTCGAGATCAGCCGGGGGCCGGTGCGCGAGGCGTTGCGGATGTTGCAGCGCGAGGGCCTGATCGAGGCGGAAACCAACCAGCGCGGGCGGGTCGCCACCTTTTCGCCGACTGAAATGGAACAGGTCTGCGCGATGCTGGTCGTCAACGCGGCGGCGGCGATTTCGGTCGGCGACGGACTTTTCAGTGAAAAGGACGTTGAGCGCATCCAATACCGGATCGATTTGATCGAACGGTTGGCCGGGGCCGACGGCGAGTCGTCGGCGCCGACGAGACGCCGGATCTTCCGCCGCCAGCTGGCGTTTCGACGGCTCGTGACGTTACTGTGTCAATATTCCGGGCCGAGAGTCGTGCAAACGATTGACGGGCTTCTCGAACGCATCGCGCTTTTCAGGCAGTTACGGGAGGCGGAAGGCGAGTCGCCGCCTTATCCGCTCGCCAGCCGGTTTCCAGAACTGCGCCAAGCAAGTCAGGCCCGGGACGCGTCGGCCATGGCCCGCATTGTCGTCGACAGCATCGCCGGTGTTTCACGCAAGGCGCTGGCTTATGTGGCCGAGCGCTATCAGCCGGCGTTGTTAGACGCCTATGAAGACATGGCGCTAAGGATGCTGCAGGACGGCGCGGGCGATGCGTGGCCGGAGGACGACGGCTCTTCGGCGTTGACGATTAAAGTGATCGGTCGGCCGAATTCGAAGATCCGATACACCGTTACGCAGGACTGATCCCCATCCGTGGCGGGCGCTGTCGCGTTTCGTCAGTCGTTGCGTTGTCCGTTCTCCATAATCGCCGTCCAACTGGCAAATGTTGAAACGCAAAACGGCACGCAATAGGTCAAGGCGAATTTGAGCCAGGCGACGCCGTCGCCGGCGACAATGACGTCTCCCTGATTGATGGCGTTGAGGATCGTCCCGACAAGCACCGCAACCACGAACGCTCTTTGCACGTAACGCCCCGAGAGCGCCGTTTGCAATGCGGAAACGGGATGGTTCGGCGGGTATTTTTTCCGCGTCATCAGCCGTTCCCGCGGCGAATGATGCGGCGGACAACGATTTGCCGGCCTTCCCGCATCGCGGACTGTATCGTGAAAAGCCGCGCCATGGGGCTTTCAAACCGCCGCAAGGTTGCGGCGGGTTGTGTTGTAGAAGGGCTGGTCATTAAAGCAGATTTCCAATTTTTTGCGCGACGGTCCGCAGGTCGCCGATCGTCCGTTTCCGTCTTGTCGACATCAAATCGACAGATCTTGACGCCGCTGAAACGGCGCCGACAACGTCCCCGTCCTTTGTCGAGACGGGAACGGCGAGACAAATGAGATCTTCATCGATCTCCCGATTGTCGATCCCGTAGCCGCGCCGTTTTGTAAGGGTGAGTTCGCGGCGAATCTCTTCGGGCGCTGTCAGCGTGTTGTCGGTGAGGCGCGGGAAGTCGGCGTCCGCCAGATAAGCGTCGAGGTCGCGCTTGGGCAGGGCCGCCAGCAGGACTTTGCCGATCGCCGAGCAGTAGGCTTCGAGCTGGATGCTTTCCTCGGTAAACAGCGCATCTTTCGTTGAGTCGACCTTAACGAGATACGTCACCATGTCGTTCTCAAATACGCCAAAGTGCAACGTCGCCGGGATTTTAGGCGCAGCAGCCTCCAGCAGCGGTTTGGCGATTGCTTTCAGGACGCCATGAGCCGAATAGGCTTGCAGCGACGACAGAAATTGCGGATGCGGCAGGTATTGGCCGCGGCGCGGGCGAACCAGATAGCCGCTCGCCATCAGCACCTGAAGATGACGATAAAGGTTTGGCGTCGGCATCCCCAGACGGTCGCTGCATTCGCGCGCGCTGAAGGGCGTGCCCTGCAGCGCGATGATATCCTGCAGTAAATGCAGTGCTTTTCCGGTCGGAACATCGGCGCCGGGCATGTCCAGCCCTCCTCCTTTACTCTCAAATATCGAGAATAGAGTGACGTCGTTGAATTGTCGCGTCAAGCTTTGGGAGTAATCTCTTTGGCGACAATCAGAAGAGACCGGAGTTTATGTCCGAGGCCATGCAAAAAACCAAAGTCGCGATCATTGGATCCGGGAATATCGGAACCGATCTGATGATCAAGATCATGCGAAATTCCGATTATCTCGAAATGGGCGCGCTTGTCGGCATCGATCCGTCTTCGGACGGGCTGGCGCGGGCGCGCGATCTCGGCGTCGAGACGACGCATGACGGCATTGACGGGCTGGCGTCCATGGACGTCTGGCCAGAGATCGGCATCGTCTTTGACGCGACGTCGGCGGCCGCTCACGCAGCCCATAGCGCCGTCGTGACCGGCGCCGGCAAAAGCATGGTCGACCTGACGCCGGCTGCTATCGGCCCTTATGTGGTGCCGGTGGTGAACGGGGACGCGAATCTCGACGCGTCCAATGTGAACATGGTGACTTGCGGCGGGCAGGCGACGATCCCGATCGTCGCTGCGGTTTCCTCCGTTGCAAAGGTTCATTACGCCGAGATCGTGGCGTCGATTGCGTCAAAATCCGCCGGCCCCGGCACGCGGGCGAACATTGACGAATTTACCGAAACGACGGCGAAGGGCCTTGAAACGGTTGGTGGCGCCGAGACCGGCAAAGCGATCATTATCCTCAATCCGGCCGAGCCGCCGATGATCATGCGCGACACCGTCTTCACCCTGTCGAGCGGCGCGGAAGAAGCGGAAATCGAACAGGCGATTGAGGCCATGGTTGAGAAAGTCCGCCGCTACGTACCCGGCTACCGCCTCAAACAGAAAGTGCAGTTCGAGCGGTTCGGCTCCAACCGTCCCGTGCGCATACCGGGCGTCGGGCAGTATGAGGGCATCAAGACGAGTGTTTTTCTGGAGGTTGAAGGCGCCGCGCATTATCTGCCGGCCTATGCGGGCAATCTCGATATCATGACGTCGGCGGCGCTCGCCACGGGTGAAAAAATTGCACAGCGCCGGGGCGCGATGGTTGGTGCGTCATGAGTTTTGATCCGCAAACAGACAGGCTTTACATTCAGGACGTCACCCTGCGGGACGGCATGCATGCGATCCGCCATCAATATGGCGTCGACGCGGTTTGCGATATCGCGCGCGCGCTCGACAAGGCGGGCGTCGACGCCATCGAAGTCGCCCATGGCGACGGTCTTAACGGATCGAGCTTCAATTACGGCTTCGGCGCCCATACGGATTGGGAATGGATCGAGGCCGTCGCCGACGTCGTTGAAAACGCGACGCTCACGACATTGTTGTTGCCCGGCATCGGCACCATCGAGGAACTAAAACACGCGCACAAACTCGGCGTACGGTCGGTGCGGATCGCCACGCATTGCACCGAAGCCGACGTCGCAAAACAGCATATCGGCGTCGCGCGCGATCTCGGCATGGATACGATCGGCTTTTTGATGATGAGCCATATGGTTGCGCCCGATGAATTGGCGGCGCAGGCGAAGCTGATGGAATCCTACGGCGCCGAATGCGTCTATGTGACCGACAGCGGCGGCGCGCTCGACATGGACGGCTATGTTGAGCGGATGAAGGCCTATGATTCGGTTCTGAAACCGGAAACGGAGCGGGGCGTTCACGCGCACCACAACCTGTCGCTCGGCGTTGCGAACTCCATCGTCGCCGCCCAACACGGCGCGCGCCGCGTTGATGCGTCGCTTGGAGGGATGGGCGCCGGGGCCGGCAACGCGCCGCTTGAAGTTTTCATCGCTGCGGCGGACCGGAAAGGGTGGCGCCATGGCTGCGATCTCTATGCGCTGATGGACGCCGCTGAAGAGCTGGTCAGGCCGTTGCAGGACCGTCCGGTGCGGGTCGACCGGGAGACGCTCTCTCTTGGCTACGCCGGCGTCTATTCGTCTTTCCTGCTTCATTCGGAAAAGGCTGCGCAGGATTACGGTCTCGACACGCGCGAAATTCTCGTGGAACTGGGGCGCCGTCGCATGGTCGGCGGACAGGAAGACATGATTGTCGATGTCGCGCTGGACCTTTTGAAAGACAAAAGCGCCGGCGGGACAGCGCCCTCATGATGTTGGAACAAGCCTGATGAGCAAGATTGAGGATGCGGCGCGTGCGCTCAGAACCGTCTATGACGGCGCGCCGCCGATTGCGCCCCTGCGCGATCTTTTCGCCGAGCCCGACATCGATACGGCCTATGCCGTGCAGGAGACGAACACGCGCGTCTGGCTTGAAGAGGGACGCAAGCTCACGGGCCGCAAGATCGGCCTGACGTCGAAAGCGGTGCAGGAACAGCTTGGCGTCGATCAGCCTGATTACGGCATGCTGTTCGATGACATGGCGGTGGAGGATGGTGGAACCATCCCCGCGGCCTCGATATGCCAGCCGCGCATTGAGGGCGAGATCGCCTTTATTCTCGGGCGCGATATTCGGTCCAAGGATCCGCCTCTTGATGAACTGCAAGACGCGATCGATTACGCCGTCGCGGCCTTCGAGGTTGTGGGGAGCCGCATCAAGGACTGGAACATCACGATTTTCGACACGATCGCTGATAACGCATCCTCAGGGAAATACACGCTTGGCGCCGACAAGAAAAAGTTGGGCGAATTCGATCTGCTCAATTGCGAAATGACGCTTACCGAAGACGGCGAAACCGTTTCCACGGGGCAGGGCGCGGCCTGCCTCGGGAACCCGCTGAACGCGGCGCTGTGGCTCGCGCGCGTGATGGAGGCCGCCGACCGTCCGTTGATGGCCGGTGACATTATTCTTTCCGGCGCGCTTGGTCCCTTCGTCGAGGTCCGTGCCGGCAAAACATACGACCTGAAAATCGAGGGCCTCGGCGGCGTAAGGACAACGTTTGTCTGATGACCGATCGCGAACCGAAATCGGAGGAGCCTGTGTCGATAAACGATTTTGTAGATGCGCTGCCCGCGCGGGCGGGAACGCGGCCCAAAACGACGGGTTGCGCGCCCCATAGTCAGATTGATCAGCTTCCCGATAAAGCGGAACGCCGACGACTCAGCCAATACATGATCGACGCCATCGCGGGTTTCGATGATATTCAGACTGGCCCGAGCCGGCGGGCGCCGCCGGGAACGGTCGGGTTTTATCTCGATCCGCAATGTGCGGCGCCGGACGAACGCCGTTTTTTATTGGGCACCGAGATCGCCCATGTGCATATCAGCGAAGACGACAGCCTGCATGCTATTCTCGCCGAGCCGTTGAAATCCGCAGCGATGGAAAAAGGATGGGCCGAGCTGCATCCGCTCGCGGGCCAACCGACCGTGTCTCCCGACACGGTCCTGATCTACGCGCCGCGCGATGAACGCGAAGCGGCGCTTATTGTCGATTTTATGCGCGATACCTGGCGCAACGCCCGGCGCTGAGGCGGCCTTAAGGTTTACCGAAATTCAAACGACCTCATCCTTTGAGGCAAACAACTTCGTGTTTGCGCCTCAGGATGAGGTTTTTCGAATTACGCGTCGGGCCTGACGACGCTTCTTTGTCAGCCCGCAGCCTTTTTAGCGAGCGCGGCGATGAGCGCGCCCTGATGGCGGGCGCCGCCGAGATCGATTTCCGACGGCTGGCGCTGTCCCTTGCCGCCGGCGATAGTCGTTGCGCCATAGGGCGTGCCGCCAGCGACCTCGTCGAGCGTCATCTGCGCCTGATAGCTGTAGGGCAGGCCGACAACAGTCATCCCGAGATGCAGCATGTTGGTGATCAGCGAAAACAGGGTCGTTTCCTGACCGCCATGCTGGGTCGCCGTCGACGTAAAGGCGCCGCCGATCTTGCCGTTAAGCGCGCCGCGGGCCCATAGGCCGCCGGTCTGATCGAGAAAGGCCGCCATCTGCGACGGGATCCGGCCATATCGCGTCGGCGCGCCGAAGATGATGGCGTCGTAGTTGGGAAGGTCCTCAACCTCGGCCACAGGCGCGGCCTGATCCGTTTTAAAGTGCGCGTCCTTGACGACAGCCTCCGGCGCCGTTTCCGGGACGCGCTTGACGTCCGCTTCGGCGCCTTCCGACCGCGCGCCTTCGGCGATCGCTTCGGCCATTGTCTCCACATGGCCGTAACTCGAGTAATAAAGCACGAGAACTTTTGTCACATTGTTGCTCCACAGATAGGTGATTTGCGCATAGGCGCGTAGACGGACGCCGAACGCCTGTTAGTGCTCGTCGGCCTCGTAGTTCTGGCCGAAATCTTTCGGCGGCGGCCCGTCGGCGGACCACAGGAACATGCCTTCCTTCTTGGTGAAATCATCGACGCCCCAGTCGTAATCGGCAGTGACGTAATCGATGTCAAAGAAATATTCCGTCAAGCCGTTCCACGGGTCGCGGAAGTAATGGAAATAATTTGATCCGACGCCGTGGCGGCCCGGACCCCAGGCGTGCTTGTAGCCCTTGCCGAAAACGCGTTGCGCGGCGACTTCGGCTTCGTCGATGGAGCTCATTTCAAAGCTTGCATGATGAAAGCCCGGCGCCGGTGAACTCAGGAAGCCGAGAACGTGGTGATCGCTGTCGCCGGCGGCGCGCAGAAAAGCAGCGTAGTCGCCGACAATTCGGGCGCTGAGCTTCATGCCGAGGACTTCGGTATAAAATTCCGTCTGCGAAAGAATGTTGGGCGTAAAGAGAATCATATGACCGAAACGGCGCGGACGCGGATCCATATCGAACGGAGGACATCCGTGCGCATTTTTCCTGTTCATGACGCCGGGCCTGTTGACCTCGGGCTCTGGTTCCTTCGTGCGCGCCTGGATTGGCGCGACATGAACATTCACCAGGTTGCCGTCGGGGTCGCGAAACCACAGACCGTCATATGTGTCAGGAAACGGCGGGTCGAGCAGTTCCACGTCCCGCGCTTTGAGGTTTTGCTGGATTTTCGCAAACCCTTCCGCGTCGGTCGCAAATGCGATGTGATTAAATTTCCGGTTTTTTCCGGTCTCAATGAGAACAATCTCGTCATGTTCCCGGTCGTCGCAACGAAAGCCGATGCGATCGCCGGTTTCTTTCATGTTGAGGCCGAACGCAGTGTAGAAATCAGCGCCGACCTTTAAGTCCGGAACGCCAAGAGCTAAATGCTTAAGGGCTAGTACCACCGATTTCCTCCTTCAGTCACCGTTGCTTTCAGGTTTCGCGCGGATCTCGCGCGCGTCGTCGTCACGCCGCTTGCGTGTTGGGTTCGGCTTTGGCGATGCCCATCCCCGCATTCCATTCCGCAATGTCGTGATAGAAAAGCGTGTCCGATTGATAAGGCCCCACCGCCGCCAACGCCGCATACGCCGCCACCCATGTGCGGACTTCATGGCCGCCGCAGCCGGCAACGCCGGTGAGCTCTTCTTCGGTCACATCGTCCAGATATCCGAATTCGCCTTTCGCCATATGCGCCATGAAGTCTTGGTCCCATTCCGGGGACAATGGCAGGGCGTCGCCTTCGCCCCGCGCAAGCGCACGCGCGGTTTCGAAGTTTTGTTCTTCACGCGCACGCATTTCTTCAGGCGACGGATTATGGTTTGCAATGAGTTTCTCGGCGACCTGCGGCGGCGCCGTTTTCAGATTGGGAATCGGCGGGTCATGAGACAAGCCGCCTGAACCGAGTATCAGCACGCGCTTATTTTGCATCGCCGCCCATTTTCCGATGGCCTCGCCCAGTTTTCTAACGCGTCTGAAAGGCGGGAGCGGCGGGCCGGCGCAATTGATGTGAATGGGAATAACCGGATAACGGTCAACCGTTTCTCCGAGCAGGACAAGAAGTTGAGAAAACCCATGATCTGCGCGAAAACGGTAAGACATGCCCACATCAATGTCTTGCTGGAATAGCGTGCGGATGCAGTCGACAGCCATATCCTCCGGGACGTTATAGGCGCCCGAACCGATGCCGTAATCGCCAATTGCTGATGCGCGCACGCCGATCGTGAACGGCGGCAGTATGTCATAAAAAACGCCGCGGAAATGATCCGGAGAGAATATGATGATGAGCTCTGGATCATAATCGCGCACGGTTTTGGCGAGGTCGCTAAAATGCGCGCGTACATTTGCGTCAACCTTCGGATCGGTTTCCACATGATCCATCAGCGGCGTGTGGGACGCGCATATAAGCTTAAGCGTCATTGAAAATACTCCGTGAGCAGAGACGGTCAGCCGTGTTCTGCAAGGAACTTGAGATGAAGCGCATTGAATTCATCCGCTTTTTCCCATTGCGGCCAATGCGCGCAATCGGACATGACAACCATTCGGGAATCCGGAATTGCGTCGACAAAGCGCTGTCCGGTCTGCACCGGCGCCGTCGGATCGTGGTCAGTCCAGATGACGAGCGTCGGCGCCTGAATACTGGAAAGCGTTTCCTCCGTCAGCACGTTTCGCATGCG
The DNA here is from genome assembly GCA_028284345.1 of Hyphococcus sp. Classification (GTDB taxonomy): domain Bacteria; phylum Pseudomonadota; class Alphaproteobacteria; order Caulobacterales; family Parvularculaceae; genus Hyphococcus. Next base: position 95,579 of record JANQRY010000003.1, on the reverse strand, counting down.
GATATCCATGTCCTGCAAACACAGGATATGTTCCATCGCCTTTTTGAATCCGGGCTGCGTGTAAATGCCGTAGCGCATTTCAATGAGGTCGTCGGTCACGCGGGCGGGGTCGTTCATCAGCCATTCAAGCCGCGCGCGCACCGTTTCGGGGCTCGCTTCGGCGACCGCCTTCATCGTCACGTCGTAGACTTTTTTCATGACCTTCGGGTCGGTGTTTAACCCGCCGGCCGTATTCAGCGTCAGCGTCGCGGTAAGGTCAGGGTGATCAATGGCGAATTGCGCGACGATCCAGCCGCCCAGGGACTCGCCATGGGCGTGCGCGTGTTTGACGCCGACGGCGTTGCAGAAGTCGACAAGATGTTTAACGTAGTGTTTGATCTCGTAATCGTGGTCGGGTTTTTCGGTGTAGCCGTGGCCGATCATGTCGAGGGCGATCGTTCTGTAATGCTCCGCATGCGGCAGAAGATTGCGGGTGAACGCTTCGAGGTGCCCGCCCGTCCCATGGACGAAGATTACGGCTTCGTCGCTGTCCGGGTCGCCGGCTTCGATGTAGCGCGTGCGCACACCGCCAGCGTCAGCGTATCCTAACCGGACGACGCCCTTTGCCAGTTCGGGCCAGATATGGGTCATGCATTCCTCCGACTTTTAATGCATACTAGCATGTAAGCTGATAGTGTAAAGGGCGAAAACTTCCCGGGCCGGGGGCGTCCGCTCTGTTTTGAGCATCAATTGTCTTGCGGCGGCCCGGCGGCGCAGTATTTAATTGCTGGCATGCTAGATTCTTGTGTGGATATGAAATGAGCAAAAGCAACGAGGTTTATCAGCTCGTCATCAATCGGCTGGTGAACGCCCATTACAGGTTCGGCGACCGGTTTCTGGTCAAGGAACTCGGCGAAGAGACCGGCGCCAGCCGGCAACCGATCATGTCCGCGCTCAATCGCCTCAGCGTCGAAGGCTTCGTTCAGATTATCCCGCAGGTCGGCTGTCAGGTCATCGATCCGAGCGCCAGTGAAATTGGTGATTTTTTCAAGCTGTTTCAGCGCGCCGAAGGGCTCCTGGCGGAATTGGCGGCGCAGCGGCGCACGACGGAGGACATCGACAACGCCTTGTCGGTGCAACAGCGCCTGCGTCGTCTTGCGGAATCCGATCGGCCGTCGGCGAAGGAATACGCACGCCTCAATCGCGAGTTTCACCACGCCATTCACTTGATGGCGCATTCGCCGTTGCTCGACCGCAAACAACAGAACAACTTCAATATGAGCGACTTCTTTATCACGCAATCTGTCGGGTTTAACGCGCTTATCCCCGATGCAGTGGCGGAACACGACAAGATTATTGACGCGGTTCAGAACGAGCGGCCGGAGCGCGCCCGTCTCGAAGCGGAATCGCACATTGCAGGAATCGCCGACGCCGTGCTCGCCGGCTTCAATCTCGACATTGCCGCTGAATAGCAGGCCTCATTCGCAGATCGCGCCGGCAAAACTTTTTCAGAAAGGTTCGCGACCCTATTCGAGCCGCGTCATCGCTGTGTCGTCCTCAACGCATTCTTTTCGCCAATTGCGGATGATACGCTCATATTCCGTGGTGCCGCCGCCAAAGTTACCGCCGAGAAAAGACGGTTTCGATTCGGTGTCGCCCTCATTATTGAGAAAGCCCGGCGTGCACTCTTCGAAATAGCGTTGTATCCCCATATTGTGGTTTTCTTCCATCTGCTGGACCCAGCGATCTTCCGCATCGCTGGTCACTTCCATGCTGGCGATGTTCTCATTGATGCATTTCGCGATGAGATCGACCGCATGTTCCGCCTGAATGTCGAGCGCATGCATAAAGTTGAATGCCGTGGTCCCTTGCAGGAAGCCGCCGACAATGTGGAAGTTCGGAAAGCCGTGTAATTGCGTGCCGTGCACGGTTTTGAGGTTGTTAGACCACTTGTCGTCGATATGGAGACCTTCTCGTCCGACCACGTCATATCCGCCGACCTTGTAGGCTGCGGCGGCGACGTCAAAGCCAGTCGCAAAAATCAGGCAATCAAGTTCATATTCACGGCCGTTCGCGACAACGCCTTTCTCCGTGATCTCCGTGACGCCGGCGCCGTCGGTGTCCACAAGAAAGACATTGGGTTTGTTGAAGGCTTCCAGGTAGTTGTCGCTAAAGAGCGGACGCTTGCACAGGTAATTGTACCAGGGCTTCAGTTTTTCCGCCGTTTCCGGATCGTCGACGACATCGTCGATTCGGGCGCGAAGCTCCTCCATTTTTTGATAGTCGACCTGCTGCATAATGGCGAGGGGGTCTTCGTCGGAGCCTGCTTGTTTCTTTTCTTTGGCAAGCACGGCGATGCGCTTCCAGTAGTCCGTCCATTGATCGTGAACGAGGTCGGTGTCTTGCTGTTTGTGGGACAACAGCGCGAGGAAATTGTTCATGCGATCTTGCTGCCAGCCTTTCGGCAAGCTCTCATACCAATCCGGGTCGATCGGCCGGTTATTGCGCACGTCAACGGCCGTCGGCGTACGCTGGAAGACATAGAGTTCTTTCGCGTAGTCGGCGGCGATGGGAATGATCTGCACCGCGGTTGCGCCGGTTCCAATGATGCCGACTTTCTTTGTCGCGAGGTTGACGAGCCCGCCATTGGTGTCGCCGCCGGTGTAACCATAGTCCCAGCGGCTCGAGTGAAACATCTTTCCTTTGAAACGCTTGATTCCGGGGATGCCGGGAAGCTTCACCTTCGAGAGCGGGCCCTGGCTCACCGTGACAAAGCGCGCGCGAATGACGTCGCCGCGGCTGGTTTTGATGATCCAGCGCGACAGCTCTTCGTCCCACGCCAGATTGGTTGCTTTGGTTTCGAACAGCGCGTGTTTGTAAAGGTCGAAATGGCGCCCGAGAGTCTGGCAGTGCGCGTAGATTTCAGCCCCGTGGGCGTAGTGTTCCTTTGGCCTTATGCCGATTTCTTCGAGGTAGGGAAGGTAGACGAGCGATTCGATATCGCATCGGATTCCCGGGTAGCGGTTGTAGTACCAGGTGCCGCCGAAATCTCCCGCCTCGTCAATCATGCGGAACGATTTGACGCCAGCCTTTCTCAGTTTGATGGCGGTGATCAGCCCGCCAAAGCCGGCGCCGATGATCGCGACCTCAACATCTTCCGTGACCGGATCGCGTTCGAGCGGCGCTTTAACGTAAGGATCCTTGACGAAATCCTCGAACTCGCCGGCGGCCTCCATATATTGACCCTCGCCGTCGCGGCGCAGCCGTTTGCTTTTCTCTTTTTCGTATTTCTTTCGCAGTTCTTCTGCGTCGAAACTCGGCGTCGTCACCTGGTGATCCGACATTTCAATTCCTCCCTAAGACGGCGCCGTCGCCGATTGTTTCCTGGATCCGCCTGCGAATACAGGGGCGGGCCGGTAACCCGCGCCTCGCATGCGGTTCGAGCAAGGTCAAAACATTGATCGGCGATTGCGTGGCGCCGATTTTCTAAAAATACAGATTTACAACTTACATGCAAGCATGCTAACAGGGAAGACATGGCGATATGTCGCGCTTTGCGCAAGGCAAAAATGCCGTTTGCGCGGCCGTCGCCTTCCGCCCGGCCGGTGAGCGTTCAATCATAAGGCCGTCAGCGGAAACGGGAGGAACAAATGGATCTTGGGATTGCAGGGCGCCACGCAATTGTTTGCGCCTCAAGCCAAGGCCTTGGCAAGGCCTGCGCCATGGCGCTTGCCCAAGAGGGCGTCAACGTTCTCATAAACTCCAGAAATCAAGAATCTGTCTCGGCGGCGGCGGAGGACATTCGCGCCGTCGCGCCGGACGTTACGATTGAAACGGTCGTCGGCAGCGTCGACGATCCCCACTGCCGGGGGGCGATGCTCGAGGTTTTTCCCGAGCCGGACATCCTGATCAACAATTCAGGGGGGCCGCCGCCGGGGGATTTTCGCGATTGGGACCGCGACGACTGGATCAGCGCTCTCGACGCCAACATGCTGAGCGCGATCGAGCTGGTTCGGCTGACGGTCGACGGCATGGGGTCCCGGGGGTTTGGCCGCGTCGTCAACATCACGTCGTCGACGGTTCGCGTTCCGATCCCGGTGCTCGGTCTTTCGACGGCGGCGCGCTCCGGCCTGACGGGGTTCCTGTTCGGCCTTGTGCCGGAACTTTCCGGCAAGGGCGTCACCGTCAACAATTTGTTGCCGGGGCCGTTCGACACCAACCGGCTGCGCAAATCCAAGGAAATTACCAAACACCTGACGAAAAATCCGGTGGCCGGGCGCATTGGCGATCCGGCTGAACTGGGCGCCATTTGCGCGTTTTTGTGCAGCGCGTACGCCGGCTACCTGACGGGGCAAAACATCCTTGTGGATGGCGGCCTCTATCCAGGCGCGTTTTAGAAGAAGGCGAGAAGATGCGGTCTTTTTCAGGATATGAGGATCACGATGCGGACCGGGCGCCGGCGCTATCCCTCAAGCGCCTGAAGGCCGGCTTTGGCGATGACTTCATCCTGTCTGGCGTCGCCGCCGGAAACGCCGATGGCGCCGACCAGCGCGCCGTTTCGATGGATCGGGAAGCCGCCGCCCAGCGCCGTAACGTCGGGGTGCGCGAGAAGGCCCTGGCGCGTGACGTCGTCCAAGGTTTGAAGAAACGCGGCGAAATCGGCCGTTGGCATGTTGAAGCTCGCCGCCGTCCAGGCTTTCCATCGCGCATAGTCAACCGAGGCGAGGAAGCTGGCGGGGGTCCGCAAAAAGCCCGCGAGAACGCCCGACGCATTCACCAGCGCGACGGCGACGTCGGCGCTTTCCTTTTCCGCGGCCTTCATGGCGCGCGCAAGAATTTCGTTTGCTTCTGCGGCGGTCAAGTTTTGATCAGTAAGCGAATTAGAAGTCATCGCAAATCCTTTCATGATTTCGCATTGTTAAGCCGCCAATACAATGCAGTGTCAAGTTTTGAGAGGGGAAGCGGCGGCAAAAGAAAATCCGTGTAAGGAAAGTTATAACCGGGAGGGAAACATGAAACTCTATGAAGCTTCGACACTGGCGATCGCGATTGCGATGTCGCCGCTTGTAGCGTTAGCACAAGACGATGACGCGGATCGGTCGCGCGTCGGCATTGACAGTATTGTCGTTACCGCGGAGAAGCGTGAAGAAAATCTTCAGGACACGGCGATCGCCATCTCGGCGTTTGCCGGCGATTCGCTTGAAAATCGCGGCATCGACGACATTTCCAATTTTCAGTCGTTGGTTCCGGGCCTTCATGTCGGCCAGGAGCAGGACGGTTTCAAAGTGTCCTTGCGCGGCATCGGCATCCAGGGGACGTCCTCGATTACCGACTCCGGCGTCGCGTTCTACATTGATAATTTCTACCTTCCGCGACCCGCGGGCGGCAGCGCGATCTTCTATGATGTCGATCGCATCGAGGTCCTGCGCGGGCCACAGGGCACGCTTTATGGCCGCAATGCGACCGGCGGCGTCGTCAATGTTATCTCCAACGAACCGTCCTTTGACTATGAAGGAAAAATTGGCGCCACTTACGGATCCCGCAATCTTTGGGAAATCCGGGGCGTTGCGAACCTTCCGTTTAGTGACAATATCGCGGGCAGGTTTTCCGTCGTTCGCACGGAAGAAGACGGCTACATTACGAACATAAACAGTCCTTCCGCCGACGACGACCCGCATGGCAGCGACGGCGACCTGACGGCGCGCGGGCAATTGCTGTTTGAAATGGAGAATGATCTAGAGGTTCTGCTCTCCGCAACCTACAGCGATATCAACGGCACCGGCGTTGCGATGCACTTCCTTGAGCGCTCGATGGTTCCGGGCGGTCCGGGGCCGGCGCAGGCGCTGTTCCTCACCGTACCGCCCGATCCGACCGATCCGCGCATCGTTGATAACGATTTTCCTTCGTGGAACGATACGGAAACGCTCTCGACCTTCATCCGCGTTCAAAAGTCCTTCGGTCTTGTCGATATGTGGTTCCAGGCCGGGAAATTGTGGCAAGACACGAGCGTCCAGCAAGACTTCGACGGCTCGCCGGTCAACCTCAGCGTTTTCAATAAGGAACAGGAAAACGAAGCCGAAAGCTTTGAATTCAGGCTGTCGTCGAATAATAGCGGTCCGCTCGAATGGATTATCGGCGCATACTATTTCGCGGAAGACACCCACATTTTCCGGCGCGTCCGGTTGAACGGGTTTGTGGCGCCCCCGGGGCCCGGCTTTATCAGTCTTCCGGACTTCCTGCTCGATGAATTCGGCGACTCGTCGACCGTGGCGGGCTTCGGCTCGGCGACCTATTCAATTACGGACGATTTCCGCGTCACTGGCGGCGTTCGCTACACGGCCGACAAAAAGACAGGGTCTTTGTTCAACTCGCTGAACTTCGGGGCGCCAACGCGGCCGGATCTTACGGACATTGAAGAAAAGTTCACCAAGGTGACCTGGAAGGGCGGGCTCGAATACGACATCGCCGATAATGCGCTTGCCTATCTGAACATTTCCAGCGGCTACAAGGCCGGCGGTTTCAACATCACGTCCAATGGCTCGCCATATGACCCGGAAGATGTGATTGCTTACGAAGTTGGTCTGAAGTCCAATCCGTTTGACGGGCGGGCGCAGATCAACATCGACGGCTTTTACTATGACTATACAGACTTGCAGTTGTCGTCGCTTCAGTTTATCGGCGGCGCGCCCGGTCAGTTCACAACGAACGCTGGTGAGGCAACGCTGTGGGGCGTCGAACTCGACACCCAATATGAGTTGTCGGACAATCTGTTGGCGACATTTACCTATGCATACGTCAACGCGGAATTCGACGACTATTGCAACCTTGACCCGCGTGAACCGACGCCGATGCCAACTGACCCGGTTCCGGTAGGTTGTACGGACCCGGACCCTGGCGAAACGGTCCTCAACGGCAACAAGTTGCCGTATGTCGCCGACCATACAATTACCGGTGGGCTGCAATACGGTTTTGATCTTGGCAACGCCGGCAGTGTTGTTGCAGCGATTAACACGACTTGGCACAGCGAGATGTTCCTGCGGGAATACAACGATCCGGTTATCGATCGCGTTGGGCCAAATACGAAAACCGATATCACGGTGACGTATTTCGCCGGCGACAGCGGTCTGTCGGTCACGGGCTTCGTCACAAATCTCGAGGATGATGTCGAAAAGAATAATATCTTCATCACCCCCGGATTTATCCGTGAAAGCGCAACGACTGCGTATACGAAACCCCGGACGTTCGGCGTTAAAGTGGACTATGAATTCTAATCCAGTTTCGCTGAAAGCGATCGCTTCGCCGCCGTCGGTTGATTGTCTTCCGACGGCGGCTGGCGTCCGCGCTGTTCATGTCTCGCAGCGATTAGCCTCCCTTTTCGCTGCACTCCTGCTCGTCGCTTGCGGCGGGCAGGACAATGACGCCGCCGCGCCGGCGCTAACGATTTACTCGCCGGCGCCGCCGGCCATCATGCTGCACGACCACAATGTGGAACTCGGCGCGGCGCTTTCCGCCTGCGCCGTGGAAAACGAGGTCACGCCCATGGCGTTGCCTCAATCCATTAACACGATCAACACTCTCGATGCTGACGAAAAGCCGTTTCATCTGCCGATCGTGACGACCATTGATTTCCTGCCGGCCATCAAGAAGGCCGGGCCGGACTGGCACGCCTATGACGCGGCGAATGCGGATTTGAAGTTTGTATCGTCGCTTTATGACGTCGCCGTCGGGGTTCTTGTTTTCGATCCGTCGATCCGCTCGCCAGAGGATTTGAAAGGCAAACGCATTGGCGCGCCGCCGCGCCCAAGCGCCGTGCGCGTCTATACGGAAGCGCTGCTGCGCGACGGGTGGGGCATTCTGGATGACGTGGAGATTGTCGATATTCGCCCGCCGGACCTGTCGGCGGCGATCGACGAGAACCGCATTGACGCGACGACATGGAGTTTGATGAGCAAAACGAATGACGGGTTCAAGCCGATGATGCCGTCGCTTCTGAAAAGATCAGAAGCGACATGGCTTCCGGTCGATGCGTCGGTCGTCAACGCCATCAACGAGAAAAATGAATTCGAGATCGCCATGACGATGACGCCGCTTCCGGATGAGTCCGGTTCGCTTGCGCTTTTGTCGTTTAAACAGGCCCTCGCGGCGTGGGAGGCGACGCCTGCCGATACTGTCGCCGTCATTCTGTCGTGCATTGAAACATCGTCGCCGGGTTCTACGGCCCTGCCGGCCAATGTCGAAACCATGGCAAGCTGGCCGGGGCTATCGGCGGCTGAAACCCATGCGGCGGCGCTGCAATTCTACGCGCGTCGCGGCGTAAACGTCGACTAACCAGAAAGGAAACCATGATCATGAAGAAACTCATTAGCGCTGCAGTCATCGGTTCATTTGTCATCGGCGTTGCGCCGGCGGTGGCCGGAGACGGCGAGGCCTGGTGCGAAGCATTCACTGAGGCGAGCGGAATTTCGGACGAACCTTGCGCCTGCGTCGTCGAGACCGTTGAAACGGACCCCGCGCTTGCGGAGGAGCTTTACGCTTTCGCCAACAGGGATGAATTCGTCGCCAACGGATCGAGCGAGCTTAAGGCGCTGATAGAACCTTGCACCGGCGAAGCGTCCTGACGGGTCGCGCGCCGCAGCATCTATAAAAACTGACCGCCAGGGAGGGCAGGGCATGTCCTTAACGCTTTATCATCACGGGGGCGCGACCTGCGCTGCGAAGGTGCGGTTTTGCCTTGAGGAAAAGGGTCTGGAATGGGACGGCGTCTACCTCGACATTCTGAAGGGCGATCAATTTGATCCGGAATATCGAAAGCTCAATCCCAAAGGCGTCGTGCCGACCCTCATTCACGACGACAAAGTGATCGTCGAATCAACCGTCATCAACGACTATCTCGACTATGTTTTTCCGGAGCCGCCGCTGACGCCGAAATCGCCCTATGAGCGCGCCCAGATGCAGATCTGGTTAAAAGCGCTCGACGAATACATTCATCCTTCGTTTGCGGAGGTGAATTTCTCCTCCTGTCTTCGTCATCTGATCAACAAGGATGAAAAAGAACAGGTTGACGCATTTCTGAGCGGCACGCCGGACCAATCCATTACGCCGCGCTGGCGCCATCGCAGGGCGGAACTGGTGCGGCTTGGATTTGACGCGCCCGGTCTTGCTGAGAATTACAAGCTCTTCGACTCCTATCTCACAAAGATGCATGAGTCGTTGTCGCAGCATGAATGGCTGGCCGGCGACACATTTTCGCTGGCGGATATCGGCCTTGCGCCTTCTATCGCCTGGCTCTCGATGCTGAACATGGATGAGTGGTGGGAAAAGGACCGCGCCACGATCGCAGACTGGCTCAAGCGCATCCGGGCGCGCCCGGCGTTCGACATCGGAATCACAGATTGGCTTCCGCCGGAGATGCGCAAGACGTTCGGCGAAATCGGGACCAAGTACTGGCCGGACGTTAAGAAAATTCTTGCGACGTTTTCCTGAACAGCAGGCCGCCGCGTTTCGGGCGTTCGTCTCGTCAAGGTAAGATGATCCTATGCCAAACATAAAGCTCTACTACTATCCCGGTACGTGTTCGCGAGGCCCAATGGCGGGTCTTGAGGAGGCGGGCGCTTCTTACGAGACGGAGCTGGTCGTCTATATGCGCGGCGACAACAAGTCGCCCGAATATTTGGCGCTAAATCCTAACGGAAAAGTGCCGACGATGGTGGTAGACGGCGTATCCATCACGGAAACGTCGGCCATGTTGCTCTATCTTGCCCGCGCGTTCCCGGACGCGGACCTGTTGCCGTTCGGCCGGAGCGACGCATCGGACGGCAAAGTCATGGCCGATGTCATCTGGTGCTCCGCCAGCGTCCACCCCAATGTGTTTCATATTCGGTTGCCGCAGTTCTTTTGCGATGAAGAGGCCGGGGTGGCGCGCGTGCGTGAAATGGCGATGGCGCGGCTCGCGCGGGATTTTACGCAGGTTGAGAACCGGCTCGCCGAGGGCCCGTGGTTTCTCGGAGATCGCTGGTCCGTCGTTGACGCCTATCTGTCATGGGCCTGGTTCCGTCTGCAGGGAACGCCGTTCGACTTTTCTCCCTATCCCCGGTTCGCCGACATGTATGAGCGCGTGCTGAAGCGGCCGAGCGTTGAGCGCACGATGGCGAAAGAACAAAAAGCCTATGAGTGGCTCGAAGAAAACGACCTGATGGTCAATTTCAAAACCTTCAACCCCAAAAGCGCGTAAGAAACAGCGCCGGGCAACGGGAAGGGTAGGAAATTGTCCGCGGGCGTCCGAATTTCCGCCCATGGTTAATGGAAATACGCCGTTTTAGGCCCCGAAGCCCTGCCAATGCGACGTTTTGTGCATTGCAACATTTTTGTTGACGGCGCGCTTTTCCTCTGATCTACTCTTCATGACTCAATGATGAGTCGCGGATCAATCCAGCGAGGGATTGATTCAGCAATGAAAGGCGATCGCGCCTTGATTTGCGCCAGCGACGTCTCTGGCGAAAGAGGCGCCTCACCAGATTTCGAAACGAGTTAACGCGCAGACGCTGCATGTCGCGCCGCACCCCCCGTGCGTCTGAAATTGGAGCAAACCCTGAAATGAAACGCTTTCAAAAACTATCAATGATCGCCGCCGCCGCTGCTGCGATTGTCTTTCAGCCGACATTCGCGCCCGTTGGCGCAGAAGAGCTGGACGTTGAGAAAGACGAGCTGACCTTTGGTTTTATCAAGCTGACCGATATGGCGCCGCTCGCGGTCGCTTATGAACTCGGTTATTTCGAAGACGAAGGGCTGTTCGTTACCCTTGAGCCGCAGGCAAACTGGAAAGTTCTGCTTGACCGGGTCATCGACGGCGAACTTGACGGCGCGCATATGCTCGCCGGCCAGCCCCTTGGCGCGACCATCGGGTTCGGCACCAAGGCCGACATTATCACCGCCTTTTCCATGGACCTCAACGGCAACGGCATCACCGTGTCGAACGAGGTCTGGGAAGAGATGAAGCCGCATGTGCCCAAGCGTGATGACGGCAAGCCGATTCATCCGATCAAGGCGGATTATCTGAAGCCTGTCGTTGAGAGCTACAGGGACGACGGCAAGCCCTTCAAAATGGGCATGGTGTTCCCGGTTTCAACGCATAATTACGAGTTGCGCTACTGGCTCGCCGCCGGCGGCATTCATCCCGGATATTACGGCAAGACCGACACCAGCGGCCAAATTCAGGCCGATGCGCTGTTGTCCGTAACGCCGCCGCCGCAAATGCCGGCGACCCTCGAAGCGGGAACGATTTACGGCTATTGCGTCGGCGAGCCGTGGAACCAGCAGGCCGTCTTTAAAGGCATCGGCGTGCCGGTCATCACCGATTACGAAATCTGGAAAAACAATCCGGAGAAAGTCTTCGGCGTGTCGGCGGCCTGGGCGCAAGAAAATCCGAACACCCATCTCGCCGTCGTCAAGGCGCTTATTCGCGCCGCCATCTGGCTTGATGAAAATGACAATGCAAATCGTCCTGATGCGGTCAAAATCCTGTCGCGGTCGGAATATGTGGGCGCCGACTACGAAGTAATCGCCGCCTCCATGACCGGAACGTTTGAATATGAAAAGGGCGACGTTCGCGAAGTGCCCGACTTTAACGTCTTCTTTCGCTACTACGCGACCTATCCCTTCTATTCGGACGCCGTCTGGTATCTGACGCAGATGCGCCGCTGGGGACAGATCACCGAATCAAAACCTGACAACTGGTACATGGATGTCGCGAAGAAAGTTTATCGGCCGGACATCTATATGCAGGCGGCCCAAATGCTGATCGATGAAGGAAAGGCGAGTGCGGAAGACTTTCCCGCCGATACAGACGGGTTCAAGCCGCCGCAGTCCGAATTCATCGACGGCGTCACCTTCGACGGACGCAAACCCAATGACTATCTCGCGGAGTTTCCGATTGGCCTTAAGGCTGGCGAAACGGTGACCGACGCGGGCGACATCGTGACCAACTGATTTTTTCAACATTGCGCCGGGCCGGCAATCGCCGCCCGGCGCGCGAGATCCAACCGCCGCCAAAACCGAGCACGGGAGTGACACAAGGCATGAGCGCGACCACCTTACAGGACTTCTCCGACGCATCGTCGGAAGCGCCGGACGAAACCGCCACCGCCGCAACGGACCAATCCCCGCCTGCGAACGACGCCGAGGCGCCGTCCGGCGATGGTGGTTCAAAGGGCGGCGATGCTTCGCTCGCCATGCAGAAATTGATGAATGTTCTCTCGGTTGTCGGTCTTGGCTTTATCAATCCGGTTTTTCGGCTGGCCATGGGCGAGGACCCGAAGAAGCAATTCGCCGATTTGTGGCGGATGGTCTGCGTGCCGATCCTCGCGATCCTGATCTTCATGGCGGCGTGGTCGGCCGGCGCGTCGCAGGTCAAGACCAGCCTCGGGCAGATACCGGGGCCCGCGGCCGTCTGGGAACAGTTCGGCGCGCTGATGGATGATCACGCCGCGACGCGCGAGAAGGAAAGGGCGTTTTACGAACGCCAGGACGAGCGTAACGCGGGCTATATCGCCGAAGGCAGGCTCGACAAGGTCAAGGAGCGCAGCTTTACCGGCAAGCCGACCTATATCGATCAGATCGGCACGTCGCTGCAAACCGTTTTCTTCGGATTTTTGATCGCGACCGTCATTGCCGTGCCGCTCGGCATCTTCTGCGGGCTCAGTCCGACGGTCAGTGCGGCGTTCAATCCGCTCATCCAGATTTTCAAGCCGGTGTCGCCGCTCGCATGGCTGCCGATTGTGACAATGGTTGTCTCTGCGGTTTACGTAAACGCATCGGATGGTTTGCCGAAATCGTTCCTGATCTCGGCCATTACGGTGACGCTTTGCTCGCTTTGGCCGACGCTTATCAATACGGCGCTCGGCGTGTCGTCGATCGACAAGGATCTTCTGAATGTTTCGAAAGTCCTGCAACTGAAGCCTGCGGACAAGATTTTCAAACTGGTGGTGCCGTCGTCGCTGCCGCTTATTTTTACCGGGTTGCGCCTGTCGCTCGGCGTCGGCTGGATGGTGCTGATCGCCGCGGAGATGCTGGCGCAAAATCCGGGGCTCGGGAAATTTGTCTGGGATGAGTTCCAGAACGGCTCCTCCGTGTCCCTGGCGCGCATCATGGTCGCGGTGCTGACGATCGGCGTGATCGGGTTCCTGCTCGACCGCATCATGTACACGCTGCAAGCCATGTTCACCTATTCCGACAAGCGCTGAGGAGACCGTCATGTCAATCCTCAGCCTGAAAAACGTGTCAAAATCCTATGGCGACGAAACGATTCTTCGCGACATCAGCATCGATATTGAAGAGAATGAGTTTGTCGCCATTGTCGGCTTTTCGGGCAGCGGCAAGACGACGCTGATTTCGCTGATTGCCGGCCTTATCGAGCCGGACGAGGGGAGCATTACGTTCAACGGCGATCCGGTGAAAGGCGCGTCGCCGGATCGCGGCGTTGTTTTTCAAAACTACTCGTTGATGCCGTGGCTTACGGTCAACGACAATGTGCGTCTTGCGGTCGATGCGATTTTTCCCGGCGAACCGAGAGCCGTAAAGGAAAAGCGCGTCTCCCATTACGTTGAGATGGTGGGGCTCAGCCATGCGAGCGAGCGCCGGCCGGCGGAACTTTCCGGCGGCATGCGTCAGCGCGTCAACGTTGCGCGCGCGCTTGCGATTCAGCCGAAGCTGCTGCTCCTTGACGAGCCGCTCAGCGCCCTCGACGCGTTGACCCGGGCGAATCTTCAGGATGAAATCGAACGCATCTGGGAGCGTGAAAAGAAAACGGTCGTCCTGATTACCAACGATGTGGACGAGGCGTTGCTGCTCGCCGACCGCATCATACCGCTGAACCCGGGTCCTAATGCGACGCTGGGTCCCGCCTTCCGGGTTTCGCTTGATCGCCCGCGCGATCGCAAGGCGGTTAATCACGATCCGGAATTTGTCCGGCTGCGCGGCGAGATCACCGACTATCTCATGAAAATCGGCATGACGCGCACAAGCGAGGCAGAGGTCGGCGAGCTGCCGGACGTTCTGCCGCTGTCGGCTGCAAAGGGCGGCCGCAAGGCGGCGCGGAACGCCCGTCCGAAGACTTCCGCCGCCATCATCGAACTGATGGAATCTGTCGCGGCGACCGACCCTGGCTTGCCGCAGGCGGTCAAAGAGGCCGGCAAACCCCATACCCAAAATCTCAACAAATATGTTGAGTTTTTTAAGGCGACAAAGATCTATCCGACGCCGAAAGGTCCGCTGACCGTTGTCGATGACTTTAACCTCGATTTGCGCAAGGGCGAGTTTGTGTCCCTGATCGGTCACTCCGGATGCGGAAAATCGACGGTGTTGTCGATGGCGGCAGGGCTTAATCCGATTTCCAAGGGCGGCATCGTGCTAGACGGCAAAGAAATCGCTGGCGCGGGGCCGGATCGCGGCGTCGTCTTTCAGGCGCCGAGCTTGTTTCCCTGGTTGACGGCGTATGAAAATGTCGCGCTTGGGGTCGACCGCGTTTACCCCCATGCGTCGGCCGATGAACGTCGGCAGATCGTCGAGTATTATCTCCGGCGCGTCGGATTGGCGGATGCGATGCAAAAGAAGGCGAGCGACCTTTCCAACGGCATGCAGCAGCGCGTCGGCATCGCACGCGCCTTTGCGCTGTCGCCGAAACTTCTTCTGCTCGACGAGCCGTTTGGCATGCTCGATTCCCTGACACGGTGGGAGCTTCAGGAAGTGCTGATGGATGTCTGGAAGCGCACGCAGGTGACGGCGATTTGCGTCACTCACGATGTTGACGAAGCGATTCTGGTCGCAGACCGCGTCATCATGATGACGAACGGGCCCAATGCGCGCGTCGGCAAGGTCATGGAGGTTGATCTTCCGCGGCCGCGCTCGCGCAAGGCGCTCCTCGAACATCCCGATTACTACAAATATCGCGAACAGCTTCTGACCTTTTTGGAAGAGTACGAAGTTCACGAAAAGAGCGCTGCTTAACGAAGGCGGCGCCGTTTCGGGTCAATGGCGGCCCTCGACGAGAAACTGCACTGATGCGGGTCTGTTTCAAAGGTTCCGCCTGCAAAGCGGGCGCGGCCGGTAATTCGAGAGGGATAATAAAATGAAGACGTCAATACGCATAAAGATGAAAGCGGTCGCCGCAATAGCGGTGTCGTGGGCCGTCATCGGCGCCGGGGGCGTGGGTGTCGCCGAGGAGGCGCCCGAAGCGTCGGCAATCGCCAAGGCGATTAGCGATGGAAAACTGTTGTTCGATGCGCGGCTGCGCTACAGCCATGCCGAGTTTGGAGGAAATCCGAACACGGCGAATGGCGTCACCTATCGCCTGCGCGCGGGGTTCGAGACCGGCGCGGTCTTTGATACGAAATTGCTTGTCGAATTCGATCATGTGCGCGCGCTTGAAGACGATTTCAATTCGACGCTGAACGGCAATACGCAGTTTCCGGTCGTTGCCGATCCGAATGCAACGGAACTGAACCGGTTCCAACTGAGCAACACGTCGCTGCCGGACACCAAAGTCACGCTTGGCCGCCAGCGGATTATTCTTGACGATGCGCGGTTTGTCGGAAATGTCGGCTGGCGCCAGAACGAACAGACCTATGACGCCCTGCGCGTAGAGAACGCCAGCATCAAAAATCTGAAAGTCGATGTAACGTATGTCGACCGGGTGAACCGCATTTTCGGAGACGACTCGCCGCAAGGGTTTTTCGAAGGCGAGAGCTATCTCATCAACACGAAATACACCGTCCCGATTGAAGGCGTGACCGCTTCCATTCGCGGCTTCGCCTATCTGTTTGATTTCGAGAACGCTAATATCGCGCCGGTCGCAGCGCGCCTTTCGACGCAGACTTACGGCGGCGGCGTATCATTGGCCAGCGGACCGGCGTTCATCGACGGCAGTTTCGCCAGCCAGACCCCTTACGCGGACAACCCGGCAAGTTACAACGTCAACTACTACACGGTCGCTGCGGGGCTGAAGAAAAGCGGCTTCCTTGTGAAAGCCGGTTATGAAGTGCTGGGCGGCGACGGAGCTTTCGGATTTGTGACGCCGCTGGCGACGGCGCACAAATTCAACGGCTTCGCCGATCTGTTTCTTGCAACGCCGCCGGGCGGTCTTGAGGACATCTATTTTCAGGCCGGCGTCACCAAAAAAGGCGTCGGGCCGTTTGCGCTGGTCGCGTTCAACGCCTTCTATCATATCTTCACGGCGGAAGAAGGCGGCGCCGATTATGGCGATGAGTTCGACGCGGTGCTGGTGGTCAAACCAAAGGCCGCCAAACGGCTCAAGTTTCTGGTCAAATATGCGAACTACCAGTCGGACGGTTTCCTGACGGACAGGGAGCGTCTGACGGTTGATCTCGGCTTCACGTTTTAGCGGCGGGCGGCGAGGCGGGGCGGGGTGCGCCCCGCCTCGCTAACTCCATAAAGCCCGTTGCGGGAGGTAAAATGACGAAAAAGAAACTCGTGGTGGTCGGCAACGGCATGGCGCCCGGTCGCGCCCTTGAAGAATTGTTCGAACAGGCGCCGTACGCTTATGACGTCACCATCTTTAACGCGGAACCGCGCGTCAATTACGACCGCATCATGCTGTCGCCGGTGCTTGCCGGCGAAAAGACGTTTGACGAGATCGTCATTCACGGCGACCGCTGGTACGAAGACTGCGGCGTCAGGCTCCTCAAAGGTCAGAAAGTCGTTTCAATAGACCGCGCCAAGAAGACGGTGACGTCGGAGCACGGCGTGGTCGCGGACTACGACAAGCTTCTGATCGCGACAGGATCGTTGCCGATCGTCATCCCCGTGCCGGGCCATGATCTTCCGGGCGTCCTGACCTATCGCGACCTCGACGACGTCACCGCCATGTTGCTTGCGGCGCAGTCGGGCGGCAGGGCGGTGGTCATCGGCGGCGGGCTCTTGGGGCTTGAGGCGGCGGCGGGCCTTAAAGAGCGCGGCATGGACGTCACGGTCCTGCATCTCATGCCGACGCTGATGGAGCGCCAGCTCGATGCGGCCGCGGGTCATCTTTTGAGGCGCGCCCTTGAAAACCGCGGCGTTAACATCATCACCGAAGCGAACACCAAAGAAATTCTTGCCGCTGCGGACGGTTCGGGCGTACGCGCCGTCCGGCTCGAGGACGGGACAGAAATCGAGGCGGACCTGGTCGTCATGGCGGTAGGCATCCGGCCCAATGCGCAACTCGCCAACGACGCTGGGATCGAAACCGGACGCGGCATTCTTGTTGACCGGCATATGCGCACGTCGGACCGCGATATTCTCGCCCTCGGCGAATGCGTTGAGTTCGAGGGACAGGTCTATGGCCTTGTCGCGCCGCTCTATCAGATGGCGGGCGTCGTCGCGAGAGAACTGCTCGACGAAGACAATGACGGCTTTTCCGACAGCGCGCTCGCGACGAAACTGAAAGTGACCGGGGTCGATCTCTATTCCGCCGGCGACTTCAGCGACGGCGAGGGGCGCGAAGAAATCGTTCTCCGCGACGCGGCGCAGGGCGTCTACAAGCGCCTCGTTCTTGAGGACAACAGGATTGTCGGGGTCGTGCTCTATGGCGACACCGCGGACGGCGGCTGGTTCTTCCAGCAGGTGAAGGACCAGACCGACGTAACGGAGATGCGCGATACGCTCATCTTCGGGCCGGCTTACGCGGGCGGAGACGCGCTCGACCCTATGGCGGCCGTTGCAGCATTGCCCGATGACGCAGAAATCTGCGGCTGCAACGGCGTTTGCAAGGGCAGGATCGTTTCCGCGATCACGGAAAAGAACCTGACGGCGCTCGATGATGTTCGCGCGCATACGAAAGCCTCCGCTTCTTGCGGGACATGCACCGGCCTTGTCGAACAGCTCATGAGTTTGACCCTCGGCGATGCTTTCAACCCGAACGCCGTCAAGCCCATGTGCGGGTGTACAGACCTTTCCCATGACGATGTGCGCCGTCTCATCAAGGTCAAAAAGCTCAAGACCATTCCGGAAGTTCTTCATGCCCTTGAATGGAAAACATCGTGCGGCTGCGCCAAATGCCGCCCGGCGCTCAATTACTATCTCGTATGCGACTGGCCGGACGAATACGCCGACGATTATCAGTCGCGCTTCATCAATGAACGCGCGCATGCGAACATCCAGAAGGACGGCACCTATTCGGTGGTGCCGCGCATGTGGGGCGGGCAGACATCGTCGAAAGAGCTGCGGGCGATCGCTGACGTCGTCGACAAGTTTGACATCCCGACGGTGAAAGTGACCGGCGGCCAGCGCATCGACATGCTCGGCATCAAGAAAGAAGACCTGCCGGCGGTCTGGGCGGATCTCGGCGAGGCGGGCTTTGTTTCCGGCCACGCCTACGCAAAAGGGTTGCGCACCGTCAAAACCTGCGTCGGTACGGACTGGTGCCGCTTCGGCACGCAGGACTCCACCGGTCTTGGCGTGAAGATAGAAAAGTTCATGTGGGGCTCGTGGACGCCGGCGAAGGTCAAGATGGCGGTGTCGGGCTGCCCGCGCAATTGCGCCGAAGCGACGTGCAAGGATGTCGGCGTCGTCTGCGTCGACAGCGGCTACGAGATTCATTTCGCCGGCGCCGCCGGTCTCGACATCAAAGGCACGGAAGTGCTCGGCCTCGTAAAAACCGAAGAAGAGGCCATCGAGCACATCGCCGCGCTCGTCCAGATGTATCGCGAGCAGGGCCACTATCTTGAGCGCATATACAAATGGGCGAAACGCATCGGTTATGACGAGGTGCGCCGACAGATCATGGATGACGGTGAAAAGCGAAAAGCCTATTACGACCGGTTCGTGTTCTCGCAGAAATTTGCTCAGGTCGATCCGTGGTCGGAGCGTGCCTCCGGCAAGGACAAGCACGAATTCCGACCGATGGCGAGCGTCGGGCTTCAGGCGGCGGAATGAGCGAGGGAGCGGCGGCGATGAACGCGATGAGCGAAAACTGGATTGCGGTCGGCAAGCTTGGCGACATTCCGCGGCTTGGATCGCGGCGCGTCCTGTCGCGCGAGCGGACCATCGCCGTTTTCCGGACGGTGAATGACGAGATTTATGCGATTGAGGACAAATGTCCGCATAAGGAGGGGCCGCTGAGTCAGGGGATTGTGCATGATCGCTGCGTAACCTGCCCGCTCCACAATTGGGTGATTTCGCTGGAGACCGGCGAGGCGCAGGGCGCCGATGAGGGCGCCGTCAAAACATTTCGCGTTCGCGTCGCCGACAATGGCGACATTCTGATCTGCACGGGCGACCTTGCGCCGGCGTCCTAGGAGCGAAGTCCGTTGAGTTTCGACGCCGCCGATAGTTTCGATGATGACGGGAGCGAGACCGTTCGCACGACCTGTCCCTATTGCGGCGTCGGTTGCGGTGTTCTCATTGAGAAGATCGGCGATGCGGTGACGGTGAAGGGCGATCCGGACCATCCCGCAAATTTCGGCCGGCTTTGCTCAAAAGGCGCTGCGCTTGGCGAAACGTTGGGGGAAGAGGACAGGCTGCTCTACCCCTCGATAAGGGGGCGGCGCGCAAGTTGGGACGAAGCGACCGGCGCGATTGCGGCGAAATTTCAGCAGACGATCCGCGATCATGGGCCTGATGCGGTCGCGTTTTATGTATCCGGTCAGCTTCTGACGGAAGACTACTACGTCGCCAACAAGCTGATGAAAGGCTTTATCGGCTCGGCGAACATCGACACCAATTCGCGGCTTTGCATGGCGTCGTCCGTCGCCGGCCATAAGCGCGCCTTCGGCTCCGACACCGTGCCGGGCTGCTATGAGGATCTTGAGGAAGCCGACCTTGTCGTCCTTGTCGGATCAAACCTCGCCTGGTGCCACCCGGTTCTTTATCAGCGCCTCGCGGCGGCGAAGGACGCGCGCCCCGACATGAAGGTCGTCGTCGTCGATCCGCGCGAGACGGCCACATTCGCCATCGCGGATATGCATCTGGCGTTAAAGCTGGGGAGCGACGTTGCGCTGTTTCAGGGGTTGCTGAAAGCGCTTGATGACAACGGCGCGCGGGACGACGATTTTGTTAGGGCGCACACAAACAACGCCGACGCTGCGCTCGCCGCGGCGGCGGACTACGATCTGGCGCGCTGCGCGGCGGAGACCGGGCTGTCGCCATCGGAACTCGCCGCGTTTTTCGACATTTTCGCCAAGACTCAAGAAACTGTCACCGTTTATTCCCAGGGAGTTAATCAGGCGACGGACGGGACGGATCGCGTCAACGCCATTATCAATTGTCATCTCCTGACCGGCCGCATCGGCGAGCCCGGCATGGGGCCGTTTTCGGTGACGGGTCAGCCGAACGCCATGGGCGGGCGCGAAGTCGGCGGGCTCGCAAACCAGCTTGCAAGTCACATGGAGTTGGAACGGCCGGACCATCGCGCGCTGGTTCAGGAATTCTGGAATGCGCCGACGATGGCGGACAAACCGGGTCTGAAAGCGGTCGATCTTTTCGAGGCGGTCCATGACGGCCGGGTCAAGGCGCTATGGATCATGGCGACCAATCCGGTCGTCTCCATGCCGGACGCCGACCGCGTTCGCGAGGCGTTGCGGCGCTGCGAACTGGTCGTCGTTTCCGACGTGGTCGCATCCGGCGATACGGCCCGATGCGCCGATATCCTGTTGCCGTCGACGGCGTGGGGCGAAAAGAGCGGCATGGTGACGAACTCCGAGCGCCGCATGTCGCGTCAGCGCGCCTTTCTTTCCGCGCCCGGTGACGCACGCGACGACTGGCGGCAACTCTGCGATGTCGCGAAGCATATGGGATGGGCGGACGCGTTCGACTATCAGGAAACGGACGAAATTTTCAGGGAATACGCCGCGCTCTGTTCCCACGAGAACAACGGCGTGCGGGATCTCGATCTTGGCGGCGTCGCAGACATCGATCGGGCGGCCTACGATGCGTTCCCGCCGCAGCAATGGCCGATTGCCAAGGGCGGCAAGACGCCGTCGAAACGCCTTTTTGCCGACAGACGGTTTTTCACCGCTGACGGGCGTGCGAATTTCGTCGTCGCGGGCGCACGCGAGGAAAATACGGGAAACCGCGATTATCCCTATACGCTCAATACCGGGCGCATTCGCGACCAGTGGCACACCATGACCCGAACCGGGCGGTCGGCGCGGCTGAGCCAGCACATCGCCGAGCCGTTTGTGGAAATATCGCCGGCGGACGCCGCGCGCGAAGGCCTGCGGGACGCGGAGATCGCGGAGATCGTTTCGGAACGGCGGACTATGCTGGCGCGCGTGCTGGTCACCGAACGGCAGCGGGCGGGCTCTCTTTTCGCGCCGATGCACTGGACCAATGGGTTCGCGCGAGAGGCGCGCGTCAACGCGATGACGGCGCCGATGACCGATCCCGTCTCCGGACAACCGGCGCTGAAATCCGCCCGCGTTTCTATAAAGCGCTACGCGGCCGCCTGGTACGGGTTTGGCGTCATCGCCGCGCCGCTTGCAGCGCTGACCGCGCCGGTGGACGCGCGCTATTGGGTCAAAGCGCGCGCTGGCGCCGGCGTTCGCGTCGAGATGGCTGGGGGTGCGCTTCAAGGCGGCGCCCGTTCCATCGTCGATGGGTTCTTTGCGCAAATTGACGGCGGCGACGCAGCGAGCGAGGTCTTGCTGTACGAAAACGGCGCGACGGGCGTTCGCCGGTTTGCCGCCTTCAAGGACGGCGTCTTGAAAGGCGCGTTATATCTTTCGCCGGCGCCGGTAGAGGTCGCGCGCGACTGGGCGTGCGACCAACTCGGAAAAGCGTTTGAGGGCGGCGCGCGCGCGCAAATTCTCGCCGCCCGGCCGGGCGACGCGGCCGCCGATCGCGGCGCCATTGTCTGCGCCTGCATGAATGTCGGCGCCAACGATATTGCGTCCGCGGTCAAAAACGGCTGCGCGTCCGTTGATGCTATCGGCGCGGTGACCGGCGCTGGCGTCAATTGCGGGTCCTGTCGCGCGGAAATCAGGCGCTTCCTGCCGGAGCCGGCCTATGCGTAAACCGGAAATGACCCCCGCGCCGCGCATGGCGGCGCTCTCGGTCCTGCCTGTCTTTTTCAAGCTGGAGGGAAAGACGGCGCTCGTCGCCGGCACCGGCGAAGCGGTGGCGTGGAAGGCGGAACTTCTTGCGGCCTCAGGCGCAATCGTGCGGGTCGTCGCCGCGGAGGTTTGCGACGCGTTCGCCCGCGTCCTTGAACAATATCCTGAGCAGATAACAATCTGTCCGCGATTGTGGACGGAAAGCGACTTTGACGGGATTGCGCTGGCGATTGGCGGCTTCGACAATGCCAGCGACGCCGAGGCGTTTGCTGCAGTGGCGCGGGCCGCAGGCGCGCCGGTCAACATTATAGACAAGCCCGATCTTTGCGATTTCCAATTCGGATCGATTGTCAATCGCTCGCCCGTCGTTGTCGGCGTATCGACGGACGGCGCGGCGCCGGCGCTGGGTCAGGCGGTTCGACGCAGGATCGAAACGCTGCTCCCGCCGGCGATTGCGGATTGGGGGCGAGCGGCAAGACATTTACGACGCACGCTGAAAAAACGCCTGCCGGACGCCCGGGCGCGGATCGATTTCTGGCGACGCTTCGCGGAGGCGGCTTTTGTTACGCCCGTTGCCGAAGCGGAAGCGGCGATTGAACGGTTGCTGGCGCGGAAAGCGGTTACGCAGGGCAAAGTAAGCCTTGTGGGCGCGGGCCCCGGCGATGCAGGACTGTTGACGCTGAATGCGGTGCGCGCGCTTCAGTCGGCGGACATTATCCTGTTTGACGATCTCGTTTCGAACGAGGTGCTTGATCTCGCAAGGCGCGAGGCGAAGCGCATGATGGTCGGCAAGCGCGGGCAGCGCGCGTCCTGCCGGCAGGATGACATCAACGAAACCATGCTGCGCCTCGCGCGTCAGGGCAAAAACATTGTGCGCCTTAAATCGGGCGACCCGATGATCTTCGGGCGCGCCGGCGAAGAGATCGCCATGCTTGAAAAGGCGGGCGTCGTGGTCGACGTCATTCCGGGCGTCACCGCGGCGATTGCGGCCGCAGCGCGGCTTAAAGTGTCGCTGACCCATCGCGATTGCGCCCAAGGGGTAAAATTCGTCACCGGCCACAGCCGCCAGGGCGCATTGCCCGATCTTGACTGGCGAGCCTGCGCGAGCGGCGACACCACGCTGATGGTCTATATGGGCGCGCGAACAGCGCCGCGGCTGGCCGAGCGGCTGATGGAAGCGGGCGCGGGGCCGCAGACGCCCGTGATCATCGCCGCGGCGGTGAGCCGTCCCGGCGAACACGTCACGGCGACGACGCTTTCGCAGTTGCAACATAAGACCGTCGAGACGGATGCGCCAGTATTGCTGGGCGTCGGCGCTGTTTTTGCCGGCATTTCAAAAAACTATAAATTATTACAACAAGATAACTTCAATCCCGGCGCATCAAACGCGGTCCGGCAGCCCGAAACGCTTGATGTTGCGATGCAACAATGACATGCTTCCGGCGAAGGGCTTCATTGTAGGGCGCAGGCTTTGTCTACCGTACCGCCGCTTATCGTGCTGCTGATCGATTGCGACCCGGATCGCGCGAAAATCGTCGAAGACGGCTTGCGCGGCGCGGCCGTCGTCAAGCAGGCCCATGCGGCCCATGGCGCCGAACTCCTGTCGCTCATCCGCCGGCTGCAACCGGACGCCATCATTATCGATTGCGAGTCGCCCGACCGCGACACCATAGAAAACCTGCAGCTCGTCGCGCGGGAAAACCCGAAACCGGTGGTGATGTTTGTTGAGAACGGCGACGGATCGCTGGCGAAGGAAGCGGTGCGGTCTGGCGTCAGCGCCTATATCGTCGACGGCCTTTCGACCAAGCGCGTCTTGCCGGTTGTCGAGATCGCGATCGAGCGTTTTAAAATGTTCGACGCCCTCTGGCGCGACCTTGAAAAATCAAAAGCCGATCTCGAAGCGCGCAAGGTGATCGAGCGGGCCAAGGGCCTGCTGATGGACAAACGCAACATGACGGAGAACGACGCCTATACGGCCATGCGAAAAATGGCCATGGAGCAGGGCAAGTCGATCCGGGATGTGGCGGAAAGCATCCTTTCCGTTCTCACCTTGCTTGACGATTGACGGGCGGGCCGGATGGGACTTGAGCAGCGCCAGCTAGCCATCGGATTTGTTCCGCTCACGGATATGGCGCCCTTTGCGGTCGCCCGGGAGAAAGGTTTTTTTGAGCGCTACGGCCTCGACGTTACGCTCAACGCTGAAAATTCCTGGTCGCAGATCCGCGATAAGCTGGCGCTTGGCGAAATCGATGCGGCGCATATGCTGGCGCCCATGGTGAGCGCAAGCTGGCTGGAGGGCGCATTCGCCGACGAGCGGTTCGTTAGCGCGCTTACCTTGAACTTTAACGGCAACGCCATCACCGTTTCGAACGACCTCTTTCAGGAAATGACGGAGGCCGACCGCGAGGCGATGACAGAGCGGCCGACAACGGCGCGCGCGTTGCGCAAAGTGTTGTCGCGGCGGCTGGAAGAGGGGCGGGAGCCGCTCACGGTCGGCGCCGTCTTTCCCTATTCGTCGCACAATTATGCGATGCGCTATTGGCTCGGGGCAGAGGGGCTCAATCCCGACCGTGATGTCAGGATGATCGTGGCGCCGCCGCCCTTGATGGCCGATCACATGAAAAGCGGCAATGTCGATATTTTTTGCGTCGGCGAGCCATGGAACACCGTCGCAGAATATGAAGGCGTCGGGCGGACGATCGTTCGATCGAACGAGATTCTCGGCGATATGTCGGAAAAGATGCTGGCGGTCAGGCGGTCCTGGGCTCTGTCGAACCCGCGCACGCACCTGGCGCTTGTATCAAGCCTTCTCGAAGCGCTCCGTTGGCTGGACGCGAGAGAAAACAGAAACGAGGCCGCTTATATTCTGTCATCGGACGAATATGTGGGAAAAGGCGTGCATCTTTTGTCCCCGGCGCTCGTCGGTCGCGGTGCGCTTCCTGACCGCCGCAGCCTTGTTGAATCGGAAGATTTTCTGACCTTTTACCGTCATGGCGCGAATGATCCGCGCGGCGATGACGCGCTCTGGTTTTTAACGCAGATGGTGCGCTGGGGTCAGATTATTGCGCCAACCGATATCGCCGACGTCGCCGCCCGGGCCTATCTGCCAGACGTGTACCGTGAGGCGGCGCAAAGGCTCAATCTTGGCGACCCGACGAACGTCGATCTTGAGACGAAAGAAGCGGCCCGATCCAACGGTGCGACGCATCAGACGTTTATTGATGGACGCAGGTTCAATGCCCGCGATCCCATCGCGTATCTTGAAAGCTTCGCCCGACACAATATGCGCATACGGCCTCATCAGGCCGGCTAAGGGAAACGAACTTGACCGAAACGCCCGTCGCCGGCTTTAAACCGGTTCAGCGGCGACAACATAGTTGCGACAAGCACGCAGCGCGCCTTCTTCGCCGATCAGATCAAGCGCCTCGGCGCGTAAAGCTTCGCCGCGCTCAGTGAGCGCCTGCGCCAGCGCGCGGTCGGCCAGCTTTTCAAGCCCGGGCGCGCACATATCGATCTGCGCGTTGACGAATCCCTCTTTGTATCCAATGGCGAAGTGCTTCACGTTGCGCACCGTAAACCCTGCACGCTGCACATGATCGACCACCCATGGCGCCGGATATTCACGGTACGGCATATTGCCGGCGAGCAACATGCAGGCGTCGCGAAAACGGCCGATCTCCCAGACCAGGCGTTCGGCCCTCGTTTCCGGACGGGCGGTGGGCACATAGGGCTCAAGGCCCGTCACGTAGAGCGCGCCGCGCGTCACCGGCCGCAGGCGCGCGAAAAGATAGGACTGGAAATACGGTGAAAATCCCTCGATCGCACCCAGCAGGTAACCCGCCAGCACGGTGTCATACAGCTCGCCTTTCAGCAATCCGGCGTCGGCCCAGTTGCCCAAGACGATCCGGTCTTGCGGCCGTTGCGCGTCTTTGATTGCATCGCGCGCGCGGTCGGCTTCACCGGCCGAGCACGTCACGGCCGTCCACCGTTCCGTCGCGAGCCCCGCAACCCAGCGGATGGAATTGACGCCTGTTCCAGCGTCGAGCATCGCGCCCCAAGGGCGTTCGCCTTGCAAGCGTTCGATATAGCGAAAAAGCGCCGAATGCTTCCGCTCGGTCACGGGCGAGGCCTCAGGCCTTCTGCGGGGCCAAGAAACTCGGTCAGTTCCAACATAGCGTTACGCTCCTACGACGATACCCTCATACGGGATCGCGCCGCGGCGTCAAAACCGGGTCCCCAGCAGTCGTTTAGAATCGGATTTCGCCGCCGCCGTCCAAATGACCGCTATTGGCTCATCGCTGACAGGCTGCAAGCTGTACGGCAAGCCGCCGTTACTTTTGCAACAGCGCCCACGCAATGACGATAACGGGCGCGCCGACGGCGAGCGCAGTAGCGATATCAGCGGGCCCCTCAATGAGAAGCGCCAGAACGAGCCCGGCAAGGCTGAGGCCGGTTACAATCGCCGGCCATTTGAAGATCTGGACCAATGTTTTCGGTTGAGGCGTCATGCGCTCTTCGCCGCGACCGGCCTGGCGCTTTTCACCGACCCCGTCTGTTTTTTTGCTACCCATAAGTAGAGCCCCGTACCGAGAATAATAATCGTCGCAATATCAAGCAGCGCCCAAATCAACTTCAGCAAGAGACCGCCGTAATCGCCGAAATGCAACGGGCGCGACAATGATAACGCCTGGACAAACCACGGCATATCGCGCAAGCCGGAAGACGCGCCGCTCGTCGCGTCGACAAGCACCGGCGTGATAATTCTTTCGGTGGCGGGCGACGCGCCGTGAAAGAAAATCGCATAATGGCGCCGGGTTGAGAAGTCGGTTCCCGGAAAGGCGACAAACTGCAACTCCATATCAGGCGCTTGGGTGCGCGCGTGATTCACGGCGGCGTCAAGCGATGCGGTTGCGGTCGCAATCTCATCTGAGGCGAGATCGTCTATCAAGTCTGCAAGCGCCGTATCGCGCCAAGCATCGAGTATGGGCGCTTCAAGCGTATTGATGACGCCCGTCAGGCCCACCACCAGAAGCCATCCGGTTGCGACAATGCCCAGCAGGTTGTGATAATCGAGCCATTTAACGCGCGATGATTGCTCCGTGCGTAAGACGCCGAAGTTGAGTTTCCGCATGAACGGCGCATAGAGCACCACGCCGGAAACGATCGCCGCAACGAGCAACAGCCCCATGAACCCAAGAAAAAGCGTGCCGGGGAGCTCGAGAAACATATCCGTATGCAAACGGAGAATGAAGTCCATCACCGTTTCCCCCTTCGCCGCCGGCGGTACGAGATCGCCGCTTGTGACGTCGAAGGACGCAAAATGCATTTCGGATACGGACGCCGTCGCGCTTGGCGCAGTCGTTACGTTCACGACGGGGCGTTCTGTATCGAAACTCATGTAGACCGGAACCTCGCCCGAACGATTGGCGAGCGCGATATCCAGGATTTCGTCAAGCGTCAGGCGCGGGCCTTCCGGATTGGCGGCTTGCCACTCCTCAGGATTGAGCGCTGCATCGATCTCATCGTGAAAGATTAGCGGCAAGCCGGTAATGCAGAGCATCAGGAGGAATGCTGTGGAGATCAGGCTTGTCCACTTATGAACAAACGCCCAGCCTCGAATGGTCCCGCTACGCATCTGTCTTCCCCTAATTGTCCATCGATCGTCGAATAGAAAAAGTTCGCGGCGCGCCTTGAATACGATAATTTGCTCCGGGTACGCCGTACAAGATGACTTCGCCGACCGGCGTCGCGGTCGCATTGCTTTTTTGCGTCAAAACGCCTGTCAGCGCGCGTCCGTTCAGGCCAAAAAGTGACGTGATCGGGAAGATGCGCGGCGCGCTGGCTTCCAAGCGACTTTTCACGACTTCATCGATGTCCTGAGGCCGGAACGACTACCGCACCGTTCGTAAAGGTCCCAATATGCAATTGCAAGTCATTTGCAATTCAAGTCAGGCGCTCAATCACGCAACGTCAAGCGAACAAGGAGAAAAAATCAGTTAAAACAATAGTCTGTCTTTAGCCGCGGCGTTCACGGCATGACGGAGTTAGCTCCATGGAGAGCGCTCTCAGGCCGAGCGCCAAGTCTCCGAACTCTACAGGCCTGTCGGTGCGGGCGAAATGTCGATGGGCGTAATGCTCTCGGCCCATCTCAAAACGCCAAATCGGCAAATTGCTGATCTGGATCGCAAGCGGCGCCTGCCGGCGGAGCGCATTGAAGCCGAGGCGGTCGATAGAGTCGGCATTGCTGCATCAAACGATCATGTTCGCGGACAGGGGCGAATTGACTCCATCTTTTGCAAAAGGGCTGGCGTCCCCGAGAGGATTCGAACCTCTGGCCCTCAGATTAGGAATCTGATGCTCTATCCTGCTGAGCTACGGGGACGGCTCGCGGCGGGCGGACCTTAGCCAATTCGGCGGTGCGTCAAAACCCGTAGCGCCGCCGCCCCCTTAATTTCCTGAAAATTCCCCGGAATTGTTTCGCGAGCGCTGCCGAACGGCCATAATTGCCCGCAAAGAGGCATGGAGCGCGCCAGCGACCGCCGCTTGGGTGCGAGGGAGGAGATGCTCATGGATCGGCGCATTATCATCATTTTCACCGGGGCCGTGACTTTCGCTTTTGCATTCGGGCTCCTGTTCGGCCGCGTCATTGCACCCGATTCCGGTTCGACCGTGAAACCGAATAGCCAGGACGTCATCGTGTCGACGCCGCGCGGGCGGGAGGGCAAACCCGGTCATGCGTTTAGCCGTTTGCGCGGGCAGGATGCGGAAAGACCGGAAGCGGAGATCTATGACGGCTTTGCTTTCAAGCGCGTGTTTCTCGATACCGGCGAAGATCTGCCCAAGGCCTGTTTTCAGTTTACGGCCGATCTCGATGGGAGCGGCGACGTCAACTATGGCGACTTCGTTCGCCTGACCCCCGACGCCAAAGGCGCGCTCACGGTCGACGGCGCGTCGCTTTGCCTGACCGGCCTCGAATTCGACAAGGATTATTCGGCGATGCTGCGCGCCGGCCTGCCGGCGAAGGACGGCGAAACCCTGGCGCGCGCTGAGCGGGTCGCCGTCGCCTTTGGCGACAAGCCCGCCTATGTGGGCTTTGCCGGGGACGGCGTGATCCTGCCGCGGCTGGAGGCGGACGGTGTCGGCATTGAAACCGTCAATGTCGACAAGATCGGTATTGACGTGTGGCGGGTTTCCGACCGCTCGCTCGCCCGCAAGAATATCGTCGAAGGCGATGCGTCGGGGGAAAACCAGTATTCCTATGTATGGGAACAAAACAATGGCGAGGATGTCGGCGTCAAAGTCTTCGAGGGCGAACTCGAAACGCCGGGCGAACGCAATGAAACGACGTCGACGGTCTTCGGTCTTGGCGCGGCGCTGGAGACGTTGAAGCCGGGCGCCTATTTCGTGCGCGTTACCGACAAATCCGCCGGCGCCGATGACTATCGCGCGGCGACGGCCTGGCGGTGGATCCTTTTCACCGACATGGCGCTGACGAGCTTTTCCGCCGCCGACGCCGTCGACATCTTTGTTCGCTCTATTTCAACGGCGAAGCCAATCGCCGGCGTCGAACTGACCCTGGTCGCGGCGAATAACGACCTTCTGGGCAAGGTCGTCACCAACGCCGACGGGCGCGCGCGGTTTGAAGGCGCCCTGATCAATGGCGACTATCCGCTGACGCCGAAAATGATCATGGCCAGCGGTCCGCAGGACGACTTTGCGGCGCTGGACCTGACCCGCGCGCCGCTTGATCTGTCCGATCGCGACATCGCCGGGCGAGCCGCGCCGCCGCGCATCGACGGCTATATGTGGTTCGACCGCGGCATCTACCGGCCGGGCGAGACGGTTCATGTTTCCGGCATGCTGCGCGACAGCGCCGGGCGTGCGATCGAGTCGCGTCCGCTGACGGTTACGGTTTACAGGCCGAACAACACCGTTGCGGAAAAACGGCGCATCGACGCGCTGGAGATCAGCGGTTTCACGCTGGATGTCGCGGTGCCCGATTCGGCGCCCCGCGGACGCTGGAGCGTTGTCGTCAATGCCGACGGCGAGAAGGCGAATGTCGCTTACGAACAATTCTCGGTGGAAGATTTCGTGCCGCAGCGGCTCGAAGTCGCCATCGACATGGACGAAAAAACGCCGATCCGGCCCGGCGAAACCCGGTCCGTCTCAATTGAAAGCCGGTATCTTTACGGCGCGCCGGCGAGCGCCTTGCCCGTGGAAGCCGAAGCGCGGCTGCGCCTTGATCCCAATCCATTCCCGGACTTTTCCGCCTATCGCTTCGGACCGACCGACAAGCGCTTCACCGAACGCTTTATCAAATTACCCAACACGACGACCGACGCCGACGGCAAAGCGAGCGTCGCCCTGAATGCGAACGATGCGGAGAAAGGCTATGGCGCGCCCATGCGCGCCGATGTGGTCGTCGGCGTTGTCGAACCCGGCGGGCGCGTCGTGCGCGAGTCCGCGCGAATCCCCGTGCGCCCCGACGATTACTATGTGGGCCTGAAACTGCCCGACGGCCGTTACAGTTTCGGCGTCGACGATACGGTGGAAATCAACGCCGTTCTCATCGACTGGGAAGGGGCGGTCGCCGATGGCGACATCGAATGGAAACTCTACCAGCAGGATTACTGGTTCGACTGGTATCGCGACGGCGGGCAATGGAAATGGCGCCGGCAATGGCGCGACATTGTCGTGCTTGAAGGGCGCGGCGAGACGGGGCGCGATGCGTTTGCGAAACTTGTCTCCCAGCGTCTTGATCAGGGGTCCTACCGCCTGACGGCGACCCGCGCCGGCGGCAAGGAAAAGAGCGACATAAAATTCTATGTGGGCTGGCGGTCCTATGCGGCCGGCGCGCAATCGCCGGATCAGGCGGCGCTGACGCTTCAGAATGAAAAATTGGCGCCCGGCGCCCGCGCGCGGCTCGTGCTCAATCCGCCCTATGAGGGCGAAGCCATCATCGCGATTGCGACCGACCGGGTGCATCAGGTCCGGCGTGTGAAGGTTGACGGCGACGCAAAAGAAATCGTCATCGACACAGATCCAGATTGGGGCGCCGGGTTCTATGTGCTCGCGACGGTGGTGACGCCGCGCGATGCGGGCGAACGCCCCGTGCCGCGCCGCGCCATGGGCGTCGCCTATGTGCCGTTCGATATGTCGTCGCGCAAACTGGAGGTGTCGTTCGATGCGCCGGCGGTTTTCCGTCCGCGGCAAAACCTCAACTTGCCTGTTACCATTCAAGGCGCGACGTCCGGCGCGCAGGTGAAGCTCACCCTCGCGGCGGTGGATGAAGGCATTTTGCGCCTCACAAAATTCGCATCGCCCGATCCGGCCGGTCACTATTACGGCAAGAAACGTCTCGGCGTCGCCATTCGCGACGACTACGGACGAATCTTGAACGCCAATCTCGGCGCCCCGGCGCGGTTTGGCGGCGACCAGCTTGGCGGCGAGGGCCTGACCGTCGTGCCGACGAAATCCGTTGCACTGTTCTCCGGTCTCGTCACGGTCGACGCGGGCGGCAAGACGACGGTTCCCATTGAGGTCCCGGATTTCAACGGCGAATTGCGCCTGATGGCGGTCGCATGGACGGCGGAAAAAGTCGGCGGCCACGCGGAACCGTTGACGGTGCGCGATCCCGTGCCGGCCGAACTCGCCCTGCCGCGCTTCGTTGCGCCCGGCGACACGGCGACCGCGACGCTGCTGATCGACAATGTGGACGGCGAAGCCGGGGACTATGAGGTATCGATCACCGGCGACGGTCCGATCGACTTTGCCGCCAACGCCACATACACGCTAGCCAAGGGGCAAAAGGAAACGGCGGCGTTTGCGTTCGAAACCGGCGAGGTCGGGATCGGTGCCGTCAATCTCAGCGTCTCGGGGCCGGGCGGATTTGAAGTTGCGCGCTCTTATCCCATCCAGTCGCGCACGCCCTATTTCCCGGTGACGGAAGTGAAAACCGAGCCGCTGGATCCCGGAACGAGTTTTGAAGTCTCGGCCGCCGTGCTTGATGGCTACGCGCCCGGATCGGGGGCGGCGGCGGTGTCGTTCTCGCGCATTCGCGGGCTGGAGCCGGGCCCGCTCCTTGATTCCCTTTATCGCTATCCTTGGGGGTGTACGGAACAATTGACGAGTTCGGCCATGCCGTTGCTCTTTGTCGATGTTCTCGGCGGCGAACTGGATCGCGACCCGGAACGCGTCGTGCGCCCGCGCGTGCAGAAGGCGGTCAACAAATTGCTCAACCGTCAGGGGCCCGACGGCGCCTTCGGCCTGTGGCGGGTGGGCGACCGATACGCCAACGCTTGGCTCGGACCCTATGTCACCGACTTCATCTATCGCGCCAAGGCCGAAGGCTACGGCGTGCCCGACGAGGCGCTCGAAGCCGCTTATGGTTCCCTGCAACAGATCGCGCGCCTCGACCGCTGGTACGCCGCCGGCTACCAGACCCGGGCGGATGAAACCGAAGGCTCGAACGACACGACCGAACATCTTCGTCGGCGTTCGGCGGCCTACGCCATGTATGTGCTGGCGCGGGCCGGCCGCGCGGACCTTTCCGATCTGCGTTACTTCCATGACGCGTTGCTGAACGATACGCCGAGCCCGCTCGCCCGCGCACATATCGGCGCGGCGCTGGCCATGATGGGCGACCGCGCCCGGGCGAACAGCGCTTTTGAAAAAGCGCAAGCGGCGCTCGGCTGGAACAATCGCGGCGACTACTACCAGTCGACATTGCGCGATGCGGCGGGCGTTGTCGCGCTGGCGGCGGAAGCGGGCCAGCAGGATCGGCTCGAACCGATCACCGACCGGTTTCTCACTTATGTGAAAGACCCGAACGCCATGCACACGCAGGAGAAAGCCTATGTGCTGCTCGCGGCGCAGGCGTTGCTCCGGGCGGGCGGCAAGGTCGAACTGTCGCAAAACGGCGAAGCATTGGCTGACTTGCCGGCGGCGCCGTCTTTCGCGCCGACCGTGGAGGAGCTTGTCGACGGCGTCGTCTGGCGCAATGAGGGCGAGGGCCGCATCTACCGTTCACTGACGGTCTCCGGCGCGCCCCTGTCAGCGCCGCCGGCGGTGGCGCAAGGCTTCGAGATCACGAAACGCATTGCGACGCGAGACGGCCGGGCGGTTGATCTCAACGCCGTTCGCCAGAACGACCGGCTGGTCGTCGTCATCTCCGGCCGGGCGCAGGACAACCGGCTGCATCCGGTGATTGTCGCCGACCTTTTGCCGGCGGGCTTTGAGATAGAGACCATTCTCGAACCGGCCGACGCTAATAGTGGTGGTCAATCGCGCGGTCCCTACAAATGGGCGGGAACGCTGTCGCGACCGCGGGTCGCCGAAGCGCGCGACGATCGCTTCGTTGCGGCGGTCGACGTGCGCGGGCGCAACCGCTTCACGCTCGCCTATGTCGTGCGGGCGGTGACGCCGGGCGAGTTTGCGGCGCCGGGCGTGGTCGTTGAAGACATGTACCGGCCCGGCGTGTTTGCGCGCACCGCCAATCGGACCATCGCCATCGGTCCGGCGCCGTGAGAGCGGGTCGGTCGATACGCAATCTCGCTGTCGGCGCCGTTGCGGTTTGCGCCGGGCTCGCTGCTGTCGACGTCGCTTTGCCGCCGCCGCTTGAAAAGGCGGAGGCCCTGTCGCCCCTCGCGGTCGACCGGCATGGCGAATGGCTGCACGCCTTTTCGACTGATGAGGGACGCTGGCGGTTCGCCGCCGACCTTGATGACATTGACCCGGTTTTTGTCGAGCGTCTGATCGCGATTGAAGACAAGCGTTTTTATACCCATCCGGGCGTCGACCCGATTGCCGTCATGCGCGCCGCGGCGACGTCGGCGCGGGCGGGACGAGTTGTTTCCGGCGCCTCGACCATCACCATGCAGACGGCGCGCCTGCTCGAACCGCGTCCGCGCCATTTGGGATCGAAAGCGATTGAGATGTTTCGGGCGCTGCAAATCGAGCGGTGCCTGACAAAGCGCGAGATCCTCGAACTTTACCTGACGCTCGCGCCCTATGGCGGCAATCTTGAGGGCGCGCGCGCGGCGAGCCTTTCCTATTTCGGCAAGGAGCCGGCGCGCCTCACCGACGCGGAACAGGCGTTGCTGATTGCCTTGCCCCAGGCGCCCGAAACGCGCCGCCCTGATTTGAAGCCCGATAACGCCGCAAAGGCTCGTGGAGAGATCCTGCGGAAACTTGCGGCAGCGGGCGCGCTCGATGACGCTCGCGCCCGCGAAGCGGAAGAGGCGCGCCTACCTACGGCGCGCCATGCGTTTCCCCATCTCGGTTATCACGCCGCGGCGCGCCTCGCGGCGAACCAGAAGACTATCCGCACAACCCTTGACGCGCCGTTGCAATCGCGGGCCGAAGCACTTGTTGCGCGCTACGCATCGCGTTTCGACGACGGCGCGACGGCGTCGCTTCTGGTCATTGACAATGACACAAACGAGGTGCGCGCGAGTGTCGGGTCGTCCGGGCTTGACGTGCAGGGCGGTTGGATCGATCTCACCGCCGCGACGCGCTCGCCGGGGTCGACGCTAAAGCCTTTCATCTATGCGCTGGCGTTCGACGACGGGCGTCTCGCGCCGTCGACCATTGTCGATGACATGCCGCGCGCTTTCGGTGATTATTCGCCGGAGAATTTCGACCGGTCGTTTCGCGGCGAGGTGCGGGCGAAAGAGGCGCTGCAACACTCATTGAACCTGCCCGCCGTGGCGGCGCTGAGCGCGATCGGCGTTGATCGTTTTCTGGCGTCCATCGGCGCCGCCGGCGTCGACATCAAAACAAGAAAAGACGCTGACAGGCGCCCCGGTCTTGCGGTTGCGCTGGGCGGCGCCGGCGTCACGGGGCAGGATCTCGGCCGTCTCTACGCCGGCCTTTCCAATGACGGGCTGGCGCGGCCGCTGGTCTGGACGACGGACGAGGAGCAATCGAGCGCATACAGACTATTCAGCGCCCCGGCCGCCCAGCGCATCAACGCCATTCTCGCCGACGCCCCGGCGCTCGAAGGGCGCGCGCCGGCTTCGCTTTCGAAAAACGCCGCGCGCATCGCCTTCAAGACCGGCACCTCCTACGGCTATCGCGACGCCTGGGCGGCGGGCCATAACGGCAATGCGGCCGACAAGGGCTGCACCGTGATCGCCTGGGTCGGCCGGGCCGACGGCGCGCCGCGTCCTGGTCAAACAGGCCGCGAAGCGGCCGCGCCGTTGCTGTTCGATGCGTTCGATCTCATCGCTGAAACATTGGGCGCCGGGCGCGGCGTCGATGCGCCGGCGCGCGACGGCGATGCGCCGGCAATCGCGCGCCTCAATCCCGCGCCTCAAAGCGCGCCGCCCGCCATCGTCTTTCCCCGCGACGGCGTTGAACTTTTTGTCGACGAACAGGCGCGCGGATTTTCACTGGCGGCCCGGGGCGGGGCCGGCGATTATCGCTGGTACGCCGACGGCGCGGTGATTGACGTGTCGTCGGGCCGCGCTGTCTGGTCGCCGGCGGCTTCGGGATTTTATGACATCACGGTCGTCGACGGCGCCGGCCGGTCCGCCGCGTCGAAAGTGCGCGTGCATGTTGCCGGAACGAGACCCGGATGAACCGGCGCGCGTTCCTGGCGGGCGCCGCGTCGATGATCGTCGCCCCGGCGAAAGCGTTGGAGACCATCGCCAAGGCCGAAGCGCTCGCCGGCGATCGGTTTCGCGCCGATGGCGACGAATTTCACCTGACCGACGTGATCGCGCCGTCCGCCTTCGATCTGCACCGCGATGCGCAGCCGTTCTTTGATGACGCGAAAGCGGTTTTCGAAGGGCTTCTAACTGATGGTCCGCTGGAAGTTGTCGACAGCGGCGAGCGAAATCGTTGGGGCGCGCGATTGGTTTCTGCGCGCCGGACCGGCGACGCGCTGACGGTTCAGGAACGGCTGGTCGCCGCCGGCGCCGCGCGCGTCGATCCGCAGACCGAGGATCATGCATTCATTGACGCGCTGCTCGGTCTCGAAAGGCAAGCCCGGCGAATGCGAGCGGGCCTGTGGGCGCTTCGGGACTATCGCGTGTTCGACGCCACTAACGCCCGCGGCGCCATTGGCGGGTTCCACCTTATCGAAGGCGCCGTGCAAACGGCGCGGGGCGTCCGCGGACGGTTTTATCTCAATTTCGGCGCCGACTATCGTGAGGATTTCACCGCGACGGCGCCGTCGCGCCGCGCCCGAAAATGGGCGCGCGCCGGGCTCGACCTAGAAACGCTGCAAGACGCGCGCATTCGCGTGCGCGGCTTTGTCGACGAGATCAACGGACCGTCCATAGAACTCAGCCACCCAAAGGCGGTTGAGCGTCTCGACTAGACCGCCTTCTTCTGCCTCAGCGAAGCTTCCAGTTCCTCGATGGCTTTTTCGAGGCCGAACTTGCGCACGGCGGCGACTTCGCGGGCCATGCGGTCGAGGGCGGCTTCGAAGAGTTGCCGCTCGGAATAGCTTTGTTCCGGCTGGTCCTCGGCGCGATATAAATCCCGGACAACTTCGGCCACGAGCTTGATGTCGCCGGAATTGATCTTGGCGTCGTATTCCTGCGCCCGGCGGCTCCACATGGTCCGCTTGATGCGCGCGCGCCCTTTCAGCAATTCGACAGCATTCTTGATCGACTTGTCGTCGGACAGCGCCCGCATCCCCGCCGCTTTCGCCTTGCCGGTCGGCACGCGCAGGCGCATTTTCTCCTGATCGAAATTGATCACAAAGAGTTCGATGGTAATGCCAGCGACTTCCTGTTTTTCAAGGGCGACGATTTTGCCGACGCCGTGGGCCGGATAGACGATCTGGTCGTTCACCTTGAAATCGAGTTTCGCCGCGCCTGACGCTTCCTTATCGATGGACGCCTTGGCGTCCGCCTGGGGCGCTTCCCGGACCGGGGACTGCGAAGGCACAGGGATAGACGCCGCCAAGGTTTTCTTGCGCGGCGCCTGACCGACGCGCAGCTTGACCTTCTTTGCGGGCTTGGGCGCCGCCGCCTTGGCGGCCACTTTCTTCGTCGCCGTTTTCTTCGCCGGCGCCTTTTTCGGCGCGGCTTTCTTCACCGCCGTTTTCTTGGCGGGCGCCTTCTTCGCGGCTGTTTTCTTGGTCGGGGCCTTTTTCTTGGTCGCTTTTTTGGCGGGCGCAGCCCTGGTCGCCTTTTTGGCCGCCGCTTTTTTGGCCGGGGCCTTTTTGGTCGTTTTCCGGGCGGTCGCCTTTTTCGCTGGCGTCTTTTTGGCGGCGACCTTCTTCTTTGTGGTCTTTTTGGCGGCGGTTTTCTTTTTCGCGGTCGTCCTGGTCGATTTCGCCGTCGTCTTTTTCTTGGTGGCCATTCTTTCCTTGTCTTTCCAGCAGTTCGCCCTGCGTTTTGGGATCATTTCCCGTCGCGCAGCGCCGTGTTCATTTCAGACGGTTGAGGCGCTCCGGAGGGCTGCGCCGAACGCGCCTCGCCAAGTTACTGGGCGAGCCAGTCACATTTATTTTCAAAGGGTTGGCGCTTATCCTTAATGCGGTGATGCAACAGTCGCCGATACCGGTACAACCGTCATTCCGTCAGGAGAATAGCATAAAATTGCGACAATTTCCACGCTCGCCGAATGGGGCCGCGGCCTCCGGCGAAAACGCAAGTCGCGCGTCAGGAGCCCTCGCCGGGCTTGTCGGAGAAATATTTCTCATACTTGCCCTCTTCCTCCGCCAGCTTGTCGGCGTCGGGCAGGGGATCGATCTTTTGCGTGATATTCGGCCACGTCGTGGAGAATTTGGTGTTCATCTCCAGCCATTTTTCGGCCTCTGGCTCGGTATCCGGGATAATCGCCTCCGCCGGGCATTCCGGCTCGCAGACGCCGCAATCGATGCATTCATCGGGATGAATGACGAGCATATTCTCGCCCTCATAGAAGCAATCGACCGGACAAACCTCGACGCAGTCCGTGTATTTGCACTTGATGCACGCTTCGGTGACGACATAGGTCATGGCGACTACTGGCTCCTTGCCCCTCGGTTTTCCTTCTTTACCCGCTCCGGGCGGCGACGCAATATCGCCGTAGGCGAGAAATCCTCAACTCTTTTCAAGGCGGGCTAGGACCCTGGCCCGGGCGGCCCCGCTTTTCCGGTCTTCAAGATAGATCAGGCCGCAAATGCGGCGGATCAGGGCATCCTCGAACGGGTCGCGCACCGCGTCGGACAGGACGATCTCCCAGAGCTGCTCGACAAAGGCGATTTTTTCCTCCGCGCCCAGTTGTTTTGCGACGCGCGTAAAGCGCTGGATATCGAGCGCGCCTTCCTGCGCCGTTTCGCCGGTGGCGCGCAGGGCCTTGGCCTCTTCCGCGGAAAGGTCGAAGGTGGCGGCGAGAGCCCGGTCGATGACGGTTTTCTCGTGATCCTCGTAATGATCATCGGCGCGCGCGGCTTCAACGAGAAGCGCTGCGACGGCAAGGCGCAAATCGGTTTCCTCCGACGCGTTGTCGTCTGGCGTTTGGTCTCGTGAAAACAGTTTGCGGAACATAGCGACAGAACCTCGGGTGGAAATTCAGGACTTCAACGCTTCAAGGGCGCGCCGGTCTTTTTTGGTCGGGCGCCCCAGGCCCTTTTCGCGCAGGAAAGGCGATGCGGGCGGTTTCGGTCCGCGCCGATGGGGCGGGGATTGATCCGTATAAAGTGTTTGCGCTTCGGCGGCGGGCCCGCGACGCGTGGCGAGTGCGTCGATGGCGATGATGCGCAGCCGGTCGGCGCGCGAAAAAGACAGAACATCGCCGGGCAGGGCGGCAAAGCTCGGCTTTTCCACGCGGCTGGTTTCGCCGTTTCGCGTCACGCGGACATTGCCGTCGGACACGAACTTTGATGCGAGGGTGCGTGTCTTGAACAAACGCGCATGCCACAGCCACTGATCGAGGCGTTGCGCGGCGCCGGCGGCTTCGCTCATTCAGTTTTCTCGGGCTGTTTCGCGGCGTCCTTTGGCTTGTCGTCGGCCAATTGCGTTTTCAGGCCGGCAAGGACCGCGAATGGCGAATTTGGATCCGCCGTTTTGCGGTGACGCGGTTCATGCATCATCGGCGGATCGCTGCGGCGGGGGCCCCGGTCGTCGCGGCGCGCGCCTTTTTGTGGTTTGCCGCGCTTGCCTTTGCCGCGCGGCCCCGGTTTTCCGTCGGCCTTCTGGTCCCGTTTCGGTTTGGCGTGGGGCTTGCGAGGGGCTGGCCGCCAGAGCGTGACTTCGACTTCGTCTTCAACAGCGGGCGTCTCTTGCGGGGCTGGCGCCTGGCTGGCGTCTGTCGTCGCCGTGTAGGCGTCTGCGACCGGTTCGCCTTCGGCCGGCTTGGGCGGGTCCGTTGGCGCGGCTTCTGAGACGGCAGGGGCGATGCTTTCCGGCGCCGCGGTTTCGGCCGGCGCCGCCGGCTCAGGATTTGCGCCTTCCGTCGGCGCTTCCGCCGTTGGCGCTGGTTCAACTTGCGGTGTTGCCTCAGCTTGCTCCGCGCTCGCTGCGTCCTGCGCCGTCGGTTCGGGTGCGCTCTCGGCGGCGGGCGGTTCGCTCGGGTTCGCCTCGACCTTGCGCTTCACGACATTCTTGCGGAAGCCGAGGGAGCGCATGATGCCTTCGAAGTCCTCGCCGGAACAGCCGACGATCGACATCATTTGCGAGCCGGCTTCAAAGCCTTCGCGCATATTCGCCTCGCCGCGCGCCGAGCGGATGAGATTGGCGAGCCGCTCCAGCATGTCGATGCGAACGGCGCGCGCGCCGGAAGGGCGATAGCCGGCTGCATAGTAATAGGCGTGTGGAAGGCTTTCATTGACCTCGAGGGAGACGAGCCCGGCCTTGGGCGGCGGCGCCGTCGCAGGGTCGCGGTCGGACCACAAGGCCCAGAGCAAGAGAAGCATCCGCGCCGGCGCCGGTTTTAACAGCGCCGGGACAAACAACGTATACTCGCCGAAGCGCATGCCCGCTTCGCGCAGCTTCGCCCGTTCGGTCTGTTCGATCTGTTTCAACTCATCGCCGAACTGCGCCCGCGATGTGGCGCCGAAATTTTCGACAAGCCGGTAGGCGACGCCTTTCGTAACGCCCTTCAGCGCATCCTCGCCGGCGGCGTTGGCAAGGTTCTGCAGTGCGATCAGCGGCCCGAGCAGGCCCTCAATTTTGGCGGCGATGAAGTCTTTCAACCGGTCTTCGACGCGCCCGCGCATATTCGGCGAAATCTGATCGAGGCCGCGAATGACGAGATCGGGACGCAACGGCGCCGGCCCCTTGGCGAGTTTTGCAACGATGGCGGAACGCCAGACGACGGAGCCGTCGTCATTAAGTTTCAGCTCATCGGCGTCGGCGTTTGCAAGCGCGGCGGCGCGGGCGGCGAGGACCGGACGCAACGCCCGTTCGCCGGCGGCGCGCAGGGATTTCGCCTCCGCGCCGCTGGCGCGCGGATCGACGATAAAATCGAACCCCAAAAGACGGCCGACAAACTGGCCTTCCACGATCACTTCTCCGTCTTCCGTAACGCCCGCCATGAGCGGCGCTTCGTCTTTCAGCCGCCGCATAAGCGCGGAAGTGCGCCGATCGACGAAACGCTGCGTCAGTTTTTCATGCAGCGCGTCAGAAAGCCTGTCTTCTATCGCGCGGGCGCGCTCTTGCCAATAAGCGGCGTTTTCAAGCCATTGGGGACGATGGGACAGGAACGTCCATGTTCTCACATGCGCGATGCGCGCGGAGATCGCATCGATGTCGCCGTCGGTCCGATCGAGCCGTTCAAGGCGCGGGCGCAGCCAGTCGTCGGAAAGACGTCCCCGGTCCATCAGGATCAGGTATATGTCGCCAAGAAGCCGCGCATGATCGTCGATGGCGATCTTGCGGAAGTCCGGGATCTGACAGACGTCCCACAGGGTCGCGAGACCGGCGCCGCCGCTTGCAAGGCGCCGGACGTCATCGGAACGAATGAGCCGGCGAAAGACGTCTTCATCGGCTTCCATGCGCGAGCGGACAAACTCCGGGCGCGGGGCCGGGCGCTCCAGCGATCGCAACAGCGCCGACGGCGAGGAGAGATCAATGACCTCGGAACGCCATTGCAAGGCGCGCACCGGATCGAATGCGTGCTCTTCGATGGCGGCGATTGTTTCCTCGTCCGGCGGCGGGCAATCGGAGGTTACGCCGAAAGTGCCGTCGCGGATGTGGCGTCCGGCGCGCCCGGCGATCTGCGCCATTTCGGCGGGCGTCAGATTGCGCGCGGCGCGGCCGTCGAATTTGCGTTGCGCGGCGAAGGCCACATGGTCGATGTCCATGTTCAGCCCCATGCCGATGGCGTCGGTGGCGACGAGAAAATCAACTTCGCCGGACTGATAGAGTTCGGCCTGGGCGTTGCGCGTGCGCGGGGAGAGGGCGCCCAGCACCACCGCCGCGCCGCCCCTCTGCCTGCGGATCAATTCCGCGATGCCGTAAACGGTGTCCGATGAAAAGCCGACAATGGCCGTGCGCCGCGGCAGGCGGGAGACTTTTTTCTGCCCCGCATAGGTAAGGCGCGATAGCCGGTCGCGGGACAGGAACTGAATATTGCGGAAGAGGCGCGTCAGGATCGGGCGCATGGTGTCCGAGCCGAGCAGCAGCGTTTCCGATTTGCCGCGAGCGTGGAGGAGGCGGGCGGTAAAGATCCGGCCGCGTTCCCGGTCGGCGGCGAGCTGGATTTCGTCGATGGCGAGGAAATCGACCTCGCGTTCGAGCGGCATCGCCTCGACCGTCGCGACCCAGTATCGCGCGTTCGGCGGAATGATCTTTTCTTCGCCGGTCACCAGCGCCACATCGCGGGCGCCGCGGGCCTTGACGATGCGGTCATAGATCTCGCGGGCAAGGAGACGCAGGGGCAGCCCGATCATGCCCGAGCGATGGGCGAGCATGCGCTCCAGCGCGTAATGGGTCTTGCCGGTATTGGTGGGCCCGAGCACGGCTGTGACGCGGCCGCCGCCGGCGGGTGCGATATCGTCAAAGGCGGAGGTCATGGCCAAAACGCGGCGGCGATCCCGGTTTCTGAGGGTGCGTGGACGTCTTCAATAATATAGGGGTTCGGCCCGAGGCTCCAACGGGCCGTAAAAAAGGCGGTTTTTGCCGTCGCCGCGCTTGACGGCGCCGGGGCGCGCCGGTAAACGACGCCGCTTTCCGAAGGATTGCCTTCCTTGGGCGCGCAAGTCGCGCCCTGCTTGATCAGTTAGAGGCTATTGTCATGGCGCGCCGCTGCGAATTAACGGGA
This sequence comes from Hyphococcus sp., assembly GCA_028284345.1. Classification (GTDB taxonomy): domain Bacteria; phylum Pseudomonadota; class Alphaproteobacteria; order Caulobacterales; family Parvularculaceae; genus Hyphococcus. The sequence continues at coordinate 53,358 of JANQRY010000003.1, read as the reverse complement.
CTGGGTCCGCAATCCGGGCATAATGTTTCCCACGCGAAGAACCGGACGAAACGGCGTTTTCTGCCCAATCTGTGCAATGTGACGCTGCATTCGGACAAGCTCGGCGAGGGCTACAAATTCAAGGTCGCCGCCTCGACGCTCCGCACCATCGACCATGTGGGCGGTCTCGACGCGTTCCTGGCGAAAGCCGACGACGAGAATTTGTCGCCGAACGCCCTGAAACTGAAGAAAAAGCTCGCCAAGGCTTCATAATCAGTCGCTTACGGCGACTTCTTCCAACCAATTTGCAACTGGAGACCGGCCGGACTCGCGCTATGATGGCGTCGAGTTTCAAGGGATTTGCCGGCGGCAATGACGACGGTCACGGAACGGCACACGCCGCGGGAAACCGCGATGCAGCGCCTCGGGCGTCATACGGCCGAATTTTTCGGCGCTCTCGCCCGTGTTTTTGTCCTCGCCGGCGTTCTCGCGCTGGTCATTGTTTTTGCTTTCCTCACTGTCGACTTGCCGTTTCGTCCTTTTGACCGATTTTTCGGCGGCGCCGTCGTCGTGCAGCCCTCGAACTGGCTCACCGTCGGCGGCCTGATCATGGGCGCGGGGCCCCTCGTCGCGATCCTTTTTGCGCGCAAGTTCGGCGGGGAGGAGGCGAGCCGCGCCGTCACCGCCGCCTGGGCGCTCGCCGCCTTCGCGGTTTTCGCCGAGCTTTCCTATCTGGCGCCGATGCTGGAGGATGGCGATTTTCCGTCCGTACGATTCGTTGTCGGCTTTGTCGCCAGCGCCATGGCCTCGCAATACGTCGCCGCCAGCGTGTACGACGTCGCTCGCGGCGGCGGCGCCTGGTGGCGCGCGCCTCTCTTCGGCGCCATCGGCGGTTATCTGGCCCTTGGGATCGTTTATTTCCCCTATGTCTATTGGGGCGCCAATGTTCCGTGGCCCAACTGGATGGTCACCGATTTCGCCATCCGCATGGGGCTCGCCATCGCCTTCTTCCTGCCGGTCTACGCCATGCTGCGGAAGACGTTGCGGCCGCGAGGAGGGTATGGCGGTTAGGCGCTAGAGAAAGCTAGGCTCAGGACGGAGCGGACATTGAAAATGGCGCAGTTATCATCAGTACGTTGCCGGTTCTGTGGAGGCTGCCTTGGAGATCAGGAAAGCGGTTACGCCAGATGACATCGCCCGTGCAGTCGCAATCGATGAAGCTCTCCTTGGTTCGAATGACAGAGCTGACTACATCACGTCAGTGGCTGAAAGCGACGGCTTAAGCGTGGCCGCGTTGAGCGGTGAAGTCCAAGCCTTCTGCTGCCTTGATCACGGTTACTTCTTTGGGAAGCCGTTCATTTCTCTGCTGATCGTGTCTCCTGATGCAAGAAGACTTGGCCTTGGGGCGGGCTTGCTTTCGCATTGCTCAAGGGCGCAATCAGAGGTCTGGACGTCCACCAACCGATCAAACGCCGCTATGCGCAAGCTGCTCGACAAGGCGGGGTGGCGATACTGTGGAGAACTCATCGGCCTTGATGAAGGCGATCCTGAGCAATTCTACAGGACCGCTTGAAAGGCGCTTTTTAGCCAATCCCGGTCTTTGGACGTTACCGCAAACGGTGATTCACGGTTGCTGAAAGCAGCATGCCATACCCGATCACCCGTATTGGCTATTCGGCGCGCAATTCGAGGCGGCGGGCGCCGCTCCAATCATTCCGCACCCTAGCCCCGACGAAGCACCCGCGCCGCCTCAGCCGCGAAATAGGTAATGATCCCGTTCGCGCCGGCGCGCTTGAACGCCGTGAGCGATTCCATCATGGCGCGCTCGCCGTCGAGCCAGCCGTTCTGCGCGGCGGCCCGGATCATCGCGTATTCGCCGGAGACCTGAAAAACGAAGGTCGGCGCGGCGAATTCTTCTTTCACGCGGCGGACGATATCGAGATAGGGCATGCCCGGTTTGACCATGACGCTGTCGGCGCCTTCGGCGAGATCAAGCCCAACCTCCCGCAGGGCTTCGTCCGTATTGGCCGGATCCATCTGATAGGTGCGCTTGTCCCCTTGCAGGACGCCGGCCGAACCGATCGCCTCGCGATAGGGTCCGTAAAAGGCCGAGGCGTACTTCGCCGCATAGGCCATGATCTGAACGTTCTGATAACCGGCCTTATCGAGACCTTGCCGGATGGCGCCGACGCGCCCGTCCATCATGTCCGACGGCGCGACGATATCGAAACCGGCGGCGGCCTGAACGACCGCCTGCTTGACGAGAATCTCGACGGTTTCGTCATTCAGGATAACGCCGTCGTTGAGCAATCCGTCATGACCGTGATCGGTGTAGGGATCGAGGGCGACATCGGCCATCAATCCGATTTCGGGAACCTGCGCCTTAATCGCGCGTGCGGCGCGGCACATCAAATTGTCCGGATTGACCGCGTCTTCGCCGCCGGGCGTGCGCGCATCGGCGTCGGTGTAAGGAAACAGGGCGAGCGCCGGAATGCCGAGATCGCGCGCTTCGATCGCCGCCTTAACGGCCTCGTCCGGCGAGAGACGAAATACGCCGGGCATGGCGTCGATGGGTTCGCGCAAACCCTTGCCGTCTTTCAGCACAATCGCCCAGATGAAATCATCGCAAGAGAGCGTCGTTTCCGACATCAGGCGCCGCGACCAGTCGGCGCCGCGCATGCGCCGGAGTCTCAAAGCGGGATAGCGGCCGAGGGGTGTTTTGTTCATGATCTATTAGCAGCCTGTACCATCAGGGAACGCTCAGTTCGGCGTCGCGTAAAGTTTGATTTCAAATTGAACATTCGGACTTAACGACGCCTTTAGACCTCTGCGCTAGTTGTCATCAAAGCAACAGTTTCGAGTGAGTAAGATTATGGCGCTGAACGGGGCATTGCAATCGCCGGTTATCGGTCAGGGACAGGACGCTTCGGGCGCGGATCCGGACGCACTGGAAACGAGCTATCTGCAACTCCTGCACCTTGTCGAGCGGCTGCATCGTCAGCTTCTCGACGTCATCAAGGACGAACTGGAGCGGATCAGCCAGACGGATATCAATTCCGTTCAGGCCCTGCTGCTTTACAATATTGGCGATGCTGAACTGACGCCGGGCGAGTTACGCTCGCGCGGTCATTATCTCGGCTCCAATGTTTCCTACAATTTGAAACAGCTTGTGGAGAAGGGCTACATCAAGGACGAACGCTCTTCGACCGACCGCCGCTCCAAGCGCGTCTCGCTGACGGACACCGGCCTTGAAGTGCGCGACAGCCTGGCCAATCTCTTTGAGCGTCAACTGGCGTCTGTTGAGCAGGTCGGCGGCGTCGACTTTGCATTGATGGAAAACACCAACAAAGCGCTGCAGCGCCTCGAACGGTTCTGGGCCGATCAGGTGCGCTTCCGCCTCTAAGAAAGAAAAAGATGAGAACAAAAAGGCGCCCCGATGCGGGGCGCTTTTTTTATCGGCCGGCGCTGCGTTTTCTCGCGGCTCGTTTCTTTGTCGCTTTACGGGGGGAGGGCGACTTGCCGAGCCCGGTGGTTTTGGCGACCTTCGACCGTTTCTTGCTGTAGTTCGGCGCCGTCATCGGATAATCGGCGGGCAAGCTCCATTTGCGCCGATACTCTTCCGGCGACAGATTGTAATGCGTGCGCAGATAGCGCTTCAGCATTTTCAGTTTCTTGCCGTCTTCAAGGCAGATGATGAAGTCCGGCGTGATCGACTTCTTGATGGGCACGGCCGGTTCGCCAGCGGGCGCATACGCGCCGCCGCTTGCGCGGAGACCGGCGATGGCGTCATAGGTGTCGCTGATGAGCGTTGGCACGTCGGACGCATTGATCTTGTTGTTGCTAACATAGGCGGCGACGATGTCGCTCGCCAGCGAGATCGAATCGCGCCCGCCGTTGTCGGCATTTTTATCTGACATTTTTTTTGCCATCCTCCATAAATATGGCGACGGTTGATTCTTCCGCCGCGTGGAGGCGCGGCGGTGTCAACCCAACGCGCCCGAGGCCCCCGCAATCCCGTTGGCTATCGGTGAAGCGGGGGAAAAGCAACTGTCCTGAACAGCGCACGCATCGGTCGCGACCGCGGCGCTGCGGCTCCATGTATAAAAAGGTCCGCCCCCTTTAGAGGCCCGCCTATGGCGCTTGGCCGGAAAACCCGGTAATGAGCGCCGCGAACTTTCACGAGCGAGGCGATTCCCGAGGCCCGGCTAGCCGCCGCTGTGAAGGACAACGCCACTTGAGTCTTGAACGGTCGATGGAATTATGAGCGCCAGTCAAAAAGAACTGATCCCGCAGGGATTTTTTACCCGTGATCTCGCCGACGCCGACGATGAGGTTTTCTCGGCGATCGGCCGCGAGCGCGGACGGCAACAGGACCAAATCGAACTCATCGCGTCGGAAAATATTGTCTCACAGGCGGTGCTCGAAGCGCAAGGATCGGTCCTGACCAACAAATACGCTGAGGGCTATCCCGGCCGGCGCTACTATGGCGGCTGTGAATTCGTCGACGAAGTTGAAACCATCGCGATTGATCGCGCGTGCCGCCTATTTCACTGCGAAGACGCGATTGTTCAGCCGCATTCGGGTAGCCAGGCCAATCAGGCCGCGTTCATGGCGTTGATGAAGCCCGGCGACACGTTTCTCGGCATGGATCTCGCGGCGGGCGGGCACCTGACCCACGGGTCGCCGGCGAATCAGTCCGGCAAATGGTTTAACGCCGTCCACTACAGCGTGTGTGAAGACGATTGCCTGATCGATTACGATGCGCTGGCGCGTCTTGCCGACGAACATAAACCGAAGGTCATTATCGCCGGCGGCAGCGCCTATTCGCGCATCATCGACTTTGCGAAATTCCGGGCGGTCGCCGATTCGGTAGGCGCAAAGCTCATGGTCGATATGGCGCATTTCGCCGGCCTCGTCGCCGGCGGCGTGCATCCCAACCCGCTCGATCACGCCGACGTCGTGACGACGACGACCCACAAGACATTGCGCGGACCGCGCGGCGGCATGGTGCTGACCAACGATGCGGATACCGCCAAGAAAGTGCGCTCGGCCCTGTTCCCCGGGTTGCAGGGCGGTCCGCTCATGCATGTGATTGCGGCGAAAGCCGTCGCTTTTGGCGAGGCGCTGCGTCCGGAATTCCGCTCTTATGCGAGCGCCGTCGTTGAAAATGCGCAAGCCCTCGCCGGCGCGCTTGTGGAGGCCGGCTACGCCGTCGTTTCCGGCGGCACGGACACCCATCTGGCGCTGATCGATTTGCGGCCCAAGGGCGTTAAGGGAAATGCGGCCGAAGAAAGTCTTGAGCGCGCGGGGATCACCTGCAACAAAAACGGCATTCCGTTCGACACGGAAAAATTCACCGTGACGTCGGGAATACGCATCGGATCGCCCGCTGCAACGACGCGGGGCTTCGGCGCCGCTGAATTCCGCAATGTGGGCGCCATGATGGCGGAGGTGCTCGACGGTCTTGCGGCTGGCGGCGATAATAATGATGCGGCCGAAGACGCCGTCCGGGAGCGCGTCATGGCGCTGACGGCGCGGTTCCCGATCTATCCGTAATGCGCGGCGAGAAACCTTAAGGCGAAACGATGCGGTGCCCCTTCTGCACCAGTGAGGATACGCAGGTTAAAGATTCCCGGCCGGCCGAGGATGGCGCGTCGGTGCGGCGCCGGCGCGAATGTTCTTCATGCGGCGGACGGTTTACGACATTTGAGCGCGTTCAACTGCGCGAACTCACGGTGATCAAGAGCACCGGCAAAAAAGCGCCGTTTGATCGCGACAAGCTTGCGCGCTCGGTGATGATTGCGACGCGCAAGCGGCAGGTGGAGCCGGAACAGATCGAGCAGATGATTTCCGGCATTGTGCGCCGGCTCGAGTCCATGGGCGAGGCGGAAATCGATTCAAAAACGATCGGCGAACTCGTCATGGAGGGGCTCGCCCATCTCGATGACGTCGCCTATGTGCGCTATGCTTCCGTTTACAAAGACTTCCGCGAGGCGAAAGATTTCGAGAAGTTTCTCGGCGGTCTTGACGACGGCGACAATGCCGGCGGCTGATCCCGACAAGCGGGCCCGCGAAGGCGCGCCGGCGCGCTCCGCCGCCCGGCTGGCGGCGGTGCAGGCGCTTTATCAGATGGAAACAACCGGGCAGGGCGTCGACGCCGTCATCAGCGAATTCACCGACCATCGTCTCGGCGGCGAGATTGAGGGCGAAACGCTTCACCCGGCCGATGCGGCTTTCTTCAGCGATATCCTGCGCGGCACGGTCGAGGCGCAGTCGCGTCTCGATCCTTATCTGCAGCGCCAGCTTGCCGAGGGCTGGACGCTGAAACGCATTGATTCCACGGCGCGCGCTATCCTGCGGGCTGCGCTTTTTGAGTTGGTGCGCCGGCCGGACGTGCCGTTTCGCGTCATCATCGATGAATATCTCGACATCGCGAACGCGTTTTTCGACGCGGACGAACCGAAATTCATCAACGGCGTTCTTGATCGCGCAGCGCGGGACGCGCGCAGCGACGAAATTACGGCGTAATGGGTGAGTTCGATATTATTCGCGAGGTGTTTGCGCCGCTCGCCGCCGACGCGGATGGGGCGTTCGGATTGGGCGACGACGTTGCGCTGATCGAAAACGGTCCCTTTGTCGTCGCGAAGGACGCGATTGTCTCTGGCGTTCATTTCCTGCCCAAAGACCCGATGGATCTCGTTGCGCGCAAACTGATGCGCGTCAATCTTTCCGACCTCGCCGCGAAGGGCGCGCGTCCCATCGGTTATTTCCTCGCCTGTGTCTGGCCCGCCGGCGTCAAACGCGATGAGATCGAATTGTTCGCACGCGGATTGAAAGAGGATCAGGATCATTTTCGCGTCTCGCTTTTTGGCGGCGATACGACGGCGCACCGTCTCAAATCCGGGCCGGCGGTGTTTTCTGCAACGTTTTTCGGCACGCCGCCGCGTCAAGGCGTGACGCGGCGCGCCGGCGCGCAAGCTGGCGACGATCTTTATGTGACCGGTGCCATCGGCGATGCGGGCCTTGGCCTCAAAGCGTTGCAGCGCCAAGAGAAATTCACGACCGTCGACAAGGCGTCGCTGGCCATGCGCTATCATCTGCCGGAACCGCGTCTTTCCATTGGCGCGGCGATCGCCGGTTTCGCCACGGCGGCGATTGACGTCTCCGACGGCCTGATCGCCGACGCCGGCCATCTCGCGCGCGCCAGCGGGCTGCGCGCGGAAATCGACGCCGTTTCCATCCCCAGATCGACCGCCGCCGGCGCCTGGGTCGCGCGTCAGACGAACCGCTGGAAGGCGCTCGCGGCTGTTGCCTCCTTTGGCGACGATTATGAGATCCTGTTTGCGGCGCCGTCGTCGATGCGCCGCTCGGTCACCGTGGCGGCGAAAGCGGCCAAAACCGAAGTTTCGCGGATCGGATCCATGGTGCGGGGCGAGGGGGCGGCGCTGCTCGACGAAAATGGCCGCGAAATTGCGATCCCGTCCGCCGGTTTCGATCACTTCAAGGGATAGCCCCCCGCAAGAATCGCTGCAGGCGACGTTCAAAACCAACGAGTTACACCGTTGACGCGAACAGCCGCCTGCACCTTAGCCTCTCCCCCAGCTAAGCCGAGCGGGTCCGAAAACCCTTGCTCGCCCTGTATAATAGGCCCGCTTCGCCGTGGCCGGCGTCGGTGCGCGCGCCCATTTTTAAATTTTTTCATACCTATATTTCGGCAATTCCCGACACGGTTGTCGCCCGCGTTTTCTCGCGCTTCAATGCCGGCGGAGCCGGATGCGCCGGACGGCGGAGACTGTCGCTTGCTGATTGAACGAGATGAAATCCTGCGGTCCCTGGCGTCGCTCGCGGACGGCGCGTGCAGCGGACGCGGCGCGGTCGCCCTGGTCGGCGGGGAGGCCGGCATCGGCAAGACGACGCTGATGGACGCCTTGCGTGATCGCATGCGGACCTCGCATCTCATCTTGCTGGGCGGTTGCGACGCCTTGTTCACGCCGCGTCCGCTCGGACCGATTCACGACATGGGCAAAACGCTCGGCCCCGCAACGGTCAAGCTGCTTTCCGACGGCGCCCATTCGTCGGAATTGTTCGCCGCGATTGTCGAGCGGCTTGGCGACCTGGGCAAGCCCATCGTCATGATCGTTGAAGACACCCATTGGGCCGATTATGCAACGCTCGACTTTCTAAAGTTCCTTGGCCGACGCATCTCCATGCTGCCGGTTCTGCTGATTATGACCTATCGCGACGACGAGGTCGGACAGGATCATCCGTTCACGCAGGTTATTGGCGAGTTGCCGCCCGGTTATACCCATCGCCTGCATCTGGAACCGCTCAGCGAGGCGGGCGTCGCTATGTTGGCCTCGTCCTTTAACGCCGATCATCCCCCTGACAATCTTTTTGACGTTACGGGCGGCAATCCGTTCTTTGTGACGGAGTTGCTGGCCAGTCACGAGCGCGGCGCCGCTTCGATACCCGCCTCCGTCAAGGACGCGGTCGCGGCGCGGCTGCATCGGCTTGCGCCGGCCGAACGCGAATTTCTCGAAACGATCAGCGTCATTCCCGGGCCGACGCCGACGGACATCTTGCCGCCGCTTTTCGGTCCCGACGGCGAAACGCTGGCCATGGCGGCCATCGGGCGCGGTCTCCTCGTCAAGGACGCCGGCGGCGCATTGCGCTTTCGTCACGAACTGGCGCGGCTCGCGACCCTGTCGCGCCTGCAGGCGGCGCGGCGGAAAGAGATCCACGCCCGCGTCCTGTCGGCGTTTGAAACGGCCGGCTTCGAGGCGAAGTACGATGTGCTGATGCACCACGCAGCCGGCGCGCAGGATGCGCGAAAGGTCCTGCAACTCGCCCCGGCGGCGGCGCAGACCGCCGCGCGCCTCGGCGCCCATCGCGAAGCGGCCGCACATCTGGCGACGGCGCTGCGCTTCATCGACCATGCGGAGCCGGAACAGGCCGCGGAAATCTATGAAAAATGGGCCTATGAGGCGAGTATTTCCATCTCCATTGACAATGAGGTGCTCGATGCGCGCCGGCACGCGATCACCCTCTGGCGCGCCCTCGGCCGCATGGACAAGGTCGGCGAAAACCTCCGCTGGCTGTCGCGCTTGCACTGGTATCGCGGAGAGTCGTCCGAGGCGACGCGGTTTTCCGAAGAAGCCGTCAAGATACTGGAATCGATCCCGGCCTCTCCTGAACGCGCGATGGCCTACAGCCTTCGTTCGCAGCTTCACATGCTGAACGATCAGATGGATGAATCGATCGACTGGGGCAGGCGCGCGCTCGAGCTCGCCGACAAGTTTGACGACGTTGAGGTGCGCATCCACGCGCTCAACAATATCGGTACGGCGCGCGTCTTTCGCAATGATCGAACCGGCATCGCCGATCTGGAAGAAAGCCTTGCCCTCTCGTTGAAACACGGATTCCACGAACATGCGGCGCGCGTTTATACAAACCTTTCCGAATACGCCGTGGAATTCCGGGAATTCCCGCTTGCCGAACGGATACTTTCCGAAGGCATCGCCTTCGACACGCAATATGATCTTGATACGTGGACGCATTATCTCGTCGGCCGTCAGGCGCAGTTGCGCCTTGATCAGGGACGATTGCGCGACGCGGAGACGATCGCCAACGGCGTTGTCAATATCGACAAGCTGACGCTGTTGATCAAACTGCCGGCGCTGACCGTGCTCGCCAAAACGAAAATGCGTCTCGGCGCTGAGGATGCGGAGGAAACCCTGGCGCACGCCTTTGAAAACGCCATGGCGACGGACGAGTTTCAATATGTGGTGCCCATGCGCATCGCCTATATCGAGGCGGCTTGGTTGAAGAATGCGCCGGAGATGGCGCGGCAGCATTTCGATCGCCTCTTCGCCCTCGGTCCCGATGCGATGCACTCCTGGCGCGTCGGCGAAACCGCAAGCTGGGCGAAACGCCTCGGCGTGACGCCGCCGGATGCGTTCCTAAAGGACTTGCCGACGCCCTATTTGCTGGAACTTGAAGGACGGACCGATGAAGCCGCGGCGGCCTGGCGGCGCATCGGCGCGCCCTATGAAGAGGCGATGGCGCTCATTCACGGGGCCGCGAACAAGCCCGGCGAACGGCTGGCCGAGGCGCAAAAGCTCCTGCTGCGCATGGAGGCGTCGGCGGCGGCGGGCGAGGCAGCGCGGCTGGCGCGCGCCCACGGGGTTGCGAGCGAACTCCCCCGTCCGCGCCGCGGTCCCTACAAGGCCGCGCGCAATCACCCGGCCGGTCTGACCAAGCGCGAGCAGACGATCCTGGGATACGTCGCCGCGGGGGCGAGCAACGCCGAAATCGCAGAAAAACTGTCACGATCGCAGCGAACGATTGAGCATCACGTGTCGTCGATCCTGACCAAGCTCAACGTCTCGAACCGCATGGAAGCGATGTTGCGGGTGCAGAACGAACCCTGGCTGGCGCCCCGCGAGTAAGGCGAGGGCGGTCCGTTTGGGCGCCTGATGCGTATGGTGAAGGGAAAACTGGGGCTGGAAATATCTGTGACGCGATCTGACATCAACGCACCGAGACGGCCGGGCCTTGTCTCGCTCATCCGCGAGGCGCGCACGCCATGGGCGTTGCCGGCGTTTGTCTTCCAATCGCCGACGCTGTTGCGGGCGCCGCGCGGCGACGGCAGACCCGTATTGCTCGCCCCCGGCTATATGGCGGGACGATTGTCGATGCAGCCGCTCGCCGTGTTTCTGCGGCGCCTTGGATACCGGGCGAAGCCCTGGCGCCTCGGCCGCAATCACGGCGACGTTGAGGATCTTGTTGCGCAACTTCGTGAAGAAGTCGCCGAGCTGGCGTCATCCGCGGCGGCGCCCGTAACGCTGATCGGCTGGAGCCTCGGCGGCGTGATCGTTCGGGAAACGGCGCGACTGGCGCCGGACGAGGTGCGCGAAGTGATCACCATGGGATCGCCCATCGTGGGCGGGCCGAAATACACCGCCGTCGGGGGCTACTATGCGCGGCGTTTCGGCATTGATCTCGACGCCTTTGAGAAAGACGTCGATGCGCGCAACCGTCTCGGGCTCACGCAACCGGTAACGTCGATTTACAGCAAGGCCGACGGCGTCGTTGACTGGCGCGCGTCCATCGACACCTACAATCCCCATGCGCGCAACGTGGAGGTGTCGGGATCGCACTTTTCGCTTGGACTGAATGTTCAGGCATGGCGCGTCATCGCCGATACGCTTGGCGGCGCAACGCGCTAGCGAGCGACTTTCGCGGAAAACTATTGCCCCGGGGTCGGCCCTTCTTGTCCGATGCCCGCGGGAAGCTGTCCGACATTGCCGAGGAGCTGCTCCCAGAAATTGAGCTCCTTGCCGCGCGTCGGCGTTTCCCGGGAAACAAGGCTCACATGGTCGCCATCAGCGAGATCGAAGGATTCAATGCGTTCCATCAGTCCTTCATCGTCGAAGTGAAAGGCGACAACGGATCGTGTTCTGACCTTCGGCTTGAAAAAGGCGCGGGTCGTGTTGGACGCGTTGAGATAGTACCATGCGTTCGTATTGAAGGTCCCGATCATCGACGGCTCGCCGAATTTCGCGAGGATCGATTCCTTCGAATCAAGGCCCGGCTCGCCGGCCAGCTCCGTCTGTCCCCGCTCCAGCACATATCCGTGATTGTTGCGAACCGATACGCAGGCCTGGAGGGCCAAAACACCGGCGATAATCAGGAACAATCGGAACATGTCTTATAATCCTCGAAGCCGATGTCCGGCGGCCCGTCGGCCGTCGGGGGTTGATCCGATGCGCGCCGGCGCTTAGGTCCGCGGCTGGCGCATCGGGCGTTGGATACCAGTCCTTGCGCGTCGCCGCAAATCCGGCCGGCCGGCGCGGGGGCCGGGCGCGCATCCGCGACCCCAATGGCGCGACCAACCGGCGAGATCTGGCGGCGATATGTTCAAACGGCTTTTCCGAAAAGACCCAGCGCTTGAGGTCGGCGAAGCCCTGTTCGCGGCGGCGTCCGAGCAGTCGCGCGCGCCGGCGCTCTATGAGGAGATGGGGGTTCCCGATACGGTCGAAGGCCGCTTCGAAATGACCGCCATTCATGTCTGGCTGATCTTGCGACGGCTGAAGGGAGAAGATCGCGCCGCCCGCGACGTCGCCCAAAGACTGTTCGACGTCATGTTTTCGAGTTTTGACGACGCCCTGCGCGAGCTTGGGGTTGGCGATCTCGTCGTCGGCAAGAAGATCCGCAAAATGGCGGAGAATTTTTACGGCCGCGTCCAGGCTTACGACGCCGCCATGGACGCGGCGGCCTCGCGCGAGGACGATCAAGGGCTGGCCGCGGCGCTGGCGCGCAATGTCTATGAATCGGGCGATCCGGAAATCGCGGCGCAACTTGCCGATTACGTGCGCGCCGCGGCGACAGCGATCGACGCACAGCCGCGGGCGGACATTGTTCGCGGCGCCGTCTCTTTTCCAGAAAGCCGGCCATGACGGATACGCCGCCGGAATTTTCTTTTGAGATCACGCTCGATGACCTGCCGAAAGGCGGCCGCCAGTTCGCGATTGAAGCGAGCCCGGCCGAACGCGATGCGGTGGCGAACAGGCTCGGCGTCCTTGCGGTGGATGCGTTCTCCGGCGCGTTGCAGGTCGCTGCGGCAAGGGACAAGTTCTCCGTGCGCGGTCGCGTTGCGGCGCGCCTGAAGCGCGAATGCGTCGTCAGCCTTGAGGAAATTGTCGAAGAGATCAACGAGCCCTTTGAGGTTGAATTTGTACGCCGGGCGGAGGCGCTGGAAGGGGACGACGACCTCTCGCTTGATGCGCCGGAGCTTCACGAAGACGCGACGTTCGATATTGGCGAGCTTCTGGTTCAGCAATTGTCGCTGGCCATGGATCCGTTTCCGAGAAAACCCGGCGCGCCGAGCCTGGCCGCCGAATTTGGCGCTGACGATGCGGCCTCGCCCTTTGCGCAGGCTCTTGCGCAGGCGGCCAAAAGAGATGAAAATCAATAGACTGAGACGAAATCCTTCGAATCTTCAAAAAGTGGACAATGTGCGTTGCATGGGGAATCGGGCGCGTTATGCTCCGCGCCGCCCCAAGGATCGAAAACGGACGTGAACGGCGATAAACCGAGCAAAGAGATCACCGTCGCCATTGATGCGATGGGCGGCGACAACGGCCCGGCCGTCGTTGTCGACGGCGTCGCGCATGCGGTTTCCCGCGGCCTGAAAGCCAACATTCTGTTCGTCGGCGATCGCGAAATCCTGACGCCGCTCCTCGCCGATCATCGGGGCGTCGGACGCTTCAATATCCTGCATGCCGGCAGCGTTGTCTCGATGACCGACAAGCCGATGCATGTGGTGCGCCGGGGGCACGACACGTCCATGTGGAAGGCGGCCGAAGCGGTCAAAACAGGCGACGCCGATGCGGTTGTTTCCTGCGGCAACACCGGCGCGCTGATGGCGGTGTCGCTGTTTCAACTGAAGAAAATTGCCGGCATTGACCGTCCGGCCGTTACCGCCTTGTGGCCGACCCAGCGCGGGCGGACGGTGGTTCTCGACGTCGGCGCCAATGTGGAGGCGGACGAAAATCAACTCGTGCAATTCGCCATTATGGGCGAGGCGTTTTTTCGGGCCCTCATGGGCGCGGAAAAACCCACCGTCGGGCTTCTCAATGTGGGCGCGGAAGACCTCAAAGGGCACGACCTCATTCGCAAGGCGGCGCGTGTCCTGCGCGAAGCGGACCCGGAAATGGCGTTCAAAGGGTTTGTCGAAGGCAACGATATTTCCGGCGGCGTGGTCGACGTTGTCGTCACCGACGGCTTTACCGGCAATGTCGCCCTCAAATCGGCGGAAGGCGCGGCGCGTCTGGTCGGGCGGTGGGTGAAAGAAACCTTGAACGGCACGCTGAACGCAAAACTCGGGGCGCTGTTGATGGCGCCGGGCCTTAAGAAGCTGAAAGACCGTATTGACCCGTCCTCGGTCAATGGCGGCGTTTTCCTTGGCATCAACGGCGTCGTGGTCAAGAGCCATGGCGGTTCGGATGCGCGCGGCGTCGCCAGCGCCGTGAAGATGGCGGCGAGCCTGGCGCAGGCGCCGTTCCGGGACGAGGTGGCGCAAACCGTCGCCTCGGTCATGGCGCGTTCGGACGCACTGGCGCGTCGCCGCGAAGCAGAATCAGATGTAACCGTCGCAGCGCAGTAAAGAATTGAAACGACATGACCCTTAAAGCGGTGATCCGCGGATGCGGCGCGTTCCTGCCGCAAAAAGTGCTGACCAATAACGATCTCGCCCGCATGGTCGACACGAGCGATGAATGGATCCGCGAACGCACCGGCATTCGCGAACGCCACATTGCCGGCGAGGACGAAAAAACGTCCGATCTCGCGGCGGCGGCGGCGCGCGCCGCGCTGGAGGCGGCGGGCTTGATGCCGGACGATATCGACCTCGTTGTGGTTGCGACGACGACCCCCGATCTTACCTTTCCGTCAACCGCGGCGATCGTGCAGGCGAAGCTCGGCATCGAAATTGGCGCCGCCTTCGACATTCAGGCGGTCTGCACCGGCTTCATCTACGCCTTGTCAACGGCGGAAAAATTTCTCACCAGCGGCCAGCACAAGCGCGCCCTCGTCATCGGCGCGGAAACCTTTTCGCGCATCCTTGACTGGAATGATCGCGCCACCTGCGTCCTCTTCGGCGACGGCGCCGGCGCTTTCGTGCTCGAAGCGCAGGATGAGGCGGAAGCGGGCGCGCGCGGCGTGATGAACAGCTATCTGCGCTGCGACGGGCGCATGGTCGATCTGCTCTATGTGGACGGCGGCGTATCCTCGACGCAATCGGTCGGTCATGTGCGGATGCAGGGCAACAAGGTGTTCAGGGAGGCGGTGAACCGCATCTCCGAGGCGATGGAGCGCGTCGTCGCCGACGCCGGCGTTTCCGTCAATGACATTGACTGGTTCGTCCCGCATCAGGCCAATGAGCGCATTATTCTCGGCGTCGTTAAAAAGCTTGATTTGCGCCAGGATCAGGTGATTTCCACAATCGCTGGCCAGGGCAATACATCCGCTGCGTCCATTCCGCTCGCCTATTGCGCCGGGGTCGCCGACGGCCGCATCCGGCAAGGCGATCTCGTTTTGATCGAGGGCATGGGCGGCGGTCTGACCTGGGGCGCCGCGCTTCTGCGAGCGTGAAAAACAGATAATATAATTCAATGCCTTATTGACCGCGGCGGTTGGTTAATATTAAGTTCCGGCCCGGTCAGGGAGAGGCGCGTGGCGGCGTTTGCGCGTCGCTTTGCGAAATCACACCGGGGAGCGGGCGATGCCAGGCACCACAGTAACGCGGGCGGATTTGACCGACGCCGTTTACCGAGCGGTCGGCATTTCACGAAACGAATCAGCGGCCTTCGTGGAGCGCATCCTCGAAGAAGTCGCCGCCTCGCTTGAAAAGGGCGAGACCGTAAAAATTTCTTCGTTCGGAACATTTTCCGTGCGCGACAAAAAACTCCGCATGGGCCGCAATCCGAAAACCGGCGAAGAAGTGCCGATTGCGCCGCGCCGCGTCGTGACGTTCCGCGCATCGCATGTTTTAAAAGACCGCATCAACGACGGTCACCGGTCCGGCCGCGACGCCGCAGAATAAATTCACAGGTCGAGAAGACCGCGCAGATAGGCAAAAACCCCCGTGGCGAAATCCGCCGAGGCATTCAGAACCATTTCCGAAGCCGCCGATGAACTCGATGTGCCGCAACATGTGTTGCGTCACTGGGAAGAAGTGTTCGGACAGGTGCGACCCATGCGCCGCGCCGGCGGTCGACGTTATTACCGCCCGCTCGATATTGATCTGTTACGGGGCATTCGCGTCTTGCTCTACGATCAGCGCTACACGACGAAGGGCGTTCAGAAGATCTTCAAGGACGAGGGCGTCAAATATATTTCTGAACTTGGCCGCCGCGCTGCGGCCGGCGAGGCGGTGGATGTCCGTCCCGTGATCGCCGAAGACGGCGCGCGCTCGAACGGCGCCGGCCATGAAGACGATGTTCTGGAACTGACTGCGGCGGCGCGCGCAAAGCCGAACCTGCCGCCGGACGTCAAGAATACGTTGACGACGTTATTGACCCGTCTTGAAAAGGTTCAGGACGCCCTCGACGAGGCGACGCTGGCGCTTGAGGCCATTGACCATGGCGAGCCCGACGCAACCGAGTAAAGGCTCGCTACCAACCGCCGCCTCCGCCGCCGCCCCCGCCGCCCCCGGAAAATCCGCCGCCGCCGGACCCGGACGAGCTGGAGCTTTGCGGCATGGCGGAAGAAACCCCTGACGACATCGACGAAACGAGGGCGCTGTTCATGCCGTGCAGGGAGCGATAGCCATGGCTGCGCCCGCTCGACCAGTAAGGGTCGTAGGCTTCCGCTTCCCTCGGCAGCGTTTTTTCGAAGTGCTTCGTCCACGGTTTTTCAACGCCGAGGGCGATGGCGTAGGGGAGGAACCGTTCATAGCGTTCCACCGTCAGCACCGGCGGCGCGCCGGCGCCGATTTCCGCCGCATTGATATGCAGTTTCTCCGCGGTTTCGAGATAGAGTTTGAACCCTTCGATCTCGGTGCGGACGTCCTGCCCCTTTTCCGTCGCAGCGGGCAGCAGATAGGCAAACAGCAGGTTGACCAGGATGAGGGCGCCGACGCCGGCGAAGTGCCACGAGGTCCATTGCACCGCCATGACCGCAGATAGGGCGATGACGGCAACGCTCAAGGCCGCGGCGAGGGCGATAAACCCGAAATTCCATTTGAAATACTCCGAGCCGAAACGCCGGGACACATTCGACTGGAACTTGCGATACGCCTTGGTGAAGGTCATGTCCGTCTTGCCGCCAATGGTGCGCGAGCCGCCGCGCGACAATAGTTTGGACAAGAGCAAGCGCTCGGCGGGAAAGACGGTCTTGCCCGTTTCGTCGTCGTCAAAGCGCGTCAGTGTTGTCTTCTTCTTGTCGACGGGATCGATCCGGATCCATTTGTTGATGCCGAGATTAACGAGCGACGCAATCAGCGCGTCATGGCCTTTGAGGTGGCGGTGATAGACATGGTGAACGCCCGCCGGCGAATAGCCCGTTGGCGGTTCGTAGCGCGGGAAGACCGGTCCCTTTGGCGGGTCAACGCCGATGCGCCGCCACGCCGTGTAGTGAAACCCGGAAACGCCGATGGCGCCCAGCATGAGCATGACGAGCGAGCCATTGAGCGCCCACCAGTTGGCGCGTTTGTCCGCCGCTGAGGGCGGATCGATGACGCCTTTCTCAAGGCTGAGCGAAATGGTCATGCCTTCGCGGGCGGAAAAGGCCCGCGTTGCTTCGAAGACATGTGCGCCGTTTTCGCGGGCGTAGCGATAGTCGCCGCCTTGTTCGCCATAGCCGCCGGTATAGGCATGGGCGCCGGTCGCGTCGGCGTCGCCGGGAACGGTCACGTCGACGCGGGCGCGGGCGATCGGGAACGCCCAGTACTGGCCGATGGCGTTCCAGTAGAGTTCGTCATGGGTCTGAAAATACCGGATCTGGTTTTTGACGCTGTATTCGATCTCATAGACATGGCGACCGTCGCGCAGAAAAACGTCCGGGTCGCCGATGCGCCAGCGCACCGCATTGCCGTCGCGGGAGACCTCATAAGGTTCCTTTTTGCCGTCGCGATGAATGCGTTTGATGTCGTAGCGAAAGGGAAGGTTGACGCCATTTTGTTCATAAAGGCGCGGCAGGTCGCGAAAGATACCGCGCCGGATCCGATTGCCCTCGGACGTGACGTCGATGGTCTCCGTCACGAGAATATCGCCGTCCTGTTCGACAACGATCTTTACGTCATAGCGGTTGATCTGCTCCGCGGCGAAGGCGGTCGCCGCCGTGGCGAATAGGATGACAAGCGCGAGCGTTAGGGACCGGATCATTGCGCCTTATCCCCGACGGCGACCTCCGGCGCGATGCGATCCGACTTCTCGATCTCGAAATAGCCGCGCTCGGAAAACCCGAAGGCGCCGGCGACAAGGTTGACCGGAAAGCTCGCCACGAAGGTATTCAGCTCACGGACGGCGCCGTTGTAAAACCGCCGGGCCATCTCGATTTTGTCTTCGGTCTCGGCAAGCTGGCGTTGCAGGTCAAGGAAGTTCTCATTGGCCTTGAGGTCCGGATAGTCTTCGGCGACGGCGATCAGCCGTGACACCGGGCGGGATAGGGCGCTTTCCGCCGCGCCCCGCGCGGCCGGGTCGTCGCCGGCGGCGATCGCCGCGCTGCGCCGTTCGGTGATGTCTTCGAAAAGCTGGCGCTCATGGGCGGCGTAGCCTTTGACCGTCGTCACCAGTGGCGGGATGAGGTCGGCGCGGCGTTTCAACTGAACGTCGATATCGGCCCAGCCATTGTCGGTCAGCTGGCGACGCCGCACGAGAATGTTATAGGCCGCCGCGGCGCCAAGGGCGGCCGCACCGGCGACAATCAACAATATCAGCAGGAAATCCATGAAGCCCCTCCCTCGCGCGCCTCGCCCCCTTAATATGGACTGATTGCATCAGGCTTTAAGGCTTGAAATTGCGGGTCTTTGCAACCATGCGGCTTGAAGGGCGCGGCGATGCCGGTATAGTCCGCCGCCTTCGCCGCGGGCGCGTCCCGCGGCCGGTCGGAGCGTAGCGCAGTCTGGTAGCGCACTTCACTGGGGGTGAAGGGGTCGTGAGTTCGAATCTCGCCGCTCCGACCATTTTCTTTAATAATTTTAAGGCCTTGTCTGAAAATCCCGGTCGGGGCGCCCAGCCGCGTCGGCTTCGGCTATAGTGCGTGCCTGTTGTTGAAGCGTGTCGCGTAGGGGGATCCGTGATGACCCGGGAACTGAAATTGCCTGACGGCGTGCCGACGGATAACGGCGCGCGCGCATCGCTGAGCGAAGCGTCGCGAGAGTTTACCGCGCCGAATACGGCGACCCCGTCTTTCGTCGAACCCGCCGCCGCGGATATCAAGCTTCATGCGGGCGCCGCAAAAGCGCCGCGCCGCGATCTCATGTCGCGCGAGCATCAGAACATGACCTTGCTGATTGCGGTGGTGACGTTGGCGATGGCCATTGGCGGCGTCCTGCTGCTGCGGTCGCCGGGATCGGATGCGCTGCCGCTATGCTCCGAGCAGCCGGAATGGAACCAGTATAACTGCCGCGCCCGTTAGGCGTCAGCGGTTTCCCGTTCGCGCATAATTTTCTGATAGGCGTAGTTCAGCTTTTGCGTCGCCCGCAGCGCCGCCTGGGCGAGATCATCGTCAAGCCCAAGAGCGGCGACGGAATCGGGATGCACCAGCTTGATGCGCGCTTTGTAGGCGGCCCGAACTTCATCCGTCGACGCCGCCGGATCAATCTTTAACAACGCATACGGATCAAATTTCCGCGCGGCCGGTTTTTCAGGGTTTGCGCCGTCTTCCGGCTCGTCGTCCGATGCGGCGTCGGCCCCAATTTTTTCCTCGAACGTCTCCTCGGGGGAAGCGTTTTTCTCGACGATGGACGCAATCTGCGATTTCGCCAGCATAATGAATTCGCCATCCTCGCGGCGCGCCGGAATGAAATTGCGTTCATCGTTCAACAGATCGGCGAGCCGGTGACCCAATGCGATATAGACGATGGCGTCGAAAGCCTCGCCGCCGATCGTCTGAATGGCGACCGCAATCGGCTCCTTCTGGCGGATTTTCGCCGATCTCTGATTGTACATTGCGCTCGCCTCCAGCCTGTCCGCGGTCGGTTGGTTAATCGCGTCGCCGCTTTAAGGATTTGTTTAGCAAGCCCCGCGCCAGAAACGGCGCGTGGCGTCGATTAACCGTCCCGATCCGGGGAATTCTCCCTATTGGCCCAGATGATCAGGTATCTGACGGGCAGGGCCCAGGCGAGGCCGGCGACGATGTAGTAGGGGACTTTCAGGATCTGCATGTTGGGCACGCGCTCGCCCAGCGCCGCGGCGGCGAAGAAATAGACCACAAGCCCCGGCAGGAGGATGAGAAGCGCAATCAGTTTTTTGAGGCGCGGCGACATGGGCCATTTCTAGCGTTAATTTCGGGCCGATCGCCGCGACGCGGGGTCGCAAGCGAAGGGGCGGCGGATCGTTTATGACCCGCGCCATGTCATCGAACGGAAGTCCGGCCCCGGCCCCGACGCCGGCGACAAGCGCGCCGCGCCAGATTGCGGTCTGGCTCTTCATCATGTGCGGTCTTGTTGCGCTGATGGTGATTGTTGGCGGCGCGACGCGGCTTACCGATTCCGGTCTGTCGATTACCGAATGGCGCCCCGTCACCGGCGCGATCCCGCCTTTGTCGGAGGCGGCGTGGCAGGAGGAATTCGCCAAATACAAAACGATCCCGGAGTACCAACAGGTGAACGCCGGCATGAGCCTCGATGCGTTCAAGGTGATTTACTGGTGGGAATGGAGCCACCGCTTTCTTGGTCGGCTGCTCGGCGTCGCGTTCTTTGCGCCGTTTTTATATTTCGTCGCTGTCGGCAAAGCGCGGGGGGCGCTGGCGTTGAAGCTTGGCGGCTTGTTTGTTCTCGGCGGGCTTCAGGGCACCCTTGGCTGGTGGATGGTGTCGTCAGGGCTCGCGGACCGCGTCGATGTCAGCCAGTACCGGCTGGCGGCGCATCTCGGGCTTGCCGTGCTGCTCTTCGGCGCCATGTTCTGGCTCGCCCTTGATCTGTGGCCTGACGAAAAACCGCAAGGCCCCCGCCGTTTCCTGCCCGCATCGCTGGCGCTGGCGGCGGCGGTCTATGCGCAGATCATCCTCGGCGCCTTTGTCGCGGGACTGCGCGCTGGACACAGTTTTAACACCTGGCCGCTCATGGACGGGAAGTTCTTTCCCGACGGATATTTTGAAGGCGCGCCCGGATTCAGCGATCTTTTCGAGACAATGGCGGCGGTGCAGTTCAATCACCGCATCGGCGCCTATCTTGTCGCGGCGTTTTCCCTCTGGTTCTGGTTCGTTGCGCGCAAGACGGCGCTGCGCGATCGCGCCTCTTTTGTCCTGCATGTGGTCGCGGTCCAGATTTTCCTCGGCGTCATTACCGTAATCGCGGCGACGCCGATCGGCCTTGGCCTGTTGCATCAGGCCGGCGCGCTCATTCTGTTCGCCGCAGCGCTTTACGCGGCGCACGGCGCCAGGGCGTAGCGCAGTTACTCGTTGATCGGCGCTATCGGATTGATGATCAGATTGTTGTCTTCGCCCCGCGCCGGGGCTTGGCCGCGGGGATTCGCCGGCGGCGAAGCCGGAACGCCGAGGGCGTTGGCGACGCCGTTCGCCGGGATCATGCGCACCGCCGGGGCCTCGCCGTCGACGCCGAGGGCAATGGCGCCGTCGCGATAGAGCCCGCCGAGATTGGCCGCCGAGGCGCCCATGACGGTCGCTTCCGTCACCGCGTCAATCTCATCGGCGGCGTCGATGCGCGCCGCGCCAAGGGCGTGACCGTCGCGCGCGTCAAACAGTTCGATAATGCCGGTGTCGCCGTCGAGAACGGCGATCTGTCCGTTTACGGAGGATGCGCCGTCGGCCTGCGACGAGCCGAGAAACGCGATGCCGTCCGGGTCGTCGGCGAAGGCGACGGCGAACGGCGCGTCGAAGGCGCTGTCGGAATCGACGCGGTAAATCTCGCCGCCATTCCCGAGGAGATAAACGACGCCCGCCATGTCGACGGCGCAGGCCGTCGCCGTTTCCGGGATCGGCGTTCCGGCTTCGCCATTGATGGAGACGCCCGCGGTTTCGCCATTCATGACGGGCGTGAGGTTGAAAATTTTCAATTCGCCCCGCTGCACGACAAACAGGGTCGGGTCGGGACTCGTCGCTGCGCGGCCCGTGCAGAAGCCGCGAACCGCGCCCCGTATGCTCGGTCCGCCGGCGAGGGGAAGGAACAGGCGCGAGACATTGTCAACGCCGTAGAACTGAAAGGCGCCTTGCGTTTCATCGAACGCGGCCGCGACGCCGGCGGCGAGGGGGCCGAAGCCGATATAGCTGACGGCGACACCGTTCAGCGACACGCCCGGGACGCGGCTGACCTCGTTTCCGTCCTCCATATTGTAGGAGGCGAGGCCGTCGGCGGAGGCGACAATAATCAGCGAATTGAACGAGACATTGGGATGGGTCCAGAAATCGACGCCAGTCGGGGGCGCGGACAAGCCCGCAAGCGCGTCGCTGGCGATGACGCCGACCGGTTCGGGCGCGGCGACCTCCTCGACGGCGCTCGGGGCGTCGGTGCGCTCCCCGCAGGCGGCCGCGGCAAGGAAGGCCGCGCCGGCGGCCATGACAAAAACTCGGTTCATCGGTGCAACACTCCGTTTGAGGCTTTTGCGGCTGGATCGGGCCGGCAGAGGCGAATAGCGACCCGCTGGCGCGATGTATATCCGCCGCCGCGGGTATGCGCTATCCGACGTGGAAACTGCGGCGCAGACGTCGTCGCCCTGGGCGGCGCATTTATGAGGTATAATAATACCACATAAATATCACCCTGTTTTCAAATAGCTTCTCGGAAGATATTGACGCCGATGCGCGCGATGGGTAAGCAGCCGCCTTCCTCGCATCGGGCCCTCCGGCGCGGGGCTGTTTTTTACCGGGGATCGCGCCCGGAAACGCCGTTTTCGGCAGATTTTGAAGCAGGCAGACATGAATACATACGCCATGAAACCCGCGGACGCGGAAAAAGACTGGACGCTTATCGACGCCGAAGGCCTCGTCGTCGGCCGGCTCGCCTCGATCATTGCGACCCGCCTGCGTGGCAAGCACAAAGCCACCTACACGCCCCATGTGGACATGGGCGACCATGTGGTCGTCGTGAACGCCGAGAAAGTCGTCTTCACCGGCAACAAGATGGCGAACAAGAAATTCTACTGGCACACCGGCTATCCGGGCGGGATCAAGGAACGCACGATGGAAAAAATCATCGGCGGCGCCCATCCGGAGCGCGTGCTGATGAAGGCGGTGGAGCGGATGATGCCGAAGGATTCCCCCCTCGCGCGCAAGCAGATGACGGGCCTTAAAATCTACGCCGGCCCGGAACACCCCCATGAGGCGCAAAAGCCCGTGCCGCTGGATGTCGCCGCCATGAACCCCAAAAACAAGAAGGACCGCTAGACCATGAGTTCAACGTCACTCGAAGATCTCAAAGACGCGGCGGTCGAGGCGGGCGTCGTCGAGGCCCCGGTTGAGCCCGAAGCGTTGCCCGAGCCGAAAATCGACGCCCAGGGCCGCGCCTACGCCACCGGCAAGCGCAAGACCGCTGTCGCCCGGGTCTGGATCAAGCCGGGCGCGGGCCGGATCATCGTCAACGACAAGGATCACACGGAGTATTTCGGCCGGCCGGTCCTGCAGATGATCATCAAGCAGCCGCTCGCCGCGGCCGAGCGCAACGACCAATATGATGTGGTCTGCTCGGTGAAAGGGTCGGGCCCCTCGGGACAGGCCGGCGCGGTGCGTCACGGTATCGCACGGGCGCTCACCTATTTTGAGCCGTCGCTGCGGTCGGTGCTGAAAAAGGGCGGGTTTCTGACCCGCGACAGCCGCGTTGTGGAACGGAAAAAGTACGGTCGCAAGAAAGCGCGGCGGTCGTTCCAGTTCTCAAAACGTTAAACCCGGCTTCAGCCCTGTGGGAAACTTTTCCGCAAGCTGCAGACAAAAATTCCCAGTGCTGCGTCAAATTTTGTCCACCGCCGCAAATGTTTCCGATTCGTAATTTGTGTTAACGGCGCGGATGACCCAGGTTCGAAGTCTGCAGTGTTTTCAAGTTGTTAAAGACCGCCCGCTTGTTTCCCCCAACAAGCGGGCGGTTTTTCTTTGGCGATGTTCGTCCGTAGGCGGACGCATCCGTGATTCTCAGAATGGTTGCGCCTGCCGTACAATTTCGCGTTGTTTTACCGCGTTGGCGCTCGCCCCATAGGCGAGTAAGCGGTTGTCCGGATCAAGTCGCGCTGCGCAAAACCCTTCGAAGATTTCCGTCGGCGCTATATCAGCGAGCGCGGCGGCTTGTAAGGCAAGCGCCATGTCTTCGGCGAATGCGCGCGCCGTCGCCTCGGTCAACGCGCCAGGCTTGCCCCATTTCTCCAGTCTGGAAATATGCGCGTCCAATGCCGCGCAGCCGCCGGCCGCGCGTTTGATTTCAGCCGTCACGGCGTCAAGAGAGTCCGGTTCGCGTCCGATGGCGCGCAGGATGTCGAGCGCGATGACGTTGCCGGAGCCTTCCCAGATGGCGTTGAGCGGCGCCGTTCGGTAAAGGCGCGGCATGCCGCTTTCTTCGACAAACCCGGCGCCGCCCAGACATTCGAGCGCTTCGTAAACGGCGCCCGGCTGACGCTTGCACACCCAGTATTTTGCGATCGGCGTCGCCAGGCGCGCGAAGGCCGCTTCGCCTTCGTCGTCCCCGCGCCGGTCGAACGCGTGCGCCAGTCGGAAGGCAAGCGCCGTCGCCGCCCATGTCTCGATGGCGAGGTCGGCAAGTACCGCCGTCATGGCCGGCTGATCGATCAGTTTCTTCTGGAAGGCGGTGCGGTGGGCCGTATGCCAGAGCGCCTGGGCGAGGGCGGCGCGCATGCCGCCGGCGGACCCGACCACGCAATCAAGGCGCGTATGCATCACCATCTCGATGATGGTTTTGACGCCGCGGCCGTCTTCGCCGACCCGGCGGGCCCAGGCGTTGTGGTATTCGATTTCGGACGACGCGTTCGACCGGTCGCCCATCTTGTCTTTAAGGCGCATGACGTGAAAGGCGTTGCGCGTTCCGTCGGGACGCCAGCGCGGTACGAGGAAGCACGTTACCCCGGCGTCGGTCCGCGCCAATGTCAAAAACGCGTCGCACATGGGCGCGGAACAAAACCATTTGTGGCCGACAAGTTCGTATTCGTCGCCGCCCAGCGCGTGAGCGCGGGTTTCGTTGGCGCGAATGTCGGAGCCGCCCTGCTTTTCCGTCATGGCCATGCCCATGGTCGCGGCGTTTTTCTCCGCCGGCGGAATAAAATGGGGATCATAGGCCGGCGTCGTGACGCGCGGCTCCCATTCGGCGGCGACGTCAGGCGCATGACGAAGCGCCGGCACGACCGCATAGGTCATGGACATCGGGCAGCAAACGCCGCCGTCGGTCTGGCCCAGCATGTACATCAACGCCGAATGGAAGACATGGCCGCCGGCGTCCTCGGTCCAGGCGCCGCCCGCAATGCCGGCGGAGAGCCCAAGGTCCATCAGCTTGTGATAGGCGGGATGAAACTCAACCTCGTCAATGCGATGACCATAGCGATCGAAACTGACGAGCTGCGGCGGGAAACGGTTCGCCTGGCGGCTCCATTCCATCGCTTCGGCCGACCCGGCGCGGGCGCCGAAGTCGGCGAGGCGCGTTGCGAACGGGTCGCCGCCAAAAGCCGAGACCGCCTTTCTCAACGCCGCATCCGATTGATAGAGATTTACGTTTTCAAATGGCGGGGGCTGATTGGCGACGCTATGGGTCGCAAGATCAGAATGCGGATTGCGATAGGCCATGGGCGGAGTGTAGCCCAGCGCGCACGACCGTTAAAACGAATTAGGCAGAGCACCGGTTAATCGGCGATGGACAGAGTCTCGTATAACGCGTCAATCGCTGGTATAACGTCGCCATAAGGCGCCTTAATTGTCGTCATGCCCATGGCGCGCGCCGGTTTCAGATTGACGCCGAGGTCGTCGATAAAAACGCACTCGTCGGGGCGCACGCCAAGCGCATTGCACATCATTTCGTAGATTTTCGGTTCCGGTTTTCGAACGCCCGCTTTCGAGGATTCAATGACGTGATCAAAAAGTGCGAAGACCTCTGCGACGGTATCCATGGCGTTCGGATCGGCAACCATGGCTGCAGAGTCATGGGTCGGCATGTTGTTTGTGATACACCCGGTTTTAAACCCGCGCTCCTTGACGCGCCGCAGCGCGGCGATCATTTCCGGATAAAGATCGAGCGTCAGCATCGACAGAAGCGTCGAACCGGCGACTTCATGGCCGGCGGCGCGGGTTTCCTCGGCGAAGGCGCGATCAAATTCCTCCCGGGATATCTCCGCGCGCTCGAACTGCGCGAAGGCGCCGTAATGAAGGCGCGCCTTGATCACGCCGCCGATAAACCGGTCGGGCAGTCCGTTTTCCTTTTCGTAAGCGGCGAAGTTTTCAACGGGCGACGTCGTGAAGACGCCGCCGAAATCGAAAATCACGGCTTTGATCGTCATGATCGCGTCAGGACCGGACGGGAATATCAAAGCGGTCGGCAATAATGCGGTCAAGCCGGCGTTTCGGCAGCAGCCGCGGCAAGGTCCACATCAGGAATTTGTTGCGCAGAATGGCGTATCGCGTTTTCGGTTTCGGCGTTGTCAGGATCTTTGCGATCAGCGCGCCGACATCTTCCGGCGGCAGGCCTTTGTTGCCGACCTCCTTAAACTTGTCGCGCATGCTCATCAGAATATCGTAATACTCCGTACCCTTATAGTCTTCCGCATCGATTTCATCGGCCTTGGCCCAGATCGGCGTCTGGATGGTGCCGGGCCCGACGATGATGACGTCAATGCCATGGACCATAAGTTCGCGGCGCAGACTCTCGGAAAACGCTTCGAGCGCGTGCTTCGACATGGCGTAGGGTCCGAGAATCGGAGAGGCGATCTTGCCGGCGATGGAACTCATATTGACGATGCGTCCGGGATCGCCGCGCAGCGTCCTGTCCGCGCCGAGAAGAGGGGCGAAGCTTTGCGTCACAAAAAACGGTCCAAAGACATTAATCTCCATCTGCCGACGCATGATTTCGGGATCGAGATAGAGCAGCGGCCCGCCGAGCGCCACGCCGGCGTTGTTGACGAGCCCTGAAAGCGTATGCCCGTCGAGCGCGTCGCGCACGGCGCCGGCGGCGCTCGCAACAGCGTCCTGATCGGTGACGTCAAAGAGGAGGGGCGTGCAGTTTTCGCCAAGCGCGGCCTGTAAGTCCGCCGCGTCCTCTTCCTTGCGCACGCTGGCGAAAACGCGCCAGCCCTGATCGATAAGCGCTTTTGCGATGGCGCGGCCGATGCCGGTCGACGCGCCGGTGACGACCGCCGATTTCTGATGGAGTCCCGTCATTCCGTGTCCTTATGCAGTCGGGGCGCCCAGGAAAGCGCATCTTCCGTAAAAGCCTCTGTACGCGGCGGAAAGGCTTCCGGATTGTCGAAAACGCCGGCGAGGAAGTGCAACTCGCCCGCCCATTGCTCGCCGGCGAAGCTGAGCGGCGTGCCGCAGTCGCGGCAATAGCCCCGTTTGACGCCGGGCGAACTGGCGAAAAAAGCGGGGGCGCCGCGCGTCCATTGCGTGTTTTCGGCGAGAAAGCCGACCCAGGTGGAACAGGCCGCGCCGGTCGCCTTGCGGCAGCTTTGGCAATGACAGTTGGCGACGAATTTCGGCGCGCCGGAAACGGCGAACCGAACTGCGCCGCACTGACATCCGCCTTCCTGCGTCGTCGTCATTCCCAGCCCAGATCCTTCATAATCGCCGCGTTCTTTTCGTTGCAGCGCTGCACGGCGGGTCGCGCCATCAGGCGCTCCGCATAGGAAACGAACGGCTCTTCTTTTTCAAAGGCGTTAAACATCATGGCGAAGTTGATCGTCGATCCGAAAACGATATCGGCGGCCGAGAACCGGTCGCCGAGAATATAGTCGCCGTTTTCAAGCGCCGTTTTCGCCGCCGCGATCACCATTTCGGAATTGCCGTATCCGATGGAAGACGGGTTTTCATTGCGCCGCTTGTTGAAGATATCCATCATCGCCGGCTCGATGCAGCTCGGGGCGAAAAACATCCAGCGGAAATAAGCGCCGCGCTTCGGGTCGTTCTTCGCCGGGGCGAGCCCCTTGTCGCTGAAGGCGTCAGCGAGATAGGCGCAGATCGCCGCCGCCTCGGTGACGACGACCCCGTCATGGGTCAGGGCGGGCAGTTTGCCCATGGGATTGATCTTGACGAATTCCGGGCTCTTCTGTTCGCCTTTTTTGAAGTCGACGATCTCGACGTCGCAGACATCGCCGAGTTCTTCGTTCATCCAGAATGTCGTTCCGCTGCGCGTTTGCGGGCAATGGTAAAGCACGGGCCTGCCAGTCACCGGATCCTCCTGAAAGTGTTCGTTAGCGATCGCGGCTCAAGGCGTAGAGCGCGATCGCCGCCGCTGTCGACACATTAAGGCTTTCCATCGCCGGCGCGATCGGAATGCGCACCCGGCGCGAACAAGTTTGCGCGACCAGCGGCCGAAGCCCGGCGCCCTCCGCGCCGAGAACGAGGGCCGCAGGGCGCGCGCCGTCGACGGCGCCGATCTCCGTGTCTGCGTCGCCGGCGAGGCCAAGCGTCTCATAACCGAGATCTGCGAGGGCCTCGAGGCTGCGCGCAATGTTCACCGCCTTGACGCAGGGAACGGTCTCGATGGCACCGGCGGCGGCCTTGGCGAGCGCGCCGGCGAGCGGCGGCGTGCGCCGTTCCTGAACGATGATCGCCCTGGCGCCGAACGCTGCCGCGCTGCGAAAGATCGCGCCGATGTTCTGCGGATCGGTGATCTGGTCGAGAACGACCACTGGCCGCCCGGCCTCGGCCGGGGCGCAAACGTCCTTCAGGCGCGCGCGGGGGAGGTCGAAGACCTCGGCGGCCAGCCCCTGATGCACCGCACCCGCCGGCAGCAGTTTGTCGATGGCGTCCGGTTTCAGGTCTTCGATCCGGTTGGGATGTTGATTCGGGGGCGAGCGCTCAAGAAGCCAGTCCGCCGCATTTTTTGTCGCGGCGACCCGGCGCACCCGCCGCGCCGGATTGGCGAGCGCCGCGGCCACCGCATGGCGGCCGTAGAGCCAGAGCCGGGCCGGGGCGTCGCCGCGCCGGGTTGGCTTTTTGCCGGCCGCTTTTTTCGTCCTTTGAGGGCCTTCCGTCACGAGCGAAGGCCTAGCGGGAAACGCGCGTTAAACAAAGGAAAAATAGCGCCGCCGGCGGCGCGTCCGCATGGTTGCGCGCCCTGCCGCGCGCGGCTATAGACCCCGTTCCCAAATGCTGGCGCTGTCGCGAGTCGCGCGGCGCTTCCGATTGCCGGGATGGCCTATTCCGGTTCCGGCGTCGGCTCTCGTGGAGGGGTGGGAGAGTGGTTAAATCCACCAGACTGTAAATCTGGCCGCTTTGCGTACGTTGGTTCGAATCCAACCCCCTCCACCATTCTATTGCGCCGCCGCCCCGGTTGGCCGATCAACTTACTTGTCTTTGCGCGGGCGTTAGAAAATACGGATTGCCGCCAATGGTGGTTTTGGCAAAACCGGTCAGCGCCTTCTCGATGGTCTGACGGTTTTTTAAAAAACGCTCAGAGGGCGCGGGGATCGAGACAGCGTAGATTTCCTTGCCGAGGGTTTGAAAGGCGATCCCAGCGGCGGATATTCCTTGCGTATGCTCGTCAAGATCAAAGGCGACGCCGTCTTTTCTTATTTGTGCGATTTCCGCCAACAATGATTTCAACGTGACTTTTGCTGATTCAAGGCGACGAAACTCAGCAATGTCGTCGTCTTCGAGCATAGATAAAACCGCTTTGCCGTTGGCCGTGGTTGTCAGCGGGAAGTCCTCACCGGGAACAGAAACAGCGCGCAAGCGTTGACGGCCGGCAATCTGGTCGACGAAGGTCAAGGACGTAGTGTTGAAGATCGCAAGGTCGACAGTTTCGCCCGTTCGATCGGATAGGGTTTTGAGATCCGGGCGCAGCATTGCGGCCACATCAACATGGCCGGCCGCCGCGAGGGAGTGAATTTCCGGCCCCAGGCGCAAATCGCCGTTTTTGCCTGTGGTTGCAATGAACCCTTCGGCAATCAGCGCATTGACAATCCGTTGAACCGTCGATCGGGGCAGCCCTGTCTGTGCTGCGATGCCGCCAAGGCTTTGGCCGCTATTGTCATGTTTTAGCTGCCTTAAGACCTGAGCGGCGCGATTGATGACCTGAATGCCTGCGCTTGCGTTCATATCGGCGATTGACCTTATTGCTTGACAACACGTATACCAGTATACGATACAGATGTACCATTATATGGTACGGTGAAAAAATCAAGCGCTCATGGGACGTTGAAGGAACGAAAATGACCGCTCAATTGCAGGGGCAATTCCGATGCTGAAGCTGCGATATAGTCTGAGATCCAATTGGTTGTTTTATTTCTTGGTCGTTTCGTACGCCTATCTGGTCGGTTCCATGACCATGAATCTGTGGTTCGGGGATGGCGTAAACGTCTTTGCGAGCTACAGCGCAACGACCGATGCGGGGGCAATGCTGGTCGACGCCAACAAAGTTTATTGGTCCAAGACCTCGTTCCTGTTTCTGTCGCTGTTCTTGTTTGCGCTCAACTTTGATTACCGAACGGCTATCGGCATTGGCGCGACTTTCTGGTCGGGGTCGCTGATTTTCAACTTCGGCGCAACACCGGTGCTCATCGTTGCTGGGATGACGGGCCTTGGGCTGGTTGTTCAACAAATCATTCGCAAAGAGATTTGGACGCGGTAGGCCAAGCAATCGGCAAGCTTACATAGCAATCGCGCCGGCAAGCAAAGGCAGAAAGAAGAGAAACAAAAATGGCCGAACAGGCATTGGGATATTCTGAGGCCGAAAAAGCAAATGGTCCGTACGCCCAATTTTATAATCCGGAGATGGCGCCGGTGCAGGAACACGTCGCAGACGCCATTCATATCGGCAATCAGGCTCATGAATTGTTCCCGCCCATAAACGAAGCGCCAAGCATGGTTGAGGCCGGCTATTGGCCGGTGGAAACCGGTTACACAAAAGCGCCTGACGCGAGTATCCGGATGTTTTGTCTTACGAAGATGCCTGGCGTTGCGCCTCTTATGTGGGACTGGTGGTTTGGATGGCATGGGTGCGAAGCGCGACGCTACAAGCTTTGGCATCCGAAAGCGCATGTCAGTGCGCAGTGGGCCGATGGCCGGGACGACGAAAGCTATATCGGGCGCACATCTTTGATTACAGAATATCTGGGCGCCGATCGCAGAAAGGCAACGATCAGTTTTGTGCGTCCCTCGGTCCTCGGGCTTGATGAACAAAGGCTCGCCGCCAATGGCGAAGTTGCGATTTGCGCGCGCATCGGCATGCCCGGATTGCCCCTTAAAGCCGGATGGCTTTTGCACCAGCTAAGACCCGTTGAAGGGGGCAGTGAGATGCGCTCACGCATGTGGTTGGGCGGTGAAAATATTGGGCTGGGCGACAAGCCGGGACTTCTTAGTTACGTTGCGCGTCCCGTGGCGCGTTCGCTCTTGCCTGACCCTTCGGAATTGTTGGTGCACAACGCACAGGAAATGGCGCATCTAGCGGGGTTCTTGCCAGCGCTTTATGCAGCCTTCGGTTCTGAAGCGCGAAAGGAAACATCATGAAGCGTCCGCGCGGCAGAGGCCGTTTATGGACAAGGGGCGAGCCCGGATTTGACGCGGCGGTGCTTGCGACAAGCTTTAACGGGCGTGATCCTGGCCATCGGCCTAAAGTCCTGGTTGAAGCGAACGACATATCAGACGTGCAAAGTGCTTTGTCGCTCGCACGCGAGCAGGGCCTCAAAGTCAGCCTATGTTCCGGCGGCCATTCATGGGCGCAAAATCATTTGCGCGAGGGCGGCCTGATCCTCAGCATGGCGCGCATCAACCAGATTGAAATTGATGCTGACGCGCGCATTGCGAAAGTGGGCCCGGGCTGTTGGGGCATCGACTTCGATCGGGCGCTCAAAAAACACGATCTATTTTTTCCTGTCGCCCATGCGCCTGACGTCGCGCTTGGCGGCTTTTTGTTACAAGGCGGATTTGGCTGGGCAAGCCGGGAACTAGGTATTGCAGCCCAAAGCGTGATTGGCCTTGATCTCGTATTGGCGAATGGTCAGGCGGTCCACGCGAGCGAAACGGAGAACGCTGATCTTTATTGGGCGGCGCGCGGGGCTGGTCCCGGGTTTTTTGCGGTCGTGACGCGCTATCACCTCAAACTGCATGACAGACCCAAATTCGTCGGCATGAAAATGCAGGTGTTTTCTAGAAAACACCTTGATGACGTGTTTCGTTGGGCTGACGACATAGGGGCGAGCGTGCCGCGGTCGGTCGAGTTTCAAATGGTCACAACGCCTAAGGCCCTCGGCATCTTCAAGCCCGGCATCGAGGTGCTCGCACCGGTTCTCGCTGGAAGCTGGGAAGAAGCAAGGCAAGCGGTTCGGTTTCTGGATGAGAGTCCCATAAAGAAAAAGGCGAGCTTTACGACGCCGCTCATTCCAATTTCCACAAGCTTGATGGCGATCGCGGCTAACGTCACACATTTCCCGCCCAATGCGCGGTGGTGTACGGACAATATCTGGACCAACGCGCCGGTTGACGCCTTGTTGCCTGGGCTGAACCGAATTGCGGATACGATGCCGCCTGCGCCAAGTCACAGCCTCTGGCTAAACTGGCATCCGCCGAAAGACCGGCCGGACATGGCTTTTTCGTTAGAAGCCAATCGCTATCTGGCGGTTTATGGAGAATGGAAACGCGACGAAGACAATGATCGCTATGAAAATTGGGCGACGCAATGCATGGAAGGGGTGCAGGAACACGCTCTAGGCATTCAGCTGGCGGACGAAAATCTCGGCAAGCGCCCGGCGCGGTTCATGATGGACAAAAACCTGCAAAAGCTGGATGCGTTGCGCAAGATCCACGACCCGAATGGAATGTTCCATGCCTGGATGGGCCGCCATGACGAGATCGACAGTGATGTAGGCGCGTTGCGTCAAGGCGCGGGTCGCAATGAATAGGTTCGCCCAGATATCTGTCGCCGTAGTTCTCGTAGTCATCGGCTATGGACTTTTTGTTCATATTCAACAGGCCATTGAAATGGCGCCCGCAAAAAGGGCAGTGTTAGCGATCACAGCGGATCCGAATGCTGCGCCCTTGGAAATCGCGGATCAAATACCGGCACCCGCATCGCCGCCGAACATCGTCGTCATTCTAGCCGATGATTTAGGCTGGCGAGATGTGGGCTATAATATGAGCGAGGTCCGCACGCCCGTGATTGACCGCCTGGCTGGCGCGGGGATCACTCTTAATCGCTTTTATGCACAACCGTCCTGCAGCCCAACCCGGGCCGCGCTGATGACAGGCAAGTCGCCGATCCGGCTCGGCATTTTCAACCCGCTGTCCAAACATAATCCGACCGGTTTGCCCTTAGGTGAGAAAACTCTGGCCGATCATCTAAAAGCCGCCGGTTATCAAACGGCCCTAACGGGCAAATGGCACTTGGGCCCGCAAAACTTGGCGTACCATCCCAACGCCCGTGGGTTTGATCACTTTTACGGAAACCTTACGGGCGGCGTTGGCTACTACGATAAGGTGCATGGCGGCGGTTACGACTGGCAACGCAATGGAGCAACCGTGCGTGAAGAGGGGTATACAACGCAACTTATCGCCCGTGAGGCCGTGAAGCTCATTGAGGAACGCGATCCCTCGCGGCCATTGTTTCTTTATGCCGCCTTTGGCGCGCCGCATTTGCCCAATGAGGCGCCGGACGCAATGATCGACTCCTATTCGGCGATTGGAAACAAAAACAGACGCATCCATGCGGCCATGGTCACCGAGCTGGATGCGGCGATCGGCGAAATTCATGCAGCGCTCGTTTCCGAGGATATCGAGCGCAACACACTGATTTGGTTCATGAGTGATAATGGCGGTCTTATCCCTTATCGGAACATCGCCCGACATCTGCCTGAGCCGTTCTTTACCATGGCCGTTGAGGCGCGATTTGATGTTGATGCGAGCCCGACATTTATCGATTTCGTGCGGACAAATTTGCGGGATGGCGGATCGGACAACCGCCCGTTTAAAGGCGCCAAACAATCCGTCGCTGAGGGCGGCGTACGGGTCCCGGCTTTTTTGTATTGGCCGGGTGAATTCGAGCCAAGCGACTATAACCACATGGCGACGGTTCAAGATGTTGTCCCGACTTTATTGAACATCTCCGGCGCGGCGCAATCAGAGACTAACCATGATGGCAGAAGTCTTTGGACGGCGCTCAAAACCAACACACCGGCGCCTGCGATGGAATATGTTGTGCAGGCCAGCCAGCTGACCCAATCTTTCGCGGTCTATCGCTACCCTTATAAGCTTGTAGAACAGGGCGGCGAGCAAAAGCTCTACGACTTGGAAACGGATCCGCTGGAAACGCGCAACATCGCACGCGAGCACCCGGAGCGCGTCGCTGAATTGTCAGCTTACTTGGAAGCCTTCCCGCGCGGAGAAAAAGTCGGCATCGTCCTTCAAGACATTGTCGATGATCCTGACTTCTTTGGCGGCGAGGAAGACCGCGCTCCTTGGGCTGAACAAGCCTATGCGCCGGAATAGTCCAAAACACCGAGGCTCATCTCGGTTTGGGCGCACATCATACTTATCAAGATAGGCTTCAGTCTTTTCGATTGTGCGCCCAACGCGAGGGCGAGTGTTGCTTGTTTTGCATTAATCGTTGCTGGCTGGCGCTCCCGGGGCGGCGGTGTGATTTTTGAGAAGAGAACAAAAATCAATTGAAAATGAAAGTAATTTGTGATATGGATGCTGGAGATACTGTTGCGAAAACGGGCGGTGAATTTAGGCGCTGCGCCGTCGTTTTTGTTTTTGGCGCATTGAGTCAGGGAGACTGAATTGGCCGAGCGATCCTTCGCCAAAGAGGTCAAAGACCTTTGCATCGGCGAGGGCGAAACCTTCTACGGCGAAGGCATTCTCGCCGTTACCAAGGCGCTGCTGCAATCGGGCGTTTCTTATGTGGGCGGCTATCAGGGCGCACCGATTTCCCATTTGATGGACGTTCTTTCCGACGCGCAGGAGATCCTGGCGGACTTGAGCGTGCATTTTGAAGCAAGCGCCAGCGAAGCCTCGGCGGCGGCGATGCTCGCGGCGTCGGTGAATTATCCCTTGCGCGGCGCAGTAACCTGGAAGTCGACGGTGGGAACCAATGTCGCTTCCGACGCGCTTTCTCAGCTTGCGTCCAGCGGCGTCATGGGCGGCGCGCTGGTGATCGTCGGCGAGGATTATGGCGAGGGCTCTTCGATTATGCAGGAGCGCTCTCACGCCTTTGCCATGAAATCGCAGATGTGGCTGCTTGATCCGCGGCCGAATTTGCCGTCGATCGTCAAATTTGTGGAAACCGGCTTTCAATTGTCTGAAGCTTCCAACACGCCGGTTATGCTTGAGCTTCGGATTCGAGCCTGCCACGTATACGGAACATTTGAGGCGAAGGACAATATTGCGCCGCAATTTACGATTGCGGACGCCATGGAAAATCCAACGCGCGATTATGGCCGCATCGTCTTGCCGCCGTCGAATTTTGTGCACGAAGTTGAGAAAATCGAAAATCGCTGGCCAGCAGCGATCAACTTCATCAAAGAACATAGGCTCAACGAATATCTCGGCGGCCATAGGGGCGATGTCGGTATTATCGTTCAGGGCGGGCTTTACAATACGTTGATCCGCGCCCTTGAGCTGCTCGGCCTTTCTGACGTCTTTGGCGAAACGGATATTCCGATTTATTGCCTCAACGTGACCTATCCCCTGATTGACGATGAGGTGAAAGGCTTTTGCCTCGACAAAAAAGCCGTCCTGGTCATTGAAGAAGGTCAGCCGGATTATCTGGAGCAGGCAATAAACGCGATCCTGCGTAATGGCGATATTCAGACTAAAGTCATCGGCAAGTCAGTCTTTCCGCGCGCAGGCGAATATACCGCTGATGTAATGCGCGGCGGCGTGCGCAAGTTTTTGAAAGCCCACGATGCGAACCGCGTGAAGCGCGCGCCTGAAGAGGCGCCTGCGCTGCCCGCTGCTACAATGAAAGAAGTCGCAGAAACCGTGCCGCAACGCCCCGCAGGGTTCTGC
This sequence comes from Hyphococcus sp., assembly GCA_028284345.1. Lineage (GTDB taxonomy): Bacteria > Pseudomonadota > Alphaproteobacteria > Caulobacterales > Parvularculaceae > Hyphococcus. The sequence continues at coordinate 17,553 of JANQRY010000003.1, read as the reverse complement.
ACCGGATGTCCTGAGCGCCCCGTCTTTTCCGCCATGAAACAAGTGCAGGAAGATGTGGGCGACTATCACGTCAGTTGCGATATCGGCTGTCACTTGTTTTCAATTTTGCCGCCCTTCGACATTGGCAACACCACCATGGGCTATGGGCTCGGCTGGGCGGGGGCGTCTGCATTCAACGCGAAAGCCGGCCAGCGCACAGTCTCGATCATGGGCGATGGCGGCTTCTGGCATAACGGTTTGACCAGCGGCGTCGGCAACGCCGTCTTTAACAACAACGATAATGTGCTTGTCATTGTCGACAACGGCTATTCGGCAGCGACCGGCGGACAGGACATTTTATCTTCGCGCGCAAGCAACAAAACCAAGAATACCAACAACCCGATCGCCAAGGCGGTGCGCGGCATGGGCGTCACCTGGCTGCGCCAAGTACACACTTACAATATCGCAGAGATGAAACGCGTCTTGAAAGATGCGCTGACAGCGAAAGAAAAAGGCCCCAAAGTCATCATCGCTGAAGGCGAATGCATGCTGAACAAGGAGCGCAGGGAAAAGCCGATCCGCAACAAAGCGATCGCAGACGGTAAACGCGTGGTGCGCCCGCGCTTTGGCGTTGATCCCGATACCTGCACCGGCGATCACGCTTGTATCCGCATTTCAGGCTGTCCGTCATTAACGCTGCGCGATAACCCCGACCCGTTAAAGGACGACCCCGTCGCCTGGGTGAACAATGACTGCGTTGGCTGCAGCGTATGCGGAGAAAACGCTCATTCGGCTGTTTTGTGTCCCTCCTTCTATCGGGCCGATCTGATTTACAATCCATCCTGGCTTGACAAGATGATGGCGGCGATGCGGGGCGCAATCATTGGCGCCATGCAGCGCGCCGCCGATAAGCGCCGGGCCAGGCATTCCTTTGGAACGCAGCCATGAGCGAGGCGCGGGCCATAAAGATTGCCATCACCGCCATGGGCGGACAGGGCGGCGGCGTTTTATCAAGCTGGATCGTAAAGCTTGGCGAACGCGCCGGTTATATCACGCAGTCAACTTCGGTTCCGGGCGTCGCCCAGCGCACCGGCGCCACAGTTTACTACGTGGAACTCTTTCCGAAAGCCGCAGCAGAGAAGGCGGGCAAGCAGCCCGTGCTTGCTTTGATGCCCGCCGCCGGCGACGTCGATATCGTCATTGCTGCTGAATTCATGGAGGCGGGGCGGGCGCTCCTGCGCGAATTCGTTTCTGAACGGACGACATTGATCGCTTCCTCTCATCGCGACTATGCCATTGCTGAAAAGATCAGTCTGGGGGACGGGCGGCGCGAAACGGAGCGGCTTCGTGAGATCGCAAAGGATACCGCCGGTCGGTTTATCGAGGCGGATATGGCGGCGGCGGCGACAGGCGCTGGCGCCGTCATCAGTGCGGTGCTCTTCGGCGCGCTCGCGGGCTCGGGCGCGTTGCCGATATCCCGTGAAGTTTTCGAAGAGACGATCAAAGCCGGCGGCCGCGCTGTCGACGCCAATTTACGCGGCTTTGCCAGTGGCTTTGACATAGCGTCAGCAGCGCCGAAGTCTGAGCGCAAGACAACGACGCAATCAGCAGGCGAACAAGCGGCGCCTACGGTGCAGCCCTTGCTCGATCGCATGCGCGCCGAAATACCTGTTGAGGCCCACGACATCACAAGGGAAGGGCTTAAGCGCTGTGTTGATTTTCAGGACATTCAATATGGGCATGAATATCTTGATGCCCTGAAAGACATCGTCGCCTTGGACAAAGCCCACGGCGCCGGCAAGAGTTTTCAACTGACGAAGCTTGCAGCGAAACACCTGGCATTGTGGATGGCCTATGACGATGTGGTGCGCGTTGCTGATTTGAAAACGCGGGCGTCCCGTTTCGCGCGGTTTCGCGAAGACGCGAAAGCCGAAGACGGGCAGATTATCACCGTCTCGGAATATATGCATCCGCGGGTGGAGGAGGTCTGCGATCTCCTGCCGCCGTCGCTCGCGCGCAGCATCTTGAACGGCAAGAACCGCCGCAAATGGCTCAGCGCTTTGCTCGGGGAAGGCAAGCGCGTGCCGACAACCAAGCTGCGGGGCTTTTTGCTGTTAAGCGGCGTTGCGAGTTTGCGGTTTTTGCGCCGCGGTTCGTACCGGTTCACATTGGAAAAAGAACGCGCAGTACAATGGATGCAGCTGATCAAACAATACGCGCCGCATGATTGTGACTTTGCATGCGAGATCGCCGCGTTGCAGCGCCTGATCAAGGGCTATGGCGACACCCATGCGCGCGGGATTGAAAATTACAGTCGCATTGTTGCACGCCTTGAAGAAGTATCTAGGCAGCCCAACCCGGCACAGACGCTTGCGGCGTTGCGCGATGCGGCGCTGAAGGATGAAAGCGGCGCAGCGCTCGATGCAATGCTGTCCAGCCTGTCGCCGACCTTACAGGCGGCGGAGTAGCGCCATGGTTAAGCGATCAGCAAGCGGAAAAACCGGGCCGGCGGGCCGAGGCTTCGTCCTCGACGATTACGTTATGTACAATCTTGTACGCACATCATCGGTTTACACGAATGAGTTGGCGTCGGCGCTGAAAGAATATGGCCTGACTACGATCGAATGGCGGCTCCTGATGTTGCTGCATGACAAAAGCCCGAGTTCAGTGAGCGATCTGGCGCGGCGATCGGTGATGAAATTGCCGACGGTCACCCGCGCGCTCACCCGCATGGAAGAAGATGGTCTTGTGCGGCGCACGGCGCTTGCGGGCGATCGCCGCGTTGTTGAAGTCACCATGACGCCGAAGGCGGTAAAGACATTGCGGCAGGTACAGATGATCGGCCAGAAAGTCTTTGAGCGCGCCTTTGAGGGCATCGCCCCGAGCGATGTCGCCAAGGTTACGCAAATCCTCAAGCGCGTTCGCGCCAATCTTCAGCGTTCGCCTTATGTGGATGCGAAAGCTTCATGAACGGCGCACCCACTTTTGGTCTGTAAGCTAAGGCGACGAGGCGCTATAACAACGCCAACAATTTGGGAGGAAAAAACATGTCTTTATTAAAAGACCTCGGCGATGCGGTCATGTCCGGTTCGGTCAAGATCATCGACTTGACCCATACGCTGGACCCTGAGTTTCCCGTATTGGTGCTGCCGCCGGAATTTGGCCAGTGCGAACCGTTTCGTATTGAAGAAGTCTCCCGCTACGACGATCGCGGGCCCGCATGGTATTGGCGCAACTTTTCCTGCAACGAACATACGGGCACGCATTTTGATGCGCCGGTTCATTGGGTGACAGGCAAGGACCTGCCGAATAGTTCCGTTGATACGATCGACCCTAACGGTTTCGTGCGGCCCGCTTGCGTGATGGATTTTTCAAAAGACGCAGCCGAAGACGCTGACTTTGTATTGACGGCGGACCACATCAAATCTTGGGAAGCTGACCATGGAGATATTGCCGCCGGTTCTTGGGTCCTGTTTCGCACGGATTGGTCAAAAAGAAGCAATGCTGATTATCTTAATCTCAGAGATGACGGCGCGCATTCGCCGGGCCCCGACGCGGACGCTATTCGTTATCTGATCGACACGCGCGATGTCATCGGCTTCGGGGTTGAAACCATCGGCACTGATGCGGGGCAAGGCGGCAATTTCGATCCGCCTTACCCGGCGCATACGTTGTTGCATGGCGCCGGGCGCTATGGGCTTCAATGTCTGCGCAATCTTGATCAATTGCCTCCTACTGGCGCGGTCGTGATTGCAACGCCCTTGAAGATCAAAGACGGGTCGGGCAGTCCCTTGCGCGTCGTCGCCATGGTTGAAGCTTAATCCCGCTCACCGCAGTGCAAAAAAAGATGAGCAGCGTAGCGCTTGTAGTAGTGCGATTGCGCTGCGGTCGATCTGAATACTCAAAATTCATGAAAAGCGTGTCGCCTGCGGCGAAATATCCGAGTGATTTCATCACGCGGAAAACTTTGCTAAGGAGGCGCCCAAACGAAACAAACAAAGAGGGGCGAGGGGATGAGACTAGCTTCCATATTTGCCGTGTTGTTGATGGCGCCGCTATGCGCGTGCGCGCAAGCCGATGACGATCAAACCGATGATCCCATGTCTTCGAAGACCTTTGAGGGGATGGAGCTGCGCAATATCGGCCCGGCGCTCATGTCAGGGCGCATCGCCGACATTGCAATCGTGCAGGATGATCCTGCCACCTGGTATGTAGCGGTAGGCTCCGGCGGCGTTTGGAAAACGATCAACGCCGGCACCACATGGGAGCCGGTCTTCGATGACGAAAGCTCTTATTCAATCGGCGCCGTTGCGCTTGATCCCAACAACCGCCACACGGTCTGGGTCGGCACGGGCGAAAATGTCGGCGGCCGGCATGTGGGCTTCGGCGACGGTATTTATCGCTCAAAAGACGGCGGCGGCACCTGGGAAAACCTTGGGTTGAAAGAGTCCAACCATATTTCGAAAATCATCGTTCACCCGGAAGATTCCAACACTGTTTTTGTTGCTGCGCAGGGACCTTTATGGTCGTCAGGCGGCGACCGTGGTTTGTTCAAGACAACCGACGGCGGCAAGACATGGAACAACGTTTTGTCCAAGGGCGAGTGGACGGGCGTCACCGATATTGTTTACGACCCGCGCGATCCGGACCGCTTGTATGCTGCGACATGGCAGCGTCACCGAACCGTCGCTGCTTATATTGGCGGCGGACCGGAAACCGGCGTGCATGTGTCGGAAGATGGCGGCGAGACCTGGGAAGAACTGAAAACCGGCCTGCCTGAGGGGCAAAAGGGCAAGGTCGGGCTGGCGATTTCGCCGATCAACCCCGACATTCTTTACGCGGCGATTGAACTCGACCGCCGCAAGGGCGGCGTCTGGCGGTCCACCGACCGCGGCGCTTCATGGGAAAAAATGTCCGACGCTGTCGGCGCCGGCACAGGCCCGCATTACTACACCGAAATTTTTGCAAGCCCGCACAAATTCGATCGCGTCTATCTGGTCAGCAACACAAGTCAGGTTTCCGAAGATGGCGGCAAGACCTGGCGGCCCATCAACAACGAGAAAAAACATGTTGATGATCACGCCATTGCGTTCAGGCCGGACGATCCCGACTATATTCTGGTCGGCTCCGACGGCGGGCTTTATGAAAGCTACGACAATGAAAAGTCCTGGCGGTTTATCGATAATCTGCCGGTAACGCAGTTTTACAAAGTTGCCGCCGACGATACGGAACCGTTTTATCTGGTCTATGGCGGCACCCAGGACAACAATTCCCAGGGCGGGCCGTCGCGCACCGACAATCGTCACGGCATTCGCAATTCCGACTGGTTCATCACGCTGTTCGCCGACGGGCATCAGTCAGCTATCGAGCCCGGCAATCCCGATATTATGTATGCGGAATGGCAGGAAGGTAATCTCGTACGCGTCGACAGGACGACGGGCGAGATTGTCCACATTCAACCGCAGCCAGGACCTGGCGCCTCGTCGGTGGAGCGTTTCAACTGGGACGCACCCATCTATGTCAGCAGCCACGATCCAAAGCGGATTTATTTTGGCTCCTATCGGCTGTGGCGGTCAGACAATCGCGGCGATACATGGCAGGCGCTTTCAGACGACCTTACCCGCAACGAAGACCGCATGCAGTTGCCGGTGATGGGGCGAAGATGGTCCTGGGATGCGGGCTGGGACATGCTCGCCATGTCGCAATACAACACCATCACCTCGATCGGCGAGTCGCCCCTTGATGAGAACATTCTTTATGTCGGCACCGATGACGGGATCATTCAAATCACCTCCGATGGCGGCGCCAGCTGGACAAGAGTTGAAGTTGGGTCATTGCCGGGCGTGCCGGCGTCCGCTTTCGTCAACGACATTCGCGCGGATTTGTTTGATGCGGATACGGTCTATGTTGCGCTCGACAATCATAAATTCGGCGACTACACGCCTTATCTTCTAAAGAGCACCAACAGGGGACAAAGCTGGACGTCGATCGCCGGCGACTTGCCGGATCGGCATCTCGTCTGGCGCGTCGTGCAGGATCACGTGAACCCGCAACTGATGTTCACGGCAACGGAGTTCGGTCTTTTCTTTACCGTCGACGGCGGCGGCCAGTGGGTCGAGCTTGATGGCGGCGCGCCGACAATCTCGTTCCGTGATGTTGTCATTCAACGGCGTGAGAACGATGTCGTAGCGGCGTCTTTCGGCCGCGGCATTTTCATTCTCGATGATTATACGCCCTTGCGCGACATTGATGGACAGGCGCTTGAGCAGGAAGCGCTGTTGTTCCCGGGACGCCGCGCCTGGTGGTATATGGAACGGCATCCGCTTGCGTTCACGCGTTCTGGCGTTCAAGGCCACAGCTATTACCAAGCGCCGAACCCGCCCTTTGGCGCCGTCTTCACTTATTACCTGAAGGACGGCTTGCAAACGCTCGCTGAAATCCGTCAGGAAGAAGAAAAAGACAAGCTCGATGCATGGGAAGACACGCCTTTTGTGGGCTTTGACATCGCCGAGCAAGAGCGCCGCGAAACAGCGCCGGAGATTTGGCTGACGGTCCGCGATGCAGAGGGCAATGTGGTTCGCCGGATTAGCGGTCCGGTTGAAAAAGGCATTCACCGCGTCGCCTGGGATTTGCGCTATCCGGCAATGGCGCCGGTGGGCGACGAGCCGGGCTATCCGAATGAAGAAGTGCGTGGCTATTTTGCGGCGCCGGGAACCTATACGGTGTCGCTGTCGAAGCGCGAGCGGGGCGAAACCACTGAGCTGGTCGGCCCTCAAGAATTCGTCGTGGAACGCCTGCGCGAAGGCGCTCTTGCCGGCGCTTCGCCGCAGGATACGGTCGCCTTCTGGGACAGGCTGGCGAGGTTGGAGCGCGGCGCTGTCGCCGCCGACCGCGCGACGGACGTTTTGCAAACGAAGATTGATGATTTGAAAATCGCGCTTGGCAGAACCCGCGCTGCGCCTGACGCCCTTGATGATCAGTGGCGTACGCTGCAAACGGAATTGCAGGATATCGTTGAAGTGCTTAGCGGCAATCAGGCAATGGCTGAGATCGGTCAGGACCCGCCGCCTAACGTGCTTTCAAGGATCGGCAAAGTCGAAATTGGTACGTCGCAATCAACTTATGGTCCGACGCCGACCCATATTCAAACCCTGGAAATCGCCGAAGCAGACTTTGAAAATGTCCGCACACGGCTCAACGCCTTGCAAGCTGAGACGATCCCGGCCTTTGAAGCAGCCCTCATCGAGGCCGGTGGTCCCTGGACAAAAGGCGGGCTGATCCCGGCGCAGTAAAATAGCCGCCGCCGGGCCGGGGCTTCATCAGCCCTCGGGCAGAGGCTCGCCGTCCGCTGGCGCCGAGGAACCGTTTGTTGGTTTCGCCGGTGCCGGTTTCTTCTTTTTCTTGGAAGGTTTTGACCCCTGACTTTTCGTTTTTGACTTCGGCTTGGCTTTTTTGGCCGCCGACTCTTCTTTTTCTTTCTTCATCTCTGCAAAGGATCGGGTGCGGTGATAGGTTTTCCGTTTGCGCTTGGGTTTAGGCTTGTCGGCTCTTTCCGCCACGCGGAAGGCTGACCTTTCGGCGGCTTCTTTGAGTTCGTCCAGCGACCGGCGAAGACAATCAATAAAGAACGGCGTATCCGGCATGATCTGCCGGGTCGTTGTGATGCTGAAGGAAATCTTGCCGTCATAGCTTGGCGTTGCAATGAAAAGCCCAAGGCCAGCGCCGATCGGCGCCATGCCGTAAGCATGCGTAACCTTGGCGCCGCAGAAATAGACCGGAAACTGAACGCCCGGCACGTTAGAGATAATGGCGTTGCTCATGCGTTCGCCGAGCATGCCGCTTCTGATGAGAAGCGGGCTTAAAGTCGCCATGGTCATTGCCGGAGCCTGCTTGCTCAAATCTGTAAAGATGCGCGAGGACAAGCCGCTGTTAGCAGACTTGGCGTCTTGCGACGCGTGGATGATAGCTTTTAGGCGATCAGCTGGGTTCGCGATATTCGTGAACAACGGAACCGTCATGGCGGAGATGTTGTTGCCGTCCTGATCTTCGGCCGCGCCGCCGTCTTTTCGCTTATTGATCGGGGCGGTGATGACGAGGGGTTCTTGGGGCAGTTCATTTTTGGACTGCAAATATTCCCGCATTGCCCCAGAGCAAACTGCCAGCACCACATCGTTGATCTTGGCGCCGTGAAACGCCTTGCTGACCGCACGGAATTCGCCAAGGTCAAAGGTGACCGCGTCGAAAGCGGTGTTGGGCGATGTCTCGCCATTAAACCGCGTCATGGGAACGCTGTTCTTTTCCTCGCTCTTGCTGACGGCTCTGCGGAGCGTTGCCTTGGCGATGGAAGGGGTGAGCTTTAGTGCGGCGTTTGCCATTTTGGACGGCGCTGTCGCGTTATTGATCGCCGCGCGGGCAAGCACCTGCGCAACGGAGCCGTTAGCGGTGCGCATGGCCTTACGGCCGGTCTTTGGCGGAATGAGCGATGGCCCGCCGGGTTCGGCGGTCATCATGGACAACAGAAATTCCTGCGCTGATGTTCCGTCAACTGCGGCGTGGTGCATTTTAACGACCAGCGCAAACGATCCCTTGGCGACGCCTTCGATATTGTCGAGGCCTTCGATGACGTTGATTTCCCAAAGCGGGCGTTTCATGTCGAGCGGGCGGGAATGAAAGCGCGCCACATGAATACAAAATTGCCGCCAGTCCGATGGCGAGGGCAGCCGGTTGTGACGGACGTGATATTCAAGTTCGAAATGCGGATCTTCGACCCAGTAAGGAAAATCGAAATCGAAGGGCAGGCGCATCAACTTTTGGCTATAAAGCGAAGACGCGCCGAGACGCTTTTCGACCGTCGCCAGAATTTCCTTGAAACGCACAATTCCGTCCGGCGCCTCAGACTGGTCGCATATCTGAACAGACGTGATATGCGAGGCGAGATTGCCGTCCTCCATATAGAGGAACTGTGCGTCCTGGGGTTTTAACTGTTTCATGCCCGTTAATTCCTAAGCGCCGGTCTCTGTGACATTAGCGCTGCTCTGTTCAGACTTTGTGAATGGCTTGCCCCATCACTCATTGCCAACCACCGTCAGGCGAAGGCCGCTATTTTCCGCGCCATCGCTATCCAGGCCCCTCGCGCGCTCTTTTTCCGCGATCTCGCCGATCAGCCGCAGTCTTTTGGTAACGTCGTTTAATTTATTGACAAAGCTCATCCGCGCTGCCTTGAGGTCGGCGCCGCCCTCAGGCGCGAGGCCGCGATTGACCGCCAGTTTGTAGCCATTTGCGAACATCAGCTTGCCGATGGATTCTTCGCTTGTAATCCGCCGTTGTAAAAAGGCCTGCTTGCCGAGCTTCAGCGCCTTGGCGACGACCAGCTTTTCATCAATCGTTTCCGAGCCGTCCTGTTCGAGAATGATGTCTGCGACAATGGAATAAGCTTCCGCAAAAGGCCGCAGCACCGCATGGGAAACCAGCGGCGTAAACTCAGAAAGCAGTTCTCGCGCGCCGCCGCTGGCCAGCCGGGATTTCCAGCCTGCGTCATAGCGGTTGAGCTCTTCCTCGATTTCCGCCTTCTGCTCGTCAAGCGTCGGATAGAAAAACTCGAATTTGAAGAGGTTTCGCAGGTCGGCAACTTCGTTCCAGAAGGCGTCGACGGAGCCGGCTGGCGCAGCCTCTATTGTTTTCGCCAGCGCCAGTTCGGCGATCGCTTTGTTCACAAAGAAATGGATCGCGTTATTGCGATAGTAACTCGCTTCAAAGTGCTTGCCTTCAGCGATTGAAAAGACAGCCTCCAGCCCGCCGTCATATCGCGAGACAACGCCCATCTCGATCATGGCGCGCGCAACGGCGCCTATTCTTTCTTTGTCGGCTTCAAGCAGGTCTTCCGTAAGCGGATAGCCCCGTTCATGGGCCCATCGGCCAAGGCTCCAAAGCTGATCGACGATTTCTGCTTCGGTCAAGGCGGTCGGCGCCGCGCCGGTTAGCGCAAGGGTAAGGAGCGCAGATGGCGTGATCGGCGTAACGGCGTTGACGCTGACCGACGCTTCAAATGCGAGCTTTTGCAGTTCAACAGAAAAACTCTCGGGGCCAGCCTCGTAGGCTTCCGTAAAGTCTTTCGCGCTGGTGTCGACTGACACCGGATCGCCGATGCCTAAGGAAATGCGCCCGAGGGGCCGGCGCAGACTGCGCAGATAATCCGCAAACCAGGCAAGGCTTTCTTTTCGTTTGGTTGCGCCAGTTTGTTCGACCGCATAATCGCCAAGTTCTGCAATCAGATCATAATAGATCGAAATCGGCACGATCTTCAGATCCTGCATGTTCTCCTTGGCGGCGGCCTCGACCACATATTTTAATATGCCAAAGCGCGGCGGCATGAGTTTGCCATTGCGCGAACGTGTGCCCTCCAGCGCCCATGATACAGGGAACCGCTTTTCAAGGAGATACGACAGATAACTTTGCAGCGCGACTTTATAGATCGGGCAGTCGATCGACCGACGAATAAACACCGTGCCGGCGCGCTTCATCAAATAACCGACGCCAAAGAACGCCATGTTATCGCCGCCGATCAAATGCACCAGCGGATAAGCTTCGTTGCGCGACATCATCAGCATCGCAAAGCCGTCAATATGGGTCTTGTGGGTCCAGACGAACGCTGTTGGTTGCGTGATTGCGAGGTCTCTGATCGCTTGCGCTTTTTCCTTGTCGTAAACAAGGTTCTGCTCATAGCCGAGGCGGGAAACATTACGCGCAAAACTGCCGCTCAGGCTGACATGGGGCGCGCGGACTTTTGGCACGAGTTCTTTCAGGCAGGCGCGGGCGGTGGTTTTGACTTCATCAAGGCTTTGGCCGGTTTCTTTTGATATCTGCGCGAGCTGCGCCTGAAAAGCGGGCCTTCCCCAGATGGACCGCTTTACGTGTCGCGGATATTTGATGGTCTGACCGGTTGCGGTGCGCGCATCGCGCTCGATGGTGAGCGCCGCCTGCAGCGCTACATAATTAGCAAAACTTGTCGCATCGTCCTCGTCATGAAGATCAAGGCCGGTAGCCGACAATCTATCGTATTTTGCACGCAGCGCTGAATGGGCCCCAGCTTCACCGATGACAATAGCGCAGCGTTTGGGCTGGCGTCTAAGGACGCCGCGTTGAAGCCAGTTGCTTTCGATAAGCCGCATCCACAGCATGATCTCGCGCCAGGATTGCAGGTCGGGAGACTTTGGTCGCCAGGCGACGCCAATCGGGGTGATCGTTAAGTGGGGTGAAAGCGCAAGACCTTCTTTGAGGCCGGCGTGACCGAGATGGTCGTCATGTTTGACGTCTTCAATCCAGGCGACGGCCGGTCGATGTTCTGGCGCAAGATGTCCCGTCGCGTCCTCCAGATACGCTTCCAGCATTGCGCGTTCCGTCGGCGTACTGGCGTATAGCACGAGAAGATGTTGATCTTCATCAAAGGCGGGCGCATCGCCGACAATCGCGACGCCTTCGCGGAGGCGTCTTGGCCGGTCATCATTGGCTTGGAGTTGCGCCATCTTAACCCGGCTCCGCTTCGGAGCGAGTTTCGGCGCGCAAGAGACCGCGAAACGCCTGCCGCGCCGTATTCCCCTTGTGACAGACTTTGTAGACTTCCTCTGCGATCGGCATTTCAACCGAATATTTCTCCGCAAGCTCCATTACGATGGCGCTTGAATTGATGCCTTCGGCGACCTGGTTCATCTCCTTGATGATTTCATCGACCGTGCGGCCTTTGCCGAGTTCTTCGCCCACATGGTGGTTACGGCTAAGGCTCGACGTACAGGTGGCCATTAAGTCGCCGAGACCCGCAAGCCCGGCGAAGGTAAGCGGCTGGCCGCCCATGGCGACGCCAAGCCGGGTAATCTCTGCTAGGCCGCGGGTGATCACAGCGGACCGTGTGTTTTCACCAGCGCCGGCGCCGTCGCCCATGCCTGAGGCGATGGCGATGACGTTCTTCAGCGCGCCGCCCAATTCGCAGCCGATCATGTCGGTGTTGGTGTAAACCCTGAAGCGATTGGATTCAAAAACCGGTTTCAGCTTACGGACGATCACTTCGTCTTCCATGGCAAGCACGCTCGCGGCGGCGTAGCCTTGCACGATCTCCTTGGCGAGATTGGGCCCGGTCAACACGCCCGGCGGATGGCCGGGCATGATCTCCTTGATGATTTCCGTCATGCGAAAGCGGGTTTCCGGCTCGAAGCCTTTTGAAAGGCTGATGACGGGAACCCAGGGCCGCACATATTTTCGCGCTTCGGTGAGCGTCGCGCGCATGGCCTTGGAAGGAACGCCCATGATGATGAGGTCGGCGTTGGCGGCGGCCTCTTCCAAATCGCTGGTGGCGGTTAGCTTTGAATGGAGTTCAAGACCCGGCAAATAGCGTTCATTGCTGTGGCGTGTATTGATTTCCTCGGCGGTGGCCGGATCGCGGGCCCAAAGCACCGTTGGCGTGTTGGTGCTGACGATTGAGGCGACCGTTGAGCCCCAGGATCCGCCGCCCAAAATAGCTGCGCGAAGTTGCACCACACCTCCCAATCTGCCCGGCGTTATTTGCTGCCAAGGCTTGTCCGCCAAGCTTAGTATAAAGATGAAATCTTGGCAAAAACGCGACTGATAACAAAGAGCTACGCTACAGTTTTGAGACGAAAACGGCTGGACACCTAAACTTCGTCATCTTCCTGGCCCAGCGTGTCAAGGAATTGCTGGCGGACATCGTGGATGTGATTGTCGAGATTTTTGAGGGTCCATTTGTCGGTCATGATCGGTGGTAGGACAGTCACATGAATTTCCGCAGGCCGGGCGATGTTATAGCCCTTCGGCATGGACTCAGCGGCGTTGTGAATGACGATGGGCACGATGGGAACGCCTGCCTGCATGGCAATGTGAAATGCGCCTTTCTTGAACTCGCCGAGGTGCGTACCGTGGCTTCGCGTGCCTTCAGGCGCAAGGCATACAGAAAGCCCGTCCTCCTGCATAGCTTTGACCACCGGCGCCATGGCGTCGATGGCCTTGCTGGCGTTCTTGCGGTCGATAAAAATCATGTCCGCATACTTGAGCGCCGGCCCGACAATCGGGAAGCGCTCGATTTCCTTTTTGCCGATGCCGGTGAAGTCGCGCTTGAGCAGCCTTCCGATAATGACAGGATCAACCGAGCTTTGGTGATTGAAGATGAAAACCGCCGGACGGTGCGACCATAAATGATGTTCGCCTTCGACTTCATAGGTAAGGCCAGCGAGCGCTGACGCTACATCGCTCCAGATCGAAAGGCCGGCGTTAAGGGCGGAGCGTTTGTCGCCACTAAGCGCCCATAGGGGCGCCGTTATCGCCAGCGACGTCGGCAACATGGCGAAGATCGATCCTGTGCGCGCAATTTGCGACAGGCTGGGTCGCCCGCGGCTTTTAAAGTTACACACTGGCCAGCTTCGTCGCGCCGCGATGCGCGCCAGCTTGCTGTTGGGATTGACCGTACGTGGATGCCCCACTGCTTCCAACAGCGGCAGGTCGTCGTCGCTGTCGGTGTAGAAAAAGCTCTGCGACATATCGATGTCGAATTCTTCACTGAAATCTTCAGCCGCCGTTCGCTTGCCCTCGCCGAAGCAAGTCGGGCTGATGATATTGCCGGTAAAAACGCCGTCCTCGATTTCAAGATCGGTACACAGAATATAATCAATCCCGAGCTCCCGCGCTGCCGGTTCGATCTGATATTTGGTCGCGGAAGAAACGATGGCGATGGTGTGTCCCATCTCCCGATGGGCTTCGAGGAGCGCTCGCGCTTCAGGATAGATGGCGCCGGCGACTTTGCTCTTGAAGACCTTTTCGCCGAACTCTTCAAACACATATTCCGCTTGGCCGCGCATCACGTCAGCGGTCTCGGCGACAAAGGCGGAAAAGCCCATGCGGCCGGTCGAGAATTTCGCTGCTGCTGTTGCTTGTTTTGCAAAATCCCGCGGCGACATTTCGCCATGGCGGATTTGCTCCTGCAGGAAGGCCTGGGCGGAATAACCGGCGATCAGGGTTTTATCGAAATCGAAAAACGCAGCGACCTCGGGGCCTTCGCCTGCGTCTTCAATGTCTTCCAGCAGTTCGTCCAGCGTTCGGCGCAATGTATCCGTCCCCTTGATCGTGCCTCAAGCCAAGCGGGCTTAACCCTTTCGGCCTTGCGGGTTACAGTCTACATGAAAATCCGCCAAGAATGCATGAAAATTGCCGGCAAGCTTTAAGAGAAGATTACTAATGCAGCATACGACCTTTGAACTCCCATCCGAGGCCGACGGCCTTTCCCTCGCGGGCTATGCCTGGACGCCGGATGCGGCGCCGGTCGCATCGATCCAGATTGCCCATGGACTCGGCGAACACAGCAAGCGCTATGAGCGGTTGGCCTCAGCCCTGACGGCAGCGGGATTTGCTGTCTACGCCCATGATCATCGCGGCCATGGCGGCTCGCAGCTCGCATCCGGCGTGTTGGGAGATGCAGGCGATGTCGGATGGAACGGCCTGGTCGCCGATGTAGCGCAGCACCAAAAACTTGTTCGCAAAGAGCATGAAGGGTTGCCGACATTCCTCTTCGGGCACAGCATGGGGTCCTTCGCCGCCCAGCAATACGTTCTCGATCATAACAGCGACATCGACGGCGTTATTCTTTCTGGCTCCACAGACATTGCGACGGTTGCTCAAATGATCGCGCAAAGCGGCGAGGCGCCGTCCCTTGAATCCTATAATGCGCCCTTTGAACCGGCGCGGACGCCATTTGACTGGCTGAGCCGGGATGAAGCTGAGGTCGACGCCTATATCGCAGATCCGCTTTGCGGATTTGATCCGCCTGAAACGTTTTCCATGTCGATGTTGCTGGCGGTCAGCCAGCTCGGAGACCCGGCGCGACTAGCGGGGATCAGGAATGACTTGCCGATGTTTGTTCTCGCTGGTGACGCCGACCCGTTGAACGCGGGACTGATGCTTCTCAACGGGCTCATCGAAAAATACAAAGCCGCCGGTCTCGCGAACATCGAAACGAAATTCTATCCCGATGGCCGGCATGAGATGCTGAACGAAACCAATCGCGACGAGGTGACTGGTGACATTGTGGGCTGGCTCCAAAGTCGCGTTGGTTGATGCTGTGTTCAGCGGCTAAAGCGTCTGCCTACTGATCAAAACCCGGATATTCGCGGTTGAGCTTTCGCATCAGCCCCGGCCAAGCGAGGCGATCGCCAAGCCCTTGGACGAAGGCTGGCGCATTTTGCTGCAAAACTTTTGCGGCCATTTCCGCGGGCTCTTCCAGCGGTTCCTTGGTGTCGGATTGCGCAAGAATCTGCGCCCGGCAGGCTTGCTCCAGAAAATACATGCGCATAAAAGCAACGCCGCAATTCGTACCGACCGTCAGCGTGCCGTGATTGCGCAGGATCATAAAGCTGTGATTGCCGATGTCCTTGATCAGTCGCGCGCGTTCATCAAGGTCAAACGCAATGCCTTCATAATCGTGATAGGCAAGGTCGTCATGAACGCCCATCGCAAATTGCGTGTAACGCTTAAGGCCTTCCTGCTGCGCCGACACCGCAACCCCATGGGGCGTATGCAAATGCAAGACACAATGGGCGTCTTCGCGTGCTGAATGCAGCGCGCTGTGGATGGTAAAGCCGGCGGCGTTGCTGAAATAGGGCGTGTCGCCGACGACTTGTCCGTCCGCATCAACAACGATCAGTGACGTCGCGGTCATTTCTTCGAAAAAGACGCCGTAAGGATTAAGGAGAAAGCGCTCCTTGTCGCCGTCATTGGGCAGCCGGACGGAAATATGCGTGAAGACCATATCGTCCCAGCCATACATGGCGACCAGGCGATAGGTGGCGGCAAGCTCGCAGCGGAGCCGCCATTCTTCATCGGAGACCTTGCCCTTCAGCGATGGCAGGCTGAGAGGGTCCGGAATATCAAATCCATCAGAAACATCGCCGCCCGCTGCTTCGCTTATTGTCGCCATTTCTGTCTCCCTTAGAATTTCTATTCAAATGTAATGGAAAATCTCGCCGATGCACGCCTTGATTACAGGTCGCACGCGGCTTGCCCAGACGCGCCGGGCGTCGCTACAACAAATCCGCCGCTGCTGAACTGAGCCGAGAGAAATGATGGATGCATTGGACGCAATCGCGCCGAGACCCGGTGATGGGGCGGACGCCTGGATAGAGTGGTGTCTTGCGCGGCTGCAATTTTACGAGCGCGCCGCCGAGCACGATCCCATGACCAATTCGGTGCGGCGGCTCGCCTATGATTGCCTTGAACGCCTGCAGGAAGACGAAGGCGCAGATTCTGCGCTGGTCGCCGCCGCTAAGGGGTTGGCTGACGCGGCGTTGATCGAGCGCGCGGAAAATCTTGGGCGCGTTCATGAGGGCGCTGAGGCTGACGGCGGTTCTGTGAACGATCTCCTGGCGTCTTTCGAAGGGCAGACCTTTGAAACGGCGCGCGACGCGCTAGAGCGGTTTCGGGCCGGCATTGTTTTCACCGCGCATCCGACCTTTGCGATGTCGGCGGGGCAACGGGCAGCCATGGCGATTTTGGCGTCGGCGCCTGGCGACAAAGACGCCAAAGCAGCGATCGCCAAACTCGCCCATGCTCCGGACCAGCCCATAACGCTTGGCGACGAACATGCAGCGGTGCAGGCGGCGATCCGCCGAGCGAAGTCAGCCTTGCGGGGCGTCACTGACAACATCCTTGCCTGGGCGCAACAACACTATCCTGATCGCTGGCGGGAACTCGCGCCGGCGCCGATCAGCGTCGCCAGTTGGGTCGGTTACGACCTTGATGGGCGCACGGATATTCATTGGGGCGAAACCTTCCGGCTGCGTCTAGAAGAAAAGGCGCAACAGTTAGGCGGCTACGCTAACCAACTGCGCACCATCGATCTTGATGATGCGAATGCAAAACGCGATGCGCTGGCTGACCGCTTGTCGAACGCGGCGGCGCTGGCGAACGAACAGGCGGCGCTCTTTACCGGCGATCTTGATGATCCGGACCGGGTGACCAAAGCTGCAAACACGCTCACCAAGGATGAGCCGCGGCGTTTGATAAGCCTCAAAGACATCATCGACGACGTGGACGCCTTTATTGATGACGCTAGACATCCCGACGCGCTTCGGCAGCTTTGCATACTCAAATCTGAGATGCGCAGTTATGGGCTCGGCGTTGCGCATATTCATTTGCGGATAAACGCAGCGCAGGTGCGCTCCGCATTGCGAGCTGACCTCGGCATCGAGCAGGGCCGCGCCTTTATCGACCGGACGGCGCTTGCGGCCGCTGCAGAAAAAGCGGGCTCGGTTTCAAAGCGGCGGGTCAACATTGCGTCGATCTTTCTTGAGCAAATGACAGCGCGGCGGCAATTGATGCTGAGCGCGGAATTTTTAAAACATATCGATGCGGACACGCCCATCCGGTTTTTAATCGCAGAATGCGAGGCGCCGGCGACGGTGATGGGCGCTGTCTATCTCGCAAGACTTTATGGCGTCGAACACCGCCTTGATATCTCGCCGCTCTTTGAAACGCCGGAAGCGATCGAACGGGGCGGGCGGTTCATGGAGCGGTTGCTCGCGG
>JANQRY010000006.1 GCA_028284345.1 Hyphococcus sp. | reverse complement strand
TATGTCTGTATTTTCTTTGACTCATATCTCACATCGCAATTGAGCGAAGGATTAAGCTTCGCAGGTCGTTAAAATAACGCGTCTTTATAGGAGGCGCGCCGCCTATCCCACATATCGTTTGAAGGCTTTTCTCTCAAAGCGATTTATGAAAGGCTTTGTGAGAAAGCATTGGCGTGTCTCATGGCGCGACTCAAGTCCCAGACGCCGGACAGGTTTATTTACTTGGGTCAACAAGCGCTTGATAGGTCAAGGATTGCGAGAACACTCTGATGTCGGGCGCTGGATGGGGCATTCCAACATGGGCTGCGGCGGCGCCGGCGATCTGCGACATGCCTACAACAGCCAAATCGTTGACTGGATCGACCCAGAACCAGGTCCCGTGGGCGCCTGTCCAGAAGACGCTGCCCTTGCCAATCGCGCCGCTACTATAAGGCGCATGCGCCGGATCGAGGGCAATACACATGCCCGCCCCGTAACCCGTGCCAGCCCAAGGATGTAGGAATTCGACCTGCACGCCTTCAGCGAGCAAGTTGCTCATCATAAGCTTGACGGTAGATGGGGCTAATACGTGAACCCCATCTACAGAGCCGCCGTTTGCGATCATAAGGGCAAAGCGCATGTAGTCCGCCGTGGTTGAGTATAATCCCCAGTCACCAGCGAAAAAGCTCGGCATTGTGTCGTGACGATCCGCGAATATTCCTTGCTGTTCGGCAAGGACAATGTTCAATTCAGAGTCATACGTATAAAGAGGTGTTCCTCTTTCTAATTTTGGGGCCGGGATATAAAAATCGGTATCTACCATCCCTAATGGTTTGAAGAGGCGATCGGAAATAAATTCATTGAAGGGTTGGCCGGAGATGCGTTCTATTATCGCCCCTTGAATGTTTTGTACAAGACCGTAACGAAACTTTGTGCCTGGCTGAGTTTCCAGCGGCAATTTCGAAAGTTTGCCAATCATATCCTCAAGGGTGCCGTCCTGCATGGTCATTGCTTCATAAGCTTTGTTGACATCCGGATTGACGGTCGCCCAGATGGAAGGGCCCGGAAAGCCAGCTGAGGAGCTAAGAATGTGCCGCATGGTCATGGGATGCGCTATGGGAACGAGATCGCCGTCTGGCGTGGCGACTTTTAGGCCTGCAAATTCCGGAATAAAATTCGTAACGGGGTCATCGAGCTGCCATTTGCCTTCCTCGAAAAGCGTCATGAGGGCGGCGCTTGTGACCGGTTTAGTTGTAGAAGCGAGACGAAAAATAGCATCTTTTTTCAAAGGCGCGCGTGATTCCAGGTCTTGGTAGCCATATTGGCTATCTTTGATGATCTTTCCATGCCGCGCGACCATCAGGCTGATGCCAACATATTTATTTGTATCGATCATATTCTGCATTACAGCGTCGAGTCGTTGCATGCGATCGCTTGAGAAGCCCGCAGCCTCCAGCAAGGCTTTGTTATTCGAGTTTGTCATCAGGCGTTCCATTCTTTCTTAGGGCAACAAAAATTCTGTATTTGGTTGAGTGCGGAGAATTTTACGGCTTATTAGGCTGCTGTCAGGGCTAGGGGATACTCCGATCTAATTTAACCATAATAACTATTTGCCTGGGTCAACGAGCGCTTGATAAGCCAGGGAGCGACAGAGCGCTCCAATGTCAGGCGCTGGCGTGGGTATTCCCATATGGGCGGCGCCGTTGTTCTGCCTTTTTTGGGCGCGCCCAATCCACTTCGTTCCGTTTACAGCGAAATATTTATGCAACTGCGAAAACTCTCGTGGTATTTGCTGGCATGTGATTTCAGTTATTGACAGGCGCGCTTACGGTTTGCAATATGTTTGTCAACAAAATTGTATCCATTTGGCTGGGTGGTGTGAAGGGGGTAAATGCGCATCAAATATACCGAGCGCCGCAATGAGGTTTGGTCAACATATTTCTCAAAGCATGTCATAAACGCCAATAAATAAAAGATAATAACACTGATTAAGCCTGAGTTCGAGGTTATTCAAATTTGAATGCTGGTTTCAATCGCTCTTGTGCTTGCAACTGCCCAAGGAATTTGCTACATACAATATTGCATGCGAATTGATTAGGGTTGCGGTCCATCCCTATAGAATTGATTTTTGAACGGCGGCCAGGCCAGGTCGTGTTGCCCTGGCAGGCGCGATTTCCGGAGCGCGGTAATGTTCTCTCGCGTTGAGAGGCGGCGTAGCCGATAGTTCTAACCATAGCGAATGTCATATTCGCTAGAGCCGTGGACTATGAAGGACGCATGCGCTGGCGGGCGCAGGGCCGCGATGGTCTTTTGGCGCCGTCCTCAGTATTGGGTGTATCGCTTTAGTAAGTGGAACGGGGATCAAACAGTATGCCGATAGTCAAAGCTTCTGAATTGGCATATTGCCGTTTCCAGCTCCCGGATCTTGAGCTTGCGGAACAATTCCTTGTTGATTTCGGCCTTATGCGAGCTGATGAACAGGACGGAAAGCGTTACTATCGGGGGACAGATCCGCATCCCTATTGTTATGTGGTTGAGGAGGGCGAAGAGCGCTTCTTAGGATTCGGCTTATATGCGAAGTCACGCGAAGACCTCAACATAGTGGCTGCTGCTACAGATGCGACGATTGAGGAGCTCAGCGCCCCCGGCGGCGGCGTTTGCGTGCGTCTTAAGGAGCCGAACGGCTACGATATCGATTTGGTTTATGGGATTAGGGCTGCGGAACCTATCGAAGTTCCTAGACAGCCCCTGAATTCAGCAGCGCGTCCTTTTGCGCGGACTAACGAGTTTTATAGATTAAATCCCGATGGGCCAACGCCGGTTCGTCGTCTTGCGCATGTTGTTATCGCGACGCCGCAGGTTGGCGAAACGGTCAACTGGTTTAAGGAAACGCTTGGTCTAATTTCGAGCGATGATGTTGTTGCGGGCCCGGAAAAGGATCTGTTTGGTTCTTTTATGCGTGTCGATGAGGGGGACAAGTTCGTCGATCATCACTCGGTTTTTGTGATAAGTCACCCGACGTCGGGACTGCAGCATGTTTCTTTCGAAGTGCAGGACCTAGATGCTGTCTTCCGTGATCATCATTATTTGAAATCTCTTGGACGATATGAGCATCTATGGGGGATAGGGCGCCATCTTCTTGGAAGTCAGGTTTTCGATTATTGGTCGAATCCATTTGGCTATTCGCATGAGCATTGGGCGGACACGGATCGGCTAAATGCTGATGTTCCGAGTAATGTGTGTGCGGTTGAAGAGGGCTTGATTAATCAATGGGGCGATGCGGTGACGTCAAAGTTTCGTCAGGGTGTAAAGGTCTAGATTCGAAGCTCAGCGAAAGGTTGTTCAGCCTAAAGAATTCCATAGAGCGATGACGAGATCTGTACGATTTTGTGTTGGCGAGGATACTTTTACAAAGAGGAATGTAATTAACCTTCGTGGCCGCGCTTTTTAAGGGTATGCGCATTTTAAAGTAACCTCAAACTAGTCCTTACTGATCAAGAGGATGTCAGCAAGAATGTGAAGGAGTATGTTGTGGCTATCGAAGCCAAAGGCGCGCAATATTTCCTGGAAACGTATAAAGATCCTGAAGCGCTTACAGATTACGGCGTTGGCTTGCGACGAGCTGTGCCGGGGCTTGATGACCTTCATCATATGGCGCAGTTGTTGGTGGCTGAGCATGCCCCCGATGACGCTCATATCCTCGCCCTAGGCGCTGGCGGTGGCCAAGAATTGAGCAGCTTTGCAAAAGCGCGCCCCCATTGGAGGCTTACAGGCGTTGATCCGTCGACCGAAATGTTGCGTTTGGCGGAAAAAACCCTTGGGTCAGGGATGTCACAGATAGAACTAGTGGAAGGTTTTATTGATGATGCGCCGGAAGGGCCATTTGACGGTGCGATAGCCTTTCTTGTGCTACATTTTTTGGACCCGAAAGAACGCTTGCGCACTCTTGTTGAAATGCGCCGACGGATGAAGCAAGGCGCGACGCTCGTTGTCGCGCATAGCAGTTTTCCCCAACATCCAGAGCGTCGCAAACTTTGGTTATCCCGCTTTGCGGCGTTCTCAGTTTCGTTAGGCGCTGATAGGGACGGGATGGAAAGCACGCGCAAAAATATCGAAGAGAGTGCGAATATCTTAATGCCTGAGCATGATGAGGCCATACTTCGGGAGGCTGGTTTTGTTGATGTGGAGTTATTTTACGCCGCCCTTACGTGGAGGGGCTGGGTCGCACACGCATAAGAAGGGCTTGTCTTGTGCCGGGATAATGAATGCTTCTGTGTCATAACGGGAAGGTTGTATATAGCCGCCAACTTAAATGTAGAATTCGGCTTTCTTAAGTTTTTTGGAATTTCCTAGATTTGGGTTGGTGGTTTTGCTATAGGCGATCGGACGTAAACATGCTATACGTATTTGTATGCAAATAGCTTTGTCGATTTGTCAGAGACCATTGGCCTCGGTGCAGCATCGCAAAGCGAAAAAAGACACTTGCCGAAGAGTTGGCCGCTTCCCTAATAAATCTGTGCGGTGACTAATCGAAGGAAAGAGGCTAAAGCATGCAAGGAGCTGGGGTCGCTCGAACCATGGAGGTCTATGAGGCGCTCCGAGATGATATCGTTTCTGGGAAGCTTCGTCCAAATGAAGCTCTCATCGAAGACGAACTTGCGAACAATTTTAATGTAAGCCGTACGCCGATCCGTGAAAGCTTTCAGCGTCTTTTTCGAGATGGTTTGATTGTGCCTCGTAAGCGGGGGTGGCAGGTTAAAGAGTTTGGTCGCGCTGAAGTTCAGGAAAAATATGAGGTGCGTGCAGAGCTCGAGGGATTGGCCGCGAGATTAGCGGCGGTTCGTGGTTCTCCAGTGCATAAGTCAAAAATTCAGAGAATACACAAAGATAGACTCAATCTTAATCTCAGCCGTGTTGCCGAGCGGGTGAGAACAAATCGCGAATTGCACGGTGCAATTGCAGAAGCAGCTCAAAATGAGCAGCTGCAAAATATGATAGCTCTGACCCAGAACTTTTATTACAACCTACGAACAGCCAGCCAAACAAGCCCGGAAAGTTTTGAGCGTTCGCAAGTCGAACATGAGGAGATTGTTGACGCTATCATGCAGGGTGACGATGAGCGAGCCCATAACGCCATGCGTGAACACATATTGCGGGCGTTATCTGTTTGGTTAGAAACGACGGATGGGCTTTAAACAAATACTGGTCAGCATTAGTTTTGACGCTGAGTTTGAATTTGCCTTCTTTGTATTAAGATAAATAGCCTGGTTGGGTTTATCCCTCCGCTAGGGCGATTTCATCAATTATGGTTTTTGTAGGTTTATGCGTGCGCTTCGGCGAAGGCGCTTCGTACTGATCGTTTACTCTGCAAACACGTTATCGCCGGTCATGACGATCTTCGGGATAAAGCCATCGCCTGAACCATTTGGTATATTGCGGCATGATTATGTAAGTCATCAGAGCAATCACAAAAGCTGTCACAATGAAGATGCGCGGCACTAACGGCGCACGCGCTAAAAGATCGCCAAACATTACAAAGATCAGGGTAATTAGCGGAAAGATGGCAAGCCAGGTCACGATCGCCATTTTGTAACGCGGCGGCGGCGCGACAGTTCTACCGTCAGGTAAAGAAAACCAAGTCACTAGACTGGAAACGGTTTCGAATTGACTCGGCGCATCAAGCAATTTGTCAATTTTCGGCAAGCGCTGACGCCGCTCGTCCGAATTTAGCCAAGCGTCTAAATTCTCCTTTTTATCAAATTTGAAGATTACTCTGTATTCAGGGTCGTAATGTGAGATTGGACGGAATAAAAAAGCGCCAAGATGTCCTTTGAAGCCTGTGGCCGATTCGGTAATTTCAGTCGCCAATTTTTCATATTCCTGTTCGTGCCCCTTTTTAACGCGGTTGGAAATGACGATTGTGCATGGCGTGTTGCTTGGGGATTCGTTCATCGAGGTTGCTTTGTGTGTTGGCGGCAGGGCAAGCAGGGCGACTAATTCCTCATAGAAACAAAGAAGAGGCGTGCTGAGGATTGACGAAAAATCTATGTATGTTATATTGCATGCAAAAGATTTGTCAATTTGAGCCGTCAAATTTCAATGGTTGTTCCAGGGACCGTGAAGCGTTGTGGGGCATATTTGTAGTGTGGCGCGTGTTAGGCGGGGTTTAATAATGGGTTTTTTTTAACGCCGTACTCTGAGCGTAATTTGCTGTGGATGGTTGTTGCTGCACATGTGTAGGAGTGGCGTCATGCAGGTTCGTTGCGTGGTCTGAATTTTGGAATTTTGAATATTAATATTTGTACGAATTAATGTTCTTTGCGTATTGTTTTTTGGTATATGAGATAGCGGACGGTTCTAGTTCATAGCGCTATCAAGAAAATTCAAAAGGAAGAGCGATGAAATATTTGATGCCAGTAATCTTCTTGTTATCGATGGGGACGGCGCATGCGACAACACCGCAAGAGCATTGTGAAGCCGCCGCTTCGTCAAATAGCATGGATGCATCTATGTGTGCTTGTATCGTTGATGCTTTGGGCGATGATGCCGCGCTTATTGAGGAATATCTCAAGATTAATACTGTTGAAGAGTATGAAGCGTCGTCTCAAGCCTTACAGGGTACGCTTGCTGTTTGTGCGCCTGAGGAGAATGAGTAGTCTTCTCATCTGTTTAAAGCGATTGGGGGATGCCTCGCCATCGCGCTAATTTCAAAAGAAGAAAGAGCCAATAGGGCTTTTTCTTCTTAATGCACCTTGTTGATAAAGAGAATTCCGTTGTTCGGCGTCTTGAAGGCGCCGCCGCCCGCGTCATATTGTATCAAAAATTAACTGGATGCGATCTTGCATACGAAATGCCATCATGATATATTATCATTGAGGCGACGGCGGTTAAGGCTGTACGTTCGTATGTTAAAGCAAAATTCAACTGTTCCTGCCGCGTGCGCTTGCCGCGCGCGTCTGCAATGGCGTTTAAATTCGGAGACTCCAAATGGGCTATTTCGGAAACAACAAGTTTAAATTCGGACTTTTCGCAATGAATTGCGCTGGCGGTCAAACGCCAAGTAAGGCTCCGGAGCGCTGGAAGGCGAAGTGGGATGACATTGTTACGGTCGCAAAGCTGGGCGATGACGTTGGTGTGGAGTTCATCCTTCCTGTCTCAAAATGGTATGGCTTGGGCGGCGAATCGGATTTTCAAAAATGGTCGTTCGAAACATTTTCCCAGTCCGCTGCTTTGGGCGCGCTGACTGAGCGTATCGGCCTGTTCGTTACGGCGCACGCATTTTTATTGTCGCCAGCCTTTGCGGCGAAAGCGATCGCGACATTGGATCACATTACGAATGGGCGCGGCGGGTTGAATATCGTTTGCGGATGGAACCCCGCTGAATTTGCGACCCATGGCTCGACGATTGATCCTGGAAATCGTTATGAGCGCGGGCGCGAATGGCATCAGATCTTCATGGATTTGATTGAGGGCAAGCCTGAATTCGAATGGCATACGGATTTCTACGATATGAAGGGCCTTGTTACGGCGCCTCTGCCGGTGCAAAAGAAGCCGCCTCTCATGTCGGCTGGGCAATCCAGCGACGGTCAGGCGTTTGCCGCTGAAATCGCCGATATTCTGTTTACAACCATGCGGTCTTTTGAACATGCGAAAGATACGTATCAGCGTGTAGAAAAACTGGCTGCGGCGCATGGAAGAAAGCCTGATGTATTTGTGCAGACACAGATGATATGCCGCCCGACCCGTAAAGAAGCGCTGGAATATGCAGAATATTACGCCGTTGAAATGGCGGATACACAGGTTGTCGAATCTTTTGCCAAGGTAAAAGGGTCGACGTTATCGAAGAACGCTGCGAAGGGGGAGTCTGTTGCGGATAAAGGCGTTCTTTCCACAATTAATGCGCCTACTGCACAAAGATACCCGGGAATTTGGCCAGGCATTTATCCTGTTATCGGTTCGCCTGATGACATTGTCGATGAACTCGTGAAAATATCAGCTACTGGCGTGGCGGGGTCCGCGTTAATCTTCTTAAACTATCTGGAAGAGTTCCCTTACTTTGCGCAGGAAGTGCTGCCGCGCATGGAGCGTGCTGGCCTGCGTACAGATGGAATTAACGCATAGCCATTAGGGAAATTGCCGGCGGCGCAATAAACTTACGTTTATGTCGAAGTTATTGGCTTTGCCGCCGGCGCCATATTTTAAGAGGATTAATGATGCCGCGTCCTAACGACAATATTTTCGTATGTGTTAGTCAATACCAAATGCCCAGAGAACAGGTTGCTAAATATGTTCCTGAACATAGGGAATGGCTTAAAGAACAGGATGCGAAGGGACGAGTCATCGCTACCGGACGACAGGCGTCAAGTCTTGGAGGCGTTCTCGTGATGGCCGCTCGCGATGAGGAGGAGATGCGAGCGATTGTGGCGGAGGACCCATTGCAGGTGAATGGGTGTACGGCCTATTGGATTTTTGAGTTCCAGCTTAATCAAGATTCTGAAGCTGGAGGTCGGCTGATGAATTACTTTTTCGGAGAGTTTCCTGCCGCCTCATCGTAATGATTTTCGATTTTGCGCATATATACAAAAATATATCAAATTCTGAGATCAATCAGTTCAAACAGCGATCAGGCTCGGGGGCATTCTCATTGAGCTTGAAGTTTTTACTTTAGCCTTCGTTTTGCTCCATCGCCGAAAAAGCGCCATACCCGCCCTTGAAGAAAAGCATAGGGTTATCGGCCTCGACAACTTCCATTTTGACTACCCGGCCGAGCGCGAGATAATGATCGCCTGCCTCTTGCGTGGCGTATTCAACGCAATCAAGCCAGGCGACAACACCGTCCAGCACTGCTGCACCCGATGGGGTTGTCTTATGCGCAAGCCCAGCAAACTTATCACCTCCACGGCTGGCGAATCGTTTGCAGAGACTGAGTTGATCAGCAGAGAGAATATTAATGCAATAACGTCCGACGCGTTCAATGCGTGGCCAGCTTGTCGATGATTTGTCTGGAAAGAACGCAATTAAGGGCGGGTCGAGTGAGGCTGAAGTAAAAGAGCCAATGACCATGCCTGCCTGACCTTCATCGTCCATGGCTGTAACGACGCACACCCCTGTTGGGTAATGGCCCAGCACATGTCGAAACGTGTTTGGGTCGATTGGGGGAGGCGTGGCTGCGGTCTTTATCGACGTTTGACCAATATGATTGCTATTGTTCTGCATCAGCTTTAGCTTTTGTTCGGTCGGCGACTACGCCGAGATCAAGACCCGTTCCTCAAAGCCCTTTAGGGCGATCAGGTTTGCATACAAAAATGTATGTATCAAATTCCGTCTAGATGTGCAAGTGTTGTTGTCAAGGTGTGCGCTCATTCAAAAGGCGGTAAATTAGTTAAATTATACAGGATATTAAGAGAATATGACTGATCCGACGCCCTTGAGGTCAGCCGCGATCTAGGGCGCTAGTAGTTGTATGCAAGAGGAGTTGGCACGTATAGAGTTATTTTTCATTCCTTCAAACGCAGGGGGCTGGTTGGCAAATCAATTTAGTCCATTGAATGTATTTTCGAGACTTTGGTTATTCTGAGTGAAACTCTCAATGTAAGCGCGGGACTGTAGACCTCTCCTGACACTATAACGAGGCCTGTATTTCCCGTCCCTCCCTATACAAAGTATGGGCGACGACACTCAAAAAAGGGGTTTGTAGACGTTATGTATGCCGCCCAATTGAAATCAAAATCACAGATCAAGGAGCCCAATCATGCAAAAGCCGAAAGTTACGGGTTTTTTTGACGAAGCCACGAACACCATAAGCTATGTCGTTGCTGATCCAGCAACGAAAGAGTGCGCTATTATCGATTCCCTCCTTGACTACGACCAAGCTTCCGGACGCACCAAAACCGTATCAGCAGATAAACTAATCGCATTCGTGCGTGAGAATAACCTAACCTGCACTTGGATTATCGACACCCATGTACATGCTGATCATCTCACAGCAGCGCCGTATATTCGCAATCAAATTGGCGGCAAGACGGCCATTGGCGACGCCATACCCGAGGTGCAACAAGTTTTCGCCGAAATTTTCAATGAGGACTGCACCTTCCATACGGACGGCAGCCAGTTCGACCATTTGTTTGCCGATGGCGAAACCTATAGCGTCGGCAATATAAAAGCGCGTGCAATCCACACGCCAGGCCACACGCCGGCCTGCATGAGTCACGTGATTGGGGACGCTGTGTTTGTTGGCGATACGATCTTCATGCCGGATTTCGGCACGGCGCGTTGCGATTTCCCGGGCGGTGATGCCGGCATTCTCTTTGATTCAATCCAGAAGATTTTCGCGTTGCCCGATGAAACACGCATGTTCCTATGCCACGACTATAAGGCGCCAGGCCGCGATCAATATTGTTGGGAAACAACCGTGAGAGAGCAAAAGCGCTCAAATATCCATGTTAAAGTTGGCGCCTCTCGTGACGATTTTATCGCCATGCGCACCGCGCGCGATAAAACGTTGTCTATGCCGAAGCTGATCTTACCATCTGTTCAAATCAATATGCGCGCCGGCGACATGCCGCCGCCTGAAGATAACGGCGTTCGGTATATGAAAGTGCCTATCAACACGCTTTAGGCGTATCGCCCATGACGATTTTCAGGCGCTATCGCCAATGATACCCGTATCAGAATATTTAAGCTCCAAAGATATGGCTGGCGTTAAGGGCGCTGGATTTAAGACGGTTATGGCCAATCGTCCAAATGACGAAGGACTAAATCAACCAAACCATAAAGCCATTCAACAAGCTGCTGAAACAGAAGGGCTTAAGGTCTATTATACACCGGTTAAACCAAGCAGATAACCGATGATGATATAAACGCCTTCGCTGAGACGTTGAAAACGGCGCTATCGCCAGCTTTCGCCCATTGTCGGGCGGGAACTCGCTCCACAATGTTGTGGGTGCTCAGCGAAGCTGAACGACGCGCCGAACCGCCCGAACCTGAATAGACCGCGGCGAATTGGCGACCGACGCGGCACGGTTCCAGGAAAGAATTAACTGATACTTTGCGGGGGGGGGCGAAAATAAGGTGGCGAACCTAGCCCGCCCAAGAAAAATCGATACGCCAGGAGAGCGAGGCAACATTCCGCCAATTGTTACCCCCATTGTTACCCCAAGGCGAAAATCGCAACCGGGATTGGACATCCCGATTTAAAAACTATTGTTTTATTTGAAGTTTTTGGGTGCGGGGGAAGGATTTGAACCTTCGACCTTCAGGTTATGAGCCTGACGAGCTACCGGACTGCTCCACCCCGCGCCAACTGTCGCAATCATGCGTTACCGCATTGATTGTTCGTCGTTTTCCAAACTCCGGAAAAGGCGAGCGGCGGATATAGCGAAGGGCGGCGGCGGGCGCAAGGGGCGGCCGGCGAATAAAAGCCTAGGTCGCCTCCGGCAGATCTGCGGCCGTATCGCGCACCAGCATGTCGACCACGGCGATGAACGCTTCCGCGTCGTCGGCGCCGTCGGCCTTGGCTTTGGCGAACGTATCGAGTTGATGGCAGGCGCTGGTGCCGCGTTTCAGGATGGTGCGCGCATGGGCGACTTCCTTGACGCAGCCAAGCGCGGTTGCGTCCTCCGTCGCCATTTCGATGATTTCCTCGATCAGCGATCCGAAGGGCACGGTCTCGCCGCGCCCGAGATCGATCATCGAATTGGTGCAGCCATATCGCTGCGCGCGCCACCGATTTTCTTCAAGCATGATGCGCGGATAAATGCGCCAGCGTAAATTCTTCTGCCGAATGCGCGCGAGCATCCGCAACAGCGACTGATAGAGCGCGGCGATGCAGAGCGCGTCTTCGAGGCGCGTGCAAACGTCCGTAATGCGCATTTCGACGGTGGGGAACCGGGCCGACGGGCGCATGTCCCACCACAGTTTCGTCGCATCCTCCATGACGCCGGCTTTAACCAGCCGTTCAATCATGCGTTCATATTCCGACCAGCTTTCATACCGGTCCGGGATGCCTGTGCGCGGCATGGAATCAAAGATGCCGAGGCGCGAACAGCGCATCGCCATGTCATGCCCGCCCCAGAAGGGAGAGGAGGTCGACAGCGCCAAGAGGTGCGGCAGGAAATACCGCATCTGGTTCATCATATCGATGCGCAGATCTTCCTCTTCGATGCCGGCGTGCACATGCATGCCGCAAATCAGCATGCGGCGGATGGCGCCGCCCATATCCTTATCGAGAAGGTCGTAGCGCGGCGCGTGCGTATGTTTTTGCTCGCCCCATTGGGCAAAGGGATGGGTCGACGCCGCCATCACCTGCATGCCGTGTTTTTCCGCCGTGTTGATAATGACCGATCGCAACGCCGTCAGATGATGGCGCGCCTCGGTGATGTCGGCGCAGACCGGCGTGCCGATTTCAACCTGGCATTTCAGAAATTCCGGCGTCACGCGCTCGCCCAGGCGGTCCTTGCAGTCCTTCATGAAATCCGGCGAGGGCTCTTCGACCAGATTTCGCGTTTTCGGATCGACAAGGAGGTATTCCTCCTCCACGCCTAGCGTCAGGGCGGGGATCATGCGCGGCGCTCCCTTCGGTTTCGCACGGGGGTCCGCTCTATCTTATGAGTTTTTCGCCAATGCGCCAACGCCCCGGGCGAGGAGGTCGGCCACTTGCGCGACGCCGTCCGCGTCGACAATGAGATCCTGGCGCACTTCGTAGGTCAGATGGCGCATAGCGCGCGGGCCGATATGACGGTCTACGGAGTAATTGAACAGCCGGGCGTCATAGGGTTCGTTGTCGCCGACGGGCCAATCCGCATGGCGGCGCAGCCAGTCGATCATGAATTTCGCTGACGCCTCGTCCTCGCGCCACAGCATGCCAGCCCCCCAGGGCCGTTCGTCGCCAGCGCCCATGAGCCGATTGGTAAAACTGTGGATGGATATGGCGATGGGATCGTCATAGCGCGCCTCAAGGTCGGCGATCGCGGCGCTGAGACGGACGTGATAGGGCTCGTGAAACTCATGGAGCCGCGCGGTCCGGTCCGCATCGGTCAGCATCTGGTTGCCCGGCACCGGGATCTGATCGGCCACGGCCGGGATCAGGTCGTGGGACGTCGGGTCGCGATTGGGATCGATGATCAGGCGGGAAAACCCGCAGGCGAGATAGGCGGCGCCGAGCTTGCGGGCGAGGGCTTCTGAAAGCGCGCCGGCGCCGATGTCCCAGGCGATGTGCGTGCCCAGAATATCGCCGGGCAGGCCGAGACAGTCGAACGACGCCGGCATCGCATTGGCGGCGTGGTCACAGAAGACGAGGATCGGCGCGTCGCCGAAACGGGTCTCCGTCGCAATGTCTATATCGGGGACAGCAGTCATGAGCGTTGAAACAAACACCTTCCGCCCGCCGCTTTCAAGCTTGGGCGGGAATCGCAACCATGACATAATGCGCCCGGTCGGGAATTGGAGCGCGACATGATGCGTCTGTTTGTTTTTTTCGCCGCTTTCATGACGTGGAGCGCCGCGTCCGCCGCCGATCTTGACGCGATCAAGGAGCGGGGAACCCTGCGCGTGGCGGTCGCGCCCTTGTCGCCCTTTGTCATCAAGGCGCCGGACGGGGCGCTGTCCGGTTTCGAAATCGAATCGACCTCGGCGCTCGCGGAAAGCCTCGGTCTCGACGTTGAATATGTGGAGCGGCCGTTCTGCGAACTGGCCGAGGCGGTGCTGTCGGGCGAGGCCGACGTTATTGCATCCGGCTATTCGAACATGCCGACCCGCC
This sequence comes from Hyphococcus sp., assembly GCA_028284345.1. Taxonomy (GTDB): domain Bacteria; phylum Pseudomonadota; class Alphaproteobacteria; order Caulobacterales; family Parvularculaceae; genus Hyphococcus. The sequence continues at coordinate 691,777 of JANQRY010000006.1, read as the reverse complement.
GGCGCCTGCTCGACTTTTCGCTGCCCTATCACGACACCGAATATTTCGTCACCGTGGCGCGCGAGACGGCGAAAGAGGCCAGGACCTTGCGCGGTCTCAACCGCAAGGACATCGCCATCGCCTATCAGCATGGCGGCGTTTCCGGCATGGTCGCCCATGGGGAGTTTCCGGGGGCGGACCTCAAGGGCTTTTCCTCCTTCACCGAAATCCTCGACGCTATGGAGCGGGGCGCGGTCGACGGCGCGGTGCTGTTCGACCCGTATCTCGATATGGCCCGCGCGATGAAGGGCCATAAATACCGCGTGCCCCACGAGTTCGCGCTGACCCGGACGATTGAAGCCTTCGCCATGGCGAAAGGAGAGGGCGCCTTGCGCGAGGCGCTCAACGCTTGGGTCATCGAACGCGACCTCGACGGCTATTGGAAGACCCTCGAAGCGAAATGGTTCTCCGACGAATACGCGATTGAATCCGCGCCGCCGGATCACGCCTGCGCGGCGGCGGTCCCGGCGGGGTAAGATGCGCGGCGGAACGCCGCCGCGCGGGCGTGGTTCACGATTTATCCGTCGACTCCGAGGTCGTGCATTCCTGCAGCTCGCCGACGCCGATATTGATGTCTTCGGTGCCGCCTTTTTCGCCGGACTCTTTCATTGCCCTTTCGCCGGTCTCCGCCGTCGCGAGGCGCTTGGGCTTGTCTTCCGCTTCAGGGCCTTCCTGCAGTTCGCCGATGCCGATATTGATGTCTTCCGTGCCGCCCTTTTCACCGGACTCTTTCATTTCCCGTTCGACGCCGAAGGAAAAGGAATCGCCCGCGGCGGCCTCCCCAGCGGCGGCGCGTTCCGGTTTCTGAGCCGGTTCCGCGCATTCTTCGGCGAAGGCCGGCGCGACGAGGACGGCGGATGCGGCAAACGCCGCAAGCGTGGATCTCAACATGGGTCTCCCTCCATTCCCTGTGACGGGGCAGCATAGGCCTCGGAAGCGGCGAGGACAAATGGCGGGATTATATGACGGGAGTTAAGGGCTGAACTGGCGCCCGCCGCGGCGCTGCTGTCGTCCTCGGGGTTTGTGAAGGGAGAGCCCGTCGAAAACATGTTTCGCCCCGTGGAGGAAACCATCTGCGTTCGGAAGGGTTGCGCGTTGCGGTCCATGGATTCCGGATCGCCTGCGGCGTCCGGAATGACACTGAAGTTTTACACGAACCCTCCACCCGGTCATCCCCGCGCAGGCGGGGATCCAGCAAAGAAAAATGCCGTGCTTCGCGCGACTTTTGATAAAGACTGGACTCCCGCCTGCGCGGGAGAGAGCGGGGAAGAGATGGTCTCTAACCTCTCAAACCGATGTCCCCGGCGAAGTTGATGGATCGGCCCACCAACGTGATTCAAGAGGGGGCTTTCTGGATATTTTTGCAACTCATTCATGCGCACAGCATAAGGCGCCGCCGGTCGCATTTGAGCCCAGCGATGTGGTTCTTATTACTTTTTAGAGCCGGTGTCGGGTGGATTGGCCGTTCCAGGAAGTATATCAATAAGAGTGTAAAAAGACTTTCTGTCTCTAGTCACTCTATCCGTAATTTCAATTTGATCGAAGACCGCAATGCACCTTCGACCAAAAACATCACGTATTTTAAGTCGTGCAGCGCGAGCAATTTTCCCTTCGATAACTGTTTTATCTAGTCTGAAAAACTCAAACCTATTTCTGAGTAAGCTAGCGCCAGTTAAAAATCCTTCAAAGCGTCGCTCTTCATATACTCTTTGGCTGTATTGTTGGATGCGCTCACGGAGTGCAGGAACTTCCTCTTTGTCAGCGCACCAAGTATATTGGGTGCCGGAAGGGTCGGACCAACACAATTCTATACCAGAACTTTCGCGAGATAAGTTGTCGAGAACATGCCTTAAATGCCCCATTGAACGTTGTCCAAGCTCACCGGATAATCTTGCAAATTCCTTTTCTCGCGAAGTTGACGCAAGAAGCCCAAAAAGAGTCTGCAGCGACGTAACCGCAACACTCTCTCCGATTTCGTCGAATTGGGGCTTAATGAAAATCTCCATTCCAAATGAGCCCGGAAAAGCGTCGGCAAACCTCAATGTTGTTTGATTAATTATGTCTCGGGAGATGGGGCCGCGTTTCTTTGGGCCAGTTGTGATCGCCTGAGCAATACTGCTGTAAAGTTTCTGCAATCGGATTAAGAAAACCCCGAGTTCTCCGATGCTAGCTGTATGGTCCTGAAACTGGCGTCCCTTCAATGACGCAATCAGTCGTTCCGCTTTTCGATGCTCTACGAGCTCTACCTTTTCTGTCTGCAGGCGACTTTGAAGACTGGTAAGGCTCTTTATCGACAACTGCGCGGAAAAACTCTCCGGCGATTGAGAGAGTGCGGTGCTTTGTACTTCTATTGCTTTTTCAAGTTCTGATAAGCGGCGGTTAAGCCCGCGAAGCATTTGCGACGCTGTTTCGGAATCTATTCCTTCCCAAAGGCTAATCATTTTGCGGTCCCTGATTCAATTCATCAGGATCGCCGTCAGCGACTTCATGAATGACGACGCCTTTCGGCTGTTCCTGTCTATCAAAACCGAACTCGCCGAGCCAGTATTTGCGCATAGTACGGTTATTATTGTTATGCGGGTGGTTTTCGGGATACACTGGCACAAAGTATGCGTCGCACAAATGTGTTTCTTTGGTTTTTGGGCCGCTTAGTAAAGCCTCAAATTCTTCGCGGGATTCGGGCGGTAGGGCGTCGACCTTCTCTGCGTCAATGAAGCATACCAAATCTACGTCGCCCGGGTCATTCTTATTAGTTACAAAGCTCCCATTCAGTAGCTGCTCGAAGTCGGGGATGATAGCTTTCAATTCGTCAAGATGTCGTTTGAAACCTTCTATGATATCAGAACGCGTCGATGAGAATGGGAAGTCGGAAACAAAGGCTGCTTCAATTTCGTCTAAAGACATCTTATGAAGGCCAGGTGCCAAATATCCGTTTTCAGTAAACATTGACCGATCTTCTCTTTGAGAGATACATATGAGTTACTGAGGACAAAAAGAGTAAACATAATATTTACTTGAAACAAATCAAGCTACCTTTCGTTTGGTTGCCCTTTTTTTCGTGGCTGCCTTGGTGTTCTCCGCTACTGCTTTAACGCGGGGTTTTGGCGTTTGCGCCTTCGAGGGCTTGAGCATTCCCTTCAAGAACTGCCCCGTATAACTCCGCGGTTCGGCCGCCACGTCCTCCGGCGTGCCGGCCGCGACGATTTCTCCACCGCCGTCGCCGCCTTCGGGGCCGAGGTCCAGTATCCAGTCGGCCTGTTTTATGACGTCGAGATTGTGCTCGATGACGACGACGGTGTTGCCGGCTTCGGTGAGGTCCTGGATGACTTCCATCAGCTTGCGGACGTCTTCGAAGTGGAGCCCGGTGGTCGGCTCGTCGAGGATGTAGAGCGTGCGGCCTGTGGCGCGCTTTGAGAGTTCCTTGGAGAGTTTGACGCGCTGGGCCTCGCCGCCGGAGAGGGTTGTCGCCTGCTGGCCGATCTTGATGTAGCTGAGGCCGACGCGGTTCAGCGTTTCCATCTTGTCGCGGATCGACGGCACGGCCTTGAAGAATTCGGCGCCTTCCTCGACGGTCATGTCGAGGACGTCGGCGATGGACTTGCCCTTGAACTTCACTTCCAGGGTTTCGCGGTTGTAGCGCTTGCCGTGACACGCATCGCAGGTGACGTAGACGTCGGGGAGGAAGTGCATCTCGATCTTGATGACGCCGTCGCCCTGACACGCTTCGCAGCGCCCGCCCTTGACGTTGAAGGAAAAGCGCCCGGGTTTGTAACCGCGGGCCTTTGCTTCGGGCAGGCCCGCAAACCAGTCGCGGATGGGCGTGAAGGCGCCGGTGTAGGTCGCCGGGTTCGACCGCGGCGTGCGCCCGATGGGCGACTGGTCGATGTCGATCACCTTGTCGAACTGTTCGAGGCCGGTGATTTCCTTGTGCTCCGCCGGCGCGTCTTTCGAATTATAGAGCCGGCGCGCGGCGGCCTTGTAGAGCGTCTCGATGATCAGCGTCGACTTGCCGCCGCCGGAAACGCCGGTGACGCAAGTGAGGAGGCCGACGGGGATTTCCGCCGTCACGTTTTTCAGATTGTTCGCCTTGGCGCCTTTCACTTTGATGACCTTGCGCTTGTTGAACGAACGGCGCTCCGCCGGCACGGGCACTTCGCGCCGCTTGCTGAGATAATCGCCGGTAAGTGACGTCTTCGCTTTCTGGATTTGCGCCACCGACCCTTGCGCGACGATCTCGCCCCCATGGACGCCGGCGCCGGGGCCGATGTCGACAATATGGTCTGCGGCCCGGATCGCCTCTTCATCGTGCTCGACAACAATGACCGAATTGCCGAGATCGCGCAGGCGCTGCAGCGTTTCGAGGAGGCGGGCGTTGTCGCGCTGATGCAGACCGATAGACGGCTCGTCGAGCACATAAAGAACGCCCGTAAGGCCGGAGCCGATCTGGCTGGCAAGACGAATGCGCTGGGACTCCCCGCCCGACAGCGTGCCCGACGACCGCGACAGGGTTAAGTAGTCGAGGCCCACATTGTTGAGGAAGTGCAGCCGCTCGCGGATCTCTTTCAGGATCCGCGCGGCGATTTCCATTTCCTTTTTCGACAGCACGTTTTCCAGCGCGTTGAACCAGTTGTTCGCCGCCTTGATGGAGAACTGCGCCGCTTCCGAAATCGACAGCGTGCCGACCTTTACGGCGAGGGCTTCCGGTTTCAGGCGGAGCCCCTTGCACGCCTCGCAGGGCATGACCGACTGGAACCGCGACAGCTCCTCGCGCACCCAGGCGCTATCCGTTTCCCGCCAGCGGCGCTCCAGGTTGGGGATCACCCCTTCAAAGGGTTTGACCACTTCATATTTGCGGGACCCGTCGGCATAGATGAATTTGATGTCTTCATCGTCGGTGCCGTAGAGGACCACGTGCTGCGCTTCTTCGTCGAGGTCGTTCCAGGGTACTGTGACCTTGAACTTGTAGTGACGCCCCAGCGCCTGCAGCGTCTGCGCGTAATAGGGCGAGGTGCCTTTCGACCAGGGCGCGATGGCGCCGTTGTTCAAGGCAAGCGCGCCGTCGGGGACAACGAGGTCTTCATCAAAGATCATTTCCGTGCCGAGGCCGTCGCAGGTGGGGCAGGCGCCGGCGGGGGCGTTGAAGGAAAACAGGCGCGGCTCGATCTCGTCGATGGTGAAGCCGGAAACGGGGCAGGCGAATTTGGCGGAGAAGATTGTCCGTTCTCCATCCTTGTCGGCGCTTTCCGCGATCGCAATGCCGTCGGCCAGCTCCAGCGCCGTTTCAAACGAATCAGCGAGGCGAGACTGTATGCCGTCCTTGATGACGACGCGGTCGACCACGACTTCGATATCGTGCTTGATCTTCTTGTTCAGCGCCGGAACGTCGGCGATTTCATAAAACGTTCCGTCGACTTTCACGCGTTGAAAGCCGCGTTTTTGCAATTCGGCGAACTCTTTCCGGTATTCGCCTTTTCGCGCGCGCACAATCGGCGCCAGGAGATAGAAACGCGAGCCCTCTTCGCATCCCATCAACCGGTCAACCATTTCAGTGACCGTTTGCGACGTAATCGGTTCACCCGTTGCAGGGGAAAACGGAACGCCGATGCGCGCCCATAACAGGCGCATATAGTCGTAAATCTCGGTAACGGTGGCGACGGTCGAGCGCGGATTGCGCGACGTTGTCTTCTGTTCGATGGAAATGGCGGGGCTAAGTCCGTCAATTTGATCCACGTCCGGTTTTTGCATCAATTCGAGAAACTGACGCGCATACGCTGACAGGCTTTCCACATAGCGGCGCTGTCCTTCGGCGTAGATCGTATCGAAGGCGAGGGATGATTTCCCCGATCCGGACAAACCCGTCATGACGATGAGTTTGTCGCGGGGGATCTCCAGCGTGACGTTTTTCAGATTGTGTTCGCGCGCGCCGGCGACGCGGATCGATTTCAAACTCATGGCTCTCTTTATATATACGGGCGTTTACGCGCGCGGGGGTTAGGCCCCCTTATATATCGGCGTTGACACAGAGAACAAGGTGTGAACATCTGCGCGCTACACCGCGCAAATGCTGGGGATAACCAATCATTGAGCGCGGTCCGAATCCGCGCCATGAGCGGTGTTGTGAACGAATATTCCTGGAGATGAATAATGGCAGGCAGCGTCAACAAAGTCATTTTGGTCGGCAATCTCGGCGCCGACCCGGAAGTGCGCAAATTTCAGAACGGCGGACAGGTTTGCAATCTGCGCATTGCAACGTCGGAACGCTGGAAAGACAGAAACACCGGCGAACAGCGCGAAAAGACGGAATGGCACTCTGTTGCGATCTTTTCTGAAGGATTGGCGCGCGTCGCGGAGCAATATTTGCGAAAAGGATCAAAAGTTTACCTTGAAGGGCAGTTAGAGACGCGCAAATGGCAGGATCAGAGCGGCAATGACCGGTATACGACCGAAGTTGTGCTCAGAAACTTCAATTCATCGATGGTGATGCTCGATTCAAGAAGCGGCGGCGGCGGAAATTTTGAACGCAGCGGCGGCGGCGCGTCAGATAGCGGCGGTTCGTCATCCGGCGGACAAAGTTATGAGTTGGACGACGAGATTCCGTTTTAACATCGCGATAAAACGCAAAAACGAATCAAAAAATGCATAAATCTGCGTGTGCGAACGTTATACGTTGCGCATAAACAATACTTTTTTAGTAAATTAAGTTATGGTACGGCTTTCGAATCATGATTCGGAGGTGAACCATGGCGGTCAAAAGAAAAACGACCAAGCGAAAAGCGGCGAAGAGAAAAACCGCAAAACGTAAGACGGCTAAGCGTAGAACAGTAAAGCGTAAGACAGCGAAGCGGAAAACCGCTAAGCGCAAGACGGCCAAGCGGAAAACGGCTAAGAGAAAAACTGCGAAGCGGAAAACCGCTAAGCGGAAAACAGCCAAGAGAAAAACCGCGAAGCGCAAGACAGCCAAACGTAAGACAGCGAAGCGGAAAACCGCCAAGCGTAAGACGGCTAAGCGCAAGACTGCGAAGCGGAAAACCGCAAAACGCAAGACGGCCAAGCGCAAAACGACAAAGCGTAAGACCGCTAAGCGCAAAACGGCAAAGCGCAAAACGGCAAAGCGTAAGACTGCCAAACGTAAGACGGCAAAACGCAAAACCGCCAAGCGTAAGACGGCTAAGCGTAAAAGACGCTAATATTGTCGCATCAGGCGCGCGAAACGCCGCCTGATGACGCAACATAGCGCTTGCGCCTCGTGCGAACGGTGTTTTGAAGCGCCAAATCGCGCAAATGAGGGGCTCCCGGCGTCGGAAACCAGCTTTGCCGACGCTATTTTCGGGGAAATCTCCGTGACAAGGCCGAAAAGTCCTATTCGGCGATAGCAGAGTTCAAAAACCGGACTCATTTTAAAGCCCTGGCGCGCCAAATTGAAAACGGCGCGCCGGGGCTTTACTTATTTAGGGGCGAGATTGTTTGGGCGGGCGGACAAAAGCGAGGCTGCGAGATGTTGAATGCCAAAAAATCAGCGATCCGCGCCGCATTGACCGCGGCTGTCGTCGCCGTCGCGTCAGCTTGTTCGACGCTTTCCGCGCCGGCGGGTTTTGATGCTTATGGCTATTTGTCGCCCAATCCGACTGCGGACGGCGAATTCATCGGCAATTTTCCGTCGCGGTCCGAATGCGAAGCGGCCGGCGAGGCGTGGATGTCGCAACAGGTCGTCGGCAATCCCGTGCATGCCGAATGCTATCCGGTTGATCGGCGTTAGCGGCGGTGAAACGAAGCGACGTTTTCCCATCGTCGTACTGAACGCTAGAGTCGGTTACGACGCGTGTGATGCAATTATACCTTCCGCTCATCCCGGCGAAGGCCGGGATCTTTGGGAGGCTTGTTCTGGACTTGCGGCTGGAGATCCCGGCCTTCGCCGGGATGAGCGGATAAACAATCTGGCCCGTGCAATCCGCAAACCGGCTCTAGCTAACGAACAATCCGCACCGGCAGCGCGTCGTACCCATGCACAAAGTTTGACCGAACAGTCTTCGGTTCGCCGACGACCTCGATCCGTGTCCAACGCGTCGTCATTTCCTCCAGCAAAATCCGTAATTGCAACTCAGCGAGCCGCTTGCCCATGCAGCGGTGAATGCCGAATCCGAAGGAAACGTGTCGACGGGCGTTCTCGCGCGTTATGTCGAATGTATCGGCGTCATCAAAAACCGTTTCGTCGCGATTGCCCGACGCATACCACATGACGACCTTGTCGCCTTTTTCAATGCGCTTGCCGCCAATCTCCGCATCGGCGAGGGCCGTGCGTCGCATATGGGCGATTGGCGTCTGCCAGCGAATGATTTCGGAAACCGCGTTTTCCATCAGCGCCGGGTCGGCCCTGAGGCGTTCAAGCTGCTCGGGAAAGCGGTCAAAGGCGACAACGGCCCCGGACATGGAATTGCGCGTCGTATCGTTGCCGCCGACGATCAGCACCAGAATATTGCCGAGAAAGTTCATCGGGTTAAGCGACGCCGTCGCCGGATGCGTCGCCAGCATGGTCACGAGATCGTGGGCTTCGCCGGCGCCGGCGCGCTGGCGCCGCAGCTTTGTAAAGGCGAACATGCATTGCTTGATCTCGCGGATGCGTTCTTCTTCCGTCGCAACGACGCCAAGGCCGGGCTCGGAGGTGGCGACGTTCGACCATCGCGTCAGTTTCGCGCGCTCTTCAAAGGGGAAATCGAACAGCGAGGCGAGCATTTGCGTCGTCAGTTCGATTGAGACCTCACTCACCCAGTCGAAAGACGCGCCGATCGGCAGCGTATCGAGCAGATCGCCGGTGCGCTTGCGAATCACCTGTTCGAAATGCGCAAGGTTCGGGCGCGAGACGATGCCCGATGCGGCGCTCCGCTGTTCGCCGTGGCGGGGCGGGTCCATGGAGATGAAGCCTTCGAGCGTATGGCCCGACCATTTCTGCGTCAGGGCGTCGTGAATAACGACGCCGCCATGCTCGGATGCGGAGGAAAATTCTTCATGCCGGGTTTCAACATCGACAATGTCGTCATAGCGCGTCACGGACCAATAGGGCCCGTAGGCGCTGTCGGCGCAGTAATGCACCGGATCTTCTGCGCGCAGCCGCGCCAGCAGCGGCGCCGTTTCGCGGCGCGCCCAGAGATCGGGGTCGGATACGTCGATGGTCTCCATCGCGGGGCTTATCGCCGGGTTGCGCGGCGTGGCGCAAGTTATCCCTTAGAAATCCTTTTTCCAGTTAGCGGAGACCGTCTGGTCGCCGTCCTGGCGGACTTCCGTTTCGACGGAGATGTTGTCCGTAATCTCATATTCGACGATCACCGCGCCGCCTTTGCCTTGCGCGTCCTGCGTCGCGGAGACGAAAAGACCGTCGGCGACATATTTCCCCACGGTCAGCGAGCCGCCGCCGCTTTCCGGGCCGATATCAAAATTCAGCATGTCGAGACCGGTGGCGCGCCGGATCGATCCGGTGACGCCGGTCCCGCCGAAGGGGCCGATGCCGCCGAGCGAGGCGAGCGCCTGCGCCGTCTGCAGCGACTCAAAGGCGGTCAGTTCATCGGCCGGCTTGCCGAACAGGACGAGCGCCATGATGTCCTCGTCGGGGAGATCCGGCGTTGAGTTCAGTTCGATGTTCGGTTCCTGGGCCCGGCCGGATATGTCGATTGTCGCGGTGACGCCTTCGCTGGTTTCGAATTCGGCGCCGATGTCGAGCAGGGGGTTGTTGGGCGACAGGCGGTCAAAAGTGATGACGCCTCTGGCGATATCGAACCGGCGGCCGGAGAAGTCGATCGTGCCGCGGCGCAGGCGCATCGCGCCGAGAACAACCGGCTCGTTCTTGATGCTGACGGCGCGCATGTCTGCGGACCACTCACTGTCGAGGCCGCGCCCGCGAATGAATATCCGATCGTCGGCGGCGATCGCAACGTCATAAGTGACGGTCGATGGTTTCGCTGCGGGTTCCAGCGCCGCGCTATTTTCGATGTCGTCAATATTGACGACCTCGATCGGAACGAGGCCCGTTGTTTCCGGCGTGATGATTTCGGCGTCGAGTTCGCGCACGGTGATGTCGCCGGTCGCCGTAATGGCGTTGACGGGACCGGCGATTTTAATCGCGCCGTCGGCGCGCACCGTGTTGACCGGATGGGCTGAAAGGGCCGCATTGTTGAGGTTGATGTCGAGATCGAGACGCGAAACGTCAGCAAGCACCATCTCGCCGCCAATGGCGATGGTGTCGCCGCCCGACTGCCCGCCGCCCCGGGCTCCGCCGGAAAACGAAATCGTGCTGCCATTGGCGGAGACGTCCGCCTCCGCACGGCTATGCAATCCGGCGATGGAGAGGCCGGAGCGCAGCTCGGTATAGGCGCCGTCGGTGATTTCCGCGACGCCGGCGAGCGACGGGTTTTCCGTTGTGCCGCCGACGCTGAAATTCACGGCGAGAAAGCCTTCAAGGGTTTGCAGCTCCGGCGGCATGAACGCGGCGAAGGGTTCGATGGCCCCGTCATAGCGGATATATCCGTCGATCTCGCCATCGGTGGAAACGGAAAGGTTTGGCGTACGGATCAGTTTCGCCGGCAGCGCAAGACGCATGTCGAGGGCATCCGTATCCGGCAGGCTCGACAGAGTGAGCGCCGCGCCGTCCCACTTCAGATTGCCGCTGATGGAGGCTTCCTCGTTCGAAATCAGCGACTGAAGGTTGAATTCGCCGGCGGCAGGTTCGTCGGCGTCGGTGTCGAGGGTCAGTTTCAGGGTGGCGCGCCCGTCCGTCTGCGGAATGTTGACGTCGGTGAGATCAAAAACGCCCTGCCAGCGCGTATCGGAAAACGCGCCGTCAATGGCGATGCGCCCCTGCCGGCTCCAGCCAAGACGGATATTGTCGAGCGCAATGCCATCGGCGACAGTGATGAAGCCCGGTTCAAGCAGGCGCGCGACATTGTCCGCAAAGGCGGCGTTGAGCGCCGTCAGGCGGATGTGAAGGTTATCGCTGGCGTTGATGGTTGCGGTGGCTGCGACGTCCGTCGCTGCGTTGTCGCCGCCGATGACGAGGCGCCGCGCTGACAGCGTTGTCTCAATAGCGTTCGGCGGGCCGGCCGCGCGCAAGGCGAGACCGTCGACAAAGGCGGCGTTGACGCGCAGCATTTCCGACCGCACAGACAGGTCCGTGCGTTGCCCCTCGCGGGCGAAATTCCCTTTTGCCGTAAAGGCGCCCGCGACAATGACGCCCGGCCACGGCGCGGCGTTGTCGCCGCCTTCGTAAGTCAGGTCGATTTCGCCGCTTTGGGTTTCGGGGTTAAAGGCGCCCGCGCCCTCAAGATTGAAACCGGAGCCGACATAGGTGATCGATGGCGCGGCGATGCGGCCCGTTTGCGATGACCGCAAGGTCGCGGCGAAGGCGCCGGCGCCGTTGGTCGCCGCGGCCCGGATGTCGCCGGTGGGAAGTTTCGGCAGGCCGGAGAGGGCGATATCGGCGGCGAAAGACGGCGCGACATTATCGCCGATCTTTATGTCGGGCGTTTCAAGGCGGGCCGTCAGCGTGAACAGATTGACCGCGCCGGCGGCGTCGACGCTCGCGACGATGCGCCCTTGCGGTTCGAAAGACGGGGCAAAATTCGTTATGAAGGCAGGCGCGGCCTCGACGTCGCCGTCAAAGCGCAGGGTTTCGTCGCCGAAGACATAGTCCGCGCCGCCCTCGGCGCGAAAGTTGTCGCCGATGCCGAGATCGATCGCCCGCAGCGAAACCCGATCATCGAGATCGACAGCGAACTTTGCAGCGATTTGCGCGGGCGCCGGCGGAAAATTTTCGCGCGGCGCCAGCGACGCGGCGAGGTCGCCGGCGATGGTCCTGCGCAAATCCGTTGTCGCATCGCTGATGGTCGCCTCCGCGCCGTCGCCGCGCAGGGACAGGTCGATCAAATAGTCATCCGGACGTCGATGCAGCGTTGCGCCAAGCGTTACGTCGCGGCCGAGATAGTCCTGGATTTCCGGCCGATAGCTCTCCGCGAAGGTGGCGCGAAGGTCGGCGGTGAGGCTGTTGTCACTGTCGCGCAATCCCGCCCAGGCGATGTCGCCGGCTAGAGCCCCCGCCGCGGACAACAGGCGATTGATCGTGAGACGCCCGCCGCGGTCTTCATCCTGCAGGGTGAAATTGAACCGCACCGGCTCGGCAAGCTCTTCAATATCAGCGAGACGCGCGCCGGCGTTGAATTCGCCATTGGCGTCGACCGACACCGCATTGGCGAGATTGGCGAGAAAGTCGGCGTCGATGCGGCCATAGGCGCCAATCACGCCGTTCAGCGTAATCAGCGCGCGGTCCGGCGGGCTGTCGGCGTCGATTTCGACAAATAACGGCCCGCCAAGGTCGGCGAAGGAAGCGACAATGCCGTTTTCCTGCGAGGCGATGGTTGCATCGATGAAAATGCGTTCCGCATCGGGAGCAATGTCGATGGTCAGGTCGATGGTGTCGGCGTCGTCGGCGCTGGTGAGGTTAAGGCGCGCGTCAATGCGCCGTCCGCCCATATCAACGGCGCCGACCCCGTCGACCCGCGCCGAAACGCCGCCAAGGCTGCTTTGCAAATTGCGGATCTGAATATCGCCAATGCGCAGGGACGGCAGTTCCTCGGGCAGTTTGATCGCAAACGGTTCGTCCTCGTCGTCCGGTTGTTCCGGCGGCGGGCGCAAGATTGCGCCTCCGTCAATGACAAGCGAAACGATATCGACGTCGCCGCCGAGCAGCCGCAGCGGCCGCCAGCGCAATTCCGCGCGGTCGATCTGCGCCCAGGGCGCGCCGGCGTCCGACAGGACGAGGTTCTCGATGATGACGTGATTGGGCAGGGCGCCGCGCAGGGCCGTAATCTCCGCTTCGCCGCCCAATTCGTCCTCGATGGCGGCCTCGGCCTGTGCCATGATGAAGGCGCGGCCCGGCGGCGTGTAAAGAACGGCGACGACGCCGACGATCCCGATCACGACGAAGCAGGCAGCCGTATAGGCGGCTATGCGAAACGCGCGCGCCATCAGAACGGTTGTCCCAGCGCGATGTAGATTTGAAAATCGCGGTCGCTTGCGCGCCCGTTCAACGGAAATGCCGCGTCAATCCGGATCGGACCGATGGGCGTGAAGTAGCGCACGCCGCCGCCATAGCCGACGAAGAACCGTTCCTTGAAATCGGGCAGGGGCGAGGCCATCACGGTGCCCGCGTCGACAAAGCCGACGAGTTGGATCTCATCCGTGACCATGCCGCGCAATTCAGTTCCGCCGATCGCATAGGATCGCCCGCCAATCGGCGTGTCGTCGGCGTCGAGCGGGCCGGCTTCCTGAAAGCCGAAGCCGCGCACCGTGCCGCCGCCGCCGACGAAAAAGCGTTTGTTCGCCGGCAGGTCGAGGAGCCCGTTGCCGAATGTCGCGCCGAGCCCGGCGCGCGCGGCCAAGGTGAAGCGGTCTTCGCCGCCGAAGAAGAGGCGATAACGGCTGGATAGCTCCGACTGCGTAAAGGTCTCCGTGCCCGTATAGGGCGTCACCGTGAGCGATGCGCGAAAGCCCGTGGTCGGCTGCAGGAGGTCGTTTTCCGAATCCCACAACACGGAAAGGGGCGCGGACAGGAAATAGGTTCGCTCCTCCATGCCGTCGGTTTCGACTTTCGATGTTTCGACGGCGAGGGCGCCGCGGGTTTCCAGCCGGTCGTCGAGCCATTGTTTCGCAAGGCCGCCGGCAAGCCTGATGGAACGCGCATCGAACGCATCGGTGGTTTCATTGGAAAAGCCGAAATTGGCGAATGCAAAGCCCGGCAATGTCGGAAACGGTTTGCGGGCGGTGAAGTCGATCGACTGTTCGATCTGCGAGCCGCGCAATTCGATACGCAGGTTCTCGCCGCGGCCGAACATATTGCGGTTTTCGAAAAAGATTCGCCCGCCCGGGCCTTCTGACGTTGACCACGATACGCCGGCGCCGATGGTGCGGCGTTTGCGCTCTTCCAGATTGACGATGATCGGCGCGTCGCCATGCTCGTCGGGAGCCCCCGGCGCGACGGAGATGGACGAAAAGAGGCCCGATTCGCCGAGGCGGTCGCGAAACGTCACAATCTTCGCCCGCTCATACTCGGCGCCCATCTCCCAGGTTTTCAGCTTAGCGATGTAGGTTTCGTTGGTTTTTTCAAGACCGTTGATGTTGATCTCGCCGAACCGCGCTTTCGGGCCGCTTTCAAAAACGAAGATCGCCGAGGCTTCGCCTTTGTCGGGCAGGGCGATGGCGCGGCGGCCGACGATTTCCGCGGCCGGATAGCCTGTGTCCCAGAGATGATTGAGAAACCGGATCTGCACGTCGCGAATATCCGCGCCGGCGGCGGAGCCGTCCGGTTTGATGTTGGCGTCCTGCAGGCTTGCCGGCCGGTTTTCGCCATCGTCGCGGTAAAGGATCTCGTATTCGGTGACGCGAAATTTCGGACCCGTGTCGATGGTGAAAACAACAAGCGGCCTGTCGCCGTTTTCCGGCCGCTCAACGGTGAAGTCGACGGTTCCGAGATAATAGCCGGCCGCAGTGAGCGCCTCATCAAAGGCGTCGGCGTCCCGGCGCGCGGCCCGGCGCAAAGCGGCGACGGTCGGATAGTCGCGCAAGCCCTTTTTGAGATCGGAAATGATGTCGAGTTTTTCAGAAAGGGCGCCGCCCGCGCCGCGGATTTCCACCGCGTAGGAATCAGCGGCTTGCGCGCCTGCGGAAAACGCCAGCAGCGCGCCTCCGGCGCCAATCAGAAACCGGCGAATATCTATCCTCAACACAGACATCACTGCGGGCGCGCAACCTGATTTTTCGCAACCGAACAGAGGGGCTTTCGGTCACGCCGGGCTTTGCCCGTTAAGCTTTTGATCACCGTGTCACAAACTCGTTAACCGTGGGCTTCAAATTGGCTGTTTTTGTGGCTTAAGCGGGGTTATTCGCCGATTCCGTCGGGGCGCGCCGGGCGGCGCGCGGTCATTCTGGATTCGCGCCCCGGACTGCGCTAAGCGGGCGTTAGGTTTTTGTTAACGAAACAGGAAACGCCCTGCCGATGGCCCATCCTTTAAGCGGCGCGAATATCGGAACCCTGGCGACCGTTATCGGCCGCTCCGGCCTGCCGGCGAAACCCGTCGCCGGCGCCGGCGTCGCCCTTGCGGCGCTTGGGCGCTGGCCGTTTTCCGTCGGCGAAAAGCTCGTGATGGAAAGCCGCCTGCCGTCGATCGACGACATGCCGGCGCCGGTGTTCATTCTCGGCCACTGGCGGTCGGGGACGACCCACCTTTACAACATCATGTGCCAGAGCGGGCAGTGGGGGTTCGTGCCGCCGGTGGCGACGGGCTTGCCCTGGGATCTCTTCGGTCTGGCGAAAGCGTTCGAGCCCCTGCTTGAGCGGGCCCTGCCGAAACATCGCTATATCGACAACATTCCGGTGACGCCCGAAAGCCCGCAGGAAGACGAAATCGCCATTGCCAACATGTCGGAGGCTTCCTTTTATCACGGCATCTATTTCCCGCGGAATTTTGCCGAGAATGTTCAGCGCGGCCTCTTTTTCGACGGCTGCTCGACCGCGGACATCCGCGGCTGGCGCCGGCAGTTCACGTACTTCTTGCGCAAGCTCTACCTGCATCAGGGCAAGAAGCCGCTGCTGATCAAGAACCCGGTCTATACGGGCCGGCTCGCCATGTTGCGGGAGATATTTCCGGGCGCGAAGTTCGTCCACATTCATCGCAACCCTTATGACGTTTTTCTCTCGATGCGGAATTTCTACGAAAAATTGCTGAAGGAGTTCGCGCTGCAGAGCTACGAGCATGTCGACATCGATGAAACGATCCTCTCAATCTATGACCGGATGATGCGCGCCTATGAACGCGACGCGGCGTCCGTTCCGGCCGAGCAACTATGCGAGCTGAGCTACAAGGAACTCGACGAAGCGCCCATGGCGGCCCTTGAAAAGATCTACGCCGCGCTCGGATTGCCGGGGTTTGATGCGTCCCATGCGGCGTTCGAGCGCTATCTCGCCTCGGTCAAGACGTTCGAGAAAAACAAGTTCTCCTATTCCGATGAGGCGGCAAAAAAAGTCGAAGGGCGGTTGCAGTATTTTATCGACAAATGGGGATACGCCCGGCCGGGCGCGGACGCGGCGCAATTGCAAGACAGTGCCGCGTAATCTCGCAGCGGTTTTTTGTTGTCTGGCGCTGGCCGCATGTGGGGCGCCGGCGGACGATCCGTTTTACGCCCATGGCGACTGCCGGCGGGTGGACCTTACCGATGCGCAAACCGGCGCGCCCATTGTCGGCGCGGAAGACATGGCGCTCGATGCAGAAGGCGGGCGCCTGATCGTTTCCGCCTATGATCGCCGTGCGACGGAAAAAGCGGCGAGCGGGAGCGCGCCGCCGCCGCAAGGCGGCGTTTATGCGGTCGACGTCGACGCGCTGTTCGATGCGCAAAAGTCGCTTGAGGCGATGCCGCTGGTCGACCGGCAAGACTTTGAGAACGGCCTGCGGCCCCATGGCCTTGACTTCGCTCAAGGCGAAATCGCTTTCGTCAATCGGGGTTACGTTGAAGACAAGGGGCGGTGGCGCATGCGGCCGTCGCTGGTTCGCATCAGCGCCGATGGCGACGTTGCATTGCAAAGCGCCCATTGCGCAACGAACGACGTCGCGCTTGTGGGCGACAGTCATCTTTTTACGCGCGACCATCTGGCGTGCGGCGGCGTTCCGCGGTTTTTTGAGACCGTGCTCGGACAAAAGAAAAGCGGCGCCTATTTCGACGACGGCGGGGCGCTTATCGACGGCGTCGCCTTCGCCAATGGCGTTGCGGTTCTGTCCGATGGCTTCGCGGTCGCGGCGACGCGGGAAAAAGCCGTTCACATCTTTCGGGCAAACAAGGAGGAGGGATCGCGGCAATTCGTGGCGGATGCGCCCGGCGCGCCGGACAATCTTTCGGTTTCCGGCGACGGCGACATTATTGCGGCCCTGCATCCCAACCTTCTTCGCCTTGCGTTCAACCGCAAACTGGGGATCGGCAAAGCGGGATCGCGCATTGCGCGCATCGACATTGAAACCGGCGATGCGGCATTGCTCTTTGACGATCCCAAGGGCGCGCTGTTCAGCGCGGCGACAATTGGCGTCGCAACGACGCGGGGTCTCGTCGCCGGGTCCGTCACGGACACCGGCCTTCTCGTCTGCGAGAAGGAGACGTGAACGGCGTCACGCTGGTCACCGGCGGATCCGGCTTTGTCGGCAACGAGCTTGTCCGGTTGTTGCGCGACCGCGGCGAGCGCGTCCGGTCGTTCGATCTCGCGCCGCCTCTGACGACGAACGATGTTCAAGGGTCCATCACTGACGCCGCTGCTGTCGCCGCGGCCATGGAGGATGTGGACAGCGTTTTCCATCTCGCCGGCGTCGCCCATCTGTGGGTGAAAGACCGCGGCGTCTTCGACGAGATCAACCGCCGCGGCGTGGAAATCGTCGTCGATGCCGCGGTCAAGGCCGGCGTGCGAAAATTCGTACACTGCTCAAGCCTGACGACGCTTGTGGGCGAAAAGACGCCGATTGGCGCGTCCACCGCCGATGAAAGCGTGCGCCTGACGCCAGAAGAGATGCTCGGGCCCTATCCGCGCTCGAAACTTGAAGCCGAACGCATTGTCGAGGCGGCGGCGGCGAAAGGTTTCGATGCGGTCATCGCGTTGCCGACCGAACCTTTGGGCCCGGGTGACGCCGCGTTGACGCCGCCAACCCGGATGATCCTCGACTTCGCCAATGGCGCGACGCCGGCCTATATTGGCTGCGTTCTGAATTTCGTCCCTGCAGCGAGCATCGCTGAAGGACTGATCGCGGCCCGCGAGCATGGCGCGCGCGGCGAGCGTTATCTCCTTGGCGGCGAGAACACGCCCATGCGGGATTTGCTGGCGGAAATCGAAAAGATTACCGGCGTTCCCGCGCCGAAAACAAAAATGCCGTATTGGGTCGCGCTCGCCGCCGGCGCGGTCGACACGAAACTCGTTTCGACGTTGACCGGCAAGCCGCCCAAGGCGCCGCTGACGGGCGTGCGCCTCGCCGGCCGGCAAGCGTGTTTTTTCAGCGACAAGGCTGCGACGCGGCTTGGTTGGAAAGCGGCGGACTGGCGCCCGGCGCTGCGCGCTGCAATCGACTGGTTTGCTGCTGAAGGACTGCTGCGCAAGACGGTTTCGTGAGCGCACGCTTTGCGCGATGATGCGGGCGACCGCAACATTGGAATTCCGTTATGGCGACGCCTGACGACATGCAACATAGCGACATATCGCGTTGGTTGGACGGTCGGTCTTTCGATGACTGGCGCACGCAGTTTGACCGCGACGGTTACGTCCAGTTCGACCGCGTTTTGTCTGATGAGACCCTGGCGGATATCCGCGCGGGGCTCGCGCCCTATCTCGATCAGGACATTCACGGCCGCAACGAGTTCGAAGGCCGGGACACCAATCGCGTCTATGCGCTGCTTGCCAAGGGCGCCGTGTTCGCCGATCTCGCGGCGCATCCGTTGGCGCTGGCGTTTGCAGAAGCCGATCTCGGCGCCGACTGCCTGTTGTCCGCCTGTCTCGCCATCAAGATTCATCCCGGCGAGACGCCGCAGCCCTGGCATTTCGACGACAGTCACTATCGATGGCCGCGTCCGCGGCCGTCCCTCGGCGTCAGCGCGTTCTGGGCCATCGACGAGACGACCGAGGAAAACGGCGCCACGGAAATCCTCCCCGGCAGTCATCTGTGGCCGGATGACGTGATCGACGGCGCGGTCGGCGTTGACGATTTCATGCGCGGTAAAGCGCGCGAGGCCGACATCGGGGTGCGGCCCGATATCAAAAAGGCGGTCATGCCCGCCGGGTCGCTGATGCTGGCCAAGGGCACGCTCTGGCATCGCGGCGGCGCCAATGTTTCAAATGCGCCGCGGCTGATTATTACCCCGCAATATTGCCCCGGCTGGACGCGGCAGCTCGAAAACATGGCGATCGCGACGCCGCCGGAGATTGCGAAGACGCTGCCCAAACGGGCGCGCGAGCTGATCGGCTATTCGATCCACCCGCCTTTCATGGGCTATGTTGACGGACGCCACCCAGAGCGCGCCCTAGAACGCTGAGACATTTCGTAGCGACGGATTGACTATATGCCGTCGGGCGCCAAGGTCTGGGGCAGCAAGGGAGGAGTCCGTTCATGCAATTCAAACGCATTATCGCCGCGATCGATGTCAGTGACGATCTTGCCGAAAAAGTTTTGAAGGCGGCCCATAGCCTCGCGTCCCGAGACGGTGCGGCGCTCGCCGCGGTCAGCGTCTGGCCGCCGCTCAGTACCGCGCCGATTGGCGGCGATGGCGGCGCAAGCGCGGCTGTCGCTTCCCATGCGGCTGTCGAACAGCATCGCGCGGGCCGCCAGAATTGTCAGGACCGGCTGAGCGATCTTGTTGCGAAGGCGGCGCCGGAAGCGGAGGCTGTCATTCTGGACGGCGATCCGGCTGACGAGACGACGGGGTATGCGGAGAAAACCGGCGCTGACCTGATCGTCACCGGCTCCCACCAACGCGGGTTCTGGGGCTCGCTGATTCACGGCAGCGCGTCGCGGGACGTTGTCCATGACGCGCCCTGCGCGGTCTTTGTCGTGACGCGCCGATGCGCGGAGTCGATTTAGGCTGTTTCAGGCGGCGAAGCTGTGCGGGAAGTCGGCGCCGACGGCCTTTGAGATGAGCGCCTGCAAGATGAGCGCGCCGTCGACAGCAACCGTTTCGCCCGTTTCGTCGATGGCGTCGACCGTTTTAAGGGCGATGCCGTTGCAGGCGGTCCAGGCGTCCGCTTCGCTGTCAAAACCATCGACATAGACGGTGTCGACGATTTCCGCCGCGTCTGCGTTCTCGCAAAACAGCGTCAGATAGTATGGGCCGAAGGGCTGGTATTGGTCGGTCATGGCGTTCGCCTCGCTGATGGATCGCGGGCGAGTGAACGCGATTATGGTTAATGCATTCTTGCTGTTCGTCTGTGTAGAGAAGAAACCGGGTGGCAAGGTTTCGCTAAGATGTCTTGCTCAAATCATAATGCCGGCCCTTCCACTGACCGCCGCGGCCGCGCCAATGGCGGATTGCGGAGTCGACCGTCATCGCCGCGTATAGCGCGCCGGCAAGGGGCAGGGCCGCCGCCTGCCAGGCTTCGCCGCCATAAAGTTTCAGCGTCGGATAATAAAGCCGCGCCATGATCGCCCAGGCGATGAGAGCTAGGCCCGCCGCAAGCCCATCCTCATGGGCGGCGTAGCCAAGCGCGATCAGCGGCGGCGCCAGATAGATGAGCCCCATGCCGATGATTGCGAGCGCCAGCATGAACGGCGAAAAGCCAAGTTGCGCATAGGCCGTGCGCGCCACCATGGTCCAGATCGATGAAAGCGAACGGTTGTCGCGCAGGCTTGTCGCTTCATCGTCGGCGAGGCCGATCCATGTGCGCGTCGCCGGCGTCAGATCTTTGACGGCGCGCGCCAGCGCACAGTCGTCGATCAACTGATCGTGGATCGCCGCGGCGCCGCCGGCGGCGCCGAGATCGGCGGCGCGCACGAGCATACAGCCGCCCGCCGCCGCCGCGGACGTCTCATTCGGATCGTTCGACAGTGGAAACGGATAGAGCTTCTGAAAGAAGAAGACGAAAGCCGGCACCAGCAAACCGCCCCAAAGCCCGCGGGCGTCGAGGCGCGCCATCAGCGAGGCGAGGCTCAACCCTTCCGCTTCGGCTTTTGCCACCAGACGCGTCAGCGTGTCCGGGGCGAGAACAATGTCGGCGTCGGTCAGCAGAATATAGTCGGGGCGTCCGCGTGCCGTTGCCGCCGTCAGTCCTTGATGAACCGCCCACAATTTGCCGGTCCAACCGTGGGGCAGGGGTGCGCCATCGATGATGCGCAGGCGATCCGATCCGTCGGCGGCGGCTCTGGCGATGTCGCCGGTTCCGTCGTTGGAATTGTCGTCGACGAGAATGACGGCGAAGTCGCCGGGATAGGCCGCCGCCATATGAGCGGCGATGACGTCGCCGATGGTCGCCGCTTCGTCGCGTGCAGGGACGACCGCGACGACGCTGGGCCAGCGCGCTGGGACGGGCGCCGTCCTGTCGCCAAGCCGTTGATCGGCGCGCCAGAAGCCGCCGCGAAAGAGCGCCAGCCAGACCCAGGCGGCGAGGGAGAAAAGGGCGAGAAACGTCATAGTCGGCAGGTCGTATATCCTCATGGTCCGCGGGGCAAAGCGGTCTCCCGCGGCGCTTGGAATGCGCCGCGAACCCGGTATGGTGCGCCCCGCCATGAGCGCTGTTCTGGACACCGAAAAACCGCCGGCAAGCGGCGCCGCGGAGACGCCGTCGGGCAAGGGCGCGGGCGATGAAAACTTTCCCGTGGGCTCGTTCCTGTTGCCGAAGCGGCTGCGTCCCCATGTGGCGAAATTCTATGCCTTCGCGCGCGCCATCGATGACATCGCCGACAATGCCGGTCTGTCGCCGGAGGAAAAAATTCGCCGCTTGCGCGCCTTTGACGCCGCGCTTCAGGGCGAGCCCGGCTACGGCGCTGAATACGAAAAGGCGCATGCGCTGCGCGCGTCGCTCGGTGAACTCGGCGTCACAACGAAGCATGGGTCAGACCTTGTCGCGGCGTTTGTGCTTGATGCTGAAAAATCCCGCTACGCCGACTGGAACGAACTTCTGGGCTATTGCGAATTATCGGCCAATCCAGTGGGGCGTTACCTGCTCGATATTCACGGCGAAGATCCGGCGAAGTATCGCTATTCCGACGCGCTGTGCACGGTGCTGCAGATTATCAATCATTTGCAGGATTGCGGCGACGACCGGCGCGCCCTTGACCGGGTCTATGTGATTGAACGCTGGCTTGAGGAAGAGGGCGGCGCCATTGAGGATCTCGACCGCGACAAGTCGAGTCCGGCGCTGACGCGCGTCAAACATCGCATGCTCGACGGCTGCGATGACCTCATGCAGGACGCGCGGCAATTGCCGGCCGCGCTGACGTCAAAAAGTCTCGCTATGGAATCAGCCGTGATTGTGCGGCTCGCGGCGCGGCTGATCGAACGGTTGCGCAAAGGCGACCCGCTCGCGGCGCGCGTTGCGCTTTCAAAGCTTGATTTTGCAGCCGCGGGTCTCTTCGGC
The DNA here is from genome assembly GCA_028284345.1 of Hyphococcus sp. Taxonomy (GTDB): domain Bacteria; phylum Pseudomonadota; class Alphaproteobacteria; order Caulobacterales; family Parvularculaceae; genus Hyphococcus. The sequence continues at coordinate 669,609 of JANQRY010000006.1, read as the reverse complement.
GCCGTCGCCGGTTTTTTTGAGGCGGGCCGGCTGGAGAAAAACAGGGGCCCATGAGCGCGACGGAACTGACACTGGATGAAGCGCGCCGCCACGCGGCGGAAACCGTCAGGCGGTCAAAGACGTCGTTCGGCGCCGGGATGCGTATTCTCTCGCGCGAGCGTCGCGAAGCGATGTACGCTATTTATGCGTTCTGTCGCGAAGTCGACGATATCGCCGATGAGGGCGGCGACCGCGACACAAAGATGGCGGGCCTCGCCGAATGGCGGCGCGAGGTGGACCGCATCTTCGCCGGCGCGCCGCAAACGCCGACCGGCCTCGCCCTGAAAGATGTCGTACGGCGCTTTGGCCTGTCCCGTGAGGAATTCGTCCTTGTCATAGAAGGCATGGAGATGGATGCGGCGGGGCCTGTGGTTGCGCCGAGCCTTGATCAATTTCTCGCCTATACGCGCCGCGCCGCGGGTGCCGTCGGCATGTTGTCGATGCCGGTCTTCGGGGCGCCGCGAAATAAAACGGCGGACGACTTTGCGTTGTCGCTGGGCGACGCGCTGCAGATGACGAATATCCTGCGCGACATTGAACAGGACGCGGATGACGGCCGGCTCTATCTGCCGCGGGAGCTTCTGGAAAAGCATGGCTGTCCGATGACGCCCGACGATATCGTCGATGCGCCGGGCCTGCCATCCGTGCGCGAAGAGATTGCGCGGATGGCGCGCGAGAAATTTGCGGCGACGCGGGCTGCGCTGGCCGATCTTGACTGGCGGGTGTTGAGACCGGCCCTGTTGATGATGGGCGTTTACGAGCGCTATCTCGACAAGATGACGGCGCGCGGCTGGGCCAACGGTCAGCCTCGCGTGACGATTTCGAAGCTTGAAAAACTGATGATCGCCGCCCGCTGGTTTTTTGCGCCGAAAACCAGGTCAGGATGAACGCAATGCCGCGCGTTCACATCATCGGGGCGGGGCTTTCCGGATTGTCGGCCGCCGTTCGTCTGACGGAAGCAGGCGTCCCCGTAACGGTTTACGAAAGCGCAGGGCAGGCCGGCGGGCGCTGCCGGTCGTTCTACGACAGGCATCTCGACCGCCATATCGACAACGGCAACCACCTTATTATGTCCGGCAACAAGTCGGCGCTTTCCTATCTCGACCGCATCGGCTCGCCGAAACCGCTGATCTGGCCGGAGGGGGCGATCTATCCTTTCGTTGATGTGCGAACGAAAGCGCGATGGACGATCCAAATTAATGACGGCGTTGTCCCGTCTTGGATTTTCAACGAAGAAACACGCGTTCCGAACACCGGGCTTTTCGACTATGTAAAGGCTGCGGCGATCGCCTTTGCGGATTCTGACAAAACAGTCGCGGATATTGTTGATGAGAAATCGCCGCTGTTTGAGAATTTCTGGGAGCCGTTGACGCTTGCCGTCCTTAACACGACGCCGGCGCGGGGCTCGGCGAAACTGCTCTGGAGCGTCATTCGCGAGACGTTTCTCCTGGGCGGCGCCGCATCGACGCCGTTGGTGGCGAAATCGGGCCTTGGCCCCGCTTTTATCGACCCGGCCGTACAATTTATCGAAAAGAACGGCGGCCTTCTTCGCTTCAATGCGAGACTTCGCCATGCATGGATGGAAGGCGGTGCGGTTCAGAGCCTGAACTTTGCCGATGAAAGCGTCAATCTGGAGGAGGGCGATCAGGTGATTTTCGCCATCCCGCCGACGCGGCTGAAGCAGATCATGCCGGAGCTCGATCCGCCTGCGGACGACGCGTCGATCCTTAATGTGCATTTCCGATTGCGCGAGCCCTACCAGAACCGCCGCGCCACGGACAGCGCGTTTATCGCCCTCATCGGCAGTCTCGCCCAATGGGTTTTCATGCGCGACGACGTCGTCTCCGTAACCACATCGGCGGCGGACGCGCTGGGCGCCGACGACGTCCCCAATGAAAAGGTCGTTGCGCAGATATGGAGCGAGGTGCGCATCGCCCTGGGCCTCGGCGATGAGGCCTATAAATATGCGCGCGTTATCCGGGAAAAACGCGCGACCCCCGACCAGTCGCCGGCGGGCGTCCGCAAACGCCTCAAGCCGGAAACGCACTATCGCAACCTCTTCCTCGCCGGCGATCACACCGACACCGGCGTCCCGGCGACCATTGAAGGCTCGATCCGGTCAGGGGATAAGGCGGCGGGGTTGGCGCTGGGGAAAACTTTTTAAGTCGACCTGAGGGCGTCACTCCTTCCACATGTGGAAAACTGCGCAAGCGCTCGCGCAAACAATAGGTTAGTCCAAATACTTTTGTCATATAATAAAAATTATCTGCAAGAGGAAATAATTCTTAAGAGTTAAATATAGATGTTCTATACTCGAAAAACTTATTTGCATTGATTGGAAAAGATGATTTTATGCCCCGGGGATTTATCTGGGGGTAGTTATGAAATCCAAAAAACTCGCCTTAGCCTTAGGGGTCAGTGCGCTCGCAATTGCCGGGTGTGAGACAAGTGACCGCGTAGTAAATTTCACTGGCGCAAGAATTGTTTATGAAGATGACGCGCTCGGAAAAATCGATCTAACTAACCTGGTGGATCCCGAACAACGTCGTTTCAAAATCAAAGGCAGTTGTTACAGGGACAAACAGCCATCTGCTTCGGAAGAATTTACCTGTGCGCTGAGTGTGTTTCAAACATACTACCTGTCATCAGCAGAATTTGACTATTACCGAGAGCTCGTAATCGCAAAGCCAAAAAAAGTTGTAACACCAGATCTACTAGATGCTGAAGTTGATAAACTTACGGGTCAAAACGATAAAACCGCACGCAAAGCTGCGCAGAGTATTGCGTTGGCGATGCGGCGTAATGATATTCAAGACACGATTATGTTGCATTCGGAAGATTTCTGCCGGGCTTTTAAGTTAAACTTGGCTGATATCGCCGCCGGAGTTAATCTTGGTGCAGGAGTGACTGCCCAGCTCTTATCCGGTTTGGCAACGATCTTCAAAGACACAACAACAATTCGTGCGCTTTCGGGGGCTTCTACAATTGTTCAGGGATGGCAGTCGGAATACAACGAGCAAGTATTGCAAAACGCCGCTGTACGTACTGTAAATGCGGGTATTGATTTAGCGCGCGAAGAAATGCTTATCGACATCAATCGAAGACGTTTCTTTTTGTTTGAACAGGACGAAGGCTCTGAGTCTGACACAGGCGTGCCGCCAGAACTCGACCCGCAATTGCGAAGTTTTCAAGGTATTTCTGCAATTCTTGGCTGGGATAAAGCGACAAATCTAAATGTAATCCACGGCCGAAGCGTTCCAATAGAAGACGGATTCCTAGTGCAAACTGCGGAGCGATCGAGCGATAAGGAAGATAAAAAAGAAAAAAATACGAAGAAAAAAACACCAACTTGGACCGATACGAAACCTGTCCCAGGCATAGACAGGGAAACGGATAAATCTGCCCAGCGGCTTGGTGTAACCAGCGTTGCACGATACCCGCTGGAAGCGGCAATGCGTGATGCAATCCGATTTCACGATCAATGCCGAATTGACGCTGGGCTTGAGGCGGCTTCAAAAGCCATCGAGAGAGCCAAAACTACACACACAGATCGTTTGAGGCGTCCTGAAAGTGGCGATGACGATAATCGTGAGGGCAGCGATAACGATGACAACAATAACGACAGTAATGAGCGCGATAATGTCGAAACGGCCACTAATCCAGAGCGGAGAATGCCGGATATGACGCACGAATTTTGAAGGCTCGTAACAGTTAACAGTTGGCCTGAAGTCCGGTTGTAATCACAGAGTTCGGATTTTCGCTGGATAAGCGTCGCATTTTGTCTGTAGATGAAGGCATGAGCTTCATTGCCGTCATTTGCGGGCTGAAATCTGAGGCCGCTGTCGTCGGAAAATCCGTCGGGGACGAAAAAGTTCGCGTCGGAGTTTCCGGCGCCGATGCGGGGCGTGCCTACGAGTTGGCGCGCGTTGCCTGCCAGGATGGCGCGGCGGCGGTGATCTCCGTTGGCGTTTCCGGCGGGCTCGATCCGGCGCTCTCGCCGGGCGATCTCGTCTTCGGCAATGAAGTAATCGCCGACGACTCTGGCGTTCGCTATCACGCGGAACCCTATCTCTTGAGCGCCGCGCGTAAGACTCTTTCAGAGAACGCAGCGCAGACCGGCGCCCTTTTCGGTTCTGACGCCATCATTCAGTCGGCCGATCACAAGGCCGCGCTTTTTTACAATCACGAAGCCATCGCCGTCGACATGGAGAGCCATGGCGCAGCCAAGGCTGCGGCTGAGTTTCGCGTGCCTTTTGCCGCCATTCGCGCCATCGCCGACCCGGCGAGCCGCGCGTTGCCGCCGGCGGCGCTGAGCGCCGTGGCGCCGGACGGATCGACGCGCGTTTTCAAAACGCTTCTTGAAACGGCGAAAGCGCCGGGGCAATTCCCGGCGCTTTTAAAGCTTGGGTCCGATTCGGAAAAAGCGCTGGCGCGGCTACGCCGCGACCTCGGTCCGCTCTTTCGCGGTCTCTTTCTCGCGCTCGATCTTTGACATTTCGTCGGCGACGATTTTTTCGTGGACGTCGACGGCGGGGCGCGCTTTCGAAAGGTCGATCTCCGGCGCCATGGGACCTTCGGTCTTGATCTTGAACATGTTCGGAATGCGGAACATTTTGAACGGGTTCTTCACCGCATCCATGGCCGCCGTCGGTTCATAGCCGCAATGGGCCATGCAGTTGGCGCATTTTTCGTATTTGCCGGTGCCGTACTGATCCCACTCGGTTGTTTCCATCAGTTCGCTGAACGAGGAGACGTAGCCCTCGCCGAGGAGGTAACACGGCTTCTGCCAGCCGAAGACGTTGCGCGTGGGCGAGCCCCAGGGCGTGCAGTGATATTCCTCATTGCCGGCGAGGAAATTGAGGAAGAGCGATGAGTGCGACAGGTTCCACGCCCGCCCGCGCTCTTTGCCGATTTTAAAAATGTCGCGGAACAATTGTTTCGTTTTCTTACGCGACAGGAAGCTTTCCTGGTCTTCCGCGCGTTCGTAGGCGTAGCCTGGCGAGATCGAGATATTGACGCCAAGGTCCGTCGCGAAGTCGAGATAATCCGCGACCATTTCCGCAGTCATATTATCGAAGATCGTCGCATTGACGTTGACCTGAAAGCCTTTTTCCTGCGCCGCCTTGATCGCCTTGATGGCGATCTTGAACGTGCCTTTCTGATCGACCGCCTTGTCGTGCTCTTCTTCAAGACCATCGAGGTGCACGGAGAAGAAAAGAAACGGCGACGGCTTGAAGAGGTGCAGTTTCTTTTCGAGCAGTAGCGCGTTGGTGCAGAGCGAGACGAACTTCTTGCGCGCGACAATGCCTTCAACGATCTCGCCGATCTCTTTGTGGATCAGCGGCTCGCCGCCGGGAACGGCGACAACCGGCGCGCCGCATTCGTCAACGGCGTCGAGGCATTCTTTGACGGAAAGGCGCTTGTTCAGGATCGGCGCCGGATAGTCGATCTTGCCGCAGCCGGGACAGGCGAGGTTGCAGCGAAAGAGCGGCTCTAAAAACAGGACCAGCGGATATTTCTCGCGGCCGAGCAGCGTTTGTTTCGCAACGTAAGCGCCGACGCGGACTTGCTGGTGCAGGGAAACTGACATGGTCGTCCTTGATCCTGTGGTTAAACGTTAAACGGCGCCCACGGCCCACGCCTTCATGGCGTCTTCCGATCGGGGCACGTCGCTAAGCTCGCGCGGCAATTTGAAATGAATGTTTTCTTCAACGCCGTCGAGGGTTTCGACCGTGACGGCGCGATAGTTTTTAAGCCGTTCAATGGTCTCAAGAACGAGCTTTTCCGGCGCAGACGCCCCGGCGGTGACGCCGACGGTCTTTACTTTGTCGGTGAGCCAGGCCGGATCGAACATGGATGCATCCTCAATGAGAAAGGACGGGATGCCGTAATTCTCGCCGATCTCGCGCAGGCGGTTGGAGTTCGAAGAGTTATGAGCGCCGACGACAAGCAGAAGATCGACCTGCTTCGCCATGGCGATGACCGCCGTTTGGCGGTTCTGCGTAGCGTAACAGATGTCGCGCGTATCGGGACCGATGATATTGGGGAACCGTTCCCTGAGCGCGGCGATTACGTCCTTGGTGTCGTTTACCGAGAGTGTTGTCTGCGTCACGAAGGCGACGCGGTCCGGATCGGCGACGTCGAGGCCGGCGACGTCTTCCGGCTCGGAAATAACGTGAACGGCGCCGGGGATCTGCCCCAGCGTGCCTTCGACTTCCGGATGGCCGATATGGCCGATCAGCACAATGTCGTAGCCTTTCGCCGCGTAGCGCCGGCCTTCCTTATGGACCTTGGTGACGAGGGGACAGGTGGCGTCGATGACATCGAGTTCGCGCACCAACGCGCCATCTTCGACCTTCTTCGAAACGCCGTGGGCGGAAAAAACGGTCACCGCGCCGGTGGGGATTTCGTCGACTTCCTCAACGAAGATCGCGCCCCGCTCGCGCAGGGTCTCGACGACATATTTGTTATGGACAATCTCGTGGCGCACATAGACCGGCGCGCCGTATTTCTCCAGCGCCCGTTCCACGATGTCGATGGCCCGTTCGACGCCGGCGCAGAAGCCGCGCGGCTGGGCCAGAACGACTTTGACTTCGCCTTTTGGTTCAACCGGCGCGGACGCCATCGACAGTCCCCTCATTGACTTGTTGCTGCGTTATTCCATGGCTGCGAAGCGCTCGCAACAGGCCCGCACTCACAATCCGTTGCGGGATATAGCCTGCGTCTTGTTGCGACGCAAAATAGGCGTTGAGGGGAAAAGTTCAATCCTTTCTGCGATGTCATGTTGGCGGCGCCGAATCACTCGTGTAGCCTTGCCGGCTCGGGGCTTTCTTTTTTTGGGGTGTTTTCATGTTCAAGTTGTTTTCCGGCGGCGCCGCCGGCGATACGGCGTGGCCGCTGCGGGACGTTGTGGCGGCGCTGAAGCGGCGGTTCAGCGATGTCGACGTGTTGGGCGAGGACGGTCCGCTCAAGGTCTATGGGGTTCAGGACAACGGCGTGAATTTCGTCGTCGCCCTGATGCAGACCGGGCCGGGCTCGGAACAGGTGTCGGAACTCGGCTTTCTCGCCCGGTTTGTCGGCTTCCCGGTCACGGCGCAGGCCGTCGAACAGCTCAACCAGAACCTGCATATCTCCGTCGCATCCCTAGAAAATAATGATCTTTTTCTGATGGCCGGGCTGCAGGTCGCGGGCGCCTTTGACGAAACCCAGTTCAACCTGATCATCGAGCAGTGGCGGCGCGATCTCGTCCTCTGCATTCATCGGTTGCAAGGGGACAGCGCCTCCATGGCCGACGCCTTCCCGGCGGCGAAACTCGACGCGGCGCGGAAATTTGCAACCAATATGGCGCCGCCGGCGCCGATCGAGGGCGAGGCCAGAAGCGATATCGACATGCTGTCGACCTTTCTCGGCGCGGCTCGCGCCAGCCGCGTCATGTGCGATGATTGCGGCGGGCGCGGCAAACGCGGGCTGATTGCGCGGGCGTGCGAGGTCTGCGACGGGGAAGGCTTCGTCGACGGCCGCCGGTGAGGGTGGATTTTTGCCTTTGAAGACTCTAACCCCCGCTCACTCCCGCTTTTGCGGGCGTGAGCGGACTTAAGACCGATGTCAGACTTCCAATCCACCATCAAGGAAACCGCCGGCCTGATCGAGACGGCGCTCGATGAATTCCTGCCGTCGCGCGAGGGGCCGCTCGGCCGGGTCGCCGACGCCATGCGCTGGGGCGCTCTTGACGGCGGCAAGCGCCTGCGCCCGTTCCTCGTCATCGCGGCGGCGGATATGTTCGACTGTCCCCGCGCGCGCTCGATCCGGGTCGGCTGCGCCGTGGAGATGATCCACTGCTATTCGCTCATCCATGACGACTTGCCGGCGATGGATGATTCCGATCTTCGCCGCGGCCGCCCGTCGGTGCACAAAAAATTCGACGACGCGACGGCCATTCTCGCCGGCGACGCGCTGCTGACGCAGGCTTTTGAAGTCCTCGCCGAAGAGGCGACGCATCCGAGCGGCGCGGTGCGCTGCCGTCTCGCGCTGGAACTGGCGCGGGCCGCCGGCAAGGACGGCATGGTCGGCGGGCAGATGATCGATATCTATGCGGAGCAAAAGGACTTCGATCTCGCCGGCATTGAGGAATTGCAGCGCCTTAAAACCGGGGCGCTGATCCGCTTCGGCGCGGTCGGGGGCGGCGTCGTCGGGGAGGGAACGGACGACGAGATCGCGGCGCTCACGGCCTACGCCGAAGATCTGGGGCTCGCCTTCCAGATTGTCGACGACATTCTCGATGCGACCCAGGACGCGGAAACCCTCGGCAAGCCCGCCGGTCAGGATGCGGAAATGGACAAGGCGACTTTTATTAAATTGCTGGGGATGGACGGCGCCAAGTCAAAGGCGGCGGACCTCGTGGACTCCTGCAAAGCCCATCTCGACCGCTTCGGGGTGCGCGCCGCGCCGCTCAAAGGGGCGGCGGACTTTGTGTTTCAGCGGAAGAGTTAGTTCGATGGGATGACGGAGCGGCGGCCTAAACCCCGGCTTCCTGCTCAAGCCTTTCCAGCAGCGCATCGACGCCGTTCATGGCAATGAAGGACGAGAACTCTTCACGCTTGACGAGCATGATGGAGACGCCCTGGACGATGATGTCGATGGCCTTGCGTTCGCCGGACTTCAGTTCCCGCACGCGCCAGTCGACGAGGATGGGCCCGTCGTCGGTCCGCTCGAATTGCGTGCGCACGATCACATCCCTGCGGCCGATCTCCCGAGCGTCCATGACCTCCAGCGGCTTGCCGACGATTTCGTCGAACTGTTCGGCGTAGAGCTTGGTGATGTAGTTCGGGAAGACGGCGTTATAACGCGCGGTCTGTTCGTCGGTCATGTCGGCGCGGGTTTCGCCGAGCATGAATTTGCCGATGGTCTCAAGGGCGAGACCCTCCGACAACACCTCCTGAAAATTCGCAAGCTGCGTCGCCTCGTCGGCCTCTTCGTCGGTGAGGGCGACCGTGGCGTCGGCGGTCAGGGCCTTGGCGAATTCAACCGCGCCGTCGATGCGGCTGACCTCCGTTTCGGCGGCGGCGTCTTCGTCCGTTTCCTGGGCGTAGGCCGGCGCCATGGAGGAGGCGGCGAGAAGGGCGGCGAAAATGCGTACGCGGGACATGAACATGGCGGGGATCCTGGCGGGTTGAACGAGGGTTCGAGCAATATGGAACGATTGCGCCCGCAATTCAGCATGTCCGCGTCAAAATCATGGCCGGGCGTTACCGAACGGACACATGACGCGAGCGTTAACCGTCCTCGACCAGCGCACCGGATGCGGCGGCAAGGTCCTGAAATTACTTGGTTTTGAATCTCACCCTGTCAGATCGCCGGATCGCTTCGGGCGCGCGTTTTTCGGCGTAGTCGAAGGCCGCCGGCAGCACCACCAGCGTACAAATCAGCGTGAAGGCGATGGCGATGGAGAGGAGTTCGCCCATGGAGGCGGTGCCCCGGTGGGGCGACAGCATCAGCGAGCCGAAACTGGCCACCGTGGTCAGCGCTGCAAAAAGCACCGCTCGCGGGGTCGAGGTGCCGTAAACTCCTTCGCCGGCAGCGACCTGATCATGGCGCAGCACCAGATGGATGCCGGCGTCGACGCCGATGCCAATGAGCAGCGGCAGGACGATGACATTGGCGTAGTTGAACGGGATGTCGAGAAGAACGCCGGTCGCCGCCGTCAGCACAGCGGCAAGGGCGAGGGGGAACAGCACAAGTCCGACAAGACGGATGCGGCCGATGAAGATGATCAGCATCACCGCGACAACGACAAAGGCGATGCCTGTCGCTTGAAGCATGGAGGTCGAAATCGTTTCGCCCGCCTTCAGCGATTGATAGGCGCCGCCGGTAAGGTCGGGAAAGATCGCAGCCACGTCGTCGACGAAAGCGGTGAGCGCGCCGTAATCCCGGACGTCCTGTGCGGGCAGGATGTCGACGCGCCACTGTCCGTCGTCAGACAGATAGCGCGCGCGCAACGAGTCCGGGAGCGTATCCACTTCCACATAGTCCGCGTTCAGTTGCGCCGCGAGCCGTTCGGTGAGCGCCGGCCAGTATCTGAAGATGTTCCGTTCGATGCGCTCGACCAGCGCCGGATCGTTCGCGGCCTCAATGTTGCCGAGAAGCGCGCCGAGGCGCGCGCCCGGTCCGTCCGCATAGGCTTCGTCGAGCCGCGTCTTCAGCGTGGAAATTCCCTCTGCGGCGGGCGGGCCTTCGACGCTGCCGGGTTCGGCGTCAAAGGCAAAGACGAGCGTGCCGGCGGCGAAGTCGATGAGTTCGAGCTTTGCGTCCTGATCTTCCGGCACGAAGTCCGGGAGCGAGCGTGTCGCGGCGACGGTTTCAAGCGCGGACGCCTTTTCGGCGGTGGCGCGCGCGTCGTCTTCCGACCCGACGAGCCGCGTCAGGCGATAGGGAATGGTTTCTTCATCGTCGAAAAGCAGATTGAAGCCTTTGACCGACGGCGCGTTCGGATTGCGCAGGGACATCTGATCCGCGTCAAAACGCACCTGCGGCATGAAAATGAGCGCAGCGACGCCGGCAAGGATTGTGACGACGGCAATGGGCGCGGCGATTTTCTCAATGGCGGCGAAGGCGCCGCGCACGACGCCCGCCCGCTTTTTCTTGCGCGACACCGGCAGGCGTTTCAAGGCCGCGGGGAGGAACGTGACCGAGACGAAAAACGCGATAATAACCCCCGCGCCGGCGATGACGCCGAGCTGGGCGATGCCGTCAAATTTCGTCGGCACGAAAGAGAGGAAGGCGAGCGCCGTCGTCGGCGCCGCGAGGGCGAGTGCGGGGCCGACCTCATGAAGCGCCCCTTGCAACGCATCCTTGTTGCTCTGGCCGTCGACGCGCCGTTCCTGCACATGGAGGAGAAGGTGGATGGCGAAGTCGAGACCGAGGCCGATCAGCAACACGGTGAACGCGACGGAAACGAGATTGAGTTCGCCGACAAACTTCGCCGCGAAGGCAGACGTCAGGACAAGCGTGACAATGAGGCTCAACACCGTGAATGCCGCCATCGCCGTCGACCGGTAACAAAGGAGCAGCAGGATAGTGACGACGATCAACGACAGGCCCATGGAAAGGCCGATGCCGGTCGTGACCGCTTCCAGTTCCTCAACGCGCAGCGCCGGATCGCCGGTGACAAAGGCGTCGACGCGGCCGGCGTATTTCTCGTCCAGCGCGGCGATTTGCGCGCGCAAGGCTTCGATGCCCGACTTCGCCGGCTGCAGGCGCGAATAGTCGAGCACGGGGCTCGCATAGATGAGCCGCGTATGCGCCGGTTTTTCCCGCGTTTCATCGTCGAGGGCGCCCATCCAGGAAAACGGACGGTCGTCGCCTTTTTCTGCGGCGGCAATGGTTTTGGCGATCTCATCGTAAAGCGCCCGCAGCGTATCGGCGCCGAGATCGGACCGCTCCGCGAGCGCGTCATTGTCGGCGAGCGTTGTGAAGAATGTGCCGAGGGTCGGGCTCTTGATCAGCGTTTCAATGAGGCTCGACGCTTTGGTCATCTGCGTCAGACGCGATTCCAGTTCCCTTTCGCTTAGGTAGAGGAGCCCGTTCTCGGCGAAGAAATTTTCCTGCGCCGGCGCGAAGACCGCGTCAAAGGCGTCTTGGTCGGCGGCGATGGCGCCCCGCAGGTCCGCCGCGTAGGCGTCCGCTTCGTCGAGGGTCGGCGCCCTGACGATGACAATGATGTCAGTCTTGATCTGCGGAAACGCATTGCGCAACTCGATGGACCGTTTCTGAAACGGGAGTTCCGCGTCCAGCATGGCGCTGGTGTCGGTGTTCACCTTCAGATTGCCGGCGGCGTACCACCCGGCGGCGGCCGTCGCCGCCAGAATCACCAGCGCCAGAACGGCGCCGCCGCGTCGCGCCAATTCCGCCCAGCCGACCAGCGCGTTTTCAATGAAGTGCAGCATGAAGGGCGAACGTCCGGCGTGACTGGGCGCAAGGGCGAAAGGGCGAAAAACAGGGGATTCTAATAATCGCTTCGGCGGCGCTTGGGAACCGGGGCTGGCTGCAGGCGCGTTGGCGCCCCGCCAGCTTGCCGCCGCCCGCGCCCTTCGCTAGTGCTGGCGGTAATGACAATCAACCCGCAGTTGAAGACAGATCTCGCCTTCCTTGACGATCGCCGCGCGGCGATGACCGAGACCTTGCGGGCGTGGTGCGCGATCAACTCCGGCAGCACGAATCTCGATGGCCTCAGGACCATGCACGCGGCGCTTGCAGAGGCGTTCGCCGCCCTCGGCGCGGAGGCGGAGACCGTGCCGTCCGCGCCGCGTTCGGTGGTTACGGACGACGGGGAAAAGCGCGAACAGCCCCTTGGCGACATGCTGCGCCTGGTAAAGCGGCCCCAGGCGCCGGTGCGCGTGTTGCTGACCGGTCATATGGACACCGTCTTTGATGCTGATCATCCGTTTCAGTCGGAAACCTTCCTTGACGACGACACGCTGAACGCCCCCGGCGCCGCCGACATGAAGGGCGGTTTGCTGGTCATGCTCAACGCGCTGCTCGCGGTGGAGCAATCCTCGCTTGCCGAGCAGATCGGCTACGAAATCATTATCAACGCCGATGAAGAAATCGGTTCGCATGGCTCGGCGTCGCTGTTAACGGAAGCGGCGAAGCGCGCGCATTTCGCCTGCGTTTATGAACCGGCGCTCGCGGACGGGACGCTCGCTGGCGCGCGGAAAGGATCGGGAAACTTCGCCGCCATCATTCGCGGGAAAAGCGCTCATGCGGGCCGCGAGCACCATCTCGGCCGCAACGCCATCGCCGCCGCCGCGGATTTTATCGCCGCCATCGACAAACTTTCCGGCGCGCGCGAAGGGCTGACCGTCAATGTCGCGCGCGTTGACGGCGGCGGGCCGGAAAACGTGGTGCCGGACCTTGCTGTCGTGCGGTTCAACGTGCGTCTTGAGCAGCCCGAGGACGCGGCGTTTTTCGAGGGCGCGGTGAAACACGTCATCGCCGACATCGACGGGCGCGACGGCTATCGCGCTGAACTCACCGGCGGGTTCACCCGGCCGCCCAAGCCCATGACGGCGAAACTGAAAGCGTTCTTCGAAGCGCTGAAGGCGACCGGCGACGAGCTTGGCATCGGCATCGCGTGGGTTCCGACCGGCGGCTGCTGTGACGGCAACAACATCGCCGCCGCCGGCATTCCGGTGATCGATACGCTGGGCGTGCGCGGCGCGCATATCCACTCCGCGAAGGAATATGCAAAACTCGACAGCCTGGTTGAGCGCGCGAAACTGTCCGCGCTCCTGCTGTTAAAGATCGCCAATGGCGAATTGCCCAATCCCGGTCTACTCGAAGAGGCGGCCTGATGTCCCTGCCATTCATGCGGCCGGTCGAAGCCCGCGATTTCGACCAGATACTCGCCCTCGCCAAACAGTCCGGCGGCGGCATGACGAACCTGCCCAGCGACCGGGACGCGCTAAAGGCGCGCCTCGACTTCGCCATTGACAGCTTCTCCTCGAACCCCACGGAGCCCACCGGCGAAGTCTACATGCTCGTGCTCGAACAGGACGGCAAGGTCGTCGGCACGTCGGCGGTTTTCTCCGCCGTCGGTCTCGATCATGGCTTTGTCAATTACCGCATCAACAAAACCGTACACGCATCAACGCAGCTAAAAAAGCGCGTTGAACGGCGCCTGCTCGTGCCGACCCATGATTTCACCGGCTGCGCCGAGGTCGGCTCGCTGTTCTTGTCGCCGGAGGCGCGCGGCGGCGGTTTCGGCAAATATCTCGCCCGGGCGCGGTATCTGTTCATTGCCGAGCATCGCGACCTTATCGCCGATCCGGTCTGCGCTGAAATGCGCGGCTGGCGCGGGCCAGACGGGGAGCAACCCTTTTGGGAGGCGCTCGGCAAGCTGTTCTTCGACATGGAATTTGAAGACGCGGACCTCGCCAATTCGGCCCTCGGCAATCAGTTCATCGCTGACATGATGCCGCGTCATCCAATCTATGTGGCGCTGTTGCCGGAGGATGCGCGCGAGTGTCTCGGCCGGCCCCATGACGGCGCCGCGCCGGCGTTCAACATGCTGCTGAAAGAGGGTTTCGCCTTTCGCGGCTATATCGACGTCTTTGACGGCGGCCCGCTGGTCGACGCCCATATTGACGACATCAAGACGGTTCATGAAAGCCGCGTGGCGACGGTCGGCGCCATCGCCGATCCGGGCGACGCGCCGGTGATGCTGATCTCCGCCGGATGTTTGCAGTCGTTCCGCGTTGCGCGGGCGCCGGTGAAGGCCGATGGCGAAAAAATAACAATCTCGCAAGACGCAGCGAGCGCGCTCGGCATTCAAAAAGGCGACCGCGTGCGCTTTGCGGCGTGGTGATCCAATGACGAATAAAATCCTGATCAACGGCGAATGGCGCGACGGTTCCGGCGCGGCGTTTTCTTCCTTCGATCCGTCGACCGGCGAAGAAGTCTGGACGGGCGCCGGCGCGACAAAAGCGGATGTGAACGACGCCGTCGCTGCGGCGCGCGGGGCGTTTCAGAAATGGGCGCTGACGCCGCTCGCGGAACGCATTGCGGTGATGGAGCGCTATCGCGATCTCATCAAACGGGACGCTGACGATCTTGCGAAACTGATCAGCCGCGAAACCGGCAAACCATACTGGGAAACGAAAACCGAAGCCGCCGCGGTCGCCGGCAAGGTCGATATTTCAATTAAAGCCTATCACGAGCGAACCGGCGTGAAGGAAACGCCGGGGGCCACGACCGCGGTGCTGCGCCACAAGCCCCATGGGGTGATGGCGGTTCTGGGCCCGTATAACTTTCCGGCGCATTTGGCGAACGGCCATATGGTTCCGGCGCTCATTGCCGGCAACACGGTGGTGTTCAAACCGTCCGAGCAGACGCCGGGGCCGGGGGCGTTCATTGTCGAACGCATGGTGGAGGCGGGCATACCCGCCGGCGTCGTCAATCTGGTGCAAGGCGCGCGCGAGACGGGCGAGGCGCTCACCGCAGCCGCCCATGAAGGACGCGTCAACGGTGTGCTCTTCACCGGCGGCGCCAGGACGGGTCTCGCCATTCACAAGATGTTCGCCGACCGCCTCGACGTTATCCTTGCCCTTGAACTTGGCGGCAACAACCCGCTGATCTGGTGGGATACGGACGATGTGGAGGCGGCGGCGTTCGCCGTCGTGCAGTCGGCCTTTTTGACCAGCGGTCAACGCTGCACCTGCGCGCGGCGATTGATCGTGCCTGACGATGCGCGCGGGCAGGCGGCGCTCGATGCGCTGGCGCACCTGACCGACCGGCTCATCATTGATCAGCCTTTCGCCGATCCGCAGCCTTTCATGGGCCCCGTCATATCGGCGGGCGTCGCCGAAGGGCTGGAGCGGGCTTTCGACCGGCTGACGGAAGACGACGGCGAGGCGATCCGCAATCTTTCCGTGCGCGATGAGGGCGGCGCCTTTGTGACGCCGGGCATTATCGACGTGACGCGCTCAAACGCCGTGCCCGACGAAGAACATTTCGGGCCGCTGCTAAAAGTCTGGCGGGTGAAAGATTTCGACGCGGCGATAGAGCGCGCCAACGCGACAAAATTTGGCCTCTCGGCGGGCATCCTCACCGACGACAAGGCGAAATGGGAAAAGTTCCTAGCGCTCTCCCGCGCCGGCATCGTCAACTGGAACCGCCAGACGACGGGGGCTGCCGGTTCGGCGCCTTTCGGGGGAATTGGCGCCAGCGGCAATCACCGACCGGCGGCCTATTACGCAGCCGACTATTGTGCCTATCCGGTGGCGTCCATGGAAGGAGAGGCGCTTCTTCCGATGGCGGATGATCAGGTGGGGATTAATTAAAGGATGCCAAAATTCTGGGGAATGAGCATTTGGCGCATTTTGGCATGGGTATTACTTTTTGGAGCAGTTTTCCAAACTATCATTTTATTGTTCGCAGTCGTTCCAGCAGCCGTGGGTTCGGCCGATTACGGCTTGAATGGTATGCTAGGCGTCGCAACTATACTCGTTGTGAGCTGGATAATAGCTATCTCTGCACTAAGGCTTACACGTAAATGACGTATCACGAATACAATTTCGATGGCCTCATCGGACCCACGCATAATTATGCAGGGCTCAGTTTCGGCAATATCGCCTCGGCGACCAACAAGGGCGCGGCGTCGAACCCGAAAGAAGCCGCGCTGCAAGGGCTCGCGAAAATGCGCGCCGCCATGGCGTTAGGTCTTAAGCAGGGCTTCCTGCCGCCGCAGGATCGCCCACACTTGAAAACCCTGCGCGCGTTGGGGTTTTCCGGAAGCGATAAAGAGATCATTGAGAAGGCGGCGAAGTCCGAACCGCAATTGCTCGCGAATTGCTATGCGGCGTCGTCCATGTGGACGGCGAACGCCGCGACCGTTGCGCCGTCTCCAGACACGGGCGACGGCAAGGCGCATTTCACGCCGGCCAACCTCGCCGCAAATTTTCATCGCTCCATCGAGGCCGATACGACCGCGCGTGTCTTGCGCCATATCTTTTCCGATGAAAAATTCTTCGCCCAACATCCGTCATTGCCGGGCGCCATGCATTTCGGCGATGAAGGCGCGGCGAATCACGGCCGGCTTTGCGAAAGCCATGGTGAGAAGGGCGTACAGCTATTTGTCTATGGCGTCGACGGCGACCGGTTTCCGGCGCGTCAGAAAAAGCGCGCCAGCGAGGCGGTGGCGCGCAATCACTTACTCGATCCGGCGAAGACCGTCTTCGTTGAGCAATCGAAAGCGGCCCTCGACGCCGGCGCTTTTCACAATGATGTGGTCGGCGTCGCCAACGGCGCGGTTTTGTTCCTGCACGAACAAAGCTTCGCCGACCCAAAGGCGGCCTATGCGGAGATTCGCGATAAAGCGCCGTTTGTCGACATCATCGAGGCGCCGGCGAACAGAGTTTCACTTGAAGACTGCATAAAGTCCTACTTGTTCAATTCGCAGCTCTTGACGTTGCCCGGGGGGGAAATGGCCCTGCTCCTGCCGAAAGAGTCGGAAGAAAACCCGGCGGTGAAGGCGTTCGTCGATGAAACCCTGTCAAAGAACAACGCGATCAACCGGGTTATCTACAAGGACGTGCGCGAGTCCATGCGCAATGGCGGCGGACCGGCCTGTTTGCGCCTGCGCGTTGTTCTGTCTGAGGCGGAGGCGGCCGCGGCAAACCCGCATTTCATTCTCGATGGGCAAAAAATTGCAGCCCTTGAAGGCTGGGTGCGGGAGCATTATCGCGACCGCGTGACGCCGGACGATTTGCGCGATCCGGCCTTCATGGACGAGAGTTTTTGGGCCATGGAGGCCCTGACCCGTCTCCTTGGCATGGGCGCTTTTTATGACTTCCAGCAATAGAATTCTTCGTTTTTCCACATAGCGGTTGTGGAAATGCGAATGTGATAATATCCTGCCTCACGGGTGTGAGCAGGGGTGCTTGGTATGCGTGGGATTTTTGTACATTTACTGCCGTGGTTGATTGTTCTGGCCGTCGGCTGGATGGCGGGCGATCGATACGGCGCGCCGGGCTGGATGCGCGGCTTGGCGGACACCGGGTTTTCCGCTGTTGAAACAACCGCGGGCGGCGCGCTTGGCGGATTGTTCGAGCGGGTGAACGAGCCGATCCCGACCGATGAGGATGAAGCGTCGGACGCCGGAACGGACGATGCGCATACGGATTCCTCCGCTGATGAGGAATTGGGCGGCGAGGGTGCGGCGGCCGAAACGGTTGCCGGCGGTCTTCCCGAAAACCGCAATCTGCGCATCAACGCCGCGGGCCTTCAGATCATCAAGGATTCGGAAGGGTTGCGTCTGAAGCCCTATTCCGCAGGCGGATATTCCTATATCGGCTACGGCCATCAGATTCAGCCTGGCGAATCCTTCACGACGATCACGGAAGCCGAGGCCGAAGCGTTGTTGCGCGCGGATCTCGATTTCTTCGAAAACGGCGTGCGCGAGGCGCTGACCCGGCCGGCCAACGAAAACCAGTTTTCCGCCATGGTGTCGCTTGCCTATAACAAGGGCCTTTACGGCTTCAAGGACACAAACGTCCTGAAGCGCTTTAATGCCGGCGACATTGACGGCGCCGCGGATGATTTCCGCAACCACACGGGCCGCGACGGCCCCGTGCCCCATCTTGTCGAGCGCCGCGAACGCGAGCGCATGCTTTTCTTGAAATAACGGCTTCTTACCGTCCCGCGCTTTCGGGGATCGGCATCACGACTTTGCGCTCGACTTCGCGCAGGGTGAAGCTTGACTCCACCGTCGCTATATTCGGCATACGGAGCATTGTCTCCGACAGGAAGGTCTCATAGGCGGCGAGCGACGGCACCACGACGCGGA
Source organism: Hyphococcus sp. (assembly GCA_028284345.1). Taxonomy (GTDB): domain Bacteria; phylum Pseudomonadota; class Alphaproteobacteria; order Caulobacterales; family Parvularculaceae; genus Hyphococcus. The sequence continues at coordinate 651,230 of JANQRY010000006.1, read as the reverse complement.
TGAAGTAATCGAACTTTCCGGTGACGAGATAGCACTCCATGACTTCCGCGCGGTCCTTGATCGCCTTTTCGAATTCACGCAGCGTCTTGTCGTCTTCCCGCTCTAGTTTGACGAGGATGATCACCGTGACGTTGACGCCCAGCGCCTCGCGATCAATCTCCGTATGGTAACCTTTAATGACGCCGTCGGATTCGAGGCGGCGCAACCGGCGCAGGCAGGGCGTCGGCGACAGGCCGACGCGGTCGGCAAGCTCCGCATTGGTGATGCGCGCATTTTCCTGCAAATGCCGGAGGATCTTGTGGTCGATATGGTCGAGCTTCATGAGTCAGTTCCCAAGAATAATCCAACTATTTAGCATTATCTGCTAAGCGTCAACCGCTTTGGGCGCCCTTTTGACCGATAGCGCTTCGCGGTATCGGCTATACCCCCCGCCACGCGGATTGACCGTGGCAGTGTTCGGTTCGGAGATCGTCCTATGTTGAAGCATCGCGAGCTCGCCGTCAGCGGCTGGCAAAAGATTGTCCATTTCGAGGACGACGAGGCGGGCCTTAACGCGATTATCGCTGTTCACGATGCGACGCTCGGACCGGGATGCGGCGGCTGCCGGATTTTCCCCTATGGGGATTTCGACGCCGGCCTCGAAGACGTCAAACGGCTGTCGCGCGGCATGACGTTCAAGAATGCGCTCGGCGGCATCCCCTTTGGCGGCGGCAAGGCGGTGATTTTCGCCGATCCGAAAAAAGACAAAACCGACGACATGATCCGGGCCTTCGGGCGCGCTGTCGATCATATGGACGGGCTCTATTACACGGCGGAGGATTCCGGCGTCACCGAACGCGACATCGAACTTATCCAGACCGTCACGCAATACGCCGCCGGCATTGGCAAGGACGGCGTCGGCGGCAATCCGTCGCCGTTTACCGCCCATGGCGTCTGGCGCGGCATGCAGGCGGCGGCGCGCCATCGTTTCGGCGCGGCGTCGCTGGAAGGTTTGCGGGTTTCCATTCTCGGCGTCGGCGCGGTGGGGATGGAGCTTGCCCGCCTCGTTCACGAAGAAGGCGGCAAGCTGGTCGTCGCCGATGTCTATGCGCCGGCGCTCGACGAAGCAAAATCGAGATTCGGCGCGGAAATTGTCGCGCCGGAGGACGCCGTCGCTGCGGATGTGGATATTTTCAGCCCCTGCGCCCTCGGCGGGTCGATCAACGAGAAGACGATTGACCGGCTTCAGGCGAAAGTTGTCGCCGGCGCGGCCAACAACCAGCTTCGCACGCCCGATATGGACGAAGCGCTACGCGCCCGCGGGGTCCTCTATGCGCCCGACTATGTGATCAACGCCGCCGGCGTGATCAGCGTCGGCCTTGAGATCACGGGCCAGTGGTCGAATGACGAAATGACCCGGCGTATCGACAAGATCGGCGATACGCTGGGCGAAATCTTCCAGCGCGCCGAACAGGACGGCCGCCCGACCGGCGCGGTCGCGGATGAGCTCGCGCAGGAGGTGATTGCGCGGGGCCGAAAGGCGGCGTAAGCCACCCGCAGGAATGTCGACCAACGCAAAAGATATCATCCGCAGATACTATGACGCGTGGGCCGCGAGCGACCGCGATGCAGCGCGTGCGTTCTTGCAGGACGATCTGAAATTCCGCAGTCCGCAGGACAGTTTCGACAGCGCCGACGCGTTTTTGGACGCCTGCTGGCAATATGCGGAGAGTTTTGGCGGCGTCGATATGCTGCAAGATGTATATGAGCCGGACAAAGCCTATATTGCCTACAGGCTGAATGAATTCACTGTCGCGGAGTTTCACAAAATACGCGACGGCAAAATCGCCGAAGTTTATGTAACCATGAATCCGACCGTCTGACGGATTCCCGAAAAAATGGAGACCGTTTCATGACCCAGCAAGATCCCGTCGTCATCGCCGGCGCGGCGCGAACGCCGATTGGCAATTTCCTTGGCGCCTTTGCCGGCGTGCCAAGCCCGGATCTTGGCGCCCGCGCCATCGAGGCGGCCCTTAATCGCGGCGGCGTCAAGAAAGACGACGTTGATGAAGTGATCATGGGCTGCTGCCTGCCGGCGGGCCTCGGACAGGCGCCGGCCCGACAGGCGTCTTTGGGCGCGGGGCTACCGCAGTCGACGGGATGCGTCACCATCAACAAGATGTGCGGCTCAGGGATGAAGGCGTTGATGCAGGGGGCGGAATCGATCCTTGCCGGGACCAACGACGTCGTTGTCGCCGGCGGCATGGAATCGATGACGAACGCGCCGCACCTTTTGCCCACCGGCCGCGCCGGCATTAAGCTCGGGCAGGGCGCCGTTTACGACCACATGATGCTGGACGGTCTTGAAGACGCCTATGATCGCGGCAAGGCCATGGGCGTCTTTGCCGAAAAATGCGCCCGCGAATGGCAGTTCTCCCGCGAGGAGCAGGACGACTATTCCGTGCGCTCCGTCACGCGCGCACAAGGCGCCATCAAGGACGGGACCTTCAAGGACGAAATTACGCCCGTCGAAGTCAAAACTCGCAAAGGCGCGGTCTCGGTCGAAGACGATGAAAAGCCGGGGCTCGTCGATCCTGCGAAGATCCCGAACCTGCGCGCGGCGTTTGAAAAAGACGGCACGGTGACCGCCGGCAACGCCTCGGCGATCTCCGATGGCGCGGCGGCCCTTGTCGCCATGCGCGCCTCGACGGCGGAGCAAAAGGGCGCGAACCCTGTCGCCCGCATCGTCGCGATGTCGACCCATGCCCAGGCGCCGGAATGGTTCACGACCGCGCCGGTGGAGTCCATTACGAAAGTGCTGGCGCGCGCGGGCTGGGCGGCGTCCGACGTCGACCTATGGGAAATCAACGAAGCGTTTTCCGTGGTGCCGCTGGCGGCTATTCGCGAACACAAGCTCGACGTTGACAAAGTCAACATCCATGGCGGCGCCATCGCCCTTGGCCACCCCATCGGCGCTTCCGGCGCGCGCATCATTTGCACCCTGATCAATGCGCTGCAGAAAACCGGCGGCAAGAAAGGCGTCGCCTCGCTCTGCATCGGCGGCGGCGAGGCCACGTCCGTGGCGCTGGAGTTGATGTAAGGAATTGCGTCCCATCCTTCGAGGCCCGGACTTCGTCCGGGCGCCTCAGGATGAGGTCATTGAAGTTTGAAGGTTTGATCGCTCAACAAACGCAACCCTCATCCTGAGGTGCGAGCGAAGCGAGCCTCGAAGGATGTGCGTACGAAAGAAGAAATGAGATGACCGCCACCCAAACGTTCGACTGGACCGATCCGCTCAGTCTTGAAACGCAGCTCTCAGACGAAGAAAAAATGATCCGTGACGCGGCCCGCGGCTATGCGCAGGACAAGCTGATGCCGCGCATCCTGACCGCAAACCGCGAGGAGCGCTTCGACCGCGAGATCATGACCGAGATGGGCGAGCAGGGCCTTCTCGGCGCGACGGTCGCCGAGGTCTATGGCGGCGGCGGCGCGGGTCATGTGGCTTACGGATTGATTGCGCGCGAGGTTGAACGGGTCGACAGCGGCTATCGCTCCGCCATGTCGGTGCAATCCTCCCTCGTCATGTATCCGATTGAGGCGTTTGGGACAGAGGAGCAGAAGAAAAAGTACCTCCCCAAACTGGCGAGCGGCGAGTGGGTCGGCTGTTTCGGTTTGACCGAATCCGACGGCGGGTCGGATCCCGGCGCCATGCGCACGAAAGCCGAAAAAGTTTCTGGGGGCTATAAGCTCAACGGCTCGAAAATGTGGATCACCAATTCGCCCATCAGCGACTTGGCGGTCGTATGGGCGAAGCTCGCCAATGATGACGGCAAAGAGGAAATCCGCGGCTTTATCGTTGATCGCGATACGAAGGGGTTCAAGACGCCGAAAATCGAGGGCAAGCTCTCTTTGCGCGCGTCGGCCACCGGCGAAATCGCCCTCGACGACGCCGTTGTGCCGGCGGAGAACCTGCTGCCGAACGTCAAGGGCCTGCGCGGGCCGTTCTCCTGTCTCAACAAGGCCCGCTACGGCATCAGCTGGGGCGCCATGGGCGCGGCGGAATTCTGCTGGATGGCGGCGCGGGACTACGCCATGGACCGCGTTGTCTTCGGCAAGCCCATCGCCGGAACGCAGCTCGTCCAGAAAAAGCTCGCCGACATGCAGACGGAGATTGCGCTCGGCTTGCAAGGATCGCTGCAACTCGGACGCTTGCTCGACAGCGGCGCCTATGCGCCGGAGGCGATTTCGCTGATGAAGCGGAACAATTGCGGCAAGGCGCTGGAGATTGCGCGCGTTGCTCGGGACATTCACGGCGGCAACGGCATTTCCGACGAATATCACGTGCTGCGCCACGCGATGAATCTCGAAACCGTCAACACCTATGAAGGCACCCACGACATTCACGCCCTGATCCTAGGGCGGGCAATGACGGGCCTTCAGGCGTTTACGTAGTCAGCCGCTAAATTCCGCGACAATGCCGAAGGCGAGGATGGTCGCGACGCCGACCGGGCATAACCAGCGCACCAGAAACCGCCACAGTGAAAAGACGCCGTCGCCGGCGTTATGAAGTTCATCGCGCATGACGGTGCGCGGCACGACCCAGCCGACAAAGATGGCGCAGAGCAGCGCGCTCAGGGGCAGAAAGACGCTGCCGGCGAGGAAGTCGATCGTATGGTCCATGCCCGATACAAAAACGCCGACGAGACCGATAGCCCAGGCTGCCCCGCCGATAATCCAGCTCGCCGCGGCGCGGCCCCAGCCAAGCCATTCGCAGGCGAGCACCGTGCTGACGAACAGCATACTCACTGACGATGTCAGCGCGGCGATAAAGGCGAGGAAAAAGAACACGCCGCCGATGAAGGCGCCCGCGGGCATGCCCGAGAACACATTCGGCAAGGCGTTGAAGATGAGCCCCATGCCCGCGGCGGGATCGAGGGCGAAGGCGAACACCACCGGGAAGATCATCAGGCCCGACGTCAACGCAACGAGCGTGTCCGCGCCGGCGATCAGGCCGGCGCTGCCGGCGATGTTTTCCTTGGCATCAAGATAGGCGCCGTAGGTGATCATGGCGCCGGCGCCGACGGCGAGGGAGTAAAACGCCTGTCCCATGGCGGCCAGCGCAATTTGCGGGGAAAGCTCGTCAAAGCGCGGCGAAAAAAGATAAGCGAATGCGGCGCCCGCATCGCCGATGGTCAGCGCGTAAAAGGCGAGCGCGATGATGAGGATGAAAAAGAGCGGCATCAGGAGGGTCACCACGCGCTCAATGCCGCGGCGCAGATCGCGCGCGACAATGACAATGTTCATCAGGAGAAACAGCGAGAACCAGAAAACCGTCCAGCCCGGGCCGTCATAAAGGCTGAGCGCGGCGCCCGGCGCGCGGTCGCCGAATTCGCCGAGGAACGCCATGAGTGAAAACGCCATGATCTGTCCGGCGATGACGCTGTAGGTCGTCAACACGAGGAAGCTCGCAACAATTCCGACAAGACCGATGGCGCCCCAGCCTTGCGTCTTGCCGAGAGAGCGCGCCAGCGCCGCGGGCGACCCGACGGCGGACCTGCGCTGGTTCCTGCCGACGGCGACCTCCGCAATCAGGATCGGCGCGGCGATCAGGACAACGCATATCAGGTACACAAAAACAAAGGCCGATCCGCCGTTCTGTCCGGCCTGAAACGGAAACCGCCACAGATTGCCGAGGCCGACGGCCGCGCCAATGGCGGCCATCAGGAAGGCGAATTGCGAAGACCATTTGGCGCCAGCGACGGCGCTTTGCGTTGCGGCCATGGGCAATGTCTCAAGCGTTGCGGGTCGCGGGGTTTTAAGGGTTTTGCCGCGCTTTGTCCCTGTCTTTCGAAAGGTCGGAGACGATATAATTAGGGATGGCCGCCGACGTAGCGCAGCCCGCCATCGAAACCCTCATCAACGAATAGCCCAGCACGCGATGTAAAAATGCGTTTTGTTGCGAAGTTCCGTCCATGTTATTACACATGGAAGAAATCTCGGGGGTCGCGAATGCTTCGCTTTATTGTAACAGTCATTTTGTTCGTCGCAGCAACGCCGGGATTTGCGAAGCCGCCCATCGAAGCTTACGGCAAGTTGCCGAGCTATCGGTCCGTTGCCTTGTCCCCCGGCGGAACGCGTGTCGCAGTTCTCGGTCATCGCGATGATACCGAGTACGCGATGGTCTTTGATTATGACGAGCAACGGATTACCGATGCTGTTTCTACGGGGGGCGTCAAGACCCGATCAGTATACTTTCTTTCCGATGAATACGCGATACTCCGGGCGTCGGAAACAACGAAGATATTCGGTTTTAGAGGCGAATTTGAGTATTCAGCGGCGTTTTCCTGGAATCTGGAAACCGACAAAATTTCACAGCTTATGCGCTCCGGCGTTGACCTTTTTCCGGCGCAAACCGGGCTTGGTAAAATTGTCGGCAGGCTCGCCGGCGAAAACACGGTGTTCATTCCCGCTTATGTCGGTCTGGCTTCGTCAGATCCAGACTACCATTTGCTCAGGGTCGATTTGAAACGGGGCCACGCGCGCGTTCACGCAAAAGGAACGAGACATACGGTCGACTGGTTGGTCGATGATAATGGCGACGTCATTGCGCGCGAAGATTTTGACGATAGGACAAACACGTATTCGATCTGGTCCTATAAAGGGGGCTCCCGAAAAAAAATTTTCGAGGAAAAAGTGGAAATCCCGAGGCGGTCGCTGCTCGGTGTTACGCCTGACAAGACGGCGTTGCTGGTCTCCACGGACATTGCTGACACAGATCGCAACGCAATCGTTGAGATGTCCTTTGACGGATCGTTTTCGAAACCCCTCTTCGCCCGCGAGGACGCGGATGTTGAACGCTTGCTGCAGAACATCAATCGCGTTGTCTATGGCGTTGAATATTCTGGCATGATCCCGTCATATGAGTTTCTCGGGCGTCCGGATTTTGATCCTGTTGCATTGGTACAACCGCTGTTTCCGTCGGCAGCGATCTCTATCGATGATATATCCGATGATTTTCAGCGCATGGTCCTGTATGTGGCCGGAGGCGAACAATCGCCTGCTTTTCATGTTTTTGATTATGGGCGGCGATCGCTTGACCGAGTCGCCAGGGCATATGCAGACGTTCCGGACGGGGAAGTCGGCGAAGTCTTCACGATCGAATTCAAGGCGCGCGACGGTGAGACAATTCCGTCTATTCTGACCTTGCCGCCCGGCGCGGACATGACGCAGCAGCGCCCGACGATCATCATGCCCCATGGCGGGCCGGAGGCCTACGACGCGATTGGCTTTGACTGGATGGCGCAATACTTCGCCAATCGAGGATACGCTGTCATGCAACCGAATTTTCGCGGTTCGGACGGATTCGGCGCTGCATATGAACAGGCTGGGCACGGGCAATGGGGGCGCGGCGTAATGCAACACGACGTTACGGACGCCGTCGACGCGCTCGTCCGGGGCGGGATCGCTGATCCTGAGCGCATCTGTATTATCGGCGCCAGCTATGGCGGGTATTCCGCGCTTGCCGGCGGCGCCTTCACGCCGGAGCTCTACAAGTGCGTCGCCGCGTTTGCCCCCGTTTCTGATTTGCCCCGTATGTTGATTGACGAACGGCGTGACCATGGCGGCGATAGCTGGGCAGTAAGTTACTGGTCGAAACGTATCGGCGATCTGAGAAAAGAACGACCGTTTCTGAAATCCATTTCGCCCTCGGAACATGCGGATGCGTTCCAGGCGCCGGTTCTCCTGATTCATGGAAATGACGATACGGTCGTTCCTTTCCGACAAAGCTTGCTTATGGAGCGAGCGCTAAAAAATGCCGGAAAAGACGTCACGCTGCTCAAGCTGGAGGGCGGCGATCACTGGCTTTCGACGAGCGATACCCGGCTGGAGACGCTGCGCGCGCTTGATCGATTTGTGACGGAAAACATCGGCGTTTCCGACAACTAGCGAAATTCGCGCGCCGGTGTCTTGACGTCGGGGACTGCGAGTGGCGTCAATCGGCCGTTGTGGATGACGCCGCCTCACTTATCGATGCTACGAGCCTGCCGCCGCATTTTGCGGACTGGTTTGCGGCGCGCGGCTGGCGGCCGCGGCCTCATCAGCTTGATTGCCTTGAGGCCGACGGGGCGGGCCTGTCTCATCTCCTCATTGCGCCGACCGGCGGCGGCAAGACCCTGGCCGGTTTCCTGCCGAGCCTTGTGGCGTTGGCGGAGCGCAAACGACCGCGGGAGGGGCGCCTGCACACGCTTTATATCTCGCCACTTAAGGCGCTGGCGGTGGACATTGCGCGAAACCTTAAAACGCCGATCGACGAGATGGGCCTCGATATCACGGTGGAAACCCGCACCGGCGACACGCCGCCGTCGCGGCGGCAGCGCCAGAAGTTCCTGCCGCCGGACATGCTGCTGACGACGCCGGAGAGCCTGTCGCTGCTCATCGCGCAGGACGGCGCCGAGAAATATTTCGCGGGCCTTGAACGGCTTATTCTCGATGAACTGCACGCGCTCATCCCGAACAAACGCGGGCACCTTTTGTCCCTCGCCATTGCGCGGCTGCGTGCGCTGGCGCCGAAGCTGCGCCTTGCGGGACTGTCGGCAACGGTTGCCGACGCGCGGCCCCTGATCGACTATTTGACGCCGCAACATGTCGCCGGCGCCAAATCCGCAAAACTCATTCGCGGCAAATCGGGGGCAAAGCCTGAGGTCGATGTTCTTTATTCGGAGGAACGCATTCCGTGGTCCGGTCATTCGGGACGTCATTCCTTCGAAGAGGTTTACCGACAGATCAGGGACAACAATCTCTGTCTTGTCTTTGTAAACACACGCAGCCAGGCGGAAGCGACGTTTTCCGCCCTGTGGCGATTGAACGACGACAACCTGCCCATCGCGCTCCATCACGGCAGCCTTGAAGTGGCCCAGCGGCGCAAGGTTGAAGCGGCCATGGCGAGCGGGCGCTTGCGCGCCGTTGTCTGCACCTCGACCCTCGATCTCGGCATTGACTGGGGCGACGTTGACCTTGTGATCCAGATGGGCGCGCCCAAGGGCGTCTCGCGCCTGACCCAGCGCATCGGCCGCGCCAATCACCGCATGACGGAACCCTCCCGCGCGCTGATGGCGCCGGCGAACCGCATGGAAGTGCTCGAATGCATCGCGGCGAGGGAGGCCATAGAGGAGGGCGTTCTCGACGGCGAAGCCACGCGCAAGGGAACGCTCGACGTGTTGGCGCAGCACATGATCGGCGTCGCATGCTCGGCCCCGTTTAACGCGGACGATCTCTACGAAGAGGTCCGCTCTGCAAGTCCATACGCTGATCTGCCGCGCAAGGCATTTGACGACGTGCTCGATTTCGCCGCCACCGGCGGTTACGCGCTGAAACGCTATGAACGCTACCGTAGAATCGTCAAAACCGGTGACGGTCTCCATCGCATTCGCGACAAGCGCGCAGCGCAAGCCTATCGCATGAATGTCGGCACGATTGTCGAGGCGCCGGCGCTCAATGTGCGGCTCGTGTCCGCCAAACGAAAACGCGGGCCGGGGCGCAAGCTCGGCGAGATGGAGGAGTGGTTTTTCGAAAGCCTTGAAATCGGCAACGCGTTTTACTTCGCCGGCGAAACCCTGCGCCTTGAACGGGTGACGGGAACGGACGCGATCTGCACGCGCACGATCCATGAATCCCCGCGCATTCCCACTTGGGGCGGGGCGAAATTCCCCTGGTCGACCTATCTCGCGGCCCGCGTCCGCAATATGCTGTTTGATCGCGAAGCGTGGGCCGGCTACCCGGAACAGGTGCGCGACTGGCTCGCCAAACAGGCGGAGGTTGCGACAATCCCAGCGCCCGACGCGTTGCTCGTCGAAACCTTTCCCTACGCTGACCGCAATTTCCTCGTCTGCTACCCGTTTGACGGCTGGCCGGCGCACCAGACCCTCGGCGTCCTCCTGACCAAACGCCTCGAACGGCTCGGCAAGCAGCCGATCGGCTATGTGCCGACGGAGTATGCGCTCTCGATCTGGGCGCGCCAGGATATGAGCGATGTCGATATGGCGGCGCTGTTTGACGAAGACATGCTCGGCGACGATCTTGAAACCTGGCTGGCGGAATCGATCCTGATGAAGCGCACCTTTCGCAATTGCGCGGTGATCGCCGGGCTCATCGAACGCAAACATCCGGGGGCGGAGAAATCCGGCCGTCAGGTCGCGTTCTCCGCCGACCTCATTTACGATGTGTTGAAAGAGCACCAGCCCGACCATCTCCTGTTGCGCGCGGCCTGGGATGACGCCGCGGGCGGTTTTCTCGATCTGGCGCGCCTGCAGGGCTTGCTCTCGCGCGTCCGGGGCCGCATCGAACATTCAGCGCTCGCCCGCGTCTCGCCGCTCGCCGTGCCGGTGATGCTGGAGATCGGCCGCGAAACCGTTGCGCGCTCAGCCAATGAAGAAGCGCTGAAAGCGGTGTCCGAAGAGATTATTGAAACGGCGATGGGCGCCGGGGCCGCTGATCCGAAACGCTGTGACTAGAGTGTCTTGAAGATTCGTTGATCTACGCTCCACCCTCATTCTGAGGAGGGCGCGTCAGCGCCCGTCTCGAAGGATCTGCGGCAGGCGCTGTGCTCGCGGCTGATCCTTCGAGACGCAAGGCTTCGCCTTGCTCCTCAGGATGAGGGTGGGAATCGGACCAACTGGTCTTCAGTGTGCTCTAAAACGCGTCGCGCAACGGCTGATACGCGTCCGCATCGGCGTTCGTTGGTATGGCGAAGCGAATTTTGTCCATATGCGCCGACGTGGAGCCGTAAAACTCAATGGCGACGGTCGGCTCGAAGTCATCCGAGTCCATCTCGTCCTGCATCGCCGGATAAACCTTCATCGGTCCGATCATGTAGGAAAAGAAATTCTTGAACGGAAACTCGGCGCGCAGGGCGTTCGACTGCGGAATGGTGAAGCTGGCGAAGGCCGCCTGCAGCGCCGCCGCGTCGTTCGCGGACGCCGTGTCCGTTCGGCACGCGAGAACAGAGCGCAGCGCCTCCGGCGGCGTGTCCGGCGGATCGAGATAAATGGCGAGGCTGTCGCAGTCGCCGGCGCCCGCCGCTTCCCATTCCGACTGAAAGCGCGTCCACGCATCGCTGAGGCCCTGATAGGGCCCGCGATAAGTCGTATAGGCGACAGTGACGGGCCCAACGCTGTCTCGTGCAACGGCGACAGATGCGAAGCCGCCCATATAGGCCCAGAAGCCGGCGCCGGCGGCGACGATCAATGCGGCGGCAACGCCGATCCATTTCAAGAACGCCATGACTTTCTCCGAATTTGCCGGGTGATTATAGCGATCCTGAAATGACGCGCATAGTCGCCCGCGCCGAGCCCGTCAGGCGGCCTTCTCCGTCGCCGCAAATGGGCCTAAAGAAAGCATCGTGTCCAACCCTGCCGTCATTTCCGTCAATGGCGAACGCCTGACGGCCGATCCCCTCGGCGCGGCGTACTGGCCGGCGCGCGAGACGCTGATCGTTTCCGATCTTCACTTTGAAAAAGGGTCGAGCTTTGCGCGCCGCGGCGTCATGCTGCCGCCTTATGACACTCGTGCGACGCTCGCGCGGCTTGAGGCGTTGATGCGCGCCTATGCGCCGAGACGGGTCATATCTTTGGGCGATGCGTTTCATGACGGGGAGGCCGAGGCGCGCATCGAGGAAGAGGACGCAACGCGTCTTGAGGCGCTGACGGCGGCCGCCGAGTGGCTCTGGATTCTCGGCAATCATGACCCCGCGCCGCCAGCGCGGTTCGCGGGCGCTGGCGAGTGCGCCGCGGAGATCGGCGCGCTGGTCTTTCGTCACGAACCGACCGAGGGCGCGGCGCCCGGCGAAGTCGCCGGGCATCTGCACCCTTGCGCGCGCGTTGTTTCCGAGGGCCGCGTGTTGCGCCGGCGATGCTTTGCGAGCGATGCCGCGCGCCTCGTCATGCCGGCTATGGGCGCCTTTACCGGCGGCCTCAACGTGCTCGACGCGGCTTTCGCTGAGGTGCTGCCCGCGCCGACCGCATGGGTCATGGGACGCGACGGCGTTTATCCGGTGGCGGCCGGGAATCTCGCGCCGGATGCGGGTGCTGATCACGCCCGCCGCGCTGGTTGACTTGTGGGGTGCGCTCGCCTATCTCCCCGCGCTCAACCGGATTAAAGCACCATTTGAAAGACCCGACCGATGAAAGTCCGCAGTTCACTTAAGTCTTTGAAAAAACGTCATAAAGACTGCCGCGTGATCCGCCGCAAAGGCCGCGTCTATGTGATTAATAAAACGCAAGGTCGCTTCAAGGCGCGTCAGGGCTGATCGTTTGGTTAACGGACGCCCGAGCCAAAATCCTTGGTTTTTTAGGGTTTGAATTGTAGGCTTTCGCGCATGCGAAGGCCTTTTTTGATTCTCGCTGCGATGTTCGCTGCTGCGCCGGCGCTGGCCGATCAGACCGACCCGCGCCTTGATCTTCTGTTTGAAGAACTGCGCACCGGCGAGGCGGCGAAATCCGAGGAGAATGTGGCCCGCATCCTCGAGATCTGGGCCGACGCGTCGTCGGACACTGTGGACGTCCTCTATGAGCGGGCCGAGATCGCGCTTGCCGCGGACAACGAGGATCTCGCCGTCGCGCTTCTCGATCATGTGGTGGGCCTCGCGCCGAGTTTTGCGCAAGGCTATGCGCTGCGCGGCGCCGTGCGCCTCGCCCATGACGATCAGGCCGGCGCCATTGAGGATTTTTCGAGAGTGTTGGAGCTTGAGCCGCGCCAGTTCCAGGTCAGAACGGCCCTTGCCAATATTCTGCTGGCGTCCGGGGAAAAGCGCGACGCCTATGAAATGTTCCAGAAGGTGCTGGAATGGAATCCTCATGACGACAAGGTGCGCCGTCGCGCCCGCGCGCTGCGCCGCGAACTCGACGGTCAAGAGATTTAATTTTCCACAGAGCATGGATTGCGCCTTGTCTTGGCGCGTCGCCCGGCCTTTATTCTGACGCTCTTGCCGGATATTTCATCCGTAGTCAGATTATTTTAGGGAGCGGGCGTTTATGGCGGACGGATCAGCAAGCGTTGACGGCGCGACAACCATTGCCGCGGACCGGCTGCGGTCGTTCATCGAGCGCGTGGAACGGCTGGAGGAAGAAAAAACCGCCATCATGAACGACGTCAAGGAAGTCTACGCCGAAGCCAAGGGCGAGGGCTACGACGTCAAGACGCTGCGCCAGGTCGTCCGCATCCGGAAAATGGACCGCGCCGACCGCCAGGAGCAGGAAGCCCTGCTGGAGCTGTATCTGAACGCGATCGGGGAGTAGCGGCCCTCGGCAATGGGCGTTGAGCAGGCGAAATATCTGCGAAAAAGTCAAACAGAAGCAGAGCGTATTCTGTGGAACGCTGTCAGGTCAAAACGACTGGGCGGGCATAAGTTTCGACGGCAACACCCAATCGGCGAGTACATCGTAGATTTTGTTTGCCTTGAGCGAAAACTAGTCATTGAGGTCGACGGTGGTCATCATGCCGACGGCGCGCAGAAGTCGCATGATGGGCGCCGTGACGCTTGGCTGGAAGGTCGCGGATACTCGGTCGTGCGAATCTGGAATATGGATGTCTTGAACAACCTTGAAGGTGTTCTCGAATTTGTCAGTGAAACGCTGAGAACACCTCCCCCTTGAGGGGAGGTCGAAAACGCGGATGCGTTTTCGGGAGGGGGGCAATGGAAGGTTGTAATAAGTAGTTATTTTGTGGCGGGCTCTAACCCCCACCCGAAATTTGCCTGCGCAAATTTCGACCTCCCCTCAAGGGGGAGGTGGAAACGCCCTGCTAAATCGGCCCAATCCCTATAATCAACTTGCCCGCTTAATCTCGAGATCGTGCTCGCGCAGTTTGCGGTAGAGCGTTGAGCGGCCCATGCCGAGGCGGCGGGCGACTTCCGACATCTTGCCCTCATAGGTCTCGATGGCGAGGGCGATGAGGTCCTTCTCGATTTCCTGCAGCGAGCGCAGGTGGCCGCCGCGATCGAAGATCGCTACGGCCTCGCTTGCGCTCTCACGGTTGCGGGCGTCGCCTGCGCTCTCCACGTCGACGACGTCCTTTTCGTCGGCGCCAGCGACCATGGGCGGCCCGGAAACGACGCCGGCCGCTTCGAATTCCTTGGCGAGCAGCGGGAAATCATCGGCCGAGAGATAGGCGCCTTCGGCAAGCACGACGGCGCGGAAGATCGTGTTTTCAAGCTGGCGCACATTGCCGGGCCAGGGCTGCGCCGACAGCACTTCGAGCACTTCGTGACGGACGCCGCGCACGTCGCGGTTTTCCTCCGCATTGTAGCGCTCGATGAAATGATTGATCAGCGCCGGAATGTCGTCCGCGCGATCGCGCAGGGGCGGGATTTCAATCGGGAATACATTGAGGCGATAGAACAGATCCTCGCGGAAAGCGCCGCGTTCGACTTCCTCGGCGAGATCGCGATTGGTGGCGGAGATGACCCGCACGTCCACTTTGATCGGGCGTTTGCCGCCGATGGAATCGACTTCGTTTTCCTGCAGGACGCGCAGCAGTTTCACCTGCATGTCCGCAGGCAGTTCGCCGACTTCGTCGAGGAAGATCGTGCCGCCGTCCGCTTCCTGAAACTTGCCGACATGTTTGGCCGAGGCGCCGGTGAACGAGCCTTTTTCGTGACCGAAGAGAATGCTCTCGACAAGGTTCTCCGGAATGGCGCCGCAATTGACGGTAATGAACGGGCGCCCGGCGCGATCGGACGAGCCCTGAATGGCGCGCGCAATCATTTCCTTGCCGGTGCCGGACTCGCCGGTAATCAGGATCGGGATGTTCGACGCCGCCGCGCGTTCGCCGAGCTTGACCACATGGGCGAGGGCGCCGCTTTCGCCAATCAAATCGCCAAAAGCCATGGCGCCTTCGTGCTTGCGCTTGAGGCGCGAGACTTCGCCCTGAAGCGTTGTCAGGGACAGCGCGTTCTTGATGGAAACGACAATGCGCTCCGGCGAGGCGGGTTTGACGAAGAAATCCGCCGCGCCCAGTTGCATCGCTTCAACTGCGGTATCGATGCCGCCCTGCGCGGTGAGGACGATGACGGGCAGGTCTTCGCGGAAAGTTTTGGTCCGGCGCAATGTCTCCATGCCGCCGAGGCCGGGCATGCGCAAGTCAAGCATCATCAGGCCGACATCGCCGCCTTGCGGGCTGCGCAGCAGCGAGAGCGCCGCTTCGCCGTTGTCGGCCTGCAGAACCGGATAGCCGGCTTTTTCGCAAACCGCGCGCATCAATCGACGCTGCGTCGGGTCGTCATCGACGAGCAGAATTGTCTTCGCCATGTTCAATAAATCCCTTGGAATTCGGCTTGTTCGCGGCGGAGTATCGGCGGGGCGGGTAAAGATCGGTTTAAATCCGTGTCAAATCGAAACGGATTTTATCGCGCCGGATGCGCTTAATCATTCGTTTACGAATTAACCGGTGGTAAACAGGCGAAAATCACCGCGCCGGCGCAACATTGCCGCGCCCGATGCGGCGCGCTATCAGGCCGTCGCGGACAAATGGAGACGGATGTGAGCGCCCCTGACAAGACCACGAAAAAACCGGCCTATACCCGACCGCTGCGCCATCTCGCCGGGGCCCGTCCGCCGGCCCCGGACTGGTTCGAGCGCGCGATCGCCGCGCCGAGCGAGGAGGGCGAGGTTGCGGTCGCCGGCGCAAAAATACGCTATTCGGCCTGGGGCGAGGTCGGCCGGCCGGGGCTTCTCTTTGTTCATGGCGGGCGGGCGCATCGAAACTGGTGGCGCCCCTTTACGCCGTTCCTCGCCGATACTCGGCGCGTGGCGGCGCTCGACCTTTCCGGCATGGGCGATTCGGACTGGCGGGAGGAATATTCCCTCGATCTCCTGGTCGACGAGGTTTTCGCGGTGATTGAGGCGGCCGGGCTCGACAGGGCGGAACGGCCGATTGTCGTTGGCCACAGCTTCGGCGGCTGGGTGACGCTGGGTGCTGTCGAGCGCGCCGGGGAACGTCTGGGCGGCGCCGTGGTCATCGATTCCCCCCTTGGCGTCCCCGATCCGAGCGAGGGCTATGTGGTCAATCGCGGCGGCGCCTCGGCCGGGCCCGACAGCGGCACGCGGGTGTATCCCACCATCGAGCAGCCGATTACGCGCTTCCGGTTTCTGCCCGATCAACCGGCCGAACACCTCTACCTCCTTGATTTTATTGCAAGGGAAGGGCTGCGCCCGGCGACCGGGGAGAACGGCGAGGGCTGGACCTGGAAGTTCGATCCCCACAAGCCGGGCAATTTTGAAATTCATTTCGAACGCGAACTGTTGCGCGCCTCGCGTTGTCCGCTCGCCTTCATCTATGGGGAAAAATCGGCCTTCGCCGCCGGCGACGCCATCGATCATCTGCGCGAACAGGCCCGGGGACGATCCCCGTTCTTCCTCATCCCGGAGGCCTACCACCATCTGATGATGGACCAGCCAATCGCGTTCATCGCCACCCTGCGCACGCTTCTTTCTTGCTGGCCGGTTCGCGTCGGGGGGTGAGAAGGCTTGCGTAAGGTTTTGAAATCCGCCAAAAACTGCGAAATTTTTATATAGAGGGCGAAGATGACAGAAGAAGCGATGCAGCGGGCGCAGGACGCCGAGGAGCACCGCAAATCCTATCAGGCGATCATGAAGGCGTCGGCGGAAATCGGCGTGCCGTTCGCTTTGGCGCTAACGATGTTCTTCACCAATCTCGTGCTCGCCAACGGCATCTGGCTGTCGCTGTTCGCCGGCGTCGCCGTTTATGTTTTTGTCTATTTTATCGTGAAGACCTTTTTCTCGCATTGACGCCGTCGACTGACGGCCGGGAGTAACGATGAAGATTGCGGTTTTGAAGGAAACGCGCACGGGTGAGACACGCGTCGCGGCCTCGCCGGAAAGCGTGAAAAAATTTACCGGCCTGGGCGCAACCGTTGCTGTTCAGACCGGCGCCGGCGCCGATGCGCAATTTTCCGACGACGCGTTTAAGGAAGCCGGCGCCGAGATCAGCCCGTCGGCGGCTGACGCGGCGCAGGGCGCCGATCTCATTATCAAGGTGCAGCGCCCCACCGCCGAAGAATTACGCGCCTTTCCGAAAGGCGTTCGGCTCGCGGCGATCCTCTCTCCCTACAACGATGCGGAGTCCGTCGGCGCCTATGCGCGCCTCGGCGTCGACGCGTTCGCCCTCGATCTGATGCCGCGCATTACGCGCGCGCAATCCATGGACGTTCTGTCGTCGCAATCGAACCTTGCGGGCTACAAGGCGGTGATCGACGCCAGCGCCTACTTCGGCCGCGCCTTGCCGCTGATGATGACCGCGGCCGGCACCATCGCGCCGGCGAAAGTGTTTGTTATGGGCGCCGGCGTTGCAGGGTTGCAGGCGATCGCCACCGCGCGCCGGCTCGGCGCCGTCGTATCGGCGACGGACGTGCGTTTCGCGGCCAAAGAGCAGGTCGAAAGTCTCGGCGCGACCTTCGTCACCGTTGACGAAGAGGCGATGAAAGACGCCGAAACTGAAGGCGGCTACGCCAAGGAAATGTCGGAAGACTTCCAGAAGCGCCAGCGCGAATTCGTCGCCGAGCACATCAAGAAGCAGGACATTGTCATTACGACCGCGCTGATCCCCGGCCGTCCGGCGCCGCAGCTGGTCACCAGCGCCATGGCGCAGGCGATGAAGCCGGGGTCGATCATCGTCGACCTTGCGGCGGAGCAGGGCGGCAATGTGGAGCTGACCCGGCCCGGCGAAGCGATCGAAATCGGCGGCGTCACCATTCTCGGCTTCTTCAACGTTCCCGGCCGATTGCCCGCCGACGCGTCGAGCCTGTTGGCGCGCAATATCTACAACTTCGTTTCCGCTTTCTGGGACAAGGAAAAGCAGGAATTCGTCGTCGACTGGGACGACGAGATCTTCAAAGGCGTCGGGCTGACCCGCGAGGGGAACGTCGTTCATCCGAATTTTGAGTCTGCCGCAGCGGACGCGCCCGCCGCCGACGCCGAGCCCGCGCCGGAACCGGCCGCGGAATCTGCTGCAGACGAACCATCGCCGTCAGGGAGCCAATAATGGCTGACAACAAGCAGGAAGACGCGCAGCAGACGGCGGAGGAAGTCGAACGCGCCGCCGAAGAGCTGAAGGAAGCGGCCGAACGGGCGCAGGAATCCTCGCAGCAACTCGCCGAAGCGTCTGAGCAGGCCTCGGGCCTTGTTTCGCAACTCGCGGAAGTCGCCTCGTCCGGACCGTCGGAATTTGTGTTCCTGGCGACGATTTTCGTGCTGGCGATTTTCGTAGGCTACTATGTTGTCTGGTCCGTGACGCCGGCGCTGCATACGCCGCTCATGTCCGTCACCAACGCCATTTCATCGGTCGTCATTGTCGGCGCGTTGATTGCCCTTGGCGCGGACCTCGCCGCGTCCGCCGCCGGCGGCACATCGAAACTTCTAGGCTTCGTCGCGGTGGCGCTCGCCAGCGTCAACATCTTCGGCGGTTTCCTCGTCACGCAGCGAATGCTCGCCATGTACAAGAAAAAAGAACGGTAGGCGGAAACAATGAGTCACAATCTGCCTGCAATCCTCTACGTCGTCTCCGGCATTCTCTTCATTCTCGCCCTGCGCGGACTGTCGAGCCCGGAAACCTCGCGCCAGGGCAACCGCTTCGGCATGATCGGCATGGGCATTGCCGTCCTGACGACGTTTTTCGTGCTGGAGAACAAGGGCCTGTCCACCTGGGCGCTGATTGCGCTCGCGGTCGCCGCCGGCGCGGTTCCGGGCGCCTATATTGCGCGCAAAATCCCGATGACGGCGATGCCGCAGCTTGTTGCGGCGTTTCACTCGCTGGTCGGTCTCGCCGCGGTCTTTATCGCCTGGGCCGCGTTTCTTGCGCCGCGCGCTTTCGGTATCGGCGCGCCGGGTGAAATTCACACCGCTTCGATTATCGAGATGTCCCTGGGCGCGGCCATCGGCGCCATCACCTTTTCGGGCTCGGTCATCGCCTTTGCGAAACTCAACGGCAATATGTCGGGCAAGCCGATCCTGTTGCCGTCGCGGCATGTGATCAATCTCGCCATCGGTCTCGCCATGCTTCTCCTCATCGGCATGTTGATGACCTTCGAGCAGTCGACGACGACCTTCCTTCTGTTGACGATCCTCGCCTTCGCCCTCGGCTTCCTCATCATCATCCCGATCGGCGGCGCCGACATGCCGGTGGTTGTGTCGATGCTCAATTCCTATTCCGGATGGGCCGCGGCGGGCATCGGCTTCACCCTTGAAAACATGGCGCTGATCATTACCGGCGCGCTGGTCGGATCGTCGGGGGCGATCCTCTCCTACATCATGTGCAAGGGCATGAACCGCTCCTTCATATCGGTCATTCTCGGCGGTTTCGGCGGCGAAGACGCGGCGGCCGGGGCGGGCGGTGAAGAAACCCGGCCCGTGAAACAGGGATCGGCCGACGACGCCGCGTTTGTCATGAAAAACGCCAACAAGGTCATCGTCGTGCCCGGTTACGGCATGGCGGTCGCCCAGGCCCAGCACGCGCTGAAAGAAATGGCCGACCGGCTGAAAGAGGAAGGCGTCGACGTCAAGTATGCGATCCATCCGGTTGCGGGTCGGATGCCGGGCCACATGAACGTGCTCCTCGCCGAAGCGCAGGTGCCCTATGACGAGGTTTTCGAACTCGAAGACATCAATTCGGAATTCCGCACCGCCGACGTCGCGTTTGTTATCGGCGCCAATGACGTCACCAATCCGGCGGCGAAAACCGACAAGCAGTCGCCGATTTACGGCATGCCGATCCTGGACGTTGAAAACGCCGGTACGGTGTTGTTCGTCAAACGGGGCATGGCGTCCGGCTACGCCGGCGTTCAGAACGAGCTGTTTTTCCGCGACAATACGATGATGCTGTTCTCTGACGCCAAGAAGATGTGCGAAGAGATCGTCAAGGCGCTATAAGCGTCCCAGCGGAAAAATTGGGCGTATTCACACGAGAGAGGGAATGCCATGAGATCATTACTACTCGGCGCATCGGCCATGGCGCTGGCGGCATGCGGCGGCGGGGAAAGCGAGCCTGCGGAAACGGTTGAACCCGTCGTTGAAGACGTCATTGCTGAAGCAGGGGACGACGCCGACAATACAGAAGCAGCCGTCGATGCGAGCGCGCTCGAAGCGGTGATTGCTGGGCTGCCCGAGGAGGCGCAGGCGCGCGTTGCTTATCGCAATCCGGTGGAGACGCTGTCGTTTTTCGGCGTTGAGCCCGGTATGACCGTGGTCGACACGCTGCCGGGCAATCCCTGGTACGCCGGCATTCTCATCGAGTATCTCGGGCCCGACGGCAAAGTCATCGGCGCGGACTATTCGCCGGACATGTGGACCTATTTCGGCGATTTTTCACCGGAGCCGGGCTCGAAGGACAACTGGCCGGCGGAATGGACCGCCGAAGCGGAAGGGTGGCGCGACGCCGATATCGACGCCGCCGTTGGCGCCGTTCAGTTTGACGCCGTGCCGGACGATATGGCCGGGACGGTTGACGTCGTCCTCCATGTGCGCACCCTGCATCATTTCCATCGCCTCGAAGACGAAGGCGAATACATGACCAAAGCTCTCGCCGACACAATGGCGCTGCTGAAACCCGGCGGCCATGTGGGCGTCGTCCAGCATCGCGCGCCGGAAGGATCCTCCGACGAATGGGCGACCGGTGACAACGGCTATGTCAAACAGTCGGCGATCATCGCCGCGTTTGAGGCGGCCGGCTTTGAACTTGTCGATACGAGCGAAGTCAACGCCAATCCCAAGGATCAGCCGACGGAAGAGGACTTCGTCTGGCGCCTGCCGCCGACCTTGGCGACAAGCCGGGAAAACGAAGAGCTGAAAGCGGAAATGGAAGCGATCGGGGAATCGGATCGCATGACCCTGCTGTTCCGAAAGCCGGCGTAACGCGCCTGGCGATAAATCACGAAAGAACCGGGCCGGCGGGCCCGGTTTTTCTTATGGCCTGAAATTCAAAGCCGGTCCTGTCTAGGCTGGACTAATTTCGCTCGGCCTATTGCTTTTGTCCGAACGTAAATTCTCTCATCAGGTGAAAGCCGATGACAATCTGATTGCGTTCGCCGAACTGGTTGATGATCGGCGTATCGGCGAAACCATCAAAGATATATCGATATTCTGCGTAAGGATTAAGGGACCAGCGGTCCGCGATGTTGATATAGGCCGTTACGGAGCCGCCGACGCTTTCAAAGCCGGCGTCGGCTTCATAGGGCTGTAGGAGACCCATCGACCGGGCGGATTGTTCCGGCGTTACCGTGTAATAGGCGTTGGCGTAGCGCTCGCCGACCCAGCGCGCCTGGCCCGCCGTGGCGAGCGAGAACGCATCGGTGCGGAAAATCAGCGTCGTTAGCGTGCCGTCAACGACGGTGCCGCGATGGCCGGTTTTAAGGCCGTGGCGCACGCGCGCCTTGGCGGCGAAGCGATCAAGGAAAGTCGTTGAGACGAAGCCGCCGAACTCGAAAGTCGTGCCGACATCGCCAAGCCCGCGAAGCGCCGGATTGTCGTCCTGATCACGCCGGCCCTTGATCTTCAGAGACGGTCCGATGCGAAAGCGCGAAAATCCGAATATGGCGATATCGGCGCCGTCGTCGTCGAGAAATAGAAAGTTGCGAACCTTGATGTAGACCTGCGGATCGGCGTCGAACTCATAGTCGTTCGAACCAAAATAGTCGGGCTTGAACACCGGCCCGACGCCGAGGCTGAGATTGGTCTCATCGGGGACAAGGAAATTCAGCGCGCTGAAGAAGCCTTGCTGCTCTTCGTCATCGGGGCTGACGATCCGCGTGCCGGTGACGTCGGCGTCTTCATATTCGGGTCCGAACAGGAGCGGGTCGAGACGCGGCTCGTCGATATACTGGCTGTCGCGGGATTGCTCCTGGGAAATCTCGATCGCTTCACGTTGTTGTTCGCGCTCCTTTTCGACCTTTTCGCGGCGTTCCTCTTCGGTTTCGCCGAACAGCATCGGGCTCAGTCGCGGCTCGTCGATATTCTGCTGCTGCGCCGCCGCCGGCAGGCCGACCGCGGCCGCTGCAAATCCCAAAATGAGAGGTGAAACCCTGCTGCGCATACCCGCCGTTCTCCCGGTCCCCATGTTCTCTTCGCCCGCGAAGCGGTCGCGCTGTGTTATCTTGTCCGGGCTCACAGGCACGCCGCGCGGCGGCGCGTTGCGCCCGGAAAACGCAATTTGAGCAGATATCTTACGATTCGCAGCGCCGAAGGGCAATTTCAGCTTTTGGGGTAGTTTGCCGGCGGTTCGCGGCGGCGCGGAATCAGGTCGCGTCGTCGACGTCTTCGGCGATGCTTTCAATATCGCGGCCGACGCCCTTGACCGTCTCGCAGGACGCGAGAAACAGGCCGAACGCAAGGAAAAGAATGAGCTTTTTCATGAAAGTCCCCGGCAACACCCTTGTTGACGGGACATCATGCGTCGCGCCGCGCGGCGGGGAAAGGGGCGGCGCGAAAAATTGCGGTTTGTTAAATAAGGCCTTCGCGCTGCTGGCGCTTGCGAATCAGCTTGCGGGCGCGGCGCACGGCTTCCGCTTTCTGGCGGGCGCGTTTTTCCGACGGTTTTTCGTAAAATTTCCGGCGCTTCATTTCCCGGAAGGTGCCTTCGCGCTGCATCTTTTTCTTAAGCGCTTTAAGGGCTTGCTCGACATTATTGTCGCGTACAAAAATCTGAACCAAGGTTTTCCCGCCTCCTTTAGAAACAAAAACGCCACGGGGGTTGGGCCGCGACGCATGCAAAACTGTAAGCCAGCTCAACCGACCCCTCGCGTCATCCGAGGGCGTGAGACGATGGGGCCTATACCAGAGGCCCCGGGCCAAGTCTATATAAGACCGGGCGCGCGTTTGGCGCCTGCGTGAAGTCGGATAACCCATGGAAAACGTTGATAAAACCTGTGATGCGGATGGCTTTGAAGCGGCGCGGGGCGTAATTCTCGAGCATTGCCTGGCGCTTGCGCCCTTTGACGGCTGGACGGGCCGCATGCTGTCGGACGCGATTCGCGCCGCGGATGTGGACGCGGCGACCGCCAAAGCCGCGTTTCCGGCCGGCGTCCGCGATGTCATCCGCTACTGGTCGGCCGTCGCCGACGAGATGATGGGCGACGCCATGGCCGCGCCGGGATTTGCCGAACAGCGGATCCGGGACAAGGTCGCCGGCGCAGTGCGCGCGCGCCTCGAAATCCTCCATGACGATAAAGAGGCGGTGCGTCGCTCCACAGCGCTGCTTGCTTCGCCGTCCATGGGGCCGCTCGCGGCGAAGCTGGTCTGGGCGACGGCCGATGCGATCTGGCGTGGCCTCGGCGACAAATCGACCGATTTCAACTTTTACACTAAGCGCGCCATTCTTTCCGGCGTCATCACCTCGACCATGGCGCGGTGGCTCGCCGACGACAGCGAGGATGAAGCGGCGACCCACGCCTTTCTCGATGCGCGCATCGGCAATGTCATGCAATTCGAGAAAGCAAAAGCGCAGGCGAAAAAACTGGGGATCGATCCGGCGGCGCCGATCGAGTGGTTCGCAAAGCTGCGTTATCCGGCGGGGCGGTGAGGTCGGCGCGCGGGCGCGGGTTTTCAGCGCTTACGGCAATGTGCGGCCGCGTCGCGTCGGGATTTTGCGCCGGTTTGCCGCGGCGTTAATATTCGCCGGCGTCGATTGACGACGCGCGCCGCCGCCATGGGCGCCGTCAGTTTCGTGGACGCGTCCGCGGTAATAAAGAAGACGCGCTTCAGAAAGCGCCGCATAGGCGCGCGCGGAGAGAAACACTGCGGTCAACATCAGAATGCAGCCGATTGTCAGTGCACTGAAATGAAACCATGCGAGATGCGTCTCTATGTCCGCGACAAGACGCGCAGCAACCTGTTCTTCGCTCATGGACCCCTCTTGCTACCGCTAGCGTCGCCGTCGACTACGGCTTTTCGTCATGCTCCCACATCGGGTCTATGCCCGCTATACCCATTTTGAGAAATAATATGTTATTTTTATAGCATAAAATATCAAAAAATGTGATAAATACTCGTATCAATCGCTACATTTTGCAATTTAGCGATTTTCTATGTTGCAATGCAAGAAAAAACTTGTCACGCTGAAAAGATCATCCGGCAGCGGATGATTTTTGATTTGGCGGTGACGAAGTTAGCGCCGTGGGACAAGACCTGGCTTGGTGAGGGGCATATGAATTCCAATTCAATACGAAATTTGATCGTCGGACTGACTGCGGGCGTTGCAACGCTTGCAGGCGTTGCGCTCGCGCAAGATGCATCGGCCGTGGAAGCCGTTGCGACAACGCCGGCGCCGGACACGACCTTTGTTTTCAACACATTGCTATTCCTCATTATGGGGATGGTCGTCATGTTTATGGCGGCGGGCTTCTGTATGCTGGAAGCCGGCCTTGTTCGCTCAAAAAATGCAGCGACGATCTGTTTAAAGAACATCACGCTCTATTCGATTGCGACGGTGATGGTCTGGCTCATCGGGTACAACGTGATTTACGGCGTTGACGAAGGCGGCTGGATTGGAACGCTGTCTATCTGGGCGGCCGATGATTCCGCGGCGCTTGATACGGGATATTCGGCATCGTCCGACTGGTTTTTCCAGATGGTTTTCGTTGCGACCTGCGCGTCGATCGTTTCCGGCACCATTGCCGAGCGCGTGCGCCTCTGGCCGTTCTTTATCTTCACGGCGTTGCTGACGGGCCTGATCTATCCGATCCAGGCGTCCTGGGAATGGGGCGGCGGCTGGCTCGACTCCCGCTACGGGTTTTCCGATTTCGCCGGCTCGACGCTCGTTCACGCGACAGGCGGCTGGGCGGCGCTCGCCGGCGCCATCGCGCTTGGACCGCGCCGCGGCAAATACGGCCCCGACGGGCAGATCAATCAGCTGCGCGGATCGAGCCTGCCGCTTGCGACGCTTGGCGTTTTCATTCTCTGGCTCGGCTGGTTCGGCTTTAACGGCGGCTCGCAACTCGCGCTCGGTTCGCTGAGCGACGCAATTTCCGTGTCGAACATCTTCGTCAATACGAACATGGCTGCGGCTACGGGCGTGATCACGGTCGTGACGCTCTGCACCCTGTTGAAACGCAAGATCGACCTTTCCATGGCCCTTAACGGTGCCATTGGCGGTCTTGTGGCGATCACCGCCGAGCCGCTGACGCCGGCGGTCTGGCAGGCGGCGCTAATCGGCTCCGTCGGCGGCGTGATCATTTTCGTGACGACGCCGGTCCTAGAAAATCTGCGCGTTGACGATGTCGTCGGCGCGATCCCGGCGCACCTGTTCTGCGGCATCTGGGGAACGATGGCGGTGCCGTTGACGAATAGCGACGCCAATTTCGTCGGTCAGGCCGTGGGCGTCGGCGCCAACGCCGTGTTCGTGTTCTCGATCAGTATCGTCCTTTGGTTCTTCCTGAAAATCGTGATCGGCATTCGCGCAAGCGCCGATGACGAGGACAAGGGCCTCGACGACTCAGAGGTCGGCGCGCCGGCGTGGCCCGACTTCAGCGATCGGGAATTGCGCCCGGCCGAGTAAAGGCCAGCGAGATATAAAATTATACGGCGGCGCCGGTTACGGCGCCGCCGTTTCTTTTAAGCAATAGGCGTTGCCGTTTGTTACGACTGCAGGATCGAGACTTCCCGTTGCGGGAACGGAATTTCGATGCCGTTCTCTTTCAACGCCGTCCAGATCATCAGAAGCAAATCGCCGCCGACGCGATTAACGCCGTCGTCGATTCCCTCCATCCAGAATTCTACAAGAATGTTGACGCCGGAGTCGCCGAAACTTTCGATTTCGGCGTCGGGTCGTTCCTCGATGGGAACATCGTCGCCGCTCAGAACTTTGGGGTGGCTCGCCACCACATTGCGGACGATGTCGAACATCGCCGGCAAGTCCGTTTTGTACGCCACCGAGAAGTTCAGGGAATAGCGTTGCTTAGCGTTGTTGTGGGTCCAGTTTGTAAACGTCGTCGTGATGAACTTTTCGTTGGGGACCATGATGTCCTTGCCGTCGAAGGTTTCGAGGGTCGCGGAGCGCATCGTCAGATCCCGCAATATGCCGGTGCGCCCGTCTTCAAGCTCGATATAGTCGCCAATGGTGATGGACTTATCGAGCAGGATGATGATGCCCGAAATGAAATTCGATGCGATCTGTTGCAATCCAAAGCCGAGACCGACGCCCACGGCGCCGCCGAAAACGGCGAGCGCGGTAAAGTTGATGCCCATCACCTGCAACAAGACGAGGGCGATAAAGACGAACAGGCTGATCTCAAACAGCTTGGACAGGATCTCGCGCGTGCGCACGTCGAAATCGGGGCGGCTCCGGATGACGCGTTTGCCGGTCGAATTCGAGATGCGCCCCAGCCAGAACAGGAAGACGCCGAAAAATATCGTGCGCGCCATCGCATAGGCCGAGACGCGAATGCTGCCCACTTCGATGGAGTATCGGTCGAGAAGGCCTGTTACATCGTCGAGCCAGCCGAAAACCAGTAAGAGGGCGACCGGCAGGGCGACCCAGTTTGTCAGTGCGATGATGAACTTGGTGCTGATGAACCGATTGACGATCCGATGGATGAGAAAGACGACGCTGAGCCCCAGAACAATTCTGACCAGTTCAACGTCTTGAATGGTCGCGCGGCTCACTTCCATGGCGACCGCCAGCGCCAGGACCGCAAACAGCGGAAGCGCCAGCTCGCGCGCCTTGCCGAGGACGTCCGCGACGACGTTGACGCCGTCCAAAGCGGCGTCGGCCGTTGGCGCCTTAAAGCGGGCCTTTACGACAGCCGTCAGCAAGTAGGCGGCGAGGATTGCAAAAGCGGCGATCCCCGCCTGAATGATGAATTCGATGCTGCCGACCCAGTCCAGAAAAGACTGAGCCAGTTGTTGAATCTTGGCGGGCAGGTCATTCATGGGAAAACAATGTCGCCGTTTTGCGTGATGGTTGTGAAGATGTTCGTTACGTTGACGTCAACCGCGTCACATGCCCCATCTTTCGGCCTGGCCGCGCTTCGCCTTTGCCGTAGAGATGTAACGCGGCGTTTGCTTCGCGGACGATGTCGCGCCATTTGCCGACTTCATCCCCGATAAGGTTTTCCATGACCGCGTCCGAATGGCGGGCCGGGTCGCCCAGCGGCCAGCCGGCGACGGCGCGGATATGCTGTTCGAACTGCGAGACGGCGCAGGCGTCCGCGGTCAGGTGGCCGGAATTGTGAACGCGCGGCGCCATCTCATTGACGACGACGGCGCCCCCCGGCAGCACGAAAAATTCAACGCCGATGACGCCCGCATAATCGAGCGCTTTGAGAATGGCGACGGTCGCCTGTTCGGCCTCGGCGCGCGTTTCCGGCGCGACGCGCGCGGGCGCTGTTGAGGTTTTCAGGATGCCGCTTGCGTGCACATTTTCGATGGGGTCGTAGAGCCGGATGTCGCCGTCTGCGGCGCGGGCGCCGATGATCGAGATTTCCCGTTCAAACGGCACGAAGGCTTCCAGAATGGAGGGCGCCGCGCCGACTTCCGCCCACGCATAGGCGACGGCCTTCTCAAAGGACGCGTGGAGGTCGATGTCCGGATCGGTCAGCCGCGTCTGGCCCTTGCCGTCATAGCCGAGGCGGCGGGTTTTCAATATTGCCGGGCGGCCGACCTCTTTGAGGCCCTGTTCCAGTGCGGCGAGATCGTCGACGCCGTGAAAGTCCGCCGTGGCGACGCCGAGACTGCGGACAAACTGCTTCTCGACCAGGCGGTCCTGGGCTTTTTCAAGCGCCATGGCGCCGGGGCGCACCGTTGCGCCTGCGGCTTCAAGAACGGCGACGGCGTCAACGGGGACGTTTTCGAACTCATAGGTGACGACGTCGACGGCGGCGGCGAAATCTTTGAGCGCCTTCTCGTCGTCATAGGCCGCTTGCGTGAAGCGCGCGGAGACATGGGAGGCCGGGCAGTCCTCGTCCGGACAATATATATGCGTCCGGAGGCCGAGCGACGCTGCGGCGAGGGACAACATGCGCCCGAGCTGGCCGCCGCCGAGAATGCCGACCGTGTCGCCGGGCTGTAGCGTCGGGGAGGGCGCGCGGCGCGTCACGGCGGAAATATCAGTCCTCGACCGTTTCGGCGACGGATGAGGTTTGCTTTGCGCGCCATGCGTCAAGGCGCGCGGCGAGGGCGTCATCGGACGTGGCGAGAATTTCGGCTGCTAAAAGCCCTGCGTTTTTGGCGCCGGCCTCGCCGATCGCCACCGTTGCGACGGGCACGCCGGCGGGCATCTGGACAATGGAGAGAAGGCTGTCGAGCCCTTTCAGCGTCTTTGACTGGACCGGCACGCCGATCACCGGCAGCCGCGTCATCGACGCCGCCATGCCGGGCAGATGCGCCGCGCCGCCGGCGCCGGCGATGATGACCTTGAGACCACGGTCAGCCGCGCCCTTGGCGTATTGAAAAAGCCTGTCCGGCGTGCGGTGGGCGGAGACGATTTTCGTTTCGTAGGGAACGTCGAGCGCAGCCAGAAGGTCGGCGGCGAGCGACATGGTCGGCCAGTCCGAACGCGAGCCCATAATCACGCCGACGCGCGGCGTCGACCCTTTGTCCGTCATGGCTTCCCTTGCGCCTCCAAACGGAAAGGCGGGGGCATACATCATCGCGGCGCCTCTATGCAAGGCGCGGATCGGCGGAAAGAGGGGCGGGTGCGCGGAGAAGGAGACGCCGACCTTACAGACGGGGGCGCGATGGTCGACGCCTCCTCACACCGGACGCGGGAGCCGGTCATGCCGAAGGGGACTCAGAGCATAACCGTCCGCGAGAACGAACATGGGACGTTGCGACGTTCGTCACAAGGTGCAAGCGGCGAAACGAGCCGGCCCCGCGCCAAAATGTGATAATGCGCAAACGGCGCAGATTTCTGCTAAGGGGTTAGTCAAATCCTGTTCTGCGTTTTGGATTGTCTTGTGTTAGCTGGCGTGGATGCGACCTGAGGTTTGCTCATCATGAACGTGCGTCTCTGCAATGAAGATTAACAGGCCTTCCGGCCCGACGGGGTCGCCGAAAATTGAACGCGCTGGCGCGGCGCAGCCGACCGCCCGCGCTAACCCCGTATCGCCCGTCGATGAAATGACGCTGCTTGGCATTCCTGACGCCGAATTGACGCCGAAAGTGCGCGCGGCCCTGATCAAGCTCATCGACGACATCCGCGCCATTCGCACGGAACTGGACCAGGCGCGCCATCGCATCGACGAGCTTGAAGCGCTGGCCGATCGCGATCCGATGCTGGACGTTCTTAATCGGCGCGCTTTCGCCCGCGAACTCGACCGGGCCCTCGCCATGAACGAGCGTTACCAGATGCGCGCCAGTCTGGTGTTCATCGATCTCAACGATCTGAAGAAAATCAACGACGAGCGCGGCCACGCCGCCGGCGATGCGGCGCTTGAGCATGTGGCGGAAACCTTGACGCGCAATGTGCGCCAGACTGACGTCGTCGCGCGCCTTGGCGGCGACGAGTTCGCCGTGCTGCTGCTTCAGGCGGACGAAGCGATTGCCGCGACCAAGGCGAAAAAGATTGAGACGCTGGTCGCTGAAAAGCCGGTTGAATGGGATGGCGCGACGTTTCGGGCGGGCGTTTCCTGGGGCGCGGTCGAAATCCGCAAAGGCGTCTCTGCGCAGGAGGCCATGAACCTCGCCGACGAGGCGATGTACGAAGCCAAGAAACTGAAATGATCAGGCGATGATGTCGGGGAGCATCGCGTCCTTCAGTTTCTGGATCTCGTCCTTGAGCTGCAGTTTTTTCTTCTTGAGGCGCGCAATCGAAATCCGTTCGTAAGGCGCGGAAGATTCCAGCGCGCGGATCGCCGCGTCGAGGTCGCGGTGCTCTTCTTCCAGCGTTGCGAGGCGGATCGCGAGTGCCTCGTCGTTCGCGCCGTCAAAATCCTGATCGCGCGCCGTAAATCGCCGCTGGTCGACGAGTTTTTCAAAAGTCTCAATGTCGCCGCCGGATGGGCCGTCGCCCGATGGCGGTTTCTTGTCTGTCACGAAGGCTCGCGCTCCCGTCCCGCGGGCGTCTTTTCCCGAGGCCCGTCAAAGATATGGTCGATGATCTGATGAAGCAATGCAGTGGAAAATCCCTCGCGCTTCGCCGCTCCGGCCAGCGACGCATAAGCGGCGAGATTGCGCCGCGCCCGCGCTTTTGCGTCGCCATCGTCGGCGGGCGTCAAAAGGCGAAAGGCGAGGCGGTCGAGAATGTTGATTTCAATGCGCTCCGCTTCGAGTTCCGACGCCTTGATGGCATCGCGCAACTCGCCGGCGCCGGCGAAGTCGGGGTGGCGTTCAAAAGGTTTCGCGCCGCGTCGCGCCGCGCGCAACGGAAGCGTCACCTGCTGATGCCAGTCGGCGATGGCCTCGGCGGCGCGTCGAAGGGCGCCGTCCGGCGCATCCTCGAAACGGGTCGCCGTCCAGCACGCCCAAAGCGCCATATTGACGTTGAGGCCGGCGCTGTCCTGGGCTGCAAGAAGCGAATCGGCGGCGCCGGGCCGGGCGTAGGCGGCGCTCGCCCAGGCCCAGAAAGCGCCCGTCGCGTCGGCGCTGTTGCGGTCTTCCACAGGTCCTGTCATCAGGGTTAGGTAAGCGTAATATTTGTCGCAAAGTCAAATAGCTAAGCGCATTCCCGCAGGCCCAGGGTTAACGCAAAATGAACGTCCGCCAATCGTCAAATCCGATCGCCAATCAGTGGCGAAGAAGGCTGATTTATGCTTTACTTCACCCATGCACAAAAAGGAGGCTGACTATGGCGTCAAACGCTCAGATGGATTCGCTAACGAAGCGGCACCAGGAGCTGGAAGCGGAAATTTCCGCGGAGATGAAACATCCCGCCTTTGACGAACTCCGGGTCGTTGAAATGAAGCGCGAGAAGCTGAAGATCAAGGACCAGATTGAAGGGCTCGCCGAGCCCGCCCGTATGAATTAGAGGGCGCAACGCCGTCCAGATACGGCGTATACGGATTGACAAGCAACATTGCCGCGCCGTCGCAGACAGCGCACGGCCGAAGGGCAAAAGTGCTCATTCTGAACATCATATTGCAGCCTGATGGCCCGCGTCTGCATGCTTTTTCGCGTGCGGGCGCCGGCGCGAGTCCGGAGCCCCGGGGACGCATGAAATGACCGGGCGCTCTGTCATTGTCACCGGCGCGGCGTCGCCGGTCGGGGCGGCGTCCGCGCGCCGTTTCGCTGAGGCCGGCGACCGGCTGGTGCTCGCCGATGCCGACGAGGCGGCGGGAGAAAAGGTCGCTGAAGCGCTTGCGGAAGCGGGCGCGTCCGTCGCGTTTGTTCACGCCGACACGTCGCGGCGTCTCGACGTTCACAACATCATCGCCGAAGCGCTCGACGCCAATGATCGCATCGACGTTCTCGCCCATACCGTCATGGAACGGTTTTCGGCGCCGTTTCTGGAGACTGACGAAGACGATTTCGATCGCGTTATTGGACGGAATATTCGCGGCGCCTTCCTGATCAACCAGGCTGCGGCGAAGCAATTCGTCAAGCAGGCGGACAACGACGCCGGCGCCGGCGGTGTCATCGTCAATGTGGGATCGGTCGAGGCGGTGACGGCCGCCGCGGACCATGTGGCCTTTGCAACATCGCAAGGGGGGCTTCATCAATTGACGAAAGCGGTGGCGCTGGCGCTGTCGCCCCACAATGTGCGGGTCAATGCGGTCGGCGTCGGCGCCGTTAAGGGCGATATGGATGAGGGCGTGCAGCCCAAACGCATGCGCGACGTCACCCCGCTGAAACGCATCGGCGACCCAGAGGAGGTGGCCTCCGTGATCTACTTCCTCGCCAGCGATGAAGCGTCCTACGTGACCGGTCAGTCGATTTACGTTGACGGCGGCCGGCTCGCCCAGCTCGATCCGCCTAATGAAAACGGCAAAACCGAGTAGCGAACGCTAGACGCGCAACCAGACCTAATTGTCGGCGTCGCCTGAAAGATTGGCGAACACTTTCGACAGATCGACGTCGTCGCTTTTGTCTTCGCTCTTTTCCTCGACCGGTTCGGCGGCCGTTGTTTCTTCAACGGGTTTGAGGCTTTCGCCTTCGGGCGCCGGCGCCGGTTGCAGTTTTGCGCGTTTGGCGGCGGCCTTGCGCACGACGGTGTCGAGATCGATCTGCGTGCAAAGGCCGAGACCGACCGGATCCTGCGGCTGGATGTTCGTCGAGTTCCAGTGCGACCGGTCGCGCACGGACTGGATGGTGGTTTTTGTCGTGCCGAGGAGTTTTGCAACCTGCGCGTCAGAAACTTCTGGATGGTTGCGCACCATCCAGGCGATGGCGTCCGGCCGGTTCTGGCGTTTTGAAACCGGCGTGTAGCGCGGACCCTTGCGGGGTTTGTCGGCAACAATGGTTTTCGGTTTCGACAGTTTCAGACGATAATCCTCGTCCGCCTGCGCCCGCTCAATTTCGTCGCGCGTCAACTGGTGCGTCCCGATCGGATCGATGCCGCGCACGCCGGCGCCTACATCGCCGTCTGCAATCCCTTTCACCTGCAACGGGTGCAGCCCGCAGAAATCGGCAATCTGGTCAAAGGTGAGCGAGGTGTTGTCGATGAGCCAGACGGCGGTGGCGATGGGCATCAGCGGACGGTCGGCCATGGCGTATTCTCCAAATAGACGTTGTTCTCCGGCAGGGCCTCTCCGCCCGCCGCGCTAACCGCCGGATTTTTCGGGGAAAGCGTTTTGCGTGAAGTCACGCAATGGGCGGCATATAGACCGTCGCGCCGCGCCCGCCAAGGCCGCTCAAGCCACTTTCAGGACGATTTTGCCGATATGCGCGCCGGATTCCATGCGTCTGTGGGCGTTTGCGGCTTCGGCGAGGGGGAAGATCTCGTCGATCAGCGGTTTCACCTTGCCGGCCTCGATGAGCGGCCAGACCTGGGCGGCGATGTCGCCGGCGAGGCGCGCCTTTTCCGCCGGCGGACGCGCTTTCATGGTGGAGCCCGAAAGGCGCAGCCGCTTGCGCATGATGGTCATGACGTTCACGCTTGCTTCCGTTCCGCGCAGGAATGCGATGGAAACGTGACGGCCGCCGGGGTTCAGCGCCGCGAGATTGCGCGGCACGAAATCGCCGCCCGCCATGTCGAGCACGACGTCGGCGCCGCCCTCTTTGGCGATCTCCTCGTCCCACGGGTCGGTCTTGTAGTTATAGGCGGCGTCGGCGCCGAGGCGCAGGCACGCCTCGCGCTTTTCGTCCGAGCCGGCGGTGGCGAAGACCTTCGCCCCCCACGCTTTGGCGAGCGCAATCGCGGTGGCGCCGATGCCGCTTGTGCCGCCATGGACGAGCAGCGTCTCGCCGGGGTTGAGGCCGGCGTCGTCGAACACATTGGCCCAGACGGTGAATGTCGTTTCCGGCAGCGCGGCGGCTTCCTCCATCGACAATCCCGCCGGGACCGGGAGGCAGGATCCGGCGTCGACAACGGCGAACTCTCCATAACCGCCGCCGGGGAGGAGCGCGCAGACCTTGTCGCCGACTTTCCAGCTTGTGACGCCGGCGCCGACCGCGGCGATCTCGCCCGCGCATTCAAGGCCGGGAATATCCGTCGCGCCAGGCGGCGGCGGATAAAGCCCCATGCGCTGCAACACCTCCGGCCGGTTGACGCCGGCGGCGCCGATGTGGATCAGCACCTCGTTGTCGCGAGGGGTTGGCACCGGCCGGCTGGCCTCGCGCAACACCTCCGGGCCGCCATGTTCGGTAATTTCGATAACGCGCATGGCGTTGGGCAGGGTGCTCATAACGAAGATCTTCCGATGGCCGGACCGCCTATTCTTGAACCGGCGCGCGCGATTTCGCAAACTGCGCCAAACGCGAGCCCCGGAGCGCCCTCATGGATGACGAACCGCTGAACGAACGGCCGGACCTGACCCTCGGCTACCTCAAAAAGCAGGACCTCTACACATTATCGGTCAGTGATCTTGAAGAACGCATCGAAGCGCTGAAAGTGGAAATCACGCGCTGCGAAGCGGCGCTCAAGGACCGCGGCTCGTCAAAAAGCGAAGCGGAGAAGTTGTTTAAGCTGTGACCCCATGACGATCGGTATGAGCGGTAGGTGCTCGCCGAAATCTGTCATTCCGGACAAGCGAGCTTTGGCTCGCGCAGATCCGGAATCCACGGCTCAAGCTTGAGGGTTTCGCTGCGTTTCGGCGTGTATCCATGGATTCCGGGTTCCGCTTTGCGGCCCCGGAATGACAAAAAAGGACCGGAACGGCCGCTCGCACAACCTAATCCTCCGGCAACGGAATAAATTCCGTTTCGCCCGGCGGCAGGGAGAAGGCGCTGTCCTTGAAACCGGCCTCGGCTGATGCGCGCCAGTCTTCCTTCGCCTGATCGATGCGGGCCCGCGATGAGGCCACGAGGTTCCACCAGATGAGGCGCTTGCCCAATGGCGCGCCGCCAAGGAGCATCAGGCGCGACGGCGTCGTTGTTTTGATCCCGGGCGCGGCGCCGGGCGTGAAGACGACCATCTTGCCGGGACCATAGTCCTCATCTTCGATGGCGACATTGCCGGAAAGCACATAGAGCGCGCGTTCCTCATAATCCGGGAGTGGAATATCCGCGCCCGCTTCCGCTTCGACGCCCAGATAGAAAATCGGCGAATAGGTTTTGACCGGCGAGGTCTCGCCAAAGGCTTCCCCGGCGATCAGCCGCATCGCGGCGCCGTTCCGGTTGATCAGCGGCAGGGTCTCCTTCGGATGATGATGGAATGACGGCGCGCATTCTGCGTCGCTTTCTGGGAGCGCCACCCAGCTTTGAATGCCGTGCATCGTCTGACCCGATTGCCGCGCCGCGGCATCGGTGCGTTCGGAATGGACAATGCCGCGTCCCGCCGTCATCCAGTTGACGTCGCCGGGCCGGATCACCTGATCGAAGCCAAGATCGTCGCGATGACGGATTTCGCCGTCGAAAAGATACGTTACCGTCGCCAGTCCGATATGCGGGTGCGGGCGAACGTCAATGCCCGTTCCCGGCGCGAAGTCCGCCGGCCCCATCTCGTCGAAAAAGATGAACGGCCCGACCATGCGGCGCTTTGCAAACGGCAATACGCGCCCGACCGTAAACCCGCCGAGATCGCGGGTGCGCGGCGCAATGACGATATCAACGCTGCTCAACCGGGCCTCCTCGCGTGTTGGTTTTAGGTTGGCCGAATACAATCGCCTGGGTCAAATCGCGAATATCGCGTTCTGCCGTCGCGAGCGCCAGATCGTCTTCGGGGCCAAGGCCGGTGAACAGCTTGTAGCCTTCTTCGAGACTGAAGATCTGCAACACCGCCCGGCGCGCCTCGGCGTAGTCGAGATCCGGGTTGGCCGCGCGCACGAGCCGAAAGATCAGCCGGCCGATCGGTCGGTAGAGACTGCGAACATAGTCGCGCGCCGCGTCGCCGGAACCGGCGTATCCCCACATCTGATAAAAGAAGCGATGGGACTCCTGTGCGTTGCGCGCATAAAAGGCGACAACGTCAAGAAGAATGTCCGACGGCGCCGTGCGGTCCTGTTCGAACGCCGCCAGATGTTCGTCGATATACCGCGCCAGCCGTTCCGCCAGCGCCGCCTCCAGGAGTTCGCTCTTGGTCGCAAAATGATAGGTCAGATTGCCGACGGCGATGTCGGCTTCATCGGCGACCATGCGCAGCGACAGCCCTGCATGGCCCTCATTGACGAAGACGGCGTGGGCCGCGGCAATAATGCGCCGAATGGTCTCAGCCGTCCTGACGGATTTGCCTGCCGCCAGCGCGACGCTTGGTCGTTTCGCTGCGATTTCGCGCAATTCCTGAACGATTTGTGCGAGTTTCGGGTTTGCCGCGAAATCCCCTTCGATGCCCGTCACGAAAATGTCCCCCGGGTTGGTTGACGGCCTCCGCGCAACCGCCTACATGCGTCGACCGCTTTAGGGCATATGTCCTAAATTTCCAACTTAATTCTCGCTGGCGTCATGCAACTCACTGATTTTCAACGGGTTTTGCGGAGATCCAGATGAGCCGGCGGACAAGAATCCCGGCGTTGCGGTGATCTCCCCCTGCTGCACGTCGGGCGGGCCGCAGCGAGGCGACTTGCTGCGGCCCAACCGTTTGAGGCCCTGAAAAGGCTACTCTGCGGCCGCGGGGACGAGACCGCGCCAGCTTTCGAGATCGCCAAGGGCGCGCCGCGCCATGGCCGCTTTTCGCGCGCGTCCCTTTTCCTTGCCTTTGAGACGGCGGCCCATTTCATCCGTACACGGCGTTTCAATGTCGGGAAACAGGCCGAAATTCACATTCATCGGCTGAAAGGTCTTGGCGCCGCTCACGTGCCCCCCGGTGATGTGGCCAATGAGGGCGCCGAGCGCCGTCGTCGCCGGCAGGGCCTCGATGGAAGCGTTCCTGGCGTCCGCCGCTGCAAACCGTCCGGCGATCAATCCGATCGCCGCGCTTTCAAGATAGCCTTCAACGCCGGTGATCTGACCGGCGAAGCGAAGCGCCGGCCGCGCTTTGAGGCGCAGCGTTTCATCGAGCAACGCCGGCGAATTGAGAAACGTGTTGCGATGGATGCCGCCAAGGCGCGCAAAATTCGCCGCGCCAAGACCCGGGATCATCCGGAAGATCTCCGACTGCGCGCCGTATTTCAGCTTGGTCTGGAATCCGACCATATTGTAAAGCGTGCCGAGAGCGTTGTCCTGCCTTAACTGAACGACCGCAAAGGGCCGCGCGCCGGTGCGCGGATCGGTGAGGCCCACGGGCTTCATGGGCCCGAAGCGCAGCGTATCGGGTCCGCGCGCCGCCATCACTTCGATCGGCAGACAGCCTTCGAAATAAGGCGTCGATTTTTCCCACTCCTTGAATTCTGTTTTCTCGCCGTCGATGAGCGCCTTGATGAACGCTGCGTATCCGGCTTCGTCGAGGGGGCAGTTGATATAGTCGGCGCCGTCGCCGCCGGGACCGCTTTTGTCATAGCGCGACTGAAACCACGCAATGTCGAAATCAATGGAGTCCTTATAGACGATCGGCGCGATGGCGTCGAAAAAGGCGAGGGCGTCTTCGTCCGTCAGGGTGCGGATCGCCTCGGCGAGACCCGGCGCCGTCAACGGTCCCGTTGCGACGATGACATTGGTCCAGTCGTCTGGCGGCAAGTCGTCGACGGCCTCCCGCGCGATCGTGATATTCGGATGCGCTTCCAGCGCCGCCGTCACCGCGCCGGAAAACCCGTCGCGGTCGACGGCTAAGGCGCCGCCGGCGGGCACTTGATTGCCGTCCGCCGCGTCCATGATCAGCGAGCCGCAGCGACGCATTTCCTCATGCAGCAGGCCGACCGCATTGCCCATGGCGTCGTCGGAGCGAAAGGAATTCGAGCAGACGAGTTCGGCGCACTTATCGGTCTGGTGCGCGTCGGTGCCGCGCACCGGACGCATCTCATGGATCAGGACGCTGGCCCCGGCCTCGGCCGCCTGCCAGGCCGCTTCAGACCCGGCGAGCCCTGCGCCAATAATGTGAATATCAGGACGATCCGCCATAGGGCCGCGCTTCTAGCGCGTTGCGGGCCATCCTTGAACCCTGTAGCCTCCCCGTCAGTGGGCGTTGAGGGGCGTGTCAATTCATGACGTTGCGGATGTCTTCGATCATCGGAGAGGCGCTGAATTTCGGCGGCCGCCGGCTGGAGTTGATTGCCCGCGTCGCCTGGCTGCCGGTGCTGCTCCTCCTGATCGTCGATATGGCGACGACCTTCGCCTATCTGTCCGTGATCGCCGGCAAGACCATCACCTTCGCCGACGTCAACTCGATGCTGCAGGCGAAGCAGTATTTTGCGAAATACGCCCAACAGGGGTGGGCGACAAAGCCTGCGGGGATGGCGGTCATCGCCGCCGTCAACATGGCCTTGAGCATTATTTTGCTGTCGTCATTTATGGCTCCGCTGATCCGCTATGCGGGGCTCGGCGAACGACCGGGACCGGGCCTCTTCCGCATGCCCTTCGGTCCCGATCAGCTGCGCTTCATCATCGCCGGCTTTGCAAGCGCGCTGTTCGTCCTGGTGATCGCGGTGCTGCCCGCCGCCGGTGCGGGCTTTTACGTCACGAAATATATTGTCGCCGCCATGTCGCAGACCATGGCCTCGTTTCCCGATCCGGACAGTCTGCATACAATCGAGATCGTGACGTCGGGTCAGGCGATCCTCGATCGCGGCTCGGCGTGGATTTACGATCTCGCCTTGCCGCTCGCAGCCGCGGCGCCGTTCGCGCTTCTCATCTGGATCCTTGCGATCCTGCATTTCCACCCGAAGAACCGGCCGAACGCCGGCGAGGGCGGCAACATTATTTTGCGCGCTTTGGTGGTTCTCTTGATCGCCGGTGCGCTGGTGGGGTCGTTTTATGCTTCCCTGCGCTTCTCGGCCATGCAGTCGATGACGCAGAGCGCTGAGACGGCGAACCTCGAAAACTTCTCGGGCACGGCGGTCAATGCGATGCTCATTTTTGCCGCGGTTTCGCTGATTTTGGTCGGCTATCTGAATTTGCGGCTGTTTGCCTGGCCGGGCGTCGCTGTCTGCCGGCGGTCCTTGGCGCTTGGGTCAACATTGCAGGTAACGCGCGGATGGAATCTCATTCGACTGCCAGTGATCATCGGACTGATTGGCCTCTTTCTGACGACGGCCGTGATCGCGATCAACGCTATCATCCTGCCGATGGTTTTGTCGACGCTTAACGTCTTGTTCCAGGCGACGGAAACCTCGACCCGGCTCGTCAATAGCGGCGCGAAAGCCGAGTGGGTCTTGCCGCTCTTTGTCTGGATCTGGAACTTCTTCAAGATCGCCGTCAATTTCCTCTGGACCTTCTTCAGCTACGGCGTCATCGCCGCGCTCTATGGCCGCCTCTATCGTGAAAGCGCGCAATCAGTGTAAACGGACTGCGCGATAGAAGCGGCGAGGCGAGGATGGCTGAAAAATTTGCGACGGGCGAAGCGCTCAACGAGACGTTTCAGTTCGCCCTCAACCGCTGGGGCACGGTCCTGCGTTTCGGCTGGGCGCCGATGGCGCTGGTCATCGCAATTTCGTTGGGGCTTGTCTGGTCGATCCTCGACATGAAGGCGCTTGAGGCGGCGGAAGAAAATCCAGACGTCATTTTTCAGGTCGATCAGTTTCTGAAGATGTCGATCCCGTCGGCGATCCTGCTGGCGCTCGCCGCATCGCTGCTGATCAGCTTCCTTCTTTCCGGTTTCATGGCGTCGATCTTTCGCCTCGTTTCCCTTGGCGAAGAACGCCCCGGCTTCGTTCATCTGCGTTTTGACGGACCGGCGCAGCGCGTATTCTTCGCCAATTTGATCCTGTCCCTGATCAATTTCGCGATTTACGCCGCGGCGTTTCTTGTCGCATCCGTCTCGACCGGCATATCGCCGGGCGCGGCCTTCGGCGCGATCAGTGAGTTTTTCGCGCTGCTATCTGAATCCGCCGCCGCCGGCGGTGAGATTGACGCGAGCGACGTTGGCGAGTCCGTCGCGCCGATGGGCCTGTTCTTCGTCGCTGTCCTGTTCGCGATGGCGCCGATGATATTCGTCAATGTGCGCCTCGCGCCGTTTCTCGCCGGATCGGCCGCCGAAAACCGGCTCCTGCTTGTGGGCGCCTTCCGCCTGACGGCCGGCAATTTCTGGGGCGTTTTCCTCTATTACGTGCTGCTCATCGTCGCGATGATGGTCATCGTTTTTGTCTTTCAGCTCGTCATCGGCATCGTCGATGCGTTGTCCGCGCTGCCGTCGAGCGGCGCCTTCGCCCTCATTGGCTTTTTGGCGAACGCCATCGGGTTCGTCGCCACGATCGCCTATCAGGTGTTCGTTTACGCGATCCAGTTCGGCGGCCAGGGCGTCGTTTACCGCCGGCTCAAAACCGGGGTCTGACCCCTCTTCTTAAGCGACTTGCCGTCGCCAACTCGCCCTTGGGTTGCTGGCGCAGGTCTTGCTCCCATCCCCATGCGCGCCATGGGGCTAAAATATTGTTTTGATTAACGCTTGTCAGAGCCGAATTGGCACGGCAAGCTGTGGAAAACGGGGGCGACGCCGGGATTATGGGCCAGGGGGCTGAGGTGACGGTTAAGGACGAAACCGAGACAAGCGCAGCGGGATTTGTGCAATCGGCGTTGTTTGCACGCACATTCCGTGAAGGCATGGCGCTGGTTGAGGAAACGGCGTCCTATCTTGACGGCGAAGGGCGCGCCGCGTCGAAAGAACTGAGCCGGGACGCGGCCATGTCCTATGCCGGCGCATCCATGCGCCTGACGACGCAGCTCATGCAGATTGCGTCCTGGCTGCTGGTGCTGCGGGCGGTGCGGGAAAATGAGATGGCGCTGTCCGAGGCGGCGGAAGCGAAATACCGCCTCGAACCGCTCGCCATCGCCGAGGATGACTATGAATTCGCCGGCCTGCCGCAGACCTTGCTTTTTCTGATTGAAAATGCGCGCCAGCTTTATGGGCGCATCGCGCGCCTCGACGCCGACATATTTTCACCGGAAGCGCCGGACCGAAAAACCGGCGACGTCGCCGGTCAGCAGCAGGCGCTGCTCGATGCCTTCGGCGGACGCCGGTAAACAAGACTTCACGCTGACAAAAAGCGGCGCCCGATCGGGCGCCGTTTTTGTTTCGTCGCGATAATCACGCCGGTTATTTTTTGAGGCCGAAGGCGCCGAATTTCTGGTTGAACTTCGAGACCATGCCCTTGTCCGTGAGGCGCGTCGGGCCGCCGGTCCAAGCCGGATGGCTGGTCGGGTCGATGTCGAGGTTAAGGCTCGCGCCGGCCTCGCCATAGGTCGAACGGGTTTCGAACGTCGTCCCGTCGGTCATGACGACCTTGATCATGTGATAGTCGGGATGAATGTCTTTTTTCATCGCTGATATGTCCCCGGCGCGCCGGATCGAAAAGCGCTGCGCCGTCCTGTTGAAATCCGAGCCGCGGCGTATACGCGCTGCCGGGGCCCGTTTCAACCCCGGCGCCGGCGCAAAATCGTGACTGGCGGGCGCGGCGGCGCGATGTTAAGGACGCCGCGTCGTCCGGCTGGCAGCTCAAGTTCCTCGTTTTCATGCGTCTCCTCGTCATTCTCCTTCTGCTTCTGGGCGCTGCGGCCGCGGCTGTCTTGCTGACCCTCCATTCGTTTAATCATTTCGGGACGGTGACCCGCGCCTTTGACGGACGCTGCACGCCGGTGTCAGGTGTCCCCGGCCCGGAGGATATGGCGATCGATCGCCTGAGGAGCCGCGTCTTTATCTCGTCTTTAGACCGGCGCGCTGAAGCGGCCCGCGGCGCTATCCATATCGTCGATCCGGCTGATCCCCTGGCGGCGGAAGGCTGGCGCGACATGACCGGCGGCGCGCCCGCTGAATTTCAGCCCCTTGGTCTCGACTATTACGAGGAGGACGGCGTCGGCCGTCTCTTTGTCGTGAATGCGGCGAACAACGCTGTCGAGATATTCGACGTCGCCGAGGACGGCGCGCTGACCCATCTCAATACGCTGACCGAGCGACGGCTGACGAGCCCGAACAGCGTGGCGGCCGTCGGGATCGACAGCTTCTACGTGACCAACGATGTCAAAGCGGGACGGAGCACGCTCGTCGGTCAATTCCAGTTCCTGATGCGGGCTGGCGAGGGGGAAGTCTTTCATTTTGACGGCGTCGCGTGGAGCCTCGCGGCGTCGGGCTTGCGTTTCGCCAACGGCATCGTCGCAGCCCGGGATGGCGGTGAAATCTATGTGGCCGAAACCGCCGGCAAAGCGATCAGGGTTTTCGCCCGCAACGGGGCCTCCGGTGCGCTTCGCCGCGTCCGGACCGTGTCGACGCCCGCCGCGCCCGACAACCTCACACTGGATGCCGACGGCGCGGTATGGGTCGCGGGGCTGCCGAAACCGCTCGGATTGCCGCGCCATGCGGCGCGCGCCGGGGCGCTGGCGCCGTCCGCCGTCATGCGCGTCGATGAGGCCGGCGCGTCCATGGTCTATCTCGACGACGGGTCGGAACTCTCAGCATCGACCGTCGCCGCGCGCATGGGCGAGGCCCTGATGATCGGCGCGCTTTATGAGCGGAAATTCCTGCTCTGCGATTTGCCCGACGGCG
Organism: Hyphococcus sp.; assembly: GCA_028284345.1. Lineage (GTDB taxonomy): Bacteria > Pseudomonadota > Alphaproteobacteria > Caulobacterales > Parvularculaceae > Hyphococcus. The sequence continues at coordinate 609,161 of JANQRY010000006.1, read as the reverse complement.
CGTTTTAGGCCAAACGGGCGCCCATGAAGTATCGATCGACACGAGGCGCGGCGCCGGAAGCCGATTTTGAGACCGTTCTGACGGCGGGGCTCGCGCCCGATGGCGGGCTCTATGCGCCCGATGCATTCCCCTCGATTGCGGCGGCGGACATCGCCGGTTTTGCCGGCGCGCCGTACGCCGACGTCGCGGCGCGCGTGCTGGCGCATTTTACTGGCGACGCGTTTGCGCCCGAGCGTCTTCAGGAAATGGCGCGCGAGGCCTATGGGGCGTTTGATCACCCGGAGATTGCGCCGCTGACCCAGGTCGGCGAGGAAGACTGGATCCTTGAGCTCTTTCACGGGCCAACGCTCGCCTTCAAGGATTTCGCCATGCAGCTTCTGGGGCGGCTCTTTGACGACGTGCTGGCGCGTCGCGGGCGCCGGCTGACGGTGATCGCCGCCACCTCCGGGGACACCGGCGCCGCGGCCATTCACGCGCTCGCGCCGTGCGCCCATGCGGGCGTTGTCGTTCTGCATCCGGAAGGGCGCGTGACGGACGTGCAGCGGCGGATGATGACCAGCGTCGACGCGCCGAACGTTTTGAACATTGCTGTCGAGGGCGACTTCGATGCGTGTCAGGCGATTGTCAAAACGCTGTTCGCCGATCGCGCCTTCGCCGAGGCCGTGCATTTGTCCGGCGTCAATTCAATCAACTGGGCGCGCCTCGCGGCGCAGACGGTGTATTACTTTACCGCCGCCGCGGCCCTCGGCGGCGACGCGCCCATCAACTTTGTCGTGCCCACCGGGAATTTCGGCGACGTGTACGCCGGCTTCGTCGCCAAGCAGATGGGGCTCAATGTCGGGCGTCTTGGCATCGCCACAAACGCCAACTCCATCCTGCACAATACGCTGCAGACCGGAGACTATCGTCCGGCTGGCGTCCATAAGACCCTGTCGCCGTCCATGGACATTCAGGTCGCGTCGAATTTCGAGCGTCTCCTCTATAACGCCATTGGCCGCGACGGCGCGGCCATAAGCGAGCGCATGGAGAAGTTCGCGAAGGAAAAAGTCCTCCATATTCCCGACGAAGCCCTTGCGTCGATCAAGGAAGATTTTGTTTCCGAAGCCGTTAGCGATGAGATGACCCTTGCCGAAATCAAGGATCATTTTGCTGAGACCAGTGCGCTGATCGATCCGCATACGGCGGTTGGGCGCGTGGCGGCGAAAACTCTGCGCCGCGACGGCAAGCTCAATGGCCGAACCGTCACCCTTTCGACCGCGCACCCAGCGAAGTTTCCGGACGCCGTCAAGGACGCGACCGGCGAAACGCCAGCGCTGCCGGCCGCATGGTCCGATCTCAATGATCGGCCCGAACATATGGAGCGCGCGCCGGCGGAGGCGCAAGCGATTGCCGGCCTTATCGCAAAGCGGTTCGGATAAGCCAGATGGGCGCGTTGCATACGCTGAAAAACGGCCTGCGCGTCTATGTGGATCCGATGCCCAGTCTCGAATCGGCGGCGATCGGGGTCTGGGCCGAGGCCGGGTCGGTCGATGAACGCGAAGACGAACACGGGCTTGCGCATCTCCTCGAACATATGGCGTTCAAGGGAACGGCGACCCGTTCGGCCCGGGACATCGCCGAAGAAATCGAAGCCGTCGGCGGCTATCTCAACGCGGCAACGAGCAACCAGCGCACCGGCTATTATGTCCGTCTCCTGAAAGACGACATCGCCCTTGGCCTCGATATCTTAAGCGACATCCTTCTGAACCCGCGTTTCGACGAGGCGGAGTTCGCGCGCGAAAAAGAGGTCGTGATTCAGGAAATCGGCGAGGCGGCCGATACGCCTGACGACGTCGTCTTTGAAAACCTGCAGGCGATTGCATGGGACGGGCATTCGCTTGCGCGCCCGATCCTCGGCGCGCCGGATGCGGTGCGCGCGCACACGACCGCCGGTCTTCGCGCCTTCATGGCGCGCGGCTATCAGCCGGACAAAATGGTGATCGCCGTCGCGGGCCGCGTCGACCCGGAAGACTTTCTGAGGCGCGCCGGAGACGCGTTTGCCGGTCTTTCCGACGGCGAGCGCGCCAATCAGCGCACGGCGCCGGTATTCAAAGGCGGCGTGCGCCATGATGAGCGCGCCATCGAACAGACCCATATCGCCGCGGCATTCCCGGGGGCGTCGTCGCGGAGCGAGGATTTCTTTGCCGCGCGCGTTTTCGCCGATGTGCTGGGCGGCGGCATGGCGTCCCGGCTGTTTCAGAAAGTGCGCGAGGAGCGGGGCCTTGCCTATTCCGTATACGCCTTTTCCGATTCCTATGACGATTGTGGCCTGATCGGTTGTTACGCCGGGGCGGACGCGAGCGAGATTCCGGCGATCGCCGCCATCTTCCGCGCAGAGATCGTCTCGATGGCGGATGCGGTCGGCGATGCGGAAATCGAAAGGGCGCGGTCCATGCTGCGCGCGTCGATGCTGATGAGCCTTGAAAGTCCGGCGGCGCGCATTGAGAATGCGGCGGGCCAGCTCTTTCGCGACGGTCATATCATGTCCGCCGATGAAATCACCGCGCGCCTCGAAGCGGTGACGGCGACGGACATTCAGCGTTGCGCGCGCCGGGCCGCGGACGGCCCGGTGGCGCTTTCCATCGTGGGCGCGGCGGATGTCGATGCAACGGCCGCGGCGCTTGCCATTTAGCAACTTGGCAAGGGCGGGGCGCGCCGGTAGGTTTCCGCCCAAGGGGCCGACCCTCGGTATTCATTAGGAAAATTCCCATGGACAGCAGACTGATCGCCGCTCTGTGTTGCGCCGCCGCCATGGCCGCCTGTTCTCCCGACAATGCCGAGGAAGACGCCGCGCCGGCCTCGATCGATGAAATGGCCGAGGAACAGGAAGGCGCCGAACGCGAGGCCGTGTTCGATGCGGCGGTCGCCGCGCCCCGTGACGAATTTACCTACGCCAACTACGAAGAAGTGCGCGTCGCCAACGCCGAGTTCGATCTCACGGCGGATTTTGAGGCAAAGACGTTTTCCGGCGCCGTGATCCTCGATATCGAGTATCAGGATCTCGACGCCGAACGACTTTTTCTCGATACGAATGATTTGACCATCAGCAGCATTGAAGGCTGGAACGCCGGCGCGTGGAGCGAGATGGACTATTCCATCGGGGACGACGATCCGGTTCTCGGTGCGCCGCTTGAAATCCTGCTCGAAGAAAAGCCCAACCGCATCCGAATTTCCTATGCGACAAGCCCCGGCGCCAGCGGCCTGCTATGGCTCGCCCCGGAACAGACCGCCGGCAAGGAGCATCCCTATCTCTTCAGCCAGTTTCAGGCGCTGCACGCGCGCAGCTTCGCCCCGCTGCAGGATACGCCGGCCGTGCGCATGACCTATTCCGCGCGCATTCAGACGCCGCCCGAACTGTTGGCGGTTATGGGCGCGGAGCAGGATCCGGACGGCGTCCGCGACGGCGATTATTCATTCCGCATGCCGCAACCGATCCCGTCCTACCTCATCGCCATCGCTATCGGCGATATCGCGTTCAAGGCGATCAACGATCACATGGGAGTCTATGCGGAAGAGTACATCCTTGACGCGTCTGCGAAGGAATTCGAAGACACGCCGCTCATGGAAGAGGCGATCAATGCGCTTTACGGTCCGTATCTTTGGGGGCGTTATGACATGATCGTCCTGCCGCCGAGTTTTCCTTATGGCGGCATGGAAAATCCGCGTCTTTCCTTTTTGACGCCGACCCTCGTTGCCGGCGACAAGAGTCTCACCAATGTCGTCGCCCATGAACTCGCCCATTCCTGGTCCGGCAATCTCGTCACCAACGCCACCTGGCGCGACGCCTGGCTCAATGAGGGCTTTACCTCCTATGTGGAGAACCGCGTCATGGAAGCGCTTTACGGCGAAGAGCGCGCCGTCATGGAGCGCGCCCTCGATCTTGAAAGCCTGAAACGCGATATCGACGAGGCGGCCCGGCCGGAACTGACGGCGTTGAAAATGCCGGAAGACCTCGAACATCCCGACGACGCCTTCAGCCAGGTCGCTTACGCCGGCGGCATGTTCTTCCTCAAATTTCTTGAGGATCGCTTCGGCCGGGACGCTTTCGATGCGTTCCTGCGCAACTATTTCGATGAATTTGCGTTTCAGTCGATCGTCACGGAGGATTTCCTCGCTTATTTTGAAGACAAGCTCTGGGCCGCCGACCCCGACGCTGTGACTAAAGGCGAGATTGCTGCATGGATTTACGAACCGGGCCTGCCGAAAACCGCCGAGAAGCCGAAGTCCGACGCCTTCCGGAACGTCTCAAAAATACAGGACGACTGGCTCGACGGCGATATCCCGGCCTCAGAGATAGACACCAATGCATGGTCTACCCATGAGTGGCTGCATTTCCTCAACACCCTGCCTGATGATTTGAGCACGGATCAATTCGCTGCGCTTGACGGCGCGTTTTCCCTGACCGGCGCGCAGAACGCGGAGATCGCCTATGCGTGGTACATGCAAGGCATCAAGGGCGCCTATGCGCCAATTGACGAAGCGCTGGAGGCGTTTCTGATCCGCGTCGGCCGCGGCAAATTCATCTATCGGCTCTATCAGGCGCTTGTCGACCATGACCAGCTTGACTGGGCGCAGGGCGTCTATGAGAAAGCGCGCCCCGGTTACCACCCGATCGCGCAAGGGCGCATCGACGCCATCTTTGAAGAGGCGGGCGGGTCCGGCGATCCCGGAGACGACGGAAAGTCCATCGACGAGATGCGCGCGGAGTCCCGCGCCAAAATCGATGAGGCCGCATGCGCGGCGCAGGGCGGCGAAGTCCGTCAGGAGGGCCTGCTCGGCCTGTGGCGCTGTGTGGTTCCTTATGCCGACGCAGGGACGTCGTGCTCGGACGCAAGCGACTGCGAAGGACGGTGCTTCGCCCGCGACGACGTTACGGACTATGACGCCGAACCCGGTGCGGCCGTCGGCGTTTGCGAGGAAAACGATTCTCCATTCGGCTGCTTTGCGGAAATCGAGAACGGCGACGTTGCGCCCATGCTCTGCGTCGACTGACGAGGGCGCTTCTCCGGCGGTAGAGCCCGTTCCGCGCACGGCGGAATGATTGCCGCATTCAGGACATAAATCGACGATTACAGGCCAGGCATGTTGCGCCTCGGGCCTGAACGAAAGAATTGATCTCAATTCGAAAACTCGTCAGTTTGCGAGGTTTGGGCGAAACGAAAAAGAAGGTCAGGCATCATGGCGACAGCAATGACGGGTAGCCAGAAGGGCATTCTCGGCTGGATCGAAAAAACCGGAAACCGGCTGCCGGACCCGGTGTTCATCTTTTTTTACTTGATCATTGCACTGATTGCCGTGTCGGTCGTTGCGGCGGTCGCGGGCTATTCCGCGCCGCATCCGACGGAGCTTGATGAAAGCGGCGCGCCGCGGATCATCGATGCGGTGAGCTTGGTATCGGCCGACAACATCCAGAAGCTCTGGGTGGAGATGCCGAAGACGTTCACGCACTTTCATCCGCTGGGCTACGTCCTCGTCGTTATGCTGGGCGCCGGCGTCGCCGAACGCACCGGCCTTTTCGCTTCCGCCATGCGCGCGGGCGTGCGAAACGCGCCGAAGTTCCTGCTGACGCCGATGGTCGCGCTCGTCGCCATGCTCGGCAATCTCGCGGCGGACGCGGCCTATGTGGTGCTGATCCCGCTTGCCGGAGTTCTCTTCGCCGCCGCCGGCCGGCATCCGATCGCGGGCATTGGCGCGGCCTTCGCCGGCGTTTCCGGCGGCTTCTCCGCCAACTTGCTGCCCGGCCAGCTCGACGCGCTCCTGTTCGGCATTACCGAGGCGGCGGCGGAAGCCATCGCCCCTGCCTGGGACGCAAACATTGCCGGCAACTGGTATTTTATCGCCGCCATGACGCTGGTTTTCCTGCCCGTTATCTGGTTCGTCACGGACGTCATTATTGAGCCCCGAATGGGCCGGTACTCGCCCGAAGGGTCTTCGGGAAAAATGATCGAAGACGGCGACAAGCCCCTTACGCCGGAACAGAAACGGGGGCTGAGACGGGCACTCTACGCGACGATTGTCGTGTGCGCCGCCTGGGCCGCCTTCACCTTCGGGCCGGGCACGCCGCTGATTGACGAAGCCGCGAAGCCGGAAGCGCGCCTGACGCCGTTTTACAGTTCGCTGGTCGCCGGCTTTTTCGTGCTCTTTCTCGCCGCCGGCTGGGCCTATGGGGCCGCCGCCGGCACGGTGAAAAACCATCGCGACATTGTGGAAATGATGACCGGCGCCATGACCGATCTCGCCTATTATCTGGTCCTCGCTTTTGCGGCGGCCCATTTCGTCGCCATGTTCGCCTGGTCGAACCTCGGACTGATCTTCGCCGTCCAGGGCGCGGATACCATTCAGAATTCCGGCCTCTCCATGCCGCTGACGCTGGGGCTGCTGGTTGTGCTGACGGGGGTGATCAACCTGTTTGTCGGTTCTGCAAGTGCGAAATGGGCGCTCTTGGCGCCCGTTATGGTGCCGATGCTGATGCTGCTCAACGTGTCGCCGGAAATGACCACGGCGGCATATCGGGTCGGCGATTCCGCGACCAACATCATCACGCCGCTTATGGTCTACTTCCCTCTAATCCTTACCTTTTGTCAGCGATGGAAGCCCGATTTCGGCCTCGGCAGCCTGACGGCGACGATGCTTCCCTATTCGTTTTTCCTGATGTTGACCGGCCTCGGCATGATTGTCGGATGGGTCTATTTCGGTCTGCCGCTCGGACCGGGGGCCGGCATCGACTACACGCTGCCTGCGAATTAGGCGCATTGCTTGTGCCGCCATGCTGCGGCGCACGCAAAACCGTTGCTGGCGCGGCGCCGCCTGTTGAAATTTTGGGGACATTTCCACAGCGCGCCTTGCCGCGCAGACGAGAAAACTTGTCAGTAGCATCATATGCATGTTTAGTTAACGCCTAAGGGGATGGTCGACGAGTAGTAGACCAGTTTAGGGGGTAGCCTTGGGGTTGTTTTCCAAGAATCGGCAGGACCGAAGTGCGTTCGGCATAAACGAAAGCACTGACATAAAGGTCCGTCCGGGAAAGGATAAGAAAAGGATCGATATCGTCCGCCTTATCCTGTGGACGATATTCATCTTCCTCTTCATTTTTCTTGCCTTCTTTCTGTTCGTCTTCGCCTTTCAAAAAGGATCTGAATACGGCCAAATAAACGCTGACCGTCATCTCTTCGGTCGCGAGTCTCCCTGGTTCATCGGTTCGGAAGATCGCTTGCTGCAACCAACGGCGATTGCGACCAGCGAAAATGTTTTCGAAGCGTGGACGCGGGAGGTTAAAAAGCGGCTTGTCGTTGAGCGAAAGATCAAATCGATTTCACTGGCGGACTCGCTGATCGGCGATCCGTCCGATCACATTTTTCTCGGCGTATTCGAACGCGACGAACTGAACCGTAAAAATGAAGCGGGGCTTCACTTCTATATCGCGCTCGCCAACGGCCACCCGGACGCCTATCGGCTCTATAACTCGCTTAACGTTCCGTCTGCGGATTATGAAACGCTCTATCAGCGCTTTATCGCACTGCATGAATTGAACGGCGATGAGGGGCTCGAACGGCTCGGTCAATATTACCTGGGCCGGCATTCCTTTGTCATTGCAAAACGGATGCGCACGACTCTGCGCTTCGGCGAGCCTAACGACTATATCTGGCCGCGACAGGAAGAGGCGGAAAATCTCGCCTACATTCATTTTCAGATGGCGTCGATTTGCGGATTGGCGTCCGCCTATGAATGGCGCGAAGAAACCGCCAACTATTACAAGTTTACGGAGGAGCGCGAAAAATCGCTGAAAGTGCGCGCCAACGCGCAATTGAAGGAACTGGCGGATCGCTACACGAAGCGGCGCGGTTATGCAGGGCAGGACGCCTATTGCAAGCGCGGGCACCTCGACAATGTATTCGACGAACTGACCGATCTTTACACCAGCCTCTCGTCCTACGACTACGAAGAGGATCTCGAATATTGGGAAGGCGGCCATCCATGCGATGAGGCGGGTCACGAGTACACGGATGTCGAATGCGACGAGTTCGACTATTACATGGATGACGGCGGCAAGTTTTCGCTGACCATTCAGGTCCCGACATTTCGCGAACTGATCGACGAGATCAGCAATTCACGCGGCGGCGGCCCGAGAACGAGAGGGTCGCTGTTGGACCAGCAATTCCCGGGCCGCGGTCCTGCTCGCGGCGGCGGGCGCAACTCTGCGTCGCCGGCCTACCGGAACAATCCGGGCGGTTCCGTCGCCAATCCGCGCAATTTTCCGGAAGGGCAGTTCGAGCATGATTGCGGCGTGCCCGGCGATGAGAACTATGACAAATGCATCACCGACTGGAACAATGCCGCCGCAGACCGGCGCGCCGGCGCCGCCGCCTGCGACGATGAAGCAAGTCGGCAGTTCAATTTGGGCGAGGCGGACATGGCCGTCGGCCGAACGGTCAACGCCCGCACCCGGTTCGAACGCGCTATTTCAATTGGCCGGGAATGCCAGTCCGAATACGCCGTGCTCGCCGGCAAACGCCTTGCGGCGTTGAACCTCACCTGCGAGTACACGCCGCGATCGCTCGCGCGGATTTCACGCGGCTATTACAACAATCCGGAAGGCGGGGCGATTATCGATCTGCCGTCGCGGCAGCGGGCGTTGCGCGCGAAAGGGCATTATTCCGGCACCATCGACGGCAAGTATGGTCCGGGGACCCGCGAGGCCGTCAAGCGCTTCCAGCGCGAACTGGGGTTCAGCGAAACCGGCGACCTCTCGCCGATCGAGACCGTTTATCTGATTTGCAGCGCCGCGGAGACGCACGCCGATCTTAAATCCATCAACACGCTCGGCATCATGTATCTGGCGGGCCTTGGCGTTGTTCAGAATACCGATCGCGGCATTCAGTGGCTGACCCAGGCGGCGGAGCGCGACAATGAGGACGCCATGTACAATCTGGCGCTCGTTTACGGCACGGGAACGATCGTCAACAGCTATCGCCTGTGCGGCAATGTTGAAAGCATCGCTCGCGCCGACTCATGGCTCGAACAGGCCGCCAATAACGGCCACCCGCCGGCGCGCCGTCTCGTCCAGCTTTATGGTTCGGCGCCGCCGAGCGACCGCTGGATCAGTATTCGCGAAGAACTTGAGTTGAGTAAATTCTATGTCGATCGATTGGAGCCGGTTGGCGAGGCGTGCAACCCGAATCCGTAGAATGACGAATGCGTCGAACCCTGAAGGGAGACTGTAAAATGCGCCGAATTTTTCTGATCGTATCCGGGTTTTTGCTTTTTCTTGCAGGATGCCACTATCCGAGACACAAATTGCCTCCGCCTAATCCGGCCGCAGGCATAGAAGCTGGAGCATTCGCTAGCGGTACCGCCAAATCGGAAGTTAACGACATATGTGAAACGGAGTCGCTCGGCGTCATCCGCGCGCAGGCAGGCGAGCTGCAAAACTGCCCTGAATGCGAAAGTGACACCATCGTTTTGGTATCGGAGTTTTTCAACGAAATTGACGCGTCTTATCGAATAGCGTCGACAAGCTGCCGTGCCTATGCGCGGTGCATGCAAAATAACTTCTACGATGAAGCGCAATGCCGGTCGACGCTGGCCAGCTGGGAGCGGGCGCGTGACGACTTCGGCGATCTCTCCCGCGAACTTCGCGAAATTGAGGCTGAGGTGCGCCGCGATCGAATCTCGGGAAAGGGCGGAAAAAAGCACTACCGCTTAAATAAACATGAATGCGACTGCTCGGAGTCGGTCGGCGGCGTTTTCGCAAACTGCTGCGATCACGACAGCGACCACGCGTATCAGAAGAAGAGTCGCTACTAAGCCGCAAAAAACCCTTCAGCGCCTTCAGTGAACCCCGCGCCGACCGGCGCGGGGTTTTTTCGTTCGCTCGGCAATCGTCGCAGTCGGCGGGATGGACGATTTGTGATCAGCCGGCGCTACGGGCCCCACTCGATTTTGCCGACGGCGCCGGCTATATCTTTTGGCCCTTTGTCAGACGAAACCTGAAAGACGCGATATGGCCGCCGAACCACGAGAACGAACCCCGGAAGAACGCGAGCGGGCGCTTGAGGCCGTCAAGGAGCTGATCCGATGGATCGGCGACGATCCGGAGCGTGAAGGACTAAGGGACACGCCGCGGCGGGTCGTCGACGCGTATCTTGAGTATTTTAGGGGATACGAACAATGCCCCAAAACATTTCTGAAACGGACGTTTGAACAGGTTGGCGGCTATGACGAAATTGTCCTTCTGAAAGACATTCCGTTCCAGTCCCACTGCGAACATCACATGGCGCCGATTGTCGGGAAGGCCCATGTCGCTTACTTGCCGACGGACAAGGTCGTGGGCATTTCAAAGCTCGCCCGCGTCGTGAAGACCTTCGCCAAGCGCTTGCAGGTGCAGGAACGCCTGACCGCGGAAATCGCCGACTGCATTCAGGACGTTCTGGAACCCCAGGGCGTCGCCGTTGTGATTGAAGCGACGCACGCCTGTATGACAGCGCGCGGCGTGGAAACGCCCGGCGTGTCCATGACGACCAGCCGGATGATGGGCGTCTTCCGGGACGACGAGAAGGCGCGCCAGGAAGTCATTCGCCTCATCGGCTTGATTTAGCGTATTTTCAGGCCGCCATCGTTGCGCCATACTCCGTTGAATTCGTTCGGTAATTATCGCCGTCGTCAGACCGTTCGCGCCGCCGCGCACGGATAAGCGGGCGTCGACGTCAACGCTTTCGCTTTCGCCGCCATCGGACTACAAGGCGGGCGCATCGGGTGCGTTATCGACGCGGGCGCCGCACAACGAAGAGGATTTACTCATGTCATATGAATGCATTCTGACCGAAATAGACGGCGCGGTCGGCGTCATCACGCTAAATCGGCCCGATGCATTGAACGCGTTTAACAATCAGCTCATGGACGAGGTGACGGACGCGGTCATCAAACTCGACGCTGACGACGCGGTCGGGTGCCTCATTATAACCGGCTCGGAAAAAGCGTTCGCGGCGGGCGCCGATATCAAGGAAATGGCGGACAAAGGTTATGTCGACGTCATGCGCGAAGAGTTCATTACGAAAAACTGGGAGGAAGCGACGCGCGCAAAAAAACCGGTGATTGCCGCGGTCGCCGGCTACGCTCTCGGCGGCGGATGCGAACTCGCCTTGATGTGCGATTTCATTATCGCCGCGGACAATGCAAAATTCGGTCAGCCGGAAATTTCCATCGGCGCCATGCCCGGCGCCGGCGGCACCCAGCGCCTCGCGCGGTTCATCGGCAAATCAAAAGCCATGGAAATGTGCCTGACCGGGCGCATGATGGACGCGGAAGAAGCCGAACGCTGCGGCCTCGTCAGCCGCATCGTACCGAAGGGCGAACTACGGGACGAAGCCATCCGCGTCGCCAAACAGATCGCCGGCTTTTCACGGCCCATCGTTCGCCTGACCAAGGACTCCGTCAATCGCGCTTATGAAACGACATTGTCGGAAGGCGTGCGCTTCGAACGCCGCGTCTTCCACTCCGTTTTTGCTTTCGAAGATCAGAAAGAAGGCATGGCCGCCTTTATTGAAAAGAGAAAACCGGCCTTCAAACACAAGTAAGCACGCAGAGCGGCTGCATTAATGGAAAATCTCGTTTTCGCCTGTGCGATCATTGGCGTCTTGGGCATTGGCGCGCAATGGATCGCCTGGCGAACGAACACGCCGGCTATCGTGTTGATGTCCATCGCCGGCGTTATCGCCGGGCCGGTGCTTGGCGTTTTCACGCCCGCCGACGCGCCGCCGGACGCGCCGCCCATGGAGGCGCTGTTCGGTGAGTTTTACCGGCCGATCATCGCGATTGCGGTGGCGGTGATCCTGTTTGAAGGCGGTCTTCAGCTCAATTTCTCGGAGATCCGCGGACTGAAACAGGGCGTTCGACGGCTGGTCCTGCCCGGCGTGCCGATCGCCTGGGGCCTCGGCGCGGTCGCCGCCCATCACATTGCCGGTCTTTCCTGGCCGGTTGCGTTGCTCTTCGGCGGCATCATGGTGGTGACGGGTCCGACCGTGATCATTCCGCTCCTGCGGCAGTCGAAACTCAATCCGCGGCCGGCGGCGTTGTTGAAGTGGGAAGGGATTGTCAACGATCCTGTCGGCGCGCTGCTGGCCGTGCTGGTGTTTGACTTCGTCGCCTATGGCGGCGCGCACGGAACGCTTTCGGAAGTGATCTCGTCGATCGTGTTGGCGGCGATCCTCTCCGGCGCCCTTGGCTATGCAATCGGACGGTTTGCGGCGACGTCGTTTCGGCGCGGCTGGGTCCCTGAATATCTGAAACCGCCGGCGCTGCTGACCATGGTGCTTGTCTGTTTCGAAGTCGCCAATCTGTTGCAGCACGAAGCCGGTCTTCTCGCCGTCACGGCCATGGGCGTCACCATGGCCAACTCAAAAATCGCCAGCATCAACGAATTGCGGCTGTTCAAGGAGAACATCGCCGTCATTCTCGTTTCGGGCGTGTTCATTATCCTCACGGCGAACCTCACTTATGAAACCATTCTGGCGCTCGGCTGGTCGGACTTGCTGTTCATTCTCGCCATGTTGTTTGTCGTTCGCCCGGTGTCTGTTTTTGTGTCGACGATTGGCGCCGGATTGCCGCTGAAGGAACGCCTGCTGGTGGGATGGATCGCCCCGCGCGGCATCGTTGCGGTGGCGGTTTCGAGTTTTTTTGGCGCCGCGCTTCTCGAAGCGGGTTACGCGGACGGCGGAAAGCTGATCCCGCTTGCTTTCGCCATGGTGTTTGCGACCGTGATCGCCCATGGCTTCACCATCGGTCCGCTGGCGAAGGCGCTGGGGCTCGCCGCCGCCGAACGCCCCGGCGTCCTGATCGCCGGCGCCTCGCCCTGGTCGATTGCGCTCGCCGCCAAGCTGAAAGAAATGGAAATTCCGGTGATGGTCGCCGATGCAAGCTGGCGACGGCTGAAGCCCGCGCGCCTCGCCGACGTGCCGACATACTACGGCGAAATCCTGTCGGAAGTGACCGAGCACCATCTCGATCTCAACCGCTTCGGCTATCTGCTCGCGGTCAGCGGCAACGAAGCGCACAACGCGCTCGTCTCAACCGACCTCGCGCCCGAACTCGGCCGCGCCGCTATCTATCAGGTCAACGCCCGCGGCAAGGACGAGGAGGATCGCAAGGCTTTGTCCTACACGCTGCAAGGGCGGACGTTCCTCCATTCCGGCGCGCCCCTCGACGATCTGTTGCGCCGGCACTATTCCGGCTGGACCTACCAGAGAACCAAACTGTCGGAAGAATACCCGCCGGAACAATACAAAAATGATCTCGTCAAGGAGCATGAGATCGTGCTCATTGTGCGCAAGGGCGTCTTGTCATTTGCGTCAGAGGAAGCGCCCCTGAAGCCGGAGATCGGCGATACGGTGCTCGCCTATATTCCGAAGCCGGCCGACGCGAAACCGGCGAGCGCCGCCGCCGAGCGGGAAAAATCCGGCGCCGCGCCCTCCGGCGCAACCCCGCAAGGCGCATAAACGCCGTGTTTCATGCGCGCCCGCAGCGCCCGTAAATCAGACGTTAACGCGCTCGTTCGCCTTTTACGCTTAACGCCGCATTAGCGCTTCAAAGGCTAGTTTTTCCGCGAGGAAAAGCCATGCGCCCGCTGCAATTGTTTCATCGTTCGGAAGGGTCGCTCCTGTCCGATTATGCGTCGATGATGGGCGACCAGCTTCTGCGTCGCCGCGCCGACCTCGAAGTGCGCGCCGCGCGCGCCGAGGCGGAAAACGCGATCAAGGCGCGATCAGAATTCCTCGCCAACATGAACCATGAGCTGAGAACGCCCCTCAACGCCATTATGGGCTTTGCGACCATGCTTCGTGAGGCCGACGACTTCGCTATCGACGATGAACGCACCGCCGAATACGCCCAGTATATCCTGCAGTCGGCGGACCTTCTGCTCGGCCATATCAATACCATTCTCGAAGTCGCGGCGTTCGAAAGCGGCGCCATCGAGTTGTCAAATCAAGAGCTTGATCTTGACGTCTTGCTGACCGAGGCCATTGAGCGCGCAAAAATCCGCGCCGATGCGGCCGGCGTGGCCATCGTGCGCAAGGGGGAGGGCGATCCCGTCCTCGCATGGGGCGATGAAGCGCGCGTCGCTCAGGCTATCGATCACATCATGCAATGTGCGTTGAAAGCGTGCGGCGAGGGTGGACGCGTGCTCGCGCGCGCCGCCTATGATGACTCCGGCCTCCCGGAGATCGCCGTGCGCGACGAGGGCAAGGGCCTGACCGACGATGAAATCAAAGACGCGCTGACCGCCTTTAACGAAGTCCATCGCGGGCTTGATCGCGCCTTTTCCGGCCCCGGCGTCGGATACGCCATCGCCAAGACGTTTATCGAAATGCAGGACGGCCAGTTTTTCATCAAGAGCCGCAAGGAACGGGGAACCTTCGTGCGTCTCGTCTTGCCGGAACCGGAGTTCGATGCGGACGCCATCGACGATGATTTAGCAGAAACACAAGAGCCTTTCGACGTGGAGACGAGCCATGCAGCCTAACGCCGCCAAAAAATCACCCCTTGTTCGCAAAGGGACGGCCGCGCCGACCGCCGAAGCCTATGACACCGCCTTTCAGGAAAAGCCGCGCGTCGGTTCCGTCGTCTCTGTCACCGGCTCCCATGCGCTTGTCCTGCTGGAGCCGGACAAGCATGACGAGGAGCGCGATTTCAAACCGCAACTCGGTGCCATCATGTCGATTGACGCCGGCCACGCCGTGGTGCTCGGTCTCGTTTCGGCCATGAGCGTGCCGGCGCCGTCCCACGACAGCGCCGTGCAGACCATCCGCATCGTCGAAATGGAACTGATCGGCGAGTTTACAAAGCCGACCATCAACGCCCCGGCGCGGTTCAAGCGCGGCGTCTCGTCCTTTCCCACCCTTGGCGACGGCGTTCATGTGGCGACGCGCGATGAATTAACTGCGCTCTTTGCGATTAACGGGACGTCGAGCGTGCGCATCGGCGTCGTCAAACAGGATGCGCAGATCCCGGCGACGGTGAATGTAGACGAGCTGTTTTCGCGCCACTGCGCGGTGCTCGGCACCACCGGCGCGGGCAAGTCCTGCGCTTTAGCGCTGCTACTGCGGTCGGTGCTCGAACGCTTTCCCCACGGCCACATCGTCATTCTCGACCCGCATAACGAATATTCAAAAAGCTTTGAAGACCGCGCCGTCGTTTTCGACCCGACGACGCTGACGCTGCCCTATTGGATGCTGACCTTCGACGAACTCGTCGAGGTTCTCTATCCCGGAAAGGACGGGTACACGGAGGAAATCGAGCTGCTGGCCGATCTTGTGCCGGCCGCGAAAAAACTGAACATCTCCGGCCTCAGCCGCGCTCAGTCGCGCTTACGCGCGGATCTCACCGCCATCACGGTCGACACGCCGACGCCCTATCGCATATCGGAGCTGCTCGGGCTGATCGACAAGGCGCTGGGCGGCCTTGATTCCACGCGCAACACTGGCCCCTATAAGCGCCTGCGCAACCGTATTTCGACGATCAGTCAGGACGCGCGCTATTCCTTCATGTTCGGCAGCCTGACGGTTCAGGATAATCTGACGGACTTTCTCGGCCAGCTTTTCCGTATTCCCGTCGACGGGCGGCCGGTTTCCGTCGTTGAACTCGGCGGCTTGCCGAGCGAGGTCGTGCAGGTTGTCGTGTCGGTCGTGACACGGCTCGCCTTTGAGTTCGGGCTTTGGAGCAACGGCGCGGCGCCGATCGCCCTCATCTGCGAAGATGCGCACCGTTACGCACCCGCCGACCCCAAGGAAGGCTTCGGGCCGACGCGGCGTTCGATCATTCGTCTCGCCAAGGAAGGCCGCAAGGTCGGCGTATCGCTCTGGGTCGCCTCGCAACGGCCGACGGAACTCGACACGACCGTGCTGTCTCAGTGCAACACGATCTTCGCCATGCGGCTCGCCAATCAGGCCGACCAGGAAGCGCTGCGCGCCGCCGTGCCGGACGCCTCGACCAGTCTTCTGTCGTGCCTGCCGTCGCTCGGTCTCGGCGAGGCGATCGCCGTGGGCGAGGGCGTGCCCATGCCGACGCGCATCCGCTTCGACGCGCTGCCGCGGGACTGCGTGCCGCGCAGCCTGACCGCCAGCTTCTCCGACGGCTGGTCGGTTGAATTGGAGGATTCCGGCTTTATCGAGCGCATCGTCGAGCAATGGCGCGCCCAGCGCATGCTCTTGCCGGAGATCGAATAGTTTCGCTTAGTAGTCGGGAAACTCTTCGTATTGGTCCTGCAGAAATGCGACAAGATCGATCAGCTCACTGACAGTCATCGTGTCGTTGTAGGACCGCATAACCGACTCGCCGTCGACGGAAAATTCATCCCGATACTTGCGCGCAATATTGTGCGACGGATTGATGATTGATGTCACAAGCTCGCCATAGGTGGCGATGCGCGTTTGCTGACCGCCGATGGGCACGGTCCGCTCGACCTCGACGTCTGTGCGCAACGCATCCATCCCGGCGATCGTGTGGCAGGCGCCGCACTGCTTTTCGATAAAAACCGCTTGCCCGCGCGTCGCATCGCCGTCCGGCAGGCGGAACCCGTAAGACGAGGTCGGTCTTAAATCGCATGCGGCGAGGGCAATCGATGCGGCGGCGAGGCACAAAAGGCTTGCAGATTTCATGGCGCGATCTCCGGAATTGCGTCGACCAGATGGGAGACTTATGCGCCGCCTATGATAAACAGATGTGACAGTCTGATAACATCGGCCATTTTGGGCGAAGTCAGCGTTCGGGCGGCGGCGAAGGATCGACGGAACGAATGATTAAAAATCAATGGCTTGGCGCAATTTGCGTCATTCCGACGATGGCGTCGGAACAGCGCGTCGCCATTTACGGGGAAGAATAACCATGCCCAGTTTCGCCACTGGCGTCGTCAAGTTCCATCGGGATGTGTTTCCCGAGAAGAAGGCGCTGTTTGAAAAATTAAGCCATGGCCAGGCGCCCGAAGCGCTGTTTATCACCTGTTCTGACAGCCGCATTGCGACCGGCATGATCACGCAGACTGATCCCGGCGCGCTGTTCTCCTGTCGAAACCCGGGCAACATTGTGCCGCCTTACGACGTCAAGGCCGGGGACGTCGCCGCGTCCATCGAGTACGCGCTAGAAGTCCTCAAGGTCGGTCATATTGTGATATGCGGTCATACCGATTGCGGCGCCGTGCGCGGGGCGGCGCATCCGGAGGCCGTCGCGCATCTGCCTCATGTCGCTGAATGGTTATCCTTCGCTGACGAAGCGGTGCGCCGCGCTGACGCCGATATTGGCGAGGCATCGGAAGATGAAGGTTCGAGACTGAAGCGCATCACCCAGGAAAATGTTATTCTGCAGCTTGAAAACCTCGCCGGCTACCCGGCCGTCAAACGGCGCATGGATGAAGGGACGCTAAAGATTCACGGCTGGGTCTATGATATCGGCGAGGGGCATGTGTACGTTCTCGATACGGACGAGAAGACGTTCATTCCCATCGAGGAAAAATACGCCGAGCGGCTGACCGCCGAAGCTAAAACCGGTCCGGCCTGAGCACTTCGACTGTTGATACGTTCAGGACCCCGATCTGCGCTTCGAGAAGCTCGTGAAGCGCCTTCAGCGCGCGTTCAATTTTTTCGTCGTCGCAAATCGCAATCACGACGGTCATTTCCTCCGCGGTCGAAAGGTCGCTGCGCCGCCAGCGCCGCCCGGCGCCGTATCCGGCCATGGCGCTTAAGACGGTGTAGCCCGTAACGCCGGCGTCTTCGAGAATGTCGCGGGCGCGGGCGAGCGCCATGCGTTCGATGATGAGTTCCAGTCGTTTTTTCTGATGCATGATGTGCGCCTCAAGCCGCGATATATTGAGCGATCAAGATGTAAATAGGAATGCCGACCGTCAGATTGAACGGAAAGGTGACGCCAAGGGAAAGCGTAAGGTAGATCGACGGTTTCGCCGACGGAAGGGCGAGACGCATGGCGGCGGGGACGGCGATATAGGAAGCGGACGCGGCGAGCGTCATGAAAAGCGCGGCATCGCCGGGCGGCAGGCGCAGGGCGAATGAGGCGAGTGCGGCAAACGCCGCGGAAACGAGAGGCATGTAAATGCCGAAGCCGATGGTCGCTGGTTGCAGCATGCGCCAGCCATTGCGCAGGCCCCGGCCAGCGGACAGCCCCATGTCGAGGAGAAAGAGGCACAGGACGCCTTGCAGCGGCGTGATGAAAACGCCCTCGACCTGCGCCTTGCCGGTTTCGCCGGTGACCCAGCCGATGATGAGGGCCCCCACCAGCACGACGACCGATGCGTTCAGGGCGACCTCGCGAAGCAGCCCGGTGGGCGCTGATTGCTGCGCCGGCGCATTCTGCTGTGCAGCCTTTTTGCTTCGGCCGGCGAGGAGGAGCGCCGTGACGATGGCGGGCGTTTCCATCAAGGCGGCGACGGCGACGAGATAACCCCCGCTCGGAAGGCCGGAAAGGTCGACGGCCTGGGTCGCCGCGACAAAGGTGACGATGGAAATGGAGCCGTAATGGGCCGCCGTCGCGGCGGCGTCGACCGAAGGCAGTTTTGTCGTCGTGCGCAAAAAGAAGAAGGCGATCGCCGGCAAGGCGAAGGACAACACGATGCCGCAAAGCATGACGGCGATGATCGTTCCCGTAAGGCCGCTGGCGGCCATTTCGAAGCCGCCTTTGAGGCCGATCGCCATCATCAGATAGATGGCGAGCCCCTTTGACACGGCCTCGGGGATGGTGATGTCTGATTTTGCAAGGCCGGCCAGAAGGCCCAGCACAAAGAACAGCACTACCGGAGAAAGAAGCGTGGCGAGCGCCAGGTCGAACATAGTCAAACGGCCTTATCTGTTTTGAAGATTTCTCGTCGCCTGTAAGGCAAGTCGGCGATTGTTCAAAACTAGCCGCCGGGCGTTTGCCCTGTTGATTTTAATTCCTGCTGACGGCGGCGCCTGTCTGCCGATCAGATTGATCGGAAAAACCTATCGAAATCTGTTAAGAATCCTAATTATATGCGCGTATCTGCACCCCATTTACGCCCTCATTGAATCCGTTTTTACGGAAATGGGGTAAGTTCAGACAGACAAAGGAATTACCATGAAAAGGAACGTCTCCGGCATTGTAGCAGTGATCGGCGGGCTAGCGGTTACGGCGTGCTCAGCAGGCCCAAGCGTAGCGGAAGGCATCACAGAGGCCGACGTTATTGCCGCCCAAAAGGAATGGGGCGAAGGTATTGTTGCGATCTCCAGCGTGCATTCGGCTGACGGTGATTACGCAGCGCGCGCGACCGAACATATCAACGATCTTTACGCCTATGGCGAAACCGCCGTCATGTTCAAACCGACCCTCGCTGCAGACGACCAGTTCCGCGAAACATTCGATGAAGCGCTCGCCTATTTCATCGGAAAGGAGGGCACCGAGGACAAAGGCTTCGCCATTTCAGGATGGACCGATGTTCGATGGGAAAACAACGGCGTCTATACTGATGACGACTCTGCGATGGCGATGGGCAATTATTACTTCACTGGCGCTGACGGCGCAGAAACCAAAGTCGAATACACATTCGGCTACGTGCGCAACGAGGACGGCGATCTGAAGATTAATCTGCACCACTCATCGCTGCCTTTTTCGCCTGAATAGGCCGGTTGCCCCTTGTCGCTCCGCCGAAATCTTGAAGCGCTAAGATGGCGGAGCGGCGATCGCCGGTCGCGTGATCGAAACGCCATGTGAAGTGTCGGCGCGCCTTTAGCGCCGGTAGTTCTTATTTTAGAATACCGGGTGTATCATGAAACGTTGTGTAAGCGCCTTCTCAGCGTTGATCGCGAGCCTGTTTTTGGCTGGGCCCTCATCATTTGCCGCCTCGCCCATCGGCAACGTGGGGACGGCGAAAGCTGACGAAGGCGCGTTTTCGTCTGAAATCCGTTTCGGATATACGCTGGACGAAGACGGCGACAGCAATGACGGCCGGTTCCGGATGCGCCAGCACGTGGATTACGGCTTTACCGACTGGTACGCGGTTCGCATCGTCGCCGAGCAGGACAAGCAGCCTGGCGAAGATTTCGACTTTCGCGGGTTGGCGATTGAAAACCGGTTTCAGTTTTTTGAGCGCCGGCGCCATGGCTGGGACGGCGGCGTGCGGGTGATCTACGGGATCGGCGCCGGCGGCGGGCAGCCCGACGAAATCGACATTCGTTTTATCGCCAATACGCCCATCGGCGAAGACTGGGAATGGCGCTTCAATACGGTCGTTGAACACGAAATCGGCGGAAACGCCGACGACGGCGTGGCGCTTGAATTGCGCAACCAGCTAACGCGCGGCATTGGCGATTTCATTCCCGGTACGGAGAAGACCCGTCTGGGCGTTGAAATGTTCAACGACTTTGGCAATCTCCGCGACGACACGCCGTTCTCCGCCGAGGATCACCAGCTTGGTCCGGTGATGAAAACGCAATTCGCCAATGGCGTTTACCTACAGGCGGGCTATCGGGCCGGCCTTTCCGATGACGCGCCAAACCACCTCTTGAAACTGTTTATCGGGCGGAAGTTTTAGGGCCTCAGGCCCTGGATGTTGCTTGGGCGTAGAGCCGCTCCACGTCTTCTGCGCGAAACAGCGCCGTGCCCGGGGTCATGCGCGTCGCCGCCGCCGCTGCTGCGCCGCGTCTCAGGGCTTCCTCATCGTCCGCGCCCTTAAGCATCGCGGCGGCGATCGCCCCGACGAATGAATCCCCGGCGCCGACCGCGCTTTCCGCCTTGATCTTGATGACCGGCGCGCGGGCGACGCCGTCCGCCGAGGCCATGATGGCGCCGTCGCCGCCATGACTGATGGCGACGCGCGCCGCGCCGCCTTTTTTCACAATGTCGCTGGCGAACGCGATAATTTCATCCGGCCACTGAAGGTCGCGCCCCGCAAGGGCTGGGTACTCGAATTTGTTGAGCCGCAGTAAGTAAATCCCTTCATCGAGGGCCGGGCGGACGCCGTGGATGGAATCGAGGACAAATCGTCCGCCCTTGTCTTTCACAATGCGCGCGGCCCGGGCCCAGAAATCGTCCGGTTTGCCGCCGGGGAGGGAGCCCGATCCGACCACATAGTCGCCGTCCCGTATCGCTGCGTCGGTCGCCGCCAGCATCGCCTCGACTTCCGCGTTCGTCATCTCGGCGCCGGGGAGATTGAAGCGATATTCATGATCGCCTTTGAGATCCTGAACATGAAAGGCGATGCGGGTTTCGCCGCGCACGGGGATCGCCCGGATCGGGATCAGCTCTTCGCCGAGGAGGCCCTTGACCGCGTCGCCGTAAAGCCCGCCCGCCGTCAGGATGGCGAGCACGTCGGCGCCGAGGCGATGAGCGGCGCGGGCGACATTGACGCCGCCGCCGCCGGGATGGGATTTCGGGTTCTTGCAGCGCAGTTTCCGGTTCGGCTCGACAAAGTCTGCATCGACCGCAAAGTCGTAAGTCGGGTTCGGCGTCAGCGTGATGATGCGGGGCATTAGAGAAGCCCCAACGACTTGAAGCTGGCGTCGCGTTTATGGCCAATGATCAGATGATCGTGGACGCGAATGCCGAGGGCGGCGGCGGCCTTCACGATCTGGGCCGTCATGTCGACATCGGCTTTCGATGGGGTCGGGTCGCCCGACGGATGATTGTGTACGAGGATGATCGCCGATGCGCCGAGTTCCAGCGCCCGTTTGACGACCTCGCGCGGATAGACCGGCGTGTGGTCAACCGTGCCGCGCTGCTGCACTTCGTCGGCGATCAGAATGTTTTTCTTGTCGAGAAAGAGAATGCGGAAGAGTTCCGTTTTTTCATCCGCCATGGCCGCGCGGCAATAGGACAGAAGATCGTTCCATGAGGAAATGACCGGGCGCTCAAGAATGCGCGCCCGGGACAGTTTGATGGACGCCGCTTGAATGATTTTCATTTCCGTGGCGACCGCCTCGGAAACGCCTTTGATTTCCATCAGGCGCTCTACCGGGGCGGACAACGCTTCGGCGAACCCGCCGAATTCGGCGATGATCTCCTTCGCTAGCGGTTTAACGTCCCGGCGCGGGATGGCGCGAAACAGGATCATCTCCATCAATTCGTAGTCTTGAACGCTGTCGACGCCGGCCTTGCGGAACCGGTCTCGCAATCGTTCGCGATGGCCGCTCGCGTGATGTGTTGTTTTCGTCGATTTTGCGCCGCCGTCAGGCATAGGGCGGCTTGTGGAGCCCGGCGGGGGAGAGCGTGAAAATTTCGACGCCCGTCTCCGTGACGCCGACGGAATGTTCAAACTGCGCCGACAGCGATTTGTCCCGGGCGACCGCGGTCCACCCGTCCTTGAGGAATTTCACGTCGGGACGGCCCTCATTGATCATGGGCTCGATGGTGAAGAACATGCCGGGCTCAAGCCTTATGTCGGGCGCCTGGTGCACGGCGCCGAAGCGATCTTTATATTCCGCATAATGAACGACATTGGGCGTGTCGTGAAAAATCTGACCGATCCCATGCCCGCAGAAATCGCGCACGACGGAGAACCCTTCGCTTTCCGCGCGCGTCTGGATCGCGCGGCCGATGTCGCGGAAGGTCGCCCCCGGCCTGACGGCGTTTACGCCCGCCATCATGGCGTCATAGGTCGTATCGACCAGTCGGCGCGCCTTGACCTTCGGCTCGCCCGCACAAAACATGCGGCTCGTATCCCCGTGCCAGCCGTCGACGACCACCGCCACGTCGATGTTGAGGATGTCGCCCTTTTTAAGCGGCTTCGGTCCCGGAATGCCGTGACAGATCACGTGATTGAGGGAGATGCAGCTTGCATGGCGGTAGCCGCGATAACCGATCGTTGCGGAGAGGGCGTTATGATCGAAAACAAAGGCGCGGATCAAATCGTCAAGGGCCTGCGTCGTCACGCCCGGCGCCACATGGGCGGAAATCATGTCGAGACATTCCGCGGCCAGCCGTCCCGCTGTGCGCATACTGTCAAACGCTTCTTGGGGGTGGCGTTTGATCGTGCGGGTGCGAACCGCCGGTTCGTCTTCAAGAACAATTTCCGTCATGGGTCCAGATCGATTTCCAACGCCTGCCTCAGGACTACCTCAGCGGCGGTGACTTCGCAATCATAGCACAAGAGTTCAACCCCGGCCGCGGCGACCGCGCGCAGCGTGTCGGCGTAGACGGGATCAAGGTCGCCGGCGGGGCGGAACCGGCGACAATCGGCGCGCTGCACGACAAACAGCATGACGGCGCGGGCGCCGCTTTCTTTGACCGCGTTCAGCTCCCGCAGATGTTTGGCGCCGCGGGCGGTGACGGAATCGGGAAATTCGGCAAGGCCGGGCTCCCGCGACAGGTGGACGTTTTTCACCTCCACATAACAGGGCGCCTTGCGCGGATCTTCGAGGAGAAAGTCGATGCGGCTTTTCTCGCCGTATTTCACTTCGCGGCGGATTTCTGCATAGCCCGCGAGTTCCGGGATGGCGCCCTCGTCAAACGCCTCGGCGACAATCCGGTTCGGGTTCGATGTATTGACCGGGATGAGAACGCCGTCGATCTCGGCAAGCTGCCAGGAAAAGGGCAGTTTACGCTTGCCGTCCTTGTGTTCGCTCACCCAGACCGGCGCGCCCTCCACAGCGACCCCGAGCATCGAGCCCGGATTGGCGCAATGGGCGGTGATCTCGCGACCGTCGTCGAGCACGATATCGGCCAGGAATCGTTTGTAGCGCCGTTCGAGGCGGCCCCGAAGCAGGGGCGTTGGAAATCGCATGGCGACACTTAATCCTTATGGCGCGGCGCTCGCCACCCGTATAGATTGCGCCTTATGGGTCAAGATCAAAAACGGAAAACCGCCGCGATACTGGCGATCGGCGATGAATTGCTCTCCGGACGAACGCGTGACGCGAATATTCACTACCTCGCCGGCTGGCTGACCGAGCGCGCGATCGCGCTGGTTGAGGCGCGCATCGTGCCGGATGAACAGGCGGTGATCGTCGAAGCGCTGAACGTGCTGCGTGCGCGCTATGATTATGTCTTTACGTCCGGCGGCATTGGACCGACCCATGATGATATCACCGTGGACGCGATCGCCGCCGCTTTTGACGTTCCGGTTATCGAGCACCCGCAGGCGATTGCGGCAATTGAAGCTTGGTACGCGGCGCGGGGCGAGCCGGTGACGCCGGCGCGGCGGCGGATGAGCCGCACGCCTGACGGCGCCGTGCTCATCGAGAATCCCGTTTCCGGCGCCCCCGGCGTTCGCATTGCCAATGTTTTCGTCATGGCCGGCGTGCCGCGCATCTTTGAGGGCATGCTGAATGCTGTCGAAGGGGAACTGGAACGCGGCGTGCAGATGTACTCGCGCGCGTTGACTGCGGCCGGTCTTCCCGAATCGCGGATCGCCGATGCGCTGCGCGAAATTCAGGCCGCCGCGAAAGGCGCCGCGCTCGGCAGCTATCCCATTGACGGCGACATCAAGGGCGTTACCGTCATTGCGCGGGCCGAAGACGAAGCGTTGGCGGAGACGGCGATCGAGGCCGTCCGGTCCGCCATGCGCGCCCTCGGCGTTGAGCCGGTCGCCGCCGACCGAAAATAGGCGGCCGACAAAACGGACGCCTGTAAGACCGGAAGAAGAATGCGTGCGCCGGCGGACGCCGGGCAGGGATAATCGCACCGTAGAATGCTGAGCATATTTGATATTTTCAAAATCGGCATTGGCCCGTCATCGTCCCATACGGTGGGGCCGATGCGGATCGGCGTGCGGTTCCTGAAAGATGCGGGCGAGGCCGGCGTGCTGGCGAAAGCGCGCCGGGTCGAGATTTCTCTGCACGGATCGCTCGCGCTGACCGGGGTCGGCCACGGCACGGACAAGGCGACGGTTCTGGGGCTTTTGGGGTTCGAGCCGGATGCAACCGACCCGGACGCGGCCGACGCTGCTTTTGCGCGTGTGAAGGAGACCAAACGCCTGCGTCTCGCCGGCGGACCCGAGATTGCGTTCGATCCCGGGGCGGATATGGATTTCCGCGGCGACCTGATCCCGGACATTCATCCGAACGAGATGGCGTTGCGGTTCTTCGACGAAGCGGGCGAGGCGCTTTTTGCGCAAACCTATTATTCCGTCGGCGGCGGCTTTATCGCCACGGAAAAGCAACTCAGCCAGAAGTCCGACGATGACTTAATCGCCCGC
Organism: Hyphococcus sp.; assembly: GCA_028284345.1. GTDB lineage: Bacteria > Pseudomonadota > Alphaproteobacteria > Caulobacterales > Parvularculaceae > Hyphococcus. Next base: position 583,978 of record JANQRY010000006.1, on the reverse strand, counting down.
GCCCGGACCGGACGGTTCGAGTTCTCGTCCGCCGCGGAATTATTGTCCCATTGCCGCGAGCAAAAGATGCACCTGCACGAGATCATTCTCGCCAATGAAGACGCGTTCCGCCCGCGCACTGAAACCGAAACGCGCCTTGACGCCATCTGGGCGGCGATGCGCGACTGCGTCGACCGCGGCCTCAGAACCTCCGGCGAATTGCCCGGCGGTCTGGCCGTGAAGCGGCGCGCGCCGTCGCTCTTCGCGAAACTGCAGGAGGCCCCGCTCGCCAATGAGCGCGAACAGCTTTTTGACTGGCTGAACGTTTACGCCATGGCGGTGAACGAGGAGAACGCCGCCGGCGGGCGGGTCGTTACGGCGCCCACAAACGGCGCCGCCGGAATTATTCCCTCGGTTGTGAAACACTATTGCGACGACGGCGAGCGCGACGCGGAAGACCGCATACGGATCTTTCTGGCGACGGCGGCTGGCGTCGGCATGCTTTATAAACAGCGCGCCTCGATCTCCGGGGCCGAAATGGGGTGCCAGGGCGAGGTCGGCGTCGCCTGTTCCATGGCGGCGGCGGGGCTCGCCGCGGTCTGGGGCGCGAGCCCGGCGCAGGTTGAGCGCGCCGCCGAGATCGCCATGGAGCATAATCTCGGTCTCACCTGCGATCCGGTCAAAGGGCTCGTTCAGATCCCTTGCATTGAGCGCAACGCCATCGGCGCGGTGAAGGCGGTGAACGCCGCCCGCCTCGCCATGCGGGCGGCGGAGAATCCGAAGGTGTCGCTCGATCAGGTGATCGAAACCATGCGTCAGACCGGTCTCGACATGTCGCGAAAATACAAGGAGACCAGCGAAGGCGGGCTCGCCGTCAATGTGGTCGAATGTTGAGACCGCGAATTTGCCGGCGCCGCGATGCGTGGTATGGAGCGCGCCTCCGGCCGCGGGCGTGGCGGAACAGGTAGACGCAACAGACTTAAAATCTGTCGGGAGCAATCCCGTGCCGGTTCGAGTCCGGCCGCCCGCACCATTCTTCGCCCAGACCTGCTTTTAGGCCCTGGCCAATTGTAAACCCGGCGTTTCCCCGACCGCCGCCATACGACGGCGGGCGGGAATGCGCCGAGATTACTAGAATCGGTAGCCGACGCCGACGCCGGCGACGATCGGGTCAAGGTCGATATCGACGGTGTTGATGGTCCCGCCGGAATTCAGCGTCGCTGTCGTGTCGATCTGAATGTATTTGATGTCGGCGTTCAGGAACCATCGATCATTGAGCGCGTAGTCAACGCCAAGCTGAAACGCAACACCGACGCTGTCGTCGACGTCAAGACTGGTCGGTCCAACGGCGTTCATCAGCGAATCCGACGCGTCTTCGCTATAGAATATCGTGTAGTTGACCCCGACGCCTGCATAGGGACGCAGTCTGCCGTTCGGGTTGAAATGGTACTGCAGCGTCAGCGTCGGCGGCAGCGCCATGAGGTCGCCGATTTCGCCAAGGCCGGCAAGAACGCCTTCGCCCTGAATGTCATGAGGGCTTGTCGCCAGGATCAGTTCCGCGCCGATATTGTCCGTAATGAAATAGGTGAAGTCGAGTTCCGGCACGACGGCGTTTTCAACGCCGACCGATCCGCCGGGAAAGCCGGGCAGAACGTCGGATGCGCTTTCCGTCGGCGCGACCACGATGCCGCGCAGTCGAACGAGCCAGTCGCCTTCTTCCGCGGCGGCGGGCTGTACGAAACATGGAACGAGAGCGGTGGCGGCGAGCAGTGAGCGAAGCATTGTCTTTCCCTTCGGATGAGTGTCAACAAATGCGATATGGAGACGCCCGGCAGCCGAAACTTGATCCAGATCATGTCTGCGATGAAACCGGGGCGCGCAGGACGAAAAAACTTGCGATTGAAAATTTCGAATTTGATCTAGGTCAGAAAGTGGCCGCCGCCCGCCCATAGCTTTGGCGGGATGAAGGCCGCCTGGCGAAAATATCTTGGCGCGCGCGCTCCGCGATATACGAGCTATCCATCCGCACTGCATTTTGACCAGTCGGTGACGGCCCGCGATTTCACCGAAAAACTGCACGAAATCCAGCTATACGACCCCTTGTCGCTTTATGTGCATGTGCCGTTTTGTCGACAGCTCTGCTGGTATTGCGGCTGCAATATGCGGGTCGAAAATGATTACGCGCGGGCGCGGGACTATGTGGACGCGCTAATCGGCGAGATTGCATTGCAGGCCAGAGCGCTCGGGGGGAAGGGCCGACCGACAAGCATTCACTTCGGCGGCGGCACGCCGAACTATCTTTCCTGCGATGATCTTGCCGACATTCTTGGCGCCATCGAACGGGAAGTCGGCCTCACCGACTGCGCCGATGTGGCCATTGAACTCGATCCGCGGATGCTGCGCGACGGTCATGTCGGCCGTCTCGCATCGCTCGGTTTCAACCGGTTCAGTCTTGGCGTGCAGGATCTAGATCCTTTGGTTCAGGAGGCGATCAACCGGATTCAGAGTTTCGACCTCATTGAATCCTGCGTCAGCGATATCCGCGCCGGCGGCGTTGATGATCTTTCTTTCGACATTCTCTACGGGCTGCCGCGCCAGAGCGAAGACAGCTTTTCGCAAACCCTCGACAAAGTCATCGCCTTATCCCCGGACCGTGTTTCGGTGTTCGGCTACGCGCATCTGCCGGACGCGCTGCCGCACCAGCGCATGATCGATCCGCAAACCCTGCCGGACGAGACGCTGCGCGCGGCGCTGTCTGCGATGGCTGATGAGCTGCTGACCGGCGCAGGCTATCTGCGAATCGGTTTCGACCACTACGCTAAACCCGATAACGCCCTCGCAAGGGCGGCGTTGGCGGGCCGGCTGAAACGGAATTTTCAGGGCTTTACCGACGATGCGGCCGCGACGCAGATCGGTTTCGGAGCGTCTGCGATCAGCTTCGTCGATGGGCTTTATGCCCAGAATGAGAAGTCCGTCGCCGCCTATAAGGACCGCGTTCGTCGCGGCGCCGCGCCGGTGGCGCGCGGCCTAGTCCGGACCAGGCGGGAAGCGGTGATCGCCGCCGCGATCCACGATCTCCTGTGCCGGCTGGAAGCGGATGTCGGCGCCGTTCTCAAGACGTCTCCGCCGGCGGACGCGATTCGCCTCTGTTCGGCCCTGGAGCGCTTCGAAGCCGACGGGATCATACGCTGGGACGGCGACAGGATCGCGATTGTTGAAGGCGCGCATCCGCTGGCCCGCGCCGTTGCGACGGCGCTTGACCCTTACGCGCAGCGGCAGGTCGAATACGCCGCAGCGGTGTAGGGATCGCGCCCGCCCGGCGCGCCGGACCCCGGAGCGCGACATAGGGAAGCTTCCCTGCCGCAATGCTGGATACGTTGCGGCAATCGTCCTACCATTGCGTTATCGCTTGCGAAGCATCCGAGGCTCATGTCCGCATCCGCTTCCAGTCCTGTCGCGTGTCAGGCGCCGCAACGGCCGGCGTCATGCGATCTGTGCGCGGTGCGCGAGCGGTCCATCTGCGCCGATCTCGGCCCGCGCGAACTGGTCGAGGTCGAAAAGACGATGGCTCGACGCTCGGTCGCCAAGGGAAGGGCGCTGATGCAGGAGGGCGAACCGAATGACAGCCTCTACGTTCTCGTGCAGGGCGGCTTTCGGCTTCTGAAACATCTTGAGGACGGACGCCGGCAGATCACAGGCTTTATCTTCCCCGGCGATTTTGTCGGGGTGCGCCCGACCGGCGCGAGCGCCTACACCGCCGAAGCGCTCGAGGACAGCTTCGTCTGCTGTTTTCCGCACCGGTTTCTGGAGGCGATTGCGGAACGATGTCCGGGCGTTAAGGACCGCCTGATCGCGCGGGGGCAGACAGAATACCACAAAGCGCAGGACCACATTGTTCTCCTCGGCAAGAAGACTGCCGAAGAACGGGTCGAGACCTTTCTGCGCATGGTTGCGAAATCAATTGGCCATGGCGGCGACAGCGCTGTTACAGAGACGCCGCTGCCCATGCCGCGCCAGGACATCGCCGACTATCTTGGTCTCCGCCTTGAAACCCTTAGCCGCACGCTGGCGAGCCTCAAAAAACAAGGGACCATCCGCGCGCTTTCACGGCGCAGCGTCGTGCTGGCGGCGTCGTGCGAATAGCGCGTTGGGCGCATCGCTGTTGCGCGCGGAATGCGCCTTCTTCCTACCGCTGAGACATGAAGCGTCACGGACGCGCTGCAGGCCGTCGGGCGCCGAAACGAATCGACAACGCGAATAATTTCCAATAGCGGTGTTCGACAATGATCACGACTCGGGCGTTCCTGCGACATATCGACAATTAGCAGGCTTTTTCATGCGTCTTGATCCAGATCAAGATGCGCGTATCAGGCTGCTGCACAACGCCCAAAAACGCTGCACCAGGACTGAATCAATGTCTGAAAACAGAGCGCATCCCGGCAATGGATCGGATACCGGCGGCGACGTCATGCTCATCGCCGTCATCTTAGTTGTCGGCGCATTGTGGTCGCTGTTCACCGCGGCGCGCGCGACCGATCCGTTGATGGCCGCCCACGCCGTCATGTTTTTGGTCGCAACGGTTCTTGGCGGCTTTGCGCTCGTGTCGCATCTGTCGTCGGGCTATGTCGCGGACAGGAACGCCTATGAGATGGGCGTCGTTAAAGCCGGCGTCTTCGCCTCGGTGTTCTGGGGCATCGCCGGATTTCTCGTCGGCGTCATTATCGCCGCGCAATTGGCCTTTCCCAGCCTGTTGTATTTTCCGGATCTGGCGTGGACGAATTTCGGCCGCTTGCGCCCGCTGCACACATCGGCGGTGATCTTCGCCTTCGGCGGCAACGTCCTTATCGCCACGTCGTTTTATGTCGTGCAGCGTACCAGCCGGGCGCGGCTGTGGGGCGGGCTGACGCCATGGTTCGTCTTCTGGGGCTATAATCTTTTTATCGTCATTGCGGCGACCGGCTACCTCATGGGGATCACCCAGTCGAAAGAGTACGCCGAGCCCGAATGGTACGCCGACATCTGGCTCACCATCGTCTGGGTCGCCTATCTCCTCGTTTTCCTCGGCACGCTCCTGAAACGAAAAGAACCGCATATCTATGTGGCGAACTGGTTTTTTCTCGCCTTCATCGTCACGGTCGCGATGCTGCACATCGTCAACAATCTGGCCGTGCCGGTCTCGCTCACGGGTTCCAAGAGCTACAGCCTCTTCGCCGGCGTTCAGGATGCGCTGACGCAATGGTGGTACGGTCATAACGCTGTCGGATTTTTCCTGACCGCCGGTTTTCTCGGCATCATGTATTACTTCATACCGAAGAAAGCCGAACGGCCGGTCTATTCATACCGCCTGTCGATCGTCCATTTCTGGTCGCTCATCTTTCTCTATATCTGGGCGGGGCCCCACCATCTTCATTATACGGCGCTTCCCGAATGGGCGCAGACCCTCGGCATGACCTTCTCAATCATGCTGTGGATGCCGTCATGGGGCGGCATGATCAACGGGCTGATGACCCTGTCCGGCGCCTGGGACAAGCTGCGCACCGATCCCGTGCTGCGCATGATGGTTGTCTCCGTCGCGTTCTACGGCATGTCGACCTTCGAAGGCCCGCTCATGTCGATCCGGTCCGTCAACTCGCTGTCTCACTATACGGACTGGACCATCGGCCACGTTCATTCCGGCGCCCTCGGCTGGGTCGGCTATATCTCCTTCGGCGCGCTTTACTGTCTCGTGCCGTGGCTTTGGAAGCGCAAGGCGCTCTATTCGCGCGCGCTCGTTGAATGGCATTTCTGGATCTCGACCCTCGGCATCCTGCTCTACATCACGTCCATGTGGGTCTCAGGCATCATGCAAGGGTTGATGTGGCGCGCCTATAATGAATTCGGCTTCCTCGAGTTCTCGTTCGTTGAAACCGTTGAGGCGATGCATCCCTATTACATCATCCGGATGCTGGGCGGCTTGCTGTTCCTGATCGGCTCTTTCGTCATGGCCTACAATTTGTGGCGAACGGCGAAGGGCGACATCCGCGAAAAAGAATACGCCCGCGACGCGGCCCTCGCCGCCGCGCCGGCGGAATAGGGGAACGGCTTCATGCTCAACCGTCACGAAATCTTCGAAAAGCGCGGCCTGTTGCTCACCGTGGCGATTCTGGTCGTCGTCGCCATTGGCGGCGTCGTGGAAATCGCGCCGCTTTTCTATCTCGAATCGACCATCGAAAAGGTGAAAGGCGTCAGACCCTATTCGCCGTTGGAGCTTGCCGGCCGCAACATCTATATTCGCGAAGGCTGTTATACCTGCCACAGCCAGATGGTTCGCCCGTTGCGCGACGAGGTTGAACGCTACGGCCATTATTCGCTCGCCGCCGAGAGCATGTACGACCATCCGTTCCAATGGGGTTCAAAAAGATCCGGCCCAGACCTCGCGCGCGTCGGCGGCAAATACTCCGACGCCTGGCATCAGCAGCATCTGGTCGATCCGCGCAGCGTCGTGCCGGAATCCATCATGCCGCCTTACGCGTTCCTTGACGAACGCCCGCTTGACTATTCGCAAGTCGAAGCGTGGCTGAAGGCCAATCGCGCCGTCGGCGTTCCCTATACGGACGAGATGATCGAGAATGCGAAAGCGGACCTTGAGGCCCAGGTCGATCCGTTTTCCGATATCTATGACGAATTTCTGGCGCGATATCCGAATGCGCAGATTCGCGATTTCGACGGCGACGCCCGACAGATCTCCGAAATGGACGCCATGATCGCCTATCTTCAGGTCCTCGGCACGATGGTCAATTTTTCGACCTACGAGCCGGAAGAAAATTACAGATAGGGCGGGCCGATGTACGAAACGCTTGCAAGCTTTGCGCAGACCTGGGGCCTCGTCCTTTTTGTCGTCGCCTTTGCGCTGGTCCTGATTTACGCGCTGAACCCGCGCAATCAGTCGAAGTTTGACGCCGCCAAACGTATTCCGCTCGAAGACGGGCCGGTCGAAAGCGAGGATGACACAGATGTCCGATAAGGAAATCGACGAACCGACCGGCGTTGAAACGACGGGCCATGAATGGGACGGGATCAAGGAACTCAACAACCCGTTGCCGCGCTGGTGGCTCATCCTGTTGTGGATCAGTGTTGTATGGTCCGTGGTTTACTGGGTGCTCATGCCGTCATGGCCGGGGATCACCGGCTATTTCGCCGGCGTCCGCAACCATTCCGAACGGGCCAATGTCGATGCGGCGCTCGCCGCCCTTGACGCTGAGCGCAGCGTGCAAATGCAGCAACTGTTGACCGTCGCGTCGATTGATGAGGTTGAAGCCGATCCGCAGCTTCTGCAATTCGCCATGAATGCCGGCGCATCCCTGTTCGGCGACAATTGCGCCACCTGTCACGGCGCCGGCGGCCAGGGCTTTCGGGGATATCCGTCTCTCGTGGACGACGCCTGGCTCTGGGGCGGCACGCTCGACGATATTGAGAAGACCCTGCATCACGGCATCCGCTCGACCCATCCGGACACGCGGATCAGTATTATGCTGGCCTATGGAGAAACCGGCGCGTTCTCGGCCGATCAGATCGACGATCTCGTTGAGTATGTCGTCCATATTTCAGGCCGCGACGCCGACATGGAAGCGGTTGCGCGGGCCGAGACGAATTTCGTGCAACTATGCGCCGCCTGTCACGGCGCCGACGGCAAGGGCGACCAGTTGCAGGGCTCTCCAGACCTGACCGACGCGATCTGGCTCTATGGCGGCGAGCGCAAGGATTTGCAGGAAACCCTGTACTACGGTCGGGCCGGCGTCATGCCCCACTGGACCGAGCGCCTGACCGACGAACAGATTACGGCGCTGGCGGTTTATGTTCACTCGCTCGGGGGCGGCGAGTAAGGAGTACTGGTCCGTTGTGACCGAGCCTAATCTTGAGTTTGCACGAAACGCCGACGGCGCGAGGGAAGCGGCGGCGGGCGTCGCCGTCTTGGACGCCGCGCCCGTCAACAGCGCGGCGTCGCGCGAACTCTACAAGAAACGCGAACCGATCTATCCGAAGCGGGTCCACGGCAAGTTTCGGGCGCTGAAATGGTTCCTGTTGTTTGCGACCCTCGGCGTCTATTACTTGCTGCCATGGGTGCGATGGCCGCGGGGGCCTAACGAGCCTGATCAGGCCGTGCTCGTCGATTTCGCCGGCGGCCGCTTCTATTTCTTCTTCATCGAAATCTGGCCAAGCGAACTCTACTATGTGACCGGGCTCCTTATTCTTGCCGCGGTGGGTCTTTTTTTGGCGACGGCGCTGTTCGGACGCATCTGGTGCGGCTACGCCTGTCCGCAGACGGTCTGGACCGATCTCTATATCGCCGCGGAGCGATTGATCGAGGGCGACCGCAATCGGCGGATGCGCCTCGCAAACGCGCCCTGGTCCTTCGACAAGATCCGCAAGAAAGCCATGAAACACAGCGTCTGGCTCGCCATCGCCGCAGCGACCGGCGGCGCCTGGGTGTTCTATTTTCATGATGCGCCGACCATCCTGCCGCAGATCTTTCAGGGGACGGCGCCGGGCTCGGCCTATCTCTTTATCGGTATCCTGACCTTTACGACCTATATGCTCGCCGGCTCCATGCGCGAACAGGTCTGCACCTATATGTGTCCATGGCCGCGCATTCAGGCGGCGCTGACCGATGAAGAGACGCTGCAGGTCACTTACAAGGTCGACCGCGGCGAACCGCGCGGCGGCCACAAGAAAGGCGAGCCCTGGGAGGGGCGGGGCGACTGCATCGACTGCAAGGCCTGCGTTGCCGCCTGTCCCATGGGCATCGATATTCGCGAGGGCGCGCAGCTTGAATGCATCAATTGCGCGCTCTGTATCGACGCCTGTAACGACATCATGGCGAAAGTCGATCGCCCGAAGGGCCTCATCGCCTACGACACCGACAAGAACATGGCGCGCCGGCTGCGCGGCGAAAAACCGGCCATGCGCCTGATCCGGTCGCGGACGGTGTTTTACGGCGGCGTATTCGTGCTTGTCTCCGCCATCATGCTCTTCGGCTTGCTCAATCGGGCGACCATGGACGTCAACGTCCTGCGCGATCGCACGCCGCCTTTTGTGCAATTGTCCGACGGCTCGATCCGCAACGCCTACACGGTGAAAATCGTCAACAAAGCCAATGTGGAACGCGAATTTGTCGTTTCGCTTGAAAGCGCCGATAGTATTGCGAGCGCCTTACAGATGCAGGCGATTGGCGAGACCGTTGAAGAGGGTGTATTACGCGTTGACGTGCGCGGCGACGACGTTCGCTCGATCCGGGTGTTCGCGACGCTGCCGCCGGCGACCGAACGCCCTGCGTCCATACCGGTGACCTTTGTCATTCGCGATGCGGCGAGCGGCGAGGAAATGGAAAACCCGACTGTCTTTCTGACGGAGCGACGCTGATGGAAAACGAATTTCGCATTACCGGTAAACACGTTCTCTTTGCGCTGCTGAGTTTCTTCCTCGTTATTCTCGCGGCGAATATGGTTTTTCTTAATCTCGCCTTCCGGACATTCCCTGGCGAAAAGGAAAAGAAGTCTTATCTACAAGGTCTGAACTATAATGACCGGCTGGCATCGCGCGCCGCGCAAAGCGCGCTCGGCTGGTCGGCGGCCATTGAGGAAGCGGCCTTGACCGACGGAACTATGCGTCTTGCCGTTGTGATGAAGACGATGACCGGCGAGCCGGTGAACGGTCTCACCATGCGGGGCATGCTGTCGAGACCGGCCGATGACGCGGATGATCAGTCGATCATGTTCAAACCTGTTGGCGGCGGGCGCTATGAAGCGACGGCGCCGGCGGGGCCGGGCGCCTGGAACCTTGACGCCTTGGCGGTCAACGCCGTTGGCGACGAGTTCGTATTTTCGAGCCGATTGATTCTGGAATGAGCGCAGAACTGACCATCAAGGGCGACGCAACGGCCGCCGGCTGCCCGAGCGGGCTGGAACCGGGCGGCGCCGATGCGACCGACGAAGAGGGCGCGTTTGTCGACCCTGCGCCCTTCGTCCGCCGCCGCAACGGTGTTGCGGAACTCGAACTCGCTGTCTTTGGCGCCAAATGCGCCGGGTGCATCGCCAAGATCGAAACCGCGATGAAATCTCTCGACGGCATGGAGCGCGCGCGGCTGAACCTGTCGACCGGGCGGCTGTCGCTCGTCTGGCGCGACGGCGCGGTCGTGCCGCGGCGCGTGACGCAAACGCTGACTGATATCGGCTATCGCGCGGCGCCCTTTGATCCGGCGGCGATGGAGAACGATCACGATGCGGAAGGACGCCTTCTGTTGCGCTCCCTCGGCGTCGCCGGGTTCGCCATGGCCAATGTTATGCTCCTCTCCGTTTCCGTATGGGCCGGCGGCGCGGATATGGGGCCGGGCACGCGCGGTCTGATGCATTGGGCCTCGGCGCTGATCGCCATTCCCGCCGCGCTTTATGCAGCCCGTCCCTTCTTTTCCTCCGCATGGAGCGCCCTGAAGAACGCCCGCGCCAATATGGACGTGCCGATTTCGCTGGCGGTGATCCTCGCGCTCTCCATGAGCATCTATGAATTTTTCGCCGGCGGCGAACACACTTACTTCGACGCCGCCGTCATGCTGCTCTTTTTCCTGCTGATCGGGCGCTATCTCGATCATCGCCTGCGCTGGCGCGCGCGTGCGGCGGCGCGCGATCTTCTCGCCATGCAGGCGACGACGGCGCGCCGGCTCGGCGCAGACGGCGTCATCGAACCCGTCGCCGCGCGCGACATTGCGCCCGGAGATCAGGTGCTCCTGTCGCCCGGCGACCGCGCGCCCGTCGACGGCGTGATCATTGAAGGGGAGTCTTACGCAGACACCGCGCTCGTCACGGGTGAAAGCGCGCCACGAAAAATGAAACCGGGCGATGAGATTCACGCCGGCGTCGTCAACACCTCCGCGCGTCTTGTGATGCGCGCCCGCGCCACCGTGGAGAACTCGCTGATTGCGGACCTCGCCAGGCTCATCGAAGCCGGCGAGCAATCGCGCAGCCGCTATGTGCGTCTTGCCGACCGCGCGGCGTCGCTTTACGTGCCGGTCGTGCACACGCTGGCGCTCGTCACCTTCCTCGGATGGTGGCTCCTGTTCGACGCCGGCGTGCGCGCATCGATGATGAACGCCGTTGCGGTGCTGATCATCACCTGCCCCTGCGCGCTTGGATTGGCCGCGCCGGCGGTGCAGGTCGTTGCGACGGGCCGGCTTTTCAAGCGCGGCGTTCTTGTCAAATCCGGCGATGCGCTTGAGCGCCTGGCGGAAGCCGACGTCATGGTGTTCGACAAGACCGGCACGCTGACTCTCGGCCGGCCGACCCTCGCGAATGTCGCCGCGCTGCCGGCGGGCGCGCTTGAAGATGCGGCCGCGCTCTCCCGCGTTTCCCGGCACCCTTTGTCCCGCGCTGTCGTGGAAGCGGTCGGCGCCGGAAAAGCGGCCGACGGCGCGACGGAGTTTCCGGGGCTTGGCCTTGAAGGCGTTTCAAACGGCCAACGCATCCGGTTCGGTTCGGCGCAGTGGGTCGGCGGCGTTGAGCGTGATGACGCCGGGGACGGCGCGACGTTGGAGGCGTGGCTGCGCCGCGGCGACGCGGCGCCGATACGGTTCGTTTTTGAAGACGCCGCGCGCGCTGACGCCGGGACAGTCATTCGCCAATTGGCGGCGCGCGGGTTCGCCATGGAACTGCTTTCCGGCGACCGGGAAGAGGCGGCGTCGGCGACGGCTGCGCGGCTTGGTCTTTCCGCATGGCGCGCCGGCGTCAGCCCGCAGGACAAGGCGGCGCGCCTTGCCGATCTTCGCGCCGCCGGCGCCAAGGCGGCGATGGTGGGCGACGGGCTTAACGATGCGCCCTCGCTCGCTCATGCGCATGTTTCGCTGTCGCCGGGAACGGCGGCGGACGCCAGTCAGGCGGCGGCGGATTTCGTTTACCTTGGCGGCGGTTTGCAGCCGATTGTCGAGGCGGTGGACGTGTCGCGAAAAGCGCGCCGGCGCGTTCTCGAAAATTTCGCCTTCGCCGCGCTTTATAACGCCTGCGCCATTCCGCTTGCGGTCTTCGGCTTCGTCACGCCGCTGATCGCCGCCCTCGCCATGTCGGGGTCTTCCATGGTGGTAACGCTGAACGCCCTGCGCCTTTCCGGCCGGAAAACCCCATGACGGGGCTTCTTTACCTCATCCCCATTGCGCTGTTTCTCGGCGGGCTCGGCCTTGCGGCGTTTCTGTGGGCCTTGCGATCGGGACAGTTCGACGATCCCGACGGCGCCGCGGCGCGCATCTTACTCGACGACGATCTCGACGATGAACGGGATAGCGATGTCAGGCGCCGCGAATTTCGCGATAAGCGTGCCAGCTCGCATGGCCGAGAAGCGGGAAGGCGAGCGCCAGACCGACAAAGAATGTCGCAACGCCCGCGGCCGTAATCACGGCGATAAGCCATGCCCACAGCACCATGGCGCCGGTGTTCTTCTGCATGGCCTTGATGCCGACGCCAATGGCGGTAAAGGCGTCAGTGCGTTCGTGCATCATCATGGGAACGGAAACCACCGTCAGCATGTAGATCGCGAAGGCGATGCCGCCGCCGACGACCGTCCCGATGGCGACCATTGTCAGGCCCGGGCCGGTTGAAATTGCAAAACTCAAAAACTGATCCATCGGCAGGTAGCTGCCATTGGTGAACAGCGCATAGAGCAGCATGGCGATGCGCGCCCAGACCATCGCGGCGAACATCAGGAAAAAGCCGATAAAGGCGAGTTGCAGCGGCGAGCGCGGGCCGGCGAACTGCACGGGGAAGAGCCTTGGGGATTCGCCGGCCTCAATCCGCCGGCTCATTTCGTAAAGCCCGACGGCGAGGAGGGGCCCGAAAATCGCGAACATGCCGAAAGCGACCGGAATGAGCGAAGCGTATCCGGTTTCCCAGAGGAGGTAGGTGATCCCGGCGCCGCCGCCGATGATCAAGACGCCGTACCCAATGCTGAGGTGCGGCGCTTTCATGACGTCGCGCAACCCGGCGCCCAGCCAGCGCCAAGGCGCGTCCATGGAAATCGAAGAATCGGGCATCGTCGCGGTGGAGTTCATGGCTTGACCTTACGCATTCCGGCGCCTCCAGATTTGATCCAGATCATACTTGCGATCGTCCGCCGGCGCGCGTCTTTTTTAACACCCAGCGCAGGGCCTTTACGGCCGAATCGCACCCCTTTTGCATATACTAGCATGATTTCAATAGCTTAGAACGAAAACCGGATCTAACCGTATAACAGAGGCGCTAGTGCGGGCGGGCGCTGTTTTCCGCAAGCCTCCGGCGGCGCAGAATGCTTGGATTACCTGCCTCTTTGGGACATACACAACACATTATGATTCTGCGCTCTTTGCTTTTTTCCGCCATGGCGGCGCTGGCGGCGGCCTGTTCCGGCTCAACCGAAAGCACGGTCGAGCCGCCGATTCGTCCGATCAAACTCATCACGGTTGAGACGTCTTCAAATCGCTTCCCCGTCAGCTATCCCGCGGTGATCCAAGCGGCGCAATCCTCGGTCCTAACCTTTCAGGTGAGTGGGCTGCTGCAGGAATTGCCGGTGACGGAAGGCCAGCTAATTGAACATGGCGCGCTCATCGCCAAGCTTGACCAGCGCGATTTTCAGAACAACTTCAATTCCGCCAAGGCGCAGTTCGACAACGCTGAGTCCGAATATCAGCGCGCCCGGCGCCTGTCCGAACAGAACGCCATCTCGCGCAGCGTCCTGGAGCAGCGGCGCTCAGCCCGGGACATTGCAAGGGCGCAATTGGATACGGCGAAAAAAGCCCTCGACGATACGGAATTAAGGGCGCCGTTTTCGGGGCAGATCGCAAGCATCAATGTCGAGAACTTCCAAAATGTCGGGGCGCAGCAAGCGGTGGCCGTCCTGCAAAGCGCCGACGCCGTTGAAGCGGTGATCAGCGTACCGGCCCGGCTTCTCGCGTACATACCGCAATTGACCCCGGTGAACGCGACGGTAACCCTCGATGCCGCGCCGAATGTTCAAATCCCTGCGAGATTTAAGGAGGCGGCCGGGCAGGCGGATCCGACAACGCAGACCTATCGTGTTCGATTTGCTTTTACGCCGCCGGACAATCTGCTGATTTTGCCGGGCATGACTGGCAAGGTCGAAACGACCTTCCTTTACAGCGGCGACCAATTCGACTTTGGCGTGTCGATACCCGCAGCCTCGATCATCGCCGAGACCGGTGAGACGTTTGTCTGGGTTGTCGACGACGACGCCATGACTGTTTCAAAACGCAAGGTAACGATCAGCGACGAGCGGTTTCTGGACGAAATCTTTGTCGTGGATGGCCTTGAAGAGGGTGACATCATCGCCGGGGCGGGCGCGTCTTATCTCCATGACGGGATGCGCGTGCGCGCCTGGGAGCCGGGCCTCTAGTTGGAGCGCGCAGCATGAACCCGGCCGAACTTGCGATCAGAAATCGCCTGATCAGCTTCATCGTCGTCGCGGCGTCGCTGATCGGCGGCTGGATCGCCTATCAAAACATGCCGCGTTTCGAAGACCCGGAATTCACCATTCGGACGGCGCAGATCTTCACCCAATATCCGGGCGCCAGCCCGGAAGAAGTCGCCAATGAAATTGCCGAGCCCCTCGAAACGGCGATTCAGGAAATGCAGGAGGTCGAGGAAATCCGCTCGAAGTCGCGGGCGGGCTCTTCGGAAATCAGCGTCGACATCAAATACGAGTTTTCGCCGTCGAAGGCCGATCTCCAGCTGATCTGGACGAAACTGCGCAACAAGGTGAACGACGCGCAAGGCGACCTGCCGCCGGGCGCGTCGCGGTCCGTGGTCTTCGACGATTTCGGCGATGTTTACGGTCTCTATTATCTGCTCACGGGCGACGGGTATTCGTCTAACGAACTCCTCGAATACGCCAAGGCCCTGCGGAAAGACCTGCTGCAGGTCGACGGCGTCGGCAAGGTCAGTTTCGGCGGCGAACAGACGGAAGTGATCTACGTCGAAATTTCCCGAGAGCGCGCCGCGGCGCTCGGCGTGTCCATCACCAATCTTTATTCGGCCCTATCGACGCAAAACGCCGTTGTCTCCGCCGGCGACGTCAAGCTGGGCGAGCAGCGCATCGAGATCTCGCCCTCCGGCGATATCGACTCCGTGGACGCCATTGAAAACCTTCTCGTGTCCACATCGAACGACGGGTCCGTCACCTATTTGCGGGATATCGCCAATGTCCGGCGCGGATTTCGGGATCCGCCGACCATGATGATCCGCTACAATGGCGAGCCGGCGCTGGCCATCGGCGTTTCCAATGTTTCCGGCGCCAATGTCGTAAAAATGGGCGAGGCGATCGACGCGAAGCTCACGGAAACGGATGCGCTGCGCCCCATCGGCATGGAGCTTCACGAGTACTATCATCAGGGTAAGATCGTTGATGCGTCGGTGCAGGACTTCGCGGTCAATGTCGCGCTGGCCCTCGCCATTGTTCTCGGCACGCTCCTGATCTTTATGGGGCCGCGCTCCGGCATGGTAATCGGCGCGGTTCTGTTGCTGACCATTGCGGCGACGCTGGCGACGATGAGCTTTACCGGCATTCCGATGCACCGGATATCGCTCGGCGCGTTGATCATTGCCCTCGGCATGCTCGTCGACAACGCCATTGTCGTTACCGAAGGCATTCTCGTCGGCGTGCAGCGCGGGCGCAAAAAGCTCGATATCGCAAAGGAAGTTGTGGCGAAAACAAAATGGCCGCTGCTCGGCGGCACGCTTGTGGGCGTCATCGCGTTTGCGCCGATCGGTTTCGCGCCCGGCGATACGGCTGAGTATACCGGCGATCTCTTCTGGGTCATTATGATTTCCCTGCTTTATAGCTGGGTTTTCGCCCTGACACTGACGCCGCTCTTTTGCGATCTGCTCTTTAAGGAGCAAACAGATGCTGCGGCGGCGGAAAGAAAAGAAGGGCGCTTCACGCGGACGTTTAAGGACTTTATTCGCCGGGCGATCAAAAGACGGCGCGTCGTCGCTGTCGGCGCGGTTGGCGTCTTCGCCACGGCGATTTGGGGATTTCAGTTCGTCAAAAGCGGCTTTTTTCCGGCTTCAACGACGGCGCAGATCGTTGTCGATCACTGGCTGCCCGAGGGCGCGGATATTACCGCGACGGATGAAAACATGAAGCAGCTCGAAACCTATGTCGCCGGCCTTGACGGCGTTGACGGCGTGCAAACGCTGATCGGCGGCGGCGCCTTGCGCTACATGCTGGTGTACAATTTCGAGTCGCAAAATCCCGCCTATGGGCAATTGCTTATTCGCGTTGACGAATACAGACGCATCGCCCAACTGATGCCGCGCATTCAGGCCTATGTCGACGAAACATTTCCGAATGCGCAAGGGAAGGTCTGGCGCTTCATTCTGGGGCCGGGAAGCGGATCCAAAATCGAGGCGACATTTCAGGGGCCGGACCCGGACGTGCTGCGCCGTCTCGCCAATGACGCCAAGGCGATCATGGCGGCCGACGGCGGGGCGTTGTCGATCAAGGATGACTGGCGTCAGCCCGTCAGCGTCATCGAGCCCATATATTCCGAAAGCAAGGGACGTCGTCTCGGCATCTCCCGCGAGGACTTCGCCAACGCGCTGCGGACAAACTTTTCCGGCCGCAATGTCGGCGTTTACCGCGAAGGCGATACGCTGATTCCGATTATCTCGCGTGCGCCCGAAACCGAACGGCGCGGCATTGACGGCGTTTATGAAATCCGCACCTTGAGCACGGCGACCGGCGCGGTCGTTCCTCTATCGGAGGCGATGGACGGCATACGGACGATCTGGCGGGACGGCCAGCTCAGGCGGGAAAACCGTGTCTGGACGATCAAGGCGCAAAGCGATCCCTATCCCGACGAACTGGCGTCCGATCTCTTCGGGCGCATCCGCGGACCGATCGAAGCCATAGAACTGCCGCAAGGATATTCCCTGAAATGGGACGGCGAATATGGATCGTCGACTGAAGCCAATGAAAGCCTCGCGACCACCATCCCGATGGGATTGGTGGCGATGGTATTGGTCGTCGTTCTGCTTTTTAACGCGCTGCGCCAGCCCTTGGTGATCTGGCTGGTCGTGCCCCTGTCGATTGTCGGCGTTGTCATTGGGTTGCTTTCTACCGGAACGCCGATGGAGTTCATGGCCATTCTCGGCGTCCTGTCGCTGTCGGGACTGCTGATCAAGAACGCCATCGTGCTGGTCGATCAGATGGATCTTGAAATCCGCGATGGCAAGCTGCGCCTTGACGCCGTCATTGATTCCGCGGCGAGCCGGGTTCGACCGGTGATGATGGGCTCGATGACGACCGTCCTCGGCGTTATGCCGTTGTTCGGCGACGCCTTTTTCCGGTCTATGGCGGTTGTCCTCGTGTTCGGTTTGAGCTTCGCAACCTTGCTGACCCTTGTTATCATTCCGGTGCTCTACACGATCATTTTCAATATTCGCCCGGATGAAACCGGGACTGCATGACGGGGTGATTATGTCGGCCTTAAAAACGGGATTATTCGTCGGCGTTGCGGCGCTTTCGCTTGCCGCCTGCGCCAACATTACCTCGCGGGAAGAGGCGGGCGTAGCCGCGCGTGCGAGCCTGCCGGAAACGCCCGAGGCATGGGCCGCCGCGCAGGAACAACTCGGCGACATCGAAGTCGGCTGGATCGCCGCCTTCAATGATCCCGTGTTGACGGCGCTGGTCGACGAAGCGCAGGCGAACAATAAAAACCTTCAGATTGCAGCAGCAAATGTCGATCGGTCGCGGGCCCTCGCGCGTCAGGCCGGCGCGGCGCTGAAACCGAATGTGGGTTTGAATATCGGCGCCAGCGAAGGGGGCGTGCTCGATCCCGGCGGTTCGAACACGCAGCTCACTGCGGGGCTGCAGTTGAACTGGGAGCTCGATGTTTGGGGCCGCATTCGGTCCGGCCAACAGGCCGCCGCCGCCAGCGCGGAATCGGCTGAGGCGGATTATCTCTTTTCCCAGTATTCGCTGGCGGCCGGCGTTGCGCGCGCCTACTTCCTCGCCATTGAAGCAGGGCTGCAGGAGGGCGTTGCGCGCAACACCGTCGAGGCGCTGACGGAAACGGCGCGCATCGTCAATGTGCAGTATGAAAACGGGCTGGCCTCGTCCCAGGATCTTGCCTTGACGAAAAGCGATCTCGCCACAGCGGAGGACACGCTGACGGCGACATCCGGCGCGCGGCGCGACGCCGTTCGAGCGCTGGAGATTCTCCTAGGGCGATATCCCGGCGCCGAGCTTGACCTTCGCGACGGCCTGCCGCTTGCGCCGCCGGCGCCGCCCGCCGGCGTGCCATCGGACGTGCTTGAACGCCGCCCGGATCTCGTTGCGGCGGAACGCAATGTAGCGGCGGCGTTTAACAGCCTCGATTCGGCAAAGGCGGCGAAGCTGCCGGCGATCAGCCTGACCAGCAATATTGGCGGCGCATCCGGATCGCTCGCCAATCTTCTCGATCCGACCAATGTCGCCTGGACTGTCGCCGGCAATCTCGTTGCGCCGCTGTTCGACGGCGGCGCTCGGGACGCGCAGGTTCAGATCTCCACTGCAGAACAAAAACAGGCCGTCGCTGCTTACGGACAGGCCGCGCTTGAGGCGTTCGGCGAAGTGGAATCCAATCTCGATCAGGGCGTCGTCCTCGACCAGCGAAAGGCGTCGCTGACCGAGGCGGCGAGCGAAGCCAATGAAGCCTATCGGGTTGCCCGCCTGCGCTATGACGAGGGGGAAACGAGCCTGATCGACGTGTTGTCGATTCAACAGCGGGTCTTTGCAGCGGAAAGCAATCTGGTTTCCGTGGAGCGCCAGCGCCTTGAACAGCGGGTCAATCTCAATCTCGCGCTTGGCGGAAGTTGGGAGTAGCGCCGCGCGTTAGACTCTGAAGCGGGCGCCTTTCGCCGGCGGGTCTTCCGGCGCGCCGGCGAAACATTGCGCCGTCGCCATCCAGCGCGTCGCATTTTCGCCGCAGACGTCGAGATGCGTATCGGCGACATTGCGCGTTTGCGTGACGACCTGACTGAATTCAACCGCCGATCCTTTGACGAAGTTATCCGCTTGGCGTTCGTTCCATTCCCATTGCACGCCAGAGGGCGCCGTCAGTTGAACGAAAGGTTTCGGTTGCGGCGGTTCCTCGCCGCGATTGCGAAACGTCCATCCATAGGTCCGAACGCCAAGCTCGGCGATGTTGCGAATGCGGTCGCCTTCCGGTCGTTCCGCGCCGAGGATGTCGAAGACCTCTTGTCCGTGGGCCCAGCATTCCATCTGGCGGGCGACGATTTTCGCGCGGACGCTCATATCCGGTCCGACCCAAGCGACGCGAAGGTCGGGATCGGCGCCGCCATATTGCTCGGCGAGCTTTGGATAGAAATCGCGCCAGGCGTCAAAGAGGGCGCGCCCCTTGAGACGCCCATGAAATTCATCAAGCCATGCGCGCTGCACTTGCGGATGGCCGTCGCCCGCGCTCATACGCTTCATGACGAACGCCATGAATGCGTGAAAGTCGTCCTTCGAGGCAAGCGTCGCGCCCGCTGCGACATTCCACATATAGAGATGCGCGATCACATCCTCGATCGTCCATCCCTTGAACTGCGTGACGGCGGCAAATGTCGTGTCGTCCGCATCGTTAAGCAGCGCTGCGAGAGTGTCGCATTCTTCGAGAAAATCTTTCGCTTCCTGCATCGCGCCGGTTTATCCTTTTGCGCCCGCAATTTCCAGCAACAGAGCGTCGGCGGCCACCTGAACGCCCGGCTCGAAATGGACGGCCGTCACATCGCCGTCGATATCCGCCGTCAATTCATGTTGCATTTTCATCGCTTCGAGCACCGCCAGCCGGTCGCCTTTCGCAACGGCGTCGCCGGGTTTGACAAAGATTTCGACAAGAAGGCCGTGCATCGGCGCAATGATCGCGCCGGCGCCCGCGCCGCTCGCGACGGCGGATGCATAGACGGCGTTGAGATTGACGAGATCGAAGTCGCGCCCGTCCAGTGAGAGTTGAATCCGTGCGCCCCCTGCGTAAGGAAAATTAAATAGCGCGCGATGGCGGACGCCGTTGATTGTCAGTACGGCGTTGTGATCTTCCATGCGCTCGACAGCGGCTTCGCAGACCTCATCGCCGACTGCGACCGAATAGCGGTTCCGATCAATTGGCGTGACCGTCAGCGCAAAGTCCATGTCTCCATGGGCAAACCGGTAGGGCGTCGAAATCTTTGTCGCGCTCGCCCAGTTGAGGAGGGCTGGCGCGAGCGCCGTCGCTGTTTCGCATGCGGCGTCTCTTGACCGGCAATAGAGCAGCAGGGCCGCTGCGATGACGTCATCGGCCGTTAGAGGCGCCGGGGCGAGATCTGCCTCGGTGAAAGCCTCGGCGATAAACGCGGTCGTCGCCGCGCCTCTTGCAAAGGTTGGTCGTTCGAGGGCGTCGATCAGGAATTTCTTATTGGATGCAACACCGAAGAGCGCCGTGCGCTTCAGCGCGTCCACGAGCCGGCGCCGGGCTTCGTCGCGGGTCGATCCGTGGGCGATCACTTTGGCGACCATCGGATCGTAAAAGGGGGAGACATCGCCGCCGGTCTCGACGCCGGCGTCGATCCGGACGCCTTCGCCGCTGGCGGGACGCCACAGATCGACCGGTCCCGTCGCCGGCAGGAACCCGGCGCCCACATCTTCCGCATAAAGACGGGCCTCGATGGCGTGCCCCGTCAAGGCGACATCGTCCTGCGAGAGCCCGAGGGGCTCGCCTCGCGCGACGCGGATCTGCATGGCGACGAGATCGAGGCCCGTCGTCATTTCCGTAACGGGATGCTCCACCTGCAGCCGCGTGTTCATTTCGAGGAAATAAAACGCGCCGGCCTTGTCGAGCAGAAACTCGACCGTGCCTGCGCCCACATAGTTGATGTCGCGCGCGGCGTTTACGGCGGCCTCGCCCATGGCGCGCCGCAAGGCCGGCGTCATGGCGGGAGAGGGCGCTTCCTCCAGGACTTTCTGATGGCGCCGCTGAACCGAACAGTCTCGTTCGCCAAGATGAACGAAATTGCCGTGGGCGTCGGCGAAAACCTGAATCTCTACATGACGCGGTTCGACGATGGCGCGTTCGAGGATGAGATCGCCTGACCCAAAGGCGTTCTCCGCCTCTGAGCGCGCCGTCTTGATGGCGTCTGAGAGGGCTTCAGCCTTTTCAACGAGTCGCATGCCGCGACCGCCGCCGCCCGCTGCGGCTTTGACCATGATCGGAAAGCCGATGGTCTTCGCTTCCGCCATCAGCGTCGCGTCCGATTGATCTTCACCCTGATAACCTGGAACGCAGGGCACGCCCGCGGCGATCATCCGGCGCTTGGCTTTCGCCTTGTCGCCCATGAGATCGATGGCGTCTGCCGGGGGGCCGATAAAGAC
This sequence comes from Hyphococcus sp., assembly GCA_028284345.1. Classification (GTDB taxonomy): domain Bacteria; phylum Pseudomonadota; class Alphaproteobacteria; order Caulobacterales; family Parvularculaceae; genus Hyphococcus. Next base: position 562,603 of record JANQRY010000006.1, on the reverse strand, counting down.
GAGCCCGGCATCCGCGCAGGCTTCGGCGAAGCCGGCGTTCTCCGACAGAAATCCATAGCCCGGATGGACGGTGCCAGCGCCGCTCGCCTTTGCCGCGTCCATGATCACATCGACATTGAGATAGGACTCAGTAGCCGGCGCCGGCCCGATGCGCACGGCGTTATCGGCGAGTTTCACATGCGGCGCATTTGCGTCTGCGTCGGAGTAGACAGCGATCGTGCGCAAACCCATCGCTTTCGCCGTCCGCATGATGCGGCAGGCAATCTCGCCGCGATTGGCGATAAGAACAGTGTCGAACGTGCTTGTCATTCGGCCCATTTCGGTTTGCGCTTTTCAACAAAGGACGCAATGCCTTCGCGGCCTTCGTCGCTGGTGATGCAGTCCGCAAAAATGCCGGCGGCGCGGTCGATCAGTTGATCAGGAGAGAGATGCTTTGCGTCGATCACGAGCTGCTTCGTCGCGGCGTTCGCGCCCGGCGCGCATTGCATCACGGCCTTCCGGATATCGGCCTCGATGGCGTCGAGACCGTTCGCGTCGTCCGCGACATGGTCGGCGACGCCGAGACGGGCCGCCTCCGCCCCGTCAAAGCGCGCGCCGGTGAGCATCAGTCGCCGCGCCGCCGTTTCGCCGACGCGGCGAATGACATGGGGCGCGATCTGCGCCGGGGCGATGCCGAGCCGGGTTTCGGTCAGCGCGAATTTGGCGTCCCGCGTCGCCGCGACGATATCGGCGCAACAGGCGAGGCCAAGGCCGCCGGCGATGGCGGCCCCTTCAACGAGGACGACAACGACCTGCGGCAATTCATTGACAAGTCTGAATAATTCACCACCCGCTTTATTCATTGTCGAGGCGGCGTCGCGGGTGAGGCCGCCGGTGAGCGCCGCCTGAAAGCTTTTGAGGTCGCCGCCTGCGCAAAAGACCCCGCCGCGCCCGCGCAGGGTGACGCCGCGAACGTTGCGGTCGTCGCGAACGGCCTCCAGTGCAGCGCGCAATTCGGCCGCAAGCTCGTCGCTCAAGGCGTTCCGGTTCTCTGGCGTGTTGAACCAGATGGCGAGCCAGCCGGCGTCCAACTCGAGGTCGATTCTTTCGTTTTTGGGCAGCGTGGTCATGACGCCTCCTTACATCCGCGCGACGCCGAAGCTGTTGGGTTTCACGTCCCGGTTTCGCGCCTCCCAGCATGTGGCGAGCAGAAAACCGAGGGTCTTTCGCGTGTCGCGCGGGTCGATCATGCCGTCGTCGCAAAGACGCCCCGAGGTGTAAAAGGCGCCGGCCTGCCGGTTGAACATATGCGTCAGCATTTTCTCTTGCATGGCGAGCTGTTCACGATTGACGTCGGTTCCTTTCGCCGCGGCCTGGCCTTCGGCGACGATGGTCATCACTTGCGCGGCCTGTTCGCCGCCCATGACGCCGGTGGAGGCGTTGGGCCAGGTGACGACGAAATCCGGGTCGTAGCCGCGCCCGCACATGCCATAATTGCCGGCGCCGTAACTCGCGCCGATCATAAAGGTAATGCGCGGCACGCTGACATTGGTCACGGCCTGGATCATTTTTGAGCCGTGTTTGATCATGCCCGCCTGTTCATAGTGCTTGCCGACGAGATAGCCGGTCGTGTTCTGTAGAAAGACGAGGGGGACGTCCGCCTGATCGCAAAGCTGCATGAATTGCGCGGCTTTGGTTGCGCCGTCGGGGTCAATCGGCCCGTTATTGCCAATGACGCCGCACGGCATGCCGTAGACATCGGCCTGCACGCAGACGGTCGAGACGCCGTAGCGCGGCTTGAAGTCGGCGAAGTCCGAACCATCGACGACGCGGGCGATCACTTCGCGCACGTCATAGGGCTTGCGGTAGTCGGTCGGGACAATACCGAGAATTTCGTCCGCGTCGTAAATCGGTTCGCGATAGGTCTTTTGCGGCGCGGCCGGACAGCGCCGGTTCCAGCCAAGCCGCGCAACGATTTCCCGCGCCATCAGGATCGCTTCGCCGTCGTCTTCGGCGAGATATTCCGCGAGACCGGAAATGCTTGCATGCATCTCCGCGCCGCCGAGCTCTTCTTCGGTGGCGATCTCGCCGGTGGCGGCTTTGAGCAGGGGCGGGCCGGCGAGAAACGCTTTGCCGCGCGCCTTTACGGCGACGACATAATCGGAGAGGCCCGGCATATAGGCGCCGCCGGCGGTCGACGAGCCGTGCAGCACCGCGATCACGGGCAGTCCTTTTGCGGAGAGACGCGCGAGGTTGGCGAATAGCGTCCCGCCCTGCAGGAAGCCTTCGACGGTGTAGTTGATCAGATCGCCGCCGGCGCTTTCGACGAGGTGGATAAAGGGAAGGTTCTGCTTGAGCGCAATTTCCTGGGCGCGACGCAGGCGCCCGCCGCCGGCCACAGTCATGGCGCCGGCTTTAATGCCGCTGTCGTCATTGACGATGGCGCAGCGCGCGCCGTTCACAAAACCGATCCCCGACATGATGGTCGAGCCGGGAATGGACTTTTCTTCATCCTCCGTATCAAGAAGATAGCCGGCGATATTGCCGATCTCGAAATAAGACGTTCCGGGGTCGAGGAGCCGGGCGAGGCGTTCGCGCGGCAGAAGCTGCCCGCGCTTTTCGAAGCGCTCTTTCCGTGCGGCGGACCGCGCCGGCGCCCGGGCGTTCAGCTCGGCAAGCTTGTCGACCAGCGCCTGCATATCCGCGCGGTTCTGTTTGTAGGCCTCGGCGCCGGTGTTTATCTTTGACTTGAAAACCGTCATGGGAGCTTGTCCGCAATCGCTTGTGAAACCGGGATCGGGCGCATGAGCAGCATTTGGGCGTAGGCTTTGCCCTGCGGGTCGTTGCGGATCGAGGCGACGCCGCCGCCGCTCAGCACGGCGTCGATCAGGAAGTTGACCGCATTCGTTCCGGACAGGAGGAAACGCTGTACTTTCGAAGCGTCCGCGCCGCCGTCGATAAAGTGCGCAAAATGGTCCACGACAGCGGCTTCGTCCAGCGCCGCCCAGATATAAGGCAGATATTCGGATTTACGCGCAATGATCCCGATATTCGCCTTGTCGCCCTTGTCGCCGGAGCGGCCCCAGGCGAGCTTGATCAGCGGTATGCTGACGGTTGCATCATCCGGCGCCCCTGGCGCGGGCGGTCGCTGTAGAGAGGCGTTCGAGAAAAGCGTCCCCGGCGCGTCTTCGATCTCAACGTGCGCGTCGCCCAGCTCGACGGTTGCGCGAACGTCAGACTTTGGCGTCGTGTAGGAAAACAATCGCACTACGGGCGACGGTTTCGGCCGCAAGCCGGAAAAGACCGCCATGCCCGGGGGCGTGGCGAGACCGAGGCCCGACACTTCTTTTAGAAAAACGCCGGCGCCCATGGCGTCGGGGTGCTTTACGGCGAGCTTCAACGCGACTTCGCTTGTCTCCTCGCCAATCACTTCGACGCTCGTTTCGGTGAAATCGCCCGCGTTGAATTGCCGGAAAATGTTTCGCGCGCGGGCAAACGCCGCATCGGCGAAGGCGCGCGCCTTTTTGCCCGCGCCGACGCCGATAAACGTCACCATCAACCCGGCGCGCCAGCCGTCCTGATAGGTGAGGCAGGTCTTGTAGGCGTCGGGCGCAGGGCGCCCGCGCGCTGGGGAGACTCGCACGCGGTTGTCGCCGTCCTGTGTGATCGCGACGTCGGAGAAATCGCAAATGACGTCCGGCAGGATATAGGCTTGCGGATCGCCGATCTCGTAAAGCATCTGCTCGGCGACGGTTCCCACATTGACGACGCCGCCGGTCCCTTTTGGTTTTGTGACTGTGAAGGCGCCGTTGGCGGAGACTTCCGCGATGGGGTAGCCGATATTGGCGATGTCGCCGGCCGCTTCCCAGTCGGTGAAATTGCCGCCGGTCGCCTGGGCCCCGCATTCAATGATGTGACCGGCGAGAGAGCCTGACGCGAGCAAATCCCAGTTATCCGCTTTCCAGCCGAATTCGTGAATGAGCGCGCCGAGGGTCACCGCAGAATCGACGCAGCGCCCGGTGATCACAATGTCAGCGCCCATGGCGAGGGCGCGCGCAATTGGAAAAGCGCCGAGATAGGCGTTGATGGAGGCGATTTTGTCGGGGTCCGGAAAATCCGCGCCGGTGAACATTTCAGCGGGCGCCGCCTTCGCGATCTCATCCTTGTGCGCCATGAGATCGTCGCCGGCGACGACAGCGACTTTCAACTCAAGGCCAGCCTCGGCAATGACAGCGCGCGCCGCGGCGGCGCAGGCTTTTGGGTTTACGCCGCCGGCGTTGGAAATAATCTTGACGTCCTGTCGCGCGATTTCCGCAATGTTGGGTTTCAGCACTGCGCTGATAAAATCCGTGGCGTAGCCGGCGTTCGGGTCCTTGGCGCGGGCGCGGGCCAGGATCGACATCGTGATTTCCGCCAGATAGTCGTAGACGATGTAGTCGAGATCGCCTTCGGTCAGAAACTGTGGCGTCGCCATGGCGCTGTCGCCCCAGTAGCCGCTGGCCCCGCCGATTCTCACTGATGTTGTCGCCACGGACTTGCGCCTTTCGTAAGGCGTCGGCGGGCTTGCGGCCGCCAAAAAATTAAAGTAGAATTCAGAAATAATGAATATCATTCATTTCGAAAAAGTCAACGACGCGAGGCGAAGGGCGCGGGGCTAATGGCGAGGCTTTCAGCGTCGACGGCGCGCAGCGCGAGGGGAAAACCGGCGGCGAACGGCGCCGGGACGAAACGCACGCGCCGGGAAAGAGTGGCGGACAAGGAGGACGCGATTGTCGCCGCCGCCTATGACATCATTCTGGCGAAGGGCCTTGCGCGCACCACGATTGCGGAAATCGCGCGCCGGGCCGGCGTCGCCGAAGGCACGGTCTATCTCTATTTCGAAAACAAGGATGCGCTGGGGCAGGCGGTGCTGGCGGCGTTCTATGCGCGTTTGACGGCGCGCGCCGCCGCGGGCGTGAAGAAGCATGCGGGCGTTCGGGCCAAGCTCAGGTTCCTTGCGCGCCATCACCTTGAAAGCATCATGCGCGAAAGCGCGATCCTTGAAATGATCGCAATCACCGACCGGAATTCCGAAGCCTATGAAGGCAGCGCCCTTTACCGCATGAACAAGGACTATGTCGCCGTTTTCGACGCGGTCTTCCGGGATGGCGTTCTCGCCGGCGACATCGCCAAGGACAAACCGCTGTGGATCATGCGCGATGTTTTTTTTGGCGGTCTCGAATACGCCATGCGCACGATCATGGTGCGCGGGCGCAAGAAGAATGTGGACGACGCCGTTGCCGGAATCGTCGATTTGATCATTCCGGCTTCCGCGCCGGCGGCGGCCGAAAACGATCTTGCGCGATTGACCGGACGGCTGGAGACAGTGGCGATGAAACTGGAAAGTGTAGCGGCGAACAAACGCGCCGTGCGCTCTTGATCGTCGGTTTGAATTCGCGACTGCAATAAACTGTCGTAAGAACGTCCCATTGGGCGTAGTCGGTATCGCGTCCGGAGCAGTACGAGGAACCCATGAGAGAAGCTGTCATCGTTTCAACCGCCCGCACCCCGATCGGCAAAGCCTATCGCGGCGCCTTCAACAACACGACCGCGCAGACGCTCGGCGCCCACGCAATCAAAAACGCAGCCGAACGCGCGAAAGTCGACCTCGAAGAGATCGAGGACGTGGTTATGGGCGCGGCGCTGCAACAGGGAACGGCGTTTCAGAATGTGGCGCGCCAGGCGGCGTTGCGGGCCGGCTTTCCTATCGGCGTTTCCGGCATGAGCGTCGACCGGCAATGCGCCAGCGGCATGATGGCCATTGCAACGGCGGCGAAGCAGGTTGTCGTCGACAATATGACCGTGGCCATCGGCGGCGGCGTTGAGTCGATTTCCATGAACCAGACGAACGACATGTTCGTGCGGCCCGACCCGTGGCTTCTGGAGAACCTGCCCGAAACCTACATGCAGATGATCGAAACGGCGGAGATCGTCGCTGACCGCTATAATGTTTCCCGTGAAGCCCAGGACGAATACGCGGCGCAAAGCCAGGCGCGCACCCACGCCGCGCAGGAAGCGGGCAAGTTCGACGATGAAATCGTTCCGTTGTCGTCGGTGATGAAATTCACGAACAAGGAAACGGGAGAAACCTCTGACGTTGAAACCACGCTCGAAAAAGACGAAGGCAATCGTCCGGGCACGACGGTCGACGCGCTTGCCGGTTTGAAACCGGTTTTTAAAGGCGGGCAGAAGGTTCAGGAAGGCAAATACATTACGGCGGGCAACGCCTCGCAACTTTCCGACGGCGCGTCGGCCGCCGTCGTCATGGAAGCGAAGGAAGCTGAAAAACGCGGTCTCCAACCGCTCGGCGTCTATCGCGGCATGGCCGTCGCCGGCACGCATCCGGATGAGATGGGAATCGGTCCCGTCTACGCTGTGCCGCGCCTGCTTGAGAAAACCGGCCTCAAGATGGACGACATCGGGCTTTGGGAACTCAATGAAGCTTTCGCCGTGCAGGTGATTTACTGCCGCGACAAACTCGGCATTCCCGATGAAAATCTCAACGTCGATGGCGGCTCGATTTCCATCGGCCACCCCTATGGCATGTCCGGCGCGCGCATGGTCGGTCACGCCTTGATCGAAGGCAAACGTCGCGGCGTCAAATACGTCGTCTGCACCATGTGCGTCGGCGGCGGCATGGGCGCGGCGGGGCTGTTTGAGGTGGTCTAATGGCGGACATCTCCTTAAAAGACCGCGTCGCCATTATCACCGGCGCCGGCGGCGGGCTCGGCAAGTCCCATGCGCTTGAGCTGGCGCGACGCGGCGCGAAGGTCGTCGTCAATGACCTCGGCGCCGCTATTGACGGGACGGGCGGGTCGGCGTCGGCTGCGGAAGAGGTTGCCAATCACATCAACGCGTCGGGCGGCGAAGCGATCGCCGACGGCGCCAACGTGACCAAAGCCGATGACGTCGCCGCGATGCTCAAGGCCGCCATGGACAAGTGGGGCCGGGTGGACATCCTTATCAACAATGCCGGCATCCTCCGCGACAAGACCTTTCACAAGATGACGCTGGCAGACTTTAAAGCCGTCATCGACGTGCATCTCATTGGCTCGGCGACCTGCACGCATGCGGTTTGGCCGATCATGCGCGAGCGGAATTACGGGCGCGTTGTTTTCACCGCGTCGCCATCCGGGCTGCACGGCATTTTTGGGCAGGCGAATTATGGCGCCGCGAAAGCCGGCATGATCGGACTGATGAATGCGCTGCATCTGGAAGGGGCGAAATACGACATCCGGGTCAATATCGTATCGCCGTCCGCACGCACCCGCATGACGGAAGATCTTGGCGCGCCGGAACCGGTCCTTGAAATGCTGACGCCTGAGGCGATCACGGCGGCGGCGGTGTTCCTTGTGTCGGACGACGCGCCGTCGCGACAGATCATCTCCTGCGCCGGAGGCGGCTATGCGACCGCGCATATGGTTGAGACCGGTGGCGCATACCTGCGGCCGGATAAACAGACGGCTGACGAAATCGCCGCGCATTGGGACAGGATCTCCGACAAATCCGATATAAAATTCTATGAGGACTCCAACGGCCCCATTGCGAACTTCATAGGAAAAGCGCAGGGCCGCGATGGCTGACGTCGACCGGAAAGAACTCGCGGAGTTTGCTGCAGACGCCAATGCATGGTTCGCGGAAAACCGCCCGCGCGATCCGGGTTTCATGTTGCCGCTGACCTTCATGGAAGTCGGGACGGATCAGCAGTTTGAATTTCTGCGCGACTGGCAGCGCAAGGTGTGGGAGGCGGGTTATCTCGGCGCGGCGTGGCCGAAAGAACATGGCGGCGGCGGGTTGCCCCAGGCCTTTCAGGACGCGGCGACGGCGGCCATGAAAAAAAATGACGCGCCGATCATGCTCAACGCCATCGGCCTCAACTGGACCGGTCCCTTGCTCCTCGACATGGGAACCGAGGACGACCGCAAGAAATACATCAAGGGCATTCTGTCGGCGGAGGATATCTGGTGCCAGGGGTTTTCCGAGCCGGAAAACGGGTCCGACCTCGGCAATGCGCAACTGAAGGCGGTGCGCGAGGGCGATGAGTATGTGCTCAACGGTTCGAAAATCTGGACGACGCAAGGGAACTACGCGAAATACATGATCCTGCTGGCGCGGACGAATCCGGACGCGCCCAACAAATACGCCGGGCTTTCCTTTTTCCTCGCGCCAATGACGGTGCCCGGCGTCGAAACTCGGCCCATCCGCAAGCTCACCGGCGAATTCGGCTTTACGCAGACGTTTTTCACCGACGCGCGCATCCCGGCGTCCTGTCTTATGGGCGAGGAGGGGCAGGGCTGGCTCATCGCCATGCGCACGCTGGAATATGAACGCGGCGCCCGCAAAGGGCAGGCCGGCGGCTACGTCATTACGTCCTTTGACGCGTTTCAGATCGTCGATCTCGCCAAACGCGCCATGCGCGCCGGGGCGCCGGCGATTGACGATCCGGTCATGCGCGACCGGCTGGTGGAGTTTGTGATCGAAGCGCAAGGATTAAAACTGAACAACGAGCGCGGTAGGTTCGCCGCGCTCAATCAGGACCGGCCCATGGGGCTGCCTTTATCGAACAAGCTCGCCTGGACGGAGTTCGCCCGCCGTCTCAACGAATTCGCCATGACGCTCACCGGCGCCGCGGGCGGTTATTATGTGGGCGACGAAAACGCCGTCGACGAAGGCTTGTGGACGCGCGGGTATCTCAATGCGTTTTCCGCCACCATCGGCGGCGGCACGTCGCAAATCCAGCGCAACATCGTCGCCGAGCATGTGCTTGGCCTGCCAAAGAAGTAACAGGCATGGATAACCTCGGAACCCTCGGCTTTTCCGAAGAACAGGCGGATCTCATGGAGGCTGCGGCGCGCTTTTGCCGCGAAAAGTCGCCCATGGAAAAAGTCCGCCAACTGATGGAAACGGACGAAGGCTACGATGCATCCGTCTGGCGCGAGATCGCCGAGCTTGGCTGGCTTGGGATCGCCGTCCCGGAGGAGTATGGCGGCGTCGGGCTGTCAATCGCGGAGGTCGCGCCGGTTATGGAAGCCATGGGGCGTTCGATGATGGCGACGCCGTTCTTTACGACGACGCTCGCAAGCGAGGCTCTTCTCGCAGGCGGAACCGAGGCGCAAAAGAAAGCCGTCCTGCCGAAGATCGTCGCCGGCGCGCCGGCGACGCTTGCGCTCGCCGAGGCCAATGGCGATTGGGACTTGCGCAATATTGACGCGCTCGCAACCGCGGACGGCGACAACTTACGTCTTTCAGGCGTCAAGCGGTTCGTCGCTGACGCCGCGGCGACGAAATACATCATTGTTTCGGCAAGGCTCGACAGCGCCCCGGCGCTCATCATTATCGAAGACAAGGAAGTTCCCGATGGCGCATTGCGTCGGGAAACAATTATCGACGAAACGAAACGCACCTATGAGCTGACATTGGACGGCATTGTTGTTCCAAGGTCCGCTTTGTTTGATGCGTTGAAATTGCGTGAAGCGTTCGAGCGCATTGATCTCGCGGCGAACCTGCTTGCGAGCGCGGAAATGGCGGGCGCCTGCGCGGCCTGTATCGACTACACCATCGACTATCTGACGACGCGCAAGCAGTTCGGCCGCACAATCGGCTCCTATCAGGCGCTGAAACACCCGACCGTCGACGCCTATGTGGACTACGAACAGGCGCGCAGTCACGTCTATGCGGCGGCCCATTCATTCAACGATCAGGGCGCCGGGGAAATCGCCGTGCGCATGGCGAAAGCGCAAACGTTAAAAGCGCTATCCTACGCCGCCGATCGTTCGATCCAGTTTCATGGCGGCTTCGGCTTTACCTATGATTGCGATGCGCAGCTTTACCGCCGGCGCGCTGCGTTTCATGCGTCGCAATTCGGCGATGAGGCGTGGCAACGCCGGCGGTTGGCGGAGTTATTGTTCTGATGAAAAACCCGTTCGAAACCGAAGAGCGCGCCGCCTTTCGCGAGACCGTCCAACGCTGGGTCGAGAAAGAGGTGACGCCGTTTGTCGACGAATGGGACGAAGCGGGCGACGTGCCCTGGGGCTTGCACGAAAAGGCGGGCGCCCTTGGCGCTTTCGGCTTCGGCGTTTCGGAAAAATATGGCGGGCTCGGTTTTGACGATTGTTTCATGCGCGCCGCGTTTGCCGAGGAGTTCGCCAAATGCGGCGCCGGGGGCGTGCCTGCGGCGCTGGGCGGCCGCAACATTTCCATCGGGCCTATCGCAAAACTGGCCTCGGACGAGATCAAAGATCGCGTACTCGCCGAAATCGTAAGCGGGCGAAAGGGCTCCAGCCTCGCCATCACCGAACCCTCCGGCGGTTCCGACGTCGCGCGCCTGAAAACCACGGCAAAACGCGACGGCAATCACTACGTCATTAATGGGTCGAAGACCTTCATCACCGGGGGCATGAAGTCGGACTATTTTGTCGTCGGCGCCCGCACGGGCGAGGAGGGGCTTGCCGGCGTCTCCCTTTTCTTCGTTGAGGCCGACGCGCCCGGTTTCTCGCGCACGTCTATTGATCGAAAAATGGGTTGGTGGGCGTCGGACACGGCGACGCTTTACTTCGACAATGTGCGCGTACCGGCGGAAAACATGTTGGGCGATGAAAATCTCGGTTTTATTCAGATCATGCACAACTTCAATTATGAGCGCCTCGCGATGATCGCCGGCATGCTCGGTATGATGAAAGTCTGTCTGCAGTCGTCCATTGAATACGCCAAAGACCGGGAGACCTTCGGGCGTCCGCTGATCAGATCGCAGGTCATTCGCCACAAGATCGCGGATATGTCGGCGAAGATCGACATGATCGAGGCGTATCTCAATCAGATCTGCTGGCAGGCGAATGAGAGCGATATGCCGGTCGCGGAAATCTGCAAGGCCAAGGTCTCCGCGTCAAAGGCGCTGGAATTCTGCGCGTCGGAAGCGATGCAGATCTGGGGCGGCGCCGGCTATCTGCGCGGCAATCCGGTTGAGCGCATCTATCGCGAGGTCAAGGTTAACGCCATCGGCGGCGGTTCGGAAGAGATCATGCGCGATCTCGCCGTGCGTCAGATGGGACTTTGATCGCCGCCTGAATTGACGCAAGGCTCTAGCGGTAGCGGAGCATGTCCCGATTGAGCGCCGAAACGCTGGTAACGCCCATCAGTTTCATGTCGCGTTCGATCTCAGCGCGAATGTTGGCGAGCGCCGTTTCAACGCCCGGCTGACCGGCCGCCGCCAGCGCGTAGAGATAGAGCCGCCCGCCGGAACAGGCCCTGGCGCCGGCCGCCAGCGCTTTCAGAACATGGGTGCCCCGGCGCACGCCGCCGTCAAGGATGACTTCGATCCGGTCGCCAACGGCGTCGGCGATCTCGGCGATCTGGTCAAAGGGGGCCCGTGACCCGTCAAGCTGACGCCCGCCATGGTTCGACACCATAATGGCGTCGGCGCCGATATCGACGGCTTTTTCCGCGTCTGCAACGCTCATGACGCCCTTGAGGCAAAAGGGCCCGCCCCATTCGGCGCGCAACTGTTCGGCGTCGCGCCAGTTCATCGATTGATCGAGCACGGAGGAGAAATATCCGCCCACCGTTACCGGGTCTTTCGTGCCTTCGCTGTAGAAGTCTTTCAGTTCCACCAATTCGAATTTGGGACGCAGGAGAAAGTTCAGCGTCCAGGACGGATGCAGCGCGTAGCTCGCAAGGCTCGCCGGCGTCATTCGGGGCGGGGCGGTGAAGCCAGTTTCAAGATCGCGCTCGCGGTTGCCCCCGGTGATGGTGTCGACTGTCAGGGTCAGGACATCGAACTTCGCCGCCTTCGCTTTCGCCATCAGCGCCGAATTGAGCCCGCGATCCTTGTGAAAATAGAACTGGAACATTTTCGGGCCATCGGTCAGCGCGGCGATTTCCGCAAGGCTCACCGTCGAAAGCGACGAGACGCCGCACAGGGTCCCGAACTTCGCTGCCGCGCGCGCCACCGCCCGCTCGCCGTCATGGTGAAAGAGGCGTTGCAGCGCGGTCGGCGAACAAAAGACCGGCATGGCGAGCTTTTGTCCCAGCACCGTCGTCGACATGTCGATCTCCTCGACCCCGGCGAGAACATTGGGGACGAGATCGCACTCCTCGAAGCTCCTCGTATTGCGCGCGTATGTCACTTCGTCGTCGGCGGCGCCGTCGATATAGTGAAACACCGGCGCCGGCAAGCGCCGCTTGGCCAGCCGTCGAAAGTCTTCGACATTGCGGCAGTTCTGGAGGGCTTGTGTCATGAGATGTGATCTGCGCGGGAATCGCGTGCTTTGCAAGCCTGTGAATTACCCGTCGCCGTCGGTCCCCATGACCGATTGCACTGTACTGATTTATTCATATGATTGTCGCGATGTCGTCGCCTTGGCGGCTAAGAAAAGTATGCGTACGAAATGAACCGCGAAACAACCGACGACGACATTGCATCCGAGCCCCGTGCGGCAGGGACGGCGGTCCATATCGCGCCTCTATCGGCGCTTTCCCATGAAATTCTCGATGCGTTTCGCGGGCGCGGGCAAACCGTGATGCATAGCTGGGAATGGCTGCAATCGGCGGTCGAGGTCTATGCGCCGGACCAAGAGGCTTCCGTTTATTATGTCGGCGCAAAGGACCGCCCGCTTGCGCTTGCGCCGATCTATCGAACCGCGGGTCTCGCGCGCCGCTACCGCCTTGTCGGCTCTATCGACACGGGCGAAACCGTTGATGTCATGCATACGGACGGCGCAGTCGTGACGTCTCTCGTAAAGGCGCTGCTGAGAATATCCCGGCCGCTTGATTTTGGTCATTTTCCGAAAAACGCATTGCTGACGGAGTGCATTGAGAGCCTCGCGAAAGGAAAGGGCGTCGTCGTAAAACGCCGTCTGCCGATGCGCGCCATGCCGTTCCTGGCGCTGGCCAATGGCTCGGCCTATCCAGAGAAAGCGATCAGTAAGAAAAGACGCGGAAAGTTGAAGCGCTACCGGCGCACGGCGTCTAAAGTCGGCGCCGTCAAGACACGGGTCGTCATCCCGACACAGAGCGACGTTCGCGCGCTTCTCGATCAATTTATTGCGGTCGAAAAAAATAGCTGGAAGGGTAAAATGCGCACCGCGCTCGCCTATGACAGGGTTCAGGCGGAATTTATCGAACGGTTCTGCACCATGGCGGCGCAGCGCGGCATGGTGCGGTTTTGTTTTCTCGATGTTGGGGACACCGTCGCGGCGGCGCAGATCGCGGCGGTGTTCGACGACCGGTTCTGGTCGATAAAAATCGGTTATGACGAACGGTTTGCGAAATTCTCACCGGGCGAGTTGTTGTTAATGGATTTGGTCAAATACGCGGTAGACGAAGGGCTGACCCATTTTGAGTTTTGCGGCAAAGAGGCGGAATGGACCCGGCGCTGGACATCGTCAGCGCATGAGATTGTCGCCTTGCGCTATTATCCCTTTAACGCCTTCGGCGCGATCGCCGTTCTTGAGGACGGCGCCGCCCTGATTTGGAACAGGGTGAAATCAACCTGGCGCAACAGAAGCTTTTCGCGGCCGCAACGCGTTTAAGTCGCCGCGTTCGGCCTGTGCCGAAATGGTGCGGTTCAGCCGGCGCCGATAGCTAGAAAACGCCGAGGCGGCGTAACCCCGCTTTTACCGATCCTCGCGACAACGAAGGACGGGAAAGTCGGGGAGGACTCCATGAAGAAGACTGCAGCGGGCGCCGCCGTCATACTGGCCGCATCGGGTTGCGCGTCGATGTCGAAAGAAGAATGCGTGACCGCCGACTGGCGGGCGATCGGCTATGAAGACGGGGCGGCGGGTCATCCCGTTTCCGCCGTTTCCGGGCGGCGTCAGGCCTGCGCCAAAAAAGCGGGCGTCACGGTCGATATGGCGGCCTACACCGCCGGGCGCAGCGAAGGGCTCGATCTCTATTGCAGGCCGTCAAACGGCTATTCGGTCGGAACGCGCGGCGGCGCCTATTACGGCGTATGCACGGGGCCGGACGAACTCGCGTTCCTCGCCGCCTACGAAACCGGTCGTCAGCTATACGGCCTGCAAAGCACGGTTTCCTCAATCGGTGGACAGATACGACAGGCCCAGTATGACTTGCGCAATGTCGAACACCAGATCGCCGAAACGGAAGTCGCCCTGGTCTCGCCGGGGCATACGGCCCATGAGCGCCTTACAATGCTTGCCGAGCTTAAGACGCTTTCGGAAGAGAAGGGCAATATCGAGACGGCGCTTGTGGCGCTGCACCGCGACCATGCACGCGCGCAGCAGGATCTCGCCGCGTATCAAGACGACCTTGCCTATCATGGCGTCTGGCGCGGCGCATCGGGTTCGACCGAGGCCCAGTACTAGTTCGCGCCATCATGATGACGTCGGTATTTTCCGGTGAGCCGGCGCGTTGTTCTCGTCGCCGGCGCCGGCGGCGCGGTCGGTTTCGAAATCGTCAGGGCGCTGCGCGCTGACGGTTGTGACGTCGTTGCAACTTATCGCACGCGGCGCGACGGCGTTGACGCGCGGCTGAGCGCGCTTGGCGCAAGGGCGGTTCGGTGGGATATGGCCGACGAGACGCGCGGCCGCGCCTTGCTGGCCGATGTCGACGGCGCCGTTTTTGTCCCGATCCTGACGGCGTCCGAACGCGCCGCCGCCTTGGCGCCGGATAAACGGTTGGTCTTTTTTTCGAGCAACAATATCGCCATCGATCCGCAGGCGCCCGTTTACGCCGCCCTGCGCGCTGCTGAGGATCGGGTGCGCGCTGTTTCGCCCGCCGCGACGATCCTGCGGCCGACCATGATCTACGGCTATCCCGGCGACGGCAATCTGAGCGTCCTGATGCGCGCGATGCGCCGCGCGCCGTTGACGCCGATGATCGGCAACAGCCGGGCCCTGCAGCAGCCTGTCTTCTACCGCGATCTCGCCAGAGCCGCCGCCGATCTGGTGGCGTCCGATGGGCCGGCGCCCGACACAGTCGCCGTCGCTGGCCCGACGCCGGTGACGCAAGGCCAGCTCTATCGCGCGGTCCGCGACGCCGCCGGCGGGAAGGGCGCTTTGTTGCCTGTGCCGGCTCCGATAGCGGGCGCGGCGGCGCGGGCCGCGGCCGCCATTGGGCTGCGCCCGCTCTTGACGCCGGCGCAGATTAAGCGCGCCAACCGCGACAAGACCCCTGTCGGCGACAATGTCCTATTGGGGGCGACAGCCTTGGCCGAGGGCTTGCGCGAATTGGCTGGGGCCCTTGACGCCGCGCCCCCCGGCGCCTAGCTCACAGGAGCCCTAAGGAGACGAATGCGATGAGTGAGAATCCGGCGATTGCCGATATTCAATCGAAAGTGAGCGCCAATCCCGTCATGCTGTTCATGAAGGGAACGCCCCAGTTTCCGCAATGCGGGTTTTCCTCTGTCGTCGTTCAGATTCTCGATTATCTCGGCGCAGAGTTCAGTTCCGCCAACGTCCTCGAGTCCGACGATCTGCGTCAGGGGATCAAGGACTTTTCGGACTGGCCGACCATTCCCCAGCTCTATGTGAAAGGCGAATTTGTCGGCGGCTGCGATATCGTGCGCGAGATGTTCGAAAGCGGAGAGCTGCGCAGTTTCCTTGAGGAAAAAGGCGTTAAGCTCGCCGAAAAGACGTCTTAACGCGCGGCTTTATTCAGGTTTTTGACCGGCGGTTTTTTGTTCCGCCTTTTGCCCAAGGTCCCCCGGCATAATCGCTGTCGGCGCGCGGGCGAGCGCGTCCGCGATCTGATCGGCGTGCTCGAGCCGCAGCCGCCGAAACAGGGCGTCGGCCTTGGCGCTGCGCGACCGCGATGTCGGTCCCAGCCGCCGCAGCAAATCTTGCGTCGTTACATCGAGCTTGCTCATCGCCCACCCCGGATATCTGCCGAAGACGGTGATTCGAATTGGTTAATGAACTGTAAACAGCGTGGAATCATCGGCGCTGCGGCGGCATGTCGACCGGCGTCCCGCACAAGGTTAGTCTCCGCGCAGCGGAGCCTTCATGTCTCAGAACACGCAGCGATTTGACGTCATCATTGTCGGCGCGGGCATCTCCGGCGTCAGCGCCGCCTATCATCTTCAGAAACACTGCCCGACAAAATCCTACGCCATATTGGAAGCGCGCGACGCCATCGGCGGCACCTGGGATCTGTTTCGCTATCCGGGCATTCGCTCCGACAGCGACATGTTCACGCTTGGCTTCGGGTTTCGTCCCTGGCGCGGCGCCAAGGCGATTGCGGATGGGCCGGCGATCAAAAAATACGTTTCGGAAACGGCGGAAGCATACGGCGTCACGAAACACATTCGCTTCGGTCGGCGCGTTCAGTCGATGGAATGGTCGTCAGTGCGATCGGTTTGGCGGATCCGTGCTTTGCACGATGACGGCGAAGAGATTTACGAGGCCGCCTTCGTGATCGCCGCTGCTGGATATTATCGGTATTCGTCGGGCTATGCGCCGGTTTTTCCGGGCGCCGAAGAATTCGGCGGAGACATTATCCACCCCCAGCATTGGCCCGATGACTTCGATTACAGCGGCAAAAAGATTATTGTTATCGGTTCCGGGGCGACGGCGGTGACGCTTGTTCCGGCGCTCGCTGAAAAAGCCGCCCATGTCACCATGTTGCAGCGCTCGCCGAGCTATTACTTTTCAATGCCGGCCATCAGCGGCATGTCGAAGTTTCTCTCTAGATTTCTTCCCGCCGGCGTCGCCCATGCGATCATGCGCTGGCAGCGCGTTCTTCTGCAGCAGATGACATTCAAGTTCGCCCGCGCCCGGCCAAAGCAAACCGCAAAGAACCTGATCAAACTGACGCGCGAGCGGCTTCCCCATGATTTCGACGTCAAAAAGCACTTTACGCCTGACTATAATCCTTGGGAGCAACGCCTTTGCGTGGTGCCCGACGACGATCTGTTTGACGCCATCAAGTCCGGCGCGGTTTCCGTCGTCACGGACGCCATCAAGACCTTCAATCGCGACGGCATTGCGTTGAGTTCCGGCGAAACCCTGAAGGCCGACGTGATCGTTACGGCGACAGGGCTTGAGTTACAGGCTTTCGGCGGCGCCGATGTTATTGTCGACGGCAATGCGGTGCGCCCGGGCGATATCCTGACCTATAAGGGCCTTATGTTTGAGGGCGCGCCGAATTTGGTCGCCATATTCGGCTATACGAACGCGTCCTGGACGCTGCGTGCGGATCTCGTGAATGCATTCGCCTGTCGATTGATCAATTATCTCGACCGGCATCAATATGCTTCCGTGACGCCGATTAACGACGATCCGTCGATGGCGCGCGAGTCCTTTCTGGATTTCAGCTCAGGCTACGTAACCCGCGCGGCCGCCAGGTTGCCGAAACAGGGCGCTCGCAAACCCTGGCGTCATCCGCAGGACTATCTCTGGGATATTAGGAGTCTGCGTTTCGCGGCGCTGGATGACGGCGTGTTGCGTTTTGCGCCGGCGCCGCGCGACAAAGCGGCCGCCGATGCGCCCGCCGCCGCGCAAACGGCGTAGGGCCTGCTACGCTTTCACCTTTACATAGCTTCCGGGCGCGTCTTCGATAACGCCCAGTTTACCGTCGCCCGGGCGGCGCGCCTCTGCTTTCCCGGGGCTGACGCGATCAAGCCATTCGATCCAGTGCGGCCACCATGAACCCGGAAACCGTTCCGCGCCGGCTTTCCAAGCGTCGAGCGTTTCCGGAAGCGACGCATTGATGGAGTGATGATACTTGTTTCTGTCGGGATGGTTGACCACCCCGGCGATATGGCCCGATCCCGCGAGCATGTAAGTCACGTTTTTATTGCCCTTGGAGGCGAAGTGACGCGCCGTTCTGTAGACGGAGTTATGGGGCGCGATGTGATCGGTTTCCCCGGCCTGCATGAAAACCGGCACGCTGACATCGCCGAGATCGAGCGTCTCGCCGTCCATTTTCAGTTCGCGTTTCGCCAGCCGGTTATGTTGATAAAATTCACGCAGATAGAACAGATGCACGTTTTTCGGCATCCGGGTTGCGTCGGAATTCCAGAAAAGCAGATCGAATTTCGCCGGATCCTTGCCCTTCATGTAGTTGTCGATCACGAACGACCAGATCAGGTCGTTCGATCGCAGCATGTTGAAGGTCGTCGCCATAGCGCGGCCCTCAAGCACGCCGCCGGCGGCGTCCATCTGTTTTTCGATGGCGTCCAGTTGTGCGTCGTCGACGAACAGTTGCAGATCGCCGGACTCTTGGAAATCGGCCTGGGCGGTGAAAAACGTCGCTGAATTGATGCGGTCGTCGCCGGTCTGCGCCATATAGGCCATGGCCATCGAAAGCATCGTGCCGCCGATGCAATATCCGATTGTGTCGACGCGGGTCTCACCCGTGGCCATGATGACGGCGTCCAGCGCCTCGAACAGTCCCTGCCGGATGTAATCTTCGAAACTCTTTTCGCGGAGAGACGGATCGGGATTGACCCATGAGACAACGAATACCGTGCGGCCCTGATCGACGAGCCACCTGATAAAACTGTTCGAGGGCTGAAGATCCAGTATATAAAACTTGTTGATCCATGGCGGCAGGATGAGCATGGGCGTCTTCGCTGCATCTTCCGTCGTCGGCTCATATTGAATGAGCTGCATGATTTCATTTTGAAAGACGACCTTGCCCGGCGTCGTGGCGATATTTTCTCCGAGTTTGAAGTGTTCAAGGTCGGCTTGACGGATCGCGAGCTTGCCATGGCCGCGGTCAATATCCTCGATCAGATTTTTGAGACCCTTGAGCAAGTTTTCGCCCTTGCTTTCAAGGGTTGCGTCAATGACTTCGGGATTGAGCATTGCGAAATTGGACGGCGCGCAGGCGTCAATAAACTGGCGCGTGTAGAATTCGGCCTTCGCCTTTTCGTGCTCGTCCATGCCGTCCAGTTCATGAACGGTTTTTTCCAGCCATTTGCCGCCGATCAGGTAGGACTGCTTGATAAAATCCAGCATGGGATTTTCGTTCCACGCCGCGTGGGCGAAGCGGCGATCGCCATGGTCGGGTTCAATAGCCGGCTTGACCGGTTCGCCGGCCATGCGGCGGGACATGATCGACATTAATTTCGCGTAGTCGCCCCACAGGTTGAACTGTCGTTGCATGACGGTGCCGGGATCGGCGGCGAGCCCCTTCATCATTTCCTGAAAGGCGTCGCCGATATTCAGGGGGTCTGCGGGGAGTTGTCCGGTCGCCTGACGCAGATCCGGATTGCTGGCGAAAAAATCCGCGATGACGTCCCGGCTTTTGCCGGAAACATCGGTCAGATATTCGGTGAGGGCGTCGAAATCCTGAAAGATAGAAGCGGGCGCGGCTTTCTGGTTGTCTTGCGTCGCCGGTTTCGCGTCATTCGCCGATGTGGCCTCGGCCGGTTTCGGAGCGGCTTTCATGACGCGCTTCCGGGCTGGCGCCCGCTTTTTGGCGGTTTGCTTTTTTGAGGTGGATTTCGACATGATCCCTTCTTGCGGTCAAACGCCAAATTAAGCTTTAACTCGATGGCGGGCGGACTATAGATTGTCGGCGGAATGGGTGCAAAAATCGATTATGCTGAAATTTGCAGGCGGCGTCGGAATGGTATTGGCGACAGCGGGGTGCGCCGGCGTTGATCTGGCGAGGCTCGCGCCGCCCGGCATCATCCGATATGAGCGCATCGCTGACGAAAAAGAGCCAAATCCAACGATTGTCACGCGCATAGAGGAGCGTCGCGTCGACGAGCAGCCGCGTTTTCCAAAATTGGGCGAAACCGCCGCCGGCGGCGCAAAAATGTCGAAAATTCCGAACAAGGGCGTCGCCGATGAGGTTGCGCGGCTCGAGGGCGAGCGCGATAAGCTGGGAATGGCTGTCGAGACGGATATTCTTGAATCGGGGGCGTCAGGTTCCGAAGCCGTCGCGATTAACGAAGCGGCGACGGATTTGTCCACGGCGATTGAGGAAGCGAAAACAGCGGCGGCCCGGGAACGGCGGCGCGATCGCGAACTTGCCGACGGCGACGAGAAGTAATTTCGGCGAGGAAAAGAATAATGGCCACGGAAGAGACTTATCTGGACCGCGTTCTGACGATGGAGGTCGGCCGCTGCACGGAAGCGGCCGCCGTCGCCGCCTCCACGATGATCGGACGCGGAGACAAGGAGGGCGCCGACGAGGCGGCGGTCTCTGCGTTGCGGACGGCCTTTAACAAGCTTGAGATGGACGGCACGGTTGTGATTGGGGAGGGCGAGCGCGACGAAGCGCCGATGCTCTATATCGGCGAGAAGGTGGGCACCGGACAGGGCCCGAAAATCGATATCGCCCTCGATCCCCTCGAAGGCACCACGCTGACGGCGAAGGCCATGGCCAACGCCCTCGCGGTCGTCGCCATGGCGCAGGGGGGGACGCTGTTGCATTCCCCGGACGTCTATATGGACAAAATTGCCTGCGGGCCGGGATATCCTGATGGCGTCATCGATCTCGACGCCGCCATCGAAGATAACATTGACGCTCTGGCCAAACATAAAGGCGTCGCGGCGTCCGAGATCACGCTGTGCATTCTCGATCGCGACCGGCACGAACCGCTCATCACCGGCGCACGGCGCATGGGCGCCCGCGTCTTCCTGATCCCCGACGGCGACGTCGCCGGCGTCTTCCATACGACGGAAGCGTCGACCGGCATCGATATGTATGTCGGACAGGGCGGGGCGCCGGAAGGCGTTCTGGCGGCGGCGGCGCTGCGATGCGTCGGGGGCCAGATGCAGGGGCGTCTTGTCTTTCGAAACGACGATGAACGCGGCCGGGCCGAACGGGCGGGCATCAAGGATCTTGACCGCAAATACAGCTTGTCCGATCTCGCTTCGGGCGACGTCATTTTCGCGGCGACCGGCGTCACCAACGGCACCATGCTCGATGGCGTGAAATGGGAGCCCGGATACGTGAGCACCCATACGGTCGTGATGCGGTCGAAGACCGGCACGGTTCGCTATATCAGAGCGCAGACGCGGCGTTGAAGGACATCGCTTCCCGGAGATGATGCATCCGGAACCGGCATTTTTTGACGATGTGGCGCTGCCCGATATTTCGGGAGCGGCGTCAGGGCGCGCATGGACGTTGCGGCCCGCGGACCCTCGCGACGTTGCAACGATGGTGCAGCGGTCGGGCCTTGACCCGCAGCTTGCAAGGATCCTTTCGGCCAGAGGCGTCGCGCCGGACGACGCCGGATCTTATCTCGAACCAAAGCTGCGAAATATTCTGCCTGATCCATACGTCCTGAAAGACATGGAGCGCGGCGTTGGACGTCTCGCCGACGCCGTCGTGAACAATGAGGCGATCGGCGTCTTTGGCGATTACGACGTGGACGGAACGACGGCGGCGGCGTTGCTGCATCGATACTTCGCCGCGCTGGGGGTTCGGTTGTCCGTCTATTTGCCTGACCGCATCACCGAAGGCTACGGCCCCACGGCGGATGCGTTCCGGTCGCTGATGAACGACGGCGCGAACATTATCGTTACCGTTGACTGCGGCGCGGCGGCGCATGACGCCATTGGCGAGGTTGCGGCGGACGGCGCGGAAGTCATTGTCCTTGATCATCATCTGATGAGCGGCGCGCCGCCGGCCTCGGCCTATGCGACCGTCAATCCCAACAGGCTGGACGACATTTCCGGGCTAAACACGCTTTCCGCCGCCGGCGTTGCTTATCTTGCGGTCGTCGCCCTGAATCGTCGCTTGCGGGAGGCGGGGTTTTTCAAGACTCGGCCCGAGCCGGATTTGATGGGCCTTCTGGACCTCGCGGCGCTGGGCCTCGTTTGCGATGTCATGCCAATGACCGGCGTGACGCGGGCTATGGTTTCGCAAGGACTGAAAGTCCTTGAGGCTGGCGGCAATGTGGGCCTCGCGGCGCTCGGCGAGCGGGCCGGCGCAAAAGGGCGCGCATCGACCTACCATCTCGGGTTCCTGTTGGGGCCGCGCATCAACGCCGCCGGCCGCATCGGACATGCGCGACTGGCGTTTGAAATGCTCACGACAGAGGACAAGGCCCGCGCCCGCGCCCTTGCCGACAAACTGCATGTTCTGAATGCGGAACGACAGGCGATTGAGGCCGCCGTTCAGCAGGAGGCGCTTCAGAAAATTGAAACCGAAAATCTGGGTGAGGACGATATCATTGTTGTCGCCGGCGCCGGTTGGCACCCCGGCGTCATCGGCATTGTCGCAGGCCGCATCAAGGAGAAGTTTGACAGACCGGCGATTGTCATCGGCGTTGAGGGCGCCGTCGGCAAGGGATCGGGCCGTTCGATCACCGGCGTTGATCTTGGTTCGGCCGTTGCCGCCGCAAGGGAAAAAGGCTTGCTCGTTAATGGCGGCGGACACGCCATGGCGGCCGGCCTGACCGTTTCCGAAGAGTCGATTCCGGCATTGCGCGATTATCTTGTCGGGGCGCTGGCTGACGACGTAAAACACGCACGCGCGAACAGAACATTTGTGACCGATGCGGTGATCGGCGCGCGGGCGGTGTCGAAATCCTTCGCGGATATGGTTGCCCAGGCGGGCCCCTTTGGCGTCGGAAATCCCGAGCCTGTTTTCGTGCTCGCAGATATGCGGCCGGCCCATGTGAAACTGGTGGGTGCAAATCATCTTGCGGTCACGATGGAAGATCCGTCGGGGGAAAAGGTCCGCGCGATCGCATTTCGGGCCGACGGCGAAAAGCTCGGCGCCGTCATCCGCGGCGCCCAGCGGCTTCATGTTGCGGGCAAAATTCGCCCCGACGACTGGCGCGGCGGCGACGCTGGCCAGCTCCAGATTGAGGACGCCGCCCCGGCGACGGCGTAGCCCCCGTTTCGTCCCGCTTTTCGGGCTTGCAATCGCCCGTCCGGCTCGCTTATACAGCGCGCCTGCCGCGATCCGGCGACACCGAGCGGGCCCTTCGTCTATCGGTTAGGACGCCAGGTTTTCAACCTGGAAAGAGGGGTTCGATTCCCCTAGGGCCTGCCAAATTCCTTGAACGATCAATGCTGTAAGCGGCGCGCGTCCAAGTCCCGCGCGCCGGCGAATTGATTTTTACCGGGCAATGCCGTTAACTATATGACAGATTCAGGGGCGTGGTCTTTTGTTGAGGGGTTGGTCATGAAATTCGCCGCTTTCGCTGCTTCAATGATGCTTGCAACGGCGCCGTTATCGGCGGCGTTTGCGGAGAGCGTTTCCAAGGCCGACATCGCAAAAATTCTGAGCGAACAGGGCTATAACGTTCAGGACTACGATGCGACCAAAGTCTATGTGGACGTCGCCCAGTATCGCATTGTCGTCGCGGTCGACGGCGCCGACGGAGACGTTTCGTTTCTCGTCTGGCCAGGCATCCGGGCCAATGAGGTCGGCTATCAGTTTCTCAATAAATTCAACAATGAAGTGAAGTTCGGTCGGGCCTATATTGATCGGGACGGCGATGTGGCGATTCAGATGGACCGCAATTCCGCCGGCGGCGTGTCGTCGGAGAACATCGAATCAGACTTTGATGTCTTTCTGTTGCTGATTCAAAAGTTCCTGACGGATCTCGAATCACAAGCGATCGCCTAATCGAACAATACTTCGCTCATTGCGTCTAAAATGGTGCGTAATGTTATCCAATCACTGCAACTTTTTAGAGAAAAAGTGTCTTTAACTACCGAAAAACGCGTATTGCTTGCGCCGGAGGGCATGACGGCTGCGGTGTTCTGGATTATAGTTAATTGGAAAAACCAATAAGAGACGACCACCGCCTGGGGGGCGTATGACGACTATGGCCGACCGTATTTCATCTTCGTCAGAGCCCGAAACGAACGATGACACGGACGAGGAAAGCTTTACGCTCAAGGGCGTGGTGAAGTGGTTTGACACGACAAAAGGGTACGGTTTCATCGTCCCCGACAGCGACCACGGCGACGTTCTCATCCACTCATCCTGCTTGAAGGCAGCCGGGCGCGAATCAGCGCGCGAGGGCGCGACCGTCGCCTGCGAGGTTGTGCGCCGCAGCAAGGGCCTGCAGGCGCTGCGCCTGATCGACATCGACGAATCGACGGCGTCGGCGATTACGCCGGCCCCCGCGCCGGTCAGCCAGACGCCCGCCGGCGATTTTGTCCGCGCCCAGGTGAAATGGTTCAACCGCGCCAAGGGCTACGGCTTTCTGACCCGCGGCGAAGGCACGGCGGACATCTTCGTCCACATGGAAACCGTCCGGGCGAGCGGTCTTGGCGAATTGCAACAGGGCCAGCGGGTGCAGGTTTCCTTCGGCGAAGGGGGCAAGGGATTGCTGGCGGTTGAGTTGCGGGCCGATCCGGAAAATTAAGCCCGCCGAAACGCCAAATCTTTACATCATCTGCGAGATGGCCCAGATGGGCGCGACGCGGCGCGTCGGGGCGTAGCGCAGCCTGGTAGCGCATCTGCTTTGGGAGCAGAGGGTCGCAAGTTCGAATCTTGCCGCCCCGACCATGCCGCGCTCGAAACGACGGCAAAGAACGGAACAATCGGGAAAGGCGAGGCATATGTTTGCGCGTATCTACCAGCCGGCGAAAACGGCGATGCAATCGGGCCGCGCCAACACCAAATCCTGGCGCCTCGACTTTGACGCCGAGACCGCCCGGCGCATCGACCCGCTGATGGGCTGGACGAGCGCCGACGACATGACGGCGAGCCAGGTGCGCTTGACCTTCGACACGCGCGAGGAAGCGGTGGCGTTTGCGGAAAAACACGCCATCGCCTATCGCCTCGAAAGCCCCAGGAAGTCGGAAACGCACGCCAAAGCCTATGCTGATAACTTCGCTTTCAAACGAAGATCGCCCTGGACCCATTAACGTCCGCCGGTCCATAGACGTCTAGCGGCCCCGTAGCTCAACTGGATAGAGCGCCGGCCTTCTAAGCCGACGGTTGCAGGTTCGAGTCCTGCCGGGGTCGCCATTTTTGGTCTCGCGGCAACGCGCTTGTACTCCCAATAACGTGCTCTATGATCTCGCCTTCAAAATACGGGGCTCCGTAGCTCAATTGGATAGAGCATCGGCCTTCGAAGCCGAGGGTTGCAGGTTCGAGTCCTGCCGGGGTCGCCAGACTATCCGTCTAAAGATTACTCAAGTTCCGGCAACTGCGTCGCGTCGACGTCTTTTGTCGGCGCGGCGAGCTGCAAAATAACGTGAACGTCCTTATTGCCTGGCGCGACGCGAAAACGCTGGGCCTTGTAGCCGGCCTTTGCGACGGTCAGTTCGCGCATTTCGTTCAGCTTGACTGTGCACGGCGTTTCGCATTCGCCGTAGCCGGCGATGCTGACCAGCGCGCCCGCCGGCTCCGACGTCACCGTCCGGACATTGCCGGAGGTCGTCAGGCACCCGGGCAGGAAAAGCAGACCGGCCGCTGCAATACCCAATTTACCACGCATCCATGCTGCCTCAGCTATTGCGCCTGCGTCATTGCGGCGAACCCATTGTCGATGTCGGCCTTGATGTCGTCAATATCCTCAAGGCCCGCGTGAAAGCGCACCACGGGGCCTTCCTCTTCCCAGGCGGTTGCGGTGCGGTAGCGTTCCGGATGGACGGGGAGGGCGAGGCTTTCATAGCCGCCCCAGGAAAAGCCGATGCCGACCAGTTTCAGCCCATTGAAAAACGCCTTCAGCGCCGGCAGGGGCGCCGGCTTCAGCACCGCCGCAAAAAGCCCGGACGCGCCGGTGAAATCGCGTTTCCACGTCGCCTGACCGGGACATCCTTTCAGCGCCGGGTGAATGACCCGTTCGACTTCGCTGCGTTTCGCCAGCCATTTCGCCAGCGCCAATCCGTTTTCCTGATGGCGTTCCAGACGCGCCGAAAGCGTGCGCACGCCGCGCAGGATGAGATAGGCGTCGTCAGCCGACACGTTTGAGCCCAACTGCAACAGCGCCATATAGATTTTCTTCGCTGCGGTTTCGTTAGCCGAGGTGACGGTTCCCACAAGACAGTCGGCGTGGCCGCTGAGATATTTTGTCGCCGCCTGAATGCTGACATCGGCGCCAAGGGCAATTGGCTTGCAGAAATATCCGGCGGCCCAGGTGTTGTCGGCGATCAGCACCGCGCCGTTCGCATGGGCGGCGTCGGCGAGGGCGGGCATGTCCTGCACCTCGAAGGTGAGAGAGCCGGGGGATTCGGCGAAGACAACCTTCGTTTCCGGCCGCATCAGGCCGGCGATGGCGTCCCGGTCGCTCATGGGATCGTAAAAAGTCGTTTCAACGCCGAACCGGGCCAGGAATTTCTCGCAGAATTTGCGCGTCGGGTCGTAAGCGGCGTCGGTCATCAGGACATGGTCGCCGGCGCCGACAAAGGCGAGGATCGCGGTGTTGCAGGCGGCGAGCCCCGAGGGCGCGAGGCGCGTTTCGAACCCGCCCTCAAGCACCGTCACCGCCTCTTCAAGCGCCCGGTGGGTCGAGGCGCCGAGCCGGCCGTAATTGATCGTCCGCGCCCCTTCCAGATAGTCGTCATAGGTCGGAAAGAGCACCGTCGAGACCCGCTCCACCGGCGGGTTCACCGGATGAGCGCTGCGCCCATGGGGGCGCCCGGCGGCGATCAGCTTGGTTTTATCCTTCATGGCGCGGTCCTTTGGGAATGGGCCATGACAACCACGCCTCGCACGGCGTTGCAAGCGGCGTATGGGCGCCGGCGCCATGGACGTCATGGGCGCGCCGGCATCGGCGATAGGGTCGCAATATTCATGTCGCCGATCATAGGGCCGCCCGTAAGGTGCGTGCATATCTATCGACCAAATGTGGGATTCCTTGAAGAGTTTACGGTTATGGTTGTGTGCGGGCGGGGCGGCTCGCCCCGGTCGGCCGGGCAACTTTCAGTTTGAAATCCGGTGGCTGATACGGATTCGAAACACACATTCGGTGGATAGGTGGTAAGTATTTGCCCCTATCTAGGAAGTACCTGCACGCTCACTAATAAACTATATGAAGTTTTGAATAGTTGTTTTGTCACCGGTATCACAGCAATGAGCGAAGGAAAAACAATGATGGCACTATCACGTAAACGAATAGAGGATACGGACTAAGAGCGTGACAGATAAAAAGAAGGAACTTCAGGGAAAAATTGCAACCGTGGTTGAAAAAGCTAAGGCCAACGACAGAGCTATGAAGAAATTAACGGAAAGGGTAGCAGAATTTTTTAATGATGATGATCCGATTGAGCGGGTCACTTTGAGGGGACACTTTCTGATCGAAATGCACATAGAAAATGCTTGCAAGGTATCTTTACCGCATCCCGATGAGATTAAGTGGGATAGGATGTTTTTCGGTACGAAGTTTCAGATTTTTAAATCGTTGTACAAGGACAAAGTATCTGGTGAGATGCTTCGTGATATTAAAGATATAAACGACTTAAGAAATAACTTGGCTCATGCGAAGGCGGAAGAATTTAATAATGCGATTGCAAAGTTTGTTGAAAGCCGCCCTGAACTAAAGAAAAAACTAGTGGAGAATGATTCGATAGTAGCGGGAGCGGCTATTAGAGTCGTTTTCACTCTGGCACGGCTTTATGGAGAGATTGCAGCGAAGAAGAGTAGCGACGGAAAGCACTCAATCAAATTTTTCGGGAATAGACGTCCCAAAAAATCCCCCCGCTAGCTCACAAAACACCATTCTATGTTTCACGAAGCATGCAGATTTCCATTTTTAGTGCTGAATCGTTAACGCTCATTTTCCTCTCCCTTGTATTCCGGGCGAAGTCACATTCTCTCCGCTTCATCTACCGGTTGATTTTGGGCGCCGATCGCTCTCCAATCGCCTGCTAGATCAGCGACTCCTTCGAATTGGAGACCTCTCTATGACAACTGTGCAGCCGCAGGCGGCCGCGCCGCGCCGCAACGCTTTCACCCGTTTTCTCGATGGCGTCGAATGGTTGGGCAATCTTCTGCCCCATCCGGTGACGCTTTTCGCCGTACTCGCCGCCGGCATTGTCGTGGTGTCGGGATTTTTCGGCTGGATCGGCTTGGCGGTGGAGGACCCGCGGCCGGCGGGCGCACGCGGCGTGGCGGAGGACGGCATGATCCGCGCGGTCAGTCTTTTGAACGGCGACGGCGTCCGGCGCATCTTCACTAACCTTGTCACCAACTTTACCAGCTTCGCCCCGCTTGGCGTTGTGCTGGTGGCCATGCTCGGGGTCGGCGTCGCGGAGAAGTCCGGGCTTCTTTCCGCGGCGGTGCGCGCCATGGTGCTGTCGGCGCCGCGTCATGTGGTGACGGTTGCCATCGTCTTCGCCGGCATCGTTTCCAATACGGCTTCAGAAGTCGGCTATGTGGTGCTGATCCCGCTCGCCGCGGCGATCTTTTACGCCCTCGGCCGCCATCCGCTGGCGGGCATGGCGGCGGCCTTCGCCGGCGTTTCCGGCGGCTACAGCGCCAATCTGCTGATCGGTACGATTGATCCCTTGCTCGCCGGCATCACGCAGGAAGCCGCGCGCCTCATTGACCCGGACTATATCGTCGTCGCCACCGCCAACTGGTATTTCATGGTCGCCTCGACCTTTCTGATCACCATTGTCGGCTCGCTGGTGACGATCTTCATCGTTGAACCGAAGCTTGGCAAATACGATCCGTCCGGGGCCGACGCCACCATCCTCGACAAGCACATGATGGAACGCTTGAGCGCGGCGGAGAAGAAGGGTCTCCTCTGGGCCGGCCTCGGCATTCTCGGCGTTTTCGCCTTCATGGCGCTGACGCTCATGCCGGAGTGGGGCGTCCTGCGCAATCCGGAGACCGGGGATCGCATCAATTCGCCGTTCTTCCGCGGCTTTGTCGTCTGGATACTGATTTTCTTCGTCGTCGCGGGATACGCATATGGCCGCGCCGTCGGCTCCATGAAAACCGACCGCGACGTGATTGACGCTATGGCGGCCGCGCTTTCGTCGCTCGGCCTTTATATTGTGCTGGTCTTTTTCGCCGCGCAGTTTGTCGCCTTTTTCGGCTGGACCAATCTCGGCGCCATCAGCGCCGTGGCGGGGGCGCAGTTCCTGCAGAACACCGGGATGACGGGACCCGGCGTCTTTTTCGTCTTTATCCTCATGTGCGCGCTGATCAATCTGTCTTTGGGCTCGGCCTCAGCACAATGGGCCGTGACCGCGCCGATCTTTGTGCCCATGCTGATGCTGATCGGCTATGCGCCCGAGGCAATACAGGCCGCCTACCGCATCGGCGATTCCTCGACCAACATCATCACGCCGATGATGAGCTATTTCGGGCTGATTCTCGCCTGGGCGACGCGTTACGACAAAAATCTCGGCGTCGGGACCCTGATCGCCATGATGCTGCCCTATACGATCTTCTTTATACTGACTTGGTCCATCTTCTTCGTCT
Organism: Hyphococcus sp.; assembly: GCA_028284345.1. Lineage (GTDB taxonomy): Bacteria > Pseudomonadota > Alphaproteobacteria > Caulobacterales > Parvularculaceae > Hyphococcus. Next base: position 533,326 of record JANQRY010000006.1, on the reverse strand, counting down.
TCTGGACCTTTGGTCTCGACCTGCCCGTCGGGCCGGGATCGCCCACTTACTATACGCCTTGAGGGAAGCGCGGCCGGTTTTCCCCGGCCGCGCGCGCCTGTCAGTTCGCGTTGGCGATACCGCGGAGCTGGTTCGACAGCGTGCTTGTCTCCACCCCCGGCGGGTTGACGTTGGTGAGAACGACGACGGTGACGCCGGTGTTCGTATCAATGCGGATATGGCTGTCGGAGCCCTGCTGATCGCCGCCCTTGGTTGCCTGACCGCCGCTGAAGGACCAGCCGTTTGCGCGGCCGTTCTGCGAGCCTGTCCACATCGTGTCGCGGGTTCCTTGCGGGAAATAGCGATTGCGCAGGACCGCATCGCCGAAGCGGGCAAGGTCGAGGGCGGAGGCTTCCATGCCGCCGCCGCCGGCCTTCCAGCTTGTGTTCTGGAACCCGGAATCGCTCACCGGACCGCTGTTTGTATAGATCTTCGCCCGTTCGCCGCTCGAATCCGGCGAGGTGCGGAACTCCACCCGCAGCGTGTCGAGATTGAAGGGGTCGCTGATCCGGGTGCGGAGGAGGTTGGCGAAGGATGCGCCGCCTTCGGCTTCGAGCGCCGCGCCGGCGAGGGTGTAGCCATGGGTTGAATAATTCCACTGGCCGGTGGAGCAGCCGGAAATGATCCAGCTGTTGGCCTTCATGGCGCCGCCCATATGATTGTCGAGGGCGTTCTGCGCGGTCTGATAGGTGACCTGCGTGCCGTTATCGTTGTTGCCGTCGCTGGTGTAGTGTTCGACGCAGCTTTCATTGCGCAGAAGCTGGCGCACCGTGTGGACGTGTTGCGTTCCGAGGCCGGAAATTAGCGTGTCCGTGCGATCGTCGAGATCGATAATACCCGCTTCCTCCATGTCGTAGGCGAGGGTTCCCGCGACGGCCTTTGACACCGAGGCGAGACGATAGATCGTGCCCGCATGGGCGCGGATGCTTTTCTCAGAGTCCGCGTCGCCCGCGCCGCCCCGGAACAGCACCTCGCCATTGCGGATGATCGCGGCGGCGACGCCCGGCGCGGATGCGTTGGTGACATAGTCGGACAGCGCCTGCTCGGCGGCGGCCCGACCGGACCAGTCGAAGCGTTTGTCGTTCTCACGCCAGACCGCGGCGTAGCGCACGCCTGAGCCGCTTTTGCGGGGGCAGATCTCGATGTCGATGACGCGCATGCCTTGATCGGCGTATTTCTTCCACCAGTTGCGCAAGCCTGTCGCCGACATCTCCCGGCGCGCCGCCCAGCCGCGGCCCGGCTTGTTCTTCTCCCAGATCGCCGCATAGCGCAGTTGGCCACTCGTATTTGCATAACAATCGAGATCGGCGACCCGGTATCCCTGATCGCTATATTGTTTGAACTTCTCGCCGTAGGTATTCGGCGTCATGTCCCGGAGTTCGACCCAGCCGGTGTTGGATTTATTCTCCACCCAGATGATCGAGTAGCGCATGCTCCCGTTGACGTTCACCGCGTCCACATCGATCGGCATGTACTCGCCCTTATACTGGTTGAACTTCTCGCTGAACTGGGCGCTGGTGAGGTTGCGGTTGGAGATCCATTTGAGGCCCTCCTTGTTTTGGACCATGATCAGCGAATAGCGCACCGCGCCGTTGACCATGGCCGTATCCTGATCAATGGGACGATAGCCCTTGTCGCGATACTCCGCCCATTTTTCGTGAAAGCCGTCGCTGGTGAGGTTGCGATAGCTAACCCAGCCGCGATTGTCCTCGTTCTTCTGCCAAACGCCGGAATAGCGCGTATTGGACCCGATGCGGTCGGTCTCGATGTCGATGGGAACCTGCCCGCGTCCCTTATACGTGTCCCACGCATTCTTGTAGGCGTTGCTGGAAAGTCCGTAGCGGAAGTACCAGCTGACGGATTTCGGGTCATGAAAACTGTCTGTTTGCGTAATGCGCCGCACGACCTGACGGGTCGGCGCGGGCTGACGGGTGATCTGGCGCTGGATCTGCCGTTGAGCCGGTTGCGCCGCCGATTGAGCTGACTGCACGGCGGTCGCCGCTTCCTGTTTCCTGACGGTTTCCTGTTCCGCGGGCTCTACGCTTTGCGCCGCCGCCGCGGCGGCGAGAGCGATGACGAGGTGTTGCAGCATGATGACCTCCCTTTTCATCTGCGAATGTCGGGCGCGCTTATGATTGCGCGCTTGCGGGGGCCGGCGCCTGAAAAACACAACGGAAGACGGACAGGGTGCAGCGCTCCCCACGCTGTTCGTGCCATAGAATAGGCCGCTATGGGCCGGCGCTCAAATCGCCTTCATGAAAAATTGGACATGAAGCGGCGGCGTCAATTCAGTCAAACAGTTCAATTTCGCCGTCGCGCCGGTCAAACACGCGAAACCCCATCTTTTGATAGAGCGGCAATGCAGCCGGATGATCGAGGGAACAGGTTTCAAGGCGCAGCCGCTCCGGCGACAGCGACCAGGCGAGATCGATAATATTGGTCAGGAAATAGGGGCCAAGGCCGCGTCCGGTGAAATCCGGCGCAAGGCCAAAAAACTTCAGTTCCGCATCGTCCTTGTCGCGATGGTCGATTTCCGCAAAGCCGCCGGGGGCGCCGTTCACATAGAGAACATAGACGTATACGGATGGATCGTGGATGATCGCCTTCAGCGCCGCGTCGTCGAGACGCCGGCGGCTCATCCATTTCCACGGATCGCCGACAAGGCGGTAAAGATAACGGTAATAGTGGACCGGCGGGTCCTCGACGCGGAGGATCGCGACCTTGCCCCGTGGTTTCGCTGGCGTCGGCAGGACGGGCCGCGCCTTCTGGTCGAGATAGGTAATCGTGACCGCCGTCCGTTTGCCGTCAGCGGTTGTCGACGACGATTGGGAAGTCTGCGCGGTCATGGTCCTCCTTGCCCCATTCGGCCCATGATCCATCGTACAGGCTCCATTGGCGGTGGCCAAGGCTCTCAAGAGCGAGGGCGATGACGGCGGCCGTCACGCCGGAGCCGCAGGTCGCAATGGCCGGTGCGTCAAGATCAACGCTGACGGCGGCGAAGACGTCTTTGAGCGCGTCCGGCGCTTTCATGGTTCCGTCGTCGTTGAGCAGCGTATCGAACGGCGTGTTTCTCGCGCCCGGCATGGCGCCGGGGAGAAGGCCGGCGCGCGGTTCCGGCGCCGCGCCGGCGAACCGGTCCGCTGAGCGGGCGTCGATCATCTGGCGCGTTCCGTCCTTGATTGCGGCGCGAACGCGGGAAGCGTCGCGAACGAGATCGGCCTGCAACGTCGCCTTATACTCCGCAGGCGGAATAGCAGGAGCGGCGTCTGTTACGTCGCGTCCTTCCGCCAGCCATTTTTTGAGGCCGCCGTCGAGCACGGCGACGTCTTCATGGCCCATGGCGCGAAAGGTCCACCATACGCGCGGCGCGGAAAAGAGGCCCTGATCGTCGTAGACGACGACGGCGTCCTTGTTCGAAACGCCCATACCGCCGACAGCGCGGGCGAAGGCGTCCGGCGCCGGGAGCATATGCGGCAGGTCGGTCGATTTGTCCGCAACGGCGTCGATATCGAAAAAGACCGCCCCCGGCATATGGCGCCGGTCGTAGTCGTCGCGCGCAACGCCGGCGCCCGGCATGCGCCATGATGCGTCGATGAGTTTGATGGCGTCGATGTTTTCTGTGAGCCAGTCGGTGGAGACGAGGGGCGTCGGAAGTTCACTCACCCCTTTGTCCACACGGACGCTTTACGGAGCGCATCCGCGACTTTGCCGGTGCGTTTACCTTGCGTTGAATGGGCTTTCCAGAAGGCGTCGTCGAAGGAGGGCGCCGACGGCTCGCGATAGATGACGCCGAGCGGCATCGGGAAGTCGCTCATGGGCAGATTGACAAGCAATTGCGCAATCATCCGGTTGGTTTCGTCATGGACGAGAATGTCCGCCTCCGGCGTATCGTTCTCGCCGACGTTAACGATTTCCAGCGTCAAAGTCTGGGGATTTAACTTCAGGCCCTTGGTTCCCTTGGCGAAAAGGAGCGGTTTCCCATGCTCTACATGAAGCTGGGTTTCGGCCGCCGTTTTCTTGGCCACGAAGTCCTCGAACCGATCCTTGTTGTAGACGATGCAGTTCTGGAAGATCTCGACGAAGGCCGCGCCCTTGAACTCGCGGGCGGCTTTCAGAACCGGCGAGAGGTTCTTCGCGTCCGTGTCGATGCCGCGGGCGATGAACTTGGCGTTCGCCCCCAGCGCGAAGGCGCAAGGGGAAACCGGCGCGTCGATAGAGCCGGCGGGGGTCGAAGGCGAGCGCGTGCCGGGGCGCGAGGTCGGCGAATACTGCCCCTTGGTGAGCCCGTAGATCTCGTTGTTGAACAGCATGACGGCCATGTCGACATTGCGCCGCAGGACATGGAGGAGATGGTTGCCGCCGATGGAAAGCCCGTCGCCGTCGCCGGTGACGAGCCACACGTCGAGGTCCGGGTTGGCGAGCTTCAGTCCGGTCGCGAAGGCCGGCGCGCGCCCGTGGATCGTGTGAAAGCCATAGGCGTTCATGTAATAGGGAAAGCGCGAGGAACAGCCGATGCCGGAAACGAAAACGGTGTTGTCCGGGTCCGCGCCCACATCGGCGAGGGTCTTTTGCACGCATTTCAGGATGGCGTAATCGCCGCAGCCGGGGCACCAGCGCACTTCCTGATCGGTGGCGAAATCTTTTGCGGTGAGGGGAGCGGTCATTTCATTGTTCCCGTGCTAACCAACCCGCTCATTCCCGCGAAAGCGGGAATCCAGTTGGCGTAACATGTCGCGCTTCGCGCGGCTTTCATTTTTTAATGGATCCCCGCCTGCGCGGGGATGAGCGGAGAGGGACGACGTTGTCATCATCACTCCGCCGCCTTGACTTTCGCCTTTGCCGGCAGGTTCGCGCCAATCGCTTCGACGAGTTCGGAGATCTTGAAGGGCTGCCCGGAAACCTTGTTGAGCTGCACGACCTCGATCCCGAGCTTGTCGCGCAGGAGCGTCGCGCACTGACCCATGTTCATTTCCGGCAACAGTACGCGGTCATAGCAGGCGAGCAACTCGCCCAGGTTCTTCGGCAACGGGTTGAGCCAGCGCAGGTGAATCTGCGCGACGTCCTTGCCCTCGTCCCGCGCCACCGACACCGCGCGGTAAATGGCGCCGTGGGTGGAGCCCCAGCCGACGACGGCGAGGGGGCCTTTTAACGGGCCCTGTTCCACATGCTGATCTGGAATGAAGTCGGCGACGGCGGCGACCTTCGCCGCGCGCATGTCCGACATTTTCTGGTGGTTGTCGGCGTCATAGGAAATGTCGCCGGTGGCCATGTCTTTTTCGAGCCCGCCAATGCGGTGGGCGAGGCCCTTCATGCCCGGCGTCACCCACGGGCGGCCGAGGCTCTGGCCGGAGCGATCCCAGATCGCTTTTTTGAGTTCGACCGGGTCTTCCACCGGTTTTGGCGGCGCGCCGTGGAGGATCGGCTCGTAATCCGCCATGTCGGGAAGCTCCCACGGGCCCGCCGCATTGGCGATGTAGCCGTCCGTGAGCAGAAAGACCGGCGTCATATGGCGCAGCGCCACGCGGGTCGCCTCAATCGCCGCATCGAAACAATCGCCGGGCCCGGCTGTCGCCAATACAGGAACCGGCGTATCGGCGTTTCGTCCGTAAACGGCCTGGTAAAGATCGGACTGTTCGGTCTTGGTCGGGAGACCCGTAGACGGGCCGCCGCGCTGGGAATTGACGATGACCAGGGGCAGTTCGGTCTGAACGCCAAGACCGATCGCTTCGGTTTTAAGCGCAATGCCCGGACCGGACGATGACGTAACGCCGATCTTGCCGCCGAAAGAGGCGCCGATAGCGGCGCAGCAGGCGGCGATTTCGTCTTCCGCCTGAAAGGTCGCGACGCCAAGATCGCCCATGCGGGAAAGATAGTGCAAGATCGAGGATGCGGGCGTAATCGGATAGCCGCAGAACATGATCTCCTTGCCCGCAAGCTCGCCGGCGGCGGCAAGGCCCAACGACAGGGCTTCCGCGCCCGTGATCGAGCGGTATTCGCCCGCTTCCATCGGCGCCTCGCCGACGACGAATTGCGGGATCTCCGCCGAAAGCTCCGCCGTTTCCGCATAGGCGTGGCCGGCGTCGAGGGCGGCGATATTGCCGGTGAGCACTTCCGGCGCCTTCTTGGCGAATTTCTTCGTCGCCCATTGCTTGATCGGATCGCGCTTGCGTCCAAACATCCAGAGGACGCAGCCGAGCGCCCAGAAGTTCTTGCATTGCTCCGCATCGGACTTCGAAAGTCCGTGCGGCTTCACCGCTTCCAGGGTCTGCGCCGAGATGTCGATTTCGATGACTTGAAAGTCGGCCAGCTCGCCGGTCTCGCGCGGGTCTTTTTCAATATGCGCCTTGGCGAAATTGCGCGCGGTAAAGGCGCCCGTATTCAAGATGACGAGGGCGCCCTTGGGCAGCGCATCGAGATTGACCTTGAGCGCCGCCGGATTGAAGGCGACAAGGACGTCGGGCCGGTCGCCGGCGGTCGAAATGCGCCGGGCGCCGAGATTGATCTGGAACGCGGAAACGCCAAAGGTCGTGCCGACCGGCGCGCGAATTTCCGCCGGAAAGTCCGGGAAGGTGGCGAAGTCGGCGCCGGCGAGCGCCGTCGATTCCGCGAACTGACTGCCGAGGAGTTGCACGCCGTCGCCGCTGTCGCCGGCAAAACGCACCACGACGGCGCGGTCTTCTGGGGTGATCTTGGTCATTCGTCTCGTCGCCGCCTTCGTCGCCGGCCCGCCCTCATTCGCGCGGCTTTCAAACAGCACAGCCTACGCCCAAAACGGGCAAAAATCGAGCCGGGGATATCGCAATCTTTGGCAGCGGAAACAAGGGGTTTCGGAGCCCGCCGCGCACTTTGTTAAAAGGGGCCAGCGCGGCTTCACCGCCTTGTAGTTCAGCTATTCAGCCGCCATGTTGCCGCCGCCGCAAACCGCTGTAGGGTCAGCCGAAATCCAGGGAGCCGCACGCCGATGAAGTTCTTTGTCGACACCGCCGATATCGCCGAAATCAAGGCGCTTTTGCCGTCCGGCCTCGTTGACGGCGTCACCACCAATCCGAGCCTGATCATGAAGTCCGGGCGCGATTTTCGCGAGGTCGTCGCTGAAATCTGCGGCCTGCTCGACGGGCCGGTCAGCGCCGAGGTGACGGCGCTTGAGGCCGATAAGATGATCAGCGAAGGGGAGTCGCTCGCCGGCATCGCCGACAATGTCTGCGTCAAGCTGCCGCTGACCATGGACGGCCTCATCGCCTGCAAGGCGCTCACCGGGAACGGGATCAAGACGAATGTGACCTTGTGCTTCTCCGCCAACCAGGCGCTCCTGGCGGCGAAGGCGGGGGCGACGTTCATCTCGCCCTTTATCGGTCGCCTCGACGACATCAATATCGACGGCATGGACCTCATCCGCGAGATCCGCGTCATTTACGACAATTATGATTTCCGCACGGAAATTCTCGCCGCATCGATCCGCTCCGCCAACCATGTCAAGGAGGCGGCGCTTACCGGCGCCGATGTCGCCACCGTTCCGCCAAGCGTTCTCAAAGGTCTCGCCAACCATCCGCTGACCGACAAGGGCCTTAAGGCGTTTCTCGACGACTGGGCTAAAACCGGACAGAAAATTATTTGATCGGATTGCTCTATGGCGGGCGGTCGCGCCAGCGCATCAACCTTGAGCCAGCATACCGGCGAACCGTTTGTTTTTGGCTTTGAGTTCGGCGAAGGCCGCGCGCTGATCGTTCTCTTCAAGGCTTTGGACTGGCTGTGAAAATACGGCGGATTTTTCTTTCGATTGTTCTCGCTTTCGCGACTGCGCTCGTCCTGACGCCGGCCTTCGCGCAGGCGGACCGGTCGGAAGCGATCGATCGGGCGCGTGCGGAGTTCGTAGAGCTGCGCGATGCAATTGAGAGCGATGATCCAGACAATGTCGCGCAGTTGGAGGATCGCCTGCGCGTGTTGCGGGACGCGGCGCGGGGCCGGCTCGCCAGCATTGACCGGGAGCTTGACGCCGTTGAGGCGCGGCTGTCGGCGCTGGGTCCGCCGCCGGACGAGAGCGAGCCGCCGGAAAGCGCCGAGCTTGCCGCGGAGCGGGCCGAGATCACCGACGAACTGGCGCGGCTGAACGGCCAGAAAACTCGCGTTAACGCCAATATCATTGAGGCGAACGACCTGCTCGCGCGCCTGTCCGCCGGGCGGATCGAAACGCTCTATGAGAAACTGGCGACGCGCGGCGCTTCGCCCCTTTCGCCAGACGTCTGGCGGCCGGCTTTCGTCGCGGCGGGCGATATGTCCCGCAAGATCGGCGCTTATTTTGATCAATGGAGCCAGTCGCGGCGCGAGGCCGGCGGACTTTTACGCTCGGTGCTCTTTGTGTCGCTGGCGTTCCTGGCGGCGGCGTTGATCTTCGGTCCCGTAAACCGCTGGATCATGCGGACATTTTCCGAAGCCATCGCCAAACATGAACCGACCCCGCCGCGTCGCGTCCTCGTAGCGGGGCTCAAAATGCTGGCGCGCGCGGCGCCCGGGCTGATCGGCGGTTTCATTGTTATAGAGACGTTGCGCGCGCAAGGGATCCTGACAGAGCAGGGCGAGACGCCGGCGCAAGCCTTATGGTTTGGCCTGATTATTTACCTGCTCGTCAGTGGTTTCCTGCGCGGTCTATTCTCGCCGGCCAATCCCGACTGGCGGATCGCGCCTGTTAACGCTGATCGGGGGCGGGCGATCAGCTTTCTGATCAACGCTATCGTGCTGATCGTCGGCGCGAAGATTTTGGTCACGTCAATTCTGGCGGTCGCCGACGCTGCACCGGAGTTGACGCGCCTTATCGTCGCCATTGTCGCGATCGTTGTTTCCATTTTGACGTTCTTGTTGTGCCGCACGAGATTGTGGCGCGGCGCTGATTCGCTCGAATTTACGGAGACCGAGAACGACAACAAGAATCCGGCGTCGCAGGATGAACCGGAACGCCGCCCGGAGCATTGGCGCATCGTTCGGCGGATTGGTCGCGCGCTTGCTGTCGTCACTATTTTTGCAGCGCTTGCCGGCTACGTGGACCTTGCGGATTTCTTGGGGTCGCGCATCTATTATCTGTCGATCATTGTGGCGTTCGCGTGGTTCGTCCGGGCGATCGTCGTGGAGTTTGCAGAGTATCTCTGGCGCCGTCGCGAGGACGAGTCCGTTCTGGACAGCGAGGAAACAAAACGCAAGCTTACCAATCTTCGCTTCTGGAATGGTCTTGTCGCCAATAGCCTGCTGATCATTGCGGCCGCGCCAGCGGTCTTGATCCTTGCCGGCGTGCCGCCCGCGACCGTGCTCGACGGTCTTCGTCAGGCGCTGTTTGGATTTAACATTGGCGGCGTGCAGGTGCCGTCATTGGCGAACATATTTTTCGCCATCCTGGTCTTTATCGGCGTCATGATGCTGACCCGCATCGCGCAGCGCAGCGTTCGCGCCGGTCCCTTTGCGCATTCCAGCGTTGATGTCGGCGTTCAGAACTCCCTGATTACGCTGATCGGTTATGCAGGTCTTCTAATCGCGCTGTTCGCCGCGATTTCGACCATCGGGTTTGACCTGTCGAATCTTGCACTGATCGCCGGCGCGCTCTCGGTTGGCATCGGCTTCGGCCTTCAGTCGATCGTCAATAACTTTGTTTCCGGCCTCATCTTGCTTTTCGAGCGGCCGATCAAAGTGGGCGACTGGATCGTGACGGCGTCGGGCGAGGGCACGGTGAAACGGATCAGCGTTCGCTCCACGGAGATTGAGACGTTCGACCGGTCGTCCATCATTGTGCCGAACTCGGAACTCATCTCATCCACTGTCACAAACTGGACCCATCGCAACAAAATCGGCCGGGTGAAAATACCGGTGGGCGTGGCATACGGTTCAGATCCTGAAAAAGTGCGTGAGATTCTGCTCCGGTGCGCTCGGGAGCAGCCTCATGTGGTGCGGTATCCCGAGCCGTTCGTGACTTGGCAGGATTTCGGCGCGTCGTCGCTTGATTTTGATTTGCGAGTCTATCTCGATGATATCGGCAAGGGCCTGACGGTGCGCACGGAATTGCGATTGGCAATCTATAAGGCGTTCGCAGAAGAGGGTATTGAAATCCCGTTCCCGCAACGTGATGTTCATGTGAAATCATGGCCAGAGGGCGACAAGCCGCAATCAGAGAACTCTTGAGTGGACAAGGCTGACCAATACGCTGCCGTTGCGAAGGAAATCGCGGCGGTTCTTGAAGGAGAGCCCAACATCACTGCGCGCATGGCGACGGTTTCGAACATGCTGCACCATGCTTTCGACCACTATTTTTGGACGGGGTTTTACCTTGTCGATCCGGAAAAACCGGATGAACTGGTCATCGGGCCCTATCAGGGAACGCTGGGCTGCCTGCGCATTCCCTTCGGAAAGGGCGTATGCGGAACGGCGGCGGCAAGCGGAGAAACGCAGATCGTCGACGACGTTCACGCGTTTCCCGGCCACATCGCCTGCGACGCCCGGTCGGCGTCGGAAATTGTCGTTCCCGTGCGCGACGGCGCCGGGCGGCTGATCGCGGTTTTCGACGTCGACAGCGACCGCAAGGCGATGTTTACCGAAGCCGACAAAAATGGCCTCGAAACCATACTTTCCGAGGCTTTTTCTGGTTAACGCCGGGGCCGCGCCGTTAGGTGGACGCTTCTAATTTCCGGGCCTATCCTTTGGAAAATCAACGAAAATACGAAGGAGCGCTGCGGCGCGCCCTAGGAGGGAACCGATGAAACAGATGCAAGGCCTCGACGCCGCTTTTGTGGCTTTTGAGCGGCCCAACGCGCCCCTGCATATCGCCTCGACCATCATTTACGACCCTTCCACGGCGCCCGGCGGGTTTGTTCGGTTCAAGGACATTCTGCGCTTTATCGAGAGCCGCATTCACCTGGCCCCGTCCATGCGTCAGCGCATGGTGCGCGTTCCGTTCGGGATCGATTACCCCTACTGGATCGAGGATCCCGACTTCGACATCGAGTATCACGTGCGCCATGCGGCCCTGCCGAAGCCCGGCGACTGGCGCCAGCTCAATATTCTTGCTGCGCGGAATTTTTCGCGGCCCCTCGATCTGTCGCGCCCGCCCTGGGAGATCGTGGTGGTTGAAGGGCTCGACAATGTGCCCGGCGCGCCGAAAGGCTCCTACGCCATGATGACGAAAGTGCATCATTCGGCGATTGACGGCGCCTCGGGCGTCGATCTTATGCACGCCCTGCATACGCTGTCGCCGGAACCGGAAGCCCCAAAGCGCAAACCGCGCTGGCGGCCCGACCGGGTTCCCAATCAGGTCGGTCTTTTCGCAAAGGGCTATGCGCGCAGTTTCACCATTCCGCTGCGTCAGGTTCGCGCTTTCGCGCAAACGGCGCCGGGCCTCGCGAAAGTCGCGGTCGGCACGGCAAAGGGCGATTATAGCGTCAAGGACCTCATGTCGACGCCGCGCACGCGTTTTAACGACGCCGTTTCGCCCCATCGGGTCGTGGACGGGCAATCCTTCAAGCTCTCCGACGTCAAGACGATGCGCAAGCTCGCCGACGGCGCCACGGTGAACGACGTCATGCTGTCGGTCGTCGGCGGCGCCATGCGCAAATATCTGCTCGCCAAGGAAGAATTGCCCGAAGAGACAATGGCGGCGTTTGCGCCGATCTCGGTGCGCGACGACAAGGAACGCAACACCATGGGCAACCAGGTGGCGGCCATGCGCGCGCCGCTCGGCACGCATCTCGACGACGTCATTGAACGCATGCAGTTCGTGCAGGCGGAAACGAAAAAATCGAAGTCGGTGACGAACGCCGTCGGCGCGCGAAAGATGACCGAAATCAGCAAGACCAATCCGGCGCTCTATCTCGGTCTTGGCGCGCGGCTGTTTTCGCAATTCGGTCTCGCCAATCGCATGAAGCCGTTCTTTAACACCATCGTGACGAACGTGCCGGGCCCGCCTGTGCCGATTTATTCCGCGGGCGCGCAAATGGTTTCGATTTACGGCATGGTGTGCCTGATCGACGGCATGGGGCTCGGGCATGTGGTGCACAGCTATTGCGACGACATCACGGTGACGGCGACCGCCGACCGGGAAGCGCTGCCGGACCCGGAATTTTACGCGGCTTGTCTCAAAGAGTCCTTCGACGAACATTTGGCCGCCATCAAGGATGTCGCCGGCGAGGCCGCGTAGTGACGGGCCTCGCGCAGCGCAAGTCTTGTCAGTCGCGCCAACGCGCCTCATGTTTGAACCCATGTATTCAGTAAAGGATCAATCGATGGCGGCGAGCCCTTATGCTGACGACAATGAACCGCGCCCGCCTAATCTGTTCTGGACGCTTGCGGAAGGCCGCGCGGTTTTTGAACTCGGCTGGTTCGTAACGTTGCGTCCTTTCATGCGGCGCCTGCCGGCGGGTGACGGACACCCGGTCATCGTTCTTCCCGGCTTTCTTGCGAGCGACGGTTCGACGCGGCCCCTGCGCGGCTTGTTGAAAGATCTCGGCTACGCCGCGCATGCATGGGGCATGGGCCGCAACATGCATTTTAACAATGACCGCGAACAGGAATTGCTGAACCTGCTCGATCGCGTTCATCACGAGTTCGACGACAAGGTCTCGCTGATCGGCTGGAGCCTTGGGGGCGTGTTTGCGCGCGAAATCGCCAAAGTGCGGCCGGAGAAAGTGCGCTCCGTCATTTCTCTCGGCAGCCCGATCCGCTCGCCGCGGGATCATTCCAACGCCACCCATGTCTATGACCGCGTGAATGGCGCGCCGGAGGCCGAAGAACTCGCCAGGATCGAGAATCTGAACGTGCCGCCGCTCGTCCCGACCACGTCGATCTATTCAAAGACCGACGGCATTGTCTCCTGGCAGGGCTCCGTTCAGGACCCGCATCCGGAAAATCCCTATACGGAAAATATCGAAATCCCGGCGAGCCATTTCGGCATTGGCGTCAATCCGCTGGCCATGTACGCCATCGCCGACCGGCTGGCGCAGCCGGAAGGGGAGTGGTCGCCGTTCGATCGCGGCGGCTTTAAGGGCATGTTGTTCGGCGCGCCGTAGAGCGCTTATTCGTCGTCTTCGTTTCGGCGCGTTGTTCGCAGCGATGACTTTGCGTTTTCAATAATCCGGCGCAAATTGATCGGGTTGTCGAGATCGGGGAGGGTGATGACCCCGACGCCGGTGCCGCGCAGAACCAGTTTGCCAAACCCCAGAAATCGACCGAACACGGTCTGGTGCAGGGTGATTTCCTCGATCTTGTTGAGGCTCACTTCCTGCGTGTTTCTGGAAATGAGTCCCGTCTTGTAGACGAAGCGAAACGTGGTCACGACGATCTCGGTGGTGACGAGAATGATGAGATGGTTGATCAGGATGATCGAGCCCGAGAACGCCGCCACGCCGGCCGACCACCAGCCAACCTGCAATTCCGAAAAGGGAATGTTCTCAACGAACTGGATATAGCCGAAGAGGACCAGCGTCGCCGCGCCCAGCGCGAACCACATCACGGGGAAGAACGAGTACGTCCAGTTGAAATTGGCGCGGTGGATAATCTCTTCCTCCAACGCCAGCGTTTTCGCTACATAACCTGACATGCCGTTTGTTACCCCTCTGCCCCCGTTATCCCACTCGATCCCGTAATATAGGGATAAACCCGCCATTGGAAAACGCCCTTGCGCGTTGAAATGGCGGCCGGAGCAGGATAAGACCCGCCGCTGTTTCCCGGCGGCCGCGCCCCCGCAAGATTGAAAAATCAACCCCGCAACGCCGTTTCAACGCAAATTCGAGCTCCTATCGCCATGGCGAAATACCAATATATCTACTTCATGTCCGGCCTGACCAAGCAGTTCACGGGCGGCAAAAAAATACTGGAAGACATACACTTACAGTTTTTTCCGGACGCCAAGATCGGGGTCGTGGGCGTCAATGGGGCGGGCAAGTCGACCTTGCTGAAAATTATGGCGGGCGTCGATGCGGAGTTCGGCGGCGAGGCCTATGCGGCCGACGGCGCGAAAGTGGGCTATCTGCCCCAGGAACCGGAGCTCGATGAGGCGAAAACGGTCTTTGAAAACGTCATGGAGGGCGTCGGCGAGGTCAAAGAGAAGATCGACGCTTTTAACGCCGTGTCGGCCGAGCTTGGCGAAAATTACACCGACGAATTGATGGAGAAGATGTCGACGCTCCAGGAGGAGATCGACGCCGCCGACGGGTGGGACATCGATTCCAAAATCGAAATGGCCATGAGCGCGCTGCGCTGTCCGCCCGGGGACTGGTCCGTGGACAAATTGTCCGGCGGGGAGAAGCGGCGCGTGGCGCTTGCGCGCCTTTTGCTGGCGAAGCCGGATCTGTTGCTGCTGGACGAGCCGACGAACCATCTCGACGCGGAGTCGGTGGCGTGGCTTGAGCATCATTTGCAGGACTATCCGGGCGCCGTCGTGCTGGTCACCCACGACCGCTACTTCCTCGACAATGTGACGGGCTGGATTCTCGAACTCGATCGCGGCCGCGGCATTCCCTATGAGGGCAACTATTCGTCCTGGGTCGATCAGAAGCGCAAGCGCCTTGAACAGGAACAGCGCGAAGAAGCGAACCGCAAGAAAACCCTCGACCGCGAGGTCGACTGGATCCGCGCCAGCCCGAAGGCGCGCCAGGCGAAGTCGAAGGCGCGCATCAACGCCTATGACGAACTGCTCAACAAGGCGTCCAAGGAAGACATCAATACGGCGCAGATCCAGATACCGCCGGGTCCGCGTCTTGGCGGCGTTGTCATTGAGGCGGACGGGTTGACCAAAGCCTTTGGCGACAAACTTCTCTTTGAAGACCTGACCTTCAATCTTCCGCCCGGCGGCATTGTCGGCGTGATCGGTCCCAACGGCGCTGGCAAGACGACCCTGTTCCGGATGCTGACCGAGCAGGAAGAGCCGGACAGCGGATCGTTGCGCGTCGGCGAAACCGTCAAGATGGGCTATGTGGATCAGACCCGGGAAAATCTCGATTCAGACAAGAATGTCTGGGAAGAAATCTCCGGCGGCAATGACGTCATTGAACTGGGCAAGCGCGAAGTACCGTCGCGCGCCTATGTGGGCTGGTTTAACTTCAAGGGCGGCGACCAGCAGAAGAAGGTGGGGTCGCTGTCGGGCGGCGAGCGCAATCGCGTTCAACTCGCCAAGATGCTGAAGGAGGGGGCGAATCTGCTTCTCCTTGACGAGCCGACCAACGACCTTGATGTGGACACCCTGCGCGAACTTGAGCGGGCGCTTGAAGATTTCGCCGGCTGCGCCGTCATCATCTCCCACGACCGCTGGTTTCTCGACCGCATCGCGACCCACATTCTCGCTTTCGAAGGCGACAGCCATGTGGAATGGTTCGAAGGCAACTTCGAAGACTATATGGAAGACAAGAAGCGCCGGCTCGGCCCGGACGCGGACGTGCCCAAACGCATCAAGTACAAGCCGCTGACCCGTTAAAGGGTAGCGTTACGTCGTGCAGTTGTTGCCGCTGTCGTCACAAAGCTGAACGCGGGTGACGAGCCGCGGGGCGCGCTTTGCCGACCGATTGAACGGGATCGGGTCGCTGACGAAATATTTGGCGAATTGCGGTTCATACGGGTAGGTCATTTCGACGATGATCATCGAACGATTTTGCAGCCGCGCTAATCCATTCGGGCTGGTCGTGAATTCCGCCGTCAGTTTGTCGTAATCTTCGCCGGCTGTGTACGGCGCCGTCGGTTGAACGTCGTTGTTCCAGTGCAGGGACCAGTGGACGATCGGGTCTCCCTCTGAATCAAGGATGATGCTAACAAGGTTGATGTCGACGTCGTTGACCGACGCCGGCTCCAGAATCGCGAGCACGCTCTCCATCAGTCCGTCGACCTGGGTTGGCGACAATTGCTGCGACTGGGCGGCGAGGTCGGCGGCCGAGTTGACCGCGACCGCGACGCGGCGATTGGCGGTCATGCCTTCGGACAGCTCAAGAATGCCGAAGAAAAGCACGACCATGACCGGCAAAAGCAACGCGAATTCCGTCGCCGCCATGCCGCTGCGATCGGAGAGCGCGCGCTGAATGGCCGTTGAAAAGAGACGTCGCCTCATAGTCATTTTCCTGCGCATTAACCGGTCCCGTTGGAAAGATAGGGTTCGCTTCTGAAGATCGCCGACGAAATCAGCCGGCGCTTGTTCGATCCAGCTTCCGATACGTTGACGCCGATGGCGGGATTAACCGTCGTATAGAGAAAGCAGATGCGCACGCGAACAATTGAAAGTTCCGTTCCCGGCGAAAAGGGAATGGCGTCGCGCTCCGATTGCGGCGCGTCGGCGCAGGTGGCCGGGTCGCTGGCGGCGGCGAGCGACGCGAAGTCCGCATAGGTTTGCACTTCCACCGTGAGCCGCTCGGAACAGTCGCCGAACTCCTGCAACACATTGCAGACGGCGTCGAACATCGCCTGTTGCTTCTGCGCGTCAGTGCCGGTCGATTTCTGGATCTGGCCGGTTTCGATCAGACGCGCCGCGTCGGCGACGGAGGCATCGACAATCGAGTTCGCATAAAAGAACCAGCCGACTTCAAAAAGCGACAGCATCAGCGCCATGAAGACCGGCGCGACAATCGCGAACTCAACGGCGGCCGTGCCGTCCTTGTTCGCAAACAGGTGTATCGTCAGCGAGCGCTTGCGCGCGCCCGTCACGCCATATTTTTTGCGTCTCGTTGACATCAACAGCGCCCCTATTCGCTGACGTGAAGCTTGACGAGGTCCGAGGCGATCAAACCGAACGCTTCTTCCAAGTCCGCGCCGTTGGCGGCGTTGTAAAAGAACGGGCTTGTCGGTTCGGACGCGCAGGATTTCATGATGTTTTCGATGTTGCTGCCGACGTCCACGTCGAAAACGATCGTGTAAACGAGAATGTCATCCTGCTTGATGCGGCGGCAAATGCGCAGCAGCTTGTTGTCGGCTTCGCCTTCCATGTCGTTGGTGCCGTCGTCGGCCTGATCGATGCCGTCGCCCATGCGCTCTTCGATTTCGTATCCGTAGGCCGACGGGGACGAGCCCCAATGCGTGTCGCGATCGGAGAAGTCGTTGAACCCGTCAGTCATGATCAGGACCGCTTTCTGCCAGTCGCCTTCCGTCGTATTGTCAACGCCGATCTCGCCCGGGCCGATGGCTTCGGTAAAAGGCGCCTCCGGGGATACGACGCGCCAGCCCCAAACGGCGCCGTTGGGAATATTCGTGCCGCCGTCCGGCGACAGTGCAGTTTTTGCCGCTTCAATGATGGTGCGGTCGTTGGTCAGGGGCGTAATCGCCGGCGGACAGTCATCGGGGTTCGGCCCGTCCGAGCTCGATCCCTTGGGCTGATCGTATTTATGATCATATTGTTGCGTCGTCGGATTCCACCAACCCGGATATCCGGTTCGCGCGATATATTCATGACGATAATAGCTGAACGCCTGATTTCGTTCCATCCAATCGAGGAAATCCGGATCGGTTTCATCGCCTTTGCGTACATGACGGAAATGCGTGAAGATCGGTACGTATTTATCAAACGGCGTGCCGATATAGTATCGGGTGTACCGATAATCGTATATATATTGCCGATTGTAGTAATTGTCTTCCTCGTCATATGGCGAGATATTGTCATTGTCCGGATCGTCGAGCCATCGACCGTCCCATGCAATGCCATCCGTTGTACCGGAAACGCTGTAATTACAGTCATAGGAATAACCGCAATCGGGTTCATCCGGCAGGAACACCGGCACAAATCGCGAATTGTCGGCGCTTGCGAGCACGTTTACGGAAAGTCCGTTTGGCAATGACGGCATGTTGGAGAAGGCGTCGCGCACATCGTCGTCGGGTTCGTCAGAATAAGACGGCGTTGCCATTTCCGTTGTAATGTCGGACGATGAAATCGCCTCGCCGGGAACCGTATCCATTTCGTCAAGCGGGTAGGGTCGCGCTTCGACGCATCCCTCCCAGGAGCGGTCCGGATCGGAGTCGTAAAGCCTGTAATGATTGACCTTGGTGCCGGCCTGCACCGTACCTGTTTCGTCGACGTGGAAAAACCGCCAGCCGTGATAGAAGCTCGCCGCGTTCTGGTCGCCCCAGTTTGCGTCGTCCCAGCTTGACGCGCCGCCGGCGTTCACATGCTGGTTAAAGGGCACGACGCCGAGACGCACATTGTCGCTGGTCGTCTCGCCCTCGTCGTAAAGGACGTCGAGCAGCTCATCGACGGCGTCTTTCAACGCCGTCATTTTATGCGTGCCGCTGCCGTCGTTCCAGTCCATGGACCCCGTCACGTCGAGCACCAGCGCCAGTTCGATGCGCCCGGCGCCTTCAGGCGTGATTTCCACGCACTTGTCCATGTCGAGTTCGCTGATATGCGCGATGCGGAGCAGATAGGTCCTGATCTCGCCGGTCATGCAGGTGCGGATGTTACCGCTTGACTGAACGTTGAACGTCACGTCCCAGCCGGGCAGCAAGTTGCTTTCATAGTTGAAATTTTCAAGGAAAAACTGGTCGCCGAAGGCTTCGAGTTCGGTCGCCGTCAGGGTTTCGTCGTCGGTTCGAAGCTGCGCCACCGCAAGCGACGCGGCGTCCATCGATTCGATCATGTCCGCGCGCACCGCGTTCCACCGAGAATAGTCGACCGCGCCGCCGACAAACAGAAACAGCGCCCCGGACATCAGCACGAAAATCATACCGATATTGCCGCGCCGGTCGCGACGGAAGTCGCCAAGCGACCGCTTATTCCGTACACGGTTTCCGGAACGGAAAAAACCACCTGAGTATATGCGCATTTCGCCCTCTGCTCGCAAAACGACGATTAGAGGGCGACGTAACAGACTCAGCGTTAAGGGGATGTTATGGATCGTGGTTAAAATTTTAATGCGTCGTTGCGCGTTTATTTTAGAGAAAGGAATATTTCTTTTTAGAAATGCGGTTCAACATTATCGCCGGATGCACCGCAAGGGATTGCGTCGCCGCGGGCGGCGACCCTTCCGCGGACATCGTCGATCTTGAAGACGTTTCGTTCATGAGGAAGGCTGGGGTAGCCTTCGAAGCGTCGGCCGCCCGTCGCGCTGTTCGCGACGCGCCACCATCGAAAATGAGAAATATATCGGCTTATTAATAGGTTAACGCCAGTTTCGGATATCGCAGGTGAATGCCCGCCGAAGGTCCGCAACGACGCGACAAAGCCCGCCGCTTCGTGTTATTAACCATAACAGGAATCACGAGATGCGTGCGTGGAGGGGTCGTCATGGGTTTATCGATCAAACAGAAACTTGCGGGCTGCGCGAGCGCGGCGATTGCGCTCGCTGTCACGGCGGCGCCGGCGACGGCGGGGGGCCGGTGCGGCGGATCGCTTGGGATTGACGCCCCGACAACGCTCGCGGAGATCGCGCGGCGCTGCAACGTCAACCTGTCGGCGCTTTACGAGGCCAATCCGGGCGTCGATCCGCGCAACGTTACATCCGGAACCTATCTCGCCATTCCCGACGAGATTACCGAATACGCATCCGCCGGCGCGCCGTCCGCGCCCCCGGTCGTTGCGACGAACGAGACGGACGATCTTTATTATGGTCCGGTTACGGATGACCACGGTCTTTCCGGCGATTACCCTGATGAAGCGATGCGCGACTACGATGCGCGGGTTTCGATGCGCGTTCGCGTGCGCGACGTGCAGCTCGCCTCCCGCGATCCCGTCTGGCTGCGCGAAGCGACAGGCGGCGGCGCCCGTTCCTACGCCGCCAACCGGTTAAGCTATCAGCAGCGTTCGGCGGCCCGCATTCACAGCGCCGGCGTGCCCACATTCGCGACGCCGGCAAATCCGTCGCTGCGCAATGCGGTCTCCGGCAAAGCCGGCGCGTCGGAAGTCATCTCCTGCGCCGTCCTGCGTAATGACGAGCAGGGCCGTCTGCGCAAAGTGCGCAAGATCATCTCAACGCCGACAAACACCTATGTGGAGGTTGAACCGGCGGCGGGCGGCAAGTTCGATTGCACGCTCGTCAAAGGGGCCGACGCCAGCAATGTCGTGCCGACTCCCGGCGTTCCGGCGGCTCATTACGGGATTGCCCCGCGAACCTCGACGATCACGGCGTCGCGCTATCGCTTGCCCGACTTCAACGCCATCAATCCGAAGGCGGCGAACGAACCGGTGAAAATTTCCGTAAGCGGCGATGTCGTCGGCGAGGCCAATGGCTGTCTGTTGTTGGACGCCGGCCCCGGCGGGCGCTGGGCCCTTGCTGCCGCGCCGGGCGCGGACAGCCTTGTTGGCAAGCATGTGACGGCCTGGGGCGTCGCCAGCCAGTCCGGCGCCTGCGGCGCTGCGCCGACGATGATCGTCAGCCACGCGGTTTACGCAGAGCCCTGGAACGGCCGCTAGGAGATCGCTAGGTGTCCGGCATCCTCGCTTTTTTCAATGAGAATCCGGTGATCGGATATGGCGGCGTCATTGTCGTCATACTTCTTATTCTGATGGCGATCCGCCGCGCCGCGGACGGCAAGAAGAAAGACGACGGGTCCGGCGGCGGCTGAGGCCGAGAGAACCTAACAGCATCCGCTCGACGGCGCGTTGTCGCCTTGTCCGAAGGGCGAGGTGGTCCCGCATCCGGGGAAGATCCCGTAATGGGTCGTCTCGTCTCCGATAAAGTCGAACCATGGGGCGAAGCGGGAGTCCCGCAGCATTCGGAACGTGTTGCCGCAGACCGGAAAGACGCGGCCCCGTTCGATGTGATGATGCGCGTCGAGGGCGAAAACGGTTTCGCTGTGTTCGAGCCCGCCTTTGTAGATCACGGCCTGACCGTAATCCTCGCATGCCCCTTCAAGGCCCTCGATGCGGAAGAGGCGATAGGTTGCGGCGTGAAACGCCGCCGGCGCCAGTTTCTGGCGCAGGGCGTCATTGTTGATCGTCAGCGGCCGGTCGGCGACGAGGCGGGGATCGGCAAAGCCCGCGCCTTTGGCGAGGGTCAGAAAATCGTTCCAGTAAAGCGCGCCGGCGAGGCATTCGCCATGGGCGGCGGGGTCGTCGCGGAGCGTCGGCGGCAACCGCCGGTCGGCGTAGACATCGGCGAAGTAGAACTCGCCGCCGGGTTTCAGCAACCGCCAGGCGGCGCGGAAGACCGCTTCCTTGTCGGCGACGAGGTTGATGACGCAGTTGGAGACAATGACGTCAAAGCTCGACGGTGCGAGATCCAGTGCGTCGAGCTTTTCAATATCGCCTTCCAGGAACGCGACATTGGCGTAGCCAAACCGGTCCGCATGCCAATCAAGCGCGCCGCGCGCGACGGCGAGTTGTTCCGGCGTCATGTCGACGCCGACAACGGCCCCTTCCGGGCCGGCAAGCTGAGCGAGGGCGTAGGCGTCGCGGCCCGATCCCGAGCCGAGATCGAGAATGCGCGCGCCGCGAAGGGCTAGCGGCGCCAGCAACCCACACCCGTAATAGCGCGCCGAAACGTCAGGGTGGACATTGGCGATCAGCGGCGCGAGCCACGCCGGCGCGTCCTCTGGCGTGCAACAGGCGTCGGTTTTGAGATCGCCTGATGATTGCAGCGCGCTGCCGTAATATGCCTTTACGTTGTCCTGAATGTTCATGGGCGCCTTCCGGTGCTTAACTGAGACCCGTGATCGCGGGGTTTTGCGACGGCGGCAATAGGGCGGGCGCCGGATCGGCGAGCGTCTGGCGCGATTGTGATGGGCCGTAAAGAGCCGTGATGTTGTCAATTTTCCGCTTTGAAGCGGCGCTAAGGTTCGGTCACGTTAGTTGAAAGGGGCGCAATGCTTGGCAGTCTGCGTTCAGGTCTGCACGACATCGCCGAGGCGCGGCTCGACGCGGCGGCGCGAGACTTCCTCAGCGACTCGCGTATCAAGACGCCGGATTTTTCAAAGCCGGCGGGTGTCCCGGCGCTGGTCGGGCCGGACTCCGTTTCCTGGCGCATTTTCAAGAACCCGGTGACCTTGTTCATCGGCGGCGTCGCTGCGGTGTTCATGGAGTTCGCCGACCCGAAAGTGCGGACCGGCGTCTGGGAGCATTCGAACTTCCGCGCCGATCCGGTGTTACGCCTGAAGCGAACCGGGCTCGCTGCCATGATCACGGTTTACGGCGCGCGTCCCCTTGCGGAGAAAATGATCGCCAATGTGACGCGGATGCACGCCCGCGTTGAAGGGACATTGCCCTCCGGCGCGGCGTACCACGCGCTCGATCCCGACCTTCTCACCTGGGTGCAGGCGACGGCAGCGTTCGGGTTCCTGGAAGCCTACAGCGCCTACGCGTCGCCGCTGACTGACGATGATCGCGACCGGTATTATCGCGAGGGCCGGACGGCTGCGGCCCTTTATGGCGCGACCGGCGCGCCGCAACGCTTGAGCGAGCAGCGCGCGCTGTTTGAAGAGGCCGCCTCGCGCTTTGAAGCGAGCGACATCGTCTTCGAATTTCGCAACATCATGCGCCGCGCCCCGGCCTTTCCGCCGCCGGCGCATCTCCTACAGCGTTCGCTGGTGCGCGCCGCCGTCGATATCGTTCCGGCGCCGATCCGCGATGTGCTGGGCCTTGCGCCCCGTTTCGGATTGCGGCCGTTTGAGCGGCCTGTCGTCGAGCGGCTGGCGCGCCGGGGCGAACGCTACCTGTTGCGATCAAGCCCCGCCGCGCAGGCCTGTCGGCGGCTCGGCCTGCCCGAGGATTATCTTTATCCCGCGCGCTAGATTTCGCCGCCGCGACGGCGCGCGCCAGGCGTTTGCAAGCGGCGCGCAACGGCGCTAACGAGTGGCGCCAGACGCCGCAGCAGACAGAGCCCCATGACCGCCATTACGCCCGAGATTGTCGCCGAACACGGCCTGAAGCCTGAAGAATACGACCGCATCAAGGAGCATATGGGCCGGGAGCCCAATCTCGTTGAACTCGGGATTTTTTCTGTCATGTGGTCCGAGCATTGTTCCTATAAATCCTCGCGCCGGCATCTGAAGAAACTGCCGACCTCGGCGCCGTGGGTCATTCAGGGGCCGGGCGAGAACGCGGGCGTCATCGATATCGGCGACGGCTACGCCGCCATCTTCAAGATGGAAAGCCACAACCACCCGTCTTTCATCGAGCCCTATCAGGGCGCGGCGACCGGCGTCGGCGGCATCATGCGCGACGTTTTCACCATGGGCGCGCGGCCTGTCGCCAATATGAACGCCCTGCGCTTTGGCGAATGGGACCACCCGAAAACCCGACACCTCGTTTCCGGCGTCGTCGCCGGCATTGGCGGCTACGGCAACTGCATGGGCGTGCCGACGGTCGGCGGCGAGACCAATTTCGACGCCGGCTATAACGGCAACATCCTCGTCAACGCCATGACCGTGGGCGTCGCCGAAAAGGGGCGCATCTTTTATTCCGCGGCGCGCGGCGCTGGCAATCCGGTCGTCTATGTGGGCTCGAAAACCGGCCGGGACGGCATTCATGGCGCGACCATGGCGTCGGCGGAGTTTGACGATGAGTCCGACGAAAAACGTCCGACCGTACAGGTGGGCGATCCGTTTACAGAGAAACTGCTCCTCGAAGCCTGTCTCGAACTGATGGCGTCGGACGCGATCATCGCCATTCAGGATATGGGCGCGGCGGGCCTCACCTCGTCATCCGTTGAGATGGCGGCGAAGGGCGGGGGCGGGTTTGTTCTCGATCTCGATCACGTGCCCCAGCGCGAAGAGAACATGACGCCTTACGAAATGATGCTGTCGGAGTCCCAGGAGCGGATGCTGATGGTCTTGCAGCCTGACAAGGAGGAGCAGGCTCGCGCTATCTTCGACAAATGGGGCGTCGACTTCGCCGTGATCGGGGAGACGACCCGCGACGGACGGCTGGTGATCAAGCATAAAGGCGAAACCGTCGCCGACATGCCGGTGAAACCGCTGGCCGACGACGCGCCGAACTACGACCGGCCTTACGAGGAGACGTCGCCGCCCGCGGAGCTGGAAGACCCGAGCGTCGCCGTGCGCGAGGCGCGCATTACGCTCTCCGCTGAGAAACCCCGGGAGGAGATGGAGCAGATCGCCGGCGCCCTGGTCGCCGACCGCATAATCGCTCTCGATGGCGTTGACGGCGCCGGATGGTCTGCCATGGAAGGCGAGGCGGTTATCTATGCGCGCCTGACGCAAGGGAGCGGGACCTTCGAGTCCGTCCGCGAGGCGGCGGAGAATTTGCAGTCCGCCGGCATGGTTGCGAGGGCAGAGATGCAAACCCGGGACGAAGACGCCAATCTTGCGGAAAATCCCGGCGGTGACACCATCCTTACGGCGCTCGCGGCGTTGATGGAAACGCCGGACCTCTGCTCGCGCCGCTGGATCTGGGAACAATACGACCACACGGTCATGGGTGATACGGTCATTGCGCCGGGAGGCGATGCAGCGCTTGTACGCGTCCATGGAACCGGTCGCGGCCTCGCCATTTCAACCGACGTGACGCCGCGCTACGTCAAGGCCGACCCGCGCATGGGCGGCAAGCAGGCGGTCGCCGAAACCTTCCGCAATATCTGCGCGACGGGCGCCGCGCCGCTGGCGATCACCAACTGCCTCAATTTCGGCAATCCGGAACGCCCGGAAATCATGGGCCAGTTTGTGGGCGCCGTCGAAGGCGTCGCCGAGGCGTGCGAGGTGCTCGGCTATCCGGTCGTTTCCGGCAATGTGTCCCTTTACAACGAAACCAACGGGCAGGCGATCCCGCCGACCCCGGCCATTGGCGGCGTCGGCGTCATTGAGGACGCGACCAAAGCGACCCGCGTCGGCGGCGCGGAGATGGGCGAGGAACTGATCGCCATCGGCGTTACTCGTGGGCATCTCGGCCAGTCGATTTACCTGCGCGACCTGTTCGACATCACCGAGGGCGCGCCGCCGCCGGTCGACCTCGAAGCGGAGCGCCGCAATGGCGAGCTGATCCGTAAGCTGATCGACGAGGGACTAATCACCGCCTGTCACGATGTCTCCGATGGCGGGCTCATTGTCGCCGCCGCGGAAATGGCGCTGGCGGCGGGCCGGGGCCTTAATCTCCACACGCCGGTGAAGGCGCGCAAGGCCGCCTTCTGGTTCGGCGAGGATCAGGGTCGGTATCTGGTCGCCGCGACGCCGTCCGCCGCTGACACGCTGCTCCTCAAGGCGGCGATGGCCGGGGTTCAGGCCTCGCGCATCGGCCGCTTTGGCGGGCCGGACATCGTGCTGGATGAGAGCGATACGATCTCGCTCCTTGATTTATCTGATATTTTTGACTCGCGCCTGCGCGACTACATGAACGCCGAAACAGCGAAGGAGAGCGCCATGCCCATGGCCGCGGACGACATCAAAAAGCTGATCCTTGAGGCCATGCCCGATGCGGACATCGAAATCGAGGACCTCGCCGGCGACGGCGACCATTACCGCGCGCGCATCGTGTCCGCGGCCTTCAACGGCAAGTCCCGCGTCCAGCAGCATCAGTTGGTCTACAGAGCATTGAAAGGACGCATGGGCGGCGAGTTGCACGCCCTGGCGCTGGAGACGGAAGCGAAGGAGTAAATGCTCCGCAACCTTGCCGCCATTATCCTCGCCACCATTATCGGTCTCGCGCTTGCAAAGTTTATTGAAGGCGTTCTCGGCGGGGGCGTTGCGCCGGGGGAGGCGGCGAGCGCGCAGGAATATCTTGGGCTTACTGTTGGATATCTAATCGGCGCGTTTGCCGCATCATTGATCGCGCTGCTCGTCGGGCGGCGTTGGGCGCCGCTCGGATGGTTGAGCGCGGCGACAATTTTCTTTGCCGCGGTCATCACCATCCTCTCATTCAAATTGCCCCTATGGGTCTGGCCCTTGTCGGCTGCTGCATGCGCGGCTGGCGGCTGGCTCGCCGGCAGGCTACTGAAGGCGGAGAGGCAATACCGCCCGGGCAAGCCAAAAGAGTCGCTCTTTGACAACTAAGCCAACAGTTGGCGCCATTCCCGCCGCGACGATCATCTTGTTGCGCGACGCGCCGCAATTCGAAGTCCTGATGATCGAGCGCCACGCCGATACGCCCTTCGCTGGCGGCGCCATCGTCTTTCCCGGCGGGCGCATCGAGGCGTCGGACGCGGCGGATGCATGGCGCGACCATTGCGACGGCGTTGACGCGATCCCCGACCAAGAGTTCGGCCCCCGCGTCGCCGCCATCCGCGAAGCCTTTGAAGAAGTCGGCGTTCTCTATGCGCGCCGCAACGGCGCCTTGATCTCCAATGATGAGGCGGCGGCGCTTAATGATCGACGAAAGGCCGTGGAAGATGACGACGGTCTTTTCCTCGATCTCATCCGGTCAAACGGCCTGCGCCTTGCGCTCGATGCGCTGCATCTGTTTGCGCGCTGGGAGCCGCCCGCGCGAGGCCACGAAACTATGCGCCGCTATCACACCTGGTTCTTCGCCGCCATCACGCCGCCGGGGCAGGAAGCGCGCGAGGACGGCAATGAGGCGACGGAGGCGTTCTGGGCCCCGCCCGCGGCAATTCTTTCATCCTGCGACGCCGGAAAGCGAAAGGCGATTTTTCCGACGCGCCGCAACA
The DNA here is from genome assembly GCA_028284345.1 of Hyphococcus sp. Taxonomy (GTDB): domain Bacteria; phylum Pseudomonadota; class Alphaproteobacteria; order Caulobacterales; family Parvularculaceae; genus Hyphococcus. The sequence goes on along the minus strand of JANQRY010000006.1, from coordinate 506,804 downwards.
TTGAGCTTCTCAATGTCTCTGACAGCGCGACGAGCGTTATCGATTTCGCCGCTAGGCGGCGCATCGATGTCGTCATTCCTGAAATCATAGAGCGCGACGGGGAACACTACCTGACGATCCCGGACGATATGGGCTATCCGGTTACGGAGCAGCCGGCGAAAACGGCGTTTCGCGACTAGGGCGCCGGGTCGATCCGGAAGATGTCGCCGCTGATGCTGAGGATATAAAGGTTGCCGTCATTATCCTCGCCGAAGCCGACCATGCTGGCGAGGGAACCGGCGTCCGGCGTCAGGACATTGGTTTCGAGAATAAAATCGTCCGACGAAATCGTCGATCCTTGCGAAATCTCGCTGACGGGGAGCGACCAGACATTGTCTGAAATGAAGTCGGAAAAGAAATAGCGTCCGTCGAGCGCCGCAATGGGCCCGCGATAGACATAGCCGCCATTGATGGAGCGCCCCTTCCGCGGGCCGGTCCCGTGACCATATTCGGCGATGGGCGGCGTGAAGGACGGATCGTCATCGCCTTGCTCGCGCGCCGTGCCTTCGCGAACGGGCCAGCCGAAATTGAGCGCCGTTGTCGTTCCGGCCGGGATCAGGTCGACCTCTTCGATATCGCCCTGGCCGACGTCGCCGATATAGAGATCGCCCGTGTCGCGGTCGAAGCTCGACCGGAACGGATTGCGCAGGCCATAGGCCCAGATCTCATCGGCGCCCGGCGAGGTGGCGAACGGGTTGTCGGGCGGGATGGCGTAGTTGCGCGAGACATTGGTGGGAAAGTCGTCTGCTGTCGGATCGATGCGCAACATGGCGCCGAGAATGGTGTCCCTATCTTGACCATTGCCAAACGGATCGCCGCTGCCGCCGCCGTCTCCAAGCGCAATATAGAGAAAATCATCGGGACCGAAACCGATCCAGCCGCCATTGTGGTTGGTGTCTGGCTGCGCGGTTGTGAGGATTAAAAGCTCGCTCGTCGGGTCGGCCTGGCTTGGGGCGAAGGGAAAGCGCGTGTAGCGGCGGATTTCCGTATCGCCGGCATTGTTGGTCACATGAACATAAATGTGCCCGCTGGTCGTGTAGTCCGGCGCCGGCGCAAGACCGAGAAGACCGCCTTCGCCGGCGGTGCCGACGCTTGCGGAAATGTTGAGAAACGGCGTTCCGTTAACGGCGCCCGTCGCCGGATCGAGAATTTGAATGACGCCTTCGCGTTCGCCAACAAACACGTCATCCGATCCCGGTCGGCCAACCAGCGACAATGGCGCGTCAAGACCCGTCGCCACGCGAACAAGCTGATAGGGTTCCGGCCCGTCCGTCACCGTGATCTGCAGGGCGAGATCGGTGTTCTGAAAACTGTCGTTTACGCGAACCGTCACCTCATAGACATTGTCGCGGCCGGCATCGCGGGGACGCTCGAAATTCGGCGGCACGGCAAACGAAAGCGCGCCATCGTCGGTAATCGAAAAGCGCGATGCGTCCGCGCCGCCGGCGATGGAAAAGGTCAGCGGATCGCCGTCAGGATCGTTTGCGGTCGCCGTGTAGATAACGCCGCTTGAGTCCTCCGCCGCGTTTGCCGTCGACGGCGATGTGAACGTTGCGGCCTCGTTGCCCGGCGGCGGCGGATCGGGCGTCTCCTCCGAACAGGCGGCGAGAGCGACGGCGCCGGCGGCCGAGAACAGATATGAACGGAACATGACAATGACTCCCGGCGGCGGGCGAACAGTACCATATCGCAAAGGCGTTGTCCGCGCCGGCGGTTAATCGACTGTGTTCGGGGCGGCCGGTATTTTAGTTTTTCGCCACGTCTCAATCGCCCGCGCCGTGACGACAAGGGCGACGATGTCATAGGCCGCGTGGGTCAGGATTGGCGTTAAAAGATTGCCGGTGAACGCAAAAAGGACGCCGATCCAGACGCCGACCAGGCCGGCGATAAGGGCGTAAAGGGCCGTGCGCCAGTGGACGAGGCCGAATATTAAATTGCTGAGAAGTATGGCGACGACCATCGGCGCGACTTTCGCCGTCGCCGTTTGCAGGACGCCGCGAAAGAGCAGTTCCTCGAACACGCCGGCGAACAGCGCCATCAGGAAAATGCGCAAGGGCGTAAACCGAAACCCGATCTGCGCGAAAAACTCGATCTGGGACTGGCGAAAGCGCACGAGCGTCGGACGCGACGTCTTCATAAACCACAACAGCAAGAGCGCCGGCGGGACGGCGCCGGCGAGGCCAATCGCGGCGTCCGTCAACGACCAGTGAAATTGCGACGCCAGCGGCGTCTCTGTGAGGATCGAAAGACCGTAGGCAAGAACGCCGAGAAAGGCCGTGCCGGCGAGGGCGACGCCGAGCATCTTCGGGTTGTCGTCTGTCCTTTCGGCGGACATGGGGGTCAGCGGCGTTTTAACGAACCCAGGAGACCGCGCACGATCTCGCGGGAGAGGGTGCGCACCGCGGTTTTGAGCGCCGCCTCGCCGACGCTCTGGCGGTTTGACCGACGCCGCGGCGTTTTTCGGCTGCGCGCTTTTTCTCTTTCTTCCCGTTTGCGCGCCCGTTCTTCTTCCTCTGCGATGCGCTCTGCGCGTTCCTGCAGGATTTCGTATGCGGACTCGCGATCAACGGGCGTAGCGTATTTTTCGCCGATATCGGAACCGGCGAGAATGGTCTTGCGCTCCGCCTTTGTAACCGGCCCCATGCGCGAGGCGGGCGGCCGGATCAGGGTGCGTTCGACAATGCCGGGCGCGCCCTTCGCCTTGAGGGTCGAGACGAGCGCTTCGCCGATGCCGAGTTCGGTGATCACGTCGAGGGTTTTGAAATCGGGGTTGGGGCGAAAGGTTTCCGCCGCCGCTTTGACGACGCGCCGTTCCCGCGGCGTATAGGCGCGCAGCGCATGCTGCACGCGATTGCCCAATTGGCTGGAAACGGAATCGGGAACGTCGAGCGGATTTTGCGTGACAAAGAAAACGCCGACGCCCTTGGAGCGGATGAGACGCACCACCTGTTCGACTTTTTCAAGCAACGCTTTCGGGGCTTCATCAAAGAGGAGATGCGCCTCATCAAAGAAGAAGACGAGTTTCGGTTTTTCCGGATCGCCAATCTCGGGCAATTCTTCAAAGAGTTCCGACAACAGCCACAACAGGAACGTGGCGTAGAGTTTCGGGGTCTGCATCAGCTTGTCGGCGGCGAGGATGTTGACGAGCCCCGCGCCATCCTCGGTCTTGTCGAGGAACTGTTTGATGTTGAGGGCCGGCTCGCCGAAGAAAAGCTCCGCCCCCTGTTCTTCCAGCGTTAAGAGGCGCCGCTGAATGGCGCCGACGCTCGCCGTCGAAACGTGGCCGTATTCCGCCGACAGTTCCTTGCGCCGATTGGCGACCTCGACGAGCAGGGCGCGCAAGTCCTTCAGATCAAGCAACAGGAGCCCTTCGTCGTCGGCAAGGCGGAAGGCGAGCGTCAGCACCCCTTCCTGCGTATCGTTGAGATCGAGAAGCCGCGAAAGAAGGAGCGGGCCCATTTCCGTCACGGTGGCGCGCACGGGGTGGCCCTGTTCGCCGAAGAGATCCCAGAGGCGCACGGGGAAGGCCGACGGTTCGTAAGGATCAAGACCGATGGTCTCGGCCCGTTCGGTCAGAAAGTCCTTGATGACGATCGGGTGCGACAGGCCGGTCAGATCGCCTTTGACGTCGGCGACAAACACCGGGACGCCAGCGCCCGACAGGCCCTCCGCGATGATTTGCAGGGTGACGGTTTTTCCCGTGCCGGTTGCGCCGGAAATCAGGCCGTGGCGGTTGGCGTATTTCAGGTCAAGAAATTGCTGGGTTTCGCTTTTACCCAGAAAGACGGCGTTTTCGGTCATGGTCGCGGATCCTGGGTGACGATAGCGGCGGGGCTTTGCGGGCGGCCTTTCCGTTTACGGGGGCCCGCTCGCGCCGGCAAGAGTAGGGCGTTGATTCCACCTGATTTTTCGCGCCAAGCGGGGGACCCCGGCCATTGTGGCGTCGTGCAAAAGACGATAATAAGGCGCGGAAAACCGGGGCGGTGCAAAAATTGCAGCGCGCATATATTCGCGCAGGGTAAGGAAGGGTGTCCGTATTATGTTCCGTTTACTGTTGATCATCTCCGTTTCGCTCGCCGTGATTATCGGTCTGTCGAAACTCACCAATCGCGAAGAGGCTGTCGCCGACGTGATCGAGGGCGCGGCCGATGCGGTCAGCGAAACCGTTGAAAACGCAGCGGACGCAGCCGGCGACCTGATGGACGGCGACGCAGAGACGGTCGAAGACGCGCTTGCGGTAGACGAGAACGCTGACCCCGTTGACGGCGCGGGCGCGGAAGGCGCCGCGCTGGTTGAGGACCTGGAAGCGGCCGGTGAAGACACCGTTGATGTTCTTGGCGATGCAGCCGCCGCGGCCGAAGAAGAAATCGCCGAGACAGCCGAAGAGGCTGCATCGGCGGCGGGCGAACTCGCCAGCGAAGCCGGCGAGGCTGTTGGCGAGGCGGCCGAGGATGTGGGAGAAACGGTCGAGGAGGCCGCGGAAGATGCGACTGAGGCTGTTGAAGAAGCTGTTGGCGACGAAGCCTCGGATGCGCCTGCGGAAGGCGAAGAAGGCTAACGGTTTCTAGCGTCCGACGACGCGCTTGCTTAACCGTCCGTTAAGCAAAGCCAATAAAATTTTAACAGAATTGTAGCGTGCGCGCGGTTACGAAACGGTCATGCGTGCAATCCGGCGCGCTTGCGGGAGCATTGGGCGTTATGATCGACTTGGAGCATCTGGATAAATATGTCGCCGGCGATGAGGCCTTGCGCGACGAAATTCTCAGCATATTCGCCGAACAGGCAAGCGCGCTTGAGGAAAAATTCTCCGTCACGGCCACCGATGAGGGCTGGCGCAATGTCGCTCATGCGCTGAAAGGGGCGTCTCGCGGGGTCGGGGCCTGGGCGCTGGGCGATTTGTGCGAAGAGGCCGAAAGCATGATCGGCGAAATCGCCGGCAAGTCCGAACGCCGCGCCGCGATCCTTGTTTCCATCCGTCAGAAAGTTACTGCCGCCCTCTCGGAAGTGCGCCGCATAAGAAATCTCGCCGCTTAAAAGTCTAGCGCCGCAGTTCCGCCATGGCCGCCTCGATGCCGGAGAGGGTGAGCGGGTACATGCGCTCGCCCATCAATTCCCGAACCAGCTGCGTTGACGGCGTGTAGTCCCAGCTCACTTGCCGGACTGGATTGAGCCAGATCGCGCTTTCATAGATATCCGTCACGCGCTGCATCCAGACCGCGCCGGCCTCTTCGTTGAAATATTCAACCGATCCGCCGGGCACAGTGATTTCGTAAGGCGACATCGACGCGTCGCCGACAAAAATCACCTTGTAGTCGTGCGGATATTTATGGAGCACGTCCCATGTGGGAATCTTCCCCGTCCAGCGCCGGTTGTTGTCCTTCCACACGAAGTCGTAAAGGCAGTTGTGGAAGTAGAAATACTCCATGTGTTTGAATTCGGTGCGCGCCGCGGAAAAAAGTTCCTCGGACAGTTTGATGAACGGATCCATTGATCCGCCCACGTCGAAAAAGATCAGGACCTTGATCGTATTGCGCCGCTCGGGGCGCATTTTGATGTCGAGGTAGCCGGCCCGCGCCGTTGCGTCGATGGTGCCGTCGAGATCGAATTCGTCCGGCGCGCCCTGACGCGCGAACCGGCGAAGCTTGCGCAAGGCGACCTTGATGTTCCGCGTGCCGAGTTCCACGCTGTCATCGAGATTTTTATACTCGCGCTTCTCCCAGACCTTGACCGCGCGGCCCTGGCGCTTGCCTTCATTGCCGATGCGTATCCCTTCGGGGTTGTAGCCGCCGGACCCGAAGGGCGACGTGCCGCCCGTACCGATCCATTTATTGCCGCCCTGGTGGCGCTTCTTCTGTTCGTCAAGGCGTTCTTTCAGCGTCTCCATCAGCTTGTCCCAGCCGCCGAGCGCTTCGATCTCTTTCTTTTCCTCTTCGGTGAAATAGCGATCGGTCAGCAGCTTCAGCCATTCTTCGGGGATCTCCGCGTTGACGCCGTCGGCGACGCTTTCAATGCCCTTGAAGACATGGGCGAAGACGCGATCGAACTTGTCGAGATTGCGTTCGTCTTTCACCAGCGACGAACGCGAGAGGTAATAAAAATCTTCAACGTCGCGATTGGCGAGATCGGCGTCCATGGCCTCCATCAGCGTCAAATATTCGCGCAGGGAGACGGGGAGGCCCGCGGATTTCAGCTCGTGAAAAAACTTGGTGAACATAAGCGCTTTATAAGCGATTGCGCGCCGGCTGGCGAGCATGGGGCGCAGCCGGGTGAATGAAGGTTGCGGCGACGGTCGCGGACGCATAGGACGGTCCCGCAATCAACGCGACGACAGCGATATGACCGACAAAATCGACATACGCGAAAGCGCCCCAGGCGACGCCGCCTTCATCGAAAAGCTCTACCCGGACGCGTTCCCCGATGAGGATTTGCTGCCGCTCGTCAGAGACCTGTTGAGCGAAGCGCAGAATGTTCTCTCGCTGGTCGCCATTGTCAACGGCGCGCCAGCGGGACATGTCATCTTCACCACATGCAGCGTCGTCGACAAACCGGACAAGGTTGCGCTTCTCGGACCGCTCGCTGTCGCTCCGGCCCGGCAGCGGCAAGGGGTTGGCGGCGCAATCGTCGATGCCGGCTTGCGACAGGTGGAAGACGCCGGGGCGAACCGGGTCTTTGTCCTCGGCGACCCCGCTTATTACGGGCGCTTCGGCTTTGCGACGGAAGACGGCGTGACGCCGCCATATCCCCTGCCGGAAGAATGGCGAACCGCCTGGCAATCCCTTAGCCTAGGCGGCGATAAAGCGCCGCTATCCGGCGCGCTCACCGTGCCGCAACCATGGCGCCAACGGGCCCTGTGGACGTCGTGATTTAGGTCGCTGTCGACATATTGTTCATTCGTCGACGCAGGAAGTCACGGGCGGCCTCGTCTTCGCTGAGACCGATGGCGCGGGTGTAAGCAGCTTGCGCTTCTTCCCGGCGTTTCAGGGCGGCGAGGATATGCGCCCGAACCGCCCAGTAAGCCTGATAGCGCGCAACGCGGTCCGGCTCGATGGCGTCGAGGATGGTCAATCCTTCTTCCGCCTGATCGGCGGCGGCGAGCGCGCCGGCGTAACCGACCTTGGCGCCGATTGACGGCGCAAGGTCGATCAGGCGCCGGTAGAGCACAATGATATCGCTTTGCGTGTCGCGACCGTGCAGCTTTGCGGCGGCGTGGGCGGACTGGATCGCGGCCTCGATCTGAAACCGGCCGGCGGCGCTGAAGGTCCAGGCTCGCGCCAGCGCCTGTTCCGCTTCCGCGATCATGCGCCGATCCCAAAGCTCCGTATCCTGATCGGCGAGGGCGATATAGCGGCCGTCAACGACGCGGGCGGGCCGGCGCGCTTCCGCATGGAGTAACAAGGCTGCGAGGCCGAACGCTTCCGGCGCGTCCTTGGCCATGCCGGCGGCGAGGCGCGCGAGAAAAATCGCTTCGCGGGTCAGGCCGCCGCAGCGCGCATCGGCGCCGTCGGCGGCGTCCCAGCCCGCCGTGTAGGCGGCGTAAATCGCATCGAGCACGTCATCGAGCCGGGCGGCGAAGTCTTCGGGGCCGGGGGTTTCGAGGGGAATGCCGGCGTCCCTGATTTTGCGTTTGGCGCGCACGAGCCGCTGGGCCATGGCCGCGGGCGCGACGAGGAACGCCGATGCAATGCGCGCTGCGTCGAGCCCCAGCACCGTTTGCAGCATGAGCGGCGTGCGCACGGTTTTGTCGATAGCCGGGTGGGCGCAGACAAACAGGAGCTTCAATCGCTCATCGGGAAAGTCGCGGTCATCGCTGAGGGCGGCGTCCGCCTCTTCCGCGGCGAGGGCGAGGGCCGGCGCGCTTTCATCGCGCGTGCGCGCGCGCCGCGCCTGATCGATCAGCTTCCGGCGCGCCGTCGTCAGGAGCCAGGCTTCCGGGCTCGCCGGCGCGCCGGTTTTTGGCCAATGCTCAAGGGCTGCGCGAAACGCATCGGCGAGGGCGTCTTCAGCCGCGGCGACGTCGCGGGTGCGCGTCGTCAGCCAGGCGAGAAGACGCCCGTAAGACTCGCGCGCGGCGTCTTCGGCGATCAACCGCGCGTCCGTCATCGCCTAGCCGTCGAAGTCCCAGACCGGGCGCACTTCCACATGCCCCTGCGCCGCGCAGGGGCACCGCGCCGCCCAGTCAAGCGCGTCGTCGAGATTGTCCGCCTCGATCATAAAGAACCCGCCAAGCTGTTCCTTGCCGTCCGCAAACGGACCATCCTCGACGCCAGACGCGCGCACGCGCTTGCCGTTTCGGGAGTGATCGAGGGGTTCGCTGCTGATATGCACGCCGGCTTTCTTCAACGCCTGCGCATACGCCTGGTAGGCGCCGACCGTTTCCGTCTTTTCTTCGGACGACAGGGCCTCCCAGCCGTCTTCGTCATTGTAAAGCAGAAAAAGATATTTCATTTCGTGTGATCCTCCAGGCTCGGGATGACGCGGACGTCGACAAAGCCGCGCCTCGCCGCCGGGCATTTAGCCGCCCATTTTGCGCCGGTTTCGAGATCGGGAACGTCGATCAAAGCAAAGCCGCCCAGTTGTTCCTTCGCGTCCGGGTAGGGCCCGTCTTCCACATGGCGCACCCCGTCGCGAACGGAAACGACCGTCGCCGTCGACGGCGGCTCAAGCGCGGCCCCGCCTTCATTGACGCCGGCTTCGGTCATGGCTTCGCCAAAGGCGTACCAGGCGCCCATATAGCTGTCGAATTCCTCTTTGTTTTCGCGAAGCGCAAAGTCTTCCGGCGCTTCGTTCGCCAGAATCAGCATTTTCATGAGCATCTCCTCTTGGCGCCGCCAAATCGGCGCGGGTCATGGCAAAGACGGATGGCGGGGGTGCAGATCGACAAGCCTGTCCTGTTCGACCGTGTTTTCCAGCGCATCGCATCCGCGTGTGTCCTCACCCCGCGGGGCTGTGGCGTTTGCGTCACGCCGGGGCATTTTGTTGCGACCGGCGCTGCAGCCGGCGTGTTTGAGGGCGTCTTTATAAGCGGAAGCGGCATGGCTACGGCGTTTTCGCATTGCGCAGGGCGGTTGAGAGAATATCATGTTTGCACCGGACTGGGAGGCGCAGAATGGGACGCAGGTCAAAACTCGTCGCCGGTCGTTCAACATCGCTGCCGCCATTGTCGCTGATCGGCGCGCTGGCGATCGCCGGCTGCGGCGAAGAACGGGAAGTCGAGGCGACGGCCGATGCGCCCGCCGCCGCGATTGACGATGCTGCGATTGACGACGCCGCCGGCGAAAGCCCCAGCGGCGTTGAACCCGCTGGCGAGCCCGAGGCGGTCGTGCGCTCCGGCGATCCGTCGGACGACGATGCGGAATATCTTTATCGCCTCGGCGTGGCGCGCGGCCATCTTGCGGCGTTCATCGAACTCTATCGGGCCGGCGCGATCGATATGGCCGAAACGCATTTGGAAGACCCTCAACAGAAATTCTATGACGCGCTCGTTCCGGCCCTTGCGGCGCGGGGCCAGCGGGGGTTCATCGGCGCACTGAACGATCTCGCGGATGCAGCCGACGGCGGCGGCGATGTCGAGGCAAAATACGCAACAGCGATTTCGGCGATCCGCGCCAGCGCCCCGGCTAGCGACGTGCAGACAACGCTGCTTTCGGTTTCGCTGCTTGTTGCGGCCGCGGCGAAGGAATTTGATATCGGGGTCAGCGAAGACGGCGTGGTCACGGGGCACCGCGAATATCAGGACGCCTACGGATTTTTAGCCGCCGCGCGCGAAATGCTGGCTGAAATCAAAACCTACGATATCAACGCCAGCGAAGCGATCGCCGTCGCCCATGAACAGATTGACTTGTGTCTTGCCTCGTTCAACGGGCTCGTCGCGGATCAGACGGAAGGCGCGCCGGCGACGCTCCACGCCGCCGCCGCGCGCATTGAAGGCGTAGCGCTCAGGCTTTAATTATCACGCCATGGCGCGCGTTTTTCTTCACGGACCTCGCGTTTGAGATCCTTCGGATTCCACGGGCCGAAGCTGAATGATCGCGCGCCTTCCTGCGGCGCATAGCCGGTCATGGTGACGCGATGGGGGTTCGCTGCTTCGCCCGCGCCTTTCAGCCTGGCTTCGTCGGCGACATATTTGACGCCAGAATGCCGCCGCACCGTATCCGGGAAGAGCGTCATCAGGTCGAGAATTTCCTGGGGCATATCCTGACGCACGTTAAGGCCAAGCTCGCGCGCCTCGCCGAAATGGATCGGGTAATCATGGGTCCAGCGCCCGGAAGAGAGCTGTTCCGCAATGGAGACGGCGGCGTTTTCCGAAACCGTGCCGGTGAGCAGTTCCCGCGCCGCCCGCTGCAACTGCGTGATGGCCATGGCGCCCACATCGGCGAGCACGAGGGTGTAATCTTCCGTGTTCTGAATGGGTTTTTCCTGGGCGACGCGCAAAACGGACGCGGCGGGCAGGCCGCCGATCTGCGGATCGATGGGCCCCAGCACCGCATGTTGCGACAGAACAATTTCATCGGCTGCAAGCGCCAACAACGTGCCGCCGGACATGGCGTAGTGGGGTACGAACACGGTTGTTCGCGCCGGATGCGCCTTGATCGCGCGGCCGATCTGCAGCGCCGGCAGCACGAGCCCGCCCGGCGTATGCAGAATAAATTCGAGCGGCTTGTCCGGCGGCGTGCGCCGGATTGCGTCGAGCACGTCTTCGGCGTCGTTAAGGTCGATATAGCGCAGCATCGGAATGCCGAGGAGGCCCATGGGCTCCTGTCGGTGGACGATGGCGATGATCCGGCTTTTGCGTTTTTTCTGAAGCCGGGAAAAGGCGTTGACGAGCTGGGCGTGACGCTGGCTCGCGGCCCATTGCCGCGAGAAAATAAACAGCAATATCAAGAGAATGGGCAGTAAGCCCCACAACCCGTCCATGAACCCCTCGAACTCCCCGAAACGCGACAACGCGGCGAGCTTACGGGCTTTTTAAAGGGCTGGAAAGGGCGCGGCTTACGCGCCTTCCCGGCGGGCGAGGAAGGCCAGGCGCTCAAACAGATGCACGTCCTGTTCGTTCTTTAAGAGCGCGCCATGGAGCGGCGGAATCGCCTTGCGCGGATCGCGTTCGCTCAACACCTCTTCGGGCACGTCTTCGGACAGGAGCAGCTTCAACCAGTCGAGGAGTTCCGACGTCGACGGCTTCTTTTTAAGACCTGGGACTTCGCGCACTTCGTAGAAAATCTTGAGCGCGTCGGCGACGAGGCGTTTCTTGATGCCGGGAAAGTGGACCTCGACGATCTCCGTCATGGTCTCCGGATCGGGAAACTTGATGTAGTGAAAGAAACAGCGCCGCAGGAAGGCGTCGGGCAGTTCCTTTTCATTGTTCGATGAGATGATGACGATGGGGCGCTTTTCCGCTTTCACCGTTTCGCCGGTCTCGTAGACGAAGAACTCCATGCGATCGAGTTCCTGCAACAGATCGTTGGGAAATTCGATATCAGCTTTGTCGATTTCGTCGATGAGCAGCACCGGGCGTTCGTCCGACGTAAACGCCTCCCAGAGCTTGCCGCGTTTGATGTAGTTTCTGACGTCTCGGGCCTTTTCCTCGCCAAGCTGGCCGTCGCGCAGGCGGGCGACCGCGTCATATTCGTAAAGTCCCTGATGGGCTTTCGTCGTCGACTTGACGTGCCATTCGATGAGCGGGGCGCCGATGGCTTTCGCCACCTCGATGGCGAGGACGGTTTTGCCCGTTCCCGGCTCGCCCTTGACCAGCAGCGGCCGCTCAAGCGTCACCGCCGCATTTACCGCGACCTTGAGATCCTCCGTTGCGATATAGTCTTTCGTGCCGACAAACTTGGCCAAGGCCCGCTCCATTGCTGCATTGCGGCAAACCTAGCGGCGCCGGTTAGTCGCGGCAATACTGGGCCGCAGTCAGCTTTCGGGGTTTTTGAATTGATATTCTAATGAAAAACACCGATCTGCTCCGGCCTAACTGGAGCAGGAAAATGGCTGAAATTTACGACTTCGATGCAAGCGCCCTCGACGGCGAGGCGGTCGATCTTGGCGACTATCGCGGCAAGGTGCTGCTGGTGGTCAATGTGGCGTCAAAATGCGGGTTCACGCCGCAATATGAAGGGCTCGAAGACTTATACCGTCAGTATAAGGACGAGGGTTTTGAAATCCTTGGCTTTCCCAGCAATCAGTTCGGGGCGCAGGAGCCCGGCGACGCAGCGGAGATCGCGACCTTCTGTTCAACGACCTACGGCGTATCCTTCCCGATGTTTGAAAAAGTCGACGTCAATGGGTCGGACGCCCATCCGCTCTACAAATGGATCAAGGGGCAGAAGAAGGGTCTCGCCGGCACGCGGGACATCAAATGGAATTTCACCAAATTCCTCGTCGACCGGGACGGCAATGTGGTGCGGCGCTTCGGGCCGCAGGACAAACCGGAAGCCATCGCCAAGCACGTGGCGAAACTGATCTAACGCCGGCGGAAATCGCGCAGGATTTCGCGGGCTGCGTTGTGCCCGGGGGCGCCGGTGACGCCGCCGCCGGGATGGGCGCCGGACCCGCATAGATAAAGCCGCGCCACGGGCGTCCGATAGTCGGCGTAACCGAGGGCCGGCCGCGCGGAGAACATCTGGTCGAGGGACAAACGCCCATGAAAGATGTCGCCGCCGGTGAGGCCGAATTTTCGTTCGAGATCAAGCGGCGAATGGATCTCGCGCGCGATGACGGCGTTCCGGAAATTCGGCGCATAACGCGTCACTGTGTCGATGATGAGATCGGCGGCGTCTTCCCGCGCGTCGTCCCAGGACCGCCCGTCCGGCAATTCCGGCGCGAAATGCTGGCAGAAGAGACTAGCCACATGAGCGCCGGCGGGCGCCAGCGTGTCGTCAATGGTCGACGGGATCAGCATTTCGATGACCGGCGCCTGCGACCAGCCGAACCGGCGCGCGTCGAGATAGGCTTGGTCGAGATAGTCGACGCTCGGCCCGATGATGACGCCGGATTTGTGGTGATCGGCCGCTTCCTTGCCGGGCAGACAGGAAAAATCCGGGAGTTCCGACAGCGCCACATTCATGCGGAACGCGCCTGATCCGCATGCGTAGTTTTCCATGCGCCTCGCAAAAGGCGGATCGAGCCCGTCGAGACCAGTGAGTTCGGCAAAGAGCAGCTTCGGATTGATGTTGGCGATGACGGCGCCGGCGCGAATGCGTTCGCCGTTTTCAAGCTCAACGCCGACGGCGGCGCCGTTCTCGACGATGACGCGTTTGACGCCTGCCTCTGTGCGCAGGGTTGCGCCGGCGTCTTCGGCGGCGCGCGCCATCGCCTGCGTAATGGCGCCCATGCCGCCGACGGCGTGGCCCCAAAAACCAGAGCGCCCGCCAATGTCGCCGAAGACGTGGTGCAACAACACATAGGCCGTGCCGGGCGCGTGGGGCGACGCATAATTGCCGACAATGCCGTCAAAGGCGAAGGCGGCGATGATGGCGGGATGCTCAAACCATTGCGCCAGAAATTCCGTCGCCGACTTCGTGAGAAGATCGAGTAGCATCTGCTGGTCGGCGAGGGAGAGTTTTCGGAAATGATTGCCCGTGCGCACAAGCCGCCAGGCGTTGTGAAAGCCGCCGCCGGCCCAGCTCACCCCGACATTGGGCGGCGTTTCGAGGACGAGCTTGCGCAGGACCGCTGCGGCGGTTTCAAGGGCCGCGTAATAGTCCGGCAACGCCGCGGCGTCTTTTTCGGAATGGCGGGCGAATTCGGCCTGCGTTTTTGCGAGATCGTAGGAATTCTGAAGATACGCGCCGGGCTTCGCGCCAAGGGGCCAGAAATTCGGCTGCGCGCGCTCGACGATTTTTAGCCCGCGGGCGTAGAGATCGAGATCGTCAATGACGCGCTGGTTTAAAAGGCTGACCGTGTAGCTTGCGACGGAGTTTTTAAAACCGGGGTGAAATTCCTCGGTCACCGCCGCGCCGCCGACAATGTGACGGCGCTCCAGCACTGTAACGTCAAGTCCGGCGCGGGCGAGATAAAAGGCGCAGACGAGGCCGTTATGGCCGCCGCCGATGATGAGGGCGTCGGTCAACCAGCGAGCCCGATTTCTTTCAGGCGCTGTTTGAGGAAGGCGTCTGCGGTGATGTCAGGATATTTCGCCCCGGCGCCTTTGCAGCTTTCAAGGCACGAGAGCACGGCGTCCGGATGAGGATGCATGAAAAAGGGCATGGAATAGCGCGAGACGTTTGGCCCCTCGGGATTGACCACGCGATGGGTCGTCGCCGGGATGACGTCGTTTGCGACCCGCGCCAGCATGTCGCCGGCGTCGACGATCAGATTGTCCGGGTCCGTCTCAACGGGCAGCCACTTGCCGTCGCGGTCGAGGAGTTGAAGCCCGGCGCCGTTCGCCGCAACGAGGATCGTGATGAGGTTGATGTCTTCATGGGCCGCGGCGCGAATCGCGTTCGGATTGGCGCCGTCGGGGACCGGCGGGTAATGCAACAGGCGCAGGATTGAATTGCCGTCCGTCGCCATGCGCCGGAAATACGCCGCATCGACATCGAGCGACGGCGCGAGGGCCTCGAGCATGACCATGCCTGCGTCTTCAAGGGCGTTGTAGAGTTTCAGAAAGACGTCGCGGAACCGCTCGGGCCGGTCCGGCCAGACATTAGCGGGATAGATCTTTGCGAGCGGCGAGGCCCCGTCGAACTCCCGGCCCACATGCCAGAACTCCTTCAGGTCGGGATGCTGCGAATCCTTGGCGTGTTCCGTGCCGAAGGGCGTATAGCCGCGCTGGCCGTCAACGCCCGCCGCATATTTCATTTTCTCCTCGGTAGGGAGCGCGAAAAACGCTTCGCTCAGCACATAGGCGTCGGCGAGCAGATCGCGCGACACGCCGTGGTCTTTCAGGATGATGAACCCGAAATATTTGAACCCTTCATAAAGCGCTTCCTCGAAGGATCGCCGGTCTGCGTTGTCGCCGTCCGTGAATGCGCTGAGGCTCAGTTCCGGCACGCGGTCATATTTTCGGGTCATGCCAAATCCATGGGTTTTAAGGGGCTTATGCGCCAAAGTTTCCTTAACCCTGCCGGTTTACGATTGTCGCGGCGAGGACGCAATGGTGCTGAAACTGACCCTGAAACCCGGCGAACGGGCGGCCGTGAACGGCGCGGTAATCGTCAATGGCGATCGCCGGGCGAGCCTTGTCATCGAGAACCGGGCGCGGGTTCTGCGCGAAGTCGACATCATGCAGCCGGAAGAGGCGACGACGCCGGCGCGGCGCATCTATTTTCCGGTCATGATGATGTATCTCGACGAGGGCACGACGAAGGAAATGTATGCGGAGTTCGAAGCGCGGTTGACCGAATTTATCAACGCCGTCAGCGACGGCGAAGCGCTCGCAACCTGTGCGCGGCTCGCCGCGGATGTCGCCAATGAAGACTATTACAAGGCGCTGCAGAAATGCCGCGCGCTGATGGAATATGAAGAGACCCGTCTCGCCCATGTCCTATGACGCCTACGCCAAAACGCAGCGGGAAACCGCCGCGCCCCGGGATGCGGAATACCGCGCCTTCGCCAAATCAACGCGGGCGCTGTTGTCGGCGGGCGAAGGCAATGGGGAAGGACTCGCCGACGCGTTGCATATCAACCGGTCGTTATGGGAAGCGCTCGCCAGCGATTGCGCCAGCGAGGCTAATCAACTGCCAGAGGAAACGCGCGCGCGGATCATCGGTCTTGCCCGCTGGGTCGGCGCCCATTCCCGCCGCGTCTTGCGTCAGGAAGAAACCGTCGACGCGCTCATCGACGTCAATCGGATCATGATGGACGGTCTCGCCGGCAAGGCGCCGGAGTAAACGCCTACTCTTTCTTTTCCAGTTCCTTGGCCTGTTTACGCAGGGACCGGATCATTTTCTTCCGACGCGCCTCATCTTCCTTGGCGCGCTTTTCCATATCGGCAATGGCTTTTTCGAGGGCGGCGGCGCGGTTTTCCGGTTTCGCGTCCTCGCCGGTCAGGCAGATCACCGTGTGATATACAGATTTGTTCTCATCATCGCCGGTCTCTTCCTTGAATTCCAGCATGACCGGCTCGCCTTCGCCGTCTTCATGGATGCAGCCTGCGCTTGTCCACCTGTCGCCGTTGTCGCCATGACCGTCGCCGCGCACGCGGATGACGCGATGTTCGCCATTGCCGTCGGCGAACTGCATAACGCGCACGCGGTCGCCGACGACCACGTCATCGAAAATGACTTCGTCCTCGACGCCGGTGAACATAAGGACGCGTTGCGCGGTGATGACGCCCCTGTTTTCGGTGACGACGGCGTCATCGCTCCTGTCCGCCGCGGCGTATCCGGAGCCGGTCGTTGCCGCGAGGCCGGCCGCGACGAGCGCGGCGGCGCCGACGCGGCGCGCCAGGGACGAATTGGCGTTACTCAAAAACATCGGTCTCTCCTCCGGGGGATGGCCTGAAGACAGTCCAGCCATCGCCGTATTCGGCCCGTGTGATTAACGGACGGTAAAGACGGGCGTCGCAGCGCCTCAGACTGGCGGATCCCCGGAACGCCTTGTAGGCTCTAAACAGGAAATACTGTCTCGCGATTCGCGGCGCAGCGCTGATCAACGGCGCCGGCGCAGGATATTCCCGCGGACTTTTCATATCCGGGCTGCGAGTCGCCGACGCGCATCAATGAGGGAGAAAAACGTCATGAAAACGCCCTTGCTTGGAAGCCTTGCCGCCGCCGCTTTCTGGGCCGTCGGGGTTCATGCGGCCGCCGCCGATCTTAAATCCGCCGTCGACGCCGACTACGACTATATCTTTGACCTCTACAAACATTTTCACGCCAATCCGGAGCTGTCCTTCAAGGAAAGCAAAAGCGCCGCGCGGATGCAGGCGGAACTGGAGCCGTTGGGCTTCAAGGTGACGACGGGACTCGGCGAGAACTGGGTTAGAAAGATAGCAAAGATTGCAACCGGCGAGGCGGTCGACGGCGTCGGCGGCTACGGCCTCGTCGCGGTCATGGAAAACGGCGAAGGGCCGACGGTCATGCTGCGCGCGGACATGGACGCGTTGCCGCTGAAGGAGAAGACCGGGCTTCCTTATGCGTCAACGGTAACCGCCGTCGATTATCGGGGGCAGGAAGCGCCGGTCATGCACGCCTGTGCTCATGACAGCCATATGGCGATCCTGATCGGGACAGCCCGGCGGCTCGCGGCGATGAAGGACCAGTGGTCGGGCACGCTTGTGCTTATCGGTCAGCCTGCGGAGGAAATAGGCCTCGGCGCCATGGCGATGCTTGATGAAGGTCTCTACCGGAAATTCCCCAAGCCCGATTACGTCCTCGCAACGCATACGTCAGGGTGGGATTCCGCCGGCGATGTCACCTACACCGCCGGCTACGCCCTCGCCAATGTGGACAGCGTCGACATCTATGTGAAAGGGATCGGCGCCCACGGGTCCGCGCCGCAATTCAGCAAGGATCCGATCGTCATCGGCGCGCAAATCGTTAGCGCGCTGCAGACGCTGGTGTCGCGGGAGCTTGATCCGTTGCAATCGGGCGTCGTCACGGTGGGCGCGTTTCAGGCCGGGTACAAACACAACATCATTCCCGACCAGGCGCATCTGCAGATCACTGTGCGGTCCTATGAAGACGAGGTGCGCGAGAAACTGCTCGCCGGCATCAAGCGCATCGCCGAGGCGCAGGCGCGCTCCGCCGGCTTGCCCGACGATATGATGCCGGACGTCATTGTCGAGAAAACCTATACGCCGTCGACCTATAACGATCCGGCAATGACGGAACGGGTGATGGGCGCCGTCGCCGCGGAGATTGGCGAAGCGCGCGTTTATACGCGCCCGCCGTCGATGGGCGGCGAAGACTTCAGCCGCTACGGGCGCACCGATGATGACATCCCGACGCTGATTTTCTGGACCGGCGGCAGCGACCCCGCGGCGATGAAAGCCGCCCGCGAAGGCAAGGCGCCCCCGCCGCCGGCGAACCACTCGCCGTTCTTCGCGCCGATCCCGGAGCCGACATTGAAAACCGGCGTTCATGCACTGACTGCCGGCGCGCTGGAATTGCTGGGCGAAAAGTAAGTTGGCCATGCGCGCCGTTTGCCGCTGGAAAACTTTTAAAAACAGAAGGTTATGACTTAATCGGCCTGATTTCGCGGACCGGTATGATCATTTCTCGCCGGCCTATCGTATCGAAACTACACAAACCGTTTGCGAAAGCGTTGTAGTAGTATGTCCGGATCTGAAAAGAGTATCGGACTGGACTGGCGATACGTTTATGAAAACGCCCCTGCCGCTATTGGTTGGCCTCGCCGTCGGGCTTGTTCTCGGGGTCGTGATCGCCGGTTTCGCAATCCGCGAACCGGCGGGGCGCGAAGGCGGGCGGCCGGGCGGCGGCGAGGCGCGCCGCGGTTACGTGCCCGTCGTCAGCATGGCCGTCGCGGAGGCCGCATCCGTTGAACGCATCGTCGAAGTCATCGGAGAGGCGAGGGCGCTGAGAAGCGTCGCGATTACCTCTGAGGTCGCCGGTCTTGTCGAAGAGGTCAACATTGCGCCGGGGGCGCGCGTGAGCGAAGGCGATTTGCTGGTCCGCATCAATGACGACGAGCAGCAGGTGGCGCTGTCGCGCGCTCGCGCTGACTATCCCATCGCCAGGCAAAACGCCGACCGCTACAGAAATTTAGAAGATGATGAAGCGGCGTCGGAATTGGAGGCCGAGCAGGCGGAGAACGCCTATATCGCGGCGCAGGCCGCCCTGCGCGCGGCGGAAGTCGCCGTTGCGCAGCGCCGCATCGTCGCGCCGTTCGACGGCATTGTCGGGCTCACGGATATCGAGGCCGGAGATTATTTGCGGGTCGGCGATACGGTAACGACGCTCGACGATACCTCCACGGTCATTATCGAATTTTCCGTGCCCCAGGAATCGGCAAGTCTTATCAATATAGGCCAACCGGTCGGGGCGGCGCTGACCTCCGCCGCGGGGCAGTCTTATGCGGGCGAGATAACCGCCATCGACAGCCGCGTTGATTCAGCCTCCCGTTCGCTGCGCGCCGAGGCGCAATTTGAAAACGCAAATGGGCGGCTTATTCCCGGCGCGGTCTTTGTCGTTAAAGCGACGGCCGCCGGCGAGCCGGCGGTGGCGCTTCCCGGATTGGCGATCCAATGGGATCGCGCCGGCGCGTTTGTCTGGCGCCGCAATGGCGACGGCGCCGCCGAACGCGCGTCAGTGATTATTCTTCAGCGTAGGGATGAAGTCGTTCTGGTGGAAGGCGATGTTGCGGCGGGCGATGAAATCGTCAGCGAGGGCGCTGATCGGGTTCGCCGCGGCGCGCGCCTGCCGTCGGTTGCGGATATCGGCGGGGGAGCGGGCGCCAGCGTCTCCTCAGGCATGCAGTAGTCGATATGGCCAACGCAGATCCAATGCGCGTCGACGGTACCGGCGGTTTTATCGGCGCGTTCATTCAGCGGCCCATCCTCGCCATCGTTCTTAGCCTTCTGATTTTTCTCGCGGGGCTTGGGGCGCTGACCGGCGTTGAGGTTCGCGAGCTGCCGGAAGTGGATCAGCCGGTGGTTTCGATCTCCACGAATTATCCCGGCGCAACACCGGAAGCGATTGACGCTGAACTCACCGCGATCATCGAAAGCGCCGTGGCGCAGGTTGACGGCGTTCGATCCATCTCGTCTTCGTCAAGCTATGGCCGCAGCAACGTGACCGCGGAATTCTCGTCAACCGTGGATATCGATATAGCGGCGACAGACATAAAGAACGCGGTTTCGGGGATCGGCCGCGACCTTCCCGAAGACATCGAAGAGCCGATCGTGAGGAAGGCCGACGCGGACGCATCGCCGATCATGCGCCTGTCGGTTGCGACGGAAGGGCTCGAGCCCGGGGCGCTCGCCCGTCTTGTCGACGACGTTCTCCTGCCGCGTCTTCAGGCGGTTGAGGGCGTCGCCCAGGCGGATGACTACGGCGTTCGCAACCGGGTTATCCGCGTGCGCATTGTTCCGGCGGCGCTCGCCGCCCGCGGATTTTCGGTCGACGAGGTGGCGACGCTGATTTCCGGCGCCGTTCAGAACACGCCGAGCGGACGGCTTCGCAACGCCAATCAGCAGTTGCTCATTCGCGCGGAGGCGCAGGCGGAGACGCCGGAAGACATCGCCGCCTTGCGTCTTGACGATCAAACGCGCCTTTCCGACGTGGCCATTGTCGAATGGGGCTTTGAAGACGAAACAAGGACGGCCCGCGTCAACGGCAATCCGGGCATCGGCATCGCAATCGTCCGTCAGGCGCAATCGAATACGGTCGCGGTCTCGCGCGACGTGCGCGCCGCCGTCGACGAACTCAATGACACGCTGCCCGAGGGCGTCTTCATCGACGTGGTCGTCGATGAGTCGATTTTTATCAACGCGGCGATCAACGAGGTTGCCCGCAGCCTGCTGATGGCGACGGCGATTGTCGTTATCGTGATTTTTCTGTTCTTGCGCTCCTGGCGCGCAACCCTGATCCCTGCGGTGACGATCCCGGTGTCGCTGTTTGGAACGCTTGCGGCGTTGTGGCTGGCGGGCTTTTCCATCAACCTGATCACGCTTCTGGCGCTTGTCATGGCGACCGGCCTTGTCGTCGACGACGCCATTGTGGTCACCGAAAACATCCAGCGCTGGCGCGGCAAAGGCGCGGGCAAGCGCGCGGCGGCGGTGATCGGCGCGCGCGAGATTGTATTCGCCGTATTGGCGACCACGGCGACCCTGGCGTCGGTGTTTGTGCCGATCTCGTTTTTGCCGGGGCAGGCGGGGCGCCTCTTTACGGAGTTCGGCTTTGTCATGGCCTTCGCCGTGATCGTGTCGTCCTTCGTCGCGCTCACCTTATGCCCGGTGATGACCGTCCGGCTCGGGCGCGAGCATCGCCCGGAAATGGACGATAATCCGTCCGCGCCGTCGCATAAGCGGAAACCGGCCGGACCGCTTTCCAGCGGCTATCGAACGGTGTTGCGTTTTGTCCTTGACCGCCCCGTCTTGACCGCGCTGGCGTCGTTGGTGTTCGGGATCGGCGCCTATTTCATTTACCAGGCGACGCCAAAGGAACTGGTCCCCGACGAAGATCGCGGCCGCGTATTCATGGTTGTGATTCCGCAGGATGGATCGAGTTTTGAGTTCCTCGACCGCAAAGTGCTCGAGATCGAAAGCCGGCTGCAGCCGCTTGTTGAGCAAGGCCGCGCTTCGGCGACAAATTCCATCACGGGCGTGCGCGGCGGACAGATGGCGTTTGTTTTTCTGCGGCTGCCCGATTGGTCGGAACGCGAGGAAACGCAGCAGGACTTCTCACGCGAAATGCGTCAGCGCATCGCCGATATTCCGGGGATCGCTGCCATTCCCCGCAGCGGCAACTCGCTCGGCATTCGCGGGGCCGGCCAGGGCCTGCGCTTCGCTGTTGTCGGCGACGATTACATTGAGGCGGCGGAAGCGGCGGACGCGCTGGCGAGAAGGCTTGAAGAAAGCAGCGCCTTCACGACGGTGCGCACGGACTTTCAAACCTCGCAGCCGCAGATAACCATTGATATCGACCGCGAGGCAGCGGCCGCCCTCGGCGCGCCGATCGCCTCGATTACGCGCACGATCCAGGTGATGGCCGATGAGTTCCGCGCCGCGGAGGTTTTTGTCGGCGACGATGTTATTGAAGTGCTGGTGTCCGGCGCCGGGGAACCGGTCAATGACCCTACCGATCTTGAGAACATCTATTTACGAGCGTCCAACGGCGATTTCGTGCCGCTCTCATCCGTGGCCAGCGTTCGGGAAATCGCCGTTGCATCGACCCTGGCGCGCGAGCAGCGGCGCCGCGCGGTGCCCGTGTCGGCTGGCCTTGCGGAAGGCGTGGCGCTCGGCGACGCGGTTGTTGAAATGCGTGCGGCGGCGTTCGAGGTGTTGGAAGGGTCTTTGTCGATTACGCTTCTCGGCGAAGCAAAGATCCTTCAGGACACCAATCAAGCAACCCTTCTGGTCTTTGGGTTCGCCGCCGTGATCGTGTTTCTCGTTCTCGCTGCGCAATTTGAGAGTTTTGTCAGCGCCTTCATCATTATGGCGACCGTGCCGTTCGGTATCGCTGCGGCGATCTACGCCATTTATCTCACCGGCGGTTCGATCAACTACTACAGTCAGATCGGACTTGTTTTGTTGATCGGCATTATGGCGAAGAACGGCATTTTGATCGTTGAGTTCGCCAACCAGCAGCGCGATCGCGGCGAGAGCGTGCGCGAGGCCATCGAACACGCCGCCATGACTCGGCTGCGCCCCGTCCTGATGACCGCTCTTTCGACATTGCTCGCCAGCACGCCGTTGATCCTCGGGAGCGGCGCCGGCGCAGAATCGCGCGCGTCGCTTGGCTGGGTGATTTTCGGCGGGCTGGGGTTTGCGACTTTTTTCACGCTTCTGCTTGCGCCGGTCGCGTTCCTGTTGCTGGCGGGCCTGTCAAAACCGCGCGCTGCGGAAGGACAGAAAGTGGCGGCGGAACTCGCCAACGCGCCGAAGAGATAGGCGAGGCGCGCGCAGCGCAAGTTTCAGTAACGGCGAAAGTCTGCGACTCGCTGCTGGCTCACCTCTGCAATGCATCGACGTCAGGGTCGAGCTGGCTCGCCGCTGCGACGCGATCGATGATGTCGGCAATAAGCGGCGTTCGCAAACCTGCGAACGTCATGTCGCCGGCCTGTTTCAGCCGATGGGTGACATTGACGCCAAAGGCGTGGCAGGCGCTGAGATGTCTGCGATAGCCGTCTTGCATGTTAAGCCACGTATCGGAGCGCGCAAAAGCGCCGAAGGTCATCCCATCTGCAAACGCCACTTCGCACATGGCGCCGTAATCGCGAACGGCCGGCGCGGCGCGTGAAACGGCGCTTGCCTTCGCCATCGGGGAATCGTCGCCGGGACTGGGTTCAAATAGGTGGATGCGCACTTTCTCAACGCCGCTTGCCTGCGCCAACGTCGCCGCAAACGAATTTGAGACATAGGCATTAAAGTCCTGTTTCGACACGCCGCTGCGAGGACGCATGAACAGCATGAAGCGGCGGCCTCCTTTCTGACAAAGCGTCGGCGGCGCATGATCAACAAGCGTGCGGGAGTTTTGTCCTATGGATGCATAAGCAACGGTTTCATCGAAAATATTCGCTTCATCTTCCATCAACGGGCCCATATTGGCCAGGAACGCGTTGACGTCGCTTTCGTTGGCGAAAGCAGGTTCCGGCACGCCCTCAAACCGGTCAGCCTCGTCGAGTTCGAATTCAACGTCGGCAACGCGCGGCCAGAGAAGACCGTCTTCATAACTGATCTCGTGCAGCCACAAGTCGTGAATTCCCGGCAAGCGCGCGGCGATTTGGGCGGCGTGGGCATTGATCCAATAGGCGTAGAACAGATCAAGCGGGACGCCGCGGCGGCGTCGCAAGGAAAAGATCAAGGTCAGATGCATGGGGCCTCGCCTCCCTGTCTCGGCAGCCTCGCGATTCGATGGCGCGTCGTTTCTGTCGCCTCGTTTTGAAAATAACTTTCGAATCGACATTCGCATAGTCTCTCAGCAGAAACGCAAAAAAAGGCGGCGCCGAAAAACGACGCCACCGATAGTCAAAAGGGAGACATTGCGCTACTCGATTACGTCAGACGGCACGCACGGGTCGACTTTTGCGCGTAATTCATCGGACGCCAGAGTCGTGTACTCGTCCATGGTCGTCAGCGTGTACCATTCTTCCAGCAGCGCCGCGTCGCCCGTCACCTCTCCAACGATGCAGTCGCAAGGCTCGTCGGAAACGCCGTTGTTTTCCGCAAAGCTTGTGCAGAACGCCATTGCTTCATCTTCATTTGCGCTGGCCGTCGCCAAGGTCAGCGACGCAACTAGCACGGGAAGCCCAAAAACTCGTATCGCCATAGCATGATCTCCATCGATTAAAGAAAACGCGATTTGATCTTTTACTGATAGAAGAACCCGCGCCCGCTAATAAGACAGGCTTATGCGAACGCCGTAGGTGCGCGGATTTTCAAGATACGCCGTTGCAGGGCCGGGGAAGCCGGCGGCGGCGGTCGCCGCGATGCTGACGGTATTGGTGAAGTTTCGTACCCACAATCCGACATCCCATCCGCGTCCTGATTGATAAGTCACCGACGCGTCGCCCTTCGCGCTTGGCGGTTGCTGCGTTCCCGGGTTGTGGACGTAATCGGCCCACCAAGAGCTTTCATAACGGCCGTTGGCGCTGAAGTTTATGACGCCGTTGGGCAGGACAAAGTCGCGGGAATAACCGGCGATGATCGTCCAGTCCGGCGCATATGGCGGCTGCAGCCCGGTAAAGTCGTCGCCAGCCGGCGTGACAAACTCGTGATTTCGAGCGTGGGTGTAACCAAGGCTGAAATTAAACAGATCATTCGGCGTTACCTGCCAAAGGGCGTCGATTTGCACGCCGTAATTTCGAACTTCCTGCGCGTTGAACACAGGGTTGAAAATAATGCTCTGATCAAAAGCCTGAATGATCAGGTCTTTGTAGATGTAGTAGTAGAACTCCGGGTTGATTTGCAGGGTGCCGTCGAGGAAACGGGCTTTGAAGCCCCCCGCAAACGCCGTGAGATCAGCCTCCCTCACCGCATTGTCGAAGGTCGGCGAGTTCGGAATGGAATTGTACGTGCCCGGCGCATAGGAAGTTTGTGCACTGACATACCCCATGATCTCAGGCGCGATGTCCCATTCGAGTGCGGCTTTCCAGTCAATATCGGAATAGTCGTTTTCAAAGACATAGGCGCTGGCCGGGTCGCGCTCGGGCGCGAAGGGAATCGCGAGCACCTGCGGCCCGAAACCTTCCGCATAGCGATTGTCGGAGCTGTAGCGCGCGCCGGCTGTGATGCGAAGGTTGTCGGTGACGTTGTAAGTGGCCTGTCCGAAAACGCCGAAGCCGTCCAGCAGGTTTTCCCGGATGTCGACGTTCAGCAGCGTGAAGAACACGAAAAAATCGCCGAAGTTACGCTGGTCGTAGTAGTAGACGCCGCCCAGCCATTCGAAGCGGCCGCTTGAGCCGGCCAGCCGCAATTCGTGGCTGTGCATGCGGTAATTCTGCGAAATCGATGCGGGGACGGCGCCGAGCCAATAGCTGGAAGACGAATCGAGATGGATGTAGCCGGGAATGTAGGTGAGCGTTGAAAATCCGAGATCCCAGTCAAACTGCGCGCCGAAGGTAAAGTTTTCATAGACCTGGTCGTTGGCCGTCGGCTGACCGATAAGCGTATATATTTCAAGCGGACCGGTGCGAAGATCATTCCAAGGATTTTCTGTAAGGAAGGCGTCCCGATCGAACGCCATCGTTACCGGATCAAAGCCGTGATTGACGAGGTTCGGGTGCTTGCCGTTCTTTTCCGCAAAACCGCCCCAAAGATAGGCTTCGAAGTTATCGGTCGGCTTATAGAGGGCCGACAGACGGACGGCGTAGTCGTCGGCCGAGTCGGCGCCGCTTTCGTTGTAGCCGTCGTGATAAAAATAGTTGCCTGCGATGCGAAAGGCCAATTTGTCGTTTACGGCGAAGTTCTGTCCGAGCGTTCCGCGGAACGTGCTGAAATTACCGGCTTCAAGGACCAGGTTTCCATTGTTGTTAAAGTCCGGCCGCACATAGTTTACGGTGACGATGCCGCCCATGGTGCTTCGCCCGTAGAGCGTGCCTTGCGGTCCAGGCAGCACTTCCATGCTTGCGATGTCAAAGAAGGCCGTGCTCGTTCCCTCACGCGGGATATAAACGCCGTTGAAGTTGAAACCGACCGTCGGTTCGATATTGCCATAGTCGAGGTTGGAGCCGACGCCGCGCACGAACACCTGTGTCGTGCTGCCCTCCTTCTGAAAACGCGCGGCCGGCACGAGCATTTGCGTATCGCGAAGATCGGTCACGCCGGCTTTGACCAACGTGTCGCCAGAGAGCACCGTGATGGCGGCGGCGGTTTTTTGCAGTGACTGCTCCGTTTTTTCGGCGGTGACGACAATGGTCTCGAAACCGCGACTTGCTCTTGCTTCTTGCTCGTCCTGTGCGTGCGCCGCAGTCGCCGCCATTCCCGATGCCGCCAGCGCGAGCACGCTCGCACCTAGGTTCAATGAAATCCTAGACATATGGTTTTTCCCTCCCGGTGGGCCCAGCTTTTTGGAGCTTTTTTCCGCGGCCCAATGGGCGCGGGTTACGATCACAAAGTGTACGCACTTTTGGGATTTGTCAATAATTGGATATACTTTTGGCAGATTGTCTGCCTATCTGATAACCGCCGGTTTTCCACCAAAACTGGGAAAATAGGCAGTATTTGCAAGCAAGCTCAGCGACATAGAGGGAGTCCCGTGCGCTCCTTGCCAGCCAATCTGCATCCAGAATTGGCGTTTCCTGGTCGCGGCCGAAACGCCAAGCGGGCATTTGGGCGTCCCCGCAACCGGTCGGGATCGAATGCCGAAGGAGATTGATGCGGGTGGCGCGCAGCGGGCTGGCGATCAGTCAGAATCGATCAAGATGCGCAGATATTTCAGGAATTTTCGCTGATCGCCTGGTGCCAGCGGCGCCAATATTTCCTCCTGCGCGGCAATTACGTCCGGCAATCGCTCGGCGAGCGCCTTCCTGCCGGTCGGCGTCAGGCGCATGGCCCAGGCCCGGCTGTCTTCGGGATCTCGCATTCGCTCAATCCACTTTCGCGCCACCATGCGGTCAATCATTTCTTTGGCGGTGCTTTTGTCGATCCCGGTCGCTTCGACCAGATGGCGCTGAGACGCGCCGGGCTGCTTGGCGAGCGCGACAAGAACCGCCACTTGTTGGCGCGTGATATCGCCGCCGACGCATCGAGCGAATATTTCGTAAGACCTCTGATGATTGCGGCGAAGCAAATGGCCGGGGGCGTCTAACAGATTAAAATGCTGCAACGCCTTTTCAAGTTTATCCGCCGTCACACGCCAAGCCTAAACACGGGTTGAAGTAGGCTGGTCAGTGTAGAGGGTTTCGAAAAAGATGAAATCCAAAAAAACGGTGGTCGCGCGCCGGGAGGCGCGGGGGTTAGTCGGCGCGCGCGCCGTCGATGGTAAATTCAGCTTTGCCGAGATGTTGAACGGTGACCCGAACGTGCTGCCCGGGCGCCAGGTGCTCAGCCGCTGTTGCGCCGCCAGCCATGACGACGTCGCCGGCTTTGAGCGGCTCGCCTGCTTCCGCCGCCAATCTTGCGGCGGCGACGAGGGAGCGAATGGGATTTCCGAGGATAGCGGCGGAAGAGCCGATCTGACGGGGCTCGCCGTCGATCTCAAGCACCATGCCGAGGTTGGAAACATCCGTTTCAGGATCAGCCCACGGTCCGACGACAAACGCCGATGAAGAACTGTTGTCGGCGACGACGTCCGTCAGCGAGAATTTGAAATCCTTGTAACGGCTGTCGATAATTTCGAGCGCGGGCGCCACGCCGCCCACGGCGGCAAGAGCGCCGGCGGGCGTAACCTTCTCCGGCAAGGGCGCTTTCAATACATAGGCGATTTCCGGTTCAACGCGGGGATGAACATAAGCGGCAAAGTCGATCGAGCCGCCATCCTCAACGAGCATCTTGTTTGTAAGACGGCCCCAGATCATTTCGTCAACGCCCATCTGGGCCATCTTGGCGCGGCTGGTAAATCCCATTTTTACGCCGACACGAGTCTCGCCGCGTTCATAGCGCCGGGCGAGCGAGGCCGCTTGCACGCGATAGGCGTCCTCAAGCGTGAGGGATTCTTCGAGCTGTGCTGTCGCTTGCGCGTCTTTTGCAGCGTTGTCGAGGCAAGCCGCAATCTCCATCAAGTCACGCATCTGCATCCCCCCTTTCAAATTTTACACGGGCCGCGCCCAATCCCTCGATCCGCGCCTCGACATAGTCTCCCGGACTGACCGCCGCCATCGGGCCGAGCGCGCCGGAAAGCACGATGTCGCCTTCCCGGAGCGGGCGTCCAAGGTCGGCCATTTTACGGGCAAGCCATTGCAGCGCGTTCAGAGGATTTCCAAGGCAAGCGGCGCCGGCGCCAAACGATACCGGTTCGCCGTTTATTTCGAGCACCATGCCGCAATGGCGCAGGTCAAGCTTGTCGATGGCGACGGGGGAGGGGCCGGTCAAATACAATCCCGCCGACGCGTTGTCGGCGATCGTGTCAACGATCCCGATATTCCAGTCCGCAATGCGGCTGTCGACAATTTCAATCGCCGGCAACGCATAGGCGATGCTGTTGATAAGCTCTGACGTCGTCAGTTTTGCGGTATTTGGAGGGCGCCCCATGATGAAGGCGATTTCCGCTTCCACCTTTGGCTGGATCAGGCGACCCGGCTCTACGGCGGCGCCATCGGGGATTTCCATATCGGCGAAGATAGAACCGAAATCGGGTTGATCAACGCCCAGTTGGTTTTGCACCGATTTGGATGTCAGACCGATCTTCGCGCCGGCCACTACTCTGCCTTCTTCTTCCCAGAAAGCCGTGTTCATCGCCTGGATGGCATAGGCGTCGTCAATGGTCGCTTCCGAGTGCGCTTCGCGAATTGGCGCCATACAGCTTTTGTTTGCATAGCACGCGCGCAGCAACATGGCTTGCTCTGCGATGGTTTCAGGAGAGAGTGCGTTCGTCATGGTCTGGATTTCCATTCCGGGTCCTCTAAACAAAGAAATTGCCACATGCGTTCAATCAACGCGCCCGCCTTGATGGCGCGGCGCTTTGCCTGTTCTTCGGAATAAGGTTGCGGCTCCAGGCCATGACTTGACGCCGGAAGAAGCGCGAGTTCCATGCGTGCGGCGTCTTCAAGAAAGAACGCCATGCTGGCGGCTTCTTGCAGCGTTTCGCCGACCGTCACGGCGCCATTTCCGCGCAGGACAATCGCGGCGTTTTCTCCCATCGCTGCGGCGACCTTTTCCGCCGATGCGTCGTCGCGGACAAGGTCCGTATGCGGCCAAAAGGGCGGCGAGGGCGCAAAATAGGCGCCCAACCCGTGCAG
Organism: Hyphococcus sp.; assembly: GCA_028284345.1. GTDB lineage: Bacteria > Pseudomonadota > Alphaproteobacteria > Caulobacterales > Parvularculaceae > Hyphococcus. The sequence continues at coordinate 477,812 of JANQRY010000006.1, read as the reverse complement.
GACGCGGGGCGTTTTTCCTAATGCGGAAAGCGCCATTACGGCCGGCGACTGGAACCGGCAAATCCCGCCGATTTCAGGTCGTCGTCGATATATCTCACGATGGATGCGCACTTCAGGCAATACGGCGTCCGGCATCGCCGCATCCAAGGCGACGGCGATCCCCGCTTCGGATGTTGTGACGGCGCCCAACGGCGCCGCTGGCGTCACCAAAAAACTGCCTTCATTCAACCGCAAACTGACATGCCCATATGCATGCGCAAGACCGTGTCGCGCCATTGCGCGCGCTGCAAGCCGCAGGGTGCGCGGACGATCAGGCGGCATGCGATGCAGGCTCTTTTTTGGATTTAAATTCGGCGATGTCAGGCTCTGAGCCCCACATGCAAAAACTGGATGACGTCATCGGGAACTGTCGGGGAAGATATGTTTTTTCATCTTCTTCCGTAATAAGCCTGACGCCCGTTGAATACTCATAAATCATGTCATCCGGTCCGTAGAAGTAGAGAAAGCGGGCGCCGGAGGTCGGATGACGCCCCGGTCCAAACGCAATTCTCACATTCTTCTTTTTCAGGAAGTAGTAAGACCGCATGATGTCGTCATGGGTTTCGACTTGAAAGTTTACATGCTGAACGCCGGGGAACTGCGACGGAAAAAGCGCAACTTTGTGGTGCACGTCGTCAATCCGCAAGAGCGGCGCATCGCCGATCCAGTCGCTCACCTTTGCGCTCAGCCAATTGACCCAGAAGGCTTCGTCGGTTTTTGCGTCCGAGGTGCGAAGGCCGACATGGCTGAAGGACGTGATCCCGGCGTCCCGTGTTCCATAGTAGCGGTTTCCGCTCGCCGCCGGTTGCGCAACGAGGTCGATCACATTGCCTGTGGGATCTTCGATCGTGATAAGCCCGCGGACCCGGCGTTGCTCGCGTTCGTCGGAAGTTCCGTATTTCACCTTGATTTTGGCGCGCTCGAACTCCGTTGCGGCGCGGTCGAGCGCATCCATTGAAGCCAGCTGAAAACCGACAACGTGTCCGCCTGAACGGCCGTGGGTGTAAACGACGTTGTGGTCGCGATCGTCGCCGCGCAAGTAAACCGCATTGGCCTCTCGGCCGACAAGTTCAAGCCCCAGAATTTCCGTCGCATATTGCGCGCATTCGTCCAGATTATCGGTTCCCATGCGAACGTAGCGGATGTCTCTCAGATCGGCGCCCATATCAACGCTCCTTGGTAATCGTCGATTCCGGACGCTTGAAATCGCGGCTCATATGTCCCGCGCCTTCCTGATCGCCGAGATCAAAACCCCACGAATAGCCGCCTTTCGGGTTACAGAGAATTTCCCAGGCGTTGTCGTCCGCGTCCCAAAAATAAAAGCAATAGGTGCCATGCTGGACGACGGGGCGCGTGATCTTTTTGATGCCCCATTTCTCCTGATCGCGTTTGACGATTTCATATGCGGCGTCGACTTCTTTTTCTGTGGCGACGTCAAGGCCGTTGTGATTGAGAAAGGGCATTGTCGGTTTCTCACTGCTCGGACTTTTCACCACCACAATGATCTGATCGCCGCCAAGGCGCGCCCAAAAAGACACATCGGCCATCTGAACCGTTTCGAACCCCAAAAACTCCTCGAAGAACTTTCTGGTTTGAACGATATCCCGACATTCCAGGGTGGCGTGGCTGTAAAAGTTCAAGTTGAGCGCAGGCTCGGGTTTTGCGGTTTCGGTCACCTGATCCTCCCGGTCGTTAGAGCTTGATGCAGATATTGGACGGCTCGGAATAAAAGTTGATCGAATGCACGCCGCCTTCGCGTCCGATCCCGGACATTTTTACGCCGCCGAACGGCGTGCGCAGATCCCGTAAGAACCAGCAGTTCACCCAGGATATGCCGACTTCCATGGCCTCGCCGACGCGATGGGCGCGGCTCATGTCGGTCGTCCAAATCGAGGAAGCGAGGCCATATTCAGAATCATTCGCCAGACGAATGGCTTCTTCTTCCGTGTCGAACGGGATCACCGCGCAAGCCGGACCGAATATCTCTTCGCGGCAGACGCGCGCGTCATGGCTAAGGCCTGTCCATACTGTTGGTTCAACGAAATAGCCTCTCGCCGCCGCGTCATCCAGATCGAGCGCGCCGCCGCCGGTAACGACGGTTGCGCCTTCGTCGACGGCAAGCTGGTAGTAGCCAAGCACTTTTTCACGGTGCTCTTCAGAAATGAGCGGCCCAAAATCGACGCCGTCGGCATGGGGCAGGCCGGGCTTGAGCGCCTCGGCCTTGCCCTTGAGGCCGGCTACGAATGTATCGAATACTGATCTTTCAACGTAGATGCGTTCCGGCGCGAGGCAAACCTGGCCGGTGTTCAAAAACGCCGCCCGGGCCAATCCCGCGATGGCGGCGTCCATATCCGCATCGGCAAAAACAATGGCCGCATTCTTGCCGCCGAGTTCGAAAGACAGCGCTTTAACATTCGCCGCGGCCGCTTTCATGATCGCTTCGCCCGTGCGCGTTTCGCCGGTAAAGGTGATTGCGCGAACGCCGGGATGTTTCGTTAAAAGCTCGCCTGCTGAATCGGGCCCAAATCCATGCACGACGTTGAATGCGCCGTCCGGAACGCCCACCGACGACATGACCTCGCCGAGCAACGTCGTCGACGACGGCGTTTCTTCTGACGGTTTTACAATGACGGCGTTGCCGCACGCCATCGCCGGCGCGGCTTTCCACGTCATGAGCAATAGCGGCAAGTTCCAGGGCGAAATAATGCCAACGACCCCGAGAGGTTTTCTGACGGCGTAGTTCAGCGCTTTGCCGCCGTCCGGCGTGTCCTGCTGGAACGTTTCCGTAGAGAGGTTGGCGACCGCATCGGAGAAAATTCGAAAATTCGCCGCGCCCCGGGGGATATCGAGATGATCGGCGAGGGAGTAAGGCTTGCCGGTATCGGCGATTTCCGCCTCAACAAAGTCGTCAAAGCGCGCTTCGATGCCATCCGCGATCGCATTTAGCATTTGTCGTCGCTTGGCGAGCGGCATCTGTCCCCAGTCGCCTTTGAGCGCGTTCGCCGCGGCGGCGACGGCGGCGTCAACGATATCCGCATCGGCTTCAAACGCATGGGCGTGCACGTCGCCGGTGGCGGGATTGCGGATTTCAAATGGTCTGCCGCCGTCAACGAACTCTCCGCCGACATAGTTTTTGCAGCTCCGCAACGCTGGGCTCGTCTGGTTTTCGGTTTGCATTTTTAATCCTTGCATCGCTGTCGCGATCCGTTTGCAGTAATTTTTAGGACTTATACGTCCTATATGGGTTTACGGTCTGCCGTCCGCGCATTTGCTTTCGATCTGGATAGTTCCTTTTAAGGGCGCTCACCGTCCGAAGCGGCGAGCCTTACTTTCTTTCCCGGGCGCGGATTTAGCGCCCAAGGTCTATTTTTTGCTCCCGGCCGCGCCGGCAATCGCGAACTTCAGGCTCGCGCGCAAGGTTGATGAGTCATATTCCGGCGCCAGCGAAGCGAGCAACTCCAATGCTGTTCGGGCAAGGTGACGCGCCGCCAGCTCTGATGATTTGCAAGGGTCTTTCGCCGCCATGGCGTCAATTAACGCGCGATGTTCCGCCTCGCCGCGCTGCCACCAGCCGGTTAGGTGTTGGCCCTTGTAGGTCGATTGATAGCGTTCGCTGCGCCGTTCCAGATTTTGAAGTTCTGCGACAATTGCGTCGCCTGCTTCCGATACAACCAAGTGATGCAGGCGTCGGTGGTGGCTTTGCCAGACTGCGAATTCTTTGTGCGCCTTGTCGCTCTCCAGTTCTTTGATCACTTGCTTTAATTCTTTAAGCAGCGCCGGCGACATTTTCTGCGTCGTGATCGAGACGCCAAGCGCCTCAAGCACAATGCGTTTTACATAGAGCGCTTCAATATCTTCCGGGTCGAAGCCGACGACCTGGCTGCGATGATTGGGCTCGCCGGAAAGGAGCCCGCTTTCCTGGAGCATGCGCATGGCTTCGCGCACGGGCGTTCGGCTGACGTTCAGCGAACGCGCAACTTCAACCTGCGAGAGAATGGCGCCGGGTTTGAGCTTTCCGCTCAGGATCGACGCCTGCAGCGTCTCATAGACCTCAACCGCGGTGCGACGACTGTCCGACCGCGGCAACGGGGCCAGAATATTGGAATCTAAAGCCATATCCGCAAAATGCAGACTGGATGCAGATTGGTCAATCCTGAAAAACATGAACGGCCCCTATATTGCAATAAATACTAGCATACAAGCGCAAAAGTCTTGAACTGAGTATCTGCCTGGGCGTAGGGTGCTGGCGCAAAGTGCGTCCACTTTTGTCGGGCGCTGGTCCTCGTTGCGCTCGGTACGGCGCAAGAGGCGCTTTGCGATATGGCGCGCTTGAGTGCCGCCCGCATATTTTGCGCGAGAGCGCATGGCGGCGCGGCCGATATTGAGATTGATTTCGGCAGGGAGCGAATGAAAGCATGAGCAAGATTTTGGAAGGCAAGTCTGTTTTGGTGACCGGCGCCGGCGGCGGCATTGGCGCGGCCGCCGCGCTGGTGCTTGGGAACGCCGGCGCCAAATTGGTGTTGAGCGACATTGCCGACAGCGAGGGAGAAGCCGCCGCAGCGGCAGTGCGCGACGCGGGCGGGGAGGCGGTGTTCGTCAAGGCGGACCTTGGTTCCGAAGCGGAAATCAAAGCCCTTGTTGGCGCGGCGGTCGAGACTTACGGAAAGTTGGACGGCGCGTTCAACAATGCAGGCGTTGAGCAGCGCAACAAACCCCTGGATCAACTAACGCTTGAGGAATGGGAGTTAGCGATTCGCATCGACCTGACCGCCGTTTTTCTATGTATCAAGCACCAAGTGCAAGCGATGCTCAAAACCGGCGGGGGCGCGATTGTTAACACCGCGTCGTCTCTTGGTCAGGTTGGGCTTGCCGGCGCCGGCGAATATGTCGCGGCCAAGCACGGCGTGATCGGATTAACGCGTTCAGCGGGCGCCGATTACGGCCCTCAGGGCATCCGGGTGAACGCAATTCTGCCGGGCATTACCATGACGCCGATGATTTCACGCTTGAGCAACGACCCGCAGTTGTCGGCCGTTTTCGACGGATTGCGCTCGCGTCATTCGATGGGACGCTTCGGGCAGCCGGACGAAATCGGTCAGGCGGTAAAATGGATGCTTTCTGACGAGGCGTCTTTTGTGAATGGCGCGGCGATCGCCGTCGATGGCGGGTATCTCTCAATCTGATTCGGCTTGACCTTTTCACATAACTGTATACACTTTTGGGAAAGAGTGTTTCCACGCATCGATATTAGGACGCGTTTCGGAATTGCCTTTGCCGGGATGGCCTGGCGTCTTTTGAGCTAACCGCGAAGGCAGGACGCAGGACCTGATATGCCCATCATCGACGTGAAAATCCTAAAGGGGCGCACCAGCGACCAAAAAGCATCGTTAATTCGCGAACTCGCCGAGGGCGCGATGCGTGCGCTCGACGTCAAGGAAGAGTCCATCCGCATCATTTTGACAGAAGTTGACAAAGAACACTGGGGCGTCGGCGCTAAATCCAAAGCTGCCGTCGAGCGAGGAAATACAGAATGAGTAAAGCCTTTCGGTTGGCCGTCGTCGGTACGGATACGGATGATGAAGTGGTGGTGGAAAGCGGCGGCAAATTGCTTCCGCTGTCGGCTGTTGTCGGCGCTGACGCAGTAAAGGCGCTGAACGCCCCGTTGCATGATCTTACGCCGCTGGTTGAAGCCTGGGATGCGTGGGACAAGCGGCTTGCCGAGGCTGTTTCCGAACTTGACCCGAAGTTTCGGGAAACCGGTTTGGACATTGAAGGGCGAGGGTTCCGTCCGCCGATCTCGGCGCCGGGAAAGATCATATGCGTCGGCGCCAACTATCACGATCATATCGCCGAAATGCCGATACCCATGAAGCCGTCTTATCCTTATACGTTCATAAAGCCGGCGAATAACACGCTTCGCGGGTCCGGGGACAGCGTATCGAAACCAAAGATTGCGTCCATGATGGATTGGGAAGCAGAGCTCGCCGTCATCATCGGCAAAGAATGTCGCGATCTTTCCGCAGACGACGCGTTGTCCGCCATCGCCGGTTACGCCAACTTCAACGATCTGTCGGCGCGGGATTGGCTGGAAGAGCGCCCCCCCATCGGGGTTGATTGGGTGTTGCATAAAGGATTTGACGGGTTCGCCCCCTTCGGGCCGTTTCTTACGCCCGCGCGGTTTGTCGATGATCCGCAGAAGCTTTCGATCCGGCTAAGCGTCAATGGCGTCGTCAAGCAGGATTCAAGCACCAGTCAGATGGTGTTCGGCGTCGCCGAGATCATAAAGCACGTGTCCGCCGTCATGACCCTTTATCCGGGCGATGTCATTGCCACGGGAACGCCGGCGGGCGTCGGAAACGGGCGAAACCCGCCCGAATATCTGACGGCCGGCGATGAAGTGCGCATGGAGATCGAAGGGCTCGGAGAGCTCGTCACCCGCATCATATGATCTGAGCGGGAAGTCTGTGTCCGTTGACAATCTGTATCCACTATTGAAGTGTATCCAGTATAAAATCCACGGCGCCGAGCCATTGAAAAATGAGATCGGAAAGGCCGGCCGTTCGAAAACAGGAGAGGTCTTATGTTCATGCTATCTCACGCCGTCGACATTAATCCGAAGGGCGTCGAACCCGAATTGTCCGTCGACGATGTTTGGCGCGGTCTCGCCATGAAGGCGGAAAACGCCTTGCCTTTTGTCAAGGTAATGGAGCGCTGCGACGTGCTCGAAAAAGGCGACGGGTGGCTGCTTCGCGAGATCGAATTCGGCGGCGACGTATTTCAGGAAAAAATTACGCTTTACCCACCCCTGCAGGTGCATTTTGAGCGCGTGGGCGGCGGCGGCTTCATCGAAAACACGATCAGCACGTCCGATTCCGGTCTGCTTCTGACCTTTACCTTCGGCTTGGTCTTCCCGGGCGTTGAGCCGGGTTCGGATGAAGAACGCGACAAGGGCGAAGGCATGCGCGACGCCTATATCAACGCCGTTACATCGACGCTTTCGCGCGTGCGTGAAATGAAACTGGCGGGCGAGCTTTGACGGGCTGCGACAAGCAGCGGGATGAAAACGGGAAAAGCAGATATGGCAGAGGAAACCGGTGGGGCTGAATGGGTCAATGATTTTTATCGCGATGCAGACACGGTCGACATCAAGAAGCTGTCGGCGTGGTTCGCCAACGATATTGACCTTCGGTTCGCAAATAATCCGCCGATCGACAATAAAGATACGGCGGTTAGCGTCATGTCCGAGTTTTACAACTCGATCGCGGGGATGAAGCACCAACGGGATAATCTGTTTCTCGACGGCGCGGCGGCGTGTCAGCAAGGAACGGTCACCTACACAACCCATGACGGTAAAGACGTGCCGTTGCCGGTGTCGAGTTATCTTCGGCGCAACAACGAAGGTCTTCTTGACAGGCTTTGGATTTATATCGACATCGCGCCGCTCTATGCCGAAGGCGCCTGATTGATGCGCCGTTTGGAAGGCCGCAGCTGTATCGTCACTGGCTCCGGCGGCGGCATCGGACGCGCAACCTGCCTTCGTTTTGCAAGCGAAGGGGCTAATCTCGTCGGTTGCGACATCAACGCGGAAAGCGCGGAAGAAACGGTTCAGCTTGTTCAGGAAGCGGGCGGATCGATGATTTCCGTCCACCCGTCGGACCTCACGAGCAAGGAGGAATGCGACAAAGTGGTGGCGGCGGCTGTCGAGCGGTTCGGCGGCGTTGATGTCTTGTTTAACAACGGCGCCATGGCGTATTTCGCCTGGATCGACGACATGGCCGATGACGTCTGGCGCAAGACCATCAATGAAGAGCTCGATCTTGTCTTCCTGCTGACGCGCGCGGCATGGCCGGAATTGAAAAAGCGCGGCGGGTCCATCGTGAATACCGCGTCACTTTCCGCCTGGGCCGGCATTGACCCGCTCCCGGCCCTGGCGCACACGGCCGCCAAGGGGGGCGTCTTAGCGATGACGCGTCAGCTCGCCATGGAAGGGCGCCGTCACAACATACGCGCCAACACCGTTTCCCCCGGCACGATTGAAACCAACCAGACCCGCTTTATCCTGGACGACCCGGAGTGGTGCGCCAAGCAGCTTGGGCGGGTCATGATGAACAGAATGGGACAACCGGAGGAGGTGGCGAGCGCCGTCGCGTTTCTCGCCAGCGACGACGCGTCCTACATCACCGGCGCAGACATAGCCGTCGACGGCGGCGTGCGCGCCTGGTGAGCATTCAGAAATCGCGCGGCTGCGTCACTCAGGCGCCGGCCGGGCGCGCTGGTTGAACAGGATTTTTCGGATCCGTTCCTGTTCCTCGGGCGGCAGGCTGTATGGGTCTTCGACAGGCCCTACAGACACCGCAATCCCGCGCTCTACGCCGGGACGGGCCGACACTTCCTCGAACCATCGTTTGACGTAGCGGAACTCGTCGAGATCGATACCCTGTCGTTCCCAGACCATAGTCCAGGGATAGGCCGCGATATCGGCGATTGTGTATTCGTCGCCGGCAATATAGCGGTTGTTGTAAAGGCGATTGTTCAGTACGCCATATAAACGATGGGTCTCGTCGTCGAAACGCCGTATGGCGTAGCTCTGATCTCCCCTATTTTCCGGCAACAGCGAGAAATGGCTTTGCTCGCCAAACTTCGGGCCCTGGTTTGCCATCTGCCAGACCACCCATTGGATGACTTCATAGCGAGCGCGTATGTCGTCCTGCGGCCAGAAGCGGCCTTCTTTTTCCGCGAGGTAAAAAAGGATGGCGCCCGACTCAAAGACGCTGATCGCCGGGCCGCCGCCTTTGGGGGCGTTGTCAACGATCGCGGGCATGCGATTATTGGGGCTTATGGCGAAGAAGTCGTCGGAGAACTGGTCGCCCCGGCCGAGGTTGACCGGGACAATTTGATAAGGAATTTCGAGTTCCTCAAGCAGGATCGTCACCTTCTTGCCGTTGTGCGTCGGCCAGTAGTGAACATCAATCATTGCTTTCTCCTGGTCGGCTTGGGCGTCGCCGCGGCGCGCTGAATGGAGTGATCGCCAACGCGGCCTCAACGGCGGCGGGGGCGGTAATCACGTAGTGGGACGCCGAACGCTTCAGCGCTTACCACGTGCCGATGTTTTCCATGGACTGCCACGGCTCTTTCGGGGGGAGCTTTCCCCGGTCGGCTTGTATCAGCTCGATCGAAATATTGTCTGGCGTTTTGACGAACGCCATATGACCGTCGCGAGGCGGCCGATTAATCGTGACGCCAGCGTCCGACAGCTTTTGGCATGTCTCATAGATGTCATCGACGAAAAAACACAGATGGCCGAAATTGCGTCCGGTATCGTAACCGGCTTCGTCCCAGTTGTGGGTGAGTTCAATCTGCGCCGCTTCTTCGTTTCCGGGCACCGCCATAAAATAAAGCGAGAACCTGTTCTCCTCGCTGTCATATCGCTCGACTTGCTTGAGGCCGAGAAGCTCGAAAAACTTGATCGTCTCCTCCGGATTGGAGATCCGCAACATCGAGTGCCAAAATTTCGTAGCAGCCATTTCGTACAAGTCCTCCTGAACATTCGAGCAAGTTGGCGACGGGCCTGAAGGGTCGCGCCGGCGACCCGTAAGGGCCTTTTCCGTAACCGGGGCTATCCCCGACGGTCAAGAGATATCATATACCTTTTCGATTTTTGTTGGTATTGTGTATGTTGGGCGCGCAAAACCGGGCCTTTCGCTGTTTCCAAAGGGCTCAAAAACACAAGACCGCCGCGAAAAATGAGCATTTAAGATTGGGGTTTAGGTACATGACAGAAGCCATCGTCCCGTTTCGGCTGCAAGATCGGGTCGCCATCGTTACCGGCGCCGGGCGCGGCATCGGCCGTGAAATCGCGCGGGCGTTCGCGCGCGCCGGCGCGCAGGTCGTCGTCGCCACGCGCACCGCTGCGCCGGGCGAGAAGACTGTAAGGCTCATTGAAGAGGAGGGCGGCCGCGCCACGCTGGTCGCCGTAGATCTTTCCGAGCGCGACGCGGCCGTCTCGTTGGTCGAGGGCGTGGCCGCTGCGTTCGGGCGCATCGACATTGTCGTGCATAACGCCGGGGTGTTCCCCTTCGTCACGGTCGACGAAATCAGCGACGAGGACCTCGAAAGCACGCTCAACGTCAACCTCAAGGCGGCGTTCTGGCTAACCAAGGCTGCGGCGCCGATGCTGCGAAAAGCGCCGTCGCCGCGTCTTTTGTTCACGTCGTCGCTGAGCGGCGCGCGATTTTCCGCGCCGACCATGGTTCACTATGGCGCCTCCAAGGCGGGGCTTAACGGCTTCATCATGGGCGCCGCGGTGGAGTACGCCCCCGACGGCATTACGGTGAATGGCGTGGAGCCCGGCGCGATCCTCACGGACGCCTTTAAACAGGCCGCGAGCCCCGAACAGCAAAAAGCGGCGGCCGACGGGACGCCGCTTGGACGCCTCGGAAAACCGGAGGATATTGCCAACGCCATGCTCTTCCTGGCGTCGGATGAAGCAAGCTACATCACCGGTCAGACGATTGTCGTTGACGGCGGGCTCTCCGTGCGGGTGCCGGTCTAATGGGTAAGGAAAACATGACTTCGAAAGACATTATCTGGTCCGACGACTTCGCCGATGGATTCAACGTTGGCGGCGACGCCAAATGGAACCAGTTTGAATCGGGCGAGTTTCGTCCCAATGACGGGGTCATCGCTGTTGACGACAACGGCCTCAGCGTAAAATCAAAGGGTGTTAATCCAGACACCGGAGAGCCGGCCTTTACGCAGACCCGCGCACCCTTGCCGCCGGACGCCGAAATCCCCGGGGTTCTCGATCACGTCAAATGGTTTGCGTCCGCCAATACGCAGTCGTCCAACGGTTTCGCCGGTTTCGACACGCCTTCCGGCAAAACGCTTTACATCGAAGCGCTGATGAGCGGGCGCACTTACGGCACCGAGAAGCACCCCTTTGGCGATGCGGTTCGCGACCCCCAAAACGACGCACGGCTTGGCGTCTTTGCAATGGTCAATATGGACCACGATACGAACGTCGTTTTCGACTTTTTTCTCACCAACACCGGTATTTTCGCAATGTATGAGCGCGCGCCGTTTGCGCGCGAGAAGTTCGGCAATTACGCCTCCTTCTCTTTCGCCGTGCCGGTCGGGTCGCGCAAACCTGATGATTGGCACAGGCTCGGCGTCTCCTATGACCGCGATTCCAATACGGCGCGTTGGCATGTCGACGGGGACGTGGTCTTCGAAGTCGACCGGGTCGGACGCCGGATCGATCGCCGCTATATGTTCATTGATGTCGGCGGCGACGAACAGATTGTTCAGCTCAATCAGCTGGATTGCGGCCTTGGCATGTTCTCGATGATGGATGGATCGTTTGACGGCGGTCCGGGCCTTATCGATCTTTACGGCTATCCGATGTTTTACTGCACCGCGCGCGGTGCGCCGCATCCATTGGAATATGTGGACAATGAGAGCCTGGAGTCCAATCGGCTTTTCGGCCAGGGCGCGCAGCTCAAATGCAAGACCTTGTCGGTTTCCTACCGGTAACGCGCATCAGCCGTCCATGTTGAGATGAAGCCCGGCGTCGAGCATCAGTACCGCGCCCGTCATTAATGACGCGCCAGCCGCCAGCCAGTAGATGTCAGCGGCGACGTCGGCGGCGTCGCCAACCTTCTTTAACGGCGCTCGCTCGCGCTGCGCCGCGGCGCGCTGCTCGAACATTTCCGGATCCATACGCTGCACGAAGCCGCCGGCGACAAGGGCCGGGCAGACGGCGTTGACCCGGATTTCCGGCGCCAGGACGCGGGCCAGCGACAGCGTGAGCGTGTTCGTCGCCCCTTTGGACGCGGCGTAGGCGATGGATGAGCCGGTGCCGGTGATGGCGCCGTAAGAAGAGACGATCACCACCGAGCCCCGGGCGGCGCGAAGCGCGGGCGCGCAAGCGCGCACGATCTGAAAGGGTCCGGCCGTGTTCACGGTTGTCGCGTTTAAAAAATCGTCGAGGGTGAGCCCGTCGAGATCGTGCTGCGGGACCATTCGCGTCGCGCCCGCACTGCTGACCAGCGCGTCGATGCGCCCAAAACGGGTCGCGGCGGCGTCGGCCATGCATTTGCAATCCGCGTCAACGCCGACATCACCCTTGACGGCGAGGCCTTGCAGGCCCGTCGCGGACGCCTCGTCCACAAGCTGCTGCGCCGCCGCCGCTTCACCATCAAGGTAGTAATTGACGACAACGTTCCAGCCTTGCGCCGTGAAGTGACGCACGGTTGCGGCGCCGATGCCGGACGCGCCGCCGGTCACCAGGACGACCCTTGCGTCGGTCATGTCGTCTTGTCCTCGTAAAGCCGAATGAGCGCGGAGAGATCGTCCTCGGGGCCGGGGACGCCATCCTCAACGATACGGGCGTAAATCTCCTGCGCCTTGCGCAGAATGGGCGTTTCCGCGTCCAACCGCGTTGCGAGGTCGCCGGCCAGACCGGCGTCCTTTGCCATATGGGCGATCGCCCCAAGTCGCGGCGCGAACTCATGCTTCGCCATGCGCGGTCCGAAGATCTGAAACGGCGCGGAATCGGCGAAGCCGCCCGCCAATGCGTCGGGCAGGCGCGCAACGTCGATGCCGGCGCGGCGCGCCATGGCGATCGTTTCCGCCATCACCAGCATGTTGGCGGCGACCATCGACTGGTTGCAGATCTTGGTCGCCTGGCCCGAGCCGCTGTCGCCCATACGCGTCACGCGAAGGGCAAGCGGCTTCAGCAAGGGCCCGAGCCGCTCAATCGCCGCCTGGTCGCCGCCGGCGAAAATCACCAGCCGCCCGCGCGTCGCTGCGGGGACGCCGCCGCTGACCGGCGCATCGACCCAGTCGACGCCGTGCGCCGCGGCGCGTTTATTGAAATCCTGCGCGGCTTCCGCCGAACCGGTAGAGAAATCCGCGATCGCCTGAACGCGCGGACGATCATGCGTGAACAGTCCTGACGGCCCGAACGCGATCTCCCCGACTGCAATGTGAGACGACAGGCACAAGCCGATCAGATCCGCTTCTCCCGCGACGTCCGCCGGCGTCGCAGCGATATGCGCGCCATCGGCGGCGAGGCGCTCGGCCTTTGCACGATCCCGGTTCCAGACGATGAGTTCGCAGCCGGCGCCGGCGATACGGCGGGCCATCGGCAATCCCATATCGCCAATGCCGAGAAAGCCGATCTTCACGGGTCCATCTCCCACACGACGTTTCCGCTATGGGTTACGGCGCCCTTGTTCGCCGGGCCCACCGTGGCTGCATATTTTTCAAGCAAGCCTCCTTTTGGCTGCGCCGCAACAGCTCGCGGCGACGCCCGGCGCGCGTCCAGTTCAGCGTCGTCCAGTTCGACCTTTAGCGTGCTGACGCCGTCGCGGGCGTCGATTGCAATGATGTCGCCGTCGCGGATCAAACCGATCGGCCCGTCGTTCGCCGCTTCGGGCGAGACATAGCCGATGCACATGCCGCGCGTTGCGCCGGAGAAACGACCGTCGGTGATCAGCGCCACGCGCTCGCCCATGCCCTGGCCGTAGAGGAGGGCGGTGATGCCCAGCATCTCGCGCATGCCCGGACCGCCGCGCGGACCTTCATTGCGGATCACGATGACGTCGCCGGGCGCGTATGTCATTTCCCGCACGGCGGCGAGGCACGCCTCTTCCGACTCAAAGACGCGCGCCGGCCCGCGATGCTCCAGTTTTTTGAGGCCCGCCGTTTTGAGCAACGCGCCGTCCGGCGCGAGATTGCCCTTCAGCACGGTGACGCCGCCGGAGGTCGCGAGCGGCGAGGCGCATCCGCGAACCACGTCGCCGTCCGGCGGGCAAACGGAAGCGAGTTCTTCCGCCAATGTCCGTCCCGTCACCGTCATGCAGTCGCCGTGCAGATGGCCGCCGTCGAGCAGGGCCTTGAGGATCACCGGCGCGCCGCCGATGTGAAAGACGTCTTTGGCGAGGAACCGGCCGCCCGGCTTGAGATCGGCGATCAGCGGCGTGCGCGCGAGCACGGCGGCGACGTCATCGAGATCAAAGCGAACGCCGGCCTCATTGGCGATCGCCGGCAGATGCAAGGGCGCATTGGTCGAGCCGCCAGTGGCGGCGACCACGGCGCAGGCGTTTTCCAGCGCTTCGCGGGTGACAATGTCGCGCGGCAGCGGGCCGCCGTTGAGCACCGCCTTCATCAGCGTCTTCCCGGCCTTGCGCGCCATCGGCGCCCGGGCGGCGTAGACCGCCGGGATCATCGACGAGCCGAGTAGGGCGAGCCCCAGCGCTTCGGACACCATCCCCATGGTGTTGGCGGTGTATTGACCCGCGCATGACCCCGCCGTCGGGAGACAGGCGCGCGCCATATCTTCAAGTTCCTGCTCCGTCGCCTCTTCGGCCAGGACCCGGCCGATCATTTCGTAAGTGTCGACGATATTGATGTCGCGTCCGGCCAAGTGACCCGGCAAGGCCGAGCCGCCATAAAGGAACACACCTGGCGCATTGCAACGGACCATGCCCATCATCAGGCCGGGCAGGTTCTTGTCGCAGCCGCCGACCGCAAACACGCCGTCCCATTGATGCCCCCGGACCGTCGCTTCGACGCTGTCGGCGATCAATTCGCGCGATATCAGCGAAAAGCGCATTCCCGAATGCGCCACGGACAGCCCGTCCGAGACGGACACCACCGGGCATTCATGCGGCGTCCCGCCGCCTGCGTAAATGCCGGTCTTGGCGTGCATCGCCTGATCGCGCAGCGTCGTATTGCAGGGGCTCATTTCGCCGCCCGTGTGGACGACCGCCACATGGGGGCGCTCCAGATCGTCGTCGTCCTCGCCCAAAGCATAAAGGAAGCTGCGCGTGGTCGTGCGCACCACGCCCTCGCGTATGATCTCGGATCGAAATTTTCGCGACGTCAAATCGGTCTCCTGCGGTTATTCAGTCCGGGCGCCAAACGGCGTATACTTTCAATCGGGCCGAAGCACGATCTTGCCAAAAGCTTTCCCGGCATCCAGCTTACGGTGTGCGCTGACGATTTCCGATAGCGGCAACACAGAATCGATCACCGGGGAAATTCGCCCCGCTTGCACATGGTCAAACAGCTTATCGGCCTCGCGAGCGACGTCATCAGCAGACGGCGAGTTTAGACTGAAGGCGTAAAGCGTCGGTGATTTATGGAAGTGCTCAAGGATCTTCATGCCGAAATCCTCCGGCGGCATGCCGCCCACGCCGCCGCACATCAGATAGCGTCCGTTGGCCTTAAGCTTGTCGAAGAAGGTCGGAAAGTCTTCTCCGATGATCGTATCGACAATCACGTCGTAGCCGTCGGGGTCTTCGCGGTCGCCGGAAAGCCGGTTCCATATCTCCGTCGCCCCAAGCGCGAGAAGCTGTTCGCCCCGCTCCTTGGACGAGGTTGTCGCGACAATCGCGCCGCCGCGCAGCGCGGCATACTGAACGCACATGAGGCCGATCCCGCCGCCGGCCCCCCGAACGAGCACTTTATCGGTATCGGCGATGGGAACCCGGGACAGCCCCGTTTGCGCGACGAGCGCATTCAGCCCTGTGGCGACTGCGTCTTCATAAGAGACCTTTTCAGGAAGGCGCATAATCTCGTTCAACGGAATTTCTAAGCGCTCGGCGCACCCGCCGCCTTTTCGCAGCACCGCAAACACCCGGCGATCAAGCCACGCATTATCGACGCCTTCGCCGACGGCGATAACGGTTCCGGCCACCTCGTACCCCGGTATGAAGCCGGGCGATGACGCCAGATAACTTTCTCCCCGGCGCGCCGCCGTGTCCATAAAGCCCAGCCCGATCGCCTCGATCTTGACCACGACGGCGCCCGCAGCCGGCTGAGGATCGGGGGCGTCGCCGAGTTGCAACACGTCAGGCGGGCCGAATTCGCTAACCCTGATCACTTTCATAATATTCTTATTCTCCTGCACGCTCAAAACCGAAGCCGGCCGGCCCGTAGCGCGCCTGTCGGCGCCCGCGGGGTCCGCTCGCAATCATGCGCTAAAAAGCGCTCGGCCCGCAAGAGATATATGATAACTTGGAGAGAGCCCTGCGCTCAAGCGGCTTTCCGAAAGTGACGCGACGCGCGGCATTGAAAATTGTCAGCGCCGTTGCGGAGGGGTTCGCTGCCGGAGCGCATCGACAAAAATGAAGCCAGTCTAGCGAAAGCCTTGGGCCGCTATGATTCGTTGACACGATTGCATCCGGCCGTTACCTATCTGACAACTTTATGGCATGGCGCCGCTTAGGGGTTATGCGTCTCGCACGATAGGAAAAGCCTCACAGCTTACGAAAAACGCGCAGCAGGTCTTGCGGCGTTGGGCTTTACGAACACGCCGTCGCCGAGGCGGCCTTTAGAGCATGACGGGAGAGACATCATGGCGGCGGACATAACCCTCTATGAGATTGGCGTCGCGAGCGGCGCATCGGTTAGTCCGTTCGTATGGCGGATCAAGTTCTGCCTCGACCGCAAGGGCATTCCCTATCGCTCAAAACTGGTCGGCTTAAGCGACGTCCGCACGCTTTTCGACGGGCGTTTCGAAACCTGCCCGATTATCGACTTTGGCGACTCGCAGCTCAATGAAAGCCTCGCCATCGCAGACCGGCTCGACGAACTCTATCCGGATCGGCCGGCGATCTTTTCCGGCCCGGCCGAGCGCGAGATGATCGGCTTCTTCGATCAGTGGCTGACCTATTCTGTGCTCATCGCCGGGATCCTGCCGGTCTACACGCTCGACGCGCATGACTGTGCGACGCCGAAGGATCAGGATTATTATCGGGAATCCCGGGAGGCGTTTTTCGGCCAAACGCTTGAGGAGATCGTGGCGGACCGCAAGGAGCGGGTGCATGACCTCCGCCGCGCGCTCGAGCCGGTTCGTCAAACGATTGCGACCCAGCCCTTCATCGGCGGAGAAGAGCCCAATTTCGCCGATATGTGCATGCTCGGCTTGTTCATCTTTGTAGGAACAATCGGAAGTCTGCCGTTGCTCGCGGCTGACGATCCGCTCATTGACTATGCTGATCGCGGCTTCGCCGCATTCCCGTCGGAAACCGGTTCGCTGGCGCTGAAGCTCAGCGAGAAGCCGCAGTAGCCAGGCATGCGCCCGTCGCCCGCGGTCAAGCTGTGCTTCCCCGGACAGGCGACGCGTCATTGCTTTTCTTCAGCCTACTGAAGGTTAGAATTTCGGATCGATCGGGGTCGGGACCTTGGCCGCGGCTTCGATGACCGCCGCCGCGTCGAGACACATGTCCTCGCGGAAACGTCGGCCGCCGACGAGCACCCCGATGGGAAGGCCCGTCGCCGGATCCAGTCGGCTCGGCACGCAGATCGACGGCAGGCCGAGCAGATTTGCCGGCGACACAGGTCGGATGACCGACATGAACGCTTCCAGATCGTTGCCCGCTATGTCGTAACCGTGATTGGGGGTTACCCGCGTCCAGGTCGGTCCAAGGATGATCGGGTGTTCCTCCTGAAAAACAGACCAGTCCGCGGCGATGCTGTGGCGGCGCTGGAGGATTTCCGACATCTCGAAAGAATCGGCGAAGGCCGGGATGGCGTCCAGATAGAAGTTGAAATACCGCAGCGCATCGGCGCTCAGCAGCGGAAGCAAGTCGTCAGCGCCGAAGCGTTGATCACCCGTCAGGAGACGCCCCCAGACCTCAATCGCTTCTTCATAGCGTGGGGGACAAGCTTCAACGACATCGTACCCGGCGTTTGAAAGCGCGTCGGCGCCGCCGCGCACGGCGTCGGTCACGGCGTCTTCGAGCGTCGAGCCGGGCGGCGAGGAGAGGACCGCCACGCGCACCGGCGATTGGACGGGCTTGCCGACCAGCGGCGAATCGATCGCCCACGGGTCCTTCGGGTGCGCGCCGATGAGCGCTTCCAGGACGACGCGGACATCGGCGACCGAGCGCGCCATTGGCCCCTGCACATTCATCAGCTGCGCCGAGATATGTTGATCCGGACCCGGAACGATCTGTGCGTTGGGAACGCGCCCTGCGGACGGCCGTACGCTGACGACGCCGCAGGCGTTCGCGGGATTTCGCAGCGATCCGCCAAAATCTGATCCCAGGCCGATCGGGGTCATGCCGGAAGCGAGCGCCGCTGCGTCGCCGCCGGTCGAGCCGCCCGCCGTCCGGTCGTAGTCCCAGGGATTGCGCGTCAGGCCATAAAGCGTGCTTTCGGTCGAAGGCCGCAACGCAAAGTCGGGAAGGTTCGTGCGCCCGATCGGAATTGCGCCGGCCGCGCGTAGTCGCTCGACCACGGGCGCGTCAGCGGGCGCGACCGCTTCGGCGAGCACAGGGACCCCCCAGGTCGTCGGCAGACCGGCAACATCGATACTCTCTTTGATCGTGAAGGGGACGCCGTGAAGGGGCCCGAGCGGCAATCCCTCCTGCTTCTGTCGGTCGGCTTCATCAGCCGCCGCCAGCGCCTCGTCACTCAGCACGCGAACCACGGCGTTGATCTTTGAATTCACCTCTTCGATGCGCGCCAGGTGGGATTCGACAAGCGCTCGAGACGTGACTTCTCCAGCCGCAACCTGCCGCGCCATCTCGGTTGCCGAAAGACGCCAAAACTGTTCGCTCATAGTATTGCTCCCTGGCTATTGTTCCCTGGCGCTGGGGACATAATCCCTGGCAAGGTCGACATCGATCGCTTCGAACCCGGCGGGCGCTGCGTCGTCGATGTCACGGTCGAGGCCGAGCCGATTGAGGCGGCGAAGATAATAGGCCCACAGCCCCTCGTAATAGACTTTCGATCCCATAATCTGCTTGATGTCTTCTATCTCGGCGGCGGGCATCTCGTGCAGCTCGCCGGCGGCCATGGCTTTGAGCTGCGCGTCGCAAACCTTTTCAAGTTCAAGCGTCGACGCGATTGCGTCCTCCAGGCAGCCGCCCGTTACGAGAACACCATGATGCTTGAGCAGCAGCGCCTTCATGTCGCCCAGCGCCGCGGCAACGGGCGCGCTCTTCGTTTGAAGAAGGGGGCTTTCGTAGACCTCGGCAAGCGCAATTTCCTTGTGCCAGCGCGCCGCATGCTGATCGAATGGGACAACGGACTCGCCGATTGCGCCCAGTGCGACGCCGTTCACGCTGTGATGATGGACAATGGCGCCCACATCGGGCCGCGCCGCGTAGATTTCACCGTGAATGACAAGGCTTGGATTGACCCGTGCGCTGCCGGCGACGGGTTTGAGGTCGAATCCGACCTCGACAATGTCCGCCGTCCTTACTTCTTCAACGCTCTGCCCGAGTTGGTAGGTCCAGAATGTCGAGCCGCCGGCGCTCCGCATCGTCAGGTGCGCGAGAAGGCCGGTGCCGATGTTATAGGAACCCAGGATACGATAGGCTAAGGCCAACGCGCGTGTTGGATTGTTCATTGTCACAGCCCCTTCCTCAATCTAAACGCCCGGCAGACCGTCACCCACCGACCTAGATTGACATATCAGATATCTTTGGAAAAAATGCAAGCGCGCAGTGATTGACCGGCGGGAAAAACACTGCGTCAGTTTCGCCCGCCAATGGCCGATCGCGCCGGCAAAGCCGCCTGGCAATGTCCAGATGCGGGCGGAGAGGTGTCCGTATGGTTGACGAGCACGCGGTTGCGGCTCTCGGCCTGGGACGATAGGAAGTAAAGGATGAGCAGCTCCACCGCCCCCCGCACCAAGCGGCCCGCAACGCGCAAGCGCGCCGGCCACAAGAACGCTTCGCTTGGACGCGAAAACGCGGAGCCTTTGGTTAACGTAAAAAGCATCGCCAAAAACGGCGCATCCTCGGCGAATGGCGATTCGGGCGCAGAAGAAGGTTCGCTCGTGCAACAGGCGATACACGCCGTCGCAAACTATTTACATGATCAGGGACTTCGGCCGGGCGACACGCTTCCGGGCGAGAAATATTTCGCCGACGAACTCGGCGTGAGCCGGGCCGTTATGCGCGAGGCGTTTGGCGCGCTTGGCGCGCTGCAGATCATTGACATCGCTCGGGGCCGGAAACCGAAAGTCAGTCCCGTAGACGGCTCGCTATTCGCAACCTCCATTGTTCATGGCTTCAACACGTCGCAAATACCTATCATGGATGTTTGGGAGGTCCGAAAAACCGTTGAAATCCGAGCCGTCGAATTGGCGGCGACCGTTCGCACTGAAGAAGAGCTAGCCGAGATTCAGGACATTGTTGAAGCGATCGTATTGAATATCAACAATGTTGAT
The DNA here is from genome assembly GCA_028284345.1 of Hyphococcus sp. Taxonomy (GTDB): domain Bacteria; phylum Pseudomonadota; class Alphaproteobacteria; order Caulobacterales; family Parvularculaceae; genus Hyphococcus. The sequence continues at coordinate 457,582 of JANQRY010000006.1, read as the reverse complement.
AAAGTTTCACAATATAACGCAGAGTTTCACTACGCCATCGCACGGGCCAGCCACAACGTCCTGTTTGCCCAGATTCTGGCTTCTTTTTCTCCCATTACGCGCGTCGCCACGCGAGAAGCTTGGCGAAAATGCACGACCAAGGCTCAGAAGCAGGCGCAAGTGAGGATACACAAGGCGATTGTCCGGGCGATCGCGCGCAAGGATCCGAGCGCCGCCGCGAACGCCATGCGCAAATGTTTTGACGAGGCCATTCGCGACAACTGGAGCCGGCTCGCAGCGCACCGATTTTCGTTCGATGATTTCGTCGATAGCTGACCGACAAGCCGGTTGAGGATCGGCGTGGCGACAGCTTGCAAGCGTGTTTCGCGCCGCTTTTGAACATACAGCGCCGCTATCGATGCGTTGACGACGAGGCCGAAATCGGTTGCACGTCGCCGATGCAAATCCAAATTATGCGGATAAAACCGCCGGAAAGCCAACAAGACGCTGATCGGGAATGATAGTGAGGCATTCCCTCTTGCTCCTAGCTTGATTTCAAGACGGAGATCATAAGGCCTCACACCTATCTGATATCTTGATAGCGTGAATTGTGGCGCGGGCGTCCCGGGCGCGCCGCGACGCATCCTCAGGATGCGCGTCCTTATCTTGCTTGAATGGGCGGGGCCTTGCTGGCGGGCTGTACAGAGGGAAGGGCCTCTTTGCGAGCACAACATATCAGATATCTACTGGACAGGCGCTAGGATCGACGTTACGTTCCCGCCCGCACGGGCGTTGTCGCGAACGCAGCCCGGCAGGAGGAACAAACGATGCCGACAACCGAAACCGATCCGTCCGCCGCGCCCGATTGGGGCTTTGTAGGACACTATGTCGGACGCAAGTCCCTTGTGCCTGATTGGGGCGCGTTGGGGCAGTATCAATTTATCGCGGACGCGCTGATGGAGATCGCGCGCACCGTCATTGACACGGCTCAGATCAAGAAAGGCGAAGCCGTTCTCGATGTGGGGACGCGGACCGGAAACTGGTCTCTGCTGGCCGCGGAAGCCGGCGCCAAGGTCACGGGCGTCGACTTTTCTCCGGGCCTTCTGAAAATCGCGCGGGAAAAACTGAAGGACTACCCGGATGCGCGCTTCGAACTTGCAGACGTGGCGAAGCTTCCGTTCGTGGACGCCAGTTTCGACGCCATCATTGACGTGGTGAGCCTCATGTTCGGCGCCGACCGTGAAGCGGCGATCGCCGAGATGGCGCGGGTTCTGAAACCGGATGGACGCATCGTCTGGACCGGTTGGGCCGGCGGAGACGCGATATCGGAAGCCGCGAAAATACAGATCGGAACCGCCACGGAAGCGAATGGCCATCCGCCCCATCCATACAGCTATTGGGGCGTTGAGGACGAGATGCGCGATTTATTCGGCGCGCAGGGCCTCGATATCCAGATGATCAAGCATCCGATCGCCCATACGGCGCCGTCGGCGCGGGAATTTCTGGAGGGGATCGATCAGGTGCACCCGACCTCGCGCGCCTGCAGCCTGGCGCTGGAAAAAGCGGGGATCTTTGAGCAGACAATGGAAAAAATGATCGGCGTTTTGGAAGGGCGCAACGAAGATCGCGAGGCGTTCAAGGTCAGCCGTCACTTCGTTGTCGGCATCGCGACCCGAAAACACTGATCCGTCTTCCGAAAACATCCGATTATTGAGGTTCGCCGTGAGCTCGCCCACAGAAACTGATCAATCGCGCAGCGCCGCCGCCGACCGGTTCGATGAGGCTGCGCGGCAGCTGTGCGACGCCTATCGACAAAATACGACAATCCCGCCGATGCGCGCGTTTCTGGAGCCGTCCGATATTGAGGGCGCTTATGCGGTCCAGGCCATCAACACCCGGCGCTGGGTAGAGGAAGGCCGAAAGCTGGTCGGCCGTAAAATCGGGCTGACCGCCAAGTCCGTTCAGCAGCAGATCGGCGTCGATCAGCCGGACTTCGGCGCGCTTTTCGCCGACATGCAGGTGCCCAACGGCGGAACGCTTGATCCTGCAAGGGCCATAGGGCCCAAAGCAGAGGCGGAAATCGCGTTTATTCTCGGCCGCGATCTCGACGATCCCGAAGCGCCGCATGACGCGGTCGTCGCTGCGATTGAGGGCGTGCTGCCGGCAATCGAGATCGTCGACAGCCGCATCGCCGACTGGAAAATCAGCGTCGCCGACACCATTGCCGACAACGGCTCTTCCGCTTTCTTCGTGCTCGGCGACGACGTTCTCGCGCCGTCCGGGCTCGATCTCTACAGTTGCGGCATGGTGATGGAGATCAACGGCGCGGTCGCGTCGCTCGGCGCCGGCGCGGCTTGTCTCGACCATCCTTATAACGCCGTTCAATGGCTCGCCCGCACGCTTGCTGCTGCAGGGGAGCCGCTGCGGGCGGGCGACGTCATCTTGTCGGGCGCGCTGGGTCCCATGGCGACCCTGCAACCCGGCGATCAAGTGCGCATTCAAATCGGCGGCGTCGGCGCATGCGCTTTCAGCTACGGACCTCAAACATGACGGAAAAGATCAGGGCAGCGATTATCGGATCGGGCAATATCGGCACGGACCTGATGATCAAGATGCTGAACAATCAGCAGAACATGGAACTGGCGATGGTTGTGGGCATCGATCCCGCATCCGAAGGCCTATCGATGGCCCGCGAGCGGGGCGTCGCCGCCACTCATGAAGGGCTCGACGGTCTGAAGCGCCATTCCGAATACGCTGATATCGACATCGTGTTCGACGCAACCTCGGCCCATGCGCACAAAGCCCATGACGAGGCGTTGCGCGCCGACGGCAAGCTCGTTGTGGACCTGACCCCCGCGGCGATTGGCCCCTTCATCATTCCGCCCGTCAACATGGACGAGCACCTCGATGCGAGCAACGTCAACATGGTGACATGCGGCGGGCAGGCGACAATCCCGATCGTCTCCGCAGTCAGCGAGGTGGCGAAGGTCCACTACGCCGAAATCGTGGCCTCCGTTTCTTCACGATCGGCCGGGCCTGGCACGCGCGCCAATATCGACGAATTCACCCGCACGACCGCCAGCGCGATCGAGAAAGTCGGCGGCGCCGCGCAGGGCAAGGCGATCGTCATTCTCAATCCCGCCGAACCGCCGATGATCATGCGCGATACTGTCTTCACGCTGTCGGAGGGCGCTGACGAGGACGCGATCCGCGCCTCGATCGAGGCGATGGTGAAGAAGGTTCAGGCTTATGTGCCGGGCTATCGTTTGAAGCAGGAAGTTCAGTTCGAACGCTTCGGCCACAACAACCCGCTCAAGATTCCCGGCCGCGGCGAGTTTACGGGCGTCAAGAGTTCGGTGTTTCTCGAAGTCGAAGGCGCAGGAGACTATCTGCCAAGCTATTCGGGCAACCTTGATATTATGACTGCCGCCGCGAAAGCGACAGGCGAATTGCTTGCACAGCGCATTAAAGAGCGGAGGGTTTCGGCATGAGCTTCGACGTCAACAGCCAGAAACTATACGTCCAGGATGTAACGCTGCGCGACGGGATGCATGCGATCCGGCACATGTACGGGATTGATCATGTGCGCGCGATCGCCAAGGCGCTCGACGAGGCGGGCGTTGACGCCATTGAGGTGTCCCATGGGGACGGGCTGTCCGGCGCCAGCGTCAATTACGGCTTCGGCGCCCAAACCGACTGGGAATGGATCGAAGCCGCCGCCGACGTTCTTGAGAATGCGGTTCTAACAACCCTGCTTGTTCCCGGCATCGGAACCGTCGACGAACTGCGCCGCGCCTATGACCTGGGCGTGCGTTCTGTGCGCGTGGCGACCCATTGCACCGAGGCTGACGTCGCCAAGCAGCATATCGGCATCGCCCGCGATCTTGGCATGGACGTCTCGGGCTTTCTGATGATGGCCCATATGATCGGGCCGGAAGAATTGGCGCAGCAGGCTTTGCTGATGGAAAGCTACGGGGCGCATTGCGTTTATGTCACCGATAGCGGCGGCGCGCTCGATATGGACGGGGCGCGAGAACGCATTGAGGCCTATGGCCGGGTGCTCAAGCCGGAAACACAGCGGGGCATGCACGCGCATCATAATCTTTCGCTTGGCGTGGCGAACTCAATCGTCGCCGCGCAGGCGGGCGCGGTGCGCATTGACGCCAGTCTCGCCGGCATGGGCGCCGGCGCCGGGAATGCGCCGCTTGAGGTGTTCATTGCCGCCGCCGACCGCAAAGGCTGGAACCATGGCTGCGACGTGATGAAACTGATGGATGCGGCGGAGGATCTGGTGCGGCCGCTGCAGGACCGCCCGGTGCGCGTCGATCGGGAAACGCTCGCGCTGGGCTATGCCGGCGTCTATTCGAGTTTCCTTCGCCACGCCGAGAAGGCTGCGGAGGAGTATGGTCTGGACGCGCGGGAAATTCTCATTGAACTTGGTCGCCGCAAAATGGTCGGCGGCCAGGAAGACATGATCGTCGATGTTGCGCTCGATATTAAACGCGGGGCCGTGACCTCCCATTGACAGATAACGCCGATCAACATGCATCCATCGATCCCGTCCGGATCGCTTCCCTGTTTCCGTTGCCGCCGATTGCGCGCGCGGAAATCGCGGGGCGTTTCACCATCGACGACGCCGACCCCGAGTCGCTTGGCGCGCACGACGAAGACGCAGCGCCCGATATCGTGCTGCTCGGCCCGCCGCTGAGGGTGGACAAGGCGTTCCTGGAGCGCCTTCCGACTTCCGTAAAAGCCATCGCAACCTATTCGGTCGGCCTTGACCACATCGACCTCGATGCGGTGCGCGCGCGCGGCCTGCCGTTGTTTTACACGCCCTCGGTTCTTTCCAACGCCGTAGCGGACCACGCGATGTTGCTCATGCTGGCCGCGACGCGGCGCATGACCGAGGCGACCGCCTTGCTGCGCGAAGGCCGCTGGGTGGACATGCGCTCGAACCAGATCCTTGGCGTCGAGCTTGCCGGCAGAACATTGGGCGTTTACGGCCTTGGCGATATTGGCGCTCGTGTTGCGCGCCGGGCCGCGGCGTTTGGCATGAGTGTCGTCTATCACAACCGCAAGCGCGCCAAAGACGAGGCGGGCGCAACATACATCGCCGCAGCGGACGACTTTCTCGCTGAGGCCGACATTTTGCTGCTGGCTGCGCCGTCTACGGATGAAACGCGCAATTTCCTGAACGCCGAGCGACTTTCCACGGCGCGCGACGGCGTCGTCGTCGTAAATATCGCACGCGGCGACCTGGTCGATGACGACGCGCTTGTGGCGGCGCTTGAAAGCGGCAAGGTCCGGGCGGCCGCCCTCGACGTTTTTCGCAACGAACCGAATCTCGACCCGCGCTACCTGACGCTGCCCAATGTCGTGACGACGCCGCATGTCGGCAGCGCGACGGAAGAGGCGCGGCGGGGCATGGCGGCGACGCTGTGCGACGCCATCGAGGCCTGGCGACGCGGCGAACGCCCGGCCAATCAGATCGTCTGACCCCGTCCTTTCCACAAAGGACAAGGACTGACTAATCGCTAACAAATCCGAATTCTGCGAAACCGCGGCTTGCGCCGCTCGTGTTTGACGATGGCGAGAGCGGTTCTCTTTTCGCCGTCGCGCCGCCCCTGCGCGCGCCGCTGTTTGCGCTGCAATGCGCCCCTGACCGCGGACATATATTATAACTTGACGCGTGCGACGTATATGATAACTTGATGGTTGGCCTTGGGGATAGGGTCATGCATGTCGTCCGGCCGGGAGGGGCGTTTCCGGGAACGCAAACCGCGGATGAGTAAAAAAAACCTGCGCCAGGGAGCGCACAAAAGGGAGGCGTAAAATGCGCAAAGAGGGGAATAAAATGAAGTCTAAGCATCGTTATCTGATCGGCTCATCCGCGCTTGCTGTTGCGGCGCTGCTCTCGGCGCTGCCGGCGAAGGCGCAGGGCGATGAGATCATCGTTACGGCGCAGAAGCGGGAAGAGAACATTAACACGGTCCCGATGTCGATCACGGCGGCGACGGGCGAGCAGCTGCGCGACGCCGGCGTCACGCAGGTTCGTGATCTGGTCAAGCTGACGCCTGGCCTTACCCATGCCGATTCTGGCGTTGGAACGCCGGTCTACACGATCCGCGGCATTGGTTTTGACGACATTGCGGTCGCGGGCCGGCCGGCGGTGACGGTGTATTCTGACCAAGCGCCCATACCCTTCGCCCTGCAAACGCGCGGCGTTATCCTTGATCTGGAACGCGTTGAGGTCCTGAAAGGGCCTCAGGGCACGCTCTTCGGCACCAACACCACCGGCGGCGCGATCAACTTTGTCGCGGCAAAGCCGACAAGCGAATTCGAGGCGGGCGCCGATCTGAGCTATGGCCGGTTCAATTCGCGCGACATCAGCGCCTTCATCAGCGGGCCCATTTCGTCCACGCTCGCCGGGCGCATCGCCATCGCCCATGAGGGCATGGACGAGTGGCAGCAAAGCTTCACGACGGGCGAAGAACTCGGCGCCAAGGATTTCTGGAATGGCCGCGCGATCCTCGACTGGACGCCCAGCGAGCGGTTGAAAGCAAGCCTGACGCTGAGCGGATGGATTGACCGTTCGGATACGCAGGCGCAACAGCTGATCGGGATTTCATTCACCACGCCGTTCCCCGTGCCGGAGCTGATCGGCTATCCGCTTGCGCCGCGCAACCCGCGCGCCGCGGACTTCGATGTGGGCAGGGACTATAGCAGAAACAACGATTTCTATCAGGGCAACCTGCGCGTCGATTACGATCTCGCCGACGATCTGACCATCACGTCGCTGACATCCTACAGCCACCACAATGAGCATCGGCTGGACGACCTCGACGGAACCACGGTCAACAACAATTCCTTTGTCGTTTTTGGCGAGCTGGAATCGGTTTCTCAGGAGCTTCGGCTCGCCGGAAGGCTTGGCGATCGCGGCAACTTTACGATCGGCGGCTTTTACGCCGACGACAACACGACCGAGCTCTATCGGGTGGACAGCCCGATATCGTCTGTTTCCAATCTTTTCATCGCTTTTTTCGGCGCCGATCCGATCAACTTTGAAACCCTGTATAATCAGGACTCGGTCACCAAAGCGGTGTTCGGAAGCTTCGACTACGATCTGACGGACGACATCAACATTTACGGCGGCGTCCGGTACACGGACTTCAGGACGGACTTCAACGGCTGCCTGAAGGACAGCGGCGACGGCGTGACGGCCGCGATCTTCTCCATTCTGGCCGGCGGCGTGCCCATCATGCCCGGCGCCTGCGTGACCATTCTGGAGAGCGGACTGCCGGGAGAGGTGACGTCGGTCCTCGATGAGGACAATGTCTCCTGGCGCGCCGGCGCCCAATGGACCGTGGCGCCGGACATCATGCTCTACGCCAATGTCAGCAAGGGTTTTAAAGCGGGTAGTTTCCCGTCGATCCCTGCGGATAGCTTTAGATCGTTCGCTCCGGTGACGCAGGAGTCCGTGCTGGCTTACGAGGCCGGGTTCAAGGCGGGCCTCTCTGACGGCGCGCTGCAGTTCAACGGCGCGTTCTTCTATTATGACTACACGAACAAGCAGCTGCTCGGGAACGAGATCCTGCCCGGCGTCGGACTGGTCTCCAAATTCCTGAACATTCCTGAATCCCGCGTTGTCGGCGGCGAGTTTGAAATCGTCACAACGCCGGTGGACGGGCTGAGAATTTCAGCGTCGGGGACGTATGTGGACTCGGAAGTGACGGGTACGTTCTTTGACATCGATCCGCTTGGCAACATGATCGACTTCCGGGGCGAGGCGTTTCCGAACACGCCGAAATGGCAACTGTCCTCGGATGTCCAGTATACATGGGCGGTGAGCGATCGGCTCGACGCCTTCCTTGGCGGCAACGTCTATTATCAGAGCGATACCAACAGCGACTTCGGTGAGATCGACCTCTTCCGCACCGACAGCTATGCGCTGCTTGACTTGCGGGCCGGCATCGAGACCAACGACGGACGGTTGCGCGCGTCGCTGTGGGGCCGCAACGTCACCAACACCTATTACTGGTCGGCGGCGCGGCAACTGCAGGACGCCAATGTGCGCTTCGTCGGCATGCCGGCCACATACGGCGCGACCCTCTCCGTTCGGTACTAATCCTGACGGTTAAGATATTTGGGCTGCGGGCGGATCAAATGAAACGCTCGCAGCCCTTTTCTTTTCTATAGGCGCAAAGACGAGCGCGCGGTCCGAAAGTCCGCCCGGCCTTTTCAAGCCGGCGACATGACGACATCGGCGGCGCTCACCTGTTCAAATTTGTTCTTGCCCATAAGAATGAGGTCGCGCTCCAGTTCCGCGCGAAGCAAGGCCAGCAGGCGATCGACCCCTTTTCCGCCGCCCGCGGCCAGCGCATAGAGATAAGGTCTGGCGATGGCGCAAACGTCGGCGCCAAGGGCGCGCGCCTTGATAATATCCGTGCCACGACGAACGCCGCCGTCGACAATCAGCTCCAGATCGCCGCCCACAGCGTCGCGGATCGCCGGCAGGCTCTCAATCGGCGCCGGACATTGATCGAGCTGCCGCCCCCCATGGTTGGAGATCATGATCGCGTTTGCGCCCGCTGACGCGGCCCGTTTGGCCTCTTCAACGCCCAAAACCCCCTTGACGATCATCGGACCGCCCCATTCGCCTTTCAGCCATTCGATGTCCGCCCAGGAAATCGTCGGATCGATCTGGTGGTTGGCGTATTGCACCGGGCTCATCCCGCCAGCTTCGAACTCGGCGCCGGAAGGGTCGATATTGGCGATCGACAGGTTTTGATCCCGCAGATAATCCAGTGTCCATCCAAAGCTCCGCGCGAAGCTGAAGAGGCTGGCGAGGCTTAGACGCGGGGGCATGGTCATGCCGGTGTGAAGATCGCGTTCGCGATTGCCCGGCGTCGGCGTATCGACGGTGACGGCAAGGGCGGTAAAGCCGGCCGCGCGGGTGCGTTCAACGAGGTCGCGGGTTATGTTGCGATCTCGGGTTATGTAAACCTGAAACACTTTCGGTCCGGGATTGGCGGCGGCGACATCTTCGATTGTCGTCGAGCCAAAGGTTGAAAGGCTGTAGAAGAGGCCCGCCCGGTTCGCCGCTTTGGCGACCCCAATCTCACGCTCGCGGTGGAACAGGCGCGTCATGCCGGTCGGCGAGAGCATAACTGGCATGGATGACGGCGCGCCGAGCACCGTTACGGAAAGATCGATTTCCCCTTTGTCCCGGGCCAGCGCCGGCAGCAGGCTGTAACGGGAGAAGGCGGCCTCGTTATTTCGCAACGACCACTCGTCGTCGGCGCCGCCGTCAAGATAGTGGAAGAACGGCGAGGGAAGGCGGCTGCGCGCCATCTTCCTGAAATCCTCAACATTATGACACCGATCGAGTCCCGACATCGAAAAGCCCTCCCTTGCGTCATCATGCGAGACGGCGGCGCCGGCTCGATGATTGACATATTGGCAACTTATCAGATATGTATATTCATATCAGATAGGTTTGCCCAGCGGTTCTTCTGGGCGAGTTTCAGGACGATGCGCCTTGCATGAATGGGTCGCTTAAAGAAGCGGCGGACGACGTTCTGCAGACTGAAGTTCTGATGACGAAGGGCGGCGATCCGCCCCGATAAGAGAAATTTCCTAGGGAGGCCAACATGCAGAGAGTTTTAAAATATTGGGAAAGCTTCCCGTCCTTTGAAGTTCCCGCGCTCGGCGGCGGCGTTATTCGCGTTCCCGAGGTGCTGGCCGGCTCGCATGGCGTTGTTCTTATCTATCGCGGCAGTTGGTGTTCGGTCTGCAATGAGCAGTTTCCAGCGTTTGTCGCCGCTGCCGACGAACTGAAGAAAGAGGACATCAAGGTTGTCGCTTTCTCTACCGATACGGAAGAGAAGACGGCGGAGTTCGTTGAGAAGTACAACATCGACTTCATCATGGGCCATTCCGCCAATGTTGCAGAAATTGTCGAGAAGACGGGCGCCTATCACACGGACTCCGAGCTCTGGGGCGACCATCTGGAAACCACTGGCTTCGTGCTTGATCCGAAAGGGAAGATCGGCGCCGCCGTCTATGGCAGCTTCGCCATCGGCGGCCTCATTCCGGAGGAAGTGCTTCAGCTCGTCTCTTGCGTGATGAAAAAAATGCCTGAGCGTCTAAAAAAGATGCCTGCTGACTAACCGCCGGTTACGACGCGATGGTCAGGGACGCGCCGCCGTCGATGACAATGGTTTGACCGGTAATGTAGCTTGCCTGATCCGACGCCAGATAGAGCATTCCGTAGGCGATATCCTCCGGATTCCCCAGCCTTCCGATTGGCGTGGCGGCGCCCGCCGCTTCCAGTTGCTCAGGCGTTGCAAAGCTCAAGGCGTCCGTGAGGATTCCGCCGGGTTCAACGCCGTTCACGGTGATGCGGTCCTTCGCATACTCCACCGCGGCGCCGCGGATGAAGCCGTTCAGACCTGACTTCGATGCGCCATAATGCACCATGGCCGGAACGCCGATCCGCGGGCCGCCGAGCGATGAGGTGAACAGGAGGCGCGGGGAGGGCGCTTTCCGCAGCATCGGCGCCGCGGCCTTGGTCAGCCAGAAGGCCGCCTTGAGGTTGACGTTGAGGGTGATCTCCAAATCTTCGTCGGAGATCTCGTCGACCGTCGCGAAGGGATACACCCCGGCGTTATGCACGAGGATGTCGAGGCGGCCGAACGCGCGGTTTGTTTCCTCGATGAGGGAAGCGGCTTCCTCGCGCTTTGAGAGGTCCACGCTGGTCAGCTTGGCGGCACCGCCTTCTTCTTCGATCAGCTTTACCGTCTCTTCGCCGGGTCCGGCGGTGCGCGTGGCGACAACCACCTGCGCCCCGGCGCGCGCAAATGCGCGGGCGATCGCGCGGCCAATACCACGTCCGGCGCCTGTAACGATAGCGACCCGGTCTTGCAGGTTAAACGGTGCGATGGGTTCTATCATTTTTCTAACTCCTTTGTTGCGCCTTTTCGACGGCGACGCGCATGGGACCAAGGCCCAGCCACATGGCAAATGCAGAGGCCGGCGCCAGGACGGCGAAGATCACGGTGAGCGAGTCGCCAATGCGCGCTTCGTCCTGGAAGACGAAATCCGTGAGCGCGCCCACGACCACAGGGCCGAGGCCTAAGCCAAAGCCGCTGATGACCAGCAGGAACATCGCGCTGATCTGCCCGCGCATTTCATTGGGCGCCACGATCTGCAAGGCCGCCGAGGCGGTTCCTCCCAGGGACATGATCGAAATAATCGGCGTGACAATCAGCAGGAAGATATGCGGATCCGTAATCCTGAAGGCGATGACGCCGAGAACGGCCATGCAGGCTGCGATGCCCATGCAAACCAGCAGATGGGCGTTCAGTCGTCCGTTCCCGAACAATCGATCCACCAGCCATCCCATGGCCAGCGTGCCGATCGTCGCGCCGACGCCGGTGATCAGCGCGAGCGGCGCGCTGATACGGCCGATCGTCCATCCGAATTCGCGGATCATATAGACCGGCAGCCAGCTGAAGAAGGCCCATCCGACGGTGGAAAGCAGACCAAAACCGATGAAGTGGGCGGCGAAGAAGGCCCGATTGGCGGCGATGAACCGAAAGGTCTCGGAGAGTTCAGGGCCTTTGCTTTCATGCAACCGGCCGCGGCGCACCGGCTCGCGAAAGGTGAAGACCAACAACCCCAGCACGAGGCCGGGCAACCCGGCGACGAAGAAAACGAACTGCCAGGACTTCAACTCGCCAAACAGGGGCAGCACCCAGGTTCCGCCCTTTTCAGCGAAGGTAATGATGGCGCCGCCGAGGCCGATCGCAATACCGTTGCCGAGGTTCATGCCGATCATCATGATCGACAATGCAAGGGTAAGCCGCGAGGGTTTGAACAGGTCTGCAAGCATTGAATAAGCGGCGGGCGATAGAGACGCCTCGCCGGCGCCGACGCCCATGCGGGCGATGACGAGGCTTACGAAACTGTTGGCGAGACCGCATGCGGACGTAAACAAACTCCAGGTGGTCACGCCGAGCCAGATAATCGGCCGGCGCGGGTAGCGATCGGCCATCCAACCGAGCGGCAGGGCCGCAACGCTATAGAAGATTGCAAAGACCAGCCCTTGGAGGATGCCGATCTGAAAGTCGGAAAGGCCCAGATCCTGTTTGATGGGCTCGACCATCAGGGTCAGGATCTGACGGTCGAAGACGGACAGGCCGGATAACAGGACGAACACAGACAATGAACGCCACGCGCCCGGCAGGTTCTTATCCGGGAGTCCCAGCGGCGCCTTGCTTTCCTGACTCACCCTAGACACAAAACCGCCAGCGCGGATCAAGCGCTTCAGATGGCCCGAAGTTTCGAATCCCGATGACGTTCATCTTATTCTCCCCACGCACATTCAGGGTCCATTGCTTCTCAGAGCGGGCGTTTGCCCCCCGATGCCTGGCGCCGATCATGCGCAGAAAAGGGCCCTATCGGCAAGACATATATGATAAGTTGATGCGTGGCTTTGGAAAGCGGTCATGCCTCTCGTCCCGCCGAGGGCCTGTTTGGGGAAACGCCCCCAGCCTTAGGCGCTTGCGCGCCGGTTGGCGGAATGCAGCGCATATCTGATAAGAATTTGCATTTTGGGCCGGTAATGCTAATCATTTCGTGCGCGAAGCATCAGACATGCGAGGGGTGAAATCATGCAACTGTACGAGCGCGCGGTCGCTGACGGAACGCAAGTCTGCCCGTATGTCTGGCGAATAAAGTTCGCGTTGGCGAAGAAACATCTCGATTACGAGGCGAAACCCGTCCTGTTCTCGGAGATGGCGAATGTTCTTGGCGGCCGATATCAGACCGTGCCGATCATGGTCGACGGGGATCGAGAGATCGACGACGGTTGGGGCATAATTGACTACCTTGAAGAGGCCTATCCCGACGCGCCTTCACTGTTTGAAAGCCCGGCTGATCGGGCGATGGCCGGGTTCTTCGACCATTGGCTGATGCATGTCATCCGCACCGAGCTTTTGAAGGTCTACACGCTCGACGCCCTCCATTGCGTGGCGCCGGAGGATCGGGACTATTACCGGAGCTCGCGCGAAGCGGCGTGGGGCCAGACGCTTGAGGAGGTTGTGGCGGACCGCGAGGAGCGCCTGCAGGACGCTCGCCGCTCATTCGAGCCGATCCGCCAGACGATTGCTGCCCAGCCGTTTATCGGCGGAGACGAACCGAATTTCGCCGACATGTGTATGTTGGGCGTGTTCATCTGGGCGGGAAAAATCGGAACGTTGCCGCTGCTCGCGGCTGACGATCCGCTCATCGCCTATGCCGGTCGCGGATTTTCCTTCTTTTCTTCAGAAGCGGGCGCGCTTGATCTGAAACTCAGCGAACGGATGCATTAGCGCCAGGCGGTTTGTTCCGTAGGGTGATGGATCGCTTTTCCTATCGATCCATCCTGGAGGACAAGCCTGAGAGACAAATTCTGCAAAACCAAGCTGACGGCCGGTCTGGACAGGCGGTGAGATGTCGAAATCTGCAACGGTGAATCCGACCCTGCCGACGCCGTCGCTGGGAACCCTGCCGGGCGCATGGCGATGGTTGTCGCTGTTTGTCCTTCTCTCCGCGCTGTCGGTTCTTGATCGCCACGTGCTGACCTTGATGGTTGATCCCATCAAACAGGATTTGGGCCTTTCCGACTTTCAGATCGGCGTCTTGCAGGGCTTGGCCTTCGCCATCTTCTTCAGCGCGGCATCGCTGCCTCTTGGCTGGCTGGTCGATCGCTATCCGCGCCGGCCGATTATCTGGCTGGGCGTGACGGTCTGGAGTTTGTTTACGGCCGCCTGCGGCCTGGCCGTCAACTTCATCAGCCTGATGGCGGCCCGGATGGGATCCGCCGCCGGCGAAGCAGCGCTTTCGCCCGCGGCCAATTCGATGTTCCCAGACCTGTTCAAGCCCTCGCGTCTCGCGCTCGCCATGGCGTTCATGCTGATTGGAACGAACCTTGGCAGCGGGCTCAGCCTGGCCGTGGGCGGGAAGGTGATTACCTTCGCGGAGAATCTTGGAACCGTGGCGCTGCCGGTTGTCGGGGAGTTGCGACCCTGGCAACTCGTCTTCATCATCACCGGCTTGCCGGGTCTGTTCTTCGGGGCGCTGGTCTTCGCCCTTCGCGAGCCGGCGCGCCGCGGCCGGTTGCATGAAAGCAAAGGCCCCGTTTTTTCTGAAACCCTTCAGTTCATCGCCGCCAATAGAGCCTTCTTTACGGCTCACTTTCTCGGCTTTGGTCTGCTCTCTGTCACGGGATGGGCCTTCATGAGCTGGATGCCCGTTTATATGATGCGCGCCTTTGGTTGGTCGATTGCCCAGGTGACTGAGCCGCTCGCGCTCATCACCGGCGTTGGCGCGACCGTCGGCACGCTGGCCTGCGGCTGGCTGGTGGATCGTATGTTCGCGCGGGGACTGACCGATGCGCATCTGCGCGTCTGCGTCGCCATTACGTTCGCCATCGCCGTGCTCGGCGTCGCTGCGTTCCGTGTTGACGATCCTCATATGTTCCTGCTTCTGATCACGCCGATTGTGTCGTTCCTGGGGACCGGCGCGGTCGCCATGGCGGCGCTGCAAATCGTGGCGCCCAATGAAATGCGCGGCCAGATCAGCGCGATGTTTCTCTTGGTCATCAGCGGGCTTGGCGTTGGCATGGGGCCGATGATCGTGGGCGCGCTCACCGACTTTGTGTTCGGCGACGAGGCCCGTCTTGGCGAGTCGCTGAGCCTTATCTTCGCCATTGTGGCGCCGGCGTCGGGCGTCGTGATGTGGCTGGGCCTTAGACCCATGCGCAAGGCCGTCGACACGGCGCGTCTTCGAGTGCAAGGGAACGGCTGAGACATAAGATGGAGCGATCCATCTGAAATTCACTCTGCTTTAAACTTTCAGAATCAGTCGCCGGCAATCACGGAAGCGCCAGTTCGGACAGGATCGCGTCCGCCATTGCGGCCGGATCGTCATTGTGCGGAAAGTGCCCGGCGTCCTTGATGACGGCGAGTTTGGTCTTGGCGTTGAGTGATGTAAGGATTTCTTTCGTTTTCGGCGCGTCGCCCTTGTCGCCAATAATGAAGAGGTTCGGAATATTGATGCTCTTTATCCGCTGATTATAGGCGTCTGTGTCTTCACGTCCGGCCCACAGAACCTGCATTATTTGATGCGGCCCCGCCTTGGCGCGATCGATGCGCAGCCGCGTGGCGAAATCGGGCGACCAGTTGCGATATCGCGGCTTGTTAAACATCTCCGCTTCGTCCCCAAGGGTGGATATGGTTTCAACCGTGAACCAGTTCTGTTCCCACCAGTCGCTCGTGCGGCCAATCGGAAGCTCGATCGGCAGGATTGCGGCCAGGCGGTCCGCATGGCGCTCGACTGCATTTATGGCAATGGCCGCCCCCACGGAGCTGCCGCCGAAGACCGGTTTGCCGTCGCCGAGACCGCACGCGATCTCGACAGCAATATCCGCAAAGTCGGTGATGGACACATATTGCGACGGACGGCCGGAATCGCCGTGGCCAGGCATGTCCCATGACACAACCCGCCAGCGCTCCGCCAACAGCGGGGCCAGATCATCAAACTCGTAAGCCGAGTTTCCAACGCTGTGCATGAGAAAAAGAACCGGGCCATCCCCAACGGTGCGGAGGTGGACGCGGCCGAGACGGGTGGATACGAATGAGTCTTTCACGGTGATGCCGTTCCTAATTCATCAAGCCTCGTTTTTGCGCTCGGCGTTCCGTATACGAATGATATGCGCGGCGGCCCGTATAGGAAGCCGCCAGCATTGCGGGCGCCTGCGGCGCTTTAGCCGTTCGCCCCGGCAGCGGCCGCACTGTTGTCGGCAATCGCCGCGCGGAGCGCTTTCTTGTCTATCTTTCCAGTGCTTGTAAGGGGCAGGGCGTCGAGGCAAATAAGCTTGTCTATCACCGCATAGCGGCTGATCTCGCCGGACACGACGGCGGTGTCGAGGGTCTTGCATATTGCCTCAAGGGTCGGCGCTTTTTCAGCCTCGCGAGGGACAATGACCGCGACGGGCCGTTCCTGCCAGACGGGGTCGGGAACGCCGACGACCGCAACTTCGGCGACATCGGGATGCGCGGCGATGATCTGCTCAAGCGACAGGGAGCAAATCCATTCGCCGCCGCTCTTGATCACATCCTTGAGGCGGTCGCGAATTTGAATGGAGCCGCTCGGGGAAATTGAGGCGACATCCTGGGTGTGCATCCAGCCGCCGCGCCAGAGCGCTTCGGACGCCGGTTCGTTATCCACGTAACACGGCGTCAACCAGGGCGACCGCAAGACAAGCTCGCCAAGCGCTTCATCGTCGTCGGGCAGCGTATTGTTGTCAGGATCGACGATCTTCGCTTGCACGAGCGGGATCGGCAAGCCGCCGCGCGTTGAATCGTAGGGTTCGTCGCCGTGCCAGTTCACCGAAATCATCGGACAGGTCTCGGACATGCCGTACCCGGTGGTGACATAAGCGCCTTGCGACGTCGCTTTTTCATAAAGGGAGGGCGTCAAGGCGCTGCCGCCAATGAGGATTTGCCAGCCGTCGAGGCGCTCGCCCGCGGCGATCGCCGTTTCGATGACCATTTGCAGAACAGTCGGCACGCAATGCGAGAAGGTCGCCCCTTCGTCCCGTCGCAACTGGAGCAGCCGCTCCGCTTCGTACTTGCCCGGATAAACCTGCTTCATGCCAAGCATTGTGGCGGCGAATGGAAAACCCCACGCATGGACGTGAAACATCGGCGTGAGCGGCATATAGACATCGTCGCGCCGAAAGCCGGGACCCGCTGCTGACGCGAAGGCGGCGACAGATGCAAGGGTGTGCAGAACGATTTGACGATGGGAGAAGCAGACGCCTTTGGGCAGACCGGTCGTCCCGCTGGTGTAAAAGGTCGTCGCCAGCGCGTTCTCGTCGACCTCGATAAACGTAACCCGCGGACGGTTCGACTGGATGAGGGCTTCATATTCGCCGATGCACCAGGCCGGTATCTCGCCAGCGTCGCCATCGGATATCGCAATAATCGAGCGGACATGACTGAGTTCCTCGCGGATGGCTTCAATCACGGGCCAGAAGTCGCGATGAACCAGCAGGATCTCGGCCTTCGCATGATTGAGCGTATAAAGAAGTTGCGACGACGCGAGGCGGATATTGGCGGTTTGCAGCACGGCGCCGATCATCGGAACGGCGAAAAAGCACTCCAGATATCGATGGCTGTCCCAATCCAGCACCGCGATGGTGGATCCCGCCTCGGCGCCCGCTGCTTCCAGCGTCGTCGCCAGGCGACCGATGCGATCGCGAAGATCAGTATAGGTCAGTCGCTTCTGGTCGCGGTAAACGATTACCTGATCGGCGTCGCGACGATCTGTCGAGTTCAGAAGGTTTCCTATGGTGAGCGGTTGCGCATGAGTCTCTGCGGTCGGATTCGCATAACGGAAAGGCATGGCGGATTCTCTGTTTACTCGTCTTGTTACAGATAACCTGGGCAAGCGGTTCTATTGGCGCACCGATGATCGCGTCAGTCTTGGCCGCCGCTGCTTCGCCGCGCCTATCCTCGTGGAAGCGCCGGCCGCCATGGCTTCAGGCCATTCTTATGTCCTCGGCGGCCCGCCAAACTTGAGAATGCCGTGCGTTAATCGTTGCGAGTCTGCGCGCTTGTCAGCTTATAAGCGCCTTGTAACTCGCGATATCTTCATCAATGACGGCCTTGAGTTTCGGCGAACTCATAACCTTGTCCTTGAGAGCCTCGACACGCGGCGCGGGTGAAAGGTTTTCGCCTGCTGGCGCCATTACTTTCCAAAGACCGAATACGCCAAGATAATAATCCAGGATCCCTAACTCCCGATCGCCATCCAGTTGTCCAAGTTGGCGATCGACCTCGCCATAGGCGGCGTCCAGTCGGGCTGTCGCGTTATCGACAAGTTGCGCGCGCGCCGCTTCATCCTCAACATATCGCTCCGGGCGGTTGACCAGCTTCCACGACCCCTGAATCTCTGAGGAAGCCAAGGCCATAATCGAAAACGCTTTCGCGCGTTCGATGGACGAAGCGTGATTCCACCCTTTGCCGGTGTGATCTGCGATAAACGTCAGAATAGAAATGGTTTGCCCCAGAACCGCGCCGTCGTGCTCCAGTATCGGGACCTCGCCAAGCGGATTTGTCGACAAAAATTTGTCCTGCTTTGTTTCCCCGGCAAGCGCATTGACGATAACAAGCTCATGTTCAGCGTCGGCCGCCGCCAAAGCCAGCCGGCAGGACAGTGCGATGCTCATGGGCGAATGATATAGGCGCATTTCTCGACGCTCCCTGTTTCTGGTGTTGTCGGAGTGTCGCACATATATGATAACTCTGCAACGTATTGTGCGCCGGACCTATCAAACCTGTCGGCGCCGCCGCGCGACCGCGTCTCCTTGGATGCGACTGCGCAATATCATTTACAGGCAAAATGAAGCGGCGTTGAATTGACGCCGCGGGCCGCTAGGCCATCCTACAACTATGAAAGATATCGGATATCTGCTAGACAGAGTGGAACGCCTGAGATAGTTTGAAATATTTCCGTGCGGTTGGGCGCGGAAAGGCTGCCGGAGATAAAAAATGGGAACGACCAAAGATAGCGGACTCGCCGCGCCTTCCTGGGATTTCGTCGGACACTATGTCGGGCGCCCGTCCGTTGCGCCCGACTGGGGCGTTTTGGGGCAATATGAGGTTATCGCTGAGGCGCTTCTCTCGATCGGGCGCACGGTTGTCGACACCGCCCAGATCAAAGAGGGCGAATCCGTTCTTGATGTTGGCACGCGCAGCGGCGATTGGGCGTTGTTGGCCGCCGAAGCCGGGGGCCGGGTGACAGGCATCGATTTTTCGCCGCGTCTGCTCGCGCTGGCGCAGAGCAAATTTGAGGAGCGCTACCCGGAAGCGCAGTTTGAGCTGGCTGACGTTGCAAAGATGCCCTTCGCCGATGACAGCTTTGACGTTGTGATCGATGTGGTGGCGCTGATGTTCGGCGACGATCAGAAGGCGGCGGTCGCCGAAATGGCCAGAGTTCTAAAGCCGGGCGGGCGTATTGTATGGACCGGCTGGTGCGGAGGCGACGCGATTGCCGAGGTCGCGAAGATTCAAATGGAAACGACGGCCGAGGTTCTTGGTTACAAAGCGTTTCCCTACAGCTATTGGGGCGTTGAAGACGACATGCGCGAATTGTTCGGCGCCGCGGGCTTCGACATCAAAATGGAAAAACACCCGATGGTGAACGAAGCGCCGTCGGCGCGCGCGTTGTTGGAGGGCGTCGATCAGGTGCACCCCATCTCGCGCGGCTGCAGCATGGCGATGGAGAAAGCCGGCATCCTGGATGAGACCATGACGAAAATGGTTGACGTCCTCGAAAACCGAAATGAAAACCCCGATGCGTTTAAAGCCAGCCGCCACTATGCGGTGGGCGTCGCAACGCGAAAACCGTCATAGTTGGCCAAGCGCTCGGACCGCTGTAATGCTCCGGGCTTAAGGCAAGGCGGTCAGGGGCGAACAAAGCGGACAGCGCCTGAACTTTACCCTGCGCAGACCTTTATGGGCGTCTTAAAGATGGCTATGCATCGGAATCAAAGACCGGGAAAGAAAGTGTTTAATGTTGTTTCCCGGAAACGCAGGGCTTTTCCTTGACCAGGTTCCGCAATGTTTCATGAAGCCATCGAGGCGTCGGTTTGTGATCGCGTGCTCCATCGCCGCAGGACGTCTGAACATGCGTTGTTGCTAGTGCAAATCGGGAGTGCGGCATGAGTAAGATCGCTGCGAAGTTAGGGCTTTTGGCCGAATCCGGCGGTTTGACCTCCACCGCGGTTCATCTGCCTGAGCGTGATCCGTCGAGTCACATGGTGAAAACGCCTGAGGAACTGGCGTTGATGGCGGAATCCGGCCGGCTTCTGGCGTCCGTATTCGCAATGCTGGATCGCGAAACGCTTCTCGGCATGTCGACGCTTCAGGTCAATGACATGGTTGAACGGTTCATCGTCGATGACCTTCAGGCGCGCCCGGCGAGCAAGGGCCAGTATGACTACGCCTATGCGTTGAATTCATCCATGAACACGGTTGTTTGTCATGGCGTCCCGTCGCAATTGGACGTCTTGAAGGGCGGCGACATTGTTAATTTCGACATTACCCTGGAAAAGAATGGCTTTATCGCCGACTCCAGCAAGACCTATCTCATCGGGGAGAGCAGTTCCGCTGCGAAGAGGCTCGTTAACACGACATACAAAGCCATGTGGGCGGGCATCCGCGCGGTTCGCCCGGGCGCGCAGCTTGGCGACATTGGCTGGGCTATCGAGCGGCATGCAAAACGAAATGGCTGTTCCATCGTACGCGAATATTGCGGTCACGGGATTGGCCGTGAGATGCATGAAGATCCGCAAGTTCTGCATTATGGAAAGCGCGGAACGGGTCTTGTGCTCCGTGAGGGCATGACGTTCACAATCGAGCCGATGCTGAACCAAGGTCGGCGCGGCGTGGTCACGGAAGAGGACGGCTGGACCGTCGTTACGAAAGACGGTTCGCTTTCCGCCCAGTTCGAGCACACGGTGGCCGTAACGGCGTCGGGCGTATCGGTGCTAACCCTGCGCGATGATGAACATGATATGATGAGCAAGACGACGCCGTAGCTTTTGCCGAAAGGTTCCGATGCTATTCTCCCTTTGTGGAGCGAATTGTCTCCACGGGCAGCGCCGTTTTGTATTTCACAAGTTTAAGGGCGAACCCGGAACGAATCGTCGAGATGCCGGGAATGTTCGTCAGTTTTTCCAGAATGAAGTCTTTCAGCGCGACAGTGTCAGGCACGACAACGCGAAGCAGGTAGTCAGAATCGCCGCTCATTAAGTAGCATTCCATGACCTCGGGAAGCCGCGTCATTTCTTTTTCAAATGTTTCGAGGGGCTTTTTCGACTGGCGTTCAAGGGAGACCTGAATGAAGACGCTGACCTTGGCCTCGAGCTTCTCCGGATCAAGAAGCGCGACATAGCGGCTGATAACGCCGGCCTCTTCGAGCGCGCGCACCCTGGTCAGACAGGGCGAGGGCGAGAGGCCAACCCGTCCTGCAAGCTCCACATTGGACAGCCTTCCGTTGTTCTGGAGCTCTTGGAGGATTTTCAAATCTATCGCATCAATCTTCATATTCAGATATACCTGCCGTTCTTGTAGGTTTTGCGGTATAATATACTGAAAAAAGCGGCATTGCACCTAAATTCCGGCAGGTAATGCGGCTGGAGTTGAGATATATCAGACAGGTTTTCGCCGTTTGGAAGTCTCGCAATGTCAAACCCTGCCGCAGCATGGGGGTCCGATGAAGACCCTCAGGAAACCTATGAATGGCTCAGCGCGCTCGAGTCCGTCGCGAAGTTCGCCGGCCAGGACCGCGCGCGGTTTTTGCTGGAAACGCTCGAACGGCGGGCCAAGGAAATGCGGCTCGTCACGGACATTCCGCCGTATTCGCCCTATCGAAACACCATTTCGCTCGCAGACCAGCCCGCCTTTCCGGGCGATATCGAGATGGAAGAGCGGATCACCTCGATTATCCGCTGGAATGCGCTGGCGATGGTGGCGAAGGCCAATCGAGCCTATGGGGAGCTCGGGGGGCATATCGCCAGCTACGCATCGGCGGCGGAAATATTCGAAGTCGGATTTAACCATTTTTTCAAAGGCGACGACGCGCCCGGCGGCGGCGATCTCGTCTATTTCCAGCCGCATTCCGCGCCCGGGATTTATGCGCGGGCGTATCTTGAGGGGCGCCTTCAGGAAGACAATCTGAACCACTACCGCCAGGAGATTTCCGGGGACGGATTATGTTCCTATCCGCATCCGTGGCTGATGCCGGATTTCTGGCAGACGCCCACAGGTTCAATGGGGATCGGTCCCGTCAACGCCGTCTATCAGGCCCGCTTCATGCGGTATCTGCGCGACCGGAACATTCTCGACACCGATGAGCGGCATGTCTGGGGCGTCTTCGGCGATGGCGAAATGGATGAACCGGAATCGCTCGCCGGTCTGTCGATCGCGGCCCGCGAGAACCTCGACAATCTGACGTTCATCATCAACTGCAACCTGCAGCGGCTCGACGGGCCGGTGCGCGGCAACGGACAAATCATCCCCGAGCTTGAGAACATCTTCAAAGGCGCCGGCTGGAATGTCATCAAGGTTTTGTGGGGATCGGAGTGGGACAACATTTTCGCGCGCGACAAGGATCATGCGCTGTTGAGCCGGTTCGCCGATACCGTCGACGGAAAATATCAAACGCTCGGCGCCAATGACGGCGCTTACAATCTGCGTCATTTTTTCGGCGCCGATCCGGCGGTGCAGGCGCTCGTGTCCCATATGTCGGATCAGGACATTGACGGGCTGAAACGCGGCGGCCACGACTTCCGGAAACTATACGCCGCATTCAAGGCCGCCAAGGAAAGCAAGGGACGGCCGACCGTCATCCTTGCAAAGACCAAGAAAGGCTACGGCATGGGCGCGGCCGGCGAGTCGCGGATGACCTCGCATCAGGCAAAGAAACTCAATGTCGACGCGCTTTTAGCGTTTCGCGACAAGTTCTCCCTGCCGCTGACGAACGCGCAGGTTGAAAATCTTGAGTTCTACAAACCCGCCGAGGACTCGGCCGAAATCGCCTATCTGCGGGCGCGGCGCGAATCGCTTGGCGGCTATATGCCCAAACGCCGGCGCACGGTCGAGCCGGCGGCTATCCCTTCGCTCGAAAGCTACGGCGCATTCGCCACAAACGCGGACGGCAAGGAGATGTCGACCACCGTGGCCGCTGTGCGCCTGCTCAGTAATCTGATCAAAGATAAAGAGATCGGCGAGAAAGTTGTGCCCATTGTCGCCGACGAAGCCCGCACCTTCGGCATGGCCAATCTGTTTCGCCAGGTGGGCATTTATTCGCCGATCGGCCAGCTCTACGAACCGGAAGATTCCGGCTCCATGCTCTACTACAAGGAAGCGAAAGACGGCCAGCTTCTGGAGGAGGGCATTACCGAAGCCGGCGCCATTTCCTCCTGGGTCGCCGCGGCGACATCCTACAGCGTCAATGGCGTCTCGATGCTGCCCTTCTATATTTATTACTCGATGTTCGGCTTTCAGCGGGTCGGCGATCTCATCTGGGCGGCGGCGGACCAGCGCGCGCGCGGGTTTTTGCTTGGCGCGACAGCCGGCAAGACGACGCTGGGCGGCGAAGGCCTTCAGCATCAGGACGGAACAAGCCATCTCGTTGCGTCCACCGTTCCCAACTGCCGGGCGTATGACCCGGCCTACGCCTATGAGTTGGCGGTCATCCTCGATCATGGCGCGCGGGGCATGCTGGAGGAGAACAGGGACGAGTTCTTCTACATCACGCTGATGAACGAAACCTACACACAGCCTTCAGCGCCGGCAGGCGTCGAAGACGACATTATTCGCGGCATGTATCGCCTGGACGGCGCCGGCGATGCGCAAGTTCGCCTCCTCGGCAGCGGCGCCATTCTGCCGGAAGTCGTCAAAGCGGCGACGTTGTTAAAGGAAGACTGGAAGGTTACGGCGGATATTTTCAGCGTCACAAGTTATTCGGAACTGGCGCGCAACGCTCAAAGCGTTGAGCGACGAACCGTTTTCGGCGGAAAGGGCGCCGTTAAGCAAAGCCATGTAGAAAATATGCTTCAGGGCGGAAAGCCCGTTGTCGCGGCGAGTGATTATGTGCGCGCGGTGCCGCAAATGATTGCGCCCTATATCGACGGTCGGTTCATCACGCTTGGTACGGACGGGTTTGGGCGGAGCGACACTCGCACGCAACTGCGCAAATTCTTTCAAGTGGATCATGCGCACATCGCCGTTGCGGCGCTTGCAAGCCTTGTGGCGGAAGGCGTCGTCAGTGCGGCGCAATTGACCAAGGCGCGGAAAAAATACGGGGTACGCGGTGATACGCCGGCGCCCTGGACCATATAGCGGACCTTCACAATATGGCTGACGAGACAATTACCTTGCCGGATATCGGCGATTTCGAAGACGTTCCGGTTGCGGAGCTTCTCGTATCGCCGGGCGACCGTATCGCCGTCGACGATCCGCTGATCATGATTGAATCGGACAAGGCGTCGATGGAAGTGCCGGCGCCGCTGGCCGGCGTCGTAAAGGAGCTTCTGGTTTCCATCGGCGCAACGATCTCCAAAGGCGCGCCCATCGCTGTCATTGAACCGGAAGCGTTGAACGGCGCGGGCGATGACGCGCTGCCGTCAACAAGCGTGACGGACGCCGTTGCGACGCCCGAACCCAAAAAATCGGTCGCTGCAGCGCCGGCCGACAAAGCGCCGAACGCTGTATCTCTTTCGCCGGAAACAAAAGCGCCGGCGCCTGCGACCGCTGAGGCGATGCATGCGAGCCCGTCAGTGCGCGCGTTCGCCCGCGAACTGGGCGTTGACCTTCACAATGTAAAGGCGACGGGCCCGAAAGGGCGCATATTGAGGGAAGACGTCGCGGGGCTCGTGAAATCGGTCATGTCCGAGGGCGGCGCGGCGACTGGGGCGCTGCCTGGCGCCGGCTTGCCGCCATGGCCGAGCGTTGACTTTGCGAAATACGGCGAAATCGAACGCGTTCCTTTAACGCGCATTCAAAAAGTCGCGGGCGCCAATCTCGCCCGCAATGCGATCGTCATTCCCCATGTGGCGAATTTCGACGAAGCGGACATAACGGAGCTGGAAGCTTTCAGAAAGTCGACCAATGACGAATTGAAGGATGAAGGCGTTAAGCTCACAATGGTCGCCTTTTTGATCAAGGCGTCAGCGATTGCGCTTAAGACATATCCGCGTTTCAACGCCTCGCTTGATGGCGACGACCTCATCTTTAAGAAGTATGTGCATATCGGTTTCGCGGCCGATACGCCGAACGGGCTGGTCGTGCCGGTCGTGCGCGATTGCGACAAAAAGGGGTTGGCGGACATCGCCCGGGAGATGGCGACGCTCGCCCGCAAGGCGCGCGAGGGGGCTTTAAGTCCCGGCGACATGCAAGGCGGGTGCTTTTCCGTGTCTTCGCTCGGCGGCGTTGGCGGAACGAACTTTTCGCCCATTATCAACGCGCCGGAAGTGGCGATCCTCGGCGCCGTGCGTTCGCAGATCAAGCCGGTGTGGGACGGCGCCGCGTTTGCGCCGCGTTTGATGCAACCGCTTAGCCTTTCCTGGGACCACCGGGTCGTCGACGGCGTCGCGGCGGCGCGTTTCC
Organism: Hyphococcus sp.; assembly: GCA_028284345.1. Classification (GTDB taxonomy): domain Bacteria; phylum Pseudomonadota; class Alphaproteobacteria; order Caulobacterales; family Parvularculaceae; genus Hyphococcus. The sequence goes on along the minus strand of JANQRY010000006.1, from coordinate 432,380 downwards.
TTAAAAAGATCTGTGAAGTGCTCACCGATTTTCGACGCGCATCGCTTTAGGAGATCCGCTTGATGCGCACGGTTGAAATTTGCGTTCCCGACATTGGGGATTTTGAGGACGTATCCGTCATCGAAATACTGACCGCGGTCGGCGAGCAGGTCGAGGTCGAGCAGGGGCTCGTCTCTATCGAGTCGGACAAGGCGACGATGGACATTCCGTCGCCCCACGCAGGGAAAATCGCGTCGATTGAAGTCGCTGTCGGCGATGCGGTGAGCCAGGGCTCGCTGCTGATGACGATCGAAATCAGCGAGACGCGGGACGATGAAGAAGCCGCGCCAATTGCGGCGAGCGAGAAAGACGCGGTATCACAAGCGGGCGAAGCGGCGTTCGACCTCGCGGTGATTGGCGGCGGTCCGGGTGGCTACTCCGCTGCGTTTCGCGCCGCCGACCTCGGAATGAACGTCGCCCTGATCGAAAAAGCCGACACGCTTGGCGGCGTTTGCCTGAATGTGGGATGTATTCCATCGAAGGCGCTCCTCCACGTGGCGGAGGTCACCCGGGAAGCACAAAGTCTCGCGGCCCATGGCGTGGCTTTTGGCGACCCCGTCTTTGACCTCGATAAGTTACGCGCGTTCAAGAACGAGACGGTGTCCAAACTGACCACGGGGCTCGCCGGCATGGCGAAAGTGCGCGATGTTGATGTCATTCGCGGCGCCGCGCGCTTTGCCGACGCGGGCAAACTTCTTATCGCGCAAGACGACGGAAGCGAAAAAAGTGTCGCCTTCCGTAATTGCATTATCGCCGCGGGGTCGGTTGTGGCGGACTTGCCGTTCCTGCCTGACGATCCGCGCATCGTCGATTCCGCCGGCGCGCTTGAATTGCCGTTCACGCCGAAAACCATGCTCGTGATCGGCGGTGGCATTATCGGCCTTGAAATGGCGACGGTCTACAGCGCGCTCGGCGCGCGGGTCGATATCGTTGAGGCGATGGACGACATTCTCGCCAGCGTCGACAGGGATCTTGTCGGCGTCTGGAAAAAGACGAACAAGGAGCGCCTCGGCGATATTTTCCTGTCCGCGCGGGTTCAGTCGGTTGACGCCCGCGACGACGGTCTTTTCGTAAGCTTTGACGGCGAGCGGGAAACCCGGCGCTATGACCTCATCCTTCAGGCCGCGGGGCGCCGACCGGACAGCACGGGGCTGGCGCTCGAAGCGGCGGGCGTTGCCTTGGAGAACGGCTTTATCAAAGTCGACAAGGCCATGCGCACAAACGTCGCGAATATCTTCGCCATCGGCGATATCGCCGGCCCGCCCATGCTGGCGCATAAAGCCGTCCATGAGGGCCACGTGGCGGCCGAAGCGGCGGCGGGCGAAAAGGCCGCGTTTGAAGCGCAGGTTATTCCATCCGTCGCCTATACCGACCCTGAAATCGCCTGGGCGGGCGTCACGGAAACCGAAGCCAAGGCGCAAAACATAAACGTCGATGTTGCAACATTTCCGTGGTCCGCATCGGGTCGGGCGATCGCCAACGGCGCGGACTACGGCAAGACAAAGCTCGTTTTTTCAAAAGAAACCGGACGCGTCATCGGCTGCGCCATCGTCGGCCCGAACGCCGGCGACATGATCGGCGAGATTTGCCTTGCCATCGAGATGGGCGCCGACGCGATCGATATCGGCAAGACCATCCATCCGCACCCGACGCTTGGCGAAACGATTGGCATGACGGCCGAGGTTGCAAAAGGCGTCTGCACGGACTTGCCGCCGCAGCGCCGATCGTTTCTCGCCTGATTTGTCATGTCGGCCCCCGGGGGCGGGTAGGGCGGCGGCGTTTGAAAATTCCGCAAACGTAAGTAAATAAACCCAAATGACCATTGACTCAGAAGACGATATTCAGGGCCTGCAGAAAATTGGTCGCATATGCGCCAATACCATGCAGCACATGGCGGCGCATTTGGAGCCGGGCATTACAACCAGAGAGCTTGATGATCTCGGCCGCGTCTATCTTGAGCGCCACGGCGCGCGCTCCGCGCCGGAACTGACATATGACTATCCCGGCGCGACGTGTATCAGCGTCAACCACTGCGTTGCGCACGGTATTCCAGATGATACCGTCATCCAAAGCGGCGATATGATCAATATCGACGTGTCGGCGGAGCTTGACGGTTATTTCGGAGATACCGGCGCAAGCTTTCTGGCGCCGCCCAATAGTCATGAGCAACATTCCGTTTGCAAAGCGGCGAAAAAAGCCCGCAACAAGGCCATCCAATCGTTAAGGCCGGGAATGCGACTGAACGAAATCGGCAAAATTATCGAAAAGACCGCACGCAAACATAATATGCGTGTCGTTCGGAATCTCAGCAGTCATGGCGTTGGCCGCGCGCTCCACGAGGACCCGGGGCAAATTTTGCCCTATTTCGAAAAAAGCGAAACGAGAAAATTAGACAACGGCGCGGTAATTACGATCGAACCATTCTTGTCGACCGGCGCTGACATGGTGTTTGACGGCGACGACGGCTGGTCATTGTATACGGACGAAGGCGTGTATACGGCGCAATACGAGCATACAGTCATCGTAACGCGAAACGGCCCAATTATTACAACGCACGCCGATTATCAAAAGGCAATTTGATCGTTGCTCGAAACGAAATGTCATTGGAACCCATGGATGAACGGCGGGTTGAAATTTGAAATGGCGGAGATGCGGGGAGGAAGTTCGAACCCGAAGGGTTCGCAAGGCCGACGGCCGCCGCCCGGTCAGGGCGCCCCCGCGGAGGCGATTGCGAAGCAATTCACCGCGAGCGAAATGATGGCGGAGGGGGAGGGATTCGAACCCCCGGGACGCGTCAACGCCCAACGGTTTTCAAGACCGCCGCATTCGACCACTCTGCCACCCCTCCGGCGGCGTCAGAGGATGTAGCCGCTTGCAAGGGCCGCCGCAACGTCCGGGCGCTGCCGCCCCTTGTCGATTTGAGCGGTTTCTCGCGCCGCTGCAACGACGGTTAACGCAAGATTAAACTTTGACCGTCTTTGTTCCTTCAGCGAGGATCATCCCGCCGTCGTCCGTTTGTTGTAGCCCTCTTGGATGCGTAATGGGTAACGTCAAAATCCGCATGGCGCTCGCCGCGTCCGCGATCCTTTTCGCCGCCGCGGGATGCGCCACCGCGCCGCGCGACGTATCCGGGCGGCCGTCCTCGCCGCATTACAAGGTGGGCAATCCCTACAAAATCAACGGCCGCTGGTACCGGCCGGCGGTCGATCCGTCCTACGACCGAAAAGGCGTCGCCTCCTGGTATGGCGATGATTTTCACGGCCGGCCCACGGCCAATGGCGAAATCTTCGACATGCGCCGGATGACGGCGGCGCATACGACGCTGCCGTTGCCGTCGCTGGTTGAGGTGACCAATCTCGAAAACGGGCGCCAGGCTGTTGTCCGGGTCAACGACCGCGGACCCTTCGCCCATAACCGGATCATCGATCTGTCTCGCGCGGCGGCGCAAGCTTTGGGGTTTGAACGACAGGGCCTTGCAAAGGTCAGGGTGCGTTACCTCGCGCCGGCGCCGTTGCCGGGTGAAAAAAACGAACCGATTTACGCTAACGCAAAACCGGCGGCGCAGCCCGTCGCCGTTGCGGTTTCACCGTCGACCGATGCGATCAACGCCGACGAACTGGCGGCGCTGATTGAGGGCGCAGATCCCGGGCGGGCGCCGAATTTGCCGCCGCCCTTGCCCGTTATGGAGCCGCCGCCCGGTTCGCTCTACGCCATCCAGGTCGCGGTTCTCGACAATATCGAGGACTTGCCGGCCTTGCGCGCGCGCCTCGCCGATGAGGGCCCCTTGCGCATTGCGCGCGCCGGCGATCCGCCTGATGCGGCCCGCTATCGCATCAATCTCGGGCCTTTCCCCAGTGAATCCGAGGCCGCGAACCGGTTGGAGACCGTTCGCGAAGCAGGATATAATAACGCCGTCGTGGTCGCGATATCGCCTTGAACCGGGCGTAGGCGGGGCTTTTATTCAGGAGCAGTGTCACCCGTGCGTATTGGCAACTTTCTTTTCAGCCTGTTGATTTTATTCGGCCTTGGCGGCCTTCCGGCGGCGGCGCAGCCGATCGAAACGCCGGGCGAGTACGCCCTTATCATGGATTACCGGACCGGCGAGGTTCTCTACGAGAAAAACGCCCGGACGCCGACGGCCCCGGCGTCAATGTCCAAGCTGATGACCGCGGCGATCGTTTTTGAACGGCTGAAGGAGGGCTCGCTCCAGCTTTCGGATATGTTCGACGTCTCCGAAAAAGCCTGGCGCATGGGCGGGTCGAAAATGTGGGTGCGGGTCGACACGGAAATCTCCGTCGAAAACCTGCTGCGCGGCATCATTGTGCAATCGGGCAACGACGCGTGCATCGTCATTGCGGAAAACATCTCTGGCTCCGAAGATGCGTTTGCCGAACTCATGAATAAAAAAGCGCGCGACTGGGGCCTTGCCGATTCCACCTTCGCCAACGCGACCGGCTGGCCCGATGAAAACCAGAAAATGTCTATGCGCGATCTCGCCATCCTGACGCGCAAGATCATCCGCGACTTTCCGGAATATTACGGCCTGTTCGCCGAGCGCGAGTTCACCTGGGAAAAGATCCCGCAGGGCAACCGTAACCCGCTGCTCGACGCTTTTGACGGGGCCGACGGGCTCAAAACCGGACATACCGAAGAGTCAGGATACGGACTTGTCGGCTCTGCGGTGAAAGACGGCGAGCGGCGCATCGTCGTCGTCAACGGCCTCGACAGCACGCGCGAGCGGTCGAGCGAATCCGCGCGTCTCATGCGCATCGCCTTTAACGACTTCACGCGTCAGACGCTTTTTGAACCCAGCGACGCCGTCGGCGACGCTATGGTCTTCAAGGGCAAAGAAAAAACGACGCCGCTGATCGTCGCCGAACCGGTCTCCGTGATCGTTCATCGCTCGCTCATGGACAAGACCCGCGCCACCGTCGTCTATGAAGGCCCCGTCGCGGCGCCGATCAGCGAAAACCAGCAGGTCGGCTATCTGCGCGTTGAGATCGAAGGCGGCGACGCGAAAGAATATCCGTTGTTCGCCGGCGCCGCCGTTCGGGAAATGGGCGTCTTCGGCAAGATCGGACTGGCGGCCAAGGCGCTCCTCGCCAAGCCTGAGGCGACGCCGGAAGAATCCGCCGCCCTTGCGCAATAAACGAAACAGAAGGCGGCCATGAACGAAGCGAGCCGCGGCATTTTTATCAGTTTTGAGGGCGGCGACGGCGCCGGCAAGTCGACGCAGATTCAGCATCTCGCCGACCGCCTGTCGCGGGGCGGGCATGAGGTCGTGACGACGCGCGAACCCGGCGGTTCGCCCGGCGCGGAGGAAATCCGTCGGCTGCTGGTCGAGGGAGACAAGGACCGCTGGTCACCCATGACCGAGGCGCTGTTGATGGTGGCCGCCCGGCGCGATCATCTCGAACGGGTGATCCTGCCGGCGCTCGCCCGGGGCGCTGTTGTCATCAGCGACCGCTTTGCCGATTCAACCATGGCCTATCAGGGCATCGCCGGCGATCTCGGTCGCGACGCAGCGGCGGCCCTGCACAAGATCGCCGTCGGCGAGAACGATCCGGATCTTTCCATCATTCTCGACGTTCCGATCGAAGAAGGTCTCGCCCGGGCCGGCGAGCGAACCGGCGTTGAAACGCGGTTTGAATCGAAGGGCGCGGAATTTCAGAAAAAGGTCCGCGACGCCTTTCTCGAAATTGCGCGAGAAAACCCTGCGCGCTGCGTCGTGATCGATGCCACCGGGGACATCAAGGCGACGGCGGACGCGGTCTGGCGCGCCGTCGCGGAGCGGTTTCCGGCGCTTTAGGACATTGCCGGCGACGGCCCGTTTGCCCGCGCCGGCGATTGAGCTATGACCGGCTACCGTATGAGTGACTTACCAGCGCCCCAGGAACGCGCCCGGCAGATCGGCCGCAGCGACCTTGAAGCCTCCCTGCGCCGAACTATGGCTGCGGGCGCGCTGTCCCACGGCTGGATCATCGCCGGCGGCGTCGGAGCCGGGAAGGCGACGCTCGCCTACCGCATCGCCCGCGCCGTTCTGGACCCGGATGCGCTGCGGGATGAAAACAGCCTCGACAGCGGCGAAGACAGCCAGACCTTCCGCCTGATCGCCCAGGGGGCCCATCCGGACCTTTTCGTCGCGGAGCGCCAGTGGAACGAAAAAACATCCAAGTATCAGTCTGAAATCACTGTTGAAACGATTCGCCGGCTCACCCAGTTTATGAACCATACGCCGGCCTTTGGCGGGGCGCGGGTCGCGATCATCGACACGGCCGACGATTTAAACCGCAACGCCGCCAACGCGCTTTTAAAAGTGCTGGAGGAGCCTCCCGCGGACACGCTCCTTCTTCTCCTCAGCGCCGCGCCTGGACGGCTCCTGGCGACGATCCGCTCGCGCTGCCGGCGCATCGACCTGCGCGCTGTTGACCGTGATGAGATCGTCGCCTTGCTCGAAGGGGAGGGGCTGGCGACGGGCGCGGACGCGGCCCGCATCGGGGATCATGCGGACGGACGGCCGGGCTATGCGCTGCGCCTTGCGGCGGAAGGCGGGGCGGCGGCGCTGTCTCTCGCGCACGCCTTCGTCAAAGCCGGGCGCGGGGGCGGCGACATCGGCACCGTCGCATCGAAGTTTTCCGCGCGGACCAGCGCTGAAGAATGGGAGTTCTTTATCAGCGCGGTCGCCAATGCACTCAGCGATGCGGCGCGGACCGCCGGGCGCGGCGGCGCTGTAGACGGCCCGCTTGCCGGCGCGACGCCCCCGGCGCTGATCGACGCGTGGGAGCGTCTTTCCGCGCTCGCCGCCCGCGGCGAGGCGCTCAATCTCGACCGCGCGCAGATCGTCTCCGCCATGGGGCATGATCTCAAACACATCATCGGACCCGCCTGATCCATGCTTGCGGACAGCCACGTCAATCTGCATAGCGAGCAGTATGCGGACGATTGCGACGCGGTCATCGCCGCCGCCCGGGCTGCGGGCGTCGCCTATATGCTAACGATTTCCGACAAGCTGACCTCGACCGACGCCATCAGGAAGATCGCCGTCGCCCACGACTTCATCTGGCGCAGCGTTGGCGTTCATCCGCACTATGCGTCCGACTATAAGGACCTGACGGCGCAAACGCTTGTCGACATGGCGGGCGATGAAAGCGTCGTCGGCATTGGCGAATGCGGTCTCGACTTTCATTATGAATATTCCGATCGCGCCGCACAGCGGCCGGTGTTCCGCGCCCATATCGATGCGGCGCGGGCGACCGGCCTGCCGCTCATCATTCATACGCGCGAGGCTGACGATGAAATGCGCGAAACGCTGTTGAACGCTCACGGGGAGGGGGCGTTTACGCCGCTCCTTCATTGCTACACCGGCGGGCCCGCGCTGGCGGAGGCGGCGCTGTCGCTTAGCGGATATATTTCCTTTTCGGGGATTATCACCTTCAAGAACGCCGCAGACATTCGCGCGATCGCGGAAGCCGCGCCCCTCGACCGCATCATCATCGAAACGGACTGCCCCTATCTCGCGCCGGTTCCCAAGCGCGGGCGGCGCAACGAGCCGGCCTATCTCGTGCACGTCGCCGAGAAGCTCGCCGAAATCAAGGGCGTTTCCGTCGACGATATTGCACAGCACACGACCGACAACTTCTTCCGCCTGTTCGCGCGCGCAAAGCGGAAGGCGGACGGGTGAGCGACATTCGCGTGACCATATTGGGCTGCGGATCGTCCGGGGGCGTGCCGCGTTTTGGCGGCGCCGACGGGACGGGGGCGTGGGGCGCCTGCGATCCGGCGGAGCCGAAAAACCGGCGCACGCGCTGTTCCATTCTCGTCCAGCGCGCTCACCCGAAACACGACTTCGCGCACGGGAAAACCACCAACGTGCTGGTCGATACCTCGCCCGACATGCGCGCGCAGCTTCTCGCCGCGCGCTGCGCCCATATCGACGCCGTTCTCTATACGCACGATCACGCCGATCAATGTCACGGCATTGACGATCTGCGTATGATCGCCATCGCCATGGGCAAGCGCGTTCCCACTTATGTGGACGAAGCGACGACGGGCGCGCTGCTCAGGCGCTTCGACTATTGTTTCGAACAGGCGCCGGGATCATATTACCCGGCGATCCTTGAAAAACACGACATGCCCGAATGCGGCGCGGCCTTCGAACTCAAGGGAGCAGGGACGCCGCTCCCCGCGGTTGCGTTTTTGCAGGATCACGGCAACGTCAATTCCCTCGGCTTCCGCTTCGGCCCGTTCGCCTATTCCAGCGACGTCGTCGGGTTGCCCGAGGAAAGCTTTGAGATTCTCGCCGGCGTCGACACATGGATTGTCGATGCGCTGCAGATGAAGCCCCACCGCACCCATGCGCATCTTGACCTGACGCTTGAATGGATCGCCCGCGTCAAACCGCGCCGCGCGGTGCTGACCAACCTCCATGTGCATATGGATTATCAGACGCTGAGAAAAACGCTGCCCGAAGGCGTTGAACCGGCCTTCGACGGGATGGTGCTATATGCCGAGAACTGACGCGCCGGCCTTAAAGATCCCGCAGCGGTTTCTTGCGCGCCGAGGCGTGGCGTTCCCGGCGGTCGCTTTCGATATAGCGGTCGGTCGTCGCCATGGAGGCATGGCCGGCGTCGTCGCGCACATGTTCGCGCGGCCGGGTTTTAACGTCCTCGGAAATGCCCGTGTGCCGCAGCCAGTGCACCGTCGCCGCGCGCAGTTCCATAGCGTCGTCCGCAAGACCGTCGGATTCCATGCGTTCAAAGGCGGCGTCGAAACAGTCCTGTACGATGCGCCGGATCTGCCGCGTCGACGTCACGGGGCCGGGTCCGCGCGCCTTTGCGATCAGCGGCGTGTGCTCATTCACGGCGGGCAGCGGCGCAAGGCCGAGCGCGCCGCGATAGCGTTTCAGCGCGCCCAGCATGGCGTCCGATACGGTCACGGTGCGATCCTTGTTGCCTTTGCCGGTGACATGAAACCACCAGTTCCCGTCCTGATCTTTTCTGAAATCGCCCATGACCGGCGCCGAGCGTTCGTCGGCCACCAGTTCGGAAATGCGCAAATAGAGCGCAAACAAGCAATTCATGATAAAGAGCGTGCGTTCATGCGTAGACGGATTATCGTCCGCGAGCATCTCCGCCGTTTCAATGACATAGTCCCACTGCAAATTTGAAATGCGCCGGACAACCGCCGCGTTCTGATCCCGCTTGATGAATTTGCTCTTCTGCCGGATCAGCGCCACAGGGTTGGCGCTGATCACGTTCTCTTCGGTCAGATAGTCGTAGAACGAGGACAGCGCGGTAAACGTCGCGCGCACCGCGGCCTGGCTCGGGCGATAGGCTTTGGCGTCAGGCTTACGGCCGTTTTTCAGCTCCGTCTTTGAAAGGCTGGCCACGAAAGGACGCCATTTCGGGTTGGCTTTTCGTTCGCCTTTGTCGGCGACAAAACGCGGCGCATGGGCTTCGCCGATCCAGGCCGCCGGCGGGCTCAGGGAAAAACGGATAAATTCTTCGATGTCTTCGCGCGCGAGGCTGTAGGCGGCGCGGCTCTCAATCCGCCATGACCATTGCAACAGGCGTTCAAGCTCGCGCCGATACGCATTAAACGTCGCCGTCGAGCCGTTATAGCCATAGAGAAATTTCAACGCGTGTTCGTAGTCGATATCGGCGCCGCGCGGCGCGCCGTCAGCGAAAATCTCCGCTGCATCAAAGCGCTTGCGCCGATGCGGATTGTCCATGTCCTTGAGCGTATCGAGGAACGGCGTCGGCGCTGTTTTCAAGACGGATGAAGTCATGACATGCAGATTTTCAAGTCCACCTCAGCACGGCGGCGTCTGAGTCGGTTGGACCTGTGTTGAAGGCGATGCGCGCATTCGGCGCGTGCTCATGAACGACATTCACGAGCTGTTCGAATACGATGAGATGATCATCGTCCTTGCGCACGCCGGCGCCGATGAGCACGACGTCAAAAGAGTCTTCAGAGAGAAGCGCCTTAACGTCGTCCGCCGCTGAGGCGCTGCTGTGAATGAAGCCAAGTCTTGCGTCAAAGCCCATATCTCTCAGCTTCGTTTCATCCGCGCGCAAGGATACTTCGAGCTTCTCTGGCGTTAATCCCGGCCACTTCACGTAGTTCACGGCGTCTGGATGCCAGCCGAGCATCAGGATCTTCTTGCTCATTGGGGTGAAACTCCTGTTCTTGGCCTTTGTTTGCGTTGATATTCGATACTTACGCTGATTCCGATATTGATAAATATCGGACATAAGGACACAGGACAGCCGACCGTTGGCAGGCCCTCGCAACCTACTACGCCGGCGCCGTCTCGCGGCCGACTTCCACAAGCCGCCGGTCCTCAATTCTGACGATCCGATCCATGCGGTTTGCGAGGCGCTGATCATGGGTCGCGATGAGCGCCGCAAGTCCTTCCTTGCGCACGATGTCGAGCAGCGCGTCAAAGACGACGTCGGATGTTTTCGGATCGAGGTTGCCGGTCGGTTCGTCCGCCAGGAGAAGATCCGGTTTGTTGACCAGCGCCCGCGCGATGGCGGTGCGTTGTTGTTCGCCGCCCGACAACTGGCCCGGTTGATGGGTCAACCGTTCGCCAAGACCCAGCGCTGTCAGGAACGCCGCGGCCTGTTTATCGGCCTCTCCCTTTTTCTCGCCGGCGATCAGGCGCGGCAGCGCGACGTTGTCGAGGGCGGTAAATTCTGGCAGCAGGTGGTGAAACTGATAAACGAATCCCAGCGCGTTGCGGCGAATGCCCGTTCGCGCGGCGTCGGACAGGGTCGATGTGGGCGCGCCGCCAATATAAACCTCGCCGGCGCTCGGGGCTTCAAGAAGCCCGGCAATATGCAGCAGCGATGATTTTCCCGACCCGGACGGTCCGAGCAACGCCGCCGTCTCGCCGCGCTTCAGCGCGAAGTCGACATCTTCAATAACGACAAGATCGCGATAGCGCCGCGCAACGCCTTCAAAGCGCAGCGCCTCTTTGCCCGCCTCAGCCTTCATCGGAATGCCACCATTCGCGGAAGGAAAGCGCCTTCCCGTGATCGCTGAACTGGACGACGAAAATGCCGTCTATGTGTACGCGCTTTCCCGTGGCCGTGCGGGTGAATGAACAGGTCCAGTGGGCGGCGCCGAGATTGGCCTGCACGTAGAGAACGCGCGCGCCGAAATCGATGTCACGCTGGCGGCCTACGGCATTGTTAAACGCGGCGGTGATCTCCTCGCGCCCCTTTTGTGGTTCGTCAAACGGCGTCCAGTAATAGATGGCGTCAGCCTCAAAGAGCTGTGCGAAGCGGGCGCCGTCCCGCGCCGCCCAGGCCGCGCCGTAGCGTTCAATCCATTGTTCGAAATGCTGTTCGGAAAGCGCCATTTGCGTTTCTCCTATTCGTATCTCAAAGCCTCGACTGGATCGAGCCGCGCCGCCCGCCATGCGGGATATATGGTCGAGATAAACGACATCAACAGCGCCCACCCGGCAATCACGACGATTTCGCCGCTCTGCAATTCCGCCGGGATTTCCCGGAAATAATAGATCTCGGCGTTAAAGAGATCGCGCTGGAACACCCATGAAAGCGCCTGCTCGATCGGATCGATATAATGCACAAACAAGGCGCCAAGGATGATCCCGGCAATCGTGCCGAGAACGCCGATCAGCGCGCCCGACAGGAAGAATATGCGCATGATCGCCCCTTGTGTCGCGCCCATAGTGCGCAGGATCGCGATGTCGCCGGTCTTGTCCTTAACGAGCATGACGAGACCCGTGATGATGTTGAGGGCCGCAACCGCGATAATCAGCATCAGGATCAGGCGCATGACGTTGCGCTCGATCTCAAGGGCGTCGAAATAGGCGCCGATCCGGCGCGCCCAGTCGGTCGTGCGCCGGTCGCCGGTGATCGCCGTGACTTGCGCGAGATACGCCGCATACTGGTCGGGGTCCTTGATCCTGACCTCGATCTGTTCCGCCGCGTCCGACGCGCCGAAAAACAGCTTCGCCTGATCATAGGGCATGAAGGCGATGGAGGAATCAAATTGCGAGTTGTTGACGTCGAAAATGGCGCCGACGACGTAATCCTTGGTCGTGACCGGTATGCGCCCGAAGGCGGTTTCGCGCCCGCCATGGGTCGTGACATTGACGCTCTGACCCACGCGAACGTTGAGCGCGTTCGCCGTTCCCGATCCGATGACGATCCTGTTGCCGCCATTGCGGCCTTCGCCGAAACTCGCAAACTCCCCGTCGACGAGGTTCGCCGGCGCGGCGATTTCCGGAATGTCGAGCATGTCGGCCCGGTGCATGCCGCGAAAGAGCGCCACCGATCCGCCGCTCGGCGAGGTGACGTAGGCTGGCGATTCGATCAGCGGCGCGGCGTTGACGACGCCGTCGAGCGCCTCGATTTGCTCGATGAACGGATCGGGATCGTCGCCCTCCGTCATCAGCACGTAGACATGGCCGTTAAACCCGAGGGCCTGCTCCAGCAGTTTCGCCCGGAACCCCTGCATCACCGACATGACGATGATCAGGACGGCGACGGCCAGCATGATGCCGAGAAAGGCGATGATCGAGATCAGCGACACCCCCTTCCCCGACCGCGTGGCGCCGAGATAGCGGCGTGCGACCATCCATTCAAAAAAGGAAAACGCGCGCGCGTTTGCGCCCTTGGCGGCGGTCGGCGTGGCGCTGGCGTCGGTCGATTTCAGCATTGCGAATATGATCTAGGGGCGTCGGCCATTTCTGTCGAGCGCCGGCTGTCTATCCACCTCCCCCTTGAGGGGAGGTCGAAATTTGCAAGGCAAATTTCGGGAGGGGGTGGAGGGTTCACGATAGAATCGTCCGAGATTTGATTCGGCTATCCCCCCACCCGAAAATGCTAGGCATTTTCGACCTCCCCTCAAGGGGGAGGTATAGCTCCACGCCTCACATCGCAGACCCTCGCCATCAAGGATGCGACAGGCCGTCGCGCACCGCCGCTGAGGCGTTGTCGACGACAGCCTCGAGGCTGACGTCTTCCCGAGCGCCGTCGCTCCGGCGTTTGACTTCGACTTTGCCCTCGCCGAGCCCGCGCGGCCCGACAACGATCTGCAGCGGCAGGCCGATCAGGTCCATGCGCGCGAATTTCTCGCCCGGGCGCGCTTTGGTTTCATCATAGAGTACGTCGACGCCTGCGGCCTTGAGACCATTGTAGATGGCGTCGCAGGCGGCGTCGGTTTCAGCATCGCCCGCTTTGAGATTGACCAGCCCAACATGAAACGGCGCCACCGCCATCGGCCATTTGCAGCCGTCATCGTCGTGAAAGGCTTCGATCACTGCGCCCACAAGCCGCGACACGCCGACGCCGTAGGAGCCCATATGGACGGCGATATCCTTGCCGTCGGGACCGGCGACCAGCGCGTTCATCGGCTTTGAGTATTTCGTTCCGAAATAGAAGATGTGCCCGACTTCGATGCCGCGCGCGGAGACGCGGTCGCCCTCCTCGACTTGCTTTTCGAATTGCTTTTCATCGTACATTTCATCCGTCGCCGCATAATACTGCGTGAACTGATCAACGATCGGCTGGAGGTCCTTTTCGAAATCGGTGTCTGCATCCGGTATCGGCAGATCGAGCAGTCGCTTGTCGCAAAAGACGGCGCTTTCGCCCGTGTCGGCGAGGACAATAAACTCGTGCGAGAGATCGCCGCCAATGGGCCCCGTGTCGGCGCGCATCGGTATCGCCGTCAGCCCCATGCGCGAGAACGTTCTGAGATAGGCGGCGAAGAATCGGTTGTAGCTGTGCCGCGCCGCGTCCTCGTCGATGTCGAAGGAATAGGCGTCCTTCATCAGAAATTCGCGGCCGCGCATGACGCCGAAGCGCGGGCGGATCTCGTCGCGGAACTTCCACTGGATATGATAAAGCAGCGTCGGCAGATCCTTGTACGACCGAACACCCGCCCGGAAGATTTCGGTGATCATCTCCTCATTGGTGGGCCCGAACAGCATTTCGCGGTCGCCGCGGTCGGTGATGCGCAGCATTTCCTTGCCATAGGCGTCATAGCGCCCGCTTTCGCGCCAGAGTTCCGCCTGCTGAATGGTCGGCATCAGCATTTCTACGGCGCCGGCGCGGTCTTCCTCCTCGCGGACAATCTGTTCTATTTTTTTGAGCACGCGGTGCCCGAGAGGCAGCCAGGCGTAGATCCCCGCCCCCTCCTGCCGGATCATGCCGGCGCGCAGCATCAGCCGATGCGACGCGATCTGGGCGTCGGCCGGCGTCTCTTTGAGGAGCGGAAGGTAGAACTGGCTGAGTTTCATAAGGCGTCGGACAGCTTGCTGCGCGGCCCTTCTAGTGGCCCGCGGACGGCAAGTCTATTCCGGCCAGTTCAGGTCTTCGGCGCAATCGGCGGGCTCCGTCGGGAACCCGTATATGTCGCCGGTCGCCGCGTCCGCGAACAGGCGCAGGGTGAAGGCGCCGTTGCCGACAGGCATGTCGCGAAACAGCAGAACGTCATCGAGACGGTCCGCCCAGGGATTGAGTTCATAGGTTCCGACATCTTCGCTGACGAGGGGCGCAATATCGGCAGGGATCGGACACGGATCCGGTTCGACCCGGATGGATTGCGCGCCGGCCGCCGCTGGGGCGCCGAAAGCCACCAGAAGAGCGATTATTGCGATGCGCGGCATGTCTGTCCCGAATTCCTGACGACGACCGGCTTGTCGTTCAACTCCACGGCGAGGTCAAACCGCGATAAGATGCGCTGGCTCGCCCAGCCGTTTTCCTTGCGCGGACGGAAGACGACGACGGCCGACCCGCTTGATTTGTCCTCGTGTTCCCTGACGTCAATGACAGCGCCGGCGTTCGCCGCCAGCAAATAGGCGCGCGAGCCGGAATAGCACGGCGGGCGAAGGATCGTGGTTCCCGCCGCGGCCGCGCCGAATATGGCGACTTCGACGAACAGTGCTGCATAGATGAAGGGCCGGAGCTTCATGGGCTCCGTCGGTGCAGCGTTTATGCCTTGTTAACGATTTGTCCCGGATCGGGAAAATGGTGCGGTCGAGAAGACTCGAACTTCCACGGGTTGCCCCACAGCGACCTCAACGCTGCGCGTCTACCAATTCCGCCACGACCGCACGCCGCTTAAGAAGGCGCGCGGCATAGCAAAGGCGCGGGCCCTTGTGAAGTGTGGTCTGGCTGGACTTGTAGCGGCGTCGCCCTAGCGGCCTAGCGCTGGTCCCCGTCAATGGCGACGGTGACGTTTTCCCCGTCCAGGACAACCCGCCCGGTCGCAATTTTGCGGCCGTTGGCGAGGATATCGAGGGGTTTGCGCTCATCGCGCCCGAGTGGAATAACGGCTCCGCGGGTCATCCGCAGCAGCCGGCCAAGGGGCAGATCCGCCTCGCCGATTCGCACCGTGAGTTCGACTTCAATGGCATCGACCGCCGACATATCCTCAGCCCGTAAGACGCTTCCCATAGGCGCCAGAGTGCCGGGCTTTGGTTAGCGCGGCGTTAAGGGATCCCGGCCTCAGCGGCGCTCTGCGCGCCGACTGGCCGGCTGAGTGGGCCGTATCGCCCGGGCTGACGGCGTATGACGCCGCCGTGGCCGTCATGGAACGGCGCGCGGGCGCCATTCGCGCCGGCGAGGCCGCCGAGCTTGTCTGGCTCCTGGAGCACCCGCCGCTCTATACGAGCGGGACAAGCGCCAGGGCGACAGACCTCCTCTCCCCGGACCGGTTTCCGGTCTTCAAATCCGCCCGCGGCGGTCAGTATACCTATCACGGGCCCGGACAACGGGTCGCCTATGTCATGCTCGATCTCGACCGCCGCGGCCGGGACGTCCGGGCTTTCGTCCATGGGCTGGAAGAATGGCTGATCCGGACGCTCGGCGAATTCGGCGTCAAGGGCGAACGCCGCGCGGGCCGGGTCGGCGTCTGGGTCGACCGGACGACGCCGGGCGGCGCGACGCGGGAAGACAAGATCGCCGCCATCGGCGTCCGGATCCGGCGCTGGGTCAGCTTTCATGGGCTCGCTTTAAACATCGAGCCGGATTTGTCGCATTTTTCCGGCATTACGCCCTGCGGCGTGTCCGATCCGGGCCTTGGCGTCACGAGCCTCGTCGATCTCGGCTTGCCGGTCACGATGGACGACGCCGACGCGGCGCTGCGGACGGCCTTTGAAGGGATTTTTGGGCCGACAACTGACGTCGCCGCGCCGGCGTAATCGGCGCGAAGGGCTGCGAATCACGGCCTAGTCGTCGCGAGAGGAAACACTATGGCTGAGCAAGTCCTGGTCACCGGCGTCAGCGGATTTATTGCAAAACATCTGACGCTTCAGCTTCTGGAGCGGGGCTATGCGGTGCGCGGCACCGTCCGGGCGCTGAATAAAACGGAACAGATCAAAAGATCGCTGGGCGAGGCCGGCGTCGATACCTCGAAATTGACGTTCGCATCAGCCGACCTTTCATCGGACGACGGCTGGGCGGCGGCCGCCGAAGGATGCGCCGGCGTTTTTCACGTCGCTTCTCCCTTCCCCCTCGAACAGCCGCGTGATCGCATGGCGCTGGTCCCGGCGGCGCGAGACGGCGCGCTACGCGTCCTTCAAGCCGCACGCGGCGCCGAGCGCATTGTCATGACCTCGTCCATGGTGGCGATGATGTATCGCGCGGGCCGGCCCGACGTCATGCCCGTCGCCGAAAACGACTGGACGGATGTCAACTGGCGGCGAACAACGCCTTACATCGTATCGAAAACGCTGGCGGAAAAGGCGGCGTGGGACGCAGCGACCGAAGGCGGCTTTAAACATCGTCTGGCCACGGTCAATCCCGGTCTCGTCATGGGACCGGCTATGGACGACGATCTCGGCGCGTCGATCGAACTCCTCCGTCTGATGACGAAAGGCGAGTTTCCGGCCGCGCCGCCGGTCAGTTATCCGATTGTCGACGTGCGCGACGTCGCCCTCCTCCATATCAAGGCGTTCGAAACGCCCGACGCCGGCGGGCGCCGTTTGATCGCCGCCTCCGATACGATGTCGCTGCTCGATATCGCCGCCGTGATGCGCGAGGTCGCCCCTGAACTGGCGAAGAAAACGCCGGCGCGCGCCCTGCCCGCCTTCGCTGTGCGCATGGCGGCGCTTTTCGACCGCCGCGTCGCCTCGGTCCTCGCCGATCTTGGAACGACGCCCCACGCCGACACCGCCTATGTGAAAGCGCTGACAGGGATCGAGTTCCGCACGGGACGCGAGGCCGTGGCCGCCGCAACGCGGTCGCTGGAGAAAATTAAAGCCCTGTAATATCCGTGATTTTAGGTCCCTAGCGGAAGGTTGCTGCAACTTTTCACCGCAATTGTGTGTTAGTCCGCCCGAGACTTGTTGATGGAGATTGGTCGCCGTGAAAACAGCCTGTTCAGCCCTTGCAAGCCTGATCCTGATCGCTTCGCCATGGACCGGCGCGGCGGCAGAGGAAAATGAAGCGGACCCGGCGCCGAGCGCGGCGGACGCCGATGTCGCCGGCGAAGACGAAACCGGCGAAACGGAAGAGCCGAACGCCGATGAAATGGCGGACCAGTTGAACTCGCAACAGCAACTGCAACAGACCTTCACGCTAAAGCGCACCATTAACGGCGAAGTGGTCGAAACCACAAAGAAAACCGTCACCCTGTCGCCGGGCGCGCCTTATCGGCCGACGGAAGCCGGCGAAACGACCCTGCAACAGGTTCAGTCCGCTTTTGACAGCGAGGTGCTGACGCGCGTTGAGGCATTTGAAGAGGCAAAGCTCGATTTCACAATCGCAGACTCAAACCGCGACGGCCGCATGACGGCGGATGAGTTCGCGGATCTCGTCCATAGCTGGCGGCAGACCGGCGCCAAGGATGCTGAAGCGCCAACGGAAGAGATTGCGCGGGACCGTCAGTATAAGGCGCTTCTCGAAGTCATCGACCCGGAAGCCGCGGAGGCCGAGTATGAAGCATACGCCAAGGCCAAATTCGCCTTTATCAGCGGCGCCCAGGAAACCATCGCGCGCGAGGATTATATCCGCGAATATTTGCTCGACTTCGACACCATGGACGCTGACGACGATACGCTGCTGCAAGGGGAAGAACTGATGCGGTTTCGCGCGGCCAATCGCGGCGAAACGATCGAAGGTCCGGCCTTTAGTCCTTCTCAAGCAAGTCCAGAAACCGGGCGATAATCAGAAACTCCGCCTGCATGGCCTCGCGCCGCGCCTGCGCTTCGTCGTCCTCGCCCCACCGTTCTATCTGAAACGTCTCGTCGACAAGCGACGCCGCAAAGATGTCCGCGGGCGCAAACGCCTTTTTCCAGAGCGCCAGCGCCAGTACGGCTGAGCCGGTGATCGCGGTCGCTTTTCTGAGCGCGCCGAGGGCCTCGGGCGAGCCTCCCTCCAGAACCGCCCGCACGCGGTCAATCGCAATATCGGGTTGCGGCGCGGAGATGACGCCGGCGGTAACGACAAGGGCCGCGCCCAGTTCGTTGCGCAGCCAGTCGAGATAGGGGTCCCAAACCGCGGCCTGCCGCTCGACCAGCGCCGCCGGCGTTTCGGCGCGATAACAGACAAGGTCCGACTGCAGATAGGCGAGAATGTCGTCGCGCCATTGTTCGGCGGCGTCGGCGTCGATGGCTTCGGCGAGGAGATTTGTCAGCGGCGATGACGCCGGATCGATGATTTCGCCCTGCTCCGCCCATTCCGCTTTGATGGCGGTCGCGAGGGCCTTGCCCGACGCCAGCACGGTCTTCCGGTTTTTCGTGCGCAACGGTTTTCTGTCGAGATGAATTTCAAAGCCTCCGTCCGCTTCAACAACATCCACGGACTTGTAAAAGCGTTTGATGGCGTCCGGCGATCCGCTCACGTCTCATACTCCGGCCATTCGACGGCGGCGTTGTCGTCGAAACCGAAAAACGCCCAGGTTTCTTTCATGGGACCGGTAATCGGCGCCTCTATGGTCATCGCCCTCCCCGTTTTCGGATGGCGAAAGGTCATGGCGCGGCAAAACAGATGCAGCTTCGCCGCGACGCCGTCGATGCGCGATGCGTCGCCGCCATATTTGTAGTCGCCGACGATGGGATGACCGATGGCGGCGGCGTGAACGCGCAGCTGGTGGGTGCGTCCGGTGATCGGCCGCATGGCGATGAACGCGGCGCGCCCGATGTCTTCGACAATCTGGTAGAGGCTGACGGCCGGTTTTGCGCCCTCGCCTTCGGCCGGAACGACGCGCTCAACGCCGCGCGCGCCAATCCTTATCATGCGTTTGGCGACGGCCATGTCGATTTCGCCTTGCCGCGGCCGCGGCGCGCCGACGACCAGGGCCCAGTAGGTTTTTTCAACGTCGCGGCCCTTAAAGGCTTCCGCAAGGGCCTGCGCCGCTCTCCGCGTTTTCGCGACGATCAACAAACCGCCGGTGTCCTTGTCCAGCCGGTGGACCAGTTTCGGCCGGACGCCGTCCCGTTCCATGGCGGCGAGCATGCCGTCAATATGACGCGCGGTCTTTTCACCGCCCTGCACCGCCAGGCCGAAAGGCTTGTTGAGGGCGAGGATGTCCTCATCTTCGTAAAGCGTGATCGAGGCGAGAAACGCGCGGCTTTCCTTTTCGAGCGCCGGCCGCGTTCGCTTTGTCGGCGCCCGCTCTGATAAAGGCGGTATGCGAATGTTTTCACCCGCCTCCAGACGCCGGTTCGATTTGACGCGCCCGCCAGCGACGCGCACTTCGCCCTTGCGCAGGTATTTTTCAAGTTGCCCGTGCGTGACGTTCGGGAAATGGGCCTTGAACCAGCGGTCAATGCGCATGCCCGCCTCATCCTCCGTCACCGCAATGTTCTGAACGCCGGTCATGACGGCGCGCGCATGGCGAGAAGTCCCGCGGCCAGTCCGCCGATCGACAATACGACCGAGGCGGCGACGTATATCCCGGCGATCGTCAGTGAGCGGTCTTTTGCGAGGCTCACGGCGTCGAGCGCGAAGGTCGAAAATGTTGTGAAAGCGCCAAGGACGCCGACGGTGAGAAAGGCGCGCAGCGCAGACGGCTCGGGCTCATGCCGGGCGAGCCAGGCGATGATGACCCCCATGGCGAATGAGCCGATCACATTGGCGCTCAACGTGCCCCAGGGGAAATTCGGCCCCATCCAATGCATCGCCGCGCGGGACACGCCGTGGCGCGCCATGGCGCCCAGCGCGCCGCCGGCGCCGACAGCCAGCCAGATTGAAGCGCTCACGTTGACGCACTCATGATGGTTTCCTCATCATTGGCGCCAGCAATAGACCAGAAAATGAAAGGTCTTCAATGCCTTCTGCGCCAATTTTCATATCCGGCATCCGCCTTGTTTTACTGCGCGAGCCAAACACTCTGTCCCAGACGCTCAGGAAGGCCGCATAGTTGGCGTTGGTGTCCGCCCGAACGGCGTGGTGATGCACCCAGTGAATCGACGGGGTCACGACGACGTAGGAAAGCCAGCGCTCAATGCCGCGCGGCAGTTTGACATTGGAATGATGGAACAGGGCCGACGCTAAGATAACGGCTTCAAAAATAATGACCGTCGTAAGCGGCGTCGCCAGCACCGTAATCGGGATCAGCCGCAAAACCGCCGACAAAACGACTTCGCCGAGATGAAACCGGACCGCGCTCGTCGTGTCGAGAAATTCATCGCGATGATGGACTTCGTGCAGGCGCCACATCACCGGTACGCGATGATAGGCGCGATGAAGCCAGTAGGTCCAAAGATCGAGAAGGATGATATCGATGATCAGAACCGCAACGCCGATCATGCCGGCGGCGAGCGCGGGATCTCGCGCCCAGATCAGGTGATTGGCGCCGAAGGCCGTGATCGGCGCCACGATCAGCGGCGACGCCAGCAAGACAATGAGCCACAGGCCGAAATTGCGAAAGAGCCGCGCGGAAGACTCTGGCGCCGGCGCTGCGCGCGCCAGTCTTTCTGCTGCGAAGAGCACGACAAAGACGCCGCCGCAAACGACGGCTTTCCAGAAAAGAAGCTGTTCCACCGCGCCCTAGTCTTTCCGCTCGCGGAGCTTGCGCCAATAGGCGAGCCGTTTTTCGATCTCCTTGTCGAACCCGAAGGGCGACGGCTCATAGAAGGTTTCCCGGGGCATGTCCGGCGGAAAATAATTCAGCCCGGCGAAGGCGCGCTCCGTATCGTGATCATAGACATAGCCGTCCGAATAGCCGAGCTCCTTCATCATTTTCGTCGGCGCTTTCATGGCGTGGGGCGGCGGCGGCAGCGACCCGGTCTCGCGCGCCCGCGCTTTGGCTTTCTTGAAGGCGGTATAAGCTCGGTTCGACTTCGGCGCGGTGCCGAGATAGGCGACAAGCTGACCGATGGCGATTTCGCCCTCCGGCTGGCCCAGAAATTCGTAGGCGTCGCGGGCGGCGATCGCCAGGGGAAGCGCCTGCGGATCCGCATTGCCGATGTCCTCCGAAGCAATGACGATGAGGCGGCGCAGGATAAAACGCGGGTCCTCCCCGCCGGCGAGCATGCGCGCGGCCCAGTAGAGCGCGGCATCAACATCCGATCCGCGGATGGATTTCTGCAAGGCGCTAGCGAGATTGTAATGGGAGTCATCGCTTTTGTCGTAGAGCGGCGCGCGGCGCTGGACGATCTCTGCGAGGGCCGCGACGTCGATGATGTTTCCATCCGGTTCGGCGAAGACCTCCTCGGCCATGTTGAGGAGCGCCCGCCCGTCCCCATCGGCCATAACGCAAAGGCGCTCGCGCGCTTCATCCGTCAGCGGAAGGGTTTTCTTCTCTGTCTCTTCGGCGCGGCGCAGCAGTTTTTCCAGCGCCGCGTCGTCAAGGCGGTGCAACACCAGAACCTGAGCCCGGGAGAGAAGCGCGCCGTTCAGTTCAAAGGACGGGTTCTCCGTCGTCGCGCCGATGAGCGTAATAAGCCCCGACTCCATATGCGGCAGAAACCCGTCCTGCTGCGCCTTGTTGAAGCGGTGGATTTCGTCGACGAACAACAGCGTGCCCTTGCCGACCGCGCGTCGCCCTTCGGCGCGGTCGAACACCTTACGCAGATCCGCGACGCCGGAAAACACCGCAGAGATCTGTTCGAATTCAAGATCGGACTGATCGGCGAGCAGGCGCGCAATAGTGGTCTTGCCGACGCCGGGCGGGCCCCAGAAGATAATGGACGACAATCGGCCCGCCCTGATCATGCGAGCGAGCGGCGCGCCCTCGCCCAGTATGTGATCCTGCCCGACAACCTCTTCCAGCGTTCGGGGGCGCAGGCGATCAGCAAGCGGCCGGGGCGCGTCGCCTCCCATCTCCGCCGCCTGGAAGAGATCGCTCACCGATGGCTAGCGCCCGACGCGCCAGGTGACGACGCGGCCGCCCGTATCGACCTCGATTTCCCAGCTTCCGACAGGGCGATTGATCTCCCGTTCCAGTTCGCGCGTCGTTTCAACGCCGCGGCCGTTGACGGCGAGAATAATATGACCGGGGCGTAACCCGCGTTGTGCGGCGAAAGTCCGTCGACTGAGTTCAGAGACGACAACGCCGCGGGACAAGGGGTCGAGGCCCAGCTCTTCGCTGTAGCGCGGCGACAGATTGTCGATGGTGACGCCGTTCAACGGGTGCTGGCCTTCAAGGTCGCGCGGATCGCGGGCCGGTTCGTCCGGCGGCAGCGCGACGGCGACCGTAGCGTTGCGAATCTTGCCGCCGCGGAGATAGGCGATCTTCGCTTCCTCGGCGTCGGTCTTGACGCCCACCCGGTATTGAAGCGTTTGCTCGTCGAAGACCGGCTTGTCGTCGATTTCGATGATGACGTCGCCGGCTTTGAGGCCCGCCTTGTCCGCGGGGCCGCCGGGCCAGACATCGTCGATGAGCGCCCCCGCCGGCCGGTCGAGTTCGAGGGCGCGGGCGAGATCGGACGTTACGGTGCTGGTCGACGCGCCGAGCCAGGGGCGCACGAGAACGCCGCCGTCGATAGCCGTTTTCAGGACCTGCTGCACGAGCCGCGACGGCACCGCAAAGCCGATGCCGTTGGAGCCGCCGGAGCGCGAATAGATCGCGGTGTTGACGCCGACAAGGCGCCCCTCCGTATCGACGAGGGCGCCGCCGGAATTGCCCGGATTGATGGCGGCGTCGGTCTGAATGAAAAGCTGATAGTCCGAGACCGATGCAGCGGTGCGCGCGAGCGCCGAGACAATGCCGTTGGTCACCGTCTGCCCCACGCCGAACGGGTTGCCGATGGCGAGCACGATGTCGCCCACCTGCAAGGCGTCGGAATTTGCGAAGGTAAGATACGGCAACGCCTCGCCCGCCTCGATGCGCAGGACCGCAAGATCCGTCTGCGGATCGGTGAGCACGACCTCCGCGTTGTACTCGCGGCGATCGCTCAAAACGACCGTGATCTCGGTCATGTCCTGAATGACGTGGTTGTTGGTGACGATCACGCCGTCCGGATTGACGATGACGCCGGAGCCGAGCGAGGTCTGTTCGCGCGAGCGCGGACGCCCGCTGCCGAAAAAGCGCTCAAAGAAAGGATCACCCGCGAAGGGGCTGCGCTGTTCCACGACGCGCCTTGTGAAGATGTTCACGACCGCGGGCGCGGCCCGTTCGACAATGGGCGCGAAGGAGAGCTTCACCTCGCTCATGGATTCCGGCACGGCCCGGGGCGCGGCGGCGATGTCGCCCGCTGTCATTTCACTTTCCGCGGCGGCATCCGGTTCCGGTTCGGGCGCCGGCTGGGCGCAGGCCGAGCCGATCAGGACGATCGATGCGGAAAGCAACGAGATGGAAAAGCGAATCATAAAATCTCCCAGAGAACGCCCCGGCCCGCGAAAATAGGGGGATGGCGTCAGCATATCAACGGCTTTGGCCGCCCGCCCGGCTCACTCCGCCGCGCCGCGGAGCCCCGGCTCAACGCCGATGAACCCGCCGGACTGGCGCGCCCAGAGTTTCGCATAAACGCCGCCCTCAGCGACCAGGGCGTCGTGGCTCCCCTGCTCAACGATTTCGCCTTTCTCAAGGACGATCAGGCGGTCCATGGCCGCGATGGTCGACAGGCGATGGGCGATGGCGAGGACGGTCTTGCCGCTCATCAGGTCGAACAGGTTTTCCTGAATGGCGGCCTCGACTTCTGAATCGAGAGCCGACGTCGCCTCGTCGAGAATGAGGATCGGCGCGTTTTTAAGGAAGATGCGCGCAATGGCGATGCGCTGGCGCTGGCCGCCGGAGAGTTTGACGCCGCGCTCGCCCACATGGGCGTCAAGGCCGCGGCGGCCCTGCTTGTCCTCCAGATCGGCGATGAACTCCTCGGCGTTCGCCCGCGCGACGGCGTCGCGGATTTCCGCTTCACTGGCGTCGGGCCGGCCATAGGCGATGTTGTCGCGAATGGAGCGGTGCAGGAGGGACGTGTCCTGCGTCACGACGCCGATCTGGCTGCGCAGGGAGTCCTGCGTGACGCCGGCGATATTCTGGCCGTCAATGTCGATGCGCCCGCCTTCTACATCATAAAAACGCAGCAACAGGTTGGTGATGGTCGTCTTGCCGGCGCCGGACCGGCCGACAAGACCGATCTTTTCCCCCGGCGCAATGGCGAGCGACAGATCATCGATGACGCCGCCTTCCTTGCCGTAGTGAAACTTCACGTTGGAGAAAGCGACCGCGCCGTCCCGAACGGCGAGCGGTTTTGCGTCCGCCGCGTCCTCGACATCGACCTCCTTCGTCAGCATCGCCATGCCGTCATGGATGACGCCGATATTTTCAAACAGCGCTGAGACTTCCCACATGATCCACTGGGACATGCCGAAGATGCGCAAGGTCAGCGCAACGGCCGTGGCGATGGCCCCCACGGTGACGAGATCGCCGCTCCAGAGCCAGATCGACAGGGCGCCGACCGAAAAGACGGCGACGCAGTTGATGAAATAGACGAGCCCGTAGAACTGCGTCACGAGGCGCATCTGCGGATGCACGGTGCCGAGAAACGTCGCCATGCCGTCGCGGGCGTAGTTTTGTTCCCGGCCCGCATGGGCGAACAGCTTCACCGTCGCGATATTCGTATAGCTGTCGACAATGCGACCGGTCATCTCCGAGCGCGCGTCGGCCTGTCGCTCCGACGTGTCGCGCAGGCGCGGCACGAAATAAACGATGATCGCGATATAGGCGGCGAGCCAGGCGACAAGGGGCAGGACGAGACGCAGATCCGCCGCCGCGATCAGCACCAACATGGCAAGAAAATAGACCGACACGTAAACGAGGATGTCGAGAATTTTCATCATCACTTCGCGCACGGCGAGCGCCGTCTGCATCATTTTCGTCGCGACGCGTCCCGCAAACTCGTTCGCGTAAAAGGACGCGCTCTGTTTCAGCAGGTGCTGATGAATGCGCCAGCGCGCGCTCATGGGCATGTTGCCGAGCAGCGTCTGGTGCTGGATGAATGAATTCAGAAGCGCCAATAGCGGCAGGACGATGAGAACGAAAACGCCGATGGCGATCAGCGGGCCGCTTTCATCGGCAAGGAAGGTCGTTTTGTCCGAGGCCGCCAGCCAGTCGACGAGCCGGCCCAGAAACGCGAACAGCATCACCTCCCCGACGGCCATAAGCGCCGACAGGACGCCCAGCATCAACAACCAGGGCAGCGAGCCCCGGGCGTAATGCAGGCAAAAGGCGCGAAAGTCCTTTGGCGGGGCGACGTTGTCGTCCGAAGGAAACGGCTCCAGTCGCTTTTCAAAAAATCGGAACATCGTCGGTCTTTCATCGATCATCTTGAACTTGGGACGGCGGCCGTGTGTTGCAAGAAAAAACGGCGCCCGTTTGAGCGCCGTTCATCGATCGGGGACCGAATGAGATCAGCGCTTATTCGTCGTCTTCGTCATCGCTTTCAAACATTGTCGGGCCGGAATCCTGGCCCTTGGCGTCTTCATCGCGATCGACAAACTCGATCACCGCGAGCGGCGCGTTGTCGCCGTGACGGAAGCCCGCTTTCATGATCCGGACATATCCGCCGTCGCGTTCGGCGTAACGAGGGCCCAGCGTGTCGAACAGTTTTTTCGTCATGTCCTTGTCGCGGATCGACGAAACAACCTGACGTCGCAAATGCAGCGATTTATCGCTTTCCGCCGCCGCATGCTTCGCCTTGGTCACGAGCTTTTCAACGATGGGGCGAAGTTCCTTCGCCTTCGGCAGCGTCGTCGTGATCTGCTCATGCTTGATGAGCGCGCACGCCATATTGGCGAACATCGCTTTGCGATGCTCATGGGTGCGGTTCAGTTTGCGTTGCGCCACGCCGTGTCGCATGGGACTGTCTCCTTAGAGCCGGGGATCCCCGGGCTTATTCGTCAAACTTCTTGGCAAGCTCTTCGATATTGTCGGGCGGCCAGTCCGGCACGTCCATGCCGAGATGCAGGCCGAGCCCGGCGAGCACTTCCTTGATCTCGTTGAGGGACTTGCGGCCGAAATTCGGCGTGCGGAGCATTTCCGCTTCGGTTTTCTGGATCAGGTCGCCAATATAAACGACATTGTCGTTTTTGAGGCAGTTCGCAGACCGCACCGACAGCTCCAGCTCATCCACTTTGCGCAACAGCGCCGGATTAAACGGCAGTTCCTCGCGGGCTTCGCCGGCGACGTCCTTGGAAGGTTCGTCAAAGTTGATAAAGATCTGCAATTGATCCTGAAGGATGCGCGCCGCGTAGGCCGCCGCATCGTCCGGCGAAATCGACCCGTCCGTTTCGATTTCCATGATCAGCTTGTCATAGTCGAGCACCTGGCCTTCGCGGGTGTTTTCCACGCGATAGGCGACGCGATTGACCGGGCTGTAAAGGCTGTCGACGGGGATGAGGCCGATGGGTGCGTCTTCCGGGCGGTTCTGTTCCGCCGGGGTGTAGCCCTTGCCGGTGTTCACCGTCATTTCGATGCGCAGGTCCGCGCCTTCGTCGAGATGACAGATGACGTGATCCTTGTTCAGGATCTCGACCGACGCGGTCTCTTCAATGTCCGCCGCCGTCACCGTTCCCGGCGTCGACTTTTTAAGGACCAGACGCTTTGGACCGTCCGCATGCATGCGCAGGGCAAGCTGCTTGATGTTGAGGACGATATCAGTGACGTCCTCGCGCACGCCGGTAATCGACGAAAACTCGTGGACCACGCCGTCGATCTGGATGGCGGTGACCGCCGCGCCCTGCAGCGACGACATCAGAATGCGGCGTAGGGAGTTGCCGAGCGTCAGGCCGAAGCCGCGCTCCAGCGGCTGAGCGACGATCGTCGCCTTGCGCGTCGCGTCGGCGCCCGGCGCCACGTCCAGTTTCGACGGCCGGATAAGCTCCTGCCAGTTCTTTTCGAGGATTTGAATCGAATCCATGTGTCTTTCGCTCTCTTTGTAAGTCTCGTTAGACGCGGCGGCGTTTGCGCGGCCGGGCGCCGTTATGAGGGATCGGCGTGACGTCGCGGATCATTGAAACGGTGAGGCCCGCCGATTGCAGCGCGCGCAACGCGCTTTCGCGGCCCGAACCCGGGCCGCGCACTTCAACGCTTACGGTTTGCAGCCCGTGCTCCATCGCCTTCTTGGCTGCGTCTTCCGCGGCGAGCTGCGCCGCATACGGGGTCGACTTGCGCGAGCCCTTAAAGCCCATGCCGCCGGCGGACGACCAGGAAATCGCGTTCCCCTGCTCGTCGGAAATCGTGATCATGGTGTTGTTGAACGACGCGTTCACATGAACGACGCCGGTGGAAATGTTTTTGCGTTCGCGGCGCTTAACGCGACCAGTGTTGGGCTTTGCCATCGGTGGTAATCCCTATTTCTTCTTGCCGGCGATCGGCTTGGCCGGACCTTTGCGCGTGCGCGCATTGGTGTGGGTGCGCTGACCGCGAACCGGCAGGCCGCGACGATGGCGCAGGCCCCGATAGCAGCCCTGATCCATCAGGCGCTTGATGTTCACCGCGACTTCCCGGCGGAGATCGCCTTCGACCATGTAGTCCCGGTCGATGGTCTCGCGGATCTGCAGGACTTCCGCGTCCGACAAATCCTGCACGCGCCGGTCGTCGGCAATGCCGACCTTTTCACAGATTTCAGCGGCCTTGGTTGCGCCGATGCCGTGAATATAGCGAAGCGCGATGGTCACGCGCTTGTTGGTGGGGATATTCACCCCTGCAATACGGGCCACTTAACGGCTCCTTTCCTCTCGCCCCTTTTCCATGGGCCGGGCCAACCCTTTCAAAGGTCCGTTTCGGACCCGCCTCTTACGCACGTCTCCTGGACCTTGGTCCAAGCAACAAGGCCCGCCGGCGGCGACGGGGATACCCCATGCCGGGCGGGCTGAACTCCATCTTCTCGGAGAGCGCGTAGATATGGCCCGCGCGGCTCCCCGTCAACCGTTTTCAGGCCCCTTTTGGGGGCGAATTTCGTCCAGAATCGCGTCGATGGCCGCGGATACCGCCTCGACCGATCCCATGCCGTCCACAACCTTCAATTTCCCCTGTTTTTCGTAATAGGGGATCAGCGGCGCGGTCTGTTCGCGGTAGACGGCGAGCCGGTTTTTGAAGGTCTCTTCATTGTCGTCCTTGCGCACTTCCTCGCCGCGGGCCCGGGTCTCGGCGATGCGCGAGCGCAGACGCTCCATCAGCACCGATTCGTCGACCCGAATCTCAATCACCGCATCGAGCGCCCGCTCCTTTTTCACGAGCATGGCGTCGAGCATTTCGGCCTGGGCGAGGGTCCGCGGAAACCCGTCCAGCAGGAAGCCGCCGGCGCAGTCGTCTTCCTCGATGCGCTCCTCAACGATGGCGGCGACAATCTCGTCGGAGACGAGATTGCCGGCGTCCATGACCGCTTTCGCCTGTTTGCCCACCGGCGTCTCTGCGGCGACGGCGGCGCGCAGCATGTCGCCGGTCGAAAGCTGCGGGATGCCGTAACGCGCAACGATATGCGCGGCCTGGGTGCCCTTGCCGGCGCCCGGCGGCCCTAAAAAGATCAGGATCACCGCCGGCCCCCGCGGAGTTTCGATTTCTTGATCAGGCTCTCATATTGCTGGGCGACGAGATGGCCCTGGATCTGCGACACCGTATCGAGCGTCACCGAGACGACAATCAGCAAGGACGTGCCGCCCACATAAACCGGGATCGCCTGATTGGAGCCCATCTTGAGGAGTTCCGGAAAGATACAAACGCCCGTGAGATAAAGCGCGCCGATCACGGTGAGCCGCGTCACGACAAAGTCGAGATATTCCGCCGTGCGGGCGCCCGGCCGATAGCCCTGAACGAAGCCGCCATATTTTTTGAGATTGTCGGCGACATCTTCCACGTTGAAGACGACGGACGTGTAGATGAACGTGAAGCCGATGATCAGCGCCGCATAAAGGCCGATATAAAGCGGGCGTCCCGGCGCAAACAGAAAGCCAAGGGTTTGCAGCCAGTCCGGCGAATTCTGGCCAACCGCACCAATTGCGGTCGCCGGCAGGAGCAAGAGCGAGGATGCAAAAATCGGCGGAATGACCCCTGACGGATTGAGCTTCAGCGGCAGGTGCGATTTTTCCCCTTGCGTCATGCGTTGGCCGACCTGACGGCGCGGATACTGAACGATGATCCGGCGCTGGGAACGCTCGATGAAAACAACAAACACGACGAGGGCGAGCGCGAGGGCCGCGATGACGAGGATGGTGCCGCCGCCGACGCCGGCGCCGGTGCGGCCCTGATCCAAGAGGCCCGCCATGACGCGCGGCAGTTCCGCAACGATGCCCGCGAAAATGATCAGCGAAACGCCGTTGCCGACGCCGCGCGCAGTGATCTGTTCACCAAGCCAGAGGAGGAACATGACGCCGCCGACGAGCGTGATCACGGTGGTGGCGAGGAAAAACGGCCCCGGATTGAGCGCAACCCCCTGCCCCTGTAACGACACGGCGATGAAATAGCCCTGCATGGTCGCGAGGAACACGGTCAGATACCGCGTATACTGATTGATCTGGCGCCGGCCCTGCTCGCCCTCTTTCTTGATCGCTTCAAGAGACGGGATCACCGCCGTCATCAACTGCATGATGATGGAGGCGGAGATATAGGGCATGATGTTGAGGGCGAAGATCGCCATGCGCTCGACAGCGCCGCCGGCGAAAATGTTCAGCGTGCCAAGGAGACCGCCCTGCTGGCCTTGAAAGCCCTGACTGAACGCCTCCATGTCGATGCCCGGCAGGGGCACGAACGTGCCCAGGCGGTAGACGATCAACGCGCCCAGCGTGAACAGCAGACGCTTTTTCAGCTCCTCCGCCTTGGCGAAGGAGGAAAACGTAATGTTCGACGCAAACTGTTCCGCGGCTGATGTCATAAGACTTTACGATCCTGTTTGCTTTCCGGCCTGTTTGCGCTTTCCTGAGCGCGCCGACGGTCCCATGTGGCGATGGGCGCCGCGCCGCGCAACCGCGGGCCCGAAAATCAGGCTTTTTCCGGCACGGTTACGGAGCCGCCGGCCTTCTCTACGGCGGCTTTCGCGCCCGCTGACGCGTGGACCACCTCAATATCGATTTTCGCCTTCAAATCGCCGACGCCCAGCAGCCGAACGCCGTCATGAGCCCGGCGCACGACGCCCGCCTCGACGAGGGCGGCGGCGTCGATCTTCTTATCGGCGCTCAGTTTGCCGGCGTCGATGGCGGTCTGAAGCCGGCCGAGATTGACCTCGACGAATTTCTTGGCGTTGGGCTTCGTAAAGCCGCGCTTCGGCAGGCGCATGTAAAGCGGCATCTGGCCGCCTTCATAGGCGCGGATGCCGGAAACGCCGGAGCGGGATTTCTGGCCCTTGACGCCGCGCCCGCCGGTCTTGCCCTTGCCGGAGCCGATGCCGCGGCCAATGCGCGTGCGGGTCTTGCGCGCGCCCTTGTTGTCGGAAAGTTCGTTCAGTTTCATGTTATCCTCGACTTTCGACGGATGCTTTCCGCCTCGCCTTTATGTCCGGGAGACCGACTTACTCTTCTACGACCTCAACCATATGCGCGACTTTTCGGATCATGCCGCGCACGGCCGGAGTGTCTTCAAGCTCGCGCACGCGGCCCATCTTGTTGAGGCCGAGCCCGATGAGAGTCGCGCGCTGATCTTCCGGACGCCGGATCGGGCTGCCGGTCTGGCGCACCTTGATTGTTTTCTTCGCAGCCATCGTTGAGACTCCTTACGCCGCGTCGACCGTTTCGGCGCTCTCGCCGGCGGTCTCGTTCACGCCGCCGCCGGTGCGGCGCGACAGAATGTCGGACACTTTCTTGCCGCGCTTAGCCGCAATCGAGCGCGGGCTCGTCTGGTTCTGCAGCGCGTTCACGGTTGCGCGCACCATGTTGTAGGGGTTGGACGAGCCGATCGACTTGGCGACCACGTCCTGAACGCCGAGGGATTCAAAAATCGCCCGCATGGGTCCGCCGGCGATGATGCCCGTACCGGCCGGCGCCGCGCGCAGGACGACCTTGCCCGCGCCCCAGCGCCCGGCGGCGTCGTGGTGCAGCGTGCGGCCTTCGCGCAGCGGGATGCGAACGAGATTGCGTTTGGCTTCCTGGCTCGCCTTGCGGATCGCTTCAGGGACTTCGCGGGCCTTGCCCTTGCCGAACCCGACGCGTCCCTTCTGGTCGCCGACAACCACAAGCGCGGCGAACCCGAAGTTCTTGCCGCCCTTAACGACCTTGGCGACGCGATTGATCGCAACGAGCTTGTCCGTAAACTCGTCGCGCTCTTCGCGATCCCCGCGCCCTCTTCCGCGTCCGCGGCCTCGTCCTTCTTCACGCGCCATCAAATACGCTCCCTTAGAAATTCAAGCCGGCTTCGCGAGCCGCTTCAGCCAGCGCCTTGACGCGGCCCTGATACATGTACCCGCCGCGATCGAAGACAACGTCCTTGACGCCGGCCTTGATCGCGCGCTCCGCAATCTCTTTGCCCACTTGCGCGGCGGCGGCGCTGGTCGATGATTTTTCCATACCGTCGCGCATGGACTTGTCGAGCGACGACGCCGACGCCACCGTGTGTCCGCGCGCGTCATCGATGATCTGCGCGGAAATATTCTTCGACGAACGAAAGACCGAAAGACGCGGGCGACCGTTCGCAACCTTTTTGATCTTAAGGCGCGTCCGCCGGACTCGGGCAGCGTTCTTTTTGCTTTGGGCGGTCATGGGGTTAAACCTTTTGTCCTCGGCTTACTTCTTCTTGCCTTCCTTGCGGAAGATGTATTCGTCAGCGTACTTGACGCCCTTGCCCTTATAGGGCTCGGGCGGGCGGAACGCCCGGATGACGGCGGCCGTCTGGCCGACCTGTTGCTTGTCGATGCCGGAGACGACGATTTCCGTCGGCTTCGGCGTCGCGATCTTGATGCCGTCGGGCACCGGAAAATTAATATCGTGGCTGTAGCCAAGGGCGAGATTGAGCGATGAGCCCTTCATCTGCGCGCGATAGCCGACGCCAACGAGTTCCAGCGACTTGGTGAACTCGTTCGTCACGCCGTCAATAAGGTTGGCGATGCGCGTGCGGCTCATGCCCCACATGGACCGCGCAGGCTTTGAATTGTTGACCGGCTTGAGCGCTACTTCGTTGTCTTCAAGCGCGACCGTGCACAGCTCGTTGACGACGAACTCAAGCTCGCCCTTCGGGCCCTTGGCTTTGACGGCCTGGCCGTCGACCGTAACGGTCACGCCCTGGGGCACCGGGATCGTTCTCTTGCCAATGCGGGACATCGGATCTCGCTCCCAATCCTTAATAAACTTCGCAGAGGACTTCGCCGCCCACATTGGCGTTGCGCGCCGCTGCGTCGGACATCACGCCCTTCGGCGTCGATACAATCGAAATGCCGAGCCCGTTGCGCACGGACGGCAGATCGCCGACCGAAGAATAAACGCGCCGGCCCGGCTTGGAGACGCGCTTGATCTTCGTAATGACCGGTTCGCCCTCGTAATATTTCAGTTCGACATCGAAGGACGGCTTCTGGCCGGCCTGTTCGATGCGCGCGTAACCGCGGATGTAGCCCTCGCCCTCAAGCACGTCGAGCACCCAGCCGCGCAGCTTGGAGGCCGGCACAGACAGACTCGAATGCTTGCGCATCTGCGCATTGCGGATGCGGGTGATCAAATCGCCGATCGGATCGTTAATCGCCATTTCTCTCTCCGCTCCCCTACCAGCTCGACTTCACAAGGCCGGGAATCTTGCCGTCCGAGCCAAGCTGACGCAGCGCGATGCGCGACATTTTCAATTTGCGGTAAAAGCCGCGCGGCCGACCCGTCACGAGGCAGCGATTGCGAATGCGCGTCTTCGACGAATTGCGCGGCAGTTCCGCAAGCTTGAGCGCCGCCATGAACCGGTCTTCGGCCGGGAGCTCTTTATTATAAAGCGTTTCTTTCAGCCGGTTGCGCTTCTCCTCATACTTTGCCGCGAGACGGCGCCGTTTGAGATCGCGTTCGACCATTGATTTCTTCGCCATGGTTTCTCCTTTTTCAAGCCGGTTTCCGTGATTTCGGACCTGGCTCAAACAATCCTTCTTTCCTACTTCCGAAAGGGGAAGTTGAATTCCTTTAACAACGCCTTCGCCTCGTCGTCGGTTTTCGCCGTCGTGCAGACGATGATGTCCATGCCGCGGATCTTGTCGACTTTGTCGTAGTCGATCTCCGGGAACACGATGTGTTCTTTCAGGCCCATGGCGTAATTGCCGCGCCCGTCGAAACTCTTTGCATTGAGGCCGCGAAAGTCCCGGACGCGCGGCAGCGCAATCGTGGTGAGACGATCGAGGAACTCGTACATCCGGTCCTTGCGCAAGGTCACCTTGACGCCGATGGGCATGCCGTCGCGCAGCTTGAAGTTGGCGATGGATTTGCGCGCCTTAGTGACGACCGGCTTCTGGCCGGAGATCCGCGTTAAATCCTCAACCGCCGCATCAACGACCTTGCGGTCGTTAACCGCGTCGCCGACGCCCATATTGATCACGACCTTTTCAAGGGCCGGCGTCTGCATCGGGTTCTTGTACTTAAACTGCTCATTGAGCTTGCCGCGAATTTCGTCGCGGTAGAGCTTTTTGAGCCGCGGTTCGTATCCGTTTGCTTCAGCCATCGATCACCTCGCCGGACGCTTTTGCGACCCGCAGTTTTTTGTCGCCGTCAATCTTGATCCCGACCCGCGTCGGCTTGCCGCTTTTCGGATCTTTGAGCGCCACATTGGAAATGTGGATCGGCGCCTCGCGGGACATGATGCCGCCCTGCTGGGTCTGGGTCTGCTTCTGGTGTTTTTTGACGACGTTAACGCCGCGTACGACGACGCGATCATCGCTCGGGAACACCGATACAACTTCGCCTTCCGCGCCGCGGTCCTTGCCCGCGAGCACGATGACCTTGTCGCCTTTCCTAATCTTGGCAACCATCGTTACAGCACCTCCGGCGCGAGCGAGACGATCTTCATGTGGCGGGCCGCGCGCAATTCGCGCGTCACGGGGCCAAAAATCCGCGTGCCGATCGGCTCCTTATTGTTGTTGATCAGCACCGCCGCATTCTTGTCGAAACGAATAACGGAGCCGTCGCGGCGCTTAATGTCCTTCGCCGTGCGCACGACCACGGCCTTCATAACCTGGCCTTTTTTGACGCGCCCGCGCGGGATCGCTTCCTTGACGGAAACAACGATCACGTCGCCGACGCCGGCGTATTTGCGTTTCGCGCCGCCGAGCACCTTGATGCACTGCACGCGCTTGGCGCCGGAATTATCCGCCACGTCCAAATTCGACTGCATCTGGATCATGCCGCGATCCTCTCAAATCCTAAGGGGCGCTCAGGGCCCCGGTTAAACTCACCTCAGCGGAAAGCCCGCTGAAAACTCTTTAGCCTTTCGAGCCCTCGCCGATGACTTCCCATCGTTTCAGCTTCGATTTCGGCGCGCATTCCTGGATGCGGACGAGATCGCCGGTCTTGAACTTGTTGTCCGCATCATGGGCGTGAAAGCGGTTCGACCGGCGCACGGTCTTTTTCAGAAGCGGGTGCGTATAGACGCGGTCAATGCTGACGACGACGGTTTTGTCGCCTTTGTCGCTTACGACCGTTCCTTGCATAACTCGTTTCGGCATTTCTCTCGTCGCCTCTCGTTAATTCGCCGCGACCCGGCCGCGTTCGCCGAGCACTGTTTTGATACGTGCAATATCCTTGCGCACTTCGCGCACGCGCGCGGTCTTTTCCAACTGGCCGCTGGCGCGCTGGAAGCGCAGGTTGAACTGCTCTTTCTTGAGCTGAAGAAGCTTGTCCTTCAGCTCGTCCGTCGTCAGGTCGCGAACTTCGCCCGGTTTCATCTCGGCCATCTCATCCGCTCCTATTCGCCAACGCGCGTCACGATGCGCGTCTTGATCGGCAGCTTCGCCGCGCCGAGGGCCAGCGCTTCGCGCGCGATCTCGTCGGAAACGCCGTCGATTTCGAACATGACGCGGCCGGGCTTAACCTTGGCGGCCCAGAACTCGACCGAGCCCTTGCCCTTGCCCATGCGCACTTCCGTCGGCTTCTTCGACACCGGCACGTCCGGGAAGATGCGGATCCAGACCCGGCCCTGACGTTTCATGGCGCGGGTAATCGCCCGGCGCGTCGCTTCGATCTGGCGCGACGTGATGCGTTCCGGCTGCACCGCTTTCAGCCCATGCGAGCCGAAATTGAGGTCAGTGCCGCCTTTCGCGTTTCCCTTGATGCGCCCTTTGTGCATCTTGCGGAATTTTGTTTTCTTCGGTTGCAGCATCGTAACGTTCCAAATCGTTCCTTAAACGGACCTTCTCGCCTTACCGGTTCGGCCGGTTATCGCCGCCCGGACGGCCGCCGCCGACGCCGCCAGTCTGCGCGTCGATCAGGCGCTTTTCCTGGGCCATCGGGTCGTGTTCCATGATCTCGCCCTTGAAGATCCAGACCTTGACGCCGATGGAGCCATAGGTCGTGCGCGCGGTGGCGATGCCGTAATCGATGTCGGCGCGCAGCGTGTGCAGCGGCACGCGGCCTTCGCGGTACCATTCCATGCGCGCGATCTCCGCGCCGCCGAGCCGGCCGGCGACGTTGACGCGAATGCCGAGGGCGCCCATGCGCTGCGCCGTCTGCATGGCGCGCTTCATGGCGCGGCGGAAGGCGACCCGGCGCTCAAGCTGCTGCGCGATATTTTCCGCGACCAGCATGGCGTCGGTTTCCGGTTTACGGATCTCGACGATGTTGAGCACCGTTTCCGACGACGTCAGCTTTTGCAGCTCGCCGCGAAGCTTTTCAATGTCGGCGCCCTTTTTGCCGATCACCACGCCCGGGCGCGCCGTGTAAATCGTCACGCGGCATTTCTTGTGCGGACGCTCGATGACAATGCGGCTGACGCCGGCCTGATTGAGACGCTTTTCAAGGAAGCGGCGAATGCGCAGATCCTCGTGCAGGAGATCGCCATAGGCCGCCTTGCCGGCGAACCAGCGGGAATCCCATGTGCGGTTGATGCCGAGGCGCAGGCCGATCGGGTTTACTTTCTGACCCATTATGCGGCCTCCTCAACTTCTTTGACGACGATGGTGATTTCCGAAAACGGCTTCTGAATTCTGCCGACCCGGCCGCGGGCGCGGGCGCGCCAGCGCTTCATCACCATGTTCTTGCCGACGAACGCGCGATGGACCACGAGGGAGTCAATGTCGAGATCGTGGTTGTTTTCCGCGTTCGCAATGGCGCTTTCGAGCACCTTCTTGACGTCCTTGGCGATGCGCTTGCGCGAGAACTGAAGTTCGGCGAGCGCCTTCTCCGCCGGCTTGCCGCGGATCAGTTGCGCGACGAGGTTCAGCTTCTGCGGCGAGACACGGAGGTTTTTCCCCTTCGCCATGGCTTCATTGTCGGCAAAACGCCGTTCGTTTTTCTGCTGGCCCATGACTATTTTCTCCGAGCCTTCTTGTCCGCGCCGTGGCCGAAATAGCTGCGCGTCGGCGAAAACTCGCCGAGCTTGTGACCGACCATGTCTTCGGTGACATGGACCGGAATGAATTTCTGGCCGTTGTAGACATTAAAGGTCAGGCCGACGAATTGCGGCAGGATCGTTGACCGGCGCGACCAGGTCTTGATGCCGCCCTTATGTTTGCCCTCTCCGCTTTCCTCCGCTTTCTTGAGGAGGTAGCGATCGACAAACGGGCCTTTCCAAACTGCACGTGACATAAAAGTTTCTCCGGCGTCCTATTTGCGTTTCTTGCGCGCGTGACGCGAGCGAAGGATCATCTTGTCGGTGGTCTTGTTCGAGCGCGTCTTAGCGCCCTTGGTCGGCTTGCCCCAGGGGGTGACCGGGTGACGGCCGCCGGACGTGCGGCCCTCGCCGCCGCCATGGGGGTGATCGACCGGGTTCATGACAACGCCGCGGACGGACGGACGTTTGCCCTTGTGACGGTTGCGGCCGGCCTTGCCGATATTCTGGTTCATATTGTCGGGGTTCGAGACCGCGCCCACGGTCGCCATGCAGTCGCCGAGGACGAGGCGCACCTCGCCGGACTGGAGGCGAACCTGCGCGTGGGCGCCGTCGCGGCCGACAAGCTGCGCATAGGTTCCCGCGGAGCGCGCAAGCTGGCCGCCCTTGCCCGGCTTCAGTTCCACATTGTGAATGATCGTGCCCACCGGCATGTTTTTGAGCGGCATGGCGTTGCCGGGTTTGATGTCGACCTTGGCGCCGGCGATGATCTTGTCGCCCGCTTTGAGGCGCTGCGGCGCGATGATGTACGCCTGCTCGCCGTCGAGATATTTAAGAAGCGCAATAAACGCCGTGCGGTTCGGATCATATTCGAGACGCTCGACCTTCGCCTCGATGTCAAACTTGCGCCGTTTGAAATCGATCTTGCGATAGGTCTTTTTCGCGCCGCCGCCGCGCCGACGCACGGTGATGCGGCCCGTATTGTTGCGGCCGGCCTTGCCGTTAAGCCCCTCGGTCAGCGACTTGACCGGATCGCCCGCCCACAATTCGCTGCGGTCCACCAGCACAAGCTGGCGGCGGGACGGGGTCGTGGGTTTGAATTTTCTAAGCGCCATCTTCCTTACCGTCCCTTAAAGTCCCGTCGTCACGTCAATGGCGTGACCTTCTTCCAGCGTGACGATCGCCTTCTTGACGGTCGACCGCTTGTAGGGCCGCCCGCGGAACTGCTTCGTCTTGCCTTTGACGCGCAGCGTGTTCACGGCTTTCACTTTCACCTTGAACAGCGCCTCAACCGCTTCGGAAATCTGCGGCTTCGTCGCGTCAAGCGGCGTCATGAACACGACCTGATTGTTCTCCGCCGCGATGGTCGATTTCTCGGTGATCACGGGCTGGATGAGCGTGTTGTAATGGGCCTCAACGCCCTCGGGTTTTTTCGCTGACTTACTCATTTGAGACGCGCCTCCAGGCCTTCGACGGCGGCCTTGGTCAGAACCAGTTTCTCCGCGCGCAGGATGTCGTACACATTGGCGCCGATGACGGGCAGCATGTTGACGTCCGGCAGGTTGCGAATGGCGAGGCCGAATTTTTCATCGACCTCGGCGTCAACAATCAGCGCATTGGAAATATCGAGTTTCGCAAAGGCGTCCTTGACCGCTTTCGTTCTTGCGTCAGCCAGTTTCGCTTCGTCGATGACGACAATGGCGCCTTCGGCCTGTTTCGCCGACAGCGCATGTTTCAGGGCGAGCCGGCGGACTTTCTTCGGCAGGCCAATCGCATGGCTGCGCGGGCGCGGCCCATGGGCGACGCCGCCGCCGACAAAGATCGGCGCGCGCCGGTTGCCGTGCCGGGCGCCGCCGGAGCCTTTCTGGCGGCCGAATTTCTTGCCCGTGCGCGAGACTTCATTGCGTTCCTGCGCCTTGTGCGTGCCCTGCTGGCGCTTGGCCAGTTGATAGACGACGCAGCGATGCAGGATGTCCTTGCGCGGCTCGAGGCCGTAGATGGCGTCATCGAGATCGACGGAGCCGCCTTTCGACGCATCCAGTTTGAGGACGTCGGCTTTCATTATTCGTCCCCTTCTTTCTTGGGCTCGTCGCCCTCGCCCGCATCTTCGTCGGCGCTCTGTTCTTCCGCAGCGGCGGCCTGGGCGGCGAGTTCCGCCTCACGCGCGGCCTTGGCGGCGGCTTCTTCCTCTGCGGCGGCCTGGGCGGCCGCTTCTTCAGCCTGTTTCTTGGCTTCCTCAGCCGCCGATTTCAGCGCCGCCGGCAGGATGGCGTTTTCCGGGAACGGCTTCTTGACCGCGTCCTTGATGAACACCCAGCCGCCTTTCGGGCCCGGCACAGCCCCTTTGATCAGGATAAGACCGCGATCCGTATCGGTTTTGACGACCTGCAAATTCTGCGTCGTCACCCGCGCCGCACCCATATGGCCGGCCATCTTCTTGCCTTTGAAGACCTTGCCGGGATCCTGGCACTGACCGGTGGAGCCGTGCGAGCGGTGTGAAATGGAAACGCCGTGAGTGGCGCGCAGGCCGCCGAAATTGTGCCGCTTCATGGCGCCGGCGAAGCCCTTGCCAATGGACGTGCCGGTGACGTCGACAAACTGACCTTCGAAATAATGGTCCGCGATAATCTCTTCGCCGACATTGATCATGTTCTCGTCAGAGACGCGGAACTCGGCGACTTTCGCCTTCGGCTCTACATTGGCCTTGGCGAACTGGCCGCGCTCGGCCTTGTTCGTGCGCTTCGCCTTCTTGGCGCCGGCGCCAAGCTGCACCGCGGCATAGCCGTTCTTTTCCGTCGTGCGCTGGCCGACAACCTGACAGTTATCGAGCTGCATGACGGTCACGGGAACATGGTCGCCGGCATCGGTGTAGATGCGGGTCATGCCCAGTTTTTTTGCAATTACTCCAGTGCGCATTGCTTAAGTTCCTTTAAGCGCCGAGCTTAATTTCGACATCGACGCCAGCCGAGAGGTCGAGTTTCATAAGGGCGTCCACCGTTTGCGGGGTCGGATCGACAATATCGAGCATGCGTTTATGGGTGCGCATTTCGAATTGTTCGCGGCTTTTCTTGTTCACGTGCGGAGACCGGTTGACGGTGTAACGCTCAATCCGCGTCGGCAGCGGGATTGGCCCGCGCACATTCGCGCCCGTGCGCTTCGCCGTGTTGACGATCTCGATCGTCGAAGCGTCAAGCACGCGGTGATCAAAGGCCTTCAGCCTGATGCGGATGTTCTGTTGCATGGTCTCAACGCTTCTTCTGTCAAACTTCCAAGTCTTAAGAGTCGAAAACGCGGCCCGGAGTTTCCGCCGGGCCGCGCCCTTATTTGTTTGTTTACTCGATAATCTTCGAGACGATCCCTGCGCCCACCGTACGGCCGCCTTCGCGGATGGCGAAGCGAAGCTTCTCTTCCATGGCGATCGGCACGATCAGCTCAACATTGAGCTCGGCGTTATCGCCGGGCATGACCATTTCCGTGCCTTCTTTGAGCGTGACAACGCCGGTCACGTCGGTCGTACGGAAGTAGAACTGCGGACGATAGTTCGTAAAGAACGGCGTGTGACGGCCGCCTTCGTCTTTCGTCAGAATATAGGCTTCCGCCACGAATTTCGTGTGCGGCGTCACCGAACCCGGCTTGCACAGCACCTGGCCGCGCTCAACGCCGTCGCGCTCAATGCCGCGCAGGAGAACGCCGACATTGTCGCCCGCTTCGCCGCGGTCAAGCAGCTTGCGGAACATTTCAACGCCGGTGCAGGTCGTTTTCTTGGTGTCCTTGATGCCGACGATTTCAAGCTCGTCGCCGACATTGACGACGCCGCGCTCAACGCGGCCCGTGACAACCGTACCGCGACCGGAAATCGAGAAGACGTCTTCGATCGGCAAGAGGAACGGCTGGTCGACCGGACGCTCCGGCGTCGGAATGTATTCGTCGACGGCCTTCATCAGTTCCTTGATGGAGTTCTCGCCGATTTCCGGATCCGTGCCTTCCATGGCTTTCAGCGCCGAGCCCTTGATGATCGGAATATCGTCGCCCGGGAACTCGTAAGAGCTGAGAAGTTCGCGCACTTCCATCTCGACGAGTTCGAGAAGCTCTTCATCGTCAACCTGGTCGACTTTGTTGAGGTAAACGACAATCGCCGGGACGCCGACCTGACGGGCGAGCAGGATGTGCTCGCGGGTCTGCGGCATCGGGCCGTCGGCGGCGTTCACCACGAGGATCGCGCCGTCCATCTGCGCCGCGCCGGTGATCATGTTCTTGACGTAGTCAGCATGGCCCGGGCAGTCGACATGGGCGTAGTGACGGGCGTCGGTTTCATATTCGACGTGCGCCGTGGAGATGGTGATGCCGCGCGCTTTTTCTTCCGGCGCGCCGTCAATCTCGTCATACGCCTTGAAGTCACCGAAATATTTGGTGATCGCCGCCGTCAGCGTCGTTTTACCGTGGTCAACGTGGCCAATCGTGCCAACGTTGGCGTGCGGTTTTGTCCGTTCAAACTTTTCCTTCGACATTTCACTTTCTCCGTCTTTTGACGTCTGTCGTTAAACTCATGCCCGTCTTTTTACTTTTGGCCGGGCGGGCTCACTTCACCGGCTAGCCGGCCAATTTCGCTCTTACCTCTTCTTCAACATTCTTCGGCACCTGCTCGTAGTGATCGAATTGCATCGTGTACTGAGCGCGACCTTGCGTCGACGAGCGAAGATTGTTGACATAGCCAAACATGTTGGCGAGCGGCACCATGGCGTGCACGACGTTGGCGTTGCCGCGCATTTCCTGTTCCTGGATCTGGCCGCGGCGGGAGTTGAGATCACCGATCACCGTGCCGGTGTATTCTTCGGGCGTGACGACCTCGACTTTCATGATCGGCTCCAGCAGCGCCAGACCGAGTTCTGATTTATGTTCGCGCAGTGCGCCCCGCGCCGCGATTTCGAACGCCAGCACGGACGAGTCCACATCGTGAAAGGCGCCGTCGTAAAGTTCGATCTTGAAATCGAGGATCGGGAAGCCGACCAGCAGACCGGTTTCGCGGATTGAATTGATGCCCTTCTCAACGCCCGGAATATATTCCTTCGGAATATTGCCGCCGACGATCTGGCTTTCAAACTCATAGCCGGCGCCCGGCTCCTGCGGAATGACGCGGAATTTAATGCGCGCGAACTGACCCGAACCACCCGACTGTTTCTTGTGGGTGTAATCGATGTCGGCGTTGCGCGTAATCGTTTCGCGATAGGCGACCTGGGGCTGGCCGACGTTCGCCTCGACCTTGAATTCGCGCTTCATGCGGTCGACGAGAATGTCGAGATGCAGCTCGCCCATGCCGGCGATGATCGTCTGGCCGGACTCTTCGTCGGATGAGACGCGGAAGGACGGGTCTTCGGCGGCGAGGCGTTGCAACGCAATGCCCATTTTCTCCTGGTCGGCCTTGGTTTTCGGCTCGACCGCCAGTTCGATAACGGGCTCCGGAAATTCCATCCGCTCAAGGATGACGGGGCTCTGCGCGTCGCACAGCGTATCGCCGGTCGTCGTGTCTTTGAGACCAACGATGGCGATGATGTCGCCGGCATACGCTTCTTTGATCTCTTCACGGTTGTTCGAATGCATCAGCAGCATCCGGCCGATGCGTTCTTTCTTGCCCTTGACCGTATTGAGGAGCTGCGTGCCGGACTCAAGCTTGCCGGAATAGATGCGGCAGAAGGTCAGCGAGCCGACAAACGGATCGTTCATGACCTTGAACGCCAGCATGGAAAGCGGTTCGTCGTCGGACGACTTGCGCACGACTTCCTCGTCGCTGTCTGGCAGGACGCCCTTGATGGCCGGGACTTCAACCGGGCTCGGCAGGTAGTCGACAACGGCGTCGAGCATCGGCTGAACGCCCTTGTTCTTGAACGCAGAGCCGCAGAGCACCGGGTGGAATTCAACCTCGCACGTCCCTTTGCGGATCAGACGCTTGATCGTGTCGATATCCGGCTCGTTGCCTTCGAGGTAGGCTTCCATGGCCGCTTCGTCGGTTTCGACGACGGTCTCGATCATTTTTTCCCGATATTCGTTCGCCTGATCGACCATGTCTTCGGGAATGTCTTCCTCGTGGAACTTCGCGCCGAGGGACTCTTCTTCCCAGATGATCGCTTTCATTTTGAGAAGGTCGACGACGCCTTTGAAATTCGATTCAGCGCCCACGGGGAGTTGCAGGACCACCGTCTTCGCCGCGAGGCGTTTGTGGATCGTGTCGACGGAATTGTAGAAATCGGCGCCGATCTTATCCATCTTGTTGATGAAGAACATGCGCGGCACGCTGTACTTGTCGCCTTGGCGCCAGACCGTTTCGGTCTGCGGCTCAACGCCGGCGTTGGCGTCCAAGAGCGCCACTGCGCCGTCGAGCACGCGTAAGGAACGCTCGACTTCAATCGTAAAGTCAACGTGACCCGGCGTGTCGATGATGTTGAGGCGCTTTTCGTTCCAGAAGGTCGTCGTCGCAGCGGAGGTAATCGTAATGCCCCGCTCCTGCTCCTGCTCCATCCAGTCCATGGTCGCGGCGCCGTCATGGACTTCGCCGATCTTGTGCGATTTCCCGGTGTAATAAAGAACGCGTTCGGTCGTCGTCGTTTTGCCCGCATCGATGTGGGCCATGATGCCGAAGTTCCGGTAATCCTCAATTTTGTATTCGCGGGCCATGGGGCGCGTTCCTTAAATACTCAGTAACCTGACTTACCAGCGATAATGCGAAAACGCCCGGTTGGCTTCGGCCATCCGGTGCGTGTCTTCGCGTTTCTTCACGGCGGCGCCGCGGTTTTGCGCAGCGTCCATAATTTCATTCGACAGACGGTCAACCATGGTCGTCTCATTGCGCGCGCGGGCGGCGGAAATGATCCAGCGCATGGCGAGCGCCAGCTTGCGGTCCGAGCGGACTTCGACCGGCACCTGATAGGTGGCGCCGCCGACCCGGCGCGAGCGCACTTCGATCGCCGGGGTCACATTGTCGAGGGCTTCCTTAAAGAGATCGACCGGCGGACGGCGAAGCTTTTCTTCGACCCGGTCAAGGGCGCCGTAGACGATCTTTTCGGCGGCGGATTTCTTGCCGTCGATCATGACGTAATTCATGAATTTCGACAGCGTCTTGTCGCCGAACTTCGGGTCCGGGTGAACAACGCGTTTATCTGCGCGGCGGCGTCTGGACATGACTGGCTCTCCCTATTTCGGACGCTTGGCGCCGTATTTCGAACGACGCTGCTTGCGGTCCTTGACGCCCTGGGTGTCGAGCACGCCGCGAATGATGTGATAGCGAACGCCCGGCAGGTCTTTGACGCGGCCGCCGCGGATCAGAACAACAGAGTGTTCCTGCAGATTGTGGCCCTCGCCGGGAATGTAGCCGATGACTTCATAGCCGTTGGTGAGACGGATTTTTGCAACTTTCCGAAGCGCCGAGTTCGGTTTCTTCGGCGTCGTCGTATAAACGCGCGTGCAGACGCCCCGCTTTTGCGGGTTGCCTTCCATGGCCGGAACTTTGTTGATCCGGCGCTTGGGTTTCCGCGGCTTGCGGATCAGTTGCTGAATCGTCGGCATCGGGTCTCCTGCGGGCCTTTAACTCTCTTCATGCGCAAATTGCGCAATCAATGCGGTTTCGCGCCAATGGCGAACGCCAATGACGCAAGCAAGCGGCGCTCTCATCCATGCGGAACGCCGCTCAAAAACTGACTATCCTCGGCTAAAAACGGCTGCGTTTCAGGGGCGATCGGACCCGATCGCACTGACGGCCAGCCTTTAGCGGCGCACTCTCTAACCGTGGCCCTATCGGCGGTCAATAGCAGAAACCGCAGAAAGCCTAGATTTTTTGACGTTTTTGACGGGTGTTGAAAATGCGCCGGCCCGCGCGAAGGGCGCGTTTTGCAAATCGCCCTGTTGCAGGCGCCGCGGCGTCTATTAAATGCTCAGAAAATCAATGGCTTAAGCTAAAGACTCATAAATCGAAAATGTCATTCCGGGGCGCGACGACGTCGCGAACCCGGAATCCATGGCTCACGGCTACAAGATTATCACAACCGGCAAACGCTGAGCCCTGGATTCCGGGTTCCATGCTGCGCATGGCCCCGGAATGACAACACCGCAAAAATGAAAACGGCCGGCCCAGAGGGACCGGCCGCAATCCAATTAATAACCC
This sequence comes from Hyphococcus sp., assembly GCA_028284345.1. Classification (GTDB taxonomy): domain Bacteria; phylum Pseudomonadota; class Alphaproteobacteria; order Caulobacterales; family Parvularculaceae; genus Hyphococcus. Next base: position 387,397 of record JANQRY010000006.1, on the reverse strand, counting down.
GCCGAAAAGGCTACTCCGCAGCGGACGCCTGTTCCGGCGCGCCTTCCGGGGCTTCGGCCGGCGGCAGGGCTTCGGCGATGCGGCGGTCGCGTTCGGCGATGAGCTCGGCGTCGCGTTTTTCCGCCTCGACCTGACGCCGGCTCATGGCGCCGCCAGTGCCCGCCGGGATCAGCCGGCCGACAATGACGTTTTCCTTGAGCCCCTCAAGCGAATCGACTTTGCCGTTGACGGCCGCATCGGTGAGGACGCGGGTCGTTTCCTGGAAGGACGCCGCGGAGATAAAGGACCGCGTCTGCAGGCTCGCCTTGGTAATGCCGAGAAGGACGGGCTTGGCTTTCGCCGGACGCTTGCCGTCATTTTCGAGCTTTTCGTTCACTTCCTCGAATTCGAGCTTGTCGACCTGCTCTTCTTTCAGGAACAGCGACTCGCCCGGATCGGTGATCTCGACCTTTTGCAGCATCTGGCGAACGATCACCTCGATGTGCTTGTCGTTAATCGGCACGCCCTGGAGCCGGTAGACTTCCTGAATCTCGTCGATGAGGAAGTTGGCGAGCGCCTCGATCCCCATGATTTGCAGGATGTCATGGGGCGCCGGGTTGCCGTCCATGAGGTACTCGCCCTTGGCGATGAAGTCCCCGTCCTGAACCGCAATGTGCTTGCCTTTCGGGACGAGATAATCCGACGGCTCCAGACTTTCGTCCGTCGGGATGATCTTGATGCGGCGCTTGTTCTTGTAGTCGCGGCCGAATTCGACCTTGCCGTCGACGTCCGCAATGATCGCGTGATCTTTCGGCCGGCGCGCTTCGAAGAGTTCCGCCACCCGCGGCAGACCGCCGGTGATGTCGCGGGTCTTGGCGCCCTCGGTCGGGATCCGCGCCAGCGCGTCGCCCGGCGCGATCTCCTCGCCGTCTTCCTGGCTGAGAATGGCGCCCACCGGCAGGACGTAGCGCGCCTCGCCGCCTGTCGACAGGGTCTTCGGCTCGCCCTTCTCATCGACGATGACCATGGCGGGGCGCATGTCGGCGGCGCGCGGGTTGGCCCGCCAGTCGGTGACGACGCGGCTGGCGATGCCCGTCGCTTCGTCGGCGACGACCTGCATGGAGAAGCCTTCCTGCAAGTCTTCGAATTTCACCTTGCCGGCGACTTCCGTAAGGATCGGGATCGTATAGGGGTCCCAATCCGCAAGACGCTGACCGCGGGTGACCTTGTCGCCGTCGTCGATGCGCAGCTTGGCGCCGTAGGAGACTTTATAGGACGCGTGTTCCTTGCCGTCGGCGGTGAGGATTTTGACGAGCGTGTTGCGGCCCATCACCATCAGTTCGCCGGCGGAGTTTTTCACCGCATCGCGGCCTTCGAGCTTGACGACGCCTTCATGGCTCGCCTCGACGAAAGAGGTGTCGCCGACCTGCGCGGTGCCGCCCACGTGGAAGGTCCGCATGGTGAGCTGCGTGCCCGGCTCGCCGATCGACTGCGCCGCGATGACGCCCACCGCCTCGCCAATATTAACGTGGCTGCCGCGGGCAAGGTCGCGCCCGTAACATTTGGCGCAGATGCCGACGGTTGAATCGCATGTCAGCACCGAGCGCACGCGCACGGCCTGAACGCCTGCGCCTTCAATGTCCTCGGCCTGCGCCTCATCCAGTTCGTCGCCGGCCTTGCCAAGAACCTCGCCGCTTTCAGGGTGCGTCACATCATCAAGCAACGTCCGGCCGAGGATGCGCTGCGACAGGGGCAACACAATCTCGCCGCTCTGGACGACGGCCTCGAGCGTGATGCCGTTTGTCGTGCCGCAGTCCGGCTCGCGCACGATGCAGTCCTGGGCGACGTCGACGAGACGGCGCGTCAGGTAACCGGAGTTCGCCGTCTTCAACGCCGTATCCGCGAGACCCTTCCGGGCGCCGTGGGTCGAGTTGAAGTATTCGAGAACCGTCAGGCCCTCTTTAAAGTTCGACGTGATCGGCGTTTCGATGATTTCGCCCGACGGCTTCGCCATCAGGCCGCGCATGGCGCCGAGCTGACGCATCTGCGTCGGCGACCCGCGCGCCCCTGAGTGGGACATCATATAGATTGAGTTCGGCTCAAGCTGGCGCTTGTCTTCCGGATCGAATTTGGTCTCGGAAATTTCCGACATCATGGCGTCGGCGATGCGGTCGGTGCATTTCGCCCAGGCGTCGATGACCTTGTTGTATTTCTCGCCGCGGGTGATGAGACCCTCGGCGTATTGCTGTTCGAATTCCGAAACCTGAGAACGCGTTTCCTCAACGACGTTTTTCTTCGCCTGGGGAATGACAACGTCATCCTTGCCGAAGGAGATGCCCGCCTTGCACGCTTCCTTGAAGCCGAGATCCATAATGTGGTCGGCGAAGATCACCGTCTTCTTCTGACCGCAATGGCGGTAGACGATGTCGATAAGGCCCTGGATCGTTTTCTTGGTCAGAAGCTGGTTGACGACGCGGAAGGGCACGCTGCCGTCTTTCGGCAGAACCTGCGCCACCTTCATCCGGCCCGGGGTCGTTTCGACGATTTCGCGGATGGGATCGCCGTTGAGATCGACGGACTCCCAGCGCGCCTTGATCTTGCTGTGCAGCGTGACCACGCCGGCGTTGAGGGCGTGCTCGATCTCATCGAGCGAGCCAAATACCTTGCCCTCGCCCGGCTCACCCTCTTTTTCCATAGTGATGTAGTAAAGGCCGAGAACGATGTCTTGCGACGGCACGATGATCGGCTTGCCGTTGGCCGGCGACAGGATGTTGTTGGTCGACATCATCAAGACGCGCGCTTCGAGCTGCGCTTCCAATGACAACGGTACGTGGACGGCCATCTGGTCGCCGTCGAAGTCAGCGTTGAAGGCCGTACAGACCAGCGGGTGCAGCTGGATCGCCTTGCCTTCGATCAGCTTCGGCTCAAACGCCTGAATGCCGAGACGGTGAAGCGTCGGCGCCCGGTTCAGCATGACCGGGTGTTCGCGGATCACCTCATCGAGAATATCCCAGACTTCGGGACGTTCCTTTTCGACAAGCTTCTTCGCCTGCTTGACGGTTGCCGAAAGCCCCTTGGCGTCGAGCCGCGAATAGATGAACGGCTTGAAGAGTTCGAGCGCCATCTTCTTCGGCAGGCCGCATTCGTGGAGTTTGAGTTCCGGGCCAACCACGATGACCGAACGACCGGAATAATCGACGCGCTTGCCGAGGAGGTTCTGGCGGAACCGGCCCTGCTTGCCTTTCAGCATGTCGGACAGGGATTTCAGCGGGCGCTTGTTGGTGCCCGTAATGACGCGGCCGCGGCGGCCATTGTCAAAGAGCGCATCGACGGACTCCTGCAGCATGCGCTTTTCGTTGCGGACGATAATGTCCGGCGCGCGCAGTTCAATAAGGCGCTTCAAGCGGTTGTTGCGGTTGATGACGCGGCGATAAAGATCGTTCAAATCCGACGTCGCGAAGCGGCCGCCGTCAAGCGGCACCAGCGGGCGCAATTCCGGCGGAATGACCGGGATCACCGTCAGGATCATCCATTCCGGACGGTTGCCGGATTCGATGAACGCATTGATGAGTTTCAGCCGCTTGGCGAATTTTTTGGTTTTGAGTTCGCTTGTTGAGTCGGCGATTTCGACGCGCAGTTTTTCCGCCTCGCCTTCAAGGTCGATATTGGTGAGGATTTCGCGCATCGCCTCGGCGCCGATGCCGGCGGTGAAGCTGTCCTCGCCATATTCTTCCTGAGCCTGGAGATATTCCTCTTCGGTGAGAAGCTGGTTCGGCGTCAGCGCCGTCAGGCCCGGTTCGATGACGATATACTGTTCGAAATAAAGAACCCGTTCCACATCCTTCAACGTCATGTCGAGCATGAGCGAGATGCGGGACGGCAGCGACTTCAGGAACCAGATATGCGCAACCGGCGCAGCCAGTTCGATATGGCCCATGCGGTCCCGGCGCACTTTCGTCAGCGTAACCTCGACCCCGCACTTCTCGCAGGTGATGCCTTTATACTTCATGCGCTTGTACTTGCCGCAGAGGCATTCGTAGTCCTTTACGGGCCCGAAGATCCGCGCGCAGAAGAGACCGTCCCGCTCCGGCTTGAAGGTGCGGTAGTTAATCGTCTCCGGTTTTTTGATCTCGCCGAAGGACCAGGAGAGGATTTTCTCCGGGCTCGCCAGCGAAATGCGGATCTGGTTGAACGTCTGCGCAGGCGCGGCCGGGTTGAATACGTTCAGAAGTTCCTGGGACATATTGGTCGCCTCTTATTTCGGTCGCGGATGATCAGACCGCGGATAATCAAACAACGGGGTGAACGGGAACGCTTGCGGCGCTACCCGTTCTGCAACTCCACATTCAGCCCCAGCGAACGCATCTCTTTCACAAGAACGTTGAAGCTTTCCGGAATGCCGGCTTCGAAACTGTCGTCGCCGCGGACGATGGCCTCATAGACTTTCGTCCGACCCGCGACGTCGTCGGACTTCACGGTGAGCATTTCCTGCAGCGTGTAGGCGGCGCCATACGCTTCGAGGGCCCAGACTTCCATTTCGCCAAAGCGCTGGCCGCCGAACTGGGCCTTGCCGCCCAGCGGCTGCTGGGTGACGAGGGAGTACGGACCGATAGACCGCGCGTGGATCTTGTCGTCCACAAGATGGTGCAGCTTGAGGAGATATTTGTACCCCACCGTCACCTTGCGCTTGAAGGTTTCGCCGGTGCGCCCGTCGTAAAGCGTCACCTGCCCGGATTCTTCGAGCCCCGCCCGTTCGAGCATCTTGATGATGTCGTCTTCCCGGGCGCCGTCGAAGACCGGCGTTGCGATGGGCACGCCGCGCACGAGATTGCCGGCAAGCTCCTTGATCTCCTCATTGGACCGCGGCAGCGTCTGTTCCTCGCCGTAGACGTTCTTGATCTTGGCGACCATGTCGTCGCGGGTCGCTTGCGCCGCGTCCCACTGCTCCATGACTTCGCCGATCTGACGACCAAGACCGCGGCACGCCCAGCCGAGGTGCGTTTCGAGGATCTGGCCCACATTCATCCGGCTCGGCACGCCGAGCGGATTGAGAACAATGTCGACCGGCGTTCCGTCTTCGAGGAACGGCATGTCTTCCATGGGCGCGATCTTGGAGATGACGCCCTTGTTGCCGTGACGGCCGGCCATCTTGTCGCCCGGCTGCAGCTTGCGCTTCACGGCGACGAAGACCTTGACCATCTTCATGACGCCCGGCGGAAGCTCGTCGCCGCGCTTCAGCTTGTCGACCTTGTCTTCAAAGCGGGCTTCGAGACGCGCTTTTGACTCGTCGAACTGTTTTTTCAGCGCCTCGATTTCGCTCATCACGGCGTCGTCGCCGATGGCGAGCTTCCACCACTGGCCGCGCGACAGGCGTTCGTCGAGGACTTCCGCGGTGATCTTGCCGCTTTCAAAGCCTTTCGGTCCGCCGACTGCGTTCTTGTTTTCAAGCAGCGGGCGCAAACGGCCATAGATGTTGCGCTCAAGGATCGCGAGTTCGTCGTCGCGGTCCTTGGCGAGGCGTTCAACCTCTTCGCGTTCGATGGCGATGGCGCGCTCGTCCTTGTCGACGCCGTGACGGTTAAAGACGCGCACTTCAACGACCGTGCCCGCAACGCCCGGCGGCAGTTTGAGTGAGGTGTCGCGAACATCCGCGGCTTTCTCGCCGAAGATCGCGCGCAGGAGTTTTTCCTCCGGCGTCATGGGCGACTCGCCTTTCGGCGTGATCTTGCCGACGAGAATGTCTCCCGGATGCACCTCGGCGCCGATGGCGACAATGCCTGCTTCGTCGAGATTGCGGAGCGCCTCTTCGGAGACGTTCGGAATGTCGCGGGTGATCTCTTCGGGGCCCAGCTTCGTGTCCCGCGCCATCACTTCGAATTCCTCAATATGGATCGAGGTGAAGACGTCGTCGCGCACGATGCGCTCGGAGATGAGGATCGAATCCTCGAAGTTATAACCGTTCCACGGCATGAAGGCGACGAGTACGTTTTTGCCGAGGGCCAGTTCGCCAAGGTCCGTCGACGGGCCGTCGGCGATGATGTCGCCTTCGCGCACGAGATCGCCGATCTTCACCAGCGGACGCTGGTTGATGCAGGTGTTCTGGTTCGAGCGCTGGAATTTGCGCAGGTTGAAGATATCGACGCCCGGCTTGGTGGGGTCGGTTTCCTCCGTGGCGCGCACGACGATCCGTTCCGCGTCGACCTGCTCGACGACGCCGGGGCGGCGCGCCGCAACCGCCGCGCCGGAATCCCGCGCCACGATCGATTCCATGCCGGTGCCCACAAACGGCGCCTCGGCCTGTAAGAGCGGCACGGCCTGACGCTGCATGTTCGAGCCCATGAGCGCGCGGTTGGCGTCATCGTTCTCAAGGAACGGAATGAGCGCCGCGGCGACCGAGACAAGCTGCTTCGGCGACACGTCAATATAGCCAACGTCGTCGCGCGGCACGAGCGTCGCCTCGCCGGCGATGCGGCAGTTGACGAACTCGTTCGCCAGCTTGCCGTTGTCGTCCACGTCGGCGTTCGCCTGAGCGATGGCGAAGCGCTGCTCTTCCATGGCGGAGAGATAAACGACGGTGTCCGTCACCTTGCCGTCGACGACCCGGCGATAGGGGCTCTCGATAAAGCCGTATTTGTTGACCTGCGCATGGGTCGCGAGGGAATTGATCAGACCGATATTCGGCCCTTCCGGCGTTTCAATCGGACAGATGCGGCCGTAATGGGTCGGGTGCACGTCGCGCACCTCGAAGCCCGCGCGCTCGCGGGTAAGACCGCCCGGCCCAAGCGCTGAAAGACGGCGCTTATGGGTGATCTCCGACAGCGGGTTGGTCTGGTCCATGAACTGCGAAAGCTGGGACGAACCGAAGAATTCGCGCACGGCCGCGGCCGCCGGTTTCGCGTTAATGAGATCATGGGGCATCAGCGTGTCGAGTTCCGCTGAAGACATGCGCTCCTTGATGGCGCGCTCCATGCGCAGGAGGCCGATGCGGTACTGGTTCTCCATCAACTCGCCCACCGAACGCACCCGGCGGTTGCCGAGATTGTCGATGTCGTCAATGTCGCCGCGCCCGTCGCGCAGTTCGACCAGCGTTTTCAGCACGGAAAGAATGTCTTCCTTGCGCAGGGTGCGCAGGGAGTCTTCCGTCTCAAAGCCAAGGCGGATGTTCATCTTCACCCGGCCGACGGAAGACAGGTCGTAGCGCTCCGGATCGAAGAACAGCGAATAGAAAAGACCTTCCGCCGTCTCAAGGGTCGGCGGCTCGCCCGGGCGCATGACCCGGTAAATGTCGATCAGCGCCAGATCGCGGTTCTTGTTTTTGTCCGCGGCGAGCGTCGTGCGCATATAGGCGCCGATATTGACGTGGTCGGCGTCGATCGTGTCGAAGGCGTCAATGCCGATTTCCTCGAAGGTTTCAAGATGCTCGGGCGTCACTTCGTCGCCCGCTTCGGCGTAAATCTCGCCCGTATCGAAATTGACGAGGTCCGAGGCGAAATACCGCCCGGCCATTTCCTCGTCGGTCAGCAACAGATCTTTGAGGCCGCCTTCGGCGAGCTTGATCGCGCCGCGGGCCGTCAGCTTCTTGCCCGCCTCGACGGCGACGGAGCCGTCCTTGGCGTTGACGAGATCGACCTCCGCCTTAACGCCTTTCCAGCGCTCGGCGTTGTACGGCATCGTCCAGCCTTTTTTGGTTTTCTTGTGGCTGACGCGCTCGAAGAATTCCGAGAGGATTTCTTCCTGATCCATGCCGAGGGCGTAGAGTAGCGTCGTCGCCGGCAGTTTGCGGCGGCGGTCGATGCGGACGTTGACGACGTCCTTGACGTCAAACTCAAAGTCGAGCCAGGAGCCGCGATACGGAATAATACGCGCGGCGAACAGGAGCTTGCCCGATGAGTGGGACTTGCCCTTGTCGTGATCAAAAAAGACGCCCGGGCTGCGGTGCATCTGAGAGACGATGACGCGCTCGGTGCCGTTGACGATAAAGGTGCCGTTGTCGGTCATGAGCGGCATGTCGCCCATGTAGACTTCCTGCTCCTTGATATCCTTGACGGACTTCGCGCCGGTGTCCTCGTCCACTTCGAAGACGATCAGCCGAAGCGTCACTTTCAGCGGCGCGGCGTAGGTCATGTCGCGCTGCTGGCACTCTTCGGTGTCGTATTTCGGATCCTCGAACTCGTAGGACACGTATTCGAGCGTCGCCTGCTCGGTGAAATCGGAAATCGGAAAGACTGAGCGGAACACCGCTTCCAGCCCTTCGACGAGCCGGTCTTCCGGCTTTTCGAAGCGTTGCAGGAACGCCTCGTAGGAATCCTTTTGAACCTGGATCAGGTTCGGCATCGGGGCTGCGTCGCCGATGCGGCCGAAATTTTTGCGAATGCGTTTCTTCTCAACGAAGGATTGCGCCATCTTTTCCTCACGAACGCCAATTTTCCCAGCGAAGGGGAAGCAATTTCCGATGCGCGCCCGAACGCCGGCCCAACCGCCGGCAAAGCCGATCAACTGAACAGGCGCGCAAAAAGCCACGCCGCAGCCGAACGCCTATCCGGCCGCGAAACGCGGATGAACTAGTTTTTTGTCTCGATTAACCGAAGCACGTCGCCGCAAAGCCTTAAGCCGCCGGCGGATTCCCGTCGGCGGCGGAGAGGGTTTATTAAGCACGCTCGCGCGGGCCCGCAAGCCCTTTGGGAAAAAAATGCGGAGCCTCGCGCTATTTTGGCGCGCCGCCTTACTTGAGTTCGACTTTGGCGCCGGCCTCTTCGAGCTTTTTCTTGATTTCCTCGGCTTCGTCCTTGGGCGCGGCTTCCTTGACCGCTTTGCCGCCGGCCTCGACGAGGTCCTTGGCTTCTTTCAGGCCAAGACCCGTAATCGCGCGCACTTCCTTGATTACGTTGATCTTTTTGTCTCCCGCTTCGAGCAGGATGACGTCGAATTCGGTCTTTTCCTCAGCCGCTTCGCCGCCGCCGGCCGCGCCCGGAGCCGCCGCGACCGCAACCGCGCCCGCCGCCGGCTCGATGCCGTACTCGTCTTTGAGGATGGTTTTCAGCTCCGCCGCTTCCAGAAGCGTCAGGCCAACAAGCTCTTCCGCCAGTTTTTTAAGATCAGCCATTGTTTTCAATCCTGTAGGTTCGTTTTGGGTCGCCGGCGCTTAAGCCGCTTCCCGGGTTTCAAGCGTTTCGAGAATGCCGGCGATATTGGAGGCCGGAGCGCCGATGGCACCGGCGATTTCCGCAGCCGGGGACATGATGGTCTGGACGATGGAGGCCAGAAGCTCCTCTCGGGACGGCATGGAGGCGAGCGCTTCCACCCCTTTTTCGTCGAGGATTTCCTCGCCCATCGCGCCGCCGAGGATTTTGAGTTTCTCATTGTCCTTGGCGAATTTCTTGACGGCTTTCGCCGCCGCGACGGGGTCTTCGGAAAACGCAATCGCGGTGGGCCCTTCGAAAAGATGGGAAATCTTCTCGGACGGCTTTCCCGTAATCGCGATTTTGGCCAGCCGGTTCTTGATCACCTTCATCGAGGCCCCGGCGCTGCGAAGCTCGCCGCGCAGGGTTTCAAATTCGGAGACCGACAGACCGGTGTTGGCGACCACGACGACGGCGTTCGCATCGAACACGCCGCCGATCCATTCGACCATGTCCGCCTTTTGGGCTCTGTCCATAGGACGTTTCCCTTCGGTTTTTGCACGGGACGGACCATCCGGCCCATGCGGCTTCGGTCGGTCGCGGATGTTCGTGGAAACCAAAAAGGCTTCCGCGTTCCGCGAAAGCCTGTCCCAGAAGGTCAACGGACAGATCGGGCGAAACGCCCGGCCGATCCTTTTCCTCCCGTCTATGCAGGGAATTAAGAGGGAGCCCCTCGCCTGCAGTCTCGGACAGGTGTCGCCTTGCGACGACGGACGGGGTTCTAGCGGGAAAGTCCCGGAATGCAAGCCCTAGTTTGCAGGCGCAGCGACAGCGGAGATCGCGTTAATCATTTCAATAATCGTCGCCGTTTCTGCGTGGTGCAGGGCGTGCCCCGTATCCGGCAGCAGGGTCAGCGTTGCGCCCTCAATTTCATTCGCCAGGGTTTTGGAATGGATTTCGGGGCTGACGGTGTCGTCCGCCGTCCCTGTGGCGATGACTACGGGCAGTTTGAGGTCTTGATAACGACCCTGCTGGGCGCGGATCTCGTCCTTCAGATTGACGACATCGGTCGCGTTGGCCTTGAAGTCGCCGGCGCGGAAGAGGAGCGGCACGCCGGCGCGCTCATAATAGTTCTCCGGCGCTTCATTGGGGGCGAAGGAGGCTTCCACCACGTCTCTGGCGGCGACCGCGCCATAGGCCGGGATGATCAGCCGCCGGAACAGGAAGCCCAGCGCCGGCGCCGTGGCCGCATGATTATGCCAGTCGACGCCGCCGGGCCATTCGTGGCTCACCGGCGCCAGCAGGACGAGGCCCGTCATCTCGTCCTGATAGTCGAGCGCATAACGAAGCGCGACGGCGCCGCCAAAGCTCTGGCCGACGACAATCGGCCGTTCGACGCCCAGCGCATCCACCGCGCCTTTGATCAGCGCCGCCTGTTTTTCAAGCTTGTGGGCGTCTTCGGGCCGTTCGGAATATCCCCGTCCCGGCCGGTCGAGCATGATGACGAAGCGGTCCCTGGCCAGTTCGTCTCCAAGGGCGATTTTCATGTCGCGCAGATTGACCGAGGCCCCGTGGATCAGGACCACCGGCGGCTTGGCGCTGTCGCGCGGGCCCGCCGTGACGACGTGCATATCGACGCCGTCGACCTCGATGCGCTCGCCGATCATGGGCGCCAGCTTTTCCGCATTGAGGCTGGCGCAGCCCGAAACCCCGGCAACCAGGATCAGCAACGCCGAGAAAGCGAAATAGAGCACCACGCGCATCATGAGCGCTTATACGTTGGCGGGCGCCGCTGAGATGATTCCGTAGAAATCTTCCGCCTTGAGGCTGGCGCCGCCCACAAGCGCGCCGTTCACGTTTTTGACGGCAAGGATTTCCTGGGCATTCCCCGGCTTAACCGACCCGCCATAGAGAATGCGGATGTCGTCGCGCGTCTTCCCGCGAATAAAGTCATGGACTTCGGCGATGTCCGCGATGGTGGGGGTCAGCCCCGTGCCGATCGCCCAGACCGGTTCATAGGCGATGACAATTTCATCCTGGGTTTGCGGCAGCGATCCGTCGAGCTGGCTGCCCACGACATCGAGCGCCTTGCCCGCCTCACGCTCTTCTTTCGTCTCGCCAACGCAGATGATCGGCGTCAGGCCCGCGGCCAGCGCCGCTTCCGCCTTCGCCTTGACGAGCGCGTCGCCCTCCCCGTGATCGGCGCGCCGTTCGGAATGGCCAACAATGACAAAGGCGGCGCCGGCGTCGGCCAGCATCGCGGCGCTGATATCGCCGGTGTGGGCGCCCGCTTCATTCGTATGACAGTCCTGCCCGCCGATCATAACGCCTTCGTCGGAGTACGATGCCGCGAAGGAGGCGACCAGCGTCGCCGGCGGACAGATCAGGATGTCCCGATCTTCCGGCGTCGCGCCGGAAAACTTGTTGATCAGCGCCTGCACCTCGCCCGCAGCAGCGGAAAGCCCGTTCATCTTCCAGTTGCCGGCGATCAACGATTTCATGGGGCGGGTCTCCGTGCTTTGCGAATTTTGGTTAAGCGAAGGGCGCCGGCCTGTCCAGTTTGCCGGTTTTAAGGCGCGCGCCTTGTTTGACGGCGCAGGCGCGAATAGGTTACGCGCCGGCGCCGCAAGGGGTCGGCCGAAAGAGGTATTTAGATGCTTAAGCAAGTGCGCGGCGCGCTCAAAGGCGCGGTCGCATGGTTCGTCATCGTTCTGCTAATCCTCGCCTTTGCGCTATTCGGCGTTCCGGAAGTCGGGCAGTTCACCGGCAATTCCGTCGTCACCGTCGGCGGCGAACGGTTCTCATCGCAATACGTCCAGAACGAATTCAATCGCGCAGTTCAGATCCAAGCGATTGAATCGGGCGGCGCGTTCAGCCGCGACGAGGCGATCCAGTCGGGCCTTCCCAATGAGATCGTCCAATCGATCACCACGACCTCGGCGCTTAATCAGTTTGCCGATAAAATCAGACTGTCCGCGCCCCGCTCGATGATGCGCGACTATCTGAACGCAAACGAAAACCTCAAAAATCCGGTCACGGGCAAGTTCGACCGCTCGGTTCTTTTGCAGATCCTGCAACGCTACAACATCTCCGTTGAAGAGTTCGAACGCCGCATCGCCGGCGAATTGCAGCGCGCGCAGCTTATCGATTCGCTGATGCTGCAATCGGTCGCGCCGAAAACGCTGACCGAGTTCTCGCTTATGCGCGAGTCCGAGCGGCGCAAGATCTCCTACCTCATCGTGACCGAGGAAATGGCCGGAAAAGCAGCCGAGCCGACCCCGGACGATCTAAACACCTATTATGAGGCCAATCCGCAAACCTTCACCGCGCCGGAATACCGGACGATAGAATTGCTTGTGCTGCGCAACGAGGATTTCCGGGACGGCATCGACGTTTCCGAAGAAGAACTCCGCCGCCTCTATGAAAACAATCGCGCCCGGCTTTTTGAAAAGCCGGAACTGCGCACGATCTATCAAATCACGTTAGACAGCGAAGCCGAAGCCCAGGCCGCCGCGGCCGCGTTGCGACAGGGCAAGACGTTTGAAGCAATCGCCATCGAAAACGGCCGCACGCTTGACGGCGTGACCTTCGCCGATGCGCGCAAGACCGACCTCCTCGATCCCGGCGTCGCCGAGGCGGCCTTCGCCGAGGGCCTTGAAGAAGGGGCGATCATCGATCCCGTCGAGGGCCTCTTCGGATGGACGGTCGTGCAGATCGCCAGCGTGACGCCGCCGGAGCTGGTCACGTTTGAAGACGCCAGAGAGCAAATCGAAAACGACTATCTGGCGCAGGACACGCGCCGGGCCATGCTGAACGTTATCGACGAGATCGAGGAAGTGCGCGACACGGGCGCGAGCCTCGCCGCCGCGGCGGAAGCGGCGGGCCTTGAGGCCAAAGAATACGGCCCCCTCGACCGCTATTCCTTCGCGCCGGGCGGCGCCATTATCGACGGCGTGCCGGGCGAGGCGCTTTCGGAAGCCTTTATGCTGGAAGAGGACCAGCAGTCCGAAGCGCTGCAGCTTGCCGATCAGGGCGGATATTTCTTTGTCAGCGTCAAGGAAATCCGTTCGCCGGCGCTACAACCTCTTGAGGACGTGCGCGACGATGTCGACGCGCGCTGGCGCAAAGACGAGCGCGCGCAGCGTCTTACTGAAACGGTCGGCGACATTCGCGCGGAGGTCGCCGCCGGCGCAACGCTCGCCGAGGCGGCAAGCCAGTTCGATCGCACACCGACGACGCTTATCATCGACCGTCGTTTTGAGAACGAAGCCATATCAGCCGACCTGCGGGAAGAAATTTTCGCCGCCGCACCGGATGCGCTCGTCACCGGCGAAGCGGCGCTCGGCGAAGCGCAGATCATTGCCGAAATTGACACCATTGCGGTTTCAATCACTGCTGTTCCGCCCGAACAGGCGGCGTTTTACGGCCAGTATCTTGGCTATCAACTGGATCAGGAACTGATCGAGGCGTTTCTGAACGCGGTCCGGAACGAATACGATATCAAGATTAATCAGGCGCAGCTCGACGCGCTGTTCGCAGAAGGCTGATGCCGGCCTCGCCGGATTTTGACGCCTTCGCCGCCAACTATGCGGCCGGGCGGAGCCAGCTTGTCTGGTCGCGGCTCGTCTCCGATCTTGAAACGCCGGTATCAGCCTTTCTGAAACTTTGCGGCCGCGACGCAAATGCGTTCCTGCTGGAATCTGTCGAAGGCGGCGAACAACTCGGGCGATACTCGATCATCGGGTTCGAGCCGGATGTAATCTGGCGATGCGTGGGCGCGCGGTCTGAAATCAATCACAATGCTGCGAACGACCCAAAGGCGTTTGCGCGCGAAGACGGCGCACCTCTTCTAAATCTCAAGCGCCTTTTTCAGCAGTCTGAAATCGACGTCATTCCGGACGGCCTGCCGCCCATGGCCGCCGGCGTTTTCGGCTATCTCGGCTACGACATGGTGCGCCAGATGGAGGCGCTTGGCCCCCGCCCCGACGGCGGTCTCGACACGCCGGACGCCATGTTTGTGCGCCCGACCGTGCTCGCCGTATTCGACAATGTGCGTCAGGAAATCTTGCTCATCGCGCCGGGACGGCCCGATCCGCGCGCATCGGCCGCCGCCGTTTACGAAGACGTAAAGCAGCGACTGGACGATGCGGCGGCAAGGCTTGCGGCGCCGCTCGATGCAACATTGCGCGATCCGAAAATCGGCGCGCCGCCGGCGCCCGTCGAATCCAGCATGGCGCAGCAACAGTTCAAAGGCGCTGTTCTCCGCGCCAAGGACTATATTTCCGCCGGCGATATCTTTCAGGTCGTCCTGAGCCAGCGCTTCACGACCAGCTTCGATGCGCCGCCGTTTGAACTCTATCGCGCCCTGCGCCGTTCGAACCCATCGCCTTTCATGTTCTTTTTGAATTTCGGCGATGTCGCCCTGGTCGGGTCGAGCCCGGAAATTCTGGTGCGCGTGCGCGACGGCGAAGTCACGATCCGCCCCATCGCCGGGACGCGCTGGCGTGGCAAGACGCCAGCGGAGGACGCCGCCCTCGCCGACGATCTCCTGGCCGACGAAAAGGAGCGCGCCGAACATCTGATGCTCCTCGATCTCGGCCGAAACGACGTTGGGCGATCAGCGGAAATCGGCAGCGTGCGGGTGACGGAAAGTTTCGAAATCGAACGCTACAGCCATGTCATGCATATCGTATCGAACGTCGTCGGCGCGTTGCGCGCGGACGTGCATCCCGTCGATGCGGTTAGCGCCGGGTTCCCGGCGGGCACCGTCACCGGCGCGCCGAAAATCCGCGCCATGGAAATCATCGACGAACTCGAAACAACGGCGCGCGGCGTTTACGGCGGCGCGATCGGATACTTTTCCGCCGACGGCAATGTGGATACGTGCATTGCCCTGCGCACCGCCGTGATCAAGGACGGCGAAATCCACGTTCAGGCGGGCGCCGGCGTCGTCGCTGATTCCGTTCCTGAAAACGAACAGACCGAATGCGAAAACAAAGCGCGCGCGCTTTTCGCCGCCGCCGAAGCCGTGTTCGATAAAAAGTCCTAAAACCGCAATTCGGGCGCGGCCGCCATGAGCGGCGGCGTCTCGCGCCCGAGCAGGGCCGACGGGGTCGTCAGGTCAAAGCCGCGCGCTTTCGCCGTGGCAAGCCAGGGCCCCAAAACCGCGAAGGTTTCAGGCCGGGGATGAGCGATGGCGACGACATATCCCGTCTCAACGGCGATATGTTCCATAAGACGCAATTGCCGTTCGACGACGGCGCCGTCGCCGGCGACCGGATCGAGAAAAACGTCGCGCGGCAAAACATCGACGCCGAGCTGCGCGCCGATGCGGTAGGCGACCGTCTCCCCGCTTGTCACAGAGTCGATGAAATAGAGGTCGCGGTTTTTTAAAACGCCGAGCACCGTTTTCATGGCGGCGCTGTCAGCGGTCAGTTTCGACCCCATGTGATTGTTGACGCCTACATAATTATCGAAGCGCGACAGGTTCCAGTTAAGGGCGTGCAGGAATATGCCGCCCGCCATTTCACCCCGCAGCGCATTCGGTCCCGGATCGTCATCGCCGTGCGGCTCCATGGGCAGGTGCAGCATCACGTCGCCGCCGCGCGCCGCCGCTTTCGCCGCGAGGCTGTCTATATCGGGCGCGTATGGAAGGATCGAATAGGTAACGGGCCCGGGCAGCGAAAACGCCGTTTTCGCCGCCTCCGCATCAAGACCGATATCGTCAACAATGATGACGACCTTCGGCCGCGCCGCAGGCTCCGGGATTACGATCTCCGGCGCCGCAAATCGTTCCAGGGGAAACCGTTCAATGACCCGGCGAACAATTTGATCGCGCCGGGCCACGTCGGCGACGACGGCAATCGCCGGCCGTTCCGGCGCGGTTTCAACAGGACGCGCCGCCGACGCCATGGCGCCGAACTCGCCGAGGTAAGCGGCGACCGCGCCCAATGCAGCGCCCGCAAGGGCGATCACGAAAGAGGCGATCAGGCCGGCGTTGCCCGCTCGCGACGTCGCCCCCCTGCTTCCCCGCTGCTTGCCTCCTCGTTTAGCCGCCACCGATAAGATTTTCCTTGCTTTTCGACGCCGTTTTCACGCATGGCCTTTGGCGGGCGCGCCTCTGGCGCGATCCGGACCGACGGTCGTTTAAGGCTGATTCTGTGAGTGGCGATGATCCTGCTGATCGATAATTACGACAGCTTCACGTTTAACCTGATGCACCTCGTCGGCGCGCTGGGCGAAGAGGTCGTTGTCAAACGCAACGACAAGCTGACGGCGGATGACGCGCTTCGCTCAGGGGCGAGCGCGATCATCCTGTCGCCGGGTCCGCGCACGCCCGACGACGCAGGCGTTTGTCTCGACGTCGTCAAGGCCGCGGCGGCGGAAGCCAAACCGTTGTTCGGTGTCTGTCTCGGCATGCAGGCGATCGCGCAGGGCTTTGGCGGCGCGATTACGCGCGCGCACCGGCTGATGCATGGCAAGACCTGCACCGTCGCGCATCAGGGCGGCTGGCTGTTTGACGGCATTCCGTCGCAATTCACGTCGACGCGCTATCACTCGCTCGTCGCCGCGCCGGAAACGCTGCCCGATTGTCTTGAGCCAATGGCCGCCGCCGAAGACGACGGGGAAATCATGGCCGTCGTTCACAAGACATTGCCCGTCGCCGGCGTTCAGTTTCATCCCGAGAGCATCGCATCGGAATTCGGCGCGGAGATCATCGCCAACTTCCTGAAACGCGCGAAACAGACGGCGGCCGGTCAATGAGCGCATTTCGCCCCTTTCTCGCGGCCGCCATGTCGGGCCGGCCTTTGTCGGCGGAGGAAATGCGCGCGGCCATGGGCGCCGTGCTCGACGGCGAGGCGAGCGACATCGAACTCGCCGGCTTCCTCGCCGCCCTTCGCGCCCGCGGCGAAACCGTTGAGGAAATCGCCGCGGCGGCGGAGGCCATGCGTTCGCGCGCGCTTGCTGTCGAAGCGCCGGACGGCGCTATCGATACGGCCGGCACCGGCGGCGACGGCGCGGACACGTTTAACATCTCAACCGCCGCGGCCCTGATCGTCGCCGGCGCGGGCGCGCCGGTCGCCAAACACGGCAACAAGGCGGCATCGTCAAAGTCCGGATCGTCCGAAGTGCTCGAGGCGCTGGGCGTTAAACTGGATATCCCCCCAGCCCTGATTTCACGCTGTATAACGGACGCGAAAATCGGCTTCATGTTCGCCGCGCTTCATCACGGCGCCGTGCGCCACGCCGCAACCGCGCGCAAAGCCCTTGGCGTGCGCACCATGTTCAACGTCCTTGGCCCCCTGTCGAACCCGGCCGGCGCGAAACGCCAGCTTCTCGGCGTCTTTTCCCGCGACCTTGTGCGACCCATCGCCGAAGTCCTGCCGCGCCTTGGCGTTGAGTCAGCCTGGGTGGTGCACGGCGAGGACGGGCTCGACGAACTAACGACGACGGGCCGGACCTTCGTCGCGGAACTGCGCGACGGCGCGGTCCGGGAGTTTGAGATCATGCCGGCCAACGCCGGCTTGCCGACCGCGACGGCGGCCGATCTCAAGGGCGGCGACCCCGCGGAAAACGCCGATGCGATCAAACGCCTGCTTGCCGGCGAACGCGGCGCCTATCGCGATATCGCCGTGTTGAACGCCGCCGCCGCGCTGGTCGTCGGCAATGTCGCCGCAGACATTGCCGAGGGCGCGCGACGGGCGGAAGAAGCCATCGACTCCGGCGCCGCGGCATCGGCGCTCGCAAAACTTGTAGAGATTTCCAACAGCGGCTCATGACCATTCTCGACGACATCATCGCCTACAAGGCGGACGAAGTCGCAGCGGCGAAAGCGAACGCGCCCGTCGCCGCGCTTGAGGCCCTTGCAAGCGAGACGGCGCCGCGCGGCTTTCGCAAGGCGCTCGAAACCAAAGCCGCAACCGACTTTGCGCTGATCGCGGAGATCAAGAAAGCGAGCCCGTCAAAGGGACTGATCCGGGAGGATTTTGCCCCCGCCGATCACGCGCGCGCCTATGAACAAGGCGGCGCGGCGTGCCTTTCCGTTCTCACCGACGGGCCGAGCTTCAAAGGCCACGCCGATCATTTGCGCGCGGCCCGGGCGGCGGCAAAGCTGCCGATCCTGCGCAAGGACTTCATGATCGACCCCTACCAGATCGTTGAGGCCCGGGCCTGGGGCGCCGATTGCATTTTGTTGATCATGGCCTGCCTGTCGGATGCGCAGGCCTCGGAACTCAAAGCCGCCGCCGACGCGCAGGGCCTCGACGCGCTGGTTGAAGTCCATGACGCCAGGGAGATGGAGCGGGCCCATAAGCTTGGCGCGAATCTTATTGGCGTAAACAACCGAAACCTAAAAACATTTGTCACCGATCTTGCGACAACGGGTGAACTGGCGGGGCTCGCGCCGAAAAACGCGTTGCTCGTCTCCGAGAGCGGCATTCACAGCCATGACGACATCGTCGCCCTGGCGGCGAGCGGCGCAAAGGCGTTCCTCGTCGGCGAAAGCCTGATGCGGCAGGAGGATGTCGCCGCGGCGACCCGGACCCTCCTCTCGCCCGGTTTCGCGGCCTAAGCGGCGGGCGCGCCACATCTTTTCTCCATGGGCGCTTGACCGCCAAAAAGAACAACCATAGAACGTTGTCGATTTGTTCTCGGGCCTGTTTTGCGTATCTCAGCCTGAAAACGAGAAACGCGCCGCCCGCACCGGAGCGGCAAAGACAGCGAGCGAGGTCACATGCTGACCAGGAAACAACACGAGCTCTTGGCGTTCATCCATCAGCGGATCAGCGAATCGGGGGTTTCGCCGTCCTTCGACGAGATGAAGGACGCGCTGGAATTGAAATCCAAATCCGGCGTGCATCGCCTCATTACGGCCCTTGAAGAGCGCGGCTTTATCAAGCGCCTGCCCAATCGGGCCCGCGCTCTTGAGGTGCTCCGAATGCCGCCGGAAACCGCGGAGCCGGCAAAGCGCGCCGCATCAGGTTTTGCGCCGGCGGTCGTCGACGGCGGCTTTCAGCGCCGCGCCCGCGGCAATGTTCGGGCCCCGAGCGCGCCGTCCGGCGCCAATGAGCTGCCGGTTCTCGGTCGCATCGCCGCCGGCACGCCGATTGAGGCGATCCAGCATGAAGTCGACCGGATCGCGGCGCCCGAAGCGCTGCTTGGCGGAGGGGAGCACTTCGTCCTCGAGGTGCAGGGCGAGTCCATGATTGACGCCGGCATCCACGACGGAGACCTGGTCGTTATCAAGCGCTGCGACACCGCCGGCAGCGGCGACATTGTCGTCGCCCTTGTGGACGACGAGGAAGCGACCCTCAAACGCCTGCGCAAAAAAGGCGCGTCGATTGCGCTGGAAGCGGCCAATCCAGATTTTGAAACCCGCATCTACGGACCCGATCGCGTCGCCGTTCAGGGAAAACTCGTCGGCCTGATGCGCCGTTATCACTAGCTAACGCCCCGACGCCAAACCGGACCATGGCCGAGCGCCGCGGGCGGCGCCGACCGTTTCAACGACGATACTTTCTTCTGTGAAGCGCACGGCATGGGCGCCGCGCCGCCATACGGATCTCTTGTCGATCAGCACAGCCTCGCAAGCGCGCCAGTCGCCGCCGCGGACCGGGTAAAGCGCAACGACAAGATCCGCACGGGCGCAGTCTTCCGCCAACACACTGGACTGACCGATGACGGCGACCGTCCTGCCGCGCACCCTTGCAACGCAACCGTCTGTCCCGCAATCGCCGAACCCGGTATCGGATTTATCATCAGTAGACGGATCGGCGCCGATGATTTCGTTCCAGACGCGGACGGCGAATTTGTCCCGCCGGTTGTTGTACGGAGTAATGCGAAACTCGCCGGGAATCGCTTCAACAATCCCGACATTCCCGCCGCTCGCTGAGACAAACAGATCGGGCCTCGGCGCGACCGCGACAATAATCGCAACCGCCGGAACGCCGGCGAGACCCAGAAGCCTTAAGGGCGATCGCGCGAGGCAAAACCACAAGCCGCCGCCGGCGATAGCGATGAGGGCCGCTGTCGGCCATTGCGGCGTCAGGGACACCGCGCCCGGCCAGCTCGACACTTCCCCGCCGATGGCGAGGAGGATGTCAACGCCTTTTGCCGCGACGACCCAGGCCGGCCCGTCAAGGCCAATGGGCGTCAGCAACAGGCCGATAACCGCCGCCGGCATGATCCAGAAGGCCATGAGCGGCATGGAGAGAATATTTGCCGGCAGGGAAAAGATTGCGACGCGATTAAAGTGAAAGAGCGCGAAGGGCGCGGTCGCCAGCGAAGCGACAAGGTCGGTGACGGCCAGGCCGACCGCATATCGTTTCAGTCGCGCCCCAAGGGAAAAATCGCGGCCTGGGTCGGCAACTCGGTTCCACCATTCAAAAATAGCGATCAGCGCCGTCGCCGCCGCAAAGGACATCTGAAATCCCGGATGCACGAGCGCTTCCGGCGTCGTCAACAAAATGAGCGATGCGGCGATTGCAACATTGCGCAATGAAAACGCGCGACGGTCAAAGAGGATCGCGAGCAGGAAAATCGCCGTCATGACAAACGCCCGGCGCGGCGACCAGGCGCCGCCGGAGAGAAGCAGATAGGCGAACCCGGACAGCAACGCCGCCGCGGCGGCCCATTTCTTGATTGGGAACCGGATGGCGAGCGGCTCAATGGCGGCGAGCGCGCCGCGCACGGCGAAAAAGACGAGCCCGGTCGCAAGCCCCATGTGAAGGCCGGAAATCGCCAGCAAGTGCGCAAGCCCCGCATCGCGCAGGGCCGCGCGCGAGTTTTCTGAAATCGCTTCGCGCTTGCCGGTGACGACAGCAGCGACGATGGCGCCGCCTTGGCCCGGCGCAGCTTCGGTGATGCGCCTCGTCAGGCCCGATCGCGCATTTTCGATCCGTGTGCGAAGCGAGTTTGCGTCCCTTGCGGCTATCGCCGCCGGCGACGTGACGGCGAAGCCGACGGCGCCAATGCTTTGAAAATACAATTGGCGAGCGAAATCGAAACTGCCGGGCGCGGCCGGCGGCGGCGGCGGCGACAGCCCGGCGCGCAAGGTCACGAGGTCGCCCGCGACGACATCGCTGCGCTCGCCGCGCCAGGTCACGCGAATGCGCCTTGGCGTGTCTTCCGGCTCAAGGCGGGCAATCGATTGAACGTCAATGACAAACCGTTCCCGTTCGGACGACCGCTCAACGGCGTAGATGCGCCCTTCAATGGCGCGAATGCCGATCTCCCGCTCCAGAATTGGCGTTGCAACGCGCGACGCGCGCAAGTCGGCGGCGACGAAACCAAGCGCCGCCAGCATGACGGCGATAAAGATGCTGCGATATCTTGGCGCCAACGCAACCGCCGCCGCCGACGCAGCCAGCATGGCGAGGCCGGTCGTGAAAGCGGGTTCCGACTTCAGGCCGAAATAGGCGCCGACGCCGAGGCCGATGAAAACCGGCGTCCATATGGCCGCGGCCGCCGCGTCCTCCCGCGCCCAGTCGAAAATGCGCGCGCGCCAGCGCATGACATCGCGCCACAGCAGCGAACGCGCCAGCCGGCGATGCGCCCTTCGCGCGTCCGAAGCGGTCGTATCGCTGATTTCCACGGTCACGGGCGGATAGGCGCCATCGAAAAATCTGTGCTAACGGACGACGCAACTTCCCCTACTGTCGCACGAATCAGAGGCCGGGTCTAAAAAAGATGCCCACAGACGAAAAAGACGCGCGCAAAAACAACACCGGCGAGGCGGTGACGCGCTTTGCCCCCTCGCCCACCGGTTTTCTCCATATCGGCGGCGCGCGCACGGCGCTTTTTAACTGGCTTTACGCCCGCGGGCGCGGCGGCCAGTTTCATTTGCGAATCGAAGACACCGATCGCGCGCGCCACAGCGAGGACGCCGTCGCCGCGATCATCGACGGGCTTGCCTGGCTCGGCCTCGACTGGGACGGCGAGCCCGTTTCGCAATACGCCCGCCGCGACCGCCATGTGGAAATCGCCAACCAGCTTCTCAGCGACGGCAAAGCCTACAAATGCTGGCTTGCCGGCGAAGATCTCAACGCCGCGCGCGAGGCCGCAAAGACAAAGGGCGTGCGCTTTGAAAGTCCGTGGCGCGATCGCGACCCGTCCGACGCACCGTCGGGCGAGCCCTTCGCGATCCGCTTTCGGGCGCCGCAGGATGGCGAGACCGTCATCGACGACGCCGTTCAGGGCGCCGTGCGTTTCCCCAACGCCGCGCTCGATGACTTGATCATTCTGCGCAGCGACGGCAATCCCACCTATAACCTGGCGGTTGTCGTCGACGACCATGACATGGGTGTCACCCATGTCATTCGCGGCGACGATCATCTCAACAACGCCGCGCGACAGAAACAGATTTACGACGCCCTCGGATGGCCAGCGCCGCAATTCGCCCATGTCCCGCTTATTCACGGGTCCGACGGCGCGAAACTGTCGAAACGGCACGGCGCCCTTGGCGTCGAGGCCTATCGGGAGATGGGCTTCCTGCCGGAAGGTCTCGCCAACTACCTCATTCGTCTTGGCTGGAGCCATGGGGACGACGAAATCATTCCCCGGCAAAAAGCATTGGAGTGGTTTGATCTCGACAGCATCAAGAAGGCGCCGGCGCGCCTCGATCTCGAAAAACTGAAATCCATCAATGCGCATTACATGGCGCAGCTTTCCGACGAGGCTTTCTGCGACAAGGCGGCGGCGTTCATCAGGGACGCCGGAGTTGATCTTGATGCGGAAAATAAAGATCGCCTCAAACGCGCCGCGCCATTCCTGAAATCGCGCTGCGCGACGCTGGCCGACGCACCCGCCGCCGCCGCTTTTCTGTTTTTGGCGCGCCCCCTCGCCATCGAGGGCAAGGCGGCCAAACCGCTGGCCAAGGACGGCGCCCTGGACATGCTCGCCGCCATCGATTCGGCGCTCCAGGACGAGACGCGCTGGCAAACGCCGGAATCGCTCGATGCGGCCCTGAAAGCGCTTGCTGAGGAAAAAAACGTGGGATTTGGGGCCGTGGGACCGCCGCTACGGGCCGCGCTGACCGCCGGCAAGCCTTCGCCGGGCCTCGGCGAGGTGCTATACAGCCTCGGCCCAGACGAGGCGCGCGCACGAATCCGCGACATCATCCCTTGATATCGCCTCTGGCGTATGTCGCCGGAACCAGTATTATGTGGCGCTGCAACATTTTTGCGGCAATGCAGCAATAAAGGCTCGATGAATGAAAAGCGATCTCAACCAGATCTCAACCGCCAGCATCACCTATAATGGTGAAACGACCGAGGTGCCGGTCTTCAAAGCGTCGGAGGGTCCGGATGTGATCGACATCCGCAAACTCTACGCGCAGACCAACGCCTTCACGTTCGATCCGGGATTTACGTCCACGGCGAGCTGCGAGTCCAAGATCACCTATATTGACGGCGACGCCGGCGTGTTGCTCTATCGCGGCTATCCCATTGATCAGCTTGCCGAGAATTCCGACTTTCTCGAAGTCGCCTATCTGCTGTTGAACGCCGAACTGCCCGATCACGCCGAGCGCGAACGGTTTGACACGTCGATTACGCGCCACACCATGGTGCACGAACAGCTCAAGAATTTTTACAGCGGCTTTCGCCGCGACGCGCACCCCATGGCCATCATGGTCGGCGTCGTCGGCGCCCTGTCGGCGTTCTATCACGACTCAACGGACATCAACGACCCCGTGCAGCGGCGGATCGCCATTCATCGCATGATTGCGAAAATGCCGACCATCGCGGCCATGGCGTATAAATATTCTATCGGTCAGTCCTTCGTCTTCCCGCGCAATGATCTCGACTACACGTCGAACTTCATGCGCATGTGTTTCGCCGTTCCGGCCGAAGAATATGAAATCAATCCGGTGTTGTGCGACGCGCTGGACAAGATCTTCATCCTACATATGGACCACGAGCAAAACGCGTCGACCTCGACCGTGCGGCTCGCCGGGTCGTCGGGCGCGAACCCCTTCGCCTGCATTGCCGCCGGCATCGCATCCCTGTGGGGTCCGGCCCATGGCGGCGCCAACGAGGCCGCGCTTAACATGCTTGAGGAGATCGGCTCCACCGACCGTATTCCGGAATATATCGAACGGGCAAAAGATAAATCCGATCCGTTCCGGCTGATGGGTTTCGGCCACCGCGTCTACAAGAACTACGACCCGCGCGCGACCGTCATGCGCAAGGCGTGTCACGACGTCCTGGACGCTCTCGGCGTTCGCGAGGAACCGCTCTTACAGGTGGCAATGGAACTGGAGCGGATTGCGCTCGAAGACAATTATTTCGTTGAGAAAAAGCTCTACCCGAATATCGATTTCTATTCCGGCATCACGCTGCGCGCCCTCGGTTTCCCGACCGATATGTTCACGGTGTTGTTCGCGCTTGCCCGCACGGTCGGCTGGATCGCGCAATGGCGGGAAATGATCGAGGATCCGAACCAGAAGATCGGCCGCCCGCGGCAGATCTACACCGGCGCGCCCCAGCGCGATTACCTGCCGCTGCACAAACGCAACGGCGCATAGATCAAGATCCGAAACGAAGGGACGCGCGGCCCGGAACTTAAAATCCGGGCGCGCGGTGACTATTCGTCGTCCTGGGAAAATACCTCGTCGCCGACATAGACGTCGCCGCCGCCGTGATGAATGATGCGGCCGCTGACGGAGCGCATGCGCACTTCCGATGAGCCGTAAAGACGAAGCTCCGGCTGCGCGACGAGCCCGCCGAAATAGACGCCGCCCGAACCGTCGATGGTCGCCTTGAGCTTGTCGGCGCGCCCGCTTTTGACCGCGGCGCCGCCGGAACCGGCGATGCGCACGGTCATCGGACCGTCGACGCGCGTGGCGCGAACAATGCCGGAGCCGGCGATCGACACGTCAAGCATGCCGTCAATATCGCCAAGGATAACGTCGCCGGGACCGGCGATATCTACATCAACCATGGCGACGTCGCCGGCGAGGAAATCCGCATCGCCGGAGATATCGATCTCAAGCCCGGACGCCACATCGCCCATGACGAGCCGGCTGCCGTGAATAATACCGACGGCGGCCTCTTCTACGTCGGCGGTTTCGCCATAGACGTAGCAGGCGTCGAGACCGAGCCGCCCGTCAAGACGCTCCATGGTCAGTTTCATCCGTGCATCAATGAAGTCGACATCACCCTCGACCGGCATCGAGACAGTGATGGTCGGGTATTCAGCAAAGAACGCCTCATCGACCGGTTCGCCGGTCGTGACCGTTCTTCCCTTGCGCGGCTCCACCGTGCGCGTGATGCGGTTGTCGCAGCAATTGCGGTCTTCATCGTCGACCCAGCGCACGCCGGTGACGCGAACAACGCCGTCCTCCTCGACAACCTCGATATTGGTAAATTTCGCGCCTTGCTGGATCTCGACGTCGATTTCATCCCCGGTCGTCGTTTTGATCTCGACGGTCCCGGTAATGTCCTGAAATGAGATTTTGTTGGTTTCAAATGTCGCCGCGGACGCGGTCGCGATCAGCGAGACGCTTCCTGCGAGCATTGAAACAAGCACTTTTTCCGTCATCGAACGTTTCATCATCGCCTGACCCGGCCGCTTTGACGGCCAATATTGCTATAAACCCGACCCGGACATAGCAATTCCCGCGCCGGGGCGTTCGTTAACGCTTCCGGGCGGTAAAACCTGCGAGCAGGTCCGCGACCCAGCGGGCGGCGACGAGGGCCGTAACGTCGGAAACATCGAGCGACGGATCGAATTCCGCAAGATCGACGGCGGCGACTTTCGGGTGGGCGCCGGCGATCCGCGCCGCGGTGAAAAACTCAAGCGTCGTTAAGCCGCCGGGCCGGGCTCCCGGCGCGCCGGGCGCAAGGCCCCGTTCGATCACGTCGATATCAAAATCCACATAGATCCGGTCGCAGCGCGCGGTTAACGCGTCCAGCTCTTTGTTAAGGATATCCGCAATCCCGCGCCGGCGCACATCCGCCATTGTATAAATCGCGTTTCCCGCCGCGCGCGCGGCGTCGTGCATGTATTGCGCGTTGGCGAAAGGCGCGAGGCCGATTTGCGCGATGTTGGCGCCGGGCATCCCATCATCAAGGAGGGCCTGCACCGGATTGCCGTTGGTTAATCCCTCGCTCGTGTCGCGCATATCAAAATGCGCGTCGAGGGTGATCAGCCCAACCGCGCTGAGATCGCCGAGCCCGTGAACGCCGGGACGCGTGATCGCATTGTTGCCGCCGAGCACAATGGCGAGGTCGCTCGTTTCCGCCATCGCGCGCACGGCCTCGCGCACCGGTTCAAACGCCGCGGCCGGCGAAAGCGCGGCGACATCGAGGTCGCTGGCGTCCCGAATGGGGACATCAATCTCCTGACCGGTTTCAACGTCATAGGTTCCCATGCGCTTCATGGCGGCGCGCACGACGTTTGGCGCCCGGTCGCAGGCGCCGGGGGTCACCGATCCGAGTTTCACCGGCGCGCCGACAAGAGAAACGGGACAGGCCACGGCGCCGCGGCGCAACAGGCCGGCCATCGACTTCCACTCTTTCATGCTGTGATCTTCGCGCTGTGCGGCCTTGTTCACAAGAGCCGGAAAACCCGGCTATAGGACGTTCATGTGGGACGCGCTCTTCATCAATGCTGAAATCGCGACCATGCGGGCTGGCGGCGCGCCTTACGGCCTTATCTCGGACGGTGCCGTCGGCGTCAAAGGCGGCGCGATCGCCTTTGTCGGACCGATGCGCGATCTCGGCGCCGATATCGGCGATGTTGCGCGAAACGTCCATGACGTCGGCGGCGATCTCATCACGCCCGGACTGATCGACTGCCACACGCATCTCGTCTGGGCCGGCGAGCGCAGCGGGGAGTTTGAAGTA
Source organism: Hyphococcus sp. (assembly GCA_028284345.1). GTDB lineage: Bacteria > Pseudomonadota > Alphaproteobacteria > Caulobacterales > Parvularculaceae > Hyphococcus. The sequence continues at coordinate 360,453 of JANQRY010000006.1, read as the reverse complement.
CGGCTTCTCGGTACGTCCTATGAAGACATCGCCGCAGCCGGCGGTGGCATTATGGCGACGGTCGCAGCGACGCGGGAAGCGAGTGAAGAGGCGCTCTTTGACGCAGCGATGACGCGATTGCAGGATTTTCTCGCCGAAGGCGTCACGACCATCGAAATCAAGTCCGGCTACGGCCTCGATATCGAGCCAGAGCTGAAAATCCTGCGCGTAGCCCGGGCGCTGGAAGATGAAGATAATATCAGGGTGCGGACAACCTTTCTCGGCGCCCACGCCCTGCCCCCGGCCTTCGACGACCGCGACGCCTATATCGATTTTGTCTGCAATGAGATGCTGCCCGCGGCCCATGACGAAGGCCTCGTCGATGCCGTCGACGGGTTTTGTGAAACCATCGGGTTCAGCCCCGATCAGATTGAGCGCGTGTTTGAAAAAGCCGCCGCGCTTGACCTGCCGGTAAAACTCCACGCCGAACAGCTTTCCGATCAGGGCGGCGCGCGCCTCGCAGCCAACTACGGCGCCCTCTCCGCCGACCATCTCGAATACCTCGCCGCAAAAGATGCGGCGGCGCTGGCGGAGGCGGGGACCGTCGCCGTGCTGCTGCCGGGCGCGTATTACTACCTGCGCGAAACACAAAAGCCGCCCGTAGCGGCAATGCGCAAGGCCGGCGTTAACATGGCGGTCGCAACCGACTGCAATCCGGGCACGTCGCCTACGACATCCGTTTTACTCGCTATGAACATGGCGTGCACGTTTTTCGACCTCACGGCGGAAGAAGCTCTCGCCGGCGTTACGCGCAACGCCGCCAAGGCGCTCGGTCTTGACGATTGCGGCGTGATTGACGTCGGCAAGCGCGCGGACCTCGCCATCTGGGACGCCCGGCGCCCTGCCGAGCTTGTCGCGTCGGTCGGTCAGAACCCGCTGCTCGCCCGCCTGTTCGGAGGCGCCTTGTGTCCATAGCGCTCACCCCCGGCGCCACAACGTTGGCGCAGCTGGAAACCATCTATCGAGACGGGGCGCCGGCGACGCTCGATCCTGCCGCTCGCGCTGGTATTGATGCGTCTGCGGAACGTCTCGCCGCCGCCGCGGCGGGTTCGGATCCGGTCTACGGCGTCAACACCGGCTTTGGAAAACTCGCAAACCGGCGCATTGCGCCCGCCGATGTTGAAACGCTGCAGCGTAATCTTGTTCTCTCCCATTGCGCCGGCGTTGGCGACCCGCTCGATCCGGCGGTGACGCGCCTCGTCATGGCGCTCAAGCTGATCTCGCTCGGGCGCGGCGTTTCCGGCGTGCGCTACGTCGTCATCGAACAGCTTGAACGGATGCTCGCCCTAGACGTCCTCCCCGTCATTCCCGCGCAAGGCTCCGTCGGCGCTTCGGGCGACCTCGCCCCCCTCGCCCATATGGCCGCCGTCATGATGGAGGAAGGCGAAGCGCTTTATCGCGGCGACCGAATGCCGGCGAAAAACGCCCTCGCCGCCGCGGGGTTAAAACCGATTGTCTTCGCCGCAAAAGAAGGCCTCGGCCTCATCAACGGCACACAGGTTTCGACCGCCCTCGCCCTCAAAGGATTGTTCGACGCCTGGCGCGCCATGAATGCGGCGCTTGTGACGGGCGCTATGTCGACGGACGCCGCCATGGCGTCGGCCGCGCCGTTTCGCGCGGAGATCCACGACGTCCGCGGTCATCAGGGACAGATCGACGCCGCCGCCTTCCTGCGCGACATTCTTGACGGCTCGGAAATTCGCGAAAGCCATCGGGTCGACGACGATCGCGTGCAGGATCCCTATTGCATCCGCTGCCAGCCGCAGGTCATGGGCGCGTGCGTCGACCTGTTGCGACAGGCCGCGAAGACCCTTGAGACCGAAGCCAACGCCGCCACCGACAATCCGCTCGTCTTCGATGACATGATCGTCTCCGGCGGCAATTTCCACGCCGAACCCGTCGCCTTCGCCGCCGACCAGATGGCGCTGGCGATTGCCGAAATCGGCTCCATCGCCCAGCGGCGCATCGCGCTCATGGTCGACCCGACACTGTCATACGGGCTGCCGGCGTTCTTAACCCCCGAACCGGGGCTCAATTCCGGGTTCATGATCGCCGAAGTAACGTCCGCGGCGCTCATGAGCGAAAACAAGCAGCGCGCCAATCCCTGTTCGACGGATTCAACGCCGACCTCCTGCAATCAGGAAGACCACGTCTCCATGGCGTGCCACGGCGCAAGGCGGCTCGGGGTCATGAACGAAAACCTGTTCAGGATTATCGGCGTTGAACTCTTAACCGCGGCGCAAGGGATCGAAATGCGCGCGCCGTTGAAAACAAGCCCGGCGTTGCAAAAAGTGATCGCAGAAATACGCAAAAAAATTCCGGCGCTCGGCGATGATCGTTTTATGGCGGATGACCTGGCGGCGGCCGCTCTAATTATATCAAAAGAACAAATTGCTTGCAGCGAGAATATCCGCCTCCCCTTGCAAAGGGGAGGTCGGAATGCGGCTGTCAACGCATAGCGCCGTATCAACGCGCATGCATTCCGGGTGGGGATCGATCAGCGCGAGCATGGTTTTCGATCCCCTCCTTTCGCCGGGGCTCGCCCTTCGGGCGAGCGCGGCTCAAGCCTCCCCTTTTCAAGGGGAGGAAGGCGAAAAGGAGCGCTCATGACCAACCCGCGCCATAACGCTCGAACGGTCCGCAGCCCGCGCGGACCCGACATCACGGCGAAGCATTGGACGACCGAGGCGCCCATGCGGATGCTGATGAACAATCTCGATCCGGATGTCGCGGAAAACCCGCACGAGCTTGTCGTCTATGGCGGCATCGGCCGAGCCGCGCGCACCTGGAAGGATTTTGACAGGATCGTCGCCGCCCTGAAAGACCTCAATGAAGACGAAACCTTATGCGTTCAGTCCGGCAAGCCGGTCGGCGTTTTCAAAACCCATAAAGACGCGCCGCGCGTACTCATCGCCAATTCCAACATCGTGCCGCACTGGGCCAATTGGGACTGCTTCAACGACCTCGACCGTAAGGGATTGATGATGTACGGCCAGATGACCGCCGGATCGTGGATCTATATCGGCAGCCAGGGGATCGTTCAGGGTACGTATGAAACCTTCAAGGAGGCGGGCCGCCAGCACTACAATGGCGACCTTGCGGGCAAATGGATCCTGACTGCGGGCCTCGGCGGCATGGGCGGGGCCCAGCCCCTCGCCGCCGCGCTGGCCGGCGCCAGTTGTCTCGCCGTCGAATGCAACGAAGACTCCATCGATTTCCGCCTGCGGACGAAATATGTGGACGAGAAAGCAACGAACCTCGACGACGCGCTGGCAATGATCGCGCGCTGGACGAAAGCGGGCGAGGCGAAGTCCGTCGCCCTCCTCGGCAACGCCGCCGACGTCTTTCCGGAGCTTGCAAACCGTGCGAAAGACGACCCGGCGGCCCGGCCCGATATCGTCACCGACCAGACTTCCGCCCATGACGTCGTCAACGGCTATCTGCCGCAGGGCTGGACCGTCGCCGAATGGAAAGAGAAACGCGAGACAGCGCCGAAAGAGGTTGAACGCGCCGCGCGAGCGTCAATAAAAGTGCATGTGCAAGCGATGCTCGATTTCTGGAACGCCGGCGTCCCGACCCTCGACTACGGCAACAACATTCGCCAAGTCGCGAAAGAGGAAGGGCTCGAAAAAGCCTTCGACTTTCCGGGATTCGTGCCGGCTTATGTGCGCCCGCTATTCTGCCGCGGCGTCGGCCCGTTCCGCTGGGCGGCGCTCTCCGGGGACCCGGAAGACATCTACAAGACGGACGCCAAGGTGAAGGAACTGATCCCCGATGACCCGCATCTCGCGGGTTGGCTCGACATGGCGCGGGAGCGGATTGCGTTTCAGGGACTGCCCGCGCGCATTTGCTGGGTCGGCCTCGGGCAACGGCACAGGCTCGGCCTCGCCTTCAACGACATGGTGGCGAAAGGCGAACTTTCCGCGCCCGTCGTCATCGGCCGGGATCATCTCGACAGTGGCTCCGTCGCCTCCCCCAACCGCGAAACCGAAGCCATGAAGGACGGATCGGACGCCGTCTCCGACTGGCCGCTATTGAACGCCTTGTTGAACACGGCGTCGGGCGCCACCTGGGTCTCGCTGCATCATGGCGGCGGCGTCGGCATGGGCTTTTCACAACATGCCGGCATGGTCATTGTCGCGGACGGCACCGACGACGCGGCGCGCCGGCTGGAACGGGTCTTATGGAACGATCCGGCAAGCGGCGTCATGCGCCATGCGGATGCGGGGTACGATATCGCCATCGACTGCGCCCGCGAACACGGCCTCAACCTGCCGGGTCTCGCCTGACCGATGCCCAATCTCTCCGTAAACGGAATAGACTTGCACTACAAGGTCGCCGGCGACGGCCCACCGTTGCTCCTGATCGCCGGCTTTGCGAGCGACTCGGCGAGCTGGGCGCCGGTCGCGCCGCAACTGGCGCAATCGCGCAGGCTGATCATGCCGGACAATCGCGGCAGCGGCCGGACGCAGTCCGGCGACGCGCCCGTAACCCTGCGCGACTATGCGGAGGATTGCGTCGCCCTGATGGATCATTTGGGCTTGCGCCGCATCGATATTGTCGGTCACTCCATGGGCGGCGCCGTCGCCATGGAGATCGCCAGCGTCTGGCCCGCCCGCACAGGCAAATTGATCATCGCCGCCAGCCCGCCGCGGACCACCGGCCATTCCCGCGCCGTCATTGAAAGCCTCACCGCCCTGCGCGAGGCCGGCGCGCGTGACGAAGACTGGTTTCGCAATTTCTTCTGCTGGATCTTCGCACGATCGTTCTTTGACGACCGCCGCGCCGTCGACGCCGCGATCGCCATGTCCATGGGGTATCCCTATAAGCAGTCCGCCGCGGATATGCGCCGGCAATGCGACTCCATAAAAAGCGTGGATCTGACGCCGCGCCTTGCCGCCATTACCGCTGAAACCCTCGTGCTCGCCGGGGAAAGCGATCTCGTCTATCCGCTCTCGGATGTTCAGAGGGCTTATGAAGACCTTCCCAATGTCAGGCTCGAGACCGTCGCCGGCGCCGCTCATTCCCTCCACTGGGACCGGCCGGAGGCCTTTATTTCCGCCGTCTCGCGGTTTCTTGACGGGCCTTAGGCGGCTGTCATCGGCCTGTCACATTGAAATTCCAGAAATTTTCGACTATCTAGGCGGCGCGAACCGTACAGCGCGCCAAAGCCGAGAAAAATGGCCGTTTTCGTGATTTGAATTCGCGGCGCCGCACACGGAGAACGCCTTGGCGGACGAGAAAAATGATCGCTAGAGGGCGGGCTGCGCATCCGTTGGAAGTTCGAGGCGCGTCGAGAAAAACGATGCGCCCTGCGCTTTGAAATAGCGGAAAGGCCGCGCCATGTCGTCCGTGAGACCCCGCCGGAAAATTTCGGTCGCCGATATCCGACGCCGCAAAGGCGGCGAGCCTTTTGTCTGCCTCACCGCCTATACGGCGATGATGGCGGAGATCCTCGACCCCCATGTGGACGTCCTGCTTGTGGGCGATTCCGTCGGCACCGTGTTGCACGGCCACGACGCGACCATCCCCGTGACGATGGACGACATGCTGCTGCATGCGAAATCGGTTGCGCGCGCGGCGCCGAATTCACTGCTCGCCATCGACATGCCGTTCGGGTCCTATGAGGCCGACGCGGCGACGGCGTTCGAAAACGCCTCAAGGCTTCTGAAAGAAACCGGCGCCGACGCCGTGAAACTTGAAGGCGGCGTGACACAGGCTGAGACCATTCGCTTTCTTGTGGAGCGCGGCGTTCCGGTGATGGCCCATATCGGTTTGCGGCCCCAGGCGGTTCGCGCCACCGGCGGCTACCGAATTGTCGGCAAGACCGAGGAGGAGTGCGACGCGCTCCGCGCCGACGCTGACGCCGTTGCGGCCGCCGGCGCTTTTTCCGTGGTTCTCGAAGGCGTCGTTGAACCGCTGGCGCGGGAGCTGACCGAACGGGTCGACATTCCGACCATCGGCATCGGCGCATCGCCGGCCTGCGACGGGCAAATTCTGGTTACGGAAGATTTGCTCGGCATGTTCAACCGGACGCCGAAATTCGTCCGGCGTTTTGCAGAGCTGCGAGAAACGATTGATGCGGCCGTGGCCGACTATGCGCGCGCCGTTCGCAGCCGCGCGTTTCCGTCATCGGCGGAAACCTACGCCAACGATAATGGCGATTGAGATGGCGCTTCAGGGTTTAACCAGCGCGCGCCGCCGCGACAGCGATATTGTCGATGAGACGCGTTGCGCCAAGCCGCGCGGCGGCGAGAATCCGCGCCTCGGGTCCGGCGCGGTCGAGCATCTCGAGCGTCGCGGCTTCGACAAGATCCACATAATCGACCGACGAAAAACCGGAATCGACGAGCGCTTTTCTCGCCCAGACCCTGATTTCGGGCCACTGCGCGCCCGGGGCGGAGATCAGTTCGCCCGCCTGTTTCAGCGTGCGAAACAGCGCCGGCGCAACGGCGCGTTCCTCCGCAGACAGATATTGATTGCGCGACGACATGGCGAGGCCGTCGCCCTCCCGCACAACGGGGCCGCCGAGAATGCGCGCGTCAATATCAAGATCGCGCACCAGACGACGGATCACGGCAAGCTGCTGAAAGTCCTTCTCCCCGAACACCGCCGCGTCGGGACGCAGGATCAGCAGGAGTTTCGCGACAATGGTTGCGACGCCGTCGAAGAAATGCGGCCGCGCGACGGCGCAGTGGTTTTCACCGACGCCGGCGACGGAAATATTGGTGGAAAAATCGGGCGGAAAGAGCCCGGCCTTTTCCGGCGCAAAGAGCGCGTCGCAGCCGCGCGCGGCGAGCAGACCCGCGTCGCCGTCAAGATTGCGCGGATAGGCGTCGAAGTCCTCATGGGGCGCGAATTGCAGCGGATTGACGAAAATCGTCGCAACGACGCGGTCGCATTCGCGCGACGCAATATCCATCAGCGACAAGTGGCCTTCATGCAGCGCGCCCATGGTCGGCACGGCGCCGATCGACCGGCCCTCGCCTCGCCACTCGCTCATCAACGCCTGAATTTCAGGTTTCGATCGACAGATAATCATGGTCGCCCATATAGGGAGTTTGCGCCGGTTTTCAGGCGCGCTCCTAGCATGAGCGGCGCCCGCACGCCAAATCGAAACGCACGATAAAGATTTTAAGACGGAGACGAACCCAATGCTGTTGTCCATGATGCGCGCTAAGCTGCACAGCGCCACGGTCACCGAATGCGACCTTCATTATGAAGGCTCCTGCGCCATCGACGAAAATCTCCTCGAGGCGTCGGGGATGCTCGTCAATGAGGAAATTCACATCTGGAATGTGAACAGCGGCGCGCGGATCGTGACCTATATCATCCCGGCCGAACGCGGGTCCGGCGCCATCGCCGTCAACGGCGCCGCAGCGCGCCATTTCGCCAAGGGCGATACGGTAATCATCGCGAGCTTTGCCCAGATGTCGCTGGAAGAAGCCCATGACCACAAGCCCTGCGTCGTCATTCTCGGCAAGGACAACGAGATTGAGTCGATAAAATCCTAGGGCCGATAATCCGGCCACGCCGCTTCTAAAAATGACTCATAGAGACCGCGCAGCTTCGGCGTCGCGGCGAGGGCTTCGAGATTGGCGGCGACGGTTTTTGCATCCCGTCGCGCCACGGGGCCTGTCAGCGAGGCCTCCGGCGATTCCACAAAGCGATCGATGATCGACGCCAGATAGCCGCCCATGACGGTCTCCGGCGGCAGTCCTGAAAACGCAGATATCTCTTTCGCCGTTTCATTCCACAGATAGGCGGCGAAGTTTCCGCTCAGCACCGCGAGCGCGTGATAGCGGGCGCGGTCTTCATCAGAGATTTTGAAATGCGGGTTTTCCGCGCCGGGAAAGACGTCGCCAAAGGCGGGCCCCTCCCGCGGGCAGGCGAAGGCGATCTGTTTCATCGTCTCCGGTGCAACGGCGTCGGGCGGAAACGAATAAAGCGGGTGAAAGGCGTAAACGCCGTCAATGCGCGCGGCGCCGGAGAAATGGATCGCAATCTTGCCGACGAGATCCGGCGCCCATTGATCGCGCCAGTCCGCAAGCCGGTCGTCGGGCGCGGCGGCAGCGACGATGTCGGCGGCGCGGATTTTTGCGCGGCAGGCGTCCGGATCTGTTTTCGCCTCCGCATGGGAAATCAGCGATACGCCGTGGCCGAGGAACGTCAGATAGCGCGTCATGTTTACGCCAACGCGCCCGGCGCCGAAGATCACGTAATTAACCATTTCGCCTCCGCATCGTGGAATTGAGCGTTAGACAGATTTGCGCGGGCCACCCTATACTCTCCCGCCGATAATCAAAGGACAGGAACAAAGGACTGGGCCCTTGCCGAAAACCGGACCGCGCAATCTCATCACCGATGTCGCCGGCCTTACCGTCGGCAACGCCACTGACGAAGCCGCGAAGTCGGGCGTCACCGTGTTGCGTTGCGCCGACGTCTTTGTCGCCGCCGTCGACATACGCGGCGGTGCGCCGGCGACGCGCGAAACGGACGTGCTTGAGACCTCTAACCTTGTCGGACGCGCCGACGCCATCGCGCTGGCGGGCGGATCGGTTTTCGGTCTTGCGGCGGCGGACGGCGTGACGCAGTTCCTGTCCGCCGCGAATGTCGGCTTGCGGCTCGCGCCGGATACGCCGGCGGTCCCGATTGCGCCGGCGGCGGCGCTTTACGATCTCGCCAATGGCGGCGACAAGAACTGGAAAGACGGCGCGCCCTATGCGCGGCTTGGCGCAGCGGCGTGTGAAAGCGCTGCTGACGATTTTAAACTCGGCGCCGTCGGCGCGGGGCGCGGCGCCATGGCCGGCCGCGTGCCGGGCGGTCTGGGCTCGGCGTCAATAACGCTCGATGACGGAATCGTCGTTGCGGCGCTGGTCGTCGCCAACCCGGTCGGATCGCCCTACCTGCCGGACGGCGAAACCTTTTATGCGTGGCCATGGGAGTTGGACGCCGAATTCGGCGGACGAAAGCCGCCGTCGTCGGGCGACGTCGCCGATCCCTTTCCTCCCTTCGCCCGCATCAGCGGGCTTCAACCGCGACAGAACACAACGCTCGCCATCGTCGCCACGTCAGCAGATCTCAGTGGCGTCGAGGCAAAACGGGTCGCAATCATGGCCCATGACGGCATCGCCCGGGCGGTCCGGCCGGCCCATACGTTGTTCGACGGCGACGTGGTGTTTTCCGTCGCCACCGCCGCCGCGCCCCTCGCATCGGACGATCATGGCGCGCGCGCGTTAACCGTGACCGCCATTGGGGCCGCCGCCGCCGATTGCCTCGCCCGCGCGATCGCCCGCGGCGTTTACCAATCCGCCATGTAGGCCCGCCCGGCCCGATACTTGAATGCTTGAGGTCAGGCGCCCGCGACGGCGTCGCTTGAATTCGTTCAAAAGCCCCGGAGCGCAATGCGCGATTTTCTTCTCTTAAGCGCCCTCGCGACGCTTCTTGCGCTTGCCCTGCGCCGGCCTTTTGTCGGCGTTCTCGCATGGGCGTGGTTTTCCATCATGACGCCGCATCAGATCGCCTACGGCGTTTACGGCGTTCCGTTGAACCTCGTCATCGCCGCGGTCACGATGTTCGCCTATGTGGTCTCCGGCGAGGTCATGAAGTTTCGCTTCGATCCGGTCATCGCCCTGATTTTGGGATTGGCGGGATGGTTAACGCTGTCACAGCTCTTTTCGCTCAACCCCGAAAACTCCGCGCCCCATACGGACTGGTTTGTGAAAACCCTCCTGTTCATCCTGTTATGCGCGCAGATGGCGACGTCAAAGCTGCGCATTCACGCGCTGATATGGGTGATCGTCGCCGGCATCGGGTTCTTCGCAGCGAAGGGCGCATTGTTCACCGTCATCACGCTGGGCGAGTTCCGCGTTCAGGGGCTGCCCGACACGATCATCGAGGACAACAATCATTTCGGGATCGCGACAGCGACCATCCTGCCGCTCATTCTTTATCTGCGGACACAAGCGAAGACCGCATGGTTGCGGCTCGGGCTCGCCGCCTTGCTGGTGCTGTCGGTACTGGCGATCTTAGGGACCCATTCGCGCGGCGGCTTTATCGCGCTGGCGCTGTTCGGCGTCGTCATGTGGTTTCGCTCGCGCCACAAATTCGCCCTCGCCGCCGCCGCCTTCGCGGTGCTGGCGCCCGCCGTCGCTTTCATGCCGGCGAAATGGGGCGAGCGCATGACGACCATCACCTCGGCGACGGAAGACAAATCCTTCATGGGCCGGGTCGACGCGTGGGTCGTCAACGCAAAACTCGGCGCCGCGCACCCGCTCACCGGCGCCGGCCTTCGCAATCCCTATCTCTTCGAGGTCGCCAGCACTGTCGACGCCGAACGCGGCGCCCGCGCACGGGCGGCGCACAGCATCTATTTTGAAATGCTCGGCGGCGCCGGGTTTGTCGGGCTCGGCCTTTATCTCGGCCTTTATGCGTCAGGCTTCCTCGCCGCATGGGGCGTGTTCGCGCGGCGCGGCGAGCCCGGCATGGAGCCATGGCGGCCTGAACTGGCGCGCGCCATTCAGTTTTCCCTCATTGTGTTCGCTATCGGCGGCGCATCCGTCTCCATGGAGATGTGGTACGGATATCTGATGCTGATCGCCTGCGCCGGCGGGCTCGCCCATATGACGCCGCGCCTGAAGGCGCCGCCGAAATACGCAAACATTCAAGCGACAACGCAGACGAACCGACCGCGGACGGCGCCCGCCATTACGCGCCTCTAAGAGTTGTGCGCGGCGACGGCGGCGGGGGTCGAGCGCGGCGCCGGCTGGGCCGTTTTGGCGGCGCCGGAGGACGCCGAGGCCGGCGCATCGTCATATTTGTCAGGGCAGTCGCCGCCGATATCAATCTGAATGGTGCTGTGGCGGATGCCGAATTCCGACGCGAGATAGTCTTTCGCAGAACGAAGCGCGGCGGCGGCGTCTTCTGCATTATCAATACACGCATGCAAGGTAATGCGGGGCTGATCAGGCGTGATCTGCCAGATGCGAATATGATGAACGTCCTTGATCGCCGGGACTGTCGCTTTCAATCCGTCGCCAAGCTGTTGGGGATCAATATTATCCGGCGCGCCTTCGAGCAGAATGAATCCGGTTTCTCTTATCAACCGGACCGCAGACACGCCGATCAGCACCGCGACAAGGATCGACAATAACGGGTCGACGCGCACCCATCCGGTCGCGGCGATGATGATCGCGCCGGCGATGGCGGCGACGGACCCCAAGAGATCCCCGATCACATGCAGCATCGCCCCGCGCACATTCAGATCATCGGCGGCGCCCCGGTGCAAAATCGCGAAGGCGACAATATTGGCGACCAGACCGGCGACAGCGACCCACAGCATCAGCGGCGTATTGATATCCACCGGCGACGCGAAGCGCTTTATCGCCTCAAAAATGATCCAGACGAGCAGGAACGCGAGCAGGACGCCGTTGACGAACGCCGCCAGAACCTGCGCGCGGCGATAGCCGAAATGCAGATTGGAATCGGCCGGGCGCATGGCAAAAATCTGCGCGCTCGCGGCGAGCGCAAGGGCCAGCGCATCCGTGAGCATATGGGTCGCGTCGGCGAGCAGCGCCAACGAGCCAGACAGAATGCCGCCAATGACTTCCACGACCATGAACGTGACGATGACGCCCAGCGCCAGCAAAAGCCGGCGACTGTTTCGCTCGCCCTCGTTCACCTGATGCGCACAATTGGCCATGCGTCGGCAACACCCTCTTGGACGCGAGTAAAAAGATCCCCTTCCGGGACAACTTTAGTCCCGAACAGCGTCCGGTCGCAAGAAATACGCACCACCGGAACACGTGGATTTGCGCCGATTTCAATTCGCTTCAAATTGTCCGGTCACATCGAAAAAAGAGTGACGTGATAACATCATCCTTGCTAGTGTGCGCGGCGATCCAGGCGCGGTGGGGCGTCCGGTGAGGAAGGGGACAACTGCGTTGTGTTCGGGGTGCTCTCTGAAATTGACGGGCTTGCCGCCAGTACAGCCGCCGCCGCCATAAGCACGGCGGGCATCGCGACAGTCGCCCTGTTCGGCGCCGTCGTCGAACGCCACGCGAGCTATTTTTCGGCGTTCGCGGTCGGACTGTTGAGCGTTGCTGTCGCCCTTCACCTTATTCCGGAAACGCTCGATTTCTCTCTTGGCGCCATCGGCTGGGTTTTCGGCGGGTTCGCCGCCATGGTGCTTATCGGCATCGCCGTCCAGCTGTCGGTCAGTCGCAGTCCGGAAGGGGCGGCGCTGACATTCGGCTACGCGTCCATCATCGGGCTCGCGGCGCATTCTTTTCTCGACGGCGTGATTTACGCCGCCGCCTTCCGGGACGATCCGTTCACCGGCTGGCTCGCCACGGGCGGGCTGATGCTGCACGAGTTTCCCGAAGGCATCATCGCGTTCTTCCTGCTCGCGCAGACGGGACTGTCGCGCGGCAATGCGATTGTCCTCGCCTTCCTCGCCGCGTCGTTCACCACCTTCGCCGGAACCCTGGTCGCAAACGCCGCGATCTGGCTCACCGAAGGACCGCCCATGGCGGCGATGCTCGGCGGCGCCGCCGGCGCCCTCATCTATGTGGTGATCGTGCATCTCGGTCCGCACGCGTCCCGGGCGCCGAAAAAACGCGGCTATCTGTTTGCGCAGCTTGGCGTCGCGACAGGCGTCGCCGCCATTGTCCTCAACAATATCGCCGGCGGGCACCACTGACGACGGCGCGCCAGAGCCTTAAGCGATGGGCATCAGCATGAAGGCGGCGGCGGCGACCACGTAAATGGCGAACAGCGCGCCCATGCGCAGGACCGTATTGCGCGCCAGGTAAATCGCCACCGGGATCAGCATCAAATTGATGATGATGAGAAACCACGCGAAACTCGGCGTCGGCGCCAGTGCGGCCAGGGGCGGCGGCTGAAACACGCCCTCCCCTTCAAATCCTTGCGCCAGCCAGGGAAGGCCGCGCGCCATATCGACGGAGATGACAAGCCCGATAAACGCCTTTGACAAGTCCGACATGGTCACGCGCGCGGTGCGCATGAAACTGATCGCCCGCGTCGTAATAGCGAAAGCGTATTCGCGCCCGGCGATAAGCCCAAGAAAGACCCAGGTGGTCGACATCGGAATGTCGTTCAGTTCCTTGAAGTAAAACAGAAGCGACGCGTAGGTGAAGTCGATGATCGTCGCCGAGCGAATGTCCTTAACGGATGTCTTGGTCTGAAGGATCCGCTGCACCGGGCCGCCCCGGTTCCAGAAGGTGTAGCCGAGCAACAGGACGGTGACGCCGACCGCGGCGATCGCTTCCGCCGGGTTCAGTCCCGAGCCCGGCGTTACGCCGTCGCCGCGAGGCAGGAAGATGAAGATGTTGGCGAAGTCCTGCATCAGCCAGACCGACCAGAGATACGCCGTCGTCACCCATTGCAAGAGGACCCAGACCGGCGCGTGTTGCTGATGTTCGGTTCGGCGGAAGAACTGTTCGAGCGTTCTCGACAACACAACGTAAATCGCAACGCCGACGACGAAAGCGAGGCCGTATCCGATCAGTGATTTTTGCAGCATAGAACTGAGGCCGGCCATGGTGGCGAAAATCGTGAGCACCATGAAGGTCGTTGACACCGGGATGCCGAAGCGCGTCAGGACGAGCAGCATCAGGGGCGGCAGCGTGTGATACCATTGGGGGTCGAACAGCGGATATTTTTCGGTGTTGCCCAGACGCCCGTAGGACGTGTCGCAACCGACGCTGAAATCGCACAACGCCTTTGGGCTGCCGTCGGGATTGCGCAGTTCGCCGCCGTCGGTGACGTAGCCGAAAAAGAAAACGACGACCAAAATCGTCGCGGCGAACAGAAACAGCGCCCACCAGGGCACGCGGCGGTTGGAGTTGATAAACGTGCCCAGCGTTTGCAGCGCGTCGTTCCCTACGACGGCGTATGCAGCAAGGATGAAACCGATAATCGCAAAAATGCTGAGATCGAATTGCATGCGCCGGCCCCGCTAGATGTTGGCGCTGCGCAGAAAACACCTCGCAGCGTCGTCGACGCCAGTCCTTGCCCCACGGCCGCCAATGCGGCGAGCGGCAAGTGTCGCAGCGTAAAACCCGCCCTCACGAGAAGGACGAATGTCCATCCCGCATTATTGTCACAGTTTTATGACGACCTCTTCACGACGATCTCAGGCGGCGACCCGCATGGAGATAATTTTTGTAGGGTTTGCCGGCGGTTCGCCGCGGGCGGCGGCGTCGACGTTTTCCATGCCGTCGACAACCTGGCCCCAGGCCGTGTATTGGCCGTCGAGAAAGGACGCGTCGTCAAAGCAGATGAAAAACTGGCTGTTAGCGCTGTCCGGATCCTGCGCCCGGGCCATGGAGCAGACCCCGCGCTGATGGGTGACGTCGTTGAACTCGGCGGCGAGGTTCGGCTTGTCGGAGCCGCCCGTGCCGTTGCCCCTCGGACAACCCATCTGCGCCATGAACCCGTCAATGACGCGGTGCAGTTTGACGCCGTCGTAAAAGCCTTCCTCGGCAAGTTCTTTTATCCGCGCCACGTGGTTCGGCGCCTTGTCCGGCATCAACTCGATGGTGACATCGCCGGTGTCCAGCTTCAAAATCAGTTTTTCGCTCATCGTTCTATTTTCCCGTCTACGCGCGCCGGCACTTTGATGTCGCAGATGTCCTTGACGTAGCCTGTCTCGTCAACATCGCCCCGGCGTTTCAGATATCGCATGAATGTCTCGCTGTCGGTGCGCATGATCTCGATGTCGCGACGTTCCGAGGCCGGAATATCCGAAGCGACGCGCACGCGCATGATCGGCGTCGGGCGCGGCGGCGGTTCGCCGCGGGAAATGCGCCGGGTCGCTTCAAACCCGTCAACGATCCAGCCCCACGCCGTGTATCGTTTGTCGAGATTGAGGCGCGAGTCGCCGATCATCAAAAAGAACTGGCTGTTGGCGCTGTTCGGGTCGGTCGCCCGCGCCATGGACATGACGCCGGGACAATGCAGCGGCCAGAGATTGACGCGCGCGGCCGTGGTGAACGTGCGCAGGGATTCCGGCTGCGCCCCGACGGGCATGCCGTCAATATAACCGACCCGCGGCGCAATCCGGTCGCGGCCGATGACGCGAAACCCTTCAACCTCGCTGGTGTCGCGAACGAACTCGCCAGGCAGGTCCGGTTTGTCCGAACCACCCGTCCCGTCGCCTTTCGGATCGCCGCCCTGGGCCATGAACCCTTCGATGACGCGATGAAACCGGAGGCCGTTGTAAAAACCCTCCCGGACGAGTTCCCGGATCCGTTGCGCATGGACCGGCGCAAGGTCTGGTCGCATTTCAATAATGACCGTGCCCGCGGGCAAATCCATGTAAATGACGTTTTCCGGATCAATCGGCCGCCAGACGTCGGCCGGCGCGTTTTCCACGATTTGCTGCGGCGTCGGTCCCGCCGGCGCATCATCGTCCGCAAGCGCCGGCGCAAGACCCGCGAGCCCCGCCGCAATCGAAACAGTTAAGATACGCATGGCCATTATTCCCGTTTGCCTAGCCGCCCATTGGCGGCATTTCGTCAAATTTCTCGGTGCCGGGATGCGGCTTGTCCCAGCTGAGCGCGCGCGATGCATAAACAGTCACCGTCGGTTTGTAAATTTCCGGGTCGTCAAGGGTCGCGGCGACGAGCACCATAACGCCCGGCATGGTCAGGTTCTTCATAAACATTTGTGAGCCGCAATTGGGGCAAAAATTGTGCGTCATCACGGCGCCGGAATCGGCCTTGAGTTCATACGCCTTTACCTCACCCGTTATCGCAATGGCTGTTTCCGGGACTGATATCAGCGCCATATGTCCGGATCCACTTGATTTCCGGCAGTCGGTGCAGTGGCAGTTGCCCATGAAAATGGGTTCGACGTCGCCCTCGTAGCGGACGGCCCCGCAAAGACATCTTCCTGAAATCTTCGCCATGTGGCCATCCTTTCCAAACCGTTATGTCGCTGCTGCGAAGAAAACGCGCAGACGTTGGCGAAATCGGCGGACTACTGGAATTTCTTTTTCAGCGCCTCGCTCACATGCGCCGGCACGAAAGAAGCAATGTCGCCATTGAGGCGGGCGATCTCCTTCACGAGGCGCGAGGCGATGGACTGGTATCGCGCGTCCGCCATCAGGAACACCGTTTCGATGTCGTCGTTGAGCGCCTGGTTCATGCCGACCATCTGAAACTCATATTCGAAATCGGAAACGGCGCGCAGGCCGCGAACGATGACCGTGGCGTTCTGTTCTTCCGCGAACTGCATCAGCAGGTTTTCAAACGGCGTCACTTTGATGGAAACGCCGCTCGCCTTGGCGATCGGCTTCATTTCGCGCTCGACCATGGCGACGCGTTCTTCGAGGGTGAAAAGCGGGCCCTTGTCGCGATTGATGGCGACGCCGACGACGAGTTCGTCAACGAGTTTCACCGCGCGTTCGATAATATCGACGTGACCAAGGGTTAGGGGATCGAAGGTCCCGGGATAAAGGCCGCGGCGTTTAACCATCCTCGCCGTCCTCATCTTCATCATCGGCGTCCGCGTCTTCAATGCGCCCGACCGACACGACCCGTTCGCCCTCGCGGGTTTTGAAGATCGTCACCCCCTGGGTGTTGCGCCCGGCGATGCGAATGCCGTCGACCGGCGTGCGGATAAGCTGGCCGCCATCGGTCACGAGCATCAGTTGATCGGTCTCCTCGACCGGGAACGAAGCGACGACCTCGCCGTTCCGCTCCGTCGTCTGGATGGCGATGATGCCTTTGCCGCCGCGCCCGGAGGTCCTGTATTCATATGACGAGGTGCGCTTGCCGTAGCCGTTCTCGGTGACGGCAAGCACGAATTGTTCCCGCGCGCCAAGCTCCGCGATCCGCTCCTGACTGATGGCGACGTCCGGCGTGTCGGTATCCTCCGGATCGTCGATATTGTCCTCACCCGCGGCGCGGCGCATGGCCGCGGCGTGTTTCAGATAGGCTTTCGCGTCTTCCGACGACGTTTCCACGTGATGCAGGATCGCCATGGAGATGACGTGGTTGCCCTTGTCGAGCTTGATGCCGCGCACGCCTGTTGAGGTTCGTCCGGCAAAGACGCGCACGACGTCGACCGGGAAGCGAATGCAGTGCCCTGTCGCCGTCGTCAGCAACACGTCCTCATCCTCGCGGCAGATCTGCACGCCGATAATGGCGTCGCCTTCATCGAGCTTCATGGCGATCTTGCCGTTGCGGTTGACCCGCTGGAAGTCGGAAAGCTTGTTGCGGCGAACGCCGCCCGACCGTGTTGCAAACATGATCTGCAGCTGCTCCCAGGAATCCTCGTCTTCTGGCAGCGGCAAGATGTTCGTCACGCGCTCGTCAGGGCCGAGCGGCAACAAATTGACAAACGCCTTGCCCCGGGAGGTCGGCGCGCCCTCCGGCAACCGCCACAACTTCATTTTGTAGGACATGCCGGTATTCGTGAAAAACAGCAGCGGCGTGTGCGTATTGCCGACGAACAGCTGGTTGACGAAATCCTCGTCCTTGAACTTCATGCCGGCGCGCCCCTTGCCGCCGCGCTTTTGCGCGCGATAGGTCGAAAGCGCCGTCCGTTTCACATAGCCGGAATGGGTTACCGTCACGACCATGTCTTCCTGGGCGATGAGGTCCTCGTCCTCGACCTCGCCTTCGGCCTCGACGATCTCTGTCCGCCGAGGCGTCGCAAACTCATCGCGCACGACCTTCAGTTCATCGGTGATGATCTGCATGACGCGATCGCGCCGGCGCAGGATGTCGAGATAGTCCGCAATCTTGTCGGCGAGCCCTTTCAGCTCGTCGCCGATTTCGTCGCGGCCAAGAGCGGTGAGGCGCTGCAGGCGCAGATCGAGGATCGCTTTTGCCTGCTCTTCGGACAGTTTCAACGTGCCGCCGTCGGTCATCATATGTCGCGGATCGGCGACGAGCGCGACCAGCGGCGCCAAGTCTTTCGCCGGCCAATCGCGGGCCATCAACTGTTCCTTGGCGGTCGCCGGGTCCGGCGCCTTGCGGATCAGCGCGACAACGTCGTCGATATTGGCGACGGCGATCGCGAGGCCGACCAGGATATGGGCCCGGTCGCGCGCCTTGGCGAGATCGAATTTCGTCCGTCTGGTGACGACTTCCTCGCGGAACTCAATGAAAGACGAAAGCACGTCGCGCAGCGTCATCTGCTGCGGGCGCCCGCCATTCAAGGCCAGCATGTTGACGCTGAAACTCGTCTGAAGCTGCGAGTGCCGGTAAAGCTGATTGAGCACGACGTCCGCGGCGGCATCCCGGCGCAGTTCGACAACGACGCGAATGCCTTCACGGTTCGATTCGTCGCGAATGTCGGCGATGCCTTCGATCTTTTTGTCGCGCACCAGCTCCGCAATGCGCTCGATCATCAGCGCCTTGTTCACCTGATAGGGAATTTCCGTAATGACGATGCCGTAGCGGTCCTTACGGATTTCATCGATGGTTGCGCGCCCGCGCATGACGACCGAGCCGCGGCCCAAGAGCAGCGCGGCCTTGGAGCCGGCCCGGCCGAGGATGGTGCCGGAAGTCGGAAAGTCCGGACCCGGCACAATTTCAATCAGCTCATCGTCCGTGATCGACGGGTTTTCGATCATCGCAACGGTCGCGTCGACAATTTCGCCGAGATTGTGCGGCGGAATATTCGTCGCCATGCCGACGGCGATGCCGCCCGCGCCGTTGACCAAAAGGTTCGGGAACCGGGCCGGCAGCACCAGCGGTTCCTTTTCCGAGCCGTCATAGTTCGCCTGAAACGGAACCGTGTCTTTTTCAATGTCTTCAAGAATCGCCGCGGCCGGCTTGCCCATGCGCACTTCGGTGTAGCGCATGGCCGCCGGCGGATCGCCGTCGATGGAGCCGAAATTGCCCTGCCCGTCGAGCAGCGGCAGTCGCATGGAAAAATCCTGCGCCAGGCGCACCAACGCGTCATAAACCGCCTGATCGCCATGGGGGTGATATTTACCGATGACGTCGCCGACGACGCGGGCCGACTTTTTATACGGACGATCCCAGAAATATTTGTTTTCGTGC
The DNA here is from genome assembly GCA_028284345.1 of Hyphococcus sp. Lineage (GTDB taxonomy): Bacteria > Pseudomonadota > Alphaproteobacteria > Caulobacterales > Parvularculaceae > Hyphococcus. The sequence goes on along the minus strand of JANQRY010000006.1, from coordinate 341,374 downwards.
ATCGACCACAGGATGCGCCGGTGCACGGGCTTTAGACCGTCGCGTACGTCGGGGATCGCGCGGCTGACGATGACGCTCATCGCATAGTCGAGATAGGACCGGCGCATTTCGTCTTCGATGGAAATCGAGGAAACGCCGGGATCGCCTATCGGGCCGCCCTCTTCCGATCCGTTGTGATCGGAATCATTGTCGTCTTTGTCGTCCGCCATTTGTGGAAGAAGCCTTTGGAATCGGTTGGAAATTCGGTCCCTCGGCTTAGCATTCGCGGGCCTTCAAGCCAAGCGGGAGAGGGGGCTCAGCGCGTTGTTTATTCCCCCTTTCCGTTCGGTTAGACTGCCCGAAATGAGCCACCCGGGGGGCAAGGTGAATCTGCTGCAAAAAATGCACGCCATCTCAATGGGTTCTGCGGTATTTTTGAGCGCCTGTGGAGAAAACGCCGCACCGACCGCGCCGGGGGCGATCCGGACAGGTCTTTGGAACGGCGTTAGGTCGCGCAGCGGGGGGCGCTTATGAGCAGGCTGACAAGACGGCAAATGATGGCGGCGGGCGCCGCGACGGGCGCGTTTCTGGCGGTGCCGCGCGCCCTTTCCCACGAGGTCGAGGGGCCGGGAACCTGGACGGCGCGCGCCGACATGCCGTTTCCCGTTCAGGAAATTTATCCGGCGCCGTTCTGGAAAGCCTCGGCCGCGGGCAAAACGCTGAAACCCACGCCCTTTAACATCATCGTCAACGCCGGCGGCCTCGCGCCCGGCGAGCCTTACAATGTGACGAGCGAAACCGTCTGGTTCGATCCGGCGGCCAACGCCTGGGGATACGGGACGCCCCTGCCCGTTCCGCGCCATCATTTGATGCTCGTCAACAACAACGGATATCTCTACGGCATTGGCGGTTTCGCCCGCGACGCCGGCGGCGGCTGGCGCATGCGCGCCGATTGCTGGCGCCTCGGCGACATCAACGGCGCCTGGACGCCCATGCGCCCCATGCCCCATCCGCAAGCAGAAGCCGTGTGTCAGTCCCTCGGCGGCTTCATTCATGTTGTCGGCGGACGCGCCCCATCCGGCAGCCGCAATCGCGACTGGTCCGATCATATCGATACGGACGAGCACTGGGTCTACGACGCCGCGTCCGATCGATGGCGCGATCTTGCGCCGCTGCCGACGCCGCGAAATTCAACGGCGGGGGTCGTCCTCAACGGCGTCCTCTACGTCATCGGCGGACGCACCGTCAGCGACGGCAACACCGCCGCGGTCGAGGTCTACGATCCGCTATCCGATCGCTGGGAGAAAGCGCGGCCCATGCCGAAAGCGCAAGGCGGCCTCGCCGCCGCGGCGCTTAACGGCAAGATCTATGTTTTCGGCGGGGAATTTTTCGGGCCCGGCGGCGGCGGCGTCTACGCCGATGCGTGGGAGTATGATCCACGCGCTGACCGCTGGCGCGCCGTCGCCGCTATGCCGCGCCCGCGTCATGGGCTTGGCGCGGTCGCCGTGGGCGATGCGATCTACGTCATCGGCGGCGCGGCGAAAGCAGGCGGCGCGGAAACCTCAACCGCCGTCGACGCCTTTTCCATGACGCCCTAGGCGCCGCTGCCGAACATAGACGGCGCGCGTTCCCTTTCCTAAAGTCGTCTTCGCTCGCCCCATGACGCCGTCCGGCGCCGCCATCAAAAAGGGTCTTTCATGATCGAGACGGTTCTCGACTTCTTTCAGGGCCGCGCCATTGGCTTTGCGGGCGTGGCGGCGATCCTGATGATCGCGATCGCCTTTTCGAAAAACCGGCTTGCGATCAATTTCCGCGTCGTCCTCAGCGCCTTCGCCTTGCAGGCGGGGATCGCCTTTTTTGTCCTGCGTACGCCATTCGGCGTTGACCTGATCAAAGGCCTGTCGAACGGCGTGACGATCATTCTCAGCTACGCCAATGAAGGCATCGCCATGATCTTCGGCGGGCTCGCCGGCGACAGCTTCGGCACGGTGTTCGCGATCCACGTCCTGCCGATCATCATTTTCTTTTCCGCCCTGATGTCGGTTCTTTATCATCTGCGCGTGATGCAGGCAGTTGTTGCGGGCGTTGGCGGCTTTCTGAACTTCGTCGTGGGCACGCGGCCCGTGGAGTCCCTAAACGCCGCGGCGAATATTTTCGTCGGCCAGACCGAGGCGCCCCTCGCTATCAAGCCGTACCTGAGCCGCATCACCAATCCGCAGCTTTTCGCCGTCATGACGTCGGGACTGGCGTCGGTGGCCGGCACGGTGCTCGCCGCCTATGCAACGCTCGGCGTCAATCTTGAGTATCTGCTGGCGGCGAGTTTCATGGCCGCCCCGGGCGGTCTCCTGATGGCGAAACTGATCGTGCCGGACGGATCGGAAAGGGACGATTCGGAACTCACGATCATGGACATCACCAAGGAGCGCAGTCCGCACACGAATATCTTCATGGCCGCCGCCGCCGGCGCACAGGACGGATTGAAGCTGGCCCTCACGATCGGCGCCATGTTGCTCGCCTTTGTCGCCCTGATCGCGCTGGCCAACGGACTGCTTGGCGGCGTCGGCGGCCTCGTCGGGATGCCGGACCTCTCCTTTCAGAAAGTGCTGGGCTGGATTTTTGCGCCGCTGATGTTTCTCCTGAGCGTGCCGTGGGAAGAGGCGCAAGCGGCCGGCGCGCTGTTCGGTGAAAAGCTCATTCTCAATGAGTTTGTCGCCTATTTCAGTTTCATCAATCAGATGGACACGTTCAGCCCGCGCGCTGCAGCGATTATCACCTTCGCTCTATGCGGTTTCGCGAATCTCTCATCCATCGCCATCCTTCTCGGCGGTCTCGGAACGCTGATCCCCGAGCGCATGGACCAGATCGCCAGATATGGCGTCTACGCCATTCTCGCCGGGTCTCTCTCCAATTTGATGAGCGCCGCGCTCGCCGGATTGATCCTGCCCTGAACGCCTGAGAAAACGCCGCCTTGACATGGGGCCCGCCCTTTGCGGCAATCGGTGACGCGCGTTTCAATCGGAAAAGGCTTTTTGCAGTCCATGGTATTTGTCGAAAACGTATTCGGACAGCTCGCTCGCTTCGTTGACGAGGGATGCCGCATTGCCGTCGTTACGCTGGTCCATGTTGACGGTTCGTCGCCGCGACCAGTGGGCGCCATGATCGGCGTTGCCTCGGACGGACGGTCCGCAGGCATGATCACCGGCGGCTGCGCGGAAAAAGCGATCGTCGAGGAAGCACTTCAGTGCATGAAGGCGCGCGAAAACAAAATCGTGCGGTACGGCGCCGGTTCGCCCTATCTCGACGTGGTCCTGCCCTGCGGTTCCGGCATTGACCTCCTGTTCAATACAAAAGACGCGGCGGCGGTGGTTGAGGGCGTCTCCGCCCTACACGGCGAACGGCGAACAGCCTTTATGACGATCGATCTGGAGACGATGACGTCGCAAATCTCCGACAGCGCGCCGGAAACGCAATCCCCAAACGCCTTTGTAACAAAATACGATCCCGATTACCGGATCCTCGCATTCGGCGAAGGCGCCAACCTGATTGCGTTCTGCACCATTGCGCGTCAGGCGGGTTTCGACGTCACAGCCTTCAGCCCTGACGCCGACGCGCTGGAATTTTTAAGCGGCGCGAACATCGCCGGGCGGCCCATTCATCGCGAGGCGGATTTTGACGCCCTCGAAATAGACAAGTTTACGGCAGTCGTGACGCTGTTTCATGAACATGAATGGGAGGCGCCCATTCTTCACGCGGCACTCAATGCGGATACCGACTATATCGGCGCCCTCGGCAGCCGTCAGACTCATCAACTGCGCCTCGACGCGCTCGCCGCGCTGCCGCCAACGCGTCAGGCGCCGTCGGCGATTCACGGGCCCGTCGGGCTCGATATCGGCGCATCGAACCCAAACGAAATCGCTCTATCCATCCTGGCGGAAATCGTGAAACGCCGGCGCGCCGACCGGCCATGAAGCGTATTTCGCTCGTTGTCCTCGCCGCCGGCGCGTCCCGCCGGTTCGGCAACGACGATAAACTGCTCGCCCCCTGGCGCGGGCGGCCGTTGCTCGCCGGCGCGCTCGATGCGTTTCAATCCGCGCCCGTTTCGCAGCGCCTCGCCATTGTCCGTCGCGGAACGTCCCCCATTGCCGCTATCTGCCGCGACTTCGGCTTTGACGTGTTGAAAAACAACGCCGCGGACGACGGCATGGCGAGTTCCATCGCGCTGGCGGCCAACCACTGCCGCGATGACGCAGACGGGCTGATGATCGCCCTAGGCGACATGCCGCTGATTGAGAAAACAACGATCGCCGCGCTGCTGGCGATTTGCGAGACCGCCGCGCCCAACGCCATCATCGCGCCCACCTACAAAACCCGACGCGGTCACCCGGTTGTGTTTTCAACCGTCTACTTGCCGGAACTCAGCGCCTTGAAGGGCGACCGCGGCGCCAGCGCGGTGATCGGAAAACACGAGACGTGTTTCACCGCCGCGCCTGTCGATGACGAAGGCGTGGTTGTCGACTTTGACGATCCGGCGGACTTTTTGCGCGGCTAGCCAGAGATGCGAACAGCGCCTTCCGGCCCGGCCGTATAGAGCGCCATATTAGCCTCCGCCGCCTTGCGCGCGGCGAACAGGGTCGGCGCCGATATCGACGCCACGGCCGTAGCGCCGCAGACCGCCGCTTTCTGAACAATCTCATAGGAGCAACGGCTCGACATGACGACAAAGCCGTTTTTCATGTCGGTTTTTCCGAGCGCCAGCGCGCCGAGGAGTTTGTCGAGGGCGTTATGGCGCCCGACATCCTCACGCAGATGGAGAATGCCGCCGTCAAGACCCGCCCAGGCGGCGCCGTGCACCGACCGGGTGCGGGCGTTGAGGTTCTGATGCGCGCCGAGCGCCGTGAACGCCGCCTCGATAACCGCGGGGTCAATTGATGCTTGTGTCGCGGCGACAGGCGGCAACGGTTCAAACAGCGCATCGGCGTTTTCAAGCCCGCACAGCCCGCAGCCCACATTGCCCGGCAGGGTGCGCCGGCGCTGGCGAATATCGAGCCGCTCCAGGCGATCATCGTCGATGCTGATACGCAGATCGACGCCGCGATCCGTATAAAGAATATCGAGCGCCCGAATATCCGAAACGTCGTCGATGACCTTTTCCGACAGCGAAAACCCGGTAGCGAAATCCGCCATGTCCTGCGGCGTCGCGAGCATCACCGCGTAATTGCGCCGGTTATAAACAATGGCCGTCGGCGTTTCCTCCGGAATCCGCCAAACGCCGCCGCCCGACACCGTGATATCGCTATCGGTTGGCGGCGGCGCGCCGATCGTTTTTACGGGAAACATTATTCCGCCGGGACGTTCTCGATCTTGCGCTGCCCCGGCGTTTCCGCATCATAGGCGTTCTGCCAATCGGATTTGTGATTGGCCGGCGCTACTTGAACAGCAGTCACTTTGTATTCGGGACATTGCGTCGCCCAGTCCGACAGCTCCGTCGTCACCACATTGGCGCCGGATTCCGGGTGGTGGAAGGTCGTATAGACGACGCCCGGCTGCATGCGCTCGGAAATCTGCGCGCGAAGGGCGGTTTCGCCCTTGCGCGAGCGAATGGACACCCACTGCCCCTCGCGAATGCCGCGGGTTTCGGCGTCCGACGGATGGATCTCCAGAACATCTTCTTCCCACCAGTCGACATTTTCCGTCCGCCGTGTCTGCGCGCCGACATTGTACTGGCTCAAAATGCGGCCCGTCGTAAGAATGAGCGGAAACTTGCGGCTGGTTTTTTCTTCCGTGGGCGCGAATTCCGTAATCACGAAAAGTCCCTTGCCGCGGACAAATTCGTCCACATGCATGATCGGCGTGCCGTCCGGCGTATCGTCATTGCACGGCCATTGCACCGATCCCTTTTCGTCCAGCGTCTTAAACGACACGTTGCGAAAGGAGGGCGTCAGCGCCGCGATCTCGTCCATAATGTCGGAGGCGGACTGATGGCCCATCTCATAACCGAGCGCGCGGGAAAGGTCTTGCGTCACCTCCCATTCTTCCTTGCCGGTTTTCGATTTCATGACCGGGCGCACGCGGTTAATGCGCCGCTCGGCGTTGATGAACGTGCCGTCTTTTTCAAGGAACGACGTGCCCGGCAGGAAAACATGGGCAAAACGCGCCGTCTCGTTAAGGAAGAGGTCCTGAACAATCAGAATATCAAGCGCTTTCAGCGCCGCTTCGACGTGATGCGTGTCGGGATCGGACTGGGCGACGTCTTCCCCTTGAATGTACATGCCCTTGAACGAACCGCCGCAGGCTTCGTCGAACATGTTGGGAATGCGGTAGCCGGGCTCGTTATCCATCGAAACGCCCCAGGCTTTTTCAAAGAGCCCGCGCGCATCGTCGTCAGCGACCGGCCGGTAGTCCGACAGTTCGTGCGGGAACGATCCCATGTCGCAAGACCCTTGCACGTTGTTCTGACCGCGCAAGGGGTTCACGCCGACGCCGCGCCGGCCGATATTGCCCGTGGCCATGGCGAGATTGGCCATGCCCATCACCATGGTCGAGCCCTGGCTGTGCTCCGTCACGCCGAGACCGTAATAAATCGCGGCCTTGCCGCCCGACGCGTAAAGCCGCGCCGCGGCGCGAATATCTTCGGCCGGCACGCCGGTAATCTTTGACACTGCTTCCGGAGAATTTTCCGCGCCGGCGATAAAGTCGAGCCACTCCTTGAACGACGGCAGATCGCAGCGCGCCTTGACGAAGTCGTCGTCAAGCAAGCCCTCCGTCGCGGCGACATGGGCGAAGGCATTGATGAGGGCGACATTCGTCCCCGGCAGCAACGGCAAATGATAGGCCGCCTCGATATGGGGCGAGCGCACGAGATCAATCGCGCGCGGATCGGCGACGATGAGTTTCGCGCCCTGACGCAAGCGCCGTTTCATCTGCGAGGCAAAAACCGGGTGCGCGTCCGTTGGGTTAGCGCCGATCACCAGGATGACGTCGGCCTCCATGACGCTGTCAAAGTCCTGCGTGCCCGCCGACGTGCCGTAGGTCTGTTTGAGGCCATATCCGGTCGGCGAGTGACAGACCCGCGCACAGGTATCGATGTTGTTGTTGGAGAAGGCCGTGCGCACGAGCTTCTGGACAAGCCAGACTTCCTCCGCCGTGCAGCGCGAGGACGTAATCGCACCGATCGACTTGCGCCCGTGTTTGGCCTGCGTCTCTTTCAAACGCTTGGCGGCGTGGGAAATCGCCTCGTCCCAGGACACGACCCGCCACGGATCGGTGATCTTGTCGCGGATCATCGGATCGGTGATGCGCTCCTTATGGGTCGCATAGCCGAAAGCGAACCGGCCTTTGACGCAGGAATGACCGTGATTGGCCTTGCCGTCCTTGTAAGGGACCATGCGGACAACCTGATCGCCCTTGAGTTCCGCCTTGAAGGAACAGCCGACGCCGCAATAGGCACAGGTCGTTAAAACGGTGCGATCCGGCACGCCGTGCTCGATGACGCCGTTTTCCTGCAAGGTCGCCGTGGGGCAGGCCTGCACGCAGGCGCCGCAGGAAACGCATTCGGAGTCGAAAAAGCTTTCACCCATGGAGGGCGCCACGCGCGATTCAAAACCCCGTCCCTCAATCGTCAGGGCGAGCGTCCCTTGCAATTCATCGCAGGCCCGGACACAGCGCGAGCAGACAATGCATTTCGACGGGTCATAGGTGAAATAGGGATTGCTCTCGTCCTTCGCCGACTGGGTGTGATTGTCCCCGTCATAGCCGTAGCGCACGTCGCGCAGGCCGACGACGCCGGCCATGTCCTGCAGCTCGCAGTCGCCATTATCGGAACAGGTGAGGCAATCAAGCGGGTGATCGGAAATATAAAGCTCCATCACGCCGCGGCGAAGCTTGGCGAGCCGGTCCGTCTGGGTGCGAACTTTCATGCCGTCTTCAAGCAGCGTCGTGCAGGAGGCGGGCGTTCCCTTGCGGCCCTTGATCTCCACGAGGCACAAGCGGCAGGAGCCGAACGCCTTTACCGAATCCGTCGCGCAAAGTTTGGGCACGGCGACGCCGATCTCGTTCGCCGCACGCATCACCGACGTGCCTTTCGGCGCCGTCACCGAGAACCCGTCGATCTCGGCCGTGACGAATTCGTCTGAATCCGCCTTCGGCGTGCCGTAGTCTTTTTCCTTCAGTATCGCCACTTGCGTCCTCGCCCGGTCTCTATCCGTCCCAATCCTTAGCCGCTAAAGTCTTCCGGGAAATGTTTAACCGCGCTCTGCACCGGCATCGGCGTCAGCCCGCCCATGGCGCAGAGCGATCCATCGGTCATAAGATCGCACAAATCCTCTAAAATTGCCAAGTTTTCCGCCCGATTATCGCCGGCCATAATCTTGTCGATGGTTTCCTTGCCGCGCACCGCGCCAATTCGGCAGGGCGTGCACTTGCCGCAGGATTCAATCTCGCAGAACGCCATGGCGAAGCGGGCTTGCTGCGCCATGTCGACGCTGTCGTTGAAGACGACGACGCCCCCATGGCCGAGCATGGCGCCCTGCGCCGCCAGCGCTTCGTAATCCATTTCGACATCGAATCCCGAAACAGGAATATAGGCGCCCAGCGGCCCGCCCGCCTGCACGGCGCGTACGGGGGTACCGGAATGCGTGCCGCCGCCGAAATCCTCGACGAGTTCGCGCAGGGTGACGCCGAAGGCTTTTTCGACGAGACCGCCGCGGGCAACGTCGCCGCCAAGCTGAAACGCCTGCGTACCGCGAGACCGGCCCATGCCGTAATTTTTATAATGGTCCGCGCCCCTGGACAGAATATCCGGCACAGCAGCGAGCGTGAGCACGTTATTGACGATGGTCGGCTTGCCAAAAAGGCCGGCGATCGCCGGGATCGGCGGTTTCGCCCGAACCTGCCCGCGCTTGCCTTCAAGGCTCTCCAGCATGGACGACTCTTCGCCGCAGATATAGGCGCCGGCGCCCATTCTGAAATGGAGCGTGAAGCGCGGCGAACCATCGTCGCAGCGGCCGGAAAGGCCGGCCTCCTCCCACAGAGCAATCGCTTTGCGCAAGGTCGCCGCCGCATGCGGATATTCCGAACGCAGATAGATGTATCCTTCGCTCGCGCCAACGGCGAGGCCGGCGATGACCATGCCTTCGATGAGCGAAAACGGATCGCCTTCCATCAGCATGCGGTCGGCAAAGGTGCCGCTGTCGCCTTCGTCAGCGTTGCAACAGATGTATTTCTGATCGGCGTCCTGCTCCGCCGCCGTTTTCCATTTAACGCCGGTCGGAAAGCCGGCGCCGCCGCGCCCGCGCAAACCAGACGCAGTCACGGCCTCCACGATGTCGGGCGGATTGATTTCAAGCGCCTTGCGCAGACCCGCCAGTCCGCCATGCGCCTCATACTCATTAAGGTCCAGCGGATCGATGACGCCGCACCGGGCAAAGGTCAGCCGTTCCTGTCTGGCGAAGTAAGGAATGTCTTCCGTGGGCCCGTGCGCAAGGTCGTGCGCGCCGCCCTCCAGGAAGCCGGCGTCGAACAAGGACGCGACGTCCCCCGCCTCAACCGGACCGTAGGCGATGCGGCCCTCCGGCGTTTCAACCTCGACGAGCGGCTCCAGCCACAACATGCCGCGCGATCCGTTGCGCACGATCGTCACATCGACGCCGCGGCGCGCAGCTTCGTCGGCGATCGCCGCGGCGATGTCGTCGGCGCCCACGGACAGGGCCGCGGCGTCGCAAGGGACGAATATTCGAACAGGCTCGGCCACTACGCTTCTCCTTCCAGATCCGCGACAAGCCTGTCGAATTTTTCCGGCGTCATGCGCCCATAGAGCCGGCCGTCAACCATCGCGGCGGGCCCGAGCGCACAATTGCCGAGGCAGTAAACCGCCTCAAGGTCGATCTTGCCGTCGGCGGCGCGCGCGCCGGTCTTGGCGTCGAGCCGCTTCTCCGCATGGGCGGCGAGGTCTTCCGACCCGACCGCCTGGCACGCCTCGGCGCGGCAGAGCCCGATCGCATGGTCGGCCGGCGGATCGTGACGGAAATCGTGATAAAAAGTCGCAACGCCGTGGATTTCCGCGCGGGAAATATTGAGGGCGTCAGCCACGATGCGCAGCACGCCGCTTGGCAAATAGCCGACGTCGCCCTGCACGCTGTGGAGAATTTCGAGCAGCGCGTCGGGGCGGTCGCCATGCCGTGCGCAGATATCGCGGACCGCCGCTTCATCGGTATTGTCGATTAGTATGGCCATTACACCCTATGCCGAGACTGGCGCAGAGGCTAGCACAAGCCCCGCGCCGGCGAAATTCGGCGCCCGCGGCGCCTTTGACGCACCGGCGGCGGATCCGGCTGCGCAATGTCCCGCTATGAGGTTCCGTTACGCTGCGCTTTGCGCTATCGCGCACGGGATCAGAGCGCAGACGAGAGACGATCAACGCGTATGGCACGGATAATCGACGGGAAAGCGATCGCGGCGCGCCTCACCGGCGACCTCGCCAATGAGGCCGGGCGCTTCACGGACGCCATAGGGTCGCCGCCCTGCCTTGCCGTCGTGCTCGTGGGCGACGATCCGGCGAGCGCCGTCTATGTCCGCAACAAGGGCAAGACGGCGGAAAAAATCGGTTTTCGCTCCGTGCAAAAAGTCCTGCCGGCCGACACGGCCGAAACCGATCTCATCGCCGAGATAGAGGCGCTGAACGGCGATCCGTCCGTTCACGGCATTCTGGTGCAGTTGCCGCTGCCCGATCATATTGACGAATCAAAAATCATCGAATTGATCGCGCCGGAAAAGGACGTCGACGGATTTCATCCCGTGAATGTCGGTCGCCTCAACGCAGGCGAATTCGACAAGGCGATGATCCCCTGCACGCCGGCGGGCAGCGTCGTCCTCGCAAAAGACACCCTGGGCGATGATCTCTCCGGCAAGCATGTCGTCGTCGTCGGTCGCTCCAACATTGTCGGCAAGCCCGCCGCACAGTTGTTCCTCGCCGAGCACTGCACCATCACGATCGCGCACAGCCGGACGAAAGACCTGCCGGCGCTCGTCCGGACCGCCGATATTGTCATCGCCGCCGTCGGCCGTCCGGAAATGATCAAGGGCGACTGGATCAAGCCCGGCGCCACGGTTGTTGACGTCGGCATCAACCGGATCGACGCGCCGGAAAAAGGCGAAGGCAAAACAAAACTCGTCGGCGATGTCGACTTCGCTGAAGCAGCCGACACAGCAGGCGCGATTACGCCAGTGCCGGGCGGCGTCGGCCCGATGACCATCGCCATGCTGATGGCGAACACGTTAAAGGCGGCGAAACGACAATGCGGGCTTGCGGATTGATCCGCTAAACACGCCAACGCATTTCACGCGCCGCGCCAAAGCAACAAGGAACAGACCATGTCCGACGTGATGACGTTTGAAGTTGAAAACGGGATTGGCGTTATAACCATCGACTCGCCGCCGGTGAACGCCCTCGGCGTGAACACACGCCGCGCCGTCGCCGAAGGCTTCGACAAGGCGTGGGCCGACGCATCGGTCAAAGCGATTGTCCTGATCTGCGGCGGGCGCACGTTTTTCGCCGGCGCCGACATCACCGAATTCGGCAAGCCGCCGCAGCCGCCGTCGCTGCCTGAACTACTGACCTATCTGGAAACCAGTCAGGTCCCGGTGATCGCGGCGATTCACGGCGCCGCTCTCGGCGGCGGTCTCGAAATCGCGCTTCATTGCCACTATCGCATTGCAACGCCGTCGGCCAAGGCCGGGCTGCCTGAGGTCAATCTCGGCCTGTTGCCCGGCGCAGGCGGCACGCAGCGTTTGCCGCGCATCGTCGGCGTCCCCGCCGCCCTTGAGATTATCACCAGCGGCCGTCACGTCCCCGCAAAGGAAGCGCTGGACCTCGGCATATTTGACGCGCTCGCCGAAGAAGGAAAATTGCGCGAGGACGCCATCGCCTTCGCGCAAAAAATCGTTGCAGAAAATGCGCCGCTCATTCGCGTTCGCGACCGTCAAGACCGCGTTGAGGAATATCGCGGACAGAGCGATGTCTTTGACGCGTTTCGAAAAAAGAATGCGCGCAAGTTTCGCGGTTTCAAGGCGCCCGAGAGCATCATCAAGGCGATCGAAGCCGCGGCGAACCTGCCCTATGACGACGGCGCCGCCGAAGAACGGCGATTGTTTATGGCGTTGCATGACGGCGTCCAGTCGCAAGCGCAACGCTATGTCTTCTTTGCGGAGCGAAAGACGTCAAAAGTCCCCGATGTTCCAAAAGACACGCCGACGCGCGCCGTCAATAAGGTCGGCGTCATCGGCGCCGGCACCATGGGCGGCGGCATCACGATGAACTTCCTCAACGCCGGCATGCCCGTAACCCTCGTCGAACAAACGCAGGAAGCACTCGACCGCGGACTATCCGTCATTCGCAGGAATTACGAAAACAGCGCAAAAAAAGGGCGCATGACAGCCGAACAGGTCGAGCAGTGCGTGTCGCTGATCTCGCCAAGCACGGATTATGGCGACCTCGGCGATCAGGACCTGATTATTGAAGCGGTCTTTGAGACCATGGAAATCAAGAAGGACGTTTTCACCAAGCTCGATCAAATCGCGAAGGACGGCGCAATCCTCGCCTCCAACACGTCCTACCTTGATCTTGACGAAATCGCGGGTTCGACCGGCCGGCCCCAGGACGTCATCGGACTGCATTTCTTTTCACCGGCGAATGTCATGCCGCTCCTGGAAATCGTCCGCGGGGAGAAGACCGGCGAAGACCTGATCAACACGGCCATGCAACTGGCGAAAAAGATCGGCAAGACGCCGGTGCTGTCCCGCGTCTGTTACGGCTTCATTGCAAACCGCGTCATGACCGTGCGCGGCAAACAGGCGGACGCCATGATTCTTCAGGGGGTCAGTCCGGAAGACATCGACCGGGTCATCTACGACTACGGATTCGCCATGGGACCGTTCCAGATGCGCGATCTTGTGGGGCTGGACGTCATCGGTCGCGGTTCGAACGAAAAAACCGTCGCCAGCGAACTCGTGGCTCGCGACCGCCTCGGGCAAAAGAAAAACGGCGGCTACTACGATTACGACGAAAACCGGAAGGCTACGCTGTCCCCGATCGCCATGGAAATCATCAGGGACGTCGCCGCAGAAAAAGGCGTCAAACAGGAGCCGCAAATCGATGAGGAAGAGATCATCGCGCGGCTGCTCTATCCGGTCGTCAATGAAGGGGCGCGCGTCCTCGATGAAGGCGTCGCCATTCGCGGGTCCGACGTCGATATCGCGTGCATCAAGGGCTACAACTGGCCCGTCTACACCGGCGGACCGATGTTCTGGGCCGACACGGTCGGTCTCGACAAAATTGCGTCGAAGCTGAGCGATCTTGCGGACCAATATGGCGACGCTTTCGCCCCGTCGCCATTTCTGGTCAAGCTCGCAAAAGAAGGCGGAAGGCTGAGCGAAGTCTCGTCGTAGTCCGGCGAGCCTAGTACCAGTAACTTTTGCCGAACCGTTGCACGGCGAGCGGAATATTGGACGGCCGCATTTCCACGGTCCATTCCAGCACATCGTCCAGCGACGCCGTCGCGGATTGTTCCTCAATGGCGTATCCCACGCACTCGACCCGGACCCAGAGCCGCGCCGCATCGGCGCGCGCCGGCACGCCGATATGGAACAACAGCGTATTGCCTTCGCGCCGTATGGTGGCGCCTTCGGTCGTGCGGAACAGGTTGAAGGTCTCGTCAGTCTGTTCGTTGTGCAACCGGCCGCGAATGGCGCCGCGACGCATCATGGTTGAAATGTCGCCGCGTATGCCTTCGGGAAAGACGATGCGCAGATGAACGTCGTATTTCGCCGCCTCTTCCGGGTCCTGAACCAGCACGAGACGTGCGTCGTCCTGCACGTATGACGCACGCACGATGCGCGGCTCCATCGCGGCTTCGCGCGCCGCCGCCGGCGACAGCCCGGGCAGATTGTCGTTCATGCCCTCAATGCCGCTGGCGAGATTGGGCGGCGTCATGGTCAACAACACGGCGAGGAGACCGAACCCTTGCGCAAAGGCGCCCTGCCGCGTGATCGGCTGAAAATAGAAGACCGAGCCGGCGCCGACCACCGTCAGCCCCAGAACAACCATCCAGAGCGGAATTTCCGTGAAACCGGCCAGCGCGCCAAATTGCACGACCCATTCATTGATCTTGAACAGCGCCGCGGCTTCGCCCTTTTGCTGATAGTCCGCGATAATCGCCGCGATGATGCCGGCGGAACCGGCCAGCGCGAGGCCGGACATATCCATGAAGCCGAATTCCCCCGGCGACTTAATCCCGCGCTTCACTCCGTACATACCCACGCTCCTGCAGTTGGACCCCGCAGGAAGTTAAGCATATCCGGGCGTCGTTTTTAAGACGACAAAGACGGCGACGCGGCAAAATCAGGGTTCAACGGTCAGGCCGCGGCGGCGCGCCGCCAAAATCCACGTCGAAAAGATGCTCAAGGCTCGTGCGCGAAAGGCCATGTTTGACAAAGTCATAGGGCGTTACATTGATCGCCTTGATGAGCACCCGCTCAATATCGAGCCCGGGCCCCGAGGCCGCCGGCGTCACGTCGATGTCGATGACATTGATGCAGGCGAGGTCCTGTTCGAAGGCGGCGATGGTCCGCAGCCCGCCCCCGCACGCCCAGCCAAGCGCGATGCGGTTGACGCCTTCATGGGCGACCACGAGCGCCGTGCGCCAGGCGCCCGCCGTTGCAAAGTCGCGAAGGGCCGCGACGATGCGCGTTTCCGCCTCGGAAAACGCCTCGCCCTCGGGCAGGAACGTCGCCCCCGGCTCCTGCGCGGCTTCAAACGAGTAGGCGAGCCGCGCCGCAAGTTCCTCGCGCGACTTCGCCTCAAGCCACTGACTTTGCAGCTCGACAAGGCGCCGCTCGGTTGTGAGCGCCGCCGGATCCGCCTGGCCCGCCAGCACGATCTCGGCCGTTTCCCGCGTCCGGGACAGGCCGGAACAGAGCGCTGCGTCGAACGGAATGCCGGAAAGCGCGTCGCGCGCGGCCCGCGCCTGATCGCGCCCCTCCTCCGTCAGCGGCGCATCGCGCGGATCGTCCAGCGCGCGGTCGAAATAATCGACATGACCATGCCGCATCAAATAGACGCGCCGCCTTCCGGACCCTGCCGCCACTTTCCCGCCTCCTGCCTTGCGCCCCGCAACGCCCGCGCCCATACCGCTATCCCCGCCAAAACGCCACCAGCGCCGCTTTTCGCTGGGGAAGGCTCGCCTCACGGGCCCCGGAGTGATAGGGTTACGCCCTATTTTGGGGTCTGGACTGTCGGAGGGGATGGGTGCCCGCAATCAGGTTGCGTTCGCCGGTCATGTTTTCGAGCGCGTTTCTGCTGCTCGCTATATCGTATCTGGCGTATTTCGACGTCGCCGTGCGCACCGACGCGGACGCCGCCGCGGATCGATTTCAGACCCTTGTGGACCTTGGCGCGCCGCGCCGGGCGGCGAAACACGGCGAGCGCGCTATCGCGCTCGCCCTGAAAGCCGGGGCGACGGAAAACGACGTCGCGCCCCTCAAAGCCACCGTCGCCGATGCGCAAATAACCCGGCGCAAATATCAACGCGCCGCCGATCTCCTCATGGACGCCCTGACCGCCGAATGGGGACAAAGCCTGCCGACGGCGAAGCGCATCGACTATGAAGACCGCCTCGCCCGCGCCTATCTCCTCAATGGCGACCTTGAAAAAGCGGCGGCGATTTATACGACGTTTCTCGATCTCGCCGGCGACGCCGCCGCTGTTCCGAACAGCTTCGCCTTCGGCGCCACGGCGAAACTGCGCGCGCGCAAGCTTACCGACGCCGCGGACGCTTTTCTGCGCGTCGTCAATCATGCCGAACCGCGCCCGCTAACGGGCGCAACGCCCGAGCATGTTCTGGCGAGCGCTGCGCAACTGGCCGATCTCGGCGGCTTTTACGGCATGCGGGAGGACGAAGAATACGCCGCCGCGGGCCTCCTTGCGACCGCCTATGAAACGCGCAAGCGCATCCGCGGCGCCGATCATCAGGACACGGTGCAACTGACGCTGATGCTGGGCCCGCTTTACACAAAGATGGGCCGGCTGCGCGATGCCGAAGCGCTTTACCTTGAAGCGTTTCACGCACAGGAACGCGCCAAGGGCGCTAATAGTCCCGATCTCAGCCTTTACATCAAACTGCTGGCGGGCGTTTACGAAAAGCAGGAGCGCTTCACCGAAGCCCAGGCCCTTTACGAACATATGCGCCGGCTGTTTCGCGACGCGTTCGGGGCCCAGCGATACGCCGTGAACAGGGACAAGGACCGCCGCGAATATATCAACCGCCCGGTGTCGCAATATTTCCCATTGGACGCGGCCTATGCGCCTGACGATCTCGTCTCGGCGTCGGAATTTTTCGTGCCGACCGCGAAAGTGCCGAATATCGACGAAATGAAACTGCGCCTCGCCGCCGATCAGGGCAGCGACGGGCGCGAGGAAAACCTGCCCGCCCGCCTTGCCCAGTTGATTTCGCTTTGCCGTTCGGAGTCCGACGAGGCAATTTCATTGCGCTCGGGCTATCGCTCCTTCCAGACGCAGTCCTTCCTGCATAAGCGCAACGGCGTTCGCGGCACGGTGACGCCGCCGGGCGTTTCCGAACACCAAACCGGGCTCGCCGCGGACATCAACGTCAATGGCCGGTTCATGCGCCAGAGCGACCGCGCCTTTCAGTGCTTCGAAGAAAACGCTTTTCGCTTTGGGTTCATTCTCTCCTACCCGCCGGGCAATGATTACCTGCCCGGCAAGGACACCTTTGAGCCCTGGCACTGGCGCTATGTGGGCATCCAGACGGCGCAGCTCTATCGCGAAGCGGGGCCGTATAATCAGCCGCAGGAATTTCTAGCGGCGCTCCCCTGTTTTCAGGAACGGGCCGCCAGCGGGGTCTTTCCGACCGCCGGGGAGCCCGACATCTGCCTCGACGGAAAACCGGCGCAACTGGCCAACGCGGAGCCAGCGAAACAGGCGCAACCGAAGCGGGAATCCGCCGGTGCGGCCCGCATCTTGAATGACTGGTAGCGAACCGCCGGGCGAACCGTAAGAGAAGCGACGCCAGCCCCCGCAACCGGACCGACCATGGCTGAATTGACCGACCAGCGCATCCGCGCGCGTATCGCATGTGTAACGGCGGGCGCGGCGCCGGATCCGGCGTTAACCGAGCTATGCGCCAAAGCGGGATACCGGATATTTCAGACAACGGAGGCCGACCGCGCGGATTTGGGCCTTGTCGACCTGCGCGGCGCCCGCGTCACCTCGCGGCGCGCATCGTCGCTTGCAGACGCGATCCGGCGCAAATCGCCGGACGCGGCGCTGCTCTTTCTTGTCGATCCCGAAACAGAAGTCCGCGAATTCGCAACCTTGCGCCGGTTCGGCGAGGTCGCGCCGGCCGCCGACGCCGTCGATCATATCGGCCGGCGCATGCGCGAGACCATCCGCATACGCAATATTGCGGAGGAAGCGGGCGAGCGGCTGAAATCACTGACGGCGATCAATCGCGCTGTCGAATTTCCAGTCATCGCGACAGACGCGTCGCCGCCGCGGGTCCTGATTGTCGGCGCGCCCGGCCCCGCAGCCATCGACGCCATCAATGCAGTGAGCAACGTCGCCGATATCTGCGCCTGCGTGTTAACGGCGGGTCAGGCCATGCGCGCCCTCGACCATCAACCGTTCGACGTGGCGGTTTTCCTGCCCGCAGCCAAGGACGGCGCGCTGCCTGCCCTCACGCGCGCGCTGCGCCGGCATCCGAAGTTCAAGCGCACGGCGCTCGTTCAGATCGGCGAGAACGCCGAAGATCTCGCCAACGCGGCGCAGCGGGGCGGCGGGACGGAATTTATCCTGCGCGCGCATATTGCCGCCGGGCTCGGTCAGCGCGCCTCGCTGATTGCGCGCCGGGCAAGGCTGCTCAACGCCATGCGCGGGTTTTTACGGGCCTGCTCCGGCGACGGGGTGCGCGACGCGGCGTCCGGCGTCTTTACGCCGACCTTTCTCGGCCAGCACGGCGCCCGCATCGCCGCCAGAGCCGATCAGACCGGGCGGCCGTTGAGCGTTATCCTCATCCGTCTCGCCGATGACAGCAAAGGACGCCGCGAAAGCGACCGGCGGGCCTTGCGTCAGGGCGCGCGTCTCCTCGGCCGTATCACGCGCGCGGAGGACATGGTGGCGCGCATCGCCCCCGGCCTGTTCGCCGTCCTGTGCCCGGCGACAACGCGCACCGACGCCAATCACATCGCCTTGCGCATTGACGGCGTTCTTTCGAACACGGCGTTCCATCGCGACAATGACGGCGCGCCCCAGTCGCTGAAAATCGACGTCGCCGTCTCGCCTCACCATGCAGGCGCCGCGATCAGCGAAACTATCGCCGCCGGCCTGCGTAAACTTCCCAAGGCGCAAAACCTCAAGCAGCCTCGGCGGCAATCTCCGCAATAATGTTGGCGGCCCGTCGCGCGCCCTTGAGGCGCATGGACTCGCCCGGCCAATCCTGACGGAAAACGAGCTTCTGATCGGGCCGGACTTTCATGTCGTAGGGCGACGATGAGACAAATTCGATCAGCCCCGCCGGGTTGGCGAACTGATCGTTCCGGAAACTGACGACAGCGCCCTTGGGCCCGGCGTCGATCTTGGCGATCCCTGCGCGCCGACAGATCGTTTTGATGGCGACGATTTCGAGCAGATGGTCGACTTCCGTCGGCGTCGGTCCGAAGCGGTCCACAAGCTCCGCCGCGAAGGCGTCGATCTCCGCTTCGGACGTCACGTCGCCAAGGCGACGATAGAGCGCCATGCGCACGTCGAGATCGGCCACATAGCTGTCGGGGATCAGGACCGACGTCCCGATATTGATCTGCGGCGACCACGCGTCCTCGGCCGCGCCGCCGCCTTCGCGCAGTTCCGCGACGGCCTCTTCAAGCATGTGCTGGTAAAGTTCAACGCCCACTTCCTTGACGTTGCCCGACTGTTCCTCGCCCAACAGATTGCCGGCGCCGCGAATGTCGAGATCGTGGCTCGCCAGGGTAAAGCCGGCGCCCAGCGTGTCGAGCGACTGCATGACTTTGAGGCGGCGCTCCGCGCCCTCGGTCAGTTTCTTGCGCGGACTTGTGGTGAGATAGGCGTAGGCGCGCTGTTTCGACCGCCCCACCCGGCCGCGCAACTGATAGAGCTGCGCCAGACCGAACATGTCCGCATGGTGAATAATCATGGTGTTGGCGGTGGGAATGTCGAGACCGGATTCGATGATGGTCGTCGAAACGAGGACATCGAACTTGCCCTCGTAAAAGGCGGTCATGATGTCTTCAAGTTCGCGGGCGCCCATCTGCCCATGGGCGACCTTGAATTTCAGTTCCGGCATTTCCTCGCGCAGGAATTCCGCAATGCCGTCAAGGTCCTTGATGCGCGGCGCCACGTAGAAGCTCTGCCCGCCGCGATAGTGTTCGCGCAAGAGCGTTTCCCGCGTCACCACCGGATCGAACGGCCCGACGGTCGTGCGCACGGCGAGGCGGTCCACCGGCGGCGTGGCGATCAGCGACAGATCGCGAATGCCCGACATGGCGAGTTGCAATGTGCGCGGGATAGGCGTCGCCGTTAGCGTCAGAACATGGGTGTCGCCGCGAAATTCTTTGAGGCGCTCTTTGTGCTTCACCCCGAAATGCTGCTCCTCGTCGACAATCATGAGGCCGAGGTCGCGAAAGCGGACGGTTTTCGCCAGCAGCGCATGGGTGCCGATGACGATGTCGATATCGCCGGCGGCGATCCCGTCGCGCACCGCCGCAGCATCCGCCGCCGACACCATGCGCGAAAGCTGGCGCACCTTGACGGGAAAGCCTTTGAAGCGCTCCGAAAAATTTCTGAAATGCTGACGCACCAGCAAGGTCGTCGGCGCAACGACGGCGACCTGACGCCCGGTCATGGCGGCGACGAAGGCAGCGCGCAGCGCCACTTCGGTTTTGCCGAAGCCCACGTCGCCGCAGATGAGCCGGTCCATGGGCCGGCCCTTCGCCATATCCTCGATGACGTCGGCGATGGCGTTTTCCTGATCCTCGGTTTCCGCGAACGGAAAGCGCGCGCAGAATTCATCGTAGAGCCCGTCCGTAGGCGCCATCTCGTCGGCCCGCTGCATGGCGCGCTGGGCGGCGATCTTGATGAGTTGCTCGGCGAGCATCTTGATGCGCGCGCGCATTTTCGCCTTGCGGCCCTGCCAGGCGGCGCCGCCGAGTTTGTCGAGTTGCTGATTGGCGTCTTCCGGCCCGAAGCGCGACAGGAGGTCGATGTTCTCAACCGGCAGGAACAGTTTGTCGCCGCCATGATAGGCAAGGTGCAGGCAGTCATGGGGCGCGCCCTGCACCTCCAGCGTTTTCAGTCCGTCATAGCGCGCAACGCCATGGTCCACATGGACGACAAGATCGCCGATGGAGAGCCCCGACGCCTCGGTAAGAAAATTCTCGGCGCGCTTGCGCCGCGTTCTGCGCACGAGCCGGTCGCCGAGAATGTCCTGTTCGGAGAGAAACAGCGCGTCGTCGGTTTCAAACCCCTGTTCAAGGCCGAGAACGGCGGTTGAAACCCCGGCGCCGAGCGTTTTGAAGCTTTCCGCATGAGCGATGTCGCCGACGCCGCGGTCCGACAGCACCGTGCGCAACCGGTCGGCGGAACCGGCGGTCCAGCAGGCGACGACGACCTTTTGATCCGCATGCGCCTTGATATGGGCGACCGTCGCATCAAAGACGTTGACCTTGTCGCCGGCCCGCTCCGCGGCAAAGTTGCGCCCGATCTTCGCGCCGAAATGATAGCACCGTTCATTCGGCTGGGGCGCGAAGGGCGACAGCGGACGCAGATTTGCGGGCGCGAGATGACCCGACCAGTCTTCGTCGCTCAGATAAAGCGCATCAGGCGTTAGCGGCTGATAGGCCGGCGCGGAAAACTCGGAGTTCTTCGGCCGCCTTGTCTCAGCATCCTCGGCCCGCGCATCGTAGTGATCCCTGATCGCGTCCAAACGCTCCGCCGCCGCTTCGTCGGCAAGGTGATCGAGGAAGATCAGCCCGTCGCCGATAAAGTCGAACAGCGTTTCAGTCTTCTCATAGAAAAGCGGCAGCCAGTGTTCGGCGCCGGCGTGCATGCGCCCGGCGCTGATCGCCTCGTAAAGCGGGTCATCACCGGCGGCGCCGAAGGCTTTGACGAAGCCTGTGCGAAAGCGCGCAATGGTCTCGTCCGTCAGCAGCACTTCCGACGCGGCGTTGAGGTCGAAGCGCGCAAGCTGTTTCGTCGTGCGTTGGGTTTCCGCATCGAAGCCGCGCACAGACTCCAACTGGTCGCCAAAAAAGTCGAGCCGCACCGGCTCGTCGGCGCCCGGCGGAAAGATATCGACAAGCCCGCCGCGTACGGCGAACTCTCCCCGTTCGCGCACCGTCGACGACCGCGCATAGCCGTTGGCGCCGAGATAACGAACGAGATTGTCCATATCGACGGTCGCGCCCGGCGCCAGCGACAGGGACGCCGCCGTCACCACATCGCGGGGCGGCGTTCGCTGGATCGCTGCATTGATCGACGTGACGACAATGAGGGCGCCCTTCCCGCGATGCGCCGCGATCAGCGACAGGGCCGCCATGCGCCGGGCCGACACGGCGCTCGACGGCGAGACGCGATCGTAAGGGAGGCAGTCCCAGGCCGGGTATTCGACGACGGCCATGTCGGGGGCGAAAAACCCGAGGGCCTGCGCCATGGCCGCGGCGCGGGCACCGTCCCGCGCGATATGAACGACGATGTCTTCCCGTGCCCGCGCCGCATCGGCGGCGCAGATTGCGTCGGCCCCTTCCGGCGCGCCATAGACGGGCAGCCGCCCCTCCGCGGTCCAGGCGGTTTCAGCGCTGACATGGGCGCCGCCCGACGTCATTTTTGCTTCGGTTTCCGACATAGCCCTCAACGCAAAATGCGCGGAGCCCTGATTTGGGTTCCGCGTTTTCAAAAAGGAGGATTTAGAGGCTCAGCGGCGCTCCCGCAATGCGCGCGTCAGCGATTTTGAAGGTCAAAGGCGCGCAGCTTTTCAAGCACCGGCCCTTGAACGTTCGCCGGCGGTTCGACCTTGCCCGTGGCCCAGGCGTAGAGGTCGCGATCGTTGAGCTTAAGCAGCGCCTCGAACTCATCGAGGTCGCTTTCGCTCATGGCGGCGATATGCGTCTTGGCGAACCCGCCGATCAGCAGGTCGGCTTCCTTGAACCCGCGATAGGTCGCGCGGTAGAGAAGCTTTTTTCGGCGATGGTCTAAATCGAACAAATCGAATCTCTGTCATCGCCTAGCTTAATCTGGCGACCCTTTTCGTCAACGTCGAATAAATCGTTTGATAACACCCGGAAGAATAAACCACTGATACCAGCCAAACGCGATGCTAACGCATCCAAAAATCAGACTCTGTGGAAGCTTTTCGTAGTCTCCTGCAATCCAGCCCAAGAACAGTATGACAGCTGTAGCGGCCCAATATGCGATAAATGAAATTGGCGCATTCAACAGCATTATTGCAACGAGATATCCTACGAAGCCCCATGGTTCAGGGTCAGGAAGCAATTCGTAGCGAAACCACATGCTAATAGCGACAAGATTTAAGACAAGCCAAACAGAGATTAAAAGTCGTTTCAGCATTTGTCAGCCTAGTATTTGGTCTGCCGGAAGGGACTCGGCAAATATGCTAGGCTTATTTCGTTAACGCCGCTTCTGTCGCTTCGGCAAAAATGTCGAGACCCTCATTCAGCATCTCGTCCGAAACGACGAGCGGGACGAGGGAGCGCAGGCACTGGGCGTAAGCGCCGGCGGTGGTCATGATGAGGCCGCGCTCGCGCGCTTCGCGCAGGACATTGGCCGCCATGTCGCCATTGGGTTTCGTGGCATCGCCGTCTTTCACGAACTCGACGGCGCACATGCCGCCAACCCTGCGCACATCGCCAAGAACGCCCTTCGCGACGCCGCTTTGCAGTTCTTTCCAGCGCTTTTCGGTCTGCGCGCCGATCTCTTCCGCACGGCTCAGAAGGCCCTCCTCCTCGATGATCTGGAACACCGCAAGCGCCGCGGCGCAGGCGATCGGGTTGCCGCCATAGGTCGAGCCCATAGAGCCGGCTAGAACCGTATCCATCAAATCCGCCTTGCCGGTCAGCGCCGACAAGGGCAGGCCGGCGGCGATGGACTTTGCGACGCACAGGAAATCCGGCTCAACGCCCGCGCGCTCAAAGGCGAAGTACTTGCCCGTGCGGCCCATGCCGGTCTGAATTTCATCGGCGATCAGCAAAATGCCGTGCTCGTCGCATTTGGCGCGCAGACCTTTCAGGAACTCCGGCGGCGCCGGGTTGAACCCGCCCTCGCCCTGCACCGGCTCGACGATCATCGCCGCGACTTCATTGGCGTTGATCGCCGTTTTGAAAATGTGATCGAGACAGGAAAGGCAGCCCTCGACAGAAACGCCGTGATAGGCGTCAGGATAAGGCGCATGAAACACCGCCGGCACGTAAGGCCCGAAACCGACCTTGTAGGGTTTCGACTTTCCGGTGAGCGTCGTCGCCAGCAGCGTGCGCCCGTGAAAGGCGCCTTCAAAGGCGATGACCCCCGGCCGGCCGGTGATCTGGCGCGCGAATTTTACCGAATTCTCAACCGCCTCGGCGCCGGAGTTAAAGAGCGCCGTCTTCTTTGGCGTATCGCCCGGCGCGACGCGGTTCAACGTTTCGCAGACTTCGATATATTCCTCATACTGCGCAATGCCGAACGCCGTATGGATGAAATCATCAGCTTGCTTCTTGATCGCCTCGACCACTTTCGGGTGGGCGTGGCCGACATTGAGAACGCCGATGCCGCCGATAAAGTCGATATAGCGCTTGCCTTCAACGTCCCATAGCTCGGCGCCCTTCGCGCGGGCGGCGTAGATCCCCGACTTCGACGGCAGGCCCGCAGGGCACGCCTCATCGCGGCGCGCTTTCAGGCTCTCATTGGTCGCGAACTCGTTTTTACCGTGGTCCATCGGGGTCTCCTTCGCTATCCGGCCGCTCTAGCACGATCGGCGCGAAAGGAAAGAGGCGCATGGATCGAATCCCGCCATCAGGCTCGCCTAGGCGACGAGACCTTTCAGCGCCATGCCGACGCCATAGGCGACGCCGGCGGCGACCATGCCGATGACGAACGTTTCAAAGCCGGACTTCCACCACGGCGCTGTCGACCATCTCGATTTCAGGGACCCAATGCCGAAAAACGTCAGACCAGTCATCACCGTCGCCGTCGTCAGCGCGCCTTGCGTCCCGGCAAACAGGAACGGCAGCAACGGAACGGCGCCGCAAACGAAAAACGCGCCGAACGTGACCAGTCCCGATTTCAACGCCGAGCGCTCCGTCTTTGGCGCGCCATGTTCTTCCTCCAGCATGACCTGAACCCAGCGCTCATGGCTTTCGGTGATGATATCGACGGCGCGCTCGAGATCTTCGCCCTCAAAGCCCTTCGCCGCGAAAATCTGGCGGATCTCCTCCCGCTCGCCTTCGGGCGTTTCCAGGATATGCCGGTGCTCCATCTGGCGAAGGCGTTCATAGTCGTCCTTTTCCGCTTTGACGCCGGAATAGTTGCCGGCCGCCATGGAGAACCCGTCTGCCAGAAGGTTCGCCGCGCCGAGGATCAGGATGATCTTGGTCGAAAGCGCCGCCCCGGCGACGCCGGCGACAATGGCGAAGGTGGTCACCGCCCCGTCAATGCCGCCAAACACCCAGTCGCGCAGATAATTCGCCTGCGGACCTTTATCGAGCCGCTCGGCGATCGCCTCCGGCGAATGGAGGTGTTCAATATCCGCGTCATCCATAATCGCAGGCATGGATGCGTTATCGCGATGCGGCCTTTTTCAAGTCAAGCAATAAAGCTGCGTGCGATTCTTAATCGCAAAAAAAGCCCGGCGGGTCGAGCCCGCCGGGCAGTCGGGAGGGACTGGCAAAATCAGGCCTGTTCGTCGACAACCGCGCCCGATGCGCTTTCAAGACGAAAGGCGTCGCTTTGTTCGGCAATAAACCGGGCGAACTGGGCCGGCGGCCACTCGCGCACGACCTCGCCCGTTTCAACGTCAATTGCCCGATAAATGTAAGTCGGCGCCCCTTCGTCCCGCGAAATGGAAAGTCGGGTATTGGCGCCGAGCGCCCGTTCGAGGATGGCCCGCGCATTCTCCAGGCTGTCGGCGCGACGCGCCTCGGCCGCCTCGGCGTTGGCGAGGGCGCTTTGCGATGCGCGGCGGCGCGCATCCGCAAGGGCCTGGTTGCGTTCCGCCGGATCGACAACGGTTACGGTGTTCGCATTCTGTCCGGTTGTGATCGTCATCTGGCTCCTCCAGGCCGCAGACGATCCGCTAACGGACGATCTGCGGCGTCAGGAAAACCCCTCAACTCATCAGGCGAACAACGCCAGGATCGCATTCGGCGCCGCATTTGCGATCGACAGCGTCTGGATGGCGAGTTGCTGTTGCACCTGCAGCGCCTGCAGCCGCGAACTTTCGCGGGCAAGATCCGCATCGACAAGGTTGCCGATGGAAACCTCAAGCGCATCCGAGACGCGGTCGAGGATGCGGTTCTGCAATTCCAGCGAATTGCCCCCGGCGCCGAGGGAGCCAAGGGCGTTGCTGACGGCGTCAATGGACGCTTCGATCGCCGTGATTTCGGCTTGCGCGACTTCTGCGACCGTTTCGTCGGACATATCGCCGTCAAGGTCTCGCGCGGCGAAGACCGTCGTTTCCGTGCTGATCGTCACATTGGCGCCGCCGACGGAAAGGTCTTGCGCGCCGACCGTGATCGTCGTGCCGCCGTCCGGGCCGGCGACGACAATAAGATCGGCGCCGCCGCTGGCGATCAGATTGCGCCCGCCGATTTCCGCCGTGTCGATGAGGCGGGTAATCTGATCGCGCAACTCGCTATATTGATCGTTGAGGAGCGCCAGATCCTCGGTGCTGATTGACGGGTCCGCCGCCTGGCTGGCGATGGCGCGCATCTCAACCAGCACGTCGGAAATCGACTCGCCCGCGGCAAGCGCCACATCGACTGTTGACGTGCCGATCCGCAAGCCCTGCTGCACGGCTTCGATCGAGCCAAGCTCGGCGCGCTGCTTTTGCGCCAGCGCAAACAGCGCCGGATTGTCTTTCGCGCTCGAAACTTCAAGGCCGGTCGAAACGCGGCGCTGGGTCTCTTCAAGCTGCTCGGAAATTCGGGTGAGATTCTGCAGCGCAATGAGGGCGCCGGGATTCGTATTGACGTTGTTGACCACTTTATGTCGCTCCCTTTCTGGGCTTTTCATATCGGCGATGTTTTTCGCCGGCGTGGGAACGCAATGCGCGCCGCACGGGGGTCAACGAAGCAAGAGCTTTGCCGCAGGAAACGGAGCCGCCGAAGCGTTAAACCGCGGGGTCAAACGGCAGTCCTTTCGCCATTTCGTCATCAAGGATAACGGAAGATAAACGGCGAAGCCGGCGCCGGGCGGCGCTATTTGCCCGGCAGAAATTGCCGGACCCGGCACAATTTACCGCCCCGATTGCGGGCTGCGGACGGCAATTGCCCTGCGCGCGCCGGCGGTCCATGAAAGCGGCGACAATCAGGAGGATGGGTCCCATGGCAGACAAGCAGTTCGATATCGCCGTCTTTGGCGCCACCGGATTTACCGGAAGGCTCGTCGCGGAATATCTGGCCAGGCAATACCCGGCGGGGTCCGGCCTCGCCTGGGCCATGGTCGGGCGGTCGAAAGACAAGCTGGAGGCCGTGCGCGACGAAATCGGCGCGCCGGGGGATACGCCGCTCATCGTCGCCGACGCCGGCGATCCGGCGTCCGTCAAGGCCCTTGTCGAAAGCGCCAGGGTCGTCCTGACGACGGTTGGACCCTATCAGCTTTACGGCAATGAACTGGTCGCCGCCTGCGCGGAAGCGGGAACCGATTATGTGGACCTCTGCGGCGAACCGGCGTGGATGCGACAGATGATCGACAAGCATGAAGCGGCGGCCAAAGCCTCCGGCGCGCGCATCGTCTTCTCCTGCGGCTTCGATTCCATTCCGTCCGATCTCGGCGTGTTTCTCTTGCAGGAAGAAGCGAAGAAGAAATTCGGAAGTTCCTGCACGGAAGTCAAAGGACTGGTGCGTTCCATGAAAGGGACGTTCTCCGGCGGCACGGCGGCGAGCCTGAAAGCGACGGTCGCCGCCGCCATGAAAGACCCGTCAGTCATGGAGCATCTCAAAAACCCCTTCTCCCTGGCGCCGGGGTTTGCTGGGCCCAAACAACCTTCGGGCTCCAAGGTCGTTCATGACGACGCCCTCGGCGTCTGGCTCGCGCCCTTTGTTATGGCGGCGATCAACACCAAGAACGTGCACCGCACGAATGCGCTGCTCGGTCACGCCTATGGCGAGGACTTCGTCTATTCGGAGATGGTGATGACGGGTCCGGGCGAAAGCGGCGAAGCCGCCGCCCGTCAGATTGCGAGCAGCAATACGATGATGAGCGATGACGGCCCGAAACCCGGCGAAGGGCCGAGCAAAGAAGAGCGCGAAGCAGGATCTTACGATATCCTTTTCATCGGAACGACGCCGAAAGGCGAAACCATGAAGGTCGCGGTGACGGGCGACATGGATCCCGGATATGGGTCAACGTCGAAAATGATATCGGAGGCGGCGATCTGTCTGATCAAGGATTGTGCGGAAACACCGGGCGGCGTCTGGACAACAGCCCCCGCAATGGGCCATGCGCTCATCGACCGCCTGCGCCGACACGCCGGGCTAACCTTTGAGATTGAAGATTGATCCCTGACCCTTCCGGAAAGACCGCCCTCGTCACCGGCGCCTCCCGCGGCAT
This sequence comes from Hyphococcus sp., assembly GCA_028284345.1. Classification (GTDB taxonomy): domain Bacteria; phylum Pseudomonadota; class Alphaproteobacteria; order Caulobacterales; family Parvularculaceae; genus Hyphococcus. Next base: position 313,554 of record JANQRY010000006.1, on the reverse strand, counting down.
CGGCCGCGCCGTCGCCCTCGCGCTCGCCAAGGCTGGCGCCCATGTTCTGGCGATTGCGCGCACGACCGGCGGGCTGGAGGAACTCGACGATGACATTCGCGCCGCCGGGGGCGCATGCTCGCTCATTAATTTTGATCTCGTCGAAGGCGACAATATAGAGCGGCTGCCGGAAGCGCTGGGCGCGCGTTTTGGCAAGATCGACATCCTCTTCGCCAACGCCGCCGCGCTCGGCGAGCTGGGCCCGCTCACCGACGTCGATCCGAAAATCTGGAATCACGTGCTGGCGCTGAATTTGACAGCGAACTGGCGATTGTTGCGGGCGCTCGATCCGCTGCTGCGCAAGAGCGAGGACGCCCGGGTTCTGTTTCTGACGTCACCGGTCGGCGGCGAACGCGCCCGGGCCCATTGGGGGCCTTACGGCGTTTCCAAAGCGGCGCTTGAGCATCTCGCCGAGACCTATGCGCTGGAGAACGAACACACGCCCATCAGCGTCGGCGTCGTCGATCCCGGCGCCATGCGAACTGACATGCGCGCCTCGGCCATGCCGGGCGAGGATCCGGAAACACTGCCGCCGCCGGAAGCCCTTGTTCCGATGATTTACGAAGCGCTGTCTGCCCCGCCGGGACCGTTCAAGCGGTGGGTGTTTCGGGAGTGGTCGTCCTGACGTCATCCCGTGCGCGCTGCGCAGCATCCGGGATGACGTTATTTTTTCGCATACGGATTATCTGACGATTTCAGCATCAGCCGGATCGGCACGGCCTTGATGTCAAATGCATCGCGAATGCCGTTAATGAGATAGCGCTTATACGCCGCCGGCACGTCCTGGGCGAGATTGCAGTGGGCGACGAAGGTGGGCGGGCGCGTTTTGGTCTGAGCGATATATTTGAACCGAATGCGGCGACCGGCGACCGCGGGCGGCGTGTGCCGATGGACCGCTTCCTGCAGCCACTCATTAAGATCGGGCGTTTTCACCCGCGCATTCCAGTCCACGTAAAGTTTCACAATCGCCGGCATCAGCTTGTTCAGCCCGGCGCCGTTGAGCGCCGACAGGGTGACGATAGGCGCGCCCGGCGCCTGGGGCAGCAGGCGATCGGCCTTTTCCCGCAGCGCCTCAAAGGCGTGTTTCTTGTCCTCAATCAGATCCCATTTGTTGACCGCGAGGACCAGCGCCCGCCCCTCGCGCAAGGCGAGGTCGGCGATCTGCAGATCCTGCTTCTCGAACGGCGCCTCCGCATCCAGAAGTAAAACCACAACTTCAGCAAAACGAATGGCGCGTAATGAGTCGCTTACGGAAAGTTTCTCAAGCTTTGACTGAACGCGGGACTTCTTGCGCATGCCCGCCGTGTCGAAAAGTTTAACGGGCCAGTCGCGGTCCGGCCCTTGCCAGCGCCATTCGACGCCGATGGAGTCCCGGGTGATGCCGGCCTCCGGGCCCGTCAACAACCGGTCTTCGCCGATCAGGCGATTGACCAGCGTCGACTTGCCGGCGTTCGGCCGACCGACAATGGCGACGCGCAACGGTTTCAGCGGGTTGTCCCAGTCCGCCTCGTCGTCGTTTTCATCTTCCTCGGCGTTCTCCTGCGCCGTCTGAAAAAACGGCTCAAGGGCGGCGAAGAGATCGCCCATGCCCTCGCCATGCTCGGCGCTGATCGGTATCGGGTCGCCAACCCCCAGTTCGTACGCGTCGTAAACGCCGGCCTCGCCCTTGGCCCCTTCGGCCTTGTTGGCCAGCAGGATCACCGGCTTGCCGCTCGACCGCAGGATCGACGCAAATGTCTGATCGAGCGGCGTGACGCCAGCGCGCGCATCGACGATAAAGAGACAGACATCGGCCTCCTCCACCGCCCGGTCCGTCTGCTTGCGCATGCGCCCCTCAAGGGCCGCTTCCGGCGCCTCTTCGAGCCCCGGCGTATCGATCACGGTGAAGTCGAGATCGCCGAGGCGCCCGGCCCCCTCGCGGCGGTCGCGGGTCACGCCGGGCGTATCATCCACAAGGGCGAGGCGTTTGCCGACAAGGCGGTTGAACAATGTCGATTTGCCGACATTGGGCCGGCCGACCAGTGCGATCTTCATGGGTTCAGCGGCTCCCGCCGCGCCGGGGTCAACGAAACGCCATCAGGCGTCCGTTTTCGCTCAGGATAAAGATTTTTTCATTGGCGACCACGGGCGAGATCACGGACGGGTCGTCGATGTCTCGGATTTCGACGATCTCGCCGGTCGTCGGATCGACTTTCGCGAGTTCGCCGAGGTTCGAAACAAGCACCAGATGACCGCCGGCGAGGACCGGACCGGCCCAGGTCACGCGGCCTTTGCGTTTTTTCGCATTCTTGTAGCGGCGAAGCTCGCTCACCCAGATGATCGCGCCTTCATTGCGCGAGAGGCAAACAAGCTCGCCATTGACGGAAACGACATAGATGAAATCGCCGGCCACCCAGGGCGTCTGCAAGCTGGTGATGGACGTCTCCCAAACGCGCTGGCCGGAGCGGATGTCGATGGCGGCGAAGCGACCGCCATGGCTGACCACATAGATGAGGCCGCGATCGATAACCGGGCTGCCGGCAATATCGTTCAGGGACGCCAGCGCGGTCAGGCGGGCCTGCTGGGCAAGCGTTTCGTTCCAGAGCGCGCGCCCGGACTCCGCCTGAAAGGCGACGATTTCCCCGGACGAAAAAGGCGCGACAACGAGATCGCCCGCGGCCGCGGGGCTGGCCGACGACAGAAAGCGGGCCGATTCCTCAAACGACTGAAACGTCCACGCCTCCTCCCCGGTTTCCTGATCGAGAGCGAGGAATTCATTGACGTTGGTCGCCACATAGACCCGGCCGCGATACGCGGTCGGCGGCGTGCGCACGGCCGCGGAGGTTTCAACGCGCCAGATTTCGTCGCCGGAAACCGCGTCCAGCGCGGCGATGAAGCCGAAGCCCGAGGTGACGAAAATCTTGCCGTTGTCAAAGGCGACGCCGCCGCCGAAACCCACCTGCGCCGGATCGGTGCCCTGCAACAAGATGAAGTCGCGAAAGCGAAACCGTTCTTTCAGTTCCGGCGCCAGTTCCTTGCGCCAGATTCTCTCGCCATTGTCGGCGTTGAAGGCCGTCACCGTCGTTTCCGCATCCATGACGTAAACGCGATCGCTGACGACGATCGGCGGGCTGGTGAGCTTGGCCCGTTCGCCGGCCTTGCCCACATCGACTTTCCACTCCCGCTCAAATTCAAGCGTTGCCGCGATATGGTGCAGCGTGTGATCGGCTTCGCCGCCGGGTTGCGGCCAGGACGGATTGACATAGGACGGCGGCACGCTGACGGCGGTGCCGGTGAACCGGGGATCGGCCTTTAGCTGCTCGTCGATGGCGAGAATGGAAATGCGGTCGTCCTCGGCCGGGGCGTTCTCTTCCTCGTCGTCGCCGCCGCCAAATAAACCGGTAATGGGGTTGGACCCGCAACCGCAAAGAAGCGCCGCCAGGGCGAGGCTGGCAAAGCCGCGCGACAACCGGCGCGGTTTATGGATGGTGTTGGCCATTATTCGTTTCCACTCCCTGACGGCTCGCCCGCTTCCGGTTCAGCCGCCTCGCTTTCGTCGCCGGCGTCAGTCTCCGCTGTTTCGCCGGTTGCGCCCTCGCCGCCGCTTTCATCCATCTGCGCCGGCGCATCGGCGCCGACCGCACCGACAACGTCGTCAAGCGCGAACCTGCCGGCTAAATTCACGCCGGCCTTTCCCGCAACAGCGAGCGCAAGATATTCCTCCGCCCGCTGCGCAAGAGGCGCCGGCGTTTCGGGAAGGGATGCGAGCGCGCCGAAAAGCGACAGCGCCGTTTCGTAGTCTTCCGCCTTCAGGGCGGCGAGCCCGGCGACTTCGTCCGCATACGGCCGGTAAGCGCCGTCGCTCTCTGTCAGCGATCCGAGATGGCCGAGCACGACATCGCGGCCGTCCTGCAGGGAAAGATAGCCCGCGCGCAGTCGCGCCAGATCGCGCATGGGCTGCGGCGCGCCGCCGTCATTGTAAATCGCCGCGAATGTCTCGATCGCCGCGGCGCGATCGTCCGCCGCGGCGAAGGACGCAGCGCGGCGAAACTGCGCCAGCGCCGCATAGCCGCTTCCGCCGTCCGCCGCGATGGCTTCAAGGGCGGCGCGCCCGTCGGCTTCGTTTTCAACCAGCAGCTCGGCGGCCTCGGTAAACTCAACAGCTTCTGTGTTGGCGGCGTTGGTGCGCGCGGCGTCCCAGGCCTGCCAGGCGCCGACGCCGAGCACCAGCGCGGCCGAGGCGCCAATCAGCCCCGGACCGTATTGGCGGAACATCGCCCATTGCCGCTCTTCAGCAAGCTCCTGATCAACTTCCTTTAAGACTCTGTCTTCATTAGCCACTTTGAATTTTCCGATGCCCGCCTAATCGACCCGCCCGATTGGGAGGGTTGGGTTCTAACGGCCTTTGGGCGCCCGCGCAACGCGGGGCCTTGCGGGGCAGCCTACGCGCCAGCATGGCTATTTTACGGCGGGCGAAAAACCGGTGGGCGACGGCCTGCGTACACCCGGATAAAGGATCCTGAATATGCGCCTCTCATCGTTCTTTATCGCCGCGCTTGCCGCCGCCGGATGCGCGGCGGCGCCGGTCAATCGCGATCCGTCAGTTCCGCTGACGACGGTCGAACGCGTCGACCTCGAACGCTATCAGGGCCTTTGGTACGAGATCGCCCGGCTGCCCAACCGGTTCGAGAAGGGCTGCGAAGGGGTGACGGCGGAATACGCTTTGCGCGAGGACGGCCTAATCGGCGTGGTCAACACATGCCGCAAGGACGCGGCCGACGGTGCGGTCAAACAGGCGAACGGCCGCGCCCGCATTGTCGATGAAGACACCAACGCAAAACTCGAAGTGAGTTTTTTCGGGCCCTTCTGGGGCGACTACTGGATCCTCGATCTTGCGGAGGACTATTCGCTCTCGCTGGTCGGCGAGCCGCAGGGCCGTTATCTCTGGATCCTGTCTCGCACGCCGTCGATTTCCGACGACGTTCTGAGCGGCGCCGTCGCCAAGCTGAACTCGTTCGGATACGACACGAGCGCGCTCTATTTCCCGCAGCAACCGCCGGTCGACCGTCAATAGAACAGCGGAACGCCCGAGATCCAGGGATGCGCCCAGAGATAAATGACGACGTATAAAACCAGTCCCGCCACAACAACGATCACATCATTCATGACAGGACCGGCCGGCCGCGTTTCCTCGCCGCGCCGCTTGACGGCGATACGGTCGATCACGGCGAAGACGAGAAACGCGCCGAACAACAGGACCGAACGGACTTCGCCGTTCGACAACAAATGGGCAAAGGCCCAGATCTTTACCGCGGCGAGCATCGGATGCTTGACCGCGGCCGCAATCCGGCCCGCCGGCGCATAGGCGGCGACGATAAGGATCGTCGCAAAGGGCATGAGACCAAGGGTTGCGTGTCTGAGGAAGGCCGGCGGCGCATACAGCAAGGAGGCGTCGGCGCTGCGCCAACCTGCAATGATCAGCGCGAAGCCGACGAGCGCAATCAGCGAATAAACGCCCTTGTAGGGTCCCGCGCCGAGGCGCTGAACGAGACCGTCCCGGCTCCCACGCGCGAGCGCCGTGAAATAGTGCGCGGCGAAGAAGATAACGAGACCGGCGAGAAGGAGCGTCATGGTCAAGCGCGCCTATTCGCCGTCAAACGCGATCAGCGACGTCACCTGCTTGCCCATGGCGCGCAGTTTGTCCGCGCCGCCGAGATCCGGCAGGTCAACGACAAAGGCGCAGAGCACGATTGTCGCGCCGGCGCGCTCCAGCAACCGAATGGCCGCGCCTGCCGTGCCGCCGGTGGCGATAAGATCGTCAACCAGCAGAATGCGTTCGCCGGCATTGACCGCATCGACATGGATTTCGACCTCGTCGACGCCATATTCGAGTTCGTAGCTTTCGGCGATGGTTTCATGGGGCAGCTTTCCCTTTTTGCGGATCGGAACGAAGCCGACCGACAATTGGTGCGCGATGGCGCCGCCCAGAATGAACCCGCGCGCCTCGATGCCGGCGACCTTGTCGATCTTGGCCCCGGCAAGGGGCTGGACGAGTTCGTCGACCGCCCGGCGAAAGCCCCGCGCATCCGTCAACAGCGTCGTGATATCGCGAAACATGATCCCGGGTTTGGGATAATCCGGTATCGTCCGAATGACCTCGGCGAGATTCATGGCGGCGCCTTTCCCATTGCAGCGGCGGGAAAATGGCGCAAGCGAGCGGTCAAGACAAGTCGCGCCAGGCCCGCGCGGCCCGGCCGGGCGAATTACTGGGTCAGTGAAATATTGCGGAGCGCGCCGGCGATGGATTCAAAAGCGCCGTTCAACTCGCCGGCCGTGTCCGGCTCAAAGAAATGCCCCGGCGTCGACCCGCAATCTTCGAGAAGCGATTTGATCGCCGTGTCCGTCACCGCAAATGCGATCGTATAGACAACAATATCTTCGTCCTTGATCGCGTCGCAGAGCTCGTCGGTAATTTTGTTGGCGTCGGCGATGTCGGCGTTGTCGTGGGTGGGGTAGTCCGGCGATTTGGTGTTCTCGCCATCGGTCATCAGGATGATCGCTTTCGTCCCGTTTTTGTCCTTCAGCTCGGTTTCAGTCGCGCCTTCCGTGAACGGCGCCGCGGCGCTGATAACACGCCACCCCCAGACAAGGCCGGCCGGGATATAGGTCCAGCCGTCGCCGGTCATGTCGTCAATGGCGGCGTCAATCACCGATTTGTTTTCCGTAAGCGTCAGCAACGCGGCCGGACAGGGCTCGCCGGCGGTTTCCGGAACGGGATTCACGCTATAGTCCGTATCGGTTGTATTGGCGGGGTATCCGCGCGATCCGACGCAACCGTCGAAGGTTCCGACCGGCGACGCGCCGTCTAACCACGATGCGCCCTCCTCATCGTCGCCGACGCTGACATATTGGGCGAAGGGCACCAGTCCGATTTTGATCTCGGCGCCCGCATTCGCGTGCAGGCTCGCAACCAGATTTTTCGCCGCATCCTTAAGGTCGCCGAGCTTGCCGTCGTCGTTCATCGAGCCGGTATTGTCGAGCACCATCACCACCTCAAGGTAGGGCGGTTTTCCAAGTTTCGCCTTTGAAACAATTCTCGGCTCAATCGTCCCGAAATCCACCGCATGGAGCAGCGCCGTATTAATCTTTGAATCGAACGCCAGCGTGTATTGGGTTGTAACGGGATCAAAGGAGACGTCGAACCCTGAGTAGGAGTAGCTCGACATATTGCGCATATTGGAATCGAAAAATGCTTTCGCCCGCGCACGCACGTCGGCGTCGGTCATGTTCGGTCGGGTCGCTTTGAGCGTTACGGCGGCGATCAGCGCCGCATCGGCCGCCTCCTGCATATTCGTCTGTATGGTCACGGCGCGTTGGTAATCGAGCGCCATGCCGGCCGCGCCCAGCATGATGAACATCAACAGCCCGAACAGCATGGCGATGTTGCCGTTTGGGCAGCGGATGAAGTTTTTTAGAATTGCGCGCATGCGACGCCCCGCCTTCACATGACGCGGAGCTTCGCCGGCGACGCTTAACGTCCCGTTGGCGGAACTGGTTAATATTTCAGTTTTTCCGAAAAATGTCCGGGCCGCGCGGGCGCCTTGATCATGTCATCCCGGGGCTGACGAAGTCAGAACCCGGGATCCAGGGCTCGACCCTTGCCGTCTTTGAAACCCTTGTGATGGCGAGCCATGGGTCGAAAACATGTTTTCGACGGGTTCGCGACTATCGTCGCGCCCCGGAATGACAGTCGCTAACGGTGAAGAACCGATTACTTCGAAAGGCTGATGCTGCGCAGATTGCCGGCGATCCTGTCGAACGTCGCAATTAGCTCGGACGCCGTGTCCGGCTCGAAGTAGTGATCCGGCGTCGTACCGCAATCTTCGAGGAGATGCTTGATGGTCGTGTCGGTGACGGCGAAGGCGATGGTATAAATCTCGATCTTGTCCGCCTTCACGGCGTCGCAAAGCTCGTCGGTGAGCTGATTGGCGTTGGCGATATTCTCTGAGTCATGGGTCGGATAATCCGGCGACTTGGTATTTTCGCCGTCGGTCATCAGGATCATGGTCTTTTTGCCGTTGCGATCATCGAGTTCAGCTTCCGTCAGGCCCTCGGTAAAGGGCGCGCCGGGGCTCAGCACGCTCCACCCCCAGGCGAGGCCGGCGGGAATATAGGTCCAGCCGTCGGCGCTCATGCCGGTGATAGCGGTGTTGACCGTCGACTGTACGCCGGTCAGCGGCAGGATGGCATTGGGACAAGGCTCGCCGGTGACTTCGGGTATGGGCGTTACCTCAAACCCGTCGTCCTGCGTATTCGCCGGGTAGTTTCGCGAGCCGACGCAGCCGTCAAACGCCCCCGGCGCCGATGCGCCGTCGAGCCAGCTCGCGCCCGCTTGGCTGGCGCCCACATTCACATATTGCGCGAAAGGCACGAGCCCGATTCTGACATCGGCGTCCGGGTGGCTGTGCAGCGAGTTAACGAGGTTCGTCGCCGCGGTTTTCAGATCGCCGATCTTGCCGAAATCGTTCATCGAGCCGGTGTTGTCGAGCACCATGGCGATTTCGAGATAAGGCGGCTTGCCGAGCTTGGCCTCGGACTGGATCTTCGGCGAGACTTTCTCAATGCCGATCGCCCGCGCCAGCGTCGTTGCGATATCGACGTCAAAACTCAACCGATAGGACTCCGTCGACGGATCATGGACAACTTTAAAGTTGCTGGTCGAGGCTTCTGATTTTGTCCGTCGATTGCCGTCAAAAAATTCCTTCGCCTTCGCCTCCACTTCCCCCGGGGTCAGGCCCGGTTGGTTCATGCTGATGCGAATGGCGGCGAGCACCGCGGCGTCCGCCGACTGCTGCAGGTCGGCGCGGATCGAGGCGGCGCGCTGGAGGTCGATCGCCATCCCGGCGCCCCCCAACAATACGAAGATAAGAAACGAAGAGAGAAGCGCGATATTGCCGTTCTCGGTCTTCCAAAAGGATCTGAACATCTCGGTCCGCCGTCGTTAATGAGCTGTCGCGGCGGGACGCTGCAAAAACTATGCGTTAAGGTGATTTTCGTTGTTTTTGTTCGGTTTTTTCGAAATCCGATAACCTTAATCCTCCCGTCATGGGCGAGGCCGCGTCCCATTTTCGTGCGGCGCCAACGACGCTTCCGGAAAGCGCCGTGAGCGCCTACGTTCCGGGCCATGACGCCGAAGGAAAAAGTCCGGGAAGATTTCAAGCGCGCGCTCCTGCATGCGACGCGGGCGCTGTCGGCCCAGCATGACGTTGAGGTCGCCTTTGGCGGCGAGCATGCGACCGTGTCGGGCAAGTCCGCCCGCATTCCCCTGCCCGCCCGCGCGCTCGACCGGGATACGGCGGCGATCGCCCGCGGCGAAGGCGATGCGGCGGCTTTACGTCTCGCCCACCACGATACGGCCGCCCATGAGCGGCTGTCGCCCGCGGGCGCGGAAGCGCGCGCCGTTTTTGCCGCGCTTGAAAACGCCCGCTGCGAAGCGATCGGCGCCCGGGCCCTGAAAGGCGTCGGCGACAACCTCGCCGCGTCCCTCGAACAGATCATCGCGGACAAGGGATATGACCGCCTCAGCGCCAAGGACGCGGCGCCGCTCGCCGATGTGGCGGCGCTTTTGCTGCGCGAACGCCTGACCGGGCGTTCCGCGCCCGCCTCCGCCGCCGGCATCATGGAGGCCTGGCGCGAAACGCTCGAAGAGCGCGCCGGCGCGTCTCTCGACGCCATGGCCGACGCCGCGGATCTGAACAATCAGGAAGCATTCGCCGCCCTTGTGCGTGATTTCCTGCGCGACCTCGATCTCGACGATGAAGACCGCGGCGACAGATCCGACGAAGACGACAGCGATCAGGACGAAAACGCCGACGACGATGAAAATGACGGCGAGGACGAGGACGACGGCGAAGACGAATCGCAGTTCCCGGAGGACGCCGGCGAAGGCGACACGGCCGAGGGCGACGCCGACATATCCAGCGAGGATATCGATCAGTCGATCGAGGAAGACGACGGCGCAGAGGAAAATGCGAAGATTTCCAGCCTCCGCAACCGCTTCGAGGGCGATACGGGCGAGGCCTATAAACCCTACACCACGGAGTTCGACGAAATCGCCGACGCGATTGATCTTTGCGATGCGGAGGAACTGGAGCGCCTGCGCCGCTCGCTGGATCGGCAGTTGGAGAACCTGCACACGGTCGTTGCGCGGCTCGCCAACAAGCTGCAGCGAAAACTCCTCGCGCAGCAAAACCGAAGCTGGGCGTTTGATCTTGACGAAGGCGTCCTTGACGCCGCGCGCCTTGCGCGCGTTGTCGTCGATCCGATGCAGCCGCTTTCCTACAAGATGGAACAAGAACAGGATTTTCGCGACACGGTGGTGACGCTTCTCATCGACAACTCCGGGTCCATGCGCGGCCGGCCGATCACCATTGCGGCGATCTGCGCCGATATTCTCGCGCGCACGCTGGAGCGCTGCGGCGTCAAGGTCGAAATTCTCGGCTTCACGACCCGCGCCTGGAAAGGCGGCCAGTCGCGCGAGAAATGGGTGCAGGACGGACGGCCCGCAAAACCGGGCCGCCTCAATGATCTGCGTCACGTGATCTACAAAGCGGCGGACGCGCCCTGGCGGCGCGCGCGCACCTCCCTCGGCCTGATGATGAAAGAGGGGCTGCTCAAGGAAAACATCGACGGCGAGGCGCTGAACTGGGCCCATACGCGCCTTCTTGGCCGGGCGGAAGCGCGGCGCATCCTGATGGTGATTTCCGACGGCGCGCCCGTGGACGATACGACGTCATCGGCCAATGGCGGCGCCTATCTCGAACGACATTTGCGCGAGATGATCGCCTATATCGAAAACCGGTCGCCGGTTGAGTTGCTCGCCATCGGCATCGGCCATGACGTGACGCGCTACTACGCCCGCGCGCTGACCATCGTCGATGTCGATCAGCTCGGCGGCGCCATTATCGATCAGCTCGCGGAACTCTTCGACGAACAGGCGCCGCGCAGCGGGCGCGGACGCGCGGCTTGAGGCTCCGGTGCGCTTCAGACTAACCGTCTGAAGCGCTAATCGATGCGCGCCGCGCTGACGGAAAACTCAGCCCGCGCCTCGAGCGCGACGCCTTCGTCGTCGAGCCAGGACGACGCCTCGCCCAAACCGAAATCGGTCCTGATCAGGTCGACGCCGCCGCTCGCCGTTGCAACATCGCCATCGATCGAAAGCGAAAACGGCAGCGTGATGTCGTGGGAAACGTCTTTGACGGTGAGCGTTCCGGCAGCCTCGTATTCGCCGTCGGCGACTTGCCGGATGTCGCACGCCGTAAACGTCGCCGTGGGGAAATCCTTCACCGCGAACCAGTCGCCGCCCGGGATCGTGGAATCAATCAACTGGTCGCCGGTCGCCGCCGACGCCGTTTGCACCGTGACGCGAAGCCAGGACTGATCCAGATCATTGTCGTCAAAGGCAATCTCCGCCGCGAAGGCGCCGAACACGCCTTCGAACGGTCGGCCGTTCTGGGCGCCGATAAAGCGCAAGCGGCTTGTCGCCTCGTCGACGCGCCAGTTGACGGCGAGCGCCGTTTCTGCGCCGCAAACAGAATTTGTCGCCGGCGGTGTCGACGTCGCCAGCGCTTCGCCTGACGCCGGCGGGTCAACGGGCGCCGACGCCTCTGGCGCCGAGATCTGGGGCGCCGCCGTGATGTCAACGGGGCCCGGTTTCGTCGCGAAATAGGCCGCGGCGCCAACGCCAAACGCCGCAAAAACGATAACGACACCAATCACCGCGCCGGCGCCCGGCGCCATGGAACGGAGCACCCCGTCCCGATTAACCAGCCCATGCTTCAACGCCGCCGCAACGTGCAACGCAAGCAATCCGACAATCGCAATGGACAGCGCTTTGTGCAGTTCCATAAACAGACCTTCCGTCGCCGCCGGGTCCGCCCCGGGGTCGAGAAAACCGAGATGGGGCACGACGAACAGACCGAACCATTCGGTTGGAATGTCCTTCGGCGATACGGAAACGGCGGCAAGGCCTAGGACGGGCACCGCCAACATCAGAAAATAGAACAGCCAGTGCGTCGCCCGCGCAGCCAGTTTCTGCCAGCCCGGCATGGCTTCCGGCAGCGCCGGCGCCTCGTGAAACAACCGCCATCCGAGACGGACAAACGTCAGCGCAAGGATCGTCAGGCCGAAGGATTTATGAAGCTGAAAAATATCGAACTTCGCCGGCGCTGAATTCGGCAGGTTGTGCATGTAGATCCCGCCGACGATCTGTCCGACAATCAGAAGCGCGATCGCCCAGTGCAGGGCGACCGCAACCGTGTTGTACCGCCGGGCGTCCATCGACGGTTATTCGGCCTCTACCGGTCGTGCAAAGACCGCTTCGATCGACAGGTCCACATCGTCGCTAATCGCGGGCGCATACTGGCCAACGCCGAAATCGGACCGCTTCACAACGCCGGTGGCGGAAAAGCCGATCCGGTGCGCATTGTTGCGTTGGTCAAATCCGGCATTGTTCATTTTGACATTCAGCGTCACGGGCTTCGTAATTCCCTTGATCGTCAGGTCGCCGGTCACCGTTCCTTCATTGTCGCCCGTTGCATCGAGGGCGGTGCTGACGAAGGTAATGGTCGGGTGATTTTCGACATCGAAAAAGTCCGCGCTGCGAAGATGCCCGTCAAATTCTTCAACGCCGGAGTCAATCGACGCCGCGTCGATGGTAACGGAGACCGATGACGCCGCGGGATCGTCCCCATTCCAGTCCAGCGTCGCGTCCCAGTCGCTCCACTGCAAATTCGGCCGCATGAAGCCGACATAGTCGTAGCTGAAGGTGATATAGCGATGCTTGTAGTCCGCCGTGTACTCGCCGGAAACCACGGCGTCTTCCGCCGCCGCGCCGCCCGCAAGGACGCCGCCCATAGAGATCGCGAAGGCGCCGACAACGGCCTTCAGGAAACTGCGTTCGTTGATCATGGATCTACCCTTCTCCTTGGTTGATTCGTCGCTCCTAATCGCACGCGGCTGTCGGCGCGAGCATCCTCACGCGTATGTGAACTTACCGACGCCATGTGACAATGTCTTCAAGAATCGGACGCGCGCGTTCCCGCGGCTCCTCTTTCGCCGTGCCGATATAGATGTATCCGGCGATGTTTTCGTCCGCCGCCATCGACAGGGCGTCATTGATGCGGTCATCGAATGCGTACCATTCGGTGAGCCACTGGGCGGCGAAGCCGAACGCGCTCGCCGCCACCAGCATGTTCTGACAGACCGCCCCAGCGGTCAGCGTCTGTTCCCATACCGGCGTTTTATGCGCGGCGTTGATGCTGGAAATCACCGCGACGACCACCGGCGCCCGCAAGAACCGGTTGCGCTCGATTTCAATGCGGCTTTCCTCAACGCCCGGATTGTCCGCCTTAAATGCGTCGGCGAGCGTCTCGCCAAACTCGGCCCGCGCCTCCCCCTCGAAAACCACGAAGCGAAACGGAACGACGCGCCGATGGTCCGGCGCCCGCGCCGCGATGGTCAGGATTTTTTGCAAAGTTTCGCTATCCGGACCCGGCGCGCTGAGGAAATCGGCCGGGGTCGACCGTCGCCGCCATAGAAGCGCGACAGCCTCGTCGCTGGGGCAGGCCGCAGGCAAAGGCGCGCCAAACTCAGGCGTTTTCAATGATTTCTGCACGAGCGGCGGTCCCCACTTGGAAAAGGCGGCGCGGATGGTATGGAGGCGCCGATGGTCGCTTAAGGTAAACAAGCAACGCAGGAATACAACAATGGCCGGGGCGATCGGCGCGGCGAAGGACGGATTTCTGGAACGGCTAAAGGCGGGGCGCGTCCCCGCGCCGGTCGCCGGGACGCGCCTCGAGGACGCGGGTCTTTCGTCCACAGCCCTCGCCGGCCTGTTTGAAAGCCAACTGACCAGCCGCGCCCTCGACCTCGAAGCGCGCCGTCTCGGCGCGGAACGCCGCGGTTTCTATTCCATCGGCAGCGCCGGCCATGAGGGCAACGCCGCCCTCGCCCATGTCTTGCGCGTCGACGACATGGCGTTCCTCCATTATCGCAGCGGCGCGCTTTATCTGGAGCGGGCGCGCAAGCGTCCCGGCGAAACGCCGATCTGGAACATGGCGCTCTCCTTTGTCGCCTCGTCGGAGGACCCGATGTCCGGCGGCCGTCACAAGGTGATTGGATCGAAGTCTCTCTTCATACCGCCGCAGACCAGCACCATCGCCTCGCACCTTCCGAAAGCCATGGGCGCGGCGTTCTCGATCGCCCTAGCCCGCACGCAGAAAAAACAGGACGCCGTCCTGCCCCTCGACAGCGTTGTCTATTGCAGCTTCGGCGACGCATCGGCCAATCACTCGACCGCGCAAGGGGCGATCAACGCCGCGGCCCTCACGGGCTATCGCGGCCTGCCCCTGCCGCTCATCTTCGCCTGCGAAGACAACGGCGTCGGCATATCGGTTAAAACGCCGGAAGGCTGGATCGCCGCCAACTATGGAGCGCGCGCGGGGCTTCGCTATGTCTACGGCGATGCGCGCGACATCGTCGACGCCGTGCGTGCCGGCCGGGAAGCGGAACATTGGGCGCGGGTCGCGCGCAAACCCGTCTTCCTGCATCTCCGCACCGTGCGCCTGATGGGCCACGCCGGCTCCGACCTTGAAACCGGGTATCGCAACCGGGCCGAAATCGAAGCCGAGGCTGATGAGGACCCGCTGCTTCATTCCGCCCGCCGCCTTATGGAAAGCGCGGGCGCGTCCTCGTCCGACATCGAAACGCTTTACGGCGACATTCGCGGCCGCGTGCGCCGGGCCATGGAGGCGGCCTGCGACCGACCCAAACTCGCTTCGGCGCCGGCGGTCATGTCGTCCCTTTCGCCGGCGAAGTCGCTCGCAGCGCGGCGGCCCGGCAAGCTGCTTGACGGCGCGCCGGATGAAGCGCGCGCGCGGCGCGAGCCGCAACACATGTCGCGATTGATCTCCCTCGCCCTCGCCGACGAAATGGCGCGGGACCGCAACATCGTCGTTTTCGGCGAGGATGTGGGCAAAAAAGGCGGCGTCTACGGCGCGACAACAAAACTGCAACAGAAATTCGGACCAGCGCGCGTGTTCGATACGCTGCTCGACGAACAATCGATCCTCGGGCTCGGCATCGGCCTTGCCCATAACGGCTTTCTGCCCGTGCCGGAGATTCAGTTTCTCGCCTATGTGCACAATGCGGAAGACCAGTTGCGTGGGGAAGCGGCGTCGCTGCCGTTCTTCTCAAACGGTCAGTACACGAACCCCATGGTCGCGCGGGTCGCCGGTCTCGCCTATCAGAAAGGGTTCGGCGGGCATTTTCACAACGATAATTCGGTCGCGGTTTTTCGCGACATACCGGGCATCGTCCTTGCCTGCCCGTCAAGCGGCGCCGAAGCCGTGGGCCTATTGCGCGAGTGCTTCCGCATGGCGCGGGAAGAACGCCGGGTCGTTGTCTTCCTCGAACCGATCGCCCTTTACGGGACGAAGGACATATCAGACGGCGACGGCGCGATGACCGCGGTCTATGACGACATCGACGGCGCGGCCCCCTTTGGCGCGCCCAACATCATTGGCGACGGACGCGATCTGGCCATCATCACCTATGGCAACGGAACATACCTCTCCCGGCGCGCGCTTGCGCAACTAAAGGAGGCCGGCGTATCGGCGCGCATCATTGACCTGCGCTGGCTGGCGCCACTGCCCATCGACGCCGTTGTCGATGCGGTCGGCAAACGCCGCAACGTGCTCATCGTCGATGAATGCCGGCGCACCGGCGGACCCGGGGAAGAAATCATTGCGCAATTCGCCGACCGCGGGCTTTCCTACAATCTGAAACGCATTGCGGGCGAAGACACGTTCATTCCGCTCGGACCGGCGGCCGACGCCGTCCTCGTCAGCAAGAACGAAATCGCCGCGGCGGCGCTGAGCCTGCTCGGCGTCAGCGCCGGCAGGGCGGCGGAATGAAAAAATCAGCCGTCGTCATTTTTCCCGGCCGGGGAACCTACGGCAAGGAAGAGCTTGGCTATCTTGCCCGTCATCATGGCGACAAGGCCGACTTCATCGCCAGCGTCGACGCACGGCGAAAAGCGCAAGGCAGGACGCCGGTCACCGCACTTGATAATGCCAAAACATACGCCGCAAGCCGGCACGCCTCTTCCATCAATGCATCCGCGTTGATCTATACATGCGCGTTGGCGGATTTTGCCGCGATTAACCGCGAACGCTACGACATTGCCGCCGTCTGCGGGAACTCGCTTGGCTGGTATCTGACCCTTGCGGCGGCCGGCGCCGTTGACGCCGCGAACGCCATTCGCCTTGTCGATACGATGGGCGCGCTGATGGAGGAAAAAGGCGTCGGCGGCCAGTTGATCTATCCCTTCGTCGACGAAGACTGGCGGCCGTCCAATGAAAACAGCAAAGCCGTCTCCGAGGCCTTACATGCGGGCAAAACCGACGGCGACGCGTTCGTCTCAATCCGGCTTGGCGGCATGGCCGTCCTCGCCGGCGACGAGGCCGGCATGGCGGCGATGGAAAAATCCCTGCCGCCGGCGGAAGGCCGATACCCGTTTCGGCTGGCGCGCCATGCGGCGTTCCACACGCCTCTATTGCAGCATGTATCGGACGCCGCGTTCGACGCCTTGCCGGAGGCGTTGTTTCGCGCGCCGGACATCCCCATGATCGACGGCCGCGGCGCCGTCTGGACGCCGGGGGCGACGGAAGAGGACGCGCTTTATCAGTATACGTTAGGCCATCAGATCGTCGAAACCTACGACTTCTCAAAGTCAGTGGAAGTCGCGGTCAAGGAATTCGCGCCCGACGTCCTGATCCTCGCCGGGCCCGGTTCAACGCTCGGGGCGCCAATCGCGCAGGAGCTTATCCGCCATCGCTGGCTGGGCCTGACGTCGAAATCGGATTTCAGCAAGCGCCAGAAAGAGGACCCGTTCCTGCTGGCCATGGGGCGCGACGATCAGCGGGGATTGGTAGTTTAGTCGAAAATACCGACAGGCAAATTCATTGCCTCAAACTCTCCTCCCGATCTTACCGGCGAAAGCCGGTATCCAGAAAAAGTCTACGCCCTTCCAGTATTCCACGTTTCTGGACCCCGGCTTTCGCCGGGGAGAACGGACTGAGATGCATTTGAACTATGCAAGGCCGCCAGCAATCTCCGCCATCACCCGCAAATGCTCGCGCGCAAAATTACGGCAGCGCGCCGGCGACCAGCCGACATCGGGCATGGGATTCACATTCGCATCCTTGAACGGCATCTCCAGGGTCATCGACAGGCAGTCCCAGGTCTCGGCGACATAGTTGTTGGCGATGTCGAGATTCGCTTTGCCCGGCGCCGTCGCGGGATAGCCGTCCTTGGTCTGAAAATCCCGGCTCGCCTCAAGCAGCAATGCGGAATAGCGATCAAATCGCACCTGACGGGCCTCGCTCCAGGACGGAACGCCTTGGGCGCTGACGAGAAAATTGTTGGGAATAGCTTCGTCGCCATGGACGTCGATGAAAAAATCGACCCCGGTCTCGCGCATCTTTTCACGAACGAGAAAGACTTCCGGGCTCTTCTCCATCGTCGCGTTGCGCCACGCCCGGTTAAGATCAACGCCGGCGGCGTTGGTGCGCAAATGGCCCCGGCGCGCACCGTCAAGATTCATGCATGGAATAACGTGAACCGTCGCCGCCTTGCGCAGCGATTGCGCGGCCGGGTTCTCTTTGTCGGCGAGCGCCGGAAGAAAGCCTTCAATCCACCACGACGCCATGGTCTCGCCCGGATGCTGACGGGCGATGACCCAGAACTGAAGCGGCCCGTCGCCAGCGCGAAAATATTCAATCGCCTGCCCGTCCAGGGTCTTACCGATGGTCTCGCGCGACAATCCCGATTCCCTGCTGAACGTTTCCACGAAAGACCGAAACCGCGCTGTGGGATAGGCGGCGAAGTAAGCATACTGAACGCTTGCGCGCTTGGGCGTATGGTCGATCGTCAGGACTCCGTCGGCGTATCGCGTGTCAACGCGGAACCAGTCCTCGCCGTCATAGGAAGCGACAGCGCGATAATCGGTCCAGCCCGGAACATAGGACGCCTGAGCGGCGTTTGTCAGATGCATGGCGAGGGATTTGCCGGCGGCGCCGTCAACGCGAAAGTTGAAGTACTGAAAAAAGTCCGCGGCGCCGTCGGGTTTGATTTCGAGACGAATATCGGAAGCCTCGCTCGCATCAACGACCTTGATGTTGCCGCCGTCGAAATCGCCGGAAATCGCGACGGTCTTTTTCTTTCCGAACCAGGAAAGGCCCATGGTCGTCTCCTTTGACGCCCGCGTTCTTTTGGCGGGGATTACGCCTTCTTTTCGGTAATCGGCGGCGCCAAACGGATATGGATTTCCTTAAGCTGCTCCGGCGAGGCCGTCGCCGGCGCGCCGAGCAGCAGGTCTTCGGCCTGCTGGTTCATGGGGAACATCGTCACCTCGCGGATGTTCTCCTGATCGGCAAGCAGCATGACGATGCGCTCCAGGCCCAGCGCACAGCCGCCATGGGGCGGCGCGCCATAGCGGAAGGCGTTCAGCATGCCGCCGAACTGATCCTCAACGACATCCTTGCCATAGCCAGCGATTTCGAACGCCTTGTACATAATGTCCGGGCGGTGATTCCGGATGGCGCCGGAGCCGAGTTCATAACCGTTGCAGACGAGGTCGTACTGAAACGCTTTGATGGCGAGCTTGTCTTCATCGCTCGACGCCGCTTCAAGCGCCTCAAGACCGCCCTGGGGCATGGAAAACGGATTGTGCCCGAACTCGACCTTCTTGCGCTCTTCGTCCCATTCATACATGGGGAAGTCGACAATCCAGCAAAGGTCGAACCGGTCTTTGTCCGTCAGTTTCATTTCTTCGCCGATGAGGACGCGCGCCTTGGCCGCCACGGGCAGAAACTCCTCCGGCTTGCCGGCGAGGAAGAAGGCGGCGTCGCCCGCTTTCATCCCGAGTTGCGCGCGCACGGCCTCCGAGCGTTCCGGTCCGATGTTCTTCGCCAGCGGGCCTTTCACTTCGCTCTCGTCAAAGATCATATACCCCATGCCGGGCAGACCCTGTTTCTGGGCCCAGTTGTTCATGCGGTCGCAAAAAGCGCGGCTGCCGCCGCCGGGCGCGGGGATCGCGCGAATCTCGTGGCGCGGATCAGCCTCGAGGATTGACGCAAAGACTTTAAAGCCCGACCCGCGGAAGTGATCGGAAACGACCTGCATTTCGATCGGGCATCTGAGATCCGGTTTGTCCGTCCCGTATTTCAGCATCGCTTCGTCGAACGGGATCAGCGGGAAGGGATAGTCCGTCACCGGACGGTCGCCGGCGAAGGCGGCGAACGTATCGCGCGTCACTGGGCCCACGGCGTCGAAGACATCCGCCCGCTCGACAAAACTCATTTCAAGGTCAAGCTGGTAAAACTCTCCCGCGGACCGATCGGCGCGCGCGTCCTCATCGCGGAAGCACGGGGCGATCTGATAATAGCGGTCAAAGCCGGAGACCATGATGAGCTGTTTGAAGATCTGCGGCGCCTGGGGCAGCGCGTAGAACTTTCCCGGATGCAGACGCGAGGGCACGAGAAAATCGCGCGCGCCTTCGGGCGAGGATGCCGTCAGAATCGGCGTCTGGAAATCGGTGAAGCCCTTTTCTTCCATGCCGCGGCGGATCTCGCGGATCACCGCCGAGCGCAGCATGATGTTTTTATGCAGGGTCTCGCGCCGCAGATCGAGATAGCGGTGCGTCATCCGGATGTCTTCCGGATAGTCCGGCTCGCCAAAGACAGGGAGCGGCAACTCGTCCGCTTCCGACAGGATCTCAAAGGACGTGATGCGGATTTCGATTTCGCCCGTCGGCAGGTTCGGATTGACCACATCCGCGTCCCGCGCAACGACGGCGCCCTCGACCCGGATGACGCTTTCCTGACGAATGCGTTCGACCTCGGCGAAGAACGCCATCTCCGGCTCGACCACCAGTTGCGTCAGCCCGTGATGATCGCGCAGATCGACGAAGAGAAGCCCGCCATGGTCTCTTTTGCGATGCACCCAGCCGGACAGCCGGACCGTTTCGCCAACGTCGGATTTGCGCAATTGGCCGCAATGATGGGTGCGGTAGGCGTGCATGAAAAACCCCTGATTCTGACTCGGATGAAGCCTTGAGGAAGACGCGCCGGATTGGCAATCGCCCCCGGCCCTGTCAAGCCCGATACGCCAAGCCGGCGCGCGTTTGTCGATTTTTGCCGCCGGCGTGCGATGAAATGGGGGTTTTTCGCTGCCAAAAGCTCTTTTGCCCTACTGCGCCCGCCCCTACATAGAGCCCGTCATTTCATAAACTGGAGGGGCTTCATGACTGAAAGACCACCGCTTCTGACCGACCTCGTGCGCATGGTGATCAAGATGATCGTCGGCGGGATTCTCGTCATCGCGCTTGTTTCATGCGGCGTGGGCGTCATCAGCGCGGCCGGCGCCGGCGCGGCTGGGGGATCGTCCGGCAAGGACAAGGCGCCGAAGTCCGACCATCTCTATGGCGAGGAAGACAGCGAAAACGCGATTATGCGGGTTAATGTCATCGGCCCGATCCTGTCCCATGAGACAGGCGATTCCGGCTTCTTTTCCGCCATGGCGGAAGTCACCTATGGCTACAAGGTCAAGGAACAGCTTCTGAAAGCGGCCAAGAATGACGACATCAAGGCCGTCATGATGTTTGTGCGCACGCCGGGCGGATCGATCGTCGGCAGCGAGGCGATCCATGACGGCGTCCTCGCCGTCAAGGAAGCCGGCAAGCCCATCGTCGCCTATGTAGACTCCTTCTCCGCGTCCGGCGGCGTCTGGTCCACCGCCGCCGCCGACAAAATTTTCGCCGACTATGGCAGCGTGATCGGCTCGGTCGGCGTCAATTTCGGCAACTGGATGTATTTCGACGATCCGGTCGCCGTCGACGCCGGGCTCTTTGGCGGCGGCGTTGAAACCCGGGGCGGCGTCAAGACCGAGTTCCTCGGCGCCGGTCTCGGCAAGGATCTCGGCAATCCGTGGCGGCCGTTGACGGATCGCGAACGCAACCTACTGACGGCGAGCGCCGAGTTTTACTACGACCAGTTCGTCGACCATGTGGTGTCCAACCGCCCGGTGGACCGCGGTCAGCTTGTGGGTGAATACGGCGCCATGATCTTCGCCGACGCCCTGGCGAAAGACCGCGGCTACATTGACGACATGAAAACCTATCAGGAAACGCTCGCCTTTATCGCCGACGAAATCGGCGCGGAAGGCGACGACTGGAAACTGGTGACCCCGCCTTACGTCAAGAAATCGCCGATCGAGGAGTTGTTCGGCGCGACGCTGACGGCCCTGTCGCCCCGCAACCGGGCCGATGAGGAAAAAGCCGCCGCCTGCACGGAGCTGAAAAGCCGCCCGGTGGCCATGTCGGTTCAGGCGCTCAACGCCTTCTGCGGCTCTTAAGGCGGCAATACCACAAATAAATCAATGGCCTCCGCCGAAAGGCGGAGGCTTTTTCTTTAATAGCCCCTGAAAACCCTTGATGCGGCGATTGCGCCTCGCCTTTTCAGATGACGCTGGGATGGGGCGCTGATAGAAGGCGCGCCCATGCGCATTATCAAAGACACGTCGGACCTGACCGCCTTCGCCGCGGAAATCGCCGCCGGGCCGTTCATCGCGGTCGACACGGAATTCATGCGCGAGAAAACCTTCTGGCCCATTCTCTGTTTGGTCCAGGTGGCGGGCGACGGCGCCGAAGCCATTATCGATCCCCTCGCCGACAATATCGATTTGGCGCCCTTGCTGGACGTCCTGAAGAAAAAAGACGTCGTGAAAGTATTTCACGCCGCCCGGCAGGACATCGAAATTTTCTTCCGCCTGCTCGGCGAGGTGCCGGCCCCGCTCTTTGACACGCAGATTGCCGCCATGGCCTGCGGCTTTGGCGACCAGATCGGTTACGAGCCGCTGATGCGGACCCTCGTTAACGCCAAGATCGACAAGGGATCGCGGTTTACCGATTGGTCGCGGCGCCCGCTCACCGATGCGCAGCTTTCCTATGCGCTGTCCGACGTGACGCATCTGCGCGAGGCGTATCCAATCCTTCGCGACAAGCTGCGCAAGGAGGATCGCGAACACTGGGTCGAGGAGGAGATGCAGGCGCTTCTCGATGAGGGGCTCTACTACATTGAACCGGAGGACGCCTGGCGTCGCTTGCGATTGCGCGGCGTCAAACCGAAAGATCTCGGCGCCCTGATGAAGCTCGCCGAATGGCGCGAGCGCGAAGCCCACGACCGCGATACGCCGCGAAGCCGCATTCTGAAAGACGACGCCATCTATGAACTGGCGCGCCTGCAACCGAAGACGGCAAAGGACCTCTCCCGGGCGCGCAGCATTCCGAACGGCTTTGAACGGTCAAACGCCGGCGGCGCGATTGTCGACGCCATCGCCGAGGGGGCGAAGATTCCCCGCGGCGCCCTCCCCGACGTCTTCAAGCCGGACCGCCAGAAAGCGCCAGCCGATGTTGTCGATCTCTTAAAGGTGCTCCTCAAACGTCAGTGCGAACAGTACGGCGTCGCGCCGAAGCTGATCGCATCGGGCGCGGACCTTGAAGCCATCGCCCGAGGCGAACTTGACGGCGTGCCCGCCATGAACGGTTGGCGGCGCGAGGTTTTTGGCGACGCCGCCATCAGCCTGAAGAACGGCGATCTGGCGCTAAAATTGTCAAACAGTTCGGTTGAAATCCTGAAAGTTTAAATCCGCTTTGTTACGGCGGATTCAGGCCCCGAAATTCAGGATCAACGGCAGTTCAAACGAAGCCGCAAGGGAATCAAGCCGCTTGCGCGGCGTTTCGCCGATCAGCGCTTCGTGATCGGCGGACGCGTTGAGGGCGATCCCGTCCGCCGACTTTGTCAGCGTGCATCCTTTCAGAAGGCCCGGCGATTTCGGCGCCAGCGTCGCCGCAAAGCGCAACGCCAGACCGGCCTGCGTCGCCGTCTGCTGTTCGTCCCAGTCCAGAAGGCTGATCGCCTGTTCGTTGGGAAGCGCGGCGTTGCGGCCGCAATAGCGGCAGTAAAGCGCCAGCGCGATCCATACGCGTTCTTTATGCGTGACGCCGACGAAGGGCGCGCTGAGCGCCGTATCGAACGCCTGACGTCCGCGAAGATCAGGATGGGAAAAGGCTGCGATATCGGCGAGTTCCGATGTCGCTTCGAGGATGCGCATGGCGACAGCCGACGCATCTGAAAACAACGGCGCAATGACGGAGAACGCCGCCGCGCCGAAGGCCGGTTCCGGCGCAAACCGCAATGAAAAGAAACGACACGCCTCCAGTAATGGATCGGCGTCGCGGCGCGTCGGCGTCAGCGCCTTGTAAAGCAGCCCCTCGCGCACGCCGCCCGCCGAAACGACCATGCGCGCCGCGTTCATCTCCAACAGCAACGCCTTGAGCGCAATCGCAGCGAAGGGCAGCGTATCGATGCGTTTTCGCGAAATGCCCGGTATTTCTTCCAGCGACTTGCGGCTCTGGCGCGCGACGAGATCGCACACCTCAATCGCTGACGCCGTCGGCAGCTCATAGTGATGCAGCACCGACAGCGGATAGTGTTTCAGGTTCATGTGAATGCGCGCGATCGAACGCCATGCGCCGCCAACCGTGAAGAGCGACTCAAAACCGCTCCGCCGCACGAACTTCACACTTTTCAACGCGCTTTCGATGATCTTCCGAGCCGCGTTCAGATTGCCGCCCGATTCGCGCATGACCGAAAGCGGTCCGATCGGCAGGCTGACGCTTTGCGCCGCCGCGCCTTTTTTGATCGACACCAGCTCTAGGCTGCCGCCGCCCATATCACCGGCGAGACCGCGCGCGCCCGGCTCCACGGACAAGACGCCAAGGGCCGCAAGCTCGGCCTCTTCGGCGCCGGAAATCACCATGGCGTCGAAACCGAGATCGCGGACGGCCGCCACGAAGGCCTCGCCGTCCTTCGCCTCGCGCACGGCGGCGGTGGCGATGGTCTGTGTCGGCGGGTCGCCATAGGCGCGCAGAATAATGCGAAACCGTTTCAGCGTGGCGATGGCGTCGGTCACAGAAGCGGGATTGAGCGCGCCGTCATCGGTCATGTCGCGGCCAAGTCCGCACAAGGCCTTTTCGTTGCAGATCGCCATGGGCGCGCGATCCGGTCCGTCGAAGATCACGAGACGGACGGAATTCGACCCGATGTCGACGACGGCGCGGCGCAGCGGAACGCCGCCGCATATATCCTCGCCTTGTGCTTCGGTACTCTTCGTCTGCATGGGGCCGTCGAGCTCGCTTGCCGTCACTTTACGCGATTCACGCCGGCGGCGTTATTTTCGCGGCCGCAGGGCTTTGGGGGCGTTGTATTTTATCGCCCCGCCGCGGCCTGAGAGGCTCGGATTGGTCATCATATAGGTGTGAACGTTGAACGCCTCGGCCTTGGCCGACGGCTTTGACCGGACGAATTCGCCGTCCGGCTGCAACACCCAGCTCTGCGCGTCGTCGTTCAGATTGGCGACCATGATGTAGTTGAGAACCTGTCGCCGCACGGTTGCGTTGTCGATCGGACAGAACACCTCCACGCGGCGATTGAGGTTTCGCGGCATCAGATCCGCCGATGAAAGGTAGACGGCCGCGTTTGCGTTCGGCAGGGCGTCGCCGGCGCCGAAAGCGTATATGCGGGCGTGTTCCAGGAACCGGCCGACGATGCTCTTCACACTGATATTGTCCGAAAGGCCCGGCACGCCCGGGCGCAGACAGCAAATCCCCCGGACGACAAGATCAATGCGCACCCCGGCTTGCGAGGCTTCATAGAGCTTGTCGATCAACGGGCCGTCGACTAGCGAGTTCATTTTCGCCCAGATCGCCGCTTTCTTGCCCTTGCGCGCATTCTTGATTTCGCGGTCGATGAGTTCGGTAATGCGCGCCCGGGCAGTGAGCGGCGCCACGGCGAATTTTTCAAAGGACGAGGGCGCCGCATAACCGGTGATGTAGTTGAAGACCTTCGCCGCATCGCGACCGACCGCCGGGTCGCAGGTAAAGAGCGACAGGTCGGTATAAATCTTCGCTGTGATCGGATGATAGTTGCCGGTGCCCACATGGGTGTAGGTGCGCGCGCCGTCGGCTTCCTGACGCACCACTAATGACAGTTTCGCGTGGGTTTTATATTCAACGAAGCCGTACACCACATTGACGCCGGCGCGCTCCAGCGCCCGGGCCCAGCGGATATTGGCCTCTTCGTCGAAACGGGCCTTGAGTTCAACGAGCGCCGTGACGTTCTTTCCCGCCTCAGCCGCTTCGATCAGCGTCTCGACAATCGGCGATTGTTTCGACGTTCGGTACAGCGTCTGCTTAATGGCGACGACTTTCGGGTCCGCGGCGGCCTGTTTCAGAAACTGAACGACAACGTCGAAGGACTCGTAAGGGTGATGCACCAGGATATCCTTGGCGCGGATTGCGGAAAAGCAGTCGCCGCCATGTTCGCGAATGCGTTCGGGAAAGCGCGGCTCGAACGGGTCGAACTGCAGGTCGGGGCGGTCCGCCGGGATCAGTTCGCTTGTCTGGGCAAGGCCGAGAAATCCGTCCACCGGTATGATGTCCTGCGACGTCGCCTGCAGTCGGTCGGAAATCAGCGCGCGCAGATTCTCCGGCGTCGCCGCCTCAAAGTTCACGCGAATGACGTCGCCGCGGCGGCGCCGTTTCAGCATGGATTCAAACACCCGGACCAGATCTTCGGCTTCTTCCTCAATCTCAACGTCGGAGTCGCGCAGGACCGTGAAGGCGCCGTGGCTGATCAATTTGAATGACGGAAAAACATGATCGATAAAACGGACGATCACGTTTTCCAGCGAGATAAAGCGCACGTTGTTGCCGACACGCGCGTCGCCGTCCGCATCCGGCAGCCTGATAAAGCGCCCGATCTTGCTCGGCACGGGCAGGAGCGCCTGCAACGCCCGGCCGTCCGGACGCTCCATTTCAAAACAGAGAACGAAACCGAGATTCGGAATGAACGGGAACGGATGGGCCGGATCGAGCGCCAGCGGCGTCAGGATGGGAAAGATGTTCGCGTCGAATTCAGCCTGCAGCCACTCGGTGTCGGCCGCGGTCAGTTCGCTGTCATCGAGGACATGAACGCCGGCGGCCCGCATCAGCGGCTGGAGTTCGCGCCAGCAGCGCTGCTGTTCGTCGATCAATGCAAGCGCCTTGTCGTTGATCAGCGTCAGTTGCTGTTGCGGCGTCAGCCCTTCCTGGCTCAGGGCGGCGACGGATTCGCGCACCTGACCGCGCAGGCCCGCAACCCGCACCATATAAAACTCATCGAGATTGCTGGCGGAGATGGAGAGGAACCGGAGCCGCTCCAGAAGCGGGTGGCTTTCGTTGAACGCTTCCTCAAGGACGCGCATGTTGAAGGCAAGCCAGGACAATTCGCGATTGATGAACCGCTCCGGCGACTGCGCCGTGATGGCGCCGGAGGCGGCGTCCTTGGTCTCTGTCCTTGGTGTTGCGTCGTCGGCCACGGCCCGTTTCGTGCTCCTTGTCTTGCGCCTTTTACGCGGTCAGCGCCGCGGCGCCCGCGGCCTCAAAGGCGGTTACAATCTCTTTTGCCAAGGCAACCGTAATTTTTTTCTTACGGCGCGCGGCTTCTTCGTCCGCCCGCTCCACAAACGCCAGCGCCGCCGCGAAGGTGCGGGGCAGGCGCGGCGCGGCGTATTCAACGACGGCGGCGTCAACGGCGATCTGCCGGTCGCCAAACGCCTTGGAAATCACGGCGCGCAACAACGCCTCGTCCGGCTGGTCGAGGCTGGCGCGGGGGATCGCTTCAAGGCGCGTGCGCAAATCCTGAAAGCCCATGGCCCACTCGCCCGGATGGCCGCGCCCGACCAGAACGGTTCTGAGCCCGGCGCTGGTCAGCTCTTCCAGCATACTCAAAAAAAGCCTCGGATCGTCCGCTGGCAGACGATCGATAATGGCGATCTTGGCATCCGGCGGCGGCGTTGCAGCCTCGTCGGGCCAATCGATGAACCAACCGTCATTCTCCGCGAGGATGGTCGCGAGATGGGTTTTTCCCGACCCCGGCGGACCGCAGATAATGAGGCTCGGATCGGCGGAGGCGAGCCACGCCTCAGCCGCGCGCCAGGCCGCGTCATTGGTCGGCGCAATCAGGAAAGCGTCGCGGTCGTATCGCGGCGGATGGCGCGGCAACGGCAGCACGAGTTGCGCCGCTTCGCCCTTTTCCTCCGCCGCTGCCGTTCGACTGTTCACGCCCTGATCGCCCTTGCCCCCGGCGCGACTAATACTCGCGGTCCGCGGGATAGGACGCCGGCTGCACCGGTCCGTCCCCGGCAATGTCGCTGCGCCCGAAAATCCCGCCGCGCCGCCGTTCGATGGACTGCCACCGCTGGGCGGCGGCCGGCGTCGCGATGGTCCAGTATTCGCCGTCATAGCTCCACAAGACGAGCCCCTGCGCTTCCATCGCCACCACCAGCTTTTCCGGATCGCCGAAGGCCTGGATCACCATTTCCGCGCCGCCCCGCGACAGCGAGCGCACCTGCACGCCGCTGACGAGGGGCGTTGCCGTCAGCGCGGTGCGGATCTGCGCCCATTCGCTGATGGAGGTGTAGATCGCGCTGACATTCAAAAGCGCCGCCACGGTGTGATCGATCAGCGTGCGTTCTTTCCACGGCTTGGCGTATTTCGCGATGGTCTCTTCGATGGCGCGCTCGGCGAGTATCGGAAAGTTGCCGGAGGCCTGCGAAAACCACGCTTCGGCGATGACGTCGCCCACTGCCGGCTGTCCCAGTTGATTGTCCGGCGGCGCGTCAACCGCGGTGAGATCATCGGTAACGCCGAGATCGCCCGCATCGACGGCGGCGGCGAAGCCGCTGTCAATATAGGCGTTGATGAAGCGGACGCGCAATTTGTCGTCCCCGTCCCGCTGCTGCAAAAAGGCGTGGGCGACAATCACCTGCGGCACGGAATAGCGCGCCGCCATGGCGCTAAGCGCATCCGCATTGATCGCAATCGCCTGCCGTGCGGACAGGTTCGCTGAATCTTCAAGGTCGCCGAGCGGCGCAATCAGCGGCGTCAGTTCATTATTGTAGGGGCGCACCTTCCACGCCGCCATCCAGGGATTGTTTTCTTCCCAGAGATAAAGACCGTTCCCGGTCTGCAGGACCGGAACGACCAGCGCGGTTCGCGTTTGCGCTTCGCTATAGGGAATTTGCGCGTCTTTCAGAAGCTTGCGCACCTGATCCGGTTTGAAGCGATAGGTGATGTAAGCGCGGTAGGTCTTGGACGAACTCTTTTCGTTGTAAACTTCAAATCCCGATTCCAGTCTTTCGAGCATGTCGTCCGACAGGGACATCGCCTGCGGCGCCAGATAGGAATCATAGGTCAGCGCCGCATCCGGCGCAGGCGCCGCGGGATCGTCCGCGGGCGCCGTTCCGAGCGTCGGCAGGCGCGGCCAGTCATCCTCCACCGTCAGTCGCCGCAAGAGAATATCCATCGCTCGACGGCGGCCCTCGCGCTGGGCCGCGGTCTTGGCCTGCGTCGCGCTGTCGGCGCGCGCCTGTACGGCGACGCGGGGTACGACGAAAACGTCCTCGCCAACGGCGAAGGCCGGCTGCGGCGCCGCGGCCGCCCAGACGCCCGCAAGGACGGAAATGACTGTCAGAAAACGCACCATCACGCTGATTTTTCACCTCTGGCTGTTCGCCCGCCGGCCCCGCCCGCGGCCTTTCCAATATAGCCGCGCCGCCCGTCCGAAACGACCCCATTTCACGCAATCACAGCATTTAGTTGCGCCAAGGCGCCGGCTTTGGCTAGGAGATGCGCCATGGGCGATGCTTACAAATCCGCAGGCGTCGATATAGACGCCGGCGACCGGCTTATCCGGGCGATCGCGCCGATGGCGAAATCGACCGCCAGGGCCGGCGCGGATTCCGCGCTGGGCGGATTTGGCGGCCTTTTCGACCTCAAGGCCGCGGGGTTTGCCGATCCCATCCTCGTATCGGGCGCGGACGGCGTCGGCACCAAGCTGAAACTGGCGATCGCAACCGGACGCCACGACACGATCGGCGTCGATCTTGTCGCCATGTGCGCCAACGACGTCTTAGCACAAGGCGCGGAGCCTCTGTTTTTCCTTGATTATTTTGCAACAGGCGTACTCAGCGAAGAGACCGCCGCCAGCGTCGTTTCCGGCGTCGCGGAAGGCTGCCGGCAAGCGGGCTGTGCCCTGATCGGCGGCGAAACGGCGGAAATGCCGGGCATGTATGCGAAGGGCGAATACGATCTCGCCGGCTTTTGCGTTGGCGCGGCGGAGCGGGGCGCGCTCCTGCCCCGGGACGTATCGGCGGGCGACGCGCTGATCGGCCTCGCCTCCTCCGGCGCCCATTCCAACGGCTATTCGCTGATCAGAAAGATCGTCGACGCAACGGGCGCGCGCCTCGACGCGCCGGCGCCGTTCAACGCGGCGCAGAGCCTCGGCGATGCGTTGCTGGCGCCGACAAAAATTTACGTGCGCTCCCTGTTGCCGCTAATGCGCGCCGGCGACATCCGCGCCTTCGCTCATATCACCGGCGGCGGCCTGACGGACAACACACCGCGCGTCCTGCCGGCGGGGCTTGCGCCCGTATTTGACGACAACGCCTTATCCCTGCCGCCGCTGTTCCAGTGGCTCAAAGAAGCCGGCGACGTCAGCGACGCCGACATGCGCCGGACCTTTAACTGCGGCATTGGCGGGGTCGTTGTCTCAGCCCCGGAAAAAGCCGACCGTGTCTTGGCGGCGCTAACCGACGCCGGCGAAGACGCCCGCATGATCGGCGTAGTCGAGAAGAACTAATCTGAAATGCCCGACGCAAAAATCGCCGTCCTCATCTCCGGTCGCGGATCCAATCTCAAGGCGCTCCTGGACGCCTGCGCGGCGCCGGACTATCCGGCTGATATCGTCCTCGTCATTTCAAACAAGCCGAAAGCGGCCGGCCTCGACCTGGCGCGCAAGGCTGGCGTCACGCAAGCGGTCATCGATCACCGCGATTTCGAAACGCGCGAGGATTTCGACGAGGCGGTTTCCGAACGGCTTCGCGCCGCCAAGGTCGATTATGTCTGCCTTGCCGGCTTCATGCGCATGCTGTCGCCCGGGTTTGTCGATGAATGGCGCGGACGGCTGATCAACATTCACCCCTCGCTCCTCCCCGCCTTTCGCGGGCTTCACGTGCAGGAACGGATGCTCGACGCCGGCGTCAAGATCGCCGGCTGTACCGTTCATTTTGTGTCCGCGGAAATGGACGCCGGGCCGATTATCGGCCAGGCCGCGGTCCCGGTCCTGCCCGGCGACACGCTGGAAAGCCTTTCGGAACGCATTCTCGAACAGGAGCACCGGCTCTATCCGCAATGCCTGCGCTTGATTGTCGATGGCCGCGCGCGCATCTCCGGCGCCGTCGTGCAATATGACGCGCAAGTTGAAGGCGCGGGATCGCTCATCAACCCGCCGGTTGACTAGGCTGACGCCGCCTCAAACTTTTCCATGAACGTCGTGACGCGCTTGGCGTTTGCGCCGAGATCGGAACCGCCGATGCGAGACTTCGACCGCACATCGACGATGGCGCCGTCGCCGTCGGGACGAATGCGCACAACGAAGTCGTCGACAAATCCGAACCAGAACGACGTATAGGCCGCTTCGATCGCCCAGCCGTCCTCGGCGGGGCCGTCGCTCAGGAGCTTCATTCCCATCTCCGTCACGACCGATCCCGCAATCGCCGCCGCATCATCGACGTTTTTCCCGGTGCGGATGGTTTCGATATCAGGAAACGCCGCGCGCTGGGCCTCGGCTGTTGTCATGTCGCTGCGCGGCGCCGGCGCGTCGCCAACATAGTCCGGCGGGTTTTTCCGGTCTTCATTCGCCGCGGCGACGATCATCGGCGGATCGCTGAAATCCGTCGTGATGTCATGAATGAAGGGGTTCGCCTCGAAGGCCGCTTTCATCTTGACGGGAACCATTGCCGCAACGCCAGCGAAAACCGCCGCAATCAGCGGGAGGGGCGACAAGCCGCGGGCGATAAAGAGCGCAAGAACGAAGGCCGCAACGCTCGCCGCCGCCGCGATCATGACCGGCAGCGCCATCTGTCGAATAAGACCAAGGCCCGTTCCATAGTCCCAAAGCCCAAGTCGCGTTCCCGGTCCCGCAACCGCAATCGCCACGGCCGCCCCGAGCGCGACAAGCGATACTATCCAGATCAAGATTTTCATGTCGCCATCCGCTCCCTACACAGCGTTCCTATGCCTGAATAAAAGTCTACGAAAATTGGCGCCGTTGCGCCATAGCGCCCGCACGCCGCCGGCGCTATTGATTTCCGCCCCCGCGGCCTTATCTGCAATGGGCCCTGCCGAAAGGAAAATTATGCCGCGGCCCGTGACCGTTACCCTATCTCACGATCTTGGCCTTGAAGAAGCGCGGGCGCGGTTCCGCGACGGCTCCGGCAAATTGCAACAGCAATTGTCCGGCGGCATGGTGTTCAAATTCAGCGAAAATTGGGAGACGGAGGATCGCCTGACCTTTATCGCCAAGGGCCTCGGTCAGACCATTACCGGCGAGATCGACATCTTTCCGCAGCATGTGCGCATAACGGCAACGCTACCCAACATCCTCGCATCGATCGCCGAAACCATCGCCGGCAAGGTCGAGAAGGAAGGCAAACTGCTGCTGGAGAAGAAGTAGGCGCGGTTGGTCATCCCGGGCCGATCTGTGCGCCGACCCGGGATGCCATCCTGACTCTCGTTACGCCGCTTTTGCGTAGAGCTTGTCGCCCGCCTTCGCCTTGTCGCGGAAGCTCGCCGGCGGATGAAAGCGCTCGCCATAGCGTTGCGCGAGGCTGTCGGCTTTGGAGACAAACTCTTCAAGACCGATGGTGTCGATGTAGCTAGCCGGACCGCCGGTCCAGGGGGCGAAACCCCAGCCAAAAATGGCGCCGAGATCGGCCGACTTCGGATCGGGAACAATGCCGTCCGCAAGGCAATGCGACGCGGGGATGAGCTGCGCGTAAAGCAGCCGGTCCTTGACCTCCTCCGCCGACGGCTGGTCCTCCGCCAACGGAAAATATTCCGAAATGCCGGGCCAGAGGTATTTCTTGCCGCCTTCCGGGTACTCGTAAAACCCGCCGCCGGATTTTCGCCCGTGCCGGCCGAGCTTCTCGACCATGGTCTCGAGAAAATCTTCGACGCCGGTTGGTTTATAGTCGGCGCCAAGTTCTTTCTTGGTCGACTGGACCAGCATCCAGCCGAGGGACAGCGATGTCTCGTCGGTAAGCGCCAGCGGGCCCACCGGCATGCCGAGGCTCGCCGCGGCGTTCTCAATCAGCGCCGGTTTGACGCCTTCTTTGACGAGCAGCATGGCCTCGTTGAGATAAGGCGGAACAACGCGGTTCGTGTAAAAGCCGCGCACGTCTTTCACGACAATCGGCGTCTTGCGGATTTTCCTGTTGTAATCGAGCGCCGCAGCAAGGGCCCGGTCGCCGGATTGTTCGCCGGGAATAATTTCAAGCAGCGGCATCCGCTCGACGGGAGAGAAAAAGTGCATGCCGATGAACTGCTCCGGGCGCGATGAATGTTTCGCAAGCCCGGTAATCGGCAGCGTCGACGTATTCGACGCGAAGATCACATCCTCGCCGATCACCGCTTCGGTTTTCCTGATCACATCGGCTTTGACGTCCGGATCCTCGAACACCGCCTCGATAATCAGATCGACGTCTTTAAGGTCGTTATAGTCCGCCGTGGGTTTGATCTTGCTGAGAAACTCTTCCGCTTTTTCCTTCGTCGTCTTCCCGCGGGAGACATTCTTGTCGAGAATCTTCTTCGAATAGGCGATGGCGTTTTCCGCCGCCTCCATGTCGCGGTCGAGCACGACGACATTCATGCCGCCTTTGACCGTGACGTGCGTAATACCCGAACCCATGAGCCCGGCGCCGAGCACGCCGACGGTCTTGATGTCCGACGGCGGCGCATCTTTCGGCCGGGCCGCGCCTTTTTCCGCCGCCTGCTTGTTGACGAACAGGGTGCGGATCATGTTGCGCGTCTGGTCGCTTGAAAGCAGCTTGGTGAAGTATTTGGACTCGATGCGCAGCGCCGTGTCGATCGGCACGATCGAGCCTTCATACATGCAGGAAAGGATGTACTGAATAGCGGGGTAATTGTGGTTCGTCTGTTTCTGCGCCATGGCGTTCGCGGCCATGAAAAACTGAACGCTGCGCGGGTCCATGGCGCCGCCGCCGCCAGGGAACTTGAAGCCCTGCTTGTCCCAGGGCTGCGCGGTTTTCGGGTTGGCTTTGACCCATTCCTTTGCCTTGGCGACAAGCTCTTCCGCCGGGGCGACCTCCTGGATCATACCCTGGTTCTTGGCGGTCGCCGGGTCCGTCGGCTTGCCGCTGGTCGCCATCATCGCCGCATTCTGCAGGCCGATCAGGCGCGGCAAGCGCTGGGTGCCGCCGCCGCCCGGCAACAGGCCGACCTGCGATTCCGGCACGCCAAGTTGCAGCTTCGGATGGTCGGCGACAATGCGGTAATGACAGGCCAGCACCAGCTCCAGACCGCCGCCAAGCGCAAGGCCATTCACCGCCGCCGCAATCGGCTTGGCGTGCGCCATGCCTTTTTTGAGGTCCTTCGCCGACTTGCCGCTTGTCTCCAGCTTGCGCAGCGTCGCGTTCAACCGGAAGGCCTGCTCAAACGCCTCGGTCATGGACGAGGCTTCAACGCCGCCCAGCATATTGAGGTCGGCGCCGGCCATAAAGCCCGTCGTCTTGCCCGAGGTAATCACGGCGCCCTTGATGTCGTCGTCTTCGGCAATCCGGTCGACGGCGGCCGTGAAGTCTTCGATCAGATCGGCGTTCCAGACATTCATGGTCTCGCCGGGCACGTCAATGGAGATGAGGGCGATGCCGTCGCTGTCGACGTCAAATGAAATCGTTTTGTAGGTCATGCTTCTTATCGCCTCTGATTAGTTGACGCGTTCGATGATGGTCGCCGTGCCCATGCCGCCGCCGATGCACAGGGTGACGAGCGCGGTTTCCTTGTTCGAGCGTTCGAGCTCATCGACCATCGTGCCGAAGATCATGGCGCCCGTGGCGCCGAGCGGATGGCCCATGGCGATGGCGCCGCCATTGACGTTGATCTCGTTGTGATCGATGTCGAGGGCCTGCATGAAGCGCAGCACAACGGACGCGAAGGCTTCATTGAGTTCCCAGAGATCGATGTCTTTCTTGTCCATGCCGGCGCGGGCAAGGACTTTTTTCGCCGCAAATTCGGGGCCTGTCAGCATGATCGTCGGTTCCGACCCGATCGACGCGGCGGCGCGAATGCGCGCGCGGGGTTTGAGGCCCAGTTTCTTGCCGATCTCCTCATTGCCGATCAGCACCGCCGCGGCGCCGTCGACAATGCCGGAGGAATTGCCGGCGTGATGAACATGATTGATTTTTTCGACTTCCGGATATTTCTGAATGGCGACGGCGTTAAAACCGAACTGCTCGCCCATCATGGCGAAGGACGGGTTGAGCGCGCCTAGGGTCTGCATGTCCGTATTGGCGCGAACGGTTTCATCGTGAGCGAGCACCGGCTCGCCCATCACGTCCTTAACCGGCACGATAGACTTTTCGAAACGGTTTTCCTCCCAGGATTTCGCCGCGCGTTTCTGGCTCTCAACCGCATAGGCGTCGACGTCGTCGCGGGACAGCCCGTATTTGGTTGCGATCAGGTCGGCGGAAATGCCCTGCGGCACAAAGTACGACTTAAACGCGACGGCCGGGTCCGTCGCCATGGCGCCGCCGTCCGATCCCATGGGCACGCGGCTCATGGACTCAACGCCGCCGCCGATGGTGAGATCAGCCTCGCCCGCCTTCACCTTGGACGCGGCAATGTTGATCGACTCAAGACCGGACGCGCAGAACCGGTTGACGTGAATGCCGGCGGTGGTGTCGGAAAAACCGGCGTTCAAAATCGCCGACCGCGTGATTACCGCGCCCTGCTCTCCGACCGGGGAGACGCAACCGAAGGCCACGTCGTCAATTTCAGCCGTGTCGATCTCATTCCGGTCGCGAACGGCTTCAAGGACCTGGGTGGCGAGGGACACCGGCGTGATCTCATGCAGAGACCCGTCCGCCTTGCCTTTCCCCCGCGGCGTTCGCACCGCATCGTAGATAAATGCATCCGTCATGAAATTGGGTCCTTTCGGCGTTGTTCCGACTGGGATTTCGCGCCGCGCCGGCGCGGCGGCATTCGAGCGTTAGGTATGCGGTCGACAGGTCTTTCGCAATGCCGCAACGCAGTGCGCCGGGCCGTTTTAGAATGTCAATATGAACCGCCGCGGCGCAAGATGACAGACCCTTGCGAAACGGCTATTGCGAAGGATGTTCAATACCTTGTGCGGAATCTCGGATGAACGACGACGCTGATAGCCTCGCGGCCCTGCGCCGGACGATCCGACATCACACGCTTGTGCAGGAAGAAGCGCATGCGCGCACGCTCATATCGCTCGCCGCCCTCGACGGGCAAGCGCGGAACCGGGCGCAGGCCCGCGCCGCGGAGTTTGTTGCGCTGGCGCGCGCCGGCGCCATGCGTTCGGGCCTGATCGATAAATTTTTGCAGGAATACGGACTGTCGACCGCCGAAGGCGTCACGCTGATGCGCCTTGCGGAAGCCTTGCTGAGAACGCCCGACGCGGCGACCGCCAATTCGCTCATCGAAGACAAGATCGAGGCCGGCGACTGGACGGCCCATAAAGGCAAGAGCCCCTTCCCGCTGGTCAACTTCTCAACGCGGGCCCTGA
Organism: Hyphococcus sp.; assembly: GCA_028284345.1. Classification (GTDB taxonomy): domain Bacteria; phylum Pseudomonadota; class Alphaproteobacteria; order Caulobacterales; family Parvularculaceae; genus Hyphococcus. The sequence continues at coordinate 277,705 of JANQRY010000006.1, read as the reverse complement.
TGCTGACGGCGGCGTGGCTTGACGACGTCGAGGCGAAGGACCCACTCGGGCGCATGGCGAAAGCGACCAAAGACGCCCTCGACCGTCTGGGGGAGCCGGTCATTCGCGCCTCCGTCGCCCAGGCGATGCGCGTCATGGGCGAACATTTCGTGCTCGGCGAAACGATTGACGAGGCGATGCGGCGCGGGCGCAAATTCGAATCGAATGGCTATCGCTTCTCCTTCGACATGCTGGGCGAAGCGGCCCACACCATCGCCGACGCGGACCGCTATTTCGACGATTACGAAACCGCTATCGCGGCCATCGCCAAACACGCGAACGCCGAGCACGCCGTCGACAACCCGGGCATCTCCGTCAAGCTGTCGGCGCTGCATCCCCGCTATGAGTATGGCAAGAAAGAGCGCGTGCTGACCGAACTCGGCGCGCGCGTCGCCACCCTCGCGCGTCAGGCCAAGGCCGCCAATATGGGCTTTAACATCGACGCGGAAGAGGCCGACCGGCTGGATCTATCGCTCGACATTATCGAACACCTCATGCGCGACCCGAGCCTTGCGGGCTGGCGCGGCTTCGGCGTTGTCGTGCAGGCCTATCAGCGCCGCGCGCCCCATGTTCTTGACTGGCTAGCCTCGCTTGCCCGCGAAACCGGCAGGCGAATCATGGTGCGGCTCGTCAAGGGCGCCTATTGGGACGCTGAAATCAAACGCGCGCAGGTGATGGGCCTTGAAAGCTATCCCGTCTTCACCCGCAAGACGCTGACCGATCTTTCCTACGTCGCCTGCGCGCGAAAGATTCTATCATCGACCGACGCCATGTATCCGCAGTTTGCGACCCATAACGCGCTCACCGCCACGACCGTCATGGAAATAGCGAGCGATTATTCAGACTACGAATTTCAGCGCCTGCACGGGATGGGCGAGTCGCTGCACGACAGCCTGATCGCGAAAGGCGGCGTGTCGCGCATCTACGCGCCGGTGGGCGGTCATAAGGAACTGCTTCCCTATCTCGTTCGCCGGCTTTTGGAAAACGGCGCCAACTCCTCTTTCGTTAACCAGCTCATCGATCCCGATTTGTCCGTCGACGATATTGTCGCCGATCCGCTGGATGAAATCGAAACGCTGGAGACAATGTCCAACCCGCACATCCCCGCCCCACGCGATCATCTTGGCGGGCGGCTCGCCGCAAAAGGCTGGGACGAGACCGATCCCGAAACCACGGAAAAACTGGTTTCGACCCGGGCGCCGGATTGCATTGCGGCGCCCATCGTCAACGGGGAAACGATCGACGGCGCCGCAGCGCCGGTTCTTAATCCGGCCTTCGCCGACACGGCCGTCGGCGCCGTGGCGACAGGCTCCGCGAAAGACATCGAACGGGCCTGCGCCGCCGCCGCGCAGTTTTCACCGAAATGGGCGGCGACGCCGGCGAAGACGCGCGCCTATACGCTGCGCAAGGCTGCGTCCCTTCTTGAAGATCGCGGCGAAGAGTTTATGGCGCTCGCTGTCGCGGAAGCGGGCAAGACCTGGCCCGACGCCATCGCGGAAGTGCGCGAGGCGGTCGACTTCCTTCGTTACTATGCGGATGAATGCGAAACGCTTCACGGCGACCCGCTCGGCGTTGTCGCGTGCATTTCGCCGTGGAATTTCCCGCTCGCCATCTTCCTCGGACAAGCGAGCGCCGCCCTTGCCGCAGGCAATTGCGTCATCGCCAAGCCCGCGGAACAGACGCCGCTGATCGCCTTCGAGGCTGTCAGGCTCTTGCACGAAGCCGGCGTTCCGGCGGGCGCGCTTCATTACATTCCCGGCGACGGCCCGACGGTCGGTGCGCCGCTTGTCGCCAACGATCATGTGAACGGCGTCGTTTTCACCGGGTCGACAGCGACGGCCAAGGCCATCAAGAAAACCCTCGTCGATCGAGGCCGCGTCGACGTTGCGCTCATCGCCGAAACCGGCGGCATCAACGCCATGATCATCGATTCGACCGCGCTCCTTGAACAGGCGGTCACGGATACGATCGCGTCCGCCTTTCAAAGCGCTGGCCAACGCTGTTCGGCCTGCCGTGTTGTCTGCATCCAGGACGATATTTTCGACCGTTTCGAGGAGATGCTCGCCGGCGCCATGACGGAGCTTCGCATCGGCGATCCGGCGAAACTGCAGACCGATGTGGGCCCCGTCATCGACCGCGAGGCCCGCGACAACATTGACCGGCATGTTGGGCACCTTGAACAAGAGGCGCGCCTGATCGCGCGCGCGCCCAATGTGAGCGACGGCGACGGAACGTTCGTGCGTCCGGCGGCATTTGAGATCGGCGCGCTCGGCGATCTCAGCCAGGAGATCTTCGGTCCGGTCCTTCATGTCGTGCGCTACGCCGCCGACGCGCTGGGCGATCTGGTCGCTTCCATCAACGGCCTCGGCTATGGTCTCACCATGGGCGTTCACACGCGCATCGACGAAACGATGAATGAAATCGCCCGGCGCGCGCGCATCGGCAATGTCTATGTCAACCGCAACCAGATCGGCGCCGTCGTCGGCGTGCAGCCTTTTGGCGGCGAAGCGCTGTCCGGAACCGGCCCGAAAGCCGGCGGCCCTCATTACCTGAAGGCGCTGGTGCAACGGCGACGCGAAGAATCGACAGCCGAGGCCACGCTTAGCGACGGCGACATCGACAACGCGCTCGCAAAACACTTCGCCCAAAGCGCCGAAACCTACGCCGCATGGAGCGCTTGCCCTCGCGCCGACATGATCGACGCCGCGCTGAAGACAGTCGACTTTGCGTCCGGCGCCGTTCGCGACGATGTCAGGGAGATGGCGATGCTCGCCGCAGGCAATGCGGAACTGCCGGGGCCGACCGGCGAAGCCAATACGCTGAAACTGCGCGGCCGCGGCGTCGCCCTTTGCCTAGGCGGCGATACCGACGGCGCCTTGCAAGCGTTGAAAGCAATTGCCGCAGGCAACGTCGTCGTCTGCGCGCAATCGAGAAACGCAGACCTCCTCAAACGCGCGCTCAACGACGCCGGCGCACCGTCAGGCATCGTGCACGTCGTAGACGGACCGCTCCCGCGCGCTGCTCTCTTGCATGACGCAGTCCGCCTTGTCTGCTTTGACGGCGGCGATGCGGGACGGGCGGTGATCGAGAAGACCCTCGCCGAAAGGCCAGGCTCAATCGTCCCCGTCGTTTCCGCAGAGGACGCCCCGTGGCGGTATTGCACGGAGCGCACGTTAACCATCAACACGACGGCGGCGGGGGGCGATGTTCGCCTCCTGTCCTTAAGCGAATGACCGCCCCATCCGCGATAACGCGACGTTTGTCGCGGGGCGGGCTCGCTTCGCCGCAGCCGAGGTTGCGCATTCTTAAGGAGCCGCGTTGATAGCCATGGATGACTCGCGGCACAGACATATGACGACGGCGGAACTCCCGCGGCCGAAAACCGGCCCCTTTATCGACGCTCAGGGCCGGTCGCGCCAGTGGATGAACTGGCTGTTCGCCGACAAGAACCGGATGTTCTGGGTGCTCCAGATCGCCGGCTGGCTCGGCTTTTTCATCCTGCATGTCTCCAGCGTCTCGACTTTTGTCGCCGGGCGAACGCCGGAGGCGCTGCTTTATTCCCTCGCTTCGTCCCTGGTCGGATTTTTAACGACAAGCATTCTCGCGCGTCCGATCTATCACTATGCGCGCCGGCAGAAACCGATTTACATTTTTCTGATCGCCATCCCGTCGACCATCCTGATGGCGGTCGCCATGGCGGCGATGAAGACGAAGATCTTCAGCTATATTTTCGGGCCCGAATGGCTCGACACGCGCAACGTGCCGTTCGGCGTCGGCAACCAGCTTTTGCTTCTCCTACCAGATATTCAGGCCAATCTGTTTTTGCTCGGCTCCTGGGCTGGGTTTTATTTCGGCATCAACTATTATCTCAATCTGCGCAACGAGATGGAGCGCGTCGTCCTGTCGGCGCGGCTCGCCGATCAGGCGCAGTTGAAGATGCTGCGTTATCAGCTCAATCCCCATTTTCTGTTCAACACGCTGAATGCGATTTCCACGCTGGTGCTAGAGCAGGACGGCAAGCAGGCGAACAAAATGATTTCGCAGCTTTCCGCGTTCCTGCGCTATTCCCTCGACAGCGATCCCTTGCTCAAAACATCGCTTGCGGAAGAAGTCCGGGCGTTGAAGCTCTATCTTGAGATTGAGAAAACGCGCTTCGCCGACCGACTGAAACTTAATTTCGACATTGACGACGACCTGCTCGACGCGCGCGTGCCGTCGCTGATCCTGCAGCCGGCGATCGAGAACGCCATCAAATACGCCATCGCCCATATGGAATCCGGCGGCGAGATTTCCGTCATTGCGGAACGGGACGGCAAGTCCCTCGTGATGAGGGTCTGCGACAACGGGCCGAATGCGCCGGAGGACCCGGCCTCGCTGTTGCGCGACGCGAAAGCAGGCGTCGGTCTCGTCAATATGCGCGACCGGCTTGCCTATCTCTATCAGGACCGGTGTGAGTTCAGTTTGCGCCGTATCGATCCGCAGGGGCTATGCGTTGCGATCCGCATACCGTTTGAAACAAAAGACTGAAGGGACAAAGACGGGGAAACATTATGACCGACGAGAAGATTAGGGCGATCCTCGTTGACGATGAGCCGCTGGCGTTGCGCGGCCTCAAGATGCGGCTGTCGGAGTTTCCGGAAGTCGACATTGTCGGCGAATGCGCCAATGGACGCGAAGCGGTCAAGGAAATCCGCGCCAAATCGCCGGATGTCGTCTTTCTGGATATTCAGATGCCGGGCCTTGACGGGTTTGGCGTCGTGCGCGCCCTGCTCGGCGCGCCAGCGCCCCTGTTCATTTTCGTCACCGCCTATGACAAGTTCGCCATTGACGCATTTGAGGCGAACGCCCTCGACTATATCGTCAAGCCGGTCGAGGAGGAGCGCCTCAAGGACGCAATTCATCGGATCCGGGAAGCGCTTCACTCAAAAGCCGCCCTTACCCGCGAATCGAAGCTTGTCGAACTGCTCGCCTCGCTTTCCGAAGATGAAAGAGACCGCATCAAGGAGTTGATCGCCGATCCGGACTGGGCGGAAAAGGAACGCTATTCGGAACGGCTTTCTTTCAAGGACGGCTCCAAGGTCGTCGTTCTCGATGCGGATGAAATCGAGTGGATCGACGCGGCGGGCGACTATATGTGCATCCACGCGGGCGGCAAAACCCACATCATTCGCGAGACCATGAAGGCGCTGACGCAGCGTCTTGACCCGTCGCGCTTTCAGCGGGTCCATCGCTCGGCGATTGTCAATGTGGGCAAGGTCAAGGAACTTCATCCGCATTCCAACGGCGAATATTTCCTCATTCTCGACAATGGTCAGGAATTGAAACTGTCGCGATCCTACAAGGACGTCGTGGCGCGATTTTTGTGATTGCGTTCCGCCCCGACCGCCGCGGGCGCGCTATTTAGCGAAGCCGGCCGAGGCGATCAGCGCCGGCGCGAGTTTCGCCCGCTGCGCCGGCGCGCCTGACAGGTTGGTCTCGAAAACAAAGACGGCGCCCGATTTCGGCGAAGCGCTGAGCGCGGCCTCGCTCAGCCCGTCCCTGGCGCTTGTCACGAATAAGAGATTACCGCCCGCGCCGCCAAAGGCCGGACAGGTCGGCTGCGGCGCGTCAATAGGCAGGGAAAAGACCTCTTCCCCGCCCGGCGAATAACAGGCGACGCGCGACGCGCCCCAAAGGGCCGACCAATAGCGCCCGTCGTAATCGGTAACGGCGCCGTCCGGCGCGCCGTCCGTTGTCGTCGCGAAAGTCGTCAGGGGAAGCGCGTCCATCGATGTTGCATCATGCGGCGCGGACCGGATTTCACCCTTCATCGAATCAGAAAAATAAATGCGATCCTCCGCCGGGCTCCAGCATAAGCCGTTTGCGATATGAACGCCGCGCGCGCGGACATGGGACTTCCCTAACGCGTCCACAGTATAGAGGCGACCGTCCGGCGTTTCGTTTTCACCAAGCTTGCGCTCAATCATGGACCCCGCCCAGAACCGGCCAAAGGGATCAACCCGCCCGTCATTAAGACGCACGCCGTCGCTGAGCTCGGGCGGACGCGCAAGCCAGTGCGTCGCCCCGCGGCCCGGATGGTAAAGGGCAAACCCCGTTTCAAAGGCGGCGATCAGAAAATCATCATGACCGTCAACGAAGCCGAACGAGCCCAACCGCTCCGGCGTCGAAAATACCTTGATCTCCTGCGTTCGCCAGTCGAGGCAGTAGAGTTCCTTCGCCTGAATGTCCGTCCACCAGAGGGTTTCGTCCGACGCGCGCCAAAGGACGCCCTCGCCGAGTACATTGGCGACGTCGATGGTTTCAATGAAGCGTGCGGTGATCATTGGCGGCCCGTCACTGTTATCAGGTGGCGTCAACGACAACGCCGCGTTTCATGAGATCGGCAATCTCCGTCTCTTCATAGCCGGCGTCGACAAGGATTTCGCGAGCGTGCGCGCCTTTCGCAGCGACGGTTTTGTCGGGCGTCGCCGATGCGCCCTCAAACCGCGGCGCAGGGCCCGGCGCGACGACGTCGCCGGCGACGGAAAGGCTGTTGCGCGCTGCATTTTGCGGATGGTCCGGCGCTTCCTCACACGAAAGCACGGGCGTCACGCAAGCGTCGGACCCGTCGAATATCGACGCCCAATCGTCACGCGTCTTTTCCGAAAAGCGCGCCTCAAGGCGCTTATGTTGGGAAGGCCAGGCCGCGACATCAAGCTGTGCGCCATAGTCGTCCGGCGAAATCTCCAGTAGGCGGAGCATCTCCGCAAAGAACTGCGGCTCAAGGCACCCGACCGCCATGAACCCATCGTCGCAGGTGCGATAACAGCGATAAAACGGCGCGCCGCCGTCAAGCAGATTGCGTTGGCGTTCATGGGTCCATTGACCGATATGGGCGAGCGAATGAACGATCCCCATCATCGAATTAACGCCGTCGATGATGGCGGCGTCGACCACGTCGCCCTCTCCGGTGTGCTCCGCGTTCCAGAGCGCGGCGAGAAGGCCGGACAGAAGAAACAGCGATCCGCCGCCATAGTCGCCGACAAGATTGAGCGGCGGCGGCGGCGGACGGTCCGCATCGCCCATGGCGTAAAGCGCGCCCGTGACGGACATGTAATTGATATCGTGGCCGGCTTTTTGCGACCACGGTCCCGTCTGGCCCCAGCCGGTCATACGACCGTACACCAACTTTTTGTTGCCCGCGCGGCAAGCGTCGGGGCCGACGCCGAGCCGCTCGGCGACGCCGGGACGCAAGCCCTCGATCAGCATGTGGGCGTTTCGCGCCAGCGCAAGCACCACATCGGCGGCGCCGTCCTTGCCGAGGTCAAGCGCGATCGATTTCTTGCCGCGATTATGGATGAAATAGATATCGGGACCGGGACGGTCGATGCGGATGACCTCCGCACCCATATCGGCGAGCAATTGCCCGCAATAGGGCGCAGGCCCCAAGCCCACCAGTTCGATCACCCGCACGCCGGCAAGAACGCCCGGCGCGCGCGCCTCAGTCGGTTTTTCCGCCATGGCGCCTGCCTCGCATTCCTGAAACTCCCCCGCCGCTTTCACAGGACGCAACTTTATCACAGAAAGACCCGCGTTGAACGAGGAATGTCAGACGCGCCTTTATTCCCACTCAATGGTGCCCGGCGGCTTTGACGTGACATCATAGACGACGCGGTTGACGCCGCGCACCTCGTTGATGATGCGCGTGGCGCAGCGCCCGAGGAAATCATGAGGGAATGGATAGTAATCGGCGGTCATGCCGTCGGTTGACGTCACCGCGCGCAGGGCCAGGACATGATCATAGGTTCGCTCATCGCCCATGACGCCAACCGTCCGCACAGGGAGCAAAACGGCGAAAGCCTGCCATATGTCGTCGTAAAGACCCGCCTTTCTAATTTCATCAAGATAGATGGCGTCGGCCTTGCGCAGGATATCGGCTTTCTCTTTCGACACCGCGCCCGGTATGCGGATCGCGAGACCGGGCCCCGGAAAGGGGTGGCGTCCGACGAAATGATCGGGCAAGCCCAGCTCGCGGCCGAGGGCGCGCACTTCGTCCTTGAACAACTCGCGCAAGGGCTCGACAAGTTTGAGGTTCATGCGCTCGGGCAGGCCGCCGACATTGTGATGGGACTTGATCGTCACCGACGGACCGCCGTCAAACGAAACGCTTTCAATGACGTCCGGATAAAGCGTTCCCTGGGCCAGAAACGCCGCGTTCTCGATCTTGCCCGCCTCTTCCTCAAAGACGTCGATGAAGGTGGCGCCGATGATTTTTCGCTTCTTCTCCGGGTCGTCGACGCCGGCGAGCTTGCCGAGAAAGAGATCCTCCGCCTCAACATGGATCAGCGGAATGTTGTAGCTATCGCGGAAAAGGCGGACGACTTCCTCGCCCTCGCCCGCGCGCATCAGCCCGGTGTCGACAAAAACGCAGGTCAACTGTTCGCCGATCGCTTCATGAATGAGGACGGCGGCGACCGAGGAGTCCACCCCGCCGGAAAGCCCGCAAATCACGCGAGCATCGCCGACCTGCTTTCGGATGGCAGCGATGGCTTCGTCGCGAAACGCGGCCATGGTCCAGTCGCCGGTGAGGCCGGCGATGTTTTTTGTGAAGTTCTGTAAGAGCCGCTCGCCGTCCGGCGTGTGCACGACTTCCGGATGAAACTGCACCGCATAGATTTTGCGCCCTTCGTCGGCGATCGCGGCGAATGGCGCGCCGCCGGATTTGGCGATCACCTCGAACCCGTCGGGGATCGCGTTGACCCGGTCGCCATGGCTCATCCACACTTGGTATTCGCCGCCGACCTCCCAGACGCCGTCAAAGAGCGGGCTCTCCTTGATCACCTCCACATGAGCGCGGCCGAACTCCTTATGGTCAGACTGCTCCACGTCGCCGCCAAGCTGGGCGCAGATCGTCTGTTCGCCATAACAGATGCCGAGGATCGGCGCGCCAAGCGCAAAAATCTCGTCGGCCGCCCGGGGCGAGGTCGCAAGATTTGCGCTTGCGGGACTGCCGGAAAAGATCACCGCCTTCGGCGCGTATTCGTCGAGGAACGCCGCGTCCACGCGATTGAACGGATGGATTTCGCAATAGACGCCGCTTTCGCGCAGACGGCGCGCGATGAGCTGCGTCACCTGACTGCCGAAATCGACAATCAGGACGCGTTCATGAACTTCTGCGTGGGGATCGAGCGTCATTTTATGTCCTGCGGGCGCAAGCCTTTAGCCGAGTCTCGGCGGCCCGTCACCCGGATTCTCCGGGCCCCGCGCCGGCGCTGGCCGACCCCCATTTTTCCGTGTTAGGCTTGCCGCGGGGCGTAGAGGGTATCAAGGGGCAAGACCAATGCACATGATTTTGAGACTGCTGGCGACGCTGCCGAAAAACACCGCCTTTCCGGCCGTTACGGCGCTGGCGGCGTGGTATGCGGGGGCGAAATACGGCGCGCCGGAAGTCTACGTCAACGCCATCGACGGCGCCCTCGCCATGGGCGGGGATCTGATCGGCTCATGGACTGGCGGCGAGACCGGCGACGCGACGACAGCCGACGGTTGAGGCAAACCCGGCCTTAAGCGCCGTCACGCTTCGGCAGCTTCCAGTCCGGTCGCGGGAAGTGGCAGGTATAGCCGTTCGGGATCCGTTCCAGATAATCCTGGTGTTCCGGTTCGGCCTCCCAGAAATCGCCGGCGGGCGTCACCGCCGTCACCACGTCGCCGGGCCACAGCCCCGACGCGTTGACATCCGCGATAACGTCAAACGCCACGTCCTTCTGGGCGTCGGTGACGTAAAAAATCTCAGACCGGTATGACGTCCCGACGTCGTTGCCCTGACGGTTGAGCGTCGTTGGATCGTGAATCTGGAAAAAGAACGCCAGCAAATCCCGATATGAAATCGCGGCCGGATCAAACATGATCTCGATCGCCTCCGCATGACCGTCATGATTGCGATAGGTGGCGTTCGCAATGTCGCCGCCCGTATAGCCGACGCGCGTCGCCTTAACGCCGGGCAGCTTGCGGATGAGATCCTGCATGCCCCAAAAACACCCGCCGGCAAGGACAGCCCGTTCCGTTTCATCTTGCATCGCGAAACCTCTTTTCCGCACGCCTACGAACGCTCGCGAGCGCCCAAGACCATAACAGGGCGTGCAGCAAAGAACCAAGAACCCGATCAGTTCAATTTTTATGGTTTTTTGGTGAGCCCAGAAGGATTCGAACCTTCGACCTACTGATTAAAAGCTACTCACGGCCATATACGCTGTCGAACGCCAATGGACGCCAACGCACTCTAAGGCATTGTTCTATTTGACTTTTATGCAGCAATAGGGTTCGCTCTCAATCGCTGCAGAACGCTGTGATTCACGTATTTCTGCTTCCAAATTGCTTCCAAATTTTTCGGAAGCATTGTCGGAGTAGCCGTCATGAAGCTCACCAAGTCGCGCGTTGATGCGATCAAAGCTTGCAAGTCCGAAAGGCTCTATTGGGACAACGAACTGAAAGGCTTTGGCCTTCGCGTTTCGCCGAAGGGACGAAAAACTTTCTTTGTTCAGTACCGGTCTGGCAAGCGGACCCGTCGCGCCAAGATCGGAACCATGGGGCCGCTAACGCCTGATCTCGCGCGGTTGCAAGCACGAACGCTATTGGGAGAAGTCGCCGGCGGCGATGATCCGGCGGAAGCCCGACGAAAGAGACGGCTTACGCCCAATGTTTCAGCTCTTTGTGACCGCTTTTTGGATGAGCATGTTTCCGTTCACCTAAAACCCCAAAGCCAATACAATTATGGGCAGGTAATTCGCGACGCGATAAAGCCGGCATTTGGGCCGCTAAAGATTCCAGACATCACGCGCGCGGATGTAACGGCGCTGCACCAAGCCTATAAGGATCGTCCCTATCAAGCGAACCGCATTCTAAGCGTTCTCTCCAAAATGTTTAATCTTGCCGAGTTGTGGGGCTATCGGGCCGAAGGAACCAACCCTTGCCGTCTCATCCAACGCTTCAAAGAAAATAAGAAAGAGCGTTTTCTTTCCGATGATGAACTCATACGGTTATCTGAAATTCTATCTGAATCTGAAGCGAATGGTGACGAATCAGCATTCGTCGTTGCCGCCTTCCGAATGCTCATTCTAACCGGATGCAGATCGTCGGAAATTCAGAATCTCAAATGGGAATATGTAACCAGCACGCATCTTGAACTGCCGGATACGAAAACAGGAAAGCGCTCCATTCCCTTGCCGGATGCCGCAAGGAAAATTTTGGCTTCGCTGCCGCGCTCCATCAATAACGCCTTTGTCTTTCAAGGAACCATTCCCGGACAGCCCGTTACCGACCTCGGCAAACCATGGCGGCGCATTCGTAAAAAGGCTGACCTGGAAGACGTTCGCATTCATGACTTGCGACATACCTATGCGTCAAAAGCAATTTCTGGCGGTATGCCGCTCGTAATGGTCGGCCAGTTACTTGGGCATACGCAATATCAGACGACGCTTCGCTATTCCCACCTCGCAGACGCACCAATTCGTGAAGCCGCGAACACTGTAGCTTCCGCGTTAAGCCTCACGATGCAGTCGAGTTCTAAAAACAAGAAATTTCTGCGAGTCATTAAATGAATGAGTGTCAAACGCCAACAGATTTGTGGATGCAATATCGCATCATGCATAGCCGTTCTTTAGCTTACCGCCACCACCATGCTGAGAATGAGATTGATGCGCTAATTAAAGAATTCAAAATCTCTGAAATCACAAAAGAGTGGTTTTGGGAATTTCTTGACGCTATAGCTACTTATTATATTGACGGAAAGCGGAACACTGTTTTGCAGTCAGTGCCTAATCAAAGAGTGGCGCAAAAACTCGTTCTGGATTTAATTGCAGCTGCTGAAACTCTTGTTGAGGGTATACCGAAAATAGAAGGTTGGCACTCTGAGGAGTGTGTTACAAAAAAACAGAGCGACGGGTCAAAAAAAACAGACAATGATCTTCAAACAATACATGAAATACAGGCGTTCATAGCAGTCGTGCGCAGCGTCGCTCATGTTGGTGGAATAGATGTCTATTCTTATCCTGGTTCAAGATTGTTGCCGCTGTTGAATGAATTTATAACTGGTCTGAAGCCTATTACGCTGATAAATATAAAAGGTTCTAAGGGGCGAAAATTCGACCAATTCAAACGTTTTTGGGTCAACGATATCGTCGAGCTTTGGACCGAGATACTCGGCCGGTCATTTTCTTCGAAATTTGAAGGGCAAGACGGTGAGGCATCGGAGATGATCCAGTTTGCCTTTGCATGCTTTCGACTAGTCGAGACCAACGCGAGTATGGGGATGGTCTCTAAGCCGATTAAAGAAATTGCTCGACAGCGGAAGAAGGCAGGGAAAAATATTTCCTCGGAGCCATAAGAAATAAGTTCCCTTACATTGATGATTGGGCATGCAAGAGTGCTTTCGGCGCTGATAAGCGACCGTTTCTGGCCTCTAGCGATAAGGTTGAATGCAAATGCCCCAGCTTCTCACAGAAAATGATGCCGCTGACGTTCTTGGCGTATCGCCAAGAACACTAGCCAACTGGCGGTCACGCGGCGGGGGGCCGCATTTTGTCCGCCTTAACGGAAAGGCCATTCGTTATCGCGCGAGTGATCTTGACGATTTTATCGAGAAAAATATCCAGAGTCACACATCAGAATATGACGACGACGATGGTGATTTTGACGAAGAATACGAAGACTGAATTTTACCCGGCGATTCTCGCCCGGTCGCCGGGCTTTTGTGGGAGCGGATTAGCCCCATAAAAGGAATGGAGAGATGTTGGAGCACCTCTCCATTCCGCACCCACAAAATTCTTGGGCGCCTGCGCGGAGCGCAGGAATAGTCATCTTTAACAAGAGGAATTCTACATGACATTGAAGAATGTAGGCAAGTCCGAAAATGACTCTGCCGAACACTTGCAGGGTACGCTCACCAGCCTTGAGTTCATGTACCCGATTAGTATTCGCCGTATCAGTGATGAGTTGGACGGCGAATACCCCACGCACGATATTTTCCTCCGCCCTCAAAGCCGCGAATACATGAAAGCAGGCCGGGGTTGGGAGAAAACAATTCGTCGAGGCCCGAACGCTGGAAAAACGATGATTTCATGCACCATCGACGATCCGAGTTTCGAGAAGCCTTTGCATTTCGCTCTGTTTGAGGACAATCCCGGCGAATGGGAAATTCGCTGGTCGCGTTTTCGCCAGGACGCGGAGTAAGAGTCAGAGGGGGGTCTACGTACCACCCCCCTCTGCACTTACATCACTCTATATGAGCAATCTTCCAATAATCTACTCAGGTTTCGATACGCTGGAATTATCGTATCGCACCCCCTTACCAAAAGAATTTCTTGGCGCGCTTGGAAAGGCGCAGCTTACGGCCAAAGCTGAAAATCGCGCCTCGCCGACGAATTTTAACGGAACCGAGTTGTTTGTAGAACCGACCGGCGGACAGGGCGGATACGCTTATCGGGCTCATTCTGGCCCGCTCGGAGCGATCTGGAAGTTTCGGGAAACGACCGCGAGAAGTCAGTGGTCTGTTCATGTAAAATTTCGAGCGCACGGTTTGGCTGTTAACGGACCGCTGAAAATGAAAGAGGAAGCCGACTTATTTTTGCGAGAATTAGGGTGTCAATTCGTAAGCATAGATGTGCGCATTCCGCGCGCTGACTACGCCATAGATATTCTCCTAGATGACTTCCATCTTAATACCGATAATTTTGTATTTCATGCGCGCTCAAAAGTTTCTGAGCACATCGAGCGAATCCGTATTGGCGATGAATTCACTTACGCTCGGATTGGCCGTATGCCGGGAAAGCAATTGTGTGTATATGACAAGTCAGGAGCGGTTTCAGAAAAAAACGATTCTCTGTGGAAAGAATTCTATACCAAATTTGCGCTTCAAAGGCTTGGCTTGCTAGTTGATGATTTTGCTGAACTAAAAATCTGGCGATTTGAATTGCGCGCCGGAAAAAAGTTTCTCGACACAAAGATCAAGCCACGCACATGGGATTTATTTGCTGACAAAGTAGACGTGATTTATTCGTGTCTTGCCCACAGCTTTAAACTCAAAACGCCACAGCACGATGAAAACCGGACGCGCTGGCCGCTCGACCCCATTTGGGGCGCTGTTCTCGCTGAGGTAGAACGCTTGAATTTCAATCAACAAACCGCTGAATTTTCAGACGTGTTGCGAAACAAGCTGCGGCAAGAATATTCAGACGGACTAAACAAGCAGATGGTTGGACTGTTGCTCTCATCGGCGGCGAGTGAGGGTATTGATCCGAAAGATTTTTCTCAGTTTGCACGGGATCGTGTTTTTCTGTTGACGGATGACTATTCGAGGTCGGCGGGCTTCGTTGAGCGATATTCAAAACGCCGTACTGAATTGGCCGCGCAACTCAAAACATAATGCAGGCAGTAATAGCCGCGCTGGCCTCCTCTATAGCTTCTGTGTCGCCAACACAGATACCGACACAGACAGAAACACAGACAAGAACACAGTTTCTGACACAGCCGTGAACACAGTGGCCTGCATAAGTCTGATTAACGACAAATTGAGAGGGCTTCCCGATGCGAGATATATTTAATGACGACGAACTTATGGGGACGTTTTTCTATTTGATAGAAAATGCGGAAGAGCAGGATCGATGTTATATTTATCGCATCAAAGACGGAAAACCATTACGACCGTCTATAATTAAAGGCGTGCCCTATCCTCGCTTATTCGACGATTTGCGCGACCAACACGGCGGCGGCGATTTTCAAGTAATGATCCGGCGGGGCGAGACAATGCTATTGGCCGGAAAACTTTGTATTGCTCCGCCGTAAGCACGCAATTAGCGATATTAAAGCTGTAAAGCCTGAAAATTATCGAGTTTGAACAACGAATCATCAATCGAATTGAACCCTTATTATGCCCGAGTCACCCTCAAAGCAGACATAAGTAAGGCATTAGGGGGCCTAACCGCATGCTTTGATTAAATGCGAGATTTCGAGCAAGTTATTTCTGGCTTCCAAGCCCCCTGGAACCGTCATTCAGCCAGACTTCAATCAATTGAATCATCGTGTCCCGCACGCTATTGCTCAAATCATCTAGATCATCTGCAGCCGACATCGGAACTCGATAAACTTCTGTTCGCACTCCTCTAGCGAGAAAACTAACAACAACCTCAGACCCGGTTAATTCCGCTTTCCACTGAGGGAAACATCGACGGCTCGAATCGCCGTGCAAACTAACGCCTATTTGATCCTCCACCAAGTAGCGTTCCAAGTCGAATCGACGCCCCCCTTGCGTGTATTGAAAATTCCCGTCTCCAACTTCTTTGACGATACGCTGCACTGTTCGACCTATACAACCAACGATGCGCTCTAAAACCTGTTTAACGCTTTTTTGTTTTTGTAGCGTTGAATCAGCCACAACAGAGCTATTTATCTTCTCAATAATCGCCTCAGTGTTTATTGCTGGCTCAGATTTATCGAGAAGAGCAGAAAGCGCCTGATGCGCGGTCTTTGCTGACTGCCACCTTTGATCAACAGGCAATTGAAAAGATCGATCGAAAAACGATTTCAAGCAAAACGCTTCTTCCGACAGGTTAACAGTTTGATGAGGCAGACGACCTTTTTCGTCCTGAAGAACTCGTGGCGTTACTCCAGTTAGCCCGAAGAATACCAGGCCGGCGGCACAAGTTACATCGGACCTGGGGTCACGTTTGTAACTTCCATCCCTTTGCAATTCTGGCAAGGCTAAAAAACGATTGCCAATCTGTTCGTTTGGAGGAGTTTCGACAGATTCGCCATTTTCGAGAAATGTAAAATTTTGGCCGAAATCTACTATGTGTGGGTTCTTCGCCGATCCTTGTTTCAATATTACATTATTTGGTTTCAAGTCTCTGTGAACAATTCCAACCTCGTGAAGTTGCTCCAGAATCTCGAAGAGGCGCGCCCCGAACGTAATACAAGTTTCCACATCGATCGAGTTTCTCTCAATCAATTCTTGAAGTGTTGGACCCTCAATGAACTCCATAACGAAATAGAGTGGAATGTCGGCATCGCGCCAACTCTCAACATTATCGTCTAGAACGCGCGGGATCCCTTCTACCTCTATTATTGACTTCAACGCCGTAACTTCTCGCAGCATTAAACTGCGCCGTCGCATATTTTTTTCGAATTGCGGCAATAAAACTTTCAGAACTCCCACATTTGAGGAGTTTTTGTTCCGAACGATTTTAGTGATTCCTTGTCCGCCTCGACTTAACGTTCTTTCAACGCTCCAACAATCTAGCCATGGTGCTGATTTTTTCGTCACGTTGGTACTTAATCTCGTGAATAAGTCATGGTTTGTTGGCCAAGAGCCACGCGCAGTGGTTCCTAATACTCAAAAACATTCCATTCTTTCATTGTCAGGACTACTCCGCCAATCACATAACAATTTACGTCGCTCATTTGCACAAATACAGAGATTCGCCCAGCATCTGATAAAAGTATGTGTGGCAAATTTAGGTCATCCAGGCCAATGGTATCTGTGATCTAGTTATGCGCGCAAAACGGCCCTACAGCGCACACTCGATCTTTCGCTTCTGGAAACACCTGCCAAGAATTATTTAAAATCTAACCGCGAGTCCACCGCTTACTCGATTGCTTGTGTAGTCACCGCCAAATTCTCCGCGATAACTCGCAAAGACAAAAATATTCTCTCCGATATCAACTGATCCATCACCCCCCACTATGAGGCGGCTACGATCGAATTCAGCGGCGGCTCCAGCCAAATTGAATGGGCCATCCATTCCGATCGAGGAATAGGCGTCGATGGAGTGACCAAGCGCTTCATATCGCCATCCGGCAGAGAAAGCAGCGCGCGCCTTCGTCCGGTCGTTGATAGAAAATTGTTTTTCGATTGCGCTACCGACATCGAGAAAGAGAAAGCTTTCACTTTGATCGGAAACGTGAAGCGCCGATGCTCCTCCCGTCTCAACGACCACACCGCGGTCCGAGCGCACAAAGGTCGCGCCGGCATAAGGTGATAAAAGCAGGCCATTCACGGTGAAATCGTATTGGGATCGAGCCTGCGCCGTAAAAGAATCGAGATCGTAATCTGACTGCAACTGTTCCGATAAAGCTGGAATGTCACGGACTGTTTCGGCTTCGCCAAAGACATATCCGATTGACGCCATGTTGCTGAATTCCCCGATGCGCCAAGCACCGTATCCTCCGGTTACGAACCCGTCGGCTTCTGTCTGAGAAAGACCTGTACGAAGGTCCTGTTCGCTTTCGACTTTTCCGCCATAAATGCCAATCAATGCATCGCCGCGTACAATTTCCGCACCGCCGATTACGCTACGACTATTTGTTGTGAAACTTGAGGTTCCGTCGCCGCCTAGGTCGCCCTCATAATTCGCAAAACCGCCCGCCCCCGAGAGCCAGAAATATTTTCCATCCTCTCGATAATTATCGATTTTGGTCCGATCTCTAATTACATCGTTTATAAGGACCACCTTTTCAACGCTGATTGCAGCCGTCGCGGCAAATGCCTCGGGCTGTAGTGAAAGCATGGCGGCATTAAGCGCTGCATTGTTTGCTGATAAGGAAAACAGAGTAGAAACTATTTTTTCGGCGCTGGTGTTCACGGCATCTGCAACAATCAAATCGTTTAGATAACCTGCAACCGATACCGAGTTCGCCGTAAGAGACGGTGAAAACTCGAATTGAGGCGTGATCGTTACGCCAAGCACCCCATTGGCAAATACGAGGTCAGCAAAACCCGTAAAACCATTGAAAGAGATATCGGAGAATTGTCCGCTCACCGAATTGGCGGTTAGGAACTCAAAAGAATGAACCGATGAAAGGTTTGCTCCAAGTGATGTGAATTCAAGAGTTGCATCATCAATCGAAACGCCGCCTAAAACCGTAAGTACGTCACTCTCGCTGTCATCAAATTCAATGTTCAGAACCGAGTTGGTGGCCAACGTTAAGTCGCCGTTTATGGTCATTTCGCCGATACTAGCGCCGGGAGCAATCGTGCCGAAATTTGTTACGTTGCCGACGATTATACCGTTGCCGCCGAGAATGCCCTTTTCGAGAATTATTGCATCAAGGGAAAGTTCTGTTTCCAGACGTGTTAAACCTTCGCGTAATACCAGCTCAGTGAACGAAGTGCTGAGGTCGGCGCTGTCATTTATCACGGCAACTGTGTTTGTCGAAATATCGAGACGTTCGAAATCGTTGAACTGGCTGACAAGCAAATCCCCTGAGATGTTGTCAAAGGAAAGAATATCAAATTCGGCACCACCATCAACGGAACCGACAATTCGACTCCCGAAAACAACCGTAAACGAATCGTTCCCACCGCCCAGTAAGACGTTCCCGAAAATCTCACCACTATTTACGATTAGATCGTCTGTTGTCTCAGTTTGTATTGCAATTGATTCGCCATCAACAAGAGCATTTCGGATTATTCCGTTATTGTGGATCGCAACACCTTCGCCTTCCGAAAGAACAAAATCACGCCCCATAATTGTAGGGTCCGTACTTTCGCTAATGATGTCTCCATTGTTGTTAATAAACAAGCCAAGCCTATCATCGCTAAATGTCGTGACATAATCTATCGCGCTACGGGAACCGCCAGAAATAATTGCACCCTCTTCATTATCGATAAAAAAATTGATCATTGGGACCGAATTATCAGCGTCGCTGCCCGAAAAAATTTCAATTGCCGCTGGTGCAAAAAAGTTATCGTCGCTCGGTCCGATCAAGCCGCCCGACCGATTTATCAATGTCGCCGTAATAATTGGTTCACTGAGCAAAAATCCCGATTCGGCGAATTCTGCGAAGATCGTGACGCTGCGGATCGTGCCACCATCCAGATTTTCAATACGAACGCCTCCCAATTGAGGATTGGCTAAAACCGTATTTATTTCGCCGAAATTTTGTAAGCTCACCGGTAGTTCTGACGTGATGCCTACGAAATTCACGTCGCCGTTATTGATAATTGATGATTCGGGCAAGTTGGCACCACTCAGCACCAGTTCTTCAATCAATCTGCCATTAAAGATTTGGCCAACTTCAATTCGCGCAAATGAAAGGTCGGCATTATTAATGATCGTATTACCCGCGCCTAGGTCGCGTAGAAATACTTCATCAAACCTAGCAAAATTATCGCCTGCAAAATCAGCGTTATTCACTACCGTTTGATGGTCACCACCCAGTTGAATGCTCGTACCTGCAGTGATCGAGGCATTGTTCGTAAACTGCAGCCCATTACTTAACAGTTCAATTCCGATTTCGTTTCTGGAAATGCCCGGCGCAACAACGGGAGCATTATTAACAACGGAGCCGTTGCCCAGCACCCGGAGCATTGGCAATTCCTCGCCGGGTGTGATGCCAGTAATTGTGAGCACTGTATTCTCGCCATCAACAAACACGCCAGCCGAATTGAAGTCGCCGGACACGCCAATAGTGGCTGAGGCATTTTGGTCAGTATAGATTCCGATTGAATCAATGGCGCTGCAACAGCCATCATCGACGAAAAGAGGGCCGTGCATTGGTCCTACCGCATTAATGTCAGTAAGAAAGAAATCATCACCGATTCCTAAATGGATGGCACCGTTAACAATTCCTCGGTTAATGAGAATATCGTCGCCAGCACCGAGAAACACATCGCCATTGATTGTATTTCGATTTTCGATGCGTTCATTGCCGATTGGGCCCGACCCATCGGGACTCGTCGGTAACGTCGTTATCGCAGCCCCAGCATTACTTGAAATCACTGCGTTGTTGATAAACGTTACGCCTTCGCCAAATGGATTGCGGAAAAGTGGCTCCGGTTGACTACAGCAAAAATCTGCGACTCGGCTCAACAAGCGTACTGCATCACCATTTGAGACGTTGATATCCGCGCCATTTACGATTGTTCCATTTCCAAATAGCGAAAGGGTATGGTCTAGGGTTGTGTCCGTCGAAATGATATTTGCAACGCTTTCGTCATATCGAGATTCGACTGCATGCCCTTCAAATCCCGGCTCTAACTCAAGTGATACATCTTCGATTCCGGTTACTGAGTAACCAAACGAATCCAATCCGTCGCCTGCATCAATGCCGCCTTGAATTACTCCGCGATCTGCATCCTGCGTAGCAAGGACAAAATCATCACCCGGGCCCAAATCTACTCGGCCAGTTATCGTTCCGCCGACATTCCGAAAGACATCTATTTGATCTACAAAAACGCTTGAACCTGTGCCAGATATTATATCACCCAAAATTTCGCCAACATTTTCAATTTCTAGCCCACCGAATTCAGAAAAAATGGAGCCGTCAATCAATCCGGTGTTCATGATGTGAACTTGCGTAAGGAGAAGATCGCCAATTATCTCGCCATGGTTTTCAATGATCGAATTGTTACCTCGGATAGATTGTGGCCCACCAAAAATCGTTCCGTAGTTTATAATGGTTGCGCTATTCGCGACGACACTGAATGATTCGAAGATTGATGTGGATACAGGCGAAATTGATTCTACTATTCCGATTTCTTCATTTATAAACGTGGAAAAGGCGTATGCTTCAACGCCAACAACACCTCGAACCAATCCGCTGTTAGAAAATTGTGCCGCCCCAATTGCAGCCGCAACTCCATTTTCGCTGATAATTGTTCCTGTCTCGGTGTTTATTATTTCAACATCGCGCTGTTCAGTAATTTGTGAAAAAGTCGGCACAGATAATGCAACGAGAGTATTCGATGATATCGAACCGCTATTAGTAAAGGCTCCTCGAAAGCTTTGATCCAAAACAACAGCCGCGGAGCTATCGAATTGCCCTTCAGCATCGACACTGATTGTAGCGCCAACAGCATTTTCAAAGTCGCTCACGCCTGAAAATAAAACTAATGCAGATCCGAATAGAGGCCCAGAATGGATTATTCCGTGATTGCTTCCTGTAAGCGGGGGAGCAAGACTCGACCCCTGCAACTCAACGAGTGGGTCGCCAATTGTAGAGGTTCCCTCAATAACTCCGAAATTTGCAAACGTTCCACCGGGAGAGAAAATCCGAACCGCACGTTCGCCATCAACAATTATCGACCCATCATTTTCAACTATGAATCTAATATTTGGAGCAAAAGCTTGAAAACCATCGTCATCCACACCTTCACAAACAACTTCATCCCCATCTTCCGGCGGATCGGGTTCGCATTGCGCCATGGACTGAGTGGATATGGTCGAAATCGCGAGAACTGAAACGCTCGCGAGCGCTAAACGCTGTAAAGGCAGATTATTGACTGGCACCGATCGTTCAAAATATTTGCGCGGCGACTCAGAATACTGCTTCATCTCTTGGAATGCCCCACCAAATTGCGATTCGACTCATAACAATTGTTGTTGTGAGCGTCGCCCATTTTTCGTGGTTAATTCGGGCGCGAACTCGAATCGTGGTGCTCGGGCATCATGCCGGGAAAATTTTTTAGGGGCAGAATTTGCGCGCAAAATGCACTGCAAAGTGCTTCCAAATTGCTTCCAAATATTTTCAGCCCGGCGCACCCAAAATCGAAGACGGCTATAAGCGGTTGTTTTTGTGATTAAATTTGGTGAGCCCAGAAGGATTCGAACCTTCGACCTACTGATTAAAAGTCAGTTGCTCTACCAACTGAGCTATGGGCCCACGGGACGTCGGGATCGCGCCCGATGCGGGCGCTTAACATGCGAACGCCGCTTCGCCAATGGAAGCGGCGGTCCGGCTTTGAGGCGGCGGAACATAGGGACGCCGCCCCGGGCGGTCAACCGGTTTTCAGGCCCGGCGCGGCCCCGCTCTTAGACGACGGTCTCGCCCGTCTCCGCTTTGAAACCGGCGATAAAATCGGCCAGGCTGCCGGCCGCGATCGCCGTGCGAAGTCCCGCCATAAGGTCCTGATAATATTGTAGATTGTGCCATGTCAGGAGCATCGGCCCCAGATACTCCCCGGCCCGGAAAAGATGGTGCAGATAGGCCTTGGAATAGTCCCGGCTCGCCGGGCAATCGCTGGCCGGATCGAGGGGCGTCGGGTCGTCCGCGAATTGCGCGTTCTTGATGTTAACCGGGCCGGAGCGCGTCCACGCCTGGCCATGGCGGCCCGAGCGCGTCGGGGCCACGCAGTCGAACATATCAACGCCGCGGGCGACGGCGCCGACAATGTCCGCCGGCTTGCCGACGCCCATGAGATAGCGCGGTTTTTCGCGCGGCATATGCGGACAGGTAAAATCAAGGACGCGAAACATCTCATCGCGCCCCTCGCCCACCGCCAGCCCGCCGATGGCGTAGCCCGGAAAACCGATCTCCATGAGCTTGTCGAGGCTTTCCCGGCGCAGCGTTTCATAATTGGCGCCCTGAACAATGCCGAACAGGGCCTGACCGGGCGCGGACGTCTCCTCAAAGGCCGCTTTTGAGCGCGCCGCCCAGCGCGCGGACAGCAACATCGACTCGCGCGCCGCATCTTCGGCGATCGGGATCGCCGGACATTCATCGAGCTGCATCTGGATATCGGCGCCGAGGAGACATTGAATCTCAATCGAGCGCTCCGGCGTCAGCATGTGTTTTGAGCCGTCAATGTGCGATTGAAAGGACACGCCCTCTTCCGTCAGTTTACGGAGCTTTGAAAGGGACATGACCTGAAATCCGCCGGAGTCGGTCAGGATCGGGCGCGGCCAGTTCATGAATGTGTGCAGACCGCCGAGGGCCGCGACCCGTTCTGCGCCCGGCCGCAGCATCAGATGGTAAGTGTTGCCGAGGACAATGTCGGCGCCGGTCGCGCGCACATGGTCGGGCAGCATCGCTTTGACCGTGCCGGCGGTGCCGACCGGCATGAATGCAGGCGTCGCAATGTCGCCGCGCGGCGTCGAGATCACGCCACAGCGCGCGGCGCCGTCGGTTGCGCCGAGGGAGAAGGAAAATGCGCCGCTCAACACGTCCGCCCGCGATTCGGCGCCGAAAGGTCCGGCCCGATCAGAACGCCGGCGCCCGCGCGACTATCCGCCTTCAGAAAATCGTCAAAGAGACTTTCACGCATCGTGCGCAATCTCTAGCAGGCAGGCGTCGCCATAGGAATAAAACCGGTATCCTCGCGCGATGGCGTGGGCGTAGGCCGCTTTCATAGTCTCAACGCCCGCGAACGCGCAAACCAGCATGAACAGGGTCGACCGCGGCAGATGAAAATTCGTCATCAGCATGTCAATCGTCTTGAAGCGATAGCCCGGCGTGATGAAGATATCGGTTTCGGCGCTGAACGGGTCGATAACGCCGTCGTCACGCGTGGCGCTTTCAAGAAGCCGCAGCGCCGTCGTGCCAACCGCCACGACGCGCCCGCCATTTGCGCGCGCCGCGTTGATGGCGTCCGCCTGCGCTTTCGTGATCTCGCCCCATTCCGCGTGCATCCGGTGATCGGATGTTTCGTCGGCGACAACGGGCAGAAACGTGCCGGCGCCCACATGGAGGGTGATCGTCTCCATCAACACGCCGGCGTCGCTGAGGACGCCCAGTAATTCGGGGGTGAAGTGCAGACCGGCCGTGGGCGCGGCGACGGATCCCGGCTCCTCGGCGTATGTGGTCTGATAATCGTCGAGGTCCTGCGCCGTCGCCGGACGCTGGCGGGCAATATATGGCGGCAGGGGCGCGGCGCCGCACGCCGCGAGGGCTGCGTCAAACGCGTCCTGCGTCATCTCAAACCGCAACACGCACTCCGCCCCCTCCCGCGCCTCCACAAGCGCGGTAAAAGAGTCGCCGAAGACGATTTCATCGCCGGGTCGAAGACGCTTTGCGGGTCTGGCGAAAGCGCGCCAGCGCACCTGATCGGACGATCCCGTCCGCTCTTTTTTGTGCAAGGTGACGTCGACGGCGACGTCCTCTCCCTCGCCCCGCGCGCCCCGCGTTCCGAACAACTGCGCCGGGATCACTTTCGTATCGTTGACAACGAGCATGTCGCCGGCGCGCAACAGCGACGGCAGGTCGCGCACCGTGCGATCCGACAGCCGGTCGCCAGCGACATGCAATAGTCGCGCAGCATCACGCGGACGCGCTGGCGCCAACGCAATCCGCTCCTGCGGCAGTTCGAAATCAAAAAGGTCGACACGCATGGAGCGGCGCTTGTGCCGCGCCGGCCCCGCGCCGTCAAATGGAATAGGTGTCGTAGTAAAAGGTCTGGTCCATCGTCTCGGCGGGACTGGCTTCAGCGCATTTGCCGACGGGCTTCGCCGGCACGCCGGCCACCGTGCAATGGGCCTCCACCGCCTGCAGAACGACACTGCCGGCCGCGACCTTGGCGCCTTCGCCGACTTCGATATTGCCGAGCACCTTGGCGCCGACGCTGATCAGGGCGCCGCGGCGGATTTTCGGATGGCGGTCGCCGTCATCCTTGCCGGTGCCGCCAAGCGTCACGTTCTGCAGGATCGAGACGTCGTCCTCAACGACCGCCGTTTCGCCGATGACGATGCCGGTCGCGTGATCGATGAAGACGCCCTTGCCCATGGGCACCGCCGGGTGAATGTCGACGCCGAACATTTCCGACATCCGGCTTTGCATGAACAAGGCGAGTTGTCGCCGCTCATGGCGCCACAGCCAGTTTGCGACGCGCTGCGCCTCCAGCGACAGGTAGCCTTTGAAGTAAAGAAACGGCTGCATGTATTCATCGCACGCCGGATCGCGCGCAAACACCGCACGCAGGTCAATCAACGCAGCCTCGACAATCGACGGTTCATCCTCAAACGCATCGTTGCAGACCTCTCGCCACAGCATGGCGTTCATTTCGCGCTCGGAAAATTTCTGTGCAAGCCGGAAAGACAGCGCCGCCGCGAAGTCGTCGTGATTGAGAATGGTCGCGTGCAGGAAGCTCGCAAGCGCCGGCTCTTCGGCCGCCGCCGTCGCCGCTTCAACGCGCATGCGCGACCACGTCTGGTCGCCGTTTAGCGCCACAACATTCTGAACGTCAGCTTGGCTGCTCGACATGAGGTTCGCTCCTTATTCGCGCGCGCCCGCAACTTCGAGATGCCTAGAAATAGGCTCCGGCGCGAGCCCGCGCAAGGCGAGAATATGCGCCGTCATGGTCATCAAAATGGTAAGACTGTCAGAGATTTCGCCGTTCATTACCATTTCTAACAGCGATGCGAATTTTATTCGCTTAATGGTTAACGCCTCGGACGGCTCCGGCGCCGCGGTTCCATGGGCGAGATCCCAGGCGAGAAAACAGACCGCGCGCTCGTCCGTCACGGAATTCGACAAATCGCAGCCAACCAGGGGCCGCCAAGAGCGCGCAACCATGCCCGTTTCTTCTTCCAGTTCGCGCTTCGCCGAAACAAGCGGATCAACGCCGACCGGACCGCCGCCCTCCGGCAATTCCCAACTGTATTTGTCATGCGGGTAGCGATGTTGCCCGACAAGCCAGACGTCGCCATTACTGTCGATCGGCAAGACGCCGATGGCGATGTTCTTGAACCGAACGACGCCATATTCGCCGTCCGATCCGTCTGGATGAACTACGGCGTGATCTTCCACCGTGACCCACGGGTTTTCGAAAACCGGGCGCTCGGATTTGACCGTCCACGGACCGTTTTTGCGCTCTGTCATTCTGCGACCGTTGTTTGCGGCGCGCGGACCCTGCTCATCCCCTGCCCCGATAGGCCGCGACGCCGGGATCGGGAATATAGGCGCCCTTCGGCGGCGCGCCGGTCTGGTAGAACACATCGATGGGGATGCCGCCGCGGGGATACCAGTAGCCGCCGATGCGCAGCCAGCGCGGGGCCGCCGCATCGATCACCGCCTTGGCGATCGCCACGGTGCAGTCTTCATGAAACGCCCCATGATTGCGGAACGACGTCAGGAACAGCTTGAACGACTTTGATTCAACAATGAGCTTGTTCGGCGCGTAATCGATAACGAGATGGGCGAAATCGGGCTGGCCCGTGACCGGGCACAGCGAGGTGAATTCCGGCGCCGTGAAGCGGGCGATATAGAGCGCGTCAGGATGCGGGTTCGGGGCCGTTTCCAGCCGGGCTTTCTGTGGCGAGGCCGGCGTCTCAACGCTGGCTCCGAGCTGCGTCAGGGAGGCGGGCTTGCCTTTCTTGCGCGCCGGCGCGGCCCGGCTCGCGCCGCGCGTCCGCTTTGACGCATTCTGTCGTTTCGTCGCCATAACCACTCCCGCTCCGTTGTTGGCGACGTTCTTAATAGGCTCCGCCCGCGCCGGCAAAGGCCCTGTCAAACGGGGGGCGGCGGCGCGAGGCGCGCCGGCCTTTTCCGGCCCTCAAGGCCATGGACAATCGGCCGCCCCATCGCCTATAAGCCGCGCTTCAATCCGCCGGGCGACCGGCCGGAAAAGCCCAGGTAGCTCAGTTGGTAGAGCAGCGGACTGAAAATCCGCGTGTCGGTGGTTCGATTCCGCCCCTGGGCACCACTTTCATCTATAAGCAATTGTTTTTTAAACTTTTTTGGGCGCCTGCATTGTCATCCCCCTTTTAATCCCCCCTTCGTAGTTTCCTGTTTCATCAGCACACAAATTTTGGATAACCTTGATTGTCAGACTTGGATAGTTTGCTGATCAGCAGCCCTCATCATTGCTTCCTTGCAACCGAAAATCTGTGGATGTATGGAGGCACTGCAACTAGAAAAACATTCCCATCGTAGGAGACGGTACACGATCCGATAGAAGCGCGGGATGGATTTCTGATCTGTGCGGCTTGATCGCTCGCCGGGTCAATAATTGAGTAGCCGAAACTGTTAACGTCGCCTGTGTCTTGTTGTAATCGCCGCAATTCACAGCTTGGCATTTCATAGTCCTCGGGCTCCTTATCATTCCGAGAATACTCATCGACGCGTACGGTCTTATCCGAGAGATTGATATACTCTAATCCAATCTTCTTTCTGTCTTCTGAACGAACCTCCGAAACGAGGACGTAATCATCGCCCTCGCGATCGATGTGAGCAATAAGCCTCGACTGGCCATTCCCAATATCGCCTGCCTCCCAGATAATTTCTTGTTTATCGACATCAAAGGCCGCAAACCAAAAATCACACCCATAGGCCTTGCTGCAATATTCGAGCGCTAGGATTTTGCCATCTCGAGATTTCGCAGAACGCGCGATCGAGATGTCTAAGCTACCAGCGACCCTTTTGGGCGAAGGCAATTCGAATACGTGAGGCGGTTCACTCGCGTTCATGCGGAAGAAACCTGGCAAATCGTTGTGCGATATTTTTTCTTCCAGTGCAATTACAGCGATGTCGTCTTCGCTTGCTCTAAGAGTTACGGCCGTAATTGAAAATCTGTCCTCGGAAACACGTTGAAGAATGTCGCCTGAAACTGCATCGACGATCATTAATTCGTCACATGTATAGATCGCCGCTAGTCGCCCTTGCGAACTCGCAGACACAACATTGTTGAGCTGACCGACGAAACGCACATTATCCTCACAATTGATTTTCGCTGATGATATCGGCTGAAAGCCGAGAATATTGTTTTCAGGAACGATCTCCATGGCTTCGCTCGCAAAACCGTCTACTAAAATCTGCAGATCAATTTCACCAATCGTCGAACGTTTTTCCTGTTCGTACGCAATGAATCCAGCCAAATAGCCGGAGAGCTTTTCCCGGATTTCGGGAAGCCGGGCTATTTGATCTTGATCAAGCACATCTGCAAATTCAAAGGGCATATTGGCCTCCCACTCAATCGCAGCCAGCACGACAGCCCGAAGTGTTTCGATTTCAATATCTATGATGTGCTTGAACTTCGGCGTCGACTTGGCATGCTGGCTAAATGCCGTAAGGGCGTAGTTGTCAGTGAGTTCACTTTCTACAGAAGATCTCGCAAATCCCCGAAAATACCAAATGCGCGCTTCATGGTAGTCTTGGGCTTCGAGCAAGCTACGAACATGCTCTCCCATCTCAACTGGTCTCAGTGTTTCGGGCTGCGTTGTTGCTATAATAGCGTTTTTAACCGCTTCATCACTCTCTATCTGGTTCTGGCAGGAAACAGTAAAAGCCAAGGCCCAAAAAAGCAGGTGAAGTGAAGCAGTTCTCATCAATCGATCTCCCAAAAGAATGTTCGACTGAAGAGATGCCACACAATTGCTCCAGCGTTAAAAAGTTCTCGGCCTTACTAGATGGGTAGCCGCCTATGAAATAGAGCTCCCTGCGATCACCGAACCATCAGCCCCCTTGTACAGCCCCCGTTTTGTCGGCTTTGCTGCTCGGGGCTGTCCGAATAAACGGAATTATTTCAATGCCTTATGTGCGCCAAATAAGGTTTATCCGGTTTAGAAATCGCCCTGGGCACCACCCCCTCATATCATATCAATAAGATAGCAGGCGGCGAGCAAGACGACGCGTATGCTCCCCTGCGCTGGCGGCGCCATTCGTCAAAAAAGCGCGTCTCCCATTGTCGCTTTTCTGATCGACGGAAGCGCCGACACAGCGCTCACATAGTGCGCGACATGTGGAAGACGCCCGTCGTCCCAGAACGACGCCGTGCCCAGGTTCCTAAACCGCAACAGCTCTATTCCCCAGAAGACATCGGCCATCGTGACCTTGTCGCCGAACAGCCATGCGGAACCACGCTTCGCGAGTTTCTTCTCAAGTTCGCCGCAAGCGTTTTCCGCGACGTCATAGGCGATCTCCACAGCCTGATCGCTGAACAGCTCGCTCGCCGCGCAGCTCTCTTTGTCGATCTTAGCGGAATAAGCCTCCATCAGGCGGGGGTCGTCGGCGGACTTCTCCATGAAACGCCTACAAAACTCTATTCTGCTCCCCGTGTAAATTCCGCTGTTAAGACCAAGCTTGGCGACGTTGGTGTCGACGCCCCCAGGGGCCTTCGCCAACAGCATTTGAACATTGGGCAGATCATCAACATGTTCCAGTTCCCGACTGATGTCGTCGGCGAGCGCCTTCGGCATGAGCTTGTTTTCTTCAGCAACCGTTTCATCCAACTCAAGACAAATCCGTTTGGAATCGACGAGCACCGCATTCTGTTCCCAATCGATCAATGTCGGGACCACACACGGATCGCACCCCGCTGATTTTACCGATGTGCTGCCCTTATGGGACTTCGCCAACGGCGCCCCGATACGTTCGCAGCCCAGCAGACGCAAATGCACATAGCTCGGCGTAAAATTATCCCCTTTCATCACGTCCATCTCTCTGTCGAGATATGGAATTTCGTGATGCGCGAGAACGGCGCGTACTTTCTGCGAGCAGATCGATTTCGCGCTATGAAAAAGCTCATATCGCAGAGGCGCGCCTGAAGCCCCGGCGACGCCGTCATCGGCATATCCAAGCGTCCCGCGCGTTTCTCTCGCCAGGCTGTCAATTTCCTGCATCGCTAGCATTCTCCTTTATCAATTCGGTCGCCCAATCGCATTGCGCGCGCTCACGTTAATTTGCAGATCGACGACTCGGGCGGCGTTCGCGGAAGCGCAACCGAACGAGCATCGATCGTTTCCAATTTCATCGGCTTCAAATGTACTTGCCCGCTTAAAACCCGCTGGAACCCCATTTGTTCCGTACAAAAACCAGTTCGTAGACGAGTTTGGCGCTTGTATTGGCGACAAGGCTCGTCATTTGACTCATAACATACTTTATGTTTATTTTGAAAGCGCCCCGTCGCTCATTACGTTAGATCATTCCCAGAGGTTGAAATTGATTGCTTGAGGCTCTGACAGGCCGGACGATGGGAACCGCCTCGCTTTCCGGCATCGCGCCGCCGCATGATTTCCGCCCCCTTCAGAGTCGAATTGCCTGAGGCCAAATCGCTCTCTTTAACGCGTAACAGAAAAAGGAATATGTGCAGATGACGACTGTCAAATGGGAGATGAACGACAACACGATTGTGCAGAAAACGCCAGATTCTGCAGCGCCAAAAGCCTTCGAGGCGGTTCCCTTCAAAAAAGCAAAGCCCGGCGAAAAGCTGAATTTCGATCTTGATGTCGTTGCGGAGAGTATGCTGGAGGGCGCACTCCTAAAGCGCGCGCGCGTTTCCACAAATGTGCCGGGCTGGGGCGTGTTCGAAATTATCTCCGATGAAGGCGTCACAGGCGGCGGTTTCGATTCGGCGCCGTCTCCTCTGATGTATTTTTCCGTAGGCGTTGTTTTCTGTCTGATGACCCACATCACAATCCTCGCCAGAAGGCAAAACCTGAAAATTGACAACATGCGGGTCGAACAGCGGGCGCGGTACGCCACCTCGTTGTCTATCGAAGACAGTGGTCGAGATGATGTGGATAATGTTGCGGCTGGAGCGGATTTTTTCGAAACCCATGTTTTTATCGACAGCCCGGAACCGCTTGATAAGCTGAAGTCCTTTATTCGCGCCGCAGAAAATGCATGCATAGCGGGGCAGACCGTTCAAAAGGCGACCCCCAAAGAGGTTATCTTGCACGTCAACGACGAAAACGTCGGCGGCGTTTAGCGGCGCCTCGCCGGCAATCGCCGCCTGTTGTTCCGAACTGACAACGCGCATGAATTCCGGCGCAGCGACGGGACCCGGGGCGGCCCGGGTCTAGCCGCGTTCCGCATACGTCTTTTCGGCGTAATCCTTGTAGAGCGTGAGGAAATTCTCCTCCATCTCCCGATCCGCGGCGTCGCCATGGCACTGGCTCAGCGACTCGAACACATTCGTGTAGGTGACGTAGTTGCTATAGGTCACCTGCGTCCTGTCGCCGAGGTCCTGAAAGGTCACGTCGAGAAACCCGCGCACCTGATCGCCGTCCTTGGAGTCGACTTTGTAGACGAGCTGCGTGTGCGGTTTGACCCGCAGGTTCTCAATAAGCATGGGCTGCAGGCCGACATCGTCCTGCTTGGTGACCAGAACCACCCCGCCCTCCTTGTCCCACTCGCCCTTCACCAATTCCGCCTTCTTGACGGTCACGGACCATTTCGGGAAGTCGATGAAGACCTGCCAGACAAATTCGACCGGGCAGTTAATCGTGACGGACCCGCGCGTCGCGCAAGTCAGAACGTTGGACGGTTGCGGCGTGGCGGCTGGTTTCGACGATTTTTCCTCTTCGAGAACTTGCGACATGCTTCTCCTCCTTCAGGATACCGGCGCCGACGGGCCCGAACGGAGGCGATGCCGCGCGCGCCGCATCGCCCCTCGCATCAGGCTCTAGAAGTCATAGCGAAGCTGGAACGCGATATTCCTGTAAGGGACGCGGTTCATCACAAACACGCCTTCCGTCGTCGCGCCAGTGGTCGTCCAGATCCGTATGGTCTGATTGTTCAGGTTCTTGCCAATCACATCAAACGCCCACGGACCATCTTCCGGTCTGAAGGTAATTCTGGCGTCGACGCGCATATAGCCCGGCTGCACGGTGAGCGGATCAATTGTCGACCTGATATTATACTCTGTCGAGAAAATACCGATTCCCTGGCCGACGAGTTCAAAGTCTCCGAATACGGGAACGGTGAACGTGCCTGTCACATTGCCGCTAAACTCCGGCGCGTTCGGCGTGCGAACGCCGCTTAGATCCTGGGTCGTCAGGCCGGCCAGCTGTTGCGCTTCGGTTGGGTTCGCGCCTTCGTAGCTGACATATTCGGAATCAAGCGCCGTAAACGCCGTGGAAAGGCGGAAGAACTCGTTGACCGCCCACTCGGCCTCCAGCTCCAGCCCCTGGGATCGCGATTGGGCGGCGTTGCTGATGACGTTGTTGAAACCGCCGCCGCCCGGGTCCGAAAACGACACCTGAAGATCGGAAAAATCGTTTCGGAAGAGCGCGAGATTAACCCGTACTCTGCGATCAAAAAACTGGCTTTTGAGGCCCACTTCGTAGGCGTTCACAAATTCCGGATTGAAACCGAAGTTCGCGGGGATCGCCGACGTCTCCGCCACATTGAAACCGCCGGCCTTGAAACCGCGCGTGAAGGCGAAATACACCATCGCATCGTCAAAGGCGTCATATTCCAGCCGCACGCCCGGCATCAGCCCTTTGTCGTTGCGATCAAGCGAAAGCATGCCCGGGGTTCCCTCGAGCGCGAGGATCAAGGCCGCGAAGTTCAACGCGTCGTCCCGAACGATCTCGCCAAAGGGCTCCGCCGCCGTCCCGTAGTAAAGCGACCAGTCAAACTCCTTGTCGACGATAGAACCGCGCAGGCTGCCCGTGACCCTGAAATCATCCATTGCGTTCCAGGTCACCGCGGCAAACGCCGAATAGGTGTTGGTTGTCTGATCGGCGGTAATCACCTGACCGAGCGGAAGCAACGGCACCAGGGGCGTCAGGGGCGGAATGCCTGCAATTACCGAGTCCAAAAAGTTGAACCTGGCCGGTTGCTGCGTGCTCATGTCCTCGTTCTGAAAATAGAGGCCAGCGATGTATTCTATGGCTCCGCCGGTTTCGGACGTTAAGCGCAGTTCCTGACTGAACTGACTGGACTGTTCAGGCGCGCCAACCGAAAACAGGTTCGGCGCCAGAATATCGGTATCGATCTCGAGGTCGAGATCAAACTCGTAATAGCCCGTTGTGGAGGTCAGGGTTGCAAAGCCGAGGTCGTAATCAATGTTGAGCGCGGCCTCATATTTGTCCAGCCGACGGAATGACCCCGGCGTCACAGCGAATTGATGGTTTTCGATGCCGACCGGCGCGCCTGTACCAAGCGCGAGGCCGCAAAAGAATCCGGCCCCTCCGGGGCCAAAGGCCGGATCCGGCGGGCAAGGCTCATAAACCGTCGCCAGGCCCGCATTCATATCGGCCTTGCTCCATTCGCCCTTGAGCGTAACGTCCAGCCGGTCATCGGGGTTGTAGCGAAGCGTCGCGCGAACCGCGGTGCGCTCGTCTTTCGGCCCTGTCTCGCCTGACACAACGTCGAAAAAGTAGCCATCATGCCCGTTATGGGTCGCCGCAATCCGCAGCGCGAGATCGTCCGAGAGCGGCGCATTGACGGCGCCCTCAATCGCGTATTGACCGCCGTTTTCGCCTCTGGTTTCGCCCGATTTCGGAGAGATCAGCCCGCGAATATAGCCCTCAAACTCGTTTGACGGCTTTTTGGTGACGATGTTCAGGGCGCCGGCGATGGCGTTCGCACCGAAATAGGTCGTTTGCGGACCTTTCAGGATTTCGATCCGCTGCACGTCGAAGAAAGGCCCGATGATGCTGCGCGAGCGCCCGTGATAGACATCGTCGATAACGGTGGCGACGGATTGTTCAAAGGCCTGGCTCTCGCCGGAACCCGTGCCGCGGATAAACAGTTCCGTGTTGCGGCCGCCTTCGACGACACGCAAGGCGGGATTTAACGAGGCGAGGTCAATCAATGTGTTTGAGTTGGTTTCAGCCAGATATTCGCCGGTGACCACCTCCAACGACACAGGAACATCCTGCAGCGATTCAGCCCGACGCCGCGCCGTCACGACGATGGTCGATGACGCCAAGACCGGATTTTCGGCGGCGTCCTCCGCTCCGGCGTCCTGCGCTGCTGCGCCGCCGGCGCCAAACAGAAACGCCGACACGCCCGCCAATAAGCCCGTTTTTAACTTACCGCTGTTCACTTCTTCCTCCCGGTTTAGGCCTTCGCCATTTTTTTGCGAGATCGTTATGACCCCGCTTTCGGTCAGGCCGCCGGTGAGGTTTGCGCTTTCAAGCATTATCGAAAGCGCTTCAGACAGCGTGTATGAACCGTCAAGCGCCTTTGAGCGCTTGCCGGCTATACCCTCTGAGGGAATGACTAGTGACTTGCCCGTTTCCCGCGCTAGCGCGATCAGGGCGAGGTCCATGTCAGAGGCGGGAATGGATAAAGTGTAGCGCTTGGTTTCGTGTTCTTCAGCACCCGCATGATTTGCGAAACTGCTTAGAAGAATCACAACACTCAATACTATCCAAGATTGCTTGCCACTTCCGCCCCTCTTTTTATCCCTCAGTCGCTGCTTCGAATGATCCATCCGTTGCGACCTATCTCATGAGAGCGGCCGCAGTGGAAAACCCGCCTATTTTTTTTGACGTTTTTTTTACCGTCATATTTTTCCCTCCCTTCGAACATTTTATGTGGCCGTCAGATGCACCAGATTTGATGAAATCCAGTCCGCCTCGACGCCCAGCGCCCCCTCAATACCGTCCAACATCATGTCAACATCGCCGATTTCGAGAATCCCGGAGATTTTCTCCGTTTTCAGCGCCTCATCCAAAATCAGAATTTCGACCACCGTGTATCGCGAGACTTCGTCGACGACGGTTTGAAGGTCCTTGTCGTAAAATATCAGCTTGCCTTGCGCCCATGACAGGCGCTGGGCGAGTTCGCCGGCGGAAACCGCCTGAGGAGGCGTTCCGGTTTTATTCTGGCTGATTTCCGCCGCCTCGCCCTTTCCAACGATCACCGGAAAAGTTTTTTGCGCCGCACTAGGCGCGGCGTCGTCATCGCCAGCGATCGCTTCCGTGCGCTGTTGGAAGGCCACCCTTCCCTCCGTGACGGTAACGCTGACCCTGTCGTCGGCCATGCGAACGGCAAAGCGGGTTCCGATCGCCCGAATAACGCCGTCCGCAGCGTACACGACGAAGGGACGCTTTTCGTCATGCGCGACGTCAAAAATCGCCTCGCCGGCGACCAGACGAACAGCGCGTTCTTTGCGCGAAAAACTTTGTTCAACGATACTGTTGGTGTTGAGATGAACATCCGAGCCGTCTTCAAGGGCGACCCGCTTCGTCTCTCCAATCGTTGTCGCATAATATCCGTCGACGACAGACGGCTGATTATTGATAATGACGAAGGCCGCGACGGCGACGCCGACCATGAAAAATACGCCGGCGAACGCAGCTGTCCGAAGGCGCGCAAAGGCGCCGCCGAAGGCAGCCAGGGGCGACAGGTCGTCTTTCACGCCGAGGTCGGCTCGAACATCCATCGCGCCGAGCCTGCTCAATGGCTCATTCAGCCCGAACCAAAGGGATGCTGCGTCTTTAATGGCGTCCTTGTTGCGCGGGTCTTCTGACAGCCAGCGCCGAAACGCCGCCTTCTCTTCCGCCGTCAGATCGCCGCGATCCAGCTTTGCAAGCCAGTCCGCAGCCTCAAGCGTTTCGTTTTCCGTCGGCCGCAAGGATACGACGCCGTTTTCGTTACTCATTAGAGCCGCCTTTTCCGTCTACCTTATGAGATCGTTTCACCGTCCTTTCCCCGACAAATTCGACCCCATACCCCCGGCGGGACATCACATCCTGACAACGCTTGATGCCCTTCGCGAAATATTTCTCAACCGTGTTCACTGAAAGACCCATTTTCTTTGCAATTTGCTTATGCGACAGGCCGTAGATGCGGCGTAGCAAAATCGCCCGTCGATGGTTTTGCGGCAGGGAATCCATCGCCTTCCAAAAGGCTTCCAACATCTGCCGGTAATAAATCTCCCGGTCAGTGGGCGCGTCGTTGGATTCCAGAACCGCTTCGTCGATTTCCCACTGAATCTCCCGGGACTGACGCTTCTGGTCGCGGAAGACAATGTTGCGCGAAACCGTGAAGAGGTAGCTCTTGGGATGATCAATCCGCTTCTGCTCATTCGCCTCAAGCGTGCGCGCAAGCGTTTCCTGCAGGATATCGTCAACATCTGACGGCCGGACGGAAAGCCTGAGCAGCGCCCGAACGAGCACGTCCCGATATTCAACGAACGCATTCGTGATTTTGTTGTCCTTGCCGGACATCGCGCTCCCTTCCGGGCGTTGACGCACAACCCCTCAATCATGAGAGTATTCAGGCGTCAAAACCCGGATCAATTCCCGCGCGTTTTGTTTTCGTACCGCGAAATCAAGCCAAACGAACAAAATTTGGGAAGCACTCAGCTGTTTTCGAGACCGGAAAACGCCCGGAAACAGGGGGACAAATTTCAAGAAAGCCCGATAAAAGGCGGAAAAATTGGGGGTCTCACGATTTTCCGAGCTGTTCTTTTTTCATTCTGGCGCCCTGCCCCGGGGCGCCGCTTAGCATTTTCTGCTACAATTTCCTATTTCCACCCGGCGCAAAAAAAGGGCGGTAAGAACCGCCCTTTTCTCGCTTTGCCGGCAATCTCACTTAGTAGTTGAAGCCGATCTCCACACCGTAGGTACGCGGGTCGTTGAGCGTGCCCAGGCGCGGGAAGCCCAAAAAGCCCGCCGAGATGATGTTATTGAGGATGACCGTCTTGTCGGTCAGATTTCGACCGAAAACGGAGACACTCCATCTCTCATCCGGCGTCGTGTATTTTAGACGCGCATTCAGAATGCCGTAAGCGCCTTGCGAGGCGGCCGCTTCATTAAACGGCGTGAAGAACACCTCTGACTGGCCCGCGAAGTCAGCGCTGAGCGTCAAGTCCCCGGTATTGAGAGGAACCGTGTAGTCCGCCCCGATTCGATAGGTAAACTCGGGCGCGCTGCTCAGTTTATTGCCCGCCAGATCCTGTACGCCGTCCGCGAGGAAAACCGGGTTTGCCGTGCTGTATTCATCATACTCCGCGTTGAGATACCCAAAGGTGGCGTTGACGGTCAGTTGGTCGGTGACCGCCGCCGCGAGCTCGAGCTCAACGCCCAGATTGGTGGCTTCCGCCGCATTTTCCAGAATGAGATTGGGCCCGACGACACGGCTGACGACCAAGTCACTATAATCATAATAGAAAGCGGCGAAGTTGGCTTGCGCCCGCCCGTCAAAAGCGGTGACTTTTGCGCCGACTTCATAACTCCACAGAATTTCCGGGTTCGTCACCGGGCCGGTTGCGCCGATCAGCCAGCCGCCGCTTTTGAAACCCTTGGACACGCTTGCATAGAGCAAGAGGTCCGAATTGGGTTGATACTCGACGACCACTCTCGGCGTCACAGAATCCCAATCCGCCATTCCGCCCGTTGGAAAGGGTCCGCCTGCTCCAACGGTAAATGTCCCGTCGGCAAAACGCTCTTCGTAGCTGTACCGCAGGCCCGCAATAACCTTGATTTGATCGGTTATATCGTAGCTGAAATTAGCGAAGGCCGCGTAGGCGTCTGTTTCACCCGTACCGATTTGGAGAAAAGTGGCGCCGGGGAAGAAGAACAACGGCGCACGGGAGAAGCCGTCAATTTTTTCGTTGAAATAGTAACCGCCCAAAATGAGATTCCAGCGGTCGCCATCGACCAACATCTGGATTTCCTGGCTTAACTGCGTTTGCTCTTCGCTGTTGTCGATAAATACGCCCAGCTCGGTCCCGCCGGACAGATCGGACATATAAAGGAGATCGGACTCCCGATACCCGGTGATTGACCTAAGCGTAATGGAGTCCGTCGCCTCATAGGTGAGCGTGGCCGCGCCGCCATAAGCTCTGAAGTCGCGGCTGGCGTCGCGATCAGATGCGATATCCCGAATATCAGAGGCGATAACGCCTCCAAAGGCGGGTGAGGTGGCGACCAAGGGCACAGCGGGGTTGCCTTGTCCAAAATAGTGCCAGCCGCCGATTGAATCGTCAGCACGATAGTAGTCGCCGATCACATCCAGGGTTAAGCGGTCATCCAGAAGATCAAAAGACAGCGCGCCGCGAACGCCGTGCTCATCGGTGTGGTCAACAGGGTTTCCTGTCGCGATATTCTCGCCGAAGCCGTTGTTCGATTTGTAAATGCCGGCAATGCGCGCGCGAACGCCCTCAGAAAGCGGTCCGCCTACGCCGCCTCGCACAGCGACCGTATTGTAATTGCCGTATGATACGGACGCGTTCGCCTCAACTTCCTCGCCTGGCGACCGCGAAATGACATTGATCGATCCGCCGGTCGCGTTTCGACCGTAAAGGTCGCCTTGCGGGCCCCGCACGACTTCGATGCGCTCTACATCCATAAATGCAGCGGCCTGAACCCTCGGTCGCGCGATATAAACGCCGTTATTGTGAAATGCGATACTTGCATCCGGGCCGATGCCAAGCGCCGCCGTCCCGATACCCCGCAGGAAAACGGAATTAATCCCCAATGAGCCCGAGAACTGAGCGTTGGGAATCAATCCATTCAAATCGATGAAATTTTCGACCTGATTGCGTTCCAGCGAAGCCGCGCCGAGCGCCGTAATCGCAATCGGAATATCTTCCAGGCTCTCAGCACGCTTTTGCGTTGTGACCACGATGGTCTCAAGCGCTCGCGTGCTTCCTTCCGCCGGCGCTGCGTCCTGCGCAGCAGCATTAAATCCGTACACAGACAGTGCAAGTCCAGCGCACGTTGAACGCATCCAAAATTTCATGTTGAGACCCTCCCAAAAACAACGCGACCGCTGAAACGCGGTCTTTTTCTTTTGATGCGGTTATTGTTGCACACGCGAAGGAAATCAGAAAAACGGTTTTTCTGATATTAGGTATAAGTCAAGATTATATCTTAACGGTGAGTCGCGCGGTCTCGATGCGCTGCACGAGGTTGAATAGCAGATTGCGGGCGTCGCCGCGACCGACAATACGCCGCAGACAACGCTCGCCAATCACGCCGGCGCATGCGGGCCCGCCGTGGTCACGAAGCCGGAAAACTCTATAGTGTTCCGTGAGGGAAAGTTCGGGCGCGGAGCAATCCGACAAAACGATTCATCGGCCCCAAACGCCGATCTGTGGTCCGGTTTTGAGGCCGCAATTCGTCAATGGCAGCCGTCGGCGCCAGGGCGTGTAAAGGCGACTGATATAAAAATTTGAGTAGTGATGCCGCGCGAGCAGCAAAGAGCGGTTGGGCAGTTCTTAATTGCGTCGCCGAAAGCGGCGGCTCTTTTGAGCATGTCGCGTCTTAGAGCAGGCTGCAATCGCTTACGCTTTGCGGCGACGCTTGCGCCGGCGTTCCTTGCGCGCCTGCCTGGCGAGATCGGCAAGGAGCCCCTCGCGCAGACCGCGATCGGCGACGCGAATGCGCGTGACCGGCCATTGGCGCGTCAGTGCGTCTAGAATGGCGCAGCCGCAAACGACGAGATCGGCGCGTTCGGGACCGATGCAGGGTTCGTCCGCGCGCTCGGCAAGCGACATCGCGCTCAAGCGCTTCGTCACGGCGCTTGCCTCGTCCGTCGTCAACCAGAGGCCGTCGACCTTGTCGCGTCGATATCGCGGCAGTTTGAGATGCACGCCGGCGATCGACGTAACCGTCCCCGAGGTGCCGAGAAAATGCGCCTCGCCGGCGCTGAAAATGTCGGCCAGCCCCGCCGGATCGCCGAACGCAACAAGCGCCGCGCGCACTTCATCGACAGCGCTTTGATAGGCGTCTTCCGTCAACTGACGGCCGTCATATTTTTCCGCGAGGCTGACAACGCCGAAGGGGATCGACGTCCACGCCGCCAGGTCGTACCCGCCGTCGCCGTTGCGCTTCATCCATGACAATTCCGTGGAGCCGCCGCCAATGTCGAAGATCAGCGCGGCGCCGGCCTTTGCATCGATCAGATCCTCGCACCCGGCGACGGCGAGCCGGGCTTCCTCCTCGGGCGTGATGACATCGAACCGGAGGCCGGTTTCGCTTTTGACGCGCGCAAGAAACGCCGCGCCGTTCTCCGCCGACCGACAGGCTTGCGTGGCGATGCAGCGTTGATGGGTAACGCCGCGCTGGGTCATCTTCCGGGCGCAAACTTTCAATGCGTCAACGGCGCGGTCCATCGCCGTCTGCGAAAGAACGCCGTTGGTCGAAACCCCTTCGCCGAGGCGCACAATGCGCGAGAAGGCGTCAACGATCCGCAGCTCCCTGCCCTGGGGCGCGGCGATCAGCAAGCGGCAATTGTTGGTGCCGAGATCAAGCGCCGCGAAGCGCAGACGCCGCTGCGCTGCCCGCCCGGCGTTTTTGCTTGGCGCTCGCTTCTTCTTCCCGCGGCCGGCGCCGGAAGCGCCGTTCCCGTCCCCTTTACTCACTTTTGCCTGCGTCCTCGCTGAAGCCGCGCCGATTTAAAGGCGCGGCATAGACCGACGAGGATAGGCGCCGCCAGAGATCACAGCAAGAGAGATCACGGCAAGCGCCTTCTAAATGATTGTCAGAAAACACCCGGTAATGGGCTGGCCGGCGCAGAGCCCCTGCTGGGAGACGCCGATCATTTTTGCATCAAGCGCTTCGGCGAAGCCGAGGAAAAGGAGCGTCGCCGCGAGGATCAATCCCAGCGCCCTGGCGATCATCAGCAATATCGTCATGGTTCCTCTCTCCCGTCCTCTCCGTCGGCCTGTCTCCAGACCGCTCCGCAGACCCTTCCTCTGGCGCGTCGCGCAGAACGGACTCCGCCCGTTCGCCCGCGTCGAGGCGCAGAAATCTCAAGCCGTTTTATTTAGTCAGGCGCCGCGTTCGAGATCGCGAAACGCCTTGCGCAGCCCGTATTCGTTCGACGTCACCGCCGTTTCGAGATCGACAATGCGCGCATCAAGAGCCCGGAACCGGTGCTTCAGTTCCGAGAACGTGACCCGCGGCCGCGTCGAAAAGGTGCGCCAGAATTTTTCTTCTTCCCGCGATCCATATTCCGGAATGGCGGGGCCCGTTTTGATAAGAAAGGCCGCGACCACATAGGCGAGGATCGTGAACGGTCCGAAGAAAAAGAACGACGCGATCACCGCGATGCGGACAAATTCAACCGGCCATCCGTAATAATTCGCAATGCCGGCGCAAACGCCCGCGAGCATGCCGCGCTTTTTATCCCGGTACAGACGATGGCGATTGGGGCCGGGTCCGGGCGCGCCGGCGCGAAAGGCGTAGCTTGAACGATCGCGCCAGTGATGATGGTGGTGATGGTGATGATGCTCAGGCATTGGGGCGCTCCGGATAGTCGTCGCGCCAGTCCGGCGCTTCCTTGTCGAGGATTGTTTCCAGCGCTTCAACGCGGCGTTCCAGCCGTTGCGCCGTGCGCCAGAGATCATCGACAAGACGTTCGTCGTCGGCGGAAATCGACTTCGTTTTCCGGAGTTCCGTCTGGTAGTGCAGGAACACCGCCGGACAAGCCACGAAGATGATGGCGACAATCGCCACAACCCAGATAAAATCTGCCATCGCCCAATCCCTTCTCTAACCCGCTCAGCTTTGCGATGTGCGTGCGGCAAGGCGCGCTTTCAAGGCGTCGAGCTCGGCTTTTACTGCATCTTCCGATTCCAGCTCGGCGAATTCGTCTTCCAGCGTACGCGGACGACCGAGCGCCCAGCTTTCCGCTTCCGCCTCCAGTTCGTCGACGCGGCGCTCATAGCGTTCGAACCGCGCCAACGCCTCGTCGATGCGGCCGTCGTGGACCTGACGGCTGATGCGCACCGCGTCGGATGCTGCATTGCGGCGAACTTCGAGCGAGCGCTGCTTGGCGCGCGCTTCCTTGAGCTTGCCCTGCAATTTGGCGAGGTCGTCATTGGTCTTGTCGACCGTCTCGTCGATCGCCTCCAGTTCCTTGTCGAGGAGGTCGATCATTTCCTCGGCCTTGCGTTTGGCGGCGATCGCGCCTCTCGCCAGGTCCTCGCGGTCCTTGCCGATGGCCAGTTCCGCCTTGGTTTCCCACTCGGCCGCGCGGCGCTTGAATTCGTCACGCTTGCGCGTGATTTCCTTCTTGTCCGCGATGGCGCGCGCTGCGTTGGCCCGCACTTCGACCAGCGTGTCCTCCATCTCCTGAATAATCAGCCGCACGATCTTTTCGGGATCCTCGGCGTGGTCGAGCATGGAGTTGATGTTCGAATTGACGATGTCGCTCAGTCTGGAAAAAACGCCCATGGGTCATGGTCTCCTTAAAAAATGATCCCGCCAAGTATGAAACCGAGGAAAAAAGCGCCCCAGGCGAAACCGGCGCGGCCGGTGACGGCCCGTTCCAACCGGTTCTCCCAATAACGGTCGTCATATCGGTATCGGCTCATTCTGATCTCCTGTTTGCGGGGTTAGATTTCCCGTCTGGCCTTAACCATTGCGAAAGCCGTGCCAACTTTCGCGAATTTTTATAAGATACTGATTTCAAACGATATTATGAAAAGCCGGTTTTCAATGGCATTGCAATTCGCGTAAAATTTACCTAACTATTGGATAATTTCGCCGGTAAATATGGTATTTTTCACGCATGGAACCGCAACCCACCGCGCCTGAACTGATCGGCCAGAGCCCTGTTTTTCTCGACGCCCTCGCCCATGCCTCCGATGTGGCGGAGGTCGATCGCCCGGTGCTGATTCTCGGCGAGCGCGGCACGGGCAAGGAACTCTTGGCGGCGCGGCTGCATTTCCTGTCGCCGCGCTGGGAGGCGCCGCTCGTGAAACTCAACTGCGCGGCAATGAACGAGGAGCTGCTTGAAAGCGAATTGTTCGGACACGAGGCCGGCGCCTTCACCGGCGCCGCAAAAAAGCATCGCGGCCGGTTCGAGCGCGCCGAAGGGGGCACGTTGTTCCTTGACGAGATCGCCTCGGCCAGCGGACGGGTTCAGGAAAAACTCCTGCGCGTCATTGAATATGGCGAATATGAGCGGGTCGGCGGTGAGGAAGCGCGCATCGCCGATGTCCGCATCGTCGCGGCCGCCAATGTTGATTTGCGCGCCCGCGCGGCGCGCGGCGGCTTCCGCGCCGACTTGCTCGACCGGCTGGCCTTCGACGTGGTCGTTGCGCCGCCCCTGCGAAACCGGCGCGAGGATATCCCTTTGCTGGCGGCCCATTTCGCTGCGGCCATGGCGGCGGAACTTGGCGTTCCCTTTCCCGGCCTCGCGCCCGCCGCCGTCGCGGCGCTGCAAAGCCATTCCTGGCCCGGTAATGTCCGTGAACTGAAGAACGCCGCGGAACGGGCGATGTTTCACTGGTCGCGCGCCAGCGGCCCGGCGCAGATCGAAAGCGTAACCATTGACCCATTTGATCAGGCGGGCGCGCCGAAAGGCGCGCAAATCGGAGCGGATGCCGCGGACGGATCGGCCGCCCGTGCGCCTGTCCCCCGGGCCGCGCCGGCCCTGACCGGACCGACCAACGACCTCCGCGCCCATCTCGATGAAATCGAACGGCGCCTCGTCACGGACGCCCTCGCCGTCGCCGGCGGCAGCCAGACGCGCGCCGCCAAGGGTCTCGGCCTCAGCTACGATCAGCTCCGCGGCATCGTTCGCAAACACGATATCGACGCGAAGAAAATAGCCGGTTTTGCCTAGAATTCAGCAGGATGAACCATTTCATCCGACATTCGGCGCAGAAGTCGTCAAATGGCGCCGGCGCCTCTTGATCGCCTGCGCGATCACGAGGCTAATCCCGTCAGAAGTCCTCTTTGCACTGGACGCGGGGACGTCAAAAAAGGGCCGCCGGCGTTGTTGCCGGCGGCCCTTTTTCCATACCCGCTCCGCGTCAGGCGCCGGCGGAAAGCAGGGCCTGCCGGTGGGCGAACGCCTTTAGCTCGCCGCGCTTCAACACGCCGTTGCGATTGAAATCCGCAACATCGAACACGGCCCGCTGCGCGTCCGCATATTCCTGTTCGCTCATAAGCCCGTCATCGCCGGCGTGCTGGTAAAATGTCGAGCGCGCGACCGCATCGACGCGCACATGTTCGATCTGGCTCAAGGCGGACGGCGTCGATCCGGACAGCGCCAGCGTCCCGAAGCCGTCCGCGCTTTCAATGACCACAAATCCGTTGAGCCGCGCCAGTTCCGCCGAGACAATCGACAGGGCCGCGTATTCGTCATTGTCGAGGGCGCCGCTCTGATCGCGGTCGGCGCGCTGGAAGACGGCCGCGGCGTGTTCGACCAGCGCCGCCTCCGTCAACGCCGTCAGGCGGTCCTCATCGCCATAAGCGGCGCCGGACAAGGCGGTCTCCGCGGAGGTGTAGGCGAGGCCGGCGGCGGCGACTGCGGCGGCGGCGATTTTCATTGCGACGGAAATCATTGCACTCTCTCCTTCGTCGTCCGAAGGAATGTTCGCCCCCGATCACGTCAGGCGCGTGGAAACTTCGTGATCTTTCTCGGGCGGATTGGGAAATTTCGTGGATTCTGAAGGGATTCCGGCCGCTATTCCGCCGCAAT
The DNA here is from genome assembly GCA_028284345.1 of Hyphococcus sp. Taxonomy (GTDB): domain Bacteria; phylum Pseudomonadota; class Alphaproteobacteria; order Caulobacterales; family Parvularculaceae; genus Hyphococcus. The sequence goes on along the minus strand of JANQRY010000006.1, from coordinate 233,863 downwards.
TGGGCCGCCGCCGGGCGCGTTTTCCGCATGAATCCTCGCCCAGCGCGCCTTGATCATCGCCGATGTCATGCGCGAGCCGTCCGGCGACCATCCCGGCGGCCCGAACAGATAACCCATGCGGTCGCGCCAGGACTTCGCCGCGAGGACGTCTTTGGCGATGCCGATCCATTCATGGAAGGAAATGACCAGCGGATTGAACGTGCCGAGATTTTTGACGATCCCGTAGCGCGGTTTCTCCTCGTCGGTTTCGGCGATGAACGTCCCGAACATCCGATCCCAGATGATCAGCGTGCCGGCATAGTTGGCGTCGAGATATCGCGGGTTGGTCGCGTGATGAACGCGGTGATGGCTCGGCGTGTTAAAGATCCATTCGAACGGCCCCAGGCGACCGATCAGCTCGGTGTGAATCCAGAACTGATAGATCAGGTTCACGGCGCCGACGAACAAGACCATCGCCGGATGAAAACCGAGAAACACGAGCGGGGTTTTAAAGAGCACCTGCCCGATGATCTGTCCCGTCCATGTCTGCCGCAGCGCCGTCGTCAGATTGTAGTGCTGCGAGGAATGGTGCACCACATGGCTCGCCCAGAACCAGCGACGCTCATGGCTGATGCGATGCCACCAGTAATATCGAAGATCGTCCAGCACGAAGCACAGAACGACCGCCCAAAATGTGTTTGGAATGTCTGCAAGACGAAATTCGTAGGCCGCATAAAAGACCGCGGCGACGACGGCGCCGCCGCCCAGGAGCGGCGCCAGTTCGCTACCGAACCCCATGATCAGGCTCGCCGCGGAATCACGCGCCTCAAAGCGACCCCTGCCGGTGATCCGGGCCATGACGATCTCGGCGAGAACAAGCGCCGCAAAGGCCGGCACCGCCCAGGCGATAACGTTCGGGAATTCCATGGTCTGTTGATATCACCCGGCGGCGATTTTGCGAGCCCAGTCGTCAGCGCCGGCTGCGCGCAACGTCACCGGGCCCGCCCCCGGATCGGCCGGCCTGACGATAAGCGCACCCTCCTTCGCCGTTGCCGACGCCACGCCGGCCGGGAACCGGCGCGTGACGAGATCGGCGCCAAGGCGGAAGACAAGGGCGAAGTCTCCGTCGGCGCCTTCGGCAAGCGCGGCCCGGCCTTCACCGTCGAAAAGCCACGCCAAGGGCTGAAAATCGGGCTCGTCGAACGCAAGGCGCGACTGGGCGGCGCTTTCATCGACGACCGCCGGCGGCGCCCTGAACGCGAGCCAGGCGGCGAACACCATCAACGCAATGGCGCTGAGGGAAATCGCCGAATCGATCAGTAAGTTTCCGGTCACTCAGTTTACGGAATGTAGGGCTACGCCATATCGGCGGCGCGTCGCCCCTACCCTGTGATCGCGGCGAAATGGGCGCCGAGGAAATACGGCCAGACAATCAGCGCAAGGACGCCTTTCCAGAAGCCGAATTTCAAGAACCCGATCGTAAAGAGCCAGCCGATCATCCAGAGGACGCCGAGCCCGCCATGCTGTTCAATTTTGATTTTCCGATCCATATGCGAATCCCTCCCGGAACCGATATAGGAACGAAAACCCGCCGCCGCTAGCCGACGATTTCGTCGTCGGAGAAAAAGAACTTGATCTCGTCCCGAGCCGTGTCGGGACCGTCGGATCCGTGTACGGTGTTTTCGCCGATGGATTCGGCGAACTCGGCGCGGATGGTGCCGGGGGCGGCGTCTTTCGGGTTGGTGTCGCCCATGATTTCGCGATTGCGTTTAATGGCGTTATCGCCTTCGAGGACCTGGACGACCACGGGGCCGGACATCATGAACTCCACAAGCTCGCCGAAAAACGGGCGCTCCTTGTGGACGGCGTAAAACCCTTCCGCCTGCTCCCGGGTCATGTGAATGCGCTTCTGGGCGATGACGCGCAGGCCGCCCTCTTCCAGCTTGGCGATGACCTTGCCGATGATGTTGCGACGGGTTGCGTCGGGCTTGATGATGGAAAAGGTGCGTTCGAGCGCCATGATATTTGTCCTTGCGGGTGAAAACAGGTGATTCGGGCGGCTTCCTATCAATGGGCGGCGCGGGCGACAAGCGTTTGCGTTGCATTTGCGAACGATGCCGAACCGGCCCATCGTGACGGCCCTGACGCCGCAGCCATAAGAGGAACCGAGCGATGTCCGACACGCAGCCGACGCCGAGCCAGGAGCCGCCCATCTCAACCAACCCCAGCGAGCGCGGCAACGCCAACCTGATCTATATTCTCTATCTGGTCGCCTTCATCGTCGGCGTCACCTCAATCGTCGGCGTCGTCATGGCCTATATGGCCAAGGGCGAAGCGCCGGATTGGCTGAAATCTCATTATAACAATCAGATCAATATCTTCTGGAAAGGCCTTCTATACGGTCTGATCAGTTGTCTGCTGATGGTTGTTCTGATTGGGTTTGTGCTGATCATTGTCGTGCTGGTCTGGTACATCGTCCGCATCGTCAAAGGCATGCAGGCGCTGTCCAAGGGCGAACCCATCGACAATCCCGGCAGTTGGGCCTTCTAGGCTCGACTTCCCCACCCCAATTGCCGGCGGGCCTCGGCGAGCGCGATGGCGCCGGCGGTCGCCACATTGAGCGATCGCGCGCCTTCGGCCATCGGGATGCGAAGGCGCGCCGAGGCCGCGTCGTGGACCTCTTGCGGAACGCCGGCGCTTTCCCGGCCGAGGATCAAGATATCGTCGTCGCGAAAGCCGAACGACCACAAGGACGCATCCCCCGCCGTCGTCAGCAGGACGAGACGCGCGCCGCCAACCGTGTCGAGAAAGGCGCGCCAGCTTGCATGGGCCGCGGGCGGCGCCATTGCGCTGTAATCCATGGCCGCACGCCGCACGTCCCGCGCATTGAGCGGAAACCCGCAGGGCTCAATAATCTCCGCCGCAGCGCCAAAGCAGGCCGCCGCCCGAATCGCCGCGCCGACATTCTGGGGGATGTCCGGTTGATAGAGCGCCAGTCGCAAGGTCGCCTTTTCCTTATCGTTTGCGCCGATGCGCCGCCCGGTGAGCGACGCTAGGCCGCAGTCCCTCACCGCCTAGACTTAGTACATAGGACATGCAAAACACGCGCGCGCAATTCCACCGAGATAACAGCGCGATAACTTGTCAGGGGCGACATTTGCAATGACGACCAGCGATCCGACGCAAACGGGCGAACCAACCCGCCGGGACTTTATTCATATCTTCAGCACGGCCGCCACGGCCGTCGGCGCGGCCGCGGTCGCCTGGCCGCTGGTGCATCAGATGAACCCGGACGCCTCGGTGCTGGCGCTGTCGACCAAGGAAGTCGATCTCTCCGCCGTTGAGGTGGGCCAAGCGATCAAGATCTTCTGGCAGGGCAAGCCGGTGTTCATCCGCCGGCGCACGCCGGCGGAAATTGAAGACGCCGAAACAACACCGTTATCCGCCCTCGTCGATGACGACGCGCGCAACGCCAATCTGTCCGGCGCCGAGGCGAGCGACAATGCGCGCACGACCAGCGCCGACGGCGAAGCGAAACCGGAATGGCTGGTCCTCGTCGGCGTCTGCACCCATCTCGGCTGCATCCCGCTCGGCACGACGTCCGGCGAAAACAAGGGCGAATATGGCGGCTGGTTCTGCCCGTGCCACGGCTCTCATTACGATACGGCGGGCCGTATTCGAAAAGGACCGGCGCCGGAGAACCTCCCCATCCCGCCATTCCAGTTCATATCCGACACTGTCGTGCGCATCGGCTAGCAGGAAGACAACAAATGAGCGGTCATCCGTCTACATACAATCCGTCCACCGGCTTCGAGAAATGGCTCGACAAGCGTCTGCCGATTGTCCGTTTCAGCGCCGACTTCATGGACTTCCCGACGCCGAAGAACCTCAACTACTGGTGGACCTTCGGCGCCATCCTTGTGATCTGCCTCGTTATCCAGATCATCACCGGCGTTATCCTCGCCATGCACTATACGCCCCATGTCGATTACGCCTTCGCGTCGGTGGAACACATCATGCGCGACGTGAACTATGGCTGGCTGATGCGCTATCTCCATTCCAACGGCGCGTCGCTGTTTTTCCTCGCTGTCTATATTCACATGTTCCGCGGTCTTTATTACGGCTCCTACAAGGCGCCGCGGGAGATGAGCTGGATTCTCGGCGTCATCATCTTCCTCCTGATGATGGCGACGGCGTTCATGGGCTATGTGCTCCCCTGGGGTCAGATGTCCTATTGGGGCGCGACGGTGATCACCAATCTGTTCTCGGCCATCCCGGTGGTCGGCGAAAGCATCCGCACGCTGCTCTGGGGCGGGTTCTCCGTCGACAATCCGACGCTGAACCGGTTCTTCTCGCTGCATTATCTCCTGCCCTTCGCCATCTTCGGCGTCGTCGCGCTGCACATCTGGGCGTTCCACACCAGCGGCAACAACAATCCGACCGGCGTCGACGTAAAGGACGTGAAAAAGGACACGCTGCCGTTTCACCCGTATTTCACGGTGAAAGACGGCTTCGCCATCGTTCTGTTCCTGATCCTGTTCGCCGCTTTCGTGTTCTTTAATCCGAACGCGCTCGGGCACGCCGACAACTATATCGAAGCGAACCCGCTGGTGACGCCGCCCTCGATCGTGCCGGAATGGTACTTCCTGCCGTTCTACGCGATCCTGCGCGCCATCACCTTCGACATCGGCCCGATCTCGGCGAAACTCGGCGGCGTCCTCGCCATGTTCGGTTCGATCCTGGTGTTGTTCGTCCTGCCCTGGCTCGACACGTCGAAAGTGCGCTCCATGCGCTATCGCCCGGTGGCGCGGTTGTGGTTCTTCCTCTTCGTCGTCGCCTGCCTCGCGCTTGGCTGGCTGGGCGGCAAACCGGCGGAAGGCATCTATGTCATGTGGGCGCAGATCTTCACCGCCTACTACTTCGCGTTCTTCCTCCTGATCCTGCCCCTCCTCGGCATCATGGAAACGCCGAAGCCCATGCCGCGATCCATCGCCGAGGCCGTGACCAAACCGAAACCGCCCGAAGCGGCCGCGCCGGCCGGCGCCGTCCCTGCGGAATAATCGCAATGAGCATTACGATGAAACACGCCCGCCTGATCGTCCTTGCGCTTTGCGCCTCCTTCGCCGCCGCCGCCGCCGCCAACGCAGCGGCCGGCAAAGCCAAGAAGGTCCAGCATCATCACTGGCACTTCGCCGGCCCCTTCGGAACGTTCGACCAATACGCGCTGCAACGGGGTTTCCAGGTCTACGAGGCCTTGTGCTCAAACTGTCACGGCGTGGAGCTCCTGTCCTTCCGCAATCTCGGACAAAAGGGCGGGCCGTTTTATCTTGACCAATGCCCGGCCGGCGTCCCGGAGAGCGTTGACTGTTCCAACCCGAACGAAAACCCGGTGGTCAAAGCGATTGCCGCGAATTACAGATTTCAGGTGACGGACGGGCCGGACGAGTTCGGCGAGATGTTCCAACGCCCGGCCCTGCCTTCCGACCGCATTCCCGGGCCCTTTGCCAACGAACAGATTGCGCGCCTCGCCAACAACAACGCGCTGCCGCCGGACCTGTCGCTGATCACCAAGGCGCGCCATCACGGGCCCGATTATCTCTATAGCCTGCTTGTCGGGTACGAAGACGCGCCGTCAACGGTCGAGGTCGCCCCGGGCCTTTACTACAACCCCTATTTCCCCGGCGACATGTCCCAGAACCTGAAACCGGAATATGTGGACGAAAAGGGTTATGCGCAGGAGGGCGTCGAGGTCCCGCTGGGCGGCGTTCTCGCCATGGCGCCGCCGCTGGCCGACGGCATGATCGAATACGCCGACGGCTCGCCGCAAACGGTTGAGCAGTATGCCGCCGACGTCACCGAGTTTCTGATGTGGGCCGCTGAGCCGAAAATGGAAGCGCGTAAATCCCTCGGCTTCGTCACGATCATCTACCTCGTGATCCTCGCCGGCCTGCTTTACTGGTCCTACCGCAAAATCTGGTCCGACGCCCATTGACGCGGCGGGCGTCCCCTAAAGGGGACGCCACAACGGAAACTCGCGGCTTTCCTATCGCCGAAAACGGCCATAACGTCGCCAAATGCGAAAGCGCCTGGCGAAAATCGTAGCAACCATCGGACCGGCGAGTTCCTCGCCCTCCATGTTGCGGCTCATCCACGACGCCGGCGTCGACGTCTTTCGGCTCAATATGAGCCACGGCCAGCATGAAAAACTGGCGCAGATCTCGAAAGCTATCCGCCGCATCGAAACGGAGACCGGAACGCCGCTCGCCGTCTTTGCGGACCTGCAGGGGCCGAAAATCCGCACCGGGGCGTTTAAAGGCGGCGAAATCACGCTGAGATACGGCGCGGAATACAAACTCGCTCACGCCGGGGAAACGAACGAGGCCGGCGTCATCCCGATCCCGCACAAAGAACTCCTCGACATCCTTGAGCCCGGCGACATGCTCAAATTCGACGACGGCAAACTGCAGGTCACGGTCTCCGCGCGCAAAGGCGACGCCATTACGGTGAGAGCCGATACGCCCGGCGTGCTGAAAGACCGCAAGGGCGTCAACGCGCCGGGCCGCGTCCTGCCGATTTCGGCGTTGACGGACAAGGACCGCGAAGATCTCGAATTCGCCCTCAGCCTCGGCGTCGATTACGTCGCCCTCTCTTTTGTTCAGAAGCCCGAGGACATTGACGAGGCGAAAACGCTGATCAGGGGCCGCGCCGGGATCATCGCAAAAATCGAAAAGCCCCAGGCTGTCGACTATCTCGACGAGATCATCGACAAGGCCGACGCCATCATGGTCGCCCGGGGCGATCTCGGCGTCGAATGCGCGCCCGAAGACGTGCCGCTGATCCAGCGCCGCATCATTCGCGCCTGCCGCCGCGCCGGCAAGCCGGTGATCGTCGCAACGCACATGCTGGAATCCATGGTCGAATCGATCGCCCCGACCCGGGCCGAAGCCTCCGACGTCTCGACCGCCGTCTATCAGGGCGCCGACGCGGTGATGTTGTCGGCCGAGACCGCCGTCGGCCGTCATCCGCCGACCGCCGTCGCCATCATGGACCGGATCATTGTCGCCACGGAAAAGGACGACGAATCCGGCAGCTATAAGAGCGACCGGCGCGAGGACGAAGACTACACCACCGCCGACGCCATGACCCTGTCGGCCCGGCGCATCGCCGAAGTGCTGCATTGCCGCTACGCCGTCGCCTACACGAAGACCGGCTCAACGGCGCGGCGGCTCTCCCGCGACCGGCCCCATTGCCCGGTCGTCGCCGCAACGCCGGATGAACGGGTCGCGCGCAACCTCGCCCTCTATTGGGGCGTCAGGCCCGTCGTCACCGAGGACATTTCCCACTTCCATGAAATGATCGAAAAGGCGGACCGCCTCGCCGTCGACCATGGCGGCGAGGACGGCGACCGCATCATCATTCTCGCCGGCTATCCGTTCGGCCGACCGGGCAAGACCAACACGCTCAAAATCAGCCGCATCGGCGCCCTTGAAAGCTGACGCACCTTCGCGCAAATCTGCGCGCGTCTCACAGGCAAGGAGCGTCCCCATGACCGAAACCCGCGCGCACGACTACGACATTGACGGCAAAACCTTCGAGGCGTTCGTCGCCCATAACGGAGAACCGGCGCCGGGGGTTCTGGTGTTTCACGCCTGGGCCGGGCGGTCGGATTTTGAAAACAACAAGGCGACGGCCCTCGCCGGTCTCGGCTATACCGGCGTCGCTGTCGATCTGTTCGGCAAGGGCGTTCTCGGACAGTCCACGGAAGAAAACCAGAAACTGATCGAGCCATTCGTCGGCGACCGCGCCATGCTGCAGGCGCGCCTCAGCGACGTTGTCGCCATGGCGAAGGCGTTGCCGGAGGTCGACGGCTCGAACCTCGCCGCCATCGGTTTCTGCTTCGGCGGCCTTTGCGTCCTCGATATCGCGCGCTCCGGCGGCGACGCAAAAGGCGTCGTCAGCTTTCACGGGCTACTCGGCGCGCCGGGCGCCACAAAAGACAACATCGATGCGAAAGTGCTGGTCCTGCACGGCTGGGACGATCCCATGGCGCCGCCGTCGGACGTTGAAGCGTTCAGTACGGAAATGACCAAGGCCGGCGCCGACTGGCAGCTCCACGCTTACGGGCGAACCATGCACGCCTTCACCAACCCCGCCGCCAACGATCCGGGCTTCGGAACCGTCTATAACGCCGACGCAGACCGGCGGTCATGGCAGGCCATGACGAATTTTCTGGGTGAGTTGTTTGGGTGACGACGATCGCTACTGTTTGCGTCCGACAACGCCCGTCGCGCAACCAAAGAAATATCGACGATACTCCGTTTGCAGGCCATTGCGGGCTAAATGCTCGGCGAAACGTCGCGTGTCGCCAAAGTTCGTAGTGTAGCGCCCAATCATCGCAAAATCCTGCGCGCCATTCAGAAACAGCCTTTCGATCATCGGCAGAACCCGTAGCAAATGGAATTGATATAATGGGCGAAAAGTCCATCCTTTCGGATCCGATGCTTCGATCATGGAGAAGACCCCGCCGGGTTTCAGCACGCGCGACACCAGCGCAGCAAGTTTTTGAAGCTGCGTATCGTTAAAAGTCTTCAAACCAAAGGTTGAAATAACAAAATCCGCGCTTTCGGCGGGAAGATCGCTTTTCAGCACGTCGTCTTCAATAAACGCGATCTTGTTTGCGCGGTGGCGATGTAGCCTGTCCATCGCACGCCGGTGCATCCCCGATGAAATATCAACGGCTGTTACTTCTTCGACTTCCGGGCGGATACGCAACAAGTGCGGCCAAGCTTCGCCAGTGCCAGCCATCAAATCGTAACCGCGCGTTGCCTCGCTACTTGTTCGCGGCAATGCGGCCACACACTGCCGCCGCCAGCGTTCGGTAAACCCGAAGGAGCAGACATAGCTAAAAGCGATGTATTTTTCGGAGCAGCGATCGAACACGTCTTTTACGAAATCAGGATCGTAGATGTTCTGCGCAACGTCTTTAGGCGCCATTTCCAACCTTCGCCAGCATCACGTCCCGCGCTTCGTTGATTTTCGCCGCGAGATAATCGGTGCCGCCCTTGTCGGGGTGGATCTGCGCGATGAGTTTCTTGTGCGCCGCGCGGATGGCGTCGGCGTCGGCGTCGTCGGCGACGCCGAGGACGCTGGCCGCCTCCGCCGCATCCATGATGCGCGCGGGCGGCCGCGCGGCCGCATTGGCCGCCTCGTCTTCCCGGACGGCGCGGTCGCGCCACATCTCGATGGCGCTGACCCCGCCGGCGGCGATCAACACCATGAAGGCGAGCGGCCAGAGTTTCGCCGCGAACAGCGCGGCGGCGAGGCCGAACCAGACGATGGCTTTCAACATCGTCACGTTGCGCGCACCGCCTGCAGACCCATCTCCCTGCTTGCGCGCAAGCCGCAACAGCAACCAGCCGGCCCCGGCGGCGGCCATCAACAAGGCGACAAGTCCAAGCGACATCGGTTCCTGCGGCGCTGCGTTACGGGTGACAATCGACGACCGTCCTAGCACGGACGGACGACGATGGGCAGCGCTATGACTTAACGCAGACGCCCGTTACGCTGCTGCGACGGCGTCCGGCGCGTCCTGGCCGTCTTTAGACACGGCGCGAGGCAGGTTCAGCGATGCGATGAGCGAGCGGATCTCAAGGCGCGCGGTCACATGGCTCATCGTCGAAAGACGCACCGGCGAATCCTTGCCGCCGAGGTCGAGCAGGGTCAGACCGGTGGGAAAGAGCTCCCGGTAAATGACCCGATCGCCAAACCCGCGCGCCAGCCGAAAGCCGATCCGCGCGGAAAGATCGTCGAGTTTCTCGCCCATGCGCTTCTTGTTGTTGGCGCGGGTCGCCGACAACCGGTTGCGCAGGACAACCCAGTCAATCGAGCCCGGAACGCCGGTCATCGCCCGGCGTTTGCGCGCATCCCAGACCATCTCGCTGTAAAGGCTCGGCCCCGAAATGCGGCCCGTTTCCGGATCGATCCGCGCCAGAAGGTCGAAATCGACAAAGCTGTCATTGAGCGGGGTGATGATGGTGTCGGCGTGGATATGAGCGAGCCGTGACAGATGCGTGTTGGCGCCGGGGCAGTCAATGACGGCGAAATCGCACCCCTCCAGCGCCGAGAGCGCCGCAGCGAGGTTTTCGGTCTCTTGCCGCATGGAATCCTCGCGGCTGTCGATGGAACAGGCCTCGACTTCCGAAATCACCGGAAAGCAGAGGTCTTTACCCTTGAGTTCACTGAATTTTCGGCGATTTTCAAAATATCGCGTCAGGCTGCGCTGCCTGAGATCGAGATCGATCGCGCCCACGCGGCAGCCGCTTTTGAGGAGGGCGATCACCACATGCATCGCCGTGGTCGTCTTGCCCGACCCGCCCTTCTCATTTCCAAGAACAATGACGTGAGTCACCGGAAACCCTCTTGCCGTCGCCCCTACGGACGGCGTTAACGCCGTTTGCTTACGCAAGCGAAACCCGTCTCGCATTAACCAAGATAGTGATGCGATTCTTGCAACGGCGGGCGTTATGCGAACAGCGTTGATCAGCTTTTTTGCCGCCCTGACGGCCGTCTCGCCGGCGGCGGCGGATATGGCGGTGAGCCCGCTGCGCGAGGTTCTGGACGCCGACCGCAGCGAAGGCCGGTTTGTCGTCTCCAACCCGACGCCGCGCATTCTTGAAGGGCGCGCAAGCTGGATCGACCTCTCCGCGACGCCGTTGGGATACGAAAACGCCAACGCCGAGATCCGCGAGGATTTAAGCGCAGCGCCGTGGTTTACGCTGCGGCCGGCGCACTTCCAGCTCGAACCAGGCGCGCGCGTTGAAATTGTCATCGCCGTTCGCGACGGCGCGACGCCGCCTATCGGCGAGCGTCGGTCGCATCTCTTGATTGAAACCGCCGCGACCCGCACGCTGATGCGCAAGGCGAGCGATACGGGGTTGCAGGTGGACATTGACGCGGGCGTCTCGGTCCCCGTCATCCTGCGCGGCTCGGGCGCGGCGCGCGCCAGCATCGCCGATACGAAACTGTTGCGCGACAGTGACGGGCTCCTGCTCTTGTCAACGGCGATTGCGCCGACGGGCGAGCACTCAACCTTCGGCCGGCTGGTCGCCATATTCGATCCGGCGGACGGGGAGCGTCAGACGCTGGCGGTGCGAGAAAATATCGCCGGCTATCCGGATGCGGAGATGCGCCTGTTCGAACTGCCGCTGGGGTTCTTTTCCCTCGGCGCGGGCCAGCTCACCCTACGCTACGAGGGCGCAGCGGAATATCAGGGCCGCGTGTTCGATGAGCGGCGATTTGAGATTGCGCCGCCGGAGTAAATCTCAGCCGGTGTTTTCAACGAGAGACAGACGCTCGCCGGAAAAATCCGACACGGCGCAATAAAGTCCCTTGATCTTGAGGTTGGAACACAACGCCTCGGCCTTTTCCCGCGACGACAGACCGCCGCCGATCAGCCGCAGAAACGGCCCGCGCTCCGGCACGTTCACCGTTTCTAGACGCGGCTCGAGGAGACCCAGCTCGTCGGGGTTTTCCCGTTGCAGCTTGCGCCACCCTTCCCGCGCCTCGTCTTCCTTGCGGTATGAGGCGAGATGAACGCCAAACAGCATCGCCGGCGCGCGCGTTTCTGAATCCGCTTCGTTTTCGAAGACCGCGTCGGTCGATTCAAAGGTCGGTTGCGTCAGCCGCGGCGCCGGCTCCACCGGCACCTCCGTACTCGTCATCTCCGGCGTTTCCGGATTGTCGACAACCGGCTGCTTCAGCACTTCAGGCTCGCGCAGGGCGACGGCGGTCTCGGCCGGCTGAGACGCCTCTTCCGCCTCGGCTTTCTCCGCCGCGGCTTCGGCGGCCGCAGAGGCGCGCGCGCGCCGCAGCGCGTCGTTTTCTCGCTGCAGTTCGAGGACGCGATTGGCGAGCCGCGCATTCTCCGTCTGCAGGCGCGCCAGTTTTGTCTGCGCCTCAATTTCCTTCGGGTCAGAGAAGGCGTCCTCCGCGCCGCGCGCGGCCTCGCTATCGCCTGAAAAGGTCGAACAGGCGGCGAGCAGCGCAGCCGCGCAAGTCAGCAATACGAGTTTCGCCGCACGCAAATCGCAGTCTCCCATCCAGAGGCGCCAACGGGTCGGAATTCGCTCAAAAGCCCGCACACCATACCGGGCGCCGACCGGCGCGCCAAGCGGGCATATGACGCCCATAGGGGCCTAAATTCTGTTTTTTGCCTGATTTTTCGAGGGCGAATCAAGCGGCGTCACAGTGAGGGCGGCGCCGGCCGCGTCTTTCTCAAGGAGCGCCGCGTCCGCGATTCTGGCGGTGGCGTCATCGGGGCCGGTGATGAACACCGCGAGGATTTCCGCGATATTATCGCCGTCGAAATCCGCCAGCGCCACCTCGTCAATGCGCACCGTCTGCCCGCCGGCGCTGATCCGCCAGCTTGCCGGGGCAGTCTGGACAATTTCAGGGTCGCCCGGCGCCGCCGCCGGATCGGCCCCGACGCGCAACAGCCGGTCCGCCGCCAGCGATGCGACCTCGCCGGCCTCAAGGCCGGTTTCGCCGAAATACGTGATTGTCGCCGCCTCCGCGCCGCGCAGCGCAGAGAGGACGCCGCAGGCGCGCGTGAAGAACGCCTCCCGGCGCATGTCGCGCGACGTCGACGCGTACCAGCCGTCAAAACGCAGTTCCCTGAAATCACGGCAAGTCGCGCATTGCGCTGCGTCTCGACTGGCGTCGGTCGGATGACTCATGGAGACGACAATCGCGCCGCGTTCCGGATCGACGAGCGGCGCGGCTTCCCATTTTGCGAATTCGCTGCGCTTGAAACACCCAGCCTGATCGCCGGGCAGAAACGCAATATCCGCATCGAGACAGATTTCAGTCTCGTCCGCGGCAACCACCGTCGGCGTTTCCATCGTCTCGTCTGGTTGGCGCGTCGCCAGGCCGATCACACCTGCGCCCGCGGCGACAAGACCGACGCCGCCCAAAATCGCATGTCGCCTTTCCAGTTTCATGGCTTCGACGTTCCTTAAAGGAGACCAAGATCAGCCAGCGCCGCGGAGAGTTCCGGCGGCGCACCCTTACCACGCCGGACGGAAAGATCGGAAGGCGCTTCCTCAGCCGGCAGATAGCGCCAGCCCTGAAAGGCCCGCCGCGGCTGCGGCTCGGTAAGATGAAGCCGGGGCTGGAGCATAATCGCCGTCCGTTCGACGCCGTCGCCGCCCCGCCGGGGCTCTAGGGCGAGGATGCGCTGCCGCGCCAACACGACGCCCTTGATGACCCAGTAGAGCGAACCGCCGTCGAGCAATTCGTCCGCCCGCTTCGGCCGCATCCGGGTCACGCAATCATGGACGCGGCCAAGACCGTTGCGTTCGTTTTGCGCAACGCGTTTCTTGATCCAGGCCCGCTGATCGTCGACCGACGCGGCGCCGACGCACAGTTTCACAAGATGCAAAGCCATCAAAATGGTTCTGGCGATGTTGCGCGCGACTTATTCGGCAATTCTGAGGCGGGCGACATCCTGCGCGCGCTGGCGCTTTAAATCGTGCCGCGCGACGCGCTTCACCAGGATGTAAAGGATGAAATAGCACATGGCCGCGCCGATGGCGGCGAGCCACATGGGCAGGTTTTCAAAGATCGCCGCAAAGCGATCATAGGAAAGCCCGAGGCGCTCGGCGACGCCCGGCGCTTCCTGTCCCAACAGAAGGATCGCCCCCATCGCGGTCATGGCGAGCGCGAGCAGCCCCGCAAGCACCGCGCCCACGGTAACGCCCATATCAGCGTATTCTTCTTCCTTGGAAATAATCATCTTGGTGGGTTCGCCGGAAAGCGCCTGCGTCGCGGCGAAGAGCGCGCGCGTGCGCGCCGCGCGTTCTTCCGGCGACAGCGCCTTTTTCCGGTTTTCGCGGATCTCGTCAAAATCAACGGCGGGCTTCGCCGTTAAAACCTTGTCGGAAACATATTCCGGTTCGCACTCAGCAGCCGGCGAAACGTCAGAGCTCGGAACAACCAGCGACGCATCGGTCGGCATCAGGAACAGGGATTTCTCCGCCGCGCGCCGGCGCACAAGCCCGTCGAGCGAAACCAGTTCATTGTTCACAAACGCCTTGGTCCACATCTCAAAGGCGTTGGCGGCGCCGATCTTGTCGCCCGCATTCAGCTTGCGCAAAACGGTGGACCGCTTCCAGTTCTCTTCGCCGATATTGAAGATCAGCGAGGCAAGGGCGTCATGCTCGTTCTGGTTGAGCGGCGCGCGCACCGTGTCCGAAATCAACTGCTCGATCGGTTGCACGTCCTCGCGGAGCAACCGTTCCGCGTCGCCTTCGGTGACGGACATGCCATGACGCGCCGACGAGGTGTGGCCATACCCGACGGTCCACTGTTCGCTGGGCGCATAATGGGCCGCCATGCGCAGCCCTTCATATCCCTTGATCAGATTGAGCCCGGTGTCACCCGTCCGCATCAGACCCGCTGCCCCTCTTCACCACCCTCACGGAGCCGACGCTACGCAAGGCAAATCCGAATTACGCCGCAACGCCCCCGGTGCGCCGCGTTAACCTTTAAGTAACACATGGGCCCGGCCTTGGGTAGACGCGCCGCCCGGCGGGCCGATCCCGCCGCTGCTCTTGTGTCAATTTCGTACAATCGCCGATTCTGGCCGGTTTTGAGACAATCGCCGTTAGAAATTTTTCCCGAAATACCCTCCATAGCTGCGGCTGATCGGCGATAAGGCGTTGATTTGCGTCGGATTTCGCATTTTTCGCCGGAATTCGCCGCTTGGCACGGGACTTGTGAAGTTCGGCCCTGCGCGAATGGCGATTGCTTCGGCCGTTGGCGCAGGACGGCCGGTATCAATGCAGGGCGTCTCACGGGGAATTCCGGAGCAGTAGAGGATTGTCATGCTTGGCAGCAACGGGATCGCAAACATCATCGCCGCTCTGATTCTCGCGGGCGCGATCATCTGGACCGGCGGCTTCGGCGGCGGCGGCGGCGACGCCGTTGGCGACGACGAGTACGCCGATTGGTTGGCGCGCGCGGTCGGCGACATTCGCAACGACATTGTGGTCAATTGCGGGTGTTGCGGCGAAGGCGAAGAAGGCCAGCGGAGGGCCGCCAGCCGTTCTTTTTAACACCCCGCCCCGTTCCGACGCGCCTCGCCGGTTATAGTCCGGCGCCGGCAGTCGAAACCGGGCGGGTTCCGCCAGCCGCGCCGCCGGCGCCGACGGAAGCGCCGAAGGCGTATCCGCCGGAGCAGCCTGCGCCGTCTTTGCCGCCCATATTCGGGCCGCCGCCTATTCACGTGCCGCCGGTTATTCCGCCGCCGGAAGAACCGCCGGTCGACGTGCCGGAACCGGGCATGCTGATTATTTTGATCACCAGCGCCCTCGTCTACTGGCGCTTTCTACGGCCCGCGCTTCGCTAATCGAGACATGCTTCACGCCGGCGACAGATCAACTAGGTCTGTCGCCGGCGTCGTTGCGTTTTAAAGCAACACCGCGGCGGCAAGTCCCAGAAAAACAAAAAAGCCGACGACGTCCGTGACCGTCGTGACGAAGACGGCGGACGAAACGGCCGGATCCTGACCGGCGCGCTGCAGGCCGAGCGGCACCAGAATGCCAGCAAGCCCCGCGCAAAGCAGATTGACGATCATCGCCGCGCCGACAACGGCGCCAAGGCCGATCGCTTCGGCCTGGTCGCCCCATCCGGACAGGAAATACCAGAGCCCGGCGAGCGCGCCCATGATCGCAGCGAACAGCATGCCGTTGGCGAGACCGACCAGCGCTTCGCGCCAGATGATGCGCGCGGCGTTGGAGGGGGTTAAGTCTTTCGTCGCGATGGAGCGCACGGCGACGGTAAGCGTCTGCGTGCCCGCATTGCCGCCCATGGACGCAACAATCGGCATCAGGACGGCAAGGGCCACGATCTGTCCGATGGCGCCGTCAAAGAACGCAATCACCAGCGACGCCAGGATCGCCGTTGCAAGGTTGACGGCCAGCCATGAAAATCGCGAGCGGACCGTCTCGACAACGGTGTCGGAAAGCCCGGTGTCCGCTTCAACGCCGCCGAGAGCCAGCATGTCTTCCTGGGTTTCCTCGCGCACCATTTCAACGACGTCGTCGACGGTGATCATGCCGACCAGACGGTCCGACGCGTCGACGACCGGCGATGAAATCAGATTATACTGCTCGAAGAGATAGGCGACTTCCTCCTGGTCCATGGTGACCGGGATCTTCCGCGCGGTGGTCAGCATGATTTCGTCGATTCGCGTTTCGCGCGGGCGTTTCAGAAGGGTCGACAGCGGCACCTCGCCGATCGGCTTGAACGCCGGATCGACAACGAAGACCTCGTAGAAGCGGTCGGGCAAATCCTCTGTCGAGCGCAGGCGGTCGATAATCTGGCCGACGGTCCAGTAGCCGGGCGCGGCGAAAAACTCGCGCTGCATAACGCGGCCGGCGCTTTCTTCTTCATAATCAAGCGCGGCGCGGACCGCGAGCCGCTCTTCAAGCGGCACTTCGGCGAGAATTTCAGCCTGTTTTTCCGCGTCGAGATCTTCAAGGACAAAGGCGGCGTCATCCGTGTCGAGTTCGACGACAGCTTCGGCGACCTTTGTCGGGTCCATCGCCTCGACGACATCCTCGCGCAGATCGTCGTCAAGCTCGGCGAGCACATCCGCGGCGAGACCGCCTTCCTTGATTTCAATGAGGCGCTCGCGCTGATCTTCGCTCAAAAGACCGAGGAGGTCGGCGATGTCGGCCGGATGCAGGTCTTTCGTCAGATATTCGAATTCGAGGGGGTCGCCCTTTTCGATGGCGACGCTGACCGCATCGACGAAATCCGTGCTGAGCGTGCGGTCTTCGGCAAACTGGGCGTCCTCGGCCGCAGCATCGACGTCCTCGCCTACGTCATCCGTATGCGGTGCTTCGCTCATATCCGCTCCCGGGCGCTTCATGGCGCGCGCGCCTGCGGGGCGTAGCTATGCCAGCCCGGCGGCCTTGGCAAGACAATGGAGCTCAGTCGCGAAAATTGATGACGCCGCTGGCGATGATCGCCGACGTGACAATCGTTAACGCCGCGGCGATCAGGGTTGCGCGAAAGGCTTTCTTTTTCAGTTGCGGGTCGTTCGGCGCCCCGGGATCGGCGCCCTCGACGCCGTCGTCGCCCGCCTCCCAGCGGCTTTCGACGCCCATGGGCAGGACGGCGAGAAAAGCAATCCACCACCAGATGACGAAGATGACGATGACGGCGACGATGTTCATGCGCCGCTCCGATGGATATGCGTTTCGATCAGCGGGCGTTTGCCCCAGACATCGTCGAAGAACGCCCGCGCCGCGCGCCGGATGGCAATCTCGACGGCGTCGTCGTCCTGACGCTTTTTCTTCGGCAAATCGTCGATGGCGGCCGTGATATCGTCCGCCAGTTCCGCCAGCGCCTCGCCAGCGAACACGCCCTTGCAGAAAATCTGCGGCGCGCCGTCGAGCGCGCCGGAACAATCGAGCAGCGTCGATACGACCACAACCCCGGCATAGCCAAGTTTTCGCCGTTCGCGCATGGGCGCGGCGCCGTCAGGCAGCAAGGCGTCGCCGTCAAGATACATGCGGCCGGCGGGAACCTCCTCGATGATTTCAGGACCCTCGGGCGCGAGGCGGATGAGATCGCCATTGCGCGGCGCCAGCGTTTCCGCAACGCCCAGATCCGTCGCGTAATCGGCATGCTCTTCGAGATGGCGCGCCTCGCCATGGACCGGGATCGCAATATGGGGCCGCGCCCATTCATACATGGCCTTTAACTCATCGCGACAGGGATGGCCGGAAACGTGGATGAACTCGTCCTTCTCGGTGACGATATGAACGCCGCGATCGACGAGGTCGTTTTGCAAATTGTAAATTTCGCGGTCGTTGCCGGGAATAATCTTTGACGAAAAGATCACCGTATCGCCGTCGCCCAGCACGAGATCGCGGTGATCGTCCCGGGCGATGCGCGCCAGCGCCGCGCGCGGTTCGCCCTGGCTGCCGGTGCAAAGATAAAGCACATGCTGGCGCGGCAGATGGCCTGCGTCTTTGGGGTCAACAAAGGACAGCGTTTCCGGCAGGAGCCCGACTTCGCGCGCGGCATCGACGATACGCAACATTGAACGTCCAAGAAGACAGACGCTGCGGTCGGCGGCGGCCGCCGCTTCGCAAATCGACACGACGCGGGAAACATTCGAGGCGAATGTCGTGACGGCGACACGACCTTCCTGCTTGCTGATCAGGTCGACGAGGTTCTTTCGGACCTTTGATTCCGATCCGGATTCGCCCTTTGAAAAAACGTTGGTCGAATCGCAAACCATCGCCAGCAAGCCCTCGTCGCCTAGCTTGCGAATGGCGAGGTCGTCGGCGGTGGGCCCCAAAGTCGGGGCCGGGTCGATCTTCCAGTCGCCCGTGTGCAGCACCGTTCCCAGTTCTGTGCGGATGACAATGGCCGAGGGTTCGGGAATGGAATGGGTGAGCGTGACATATTCGAGGTCGAAGGGGCCCAGCGACAACCTGGAATTCATGTCGATGACGCGCAGCGGCGCATTGGCGAGCCCGTATTCGTCAAGCTTGCGGCTGACCAGCGCCGCCGTGAAGGGCGTCGCGTAAATCGGACAGCCGAGCCTCGGCGCCAGCAGCGCAACGGCGCCGATATGGTCCTCATGGCCGTGGGTCAGCAAAAGCCCATGCAGCCCTTCACGTTCTTCCAGAATATAGGTCGGGTCCGGACAAATGAGATCGACGCCAGGGGTCGCAAGATCGCCGAACATGACGCCGCAATCGATCATGATCCACTGGCGGTTGGCTTCGGTGCCGAACCCGTAGAGGTTCATGTTCATGCCAATTTCGCCCGATCCGCCGAGCGGTAGAAACACCAGTTCCTTACGCGACATTAGCCTTGCGCCTTTACGCGCTTGTAAATCTCGTGAAGGCCGCGAATGGTGAGATCGGCGTCAAAGATGTCGACGCGATCGGTCGCCCCCTGAAACAGCGACGCGATTCCGCCCGTAGCGACAACTTTCATCGGCTTTGCGTATTCCGCGCGGATGCGGTCGATGACGCCTTCGATCAGGCTGACATAGCCCCAGAAAACGCCGGTCTGCATGGCGCCCACCGTATCCGTGCCGATGACTTTGGGCGGGCGTTCGATGGCCACCCGCGGCAGCCGCGCCGCGGCGTCGTGGAGCGCCTGCATGGAAAGGTTGATGCCCGGCGCGATCACCCCGCCTTCAAAGGCGCCGTCGGCGCCGACAATGTCGAAATTCGTCGCCGTGCCGCTGTCGACGACAATCAACGGACCGCCATGGGCGACAAACGCCCCGACCGAATTGACCAGCCGGTCGGCGCCCGCCTCGGACGGCTTCGGGATGCGCACCGCAACGCCCGGGATATTGTCATGAGCGATCACGAAAGGGTCGCAGCCGAAATAGCGCCGCGAAAGATTGCGCAGGTGAAACAGCGATTGCGGCACCACATTGGAAATGATGCAGTCCTCGACGTCTTCCAGACGCCGGCCCGTCATCGCCATCAGGCCGGACAGCCACGCCGCATATTCATCGGCCGTTCGCGTCGACGAAGTCGAGGTCCGCCAGACGGATGTCGGCGCATCGCCTTCAAAAAGCGCGATAACGGAATTGGTATTGCCGACGTCAATGGCGAGAAGCATGCGGGAGCTAAGCCTTTTTGTTCGTTTCGGGATTATAGGGCGCGCGCGGTTCAATCGCCAAACATGATTTCACCGGCCGTGATGCGTCGCTCCGCGTCGCCGACTTTCAGGACCAGCGCGCCCGTTTCGTCGAGATCGGTAAAAATCCCGGAAAACTCCTCATTGGGAAGGCGCACCCGGACCTTCGCCCCGACGCCTTTGGCCCGGGCAAGCCACGCAGCACGGATCGGCGAAAAGCCGTCGCGCCGCCACAGGGCGTAATAGGCGGCGAACTGTTCGTCGATCTGCGCCGCCAATGTCTCCGGCGCGGGCGAGGAAACCCCGGGGCGCAGATGGTCCGCAAGACGGGCCACGGGATATTCCAGCCCACGCGGCGCGGCGTTGAGGTTCACGCCAATCCCGATGCAGAGGATGACACGCCCGCCGACGTCAACGGTCTCAAGCAGAAGGCCGGCGATTTTAGCGCCGCCGAGCAGGACATCGTTCGGCCACTTTAGCGCCAGCGCCCCGTCTATTGCGTAGCCGTCCAGCGCCTCCGCGACGGCGAGCGCGGTGATATAGGAAAGCTGGCCGAGATCGCCGGGACGGCCCGCCGGTTCAAACACATAGGTCGCGGCAAAATTTCCAAGACCGGATTCCCAGGGGCGGCCGCGCCGTCCGTAGCCGGCGGTCTGTTCGCGGGCGAAGATCCATGCGGGCTCGATCGCGCCGGCCGCTGCGCGTCGTTTGGCCTCGGCGCTTGTGGAATCAAGCCTGTCGAATATTTCCAGCCGCGCGCCCGAGGGTAAGCGTTTCACGGGTTAGAACAGCGCGGCCGCCGCGGTTTCGGCGACGCCTCGCAACTGCCCGATATAAATTGGCAATAACGGGATCATCAGCGCAGCCGAACCCCAGGCGGCGAACCGCAATGTCGGGCCGACATCGCGCTCGAAGGCGGGCGCCGGCTCGTCAAACCACATGAACCAGACAATGCGCAGATAGTAAAACGCGGACACCGCGCTTGCGAGCACGCCGACGACGGCAAGCCATACAAGGCCGGCGTCAACCGCGGCGAAGAATACAAACCACTTGCCGAAAAAGCCGGCGAGCGGCGGCACCCCGGCGAGCGAAAACAACAGAACAGTCAAAATCACCGCTAGCGGCACGTTCGATCTCGAAAGACCGGCGAGGTCGTCGATGTTTTCGGTCATGCCCCCGCGCCGGCGCATCATCAGGATGCAGGCAAACGCGCCAATGGTCATGGCGACATAGATCGCCATATAGATGAGGACCGCCGTCACGCCCTCGCGCGTCCCGGCGGCGAGGCCCACAAGGGCGTAGCCCATATGCCCGATCGACGAATAGGCCATGAGGCGTTTGATGTTGGTCTGGGCAATCGCCGAAAAGGCGCCGACGATCATCGACGCGACGGCGATCATGGCGATCACCGGCTGCCAGTCTTCCAGAACGCCCGGGAAGGAAACCACCATCGCCCGCGCCAGCAGCGCCATGGCCGCGAGTTTCGGCGCAGCGGCGAAGAAGGCCGTCACCGGCGTCGGGGCGCCCTCGTAAACGTCCGGGGTCCACATATGGAACGGCGCGGCGGAAACCTTGAACGCAAGGCCGCAGATCAGGAAGACCAGCCCGATGATCAACCCCGCATTGTCGGTTTCAGCCGCCGCGACCCGGGCGATATCGTCAAACGAGGTCGAGCCGGAAAAGCCGTAAACGAGCGAGGCGCCGTAGAGCAGAAGACCGGACGACAAGGCGCCGAGGACGAAGTATTTAAGGCCCGCTTCCGTCGAGCGCCGGCTGTCGCGGTTGAAGGCGGCGAGAATGTAAAGCGCCAGGCTCTGCATCTCCACGCCCATGTAAAGCGCAATGAGGTCGTTGGCCGAAACCATCAGCGCCATGCCGAAGGCCGCAAGCACGATCAGCACGGGATATTCAAATTGGCCGCCGTTTTTGCCGTCAATAAATTGTTGCGACATCAGGATGGCGATCGCTGCGGCGGCGAATATGATCACTTTCGAAAATGACGAGAACGCGTCGATTTCGAACGCGCCGCCAAACAGGGACGCGGCGCCCGCCGACGGTCCGGCGACGACAAGGACCAGCGCAAGGATCAGCAACCCGACGCTGGCGTATGCGATCTGCCGCGCCGACTTGTCGCCAAGAAAAACGCCGACGACGAGCAGGACCATCGACCCGACGGCGAGCGTCAGTTCGGGCAGCGCATAGGAAAGCTGTTCGAAAATGCCCATGACCTAGAGCGTGCTCCCGAGCGCGGCGCTCATATTTTCCATAAGGATATCCACCGACGGCGAGAACACGCCAAGGGCGGGCCCCGGATTAAAGCCGAGATACAGCGCAAAGAACATCAGCGGCGCAAGCAAGAGAAAGAGTTCGCGCTTGTTGAGGTCGGGGATATCCATCAGCGCTTCTTTTGTGAGATCGCCGTAAATCACCTGACGATAGAGCCGCAAGGCGTAGGCCGCCGACAGGATAACGCCGAAGGCGGCGAAAAAGGCGATCCAGGAATTGACTTTAAAGGCGCCGGTCATGGCGAGGATCTCGCCGACGAAACCGGAGGTGCCGGGCAAGCCCACATTGCCGAGGGTAAAGAACAGGAAGAAGAAAGCGTAAAGCGGCATGCGGTGAACGAGCCCGCCATAGGCGGCGATTTCCCGCGTATGCATCCGGTCATAAACGACGCCGACGCATAGGAAGAGCGCCCCGGAGATAAAGCCGTGGGAGAGCATCTGGAAGAGACCGCCCTCGATCCCCTGCTTGGTGCCAGTGAAAATGCCCATGGTCACGAAGCCCATATGGGCCACCGACGAATAGGCGATGAGCTTCTTCATGTCCTCCTGCGCGAGCGCCACAAGAGAGGTGTAGATGATCGCCACAATCGACAGCGCAAAGACGAGGGGCGAGAAATCCATCGATGCGTCGGGGAACATGGGCAGGGAGAAGCGCAGGAACCCGTAGCCGCCCATTTTCAACAGGATCGCCGCCAGCACCACCGAGCCCGCCGTCGGCGCCTGCACATGCGCGTCGGGCAGCCAGGTATGCACCGGCCACATGGGCATCTTGACGGCGAAGGAGGCAAAGAAGGCCAGCCACAACCATTTCTGCGCGCCGACGGGGAAATCAAATTGCTGGAGCGCGACGATGTCCGTTGTCCCCGCCGTCGCATACATCCATGCCATGGCGATCAGCAAAAGCAGCGATCCGACCAGCGTGTAGAGGAAGAACTTCAGCGCGGCGTAGACCTTTGACGGCATCTGAAAGCCAGCGAACTCCTTGACGCCCTTCGAGCCCCAGACGCCGATGATGAGAAACATCGGGATCAGGCTGCCTTCGAAAAAGACATAGAAAAGGAAGAGATCGAGGGCGCAAAAGACGCCGATCATCAGCGTTTCGAGAACGAGAAACGCGATCATGTAATCGGCGACACGGGTCTTTATGGAGTCCCACGAGGCCAGAATGCAGATCGGCATGATGAAGGTCGTGAGCAGCACGAATAAGATGGAAATGCCGTCGACGCCCATTTTGTAGGAGACGCCGCCGCCAATCCACGGATGCTGTTCAACAAGCTGGAAGCCGCCGATCGACGGATCGAACAGCGAATAGACGAGGAGCGAAATCGCAAACGTCACGACGGTTGCGCCGAGCGCAATGACCTTCGAACTGCGCTCGAGCTGCGTTAACGCTTCGCCTTCAACGACGCCGTCGGCGTTCTTTTTCGCGACGAGGCGCGCGGCGACGATAAACAGCGCGCCCACAAGCGGCGCGAAGGTCATCATGGTCAGCCAGGGTTGGGATGCAAAACTCTCGGTCATCACCCCCCTCCCATCCGGATCAGAACGAACGTCACCAGCACCGCGATGCCGATCAGCATCGCGAAGGCGTAGTGATAGAGATAGCCGGACTGTAGTTTGACGATGCGTTTTGCATTTGACGCAACGGTGGCGGCAATGCCGTCGGGGCCCACGGCGTCAATGGTCTTGCCGTCGCCGTCAATCCACAAGAAACGTCCAATGAGGAGCGCGGGTTTGACCAGAATGAAGTCATAGATCTCGTCGAAATACCACTTGTTCTTGAGGAAGGCGTAAATCATGCCGCCGGGGCGCAGGAGACCGGGGCGCAACGGATCGCCGCGTAGATAATGGAACGCCGCCGCGAGAGAGCCGAAAAGCATCGCGATGAACGGCGACCAATAAACCCACGTGGGGATTTTGTCTTCTTCGTCTTTTTTCGCACTTTCCGCATGACCCTCCTTGCCGTGATCGTCGGCAACACTGGCGACTTCCTCCGTATTCAGATGCTCGGCGTCCTTGACGGTTTCTCCATGGTGCGTGTCGGAGAAATAGAGCGCGCCGTTCCAGAATTGCTCTTTCTCCTTGCCGACAAAGTCGCCGTAAAAAACCATACCCGCGACAATCGCGCCAATGGCGAGGGGGATAAGCGGCCACATCATCGCATCGGGCACAGCGTGAGGATGTTTGCGCACCGATTCCGGCGCCCGGGACTTGCCCCAGAAGGTGAGGAAGATCAGCCGCCAGGAATAGAACGCCGTCATGACCGCCGCGAGCAAGCCCATCACGAACGCAAAATTCCCGAAGGCCCGGCCCAGATGGCCGGCATGCCAGGCGCCTTCGATAATCATGTCTTTCGAAACAAAGCCCGCCGTGCCAAAGGGCGCGCCGAAGAGGTAAAGTTTCGGAATGCCGACGCCGGTGATCGCGATCGTGCCAATCACCATCAGAATATGCGTGAGCGGCAGGATGTCTTTAACGCCGCCCATCTTCTTCATGTCCTGCTCATGATGCATGGCGATGATAACGGCGCCGGAGCCAAGGAACAGGAGCGCTTTGAAAAACGCGTGGGTGAAGAGATGAAACATCGCTGCGTCATAGGCGCCGACGCCAGCGGCGAAAAACATATAGCCGAGCTGCGAACAGGTCGAATAGGCGACGACCCGTTTGATGTCGTCCTGAAGCAGCCCGACGGTCGCGGCGAAGAACGCGGTCGTTGCACCGACAATGGTGACGAGCGCCGCGGCGCTCGGCGCGTACTCAAACATGACGGAGCAACGGCAAACGAGGAAAACGCCGGCGGTCACCATGGTGGCGGCGTGGATGAGCGCGGAGACCGGAGTCGGGCCTTCCATGGCGTCCGGCAGCCAGGTGTGCAGGAGAAACTGCGCCGACTTGCCCATGGCGCCGATGAAAAGCAACACCGCGATGACGGTGAGCGCATGCCAGTCATTATCGAGGAAGTTGATCCGCAATTCCTGGATCGGCGCCGCCGCCACGGCCCCGTAAGGATCGACGACCGCGTTGGTGCGAACGGCCTCGAAAACGGCGTCGAACTCAATCGAACCGAAGACGTAGAACACCGCCATGATGCCGAGCGCAAAACCAAAATCGCCGACGCGGTTGACAATAAACGCCTTGATCGCCGCGTCGTTGGCGGATTTTTTCTTGAACCAAAAGCCGATGAGCAGATAGGAGGCGAGCCCGACGCCCTCCCAGCCGAAAAAGAGCTGGAGGAAATTGTCCGCCGTCACCAGCGTCAACATGGCGAAGGTAAAGAGCGACAGATAGGCGAAGAAGCGGGACTGCTCGCCGTACTCCTTCATGTAGCCCATGGAATAGAGATGGACGAGGAAGGACACCGAGTTGACGATGACGAGCATCACCGCCGACAGCGTGTCGAGGCGCACGGCCCAATTGGCTTCGAAACCGCCCGACGCAATCCAGGTGAACAGTTCGATCGTGCGGGCATTTTGTCCGACGGCGACGTCGAAAAACAAAACCCAGGAGAGGATCGCCGCAACGGCCATGAGGCCGGTCGTCACATATTCCGACGCCTTTGGCCCGAAGGTGCGGCCCACCGGCATCGACAGCATGGCGCCGAAGAGCGGCAGCAAAACGACAAGTTGCCCCATAACCGACGCCGCTCCTAATTCTTCATCAGGTTGGCGTCATCGACGGCGATGTCGCCGCGATTACGGAAGAAAGCGACGAGAATAGCGAGCCCGATGGCCGCCTCCGCGGCCGCAACGGTCAGCACCATGAAGGCGAAGACCTGACCCGTCAGGTCGCCGAGGAACTGCGAGAAGGCGACGAGATTGACGTTGACCGCCAGCAGCATCAGTTCGATCGACATCAGGATGACGATGACATTCTTGCGGTTGAGAAAAATGCCGGCCATGCCGATGGCGAAGAGGATCGCGGCGACGGCGAGATAGTGTCCCAATCCGATGTCGAGCAAACTGTTTTCCACTATGACAGCCCCTGACCCGACTGGATGTCGACGAGTTCAACATCGCGCCCGCGCGCAACCTGCGCGACCGGGTCCTGTTTCTTGACGCCTTCCCGTGTCCGGAAGGTGAGCACGATGGCGCCGATCATGGCCACCAGCAGGACCATGCCGGCGATCTGGAAGAAATGAATGAAGTCGGTGTAGAGAACGAGGCCCAGCGCTTCGATATTCGTCGGCCCGTTCGGATCGGCGACGGTTTCCGCTGCGGTCGGGACCGGGTGCGCCCTTGCGAGTTCGCTTTCGGGCGGAAAGGTCCAGACGGCGACGATCATGATGAGTTCGATCACGACCAGCACGGACAGGGCGAAACCGATCGGCATGTACTGAAGGAAGCCCTGTTTCATCTCGACGAAATCAACGTCGAGCATCATCACCACGAACAGGAACAAGACGGCGACAGCGCCCACATAGACGACCACCAGCAGCATCGCGAGATATTCCGCGCCCATCAGCACAAAGAGGCCGGCGACGGAGAGGAACGCGCTGATCAGAAACAGCACCGAATGCACGGGGTTGCGCGCCGCAATCACCATGAATCCGCACCCCACGGCCGCGGCGGCGAATAGGTAAAAAGCGATCGCTCCGATCATGTCCGGTCCGGCGTCTGATCCCGCCAGACGGCGAGAACGGGTGAAACTCTGGGCGACAAAGCCGGGCCCCGTGGAAACCGGGCCAAGCAGCAGCGTGATGGACGGGCCAGCCCCCTCGCCGCAATGCGACGAAACGACCATTCGGCCCCAAATTGCGGCGGGTTTTAGCGGGCGCCGCACGGGTTTGCCAAGGGGGCGCTGCGCCGGCGGCGGGGTCTTTTTCAGCCGCGACCCGCCGCCCATTGCCGAAGCCTCTCAGCGTTTTCCCCACGAAGCTGCCAGGACATGCAGCGAACCCCGCCGCCCATATGGCAGACGCCGGCCGACGGAACCGGAACGATTTCTTTTTCGGTCCAACTGCGAATCGCCGCGAAGGCGATGGCGTCTTCGGCGATTCCGAATTGCGGGAAATAGATGCGCTGCGGCGTGACGAGCATATTGGTATAGAGGCCGCATGCAGACCCAAACCGATCGTCGTATATTGCGGTCCCGTCATAAGGCGTTGTCATTTCCAGGATTTCAACGCCGGGAAGACCGGCCCGAAGGTCCGCCTTTAACGACGCGGCGTAAGCCGGGTCTCCAGGATAGCTGTTGATCGCCAGACGGTTCGGGTCCGTAAACGCGACGACGCCGTCGGCGTGTTCAAGCCCGCCCTGTTCATCGGCTTCGATGAAAGCCACATGGCGAAGACCAAGCGCTTCGCGCAGCGCGCGCCGCCCGCGTTCTTCGTCGAGATTATTATCGCGTAGAAATTTCCGGCTGACGACGGCGCGGCCCGCATAATCGTCGACGACATTGCCGCCGTCATTGAGAAGATCGCTTTCGCCAAAGACAAGCCCGGCCTCTTCGAGATGCGCCGCAAGCCTCTCCTGCACAGCGTCGGCGTCCGTCTGGCCGCGGCGGCCGCCGCCCTGCCCTGCCGCGGTATAGCGAAACATCACCGGCGCCGCGGCGTTTGATAGGCTAAAATCCCGCATCCAGATATCGTCCATCGGCGCGATAACGAGATGGC
Source organism: Hyphococcus sp. (assembly GCA_028284345.1). Classification (GTDB taxonomy): domain Bacteria; phylum Pseudomonadota; class Alphaproteobacteria; order Caulobacterales; family Parvularculaceae; genus Hyphococcus. The sequence goes on along the minus strand of JANQRY010000006.1, from coordinate 206,308 downwards.
GCGCGTCAAGCGATTGCGCATAGCGCGAATAGGACTTTTCGCCCACGAGGATCAGAACATCGTCGCCGTGATCTAATATCGCCTGCGCATAGGCGATGTGAAAATCACGAATGGCGGCGGCGACGTCGGCGTAATAGGGATCGCCGTCGCGCGGCGCGGCCAGTACGATCAGTTCGTTTTCCTTCATTGGCGGGTCAGCATTGTCGGCTGCAATACTCCCATTGCCGCACGCAAAGAGGAACGTTGCGCCCGCTAACAGGACAGCAACGGCGCGAAACAGAGTCACGCCTCCGCGCCCTCGCCCGCCTCCCCGGCGATGCGCGCGGCGAGCGCCGCCGACATGAAGGCGTCGAGATCGCCGTCGAGCACGGCGTCGGGGCTCGGGCTTTCGACCTGCGTCCTCAGATCCTTCACCATCTGATAGGGCTGCAGCACATAGGACCGTATCTGGTGGCCCCAGCCGATGTCGGATTTCGCCGCTTCCGTCGCCGCCGCCGCTTCCTCGCGGATCTGCAACTCCCGCTCATAAAGGCGCGCGCGCAACAGGTTCCAGCAAGTGGCGCGGTTCTTGTGCTGGGAGCGTTCGTTCTGCGACTGAACGACGATGCCTGTCGGCTCGTGGGTGATGCGGACAGCGGAGTCCGTTTTGTTCACATGCTGGCCGCCGGCGCCGGAGGCGCGAAACGTATCGACCCGGCAGTCGCTCTCATTGATCTCGATCTCGATGCGGTCGTCGATTTCCGGATAGACCCAGACGGACGAGAACGACGTATGGCGGCGCGCGTTTGAATCATAGGGCGAGATGCGCACGAGACGATGAACGCCGGACTCAGTCTTGAGCCAGCCATAGGCGTTGTGGCCTTTGACGTGGATGGTCGCGGACTTGATCCCCGCCTCGTCGCCCGCCTGCTGTTCGAGAACATCGACCTTGTAGCCGTGCTGCTCGGCCCAGCGCACATACATGCGCAGAAGCATCGCCGCCCAGTCGTTCGATTCCGTGCCGCCGGCGCCCGGGTGAATTTCAACAAACGCATTGTTGGCGTCGGCCTCGCCGGAAAGCAGCGCCTCGATCTCCGCCTTGGCGGCGCGGTCGCGCAGCGCCTTGAGCATCTCCTGCGCTTCGTCGAGGCTCGCCTCGTCGTTTTCCGCCTCGGCAAGCTCGGCCAGTTCCGAAATGTCGTTGAGTTCGCCGTCGATTTCCGTGACGGCGTTCATCTGCGCTTCAAGGGCGTTGCGGCGTTGCATGAGCGCCTGCGCCGCCTCCGGATCGTCCCAGAGCGACGGGTCTTCCGCGCGCGCGTTTAGTTCGTCGAGGTCCCGCCGGGCTTTATCCCAGTCAAAGACGCCTCCTCAGCAGTTCCAGCGACTGCTTTGTTTCATCGATGAGCGCCTGCATTTCCGCGCGCATGGATCGTCTCCATTTCCTTCGTTTGCCTAGCCCCAGTTCGACGGCGAGTAAAGCAGGTCATTCAAACAGCAGGCGTGCCAGCATCAATCAGATGTGGTCCTGCCTGCCGCAGAAGATTGCGAACACGCGAGTCGTTTTGATTTCCAACCAACTTTGAACCAATAGATCGCGCGATCCGCTGTAACCTGTCGCGCCTATGATACTAAGCGTTTTTGGCATAATCTCACCCGATGAAGTTTGGGGAACTCAAATCCATTGGTCACAATATCGCTGACTCGCTTGGAAGCGGGATCGGGCTGATGATCGGCGTTTATGAAATGGATATATTTGGGGAAGCATCGAACAGTCCCGAAGGCTACATTACGGTCGATTTTCTAACCGGCGCCACCTCAGGCGCCCAACCATCCGCTTCGTTGGCTAAAGCAATATCTCTTTATTCAGAGGCGTTAGACGATTTATGCAGAAAGCACGGCGCTTCAGTTGATGCTTTCAGTGAATTGACAGCACGCTTCTCGGTGGATTCGCACGGAAGAAGATTTGTCGTCACGGTTCGCGACAATAATGATCGTCACTCGATCGACGAGTATCTGGGTCTTCCGGGCGAACGCGTAAAGGAGTTAGACGAACTCGGCCGGATTCGGCCAAAGCGCAATAACCGCCGATCCGATGCCGATTGAGTCAGTAGGGCCTAGTAAAGCCCGTTGAGATCGTCTTCGACCGGTTCATCCTCCGCGAGCCCCGCCGAAGACAGCGGATCGAGGATCAGGTCCTCCGACGACGGGCCGCCGCCAATGATGTCGTCGGCCTTGAAGGCTTCGAGGATGACGTTGCCGCTGGAGGCCGGCTTGCCTGTCTTGGCGTCGACGCGCACAAGACGCACGCCTGACGGCACGCGGAACGGAATGCCCGGTTCGTCCTTCAACGCCTCAACCATAAAGTCGGCGAAGATCGGCGCGGCGACCTTGCCGCCCGCTTCACCCTGCCCCAGCGTCTGCGGCAGGTCGAAACCGACAAACACGCCGGTCGCAAGGTCCGGCGAAAAGCCGACGAACCACGCGTCCTTATAGTCGTTGGTCGTGCCGGTCTTGCCGGCGAGCGGCTTGGCGGAAGCGCGCCGCACGGCGCTGCCCGTGCCGCGCACGACGACGCCCTCGAGGATCGATGTGATCTGATAGGCCGTGCGCGGATCGAGCACCTGTTCGCGCGGATCGTTCAGTTGCGGCTCCGCCTGCCCGTACCAGAACGGCGCATCGCAGGCCGAACAGATGCGATTGTCGCGGGTGTAGATGGTCGCGCCCGCGCGGTCCTGAACCCGGTCGATGATCGCCGGATCGACGCGCTTGCCGCCATTGACGAAAATCGAGTAGGCGGCGGTAATCTTCATCAGGGTCGTCTCGCCGGAGCCAAGCGAAATCGCCAGTTCGCGCGGCAACCGGTCGGACAGCTTGAACCGCTCAATATATTCCATGATCGGGCCGATGCCGAGGTCCTGCGCCAGACGCGCGGTCATGGTGTTGCGGGACTTTTCAATCCCTGTACGGAGGGTCGACAGGCCGCCGAAACGCCCCTCCACATAATTGCCCGGCTTGTACCAGCTATCCTCGCCCGGCGCGACGAACGGCGCATCAAGCACGGTGGAAGACGGCGTGTATCCATTGTCGAGGGCGACGGAATAAACAAACGGCTTGAAGGTCGAACCGGGCTGGCGTTCCGCCTGCACCGCGCGATTGAATTCCGACATGCGGAAGGAAAACCCGCCGACCATAGCGAGGACGCGGCCCGTATGGGGATCAATGGCGATGAGGCCGCCATTGACCGCCGGCGGTTGTCGCAGCGCAAAGGCGCCGTCAATGACCGGCGCGTCGGCGGCGACGCTGCGCGCGCCGTCTTCGTCTTCCGTGATTTCCCGGGCGACGTCGACATAGACGATATCGCCTTCGGAAAGGACATCTGCCGCGGACTCAATGGCGGGCCCGCGTTCATTGGCGGAGATGTGTTCGCGCGCCCAGTAAAGCTGTTCAACGGGAATAACGCTTTCGGTACCGTCGCCGAAGCCGATCCTCGCCCCGCTTTCCTCGACAGCGAGGACGAGCGCCGGGCGCCACGGCGCCAAATCTTCGGAGATGGCGCGGGTCTCGACCATGTCGGCGACGGTCGCGGAAAACGCCTCGTTCCAGTCCGCGCCCCAGTCCGCGCTTTGGTCAATATCCATGGTCGCAAGGGGCCCGCGCCAGCCGTGACGCTGGTCATATTCGACAAGCCATCGGCGCAGCGCCTTGCCCGCGGCCCGCTGCAACCGCGGATCGACGGAGGTGCGCACGGCCAGCCCGCCATCATAGAGCGCTTCAACGCCGTAAAGATCGACGATCTGCTTACGGACTTCCTCGGCGAAATACTCCATGGTCCATTCGCGGGCGCCCAGCGGGTCGGCCATCTGCGCGCCGAGGGGCAACTCGCGCGCTTCGTCGGCTTCGGCTTGCGCGATGCGGCCGTCTTCAAGCATGCGGCCGATCACCCAGTTGCGCCGCGCCACAGCGCGCTTTTCGTTTTCAATCGGATGATAATTCGACGGGCCTTTGGTGATCGCCGCGAGATAGGCCGCTTCCGCAACGGAAAGGTCGCTCAGGGATTTGTCGAAATAATTGAGCGCCGCGGCCGCGACTCCGTAAGAGCGATTGCCGAGATAAATTTCATTGAGATAAAGTTCGAGAATGTGATCCTTGGTAAAGGCCGCTTCCATCTTCCGCGAGATCATCATTTCCCGCAGTTTGCGGTCTATCTTTTGCTCGCTCGTCAGAAGAAAGTTTTTCGCAACCTGCTGGGTGATGGTCGAGCCGCCTTCGAGACGCCGTCCCTGCAGGATGTTCGAAATATTGGAGATTTGCGCGCGAATAAGACCGCGCATGTCCAGCCCGGTATGCTCGTAAAAGGTCTTGTCTTCGGCGGAAACAAAAGCGCCTTTGACGTGATCGGGGATCTGTTCGATGGGCACGAACAGGCGTCGCTCCCGGGCGAATTCCGCGACCAGCGAGCCGTCGCCCGCATAGACGCGCGTCGTTACCGGCGGCGCATATTCTGCAAGCTGGCCATAGGGCGGCAGATCCTCCGCAAGCCGGCCAAGATAGCCGGCGACGAAGATCGCGGCGCCGATGACGGCGAAGGCCGCGGCGGCGAAACCAACGCCGACGAGATTCACCGCCGTTGAAAGCAGCCCGCCGGATTTGGCGGCCGGTTCGCGCTCAGGATTTTCTTCAGCACGTTTCGGCGCCGTCATTTCATCCCTTGGGCGCGCGTCGGAGCGCTCCGACGGACCAAGTTCGATCACGTCATCAGCCTCGGCGGTCTCCGCCTTGTCTGCCGGGTTTTTTTTCGCGTCGGGCGCGAACATGTCGTGCTCAATGGGCGCGTCTCCGTCCCCCTTTGCGCCGTTCTTTCCGTTGCTGTCGTCGCTCATCGCATCTCACCGCGCCGCGCATCGTCGGCGTCTCGTCTGGCCTTGACTTTGACCGCCGACGGCGCGCCGCCCCTCGAGTGCATTGCTAGCGCATAATTGCGACGGCAGCGAGGCGCAAGCGCGCCCATTTTGGTTACATATTGGCTGATTTGCTCATATTCCCGGCCGTCGATCCGCTACCGCCCGGCGCCGCCGGTCTGTGCGTATTGCTGCGGGTTTTCTTCAAAATACTTGTCGATCGCCTTCGCCACGGCAGCCATGGTGCGGTTGCGCCAGGGCGCTGATTTCAGGTTCGCTTCATCCTTGGCGTTGGAAATAAACGCCATCTCAAACAGCACCGCCGGCACGTCCGGCGCAAGAAGCACGCGCAAATCCGCCTTGCGGTGGGATCTGTTGAGGAGCGGGACCTTCCCGGACAGTTCCTTCAACAGCACGTCCGCAAACCGCGACGACGCTGTTTTGGTTTTGCCCTGGGCGATGTCGAACAGGATGTCGCCCACAAACTCATCATCCTGAAACTCCCGCGTATCAAGCCGATAGACGGTATAGTTGCCTTCCGACTTCGCCAGACGGGCCGAACGCTCTGTTCCCTTGTCAGAAAGAGTGTAGACCGACGCCCCGCGAATGGTCTTGTCGCGAAGCGCGTCCGCATGGATGGAGATAAACAACGCCGCATTAGCGTCCCGCGCCAGCGTCTCGCGGCGCGCAAGTTCTTTGGCCTGGTTGGGGATCAGACGCGGATCCTTCGCTGACTCTCGTGTGAGGACGACGTCGTAACGGCCTGTTTTTTCGAGAATTTCCTTCAGTTTCAGCGCCGCTTTCAGGGTCACGGTCTTTTCCATCGTGCCGCCCGGCCCGATCGCGCCGGGATCGACGCCCCCATGGCCGGCGTCGACAACGATAACGCGCTTGGCCGGTGGCGCGGCGACTTCCCGCTTCAGCGTAGGGGCCGGCGCGACGTCGTCTTCGCCCGCCGCGGTCGCCTTTTCGATCACGGGACCCAGATCGGGATATTGCGCCGGAATGCTGGCGATAAACGCGGCCTTGTCCCCTTTGACGAGGTCGATCACTAGGCGATGGTTCGCGACCTTCGCCGACGGCTCAATGATGAAACTTTCCCCGATTTTGGCCGTTTTCTTGAGCGTCAACACAGCGCGCATGGCGCCGCCGTCCTGTTTGACGAACTGGTAGTTGGCTACATGGCCCATGGCCGGTTGCAGGGCGAGCGCCGCCGGGGGGATGGAAAGGTCTTTAAAATCAACGAATAAGCGGCCATTTCCTAGGTCGTCGCCCGAAAGGGCGTAGGCCGGCGCCCCCGCAATATCGAAGACAATGCGCGTTTTGCCCGATTCCGGGCCGAATCGCACCGATTTCAGCTCGGCCGCCTCAACCGGCAGCGCCGTCGCCAGAAGCGCGACGACGCCGAAAACGGCAGTGACGACGGCGTTTTTCATGGCCTCAAACATCGTTCCTCGCGCGGCCGCGCCGACACAATGCCGCATTCGACCGGTTTCGGGTCGATTGCGCAAGATACTCCGGGACCCCCAATTTTCTCGCCACACCGTTAAAGCGCAATTAAGAGTTCGTCCAGAAACACATGGGAGATTGAGTCGCGCCGCGAGCCGCCTTTTCTTTTTCCACCGGCTCCGGCATGGTAAAAATCACTTGCGATTCGGGCCGTATTTAGCCACATCGCACAGGATGAATAATCGGCGATTTTGCGGACGCCTCGCGCTCCCGCGGTCGCCAGCGAAATTCCGGACCCTCACCGGTCCCGGTATCAGCGCCGGCAGCTCCATTCGCCGGCCCGCGTCGGAAAGGACGACGCGCGGAGCGAAAGCAGGCGCTAAATTCTCCAGCGCCAGAAAAACAACACGCCGGCCCCGCCGGCACACAACAGAAACATCGCCGATGTTGCACAAACTGACTTCGACTTGCGACGGCGCCCGTTTCCGGGCCGCCCGCGCAATCGCGTCCGCACATCCGCGAACCAACAAAAGCGGCGCCGGCTGTGGATCCCTCGGGACTCGCGCGCGCCGCGGAGCCCTATTCAATGTCCAAGAAAATGCTAATCGACGCCGCCCACCCGGAAGAGGTGCGCGTCGCGGTCGTATCCCAGAACAAAATCGAAGACTTCGACTTCGAATCCGCAGCGCGAAAGCCGCTACGCGGTAATATCTTCCTCGCGCGGGTCACCCGCGTCGAACCTTCCCTGCAAGCCGCATTCGTCGACTATGGCGGCAATCGCCATGGCTTCCTGGCGTTCAGCGAAATCCATCCCGACTATTATCAGATCCCGGTGTCGGACCGGAATCTGTTGCAGGAGGCCGAGCAGGAAGTCGCCGAACTCGCCGCCGAGCTGGAGCTGTCGCAACGGGGCGATGAAGAGGACGACGAGGACGGGCCGGAGGCCGCGTCCGACGAGGACGAAAGCTTCGCCGACCCCGTTTCCGATGCAGAGACAGACGACGACGACGCGGACGCCGTCCGCGCCCAGGCTGACGATGAGACGGCGGCGGACGAAGAGACAAAGGACGCCGACGCGTCGGCGGATGAGCAACCACCGGAACGCCGCGACTCCGAGGAGGAAGAGGAAGAAGAGGAAAGCGGCGAAAGCGATGACGACGATGAAGCGCCTGCGTCGACGGAAGACGACGAGCCCGGCGACGACGCCGAGCCGCAGGACGGCGCCGACGAAGACGGCGACGCACCGTCGCTGAAAGCGGAAGACGCGGCGGAAGAAACGCCGTCAGACGATTCCGACAGCGATGACGAAGACGCGCCCGTCGACAGCGCCGAGGCGAACGACGCCTCGTCCGAGGACGAAAGCGAAGACGAAGACGCCGAGGCCGATGACGCAGAAGGCCCCGGCGACGACAAAGCCGGCGCCAAGAGCGCCCGCGCGGCACGCAACGCGCTTTTCGAGCGCTATAAGAACGCCAAACGCAAGCGGGCGAACCTCCTGCGCAACTACAAGATTCAGGAAGTCATCAAGCGTCGCCAGATCCTGTTGATTCAGGTCGTGAAAGAAGAACGCGGCAACAAGGGCGCGGCGCTCACCACCTATCTGTCGCTGGCCGGGCGCTATTGCGTGTTGATGCCCAACACGGCGCGCGGCGGCGGCATTTCGCGCAAGATCGCCAACGGGTCGGACCGGCGCCGCCTGCGGCGCGTCGTCGACAGTCTGGAAGTCCCGCGCGGCATGGGGCTGATCATCCGAACGGCGGGCGCCAAGCGCACGAAAACCGAGATCAAGCGCGACTATGATTACCTGTTGCGTCTCTGGGAGAACATCCGCTCCCTGACGTTAAAGTCCATTGCGCCCTGCCTCATCTACGAAGAGGCGAGCCTCATCAAGCGCGCCATCCGCGATCTCTACGACAAGGATATTTCGAAGGTCTATGTGGAAGGCGAAGACGGCTATCGTGAAGCGAAAGACTTCATGAAAATGTTGATGCCGAGCCACGCGAAAAACGTGCAGCCCTACAAGGATCGGGCGCCGATCTTTTTAAAGCACGGTGTCGAAACGCAGCTTGACGGCATGTACCAGCCGTCGGTTCGCCTGAAGTCCGGCGGCTATATCGTTATCCATCAGACCGAGGCGTTGGTCGCCATCGACGTCAACTCTGGCCGCGCGACCCGCGAACGCAACATCGAACAGACGGCGCTGAAAACGAATATCGAAGCGGCGGAGGAAGCGGCGCGCCAGTTCCGGCTGCGCGACCTCGCCGGTCTGATCGTCATCGACTTCATCGACATGGAAGAACAGCGCAACAACCGCAAAGTCGAGCGCGCCCTCAAAGACGCCATGAAGGCCGATCGGGCCCGCGTGCAGGTGGGGCGGATTTCGTCTTTCGGTCTGTTGGAAATGTCGCGACAGCGACGGCGCTCCGGCATTGTCGACGGCACCACGCAGACCTGTCCGACCTGCGCCGGCGCCGGCGTTATTCGCTCTCACAACATGGCCGCGCTCAGAATTCTGCGGGCGATCGAAGGCGAAGCGATTTCCGGCCGGGTCGGCGTCATTGCCGTGCGAACGTCCATCGACGTGTCGCTGCATGTGCTCAACCATCACCGTGACTGGATCAACCGCATCGAAGACGCCAACGCCGTCAGTGTCGAGATCGTCGCCGATACCGACAAGCACGGCGACGACTACGAACTGGAATCGAGCGGAACGCCGCGGGAGCGTCGGAAAGACCAGCCCGTCATCCGCGCCGACCAGACCGAACCCATCGAAGCGGACGCGGACGAAGAAGAAGACGATATCGAACAAAGCGCCGAGGCTGACGAGAAACCGAAAAAGCGTCGTCGCCGTCGACGCTCCCGGCGCGATCGCGACGATAAGGACCAGACCGAAACCGCCGAGGCCGGCGACAAGGACGAGGCTGCGGCGGATGCGCAATCCGGTTCCGATGACGACTCGGAAGAAAAACCGAAAAAGCGCCGGCGCAGAGGCCGCCGTGGCGGGCGTCGCAATCGCAAGGAAACGGTCGAGACGGATGCACCCGGTCCCGCCAGCGCCGACAACGCCGCTGCGGATTCCGACAAGGACAAAGCCAACACGGGCAAAGGCGACGGCCCGACTGCGAAGCCGGACGGCGCCGGCGACGCCCCAGCGGAGACCGCAGATCAGGACCCCGTCGCCGCGGAAGAAGTGAATTCCGGCGACGACGCAGATGCGGCCTCACCGACGGCGTCAGCCAATGGCGCGCAGCCCGATGATGACAGCGCCGCCGCCGAGGACGATGCAGCGCCGCCCGCGGCGGCCGCTGACGAGGATGCCGCTCCGGAAGAGCCCTCCGCGGCGCAAAAACCGGCGCGACGCGGCTGGTGGCATCGGTCCGCTTCCTGACCGGGGCCGCGCGGGCGACGGAATTAAGCGCCCTCGCGCGTTATAGGTGATCACAATTGCGGCGCCGCAGCCCGGCGCCGCCTCGAAATCGCCCCGGTTCGTCGCTAAGGATTTACAGCTATGTGGAAGGGTTCTGTGTTCAGGCGCGTTTCAACGTCGTGGCGAAAAATCGCCGCGGCGCTCGCCGCGCCGGTATTTGCCTTTGGCGGCGCCGCGGCCCAGGCCCAAAGCATCAGCCTGTTGCGCGACGCTGAAATCGAAAAATTTCTCGACGACTATTCACGGCCGATCTTCGCCGCCGCCGGCCTGCCGCCCGACTCGATTAAAATTCTCATCGTCAATGACGGCTCGTTCAACGCCTTCGCCGGCGGGCGTTACATGGGCGTCAACACCGGCCTTCTGACGACGGCGGACACGCCCAACCAGGTTCAGGCGGTGATCGCCCACGAAGCCGGGCACCTCGCCGGCGGCCATACTGCGCGAACCGGCGACGCGATTGCCGCCGCGTCGCGCCCCATGCTGCTTGGTCTTTTGCTCGGCGCCGCCGCGATTGCCGCAGGGGCGCCCGACGCTGGGCTTGGCATTTTATCCCTCGGGCAAACGGTCGGCCAGGCGAATTTCCTGAAATACAGCCGCGGTCAGGAGGCGTCCGCCGACCAGGCGTCGATCACCTATATGGACAGCATCGGTCGTTCGAGCCGCGGCGCTCTCGAAATCTGGCGCAAGCTGCGCAACAGTCAGATTATTCGCGGCTACAATGTGAACCCCTATTTCCTGACCCACCCCCTCGCCAATGAACGCCTGACGGCGTTGCAGACCCGGGTGGAGGCGTCTCCTTACGTGGACGTTACAGACACGCCGGAAGAAATCGAACGGCTCAAATATATCCAGGCGAAGATTTACGGCTTCCTGCATGACCCGAATGCGACGCTGCGAAAATTTCCCCTGACCGATCAATCCGGACCGGCTCACTACGCGCGCGCCGTCGCCTATTTCCGGGTGGCGAAAATTGACGAGGCCTTGTCCGAAATCCGCACGCTGACGGAAGACGATCCGGACAATCCCTATTTCCACGAACTCGAAGGACAGATGCTGTTTGAGTTCGGACGCACGGACGAGTCCATTGAACCGCACCGGAACGCGATCCGCCTGTTGTCCGACAATGCGCTGTTGCGGATTAACCTCGGCCGCTCGCTGCTGGCTTCCAACGAGCCCGCGCTGATCGAGGAAGCCACGGGCGAATTCAAGCGCGCCTTGCTGCTGGAGCCGGACAACAGTTTCGGCTGGTTTGAACTCGCACGCGCCTATGGCGCGCTCAATCAGGAGCCGCTGGCGATGCTGGCGACGGCAGAGTCCCGCTATCACGCCGGCGCCGAGGCCGATGCGAACCGGTTCGCCCGCCGCGCCATGGCCGGTCTCACGCGCGGCACGCCGGAATGGCGCCAGGCGACCGATATCATTCTGGCGACGCAACCCGAGGGACAGGCGCAACCCCTGCCGCCGGGCGTCGAGCCGCCGGCCCCGGCCCCGCGCAGGCCCGAACCGGAACCGGAGAAGGCCCCGGACGTCCCTGACCCGACATTTGCGTCTGAACAATATATTCGGTCTAACAATTTTTAGGACATGCGCCGGGCATGGGCGCCGTAGCTGGAGAACAATCGGTGGACAGCAAGACAAAACTCGGCCTCGGCGCCGCCCTCGTCGGCGCCTTCGCCCTCGGCGGCGTGTCGATGGTCGCCTTCTCCACAGCGGAACCGTCCGCGACGAGTGGCGCGGGCGGAGCGACGCCGGACGCCGAGCAGACGGTCCGCATCCCGGCGCCGGTCATGATCACGGAGCGCGCGCCCGTCGAAACGTCCTTTTCCGATCTGCAGGAAGACGAAATCCGCGCGCTCATTCACGAATATCTGATGACCAATCCGGAGGTCATTCTGGAAGCCGTCAATGAATATCAACGGCGGCGGGAGGCGCTCCAGCAAGAACAAGCGGTCAAGGGCGCGCGTGAAAACCTCGCCCGACTGCTCGATCCGAAACACGGATATGTTGCGGCGGCGAATCCGAAAACGGCGAAAGTCGCGGTGGTCGAACTCTTCGACTACCATTGCAGCTACTGCAAACGCGCCGCGCCGCTGATGAAATCCATCCTGGAAAACGAAAAGGACGTGAAACTCGTTTTCCGCGAATATCCGATCTTCGGGCAAAAGTCCGACTACGCCGCGGAAATGGCCCTGGCGTCTCGCGACCAGGGCAAGTTTCTGGACATGCATTTCGCCATGATGGAAGCGTCCGGGGATTTGACCAAAGACCGCATCCGGAAAATCGCGCAAAAACACGGCGTCGATTTCGCCAAACTTGAAAAAGACCGGAACGCTCCGGACGTCGCGTCGTCGATCATCGAAACCCACGACATTGTCCGCGAGATGGGCGTCAGCGGCACGCCAGCCTTTGTCATCGCGTCGCTTGAGGGCGACTACGTCAACGTCGTGCGAGGCTTTGACGTGGAGACGTTGATCGAGTCCATTGAGGACGCCCGCGCCGCGAACTGACGGGCGCCGCCGTTACCCCCGGATCAGTTTCAGACGCTTCGCCGCGGCAAAGCGGTAATGGGCGTCGCGGCCATAATGGCGCGCTTCTTCCTGACAGGAATAGGCGAATTTGATGTCATGTTCGTCGTCTGACGACTGGGCCGCCGACGCAATCACATGCCAGTCCGGCGCGCCGGAGGGCGGCGGCGCCAGAGGCTCCAGCGCCGGCGCGCCGATGGACGCATAGGCCGCGAGCAGGCTCGACCACAGCGCTTTGCGCAACTGCCGATCGTCCATCACCACATGTTCGGCAAGAATACGGGTTGCGTGGACGCCGGTAACGCAATGCAACGCCGTGAAATCGAGCGAGGCCATGTAGATCCGCAAGGCCGTCGCCGCAATCTGTTCGAACGGCACGTCGGCGGCGGCGGCGCGCGTCAAAACGGCGCCGAGCTGCGGATTGGAAACGATCTCGGCGATGCGTTCGGAAATCGTCGGCTGATCCAGTTTCAGCTTGCGCCGGTGCTTTGAAAACGTCGCGGTGACGTCATCGAGCAGCGTCTGCGCATCATTATTAGCGGCGCCGATGGACCGGGCGAACTTCACCGGCGTCGCATGAGCGTGCCAGTAAGCGAGCCCGGCGGCGATTTCCACGTCATTGTCGGCGATCAGGCCGAACGACACCCGGATCACGCCGTGAAAGGCCGCCGCGGCGATGGCGCCCGTCAGCTCGGGCAGATGCTCCGCCAGGGTCTGCGCCCGCCCCTCGCTTTCAATCGACGTCAGGAAGTAGTTGAGCGCGGCCGGGTAAACCGTCGGATCGCCAAGGCGCGCAGAAAGGAGAAGCCCGTCGATCTTTGTTTTTCCGACCTTTTTCCGCCTTAGCTTCTTGCGATAGGTTTTGGCGAACGCTTCCACCCTCTCCGGGGTCGCGCCCAGTTCGCGCAACGCCGTCACGGCCATGGGCAGATGATCGGAAAAGTCGTGCTCCCCATATTCCGGCGCATATTTGAGCGCATGGGTGTTGAGGTCGAACGGCGGGGTGACGGCCATATTCAAGGCGAATTCTCTTTCCTGATTGCGCGGGACGGCGATGCTACTACGCCGGCTATAAGCGACAGAAAATAGCGCGGGATGAGCAGAATTGGAATAGGAAATCTCAGCGCCGAATCGCCGCGCTTTGGCAAAAAATGCCCGAATTTCAGCCTTTTGTGCCGTAAATCCGGTCCCCAGCGTCGCCCAGACCGGGCAGGATATAGCCAACCTTGTTCAACCGTCGGTCGAGCGCTGCGGCGATGATGGGAATATCCGGGTGAGCCTCGCCAAACGCCGCGACGCCTTCCGGGGCGGCGACGAGACAGAGGAATTTGATGCGGGTTGCACCCGCCTTCTTTAACGCCGCGGCGGCCTCAATCGCCGTGCCGCCGGTCGCCAGCATGGGATCGAGCAGAATGACCTGCCGTTCACTCAAGTGATCCGGCGCCTTGAAGTAATAAAGCTTCGGCTGCAGCGTTTCCTCGTCGCGCTCGATCCCGACATGGCCGACCCGGGCCGAGGGCACGAGGTCCAGCAACCCGTCGAGAAACCCGTTGCCGGCCCGCAGAATAGAGACGAAGCAGAGCTTCTTGCCTTCCAGATAAGGGAAAGACCCGCGCTCCAGGGGCGTTTCGATTTCAACCGCGCCGAGGGCCAGATCCCGCGTCGCCTCGCAACCGAGAACAAAGGCGATTTCGCGAAAGACCTGCCGGAACTGCGCGGTCGGGGTCTCCTTGTTGCGCAGGATTGTCAGCTTGTGCTGAACCAGCGGGTGGCGAACAAGGGTGAGATTGTCGGCGGTCATGAGAAATCCTACGCTTGCGCGGGCGTTTTATCGGCGAAGGGACGGCCCCTGTCCATCATGCAGCAAAACGGAACCCAAGCCATGCTGACCGATTTCGACCGCAAGATGATCGAACTGGCGTTTCGTCAGGCGAAGATCAGCGCCGACGCCGGCGGGCTCCCCATTGGATCGGTGCTTGCGCGCGGCGAAACCGTTCTCGGCGCCGGCCACAATCAGCGGGTTCAGAAAAACGATCCGATCGCCCACGGCGAAATGGACGCGCTGAGAAACGCCGGCCGGCAAAAGACCTACAAGGACACGACGCTCTATACATCGCTCAGCCCTTGCATGATGTGCTCCGGCACGATCGTGCAGTTCAAGATCCCGCGCGTCGTCATCAACGATACGCAAAGCTTCGGCGGCAATGAAGATTTCCTGCGCGAACGCGGCGTCGACGTCATCGACGCGGCGCACGCGCCATCCATAGAGCAGATGAAGGCGTTCATCGCCGCCAATGAGGCGCTCTGGAACGAAGACATTATGGAGTGACGTTTGTTGGAGTCGGCTAAGGATTGCGCGGCTAAAATCCTAACTCCGTCTTCCCCGACGAAAGTCGGGGTCCAGGAACGTTAAACTTCATCGCTTCGTTTGAGACGATCCAAAAAAACCAACTTTCCTGGATACCGGCTTTCGCCGGTAAGAACGGGGGGAGAGGTTGGAGCGTAAAACTCAATACCCGCACAACCCGCAACCGACCCTACCCGCCTCCAACGATCAACGCTTCCGCCGCTTTTATGTCCGCCGGCGCATTGACGTTGAAGAACGCCGTCTCATCGTCAAAATCGACGTCGCGCGCATTTAGCGACGCTGCAATGTCATGGAGCGCCGGCGCCTCGCCGCGGTTGCGTGCGCGAAGATACGCCGACAGATCGCCCGCGTCCCAATAAGCAAAGGTCGGATGACGCCGGCCGGCGCATCGCGCGACGGCCGATCCACCCTCCCCGTGCAATCGGTCCGCCAGATCCCGCGGCAGGAACGGCGCATCGACCGGCGCCGTGACGAACCCGCGCGCGTCGGTTGCGTTTTTTTCCAGCCAGGCGAGCGCTGCATAAAGACCCGCCGCCGGGCCCGCGGGACCGTCAGGCCGGTCTTCGACAGCCGTGAGGCCGGCGTCGTAATCATGGGGTCCGGCGACAAGAACGCGATCGACCTGCGCCGCCAGGCGTTCGTAAACGTGATCAAAGAGTCGTTTGCCGGCCAGCGACACGGCGCCTTTATCGACGCCGTCCATGCGCCGCGCCGCGCCGCCAGCGAGGATAACGCCGAGTGAGCGCGGCGATCCCGTCATCGCAACCGCACAAAGGGCGCGGCGTCGCCGACGCGCAACGCTTCGCCATGCGGCGGGCGTTTTATCAGCGCATTCGCCTCGGCGAAGGGGCGCAGCAACGAACTGTCCTGATCGGGCGCCGGCGCAATCGCATCATCCCTGACGACCGCGCGCAAATAGGTTTCGCGCCCGCCATTGGCGGGAACCGGCGCCGCGAGCGGCGCCGTTCCTTCGGCGGCGGTCGGGTCGCCGCCGCCGAGCGCGACCGCGAGCGGTCTGACAAAGAGCGTCGCCGTGACAATCGCAGACGCCGGATTGCCCGGCAGGCCGACAATGCGCGCGGACCGGAGCCTGCCAAACCAGGTCGGTTTTCCCGGCCGCACGGCGACCTTTTCAAAACCGGTTTCGCCGCCGAGCTTTCGGAACGCCGTCTTGACGAAATCATAATCGCCCACCGACGCGCCGCCGATGGGGACGATCATGTCGGCGTCGCGGGCCTTCTTAAACATTGCCTCGATGTCGGCTTCGCTGTCGCGGGCGCAACCGAGATAGGTCGCCTCGCCGCCCCAGTTTTCGATCAGGGCGCAAAGCGCATAATGGTTTGAATTGATGATCTGACCGGGTTTTAAATCGGCGCCCGGTTCAATCAGTTCATCGCCATTCGAGAAAACGGCGACCCGCGGGCGCCGAAACACGGAGACTGAGTCGATGTTTGCAGCGGCGAACAGCGCGCCGTGGATTTCGTGAAGCCGCTCCCCCGCGCGCGCAAGCACATCGCCCTTCTGAAAATCGACGCCCGCGGGCCGGATATGACGCGGCCTTTCCTGCGCTTCGGAAATCGTAATGGCGTCGCCCTCGCGCGCCGCATCTTCCTGGATCACCACATGATCGGCGCCGGGTGGAACGACGCCGCCGGTGAAGATGCGCACCGCCTCGCCCGCCCCGACGCCGCCATCAAAGGGCGCGCCCGCCGGCGCCTCGCCAATCACGCGCAGCGTCTCGCCCTTGGTCGCGTCGGCGAAGCGCGCCGCGTAACCGTCCATCGCCGAGGCAGCGAAGGGCGGCTGCGTGATCCGCGCGACGATATCGGCGGCGACGATGCGATCGGCGCAATCGCCGAGTGCAATCGATTCCACGCCAAGCGGCGCTGCGCCAGAGAGGACGATGGAAAGGGCTTCTTCAACGCTGATCATTTTATACTGTTGTTGTTGGCGCAAATAATTGACGTATTCACGCCTCCCAACCGCTCTTCCCGGCGAAAGCCGGGATCCACTGCAACAGAGACGGCGCTCGCGTCTCTGGATCCCGGCTTTCGCCGGGAAGGACGGGAATATGTATTTGCATTTTGCACTGGCTTGAAACGAAGCGAACTATGTCATTCGTTTGTAATCGCCGGACTTGCCGCCGGATTTTTCCAGCAATCGAATGTTTTCGATTGTTATCGCTTTATCGACGGCCTTGGCCATGTCGTAAATCGTCAAACAGGCAATGCTGACCGCGGTCAGCGCTTCCATCTCAACCCCGGTTTTGCCCGAGGTTTTGACCTCGGCCGTAACGACGAACGCGAGAGAAGCATCGTTCGGTTCAATGCGCAGGCTGACTTTATCGATCGGCAGCGGATGGCACAATGGGATTAGGTCGCTGGTTCGTTTTGCGCCCATGACGCCCGCCAGTTCCGCGACAGACGCGATGTCGCCTTTTTTGACGCCGCCGTCCCATATCGCCGCATAGGTTTCTTTTGAAAAGACGACGCGGCCCTCGGCGACAGCGCGCCGCGTCGTTTCCGCCTTAGCGGAGACGTCAACCATCCGCGCGCGTCCGTCCTTATCGAAATGGGTGAGATCCGACATTTATTGTTCCAACAGGCGCGGCATCAGTTCGACGAGATTGCAGGGGCCATAGCGGGCGTCGAGCTGATGCGAAATCACCTTGTCCCAGCCGTCTTTTACCGCGCCGTTCGATCCCGGCAGAGCGAAGATAATCGTGCCGCGGGCGAGACCCGCCGTCGCCCGGGAATTGATGGTCGACAGGCCGATGCTTTCAAAACTCACATTGTGAAAGACCACCGAGAAGCCGTCGATGGTTTTTTCAAACAGCGGCGTCAACGCCTCGACGGTCACGTCGCGGCCGGTGAGCCCCGTTCCGCCGGTACTGATGACGACGTCGATTTCGGGATCGTCGATCCACGCCGATACGGTCTCGCGGATTTTCACAATGTCGTCGCGCACAAGGTCACGCGCCGCGAGGCCATGGCCGGCGTCGGTGATGCGCTCCGCCAGGATGTCGCCGGACGTGTCCGTCGACGCGTCGCGGCTGTCCGAAACGGTCAGAAGCGCGATCCGCACCGGCTTGAACGGCGCGTTGTCCTTGCGCTTGCCCATCTATTTGCTCTCTTTCCAGCGCGCGGCGTCTTTATAATCCTCCGCCCGCGGTTCAATCCATGTCTCGCCGTCGCTGCGCGATTCCTTTTTCCAGAACATGGCTTTTGTTTTCAGATAGTCCATCAGGAAATCAGCGGCCTCGAACGCTTCGCGGCGATGGGCCGCGGCGACGCAGACAAGGACGATGGGCTCGCCCGGCGCCAGGCGTCCGACGCGGTGGATGATGTCGATGTCGGTTATGGGCCAGCGTTCGCGCGCTTCGGCTTCGATCGCCGCGATGGAGCGTTCGGTCACGCCCGGAAAATGCTCAAGCTCAAGCGCATCGACGCGCGCCTCGCCCGCCGCGCCGCGCACGGCGCCGGAAAACGTCACGACAGCGCCGGCCGCGCCGGCGCGGGCGTTGAACGCGGCGATTTCGCGATTGAGATCGAAGGGCGTTTCCAGAACTCTGATCACGGGCCTATCCCCCGCTTACCGGCGGCATGAAGGCGATTTCATCGTCGTCCGTAATCGCCGCATCGCCGTGGGTCATTTCTTCGTTGACGATGCAGCGCACGGATGCGGCCGCAAGCGCATCGCCGAGCACCGGATCGCCCTTCGCAATCGCCGCCTTCAGCGCCGACACGGTGTTCGCGGCGCCCAAGGGAAAGTCGCGCGCGCGGCCCCCGGCGATGTCGCCGAGCTTTCCGAAAAACAGGAGCCGGGCCATGTCAGCCGCCCGTAACCGACATATGACGCGACACGGCCGGCGCAGCGCCGGGCGTCTTGATTTGAAAGCCGTGGCGCTCGGGCTTTGTCAGCATGGCGCGGTCGAGCGCCGCCGACAGGGCCGCCTCGGGCCCGGGGCCCCGTTGCGCCGCGCGCAGGTCAATATAGTCGTCGTGGCCCAGGCACGTATAGATCCGCCCCGTGCAGGTGACGCGGACGCGATTGCAGCCGTTGCAGAAATTCTGCGTGAGCGGCGTAATAAACCCGAGCACGCCGCCGGTTTCCTCAACGCGAACATAGCGCGCCGGCCCGCCCGTGCGCTTGTCCATCGGCGTCAGCGTCCACTGCGCTTCAAGCCCGTCGCGCACCGCCGTCAGCGGCAAATACTGATCCGTTCGATCTTCTTCGATTTCGCCAAGAGGCATGACCTCGATCAGCGTCACGTCCATATCGCGGCCATGGGCCCATTCGATGAGGGACGGCAGTTCCTGATCGTTGACGCCCTTGAGCGCAACCGCGTTGATCTTGACTCTCAGCCCGGCCGCCTGCGCCGCATCGAGACCCCGCAATACCTGGGAAAGCGCGTTGCGTCGCGTGAGGCGTTCGAATTTTTCATCATCGAGCGTGTCCAGCGATACGTTGATGCGCTCTACGCCAAGTTCTTTCAGAACATCGGCATGATGAACAAGCTGCGTGCCGTTGGTCGTCAGCGTTAATTCATCGAGGTCGCCGTTTTTCAAACGTCGCGACAGACGCGCCAGCAAGGTGGTGATGTCGCGCCGCACGAGCGGTTCGCCCCCGGTGATGCGAATTTTCTTTACGCCGCGGTCGATGAAGGCGCCGGCGATGCGCTCAAGCTCTTCAAGGCTGAGCACGTCCCGCTTCGGCAGGAACGTCATCTGTTCGGCCATGCAGTAGCGGCACCGCAAATCGCAGCGATCCGTCACGGAAAGCCGCAAATAGGTGATCCGCCGGCCAAAACTGTCTTTCAGAAGGGTGTCGTTCATAGCTCGCAATCTAACACGCCGGACCGCCGTCGGCTATTGCGTGCGTGCGGACCGTTTAAGCGTTTTGCCCTCAAATTAAATCGAAATTTCCGATCCTTCGCCGGGATGAGCGGGTTATGGCTTTCGCCCCCCTTTAACCCGCCGCCAACGCCAGCCTCTATTTCCCGGCCTTGGCGCGCGCGTCCATGGCCGCCAGTTGTTCCGGGCTCGCCGGCGTCTGGTATTTTTCTTTCCATTCGCCGTAGGGCATGCCGTAAATGCGCTCGCGGGCGTCGCCGTCCGAAACATCGACGCCAAGCTCGTCGGCCGCCGCCTTGTACCATTTGCCGAGACAGTTCCGGCAGAAGCCGGCGAGGATCATCAGATCGATATTCTGAACGTCTTTGTTGGCGTCGAGATGATCAATCAGGCGGCGCATGACCGCCGCGTCGAGTTTTTCCTGATCCTGTTCGCTCAAACGCGTCATCGCGGGCCCTTCTCCAGTTCGCTCGCGCCCATCCTATCAAAGCGCGCCGACACAGTTCAACCGCTAGCCCGCCTTCGCCTCCAGCCGGTGCTTGTGCAGCAGCGGCTCGGTATAGCCGCTCGGTTGGACGACGCCCTCAAAGACCAGCGCCCGCGCCGCGCGGTAGGCAACGCCGTCAAACGCCGGCGTCATCGGTTTGTACTCCGGATCGCCCGCATTTTGCCCATCGACTTTCTCCGCCATGCGCCGGAAGGCCTCGTCGATCTGTTCTTCCGTGCAGACGCCATGGAGGAGCCAGTTCGCCATGTGCTGCGAAGATATGCGTAACGTCGCGCGGTCTTCCATCAGGCCGATATCGTTGATGTCCGGCACTTTCGAACAGCCGACGCCCTGATCGATCCACCGCACCACGTAGCCGAGAATGCCTTGTGCGTTGTTGTCGAGTTCGTCGCGGATTTCCTGTTCCGACCAGTTGGTTCCTTTTGCGAGCGGTATCGTCAGCAATGCATCGAGACCCGGAACCGGTTCTTTCGCCACTTCCCGCTGGCGCGCAAAGACGTCAAGCTGATGATAGTGAAGCGCGTGCAGGACCGCGGCCGTCGGGCTCGGCACCCACGCGGTGTTGGCGCCGGTTTTCGGATGGCCGATTTTCTGCTCCAGCATGTCGGCCATGCGGTCCGGCGCCGCCCACATGCCCTTGCCGATCTGGGCCTTGCCCGAAAACCCGCAGCGAAGACCGATGGCGACGTTGCGCGCTTCATAGGCGGCGATCCAGTCGGTCGATTTCATTTCATTTTTGCGGATCATGGCGCCGGCGCGCATCGAGGTGTGAATTTCATCGCCGGTGCGGTCGAGGAAGCCGGTATTGATGAAAACAATCCGGTCTTTTACCGCCGCGATGCAGGCCGCGAGGTTCGCCGAGGTGCGCCGCTCTTCATCCATGACGCCGACCTTGATCGTATGGCGCTCAAGGCCGAGGAGATCTTCGACGGCGTCGAACAGTTTGTTCGTAAACGCGCACTCCTCGGGCCCGTGCATCTTTGGTTTGACGATATAGATCGATCCGACGTCGGAATTTTTAAGGCCGCCATTGCGCTTTAAATCGTGCATGGAGACGAGGCTTGTGAAAATGGCGTCGAGCACGCCCTCGGGCGCTTCTTCATCGCCAATCATCACCGCCGAATTTGTCATCAGGTGGCCGACATTGCGCACCAGCAGGACGGACCGGCCCTTAAGGGTCAGCGTTCCCCCGCCCGGCGTCGTGAAGGTCTTGTCGGCGTTAAGACCGCGATCGATCGTTTCGCCGCCCTTGGCGAACCTCGCCGTGAGGTCGCCTTTCATCAGGCCGAGCCAGTTGCGATAGGCGGCGGTTTTGTCTTCCGCGTCTACCGCGGCGACGGAGTCCTCAAGATCGACAATGGTCGATAGCGCCGCTTCAAGCGCGACGTCCGAAACGCCGGCCCTGTCGTCCCTACCCACGGGATGGTCGCGGTCGATATGAATGATGATGTGGAGACCGTTGTGTTTTAACAGGACGGCGGTCGGCGCGTCCGCGGCGCCGGTAAAGCCGACAAAGGCGGCGGGATCTTTCAGCGCCGGGACGAGCGCGCCCTCCTTCACCGCATATGCGGAAACGTCCGCATGGGAACCGCCCTGAAGCGGAACCGCATCGTCGAGAAACGCCTTCGCTCTGGCGATGACCTCTGCGCCGCGGGCCGGGTCGTATCCCGGTTTTTCATCGCCTGTGCGCGCAATCGCGTCTGTTCCGTAAAGCGCGTCATAAAGACTGCCCCACCGGGCGTTGGCGGCGTTCAGCGCATAGCGGGCATTGAGCACCGGCACGACAAGCTGCGGGCCCGCGAGGCGGGCGAGTTCATCGTCCACATGCTCCGTCCCGATCTCGAACGGCGCCGGTTCGTCGACGAGATAACCGATCTCGCGCAGAAACGCCTGGTATTCGTCCGCCGAAAACGCCGTTCCCTTTCGCGCCTCGCACCAGTCGTCAATTTGCTGTTGCAGCCTGTCTCGGCTTGCAAGCAGCGTTTTGTTCTCCGGCGCAAAGTTCCGGACAATGTCGCCGACGCCTTGCCAGAACGCGTCCGCATCGACGGCAAGCCCCGGCAACGCCTCCGTCTCGACAAAATCCGCCAGTTCTTTCGCCACGCGCAAAGAGGCGCGTTCAACATATTCCGTCATAATCCGATCAAATCTGCTTCGTCATGAAAGGGCGGCCGTCCGGATGGACGGCCGCTTATGGCAAAAAAAGCGCGCAAGGAACAGAAACGCTAGAACTGGTTCATCGTGTTGTCCTTGCCGCCCGCCTTGAGGGCCGCCTCACCGGCGAAATACTCCTTGTGGTCGTCGCCGATATCCGACCCGGCCATGTTCTGGTGTTTGACGCAGGCGACGCCCTGACGGATCTCCTGACGCTGGACGGTTTTCACATAGCCGAGCATGGCTTCCTCGCCGAAATAGAGTTTCGACAGATTGTCCGTCGACAGCGCCGCGGTGTGATAGGTCGGCAGCGTGATCAGGTGATGGAAGATGCCGGCGCGTTTCGATGCGTCGACCTGGAAGCTGCGAATGCGGTTGTCCGCCTCAGCCGCCAGCGGCGTATCGTCATACTCTACGCTCATCAGCTTGGCGCGGTCATAGGCCGAGATGTCTTTGCCTTCCTCCTGCCACGCATCGAAAACCTGCTGACGGAAGTTCAGCGTCCAGTTGAAGGACGGCGAATTGTTGTAAACGAGCTTGGCGTTGGGAATGACCTCGCGGACGCGATCGACCATGCCGGCGATCTGTTCCACATGGGGTTTTTCCGTTTCGATCCACAAGAGATCGGCGCCGTTCTGCAGCGACGTGATGCAGTCGAGGACGCAGCGGTCCTCGCCGGTGCCGGCGCGGAACTGAAAGAGATTTGACTGCAGCCGTTTCGGCCGCAACAGCTTGCCGCCGCGATTGATCAGGACATCGCCGTTGGCCGTGTCCTCAACGGAAACCTCGTCGCAATCGAGGAAGGCGTTATACTGATCGCCGAGATCACCCGCCTCGCGGGAATAGGCGATCTGTTTGGTGAGACCCGCGCCGAGCGAATCGGTGCGCGCGACGATAACCCCGTCTTCAACGCCAAGCTCCAGAAAGGCGTATCGGCAGGCGCGAATCTTCGCGAGGAAGTCTTCATGCGGCACCGTCACCTTGCCGTCCTGATGGCCGCATTGTTTTTCGTCGGAAACCTGGTTCTCGATCTGAAGGGCGCAGGCGCCGGCCTCGATCATCTTCTTGGCGAGCAGGTAGGTCGCCTCCGCATTGCCGAAACCTGCGTCAATGTCGGCAATGATCGGCACGACGTGAGTTTCGTAATTTTCAATGGCGCCTAGCAGCTCCTTTTCCCTGGCGCTGTCGCCGGCGGTCCGCGCCGCATCGAGATCGCGGAACATCAGGCCAAGCTCGCGCGCATCCGCTTGCTTGAGGAATGTATAGAGTTCTTCGATCAGCGCCGGCACGGAGGTTTTTTCGTGCATGGACTGATCAGGAAGCGGACCGAATTCGGAACGCAACGCCGCGACCATCCAGCCGGAAAGATAGAGGTAGCGGCCCTTAGTCGCTCCGAAATGCTTCTTGATCGAAATCATTTTCTGTTGGGCGACAAAACCGTGCCAGCATCCCAATGACTGGGTGTAGTTCTTCGGATCGGCGTCGTAGGCGGCCATGTCCTCGCGCATGATTTTCGCGCAGTATTTTGCGATATCGAGGCCGGTCCTGAACCGGTTCTGGGCGCGCATGCGCGCCACCGCCTCTTCGTCAATGCCGTCCCAGGCGCCGAGATTGTCTTTGATCAGCCCCCGGATCGAATCGATATTCTGATTGTAAGCCATCATCATCAGCCTTTTCTTTTCCGCTTGCTTAGAGGGCGGCCCGCCCACGCCGGGTCAGCGCCCTCATCCGTTGGCCTCTGAATACCGCCGCCCGGCTCATATTGCATTTGCGAAATAGTTCAGTTGTAATACTTTACAAAATTATATTGTAATGTTGTAATGGTATAAATTTCAGACGGTTAGCGAGGTTCCTATGGCCCGTGAACGCAGTGTTTTCCTCGGACCCAGATTACGCCGGCTGCGGCGCGAACTGGGCGTCACCCAGGCCGCCATGGCCGGCGATCTGGATGTCTCCCCCTCCTACATCGCGCTGATGGAGCGTAATCAGCGCCCGGTGACCGCCGACGTCCTCTTGCGGCTCGCCAAGACCTATCGCCTCGACGTCGCCACCCTCGCCGCGGCGCGCGAGGACGATTTCGCCGCGCGCCTTCGCGCGGCGCTGCGCGATCCCCTGTTCGGCGATCTCGAAATTGCGCCGATGGAAATTGAGGATTTCGGCAATTCCTTTCCCGGCGCGGCGGACGCCTTGCTGCGTCTTTACAACGCCTATCAGGAAAGCCAGCTCGCCCTTGCCGATCATGGCGAAGGCGCATCGGCGGCGCCCGATCCGGTCGCGGAGGCGCGCCGATTTTTGTCGGCGCGACGAAACTCCTTCCCGGCCCTTGACGACGCTGCGGAAACGCTGGCGCGAAAGATCGACGACGCGGGCGGGCGCGAAGCCTATCTGAAACAAAGCGGCCTTAACGTCCGTCGCCTCCCGTCCGACGTGATGATTGATTCCCTGCGCCGTCTTGATCAGCACAGGAACGAAATCGTCATTGACGAAAGCCTCGACAAGGCGAGCGCGGCGTTTCAGCTATCCCTGCAAATCGCTTATCTTGAAATGGGCGACGATATTGACGGCGAGCTTCAGCAAGCAAAGTTCCAGACAGAAAACGGCCGACGCCTGACGCGCCGGGCGCTCGCCAACTACGCGGCGGGCGCATTGTTGATGCCCTACCGCGCCTTCATTCGCGCGGCGGAGGCACGCCGCTATGATGTTGAGGCGCTGGCGCGGCAATTCAGCGTCAGTTTCGAACAGGTCGCCCATCGCCTGACCACGTTGCAGCGCCCGGGGGAAGAAGGCGTCGCTTTTTTCTTCATTCGCGTTGATGCGGCGGGAAACGTGTCGAAACGCCTCGACGGCGCCGGCTTCCCTTTCGCCCGGCACGGAGGCTCCTGCCCGCTCTGGTCGCTGCACCAGGCGTTTCGCCGACCGCGCGAGATTATCGCCGAATGGGTCGGCCTGCCCGACGGCGAACGGTTTTTCACCATTGTCCGGACCGTCACCGCCGGCGGCGGCGCCCATGGGGCGGCGAAGGTCGAACGGGCGATCGCGCTTGGCTGTTCGGAAGAAAACGCCCGGCGGCTCATCTACACGCAGGATAAAGCGCTGTCGCCGGAACAGGCGACGCCCATCGGCGTCAACTGCAAACTCTGTCATCGCATGGGCTGCATCGCGCGCTCGGAACCGCCGATCGGCCGTCAGATCCTCGCTGACGAATATCGCCGGTCCTCCGCGCCGTTCGGGCTTGCCGATAATTAACGCCCCGCCCGACAAGGCAGGACCGGGCCGGAAACCAAGCGGCGCGCGGCGTTAACATTTCCATTACCTTGCCAGCGCCACATTAACAAAAATATCGGCGTAATTCCTCGCTTTTGCGGGAGGCCGCGAAACGCCGCGTTAACCAAATGACGCCTATAGATCGTTTGATCGTTTATGTGGTTTTTAAAAGTGCGCTTAAGGTCTTTAGAAATGCTGGTCGTCACAGCGGTCGCCGGCGCGGCGAGCGCCGTTTGGGCGCAGGACGACAGCGCCGTTCCTTATCCGGGCAGCGTCTACCCGGTTGAAGATCTGAACGAGCATCTGCCGGAGCCGATCGCCGTCCCCGACGGCGCGGCGACCGATGAGGACGCATCGACGCGCACCGACGGCGAAACCGTGGTCGACGCCATCAAGACGGCGCTCGCCAACAATCCGCAGATCGAGATTTCAAAATCCCGCCTCGATGCAGCAAAGGCCGACCGGTTTGCGGCGCTCGGTCAGTTTCTCCCCGACGTTCAGGTGACGGCCGCCTATTCCGACGAAAGCTGGCGCAGCGAGTCGCTGCAGACCCTTCAGGATCGCGACGGCACGACCTTCGGCGTGACGGCGGTGCAGCCGCTGTCTCAAGGGCTGACCACCTTCAACCGGTATCGCAGCGCGCGCGCGCGGGCGAGCCAGGCGGACCTGTCGTTCCTGTCCGTGCGTCAGCAAGTGGCGTTCAACGCCGCGCAAGCGCATGCCGCCGTCGTGCTGGCGCGCGAAATTGTCGAACACCGGATCAGCAATCTGGCGCTCCTCAACCGCCAGTTTGAAATTGTCAGCAAGCGCGCGGAAGCCGGCGCGCAAGGGCGCACCGGCGTCGAGCAAGCGCGGGTTCGCCGCGCGCAGGCGCAGGTTGACCTCGGCGCGGCGCGGGCCGCGCTCGCCCAGAGCGAAGCCGCCTATCAACGCATTACCGGCCGTGAGACGCCGGCGCAGTTTGTCGCCGATGATGATGATCGCGACCGGACGCCTGAGACCCTCGACGGCTCGATCGATCTGGCGCGGGAATACAATCCCGCCGTCAACGCCTCGGAAGCGGGCTTTAAGGCCGCGAAATTTTCCAAAGGCGCGGCCCTTGGCGATTTCGCGCCCAAGGTCACGCTTGAGGGAAGCTACTTCAAGCGCTTCGGCGCCGACCCGACATTGATGCAGGAAGACGAGGAATATCAGCTCGTCGCGCGGTTGCGCATGCCGATTTTCAATCAGGGCCGAAACATCGCCGATCTCAGAAGCGCGCGCGCGTCGGAAAGACAGGCGCGCGCGGAACTCGACAGCACCCGTCTCGCCGTCGATGAAATCGTGATGCGCAGTTGGCGGCAGCTGACGGAAGCGGAAATCCGGCGCGTCGCCGCCAGGCAAGGCATCGAAGCGGCGGAGCAATCGGTAAAGGGATTGCAGCTTGAATATGAAGCGGGCCAGCGCACGGTCATCGACGTCCTCGACGGCCAGCGCGATCTTGTACAGGCGCAGATCGGCCTGTCCGAAGCGGAGTTCGACGTGCGCGTCAGTCAGTACGAACTCGCCGCCGCTACCGGGTCGATTTTGGAAGCGTTCGGCATTGAGGGCGAATAGCGGGCTTACGGAAGCGGGTTGTATAAAGTTCCGCATCAGCCGTCATCCCGTGTGCTGCGCGGCATGAAATGACGCGCTGCTAACACGGGATCGCCCTCCGCAAGCGCCACGCGTAATATGTGCGATCCCGGATTAGCAAAGCAGCATTACATGCTGCATTGCATCCGGGATGACGCCGTAGCGTTTCGTGAACCGATCCTAAATTAGCACTTCTTCAATATCGGTGAAGGTGATAGTCGATCCGTCATTGAGCGTGATGACGCCGTCCGCATCGTCGGTAAAGACAATCCCGTCCTCGTCGGCGGAGACAATCGACCCTTCGGTGAGTTCGATGGTCCAGTCGACGCCGAACTCGCCGAGGGAGCCGTCTTCGGCGTTGAGCTGGATGGTATCGGTCCAGTCACCGGCGCCGCCGCTGATGCGATCGGACCCGTCGCCCAGTTCGTAGACGAACACATCCGAACCGTCGCCGCCTTCAAGCCGGTCATTGCCTGTCCCGCCGGTGATCGTGTCATCGCCGGCGTCGCCATAAATCCTGTCTGCGCCCTCGCCGCCGGAAAGCGCGTCATTGCCGTCGCCGCCGCGGATGAAGTCCCGTTCGCCGCCGCCGAAAATGATATCCTCGCCGTCACCGCCCAGCTGCACGTCGCGGCCCTCGCCGCCGATAAGGGTGTCGTCGCCGGCATTGCCATATTGCCGGGCGCGATCCGTCATGCCGGTGGCGTCCATGACGTCGTTTCCAGCCCCGCCGTCGACGCGCTCAACGCCCGCTGCGGTCATGTCGATGGAGAAATCGCCGTCGCCCTGAACGATAACGCGGTCATTACCCTCGCCGCCCTCAACGACCGTGTCGTCACTGTCAGCGTAAATCCGGTCATTGCCGGCGCCGCCGCGCAATTGGTCGGCGCCCGCATCGCCGCGGATGTAGTCATTCCCCGCGCCGCCGTCGATAACATCGTTGCCGGCGCCGCCGCGCTGATCATCATTGTTGTCGCCGCCGATGAGCGTATCGTCGCCATCATTGCCGTACTGGCGCACACGATCCGACATGCCCGTGGCATCCATCGTGTCGTTTCCAGCGCCGCCGTCAACGCGCTCAACGCCGCCGGCCGTCATGTCGATGGAAAAGTCGCCGTCGCCCTGCACGATGACGCGGTCATAGCCTTCGCCGCCCTCGACGACCGTATCGTCGCTGTCGGCGAAGATCAGGTCGTTGCCCGCGCCGCCGCGCAATTGGTCGGCGCCCGCGTCGCCGCGGATCGTATCATTGCCTGCGCCGCCGTCGATAATGTCATTCCCGGCGCCGCCGCGCTGATCATCGCGGTTGTCGCCGCCAATGAGCGTGTCGTCGCCGGCATTGCCATATTGCCGCGCGCGATCCGACATGCCAGTGGCGTCCATAACGTCGTTGCCGGCGCCGCCGTCGACGCGCTCAACGCCGCCGGCCGTCATGTCGATGGAGAAGTCGCCGTCGCCCTGAACGATCACGCGGTCAGTGCCTTCGCCGCCCTCGACGACCGTGTCGTCGCCGTCGGCGAAGATCAGGTCGTTGCCGGCGCCGCCGCGTAATTCGTCGGCGCCCGCATCGCCGCGGATCGTATCATTGCCGTCGCCGCCCTCAACCACATCGTCGCCGTCGCCGCCGCGAACATTGTCCCGGCCCGCGCCGCCAAGGACGATATCGTCGCCGCCAAGGCCATTGATCTGGTCATTGCCGCCAAGGCCATGAATTTCGTCGGCGTCATCGGTTCCGTTGAGCCGGTCGGCTCGTTCCGTGCCGAGGATCAGGTTCGTTTCATCAACATCGGCGACATTGATCGTCACCACATGCACGGTGGATTCGCCGCCCGACCCGATGGCTTCGATCGCGACGTCGTGGGTTTCGGCCGTTTCGAAATCTAGCGATACGCCGTCTTTAAGTTTCAGCTGGTCGCCGACCAGTTCGAACAGGCCGGACGGATCGTCGGCGATGACAAAATTCGTCACCGGTCCGCCGGTCTGCGGGTCGGTGGCCGAAATCGTGCCGACAATGGCGCCCGTCTCGTTTTCAACGACCGTCGGCGTCGAGCCGAAATCGCCGTCGATAATGCCGGCGTCGCCGCGCAGTTCCATATGGTTGGCGCCGACGAGATCTTCGATAAAGCCGCCCTCTTCCCCGTTCATGACCCAGTTGTTGACGAGGCCGGGCTCGGTTTCAGGATCGTCAAACGGCGCGTCGGCGTTGTCGGCGATTTCCTGATCGCTGCGGGCGTAGTCGAAGATGCGCACTTCCGAGATCTGACCTTCAAAGATCTGGTTCGTATCGAAGGCGCCGCCTTCCGTGTCCTGCTCCTGTCCAAGAACAAGCGTGCCGTCCGCGCGCAGGTCGCGAATGTTGACAGTTGTTTCGAACGCCGGCTCTCCGTCGACATAGAACTTGAGTTCGTTCGTGGACTGATCCCAGGAGAAAGCGACCTGATGGGGTTCGCCATCGAGCAGGTCGGCGTTTGAAAAGCCGGTGTCGATCCGCTGACCGGCGAGATAAATCTGTACGTTACCGGACCCGCTTTCGAGCCAGATCAGGGCCTCGTTGTTCGAGCCGTCATTGGCCGCATAGGAGAACAACGGAACGCCGTTGCCCACATCGGTCTGCGACGACACGAACGAAACCTCGACCGTCAGCGCGTCGGTCGGGAAGCCTTCGATATTGGAGGCGATGGCGTAGTCATTGTTGCCGCCGTCCTCGTTCAGCGAAAGGACGGGACTGTCGGCGGCCGGGTCAAAGGAGACGTTGATCGGCGCCTCGCCCACATCGGCGACGTTAATGGTGACGATCTGTTGCGTCGCCAAGCCGGCGTCGTCGATCGCCTCAACGGTGATCTCGTAGGAGTCCTGCGCCTCGTGATCGAGCGAGACGCCGTCTTTGAGTTTCAGCTCGTCGCCGACGACCTCGAACAGGCCGGAGGGATCGTCGGCGATGGCGAAATTCGTAACCGGCTCGCCGCTGTCGGGATCGGTGGCGGAAAGGGTTCCGACGACGGCGCCGGTCTCGTTTTCAATGACGGTCGGCTCGTCATAGGCCTCGCCGCCCTCAATGCTCGCGTCATTGACGAGTTGAAGATCGTTGTCGCCGGCCGCGTCGCGCACAAAGCCGCCGTCATTCGTGTTCATCAGCCAGTTCGAGACAAGACCCGGCTCGCTCGCGGGATCGTCGAGCGGCGCGCCGGCGTTGTCGGCGATCTCCTCGCCCGAACGGGCGTAGTTAAAGATGCGCGCTTCGGCGATTTCCCCTTCAAAGATCTGGTTCGTATCGAAGCCGCCGCCCTCGGCGTCCTGTTCCTGACCGAACGCAACGGTGCCGTCGGCCCGGAGATCGCGAATGTTGATGCTGGTGGCGAATTCCTCTTCGCCGTCCACATAAAATTTCAGCTCGTTCGACGCCTGATCCCAGGTGAACGAGACCTGATGCTCCTCGCCGTCGAGGAGGTCGGCGTTTGAGAAGCCGGTGTTGATCCGCTGACCGGCGAGATAAATCTGGACGTTGCCGGACCCGCTTTCGAGCCAGATCAGCGCCTCGTTGTTGGAACCGCTATCGGCCGCATAGGAGAACAGCGGCACGCCGGAGCCCACATCGGTCTGCGACGACGTGAACGTCACCTCGACCGTCAATGCGGTCGTCGGGAAGCCTTCCATATTGGCGGCGATCGCCGCGTCGTCATTGCCGCCGTCCTGATTGAGCGACAGCGTGCCGGATTCCGACGTCGGCGTAAGAACAAAGTCGACCGGCGCTTCGTTGACGTCGGCGACGTTGATGGTCACCGTCTCGGTATAGCTGGCGCCGGCGCTATCGGTGACTTCCACCGTGATATCGTAGGAATCCTGCGATTCGTAATCGAGATCGGCGCCTTCCCTGACGCGAACCTCATTGCCGACAATCTCAAAGAAACCGGACGGATCATCGGTAATGGCGAATTCGTGGGCGTCCAGCGCATTGTCGTCAGAAACCGCCAGGGTTGCGGCGACAGTTCCCGCCGCACTATTTTCCGCGACGGTCGCGTCTTCCGCCCACAAATCGCTTGGACCGACGTTGAGGAGGTTATCCGCTGTTACAACGCCGTCGGCGAATTGAAAGTTCTCAACGTTTGAGACGGTGTCGGTTCCATCCGGGGAGTCAGGACGATTGTCTGTGATAGTGAAGACGCCGTTCTCTTCGGTGATCGTGTAATCGGACCAGGCGCCGCTGTAGACCGCCGTGTCGTCGCCCGCCGATCCCCAGCGGCCATAATCGCCGTCGATTGTGTCGTCGCCGCCGCCGCCCTGCAACACGTCGTCGCCATAGTAGCCGGTAAGCGTGTTATCAGCGTCGTCGCCGATGATCGTATCGTCGCGCGCTGAGCCAAAGACGTTTTCGACATTGACGATCTCGTCGCCTTCGGCGTCCCCGCCGCTTCCATTGACGCCGCCGCTCTCAAGGTCGACCGAAACGCCGGACGCTGAATTCGAATAATAGGCCGTGTCGGTCCCGTCGCCGCCGTCAATGACGTCGGCCCCGGCGCCGCCGAGCAGGATGTCGTCGCCGGCGCCGCCATAGAGCTCATCCTCGCCGCCAGCAATGTCGACCAGGACATCATTGCCGTCGCCGCCGTCGAGGACGTCGTCGCCGCCGAAATAGTCGTAGATAACGTCATTGCCGCCAGCGCCGGTCAGAACATTATCGGCGTTGTCGCCAATGATGTATTCGTTCTGCAGGTCGGCGACATTGATGGTGACGGTTTCCTGATAGGCGTTGCCGGCGCTGTCCGTGACCACGACGACGATGTCGTGCGTGGGATTCTCTTCAAAGTCGAGGAGTATGCTTTGATCGATGCGGTCCGCAACGGTGATGCGTCCCGTATCCGGATCGACGGCGAAACGCCCGTCCGCATCATCGGCGAGAGCGAAAGTAAAGGTCTCGCCGTCGTCAGGATCGCTCGCCGACACCGTGCCGACATAGGTTCCTTCGAAACTGTTTTCGCGAACCGTCCCGCCGGAAAGCGTGATATCGCTCGGCGCCTCGTTAACGTCGGCGACGTTGATGGTGAATGATTGAGAGGTTTCGAGACCGCCCTGGTCCGTCGCCGTGACCGTGACGTCAATCGTCTCGGCCGCTTCATGGTCAAGGGAAACGCCGTCTTTGAGCTTGAGCTGGCCGTCGACGATCTCGAACCGGTCGTCGGAGACGGTGAAATCGAGGCTGTCGCCGTCGTCGGGATCGTAGGCCGAGACCTCGCCCACAACGGCGCCCGCTTCATTTTCGTTCACCGTATCGCCGGAAAGCTGAAGATCTGTCGGACTTTCATTGAGGTCGGCGACGTTGATCGTCACCGTCTCGGTATAGTTGGCGCCGCCGCTGTCGGTGACTTCAAGCGTAATCTCGTAGGCGTCCTGCGCCTCGCGATCGAGGGATGCGCCGTCTTTCAGTTTCAACTCATTGCCGACCACCTCGAACAGACCGGAGGCGTCTTCGGCAATGGAGAACGTCGCCGTGTCGCCCGCGTCCGGGTCAGCGGCCGCGAGCCACGCGACGGTTGCGCCGGCGTCATTTTCAGCGACCGTATCGTTGTCGAGAGAGATGTCCGTCGGGGCCTCATTAACGTCATTGACGTCGATGGAGAATGACTGGGACGTCGACTCCCCGTGGGAATCCGTCGCCGTCACGGTGACGTCGATCAATTCAATTTCATTGAAGTCGAGTTCGACGCCGTCCTTGAGCTTCAACTCGTCTCCGACCACTTCAAAGCGGTCGTCCGAGACCGTGAACGTCAGCGTATCGCCTTCATCCGGGTCGAACGCCGTCAGCGTGCCGACAACCGCGCCGGCGTCATGTTCGTCGACGCTGGCGCCGGAGAGTTGAATATCGGTCGGGCCTTCATTGAGATCAGCGACGTTGATCGTCACCGTTTCCAAATAGGTCGCGCCGCCGGAATCCTCGACCTCGATGGTGATCTGATAGGCGTCCTGCGCCTCGTGATCGAGGGAGACGCCGTCTTTGAGGCGCAGCTCGTCGCCGACGATTTCAAAGAGGCCGGACGGGTCTTCCGCGATAGAAAACGTCGCAATGTCGCCTTCATCCTCGTCCGTCGCGGACAGGATCGCCACCGTCGCGCCGGCGTCGTTTTCATCCACCGTATCGCCGGAGAGCGCAATGTCCGTCGGGCGCTCATTGAGATCGTTGACGTCGATCGTGAATGACTGCGACGTGGTGAGACCGCCCTGATCAGTCGCCGTCACCGTGACATCAATGGAGTCGATGGTTTCGTGGTCGAAGGAAACGCCTTCCTTGATCCGCAACTGATCGCCGACAATTTCGAAACGATCGTCCGACACCGTATAAACAAGCGCGTCGCCGTCATCGGGATCAAACGCCGACAACGTGCCGACCACGGCGCCGGCGCCGTTTTCGTCGACGCTCGTATTCGAAAGCTGAAGATCGGTCGGACCCTCGTTGAGGTCCGCCACATTGATCGTCACGGTCTCGGAATAGACATTCCCGGCGCCGTCTTCGACCTCAATGGTGATTTGATAGGCGTCCTGCGCTTCATGATCGAGGGAGACGCCGTCTTTGAGCCGCAATTCGTCGCCGACGATTACAAACAGACCTGAAGGGTCCTCCGCGATGGAAAATGTCGCTATGTCGCCTTCATCTTCGTCCGTCGCGGACAGGATCGCGACCGTCGCGCCGGCGTCGTTCTCATTGACGCTATCGCCCGAAAGGATGAGACCGGTCGGGCCTTCATTGATGTCGGCGACGTTGATCGTCACCGTTTCCGTGTAAACGTTG
This sequence comes from Hyphococcus sp., assembly GCA_028284345.1. Lineage (GTDB taxonomy): Bacteria > Pseudomonadota > Alphaproteobacteria > Caulobacterales > Parvularculaceae > Hyphococcus. The sequence continues at coordinate 172,485 of JANQRY010000006.1, read as the reverse complement.
CCCGCGCTGTCTTCGACCTGCAGCGTGATCTCGTAGGAATCCTGCGCCTCGTGATCGAGCGAGACGCCGTCCCGCAGTCGCAATTCGTCGCCAACCACCTCGAAAAGACCGGACGGATCCTCGACGATTGAATATGTCGCCGTGTCGTCCGCATCCGGGTCGGACGCGACCAGCGTCGCGATCAGCGCGCCGGCGTCGTTTTCCGCAACAACGTCATCAGACAACGCAATGTCGGTCGGGGCTTCGTTGACCGGCGTTCTGTCGTCGTCGGGATCAGCGTCCTCAGGGCGGTCGCCGGCGGATTTCGCGGTCGTCGTCGGCGCCGCTTCGCCGCTGTTCGATTCCGGCGCCGGTTGGCGGGCGTTGCGCGCGAGCACGGCGCCCGCCTCCGCCGAAGCACCCGGCCCGCCGGCGGGCTCGCCCGCTGCGCCGCCGGACGTTTCATTGGTTAAGGGTTCGTTACCGCGGTCGGCGTCGTCATCGGCGCCGGCCTGCGCATCGCGCCCGTCATCGTCACTGTCGCCATCGGCAAACGCCGGATCGCCGTCGCGCTCGTCGGCGTCGTCGCCGACGGTTTTGATGTCGCCGCGTTCCTGATCGCCAAAATGCAGGTTTCCATGGGCGCTCGATCCGTCGCCGGACGTCGCGGCCGCGGTCTCGGCGTCCTGGGCCTTTTTCAACGCCTCGCGTTCGCTTTCGAGACTTAAATCTTCCACGGAAGGTTTTGAAACGGCCTCGTCGCCCGCCGCGGGGTCTTTTCCGTTAACAGGCGTTTTCTCTCGATTTTCCGCCATGGGAGTACTCTATACTATTGCGCAATATGACGGAGTTTAGGCGCAAGGAATTAATCAGAAACTTATCAATCTAGTTAATCTCCCGTAAATCACTACGCATTTGGCGGGCCGATTATCATTCCGAAAGGATTTAACCATAAACGGGTAGTGAAAGCTTTCTATTTACGAGCCGACATTTTCCTATGCTGCAGGATGCGCTGGATACAATCGCCGAGCTGATGCGGAATCAGGCGTCAGACAATACGGCTCTGTCGGAGCCGCCCTTGAGCGCGACCACCTATGTCGCCTCCGCTATCGTTAACGTCCTCGCCCTGGCGCTGCCCTTCACGATCCTTCAGATTTACGATCGGGTGTTGCCGAATGCGTCGTTTGACACGCTGACGGCGCTCGTTGCGCTGCTGATGGGCGTTGTCGCCGTTGACGCCGTCCTCAAATATCTTCGCGCGTCGCTCGTTAACTGGTCGGCGGCTTCTTTTACGCACACGCTGTCGATGAAAGCGCTGTCGACCATGCTGGCGACGCGCCCGTCGCAATACAGCCGCACCATGGCCAGCGAACATCTTGAAAGACTGACGGCCGTGACCGGCCTTGGCGGGCATCTCGGCGGGCAGTCGCGCCTCGTCGCCGTCGACATTCTCTTCATCCCCATCTTCGCCGCCGTAATCGTGTTCGTCGGCGGGCCGATCTTTTTTGTCGTCCTCGCGCTGTTCGGGGTGTTCGGCTATCTCGCTTTGCGCCGCACGCAATCGCTCAACGCCGCCATCGCCGAACAGGAAACCCATGAAGCGCGCAAACACGACTTCCTTATTGAAGTGCTGAGAACCATGCAGACGGTGAAATCAACGGCCATGGAGCCATTGATGATGCGCCGTTTCGAGCGCCTGCAATCGTCCGCCAGCATGATCACGCAACGCATCATCAAGCTCACGGGCGAGGCGCAGACCTACAGCGCCATGTATGCGGCGCTGTCGATTATCGCCATCGTCGGCGTCGGCGCCATCCTCGTATTGAATGGACGACTGACCCTCGGCGCCCTTGCCTGCTGCATGTTGCTGTCCTCGCAGTTGCTGCAGCCGCTGATGCGCTCGCTTGCCAGCTGGAACGAAATCCAGTTGGCCAAGCATCGCCGAACGCGCGTCTCCAAAATCTTCGAGGACGCCAGCGACGAGAGCGACGCGCCCGTTGAATATCAACAACGGTTCCGGCCACAGAAAATCGTCATCAAAAACGTCACCGTTCAGTATGGGGACGCGCCGCCGCTGTTCGAAAACCTTAATCTCGACGTCGCGGCCGGCGCGCTGGTGGCGATCAAGGGCGCAGACGGGTCCGGACGGTCTTCCCTGCTCCGCCTTTTGATGGACGATACGCCCGTCGCAAAGGGCAGCGTGCTTATCGGCGACGCAGCGAACGCCGCAAATGTGCGCGGCGCAGTTCGTTATGTGGATCAGACGCCCACGATTTTTCGCGGCACGATCCTCGAAAACCTGACGCTGTTCGGCGAAGTGTCGACAAAAGCGGCGCTGGCGGCCTCGCGCATTGTCGGTCTCGACGATGAAGTGGTGCGGATGCCGCTTGGCTACGACACCATGCTGAAAAGCTCCGCCGGGCGCGACATACCGGCGCCCACGGCGCAGCGCCTGACCATTGCGCGCGCGCTTGCGACCATACCCTCCGTTATTATTCTCGATGAGGCGAACACCCATCTCGACCTCGCCGGCGAGCAGCGCTTCGTTGAGGCGCTGCGACATCTGCGCGGAAAAATCACCATTGTCCTCGCGACGCACCGGCCTTCGCTGATCAATATGGCCGACGAGGCCTATGAAATCACCGATCGCGAACTGAAACGCATCGAGCGCGACGTTATTGATGCAAAGGCGGTTGCGTCATGATGAACCTGCTCAAACGCAACGACGATTGGTTTTTCGAACGGCTGGGGATCGACGCGCAAGACGGCGAAAATCCAGTGCAGGCGATGCAGCAGCGCCTGCGCGCCGCCTTTACCGCGCCGCCGGCGATGCAACAGACGCTCAACGACGACTGCATCGTCGTGATCGACCGGTTTTTGAAACTCACCGGCTGGGCGCAAGGCCCGCGCCGCATCTTCGAAGCCATGCCCCATGCGGATACGATGGCGTCCGTTGCGGCCTTTCGTTCCGTCCTGTTTCGGCTTGGCTACAACACGACCGCAGAGCCGGCGACGCCGGAAAAACTTCGCGACGAATTTCTGCCGTGCTTTGTGCGCCGGGAGGACGGCTGCGTCGTGCTGGCGGAAAAAATCGACGACGACAACACCGTCGTCCTGTTCGACCCGGCGCGCGACGAACCACAAAGACTCGCCGCCGACGAGATCGAGGGCTTGTGCATCTTCCCCGAAGCCGTGGAAAAACACGACCAGCATGGCGCCGCGGCACCAGCCTGGTCAGCGACCATGTTCGCCGCGTTCAGCCCCGTCATCCGGCAGATCTTTCTGATCAGCTTTGTCGTAAACCTCTTTGCGCTGGCGCCGCCGCTCTATGTGATGACGGTATACGACAAAGCCGTCGGCGCAAAATCCATCGACGTGCTGATCGGCCTGTCTATTGGCGTCATCATTATTGCCGCGGCGGACTTCGCCATGCGTCAGGTGCGCGTGCGGCTGCAATCCTATCTCGGCGCGCGCCTCGACGAACAATTGAACGAAACCGCGTTTCGCCACCTCACGCACTTATCGTTGTCACATACGGAAGACGCGCCGATCGGATCGCAGTTGACGCGCCTGAAGCAGATGACCTCGTTGCACGAGGCGTTCACCGGCCCGCTGGCGAACGCCCTGTTCGACCTGCCGTTCCTCTTGCTTTTCATCGTCGTCATTGCGTTTATCGGCGGCCCCCTTGTCTGGGCGCCGATTGCGCTGGTGGGCGTCTACGCGGTGATGGCTGCCTGGGCGTTGCCGCGCACCGCAGCGCTTGTGCGCAAGGCCGGCAATGCGCGCGCGCAACTGAATAACCTGACGGTCGAGGCGGTATCGTCGCAACGCGCGATCCGCGACCTTGCGGCGGAGCATATCTGGTTGCGGCGCCAGCGGCGAATGTCGGCCGACGCCGCCATGGCCAACAAGAAGGCGCGCGAGCTCAACTTTCTGCTCCAGACGTTTTCGCAATCGATGGTCGCCATCGCCGGAATCGCCATCTTAACCCTCGGCACCGGCATGGTCATTGCCGGCGACCTCAGCGCAGGCGCGCTGATTGCAGTCATGGCCCTTTCCTGGCGCGTGCTCGGCCCGATCCGCAACATCTTTCTCAGCGGCCTGACCCTCGGACAGACTCTGCAAAGCCTGCAACAGATCGACCGGCTCGTGAAAATGCCGCTGGAGCGGGAACCGAACGCCGGGCCGTCCATCCCGCGGACGTTCAAGGGCCATGTCGTATTCGACAAAATCTCGTTCCGTTATCCCGGCGCACGCGAGCCGTCCCTGCGCGGCGTTTCCTTTGAGGTCAAACCCGGCGAACTCGTCTGTCTCTACGGTCAAAGCGGCGCCGGCGCGTCAACGGCGTTGCGCCTGTTGATGGGCCTTTATCAGCAGCAGGCGGGGTCCATCTTTATCGACGGTCTCGACCTGCGTCAGCTCGACAAGGGCGAATGGCGCCACGCCCTCGGCGTCGGCCTGCAGTCGCCGGATCTCTTCCACGGCACGGTGGCGCAGAATATCCGGCTGGCGCGCCCCGACGCGACGGACAAGGAAATCGACGCGGTCATTCGCAAGCTCGGCATCGACGATTATTTCGGCGGCGCGCTTGACGAAGGTCTCGACACGAAATGCACCGTCATGGCGCGCGCCACATGGTCGGACGCGCTCAAAAGCCGGATCATCCTCGCCCGCGCCTTTATCAAGGACGCGCCGCTCTATCTTCTCGACGAGCCAGCCGCATCGCTCGATTTTTCGGGGGAAAGAGCGTTGATCTCCATCCTTGAGGAAAAGCGGCGCAACAGCGCCATCATTATGACGACGCAGCGCCCGAGCCATATGCGCCTTGCCGACCGCGTGGTCTGGCTTGATCGCGGCGCCGTGCGCGACATCGGCCCATCGGATCAGGTGGTGCCGCAAATTATGGATACCGAGTTGAAGGCGGAACGAGCATGAACACGGCGTCAAACACAGAGCGAAAACACGAAAATGTCGGCGAACGCCACGGCCTCGCCCTGCCCATAGAGCTTGAGGAAGGCGCGCCGCCGTTTCTTTCGCGCGCCGCAATGGCGATCATCAGCGGTCTGGTGATCGTTCTCCTCGTCTGGGCAAACATCGCCCATGTGCGGGAGCTTTCCGTCGCCATGGGCGAAATTGCGCCGTTCGGATCAACGCGCGAGGCCGCCCATCTTGAGGGCGGCATTGTCGACGAAGTGCTGGTCGCCCCCGGCGAGGTCGTTGCCGAAGGCCAGCCCCTCGTGCGCCTCCGCACGGAAAACGCCGGCGGCGAGTTCGACCGTTTCGAAGCGCGCCGCGCCGATCTCGAATTGCGGCTGGAGCGGCTGGCGGCGCAGGCGGGCGAACGCGACCCGGATTTCAAAAAATTCATCGACGACTGGCCGACCATGGTCGCCGAACAGATCACGGTGCACGCCTCCAGCGTAAAACAACAGCGCGCGGTCATGGAGACCTTTACCGAGCGGGAGGCCTCGGCGAAATCGGAGGTCGTGAAAACCGAAGCGGAACTGAAAGCGGAAACCGATCTTCTGGACTTTGCCGAACAGCAGTTGGAGATACAGGAAGAACTGATCGGCGAAGGCTTTACGTCCAAGCAGTCCTATCTTCAGGCGAAGGCGGCGGTGGCCTCAGCGAAAGCGAAAGCCGCGGGCGCGCGCTCCCGTCTCGATCAGGCGCGCCGCGCCCATACGGCTGCCCGCGCCGACCGCGAAGGCGCGGCGGCGGAGTATCAATCGACCATCGCCGAGGAACGCGCGGCCGTCGTCGCGCAACTTGCGGAACTCGAAGAACCGATCGCCTCGCTCAAGGACCGGTCGGATCGCCTCACCGTGCGCGCGCCGGTCGCCGGCGTCGTTAACGACCTCGCCGTCGACGGACAAGGCGACGTGGTCGCCCCGGGCAGCGTCGTCGCCGAGATCACGCCCATAGGCGCGGAGTTGATGGCGGAGGTGCGCGTCAATCCGAAAGATATCGGCCACGTCACAATCGGCATGAAAACCGATGTCAGCGTCACGACCTTCGACCCCAATCGCTACGGCAAGCTGGAAGGCGAAGTCGCCCATGTGTCTGCGGACACCTTCACCGACGAGCGAACGGGCGACGCCTATTACGTCGCCTATATCAGCCTGCCGGACCAGCAAATCGGAAGCGGGAAAGGGGCGCGTCAACTGACGCCCGGCATGCAGGTGCGCGCGGAAGTCGTCACTCAGTCGCGCACCCTGATGCAATATATCCTGAAGCCGGTATCGCGGTCGCTGGACCAGGCGTTCACCGAACGATAATTGCGCCGTTCCGGTCTTGGTAGCGGGGGGCAGATTTGAACTGCCGACCTCAGGGTTATGAATCCTGCGCTCTCACCAACTGAGCTACCCCGCCGGGACGCCGTTTTGAGCGGGCGTCTATAACGGGCGGCGCGAGGGCGCGCAAGCCGGCTCAAGCCGTTAAGGCGACAACATAATCGGCGATCGCAAGGCAACTGGTGAGGCCCGGCGATTCGATGCCGTAAAGGCCAATATAGGCCGCGCGCCCGTGTGTTTCGCGGCCGTGAATGACAAAGTCGCCCTCCTCGCCCGGCCCCGCGCTTTTCGGGCGGATGCCGGCGTAGCCCGGTTGCATTTTTTCCGGATCGAGCGACGGCCAGAAGCGCTTGACGCTTCGCGCGAACCCGTCGCGCCGGTCCGGGTCGAGGTCGTAGTCGACGTTCGACGCGACGTAGGAAATATCCGGACCGAGCCGTGCTTGCCCGCCAAGGTCGCGGGTGTAGTGGGCGCCGAGGCTGTCGCGGTTGGGGACCGGATAGATAAGGCGCGAGAACGGCGTCGCGCCCGCATAGGCGAAGTACTGACCCTTGCCGTATTGCAGGCTCGGAATGGTTTCCGCCGGCACGCCGTCAATCGAATGGGCGACGCGGTCCGACCACAGGCCCGCGCAATTGACGACGAGCGCCGCGTCGAGACTCATGGCGCCCGCGCCGCCGACAGTGAGCCCAATGCGTTCGTCGTTGATGCGGCCGCCCTCCACCGGCGCGTTCAGCGCCACGACGCCGCCGGCGTTTTCAAAGTCGCCAAGCAGCGCCAGCATCAGCCCGTGGGAATCGACAATGCCGGTCGACGGCGACAACAGCGCGCCGTCGCATTCAAGCGCCGGTTCGAGCGCAATCGCCTCGGCGCGGCTCAGCAATTCTAGGTCCGTGACGCCATTGTCGGCAGCGAGGGTTTTGATCGTGCGGAGCTGCGCAATTTCATCATCGCCATGAGCGACAATCAGTTTCTGGCAGTTGTCGAAGTCAACGCCATAGGCGCGGCAAAATTCATAGAGCTTCACCTTGCCCGGATGACAGAGCCGCGCACGCAAGCCCCCGGGCTTATAAAAAAGCCCCGCATGGATGACTTCAGAGTTGCGCGAGGACGTCTCTTCGCCAATGGCTGAATTTTTTTCCAGGACGATGACCTCGCGACCGGCGCGGGCGAGCGCGCGCGCTGCCGCCAGTCCGACAACGCCGGCGCCGATGACGACCGTATCGACTTTTTCCGTCATTCCGCGTCAGAAGCCGGGCGCCGCATCCCGCATCGCGACGATGGCGTCATCGCCGCTGTAAGTCCCGGGAACGCTATTCGTTCCGCGTCCGCTCTTAATCCGTCGTCGCCACCCATTCCGGATCGTCCTGCACCTCGCGCTCCCAAATCAGAAACTCATAATAGCCGCATCGCTTCTGCGTCGGAAACTCGCGGCAGATGGTCGGGCGCCCTTCATAGATCGTACAGTTTCGCGTTTCCTTGTCGAGAAACATGCACGACGTCACAAAGTGTTCATCATCCGTATGCCGAAGAACCCGCGGGTTGTCCTCGTCGCCCTTCTTGGTGAATTTCTTCTCGGCCTTGTCAAACGAGATGCCGTGAAACTTGGCGAGCCTCTTGATGTCGGACTTCGTCGCCGGAATATGAGTGTATGAACAGCAATAGGCCGAACACTTTATGCAATCGTACAATTTCTTCGCCATCACCGGTCTCTGACTTACGCTTCACGGCGGTACTGAACGAAGTCGCTTAAGGACGCAAGCCTGTCATACAAACGTCGCGCGGTCCTGTTGCCGGTTTCGGTGTTCCAGTAGACGCGCTTAAGACCGCGCGCATCGGCTTCCTGATAGACTGCTTCGATCAGAGCGCGACCGGCGCCGGTCCCCCGCGCGGAAACCTCAACGAAGAGATCTTCGAGGTAACAGTAGCCGTCGAGCGACCATGTGGAGGCATGGGGCAAGGCGTGGACGAAGCCGATCACGGCGCCGTCCTTTTCTGCAACGCGGGCGAAATGCGGCTGCCCGGCGAGCAACCGCTGAAAGAGCGCGTCGGTGACGCGGGTCGGCAGCGGCGTCTTGTAAAACTTGAGATAATCCGACCAGAGGCGGCGCCAGGCCGCCTCGTCGCGCGCCGCAAGCGGGCGCACGACAAGCGTCACGCGGCCGCTTCCATGGCCGCCGTCCCGGCGATCCAGCCGCCGCCGAGGACGCGGGAATGGTCCTCATCGGGGGAATAGAAAACGCAAGCCTGTCCCGGGGCGACACCCTCCTCCGCGACGCCGAGATCAACGGCCCAGCCGCCGTCGACCCAGTTGAGGCGCGCGGGAACGGGCGGGCGCGTGGAGCGGACCTTGACCGCGACGGGCGCGCCGGCGCGGGCGGCCGTCTCACCCTCGCCGTCGCCAAGCCAGGTCACGTCTTTGAGGAAGATGCGCGACACCAGCAGGGCGTCGCGGGGGCCGACAACGACCTCTTTGCGGTCGGCATCGAGGCGGACCACGTAAAGCGGGTCGCCGGTCGCGACGCCAAGGCCGCGCCGCTGCCCGACCGTGTAATGAATGACGCCGGGATGACGGCCCATCACCGTCCCGTCCACATGCACGATCTCGCCCGGCTCCGCGGAACCGGGGCGCAAGCGTTCGACCACCGATGCGTATTTCCCTTCCGGCACAAAACAGATGTCCTGGCTGTCCGGCTTGTCGGCGACGACCAGCCCGAGCTGACCGGCGAGCCGGCGCACTTCCTCTTTCGGCAGGCCGCCGAGGGGAAAGCGCAGGAAGTCGAGCTGTTCTTTCGTGGTCGAGAACAGGAAGTAGCTTTGGTCCTTCGACGCATCGACAGCGCGGCGCAGTTCCGGCCCGTTTGGCCCGACCACCCGGCGAATGTAGTGCCCCGTCGCCATTGCCGCGCCGCCAAGATCGCGGGCAGTCTCCATCAGGTCGCGAAACTTCACCCGTTCATTACAGCGCACGCAAGGGATCGGCGTCGCGCCCGCAAGATAGGTATCGGCAAAATCCTCCATCACCGCATCGTTGAAACGGTCTTCGTAGTCGAGCACGTAATGGGGGAAGTCCATGGCTTCGGCGACGCGGCGCGCATCGGCGATATCCTGGCCGGCGCAGCAAGCGCCTTTTTTCTGAATGGCGACGCCGTGGTCATAGAGTTGCAGCGTCACGCCGACGACATCATAGCCCGCAAGTTTCGCCAGCGCCGCCGTGACCGAGGAGTCGACGCCGCCGGACATTGCCACAACAAGGCGCGCGCCGGCGGGCGCGCCGAAGTCAATCGGCGGCGCGTCAATAGCGGTTATGTCGAGGCCCGTGCTCATCAGGCCTGGAACATAGGCGCCCGGCGCGGGCCCCGCCACCCCTCCGGGGCGGTCCGCTTGAAGCCGGCGGGGTCAACGATGGCGGCGCGGCCGCATATGGCTTACATAGGACCCCATGAAAAAGATCATCATCGGGATCAGCGGCGCCTCCGGCGTCATTTACGGCGTCCGGCTTTTGGAAAAGCTGCGCGAGGCCGACGGCGTCGAGACGCACCTCGTGATGAGCCAGACCGCGATCATGAATCTGGGCCTGGAGACGGAATGGAAGCCGGCGGACGTCGCCGCCCTCGCCGACCATAGCCACCGTCATACGGACATTGCGGCGGGGATCGCTTCGGGCTCGTTCAGGACCGACGGCATGATCGTCGCCGCCTGTTCCATGAAGACGCTCTCCGCGATCGTTCATTCCTATGCGGATAATTTGCTGACGCGGTCCGCCGACGTGTGTCTTAAGGAGCGCCGGCCGCTTATCCTGATGCCGCGGGAAACGCCGCTCCACGCCGGCCATTGCAAACTGCTTCACGAGGCGGCGCAGCTTGGCGCCATCATCGCGCCGCCCATGCCGGCGATGTACGCCAAACCGGAAACGGTCGACGATCTCATCGACCATTCGGTCGGCCGCGTCATGGACCTTCTTGATATTGAAAGCGATTTCGTCAATCGCTGGCGCGGCGGCGAGTAGCCGCCTTTTCACCCCGCGCCGGCAGCGATCTCCTTCATCGACACGGACGGGTCGGCAAGCTGCGCGGCGTCGGGTCGCGCTTTCGCCATGATCATTTTCTTCGCCATCATGAATTCCGGCGCCGCGCTGACGGCGTCGGCGGCGATCAGCACGCCGTCCTTTAGATAGAACGCTGCAAATTTCCGCGATGCGGGGTCGCCGCGCAGAACAATGTCGTCATAGCCGGCAGATAAACCGGCGATTTGAAGTTTCAGATCATATTGGTCGGACCAGAACCAGGGGCAGTCTTCTTTCGGGCGCGGCTGCCCTAAAATGGCGGCGGCGGCGAGCTTTCCCTGTTCGATCGCGTTGTGAACGCTTTCAAGACGGCCGTCCCGGCCGTAATGGACAAGCGGCCGGCGCGCGCAATCGCCGGCGGCGAAGATATCAGGATCGGACGTGCGGGCGTCCTCGTCGACGACAATGCCGTCACGGCATTCGACGCCGGCTTCCTCCGCCAGCTCCGCATTGGGCAAAATGCCGATGCCGATGAGCGCGAGATCCGCGGCGATCTCCTCGCCGTTTTCAAGAACGGCCGCAGCGAGAGCGCCATTGTCGCCCTTGAACGACGCGAGCCGCGCGCCCGTGCGAATATCGACGCCTTCGGCTTTGTGAACAGTTTCGTAAAATTCGCTGATGACGGGACTGGTGACGCGGGCAAGCACGCGGTCGGCCATTTCAAGCACCGTGACGTCGAGCCCCATCTGTCGCGCCACGGCCGCGGCTTCAAGACCGATATAGCCGGCGCCGACAATGACGATCTTCCGTCCCTTGATCATTTGCGGCCGGATGCGCTCCACATCGGCCAGGGTGCGCAGATCGTGGACGCCCTTAAGATCGGCGCCGTCGACGGGACAGCGGCGCGGCCGGGCGCCGGTCGCGATAATGAGTTTGTCGTAATCGGCGCCGCCGCCGTCTTCGAGGCGCACGCGGCCCGCGTCGCGGTCAATCGCCGTCGCGCGCTGACCAAGCGTCAGCTTAATGTTCTGATCTTCGTACCAGGCGGCGGGCCGGAAATAGAGGCGTGACTCTTCAAACTCGCCTTTCATATACGCCTTTGACAAAGGCGGGCGCTGATAGGGTAACGCCGCTTCGTCGCCGATCAGCGTGATCGCCCCGTCGAACCCGCCCTGACGCAGGGACGCAATCGCCTGCGCCGCGGCCTGCCCCGCGCCGATGATGACGATCGGTCCTTCGCTCATGATGTTTCTCTCATTGAGGGGGCGGATTAGGCCAAGATGGGGGCCCGAAGCAAGCGGCGCGCAAGGGCCCGGTTTTTCGAAAGGAGATTTTCCGTCAGCCGGACCGGCTTATCCGCCCGCCATCACCGCTTTCGCCGTATAATAGGTAAGGCCCGACGCGATATAGGCGAGCCCGATCAGATAGGCGAAGGCAAAGCCGGTCCACGCCCAGGAATTTGTCTCCCGGCGCATGGTCGCCAGCGTCGCGAAACACTGGGGCGCAAAGACGTACCAGGCGAGAAAGGCGAGCGCCGTCGGCAAGCTCCAGGCGTTTTGCAGCACGGCCGCGAGCCCTTCCACATTTTCTTCCGGGTTCTGAACGGCGTAAACGGTGCCGAGGGCGCTGACCGCAACCTCGCGCGCGGCCATGCCGGGAATGAGGGCGATGGCGATCTCAAGATTGAAGCCGATTGGCGCGAGGACCGTTTCAAGCACCGCGCCGATCCGGCCGGCGAAGGTTTCCCGCAGGCTGGAGGCCGACGCCGGATAGCTCGCCAGGAACCACAGAAGAATGGAGGTCGCCAGAATGATCGTGCCGGCGCGTTTTAAAAAGGCCGAGGCGCGCATCCACAGTCCGATGAGGAAGTCGCGCGGGTCCGGCAGCTTGTAGGTCGGCAGTTCCATGATCAGCGGCTGCGGCCGGCCTTTGGTGAGGGTGCGCTTCAAAACAAAGGCGACAATCACGGCGCTGATGATGCCCGCAATATAGAGCCCGAACATGACAAGGCCCTGCAGGTTAAACGGCCCGACCGTGTCGCGCGGAATGAAGGCGGCGATAATCAGCGTGTAGACCGGAAGCCGCGCCGAACAGGTCATCAGCGGCGCAATCATGATGGTGGTCAGCCGGTCGCGTTCATTCTCGATGACCCGCGCCGACATAATGCCCGGGATCGCGCAGGCGAAACTCGAAAGCAGCGGGATAAAGGCGCGCCCATTAAGCCCCACCCGCATCATCAGTTCATCCATCAAAAACGCGGCGCGGGCCATATAGCCGGACGCCTCCAGAATGAGAATGAACGCAAAGAGGATCAAAATCTGCGGCAGGAAAATAACGACGCTGCCGACCCCGGCGATCACGCCGTCGGTAATGAGACTTTGCAGCCATCCCTCCGGCAAGACGGTTCCGACCCATTCGCCGAGGGCGACGGCGCCGCCGTCGATCGCGTCCATGGGCGCGCCAGACCAGGAAAACACCGCCTGAAACATCAAAAACAGGAGCGCAAAAAGAATGAACGGGCCGGCGACCGGGTTCAACACGATGCGATCGGTTTCGCGCGTGATGCGATTGATCACCGGTTCATGAAGGGTGACGTCCCGGGCGATGGCCCGCGCTTCGCGCTGCAGATCCTTGAGCGGCGCGCCGGCGTCAAAGGCCGGAGCGGCAACCGTTTCGCCAAGCGTGCGGTCGATGCGCGCCAGGAGATCGGCGCGCCCGGCCTTGCGCGTAGCGCGCGAAGCGACGACCGGCACGCCGAGACGTTGTTCGAGTTTTTCCATGTCGAGCTTGAGGCCGTCCCGTTCGGCGAGATCGATCATGTTGAGCGCGACGATCATCGGCCGGCCGAGACTGCGAAGCTGCAACACGGAATGCAGATGCGTCCGAATATTCGACGCGTCCATGAGCACAAGCAGCATGTCCGGCGGCGCGTCGCTCGCGGACTGTCCGGTAAGCATGTTGACGGCGACGCGTTCGTCCATGGAGCGCGGCGTCAATCCGTAAATGCCCGGCAGATCAACCAGCTCAACGTCGCGGCCGCTTGGCGTCGTGAAACGCCCGGAACGGGTTTCCACCGTGGCGCCCGGATAGTTCGCAACCTTGGCGCGCCCGCCGGTAAGGCCGTTGAAGAGCGTTGACTTGCCGCAATTGGGCGCGCCGACGAGCGCTAAGCGGGCGACCGTCACGACGCCGCCTCCACTTCAATGGCGGCCGCCTCTTCCAGACGCAACGCGATCAGCGTCTGATTAAGGCGCGCGCAGATCGGCTTGCCGGCGACGGGGCCATAATGAACAATCTCCACGTCGTCGTCTTCGGCAAACCCGATTTCACGAAGTTTCGCCTCCAGTTCCGCATCGGCGGAGGAGATTTCGGCGACCCGGGCCCGCTCGCCTTTTTTGAGTTCGTGAAGACGCATCGACATTCCTTTTGCCTCATGTGGCATATTTGAGAATGCCTTGCAATTGCAGAAAACGGCCGCAAACCCCAGAAAAGGGGCCCGGCGGCCCCCAATCACGGGATCTTCTTCCCTAAGCCCGTTAAAATGTCGCGCCTGTCTCTCAACGCCCGCGCGCGCAGCAATTGCGCAGCGACAATAAACCCCGCCGGCCGGGTGAATGACCTTTAGGCAGCATTGCACGCGTAGTCTGAACAGGAGGCGATTAAGCGCTTTTTGCGGCGACACCAATCATGTAGATTACGGCGACGATCATCGCCAAACCAAAAAGCAAAAGTGATGTAATAAGTAGACGCCGGTAGGTCTTTCTCTGCTTCGTCCACAGCACCCTAAAGTTTGCATGCGCTTTCTCGAAGCCATCAAGTGCGTCGTGATCTGGAATAGTACCCGCGTTATTTGGAAATCGCCAAAACTTGAATGCCTCATAGCCCGCGCCAACGGCTTGGGCATGGCGAGCAAGGTAGAATTGCGCAGAGCTTGCCGCTGCAATTCCACATACACCCAAAAACATTATCGCCGGCAACATTAGGCTGATGCTGCTATCACTTCCGAGTAAGTTCGCCGTAATGTTGATAGACAAAACGACAATAGCAGCGTGTCCAACCAGGAGAGATCGCGCGAGTTCACGAAATAACCGATTGCCATCTTCCAGCCCTTGACGGCTTCTTTGCTCAAGCGACTCTTCAGAATGATATTGCAGCCACGGACCTGTAAGTCGGTATTGATACGGATCACCTGCATCACCGGCGACGTCGCCCCAATCTTTGTTCCAAATAATTTTTTCAGGTTGCTCGGACATGTAAACGTTACCTCATTGGAACAAAGTATCTACCCTCTAATAAAATCAGCAAGTTACAACATAGCTGGATGGTGGGCCCGGAGGGACTCGAACCCCCAACCTAGCGGTTATGAGCCGCCAGCTCTAACCAATTGAGCTACAGGCCCGATCAGGGCGGCGGCGATCCCGCCCGCGACCGAAGCGCGGTTCTTATCAGCAATCGATGGTGCATTGAAGGCCCGACAAACGCCGCGGTAAGATCGATTTTGCGCCTTGATTTCGCCTTGCGCGGGCGAGCATGGTGGGGGTCCCTACGCAACCGGGAGGCAACCATGCGTGCATTTTTCTACTCGGCCGTCGCGGCGCTGGCCGCGTCCTGCGCAGCGCCGCAGGCGAGCGCGGAACCAGCGCCGGCGCCCCGAACGATCTCCGTCACGGGACAGGGCGAGGCCCTCGCCGCGCCGGACATGGCGATTGTCACGATCGGCGTTCAGATCGACGGCGCGACGGCGGCGGAAGCCCTGCGCGCCAATTCCGCGGCCATGACGGCGACAATCGACAAGCTGAAATCCATGGATATCGAAGCGCGCGATATTCAGACCTCGGGCCTCAACGTCAATCCGCGATATAACTATGAGCGCAACCGCAGCGAACCGGAAGTCATCGGGTTCCGCGCGTCGAATTCCGTGCGCGTCCGTCTGCGCGATCTCGACAAGGCCGGCGCCGTGATCGACGAAGCGGTGTCGTCCGGCGCGAATAGTCTGGGCGGCATCTCATTTACCTTTGCTGATCCGCAGCCGCTTCAGGACGAAGCGCGCCGCGACGCCGTCGCCGACGCCATGGCGCGCGCGGCCCTGCTCGCTGATGCAGCGGGTGTGAAACTCGGTCCTATCCTAAGGATACAGGATGGATATGTCGCCGCGCCTCAAAACGATACCATCGTCGTGACGGCGAGGCGCGCAGAAGCGGATTTTGCCGCGCCCATCGAAGCCGGCGAGTCAGCAATTCGCGCAAACGTCACGCTGATCTACGAAATCGAATAGCGCGCCTTATTCGCCGGCGAAAAGCTCGCCGAAGAAATCGCCTTTGTTCCAAGCTGGCCGCTCCGGGCGGTCGGCGATTTCGCGGGCGATTTTATAGTTGATGTCGGCAAAGCGCGCCGCATCGTTCCAGCGTATCGGCAGGGACAGGTCGTCGCTGACATTGTGGTAGTGCTTCGCGAGAAACGCGCTGATCACCGCCTCGCCCCCATTGGCGTAGCCGGGCCACAGGAAAATCGCCGGCACGCCCTGCTCGACAAACGGATAATGATCCGATCGGGTGAAAACCCCCAGTTCCGGAAACGGATCGGGCGACACAACAACGCCTGCATCGGCCAGCGCCGCCTCGACAATAGACCCGAGGGTCGAACGCTCGGCGCCAAAGGCGATAATGTCCGTAAACGCATGAAGCATGACGGGCATGTCGAGATTGACGTTCGCGACGATTTCCTTGTCGCCGAGCGGCGGAAAATGGGCGAAATAGTCGGCCCCCAGAAGCCCTTTTTCCTCCGCCGTGCCGGCGAGGAAAACGACCGTCCGCGCCGGCGGCGGGCCGTCCAGAAAGCGCCGCGCCGTTTCAAGCAGCATGGCGACGCCCATCGCGTTGTCCATGGCGCCGTTATTGATGATGTCGTCTTCTCCGCCGAGATCGCCTTCGTCGATCCCCAAATGGTCGAGATGGGCGGTGACGACGAGCGCCTCGTTTTTGAGCGCAGGGTCCGCCCCCTCGATGACGCCGACGACGTTGTCGCTGAAATAGTCGTCAAACGCGGCGGCGGCGGATACGGAAACCGTCACCGGCAAATCGAACCCTTTTAGCGCGCCGCCCGGCCGGGCTTCTTCCGCGCGCAACTCGCCATAGGAACGCGGCCCGCCTTCGAACAGGATTTCGCTGCTGTCCGGGTTGAGGCCAATCGTCCCGTTCAGTCCCGCCCCCGCAACATCGGCGGCGCCATCAGGACCAACCCAGCGTGTCGCGCGCGCGATCGGATTTCGCCGCACCCGTTTCCACGGAAAAGATTTCTCGGCGGCGTCGGTGTAGAGACTGACAACCGCGACCGCGCCCTGACTCGCCATATATTTCGCTTTTGCGGCGCTTGAGCCGTAATGGGCACGCGCTTCGCTGTCGAAAACATCCGGCGCGCCCGCGAAACGCACGACGACCTTTCCGTTTATGTCGAGCCCTTCATAGTCATTGTGACCGGCCTCCGGCGCGTATATGCCGTGACCGACAAAAACAGCGGGCGCGGAAACGGCGAACGCGTCCTTTTCGAGAGACGGATAGATCTTGAAATCGTCGAGGAAAGCGAGGTCGACCCGTTCGCCGTCCGCCGTCGTTACTGACAGTCGCGACGCGTCGGGCGAGGACGTCGCCTCGCGCAACGGCACGGCCTGAAACCAGTCGCCGTCGGCGCCCGGCGCGAGACCCAGCGCCGCCATGCGCGCGGCGACATAATCGGCGGCCGCGTCGTAGCCCCGCGTTCCCGCTTCGCGGCCTTCCATGGCGTCGTCGGCGAGATAGGCCACATCGGCGCGAATGCGCGACGCGGCGCCGTCCAGCGCGCCGACCCGCGCCGCCGCTGTTGTATGATCGAAAGTGCGCGGGTCTTCTGCGCTGGCGCAGGCGGCG
The DNA here is from genome assembly GCA_028284345.1 of Hyphococcus sp. Classification (GTDB taxonomy): domain Bacteria; phylum Pseudomonadota; class Alphaproteobacteria; order Caulobacterales; family Parvularculaceae; genus Hyphococcus. The sequence continues at coordinate 155,305 of JANQRY010000006.1, read as the reverse complement.
ACGAGCGCGAGGCCCGACGCCAGGAGCGCCCGTTTAAGGAACGAAAAAAGATCCGCGCGCACCGGACGCCCCTCCTCAATTTTTGCAACGTTGGCGCAGCCGGCCAGCCGAGGCAACCGGTTCAAGCAATAGTGAATGCATCACCCGATTTCGCTAAGGCAATCATCGTATTATCCGGCTTTTCTGATGTTCTTGGAACAATTCCGCCCATCGGCTATTCTGTTACGGGGTCGCGGAGGGGTGCGTATGAGAACGATCTTAAACCTATCGGCGATAGCTGCTGCAGCGCTCGGCGTCGCGGCCGCGCATCCTCATGACGGCGATGCGGGCGATGATCATGGCCACGGATCGGGCTGGGTCCATGAAAACGGCATCGGTCCAGACCCGGACGGCGACAGCAATCCCGCAACCGATACGCGGGTAACGCCCTTTGTGGGGCGGGTGCTGACGGACGCGGAAGGCTCGACCTTTCCGGTCGTCCATTTCGAGCCGCCGCCGGGCACCCATGGCGAACCGATCATTCAGGACTATCAAGAAGAGTACGGCGTCAAATTCGGGCCCGGCCTGTCATGGCAGATTTGCGAAGGCCAGCGCCACTTCCAGTATAACTCCATGTGCACCTATGAGGCGCCGACGAGCGGGCGTTTCGCCGCCGGTTACCGAAACAGGCTGAACCGGCCCCTGGCGATCGAATTCGATCAACCGGCGTGCCTCGTCACCATGTCCATCTACCCGACCGGCGCGAAACAAAACGAATCCTTCGCGTTCGAAATCAAAGGTTGGGACGCGGACGACCGGCCGCTTGATGTGGCGCGGGTGGAGTTCGAATGGGAAAGCGAAACCGTGATATTCGACAACATCGCAGGCGCGCATTTCGTCGACACGCCGGCCAAGCGCATCACGGTGTCGATGAGAAGTCTCGACAGCCACAACCCCAAGAACATCGACACGCTGCGCTACCTGATTGACGATCTCGCTTTCATCAGCGGCTCCTGCGAGGCCGCGGTGGACGAAGTTGAAACGCGCACCGGGCTTGAACTGAGCAGCCCGACCTATCGTCTCAATCGCGACGAACAGTCCGAATAGAAAACGGCCCGCGCGAGGGCGGGCCGCTTACTGAATCAATTCGTGTCAGATCAGCCCGTCTGATCGTCGAGGGTCGCATCCGGCGCGTTGTTCTTCACGGACTCAATGCCGCCTTCCATGCCCGACGCCGATTCATACATCTGCGAGGATCCGATCACCTGGTGATTGGCCGCTTTCAGATTGAAATGATGCTTGCCGTTGGCCCCTTCCTTACGCTCGTAGCGGGCGTCGTCCGGCGCATTCTTGCGAACCGAGGCGATGCCGTTTTCGGCGCCGGATTTGTCGTTATAGCCCTCGCTCGCCAGAATGTTCTCGCCGTTTCCCGCCTTCAGCCGAAAGCGGAATTCGCCGGCCTTGTCCTTGTAAAGTTCAAACTTGCCCGCCATGAGAGACCTCTCCTTTTTTAGCGTCCACGCCCCAGCGCAGGCTTTCCCATAGCCCATATTGCGGCCCTGTAAACCGTTCAGTGCGCATGAATTTTCCGCAAATGTTCCAGAATCGTTCCGTCTGGTCTAAACAGGCCCGATGAGTTCCGAACGGGTAAAATCTCCATCCATTTCCGAGCGCGCCATGGCCGCGGCGACCGCCCGCCCGGGTGGCGAAAGCGAAGAAAAATCAGCGCCCTATCTCGCGGCCTTAAACGAAGAACAACGCAAGGCGGTGCTCGCCACGGAAGGCCCGGTGCTGATGCTCGCCGGCGCCGGTACGGGAAAGACCCGGGCGTTGACGACCCGCCTCGCCCATCTTCTCTTTACGGGCCGCGCGCGGCCCTGGCAGATCCTCGCCGTCACCTTCACCAACAAGGCCGCCCGAGAGATGAAAGAGCGCATCGGCGCGCTCATCGGGGACTCCGTCGAAGGGATGCAGTGGCTCGGCACGTTTCATTCGATCGGCGCCCAGATCCTGCGCCGCCACGCCGAACTGGTCGGCCTCAAATCGTCCTTCACCATTCTCGACGCCGACGACCAGATCCGTCTAGCCAAACAGGTCATCGAGGCGGCGAATATCGACGAAAAGCGCTGGACCGGGCGCGGCCTCGCCTTTGTCATTGACGGCTGGAAGAACCGCGGCCTGACGCCGGACAAGGTTCCCGCTAATGAGGCGTACCACTTCGCCGACGGGCGCGGCATTGATCTTTATGCGGCCTATCAGGCGCGGTTGAAGACGCTCAACGCCGCCGACTTTGGCGACTTGCTGATCCACAATCTGATGATCTTCCAGAACAACGCCGACGTCCTCGCCGAATACCAGAACCGGTTCCGCTACATGCTGGTGGACGAATATCAGGACACCAATGTAGCGCAGTATTTGTGGCTGCGCCTCTTGGCGCAGAAGCATCGCAACATCTGCTGCGTCGGCGATGATGATCAGTCGATCTATGGCTGGCGCGGGGCGGAAGTGGAAAACATCCTGCGTTTCGAAAAAGACTTTCCCGGCGCCGAGGTCATTCGCCTTGAACGCAACTACCGTTCAACGCCGTCGATCCTCGGCGCGGCCTCGGGCCTCATCGCCGCCAATAAAGACCGGCTCGGCAAGGAACTCTGGACCGACGTGGAGGACGGCGAGAAAGTCAAAGTCCGCGGCGTCTGGGACGGCGAGGAAGAAGCGCGCGTTATCGGCGACGATATCGAAGCGGAGCAGATGAAAGGCCGGTCCCTGTCGGATATGGCCGTCCTTGTGCGCGCGTCGTTTCAGATGCGCGCCTTTGAGGAACGCTTCAACACGCTCGGCCTCGCCTATCGCGTCGTTGGCGGACCGCGCTTTTACGAGCGCGAGGAAACCCGCGACGCGCTTGCCTATCTGCGCCTTGTCCGCTCGGCGGACGATGATCTCGCCTTCGACCGCATCGTCAACAAGCCGAAACGCGGCCTCGGCGACAAGGCGCTGCAGGTATTGCACAAAATTGCGCGGGCGCAAGGCATCCCGTTAACGGCGGCGTCGCGCGTTGCGCTTGAGAGCGATGACCTTCATGCGGCCGCCCGTCGTTCGTTGGTCAATTTCGTTGATACGATCGACCGCTGGACTCGAGACGCCAAGGACATGGCGCCCGCCGACCTCGCCGAACTCATCCTCGAAGAGTCCGGCTATATGGAAATGTGGAAGAATTCCAAAAGCCCGCAGGCGCCCGGCAAGCTCGATAACCTGAAAGAGTTCATTCAGGCGGTGTCGGAATTCGACACGCTCGAAGGCTATCTCGATCATGTGGCGCTGGTCGCGGAACGCAGCGAAGACACCGGCGAAGGCCAGGTCTGGCTGATGACGCTCCATGCGGCGAAGGGCCTTGAATTTCCCGTCGTGTTCCTGCCCGGCTGGGAAGAAGAGATCTTTCCGTCGAAACGCTCTCTCGACGAAAAGGGCAACGCCGCGCTCGAAGAAGAACGCCGCCTTGCCTATGTGGGCATCACCCGGGCGGAGGAAAGCTGCCGCATATCATTCGCCGCCAATCGACAGATTTACGGGCGCTGGCAGGCGGCGATGCCGTCGCGTTTCGTTGACGAATTGCCGGAGGAGCATGTGGAGGTCATGTCCGAGCCCGGCCTTTACGGCAATGCGGCGGCGGACCTCGCCAGTCATTCCAGCTTCGACGGCGAAAAACTGCGCGACGACGCCTATTACGACAATCCGGGCTGGCGCCGCGCCCGCGCCGCGAACCGGCGGCCGCGCAGCGAGCCGCCAATGATCGAAGGGCGCGCCGCAACCGTATCGGTGAGCGCCCCGGGCAACTCAAAATTTGCAAAAGGCCAGCGCGTCTTCCACCAGAAATTCGGCTACGGGATGATTTCTGCAATTGAAGGGCAGAAACTCACCGTGGACTTTGAACATTCCGGGCTCAAAAAAGTCATCGACACTTTTGTGAACCCTGCGTGAGACCGGCCTCGTGTCCGCCAACATGACCTCCTGCCCCGATTGCGGGGCAACGTTCGAGCCCTGCGACGGCGACGCCCACGCTTATCTTGGCGCATCGCCCGAATGCTGGGCGGCGTTTAACACCGTACTGGCGCGTGAGTTTGAGGACGCCGCCTACTTCGCCGTCCACCGCCTCACTGTCGACGCCTACGCGGTTCAGCATCCCGGCGACCAGTCCGACCAACGCGCCGCGCAGTCGGTGAATATTCATCTGACGGCGCTCTACATGATTTTCGAGGAAGGCTGCGCGTTTTCTTACGCGGCCAAGTCTCTCGGCGTTCTTGCAAATGCGTATAAAGGGAGCTTCGAACCGCTCTCGCCGCCAGACCCCGCGCGTTACAAATACACCGTGAAGGATGTTTGCGAGGCCGCCGACGCGGACGCGCATCAAAAGATTGTTCGCCTGTGGGCGGAGGACGTCTATCGCGCATGGGCGCCGCACCATGAAACGGCAAACACCTATGCGCAGTTGCGCGGGCGGCGGTAATCGATGGCGTCGTCCTATAAACTCTCATGGGCCGGACCGCGGGCGGCGCTGCAACAGGCCGCCGACGCGCTGAGCGAGATTCTGATTCCGCCCGCCGGCGCCGTCAGTCTGACCAAGGACGATCCGACCGTTGACGATGAAAAGGCGGGCTGGCGGCTCGAAGCCTATTTCGACACGAAGCCCGACACGGATGCGATCAATGCGCTGCTGGCGGAACACGGCCGCCCCGGCGCGCCCGAGATCGAAGACCTGCCCGATATCGACTGGGTCGCCCATGCGCTCGAAGGGCTCGGCGTTGTCCGTTGCGGCCGGTTCGTGCTTTACGGCGTTCACGATGCGGACAAGCTGCCCAACGAAGAGGGCGACATTCCGATCCGCATTGACGCCAACCAAGCGTTCGGCACCGGCCACCACCCCACAACCGCCGGCTGCCTGACGCTGCTCGACCGTTTCGCCGGTTTTGCGCCGAAGAGCGTTTTCGACCTCGGATGCGGTTCGGCGATACTGGCCATTGCAGCGGCGAAGCTCTGGGGCCGGTCGATCCTCGCCAGCGACATTGACGCGCGCTCCGTTGAAATCGCCGCGGAGAACGCCGCCCTCAACGACGTCGCCGACCGGGTGTCAACGATTGCCGCCGCCGGGTTCGATCATGAGAAGATCGCGGCCGCCGCGCCGTTCGACTTCGTCTTTGCAAATATTCTGGCGGGGCCGCTCGCAGAACTGGCGCCGGCCATGGCCGAGTATGTTCAAAAGAACGGGCGTGTCATGCTCGCCGGGCTCATGACCGAACAGGCGGACGGCGTCATCGCCGCCTACGACGCGGCCGGATTCCGGCTGATCAACCGGCTTGACCAACCGACCTGGCCGGTGCTCCTCATGGTGCGGCGCTAGACGGGCCTTGAGACCGCCGCGGCGACGGGCGATAACGTCAGCAACCATCGAAAGAGACCTCGCAATGTTTCAGACATTCGAACCGGTTTCCGATCGCTCCTTCGCCGGCAAGCATCTGCCGCGTCTGCGCGCGGAAATGAAAAAGCAAAAGCTCGACGGGTTCGTCGTTCCCCATGACGATGAATATCAGAACGAATATATCCCGGCCTACGCGGAACGACTGATGTGGGTCAGCGGTTTTTCCGGGTCGGCGGGCGCGGCACTTATTCTGTTGGATCGCGCCGTCATTTTCACCGACGGCCGGTACACGCTGCAGGTTCGTCAGCAGGCCGACGGCGCTTATTTCGACTATTTCGACGTCACGGAGCAGACGCCCGACCAATGGCTGCGCGAAAACGCGCCGGCCGCCGCGCGCATCGGTTACGACCCGATGCTCCATACGACAAACAGCGTGCGCAAACTGGAAACCGCTTCGGAAAAGGCCGGGTTCACGCTCGTCGCCGTCTCGAAGAACCCGATTGACGCCGCATGGGCCGACCAGCCGCCGGTCCCGAAAACGCCGGCGAAACCCCACGCGCTGCGCTACGCCGGCAAAGCGTCTTCGGAAAAACGCAAAGAGATTGCCGCAGCGATCCGAGCCGCCGGCGCCGACGCGGCGCTGATTACCGCGCCGCCGTCCGTCGCCTGGCTGTTCAACATTCGCGGCGGCGACGTCGCGCGGACGCCGTTGCCGCTGGCCCGGGCCGTCCTCGCCAAAGAGGGCGCGGCGACGCTGTTCATCGCGCCGGAAAAAATCGACAACGCCCTGCCGGAATTCCTCGGCGACGGCGTTGATATTCGCAGCGAGGATCAGCTCGGCGCCGCGCTCAAAAAATTCGGCGCTGAGAACGCGCGCATCGGCGTCGACCCGTCGCTGGCGCCGTCAAAATTCGTCGACGATCTGAAAACCGCGGGCGCGGAAATCGTCAACATGACCGACCCTTGCGCCCTTCCCCGTGCGGCGAAAAACGACACCGAAATTGACGGCGCGCGGGCCGCGCATATCCGCGACGGCGCCGCCGTGACGCAATTTCTGCACTGGCTCGCCACGGAAGCGCAATCGGGCGACATCGACGAAATCACCGCCGCCAAAAAACTCGAGAGCTTTCGCGCCGAGCACCACGATTTGCGCGATCTTTCATTCGATTCCATTTCCGGCGCCGGCGCCAATGGCGCGATCTGCCACTACCGCGTTTCAACGGAGACTAACGCCAAACTGGAAAAGGGAACGCTGTTCCTGATCGATTCCGGCGGTCAGTATCCGGACGGCACGACGGACATTACCCGCACGGCGCCGATCGGCGCGCCGACGGACGAAATGCGCGACCGGTTTACGCGCGTGCTTAAAGGACATATCGCCCTCGCCCGGTTGAAATTTCCAGCGGGAACGACCGGGCACCAGATCGACGCCATCGCGCGCAAGCCCTTATGGGACGTCGGCCTCGACTATGATCACGGCACCGGTCATGGCGTCGGCTCGTTCCTCGGCGTTCATGAAGGCCCGCAACGCATCGCCAAGGCGCCGAACAGCCAGGCGCTGCTTCCGGGCATGATCCTTTCCAACGAGCCGGGCTTTTACAAAGCCGGCGCCTTCGGCATTCGCATTGAAAATCTGATCGTCGTGCGCCCGGCCGAGCCGGTCCCCGGCGGCGACCGCGACATGCTGGAGTTCGAAACCATCACCATGGCGCCGATCGACCTTGACCTCGTCAAGACGGACTTGCTGACCGACGGCGAACGCGACTGGCTGAACGCCTATCACGAAACGGTTCGCGACCGCGTGGGCCCGCATCTGCCCGCGGGCGTCAAGGACTGGTTTGAAAAGGCGACGCGCGCGATCTAGCCCGGTTGCGCTTTGGCCGGATCAGTTTTTCAACCGCTCATCCCGGCGAAGGCCGGGATCTCGAGCCGCAAGTCCTGAACAAGCCTCCTGAGATCCCGGCCTTCGCCGGGATGAGCGGAAGGTTTGTTGATCATATGAATCACAATCGGCGCTAGATCGCGCTGACCGTCATTCAGCCGCCGCAGCCGCAGTTTCCTTCGGCGCCTTTTTCTTGCCGTCGTCGGCATCGCTTTCCGCGGCTTTCGCCGGGCGTCGCCCGCGGCGGCGTTTCGGCTTTTCTTCCGCTTCCGCGTCAGCGCCGTCCGACGCCGCAGCCTCATCGCCGCCAGCCTCCTCCGCCGGCTTCTGTTCGTCGCGCACTTCATCGCGGCGACGCGTGTTGCGCCCGCCGCTCGGTCGTTCGCTGCCTTGGCGTTCGTTACTTTGGCGGTCGCCGCCCTTGTTTTCACCGCCGTCGGCGACGCTCGGCTGATCGCCGTCGGCGTCTACGGACTGCTGCTGTTGCGGCGGCTGCATGGCGCGGATAACGCGAAAGTAGTGTTCCGCGTGCTGGAGATAACTCTCCGCTTTCACGCGATCGCCCGCTGACGACGCATCCCGCGCAAGGGCCGTATATTTATCGTAGATTTGATTGGCGGTGCCGCGAATGCGCACATCCGGCCCGTTCGAATCGAGCGCCCTGTTCGGATTTGACCCGCCCTGGCGCCGGCGTTGATTGCGGCCTCGCTTCATAGTGTCGTCCTTACGCTTTCCCCTGAACGCCGCGCAGGCAAGCGCAACGCGCCTCGCGGCTCTGATGTGGTTGATCTCGGCAAACCATCGGCGACAGACGCGTCGCCCGTTATTTCATGCGTTATTTGGTTCCAATGCGCAGCATCGCTGCGGACAAAAGCCAGACCCTTTCAACAGCCAGCCTTGGTGATGGAGTATGGACGAGACCTGCGCCTATGGGGCGCGATCTGCAATGTCTTGAGTCAATATTACCGTTTTGCTGAACTATTTCAATCCCTTTTTCCGGGCTGTTTTCGGACCGCCAGGCCCCGCTCCCGGGCCGCGAGATCCCGGATGACCGAAAGCTCGGCGCCCGGAATGTTCGCCGCCGCCATCGCCCGCAATTCCCGGCCCTGAACGGGGTCGCCATATTCCAGGACAAACGCGCCGGACTGCGCCAAATAGCCGCTAACCGCCTCAAAAATGCGCCGATACGCGTCGAGGCCGTCGCCGCCGGCGAAAAGCGCGAGCGACGGTTCATAATCGGAAACGTCGACGATCAGCCCCGGACGGTCGCCATCGGGGATGTAGGGCGCATTGGCGATGATGATGTCAAATTCGCCGTTAACATTTTCAAACCAATTGCTCACAACGAAGTCGGCGCGCGCTGATAGCCCGAGCGTCGCGGCGTTCTCGCGCGCGACGGCGACGGCGCCCGGCGAGACGTCAACGCCAAGCCCCGACGCCTGCGGCAGTTCGCTTAAGAGCGCACACAAAAGACATCCCGAGCCGGTTCCGAGATCGAGAATGCGCGCTGGCGCGCGCGCATCGACATGATCGCGCGCGGCTTCCACAAGACATTCCGAATCGCCGCGGGGAATCAGAACGTCGCGCGTTACGCGAAACGGCATGCCCCAGAATTCTTTTTCACCGGTGATATACGCAATCGGCTCGCCGGACGCACGGCGCAGAATGAGATTGCCGAACCTTTCTTTCGCGGCGCTATCCGCCGCATCGCGCGCCCGCGCGATGAGCGCGGCGTCGTCGCAGCCCAACGTGAATTTCGCGAGCACGCGGGCGTCGAGGCGCGGCGACTGCGACGCGGACAGCATGTCGGCGCCGGCGCGGATCATCGCCTCGATCGTCGTCGCGTTTTGAAGGTTAGCCGACATCGCTTTGCATCGCCGCGAGACGGTCGGCGCGATCCTGCGTGATCAACGCATCCGCCAATTCGCCGAGCGCATCGCCGCGAATGATCTCATCGAGATTGTAAAGCGTCAGGTTGATGCGGTGGTCCGTCACCCGGCTCTGCGGATAGTTGTAGGTGCGAATGCGCTCGGACCGGTCGCCGGAGCCGACCATGCCCTTGCGTTCGGCGGCGCGCTCCGCGTCCACGCGCGCGCGTTCAGCTTCATAAAGACGCGCACGCAAGACCTGCATGGCTTTGGCGCGGTTCTTGTGCTGGGATTTTTCATCCTGCTGGCTGACGACGACGCCGGTGGGAATATGGGTGATGCGGACGGCGGAGTCCGTTGTGTTGACCGACTGCCCGCCCGGCCCCGATGCGCGAAAAACGTCGATCCGCAAGTCGCTTTCGTTGATTTCGATATCGACGTCTTCCGGTTCCGGCAGAACAGCGACGGTCGCCGCCGAGGTGTGCACGCGCCCTTGCGTCTCCGTCGCCGGCACGCGCTGAACCCGATGCACGCCGGCCTCGAATTTCATCTTGGCAAAAACGCCGTCGCCGTTGATGCTTGCCTGAATTTCCTTGTAGCCGCCCGCTTCGGACTCAGACGCGGACAGAACATCGACTTTCCAGCCGTTGAGCGAGGCGAAACGCTGATACATGCGGAAGAGATCGCCGGCGAACAGCGCCGCTTCATCGCCGCCTGTGCCAGCGCGCACCTCGAGGATGACCGATGAATCGTCCGCCTTATCCTTGGGCAACAGAAGAAGCTGCATCTCATGCTCAAGGCCGGGAAGGCTTTCGCGCAGCTCGGCAAGCTCGTCCTTGGCAAGCGCCGCCATGTCCGCGTCGTCGCCGGCGACAAGCTCCTCAAGATCGGCAAGCTGCTTGCGCGCGTCGATCAACTCCCGCGCCTTGTCAACGACCGGGCGCAGCTCGCCATGCTCGCGCGACAGCTTGACGATATCGCCGGCCTCCGCGCCGGAGGACATGCGCGCCTCGATCTGGTCGAACTTGTCGATCAATGCGTCGAGTTTTTCCTGAGGGATCAACGCTTTTCGCTTTCATGCATTTCGAAATGAAAAGCGCGCGCCGGAAGCCCCGCCGCGCGCGCGATCAAATCCGGATATCTACTCAGCCGCAACCGCGGCATTCGCCTCTTCGGCCTGTATTTCAGCCGCGCGCTTCTCGACCAGTTCCACCAGATGGTCGACGAGCTTGTCGTTGTCGATGCGGTGATCGATTTCGCCGCCGAGATAGACCATGCCGTGTTCCTTGCCGGCGCCGCCGCCGGTGAAGCCGATATCGGTCTCGCGCGCCTCGCCCGGTCCGTTAACGACGCAGCCGATCACCGACAGCGTCATCGGCGTCGTAATATGGGCGAGACGTTGTTCGAGGGTTTCAACGGTTTCAATAACGTTGAACCCCTGCCGCGCGCAGGACGGGCAGGAAATGACGTTGACGCCGCGATGGCGCAAATTGAGCGACTTCAGGATATCAAAACCGGCTTTGATCTCCTCAACCGGATCGGCCGAGAGCGACACGCGGATCGTATCGCCGATCCCCGCCCAAAGAAGGTTGCCCATGCCAATCGCCGATTTGACAGAGCCGATGCGCAGGCCCCCGGCTTCGGTGACGCCGAGATGCAGCGGACAGTCGATGGCTTCGGCCAGTGCGTGATAGGCGGCGACGGTCAGGAAGACGTCGGAAGCTTTGACGGAAATCTTGAATTCGTGAAAGTCATTGTCCTGAAGAATTTTCGCATGATCGAGCGCGCTTTCAACCATCGCTTCGGGACAGGGCTCGCCGTATTTTTCAAGCAGGTCTTTTTCCAGCGATCCGCCATTGACGCCAATGCGCATGGAGCAGCCGTGATCTTTCGCCGCCTTAATGACTTCCTTGACGCGCTCTTCCGACCCGATATTGCCGGGATTGATGCGCAAGCACGCAGCGCCGCCGATCGCGGCCTCAATGCCGCGTTTATAATGGAAGTGAATATCGGCGACGATGGGCACGGGCGAGGCCTTGGTGATCTCTTTCATCGCCGCGGTCGAATCCGTGTCCGGACAGGAAACGCGCACGATGTCTGCGCCGGCCTCGGCGATCTCGTTGATCTGCCGGATCGTCGCCTGGGCGTCGGAGGTCAGCGTGTTGGTCATTGACTGAACGGCAATCGGTGCGTCGCCGCCGACGGGGACGGCGCCGACCATGATCTGGCGGCATTTGCGTCGCTCAATATCGCGCCACGGGCGTACGGACATGTGTCCCGTCTCCAAAGAAAAAAAGCGAACGGTTGCAGCGCCAAAATCGCGCGCCCGCGCGGGAAGTCAAGGCCCGTCGGAAAAGCGCGAAAATTGCGCCATTTCACTGGCCTTAAAGCGGGCGCTCAAAGGTCAGTTCGAAGCGCTGATCGTGCGCCGAGCGCGGCCGGCCGGCGACGGTCATGGGCTCGAATTTCCAGCGCCGCACGGCGATCAGCGCCGCCTCGCCAAAACAACTGTTGCTGGCCTCGACGATGCGCTCGCCGGCGACCCGGCCCTGGGGCGTGACGGAAAGGCTTAGGATCACCGTCTCCACCGCCGCCGCGCTGTTGAGACAACCCATGGGATAGATCGGCTCGACGCGTTCGATAAGCACGGCGTCGACCACCGCTTCGGCCGGCGGGGCGACGGGCGTTGGAACCGCCGTTTCGACCGGCGCCGCCTCCGGCGGGGCGGAGCCTAACTGCCTCACTTCGCGCGGCAGGGTGATCTGCCAGGCGCACCAGAGAATGAAGGCGAGGATGCAGACCACCGCCAGCAGGGAAAGCTCCGGCTTGTCCGCGGGTTCTGCGTTTTCCGCGACTTCAAATTTTTCCGCCTCAACCGGGCTCGCGGTTTCAAACCCGGCGCCGGTTTTAAAAAGACCGACAATGGCGTCCGCATCGAGGTCCAGAAATTCCGCATAGGCGCGCACGAAACCGATCGCATAGGGACGCGCCGGCAGTGCATCCGCAGCGAGCGCCTCGATCGCTTCGAGATGGCGTTCCTTGATGTGGGTTTTCGCGGCGGCCTCGTTCAGGGAAAGGCCCTGCTCTTCGCGCGCCGCCCGGAGCAACGCGCCCGCATCGTCGCCATTGTCGGCGCGACGACGGCGCGCGTCTTCCATGTCGAATATTTCCGCCGTGCCGTCTTTACTGTTCACTTTGCGCGCGCCCGCTCTTTACTCATTGCGCCGATGGTACACGTTTTCGCCGACGATTTTGTTATAATCCCTGAAGGCCATCCATATAAGCAGGAATTTGTTAACCTCCAATTGACGCCCGCAACACGCCTTTTTCGTTGAGATAGGCGGTGAACGCGTCTCTTAAGGAATCCACCGGCGTCGCAAATCGGTGTTGGAACCAGGCCGCGGCGTCGGCAGCGTCCAGCGATCGAATCAGCCGTTTGAATTGCCCGACGGACGAGGCCGGCACGGAAAAATCACGCAAGCCAAGCGCGATCAGCGCCGCCGCCGTCACGGGATCGGCGGCCTGCTCGCCGCAATAGGACGGCGAGAGGCCGGTGGCGTTGGCGTTGTTCACCACATGCTTCAGAAAACTTAAGAACCCCGGATTCATCGGATCGTAGCGTCGCTGGACGCGTTCGGAATCCCGATCGGCGGCGAAATAGAATTGCGCAAGATCGTTGCCGCCGATGGACATGAAATCGACCTTGCCCGCAAGCCCGGCGATGTTCCATGCCGCCGCCGGCGTTTCGATCATGGCGCCCACATGAATGCGGTTCGGCAGAGCGTCGCCGCGACGCTGCACCCGTTCGATTTCACGGTCCATCAGCGCGCGCGCATCGTCGATCTCGCTCGCCAGCGTCACCATGGGAAACATGATGCGCAACTCGCGGTCCGCGGCGGCGGAGAGCAATGCGCGCAGTTGCGGCCGGATGATGCCCGGACGGTCGACGGCCATGCGCAGGCCCCGCCAGCCCATGGCCGGATTGCCCTCGTCCATGCGCTCCATATACGCGGCCATCTTGTCGCCGCCGATGTCGGCAGTGCGGAAAATGATCGGCTTGCCGTCGGCAAGGTCGAGCGCCTCACTGTAGAGCGCAGTCTGCGAGGCGACGCTCGGCAGCGCATGACCAATCAGGAATTGAAGCTCGGTGCGAAAAAGGCCGACGCCGCTGGCGCCGGTCTCATGGAGATGCGGCATGTCGAGCACGAGACCGGCGTTGATCATCACTGTGATATCGACGCCGTCGGCGGTGCGCGTCGGCAGCGCGCGTTCCTTTACAAATTCCGCCTGTCGTTCGCTTTGTAATTCCCGCCGCGTCCGGAAGGTTTCGATAACATCCGAGGTCGGACGAATATGGATCTCGCCCTTGTCGCCGTCGATGACGACAAAATCGCCCTCCTCGCACCGGTCAATCGCATCGCCGACGCCGGTGACCATGGGAATTTTCAGCGCGCGCGCGACGATCGCCACATGGGATGTCGCCGAAACCTCGCCAAGGACGAGACCCTTGAGGTTCTGCCGGTCATATTCGAGGAGTTCGGCGGGGCCCATGACCCGCGCCATCAGCACCGCATCGCCGCCAAGGGCGCGCCGGGCGCCGTTATGGTCGCCGGACAACAACCGCAACAGGCGATGGGCCAGATCGTCGAGATCGTGCATCCGCTCGCGCATATAGGCGTCGCGGGCCTGTCCGAGCCGGGTACGATTTTCGGTTTTCACCTGCTCAACGGCAGCCTCCGCCGTCAGCCCGGAAAACACCGCCGCGCGCAGCCTGTCCTTCCAGCCGCGGTCATAGGCGAACAGGCGATAGGCTTCGAGGACATCGCGCGAGACGTCGGTAAGGCTCTGGTTTTCGGCGAGCATCGCGTCGACGGAAGCGCGCAACGCCGTCAAACCCTCTTCGAGCCGGCCGGCCTCCGCGGCGACATCGCTCGCAAAAACCTTGTGCTTCGGCGTCGGCGGCTGAAGAAAGACCGCGTGACCAGAGGCGATGCCGGCGACAATCGGAACGCCTTTCAGCGTTTCCGGCCGGTGCAGCATCTCGCCGACGACCGCCGTTTCTTCCCGGCTTAGGAGTTCGCCCGACGCGGCGATTTCGGCAAGCAGCGCCGCAACCGCCTGCACCGCCTCGACTTCCTCGTCCGCATAGTGACGCGCCGCGCGGTTCTGCACGACGAGCACGCCCAGCGTCTTGCCCGAGCGGATCAAGGGAACGCCGAGAAACGAGCTGAACGGATCCTCGCCGGTTTCAGGCCGATAGGCGAAGGCGGGATGCTGGGGCGCGTCGTCCGTCACCAGCGGGCGCCGGCTCTTCGCCACAAGACCCACAAGGCCCTCGCCGATCCCGAGCCGCGTCCGGTGCACGGCCTCGCGGTTGAGACCCTCGGTGGAATAAAGCTCCAATATGTCATCGGGGCGCCGGAGATAAATCGAACAGACATCCGCGACGACATGGGACGCAATGGTTCGCGTCAGATGGTCGAGCCGGTCCTGGGCGCTCCCTTCGCGCGCCACAGCGTCGTGCATCCGCCGCAACAGGACGGTGATGCCTTGATCACTGTGGCCGCCATGGGGCGGCCGGGTGTTCTCGATGCTCATCGTTTTCCGATCCGGCGAGGAACGCGCCGGTTTCTTTAATTCACTTGGCCGCGTCGAGGCCGTACGCGTCATGCAGCGAGCGCACGGCGTACTCGGCTGCATCGGAATCAATCAGTACGCTGATTTTAATTTCCGATGTGGAGATATTATGAATATTGATGCCCTTTTCGGCAAGCGTCTGGAACATGGTCGAGGCGACGCCGGCGTGGCTTTTCATGCCGACGCCGATAACCGATATTTTCGCCACATGGCGGTCAGCCTGAAGCGATTTGTAGCCGATTTCCGACTGCACTTCCGCCAACGATTCAACCGCGCGATCAAGATCGTCTTCTTTCGTGGTGAAGGAAATATTGGCGAAACCGGGTTCGCGCGACGCGCTTTGCACGATCATGTCGATATTGATATTCGCATCGGCGAGTTTTGTGAAAATCGCCGCGGCGCGGCCGGGTTCGTCGGGAACCGCCAGCACGGTG
Organism: Hyphococcus sp.; assembly: GCA_028284345.1. Classification (GTDB taxonomy): domain Bacteria; phylum Pseudomonadota; class Alphaproteobacteria; order Caulobacterales; family Parvularculaceae; genus Hyphococcus. The sequence goes on along the minus strand of JANQRY010000006.1, from coordinate 140,095 downwards.
ACCGCCGCTTCGTTGAAATCCGGCGTAATGGCGGTGACAATATTTTTTTCCACGATCTCATCCTCATCACAAATCAGCGTGCCGGGCGCGTCGGCGTCGGGCGCGTCGAAACTCGAAAGGACGCGCAGGCGAACCTTGTACGCCATGGCCATCTCAACCGACCGGGTCTGCAACACCTTGGCGCCGACCGACGCCATTTCGAGCATCTCTTCGTAAGAAACCTTGCCGATGCGTCGGGCCTGTTTCGTCAGCCGCGGGTCCGTCGTGTAAACGCCGTCAACGTCGGTGTAGATATCGCAACGTTCCGCGCCGATGGCGGCGGCGAGCGCAACCGCGGAGGTGTCCGATCCGCCGCGTCCGAGAGTGGCGATGCGGCCCGACGGCGCGACGCCCTGAAAGCCGGCGACGATGGCGACTTCGCCATTGTCCATAGCCTCGCCAATGGCGTCGGCGTCGATGGCGGCGATGCGCGCGCGGCCATGGGCCTCGTTGGTTTTCAGGGCAATCTGCCAGCCCTGCCAGGAACGCGCGCGAAATCCCTGATTCTGCATGACCAGCGCCAACAGGCCGGACGTCACCTGTTCGCCGCTCGACACCACGGCGTCATGTTCAACGAAACGCGCATCGAGCGCCGCCGCCGGCGCGCCGGCCTCGCCGACCAGCGACACGAGGCGATTGGTTTCCCCGGCCATGGCCGAAACGATGACGGCGACGGAATGGCCCGCCTCCACTTCCCGGCGCACGAAGGCCGCGGCCGCGCGGATGCGGTCCAGATTGGCGACCGACGTGCCGCCGAATTTCATCACAATGCGAGCCATGCGCGAGGTTCGGTCCTTGCGTTGTAACGCCGTATTGCCAGCGATGATCGGGAGAGTACCCTATCGTCGTATCTCTAGGCGCCGCCTTTTGCGAAGGCAAGCGAGGAAAAGTCAATGGATGCGCGATCTGAGCTAAAAAGTCGTGAAAAAGTAGGCGAAACGACCATCGATCCCGCAGAGATTGGTAAATTCTCCGCCATGGCCGCGGAATGGTGGGATCCGTTCGGAAAATTCAAGCCGCTCCATAAGTTTAACCCTGTTCGCCTCGCCTATATCCGGGACGCGGCCTGCGCCCATTTCGGGCGCGACGCGAGCGACGAGAGGCCGCTTGACGGGCTTCGTTTGCTCGATATCGGCTGCGGCGGCGGTCTTGTCGCCGAGCCGATGGCACGCCTCGGCGCATCGGTCACCGCCATTGACGCCAGCGAGGCCAACATCAAAACGGCGCTCGCCCATGCGGGTCCGTTGGACCTTGATATCGACTATCGCTGCGCCGCCGCGGAAGACCTTCTCGCCGCCGGCGAAGGACCGTTCGACGTCGTGCTCAATCTCGAAGTGGTCGAGCATGTCGCCGATGTCGACCTCTTTTTGAATGCGAGCGCGGACCTTGTCGCCCCCGGCGGCATGCTCGTGATGGCGACAATCAACCGTACGCTGAAGGCTTTGGCGCTGGCCAAGATCGGCGCGGAGTACATCCTGCGCTGGCTGCCGGCGGGCACCCATGACCCGCGCAAATTCGTCAAACCGGACGAAGCCGTCGCCGCGCTGTCAGACGCCGGCATGACCGTCACCAAAGACGCCGGCGTCTCCTACAATCCGCTGATGGATCAATGGCGCATTTCCGAAGACACCGACGTCAACTACATGCTGACGGCGGTGAAAGCCGCGGACGCGGGATGAGCGGAGGGTTTTGCGGATCTAATCCCGACGCCGCAGCGCATTGAGCGTTTCCCGATGTTCGTCAATGGCGGCGCGGGTTGCGTTGTAGCCGTCCGACACCGCCTCGTCGTACTCTTCCCAGTCACGCAGTTCGACGCCGGCGACCTGCGGCGAGATCATGATGTCGGCGGGGTGGATTTTTAAAACGCGTTCGTGCCGCGCCGTCGCCGTGCGCATCAGAAGCGAGACGATCGGCGGCGCATCCTTGACGCCATGTTGCGCGATCCAGGAGAAAAAGCCCGGCGGATCGCGAAACGCTTCGATGTCGATAACGCCGCGGCGCGCGACATCAATGCCGATGGTGAGGCCGCGATGGGTTGTCGCCATGACGTCGGTCGGAAAATTGTTGATGACGGCGCCGTCCACCAGCAGCGCATCGCCGTCAATCACCGGCGGCAGGATTCCCGGCAGGGAAATCGTCGCGCGCAACGCATGGCGCAGGACACCACGCCGATGAATGCGCGCCTCGCCCGTTGAAATGTCCGACGACACGCAAAAAAACGGCAGGGGCAGTTCCTCGATCAGCCGGTCGCCGAAATGTTTTTTGAGGCGTTCCTCAACGCGCTTGCCCTTTGTCAGGGCGACAACGGGCAGCACATGATCGCCGAGCGGGTTGGAATCGACGAACGCGTCGCGAATGCGCTCTTCGATTTCTTCATTGTCCCAGCCGGCCGCGACGCAGGCAGCGATGATCGCGCCCATGGAGGCGCCGCTGACAAAATCGACGGGAACGCCCGCTTCGCGCAGCGCCAGGACGGCGCCGATATGCGCGTAAGCCCGCGCGCCGCCGCCTGAGAACACGACGCCCACGGACTTTCCCGCTACAATCCGCGCCAGCCTTTCGCGGCAGGCCTCGCTGCGGCAATTCAAAACGCGCGACGCGCTGATCGCATCGGCCCATTCGGCGATGGGACAGGCGGGCAAGCCCTCATGCAGCATGACGAGATCGACGAGCCGGAATTTGCGCGCCCGTTCGCCGGTTTCCGTCGTCATCGGAAACGGGCGCGGCGGTTTGGCGTCGCGGCGCGCGAACACCAGAAACCGATCCGCATGGCGGATCACAAACCGATACCACGCGCCGCCGTCGACCCGCGCCGCGAGGAGAACCACGTCATGGGCTTCTTCCATCCGGTCGAAGCCGTCGGACTCCGGCGCGGCGTCGGCAGCCGGCAGCCAGTGGGTTCTGACGCCGTAGCCGGCGATACGTTGGGCGAGATCGGCGGCGAGCGTATTGATGTCGATCGACGGCGAGCTGGCGACCAGGGCGAAGATCCGCGGCGCCGACTGCTGGAAACTCGCAGCCGGGTGACGCGCGCGTTTTAGAATAACCCGCGACAGCGCGCCGGCGAATTCGCCGTGTTCATGGGTAATGTGCTCAACATCGGCGCGCGTCAGCGTCAGGATTTCCGTGTCGCGCAAGGCGAAGACGGAAGCGGAATGAGCCTCCCCCGACAACATTGACATTTCGCCCGCCGGTTCGCCGGCGCGCACATAACCCACCGCTTTGTCGCCTTCCGGGCCGGGCCGAACCACGATCAGCCGGCCGGAAATGACGAAATGCAGCGCATCGGACGCCTCGCCCTCAAGGAACAAAGGCCAACCGCCGGCGAGCGACTGCCAGCATCCGCGCGCAGCGATGTCGGTCAGCGCTTCATCATCAAGACTTTTGAAAAAATCGAGGTCGAGAAGGCGGTCGCGAATAACGTCCATGGAACGGGCCCGAACGATCTCATTGCTTGTCTGTCAGCCGCCGCGGACGCCATCCGCGCGTCACAACATCGGGCGACGTCAGTTCAGTTTTTTACCCGCCGGCGTTTTCGTCGCCGCCCGCTTGTCCGCAGAACGCTCGCCGACCGACGAGGCGGGACGCGGCGCGCCGGCTTTGTCGTCTTTCGAGTTCGCGCCTTTTGGCGTCGCACCGGGCAACGGGGCGACGCTGACGCCTTCTTCAACGAGGTCCTTGACTTCGCGGCCGGTCGCTTCGCCGTAAATGCCGCGCGGGTCGGTCTCTCCGTAATGAATTTTACGGGCTTCTTCCGGAAACTTGTCGCCCACATAGTCGAAGTTTTTTTCGACATATTGACGCGCCCGGCCCGCAGCCTCGGCCATCTCGCGCAGGAACGCCGATTTCCGCGCCGACGGCGACACGGATCCGCGCTTTGCGACCGCGGGCGCCATCACGGCCTTGCGGACCTCGCCCGAGCCGCAAATCGGGCATTCCAAAAGCCCGTCCCCGGACTGCGCGTCGAAATCGGCGCTGTCGCGAAACCAGCCTTCGAACTCGTGCTCGCTGTCGCAGAGAAGTTGGTATTTTATCATTGTTTTATAATGGTTATTTCGAACTTTTCTTCAAGGGCCAAATTGGGGATGCGTTGCCGCGCCTGGCGCGCCTCCTGAAGCGCGATATCGGCAAGAACCACGCCAGGCTCGTCCCCTTCCGCCTCGGCGAGAATATCGCCCCAGGGCCCGACAATCATGGAATGGCCCCAGGTCTCGCGCCCGTCCTCATGGACCCCGCCCTGGGCCGGGGCAACGACGAAGGCGCCGTTTTCGATGGCGCGCGCCGTCAACAGGGTCTTCCAGTGGGCGCGGCCCGTCTGCCGCGTAAAGGCCGCCGGGACGCACAGGATCTCCGCCCCGCTGCGCGACAGGGCCCGATAAAGATGCGGGAAGCGCACGTCGTAACAGATGGTCAAGCCGATCTGAGCGACATCAGCGCCGGCGACGACGGCGCGTTCGCCCGGCGCGTAGATCCGCGACTCTTTCCAGCTTTCGCCGCCGGGAAGGTCGACATCGAACATGTGAATTTTGTCGTAGGTCGCGGCGACGTTTCCGTCGGGGGCAAACAGGTATGACCGATTGGCCGCGCGCGGTCCCGATTTCTCCGCCGCCAGTTTCACGGCCAGCGATCCGATCAGCAGCCAGACGCCATGCTTTTTCGCCGCGTCTGCAAACGCGCCGATCTCTTCAAGCTGCGCTTCTTCCGGAAGCGTTGCGAGTAGACGCGATCCCTTGCGATCAACGACATTGGTCATCTCGGGCGTTGCGATAAATTTGGCGCCGCCCGCCGCCGCTTCGGCAATCAGCTCGCGCGCATCGGAAACATTTTTGGCGCGATCAAGACCGGACCGCATCTGCACGCAGGCAACGCGCAGCGATGAGGTCTCGTCATGCATTCAGCAACGCGTCCAGCTTGCCGGCGCGCTCCAGCGCCATCAACTCGTCGCACCCGCCCACATGCGCGTCGCCGACAAAGATCTGCGGAAAGGTCGCCTGCCCGTTTGCCCGCGCCAGCATCTCCTGGCGTTTTTCCTTGTCGAAACCCGCCGAGATCTCGTTAATCTTCGCGCCCTTTTCCGTCAGCAGCGCAAGGGCCCGCGCGCAATATCCGCATAATGGGCGCGTATAAATCGTTACGTCCTGCATGATGTTTCGCACACTCCGCGGCCAAGGGTTCGCTATATGGCGCCGACCCCGCCTTTTACAACCCGGGCGAGGACAAGGGCGTCGACCCGCGCGGCGCCGGCCCGTCTCAGTGTTTTCGCGGCCGCCGACAAGGTCGCCCCAGTGGTGAGGACGTCGTCAACCAGCACGATATGCGCGCCCCCGACGTCACGCGCGCGCGATCTGCGCACGGCGAAGGCGCCGGCGACGTTACGCGCCCGCGCATCGACGGAGAGGTCCTTCTGCGGCGGCGTCGCCCGCGTTCGCGCCAGAAGGTCCGGCATGAACCGCGCGCCTGTTTCAGCGGCGATTGCTGCGGCGAGCAGGGAGGACTGATTGTATCGACGGGCGAGCAATCGCCAGGGGTGCAAGGGAACCGGCGTTATCAGGGACGTCGCGGAGAGGATGTCGGAACCAGCGCGCGCCATCCAGGCGCCGAACCGCGCCGCGTTTTCGGTCCGGTCCGAGTGTTTGTATCCAACCACGAGCTTGTGGCTCGCATCATCGTAGACAATCGCCGCCCGCGCGCAATCGAACGCCGGCGGCGCGGCAATACAGGACGGACACAGAACGCCTAGCCCGTAATCCGCCGCGAAGGGTACGCCGCAGCGGTCGCAGCGCGGTTCGTCGATGAATTGAATGGCGCCCCACCCTGCGGCGCTGAGGCCCGCCGGATCGCTCACCCGCTCGCCGGTCACGGGACAGGCCGGCGGCATGAGAAAGTCGATGGCGCGTCGGCCGGCGCCCTTAAAGGCGTCGCGCGTCGCAGCAGCTATTTGCGCAATCATCGCGCCCAGCGTATCGCATCGGGCGATGAACGCCAAAGACGCCCGCGGCGGGGCTCGCCCGCCTGAAATCTTCGACCGCCGCCGCCGCCGTCTGATGCGCGCGCGCAGCGCCCGCGCGTTCAACGCCCATGACTTCCTGCACCGGCGCGCCATGACCGACATCGTCGACCGGCTGGAAACGGTGACGCGCGATTTTCCCCGGGCCCTTTTTGTCGGCGCCGGCCCCCTGACCCAAATGCTGACGCCGGCGTCCGGCGTCGGCGACGTCGTGCACATGGATCTTTCCCCGCAACGGTTGCCGCCGACAGGCGCGCGCCTGGCGGGCGATGAGGAAAATCTGCCCTTTGCCCCTCGATCGTTTGACCTGATCGTCAGCCTGCTGACGCTTCACGGGGCGAACGACATGCTCGGCGCGCTGATCCAGGCGCGGCGCGCCATGAAGCCGGACGGTCTCTTCCTTGCCGCCGCATTCGGCGAAGGCACGCTGCAAGGCTGGCGCGCGGCGCTGCAGACGACGGAAATCGCCGAGACCGGCGCCCTCTCCGCACGTATCGCCCCTTTCGCCGCCGTTCAGGATTTCGGGCACGCGCTGGCGCGGGCCGGGTTTGCGATGCCGGTAACCGATGTCGATACGGTGAGCGTGCGCTACGAAGACCCGCGCAATCTTGTTCGCGACCTGCGTGGCATGGGCGAAACCGGCGCGCTGGCGTCACGGCCGGCGCCCCTGCGACGCCTGACGGCGGCGTCCGCATTTGCAAATTTTTCAGAGAGCGGCGGCGGCGAACGGTTCACGATCGTCTACATGACCGGATGGGCGCCGGACCCGTCGCAGCCGAAGCCGCTAAAACCGGGATCGGCGACGGCCTCGCTCAGCGACGCCGTCAAAGGGTTTGAAAAAGGGTGACGCGATCAGCCGCCGGCAAGCGTGTTGGCGATGCTCGTATACATGCCGCTGGTGTTCTCGGAGAACGTCGTCACGGCGGCGATGATGCCGATAATGATCAGCGACGCAATTATGCCGTATTCAATCGCCGTGGCGCCGTCTTCGTCGCGCTCAAACGTTTTCAAATGGTCACGGTGCCGCAACCGCAGAGTTTCCAACAATTTGAATTCCGTTCTCATAAAAAGTCCCTCAATTGCGCAGCGAGCGGCTTGTCCGCCGGCGGCATGTCGTATTGCAAGAGATCCTCTTTCCTGACCCATTGAAGCGCGTCATGCGCGTGCGGCGCGGGAATGCCCGACCATTTGCGGCAGGCAAATAAGGGCATCAAAAGGTGAAATTCCTCTGAACCCCATGATGCAAACGCCGCCGGCGCCAGGCAGGATCGTTCCGTTTTCAAGCCCAGTTCTTCGTCAAGCTCCCTTATCAAAGCCTCTTCCGGCGTTTCGCCGTCCTGCAGTTTCCCGCCCGGAAATTCCCAAAGCCCGCCCATCGAGCCACTTTCCCGGCGCTTCGCCAGCAAAACGCGCCCATCACGGTCGATGAGCGCGACAGCGGCCACAAGCAACAGCTTCGCCATATTTTCGCCTTAATTAATACGTGACGGAAATTAGCGACACGTTATGCGAATGCCAGCAATTTTATGCAAAAACCCCCGCCGGCGGCGCCTGCGGACCGCTTAGCCGTCCGCCTGCTCGCCAAGTCCCTGATCGCCCTCGCGCAGATCGGACGGCAGGATCAGGGGCGCCATGGTCGGCGACCGCTCCGTCTCGGGGCGGTAGTAGACGACCTGATTTTCGTCTTCCAGTTCGCTGAGCAGGCGCGCGATAATCTCGTTACGGAGAAATTCCTCGATCTCGTTCTCGACTTCCGCGAGGGGTTTGGCGCTGGTGGGACGCCGCCCGGTCACTTCGACAATGTGCCAGCCATATTCCGTCTGAAAGGGCGGCGCGACATCTCCCACCGGCGTGCGGAAGGCGACATTAGCGAAATTCCGGGCCATGATGCCGCGGCTGAACCAGCCGATTTCCCCCCCTAACGGCGCTGTCGCGCGGTCCTGCGAGCGCGCGCGGGCCAGTTGCGCAAAATCGTCGCCCGCCGTCAGTTGCGCGACGATCTCCTGCGCGGCCTCTTCCGTTTCCACAAGAATGTGCCGGGCGCGCACTTCGTCGCCAACCTGCATGATCTTGCGCTGTTCGCGGTAATAGCGCTTAACGGTTTCCGGCGTCACTTCCTCATCGACCCGGGACTTGATCAGCGAGGCGGCGAGAATCCGATCCCGCGCAGTGTTGACCCGGCGCAGCACCATGGGCGTGCGGTGAAGACCATCCCGCTGCGCCGCGCGCGCCAAAAGGCGCTGCTCGACGTAGGATTCAACGAGGCCGCGCTCAAAGGCGAGCGCTTCGGTCAAAACCTCGCCCGGCTCCAGCATGCCGCCGGCGCCCGCCGCAGCGGCGATTTCCGACAGATGCACATAGCGCCCGCCAATGCGCGCAAGGATGGGATCGGCCTCGTCGAGCGGCGGCCGGTTGGCGCCGGCGCCGGCCTCGATGATCCCGTCCCCCTCGCGCAGGAGATCGGCGATCCAAAGCCCGCAAACAACAATGGCGACGCCGCACAGGGCGCTGTAGGCGCGGCCCGTTCGGGTCGGCAGCCACAGAATCAGGCTTTTGAAGACCTGCCCGATCAGGGCGAGGGCGTGGAGACACGCCTCGCCCAGACGGCGCGCCAACAGTTTGACGGCCCGCCACAGCGCCGAATCGAGCGCGGAGGCTAACCGCCAGGTGGTGATGGAAAACTTGCCAAAGGCGCGCAAGGCAATCGCCGTTCCGCGAAACGCGGCCCGGCCCGCCTGGGCGAGGAGCCGTCCGCCCGCCCGCAGCGCCACAGCCGCGCCGGCGCGCGCGAAGCCGAGCATCGCCGCGCCGCGATTCGGCTTGCCGCCAGCCTTGTCGCGCTTTCCGAAGTCGTTGTTTTCCTGCGTATTCATTGCAAGCGCTGACGCCCTGGCGTTTCGTTGACAGGTCCCGGCCCCGTCACTATCTCTCCGGCGGTCCTTCGGGGCGCACATTCAACCAGGCCGGTGAACGGCCCCGCTCCGCAATCCATTGGGAGCGGGATATGAGGATTCACCGCTCCATAAAGGCCGGAACCCCATGGCGCTGCTTGGAATAGCGAAGAAGATATTCGGTTCATCCAATGACCGCCGTCTAAAGCCTTTATGGCGTCGCGTCGAAGCGATCAATGCGCTTGAGGACGAGATCGCCAAGTTTTCCGATGATGCCCTGATTGCCCAAACGGAATCGTTAAAAGCGCGCCATAAAGAGGGAGAAAGCCTCGACAATTTGCTTGAGGAAGCCTTTGCGACCGTGCGCGAGGCGGCCAAGCGCGCCCTCGGCCAGCGCCATTACGACGTCCAGATGCTCGGCGGCATGGTGCTGCATCAGGGCAATATCGCCGAGATGAAGACCGGGGAAGGCAAGACCCTGGTGGCGACGCTCCCCGTCTATCTGAACGCGCTCGCCGGCAACGGCGTTCATGTCATTACCGTTAACGATTACCTCGCCAAGCGGGACGCGGAGTGGATGGGCCGGGTCTATGAGCGCCTTGGCATGAAGACGGGCTGCATCGTTCACGGCCTCTCGGACGAGGAGCGCCGAGCCGCTTACGCCGCCGACATCACCTACGGCACCAACAACGAATTCGGCTTCGACTATCTGCGCGACAATATGAAGACCGAGCTTGGACAGATGGTTCAGCGCGGGCACCACTTCGCCATTGTCGACGAGGTCGACTCCATCCTCATCGACGAAGCGCGCACGCCGCTCATCATTTCCGGCCCCACCGACGACAAGTCGGAGCTTTACATCACCGTCGACGGTTTCATGACGAAGCTGGAGGAAGACGACTACGAGATCGATGAAAAAGCGCGGGCGGTCGCGCTGACCGAAGACGGCAATGAAAAGATCGAGGAGTTGTTGCGCGAGGCCGACCTCCTTGAAGGCGACAACCTTTACGACAGCGGCAACATTTCCGTCGTGCACCACGTCAATCAGGCGCTGAAAGCCCACAAAATCTTCCAGCGCGACAAGGACTACATCGTCCGCAACAACAAGGTCGTCATCATCGACGAGTTTACCGGTCGCATGATGGAAGGCCGGCGCTGGTCAGACGGGCTGCATCAGGCGGTTGAGGCGAAAGAAAAGGCGGACATCCAGCCGGAAAACCAGACGCTCGCCTCCATCACCTTCCAGAACTATTTCCGCCTTTATGAAAAACTCGCCGGCATGACCGGCACGGCGCTCACTGAAGAAGCCGAATTCGCCGACATCTATAAGCTCAACACGTTCGAAATCCCGACCAACATGCCGATCGCCCGGGACGACATGGACGACGAGCTCTACATGACGGCGGAAGAGAAATACAAAGCCATCGTCGTGCAGATCGCCGACTGCGTTAAACGCGGCCAGCCGGTGCTGGTCGGCACGGTGTCGATCGAAAAGTCGGAACATCTCGCCGAACTCCTCTCCGACAAGAAGTTCTTCAAAGCCGTCGCCGCCGATCTCAACAAGCGCGCCGAGGCGCTGAAGGACAAGGAAGACGACCTCAAAAACGAACTGATGGAACGCGCGGGCGATCTTGAGGCGCTTGCGAAAAACAGGCCGCCCATCGCCCACAGCGTGCTCAATGCGCGCTATCACGAACAGGAAGCGGAGATCGTCGCCGACGCCGGGGCGCCGGGCGCCGTCACCATCGCCACCAACATGGCCGGCCGCGGCACCGACATTCAGCTTGGCGGTTCAGTCGATAAATACCTGCTCGACCATCTCGACGAAGGCGACGACGAGGACACGATCAAACGCAAGCGCGCCGAGATCGAAGCCAAGGTCGCGGACGAAAAACAAAAGGCGCTTGACGCCGGCGGTCTCTTCGTCCTCGCCACGGAACGGCATGAAAGCCGGCGGATCGACAACCAGTTGCGCGGCCGCTCGGGCCGTCAGGGCGATCCCGGCGGGACCAAGTTCTTCCTCTCGCTCGAAGACGATCTGATGCGCATTTTCGGCGCCGGCATGGAGAAAATGCTGAAGCGTTTCGGCATTCAGCCCGACGAGTCGATCGAACATCCCTGGTTTACCAAGGCCGTCGAAACGGCGCAGAAAAAAGTCGAACAGCGCAATTACGACATGCGCAAGAACGTCCTGAAATTCGACGACGTCATCAACGACCAGCGCAAAGCCATCTTCGAACAGCGCATCGAATTCATGTCCGCGGACAAGGTCGACGACATCATCGACGACATGCGCGCGCAACTGGTCGACGACCTTGTCGCTACCCATATTCCGGCGAAATCATACGCCGAACAATGGGACGTCGAGGGGCTAAAAAAGGAAGTCAGCGAAGCCTTCGGACGCGACTTCCCCGTCGACGAATGGGCCGCTGAGGAAGGCGTCGCCGATACGGAAATTTCAGAGCGGCTGATCGAGGCCGTGAACAGCCATTACGCGAAACACGCCGCCGACATGATTGGCAAGGCGCGCGAGATGGGCGACAACGATCCGGAGAACTTTGTGCGCGGCCTCGAAAAGCGCATTCTCCTGATGAACCTCGACACCAACTGGCGCGAGCATTTGCAGACGCTCGACCATCTGCGCTCCGCCGTGGGCCTGCGCGGTTATGGTCAGCGGGATCCCGTCAACGAGTTCAAGACCGAGGCGTTTGCGTTGTTTGAAGGGCTGCTTGACGGCCTGCGCCGGGACGTGACGCGCACGCTGATGCATGTGCGTCTGCGCGGCGCGGAACAGCCGATCCCGGAACAGCGCCCGGTCAAAACGGTTGAGACCCACGCCAATCCGCAAACAGGCGAAAACGAGATGGCGGCGGTTGGCGCCGGGGCGGCTGCCGCCGCCGGCCCGGGCACGCTGCGCGCGCGCGCAACATCGCGAGAAATCGACCCCGCAAATCCCGAGACCTGGGGCCGCGTGCCGCGCAACGCCCCCTGCCCCTGCGGCTCAGGCAAAAAATACAAGCATTGCCACGGATCGATTTAGACTAGGACCATTGTCCCAGACGCGACGCAAGGCGTCATTCCGGGGCCATGCGAAGCATGGAGCCCGCAATCCATAGACTAAATTATCAGTCTACAGAATGTTTGACATGTTGCGCCATGCATCCCGGACACCCCTTGCGGGGCGTCCGGGATGACACAGGCGGTTAGAACTCCCCCCGCAATGATACGCGGAAATTCCGCCCAGGCAGCGGAACAAGGTCCTTCAGGAACGAGGTATGCAAACGAACCTCCTCGTCGGTGAGGTTGTAGCCGGCCACCTGTAGTGAAAGCCCGCGCGCTGTTGGGAACGGACGCAACGTCACGAAGGCGTTGAGCACCTCGTACCCATCCGTCGGCAATTCGAAGTCCGCCGTGTCTTCCTGCTCGGCGGCGTACTCCAGCTCAAGGCGCAAGTCGACGACTTCTGATCGCGCCTCAAGACCGACAAGGCCGGAGAGCGGCGGAATACGGGGCAGGTTTTCATTGCCCGTCACATCCACCGTCGCGCGCACATAATCCAGCGACGCATCGCCGTGTACATCGAAGCTTCCAAAACGGAACAGCTCCGCTTCCGCCTGCGCTTCAAAGCCGCGGAAAGTTGCGTCCGCAGCGAGGAATTGAAACACCGGAAGCCCGTCCTCCTCCTCGCCGGTCTCAATCTCATAAATGAAGTCTTTATAAGACGTGTAGAAACCATTGATGGAAAGCGCAAAGCGGTCGGTTGAATAGCGCGCCGTTGCTTCCACGCCGCGACCGACTTCTTCGTCGAGGGTCGGGTCGCCGACCTCGAACTGATCCGTAGCGAGGTGCGGCCCGTTGGAGAACAGCTCCTCGGTTGACGGCGCGCGCTCCGTGCGGAAGCCGTTTACGCCAAAGAAGAGCTCCTCGGTTGCTTTGAAGCCGACGCCGCCGGAAACGGAAAAGCCGTCAAAGTCGCGGGAGAACCCGGTTTCTTCAACCGTATGCGACGTATGCTCGTAGCGTCCGCCAATTTCAAAGCGCCAGGGCCCGTTTGTCAGTTCCTTAAGGGCGAAGACGCCGTACTGATCGGAATTCGTCGGCGGCACGAATGCTTCTTCACCGACGGCTGAAAAGTCACGCAACCGGAACTGGAAGCCGACGGCGCCGTTGATCTGACCGCCAAAAGCGTCCATCGGTTTGTCGATAAGCTCCAGGCGCCCTTCCCAGCCTTCATTGGTGAAGAGCGTGCCGACCTCGCCGGACGGTTCGATTTCGGCGTGCTCGTAATCCGCATAGCCGATACGGATTTTCGCTTTCTGGAAGAGTGCAAAGTCGGATTCAATTTCACCGTTGAGGTCGAGACGACGCTGGCGCAAATTGATGGTGACGCCGCCTTCTTCTTCCTCGTGCTCTTCGCCTTCTTCTTCCTCTTCTTCCTCGCCTTCCTCGTGGCCGTGACCGCCGGGAACGCCGTAATCGGTGTCTATCGCCGTGCCGGAGATGCCGAAGAAGCCGTTATCGAAAACCCACGAGAGACCGGCCGAGCCGCCCTTGGTTTTAAAGGCGCTGTTTTCAGCGGTGCCGAAAACTTCTTCCTCTTCTTCGTGATCTTCGTCTTCTTCTTCCTCTTCGGCTTCTTCAAGGGCGCGCAGGCGCGCCGATTCAGCAAAACCCGGAATGTCATAGTCGTCGGCGTCGCGATAAAACCCATCGCCGTGGAAGACGATCGCCCCGTCGCCGAATTGACCGAGTTCTACATCGAACCCGCCGGAGGCCTCGACGCCGTTATCTACCGTCGATCTCCCGATGCGAAGCGCGCCGTCAACGCCGCCCTCCGGGCGTTCTTCCGGGATGCGCCCGTTAAAGACGTTGACGACGCCGCCCGCGGCCGATGAGCCGTAAAGCAACATTGACGTGCCGCGCACAATCTCGATGCGCTCCGCTGTCGCCGGCTCGACGGCGACGGCGTGGTCCGGGCTCGTTGCGGATGCGTCGATTGAGCCAATGCCGGCGTCAAGAACGCGAATACGGTCGCCCCCTAACCCACGGATAATCGGCCGGCTGGCGCCCTGCCCGAAGAATGTCGAAGAGATTCCCGGTTCGCGGCGCAGGGTTTCGCCGATGGAGTTGGCGATCCGGCGTTGCAGATCTTCATCCTTCAGGACCGACGTCCCGATAATGGTTTCTTCAATTGATCTCTCAAGCGGAGAGGCGGTTACGATGATTTCATCATCGCCATCAAAACGCTCCTCGTCCTGCGCATTCGCGCAAACGGGAACGAGCGCCAGCGCCGCAGCGCCGGACAGATAAAAATTGCGGTACATGTTTCCCTCTAGTCTTACCAATAATGAGTGCACGCGCCCGGGGGCGCGGCGACAATCAACAGCACAATGTGAAGATGCCGAGATTATCGGTTCGGAGGACCGCGGGGACGCGCCGCGCGCACGCGCGCGCGCGCAGGTTCGGTTTGCACGGCGGCGCCGGCCCCCCGACATATAACGGCGACGGCGGCAAAAGTGATTGCCGCCATGCTGATAAGCTTCTCGCCGCTTTTCGAAATGACCGAGACGACGCACGCCGTCCCATTGTGGTCATGGTCGTCGCCGAATTCCGCCGCATGCAACGCTGCAAAGCCCTGCGCAAGAACGAAGACAAGCGCCGTAACGGCGAAGATCGCCGTGCGCCTGTCCCCATGGGCAAAATTTAGCCAATTGCGCAGCATGGCCGTGATATAGTCACACCTTGGCGTTAAAGTCTAACGCCTCGACGTCGCGTCAATGCGGTTCGTCGCGTCCGGCCCCGTCGCTGTCATCGTCGGCGGCGGGGATGGCGTAAGAGCCGGTGAGCCAGCGGTGCAGGTCCACGTCGGCGCATCGCTTGGAGCAAAAGGGATCGTAGTCGGCGGACGCGGCAGCCTTACAGATCGGACAGGCGGCGGGCGCGGCCCGGCTCTTTCCACGATTATCGTTCGACGATTTCAAAAGTCCGGTCTCCAAGCTGATCGTCGCGCGCGATCTCCAGCGGCGCGCCCCAGCGCGCAAAATAGGCGTCCCTCGGATCGCCCAATTCCTGAAGATACCCCTCTAGCGCCTTGCCGGCGCGAACGCCAAGCCGGGCGCCCGGCGCCGCGCCCTGTCGGCGTTCGGCCTCCCGAACCGCGCAGCGGGCGAGCCAGGAGAGCGTGAAGCGCCGCCCGGGGACCAGATCGCCAGGCACAGGCTCGGTCGTTTCATCCCACAAGGACGCGCCGCGGCGCTCACGGGCCAGGACCGTAAAATTCGATCCGGCGATTGATTTTGACGTGACGCGCGACAATCCCGATATCGCCTTTTCGATGTGCCTGACCGCGCGAGCGCGGACGTCGCGGGCGCGGATCGACGGAAAGTCGATCACGATGCGGCCCGAGAGATTGCGCCGTTCGATTTGCACCATGGCTTCCCGCGCCGCTTCGGCAATCGCCTTTTCGCGCAGCCGGTCCGCAGACGCGGCGCCGGCGGCGCCCGTGTCCACGTCGATGGCGACGAGCGCTTCGGTTTCGGAAAAATGGAGCGCGCCGCCGCCAGGCAGCGAGACGCGCGCGCGCAGCGCCGCGTCGAGGAGCTGATCAACGCCATAAGCGGCGAACAAGCCGCGCGCTTCTTCGCCCTGTGCCATGCGCGCTTCAACGCCGTTCTCAGCAAACCGTTGTTTGATCGCGGGCCCGTCAGTCACAATATCAACGCCGTCGCCGCCAATGGCCGCCGCCGCCTCCAGCGGCGCCGGGACCGGATCGAGACGCCCTGTCGACGCGTCGGCGCCCGCCGCGCCGACCAGATCCACAACAGCGCCCTTCGACCGGCGCGGCGCGGCAATGACGCGCACCTCGATCATCGCGCCTTCTGCGAGCGGTTCGGACTTTGCTTTTCCGATGGGCAGAAATGCATCCCGGTCCGCGCCGATATCGATAAAGACGGCGTCGAGCGCGCTATCGACGCGGCAAACGCGGCCCGTGAACGCGCGTCCTTCAATGGGCCTTAAATCGCGGCTTTCGGCGCCGAACGCCGGACCGAACCAGGAGCGCACCACCTCGCCGTTTCGCATGCGCGCCGCACGGGTCTCAATCGCGCCCTGTTCGATCAGCAGCGTTTCATCGCTCATTCGCAATAACCGGCGCCGGCGAGCATGTTCGCCGTTTCGTAAAGCGGCAGGCCGACAATGTTCGTATAGGAACCGACAATAGAGACGACATGCTTAGCGAACAGCCCCTGTATGCCGTAGCCGCCGGCCTTGCCATTCCATTCGCCGGACCGCAGATACGTATCGACATCCGCCGGACTGAGCCGGCGGACTTTGACGCGGGTCTCGACAAGGCGCGAGACTGCGGCGCCGTCGGGCTTTGCCAAGGCGACGCCGGTAAAGACCCGGTGGGCGCGCCCGGATAAAAGCGCAAGACAGTCCCGCGCGGTTTCTTCGTTTTCCGCCTTGGGCAAAATGCGCCGCCCGCAGGCGACCGCCGTATCGGCAGCGAGCACGAAGGATGCTCGCGATGTCGCTGCAACGGCGTTCGCTTTTTCAATGGCGAGGCGCGCGACATAGTCTCGCGGCGTTTCGCCGGGACGCGGCGTCTCGTCAATATCCGCGGCGATAATGTCGGCCGGCGTCACGGCGATCTGCTTCAGGAGCGCAAGACGGCGCGGGCTGGCGCTCGCGAGGATCAACGGCGCGCTGGCCACCGCCTGCGGCTTACTTGAACCGATAGGTGATGCGCCCCTTGGTCAGATCGTAAGGGGTCATTTCAACGAGCACCTTGTCGCCCGCCAGGACGCGAATGCGGTTCTTGCGCATCTTGCCCGCCGTGTGGGCGATAATCTCGTGATCATTCTCAAGCTTCACGCGGAAGGTCGCATTAGGCAGCAACTCCTCCACGGTCCCCTCAAACTCAAGTAATTCTTCTTTCGCCATTCGCTCCTCAATTCAGGCGATCCTCGCCCGAACGGGCCCATACGGGATCTGACCGGGCGGGAAAATGGGTCGCCGCGCGCCTAAAATCAAGGCTTTTGATGGAATTCGGGGAAACGCGCGCGCAGCCGGTCGCTGAGGTCCTCGCGCACCCGGCGATAGGCGTCCACGACCGCATCGCGTCCGCCGCGTTCCTCAGACGGGTTTTCCACGTCCCAGAACTCGATACTGGCGTCGGGCGCGCGCTCCCGGATCGCAATCGCCGCCTCGGGCGTCAGGGCGATAATGCTGTCGAATGTCTCGATATCGACGCCCTTTAGCGTTTTCGGTTCGTGACCGTTCGTTTCGACGCCGAGTTCTTTCATGACAATCTGGACGAACGGATCGGGCCCGCCTTCATAAACCCCGGCGGAATCGATTTGCGCGCCGTTCGTATCGCGAAGACGCAACAGCGCGGCCGCCATGGGCGAGCGCACCGAATTCTGATTACAGACGAAAAGGATGTTTGGTCGCGTCATTGGCCCCGTCAACGCATGTGAAAGCTGCAGATCAGCGTGAACACCCGCCGCGCCGTGTTGATATCAAGCTCGATTTTGTCCTGAAGGCGTTCGCGCAGGATCTCCGATCCTTCATTGTGCATGGCCCGGCGCGCCATATCGATGGTTTCGATCTGCGCCGGCGCGGCGTTGCGGATGGCGTCGTAATAGCTCTCGCACAACAGAAAATAGTCTTTGATAATCTTCCGGAACGGCGTCATCGACAGATGCACCTGACCCAGCGCCGCGCCGCCCTGTTTGCGCACGTCAAAGACAAGACGGCGCTCCACATTGGAAAGATAAAGCTCGAACGGTCCCGCCTCAGCGCCGATGGGGTGGAAATAGTTTTCCTGGATCAGGTCGTAGATCGCGACCTTGCGCTCATGCTCGATATCGGCCGTCGCGGGCGCGAGCGAGCGCTCATCCAGATCGATTTTGACGATATGGAATTGGTTCTCGCCGGTCGCTTCGCCGTTCTCGTCGGTCATCGCCCGATCCGCTCCAAGGGGCCGCCTTTCTACTGCGGCTTTGGCCGAATGGAAACGCCGGCCCTGTTTTCACCGCAGTCATTTTCCCGCCATGCGTTTTCCACGGCGTTCAGAATCAGATTCTAAGCAACGACGTCTGTCAGTCAGGGATCGGTCGTCATGTTGAGTTCAGTAGCATCCGGCGCCGCGTGCGCCGCTTTCGTCCTGGCCTCGGCGGCGTCGGCCGAGGAAGCCGCCGCCATCCCCGATATCGCCCGGGCGCTTCTCAACGCCGCCTATGAAACCGGCGACGCCGGCGAGATTGAAGCCGTCAAGAAGGCCGTGGCGCAGGTTTTCCCCGATTACGCTGAGGCCATCAACGCCGATGCGGAACAGCGAATCGCCGCGCTGCCCCCCGCAGCGCCGGCAGACGCCGAATCGGCAAAACCGGAAAAGCTCAAGGACCAGGGAAGCGGCCTCTTCGCCCTGCGCCCGTGGAAGGGAAAATTTCAGGCCGGCGCGTCCTTCGCCTCGGGCAACTCGGACAATCTCGCCATCGGCCTGTTGCTGGACGCAACCCGCGACGCCGGCGACATCACCCACAATCTGAGCGGGTTCTTCGATATCGCGGAATCGAACAACGACGCCATTGGCGACCGCACGCTCACCCAGAAACGCTGGGGCGCGGCCTATCAGCTCGACTACAACTTTTCGCCGCGCAGTTACGCCTATGGACGGTTCGCTTACGAAGAAGACGAGTTTTCCGGTTTCGACTATCGCCTCTTCGCCGGCGCCGGCCTCGGCCACTTCTTCTATAAGTCGGAGCCCTTCACCCTGAAATTCGAAGGCGGTCCCGGCTTTCGCTATTCGCCCATCGACGACACCCGGGAAGTTGAGCAGGAATTCGCCGTCTATGGCGCGTCGGAACTCGACTGGCTCATTCGCGAAGGGCTGATCTTCGAACAGGACGTCAATTCGACTTGGACGTCGTCGACGACCACCATCCAGTCCGTCACCGCCTTGACGACAAAGCTTATGGACGGGCTTTCGACGTCGCTGGCGTTTGAATTCCGGTATGAAACCGATCCGCCGCTGGGACGCGACAACGCCGACAAAGTCGCGCGGGCGTCACTTGTCTACGGGTTTTAACCGTATACGGATGGACTGCGCGTGGCTCGGCAGGCCCTCCGCGTCGGCAAGACGCGCGGCGGCGGGGCCGATGGCGGCGAGCGCCGTTTCATCGCAGCCGATAATCGACGTGCGTTTCATGAAGTCGAGCACCGAAAGGCCCGACGCATAACGCGCCGCCCGGGCCGTCGGCAGGACGTGATCCGGCCCCGCTACATAATCGCCTGTCGCCTCCGGTGTATAACGGCCGAGAAAAACCGCGCCGGCGTGGCGGATTTTTGCCAGCAGCCCATCGGGGTCGGCGACCGCCAGTTCCAGGTGTTCCGGCGCGACGGCGTCGACCAGCGGCGCTGCTTCATCAAGGTCGCGCACAACAATGATCGCGGAATTGTCTCGCCAGGCGGCGCCCGCGATGTCGGCGCGCGGGCTCGTCTTTATCTGCGCGTCGACTGCGGCGGACACCGCGTCGGCAAAGGCCGCATCATCCGTGATCAGAACGCTTTGGGATGAGGGGTCGTGTTCAGCCTGACTCAATAGATCAGCGGCGATCCATGCCGGGTCGTTGTCGCCGTCAGCCACAACCAGAATTTCCGACGGGCCAGCGACAGAATCGATTCCGACGCGCCCGAACACCTGACGCTTGGCTTCTGCCACATACGCATTGCCCGGCCCGACAATGACGTCGACGGGGGCAATGGGCCCGGCGCCGTAGGCGAGCGCCGCAATCGCCTGGGCGCCGCCGATGCGGTAGATTTCGTCAACGCCGGCGATGCGCGCCGCCGCAAAGACGAGCGGATTGACCTCGCCGTTCGGCGTCGGCGTCGTCATGACAAGGCGTTTGACGCCGGCGACCTGGGCGGGGATGGCGTTCATCAGGACGCTTGACGGATAGGCGGCGCGTCCGCCCGGCGCATAAAGACCCGCCGCGTCAACGGCGGTCCAGCGCCAGCCAAGGGTCACGCCCGTTTCGTCCTTATACCGCATATCCTGCGGCGTCTGTTTTTCGTGATAGGCGCGGATACGCTCGGCGGCGAATTCCAGCGCCGCGATATCGTCCGGATCGCAGGCCGCCCGCATCCGGTCGACCTCATCGGCGCCGACCCGCACGCCCGCCTCGTCGACGTCAAAATTGTCGAAGGTCTTTGTGTAGTCCCTGACGGAGCTGAACCCGTCCGCCCGCACCGTGGCGACAATCGCCGCAACGGAGCCCGCCACGTCAACGCCGTCGTCGCGATCGAGCGCCAGAAACGCTGCGAAATCGCGGTCGAAGGATGCGTCAGTCGTGTTTAGTCTGCGAGCCATCGGTCTCTATCGGCAAGGCGAACGCCCGCTCTTAAGCGATCCGGCCGTTCGCGTCCATGCACCGCCGTTCCAATTTGCCCCGCCGCGCGGTAGGCTGACGCCGGCAGTCAGCAACAAAGGAACTCATGCCAAACATCGAAACGCGCCTCGCCGAGCTTGGCATCGTCCTGCCGACGCCGGCGGCGCCGGTGGCGAACTACGTCCCCTATGTGGTCACGGGCAATCTGGTTTTCATATCCGGGCAGGTCTCGATCACGCCGGACGGCCTGATCACGGGCAAGCTCGGAGCCGACGTCTCGCTTGAGCGCGGCGTCGAGGCGGCCCACGCCTGCGGCGTCAATCTCATCGCGCAGCTTCGCGAAGCCTGCGGGGGCGACCTCGATCGGGTCCGGCGCGTCGTCAAACTGGGCGGCTTCGTCAATTCGACCCCGGACTTCGTCGATCAGCCGAAAGTCATAAACGGCGCGTCGGACCTGATGGTCGGCGTCTTTCACGATGCAGGGCGTCATGCGCGGGCCGCCGTTGGCGCGCCCTCCCTGCCCATGAACGCCGCCGTCGAGGTCGACGGCGTTTTTGAGATCGGCTGATGGCGGACGGTTCCGGCGCAGTCCTGGCGAAGACCGTTGGCGCCATCGACGAGATCGACGCCGCCTTGTGGGACAGTCTCGCCCATCCGCCGGGCGCGCCGTTTAACCCGTTTGTCGCCCACGCGTTTCTGTCGGCGCTTGAAAAATCAAAATCGGTCACGCCGGAAGCGGGCTGGGCGCCCATGCACATGCTGCTTGAGGACGACGGCGCCGTCGTCGGCGCGGCGCCCCTTTACGCAAAAGGCCACAGCCAGGGCGAATATGTGTTCGACCATCACTGGTCCGACGCCTACGCCCGCGCCGGCGGCAATTACTACCCGAAACTCTTATGCGCGGCGCCCTTCACGCCGGTTCCGGGCCCGCGGCTATTGGCGCAGACAAGCGCCGCCCGCGCCGGCCTCGCCGCCGCCATCCGCAGCCTCGCCCAGCGCATGGGCGTCTCGTCGGCCCATGTGAACTTTGTCGGCGAAGAGGATGCGCGGGCGCTCGCCGCCGCGGATTATCTCTCCCGCATGGGCGAGCAATATCACTGGTTCAATCGCGGCTATGAGTCGTTTGACGATTTTCTCGACGCGCTCTCATCGCGAAAACGCAAAGCCATCCGGCGCGAGCGTCGCGGCGCTGTCGCCGACGGTCTCGCCATTCGGCGGCTGATCGGCGACGAGATCACCGAGGCGCACTGGGACGCGTTCTGGCTGTTCTATCAGGACACCGGCGCGCGCAAATGGGGCCAGCCTTATCTCACCCGCACGTTCTTTCGCATTATCGCCGAGACCATGAAGGACGCCCTGTTGCTGATCGTCGCCGAAAGCGGCGGCAAGCCGGTGGCGGGCGCGCTCAATTTTATCGGCGGCGACGCGCTCTTCGGGCGCTATTGGGGCTGTCTCACGGACTATCCGTTCCTGCATTTCGAAATCTGCTACTATCAGGCCATCGACTTCGCCATCGAGCGCGGGCTCGCCCGGGTCGAAGCGGGCGCGCAAGGCCAGCACAAGATCGCAAGGGGTTATGAACCGGTCGCGACCCATTCCGCTCACTGGATCGCCAATGACAGCTTTCGCGACGCCATTGCCCGCTATCTCGATGCAGAACGGGAACAGACCGGCATGGAAATCGTGGCCCTGAAGGACTTCACGCCGTTCCGGAAAAGCGTCTAAAGTCGCGCCTTATGAAAGTCATCAAACGCACCCATCAGCAACAGGAAGCAAAGATCATTGTCGGCTTCCTCAACGCCCATGGCGTCGAAGCGGAATTGCTCGACGGTCACATTAATTCCGTGCTGCCGGTCTTGCCGGGGGGCGTGCGCATCGCCGTGCCGGACGATCAGGAACAGGAGGCCATGCGCCTTCTCGCCCAGGCGCAGGCCGGCCTGATGGACTCCGACGGACAAGCGCAATGAGCCTCAACGAACCCTATGATCCGGACAACATCTTCGCCAAGATCGTGCGCGGCGAGATGGGTTGCGTCAAACTGTTCGAAACCGACGACATCCTCGCCTTCATGGATGTCTTTCCGCAAAGCAAGGGCCATTGCCTCGTCATTCATAAAAAGGCCGAGGCGACCAACCTCTTCGACATTGACGACAGCGCCCTCGCCGAGTTGATCGGCGCCGTTCGGAAAGTCGCAGGCGGCGTCAAGGCGGGGCTGAAGCCAGACGGCGTCCGCATCGTCCAGTTTAACGGCGCGCCCGCCGGGCAGACGGTCTTTCATCTGCATTTTCACATTATCCCGATCTACGAAGGCGAAACGCTCGGCCGGCATGGCGACGGCGGTCCCGCCGCGGCAGAAACGCTGGAGCCCGTCGCCGCGGCCATCCGCGCCGCCCTCTAAACGACGGGCGCTTTCACGGCTTCGTTAGCGGCCGTCGCTGTTTCGTGTTTTGCGGAGGTCGGTCCTGCGCGCTATCTTCAGCGTCGTGTTGTAAGAGGTTCCGCATCGCGCCCCCCGGCTTGCGGAACGTCCCCGAAAAGACCGTCGCGGACCCCTTCCCCTGCGACGGTCTTTTTTTTCGGGTCGTCATAATGCCGGCGCCGATCACCATTAGTTCATGCAAAACCGCCCTTTCGTGTTTTGCGCGTGATCGGCCACTCGCCATATCAGAACGGCGTCGTTCAAAAAGAAAAGGATGCAAATTCATGAACACCGCCAACCCCATTCTCGCCCTGCTGGCGTCGATCGGTCTCGCCGTCGCCGCCGCGCCCGCCGTCGCCGGTCAGAACCTTCATCTCGCCATGGCCGAGGCCGCGCCGAGCGAAACGCTGTTCGCCGGCGACTGGACAAAGAAATCCTTCAAGTCTTCGGGCACATGGGAAATCTACGCCGAAGACGGCGTGACCTACGTGAAACTGTCGGCTGATTTTCGAACCCGCAACGCCCCGGACCTGAAAATATTCCTGTCGCCGCTCGCCGCCGACAAAACCAACGGACGCAATGCGACGGCGGGCTCCGTCCTTGTCGCACCGCTGACCAGCAATGCGGGCGAGCAGGTTTACGCCATTCCTGACGGCGTTGATCTCGCAAGCTTCAAGTCGATTTTGATCCACTGCGAACAGTACTCGAAACTCTGGAGCGCGGCCGATCTCGCCTGACGCTTTCTGTTCGTGAGGCGCCCAAATCTCCCCCCAAGAGGGCGCTGATCGTAGGCCGCCGCCGCGGACGCCCGTCGGCGGCGGCTTTTTGAGGCGCCGTTCATGCGCACCCGTCAGGCGGCGGACCTCGGGATCAATTTTCCACCCGCTCATCCCGGCGAAGGCCGGGATCTCAAGAGGCAAGCGTCGAAGCCGCGGCCTTAGATCCCGGCCGAAGTTTATCCTCGGACCGGCCTACGGCCGGATCCGGGGGCCGGGATGAGCGGAGGTTTATCTGAATCGAATAAACAACAACTGGCGCTAACCCCGAGCGCTCAAATTGTCTCAGCGAAAATCTACTCAACCAGCGCCGGTACGTTGGTTCCGTCGCCGCCGTCTTTTGGTTTGGCGCCGTCCGGGTCCGGAATATATTCAAAGGCGAGCTTCGACTTGTCGTCCTTGTCGGCGAGCACTCTGACGACGCCGCCGTCTTTGAGCTTGCCGAACAGGATTTCGTCGGCAATCGGCTTTTTCACATGCTCCTGAATGATCCGGGCGAGCGGCCGCGCGCCCATTTCATCGTCGAAGCCTTTTTCCGCCAGCCAGCGGGTCGCATCGTCTGACAGTTCGAAGGTCACGCCGCGATCGGCAAGCTGCGCTTCGAGTTGCAGAACGAATTTCTCGACAATGCGGTTGACGATCGGCGCCGAGAGGCCCGCGAAGTGAATCGTCGCATCCAGCCGGTTGCGGAATTCCGGCGTGAACATGCGCCGGATCGCAGCGTCGGTTTCGTCGGTTTTCTTGCCGCCCGCAAAGCCGATCTGGAACTTCGCCGCATCCGCAGCGCCGGCGTTGGTGGTCATGATGATGATGACATTGCGGAAGTCGACCTTGCGCCCATTGGTGTCGGTAAGCTGGCCGTTGTCCATGACCTGCAGGAGAATGTTGAAGATCTCTCCATGGGCCTTTTCGATTTCGTCGAGCAGCAGGACGCAATGGGGGTTCTGGTCGATGGCGTCGGTGAGAAGACCGCCCTGATCGAACCCCACATAGCCCGGGGGCGCGCCAATGAGGCGCGAGACCGTATGCCGCTCCATATATTCGGACATGTCGAAGCGAACGAGTTCCAGCCCCATGACGAGGGCCAGTTGCTTGGCGACTTCCGTCTTGCCGACGCCGGTGGGGCCGGCGAAGAGATAGGAGCCGATGGGTTTTTCCGGTTCGCGAAGCCCCGCGCGCGACAGTTTGATGGCCGCCGCAAGCTGGTCGATGGCCTCGTCCTGGCCGAACACGACCCGGCGCAGATCCTCGCCCAGTTTCTGCAGCCGCTCCGTATCGGACTTCGACACCGACCGCGGCGGGATGCGCGCCATCTTGGCGACCACTTCCTCGATCTCGTCGGTGCCGATGGTCTTCTTGCGCTCATCCTCCGAGAACAGCATCTGGCGGGCGCCGGCCTCGTCGATCACGTCAATCGCCTTGTCGGGCAGCTTGCGGTCGGTCATGTATTTGGCGGACAGCTCCGCCGCGGACCGGATCGCATCGTTCGTATACTTAATCTTGTGGTGCTCTTCGAAATAGGGCTGCAAACCTTGCAGAATTTTGACGGTGTCTTCTTTCGACGGCTCGACCACGTCGATCTTCTGGAACCGGCGCGCAAGCGCGCGGTCTTTTTCGAAATGCTGACGGAACTCCTTATAGGTCGTCGACCCCATGCAACGGAGCGCGCCCGACTGCAGCGCCGGCTTTAAGAGGTTCGACGCATCCATGGCGCCGCCGGAGGTGGCGCCGGCGCCGACCACGGTGTGGATCTCGTCAATGAAGAGGACCGCGTCTTCGTGGTCTTCAAGTTCTTTGAGGACCGCCTTGATGCGCTCCTCGAAGTCGCCGCGATAGCGCGTGCCGGCAAGCAGCGATCCCATATCGAGGGCGTAGATCGTCGAATTGGCGAGCACCTCGGGCACTTTTTCATCGACAATCTGAAGCGCGAGCCCCTCCGCAATGGCGGTCTTGCCGACACCCGGATCGCCCACCAGCAGCGGGTTGTTCTTGCGCCGGCGGCAAAGCACCTGGATCGAGCGTTCGACTTCCGCCTCGCGGCCGATCAGGGGATCGATCTTGCCTGAGCGCGCCTTGGCGTTGAGATCGACGCAATAGGATTCCAGCGCCGATTGCGGCTTGCCGCTCTCGCCGGCGTCTTCGCTGGCGCCGCGCGGCGTTTTCGGCTGGTTCTCGCCCGGTCGTTTTGCAAGGCCATGAGAAATGTAATTGACCGCATCGAAGCGCGTCATGTCCTGCGCCTGCAGGAAGTGGGCGGCGTGGCTCTCACGCTCGGCGAACAACGCAACGAGCACATTGGCGCCCGTCACCTCTTCGCGTCCTGAAGACTGTACGTGAATGACCGCACGCTGAATGACGCGCTGGAAGCTGGCGGTCGGTTTCGCCTGCTCGTCATTTTCGAGTTTCAGGTTGGCCAGTTCGTTTTCGATGAATTCGTAAAGCTGGCGGCGCAACAGTTCGATGTCGACATTGCACGCGCGCATAACCGCCGCCGCATCGCGATCGTCGGTCAGCGCCAGCAAAAGATGTTCGAGCGTCGCCAACTCATGGTCGCGTTCGGTCGCAAGCGAAATCGCGCGATGCAGGGCTTCGTCGAGACTTTGACTGAAAGACGCCACTGATCCTTACTCCCGTTCCATCATGCACTGCAGCGGATGCTGATTGCGCCGCGACAGTTCCATGACCTGCGCTACTTTGGTCTCGGCAACCTCGTATGTATAGACCCCGCAAATGCCGACGCCGTTATTGTGAACATGCAGCATGATGCGCACGGCCTCCTCGGCGTCTTTTTTGAAGATCGCCTGCAACAGCCAGACGACAAATTCCTGCGGCGTATAATCGTCGTTCAACAGGACGACCTTATAGAGCGAGGGCCTTTTGGTGCGCGGCGCAGTTTTCTCCACCACGCCAACGCCGGGGCCCCGCTCAATATCCTGATCCTGGTCGTGCTCGTCCGCCATTCGTCGTCTTTCCACCGATCCGCCACATATGAAGTCGAGACGCGTCATACAATGCGCCTTAGATATGTAACGCAATTTCGTTGAAAAGGCGCAAACCGGGCGCAGGCGGCCAGACTATCCCGGAAAGACCCCAAAAAGAAAAAGCCCGGCCAGAAGGCCGGGCTTTCCCAGTTACGCAACAAGTATTGGGTGTCTTACGGGCGGTAAGACTGAATCTTCTCAACCAGCTCGCTGTAGCGCTCGGTCAGCGGAGCCATGGATTTCTTGGTCGTATCGACCCACAGATCGGCGACCTTGTTGGCCTGGCCGAGATTTTTCTCAACCGACTCACGCGCAAATTCCGATTGAATATCAAACGCTTCCTGCGGGCTCTGGGCGCCGGCGACCGATTTGCCGACCGAAACCGCACGCTCGTAGGAGGACTTGAAGAAATCGGTGTTTTCCGCCGTCAGCTTTTCAACGCCTTTCGAATAGGCGCCCGCCGAATCCATCACCGCTTGCAGCGCGCCTTTGTTGAAATCGGCGATCGCGGAAACGCCTTCGGCGAATTTCTCGTAGCCTTCCTTGAAGGACTCCGGGTTGATCGTCGCGAAGGCGTCAAAGGCGTTGCCGCCCGTCTCAGTTTTGTTTGCCGCAGCCATTTTGTTCTCCCTGGGGCATAAATCAATATAAGGCCTTGATCTGTCTTAAATATTCCGGATCTCAGCCTTTTGTGCAGTGCAACATATTTACGCCCGGCCCCAATGTCAAGGCAAAATTGTGCGCTGCACAAAAAGTTCATATTTTAAAATTGGTGAACTCTTCGTTAACGATAATTTTACCGCCCAAACGGAGGATCAAAACTCTGACGTTTGTCTCGGTTTAACGGCACATCCCTTGCTTGAAATGACGGCGACGCGTGCGCGTCGACCCCGTTTCCGGCGGCTGGGGCGGTCGCGGCGGTCGAGACTGGTAAATTTCTCCGGGGGCTCGTCTCTCAGCATATTGCTTGAATTTGATCTATCGGCGAGGATCGTTTGATGCGTTGGTTTAGCGGTTGCGTAGTCTTTGTTGCGCTTTTTGCGTTAACGGCGGCGCTCGCCCCGGCGCAGGCGAACTCCAAATACGCCGCCTATGTGATGCACGCCGAGTCCGGCGACATCCTTTTTGACCGCTACTCCACGGCCCGGCGCTATCCGGCGTCCCTGACCAAGATGATGACGCTCTACATGCTGTTCGAGGCCGTTGAGGCCGGCGAGCTGACGCTCGAGTCAAAGCTGAAAGTGTCCAAACGCGCCGCCGGCCAGCCGCCCTCAAAGCTCGGCGTCAAAGCCGGATCGACCATTTCCGTCGACACGGCGATTCGGGCGCTGGTGGTCAAATCGGCCAATGACGTCGCCGTCGTTGTTGCAGAAACCCTCGCCGGTTCCGAATGGCAATTCGCCAAGACGATGACCACGCGGGCGCGCCAACTGGGCATGCGCTCAACGACATTTCGAAACGCGTCGGGCCTGCCGAATTCGCGACAGGTCACCACCGCCCGCGACATGGCCGAACTCGGACGCCGGGTCATGCAGGATTTCCCGCAACATTATCATTACTTCGCGGCGAAATCCTTCACCTATGGCGGACGCACCTATTCGACCCACAATTCGCTCGTGAAAAACTATGACGGCGCCGACGGCATCAAGACCGGCTATACGCGGCGCTCGGGCTTTAACCTCGTCACATCGGCGGAAAAGGACGGCGTGCGCCTTGTCGGCGTGGTCCTGGGCGGGCGCAAATCCTGGAGCCGCGACCGCCATATGCGCGATATCCTCAACAACGCCTTCGCCGAGGTCGCGAAAAACCCGACGCGGATCGCCGCGCTTCATCGCAAAACGCCGGCCCCGCGCCTCAAACCGACGCTGGTTGCCGCGCTTGCGGCGAGGACCGCTGCGCCGACGATCGCCGGGCACGAACCCTTGCGCAACGAGATCATGACCGCCGCCGCCGGGTTTTCGGAAACCCCCGCCGGCGAGGGCGACATTCTGGGCGCCCTGATCGCCTCGGCCGATATCGACGATTTCAATGAATTCGAGCGCGCCCGCATCGCCTCGGCGCCCAACGAAGAAGGGTTCATCGGCGAAGGCGATCTTGAAACGGTCAATCCCTTCGCCTTCGGCGTGCAGATCGGCGCCTATTCCACCAAGGAACTGGCGCAGGCCGAACTCGAAGCCGCCGCGGCGAAAAGCGGCTTCACCGACCGCGACCGGGCGATCCTGCCGACCATGCGCGCAGACGGCTCCATGCTGTACCGGGCCCGCTTCCGCAAGCTGACGGAGATTGAGGCGACCCTCGCCTGCACGGAGTTGAAAAACGCCGGCGTCAGTTGCTTTGTCGTCTCCGACGCGGACACGCATCTGAACTAGGCGGCGTCTAACCCGCGCATCCTTTGCGCGCCCCGAACCTTTCGACTACGTTCCCTCCCGCATTTGGGAGAAGAAACACATGAGCGCCGAAACCGTCATCCCCGTCAGCGATGTCGCCAGAAAAAACACCCTGACAGACGTGGGCCGCGCCGCCGCCTTGCGCGAGGCGGCCGCAAAGGACCCGGAAGCCTTCTGGGCCGATATCGCAAAGCGGATCGACTGGATCGACCCCTTCACCAAGGTCAAGGACGTTTCCTTCAACGCAGACGATCTTCATATCAGATGGTTTGAGGACGGCGTCCTCAACGCCTGCGTCAATTGCCTCGACCGTCATCTGCCGGCCCGGGCGAACGATACGGCGATCATCTGGGAAAGCGACGACCCGGGCGTCGACAAAAAGATCACCTATCGGGAAGCGCTGGAAGAGACGAGCCGCATGGCGAATCTCCTGAAAGCGCGCGGCGTCGAGAAGGGCGACCGCGTCGTCATCTATATGCCGATGATCCCGGAGGCCGCCTTCGCCATGCTCGCCTGCGCGCGCATCGGCGCGGTTCACTCCGTTGTCTTCGGCGGGTTTTCGCCGGACGCGCTCGCAAGCCGCATCGAGGATTGCGGCGCCGTCGCGGTGATCACCGCCGATGAAGGCTTGCGCGGCGGCAAGACCGTTCCGCTAAAAGACAATGTAGACAAGGCCCTCGACAAGCTGAACGGGGTCGAGACCCGTCTCGTGCTCGTCGTTGAGCGCACGGACGCTGACGTCCCGATGAATCACGGCCGCGACCTCAAATGGTATGGCGAAGCTCGCGACGACGTTTCGCCCCATTGCATCCCGGAACCCATGGGCGCGGAAGACCCGCTCTTTATTCTGTATACCTCCGGTTCCACCGGCAAGCCGAAGGGCGTTCTGCATACGACCGGCGGCTATATGACCTACGCCGCCTACACCCACGAAATGGTCTTCGACTACAAGCCCGGTGACATCTACTGGTGCACGGCGGATGTGGGCTGGGTCACCGGCCACACCTATATCGTCTACGGCCCGCTCGCCAATGGCGCGACAACGCTGATGTTCGAGGGCGTGCCCACCTACCCGGATGCGTCGCGCTTCTGGAAAGTCTGTGAAAAGCACGACGTCAATATCTTCTACACCGCGCCGACGGCCCTGCGCGCGCTCATGCGCGAGGGCGACGCGTATGTGGAGGCGGCGGACCTTTCCAAGCTCCGCGTCCTCGGCACGGTGGGCGAGCCGATCAATCCTGAAGCGTGGAACTGGTATCATCGCGTGGTCGGCGGCGGCGCGTTGCCCATTGTCGATACGTGGTGGCAG
This sequence comes from Hyphococcus sp., assembly GCA_028284345.1. GTDB lineage: Bacteria > Pseudomonadota > Alphaproteobacteria > Caulobacterales > Parvularculaceae > Hyphococcus. The sequence continues at coordinate 109,896 of JANQRY010000006.1, read as the reverse complement.
ACCGAAACCGGCGGCGTGTTGATTTCGCCGCTCCCCGGCGCCACAGATCTCAAACCCGGATCGGCGACGCTCCCCCTGCCCGGCGTCTTTCCCGCCCTCGTTGACGCCGACGGAAAATTCCTCGACGGCGCGGTCTCGGGCAATCTCGTTATTACCGATTCCTGGCCGGGTCAGATGCGCACGGTCTTCGGCGATCACCAGCGTTTCATCGACACCTATTTCAAGACGTATCCCGGCATGTATTTCACCGGCGACGGCGCCCGGCGCGATGAAGACGGCTATTACTGGATCACCGGCCGCGTCGATGACGTGCTGAACGTTTCCGGCCACCGCATGGGCACGGCGGAAGTGGAAAGCGCCCTCGTCGCCCACGCCGCCGTCGCCGAAGCCGCAGTCGTCGGCTATCCCCACGACGTTAAGGGACAGGGCATTTACGCCTATGTCACGCTGATGGAAGGGGCCGCCGAAAGCGACGAACTGGTTAAGGACCTTAACCAAACGGTCCGTACGGAAATCGGGCCTATCGCCAAGCCGGATATTCTGCACTTCACGCCGGCCCTGCCGAAGACGCGGTCCGGCAAGATCATGCGCCGAATCCTGCGGAAAATCGCCGAAAACGAATTCGGCGCCCTTGGCGACACGTCGACCCTCGCCGATCCGTCCGTGGTCGATGCGCTGATTGAGGGGCGAAAAAATCGTTAGGACGCAGCCGCTTCCTTAACAAATCCAAAACGCGCTTCCGCTAAATTGCCTTTCCCACAATTCATGAGGACGGGCGAAACAGCGGATGGACGGCGCAACCTTAAAATCTGGCGCGCATATCGGCGCGGACCGCGCCGGCGGCGCGGTCGCCTACGCCGCGCTCGCGCTGCTCGCCGCCTTGCTCACATGGCCGACGGTCCCGGACATGGCGCGCACATGGCTCGGCTCGTCCACCTATCATCACGGCATTTTCGTAGCCCCGGCGGCGCTGTGGATGATCCTCGCCCATAGAAGCGGGCCCGCGCGCGACGGCGACCCAACGATCGGGCTCTTCGCCATCGTCGCCGCCGCCGCGCTCTGGTTAGTCGGCCGCGCCGGCGGCATCGCGCTGGTCGAACAGGTCGCCTTCGTCACCATGCTGATCGGCACCGTCGGCGCCGTCTTCGGCGCGGGCGCCTTGCGCGCCTGGGCCTGGCCGCTCGGTTTTCTTTATTTCATGGTTCCCGCCGGCGACAGCCTCCTGCCGGCGCTGCAATTTGCAACGGCGACAATGGTCGTCGGCGCGCTCAACCTGTTCGGCTTCGAGATCGTTGTCGACGGCGTCGTCATTCAAACCCGCGGCGGCGCCTTCGCCGTCGCCGAGGCCTGCGCCGGTCTCAACGTGCTCATCGCCGCCATCATGGTCTCAGCGGTGTTCGCCTATGTCTCTTTCGAACACTGGTCGAAGCGCGTTGCGTTTATTTTCTTCGCGGCGTTCTTCGCGATTATCGCCAACGCCGTCCGCGCCTTTTTCCTGATTCTGATCCCGCTGCTCACGGGCGAGCAGGCGAACATTGGACCCGATCACTACATCGTCGGCTGGGTCCTTTATCTTTTCGTCCTGATCGCCCTGGCGCTGATCGCACGACGCTTTGCCGACCGCCGCACAAGAGCGACGCCAAACGGAACGGCGTCCGGCTGGCGCATCGTTCCCCTTGCGATCGCCGCGGGCTATCTCGCCGTCGGGGCCGTTTACGCAAACACCGTCGTCGACCGCGCCGTCGACCGGTCCGCACCCGCAACGCTGTCCCTGCTGAACGCCCCCGGCTGGCGCATCCTGCCGCCGCTGCAGCACTGGCGCGCCGGGATCCCGCAGGCTGACCGCAGCGTCGCAGCGACCTATGATTCAGCCGGCGTGCGGGTCTATGTCGCCCTCAGCTACTTCACCCATGATCGCCGCGGCGCGGAGATCGCCGGGCGTGCGGGCGTCGCCGGCAAGGACTGGGACCGCATCGGAACCCATGACGGCATTCTCTATCTTTTCGGAACATCGGAACAACGCCGCCTCGAAAGGCTATCGGACCCGCGAGGCCAGAACTATCTATCGGTGACAATCTACTGGCTTGGCGACGACATTTACTTTGACCGGCGCGCGTTAAAGATCGCCCAAGCGAGGCTGAAGCTAAACGGCGAAAACCCCGAAGGCGGCGCCATCACCTTCGCCGCTCCTTACGCAGACGATCCGGACGACGCCCTGCGCGTCATCGGACGCTTCGCCGCCGACGTCGAAAAGTTTTCCGAGTGGCGCGCCCGCCTCGCCGGGAGGTAGCCGTCAATGTGCGGCATTGCCGGCATCTTTGACCTTAAAGGCGAGCGCGACGTTGACCGCGAAGCCCTCAAACGCATGGCCGACGCCATCGCCCATCGCGGGCCCGACGGCGAAGGGTTTTACTACGACAAGGGACTGGGCTTCGCCCATCGCCGCCTCGCCATCATCGACAAGGCCGGCGGCGCGCAACCCTTCATCGCGGGCGCCGGCGCCGTGCTCAATTATAATGGCGAGATCTATAACTACGCCGATCTCGGCCACGAACTCGAACGGCACGGCGCATCGCTTAAAACCCGTTCCGATACGGAGGTTCTCGCCGAAGGCCTCGCCGCTCATGGCGCGGGCTTTATTGACAAACTCCGCGGTATGTTCGCCTTCGCGTTCTGGGACCCGGCTGCAAAAACACTGCTCCTCGCCCGTGATCGTCTTGGCGAGAAACCGCTCTATTATGCGGAGACCGATGACGGGTTTTTGATCTTCGCCTCGGAAATCGGCGCGCTCTGCGCCTCGAACCTATTGTCGCCGGACCTCAACATCGAAGCAGTCGCCGATTATTTCTTCTATGGCTATACGCCGGATCCGAAGTCGATTTACGACGGCGTTCAGAAACTGCCGCCGGGTCATCGAATGATCGTGGGTCGCAATCGCCGCGCCGACCTGACGCAATACTGGCGTCCCCAATTCGCCGTAAATCGCAGTATCGGTTTTGACGAGGCGGGCGAGACCTTACGCGGCAAGCTCGACGACGCGGTCAGGGCGCAGATGATTTCCGACGCGCCGCTGGGCGCATTCCTTTCCGGCGGCGTCGACAGCGCCGGCATCGTCGCGTCCATGGCCGAGACCGGGGGCGAACTTGTCGCCTGCACCGTCGGGTTTGAAGAGGCAACGCATGACGAACGTGCCGGCGCGCGCAAGATTGCGCAGAAATTCGGCGCCGATCACCACGAATTCGTCGCCAGCGTCGACGCCGAGGATCTGATCGACAAAGTCGCCATCGCTTACGGCGAACCCTTCGCCGACAGTTCCGCCCTGCCGAGCTATATTGTCTCCGAACTGGCGCGCCGTCACGTCACGGTGGCGCTTTCCGGCGACGGTGGCGATGAACTCTTCGCCGGCTATCGCCGTTATCCGTTTTTTCTGAACGAAGAGGCGGTGCGCGCCCGCGCGCCGCTGGCGCTCCGCCGCGCCCTGTTCGGCCCCGCCGGCGCCCTTTATCCGAAACTCGACTGGGCCCCGCGGTTCTTGCGCGCGAAGTCGACCTTTCAGGCGCTCGCCGCAACCCGCGCAGACGCCTACGCCGCCGCCGTCGCGATCAACGCGCCGGACCGCGCCCGGGCGATGATGGGCCGGGAGATGACGCATCAGCTCGGCGCCTATCGTCCGCAGTCGGTCATCGACGACGCCATGAACGCGGCGGATACGGACGATCCGTTGTCTGCGGCGCAATATGCGGACCTCATGACCTGGCTGCCGGGGCGAATGCTCACCAAAGTCGACCGCGCCTCCATGGCCCATGGGCTGGAAGTACGCCCGCCCCTGCTCGATCCGCAGCTTGTAGAGTGGGCGGGGACATTGCCGAGCGACTTCAAGTTAAAGAACGGCGAACGCAAACGCGTCCTGAAAGCCGCGCTGACGCCCCGTCTCGGCTCGGACTACGTAAACCGCGCCAAGCGCGGCTTCGACATGCCGGTTTCCGCATGGCTGCGCCGGCCGGACAGTCCGCTCATGGCTCGACTCGAGTCGTCAAAGGCGTGGCGCGAATGCGGCCTGCTCAATGTTCCTGTCATCGAAAAGATGACCCGCGCCCATAAGGCCGGCGCCCGGGATTGCGGTCAGGAATTATGGAGCGTCATCATGTTCGACGCGTTCTTAAGAACCAGCCGCGCGTTTTCCTAAGCCGCCACGGACTCAAACAGCGCCCGATACCGGTCGGTCATCGTCTCAAGGGAATATTCCCGGGCCGCTTTCGCCGCGTTCGCGGCGCCCAACGACGCGCGTAGTTCGTGGTCGCCGAGCATGGCGTCGATGGCGCGCGCCATGTTCTTTTCGTCTTCGGCGTAATAGGCGAACTGCCGGTTCTTCGCCGACAGCATGGCGCGAACGTCGCCCACATTGGACGCGACGACCGGCAGGCCGGCGGCCATGGCCTCAACGAGACTGACCGGCATCTGTTCCGTGTCCGACGTCATTGCGAAAACATCCATGCGCCGCAGGAACGGCGCAACGTCCTTTTGCGCGCCGGCGAAGATGACATCTTCAGCGACGCCGAGATCGCGCGCTTCTTGCTGGAGGTCGTCCGCCGCCGGCCCCTCGCCAACCAGCAGCAGCGTCGCGCGGGTCTTCTTTCGCACCTCAGCGAAGACGCGCAGCAAGCGGTCGAAACGCTTTTCCGGACGCAGGGCGCCGACGGAGCCGATGACCGGCACAGTGCGGTCGCCCGGCGGTTCGATGGAGGCAAAGCGGCGGATGTTGACCCCGTTCGGGATGATCGCCGTGCGGTCGGCGGGGACGCGCCATTCTTCTTCGAAGATTTCGCCAAGGGTCTCAGACGGCGCGACGAAGGAGAACTGCCCGTGCCCCGTCGCCAGTCTTGAAAACAAAATGCGGCGCGTGAGATTGCGTCTTTTGTTGCGCGCGTCTTCGGATTCATCGGGACCGAACCCGTCCTCAAAATGAAGATGCGGGATTTTCGCCTTGCGGTTGGCGATGCGCCATTCGATCGTGCCCCAGTTGGAGGTGAGCAGGAGGTCCGGCTCCGTTTCTTCAAGGGCGTCGGCGAAGCGGCGAACATTGCCGCGCGAGATCGCGCCGTTTTTCTCAACGGCAAGCGGGCAGCGCGTGTAGGAGATGCGATCGCTGAGCAGCATCTCGGCGTCGTAACAGTCATCCATCGCCGTCACGACGTGGTGGTAATCGGCGCCCAGTTGTTCCGCGATGCTGATGAAGCGCCGCTGCGGACCGCCGACCGCGAAGGATGAAAAGGCCCAAAAACACTTCATTGATCGCCCCCCTCGTATGATTCAACGTGCGGAAAGATCGCCCGCTTTCGAAATTCCTGCTCATCAGCGCACGGCCGCCAACCGAGAATGCGTTTCTCCGCAGCGATATCGAATTGTGAGACCATGCCGCGGGATTTAAGATCCCGCACCGCCGGCGCGCGAACGCCCTTGCGTCCCGCGACTTTTTTTACGGCCCATTTGAGCCATTCCTCGGCGCCGAGGCGATTGACCGACGTCGGGTGAAAGCGAAGCGGCCGTCCCGTCGCCAGCGCCAGTTCTTCCGTGTATCGCCGCGCGCTCCAGCGCACGTCGCCGACGAGGTTGAACGCCCTTCCGTCGATATCGCCAGCCGGAGCAATGAGCGCGGCGGCGATGGCGGAGGCGACGTCTTCAACCAGCACGAAGGGCAGCGGATTGCGCCCCTGGTTCCATCCCTGGCAATGGGTTTCGTTTTCATAAGCTCCGAGGGCGGAATGAAACGGCGAGCCGCCCGCGCCGACGACAATCGCCGGACGCAGAATAGCAAAAGGCACCGTCGCCGCGGCGCGCACGGCCGCTTCGGACTTTACCTTGGCGCAGGCGTAGTCTGCGCGCGCTTCCGCTTGGCGGTCAGGCGGCGTTTCCCGGGTGATGATCTCGTCTTCGTCGCCGAGATAGAGCGCCGCGGAGGAACTCACATAGAGGAGCCGGTCAGCGCCCGCCGCCGAGGCGCCCCGCGCGACCGTCTCGGCGCCGCGGACCATGCTCTCGATAATGGCCGCGCGCGACGGGCCGCCGCCGCCATGGGCGAGATTAACAACGGCGCCGGAGCGTCCGCAGACATCGGCGACGATCTTTTCATCGCTGATCGAACCGCGAAAGAGACCGACCCGCTCATGATGAAAAAGCGTCGGCAGGTTTCGGAGGTTGCGCGCCGCCACCGCCACCCGCTTGCCGTCGTCGATCAGACGCCGCACGAGATGGGCGCCGATAAAGCCGGTGCCGCCAAACACCGCGACGTCGTAGCGTGCGTCCGCCGGCGGCGTGCGCGGGATTTTGGGCGCCGCAAGAGAAACAGATCGCGCCGCCTTTTCGCACGCCTCGACAAGACGCAAGCCCTGCCCGTCGTTTTTGTGGTCGCCCCGTTCAAGGGCGTCGTAAAAAGCGCCGACGCTTGCCGTGATCGACCGCGAAAACCCGTCCGCCGGGGGCGCGAGGCGCGACAGTTCGCCGACGAAGCCGGCAAACCCAGCGACCGCGTCGCCAATTGCCGAGAACCCGGCTTTGAAGTTTCGTAAAGCGAAGTCGCCGGGCGCAATGGTTCCGTGGGCGCGCCGACAAACGACACGGCCCTCATAAATGTCGGCGTCGATGACGCCGTCGTCGCAAAGGACTGACAGCGTCCAGCTTGGGAATGAGGCGCCCAGCGTAACGTCGAGTTGCGCGGCGCCATCGGCGCAGGAAACGCCGAGCGCCCAGTCGGTGACGAGTTCAATACCGTCGGCGGGCCGGCGCGCGGGGCCCGGCGTTGAAGAGACGGACTTGATCCCGCCAAGCAGCGCGTCGATCTGCGACAAGGGGTGCACCGCCTGTTCGAGCAGCAGGTTGGTCGGCGAATTGAACATCCAGTGGCCGAACTGACGCGCCGTCATCTGCCGCAGGGGCGCGGCGTAGCGCATCATGACCCGGCGCACGGGGCCGACCTTGCCCGACCGGATCATGTTCCGGACCCGGATAAAGGCCGGATGATGGGTGAAGTTATGGTTCACGGCCAGCGCCGCGCCGGATGCTTCCGCCGCGTTCGCCATGGCGCGGCATTCCTCCGCGCTCGCCGCCATGGGCTTTTCAACCAGAACGTCGACGCCGGCTTCGAGCAGCGGGATCGCAGTCTCCGCGTGCAGGGGCGGCGGCGTCAGCACATGCGCCGCGTCCGGCTTCCCCGCTTTCAGGAGCGCCTCGACGGACGCGTAGGTCGCGGCCCCGCCGACCTGACGGCCAAGCGCTTCGGCCGCTCCGACCGATGGATCGACAATGGCGGCGACACGCGCGTCCCGCCGCCGCGCAAGCGCGCCGATATGGGCCGGCGCAATCGAGCCCGCGCCGATGATGGCGACGTTGCGCGTCATGGTTCTCGAAATGGGTTTGTCGGGCGCCCGCATCATGCGGGGGTCATTCAAGAACGCTGCCAGTTCTTATGGTTAATTTGGGGAGGGGTTGCGAACTGATATGGTGTCATTCCGGGGCGTATCGAAGATACGAACCCGGAATCTACGGCTCCATATCGCAACGCTCGTTAACAGTTGACAAGAAGCGCCATGGATCCCGGGTTCCGGCAAAGCCGGCCCCGGGATGACAAGATGCTTAGACCGCTTCCGCCAGCACGTCGGTGTAAAGCTCTTCCGGCGCCGGCTCCGGGCTCTCTTGCGCGAATTCCGCTGCTTCCTTGACGATCGCCTTGATCTCCTTGTCGATCGCTTTCAGGGCGTCTTCGTCGGCGAAACCGGCGTCGAAAATCCGCTGTTCGCAGCGTTTGAGCGGATCGTTATGTTCGCGCACGTCGTCGACTTCCTCGCGGGTCCGGTATTTCGCCGGGTCCGACATGGAGTGGCCGCGATAGCGGTAGGTTTTCATTTCGAGGACATAAGGACCCTCGCCCGCCCGCGCATGGTCAATGGCCTCGCGTCCCGCCTCGCGCACGGCGAGGACGTCCATGCCGTCGACCTCCATGCCGGGAATACCGAAAGAGGCGCCGCGGCGATAAAGATGCGTTTCCGAATGGGAGCGTTTGACGCTGGTGCCCATGGCGTACTGGTTGTTTTCGATGATGAAGACGACGGGGAGCTTCCAGAGCTGGGCCATGTTCATGGCCTCAAAGACCTGCCCCTGGTTCGAGGCGCCGTCGCCGAAATAGGTGAGACTGACGGAGTCGTTGCCGCGATATTTGTTGGCGAAGGCGAGGCCCGCCCCGAGGGGGATCTGCGCGCCGACGATGCCGTGGCCGCCATAGAACTCCTTTTCCTTGGAGAACATATGCATGGAGCCGCCCTTGCCTTTGGAGTACCCGCCCTCCCGGCCGGTGAGTTCGGCCATGACGCCTTTCGGGTCCATGTCGCAGGCGAGCATGTGGCCATGATCGCGATAGCCGGTGATGACCTGATCGCCTTCTTTCTTGACGGCTTCCATGCCGACGACCACCGCTTCCTGCCCGATATAGAGGTGACAGAACCCGCCGATGAGCCCCATGCCGTAAAGCTGGCCGGCGCGCTCTTCGAAGCGGCGGATCAGCAGCATGTCCCGGTAATATTTAAGGAGTTCGTCCTCGGTCGCTGAAAGGTTGGATTTTTTCTGATCGTCCGCCATGGGCCCCGGTCCGCCTTCGTTTTGCGGTGTCTTTAGGGAATTGCCGCCCACAGGGCAAGCAAGGGGTCGGACCGATGATCTCGGAATCAGCGCTCCCCGAGCGCCTCTTCAAGCTCGCCCGCCGTGACGATGACGTCTCCGTCCCGCGTATAGCCCAGAATCTTCCGAATGCGTTCTTCGGCGAGGTCTGGGTCGAGGGATTTGGAGGCGAGCTGGTCGGCGTTTTTCTCCAGCGCGATCCGGCGCGCGCGGAGCGCGTCGACTTCCGCGGCCCTTCCCTCAACCTCCCGGTTGAGCGCCGACAGGGCGCCGAAACCAGACTGGCCGGCGGCGGCGCTGTAAATGAAGATCGCGGCCCAGCACAGGATCAGCGCCGGGGCGACAATATCGATGAGAAAACGAACGCGGAACATGGGAACCGGATAAGGAAACGACCGATTCGAAAGCACGCCAAATTGGTAAACGAAGTCTTAACGGCTCGCTTTCAGATCCAGCACCAGCGTCCGGTCGCAGCGTTTGTCGACGGGCCCGTCTTCAAGGGGCGCAAAGCCGAATTTCATGTAGAGACCGATCGCCTCTTCCATGATGCGCTTGGTGCTGAGCTCCATGCGCGCAAAGCCGAGCGCCCGGGCGCGTTCGATAGCGTGTTTCAGGAGCTTCGCCCCAAAGCCGCGACCGCGATATCTGGGCGCCAGATACATCTTGCGCAATTCGCAAGCGGCGTTGCTGAGCGGCGCCAAGCCAACCGTGCCGATGATGTCGCCGTCGGCGGTTTCGAGGACGGCGAACGCGCCGTCGCCATAGAAACCTTCAATGTCGTAGAGGTCGCGGTCGGCGGCTTTCGGCGCCGGTTCAATGTCGTACTCATGCAGCACAGCAAAGACGAGCGCCCGGACGGCGTCCTGATCGGCGGCGTTTGCGGCGCGGATTTGCGGGCGCGTCATTTCAAAAACGCGAAACCGGACTTGCCGGCGTAAACGCCGGCGTCGTCAAGGTCCTCTTCAATGCGCAAAAGCTGGTTGTATTTGGCGAGGCGATCAGAGCGCGCCAGCGATCCGGTTTTGATCTGTCCGCAATTGGTAGCGACGGCGAGGTCGGCGATGGTCGCGTCCTCGGTTTCGCCGGACCGGTGCGACATGACCGCCGTGTAGCCGGCGCGATGGGCGGCGTTCACCGCCGCCAGCGTTTCGGTGAGCGTGCCGATCTGATTGACCTTGACGAGAATGGAATTGGCGCAGCCTTTCGCGATGCCTTCGCGCAGGCGTTTTTCATTCGTGACGAAGAGATCGTCGCCGACCAACTGGCATTTCGATCCGATCGCCTCGGTCAAGGCGCGCCAGCCGTCCCAGTCGTCTTCGTCCATGCCGTCTTCGATGGAAATGATCGGGTAGCGTGAGACAAGATCGGCGTAATACGCTGTCATCTCGTTGGCGCCCAAGGACTTGCCCTCGCCCGCCAGCTCGTATTTGCCTTTGTTGTAAAACTCCGTAGACGCTGCATCGAGCGCAAGAAACACATCCTCGCCCGGATTGTATCCCGCTTTTTCAATCGCTTTCATGATGAAGCCGAGGGCCTCGTCAGTCGAGGACAGGTTCGGCGCAAAACCGCCTTCATCGCCCACATTCGTATTGTGCCCGGCGTCTTTCAGTTCTTTCTTCAGCGTGTGAAAGATCTCCGCGCCGGCGCGCAGGGCTTCGGAAAAGGTTTCAAAGCCCAGCGGCATCACCATGAATTCCTGAATGTCGATGGGGTTATCCGCATGGGCGCCGCCATTGACGATGTTCATCATGGGCGCGGGCAGCGTGCGTGCGGAAACGCCGCCCACATATTGATAGAGCGGCAGGCCCGCTGCGTCCGCCGCCGCCTTCGCAACGGCGAGCGACACGCCAAGAATAGCATTGGCGCCGAGGCGGCTTTTGTTCTCCGTCCCGTCGAGTTCGATCAGCGCGTCGTCAACATGGATCTGTTCCTCGGCGTCGAACCCGCAAAGGGCGTCGTCGATTTCGCCGTTGACGGCTTCCACCGCTTGTTCAACGCCCTTGCCGCCATAGCGCGACCCGCCGTCGCGCAACTCATGGGCCTCATGGGCCCCGGTGGAGGCGCCGGACGGAACGCCCGCGCGGCCCATGGACCCGTCGTCGAGGGCGACTTCCACTTCCACCGTTGGATTGCCGCGGCTGTCGAGAATTTCGCGGGCGCTGATATCGACGATGGCGGTCATTCAAGGCTCCTTAAGGACGTGCAAATGGGAAAAGGCGCGGCCTCTATAGAGGTCGCGCCCGGTTCGCGGCAAGGCCGTGTTTTTACCCGCCGGCCTTGCAGCCGATGCGTCTCATTCTTCCGGCGGTCGGGCGAGCGGGCGCCCGACGGGGCGCTTGGGCGGCCTTTGCCGCGGCGGTTGGCCCTGCGGGGGCGCCGGCCGCGGCGAAGCGCCAGACGGCGGGGTCCGCGGTCGCGGCGGCGGTTCGGCGCGCGGGGGCGGCGCGGGCGGCGCAACTCCTGTCGGCGGCGTCGCAGGGCCCGGTTCGGCGCCGCCCCCGCGGCCTTGATGTCCGCCGCGATGACCATCGCGCCCGCCGCCATGGCCGCGCCGTCCGTGATGACGACGCCCGCCATAATAGTAAGGATCGTAGTAGCGACCCCGGCGATCATAATAGTCGAAGGAAAAAACATAGCCGTAGCGCGGGCGCCAATAGCCGTAAGACCCATACCAGGGCCCGCCATAGCCATAGGACGCGTTTGCGGATTGCGTGGCGCCGTAGGCCCGGTTGAAACAAATGTTGGCCTCGTCTTCGCACCCAAGACGGCAAGCGCGTCCGGCCTCTTCGTCGGGCTCGCCCTCGCAATAGCGATAGCAGGCGCCGGCCTCCCCGTCGCACGTTTGAAACGCCGATTCATAAGGATAAACGCAACCGCCAAGCAAAACGGCGCACGCGGAAATCGTTGTAAGACTGCGGATCATGACCCTACCCCTTACTCGCCGCCCCAGGCGCAATTTCAGGGTACGGCGCCGGTCCGGAATTGCAAATCCGCGCCAATGGCGAACGCCGCGCGACGGGGCCGCGCGGCGTTGAAACGCTTTGAATTTCGAGGGCCTGAACCGCCGGACTAGTCGTCCTGGGGCTCGATCACCTGCCGGCCGCGATATTTGCCAGTCTTGAGGTCAATATGGTGCGGCCGGCGCAATTCGCCGGAGTCCTTGTCCTCGATATAGGCGGCCTGCTTCAGCTTGTCGTGGCTGCGGCGCATGCCGCGTCTGGATGCGGTGATCTTACTCTTGGGGACAGCCATGGTCCTCACGCCTTTCTCGGTCGGTCGCGGGGCTCGCAGGCCCCCGCGTCAATAAAGAGCCGGTCGTCTATGCCATGCGGCGCGGCATTTCAAGACCGCGTATAAGGCGGAACGGGGAAACCGGCCGGTTAACGCGGCGGGGCAAAATGCGCCATCGACGTTGAACGGCCGCTAATCCGCGCCGTCTAGGGTGGGTTTTCAGCCAGAACGGCGTCGGGGCCGCATTTTCAATGAAAAAACCGCTTGTTTTCGGAGCCGCTTTCGCCGCCGCGCTTTGCGGGGCGTTTTCGGTCCGCGGCGCGGCGCTGGAGGGGACGTCCGGCGTCCCTTCTGTCGAGATCAGCGAAAGCGCAGAGACCCGCGCCTTTACGCACAACTGCGCGACGGGAAAGGCTGACGCTTCGGAATAAAGGCCGCGGATTTAAGCGTGCGGCCGAGGACGATGGGTCGCGAGATATTCCCGCGCGAGGCGCTGCGCCTCGGCGACTTCTTCCGGCGACATTTCGTGCGCAAGTTCTGCGCGATAAGCCCGCGCTTCGAGATTGCCCTGCATCGCCGCCAGGTTAAACCACTTATGCGCCGTGACGAGATCGAAGATCCCGGTCTCCGCGCCCGTCGAAGCGGCCAGCCCCAATCGATACATTTCTTCGCCGCTTAAAATCGGCTCCGCGTTTTCGATGGCTTCCGCTGAGAAAGTCATGGTCATTCCATGCGCCCCTTTACATGCACCCTGTCTATTTCTCCCCCGCCCGCACGATGCGTTCCGGGTTAACCATGACAAGGATGAAAGGAAGCAGAATAATATCGGGTTAACGGCGCCTTATGACTTCGTTTACGAAATCACAAGAAACCGTTAACCCTGCATGACCTTCGTCTGTATGCGAAGTTTTGCGCCGGCGATGCTACTCGGCGGGCTCTTCAATCTTTTCGAGCTTTTGAAAATCGCTCATGCCGCAGGAGCCGACCGTAAAACCGTTAGTATTATCGACAACACGGATAATCTCATTTCGGCAAAGGCTCGATAACGACGTTGTATATTGAAGCCGGTTGAAACTACTGGCGGCGCCGCTGCAGCTCGATGACAGTTCCGCCAGATAATAGTCATTGACGCCCGTCTCGATCAGAAAGTTACGTTCGTCGAGCGGCCTGATCTGATCGATCGTCCTCAGTTGAAGGCAGTTTTTGACCTCGCCCGTTTTTTCAAACTCAGCAAGTTTCGCCGCGACTTCATCGCTCATCACATAGCCGGATCCCGCGGTCGCGCAGGCCGCCAGCAACGCCGTCGCGCCCAGCGCCATTGATGTTTTTAAAAGCATTGTATGCCTCCCGAAATATCCCGAGCCCACGGCCCATGATATGCGGTCCGCCGCGCGCCATCAAGGCGCGGACGGCGCGTCGACACGCGTTCGCTTCACGAATGTGCGATTAGCCGAGCTGATAGCCCGGCGTCGACGCGGCGAGGTCGCGTTCGGCTGCGCTCATCTCCGCTTCGACATCGGCGAATAGCGGCGTCGACAGATAACGCTCGCCCGTATCCGGCAGCATGCAGAGGATCGTCGCGCCCTTTTCCGCGCCCTGAGCCGTTTCCATGGCGCCGGCGAAGGTCGATCCGCCGGAAATGCCGGTGAAGATCCCTTCCTGCTGCGCCAACGCCCGAGACCATTTGATGCCGTCTTCGTGGGGCGTCTTGATGATCTTGTCGATGACGCCGGCGTCGACCGCTTCGGACGTAATGAGCGGAATAAAGTCCGGGCTCCACCCCTGAATGGGATGGGGCGTCCACGCCGGATGAGATTTCGCCGGACTGCCGTCGGCGTTGCGCGCCTGCGCATCGCCGCTCGATAACATCGCGGCCCCCGGCGGTTCGCAGACGATGATCTTCGTTTCCGGGCTTTCCTTTTTGAGAACGCGGCTGACGCCAGTCAGCGTGCCGCCGGTGCCGAAGCCGGTCACCCAGTAATCGAGTTTCTCGCCCTTGAAGTCGTTCATGATCTCGCGTGCGGTGGTGCGTTCGTGCATGTCGGGATTGGCTTCGTTTTCGAACTGCCGCGTCAGGAACCAGCCGTGTTTTTCGGCGAGCTCCTTCGCCTTTTCGACCATGCCCGTGCCCTTGTCTTCCTTCGGCGTCAGGATCACCTTGGCGCCGAGAAAACGCATCAGCTTTCGTCTTTCTACGGAGAATGTTTCGGCCATGGTCACGACAAGCGGATAGCCCTTGGCCGCGCAGACCATGGCGAGACCAATGCCGGTATTGCCGGAGGTCGCTTCGATGACGGTTTGCCCCGGTTTCAGGTCGCCCGACTTTTCCGCCGCCTCGATGACGCCGAGGGCGAGCCGGTCCTTGACGCTGCCCAGCGGGTTGAAGGCCTCGAACTTGACGAACAGATTGACGCCCTCCGGCGCGAGGCGATTGATCCGGATCACCGGCGTATTGCCGACCGTGCCAAGGATGTCGTTGAATTTTCCGGTCATGAATATCTCCTAAAAACTCGGGCGCTTACTGCCACGGGAGCAGCGCGGGCGTAAAGGGAATAGGCGCGGTTTCCTGCGACGAGCGTCCCTTCTCCTTCTTTTTTGATGACGCGGCGATGAAACATGGTCACGGCGCCTCCCCGGAGGCGGGCGCGACATCGCCAAAATCCGTAAAATAGCTGCCGCGGCACGTCTCGCCCGGCTTGGAGGCCATTTCCAGTCGTTTCTCCAAACATTCCGACCACGGACCAAGCGCTGCGAGATAGTTTGACCATTCGCGCAACCGCGCCATCGACGCCTGATGTTCCGCGCGCAGTTCGGCGCCGCCGTCTTCGTAAAACATCGCGGGGTCGCCATCTAGATAGGGCAAGACGTCGTTTTCAATCGACTGCATGTATCGCGTGATTTTGACGCCGATCCCGTCGCGTTCGGAATAAAAATGGCTGAGCTCAAAGAGCAGTTGAGGATCGATGAGTTCGCCAAGCCCCGCGTCCTGGAGGGTGCCCCAGATGAGGTTCGGCGCCGTGTCCGATCCTTTAATGCGATAAACATAAGGGGGCGGCCGTTCACCGCGCGCATACGCCGCCTCGAACTCGGCGAGGCCCGTCCGGATAGCGTTCACGAAATTGGTTTCGACCCCGCGCGCGGCGGCCATGTCCGCCTTCATGGCGGCGACAATGCGTTCAAGGCGCTTCTGGTCGGCGCGGACGTCATTCATGTTGGAAACTTGAATGCCGACGAAAACGCCGGCGACGACGATCACGAAATCGAGGAAAACCGCAAACCAGTTCTGGGCTTTGACATGTTCAACAACGCGGCGCAGCAGCATAAAATCGCCTCCATGATTTCACGCAACGATGATTTCGGCAAAGCCGGAGACCGAACCGGCTAGAGACCCAGCTTCTTCTTCAGGATTTCATTCACCGCCTGCGGGTTCGCCTTGCCTTGCGACGCCTTCATCACCTGACCGACGAACCAGCCCATGGTCTTGGGCTTTTCTTTCACTTGTTCGACCTGCTTCGGATTGGCGGCGATGATGTCGCCGACGATTTTTTCGATGGCGCCCGTATCGGTGACCTGTTTGAGGCCGCGTTTTTCGACGATCTCGGCCGGGTCGCCGGTTTCTTCGCCGTCAAACATCAGGGCAAAGACGTCCTTGGCGATCTTGCCGGAGATCGTGCCGTCCTTGATGAGATCGATCAGGCTTCCAAGCTGCGCGGCGCTCACGGGGCTCGCGTCGATGTCCTTGTCCGCCTTGTTGAGCGCGCCGAACAGTTCGCCGGTCACCCAGTTGGCGGCGAGTTTGCCGTCGCGGCCCGCCGCCACCGCCTCAAAATAGTCAGCCTTGGTCTTGTCCATGGCGAGAACGGCGGCGTCATAGGCGCCGAGCTTATACGCGTCCATGAAGCGATGTTTTTTCGCGTCCGGCAATTCGGGAAGCGATGCGCGAATTTCCTCGACCCACTCTTGCGAAAACTCAAGAGGCAACAAATCCGGGTCCGGAAAATAGCGATAGTCGTGGGCGTCTTCTTTCGAGCGCATGGTCCGCGTCTCGCCCGTCTTCGGATCAAAGAGGCGCGTTTCCTGATCGATGGTTCCGCCGTTTTCGAGCACTTCGATCTGACGGCGCGCCTCGTAGTCGATCACCTGCTTCGCAAACCGGATCGAGTTGACGTTCTTGGTTTCCGTGCGCGTGCCGAGATGGCTGAAGTCGCCGGTCTCGCGAAACTTGTCGTAATTGCCAGCGCGGCACACCGAGACGTTGACATCGGCGCGCATGGAGCCTTCTTCCATATTGCCGTCGCAGGTTCCGAGATAGCGCACGATGGTGCGCAGTTTGGAGAAATAGGCCGCGCCCTCCTCCGCCGATCGCATGTCGGGTTTCGAGACAATTTCCATCAAAGCGACGCCGGAGCGGTTGAGGTCCACATAGGACTCATTGGGGCTGAGATCGTGGATCGATTTGCCCGCATCCTGTTCAAGGTGCAGGCGTTCAATGCCGACCTTGATCGTCTCGCCGCCGTCGAGTTCCACCTCGATCTCGCCCTCGCCGACGATCGGGTCTTTATATTGCGAGATCTGGTAGCCTTGCGGCAGGTCCGGATAGAAATAATTCTTCCGGTCAAAGCGCGACCAATTGTTGATCTTGGCGTTGAGGCCAAGCCCGGTCCGGATCGCCTGTTCAACGCAATATTTGTTGATCACCGGCAACATGCCCGGCATCGCCGCATCGACGAGCGAAACATTCTCGTTCGGTCCCGCGCCGTATTCGGCGCTGGCGCCGGAAAAGAGTTTCGATTTCGACGAGACCTGCGCATGGACTTCAAGCCCCACCACGACTTCCCAGTCGCCGGTCGATCCTTGCAGCAGGTTGCGGGGTTCGCTCATGGATCCTTCGCTTTCAAAAATTCGCCGCCGTCTTTAGGCGTTTCCGTCGCCGGAATAAAGCTCGTCGATGACGCGATGGATGTCGGCGACGGTGACGGAGCCTTCGCCCACCGCCGACGCCACCCGCTTCACCGACCGGCTGCGCACGTCGCCTACGGCAAAAACGCCCCGCTGCGTTGACTCATAGGCGTAGGGCGCGCGGTCGCAATCGCTGCAGACCTCCGCGTCCGTGCCGGTCCGGACAAAGCCTTTCTCGTCGAGCGCCAGGCAGCCGTCGAGCCAGTCTGTGTTCGGGGCCGCCCCGATCATGACGAAGATATTGCCGATATCCTCCCGGATGACGTCGCCGGTCTTACGATGGCGCCAGCCCGCGCGGCGCAGAATCATGTCGCCTTCGATCTCGCAAAGCTCGGTCTCGGTGTGCAGCGTGATTTTCGGCGAGGCGTCGATGCGCCCCACAAGATAGTCCGACATGGATGCGGCGAGCCCGTCGCTGCGCACCAGCATATGCACGTGCTCGGCGTGCTGCGACAGAAACACAGCCGCCTGTCCGGCGGAATTGCCGCCGCCGATGACAATGACGTTTTGCTTCTCGCAGAGACGCGCCTCGATCGCCGTCGCGGCGTAGTGGACGTTCTGGCCTTCGTATTTTTCGAGGCTGTCCACATCCAGGCCGCGATAGCGGGCGCCGGAGGCGACGACAACCGTCCTTGTACTGATATAATCGCCGCTCTCAAGGAAAATGCGATAGGGTCGCTGTTGGCAGCAGAGACGCTTCGCGGCGAAGGGCACGGCGAGGGTCGCGCCGAATTTCTGCGCCTGGATCTGCGCCCGGCCCGCCAGCGCCTGGCCCGAAACGCCGGTCGGGAAGCCGAGATAGTTCTCGATCTTGGAACTCGTCCCCGCCTGCCCGCCCGGCGCGAGCCCCTCCAGCACCAGGGTTTTGAGCCCCTCCGACGCTGCGTAGACCGCCGCCGCGAGGCCCGCCGGCCCGGCGCCGACAACCACCGTGTCGTAGATTTCGTCTTCGTCGAACTCAACGGCGATGCCGAGAAAGCGCGCCAGCGACAGCCGATCCGGCCGTGAGACAAACTCATCGTTGCGGCCGATCACCACCGGCAACTGTTCCTCTTGCAAGTCGAGGCGCGCGGCGATCTCCCGCGCTTCAGCGTCATCGCAGAGGGTCATCATGCGGACAGGATAGCCGTTGCGGCGCATGAAGCGTTCGGCCTCCAGCATCTCGCTCGACCCGCGCCGGCCAATCAACACCGCCGCACCCTGTTCGTGTTTCATCAGGCCGACCCGGCGCAGGATGAAGGCGCGCATGATAATCTCGGCGACGTCCGGCAGGCTCGTCATCATGCGTTGAAAGGAGGCCCGGTCGAGGCGCAGCACTTCGCCGTCCTCGCTCATGCGGCCGCTGACGAGAATTTTCCGGTCGTTGAAGAGATCGACCTCGCCGGTGAATTGACTGGGCCCATGGACGACGAGACTGTGTTCCGGCCTGTCGCCGGCGCCTTCATAGATCTCGACCCCGCCCTTGAGGACGAGAAAGAAATCGACCCGGCGATCGCCATGCTCGAAGGTCGATGCGCCCTTGGGCAGCGCCTCGACGCGCCCGAAGGGTTTCATGCGGTCGATCTGCGCGTCGGTCAGTTTCGGAAAGGTCTGGTCCGTGCGGAGATAGGGATCGGTCGGGTCGGGAATTTGCGTTTCGCTCATGGTCGCGACATTACGCGAGCGCGCCTTCGGAAGCGAGCGCCCGTGTCATCACTCTTTGCACGGCGTCATAAACGCGCCGCGGATATTGCAGCTCCAGATAATGGGTGCCGCCCGGCACGATATCGAGCACGCCGCGGGACGCTTCGCTCAGCGCGTCATAGAGTTTTTCCGAATTGGCCTTCGGCACGATGCCGTCGAAATCGCCATGGATGACTTCGATAGGGCCTTCATAGGATTTGAGCCGCGCCAGCAGCGGCCCGATCTGCGCCCGCCGGCCGGCGATCTCCGCGCGCACCTTCTTCCACCGGTTCGGCACGTAGTCTTCGAAGCGCGCATCGCCGCCGAGTTTTTCTAGTTGCAGCGCGTAGTCATGGGGCTCGTCGATGAGCGCCGACACCGCCACGGCGCCGGCCACCGCCTCGGGAAAATCAAGCGCCGCCTTCAGCGCCAGTTCGCCGCCATAGGAAACGCCGAGCGTAATGATTTTCTTGTCGCCGAAATCGCCGCCCGGCAGGAACGGCTTCAGCGCCGCAAGCTGGTCGTCGAAACTGGGGACCGCCGCCTCGTGCCCCTTGCCGAAGCCCAGACGCGCCGGGAGGACAACCTCAATCCCGCGCGGCGCCGTGCGCAAAAACCGCGTGTAAAGATAGCGGTTGGCCGGCGTGCCATGAAAAACGAAAAGGCGCCAGTCGCCGGGGTCCGGCGCAATCGTCGCCTGCGTTTCCAAGGGCGGCGACAAGGGCGCCGCATAGGTGATGTCGTGAAAGGCGCGGGTCACGTGCGCCGGTCGCTTTCCTCCCCTTGAAAAGGGGAGGCTTGAGCCGCGCTTTTGCAACGCAAAAGCCCCGGCGAAAGGAGGGGATCAATCGTCATTACATTCAGGTTCATGCGACGGCGCTTTTGATCCCTCCCCTAACCCCTCCCTTTCCAAGGGAGGGGAACTTAAGCCCACCACTCGTCCGGCGTGGCGTCAAAACCCGCCGCCTGTTCCAGCGCGTACATCCCCTTGAACAGGGTCTCTTCGGCGAACGGTTTGGCGAGGAGTTGCAGCCCCAGCGGCAGGCCGTCCTTGTCGAGGCCGGCGGGGACCGACGCCCCCGGCAGGCCGGCGAGGTTCGCCGTCACCGTAAAGACGTCGTTCAGATACATCTGCACGGGGTCCGCCGTCTTGGCGCCGAGTTCGAAGGCGGCCGACGGCGCCGAGGGCGTCAGGATCAGGTCGACCTTTTCGAAGGCGCTGACGAACTCGTCAAAAATCCGTTTGCGGACTTTCTGCGCCCGCAGGTAATAGGCGTCATAATATCCCGCCGACAGGACATAGGTCCCGATCAGAATGCGACGCTTGACCTCGTCGCCGAAGCCTTCGGCCCGCGTATTTTCGTACATGGACAGGATGTCGTCATACTCCTCGGCGCGGTGGCCGTATTTGACCCCGTCATAGCGGGCGAGGTTCGACGAGGCTTCCGCCGGCGCGACGATGTAATAGACGGGCAGCGCGTATTTCGTCATCGGCAGCGAGATGTCGACGATCTCGCAGCCGGCGTCCTTCATCCAGTCAACGCCGGACCGCCAAAGCGTTTCGATTTCCGCGGGCATTCCATCGACGCGGTATTCTTTCGGTACGCCGATCTTAAGGCCCTTCAGCGAGGCCCCGAGGGCGGCTTCGTAATCCGGAACGGCGACATTGACGGATGTTGAGTCTTTCGGGTCGTGCCCGGCCATGGACTTCAACATGATCGCGGCGTCGCGAACGTCGCGCGCCACCGGCCCCGCCTGGTCGAGGGAGGAGGCGAAGGCGACAACGCCCCAACGCGACACGCGCCCATAGGTGGGTTTGACGCCGACCGTTGCGGTGAACGCCGCGGGCTGGCGGATCGAGCCGCCCGTATCCGTCGCCGTCGCGCCGGCGCAGAGCCGCGCCGCAACGGACGCGGACGAACCGCCGGACGATCCGCCCGGGGTCAACTTGGCGTCGCTTCCCGTCGCCCGCCACGGATTGACGACGGGCCCGTAAAAGCTCGTCTCGTTGGACGAGCCCATGGCGAACTCGTCGAGGTTGAGCTTGCCGAGACACACCCCGCCGTCGCGCCACAGATTACGCGTCACCGTCGATTCGTATTTCGGCTCGAACCCATCGAGAATGTGCGAGCCCGCCGTCGTCAGCACGTCCTCGGTGCAGAAGAGATCCTTGACGCCAAGCGGAACCCCTTCGAGTGGGCCGCCCTTGCCTTTGGCGAGCTTTTCGTCCGACGCCTTGGCCATCGCCCGCGCCTTATCGGCGGCGACGGTAATGAACGCATTGAGGTCGCCCGCCTTTTCAATGCGGGAGAGATACGCCTCCGTCGCATCCAGCGAGGATGCGTCTTTTGCTTTCAGCGCATCGCGAAGCTGGGCGAGGGAAAGATCGGTCAGGTCGGTCATGAAAAGACTCCACCTCCCCCTTGAGGGGAGGTCGAAACGGCGAAGCCGTTTCGGGTGGGGGTAAAACGATAAACAAGAGAACTTCGGCCCATCGTTCGGGCAGCGCCCCCTCCCGAAATTCGTTTCACGAATTTCGACCTCCCCTCAAGGGGGAGGTAAGGCGCCTGGCGCAATCGTTTCGCCATTCCCTACTCCACCACCTTCGGCACGACGAAGAAATTGTCTTCCGACTTCGGCGCATTAGCCGTCACGTTTTCCGGCTGGCCGCCGCCGGTGGGGCCGTCCTGCAAAGCATCATCCCGCATGGGTAATGTCACATCGACGGTGGACGCCATGGCCTCCACCCCGTCGATATCGACCTCGTTTAACTGCTCGATCCAGTCGAGAATGCCGGAGAGTTCCGCCGCCAGCGGTTCAAGACGCTGTTCCGGCTCGGCGATGCGGGCGAGATGCGCCACCTTGCGCACGGTGTCTTTATCGATGCTCATCTTGTGTTTCCTGACCTCGCCGACGGCCTAACAATGGGCGCCCGAAGGCGCAAGGGTTACGATCCACGGGCGGCGGCGAACAGGCGGTCGATTTCCCTTTCCGGGTCAGCGAGCGGCGTGCGCACGAAGGCGCGCAATTTCCGCACAAACGCAGGATCGCCAGTGCGCTCGCCGACCAGCGCGAAAAAGTGCTTTTCCGAATAGCCGGAATCGCGCTCCCGGGATTGCGCAATAAAGGCGCGCCAGAAATCCGACGCCGAAGCGCCGTCCGCGCGGGAAACGGCCAGCGCGACGACGTGGCCGCAGGCGTAAAGCGCGCGATAGTCCCTTCGCGCCGCCGCGCTGCGCAATGGCCCGCGCCGCAGCCGCACCGCGCATTCGGCGCGCGTTTCCATCACATGGCGTTCATAGTCGTCGCCGTCCCAGAAGCCGAGCGCGACCATGGCTTCGGCCGCAATAGCGTCGGCGGCGCCTTCGTGGATCCACGGCGCTTCTTCCTGCTTCGACGGCCGCGCCGCCGACTGCCACAGATGCACCGCCTCATGGATGGTCGCGCGCCGGAAAATCGAGACCGCCCGCGCCGACGGTTCGTTCCAGCCGCCGCCCTCCAGCGTGATCTGAAACTGACCGGGCAGCGCGTCGCCGGAATAGGAAAGCCGTCCCGGATTGGACCCCAACGGCGCGGCCAGGAAAAGGTTTGGCTTCGCATCGAGGTGAAAGCCGAAACGCTGCGCCAGCAGCGCGAAGGCGTCGGGCGTCAGCGCTTCAAATTCCCGCCGGATCCACGCCGGCGCGGTTGGATCGACCAACGCCAGCACATCGCGGGATTCAACCGGGTCAAGCGGTCCCATATAGACAAACGCCGGATGCGCCATGGGACTGCGCCAGTTCCGAAGCGCATCAACACGCTCGCCAAACGCTGCGACCTTGGCGCCGGCCGCGGGCGTAAAACTAAAATCCGCATCCATGCGCCGGTCTTCATCAAGGACGGGCCAGAAGTGCCCGGTAAAAAGCAGCGCGCCGCCCGCGCCATAGGCGGCGAGCGGCTGATAATTCTTCTCTATCCGGACGATATTGGTACGCGCCGTCAGCGACACAGCGTCGAAGGGCGCGCCGTCGCGCCGTTCAATCATGTCAAGGTCGTCGCCGCGCCGGATCACGAAATCATCGCCGTCCGCCGTCCATCGCCGCTCGCGATATCCGCCTTCGATCGTGCGAAAGGCGAGCGCGCGAAGGGGCCGTTTCAGATCGTAGGCGACATGGACGGCGCCGTCGGGCAATTGCGTAATCGAAACCTGCGCCGCCGCGCGACGCTCGCCCGCGCCGTCTACGGCGAAAGCCGCCAGGACGGCCCCGACGGCAAGGATCAAAATCACAGCGGCGATGCGCATCACATCGCGACCATACGATACCGGTCGATCAAGAAAAACAGGCGCTTGACGATCCGTGCTATGCTGTCGCTCATGAGCAAGTCCTTCATCGCGGAAGCGGCCGCCTTTGGCGAGGCCGGCGCCCTTTTCGGGCTCGACCTCGGGGAGAAGACCATCGGCGTTGCGGTCTGCGATCCGGGTCGCCGGGTGGCGACGCCGGTGGAAACCATCCGCCGCACGAAATTCACCCCCGATGCGGAGCGTCTCGCCGCTCTGGCGAAGGAACGCGGCGTCGTCGGCCTGGTCATGGGTCTACCCCTCAATATGGACGGCACGGAGGGACCGAGCGCCCAGCGCGCCCGCGCGTTCGTGCGCAACCTGCCGAAAATTCTCGACCTGCCCGTCGCCTTCTGGGACGAGCGCCTGTCGACCGCGGCCATGGAGCGGGACCTCATCGCCATCGACACCAAGCGCAAACGGCGTGCGGAGAAGATCGACGAATCGGCCGCCGCGTTTATATTGCAAGGGGCAATCGATCGCCTGCGGGACGGGACGTCATGAAAGCCAAAACCCTGCGCCATCTGATCATCGGCCTGCTGCTCGCGACCGGCATTTTCCATCTGGCGGTCGCGCTGATCGGCGGCGGCGACGGGCGCGCGCTGGCGCTCACGGTTTTTGGCTTCCTCTATATCGGCCTCAGTTTTTACGTGCGCGCCGACGTCCGGGACGGGTCGAAAAACCGCTCGCGCAACGCCGTAATGGCCACCGTCGCCGCGTGCACGGCCGGGCTCGGCCTCGGCGGCGCAAGCTATGCGCAGGACGGCGGCCCGCTCGCCCTGCCGATCATATTCCTGGTCGATATCATCATCATCGCCGCCGGGGTCTGGTGGCTGATGAAAACAACGAAGAAGGCTTGAAGCCGGCGTCATCCCTCCCCCTTGTTGCGCACAACCCAAAGCAGTCCTATAGCTCGCCGCCGATGAGCGTGAGACCGACAGCGCCCCCGGATGTTCTCGCCGCAAGGCGGCTGATCTCCATTGACGATCTCTCCGGCGCCGATATCGCCTATATTCTCGACCTTGCCGAACATTACGCCGGCTATCTCAACCGATCCGACCCGGCCCCGAAACGCCTTGCGGGCAAGACCCAGATCAATCTCTTTTTCGAGGACTCGACCCGCACCAATCTGTCGTTCGAGCTTGCCGGCAAAAAGCTGGGCGCCGACGTAATCAACGTGCCGGTGGCGGCGTCGTCGGTGCATAAGGGCGAAAGCCAGGTCGACACGGCCCAGACCATGGCGGCCATGGCCGCGGACGTCATGGTCGTGCGCGCGAAGGAAGAGGCCCTGCATTACAAGCTCGACGAGGTCCTGCCCTGCATGGTCGTCAATGGCGGCGCCGGCAAGACGGAGCACCCGACCCAGGCGCTCCTCGACGCCGCGACGATCCGTTCCGAATTCGGGTCCCTCGAAGGGCTCGTCATCGCCATCTGCGGCGACGTCAAACATTCCCGGGTCGCCGGGTCCGACGCGCGGTTGTTTAAACGCCTCGGCGCTGAGGTGCGGTTCGTCGGACCGGCGTCCCTCATGCCGGAAGGCGATCAGTTTACGGATATTCCCCGGATCGACAATCTGAAGGACGGTCTCGACGGCGCCGATATCGCCATGGGGCTGCGCATGCAGTTCGAACGCATGGGCGATAATGCGGACGACGCGGCGCGCGGTTTTTTCGATGAATTCGGCCTGACCCACGAAACCATAAAGCGCGCAAAGTCCGGCGCGCGGATCATGCATCCGGGACCCATGAACCGCGGCGTCGAAATCGACGGGGCCCTCGCCGACGACAAGGAACGCTCGCTGATCCTGCGGCAGGTCTTCTACGGCGCGCCGACGCGCATGGCCTGTCTCGACGCGCTGCTGACACGGGGGGAGTGATGCGCAATATTTTGGTGTTTGGAGTACTATTACTCGTAGTAGCTTGCGTCGCTGCGCCTCAACAGAGCATCTCCGCCAATTCGGCGGTAACATTAGATTCTGCCCGAAGCATTGCGCTGATCACGCGCGGCAATTCTGTATTTTCAGAGGGCTTAGTAACCGATATCTTACATGCAAATGTCGATGAAGCATTTCGTTTCACCGAGATCGAAAGTTTCGGGTCAGTGCGAAGCAGATCGATTTTTCGCCGCGATGGGACTTTCACGTACACGCTTCTCGATGGTTCACAATCCTGGAGCCAAGAGGGACCGAATAAGTTTTTGGGGCTATCATCCGGATTCAGCGAAATTGAGATCGCCGAAGCTCAATTCCAAAGAATAAAAGCAACGTTTCTTAGGCTCGACATCTGCAACGTGCCATCCGATTTCTACGACATCGATAACCTGCCGCAAGATGGCGCAATGTACTCTTATGAAGCAATCATTGACGGAAAATACTGTTTTGCTTGGTTTGATTCCGAGTTGAAAGGAACAAACGCGATCCCGGCTAACACATTCGACGAAATGTTCGAGAAATATCCGTAAACAATGACCTTTGTTCTTCCCCTCCTCCTCGGCTACCTCCTTGGCTCCGTCCCCTTCGGCCTCGTCATGACGAAAGCCGCTGGCCTCGGCGACATTCGCGACATCGGCTCGGGCAATATCGGCGCGACGAATGTGTTGCGAACGGGCCGCAGGGATCTGGCGCTGGCGACGCTGCTCCTTGACGGCGGCAAGGGCGCAATCGCCGTCGCCATTGCGTATCTCGCGGGCTGGCGGCCGGAGCTTGCGGGCGCAGCGGCGTTTCTCGGTCACTGCTTTCCGGTCTGGCTCGGCTTCAAGGGCGGCAAGGGCGTCGCCACGTTCATGGGCACGCTGTTCGCGCTCCATTGGCCGGCTGGCGTTTTCGCCGGCGCCGCATGGCTCGTCGTCGCCAGGGTCTCGCGCTACTCATCGCTTGCCGCCCTGGTCGCCGCATCAGCATCGCCCTTCGTCTTTTTCGCCATGGGCAAAGTTGCCTTTGCGTTCGCTGCGCTGTTCATGACGGCGCTCATTCTCATCCGTCATCGGACGAATATCGTCAGGCTGCTCGCCGGGGCCGAGCCTAAAATCGGCGCCGGCAAAAAAGAGATCGACAAAACAGGCGCGGCCAATGCCAACGCTTAATGAGGGCGAACGCCTCGACTGGCTGCAGCTCATCCGCACAACCAATATCGGTCCGATCACCTTTCACCAGTTGATTTCAAAATACGGCTCCGCCGCCGAGGCCCTTGCCGCCCTGCCGGACCTTTCAACCAAGGCCGGTCGGCCGCGACCGTTGCGCGCCGCAGACCGCAACGCGGCGGAAGCGGAGCTCGACGCCGCCTTCGCCCGCGACGCGCGGGTCATCGCCTTTTGCGAGGACGACTACCCGGCGCCCCTGAAAGCCATCGCCGATCCGCCGCCGCTGATTTTCCTACGCGGCCATGCGGAGCTGTTTGAAAAACCCGCTATCGCCATCATCGGCGCGCGCAACGCCTCCGGCGTCGGGCGGAAAATGGCGCGCAGTCTCGCCGCCGAACTCGGCGAAGCGGGGATCGTCGTCGTATCGGGTCTTGCCCGCGGCATTGACGGCGCCGCCCACGCGGCTGCGTTGTCGACGGGCACGGTCGCCGTCGTCGCCGGCGGCGTCGACGTGATCTACCCGCCGGAACATGATCAGTTGACGGAGGATATCGCCCGCGACGGCGCGGTGATCTCCGAATGTCCCATGGGCCAGCGGCCGACGGCGCGGGATTTCCCGAAACGCAACCGGCTCATCTCCGGCCTCTCCCGCGGCGTTGTCGTGGTCGAGGCTGCGGCCCGGTCCGGCACGCTCATCACCGCGCGGTTTGCGCTGGAACAGGGCCGGGAAGTCTTCGCCGTGCCGGGCTCGCCCCTCGACCCGCGCTGTCAGGGCGCCAACCGCCTTATCCGCGACGGCGCGACGCTGGTCGAGACCGCGCAGGATATTCTGGACGTCCTCGCGGAACAGCAGCGCGGCGCCCGCGAAGACCGCCGCGATCTTTTCGACTGGACCCCGGACGAGGCCGCCGGCGAACCGGATCCGCAGGCGGTCGCCGCCATGCGCGACGAAATTCTCGGCCTCCTCAGCCATACGCCTCAGCATCGGGACGATCTCATGCGCGAATTGCAGCCCGCGCCGGGGCTTTTCGCGGACGCCCTCCTCGAACTGGTGCTCACGGGCGCGGCGGAAGAGCATTCCGGCGGCCGATTCTCGCTCGCCGCCGGCGCTTAAGTCCGCCGCACGCGCCGCCCGCATCTTCCTCAAAACCTGCGGTGTGCTCCTTAGAGAACTGATTCTATTGTGTTATTTTTTAACCCGCCTTTTCGCCTTGTCGCGGCGCCATCACAACTTAAATATGCAGCCTTCACATGGGTTCAGTCTCACGGTTGCGGGGGCGATGCGCCGTAATCTTGACACCGATGGCCCGGCTCACGCATTACCGCGCGCCCAAACCCACGCCGTCCAAAGGTCTGACCTCCATGCAAGTCGTCGTTGTTGAGTCCCCCTCCAAGGCGAAGACCATCAACAAATATCTGGGTTCCGGCTTTAAAGTGCTGGCGTCCTACGGGCATATCCGCGACCTGCCGTCAAAAAACGGCTCGGTCGACCCGGATGACGATTTCAAGATGGTTTGGGAGCTGGACGCCGGCTCAAGAAAACGGGTCAATGAAATCGCCAGCGCCGTCAAAGGCGCCGACCGGCTCGTCCTCGCCACCGACCCCGACCGCGAAGGCGAAGCGATTTCCTGGCACCTGATCGAAGCGCTCTCCGACAAGAAGGCGTTGAAAGACGTGCGCATCGACCGCGTCGCCTTCAACGCCATCACCAAGGCCGCAGTGCAGGAAGCCATGGCGAGCCCGCGCGAAATCGACGCTGATCTCGTTGACGCCTATCTCGCCCGGCGTGCGCTCGATTATCTCGTCGGCTTTACGCTGTCGCCGGTGCTGTGGCGGAAACTGCCCGGTTCCCGCTCCGCCGGGCGCGTGCAATCGGTGGCCTTGCGCCTCATCTGCGAGCGCGAACTCGAAATCGAGCTTTTCGTTCCGGAAGAATACTGGACGGTAGCGGCACAGGCGACCTCCGGCGGCTCGGCGCCGTTCGAGGCGCGGCTCGTGCTGCATGAAGGCGAAAAGCTCAAGAAGTTTTCCCTGCCCGACGAAGCGGCCGCTGCGGCGGCGAAGAAGGCGGTCGAAGCCGCGTCCTTTACGGTCGACTCCGTCGAAGCAAAACCGACGAAGCGCAATCCGCCGCCGCCCTTCACAACCTCAACGCTGCAACAGGAGGCGGCGCGCAAACTCGGCTTCAACGCCCAACGCACCATGCGCACGGCGCAGCGTCTTTATGAAGGGATCGACATTGGCGGCGAGACCACTGGCCTCATCACCTATATGCGGACCGACGGCGTCGACATGGCGCCGGAAGCGGTAAACGACGCGCGCAAAACCGTCGGCGCCCAGTTCGGCGATAGCTACGTGCCGGAAAAACCGCGGGTCTACAAATCGAAAGCCCGGAACGCGCAGGAAGCGCACGAATGTATTCGCCCGACCTCGTTCGGGCGCGCACCCGGCAAGATCCGCGGCCTCGGCGAGGATGAACATCGCCTTTATGAACTGATCTGGAAGCGCGCCATGGCGTGCCAGATGGAACAGGCGCGCCTTGAAAACACGACCATCGACCTTTTGTCCGCGGATAAGAAAACCGGATTGCGCGCAACCGGCTCCGTCATTCTCTTCGATGGCTTCCTGAAGCTCTATGAAGAAGGCAAGGACGACGCCGACAGCGAAGACGGCGCAGGCGTGTTGCCGAAACTCAAGGCCGGGGAAAAAGCGACCGCGTCGGACGTCAAGGCCGACCAGCACTTCACCCAGCCGCCGCCGCGCTATTCCGAAGCGAGCCTCGTCAAACGCCTCGAAGAACTCGGCATCGGCCGGCCCTCGACCTATGCGTCGATCCTTTCGGTCCTGCGCGACCGCGGTTACGTCAACATGGACAAGAACCGGTTCATTCCGGATTCTAAGGGCCGCATCGTCACGGCGTTTCTGGAAAATTATTTCAAGAAATATGTCGAATACGACTTCACCGCGGACCTAGAAGAAACCCTCGATGAAATCTCCGCCGGCGAAGCGGACTGGAAAGTCTTTCTGCGCAATTTCTGGTCCGAGTTTCACGCCGCAGTCGAAGACATTGGTGAACTTCGCATTTCCGAAGTGCTCGATGCCCTGAATGAATCCCTGGGGCCGCTCATCTTTCCGAAAAAGGAAGACGGGTCCGATCCGCGCGCCTGCCCGGCCTGCGCCGACGGCCGGCTTTCGTTAAAGACCGGCCGCTACGGCGCCTTTATCGGCTGCTCCAACTATCCGGAGTGCAACTTCACCCGACAGCTCACGGCCCTTGGCGACGGCGAAGACGGCGCGGAAAGCGCCGACAAAATCCTCGGCGTCGATCCGGAAAGCAATCTGGATGTCTGGCTGAAGGTCGGACGCTTCGGACCTTACGTTCAGCTCGGCGAGCAGGAAAAAGGCTCCAAGGAAAAACCGAAACGCTCCGGCATTCCAAAGGGCTGGGACGTCAGCACGGTCGATCTTGAAAAAGCGCTGATGCTTTTGTCATTGCCGCGTCCCGTCGGTCCGCACCCGGAAGACGGCGAACTGATCGAAGCGGGCCTTGGCCGTTACGGCCCCTTCGTCAAGCACGGGAAGACCTATGCGAACCTGCCGTCAATCGACGAGGTGTTCGAGATCGGGCTCAACCGCGCCGTCACGCTGATCGCCGAAAAGAAAGCGAACCCGCGGACGCGCCGTCAGGCGAAAGCGCTGAAGGAGCTGGGCGCGCACCCGGAGACCGGCGAACCCGTCAACGTCCTCGACGGGCGTTACGGGCCTTACGTCAAACACGAAAAAACCAACGCCACCATTCCGAACGGCATCGAGCCGGAAGACGTCACGCTGGAACAGGCGCTCGAATGGATCGCCGAGCGCGAAAAGAAAGCCCCGCGTAAGAAGAAGGCGGCCAAGAAGAAAGCAACGAAAAAGAAGACCGCGAAGAAGAAAACAACCAAAAAAGCGGCCAAGAAAAAGACGACAAAAAAGACCGCCGCAAAGAAGAAAACCGCAACAAAGAAGGCGACGGCCAGCGGCTGAGGCCGCGCAGCGTCGCTCCCTGTTCCGGACCCCTATCGGGATGCTGTTTGCAGGCCGTCCCGGATCTCTCGCCTCTTCAGGTAAAATCCGCCGACGCCGCAGGCGAGAATGATCAAATTGCCGACGAAATCGAGCAGCATCCAATGAGTGAACATCTGCGCGACGAAATAGAAGTACCAGTTGAATGCGAAAAACGGCAAAGAACCGATAAGTCCGAAGACAAGAAACGTATGCGGGCGAAATTCCGATAAGGCGATAATGGCACCAACAAGAACCGCCTGGGCGCCGAAGCACCCGATAAGCAGCGCGGTCGTCGCCGACCCATGCCGATACTCCGGTTTAAATCCCAACTGTTCGACGACGCCGGGCCAGAAGAGACACCAGCCGCCAAGGCCGATGAAGACAACAGCCAGAACGCTCTGGATGTTGCGAGAAGAAACGAGCTTTTGTCGCGACATGGTCGTTCGCCTTTTTTGTTTGCGCTGGGCGGGTCTTCGCCCGTCATACCCAGACGGGGCGTTCAAGGTAAGCCGATACGGCGAGGGAACCCGGCGTCGGTTGCGAACTTTACGAAGCTGAATTCGCTGGACGATTGTAGTTTTAATGGATTTCGGAATACCTGTTCATAATTCCGGCGCCCTTTTGGGGTTAAAGGGACGGCGATGCGTAATGTTGCGTTAACAGTTCTGGCGTTGAGCCTCGCCGCCTGCGCCACGGCGCCGGCGCCGCCCGAAAGCGGACGGTTCGGCGCGCTTCGGGTTTGCCCCGGCAGCGTGGCCAACGCGCCGGCGACCGACAGATCAGGCCGCGTGCGCGGCTTTGAACCGGTCGCGCGGGTCGGCGGCGCCAGCCTGTTGCGCGCGCCGGTCGAGGGTTGCGTCTCCTCCGGTTTCGGGCCCCGGCGCGGCGGCGCCAGTTCGTTTCACGAAGGCCTTGATCTTTACACCGGCGCCCCGCGCACCATTGTCGCCGGCGGCGACGGCGTCGTCGACTTCGTCGGATCGCAGCGCGGCTACGGCCGCACCATCGTCATTCGCCACAACAGAAACATCAAAACCCGCTATGCGCATCTGTCGTCATACGGCCGCAATATCCGCGAAGGCGCGCGGGTTCGCCGCGGCGACCCCATCGGGCGCACCGGCGATAGTGGAAACGCGACCGCCGTGCACCTACATTACGAGTTTCTTATTCGCGGCCGCCCGGTCAATCCTTTAACCTTTGGCGATTAAAGACGGCCGGTCGGCGATTCCCGGCAAACCACCTCCCCCTTGAGGGGAGGTCGAAATTCACGCTAGTGAATTTCGGGAGGGGGTCAGTCCGCGAACACCTATGCAACGGCGTCTGAAAGTCGCCCCCCACCCAAAAACGCCAGGCGTTTTTGACCTCCCCTCAAGGGGGAGGTAGATTCTTCAACATAACAAATATTGTGAAATCATTGCCCCAAAAGAAAAACAAAACCGGGACGAAAATCACGTCCCTACCCTCCCGTAACGACATCATCGAATTTTTGAATGACAGCGACGGCGCATCGGTGCGTCGCGACATCGCTCGCGCTTTCGGCGTCAAGGGCGAGGCCCGCGCGGAACTCCGCGCGCTCCTCAAAGACATGGAAGCCGAAGGCGTTATCGATCTCGCCGGCGGCAAGCGCGTTAAGGTCGCGGGCAAACTGCCCCCCGTCATGCCCATCGACATTATCGGCGTCACCCATGACGGCGACCTCGAATGCGAACCGGCCGGCTGGAAGGACGATCACGACCCGCCTCTCATTCGCATTTCCGAGAAGCGCGCCATGAAATTCAAGCCGGCGCCCGGCGTCGGCGACCGCGTGCTGGCGCGGCTGAAACCCACCGGCGACGGCGCCTACGCCGCCGACATCATGAAGGCCATCGGCAAGGGCGCGCACCGCTTCCTCGCCGTCTTCCGAAAAGACCGCGGCCGAACCATCGCCGAACCGGTCGAACGCCGAGCGCGGGGCACCTTCACCATCGACCGCGGCGACGACGCGGGCGCGAAAGACGGCGATCTCGTCTGGGTCGAAACCAAAAACGCCCGCGGCTATGGCGCGCAGAAAGCGCGGGTGCGCAAGATCGAAGGCCACATTGACGACCGCAACGCCTTTTCGACCATTGCGCTCGCCAATCACGGCATTCCCACGGAATTTCCAAAGGCGGTCATTGCAGAAGCGGCAAAAGCAAAGCTGCCGGCGCTGGGCGAGCGCGCGGATCTGCGCGAGACGCCGCTCTTCACCATCGACCCGGCGGACGCGAAGGACCATGACGACGCCTGTTTCGCCGAACCCGACCCGAACCCCGAAAATCCCGGCGGTCATCGCGTCATCGTCGCCATCGCCGATGTCAGTCATTTCGTCCGTATAGGAAGCGACCTCGACAAGGAGGCGCTGCGGCGCGGCAATTCGGTTTATCTTCCAGATCGCGTCGTGCCGATGCTGCCCGAGCGGCTGTCGAACGATCTGTGTTCCTTGCGCGAAGGCGAAGACCGGCCCTGTCTTGCGGTCGAGATGATCATCGATTCCGGCGGACGCAAGAAATCGCACCGCTTCATGCGCGCCCTGATGCGCTCCCGCGCGAAACTCTCCTATGAAGACGCTCAGGCGATCAGCGAAGGGCGCGCCGCCGCGCCGGAAATTCAAGCGGCGGTGTCAAACCTCTTCGCCGCCTTTCGCGCCCGCTGGAGCGAACGCACCAAGCGCGCGCCCCTCGATCTCGACCTGCCGGAACGCAAGGTCGTTCTCAATAGGGCTGGCGAGGTCGCCGACGTCATCAAGCGCGAACGGTTCGACGCCCACCGCGTCATTGAGGAGTTCATGATCCTCGCCAATGTGGCCGCCGCCGAAACGCTGGAGCGCGCGCGCCTCAACCTCATTTACCGGGTGCACGACCAGCCGGACGAAGACGACCTTGAGGGCGTGCGCGAGTATCTCGACCGTCTCGACTATACGCTCGTCAAGGGCGGCTCGGTGCGGCCGGCGAACTTCAACCAGATCCTGAAGATCGCGGAGAAGCGCGACGAGAAAGAAATGATCTCGCAGATCGTCTTGCGCGCGCAACGCCAGGCGATTTACGACACGGAGAACCGCGGCCATTTCGGGCTGAACTTGCCGCGCTATGCGCATTTTACCTCCCCCATTCGGCGCTACGCCGACCTCACCGCGCATCGCGCCCTCGCCGCGGCGGCGAAGCTCGGCCCCGGCGCGCAGACCAAAGAGGAGGCGGCGGGTCTCAGCGACGTCGCCGACCAGATTTCCGATTTCGAACGGCGCGCCATCGCCGCCGAACGGGAAGCGACGGACCGCTATCTGTCGGAATATCTCGCCTCCCGCATCGGCGCAGAGTTCGACGCGCGCATTCGCGGCGTCACCAAATACGGCCTCTTCGTCATGGTCGACCCGTCCGGCGCCGACGGGTTCATCCCCATGCGGAGCATCGGCGGCGAACGCTTTCGTTTCGAGGACGCCATGCACCGGGTCGTCGGTGAGACCACCGGCGGCGTCTTCCGCCTCGGCCAGCCCGTGCGCGTGAAGCTTGAAGAAGCAATCCCCCTCACCGGCTCATTGCGCTTTGAAATGGTCAGCGACCCCGCCCCCGGCGACCCGAAACCGGCGCGGCGCAAAAAACCGGCCGCAAAGTCGACAAAGAAGAAGACAAAAGGCGGCAAGCCGCCCCCGCGTAAGAAAAAACGCAAGGGCAAAGCCAATGCAAAGCCGCGGAAGTTTTAGGGCCCGCACTTGTTATTCTGGGTCACACGCCTTCTCCTCCGCTCATCCCGGCGAAGGCCGGGATCTCAAGAGGCTTGCGCAGCGCCTGCCGCCGTAGATCCCGGCCTTCGCCGGGATGAGCGGAAGGTTTCTTGAGTCGGGGCTTTTACGTGATCCAACCAAAAACAGAGGGCGAGCAAAATGCCCGCCGCACAACCATAACCGTAAATTCTTCACTCAAATCCGCTTTTGGTCGATAGATATGCGCGGCCCTCCGCGGCGCCCCTATCATCCGAACGCGCCACACCCCGCGTCAGGCGAAGACCCTGGCGAGGAGGTCCGGCCGCATGGCGAGGGTCAGCAACACCCCGGCGAGCGCGCCGGCGAGATGGGCTTCATGGGCGATGCGGCCCGTATCGCGCCGGATCATGCCGGCGGAAATGACGATGAAGAGAACGCCGAACAGGATGGCGGGAATGGGGATCGGCAGGAAGAAAAAATAGATCGGGCTGAACGGGTTGAAGACGCAGAAAGCGAGTACGGTTCCCGCAACGCCGTCGGATGCGCCGAGCGAGGTGTATTGAAGATTATCCCGATTGACGAAAAACGACGCGACGCCGCTCGCCATCACCGCGCCGAAATAGACGACGAGAAATCCGTCCGTACCGAGCGCGCCCTCCACTGCCGGTCCGAAAAACAACAGCGTCATCATGTTGAACAGGAGGTGAAAGGCGTCGCCATGGAGAAAGGACGATGTAAAGACACGGTAGTGCTGGCGCTGCCGGGCGATGGCGCCCACATGAAACGCGAATTGCGATGCGAATTTCTGATCGACGGCGAGCGCGTAAATGCTGGCGATGAGGTTGGCCGCAATCAGCCCATAGGTCGCCGGCGCGTAAGGGAGATCCATATTGCCTGCCTGTGACTGCGGATCAGTCCGTCGCTTCCGCCGGCGTCAGCGTCTTCATGGCGAGCGCGTGAACGGGGCCCGCCAGTTCCTCGCCCAGGATGGCGTTGACGCGGCGTTGGCGCGCCACGCGGCTCATGCCGTTGAACGCATCCGAAACCACAAGCAAACGGAAGTGGGTTTCGCCTTCCGGACGCGCGCCCGCATGGCCCGCATGGAGATGGGACTCGTCAATGACATCGAGTTTCTGGGGCGCAAGGGCCGCCCGCAATTTCGTTTCGATGCGCGCGGCGACGGTCATGCTGGGCGAAGACATAAGCGGACGAGGACATCGCACATTGCGCGCCCGTGTCAAGATTGTTTCGCCGCCCGCGCCACACCATATTAACGCCCATGGCGAAAGAGGGTTACAAACCGCGGCTTGGCTTCGACATTCGCGTCGGAAGCGCGAAAGCGAAGGCCAAAAAAACCCGGGCGCGGGTGGCCGATCCCGGCGAGCGCGCCTGCGAGTGGGAGGGCTGCACGGAACCGGCCGCCTGCAGCCTGCCGAAAAGCCCGCGCCAGCCCAGAGAGCGGATCTGGTACTGCCTCGCCCACGCCCGCGAGCACAACAAGAACTGGAATTATTTCGAAGGCCTGAGCGAAGCCGAAGCGAAGGCCGCGCGCGAGGCCAATATCTATGGCGACCGGCCGACCTGGTCCATGGGCAAGAATGACCGCGCCCGCGCCGCCGCCAATGCGCGCGGGCCCGCCGACATGGAAGACGCCTTCGGCGTCCTGAAAGAAGACGCCGCCGCCCGAACCCGTGCCCGCGGCGCCTATCGCGCCGGCAAGCGCCTCTCCAAGCTGCAGGAAAAGGCGTATGAAACGCTGGCGCTGCCCCATACGGCGTCGGCGGGCGAGATTCGGCGGCGCTACGCCGAACTGGTGCGCCGCTTCCACCCGGACCAGAATGGCGGCGACCGCAGCGCCGAGGCCCAGCTTTCCGAGGTGGTCAAGGCGCACACAATTCTGAAAAAGGCCGGCCATTTGTGACCGCCCCGCTTGCAGCGCCCGGAAAGCTTGAATAGGAACGGCGTTGGCGCGACTGTCCCCCTCGCAACCGACGGCGCGATGAAGAGAAGACCTGCCTTATGGCGTTGATTTCCGACGAAAAATTTCCAGACCGGCCGAATAAGACCGTGTCGGCGAAAAAACTGTTCGGCGTCCCGACGGACTTTGAGGTTCCCGCTTTTGCAGAACCCAATGATTACGTCCCGCCGGTCGATTCCGCCTATCGCTTCGATCCGGAAACGACGCAATCGATTCTCGCGGGCTTCGCCTTTAACCGCCGGGTCATGGTGCAGGGCTATCACGGCACCGGCAAATCGACCCACATCGAACAGGTCGCCGCGCGCCTCAACTGGCCGTGCATCCGGATCAATCTCGACAGCCATGTGTCGCGCATCGATTTGATCGGCAAGGACGCCATCGTCGTCGAAAACGGCGTTCAGGTCACCGCCTTCAAGGAAGGCATGTTGCCCTGGGCGTTTCAGCGTCCGGTGGCGCTGGTCTTTGACGAATACGACGCGGGCCGACCCGACGTCATGTTCGTGATCCAGCGCGTTCTCGAAGCGGACGGCCGGCTCACCCTGCTCGATCAGAACAAGGTGCTGACGCCCAATCCGTGGTTCCGGCTTTTCGCCACCACCAATACGATCGGTCTCGGCGACACGACCGGGCTCTATCACGGCACGCAACAGATCAACCAGGGACAGATGGATCGCTGGTCCGTGGTGACGACGCTCAACTATCTCGATCATGACGAGGAAGCGAAAATCGTCATCGCCAAGGCGCCGATCTATGCATCGGAAGACGGGCGCAAGGCCATCGACGCCATGGTGCGCGTCGCCGACATGACGCGCAACGCGTTCATCGCCGGCGACATCTCCACCGTGATGAGCCCGCGGACCGTGATCAACTGGGCCCAGAACGCAGAAATCTTCAAGGACATCGGTTACGCTTTTCGCGTCACCTTCCTCAACAAATGCGATGAGCTTGAGCGCCCGACCGTGGCGGAATTTTATCAGCGCGCCTTCGGCGAGGACCTACCAGAAGCCGCTCCGGAGGTTAGCGTCGCTTAGCGACATTCGGCCCTAATCGTTAAGAGCGTCTGGCTCAACATAAAAAAAGCGCGCCCCTTTGGGCGCGCTTTTTAGTTCAAACGATCTGTGTCGATTGCCCGTTACCCGGCGACCGACATCACCGTTGTCGTAGAGTTCCGGTTCTGGGCCCATGCGGATTCGGTAGAGCCAAGAGCAATCGGGCGCTCCTTACCGTGGGACACTGTTTGCACGCGGCTCGACGGCACGCCGAGGCCGACGAGAAAAGCTTTCGTCGCTTCGGCGCGGCGGGCGCCGAGGGCGAGGTTGTATTCGCGCGTGCCGCGCTCATCGGCGTTGCCGGCGAGTTGAACGGCGACGCCCGGATTGGCGATCAGCCAGTCGGCCTGTTTGCGCAAGGTGGCCTGCGCCTGCGGCGTCAGGCTGTACTGATCATAGCCGAAGAAAACCCGGTGGCCCGCATTGGCTTCAAGATCCTGCTGGCTGCCCGGCTCATAGCCGACTTTCTCCATGACCGGTTCGGTCGTGTCGATGGCGGCGGTTTCTTCCGTGGTGGCGCAGCCGGCGACAAGCGCGAGGCTGGCGGCGATGGCAATATATTTCATGTCTGCGAACACTCCGAGTTCGAACGAATTTCCCCGTCAACGGGCGAGCGCGAGATGGATGAGCGCCCCCCGAAATTGCAATAAGCCGGTATACGGCGGCCGGCTACGCAGCGCAATAATCGCACAATGTTGCACCCGGGTGACAGCCTGATAGCCAGATTCTGCCGCCAAGTCGCCTTTCGCGATCATTAAATAAAGTTCAAAAGCGACAGCTGCGTGGCGTCGGCGAGCGCGCGGGCCGACGCCTGGATCGCCAGCTGGTCCTGATTAAGACCCGACAGAGCCGCAGCAATATCAACGTCTTCGATCTCTGCAGCGACGATTTCCGCCAGTTCCCGGGCGCGGAAATTGCGCGTTGCAGCATCCGACGCCTGCCCCTGGGCGACGGCCGACAGGCCCTGCTCCTGATAAAGCGCGTCGGCGAGTTCGGCGAAGCGGGCCGATTTCTCGATCAGGAAATCGCGCTGGGCGGCGGTCAGTTCCCCCTGAAACGGGCCAAGCGTCGCTTCGGCGTTTCCAAGTTCGCGAAGCTCAACGAAAAGATCACGGGCGATCTCGCTGGCGAGGGCGCCGCCATCAACGAAGACGCCCTCTTCGACGGCGAGCGTCGTGCGTTCGCCTTCGTTAAACAACGCATCGATGGAACCCGCGGCAGCGATGTCGCCCAACGACGACGCATCGACCGGCGGGCGGGCGCCGTCAGTCCCGCCAAAGACATAAACGCCGCCGACATCGACATTCAACGCGGCGATGATTTGTTGCGCGGCGACTTCGAGATCAGG
Organism: Hyphococcus sp.; assembly: GCA_028284345.1. Classification (GTDB taxonomy): domain Bacteria; phylum Pseudomonadota; class Alphaproteobacteria; order Caulobacterales; family Parvularculaceae; genus Hyphococcus. Next base: position 71,847 of record JANQRY010000006.1, on the reverse strand, counting down.
CAGAAGCTGTTCCGCATTGCCGACAGCAAGCGTTCTGACGAAACCGGCGCGGGACTGTTCGACCGCATCGGATATGATTTCGAGGCTCGAGCCTTGTGTTTCGAGCCGCGTCAGCGCAATCGACGCGGCGTTTTCAAAAGCGCTGGCGCGCGCGACCATGCCGTCGGCGGAAACAAGGCGCAGCGCATCGGCGCCGTACTCGCCAAAGGTCTGATATTTGTCGCCGGACGCCAACTGGATCTGTCGCGCTTGCGCAGATTCCTGGGCGTTCTGAAATCCCTGAAGAAGAAGCTGCTGCATGCCGAGGTCAGAAATGCGCATGATCCGGTCTTTCTACAGGATGCTCAACAGGGACTGATAAAGCTCGTCGACCGCCGCGATGACGCGCGCATTGGCGTTATAAGAGCGCTGGAACAGGATGAGGTTCGACAGCTCTTCGTCGAGATTGACGCCACCTTCGGACAGGCGCCGGATTTCGATTTCCTCCGCGAAGCGCTGCGCCGTCGCGCCTTGCTCGCCCGCAATGCGCGCCGCCGCGCCGATCTGCGTCACCGCTTCCGCCGCAGTCTGCGTCGACGCGCCATTGCCAAGCGCCGCGATGGCGCCGGCCCCGGCGCCGTCATTGGCCCCGCCCGGCTGCCCGGCCGAGGGCCGTGCAATGGCCAGTTGTGCAGGGTCCGCGACAATGGCGGCGTTCACCGAAAAGACACCGTTCGCCTCGACGATCAACGGCGTGGTCGCCGGCCCCGTCTGACCGACGGAGGCATTGAGCGCGTAAGCTGCGTTGATGTCGTTGGCGGCGCTGCGCGCCGCATTGCCGACAATGGCGCGCAAGGTCGGCAGTTCCGCATTGCGCAACTGAAGAAGCCCGCCGATTTCACCGCCGGCAATGGACGCATTAATATCCGCCGCGGACGTCGTTTGCGCGCCCGAGGCGGGATCGACGGTTGCGAGACCCACTGTCGCCGTCGCGCCGCCCGTATAAGTCAGCGCCGAATAGCCGCCGGCGTTGGCGAGCAACCGTCCGTCGCCTGTCGAAACCGTCACGCGGCCGTCCTCGGCACGGGAAACGGAAATGTTGATAAGCGTTGAAAGTTCGTTGAGGCGCGCGTCAATCTCATCGCCGGCACCGTTGGAGTCCGGAACAATCTGGTTGAGATTGAAGATGTCTTCAAGGAGCTGGTTGGCGCGGGCCGTTTGTGCGTCAAGGCGGGCGTCGGCGGCCGTCGCCTCGGCGTCGATGGCGCCAAGGGTGCGGGAGAAGGCGTTGAACGCCGCTTCAAGCTTTGAAATCGCAACCGCTTTCGCGGCAATCGAATTGGGCGCAGCGGAAAGTTCCGCAAACGAGGCGTAGGCTTCGCTTAAGGCGGTCGCAAAATCTGCATTGTCGCCCGGCGTTCCGAGGGAGGCCTCGACCCGGGCGAGCGCGTCGGCGATGGCGGAAAGCGACGCCGCATCCGACTGACTGGCAAAGCCGGCGCTTTGCAGAAAACGATCGGCGCCGGCGCGGGTGATCTCGACAGAAACGCCCGCAAACTGGCCCGGGATGGCGTCGGTGAAAAAATTGACCTCGCGGCGGGAAAAATCCGGCGTGTTGACGTTGGCGACGTTTTCCGACGTCGCGGCGATGGCGGCCTGATTGGCGAAGAGGCCCGAAACGGCCGTGTTTAAAGCAACGGTCAGACTCATGGCGCGCCCCCCGAGGTCGGCAGAAATTGCCGTTCCGGAAAATCGGCCCGGGCAGTTCTTGCCGGCATGTCGGGCGCGAGGGTCAAAAACCCGAGCCTTTGCGCGATTTTCTTCATTCGCTCATTCCGGTCACGCGGAAACACAGGGGTTGAATTGCAACCGGTCTGCCAAGCGATCACCATCGTCATTCCGGGGCTCATCGTCCCGGCCATTCGATTGGTTGAAATGTGAGCCCATGGATTCCGGGTTCCGTGCTACGCACGGCCCCGGAATGACAACCCGCACAATTATTCCATCCCGGCAAGGACTGCTCGGCGGTTTTTTCCGTATACGGTTCGCTTTACCTTTCATTAGGCATGGCGAAGCGCATGGTTGCTCGAAAAGCGTTATGGCGCGGCGCTTGCGACAGATCGCGCGCAAGTGATGCGTGAGATATGATCGAAGCCGCCGTCATAGGAACAACGCCGCCCCGCGCCGATCCGTCTGCGCCGGGACGCGACGATGCGTCGACGTTCTCATTCGCCGCCGCGGTCAGCGCCATGGAGACGCAAGCGGCGCGGTCGCTGGAAGCCCATGGGGCAACGCCGGACAAGGGCGCGGCGATCGGCGAAACGGGCGCGCAGGCGCGACAGGAACCGCGGAGCGCCCATGCGGCGACGGACCGTAACGCCGCACAAACATCCGAAAGGGCGCCGTCGGCCAAATCGGAACCGGCCTCGCCCGCCGGAGCGCCGCAATCGCAATCTTCGCCCAACAGCGCCGCGCCCGCGCCGGCGCCGCAACTTTTGGCGAACCCGGCCGTGACAGCGCCGCAAGTCGCCGCCGCGCCAATACCCGCGCAAGGGGCTGCGGCGACGATAAAAGCCGACGCCGCCGCGATCCGCGCCGCCGACATTGCCAAGGCGACCGCCCCAAAAGAAGCCAAAGCGCCCGCGCCGGCGCACAAGCCGGACGCGCCGACGCAGGATTTCGCAAAGCTCCTGGCGCGACGCCTCGACGCCGGCGCAACGCAATTTGAGCTGCGCCTCGATCCGCCCTCTCTCGGCCGTGTCGAAGCGCATCTGAAGCTGGCCGATGACGGCAAAAACGTGCTGGCGTTGAAGTTCGAGCACCAAGCGGCGCTTGATCTCTTCGCCAATGACGAAGCCGCCTTGCGCAATGCGCTCGATTCCTCCGGCTTCCAGTTCACCAACGAGAATGTGGTTTTCGAACTCGCCGATGAAACAGACGCTGCGGCCTTCGGCGCTCAATCCGCACACGTCTACGAACCCTTTTACGCCGCGCCGTGGTCGTCCGGCGCCGTCGATATCAGTATTTAGGAGGCTCCCCATGGACATCGCATCCATCGCATCGACGCAAACCGCATCCGCGCAGGCAACGTCGCAGCTGACCGCAAACTTCGACACCTTCCTGACCTTGCTGACGACGCAACTGCGCAATCAGGACCCGCTGGCGCCGCTCGATACGGAAAAGTTCACCGAGCAACTGGTGCAGTTCGCCGGGGTCGAGCAATCGATCCAGACCAACCAACACCTTGAAGCGCTGCTGGCTCTGCAAAGTTCATCGAACAATGAAACGGCGCTAGCCATGGTCGGCCGCGTCGCCACCGTTGAAAGCGACGTCGCAGCGTTGACCGACGGCGCGGCGCAATGGACCTATACGCTGCCGCGGGACGCCGCACGCGCCGAAGCGCAGATCTTTGACGCAAACGGCGCGCTCGTCGCAACGATCCCCGCCGCGACCGGCGCCGGCTCTCATGAGCTCGCCTGGAACGGCGAGTTGGCCAATGGCGCCCGCGCCGCTGACGGCGCCTATCGCCTTGTGGTTCAGGCGACTGACGCCGACGAACAACTTATCGCCGCCAACGTTGCGACGCGTGGTCTTGTCGACGCCGTTTCTTTCGCCAGCGGCGCGCCGGAGATTGAAATCGCCGGGCTGCGCTTCGCCCTTGATCTCGTTCGCCGCGTCGATGCGGCCTCTTAATTTCTCTACGGAGTAACGCAAATGACATTCTCGGGTCTCTTCGCCATCGGTCTTTCCGGCGTCAACGCACATGCTGCGAGCCTTGAGGCGGTGTCGCAAAACATCGCGAACACCCAGACCACCGGCTACAAGCGCGAGCGCGTTGATTTTTCAACGCTCGTCACAAGCTTCGCGCCGGAAGGCGGCATTGAAGGCGGCGGCGTTGGCGCCGCGTCGCGCACGCTGTTTGGCGAACAGGGCGCGATTACACGCACCGGCTCGTCCACCGACATCGCCATTACCGGGGATGGCTTCTTCGTGGTGTCGGAATCCGCGGACGCCGGGGCGCCGGTTTCCTTCACGCGGTCCGGCGGTTTTTCCGCCCGGGAAGACGGCCTCCTTGTGAACGGCGCGGGCTATTTTCTCCGCGCCGCGCCGATCAATGGCGCTGGCGGCGCGGCGGCGGGCGGCCTCGCCGCGCTTGAGGCCGTCGACATCAACCAGTTCCCCACCATCGCCGCCGCAACGGATCAACTGACCCTTGCCGGCAATCTGTCGGCGAATGCGCCCGCCGGCGCCGTCGCCGCCCAGCATTTTCAGGTCTTTGACGCCGATGGAAATCCGCGCACCCTGTCGCTGACCCTCACCGCAGCGGGCGGCGGCGTATTTGACGCTGCCGCAGCATTTGCGGACGGCGCGCAGGAGACGGTCGCATCGGGAACGCTCATATTCGATGCAAACGGCCGCCTCGACGCCAATGCCTCAACGCTGCCCCTGTCATTTTCGGCAAATTCTTCCCAAACAATTGACCTTAATATCCGCTCACTGACATTGGGACCGGGCGCCACGCAATTTACCACGTCAACGGCCAACGGCGCCGCGTCGGGCGCCCTTCTCGGCGTTGAGATTTCAAGCGACGGGCGCGTTATCGCCCAATACTCCAACGGCCTGACCCGCGACCTTTATCAGATCGCCATCGCGAACTTTACCAATGCGGAGGGCCTCGAAATTGGCCCGTCCTCGACCTATCAATTAACGACTGCGGCGGGCGCCCTCACCCTCGACAATCCCCAAACGGGACGCGCCGGCGCCCTTGAGGGAAGCGCGCTCGAAATCTCCACGGTCGAAATAGGTCAGGAATTTTCAACGCTTATCGAAACACAGCGCGCCTATTCAGCGAATACGCGCATTATTTCCGTCGCCGACGAACTTTGGCGAACCCTGACGCAAACGGCGCGATAGGCGCAATTGTGTTCCTTGATGAAACAGAATCGGCTGGCGCTGAAATTCACTAATAATCAACCACTTAGCGAAGCTTTTACCTTGACGTTTAGGCGTTCTTTAAAGCCGTTTGTGTAATCTCTCCTGACGACCAGTTGCGTTTCTAGGGGATTTTTTCCGCATGAATGCCTTTGCTAATTCAGCAGCGCCGCCGCTCAAAAAAGATCCGTATGTCATCGGACCAGACGGCACGCCGCTCACGTTGAAAGATTTGCCGCCGCCGTCGACCAAACGGTGGGTGATCCGTCGCAAGGCGGAAGTTGTCGCGGCCGTCCGCGGTGGGCTTTTGACGCTTGAAGAAGCGTGCGACCGCTACACCCTGACGGTGGAAGAGTTTTTGTCCTGGCAGAAAGCCATCGACCAGCATGGTTTGCCGGGGCTTCGCGCAACGCGCGTTCAGCAATATCGGTAACCCCTCCTTAACTTCTTCACTTGTTTGAAGACCCGCGCGGGCCCAGCCTTCGCGGGTTTTTCTTTGCGACGCGTCAATCCGCAACGGTTTCTTTACGACACATAGGGCAAATTTTGCCGGGTGAGACGCCGCGACCTTCGTTGCGGCGCGCGGGCAAATGGCGAAGCGTCGTGAATGAACTGACAAAATTCCTTCAATCTTTCGGGCTGATGCGGCTCGGCGCCATTGTCGGCGTCAGCTTCGGCGTCGCCGCAGCGCTGGCGCTGATCATGGCGCGGGTGGGCGCGCCGTCCATGAGCGTCCTTTACGCCGACGCAACTTACGCGGAAGCCCAGAACGTGATCGCCCGTCTCGATCAGGACGGCGTCGACCACAAGCTGCGCGACCAGGGCGGGCGCGTCTCCATCCTCGTGCCCCGCAAGGATGTCAGCCGCCTGCGCCTTGACCTCGCCGCCGACGGTTACGCAGTTGGCGAGGGGGTGGGCTACGAGATTTTCGACGACAATCAGACCCTCGGCGCCACGTCGTTTCAACAGAACATCAATCGCCTGCGCGCGCTCGAAGGCGAACTGGCGCGCACACTCGCCACCATCAACGGCGTGCGCTCCGCGCGGGTGCACCTCGTCCTGCCGGAACGCGAGCTTTTCGCCCGCGACAAGCAGACCGCAAGCGCCTCCATCGTTGTCGATGCGCCGGGGGGCCTCGACGCCCGGTCCGTGCGCGCCATCGTCAATCTCGCTGCTTCCGCCGTGCCGTCTCTCGATCCGGCCCATGTGACCGTGCTCGACGCGCAAGGTCAGCTTCTCGCCGCCGGCGCCGACAGCGACAGCCCCGACGCCGTCGCCGGTTCCGTGGAGGAGAAAAAGTCCGCGGCCGAAGCGCGCCTGCGCCGCGCCGTTGAAGAGATGGTCGGCCGCATTGTCGGCGCGGAGAATGTCCGCGTCGAAGTAAAGGCAGATATGGATTTCAGCCGCATCACCGAGTCGAGTGAAATCGTCGATCCCGACAGCCAGACGGTGCTCTCCGAAACCACGGTTGAGGAAACCTCAAACCGCGTCGACCCGAACAACGCCAATGGCGTATCGGTGGCCAACGCCCTGCCCGGCGGTGCGGCGTTTAACGCCAACGCGCAAGCCTCCACCAATTCGACGCAGCGGATCGAGGAAACCACCAATTACGAGATCAGCAAAACCGTGCGCAACGCCGTGCGCGAGGAAGGTCTCGTCGTCAAACGCCTCTCGGTCGCCGTTGCGCTCAACGGCGTCACCACCGCGGGGCCCGACGGCGCAAGCATCTACGCGCCGCGGGACGACGCCGAACTCGGCCGCATTGAAACGCTCGTCAAATCCGCCATCGGCTTTAACGAAGCGCGCGGCGATCAGGTTAGCGTCGTCGACATCCGCTTCTCGCCGCTGGCCGCCGCGCCAATCGGCGCCGTCGCGGCGGCGTCTCCCAATCAGTTCGCGCCCGCCGACGTGATGCGCATTGCAGAACTTGCAGCCCTCGCCATTATCGCCCTCGCCCTTGTCTGGTTCGTCTTGCGGCCCATGCTCTCCGGCGACAAAGGCCCCGTTCGCGCCGCAACGCCGGCGCCCCAGGGCGCCATCGCCGCACCAGCCGCAACGGCAGACGTTGCGGAAAACGCAGCGATCGCTTTTCAGCCGGAGCCAAGCGCCATCGACCAGCACATAGACCTTGCACAAGTGCAGGGTCAGGTGCGCGCCTCCTCGATCAACAAGGTTTCCGAGATCGTGAAAGCCCATGCCGATGAATCCGCCGGGCTGTTGCGCTCATGGATGCGGGAGGCGTCATGAGCGCCAAAACCGTAACCGATCCCGAGCAGCTTTCCGGCGCAGAACGCGCCGCCGTTGTCATGCTCGCGCTTGGCGAGGAAAACAGCAAACCGCTTTGGGAGACCTTTGGCGAAGACGAATTGCGCGAGCTTTCGCTGGCGATCACCAATCTCGGCGCCGTTACGTCCGAAGTTGTCGAAAGCCTCCTGTTTGATTTCGTGCGCAATCTTTCCTCCACCGGGTCGATCACCGGATCGATGGATTCCGCCCGTCGGCTTTTGAAAAACGTCCTGCCCGCGGACCGCGTCGACACGATCCTCGAAGACATCAAGGGTCCTGCAGGGCGCACCATGTGGGACAAGCTCGCCAATGTGAACGAGCGCACGCTCGCCGGTTACTTGCGCAACGAACACCCGCAGACCGTCGCTGTGATCCTGTCGCGCATCAAGCCGGAGCACGCGGCGAAAGTCATCGCCGCCCTGCCCGAACGGGACGCCGAGGAAGTGATGAACCGGATGCTGGCGCTTGGTCCCGTGCAAAAGGAAGTCCTCGACCGCATTGAGCAGACGCTGAAAACCGAATTCATGGCGAGCCTCGCCCGGGCGCCGGAAAAAGACAGCTACGAAGCCATGGCGGAGATCTTCAACAATTTCGACCGCGCCACAGAACGCAAGTTCATGGAGACGCTGGAGACCAAGAACCCATCGGCGGCGGAACGCGTGAAAGCGCTGATGTTCGTCTTCGAGGACCTCGCCGGTCTCGACAGCGGCGACGTGCAGACGCTCCTGCGCCATATCGACAAATCCATCTTGGCGACGGCGCTGAAAGGCGCGGACGAGACCATGAAGACGGTGTTCTTCTCCAACATGTCCGAACGCGCATCGACGATCCTCAAAGACGACATTGAAATCATGGGCCCCGTGCGCGTGCGCGAGGTCGATCAGGCCCAGCAGAACATCGTCAATGTCGCTAAACGCCTTGCGGAAGACGGCGAGATCTACCTCTCCAAAACCCATGGCGACGAGGTGATTTACTGATGGCCGCCGCAGCAAGACCTTTCGACTTCGGCGCCTTCGACGCGCCGGCGCCGGTTGCGACTGCGCCGGAACCGTCGGCGGTTTATTCGCAGGCCGACCTCGACGCCGCCGTTGCGCAAGCCCGCAAGGACGCCGTCAAAAGCATAAGCGCTGGCGAGGCGCTGAAACAAACCGCGCTTCTTGAAGCCATCGCCGCCCGCCTGACGCAAACCACCGCCGCAGAAATTGACCGCGTCGCCGAGCATATCGAAACCCTCACCGACGTCGCCGAAACGATCGTCAAACAGTTCTGCATCAGCAGCGCAGCGGCGCAACAAACCGAAGCGGCGCTCGCCATGGCGGACAGATTTCTCCGCGCCAGCGACGACGACGCAGGCGCTGCGCTTGTTCTGCCCGGGAGAACGCCGAAGCGCGGCATCGCCCATATCAAGAAGACGCTCGCCGAACGCGCTGGCGACCAGATCTCAATAACGACGGACAACGCCTTGTCGCCCGGCGAGATCCGCCTTGAATGGCGCGGCGGCGCCATGACGCGCAATCACGACGACATCAACGCCCAGATCGAAGCCATCTTCGCGGCGACGAAAGTCAGCCGACGCGGGCGTTCCACAAAGAAGGAAACGACATCATGAGCGCCCTGGCCAAAAAGAAGACGGCGCCGTCAACGGATCTGGCGCCGGCTGCGCAAGACGCGCACGAAACGCCGCCCCCGGCGCCCGCCATCGAGGACGTGCCGGTGAAGATCGCCGCGGTCCTCGGCAAGACAAAAATCGACGTCGCCAAACTGAAAACCCTTGGCGACGGCGCCGTCATCGAACTTGACCGCAAAGTCGGCGAGCCGATCGACCTTTACGTCAACGACCGGCTGATCGCGCGCGGCGAGCTTGTCATGAAAGACGGCGTGCTCGGCGTGACCATGACCGAAATCGTGCGCGACGACGATATTTAGGAGGAACCTCGCCATGCGGCTTCTGATTATCGGCGAACATTCAAGCGAACTGTCGAGCGCGGCGAAGATGGCCATGGATCGCGGCGCCAAGGTGGCGTTCGCGCCCTCGATTGAGTCGGGGCTCGCCAGTTTGCGCAAAGGCGACGGCGCCGATCTCCTGATGATCGACGTTCGCCTCGACGTCAAAGCGCTCATCACCGCCCTCGAAGACGAACGCATCGCCGCGCCCGTCGTCGCCTGCGGCGTCAAGACCGACGCCGACGCCGCCGTCGCCGCCATTCGCGCCGGCGCCAAGGAGTATGTGCCCCTGCCGCCGGACGCCGATTTGATTGCAGCGATCCTTGAAGCGGTCGTCGAAGAAACATCTGACATGATCGCCGTCGACCCGGCGATGAAGAAAGTCATCGCCCTCGCCGATCAGATCGCGGCTTCCGAAGCCTCGATCCTCATAACCGGGGAGTCCGGCGTCGGCAAGGAAGTGATCGCGAAATACGTGCATTCGAAATCAAAGCGCGAGGCGAAACCGTTTATCTCGATCAACTGCGCCGCCATTCCGGAAAACCTTCTGGAGTCCGAACTGTTTGGTCATGAGAAAGGCGCCTTCACCGGCGCCGTCGCCCGGCGCATCGGCAAGTTCGAGGAAGCCAATGGCGGCACGCTTCTCCTCGATGAGATTTCCGAAATGGACATCCGCCTGCAGGCGAAGCTGTTGCGCGTGTTGCAGGAACGGGTCGTCGATCGCGTCGGCGGTTCGAAACCGGTCAAGGTCGACATCCGAATCATCGCCACGTCGAACCGCGATCTCAAACAGGAAGTCAAAAACAAGACCTTCCGCGAAGACCTGTTCTTCCGTCTCAATGTCGTCAATCTCGATATTCCGCCGCTGCGTCAGCGCCCGTCGGACATCGTCGCCCTCGCCAAGCACTTTGCGAAAAAATACGCTGCCCTTAACGGCGTCGACGAACGCGCCCTGTCGGAAGGAGCCCAGCGCGCCATTGCGTCCTCGGCCTGGCCCGGCAATGTGCGCGAGCTGGAGAACGCCGTTCATCGCGCCGTCTTGCTGGCGCAAGGCGACGAAATAGAAGCTGAAGCCATCCGCCTGCCGGACGGCGAACCGATGAAACGCGCCTCGGATGCGGCGGACGCAGAAACCATGGTCGGCCGCACGGTGGCGCAGGTTGAACAGGACCTGATCCTGCAGACCCTCGATCACTGCCTTGGCAATCGCACCCATGCGGCGAACATTCTCGGTATTTCCATCCGCACCCTGCGCAACAAGCTGAAGCAATACACCGAAGACGGCGTCGCCGTCCCGGCGCCCGGCGCCGAACGCGCGGCGGGGTGATCGTGAAATGTTGAAACAAGCGGGACAGGCTCCCTCTCCCCTGTGTGGGTCGATTGGGGCCCCAACCCCAATCGACGGTTGGGGTGAGGCGGAATGGCGGCTAGCAAATGCCGGCGCTTCCCCCCCTCACCCGAAATCGCTAATGCGATTTCGACCTCTCCCCGTCAGGGAGAGGTAAGGGGCGCGCAATGTCTGAAACCGCCCTTAAATCGAGCGCGATTTTCTCTACCGCGTCGCTGAAATCCGTCCTGCGCACCGACGTCATGCTCGCCGTTGGCGTCATCGCCATTCTGGCGCTGTTGATCCTGCCGACGCCGCGCTGGCTGCTCGACATTCTCCTTGCCGGCTCGATTACATTTTCCGTCACCATCCTCATGACGGCCTTGTTCACGCGCAAGGCGCTCGACTTCTCGACCTTCCCGGCGATCCTGCTGATCGCGACGATGCTGCGTCTCGGCCTTAACATCGCCTCGACGCGCCTCATCCTCAGCCAGGGCCATGAGGGTCCAGACGCTGCGGGCCGCGTCATCGAAGCCTTTGGCGGCTTCGTCATGCAGGGCAATTACGTCATCGGCATGATTGTTTTCGCGATCCTGGTGATCGTGAATTTCGTCGTCATCACCCGCGGTTCCGGGCGCATCGCCGAAGTCGCCGCGCGCTTCTCCCTCGACGCCATGCCCGGCAAGCAGATGGCCATCGACGCCGATCTCTCCGCCGGCATTATCACCGAGCAGGAAGCGAAAGAACGGCGCAAGGAACTGGAATCAGAATCGAATTTCTTCGGCGCCATGGACGGCGCGTCAAAATTCGTGCGCGGCGACGCCATTGCCGGCCTGCTCATTACCCTGATCAATATCATCGGCGGCATCATTATCGGCGTCGCCCAGATGGGCATGTCGCTGTCGGACGCCGGCGCTTCCTATACGCTGCTCACCATCGGCGACGGCCTCGTCAGCCAGATCCCCGCCTTGATCGTTTCCATCGCCGCCGGCCTCCTCGTTTCCAAGGCGGGCGTCGACGGCGCGGCCGACAAGGCCCTCGCCGCCCAATTCGGCGAACATCCCAAAGCGCTTGGCCTCGTCGCGGGCGTCCTTTGCATCATGGCGCTCCTGCCGGGCTTGCCGTTCTTGCCCTTCATGCTGCTCGCCCTCGCCGTCGGCGCCGGGGCTTTCTTCCTGCAAAAGAAGAAATCCGTCGCCGAAACCGACGCCGCGCAGGCGCCGGCACAAACGGACGAAGACCCGCAGGCGATGCTCGCCATCGACGATCTGCGCATTGAACTCGGTTACGGCCTCCTCCCGCTGATCAGCACCGACAAAGGCCCGCGCCTCACCGATCAGGTCAAAGCCGTGCGCCGCGCCATCGCGCAGGATCTCGGCTTCGTCACGCCGAAAGTGCGCATCCTCGACAATATGCAACTCGACGCGAACACATACGTCATTCGCATGAAGGAGCAGGAAGTCGCCCGCGGCGAATTGCGGCCCGGCTTTTTCCTCGTCATGGACGCGGGCGGGAAGTCCATCAATCTTGTGGGCGAGCCGACAAAGGAACCGGCTTTCGGTCTCGACGCCATGTGGATCGACGAAAGCCAGCGCGAGGAAGCCTCGCTCAAAGGTCTGACCGTTGTCGACGCGGCGACGGTGCTGACGACGCATCTCACCGAGATCATCAAATCGGAGGCACCGGAACTCCTCTCCTACGCCGAAACAAAAAAGCTCATCGACGCCCTGCCGGCGAAGCACAAACAACTGGTCTCCGACCTCATTCCGTCGGTGGCGCCGGTGACAACGGTGCAACGCGTATTGCAAGCGCTGCTCAACGAAAAGATTTCTATTCGCGACCTGCCGACCATTCTCGAAGCGATCTCCGAGGCGGCGCCGCGGGCGCAAGGGACGGCACAGCTTGTCGAACATGTGCGCGCGCGCCTCGCCCGCCAGATTTGCGGCGCGCTCAAAGGCCCCGACGGCGCAGCGCCCATTGTCACGCTGTCGTCGTCCTGGGAGGACGCCTTCGCCGAGGCGCTGACCGGCGACAGCGAGACGAAACAGCTCGCCATGGCCCCGTCGGCCTTGCAGGATTTCGTCGCCGCAGCCATGACAAAGCTCGAATCCGCGGCCCAGGACGGCTATTCCGCGGCCATTGTGACAAGCGCTACCGTCCGGCCTTTCGTCCGGTCGGTCATCGAACGGGTCCGGCCGCAGACGCTGGTCCTTTCGCAAAACGAAATTCACCCCCATACTAGGCTCAAGACCCTTGGTACGATCTAGTTTGGCGGCGTAACCCCATGATGAAATTCATCGCCTCCAGTCTTGAGGCGGGAAAAGCAAAGGCCCGGCGCGCACTCGGGAAACAGGCGACCATCGTTTCGGTGCGCGAGTTGCCGAGCGGCGACGTTGAGGTGACGGCGTCGGACAAGCCGGCGCCGGCCGCGCCCGAACCGGCGCCGAAAGCGCAATTCGCCGGCGCCGCCCGGGACGCGGTCGACGAAGGCCCGTTCAAGATGGCCGCCGGCGCGCGGCTCAACGAAACGATTGAACATCGCTTTTCCGAAGACGCCCTCGCCCGCGCCGCCGGCGCCCTTGCCGGGGGCAAAGGCGCCGCGCCGCTCGACATGAGCGACAACGCCGTCAAGTCCATGGCGGAAATCCTCGCGCCCCATGGCGTCGGCGAGAAACTGCTGGCTGCGCTGGTTGACGGCGCGCGGCAGTCGGCGATCGGCGAGGATCTCTATCGCCTCGAAACCGCCTTTGAAAAAACCTTCCAGTTCGCGCCGCTGCATTTCGCGCCCACGACGCCGATCATGCTGGTCGGCCCCACCGGCGCCGGCAAAACATCCTGCGCGGCGAAGCTCGCCGCGACAGCCTCTCGCGACGGCGCCAAACCTTTGATGATGACGGCCGATGTGGGCCGCGCCGGCGCCGTTGAACAAATCCGCGCCTATTCCGACGCCCTCGATGCGGCGTATTTCATTCTGGAATCGCCCCTCGACGCAGCGCAGGTGATGCGCAATGAACGCCCGGGCGGCGCCGTGCTGCTCGATACGCCAGGCATTTCGCCCTATGACGGCGGCGATATCGCAGCGCTCAGAAGCTATCAGGAGGCGGCCGCCGCGGAACCGGTCCTCGTCCTCCCCGCCAGCGGGGACGCGGCGGAATATGTGGACTGGGCGCGCGCGTTCCGAGAGATCGGCGTGACGCGCTGCATACTGACGAAATTTGACGCCACGAAACGGGTCGGCGCGGGGCTGTGCGCCGCCTATGAAGGCGGATTGGCCCTCGCCCATTTCTCCGAAACGCCGTTTATTTCCGAAGGCCTGTTGCCGGCGACGCCGGAGTTTCTGGCGCGCCGCCTCATCGCCAGCCGGCCGGGCAAGGTCGGATAAAGAAAAACGGACCCCGAAGGGCCCGCCAAAAACACAACAAACGCAACTTTATTGTTCTCGTAATTTTCCCCGGCGCAAGCGTTACTGGTTCTGTAGAAGCGAAAGCGGATCGACCGATTTCAACTTCTGACGAATCTCAAAATGCAGTTGCGGCGTCGTCACATTGCCCGTCTGGCCGACTTTGGCGATGACCTGACCTTTGCGCACCACGTCGCCCTTCTTGACCAGCATGGCGTCGTTGTGGGCGTAGGCGGTGACGAACCCGTCGGCGTGTTTGACGAGCAGTAAATTGCCAAACCCTTCAAGCTCAGATCCGCGATAGACAACCTCGCCGTCAGCCGAGGCGCGCACGGGCGTGCCCGCCGGCGCGGCGATATTGATGCCGTCATTGCGCTTGCCAAGCTCGCCGACGCCGTATTCCGAGATCACGGCGCCGCGCACGGGCCAGACAAAGAGCGCGTTCGGATCATCCGGTCTCGTGAACGAGACCTGTTGCGCCAGATCGGCGACATCCGGTTGCGGCTCAGGCTCGGGCACCGTCGCCGCGGCGAGTTGCGTTTCCTCGCGACGCTGCAACACCGGCGCCGGCGTTGTCGTCAATACGCGGGTCGTCGTCTTCGCCTCAAGTTGCGCGCCCGGCGCCAGCACTTCCTGACCGGGGCTCAGCGCATAGGGCGGGCGCAGTCCGTTCGCCTGCGCAAGCCTGGCGACGGAAACGCCGGTCTTGCGGCTGATGGCGTAGAGCGTGTCGCCGGGTTTGACGCGGTAGCGAACGTCGCGCGTCACGGGTTGCGACGTCGACCCTTGTGTTTGCGTTGCGGCCGCGACGCCCGGCAAGCGAATCTTTTGTCCGATTTCCAGATGATAGGGCGCGCGCAAATTATTTTCCGCGATGATCGCTTTCGGCGCGACATTGTATCGACGACCGAGGGCGTAAACCGTATCGCCTTTCGCGACGGTGACGACGCGTCCATTGGCGCCGCCATAGGACGCCGTCTCCGCCGCCTGATAATTCGCCTGCTGCACGCGCGCACGTTCATCGTCGGAAAGATAGACCGCCGAAACGGGCTTCAGCCTGACCGGTTCGACTTCCGCGGATGGCTGCGGGCGCGCTGGCGGCGGCGGCGGAGCCTGATACAGCGCATTCAGGCGCGCATTCGCCGCCGTCTGGTCCTGCGGTGCGTTATAAACCCGGGATGTCGAGCCTGCGTCCGTTCCCTGCGCCACCGGCGCAACGCTTTTATGCGTGCCGCAAGCGCTGATCGCCAGCACCGACGCCGTCGCCGCCAAAATCCGCAAAGCTGTCATCTCACCCCTTCCCGCGGGCTACCCGTAACCAATTCGCCGCAATAGTTTCGAAAGTTTGGTTAATAGTCCATTAACGATACTACCACACTGGCCCGAGGGGGCAAAAATTGCGCCTCGTTACTTCGCGAAAGCGGCCGAAAGCGGCGCGAGCGCCGTGTCATGGGTCAGCGCGAGGTGCAGCGGGGTGATCGAAATCCGCCCGTCATAGATCGCCCGCAGGTCCGTGCCGTCGGCCGGATCGGAAAGCTCGCCCGTATAACCGTACCAATAGTAAGAGCCGCCGCGCAGGTCCTGACGCTCCTCGGCAAAGAGCTGCACCGCGTCGCGATGACCCTGCCGCGTCGCTTCAATCCCGGCGATATCGTCGGGCGCCCGGTCGGGGAAGTTCACATTGATGACCGCATCGGCCGGCCAGCCCGTATCGAGGAGTTTTTTGACAATCGCCGCGCCATGGGTCTCCGGCGTTTGCCATTTGGCCTTGGCGCGGTCGAGCCGGGCGAGCGACAGCGCGATGGACGGGATGCGCAGGGACATGCCCTGAAAGGCCGCCGCGATGGTGCCGGAAACGGTTACGTCTTCGGCGAGGTTCTGGCCGTTGTTGACGCCGGACAGGATCAGGTCCGGCTTGCCGTCCATGATCTTGTCGACGGCCATCAACACCGCGTCCGACGGCGTGCCGGAAACGGCGAAACGGCGCTCCTCATACTGACGAAGACGGATCGGATGGGCCAGCGTCAGCGCCCGCGCCGCGCCCGATTGCTCCTCCTGCGGGGCGACGACCCAGACATCATCGGAGATTTCCCGCGCAATCTTTTCGAGCGCCTGAAGCCCGCGGGCGTAAATGCCGTCATCATTGGTGCAGAGAATTCTCATGCGTTACTTCCCGTCATCCCGTGCGCGCCGCAGCACAACGTGCTGCTGCGCAGACACGGGATCTATCTCACCTCGCGATACCGATCCCGTGTCTGCAACGCATCGCTTCGCGCTGCATTGCGCACGGGATGACGGCTTCAACTCGCCGCCTCAATTTTTTCCACGCCGCCCATATAGCTTTGCAGCGCCGCCGGCACGGCGATGGACCCGTCCGGCTGCTGATAGTTTTCAAGGACCGCCACCAGCGTCCGCCCGACCGCGAGACCGGAGCCGTTGAGCGTATGGACGAAGTGGGTCTGTTTTTCGCTGGCGGCGCGAAAGCGCGTGTTCATGCGTCGGGCCTGAAAGTCGCCGCAGTTTGAGCAGGACGAAATTTCACGATAGCGCTCCTGCCCGGGGAGCCAGACCTCTATGTCGTAGGTCTTGCGTGCCGAGAATCCCATATCGCCGGTGGAAAGGACCATGGTGCGATAAGGCAGTTCGAGGCGCTTCAGGACTTCCTCGGCGCATTCGGTCATGCGTTCATGCTCGGCGACCGACTGATCCGGCGCGGTAATGGAGACCAGTTCCACTTTCGAAAACTGGTGCAGGCGGATCATGCCGCGGGTGTCCTTGCCCGCGGCGCCGGCCTCGGACCGGAAGCACGGCGTCCAGGCGGTAAAGCGCAGCGGCAGATCCTCGGCGGCGAGGATTTCTTCGCGGACGATATTGGTGAGCGAGACTTCGGCCGTGGGGATGAGCCAGTGCTCGGTGGTAACAGCAGATACGAGTTCATTTAACTTGTTGATGGTTTGCGCTGTGATGTCGTTGAGTTTTCGTCCTTCAGTGCTTTTTTTGTCTATTTCAGCTTGCAGATTTTTGGCTTGTTCAGAATCCTTCGACGCAACAATAATAGAGCGAATTTGGTGCATTTCTGTTAGCAATCGTTGTTGGTCTTTAAGCCCTTCAAAGGCCTTCAAGCGAAGCCGCACATCCTCGCGTTGCTCGTGGCTATACGATCTAAATAGGTCGGACTCGAATTTTGGAAGCTGTCCTGTTCCATAAAGCGCATGCCCCTTTACAAGCAGCGGCGGCTGACACTCCGTGTAGCCGAACTCATTCGTATGCAGATCGAGCATGAATCCCGCGAGCGCCCGCTCCAGCCGCGCAAGCTGACCTTTCAAGAGCACGAAACGCGACCCCGACATTTTTACCGCCGTTTCGAAATCCATCTGCCCCAGCGCTTCGCCGAGATCGAAATGCTCTTTGGCGCCGTTCTGCTCGGCCGGTTCCCCCCAGCGGCGGACTTCGACGTTCGCCGCTTCGTCTTCGCCTTCTGGAACGTCCTCCGCAGGCAGGTTCGGCAGGCCCGACAAAATGTCGTTTATGGCGTCAAGCTTCTTTTGTTTTTCCGCTTCCGCCGTCGGGATCTGCTGCTTGATGCTGTCCACTTCCGCGCGCAGTTCGTTGAAGCGATCTTCGTCGCCCTTGGCTTTCGCCTGACCGATTTCCTTGGAGGCTGCGTTACGCCGCGCCTGTAACTCGTTGAGGGCGTGGGTGTATTTCCGGGCCTCTTCATCGAGCGCCAGGACTTCGCCGGCGCGGGGACCGAGGCCCCGTCGCGCGAGGCCGGCGTCGAACGCGTCCGGCGTTTCGCGGATGAATTTCATGTCAAACATGAAGCGCGATGTAGCGGGGTTTTTATGACGGGTCCAGAAGCGCGGAACACCTCCCCTTGAAAAGGGGAGGTCGAAATCTCTGATTTCGGGTGGGGATCAATGTCCGGCGGTTGATCCCCTCCCTAACCCTCCCCTTTTCAAGGGGAGGGAATATCGTCGCGACCCATCTCTATGTCGTTCCTCGCGACACGCACATGATCGAGAATTGTCTCAATGACACCCTCTAAACTCTCGAAGACTTCGAAATTCCAAACTCTGACAACGCTTATTCCACGCGCCGCGAGCCAATCCGACCGAGTCTGATCGCGCTTGATGTTTTCCGGTTCATTGTGCTGGCCGCCATCGACTTCGACGCAGAGGCGAACGGCCGGGCAATAAAAATCTAGAATGTACCGACCGACCGGATGTTGTCGCCGAAATTTCAGCCCTTCAAGTTGCTTTCCCTTCAGAGCGCGCCAAAGCTTGCGTTCGGCATCCGTCAAGTTATTCCGCAATTCTTTTGCGCGTTTGGATTTTTGCGGCGTTCTGTCGAAACGCGTCACGCCGCGCTTTCTTCGGCTTCTTCCATTTCCTCCCGCCGGCCCGCCATGCCGACCGCGATCACCGAAATCTCGTAGAGCGCGATGATTGAGCAGCCGAGTACGACCTGGCTGATGGGATCGGGCGGCGTCAGGAAGGCGGCGAAGATAAAGATGCCGACAATGGCGTATTTGCGGTGGCGTTTGAGGAACGCCGCATCGATCAGCCCGGCCCGCGCCAGGAGGGTCAAAAACACCGGCAACTGAAAGGCGAACCCGAACGCCATGATCAACGTCGTCGTCAGGGTGAGATAGTCGCCGACCCGGGTGAGCAGTTCGATCGAAACGCCCGAGCCCTCGACCGCATCCTGCTCCATGCCCACTGCGAACTGCATCACGAAAGGCATCAACACATAGTAGACAAGCGCCGCCCCGGCCGTGAACAGCACCGGCATGGCGAGGAGGAACGGCAGCGCGGCGGCGCGTTCCTTGCGATAAAGGCCCGGCGCGACGAACTGATAGAGCTGATACGCCACCACCGGGAACGCAATCGCAACGCCCGCCAACATTGCGAGCTTCACCCGGGTGAAGAAAAATTCAAGCGGCGCAAAGTAAAGTTTGGGTTCCGCGCCCGCCGCAACGACCGCATTCCTGAACGGCACGACGAGAAATTCATAAAGCGGCACGGAGAAGATAAAGCAGACGACGAAGGCGGCGCCGATAGCGCAGAACGACACGATCAGACGCGAGCGCAGTTCCGTCAGATGATCAAGCAGCGGCGCCGCCGACGCCTCAATCTCCTCTTCGTCGGAGCGCTCTTTTTTCGCCGGCGCTTGCGTCATGATTTCGACGCCGCTTCGCTCGCGCCGCTATCGGCGACCGGCGTCGGATCATCCTTGAGGGCGGACGCTTCTTTTCGCAGATCTTCGCTGATGGGCTTAACGGCGCCGTCGAGGTCGCGCTTGGCCTGCGCCACCACATTGTCGTTCTTGAGCGCGTCGATCTCCTTGCGCAGCTCTTCCATTTCGGTCTCGCGGGCCATCTGGTCGAAGGCCGCGGTAAACTCCGCGGCCATGGATTTCGCCTTCGCGGCCATGCGCCCGGCCTGGCGCATCATGCGCGGCAGGTCTCGCGGGCCGACCACGATCAGGGCGACGACCGCGATCAGGATCAACTCCAGAAAACCGAATTGCGGAACGAGGTTCATGCGCGATGGGGTCCTTCAAAACCCCTGCGGGATTACTCCGCCTTTGCCTTGTCCTCGGCGGGGGTCACGTCCACCGCCTCGTCGCTGCGCTTGTCCAGCGACTTCTCATCGTCCTCCTGAAGACCTTTCCGGAACGATTTGATGCCTTTGGCGAAATCGCCCATCAGCGAGGAGATCTTCCCGCCGCCGCCGAACAGCAAGAGGGCGAGGATAAGGATAATGACGATCTGCCAGGGTCCGATAGCGCCCATGGGTGGTGCCTTTGTTGTTTACGCCGCCGGAATGTAGTCATCCGCGGCGGCATTAGCAAACCGCAGCGCCGTGAATTTTTCCTTACGCGTCAGCGGTTTCGCCGCCCTCTTCCTCATGAAAATCCTGAACAAATTCGCCTTCTTCATCGTCATCGACGTCGTCGGCGTCATCCCCGTCCACCGGAGACGGCACGGCGAAGCCCGGCGGCAGGCGCGCATCGAGGAGCCCGGCGGCCTTGAGGTCCGCGAGCCCCGGCAGGTCCGTCACGGTCTCCAGACCGAAATGCTGGAGGAACTCCTCGGTGGTGCCGTAAAGGGTCGGCCGGCCCGGCACGTCCTTGCGCTTGCCGCGCATTCTGACCCAGCCGATTTCGAGAAGCTGGTCGAGGGAGCCTTTCGCCACCTGGACGCCGCGGACATCCTCGATGTCCGCCCGGGTGCAGGGCTGGTGATAGGCGATGATGGCGAGCGTTTCGAGGGCGGCGCGGGACAGCCGGCGCGGCGCCACCTTTTCGACCTCCAGCA
The DNA here is from genome assembly GCA_028284345.1 of Hyphococcus sp. Taxonomy (GTDB): domain Bacteria; phylum Pseudomonadota; class Alphaproteobacteria; order Caulobacterales; family Parvularculaceae; genus Hyphococcus. The sequence continues at coordinate 51,657 of JANQRY010000006.1, read as the reverse complement.
CATGCGCCACGTCGGCGGCGGTGACGAAGCGCCATTTCTTGTCAATTTTCTGCAACGTTACGCCGCGGTCCGCATAATCCTCCGCAAGCCGATCAATGATCGCCGGGATGTCGGCGCCGGGGGGCAGCCGCCCGGCGATGGTGCGCTGATCGAGCGGTTCGGCGGCGGCGAACAACAGCGCCTCGACCATCCGGCAATGATCGGCGATATCCTCTTCGGACCATTCGGCGATGGTCTCGATCTCCGCGTCGTCCTGATCTTCGCTCACGGTCTCTTCTTCATCCGTTTCCGCGCCGAGTTCCTCGGCGAGCGCCTGTTGCGCCTCATGGGCGTCGAGGCCTTTGAAGTCGCGACCGCCGTCGTCGTCAAGTTCGGTCATGACGGTTTCCTTTCGTCTTCCTCGGGGCGCGATTTGATATAGATCGGTTCAAACGCGCCGAGCTGGCGCATGTCGATGCGCCCGTCCTTGGCGAATTCGAGCGCCGCGTTAAACGCGCTGGCGATCTTCGACGTCTCCGGCGCATCGACGTCTTCGGCGTGCACCAGCGCGCGCAATTCGGTCCATTCCGGGATGGAGCCGAGAATGCGTTCGAGGCGCAGCCGCGCCATCTCGATCGTATAAACCCGCGGCGGATCGACGTGATAATCGCGGTCGAGCTTTGAAATGCGCTGGGTCGCATAGGCTTTGAGCAGGTCGTAGAGCGTGTCCTGCCAGTCCGCCGTCCGCACCACGCGAACGCCGTCGGGCGTCCCGCGCGGGAAGAAATCGATCATGAACTGCGAGCGCCCCTGCAACGCCTCCACCGCGTTGCGCATGGCCTCAAGGCGCTGCAACTGGAAGGCGAGCCGCGCGGCCATTTCATCGGCGGTGGGCTCGTCGCCGTCTCCATCGTCCGCCGGCAGAAGCAGGCGCGATTTGAGATAGGCAAGCCACGCCGCCATAACGAGATAATCGGCGGCGAGTTCGAGATCGCGCTTCTTCGCCTCGCCGACAAATTCAAGATACTGATCGACCAGCGCCACCATGGAGATGCGGCGAATGTCGACCTTCTGGCTGCGTGCGAGATCGAGCAGAACGTCGAGCGGGCCTTCATAGCCGTCAATATTGACGATCAACGCGTCAATGTCCGCGTCCGCATCGACGCGCGCCGGCGCGTCGAAATCGTCGACGTCGCTTCCCCGATCCGTCATCGGCGCTGCTCTGATATTTTCACCATCCGCCATTGATAGCACTTTTCAGGCGATTCTTTACGTCGAAAATCGTGATTTATCCCCGGCGATCAAACCGCCGGCGCGACAGGCTTCAGAAGCGCCTTAAGCCGCCCATAGGCCGCGTCAGTATCGCCCCCTTCCACGGCGGCGGGACCCGCCAGCGCCGCCGCCGCCCGTTCGGCCGATTTGCCGTCGAGCGCCCGCGCGCCCTTCATCGCCGACGTCTTCTCGGTCATGTCGAAATTACAGCACAGGGCAATGTCGCAACCGGCCTTTAGGCTCTGCGCCACCCGCTGATCCATGGGACCGCCAAGGGCGTTCATTTTGAGATCGTCCGTGAACAACAGCCCGTCAAAACCGATCTCGCCGCGGATGACATCGCCGACAATCACCGGCGACAACGTGCCCGCGCGCTCGGCGTCGTAAGCTTCGTAGACCACATGGGCGGTCATGCCCATTTTCGCGTCTCGCAACGCTTTGAACGGCGCAAAGTCGACAGTGGTCAAATCCTCGCACCGCGCATCGACGCGGGGCAATGCGTGATGACTGTCGCAAAGCGCCCGGCCGTGTCCCGGCATATGTTTGATCACGGTGAGCGCGCCGCCGGCTTCCGATCCTTCCGCCGCCGCGCGGGCCAGCGCCACAATGACGTCGGGATGTTTCCCATAGGCGCGGTCGCCGATCACGGTCGGATCGGCGTCCGGCTGCGGGACGTCGAGCATCGGGATGCAATTGATATTGACGCCGCAGGCGGAAACGAGCCGCCCCAGCAGCCAGCCATTGAGGCGCGCGGCCTCGGCCGCCTTTTTCGGATCGAGCCGATAAAGCTCGCCAAAAAGCGCGGGCGCCGGATGGGCCGGAAAGGTCGGCGGCTTCATGCGGACGACGCGGCCGCCTTCCTGATCAATCATGATGGGCGCGTCGCGACCCACCGCCTCGCGCAGCTCCGCGCAATGGACGCTTAATGCCTCCGCCGACTCGCAATGGCGCGCGAAGACGATGAAGCCCCACGGATCGGCATCACGGAAAAACGCTTTTTCTTCTGCGCTTATCCGCGCGCCTTCCGTATCAAATACGATTGAACTGGGCAGCGGTCAGAGTCTCTTCGCCAGACAGTCCTGGCCGTTCTGCTTCAGCGTAGCGCAATAGGCGTTGGCCGCATCCGACGACGAAAACGGGCCGACGCGCAAGCGATGATAGACGCCCCGGTCGCCGAGATCCGCTTCTTCAATGTCGAAAGACTTGTCGCCAATCACGGCGCCGATGCTGGACTGCAGGCTGCTCCATTTCGCCAGGGCTTCGTCATTGGAACGGAAAGACCCGACCTGGACGACGTGGCTTCCCGAAACCGCTGACCGGGCATTCGCAGCGGGAGGCGTTTCCGCCGGGGCCGCATTGACCGGCGTCGGCTCGGTGACGGCGACAGGTTCCGGCTCCGGCGCTGGCGCCGCGTCAAACGCGGCCGCATCTTCTTCTTCGAGATTGGCAATCAGCGTTTCTGCGTCTTCGGCAAGGTCCGCAGTCAGTTCGCCAATGGCGTCTTCCGGATTGCGGTCGACCGGTTCTTCCGGCGCTTCGTCGATAACCGTGACCGGCGCTGGCTCTTCACCGTCGAAGACATCGTAAACCTCGCGGTCCTCGACATCGGTTCCGGCGTCCGCGGTTTCGATTTTAATCGGTTCCGGGTCAGCCGCCACATAGGGCGTTTCGATCCCGGCGCGGCGTTCGCCCTGTTTGATGCCCTTCTGATAAAAGACATAAGTCGTCGCCGCGAAGGCGCCGAACATCACGAGGCCGATCATCAGGACCGAGAAGCCGGAAAGACCGCCCTCGTCTTCTTCGTCGTCCATCGCGTCATAATCAGTGTAGTCGTCGTCGTAATTGTCGTCCGCCGTCGTCATGTCGTCACCATCATTCTCGTCGCTCGCGAGCGGATAGCGCTCCGCCGACGCTCGTTGTCAATTTCCACCGCCGAATCAACCCGATCATTCATTTTAACATCGGTCGGGCGATATCGAGAGGCTTAGTCCCCAATTTCGACGCCAAAGAGGCGGCGATATTCGCGCATGGCGTAACGGTCCGTCATGCCGGCAATATAATCGCATACGACCCGGGCGAGGCCCGGTTCGTCCTTGCCCTCATAGCGCCCGCGCCATTCCGGCGGCAAGGTCTCAGGGCTAGAAAAGAACAATTCAAACAAAGATTTAACGATCTGTCGCGCGTCCTGGCGGGCGCGATTGACCCTCTCGTGCCGATACATGTTGGCATAGAGAAAGGCCCGCAGCCCTTTGAGATCCGCCGCGACAGCGGGCGAAAAAGCGCAAGTCAGCCGCCCGCTGCGGCGCACGGCGTCCGCGTCCTGGGGAGAAAAACTCGCAAGCCGGCCGCGCGTCTCGGCGAGGACGTCGGTCACCATGGTCCCGATGAGGTCGGAGACCGCCTCGGCGATCAGGATGTCCGGCGGCGCCTTTGGATAAAGCTGTTCGGCTTTTTCTAGCGCCGGCCCGATCAGCGGCTGCGCCCGCGCGTCGTCAAATGTAAAAAGACCGGCGCGCAGGCCGTCGTCAACATCATGATTGTTGTAGGCGATGTCGTCGGCGATGGCCGCGACCTGGGCTTCAAGCGAGGGAAACGTATCGAGCCACAGATCATGGGTTTCGGCGTATTCGGTGATCGCCGCCGGCAGCGTCTCGCCGTTCCGCGCCAGCGACCCGGTGAGCGGGCCGTTATGCTTGACCACCCCTTCCAGTGTTTCCCAGGTGAGATTGAGCCCGTCAAAGGCCGCATGACGCCGTTCCAGCTTTGTCAGGATGCGCAGGGTCTGCGCATTGTGGTCGAAGCCGTTATAGTCGGCCATGCATTCCTTAAGGACGTCCTCGCCCGTATGCCCAAAGGGCGGATGGCCGAGATCATGGGCGAGCGCCAGACACTCGGCGAGGTCTTCATCGAGCTTCAGGGACCGGGCGAGGGTCCGGGCGATCTGCGCGACCTCCAGGGAATGGGTGAGCCGCGTCCGGTAATGGTCACCCTCATGGGAGATAAAAACCTGCGTCTTGTGCTTGAGGCGGCGAAAGGCGACGGCGTGGATGACCCGGTCGCGGTCCCGCTGGAAAGGCGTGCGCACGGCGCTTTCCGCCTCGGGCCGCAGACGGCCGCGGGTCTCCTCGGCGCGGGCGGCGTAAGGCGCTAAAGGGGCCGGAAATGCGATTGCCATGGCGGGCCTTTTACCGATTACGGTTAATTGACGCGATTCCGGTATTTCCTATCTCGAAATCGGGTCCGATACGCCCTAAATAGGGTCTGCAAAAGTTTAGGCCAGTCATGAGCGTTACCGAAAAAGCCCCTGTTTCCGTTTCCGAACGCGCCGCGGAGAAGATCTCGGCGATCCTCTCGCGGGAGCCCGCAGGATCGATGCTGCGCGTCGCCGTCGAGGGCGGCGGCTGCTCCGGCTTTCAGTACAAGTTCGACATTGTCTCGACCCGCGAGGACGACGATCTTGTGCTCGACGCCAACGGCTATGCGGTCCTCGTCGATTCCGTCTCCGTCGATTACATGGCCGGCTCGGTCATCGACTTCTCCGACGAACTGATCGGCGCGGCCTTCAAGATCGACAACCCCAACGCCACGTCAGGCTGCGGCTGCGGCACGAGCTTTTCGCTTTAGGCCCCATCACGCCTAGCACGAAGCCAAATTGCTCACCCGCTCATCCCGGCGAAGGCCGGGATCTCAGGATGCATATGCTGGATTTGCGGCCATAGATCCCGGCCTTCGCCGGGATGAGCGGAAAGTCTGTTGGGTCTTAATGGATTGCGACCGGCTCTAAGGCTCAAACGGCACCTCTTTAGAACCTAACGATCTTCGCAACTTGCCACCCGCCCTTTTTACACAACTTGACAGCTATATAATAAATTATATAGTAAGTCAGATATAGCGAGGGGCGGATTGTGGGTGAAATCCTGAATGACTTTCGAAGCGTGACCTTGCCGATTCATATCGGCTTCGGGTTTTTCGTATTGACATTATTCTGGATACAGATCTTTTCGAAGAAAGGCAGTGCATGGCATGTTCGCGCCGGCAAAGCCTTTTACTGGTCCGGCATGCTCGTCGTCGCCACCGCCCTCTTCGGCGTCACCGCCGTCTTGCTGGACGCCTTTTCCGGCGATCACGAGGTCGTGCTGAACGACGCCCGCATCGGCGCAGTGTTTTTCCTCGGCTATCTCACCATCGTTACGTTCGCGATCCTTGAGAAAGGCCGGTCGGCAATCCGCTTTCGCGGACCAAGCCCGGGAGCCCGCGCCATCTTCGCCTACGCCCGGGCGATGCTCGCCCTCATCGCCAGCCTGGCGCTGATCGGATACGCAATCGCCTTCCGGCCGTCGAATGCGATCATCCTGTTTGCGCTCAGCCCGCTCGGCGTCCTGATTTTCATGGAGACGCTGTCGTTTCAGCGAAAAGGGAACGACGACCCGCAGCGCTGGGTCATTGAACATCTCGACGGCATGCTCGGCGCGGGCATCGCCTTTCACACGGCGTTTTTCGTGTTCGGCGCAAGTTCCTTCTTCAATCCGCTGCTTGGCGACTCGCCGTTGAAGCTTCTGCCGTGGATTTTGCCGACGCTCATCGGCGTGCCCGCCGGCGTGCTCTGGAAGCGGAAGATTATGGGCGGCGGACGCGCCAAAGCGGCGGAATGAGTCTGCATCACATCCTGCTCGGCTGCCTGGCGAAACCGGCGAGCGGCTATGACCTGCAGAAGGAAATCGATCAGGCGCTGTCTCATTTCTGGTCCGTGCAGTTGCCGCAGATCTACCCCACCCTGCGGCGCATGGAGGAAGAGGGCTTTGTCGCCAGCAAAATGAAGGCGTCGAAAGCCGGTCCGCCGCGGCGCGTCTACAAGCGCACCGCGAAAGGCAAGGAGGCGCTGGTCGACTGGCTGCTCGAAGGGCCGATCTTCGGCGGCGAGCGCCGTCACTATCTGGCGCAGCTCTATTTTCTGAGCGAGGTCGGCGATCCAGAAAAGGCGCTGGTCTTCCTCGAAGACCTGCGCTCCATCATGGAGGCCCGTTATGAACAGCTCGCCGAAATCGAAACGGGCTGGCGCAAGGAATTCGGCGCCGATTATCCGGACGGCTTTCCCGATGACGAATTCTATCGCCACCTCACATTCGATCTCGGGATCAATATCGCAAAAATCTACGCCGACTGGAGCGCGCGCAGCATCGCCCGCCTCAAGGCGCGCATGAAATAGTCCGCCTTATTCAGCGAGCGCCGTCAGCACGCCGGAATTTTCGCGCCACAGATCCTCGCCGGATTTCCAGACATCCCGCCCGACCCATGCGCGCTCAAGCTCGGCGCGCCAGGCTGGCGTCATAGGCGAGTTTTCGAAGTAGCGATCAAAAAAGCGGTCAGCGACAAAGCGCCGTTCGAAGGCCGGTTCGTTTGCGCGTTCCCCGGTAAACGAGTCGTAGGAGGACGGTTCGTGAAACATGAACCGCGCATCGGGCGCGGCGACCCGCACGTCGCCTTTCAGAAAAATCGGCACGCACATGGAGAGGCAATTGTGGCCCGGCCCGACCCGCGTTTCCACATTATGGGTGCGCTTTATGCGATCGAGCAGGCGCACCACGCGCTTGCCTTCCGCGATGGCCCCGCCCGGCGAATTCAAGACGACGACGAATGTCGATGCGCGCTCGCTATACTCGGCATAGGCCTCCTCGAAGCGGCGCGCCATAGGTGCATCGACGCCGCCCGACCACAACAGTACGACCGCGTCGCGCGCGGGGTCTTCACGGATGACGAGGCGGCCTTCGTCGGCCAGGAACCGGCGTTCATTCCACTGCATCAGAACGAACGCCGCCGCGAACAGCGCGAGGATCAGCAGCGGCGTGAGGCGGGCGTTCACGGCGGGGAAAACCTCCCATAACGATAGCGACGGCGAAACCTTGCGGTAAATCCTTTAAGAAACGCCGCACGGCGCTATATGGTGGCGCCGGATTCGGAAACAATGATCACCGCGGCCTGTTCGCATTTGGATATCGCTTCTTATGAAAATCGCCACCTTCAACGTCAATTCGATCAACGCCCGCCTGCCGCGCATTCTCGAATGGTTCGACAAGGCGGCGCCCGACGTCGCGGTCTTGCAGGAAATCAAATGCGTCGATGAGAAGTTTCCGGCCGGCGACTTCGAGGACCGCGGCTATAATGTCGAGGTCCACGGCCAGAAAACCTATAACGGCGTCGCGTTGCTATCGAAGTTCCCCGTGGACGACGTCGTGCGCGGCCTGCCCGGAGACAAGGACGATGAACAGGCGCGCTACATCGAAGCGCTGGTCATGCCCCTGTCCAGTGACAAGGGCGATGCGGCGCCTGTCCGCGTTGGCGGCCTTTACCTGCCCAACGGCAATCCGGCGCCGGGACCGAAATACGACTACAAACTGAAATGGATGAAGCGCCTCAAAAAACGCGCGGAAACCCTGCTCGCGCAGGAAGAGGCGTTCGTCCTCGCCGGCGACTATAATGTCATTCCGCAGGCGGAGGATGTCCACGATCCCGCCGGCTGGTGGGGCGACGCGCTTTACCGGGAGGAAACCCTCCGCGCCTTCCGCGAGATCGTCAATCTCGGCCTCACTGACGCGCTGCGGCAGGCGGACCCGACGGGCGTGCGCTACACGTTCTGGGACTACCAGCGCGGCGCCTGGGAAAAAGATCACGGCATCCGCATCGATCATCTCTTGATGAGCCCCCAGGCCGCCGACCGCTTCAGGGACGCCGGCGTCGACCGGTCCGAACGGGGCAAGGAAAAACCGTCGGATCATGTGCCGGTCTGGGCGGACTTGAATTAGTGGAATGGTCCCCTGAACAGGACGACGCGCTCAAGGCCGTCGACCGCTGGCTGCGCGACGGGTCGGCGCCCGTCTTCCGATTGTTCGGCTACGCCGGCGCCGGCAAGACGACCCTGGCGCGGCATTTCGCCGAAAACGCCGGCGGCGACGTCGCCTTTGCGGCGTTCACCGGCAAGGCCGCCCATGTGATGCGTCAAAAGGGCTGCGTCGGGGCGACGACCATCCACGCCCTGATCTATCGCCCGTCGGCCGCCGACGAAGAGGGCGAACCGTCCTTCGCCCTGCGCCATGACGCGCCGGCGTCAAAGGCGGACCTCATCATCATCGACGAGTGCTCCATGGTCGACGAGGATCTGGGCCGCGATCTTCTGTCGTTCGGCAAGCCCGTGCTTGTGCTCGGCGATCCGGCGCAATTGCCGCCGGTGAAAGGCGGCGGCTTTTTCACAGAGGCCGAGCCGGATTTCATGCTGACGGAAATCCATCGCCAGGCGGCGGACAATCCCATCATTCGCCTTTCCATGGCGATCCGCGAAGGCGGCGAATTTGACGAACCGTCGGAAGCATGCCGCGTTATCTCCCGCCGCGATATCTCAACGGACGAGATCATGGCCGCTGACCAGATCCTCGTCGGCGCAAACAAGACGCGCAAACGTTATAACGACCGGCTGCGGGAGTTGCACGGGTTTACGGGGCCGACCCCGGAAGCCGGCGAAAAACTTGTCTGCCTGCGGAACAACAAGAAAAAGGGCCTCCTTAATGGCGGCGTATGGACCGTGAAACGCCAGATGAGCCCGCGCGGGGCCCGCGTACGGTTCTCGGTTGCGCCCGAAGAAGGCGGCAAGTCGGTCACGGTGTCCGTCCCCCGTGGCTTTTTTCTCGACGGCCCCGAAAGCGTGCCGTGGACGCAGCGCAAAAGCGCCGACGAATTCGATTACGGCTACGCCCTCACCGTCCACAAGGCGCAGGGCTCGCAATGGGATAATGTGGTCCTCTTCGATGAGAGCTACATGTTTCGCGAACACAGCCGCCGCTGGCTTTACACCGGCGTCACCCGCGCCGCGGAACGCCTGATTCTCGTACGCTAGCGCCGATTTGCGCCTTATTCCGAACAACCCTAATCTTACGGGCCTAACGCGGGAGACGCTTCATGGACATCATGCAATCGGTAAAAACGGTGCTGAATAATTACGCCCAGTTTGACGGTCGCTCGGGCCGCGCAGAGTTCTGGTGGTGGGCCCTTGCTTATTTCATCGGCGCTGTCGTCGTTTCCTTCATCGCCGGCGCGATCGGCATCGGCTTGTTAAGCACGGTCTACTGGCTCGCGCTGATCGTCCCAAGCGTCGCCGTCGGCATTCGCCGCTTTCACGATATCGGCAAAGAAGCCTGGTGGGTCATTCTGCTGTTCATTCCGCTTGTGAACTTGATCATCGCCCTGATCTTCCTAACCAAGCCGTCCGACGGACCGAACCAGTATGGCGAAGGCCCGCAAGGCCCTGCGGCTTAACAGGTCCGCCTGAAAGGCAACGCCCTACCCCGCGCGGACGTCCTCAATAGAAAGCGCCGTGTTGAGCGGCGCGCCTGCGCGGCGCGTGGCTACGTCGATCAGGTCGAAAATGAGATCGAATTCTTTCAGCAGGCGGCCTGCGCGGGCCGGTCCGTCGATTGGCCGGAACATCGTGCCGATATTCAGCCGGTCCCCCACGTTGAGCGCAATGTATAACTTGCCTTGGGTAAAGGCCGCGCGCAATTTTGCACCCTCGAACAGACGCTCCAACTCTTTAAATCGTTCGAGCATCACGGGGTCGAGCAGCGCCCGCGCCTCAACCTGATCCGTCGACCACGCTTCGAACGATTTTTCAAACCGCGACGAGGCGAGCCCCACGCGTTTGAACGCCCCGCCGGGTTTTGCAACCGCGTTGAGGAGCCCGGCGTCCCGTTTGACCACCGTCGTCCCCGCAAACGGTCGCGGGTAGTCTACGACGATGAGTTGGCCGTGAAAAACAGTCCGGGTGCGTTTCTTTCGCCCGCCTGTCCGATATTTCAAATGCGCCTCGATGAGGGAGAACCCGACGCCGTCATGAACGCCGGCGATCTCGTCCTCCCAACGCTCCCGATTGAAGCGGCGCAGCAGACCAAACTGGATAAACGGCCCGCAATATGCCGGGCGCGGACGCGTTCGCGCATAGTTGAATCCAAAATGCGTCGCGAAGCGGCCGATTAACGCATCGGTAATCTCTCCGCGCGTGCGGTTGAGGCGCGCGCCGGCGGCGGCGATCCCGATCATGCCGGCGATCATCGCCGCGATCGCCCCGACGTCCCCGCCGATATAGAAAAAAGCCGCAACAGCCAGGATCGATGCGCCCGTAATGACCAGCGCCTCACGCACCGCCCGGCGCCGGCGCTTTTCCGCAAGGGCGACCTGCGGCGCAATCGTTTGTTCATAAAACGCCGGCGCGTCTGCAAAAACAACCCGTGATGATGGCGGCGATAAGCGCAAGGTCAGCCCGCTTTTCTGCGACGGTAAGATTTAACAAACGAAATGGCGCCAACTCCTTAACAAATCTGCGGCTGCAAGCGCAGGCGTTAATCGCGGAAATCGACCATTCGCGCGATTTATACGCCGAATTAACCCCGGTCCTTAATCATTTCGCGTTGATCAATACCAGCGGGCTCGTTAGGCGTGCAGAAATTTTTAAAATCCATGACGGCGGCAGTTCGTGGGCCGGAAGCGTCTGATACGCTGATCGACCGGCAATTGCGCGAGTTCAAGAAACAAATACCGATTGCGCTGTTGGCGATCGGCCTTTGCAGCGCGCTGATCCTGACGCAGACGCGCCCCGAAAACCTGTTTACGGCGTTTCTCGGTTTCGCCATTCTGCTCATTTTTCTGGTGCGCCGCATCATCTATTGGCGCAGACTTGACGTCGACGCTCTGTCCAGCGCGGAAAAGCGGGCGCGCGTCGCGGGGACGACGCCGTTGATCATTGGCCTGTCCGCGGCGTGCACTCTTTTTGCGGTGCATTTCTCCACGGACGCCGACTTCGGCCGCGCCATGATCATCGGTTTGTGGACAGCGTTTTGCGGTATTTCCGGCGCCTTCGCGCTGGCGTCCGCGCCGCGCGCATCCGCGGCGGCAATCATCATCTGCATGATTCCGTACGGTCTCGCGATGATGGCCCATGGCGATGGCATGCGCATCATCTTTGGCGCCGTTCAGGTGACGGGCGCATTATGCGGATCGCTTCTGGTCAGCCGCTATGGGGAAATGATCACCGAACTCATTCGTCAGGAAGAAAAAATCGCCGCAACCGCCGACGAAGCGCGCAATAGCCTGCGATCCTTCATCGAAACCGCGTCGGACTGGGCGTGGGAACGCAACGCCGACGGCAAACTGACCTATGTTTCGGAAAATTTCGAATTGATAACAGGCTTGCGGCGCGAGGATTTTCTGGGCCACGACGTGAGCAAATTTTTCAGCCGTTCCGAAAGCAACAAGGCTGTCGCCGCGCTTGCGCGAGATCTTGTCGCCCGCCGCCAGGCCTTTCGCGATGTCCGATACTACCTTGACTCCGCCGACGGCGAGACGCTCCATCTCTCCATCACCGGCCAGCCGAAATGGGGCGAGGACGGCGCCTATAAGGGATATATCGGGTGGACGCGCGACATCACCAAACGAATGCGCGCCGAGAAACAACTCAAGGAGAGCGAACAACGCCATCGCGATCTCGCGGAATCGGCCAGCGACTGGGAATGGGAAGTCGACAGCGACCTCGCCTACACCTTTATTTCCGCGCGGGCTTCAAAAGCGACCGGCATTGATCACCAGACATTCATTGGCGCAAAGATACCGCTTGACGGTCCGGCTTGCGATCAAACCGACTGGGCCCTTCTGCGCCGGCTGGTCGAGGCGCGAAAACCATTCTCCGGATTTGTCCACGCGATCGAACGCGAGGACGGCGATACGCTCTGGCTCGAACGCAGCGCCAAACCGATCTTCGACGACGCCGGCGCGTTTTGCGGCTACAGGGGTACGGCGCGCGACGTCACGGAGCGGGTCGAAGCGGAACGCGCGCTGGTCGCCGCCAATACGCGGCTTGAAGAAATTGTTCTCGAACGCACGGCCGATATCGAACAGCGCCGACAACTGCTCACAGAGGTGCTGGAGTCGATGGAACAGGGCCTTGTCGTTATCAACGGCGACTACAAGATCGCCGAGACTAACGAAAAAGCCCATGTCATGTCGGGCCTGCCCGCAGCGCTCTGGGCTGCCGGCGCCGACATTCGCGACGTCCTCGAAATCGGCATCAAGCATGGCGTCTATGAATATGACAGCGTGGCGGCGTTCTTTGAGGACTGCCAGGAAACGCTTGACGAAGGCAGGACCTTTCGCACCGTTCGCCGCCAGAAAGACGGCCGAGCCGTTGAAGAGAGCATACGCAGCCGCCCAAGCGGCGGCACGGTCGTAACCTATAGCGACGTCACGGAGGCGATGACTCGCGAAGACGAACTTCGCCGTCTTACCGAGGAGCTGACGACTTCAAAGGACGCCGCCGAATCGGCGAACCGCGCGAAGTCGGAATTCCTCGCCAATATGAGCCATGAAATCCGTACGCCGATGAACGGCGTTGTCGGCATGGCGTCTTTGCTCCTCGACTCCGAGCTTGACGACAAGCAGAAGGAAATGGCGCGGGTCATCGTCAGTTCCGGCGATGCGCTCTTGAAGATCATCAACGATATTCTTGACTTTTCACGTCTCGAAGCCGGCAAATTCCGCGTCGTCAACGAACCTTTCGACTTGCGCGCGACGATTGAAGACATCGCAAGTCTGTTGTCCCTGCGCGTTGAGGAAAAGGGGCTTGAAATGCTGGTGCGGTTTCAGCCGGACCTGCAATGCGGGTATATCGGCGATCCGGGGCGCGTACGCCAGGTCGTCACCAATCTCATCGGCAACGCCGTCAAATTCACCGATGACGGCCACGTATTGATCGAAGTCTCCGGCCGGTCCCGCGGCGAAATCACCGAGGTGGAGATATCGGTAAAGGACACCGGCTGCGGCATTCCCGATTCGAAACGGCATGCGATTTTTGACGCGTTCGAACAAGTCGACGGATCGACCGCGCGACGCCATGACGGCGCCGGTCTCGGTCTTTCCATCAGCAAACGAATGGTCGAAGCGATGGGCGGCGAGATCAGCGTGAAAAGCGCGTTGGGCGAAGGATCGACCTTCATCGTCCGGCTGCCGCTGCGTATTGACGAAACGCACCTTGCAAGCGTCAAGGCGCCGGCCGGGTTTTTTGAAAACAGACGCGCCCTGATCGTTGACGATAACGAAGTGAACCGCACGATTTTAACGGAACAACTGTCGTCCTGGGGGCTCGCGTCCGACGCCTTTGAAACATGCGACGAGGTGATCGCCGCCATGCGCGCGCGCCCCGCCGACAACCCTTATACGATCGCCATATTGGATTATCAGATGCCGGATATGGACGGCGTTGAACTGGCGACGCGCATCCGGGACGACGACGCCATCGCGCAAACGCCAATGATCCTTCTGACGTCGGCGGGGCGCAAAGGCGATCCGGCCGGGTTGGCGGGCGGGCTCTTCGCCGCTTATCTCGTCAAACCGGCGCGCGCGTCCATGCTACTCGATGCGATCGTCTCGGCAGTCGGCGACGCAGCGATCAATGCGGCGAAAGGCGCCGCCGACGCATTGCAAACAGAAAATCGAGAATTCAGTCGCGGCAATCGTCTCAACAATGAGTCCGGCGGCGCGTTGAACGTGCTCATCGCCGAGGATAATCTGGTCAACCAGATGGTCATCAAAGCGATGCTGCAAAAATTCGGCTGCGATGTGGCAATCGCCAGCGACGGCGCGGAAGCCCTCGACATGCACGACAAGGGCAATTTCGATATTATCCTGATGGACGTTTCCATGCCCGTCATGGACGGCGCAGCCGCAACGGCGGAAATTCGCCGGCGACAGGGAAAATCCGGCGATCACACGCCGATCATCGGCGTCACGGCGCACGCCATGCGGGAAGACCGCCAACGCTGCATCGACGCCGGGATGGACGATTATCTGCCGAAGCCGGTCAAAGAGGGCCCGCTCTTTGAGGTCCTTGAAAAATGGACCAAACCGGCGCCCGTCGCCGCGGCAAAATAGCTACTTGGCGAACTGCGGCGCAAACGCCGGATGCGGGTGCGTATGAGGCTCGCCGCCGGATTGCAGCCGCCATAGCTCGGCGTATACGCCATTCAAAGCAAGCAACTCATCATGGGAGCCGCGCTCCATAATGCGGCCGTCGTCGAGCACGAGGATGAAATCGGCGCTGGCGACCGTTGAAAGACGGTGGGCGACGGCGACGGTGGTGCGCCCGCGCGCCGCCTCGCGCAGCGCCGCCTGAACCTCTTCCTCCGTACCCGAATCAAGCGACGACGTCGCCTCATCGAGTATCAGGATCGGCGGATCGCCGAGAATCGCCCGGGCGACGCCCACGCGCTGTTTTTCACCACCGGAAAGTTTGAGGCCCCGCTCGCCGACGCGCGTATCAAGACCGGCCGGCAGGCTCGTGATAAAATCGCCGAGCTGCGCCCGCCGGGCCGCTCTCATGATCTCCTCATCGGACGCGTCGGGATGAGCATAGGCGATATTAAAGCGCAGCGTGTCGTTGAACAGGACCACTTCCTGCGGCACGAGGCCCAACGCCTTGCGCAATGAAAATTGCGTGACGTCGGCCAGGTTTTGATTGTCGATCGCAATGCGGCCCTGATGGGGATCGTAAAACCGGAACAACAGCTTGAGGATGGTCGATTTCCCCGCGCCCGACGGCCCGACGATGCCGACAAAGGCGCCGCCCGGAATGTCAAAGGAAACGTCTTTGATGCCGCTGGCGCGGCCTTCATGAGCGAAGCGCACATTCTCAAATCGGATGGCGCCGATGTCGGGGCGAAACTCCGCGGCGTCCGGCGCGTCGGCGACGCCGGCTTTCCGGTCCATCAACTGGAACAGTTTTTCAATGTCGACCGTGCCCTGCTTAATCTCGCGCCAAGCCCAGCCAAGAATATTGAGCGGCCGATAAATGTTGAACAGCATCAGGATGATCGCCGTGACGTCGCCGACCTGCATGGAGCCGTTGACGGCGCCGTAGCCGGCCATGATGGCGACGGCGAGAAGGCCGCCGGTCATGATGAATTCCTGACCGCCATTGAGCGCGGCCAGCGACTGCATGATTTTGACGTAGTGGCGGTTATATTCCTGCACGGCGCTGTCGTACCGACCGGCCTCCCGGTCTTCGGCGGCGAAAGACTTCACGGTTTCAAAATTGGTCAGGGTGTCGACGGCGATGCCGCGCAGACGCGTATCGGCTTCGTTAAGAACGCGGCGCTGTTTGTTGCGCCATTCCGTGACAACGATCGTGAAGACGGCGTAGACGCCGACGGTTACGATGGCGGCGAGAGAAAACTGCATCCCGTACAGCAACGCCAGCACGACCGCCGCAAAGCCGAGTTCGACAATGGTCGGGCCGATATTGAACGCCAGGAATCGCAGGAGATATTCCATCGCCGTGACGCCCCGTTCGATGACGCGGTTGAGCGCGCCGGACCGGCGGGTCAGGTGAAACTGCAGGTCAAGATGCTGGGCATGACGAAACGCATCGACGGCGATCAATCGCTGGGCGTCCTGTGTCACCGCCGAGAAAAATGCGTCGCGGATCATCGGCAGGGCGGCAGCGAGAAACCGCGCCGCGGCGAACAACCCCAGAAGCGCAACGAAGGAGAGGCCCGCGACGCCTAGGCGCGCGCCGGCATTGGCGTCCCCTGTCAGCGCGTTGATGCCCTCGCCCATCAACACGGGCGCCAGAACGGCGAGCCCCTTGGCGCCGACGGTGAGGAAAAAGGCGAGCGCAATGCGAAACCGCCACCGCGCCATTTCCGGACGGAACAGCACGGCGAACATCCGGCTCACCGAGCGTCCGAAAGGCGCAGCAGCCCCGCCTTGGGCTTCTATGTCGTCGCTCTGATCCGGCCGCATTTCCGGTACATGGCCCTCCCGGACGTTGAACGCCAGTCTTGACGGCGCATTTTTAAGGCCCGCCGCTGCGTCAGGACGCTAAAGGTCGCCGCGAATAAGCTTCATGACGCCCGAGAAATCGAGATCGTCCTTGCCCGCCGATTCCATCAGCGCGTAGAGCGCCTCGGCCTGAGCCCCGAGGGGCGTCGCCGCTTTCGCCTTATGCGCGGCGCCTTGCGCGAGCCGCATGTCCTTCAGCATCATCGCAGCGGCGAACCCCGGCTGATAGTCCCTGTTCGACGGCGCGGCGGGCACGGGGCCCGGCGCCGGGCAATAGCTGGTCATCGACCAGGACTGGCCGGACGCCGTCGATGAGATGTCAAAAAAGGTCTGCGCGTCGAGCCCGAGTTTCTCCGCGAGGTTGAATGCCTCGCAGGTGGCGATCATCGTGATCCCGAGCAGCATGTTGTTGGCGATCTTCGCCGCCTGGCCATTGCCGGCGCCGCCGGCGTGGAAAATGTTCTTGCCCATCTTTTCAAGAACGGGCTTTGCGCGGGCAAAAGCGTCGGCCTCGCCGCCGACCATGAATGTCAACGTCCCGGCGCTCGCCGCCGCAACGCCGCCGGAAACGGGCGCGTCGACCATGACGAAGCCTTTCTCCGCCGCGGCGGCGACAACATCCCGCGCCGAGTCCACATCGATGGTTGAGGAGTCAATAAACAGCGCCCCCTCTTTCGCGTTGGCGATGACCCCGTAACCATCCCCATAGACGGAGCGCACGTGGGCGCCGGCTGGCAACATGGAAACAACAACGTCCGCATCGCCGACCGCCGCGGCGACGCTCTCGCCGCGCCGACATCCGGCGTCCACGGCGCGATCGACGGCGTCGGCCGAAAGATCCGTCGCCGTGACGTCAAAGCCCGCTTTGGCAAGGTTCGACGCCATGGGCCCGCCCATATTGCCAAGCCCGATAAATCCGATTTTCATCTTGTCCTCCGCGCGTTTGGCGCGTCCTACCATGGCAGTTCGGCGCCGGAAAAGTCGCGGTATTTC
This sequence comes from Hyphococcus sp., assembly GCA_028284345.1. Lineage (GTDB taxonomy): Bacteria > Pseudomonadota > Alphaproteobacteria > Caulobacterales > Parvularculaceae > Hyphococcus. The sequence continues at coordinate 34,542 of JANQRY010000006.1, read as the reverse complement.
GGCGACGCCGTCGCCTGCATTTCACTGATGCGCTGGCGCAGTCCCGAAACGCTGTCCGCCGGCGGAACGGGCGCCGCGTCGCCGCCCATATCGGTCTTCACCCAGCCCGGATGCAGCGGCGCAACGGCAACGCCCTCGCCGACAAGCCGCGCGGCGTAGGCTTTCATGGCCATATTGAGCGCCGCTTTCGAGGTGGAATAGCCGGGCGCCATGCCGCTCGACCGACTTATCGATCCGAGATCGGAGGAAATCGCCGCAAACTTACCCTTTGTCTTCTTCAGATGCGGCGCAAACGCTTCAAGCGTCGCGACCGGCGCCAACGTATTGATGGCGAGAAGCTTGGCGAATGCGTCATAGTTTATGGCGCCAAACTCGCCCACGTCGCCGCCGCCGACGCCCGCATTTGCGACGACGACGTCAAGAGGGTCCGTGATTGACTGCGCAAGCTCGCCAATAGCGGCGAAGTCCGAAACGTCGAGCTTGTGGACGCGTATGTCGCCGGACAGCGCATTTAAGGCGTCGGCTTTGTCTGGCGCGCGGCAACAGGCGTGCACTGTCCATCCGTCTGCTGCGTATTGTCGGACAAATTCGAGGCCGATACCGCGATTGGCGCCGGTGATGAGAACGGCGGACATTATGGCAACTCCAGTTCAGCATCGCCGAGCGGCGCGAAATAAGCGGCGATGTCCGTCTCCCGGATGTCGTCCAGCGTCGCCGGCGACCAGCGAGGATTTCTGTCCTTGTCGATGATCTGCGCCCGCACGCCCTCATAGAAATCGCGCCCCTCCATGACGCGGCGAACGATGCGGAACTCCATCTTCATATTGTCGTCAAAGTCGAGCGTATGACCGCGCTTCATCTGCTCAAAGGTAACGGCGAGCGATGTCGGCGACATGCAGCTCAGTGTCTTCGCCATATTGGCGGCGAATTCGCCATCGTCGGATTTGAGCGCCGCCATCAGGTCGCCAAGCGTTTCCTGTCCGTCAAACAAACGTGCAATGTCGCCGCGACTGTCGTTGACGCCCGCGTGACCGGGATCTGCAGCGTAGACATCGAGCACCGCTTCAATATCCGCATGGGCGTGCGCTCCGAGCGACGTTCCAATGAGGGCACCCACAAGCTCATCGTGCTTTCCGGACGTAACGTAGTGCGTCGCGACGCCCGCCGCCATGCAGTCGGCGGCCTTCGCCCGGGCGCCGGTAAGGGCGTAGTACAGCCCGAGCCCGTCATGCAGACGCGGCATAAAATGCCCGCCGCCCACATCGGGGAAAAGGCCAATACCCGTTTCCGGCATGGCGAAGAGGGTCTCGTCGCCGGCGACACGGAAATCTCCGTGTACGGATATGCCGACGCCGCCGCCCATGACGATGCCGTCGATCAGCGCCACATAAGGCTTTGGGTAATGATAGATCAGCGCATTGTTGACATACTCGTCGCGGAAAAATTCCGATGTTCCGACGGGATCAGCGCGCCCGTTTTCGTGAAGCCAGCGAATATCGCCGCCGGCGCAGAAGGCTTTTTCGCCCTTTGCCTTAACGAGAACCGCCTTAACGTCATTGCGCGCGGCCCAGTCGGAAAGCTGGGCGTGCATGGCTTTCACCATGTCCCAGTCAAGGGCGTTCAACGCTTTTTCATTGTTCAGGGTGACGACGCCCCAGTCGCCGCGCCGTTCAAACAGGATCTTCTCGGTCATCATCCTTTGGATTATTGAGGATCAGGTTGACGACGGCAAGCACGATCAAAAGCGCGCCGCCGTAAAGATAGCCGGCGAGCTGCGGAATCTCACCGCGCATGATAAAATCGATAATCATCGCCACCGCGCCGACCTCGTCGCCGCTCCGGGCGGTCCGCCCGGCCTCATTCGCCATCTGCAGCGCGGAGCCCACATAGGCGTAGGCGACGCATCCCATGCCAACAATGAACGCCAGAATGGATATGATGACGCGCATGAGCCCCCGCGCCCCTACTCGGCGCCTTCAATGATAATAAACGCCCCGTTCGCGCGGCGTATTTTGCGCGCCTCTATATAGCCGGGGTCGTTTTCCGCATTGGTTACGTCCACGGGACCGGCCCAGTCACCTTTTGGCATCGCCTCCGTTCCCTTACGCCTGATAGTCTTTCAACAAATCTCGCGCGACGATGACGCGCATAATTTCGTTGGCGCCTTCAAGGATCTGATGCACACGCACGTCGCGCAACATCCGCTCCAGCGGATAGTCGCGCAGATATCCGTAGCCGCCATGCATCTGCAGGGCGCTGTTGACCACGTTGAAGCCCGCATCGGTGACAAACCGTTTCGCCATGGCGCAGTGCCGGGTCGCGTCAGGCGTTTTCTGATCGAGTTTCCACGCCGCCTGATAAAGCATGACGCGCGCGGCTTCGAGTTCCGTCGCCATGTCGGCGAGCTTGAACTGCAGCGCCTGCTGCTGGTTGAGGGGCTTGCCGAAGGCCTGGCGTTCATTGGTGTAGTCGAGCGCCGCGCGCAGGGCGCCGTTCGCCGTGCCGAGAGAGCAGGCCGCAATATTAAGGCGGCCGCCATCAAGTCCCATCATTGCAAACTTGAACCCGTCGCCCTCCTCGCCAATGCGATTGGCGACGGGAATGCGGCAGTCTTCGAAACTGACGACGGCCGTCGGTTGTGAGTTCCAGCCCATCTTGCGCTCAGGCGCGCCGAAGGAAAAACCTGGCGTTCCTTTCTCGACCAGCACGGTTGAAATGCCGCGCGGGCCGTCTTCGCCGGTGCGCGCCATGACCACATAGACGTCCGACGCGCCGGCGCCGGAAATAAACGCTTTCGATCCGTTGAGGATGTAATCGTCGCCGTCGCGCACGGCCCTGGTCTTAAGCGCCGCTGCGTCCGAGCCCGCCCCCGGCTCCGTGAGACAGTAACTTGCGAGAAGCTCCATGGAGGTGAGTTTCGGACACCATTTTTGTCGAACGTCTTCGGAACCAAAGCGGTCGATCATCCAGGTGCACATATTGTGAATGGAGATGAACGCGGCCGTCGACGTGCACCCTTCCGACAGGGCTTCAAAGATCAGCGCCGCGTCGAGCCGGCCAAGCCCCGATCCGCCGACGTCGTCGCGCGTGTAGATGCCGGCAAGGCCAAGCTCCGCAGACTTCTTGATAACGTCGACCGGGAAGTAATGTTTCTCATCCCATTCGGCGGCGTGGGGCGCCAGTTCGTCCGCCGCAAAGCGGCGCGCCATGTCCTGAATGGCTTCCTGTTCTTCCGTCAACGCAAAATGCATAATGTCGTCCCTATGTTTACCAGCCGCCGCCGGTCTTTCCTTCGCAATAGTCCTTTACGGCGTCCATGTCCTTTTCGACCGCCTTTGAAATCATGCCGACGATGAACGGCACGACAATTTTCGCCAGCAATTTATGCGGGCGCGCGTCCATTTCCAGAGTCAGCAGCGTCCCGTCTGCGTTCTCTTTTATCGTGTAAACGGAATCCCATACCGTACCGCCCTGGTCGGCGACAAAGCGGACCCGTTCGTTCTCCACATATTCCGTGCACTCAAGCTCGGTCGTCCCTTCGCGCTTGCCCATGCGCCGGGTCTCGCGAAACCGCGCGCCGACGCCTTTCTTCTGTTCCGTCAGCAGTTCGACGCTGACGATATCGGCGCTTTTTTCCGGAAATTTTTCGATATCTGCAACGGCGTCAAACACCGCCGCCGCTGGCGCGTTTATCTGCCGGCTTGTCGATCGTTTGGTCATGCTGCTCACTCCTCGCAGGCGCGACAAAGGCGGGCGTTGCTACGGCCGTATCGTCGGCTTTCGCATCCGAGGCTTCATCGCCTTCCTCTTTTTCATACGGATTGCCGTCGAAGCCCGGCATGTCCGGCATCGGGTGATCGAATTCCTTGGTCATCGGCGTCATCGGCCCCTCATGCTTGGCGACATGGTTGAGCCAGCGGAACAGGATGTAGCCAACGAGCAAAACCACGGCGCCGATCGGCAGCCAGAATTTCGCCTGCTCCCCGGCGATGGCGCCGAGCGCGTGGAACAATGAAAACACTATGCCAATATAAAGCGCGGCGGTGAATACCAGGGTCACGACATATCGCGGATAATCCGCCTTGAAGAACCCGGCCGCGACATAGGTGGGGATGCGCGTTCCGGGCACGAAGCGCGCCGTCAGCATGGTCTGTACGAATTCCTTTCGGATGAGATCGCCGGCGATGGAAACGCCCGGCTTTTCGGCGAATTTGTGCGCCCACTCATAGCGCCGCGCTAGCCGGCCGATCCAGTATTTCCAGGCGTCGCTGGCGACCAGCCCCGCAAGGATCACGACGACGAGCGCGGACGTCGGCGCCGCATCGCTGATCGAGGCGGTCGCGGCGGCGATGACGGCCACGTCTTCTTGCCAGAACGGCAACAGGAAGATGATCGCGTAAAGCATCCACCCGCTCATCAGCGCTGCGTCGCCAGCTTCAAATCCAAACATCGATTATTTTGTCTCCGCCCCCGTTACGCACCCGGAACGCCCGCGGGCGTCTGAATAGGAGATATCCCAAAAGCGGGGTGATAGCGAATAACGCCCGCAATTATAAGACCCGCTCCGGCGCAGGCGCCATCCGCGACAGATGTTCTTTCTGACCACGGGGCTCAGCGTCTTTCTAGTGGTGGCTCTGCGGCAAACCGTCGGCGATATCGTAATAGTCGCCCTTGTCGGCGACGAAGATATGCTCCTCAAGCTTCACGCCGGTGGGCGCATCGAGCGCGCCGAAGGCCACGGCAATCCGGTCTTTGTATTCCTCCAGCCCATGGGCGTGCCAGAACAGGGACGACCCGCAGTCGGCGCAAAACCCGCGTCGCGCAAAATCCGACGCATGATGCCATTTCACTTTGTCTTCGCCGGCGTCGATGGCGAATTTCGCTTTCGGGCCGCTGACGCTCGCCCAGACGTGACCGGACCAACGCCGGCACTGGGAACAGTGGCAGGCGGTGCGATTGTCGAAAGCCTCGGCGTCAACGGAGAAGGAAACGCCGCCGCAGAGGCAGCGGCCGGCGAGCCTATTTGAAGTCATTGAATTGTCCCAGGAGCCAGGTCAGCCAGGCGCGATAGCCCTCTTCCTCAAAGGTCGCATCACAGGCGGCGAGAATGACCGCGCGGCATTCTTCTTCGGTTTCGTTGTCGGCCAGCAGTTTCGCAAGCTCGTGCGAAACCTCGTCGGAGCGCGTCTTCCAGTCGGCGATCATTTCCTTCACCGCCGCTTCGAGGGAGCCGGTCTCGCCGATCGTGTGGTTGTTGAGATAGCCGCCAAGCATGGCGAACACCGCCGGATAGCGGGATTTCAGTTCCGCGCGAGCGTTTTCGAACTCCTTCAGCGTCTCGGCGGCGGTCTTGCCCGGGGACGAGACGTCCTGCGCCGTCCCCTCGATCGTTTTCGATCCGTGTTTCTCAACGCGCGGATTCCCGCCCTTCATGGCGTTCCAGAGCTGAAGACCGATGAGAACGACAATGCCGAGAATGATCAGTTGGAGGAGGAAAGCCACGTTTAAGTCACCCCATCGTCGGAATGACAAATTCGGACCCTTGCACGTCCTCCGGCCATTTCTGCGTCACGGTTTTGATCTTGGTCCAGAATTTGACGCCTTCGGGCCCGTGCTGGTTGGTGTCGCCGAAGCCGGACCGCTTCCAGCCGCCGAAGGTGTGATAGGCGACGGGCACCGGGATCGGCACGTTGACGCCGACCATGCCCACATTGACCTTTTGCGCAAATTCCCGCGCCGCGGCGCCGTTGCGGGTGAAGATCGCAACGCCATTGCCATACTGGTGGTCTGACGGCAGCGCGACCGCCTCTTCAAAGTTTTCCGCACGGACGATCTGCAAGACGGGCCCGAAGATCTCATCCGTATAGGATTGATGACCCGGCCGCGCGCGGTCGAGCAGCGTCCCGCCCAGGAAAAACCCGTTTTCATACCCCTGCAGCGAGAAATCGCGCCCGTCGACGATGAGGTCCTGGCCTTCGTCCACCGCCATCTGGATATATTGCGCGACACGGTCCCGATGGGCCGCCGTCACCAGCGGGCCAAGGTCGGAGTCTTCCGACAGGGACGGCCCGATGCGCAGGGCCTCGACCCGCGGCTTCATCATCTCGACGAGCGCATCCGCGGTCCCGTCGCCCACCGGCACGGCCACCGGCGTCGCCATACAGCGTTCGCCGGCGGAGCCGTAAGCGGACCCGACAAGCTGGTTGGCGACGCTTTCCATGTCGGCGTCCGGCAAAATGATCATGTGGTTCTTGGCGCCGCCGAACGCCTGCACCCGTTTGTTGTGCTTGGCGCCGTTGGCGTAAATATAGTGAGCGATATCCGACGAGCCGACGAAGGAGATCGCCTTAACGCGCGGATCTTCGATCAGTCCGTCCACGGCTTCCTTGTCGCCATTGACGATATTCAAAACGCCCTCCGGCGCGCCGGCCTCCATCATCAGTTCGGCAAGGCGCAACGGTACGGACGGATCTTTTTCCGACGGCTTGTTGATGAACGTATTGCCGCAGGCCATCGCCACGGAGAACATCCACATGGGGATCATCGCCGGGAAGTTGAACGGGGTGATGCCGGCGACAACGCCCAGGGGTTGACGCATGGAATAAACGTCAATGCCGGGGCCGGCGGCTTCGGTGTATTCGCCTTTCTGCAAATGCGGAATGCCGCAGGCGAACTCGACCACTTCGAGGCCGCGCTGTACGTCGCCGCGCGAGTCCGGCAAGATCTTTCCGTGTTCTGATGAAAGCATCCTGGCCAGATTGTCCATGTCCTTTTCAACAAGGTCCTTGAACTTGAACAGGACGCGCGCGCGCCGTTGCGGATTGGTCGCGGCCCAGGCCGGAAACGCCTTCTCCGCTGCATCGATCGCGGCGGTCAGTTCATCCCGGCCCGCGAGCGCCACGCAGGCCTGAACCTCGCCCGTCGTCGGATTGAAAACATCGTGCAGACGCCCGCTCGACCCCGGGACCGCCTTGCCATTGATAAAATGACCAAGTTCCTGCGCCATCGGGTCTCGCCTCTCTTCTGTGGATGGAATTGCGGCGGACCCTAGTCGCCCCGTCCAGCGCCCGCAAGCACCGCCGGACGGCGGCGCCCGCCGCGACATTTTCTATTCTCCGGCGGCGTTCGGAAGGAAGAAATTGATGAAAATGAACGACAGCGAAGCCGGTTATGGCGTCATCTCCATAATCAATCACCGGGTGATCGGACGCGCCAGGTATTTCTACCGAAAAGAACCCTAGTTCTTTTGTGGTCGAATATCCGGCGCAAAGCGTCCGTTTACGGCGCCGACCACATGGGACACGGTCGTTCCGTCATCGGCGAGCGGCGCCGTCACGGCGCGCATCAGGATGCGTCGCCCGTCGCAAAGCACCAGCGTTTCCTCGCGGAAATGCGGCGCCGCGCTTTCCTGCGCAGCGGCGATATCCGCCGTCGCCTTGTCGAGCAGGGACAGGCCGAATTCATCCGCGCCGCATAAAAATACATCCGCCAGTTTTGCGAGTCGGTCGCCCACATAGACGAAATAGGGAAATCCGATGCTCTTCTCGCAGTCGACGACAAACATCCAGTCCTTATCGTCGCCAAGGCCGGCCGCCTGCATCGCTTCCCAGCTCGGGAACTGACCGCGCGCCGCACGCGCCCAGACGTCAACGACCCGCCGCGTCAGGCGCCGGTCCCTCGCCGGCGCCGCAACAGGCGCGTTGAAGAGTTCGGAAACGTCGCTCAACATGCCGCCCGCATCCCTCAATGCCCCTTTTTCGGTTCGTGACAATACGGTCACGGTCGTAACGGGGGCCTTGAGGGGCGCGGGGAAATTTGACGCAATTTGCGCGTAATCACCCGCAATAGGGCGCTAAATGGGCCGGCTGCGGCCTGGCTTCCGGCAAGGGGTGACGGCCCATGCGAGCCTGCCTATAAGGGCCGGACAGGCCAGAACAGAGGGGTTTACCATGGCGCCAGGCTGGATCGCCGTTTCCACGATTGCTGCGTTCGTTATCGCGCTCGCAATTTTGAATATTCTCGAAAAAGGCAGCATTGACTGAACGATCCCGAATTCGCACATGCCGCGGCGCGGGGGCTGACGGTCGGCCGCGCCCGGCGGCGCGGGCGCGCGCACAACGATAATTCATAAGGGATCGCATGCTTACCGAGGTTTTACTGGTCTTTTCCGGCCTCGCCATCCTGCTGATTGCCGGCGACCTTCTGGTGCGCGGGGCGGTCGGCCTCGCGGCGGCGATGAAGATCCCCGCCCTTATCATCAGCCTGACCATTGTCGCCTTCGGCACGTCCGCGCCCGAACTGGTGGTGACCGTAAAGGCGGTGATTGCGGGCAATGACGGCATTGCCCTCGGCAATATCATCGGATCGAATATCGCCAATGTCCTGTTGGTTCTTGGTTTGCCGGCGATCATTTATCCGGTGACGACCCACGTCCTTGGGCTGCGCCGTCATGTGGCGTTTATGCTGCTGGCGACGGCGGCGTTCTGCGCGGTCGCCTATACGTCGCCGGGACACATCAACACGCCCATCGGCGCCGCTTTTTTCTGTAGCATCATCGCCTATATTCTTTACATGGCGGTTCGCGCCATGGGGTCGTCGGAGCGCGAACCGGTGATCGACGAAGTCGAGGAATATATCGCCGACGACAAAGTCAGCGCCAAAACCATTCTCTTTATCATTGCAGGGCTGATCGGCCTGCCGCTCGGGGCGCATCTTCTCGTGACGAACGGGTCCGTCCTCGCCGCCGGACTGGGCGTTCGCGAGGAAGTCATCGGCCTCACCATTGTCGCTTTCGGCACGTCGCTGCCAGAACTGGCGACAGTGATCGCGGCCGCCATGCACAGAAAATCCGACGTGGCGATCGGCGGGATCATCGGCTCCAACATTTTCAATATATTCGCCGTCGGCGGCGCGGCGGGCCTTGCCGGAACCGCGGTCTTCGATCCGGATTCCCTGCGCTTCGACATTCCGGTAATGGTCGCCGCCGCCATCATCCTCGCCGCCTTCGTCCTCACGCGGAAAGATATCGGGCGCCTCGCCGGCGCGGCGATGCTCGTTGGCTATGGCGCGTTCATGTATTTCCTCGCGCAATCGTCAGGCGCGTTTTAAGCGATGACGGACGTCAGAACCGCGCTCGTCACCGGCGCCGGCAAACGCATCGGCAAAGCGATCTCCCTGGCCCTCGCGGATGCGGGCTACAACGTTGCCCTGCACTACCGATCGTCGCGCGCCGAAGCCGACGCGGTCGCCGAGGAGATCCGCAAGAAAGGCGCAAAGGCCGTTTCGGTAAAAGCGGATTTATCGAAGGAAGCCGAAACCGCAAAACTCGTCGGCGCCGCAAAAGACGCCATCGGGCCGATCAGCCTTCTCGTCAATTCCGCGTCGGTTTTTGAAGCTGACGACATTGCTTCCATGTCCCGCAAGAGCTGGGACCTGCATATGGAAACGAATCTGCGCGCGCCGCTGAAGCTGATTCAGGATTTCGCGGCCCAAGCGGTCGATGGCGCGGAAAACGCCGTCATCAACATCATTGACCAGCGGGTGAAAAAACTGACGCCGCAGTTTCTTTCCTACACGACGTCGAAGGCCGCGCTGCTAACCCTGACCGTAACGCTCGCGCAGGCGCTGGGACCGACGGGCGTTCGCGTCAACGCCATCGGGCCCGGCCCGACCCTTAAAAATCCGAGGCAATCGGACGCGGACTGGCGCCGCCAGAACGCGGCGACTATCCTCGGTCGCGGCGCCGATCCAGGCGACATTTGCGACGCCGTCCTTTATCTCGCATCGGCAAAGGCGGTGACGGGACAGATGATCGCCGTCGACGGCGGCCAGCATCTCGCCTGGCAAACGCCGGATGTTCTGGTGAACGAATGAGCGGATCTGAAAAACAGAAAACGGCGGCCAAGGTGACGGCGATCCCGCGCAGCGAAACGGCGCCGCGGCGGTTCATTTACGTGCGCGACCTTGTTCTCGACGCGTTCATCGGCGTCTATGACGAGGAGCAAGGCGTCTCGCAACCGGTTCGGATCGACATGGAAGTCGAGGTTACCGAGCCCAGCGCGCCGGACGCCGATCGCCTGGAAGACGTCATGTGCTACAACCGCCTGACCCATGGCGTGAAAGACATTATCGCCAGCGGCCACATTAAACTCGTTGAAACCCTCGCAGAACGAATTGCGAGCCTTGTCCTCGCTCATCCGATGGCGCTGTCGGTCCGGGTGCGGGTTGAAAAGCCGCGCGCCATCGAAGAGGCCGCGGCGGCCGGTATCGAAATTGTTCGCTACAAACGCTAGGCGTTTGACGGGTGCAAGTTGTCGCGCATGGCGTTGGCGTCAACGCCTTCTGAAAACGTCCAGATCACGCCGCCGACGCCAAAAAAAATGCAAACGCCCGACATCATGGTCAGGAATACAAAAGCAAGGCCCGCCCCGCCCGGCTCCAATACGGAGAAAGACGGATCCTTCGGATCGATATAAACAGCGACAGTTTGACCGGGCGCGTAGTCTTCAGATGACGGCTTCAGGATCCCCGCGATGAAAACGCGATCACGGGTCGACTGATAGCTGCGACCGGCGAAGGAATAAGCGTATCGCACTCGGTCGCCGCCTTCATCAAGCTGCGACAGCACAACGCCGTCCGCCGTCGGCCAGGCGGCGCTGGCGCGGGCGCGCGCAAAATCGCGCACGAAAAAACTCCCCGCCAGAATCCCGATGATCGCCAGCGTCGTGAAAAACAGAAGCACGAATGTGACTTCCGAACGGCTTTTTACGACTGTCGCCATATCTCTCCGCTGTGCGCGTTTCCTTGCGGCGGTTTGACCGGGCCCGCAGGGCGCAGTAGCTCTTTATAAGCACAGTTTATGCCAAATAGTGAATGCACGGTTAACCGTGTTTTTCGGGTATTTTCAGCCCTATGGACGCCGCCGCCGACGCTGAAGAAACGAATCACGCGCTAAAGGGCGCTGCGCTGATTGCTGATCAGGTCCGCCGCCTGCCGGCCAAGCCGGGCGTCTACCGCATGATCGGCGAAAAGGCTGAAGTCCTCTATGTGGGTAAGGCGAAGAGCCTGAAAGCCCGCGTTTCTTCCTACGCAAAATCCGGCGGTCATTCGAACCGCATCATGCGCATGATCGGCGAAACGCGCGCCATGGAATTCGTCGTCACGGCGACGGAGATCGAGGCGCTGCTGCTCGAAGCCAACCTCATCAAGCAGTTGCGGCCGCGCTACAATGTGATTTTGCGCGACGACAAGTCGTTTCCCTATATTCTGGTTGCGGAAGATCACGCGGCGCCGCAGATTTTGAAACACCGCGGCGCGCGCAAACGCAAGGGCGTCTATTACGGCCCGTTTGCATCGGCCGGCGCCGTCAATCGCACGCTGAACACGCTGCAAAAGGCGTTTTTGCTGCGCTCATGCTCCGACAGCGTTTATGAAAGCCGCACGCGCCCCTGCCTCCTGCATCAGATCAAACGCTGTTCGGCGCCCTGCGTCGATCTGATCAGCCGCGATCAGTATGCGGCGCTTGTGGACGAAGCGAAGATATTTCTCGACGGGAAAAGCGGCGAGATACAGCGCACGCTTTCAAATGAAATGGAAGCCGCATCCGGCGCGCTGGACTTTGAGCGCGCCGCCGCCTTGCGCGACCGCATCCGCGCGCTGACCCACGTTCAGGGGACGCAGGACATCAACGCCGCCACGGTCGGCGAAGCGGATATTTTTGCACTGCATGAAGAAAGCGGACAGGTCTGCGTCCAGGTTTTCTTTTTCCGCGCCGGCCAGAACTGGGGTAATCACGCCTTCTTCCCGCGCCAGACGCAGGACGCCGCGCCGGGCGATATCCTCGAAACCTTTATCGCCCAGTTTTACGACGGACGCGAACCGCCCCGCGCCGTGCTTGTCTCCCATGAGCTGACGCAGGCCGATCTTTTAGAGGAAGCCCTGACGCTCAAGGCCGGACGAACCGTGACGGTGCGCCAGCCGCAGCGGGGCGAAAAGCGCGACCTTGTCGCCGCCGCCATCATGAACGCCCGCGAGGCGTTGTCCCGGCGCATGGCCGAATCGGCAACCCAGCGCAAAGGGCTCGACGCGCTGGCGTCGGCGCTGGGCCTCGACGCCGCGCCGGAGCGGATCGAGGTCTACGACAACTCTCATATTCAGGGCGAGAACGCCGTCGGCGCCATGATCGTCGCGGGCCCGGACGGTTTCGTCAAAAACCAGTATCGCAAGTTCAACATCAAATCGGAAAACCTCGTCGCGGGCGACGACTACGCCATGATGCGCGAAGTGCTGACGCGGCGGTTCTCACGCATGTTGAAGGACGAAAACGCCGAGCGGCCGGACCTCGTTATCATCGACGGCGGCAAAGGGCATTTGTCGGCGGCGTTGTCGGTTTTTGCGGACCTCGGCGTCGAGCCGGAATCGGAAGGGATTGCCGTCATCGGCGTCGCAAAAGCGCGGCGCGTGACGGAGACCGGCGCCAAACGCATCGACCGCACCATGGGGACCGGGGACGATCAGGTCGTCATGCCGGGCAAAGACCCTTTTTTATTGCCGCCGCGCGATCAGGGGCTGTACTTCCTGCAACGCCTGCGCGACGAGGCGCATCGCTTCGCCATCGGCGCCCATCGCGCAAAACGAAAGAAAGCGATCAGCGCCAATCCGCTGGACGACGTGCCGGGCGTCGGCGCGAAACGAAAGCGCGCGCTCCTCAATCATTTTGGGTCGGCAAAGGAAGTCGCGCGGGCGAAGCCCGCCGATCTCGCCGCCGTGGACGGCGTGTCGGATGCTCTGGCGCAAGCGATTTACGATCATTTTCACGGCGGCTGACGCGCCTAACGCGCGGATCGCCGCAATCGCGTGAAACGCCTCCAAACTTCCCGGCGAGCGCCGTCATTCCGCCTTGATTAAAGCCATAGTGGCGACCGGGCGCGATGAACGAAGAGAGGACGCCATGCCGGCGCGCCTTCCCTTTTCGGGACTTTTGCGGGATCCGCGACATTACCAGATCCTGACCCTCGGCTGCCTCCTCGCCTTTGGATGGCTGAGCGGCGCGTTTGAGATTGCGTCGGGCCAGTTCATCGCCATCGTCGCCGCCGCCTGCGCCGCGCAAGTCCTCGGGTCGTTCCTAATCGCCACAAAACCCGATTTCCGCAGCGCGCTGATCACTGCATTGTCTTTGTCCCTGCTCCTGCGCGCCGACGCCGTCTGGCCCCTCGCCCTTGCGGCCGCGCTGGCGATTGCGTCGAAATTTGCGCTGCGCCTTGGCGACAAACATATTTTTAACCCGGCCAATTTCGCCATCGTCGCCATGGTGCTGGCGACGGACGCGGCGTGGACGACGCCCGGACAATGGGGAACGGCGATCTGGTTCGCGGCCCTGCTTGCCGGCGCGGGGTTGTTCGTCACTTACCGCGCCGCACGGATTGACGTCCCGCTGATATTCCTCGGCGTCTTTGCGATATTGCTGTTCGCGCGGGCGTTATGGCTTGGGGACCCGCTCTCCATTCCCGTCCTGCGCCTGCAGAACGGCGCGCTGATCCTGTTCGCCTTTTTTATGATTTCCGATCCGAAAACGACGCCGGACGGATCGATCGCGCGCGCCGCATTCGCCGCCGGCGCCGCCATCCTTACCTACATTCTGATCTGGCATTTCTTCGTGACGGACGGGCTTTTCTATTCCCTCGCCATCATGTGCGTCATTCGCCCGGCCCTCGAATGGGCCGACCCGGCGCCGCATTACCGCTGGGGCGATCCGGTGCGCGCGCCGCCTGTCTTGAAGCGCCTCAAGGCGCGGCGGGCGCCAGCGCGAAACCATCCCGCCCCTGCTGAATAGAAAATTTCCTCAAATAAGAGAGACCGATAAGATGAACCGTTCACTGAAGAAAACCCTCGCCGCCGCCTTCGCCGGCGTGTCCGCTGTCGCGCTGACCGGCGGCGCCGTCGCCTTCTGCGGCTTTTACGTCGCCAAGGCCGACACCAAGCTGTTCAACAAGGCGTCGAAAGTCGCAATCATGCGCGACGGCGACCGCACCGTCATCACCATGGCGAACGATTATCAGGGCGAACTGAAAGAATTCGCCATGGTCATCCCCGTGCCGGTGGTGCTGGAGGAAGAGCAGATCCATGTCACCGAAAACGCCATCATCGATCATCTCGACGCCTACACCGCGCCGCGGCTGGTTGAATATTTCGATGAAGATCCGTGCGTCTTATATGAGCGCCGGGAAATGGACCTCGCCATGCCCATGGCGGCGGCGGTGGAAGAGGCCGGCCCGCGACTTCGAAAAGGTCTCGGCGTGACCGTGGAGGCCGAATACACCGTCGGCGAATACGACATCCAGATCCTGTCCGCCGATCAGTCGGACGGGTTGGCGACATGGCTGAAACAGAACGGCTACAAGCTGCCCGAAGGCGCGGAGTCGGTGCTCGGCAGCTACATCAAACAGAACACCAAGTTCTTCGTCGCCAAGGTCAATCTCGAAGAACAGACGAAAACCGGCCTCAAATACCTGCGGCCGTTGCAGATCGCGTTTGAAAGCCCGAAATTCATGCTGCCGATCCGGCTCGGCACGGTGAACGCCGACGGCAAGCAGGAATTGTTTGTGTTCGCCCTGACGCGCACGGGCCGTATCGAAACGACCAACTACCGCACGGCCAAACTGCCCACCGGCTCGGAAGTGCCGACCTACGTCAAGGGAGAATTCGGCGACTTCTACAAGGACATGTTCGCGACCCAGGTGAAAAAGGAAAACGATCGCGCGGTGTTTCTCGAATACGCCTGGGACATGAACTGGTGTGACCCCTGCGCGGCCGACCCTTTGAGCCAAAGCGAGTTGCGCGAGCTTGGTGTCTACTGGATCGGCGCCGGGGCGGACGCGATCCAGCCGCGACGCCCGGCGCCCCAGGCCCGGGACGTCTTTGTGACTCGTCTCCACGTTTCCTACGACGCGAACACTTTTCCCGAAGACCTGATGTTCAAGGAGACCGGCGACCGGTCGAACTATCAGGGCCGCTATGTGTTGCGTCATCCCTGGCAGGGTGATTCGCAATGCGAGGCCGCCGAGTCCTACAAGGCCGACCTGCCGAAACGATTCGAAAAGGAAGCCCAGACCCTCGCCAGCCTGACCGGCTGGGACATCGACGACATCCGCGCCAGGATGGGCGAAAACGGACAATCCTTTGAGGAACCCGCAAAGGACCCGTGGTGGCGGCGCATCTGGGGCGGCGACGAAAAAGAAGGCTGACCTTCCCGGTCATCAAACGCGCGGCGCCCGCGTCGCTGGCGAAAACCGGCGACGCGGCCTATGTACGGGCCCCATGGCCAATGTCATCACGCTCGCCCGGATCGCCCTGATCATTCCCTTCGTTGCGCTTTTCATGGCCAGCGCCCCATGGAACATGATGGCGGCGTTCGCGGTCTTCGTGCTGGCGTCTCTTACGGACTTTGTCGACGGACGAGTCGCGCGGGCGCGCGGCAAGGTTTCAGCGCTCGGCGCAGCGATTGATCCGCTGGCGGACAAATTGCTCATTACCGCGGCGCTCATCCTGCTCGTACGCAATGGCGTCATCGGCGGCGCGGGCGTCATTGCGGCGCTGGCGATCATCTTGCGGGAGATCCTCGTCAGCGGGCTGCGCGAGGCCGTCGCCGCGCGCGGCGGCGCCCTGCCGGTGACCCGGCTCGCCAAGTGGAAAACCGCCGCGCAGATTATCGCCGCCGGATTGCTCCTCGCGACGGCGCCGCAAGGGCTCATTGGCGCGGAATTCAGGCCCTTCGGCGTCGGCGCCCTATGGCTTGCCGCCATCCTTACAATTTGGACCGGGGCCGCCTATTCTGTTGGCGCAATAAGGCTGTTAAGCGGGCGAAAAGACTGACGGGCGCCATGGCGGACAAACACGACATTGCGGAAGACGCCGGGCATGTGCTGATCGTCGACGACGACGACCGCATTCGCACTCTGTTAAAAAAGTATCTCAGCGAAAACGGCTATCGCACGTCCGTTGCGCAGAACGCCGCCGAGGCGCGGCGCGTGATGAACGGCGTTGACTTCGACGTGCTGGTGGTGGACGTGATGATGCCGGGCGAGTCCGGCTTCGACCTCACGAAATCCGTTCGCAGCGCATCGAATGTGCCGATCCTGCTGCTGACGGCGCGCGGCCTGCCGGAAGACCGCATTGAGGGGCTTGAACGGGGCGCCGACGATTATCTGTCGAAACCGTTCGAGCCGCGTGAACTCCTGTTGCGCATCAACGCGCTGCTGCGGCGGGCGCGCTCGGCGGGCCTTAACAAACAGGAATTGACCTTCGGCGGGTGCACCTTCGCCATCGGTCGCGGCGAGCTGCGCCGCGACGGCGATCTCGTAAAACTGACCGCGGGCGAGACGAGCCTTTTGAAAGCGCTGGCGAAAAAGCCCGGCGAGGCGATCTCCCGCCACGCGCTGGCCGAGCAGACCGACACCGCCATGGAACGCTCTGTCGATGTTCAGGTGACGCGCCTGCGCAAGAAGATTGAAGAAGACCCGCGCGCGCCGATTTATCTTCAGACCGTGCGCGGCGTCGGTTACGTCCTGATGGCGGACTAGCCATATGTTTCGCCGCTACGCGCCAAAAAGCCTTTACCAGCGCGTTCTTCTCATCGTCATCCTGCCGATCTTTCTGATGCAGGCGGTCGTCACCTATATTTTCTTCGATCGCCACTGGGACCGGGTTTCGGCGAATCTTTCCAACAATGTCGCCGGACAGATCGCGCTGATCACGCGGCTTTATTCGGAGTATCCGGACGGCGACGCGCGGGACCGCGTCATCGACTGGGCCCTTGAGGACTTGAACGTTCAGGTTCGCATGGACGAAGGCCAGGAGATCCCCACCGACGACCGCCTGTCGCCGTTCAACGTTTACAATGTCGTTCTCGACAATCGGCTGCGCAGCCGCATCGACCAACCTTACCGGTTCGATACGCAAAGCTGGCGCGACTATGTGGAAGTGCGCGTTCAACTTGACGAAGGGGTCCTGATCTTTCTCGTGCTGCGTGAGCGCGCCTTTGCGACGACCGGGCCGATTTTTTTGTTCTGGCTGGTCGGCACCTCCTTCCTCCTCGGCTGGGTCGCCACGGTTTTCATGCGCAATCAGGTGAAATCGATCCTGCGCCTCGCCCGCGCCGCGGAAGCCTTTGGCCGCGGCCGCGACGCCCCGGATTTTCGCCCGGGCGGCGCCACGGAAGTGCGCAAGGCCGGCTACGCCTTTATCGCCATGCGCGAGCGCATCAAGCGCCATCTTGACCAGCGCGCGTCGATGCTCGCCGGCGTCAGTCACGATCTTCGGACGCCGCTGACGCGCATCAAGCTCGGGCTGGCGATGGAGCATGAGTCCCCGGAAATCGAAGCCCTGCGTAACGACGTTCTGGAAATGGAGCGCATGGTCGAGGCGTATCTTGATTTCGCCCGCAATGAGGCGGCGGACGAAGACCCGGAAACCTTCGATCTATCCGCCTTGTTGCAGGAAATCGCCGATAACGCCCGCCGCGCCGGCGGCGTCGTTCACTTGAACGCGCCCGGCGCCATCAAGATCTCCGCCCGGCGATCCGCGCTCCAACGAGCTTTGGGCAATCTGATCAATAACGCCCTGCGTCACGGCGACGCCGCCTGGATCGACGCCAGCGCCAACGATCAAAAAATCCTGGTCCGAGTCGAAGACGACGGTCCCGGCATTGATCCGACCAACTATGAAGACGTCTTCAAACCGTTCACGCGGCTCGACGAGGCGCGGTCTTTGAGCGAAAGCGGCGTGGGCATGGGGCTGACTATCGTTCGCGACGTCGCCCGGTCCCATGGCGGCGACGTTAGGCTGTCGAAATCCCCGCGCGGCGGCCTGCGGGCGACGATCGAATTGCCTGTCTAGTCGGCCAGTTCGCCCGCGCGTTTCGCCGCTGCGGCAACGGCCTGCTTCATCAGTTCACGGACGGCCTTTTCATCGCCGTCAAGCACTTCAAGCGCCGCAGCCGTCGTGCCACCCGCCGACGTCACCGCCTCTCTCATCTCCGCCGGACTACGGCCGTCCGTCGCCGTCAATGCGCCGGCGCCGGCAAGCGTCGCTTCGGCGAGACGTGTCGCCGCCTCGCGGGTCAGACCCGCTGCAGCGCCGGCGTCCGCTAAGGCTTCGGCAAGGAGGAAAAAATAGGCTGGACCGGAACCGGAGACGGCGGTAACGAGATCAATATCGGTTTCCTTATCGACCCAGACCGACGCGCCGACCGCCGCCATCAACCGCTCCACCGCCGCGCGTTCGCCTTTCGCAACAGCCTCGCTGGCGAACAGGCCCGAAACGCCGGCGCCGATCGACGCCGCCAAATTCGGCATCGCGCGCACGATTTTGGTCGGCCCCGCCAGCAATTTCGATAGCGTCGCGATGGTCGTGCCGGCCATGACGGAAAGCACCACGGCGCCGTCAGCCGCGGACGCATAGGCGGGCAATATTTTCGCCGCCATTTGCGGCTTCACCGCAACAACCAGAAAATCAAATCCGGCGCTGACGTCCGGATTCAACGGGACGGCGTTCGCCTTTAACAGCTCGACGATCTCGGCCCGCGCGTGCGGATCAAAAACAGCCGAGCCCGCCGCATCGATGCAACCCGATGCGAGCCAGCCGCGGACCAGCGCGCCGCCCATGTCGCCCGCGCCAATCAGCGCAACAGAAGGTTTGTCAGTCATAAGGCCAGACTATGCCGACTTGGCCGCTTGATGAAAGGCGGCCGCTATGCGGATCCCGCGGTTTCAAACAGCGAGGCTTTGAGCGCGTCCTCCGGCTTCTTGCCGCCCCAGACAAGAAAATTGAAGGCCGGATAAAACCGGTCCACCGCCTCGGCCGCCGCCCGGATCAGCATCTCCGCCTGCCCGGCCTCAAGGACGCCGGATTCGGGAAGAATGGCAGCGTTGCGATAGACGATAGACTGGTCTTCCGTCCACAAATCAAAATGCCCGGACCAGAGCCGTTCGTTCACCATGGTGATCAGACGGCTGGCGTCGTCTTCGCGGCCCGCCGGCGCCTTGAGGTCGATGGGCGCGCCCATCTGCAGGGTCGACAGATCATCGCGCCAGGTGAACCACAAGCCGATGTCGCGCCACACGCAAGGCAGCATCACATGGATCTCAGCGTCCGCCACCCGCTCTTTTTCAAAGTCCAGATGGTCCGCCGCAGCCTCGATGGCGGCCATCGGGTCGGCGAGCTTTTCTGACTTGCGGACAATTTCTATCGACATGCACGGAGCCCTCTTTCGGCAACGTGGATCGTCGCCGCAATGAGGGCCTATGACGCTGCGATTCGGGAGACGGCGAAATGATTCGATCCGGCTGGTTTTCCGCAAAACGCCGTTTTCCGCGGGCAAGCTGACGCGCGTTTACGAATTTTCCTCAAGCGCGGCGATTCGCGCCTTCAGCGCCTCGTTTTCCTCGCGCGCGGCGCGCGCCATGTCGCGGACAGCCTCGAATTCTTCGCGGGTGACGAATTCCATATCCGCGATCAGCCGCTGCAACTGGCTTTTCATGGCCGTCTCCGCCTCGCGCCGCACGCCGTCGGCGGCGCCGGCGGCTTCGGTCATGAGCTTGGCGATTTCATCAAAAATAGCGCTTTGGGTCTGCATGGCGTTTTCCTCTTTTCGACTATATAGGAAGCGCCGCGCCAAGGCGACAGGCCCGCCGAACCGCATTATTGAAAAACGGGGAGCGTAAACGAGACAGATGACCGTACCGTACCCGCAGATCGATCCCGTCGCCCTTCAGATCGGCCCCCTCCCCATCCGCTGGTACTCGCTCGCCTATATTGGCGGCCTCGCGGCGGGCTGGTTCTATCTGACGCGGCTTCTCAAGAACGGGGCGATCTGGGCGAAAGCGGGCGCGCCCATGAACAAGGCGCAGCTCGACGACGTGATCTTCTGGGTCGCGCTCGGCGTCATGGGCGGCGGCCGGCTCGGTTATGTTCTGTTTTACGACCCGTCGCTTCTGATCGCGCCCTGGCGACCGATCCTCGGGTTTTTGCCGTTCCCGCCGGCGCTGATGCTCTGGGAAGGCGGCATGTCGTTTCACGGCGGTCTGATCGGCGTGACCCTCGTCGGCTGGCTGTTTGCGCGTCATCACAAACTGAACGCCCTTTCCATCGGCGATCTGTTCGCTGCTGCCGCACCGATCGGTCTTTTCTTCGGCCGCATCGCCAACTTCATCAACGCCGAGCTTTACGGCCGTCCGTGGGACGGTCCCTGGGCCATGGTGTTCCCGACCGATCCGTTGGGCCTCGCGCGTCATCCGAGCCAGCTCTATGAAGCCGCGCTTGAGGGCCTCGTCCTCTTCGCCGTCATTCGGGTCGCGACCCATTCGTTTCAGCTTCTCAAACGGCCCGGCGCAACGATCGGTCTTTTCCTTGCCGGCTACGCCATCTCGCGCATCATCGTCGAGAACTTCCGCGAGCCCGACGCCCATATGCCGGACTTCCCGCTCGGCCTCACCATGGGCATGATGCTTTCCGTACCGATGCTCATCCTCGGCCTGTGGATGATGTGGCGCACACGGACGAATAACTCTGCGGCCGCCGCTTCATGAGCGGCGACTTCGCCCCCAATCGCACGCCCTTAGAAGAACGGCTCGTCGATCTTATCCGTCTTAAGGGGCCGATTACGGTCGCGGACTATATGGCCGACGCCCTCGGCCATCCGCATGACGGGTACTACATGTCGCAAACGCCGTTCGGCGCAGACGGCGATTTCACCACAGCGCCGGAAATCAGTCAGATCTTCGGCGAGCTGATCGGGCTATGGCTGCTTGAAAACTGGCGCGCGCTCGGCTCGCCCGGCGACTTCAACCTTGTGGAATTCGGCCCCGGCCGCGGCGTCCTGATGGAAGACATCCTGCGCGCGACGCGGCTGCGCGCCGCGTTCTCCAAAGCGGCCTGCCTGTGGCTGCTGGAAACGTCGGGACGGTTGCGGGTCGAACAACAGAAACGACTGCGCGCCAGCGGCGTCAAACCTCTATGGGCCGACGAATTCGCCGATATTCCGCCGGCGCCGACCCTGATCGTCGCCAACGAGTTTTTCGATTGCCTGCCCGTCCGGCAATTTCAGCGCGTTGACCGCGGCTGGCGCGAGCGCCTGGTCGATATCGGCGAGGACGGCCGGCTCGCCTTTATTCTGGGTAAAACGCCGCCGCCGGCCAATTACGGACTCCCCGGCGACGATGACAGCGAGCCGGGCGACATCTTCGAAATCAATTTCGCCGCCCGCGACTTCATGACCGAGGTGGTCGGCGGTCTCGTCGCCCATGGCGGCGCGGCGCTAATCATCGACTACGGCCATGTGGCGTCCGGCCTCGGCGATACGCTGCAGGCCGTTCGCGATCATCGCTACTGGCCGGCGTTGTCGACGCCGGGGCAAGCGGACCTGACGGCGCACGTCGATTTCGGCGCGCTTGCCGACGCCGCCGTCGACGCCGGCGCCGCTGTCTACGGTCCGACCGCGCAAGGTCGGTTTCTGGACCGGCTTGGGATCAAGCTCAGAACCGAAATGCTCTGCAAGGACAAGCCGGAAGCCGAACAGCAAAAGATCCGCGCCGGCGCGGCGCGCATCGCGGCGCCGGACAAGATGGGCGAGATTTTCAAGGTGATGTGCATCGCCTCGCCGGATCTGCCGGCGCCGCCGGGATTTTTCGATCTGTGACGGCGCCGCCGCACCTCACCGCGCCGGGCCTCGACGAAGACGGCGTGGGCCACGGCTTTTTCTCGCGCGTTGGCGGCGTTTCAAAAGGCGCCTACGCCTCGCTCAATACCGGCCCCGGATCCGGCGACGACCCCGCAGCGGTCGCGGAAAACAGAAAGCGATGCGCCGCCTTGATCGGCGTTGCGCCCGACCGCCTGCTGACCAACTATCAGGTGCATTCGCCGGACGTCGTTCATGTTGAGGGCCCGTGGAAGGACAATCCGCCGAAAGCGGACGCGCTTGTGACAAAGACGCGAGGGCTCGCCCTCGGCGTTCTCGCGGCCGATTGCATGCCGTGGCTCTTCCTCGACCCAACGGCGCGCGTCATCGGCGCCGCCCATGCGGGCTGGCGCGGCGCCCTCGCCGGGGTTCTGGAAAACACCGTAGCGGCAATGGAAACCCTCGGCGCGGACCCGGCCCGCATCCGCGCGGCGGCAGGCCCGTGCCTGCGCCAGCAGAATTTCGAGGTCGGGCTGGAACTCCTTGACGCCTTCATGGAAAGGCACGCCGACACGGAACAGTTTTTCGCGCCCGGCGCCCGGGACGATAAACGCCTGCTCGACCTTGTTGGCTTCGCTAAGCTGCGGCTTCGCGCGGTTGGCGTCGCCGCCATCGACGACGTCAACGTCTGCACGCTTGGCGAGCGCGAGCATTATTTCTCCTATCGCGCGTCAAAGCGCGACGGCGCGCCCGACTATGGCCGAAATCTCTCGGCGATTGCGCTTTTGTGAAAAATCGACCCCGCGACGGGTTGCGTCTCTGTCAAGAAAACGTCATGAAGCCGGCGCCGAATAGGTAGATCGCCAAGGGGCAGGCCATGAAACTGATCGCCGGGAACTCCAACCGACGGCTCAGCGAAGCCATCTCGAAACGTCTGGCGACCACCCTGGCGCACGCCGACATCCGGACCTTCAAGGACGGCGAAGTCTTCGTCGAGATTCAGGAAAACGTCCGCGGCGAGGACGTTTTCGTCATCCAGTCGACGTCAAATCCGGCCAACGACCATTTGATGGAACTGTTGATCACCATCGACGCGCTGACCCGCGCCTCAGCGAGCCGCGTCACCGCCGTGATCCCCTATTTCGGCTATGCGCGACAGGACCGCAAAGCCGGCCCCCGCACGCCCATCTCCGCCAAACTGGTCGCGAATTTGATCACCACCGCCGGCGCCGACCGGGTTCTCACCGTCGATCTCCACGCGGGACAGATCCAGGGGTTCTTCGATATCCCTACGGACAACCTCTACGCCGTCAAGGAATTCGAACGGCGCGTGCGGGAAGTCCACAATGGCAGCCTCGATCTTGTCACGGTCGTATCGCCCGATGTCGGCGGCGTCGTGCGCGCCCGGGCGTTGTCGAAACGTCTCAACGATCGTCCTCTCGCCATTGTCGACAAACGTCGCGAAGGCCCGGGGAAGTCCGAAGTCATGAACATCATCGGCGACGTCAAGGATCGTCATTGCATGATCTTCGACGACATCGTCGATTCCGGCGGCACCTTGTGCAACGCCGCCGACGCGCTGATGGACAAGGGCGCAAAAAGCGTCGCCGCCTGCATCACCCATGGCGTTCTCTCTGACAACGCAGCCGCGCGCATCATGAAAGCCGACGCCCTGTCGCGGGTCATCATTACGGACTCGATCGAGGCGCCGAAAGACGTTGCCGAATGTCCAAAGATCGAGGAAGTGTCGATCGCTACCCTCCTCGCCGAAGCCATCCGGCGCATCGCCAACGAAGAGTCGGTGTCGAGCCTGTTTGAGTAGGGCCGGTTGCGGGTTGGATAAACACCCTAGCCGCTCATTCCTGCGAAGGCAGGAATCCAGCTTTATGTAAAAAGTCGAGCTTCGCTCGTCGCTACATCAGCGCCAGCTTCACCTCTTGTCCCGTTTGCCCGGGGAACGCTTTCCCAGCAGATAGGAGGCGTCCGGTTGAATGAGAAAGCGATCGCCAAGCGCGTCGCGGCCGATCAAAAGGCGATACCCCATCGCGTCGCGATTGGCGAGCGTGATGTCGATTGGCCAGATTTGATCGCCCAGGCGCAACGGCGTGTTGATCACCATGCGCTCCTCCACTTGCCCGTTTGAGCTTCTGACGGCGCGCTTGTCGATTAACGGCGCGCGACAGAAAACTTCCGGCGTCTTTCTCCGCCGGCGCGGATGCAGGAAAAACTCAACCCATGGTCCGTCGGCCGCTTCGGTGACGCTGACGCGAAAGGCGTGGATCGCCGACGTCTTGGCGCCGGTGTCGATTTTCGCATTGATCCGATTGACGCCAAGATCCGGAAAGGAAGCCCATTCGCGCCAGCCGATAAGCGGACGAGGGTCCGCCGATCGTTTGCGCGCCGGCGCATCGCCTTTGGGTTTTGTCATCGGATGCGTCGGTTAGGGAACGGCGTGCAGACGCCGGTGCGGCTCTTCTTTCAGCAATCCGCCGTTAAAGACAAAGCCTTCAACGCCCGGCACGTAAAGCATGTTGGTCAGCCGGCCGGCGAGCATCTTGTACTCGCCCTCGCCGCCTTTCATGCAGACATGATCAAGCTGCACGGCCTGGCCGAGCGTCGACAGCGATTTTTCGCCCACCGCCCGGAACTGCGAAATATCGTCGGCATGGACGATGTCTTTCGTCGTCTTGCCGATAAGCTGTTCCGGCGACGCATCGAACACGGTTTCAACCGACGGGCTGGCGTAGGTCACGCGTCCCTCCGGCGAGAAAATGATCGTCACGTCGTGCGAGGCTTCGACAAGCGCGCGGAAACGCTGCTCGGCGATATGCGCCTCGTCGGCCTGCTTCTGAATGGCGTCAAAGAGGGCGGCGTTATGGGTGTGCAGGAGAATGGACCGGTCGATCATTTTCTGCACGGACAACGCGAGATAGGCCGTCGCCCCGGCGAACAAGACCACGACGGCGCTGATGGCGAGGCCGTTCTCTCCAAGCGCCAGCGCATAGGTCGCCGCCAGCGGCGCGAGGAGCGGCAGGTTGAAGGCGAGAACAGCGCGCCATGAGGCGCCGGCGGAAATGACGGCGGCGGCGGCCATGCCGGCGATGACAAACGGCAGGAAGGCATGGCTGAGCATGCCGTAGACCGCGAAGATCGGCGCGAGCGCCCCCCAAAGGGCGCCGTTGATCGCCATGAAAAACACATGCAACCGGGCGAAGCGCGACATGGCGCGTCCCGACACGCGCGAAAAGCGAAAGCGCAGCCAGACGCCGGCGCGGATCGACGCCAGCAGAATAACGGCGCCAATCCACGGCAACAGAACGCTATGGCTCACCGCGGACCAGGCGACGATCCCGGTGATGATCGCGTTGACGATGCTGATGACGATAGCCGTCGGCGCGCCGCGAAACAGAAGGGCCGCTCGTTCGACCTTCAGTTTCACCGATTCAACGCGACTGAGGTTTTTTAACCGCGCGCGCCGGCTAGGCGCTGTCGTCACCGCGGACTTTAATTCCGTGATCATGCAGATCCGTAAGTCGTCTCTTCACCCCCTATCAAACCACATATTGGCGCGGCGAAAAACGAAAAGCCGTCTTTTCCCCGCCATCGCAAGAAGCTCTAATAATTTAATGAAATCAAAGAGCTGTGCAGGCTTTCTCAAAAATCAACCAGCCATGGCGATACTGATTTTCCACCGGTTCCGGCCTGCGAAGCGTTTTTCCACCCGTTTCGCCATTTTGTTTGCAATGCAACAAAGCGCTGTTAGAAAACGGGTCGCACGCATAATCACAACAGGAATCGCCAGTGTCCGGATTTTCATCATCTGACGCCCTCGCCCGCGTCAAACCCTCGCCGACTCTCGTCGTCACGCAACGGGCGCGGGAGTTAAAAGCGGCCGGCCGCGACGTTATCTCCCTCGGCGCCGGCGAGCCGGATTTCGATACGCCGCAGCCCATCAAGGACGCGGCGAAACAGGCCATCGACGACGGCAAAACGAAATACACAGCCGTCGACGGGATCGTCGAGCTGAAAGACGCGATCATCGCCAAGTTCAAACGCGACAATGATCTCTCCTTCGAACGCGATCAGATCACCGTGGCGCCCGGCGGCAAGTCCGTCATTTACAACGCGCTGGTGGCGACCCTTAATCCCGGCGACGAAGTCATTATTCCGGCGCCCTACTGGGTCTCCTATCCCGACATGACCTATCTTGCGGGGGGAACGCCGGTGATCGTGAAGGCGGCGGCGGAGAACAACTTCAAACTCACCGCGGACGCGCTTGAACAGGCGATCACCGACAGGACCCGGTGGCTGATCTTCAATTCCCCGTCCAACCCGACAGGCGCCGCTTATACGCGAGACGAGATCAAGGCGCTGACGGATGTGTTGCTGCGCCACCCCCATGTCTGGATCCTGGCAGACGATATGTATGAGCACATTGTCTATGACGGGTTTTCGTTTGCGACGCCGGCGCAGGTGGAGCCGCAGCTTGCCGACCGCACGCTGACCATGAACGGCGCCTCAAAAGCCTACGCCATGACCGGCTGGCGCATCGGATACGCCGGCGGCCCGGCGCCGCTCGCCAAGGCCATGGCCAAAGTGATGTCGCAATCGACATCGAACCCCTGCTCGATCAGCCAGTGGGCGGTCGTCGCCGCGCTCAATGGCGATCACGGCTTTCTGGCGGAGCGCAATGCAGTTTTCAAAGAGCGCCGGGACCTCGTTGTCAAAATGTTGAATGAGGCGGACGGGATCGCCTGCGCAACGCCGGAAGGGGCGTTTTACGTCTATCCGTCCTGCGAAGGCGTGATCGGCAGGAAAACCCCGGCGGGCGCAGTCATCGAAAATGACGAAGTCTTCGCCAAGGAACTGTTGGACGCAGAAGGCGTCGCCGTCGTATTCGGGACCGCCTTCGGCCTGTCGCCCTTCTTCCGTATTTCCTACGCCGCGGCGACCGAAGAGCTGACGGAAGCCTGCCGGCGCATTCAGCGATTTTGCGCCAGCCTCAGTGACTGAGGACGCAGGCGCGACTACGGGATTATCGATCTAATCGATAATAAATTTTAATATTATCTATTTGATCGATTTTTATCCGCACCCTATGTTGGGGCGCATCACAGACGAACAGAATTCAAGGAGGAGCTTGCTATGTCTACTGTCGACATTGGAATCGCTGAAAAAGCGCGCATATCGGTCGCTGAGGCGCTCAACAACACGCTCGCCGATACATACACCCTTTATATGAAGACGCATGCCTATCACTGGAATGTCACAGGCCCGCAATTTCACACGCTGCATGTGATGTTCGAAGAACAATATAATGAAATGTGGACCGCGCTTGACGAGATCGCCGAACGGGTTCGCGCCCTCGGCGTCTTTGCCCCCACCAGCGGCAAACAGTTCTCGGAGTTAACGGCGCTCGACAACGACGACGCCAGCCCGCCATCCGGGACAACCATGGTCGAGCGGCTGTTGTCGGATCACGAAACGCTGATCAAACGCGCCCGCGACGGTCTCGCCATTGCTGAAGAAGCGGGCGACGCGGCGAGCGCCGATCTCCTCACCGTGCGCATACAGACGCACGAAAAGACGGCGTGGATGTTGCGCGCCATGGCGCAGTAGCGCCAACCAGACCGTCATCCCGTGTGCTGCGCGGCATGAAATGACGCGCCGCTGACACGGGATCGCCCTCCACAAGCGCAATGCATAGTACGCGCGATCCCGGATTAGCAAAGCAGCATTCCATGCTGCATTGCATCCGGGATGACGCGGTTTACCGCGCCCCGATCGCCGGCACGTCGCGTTGGGCGGCGCCCGTATAGTTCGATAGCGGACGAATAAGTTTGTTGTCGGCAAGCTGTTCAATCACATGGGCCGTCCAGCCGGTAATGCGGCTGACGACGAAGATCGGCGTAAACATGGGGATTTCAAAACCCATGAGATAATAGGCGGGGCCGGCCGGGAAATCGAGATTGGGGTAAATGCCTTTCTGATCGACCATGGTCTTGTCGAGAATGCGGCTGATCTCCCAGAACTTTTTCGCCTCGTCCGTGCCGATGACATTGACCATCTTCTCATAGGCGTCGGTCATGGTCGGCACGCGGCTGTCGCCGGACCGATAGACCCGGTGACCGAAGCCCATGATTTTGCGCTTCTCTTTCAGCGCGGTCAGCATCCATTCCTCGGCCTTTTCCGGCGCGCCGACTTCCGTCAGCATATGCATGACGGCCTCATTGGCGCCGCCGTGAAGCGGGCCTTTCAAGGAGCCGATGGCGCCGGTCACCGCGGAATAAATATCGGACGTCGATGACGCGATCGTACGCGCAGTAAATGTCGACGCATTGAACGAATGCTCCGCGTAAAGCGTCATCGAAACATCAAAACACTTGATGATTTCGGGCGCCGGGACCTCGCCAAAACACATGTGAAAGAAGTTTTCCGAAAAGGCGAGATCATCCGTCGGCGGGATCGGCTTCTTGCCGTTGCGCAGGCGGAAATCCGCCGCAACGATTTCCGGGATCTTAGCGTACATGCGGATCGATTTCGCCATCAGTCCTTCCGGCGAGGAATCGTCCGTCGTGTCGTCCTCCTGCCCGAGAAACGAAACAGCCGTGCGCAGCGTGTCCATGGGATGAGCGCGCTTGTTGAATTTGCCCATGACATCGAGAAGATCGGCGGAGAGGCCGCGTTCTTTCTTTTCTGCAGCGTTAAAGGCGTCAAGCTGGCTTTGCGTCGGCAAGTCACCGTTCCAGATCAGGTAGGCCGTTTCTTCAAACCGGCACGCCGTCGCAAGGTCCTGAACCTTGTAACCGCGATAGGTCAGCGAATTGATTTCCGGCATCACTTTCGACACCGCCGTGTCGTCCGCCATCACGCCGGCCAGTCCATATTTGACGTCTTCGTTGGCCATCTAGTCGTCTCCTGCTTTCTTGTCTGATCTTTGCATCGAATATGCGCGTTCCACTTTCGCTACGCGCACCACATAATCCTCGTACCAACCCGACCGGCCGCGCCGCTGCGCGTTCAAGTGATCGGCCTGGCGTTTCCAGTTTTTAATCGCGCC
Organism: Hyphococcus sp.; assembly: GCA_028284345.1. Classification (GTDB taxonomy): domain Bacteria; phylum Pseudomonadota; class Alphaproteobacteria; order Caulobacterales; family Parvularculaceae; genus Hyphococcus. Next base: position 5,812 of record JANQRY010000006.1, on the reverse strand, counting down.
CTCAGACTCCCAATAGGAGATGGCGAATCCGAAACCGTCCTCGCCGCGCGCCGATTCAAAACCGAGATAGCCGGGCATGGTTCTCGCCAGCGCTTCCATCTCTTCCGCCATCGCATGGTATTCCGCATCATCCGGCGCCCGGTGCTGATTGGTGAAAATCACAACGTAGTAAGGCGGCTCGGCGAACGGCGCGAAGGACGGTCCCATGGCGCATCAGTCTCCCGTCGGCCGCACGCCGGCTGAGGCCGTCATCAGCACAACGACTTTTTCCGGCGCACGCGTCCGATGAACGACGCCTTTCGGCACGACGTATCCCTGCCCCGCTGTCAATTCATGGGTTTCATTCTCAACGTCGAGGAGCAGTTTCCCGTCGAGCACGTAAAAAAGTTCGTCCTCATCGTCATGCTTGTGAAAATGAAACGCGCCCTCCAGCACGCCCAGGCGTACAACGCTGTCATTCACCTCAACAAGGGTTTGATTGAACCATTTCTCCTTGTTGGCTCCGATAACATCGGCGATGTCGAACTTCGTCATCGCCGGATATTTGACGTCGGTGCGAATGTGATACGTTGTTTGATCGCTCATGGGCTATTCCAACGGCGTGTCGCCGACCTGGAAGTTGTAGATCGACTCATCGAATTTGTTGTAGTCGTGATAGCGCAGGAGATCGTAGAGATCGCGGCGGTGCTGCATCATGTCGAGAATGCCGTTCTGGTCGCCGTCCTCGAGAATTTTGTCGAGACCAGTGTCGCAGGCGCCCATAGCGAGGCGTAACGTCGTCACCGGATAAATGACGACGTTAAAGCCGAGCGCTTCCAACTCTTTTTTGTTCAGGAGACGGCTTTTGCCAAACTCCGTCATATTGGCGAGGATGGGAACGTCGAGCGCCGCGCGCACGGCCTCGAATTCTTTTTCCGATTTCATCGCTTCGGGGAAGATCATGTCCGCGCCGGCGTCCACATAGGCCTTCATGCGATCAATCGACTTGTCGAGCCCTTCGACGGCGCGCGCGTCAGAACGCGCGATCAGAACAAAATTTTCATCGCGCTTTGCTTCCGCCGCGGCCTTTACGCGCTGGATCATAATCTCGGTCGGCACGATTTCCTTGCCGTCGAGATGCCCGCACCGTTTCGGCATCACCTGATCTTCGATGTGACAGCCGGCAAGCCCCGCCTCTTCCATGGCCATTACCGTGCGGGCCGCCGCCATGGGCTCGCCAAAGCCGGTGTCGATATCAATGAAAGCCGGCAAGTCCGTTACGCGCGCGATTTGCTGTCCGCGCGTGACAAACTCTGTCATCGTCGCAATGCCGATATCCGGCAGGCAAAGATCGGCGGACATGACAGCGCCCGAGATATAAACGCCGTCAAACCCTTTGCGTTCGATCATCTGTGCACAGAGCGGATTAAACGCGCCCGGAAACTGCAGTAATTTGCCGGAAGCGAGACCTTTGCGAAACGCTGCGCGTTTTTCCGCCGCGGATTTCTGCGTGAAGAGCATTACGAAAATTCCTTCAGTTTCGCGCCGACCCGTTTGCCCATTTCCTCGCCCAGCGCCATCAGGCCCGACGCCGGCCGGATCATCACCTCAAACGCCGTGATCAGCCCGTCATCATCGAATGTGATCAGGTCAACGCCTTTTAGCTGTTTGCCGCCAACATGGGCGCTGAATTCTAGCGTCGCGTTTTTCCCGTCATCGGTGAAGAACTCGCGATGATAGGTGAAGTCCTGAAACACCTCGATAACGTTGGACAATGCGAGCACCAGCGCCTCGCGGCCGTGATAGGGCGTGTGCGCCACCGGCGAACGGAAGACAGCGTCCGGGTGGATGACGTCCTTCAACCCCGACAGGTCGCGCGAAGCGATAATGTCATGCCAGCGGGCAATTGTTTCCGTTGCTTTTGCAAACGACGCGGTCATTGAGGGTTAGAAAATTCCTTTCGCAAGGTTTTCCTCCAGATAGCCATTTGGCGCCACCGGATTGAGCAGCAGCACTTCATCAGCCGAAAGGTTCGGCAGGCGCTGCACGAGATCGAGGAAGCGCTCGGACTCCGCTTTGTCGAGAATATCATCCGTGAGCGTTTTGAACTTGCCGATATATTCGGCCCGGCCAAAGGGACGCGCGCCGAACGGGTGCGCATTGGCGATGCCGAGTTCGTCGACGATCTCCGAGCCGTCTTCCATGGTGATGACGACTTTCGCGCCGAACGCCTTTTCGTTCGGATCGTGGCTATGATAGCGCCGCGTCCATTCCGGGTCTTCGATGGTCGAAATCTTGTGCCAGAGCCGCACGGTGTCGGCGCGCTGGGCGCGTTCCGGCGCGTAGGATTTAACGTGATGCCACTCGCCATCCTGCAGCGCCACGGCGAAAATATACATGATCGAGTGATCGAGGGTTTCGCGGGATGCGTTCGGGTCCATCTTCTGCGGGTCGCCGGAGCCCGTGCCGATCACGTAGTGGGTGTGATGCGACGTATGCAGAACGATTGACTTCACCTTGTCGAAATCATCAATCTTTTGCCCCATGCGGAAGGCGAGGTCGATCAGCGCCTGAGACTGGTATTCCGCCGAGTGTTCCTTCGTATAGGTATCCATGATGCCGCGTTTCGCCTCACCCTTGCCCGGCAGCGGCACGTGATAGGTCGGTTCGTAAGGCGAGCCGCCCTGATCGCGCGCGGTTCGTCCATTCAGTATGAACGAGATCACGGAATCCTCGCCTTCATAGATCGGGCTCGGCGCGCCCTCGCCGCGCATGCAGCGGTCGACCGCCTCGATCGCCTGCTTTCCCGCATAGGCCGGGGCGAACGCCTTCCAGGAAGAGATTTCACCTTTGCGCGACTGGCGGGTCGTCACCGTCGTATGCAGGCCCTGCTGCACCGCCTGATAGATAATCTCCGTATCAAGACCAAGCAGCGTGCCGACGCCGGCGGCGGCGGACGGGCCGATATGGGCGATGTGGTCGATCTTGTGCTCGTGCAGGCAGATCGACTTCACGAGATCCACTTGAATTTCATAACCCGTCGCAATGCCGCGCAAGAGCGCGTCGCCGCTGCACCCCGTTTGCTGCGCGACGGCGAGGGTCGGCGGAATATTGTCCCCCGGATGGGAATATTCAGCCGCCAGAAAGGTGTCGTGAAAATCCAGCTCGCGCACCGCCGTGCCGTTGGCCCAGGCGGCCCATTCGGCGCAGACCCGATGCCCCGCCGGCAGACCGAACAGGGTCGCCCCGCCCTCGCGCAGATGCGCATTCGCCATCGCCCGCGCAGATTTGATGGGCGAGCGGTTGAGCGAGGCAATGCCGACCGACGCATTGTCGATGATGCGGTTGATGATCATGTCCGTGACGTCGTCGTCGATGGCGACGGGGTCCGCGGCGACCTCGGCGATCTTCCAGGCCAGCTGGTCTTCCCGTTTCAGATTGTCTTTAGATCGATGGGCGCGGACGTCGTGAGTGATCATCGGTTTCCTCTTTTCGCGTAAGTCGCCGCGTACATGGGCCCGCTGCGACAGGCTGTCCATGGGGAAAACCGGCGGCAAACCGCCTCTGGAAAACTTATCCTAGAAAAACAGCAGCTTAACAGCCATCGCCGCCAGCGCCACGTAGAAAACGCGCTTGATGAGCGCCTCTCCACGGGCCACGACGGCGTTGGCGCCGAGCCATCCGCCAACCGCAAAACCCGCCGCCAGCGCGACGCCCAGAGCCCACTCAATTTCAACCTGCGACGCAAAGACGGCGAGCGCCACCAGCGAAAAACTGAGCGCGATGAAGACCTTGTGCATGTTGGTGCGGACGAGATCCAATCCCATCACGCGGTTTAAAATCGGCATCAGGATGAAGCCGACGCCGATCTGGATAAAGCCGCCCCAGAACCCGGCCCCCGCCATGAGAACGTGCCCGAGCGCAAGATTGCGCGCTTTGCCCTCGTTCTTCACCTTTTTCTGGCCCGCCCCGGTCATCATGATGGCGACGACGGCGAGCATGATGATCGCGAGCGTTCGCTCGAACCATACGCCGTCGAGCCGCACGCCAAGCATGGCGCCGAAAAACGCGCCGACCATCGCGCAGGCGGCGAGGCTCGCGCTCAGTCGGAAGTCGGAAAGCCCCTTCTGGAAGAAACCCCAGACGGCGGACGCATTCTGCGCGATAATGCCGATGCGGTTGGTGCCGTTGGCCACGGGGCCCGGCAGGCCCAGAAACACCATCACCGGCACCGACAGGATCGACCCGCCGCCGGCAAGGACGTTAATCCACCCGGAAACAACGCCCGCGGCGAACAGCAGCCCGATTTTCCAGAGTTCAATGTCCATCACGCCCCCTTCCCGGCGCGCCGGTCATGGCCGATCCGCGGCGGAATGCAAACCCGTCCCACGCGAAAATTGGGATATTTCCCACGAATTATAGCTTGAAAGGGCGAGGTTTCCTGCCTATAGCACCATTTCGACGATAAATTTTACAGTTTCAGCAGTCAAAAATGGGCATTATCCCACGATGAGTGAAATTAACGGCATCATTGCGCGGGCCAAGTCCGCGGCCGAGTCGACGGGCCTCTCCGTCTCGACGGTCTCTCGCAAGCTCTTCAACGACGGCAAGGCGATCGCACGGCTGGAAAATGGCGGTCAGTGCACGCTGAAAACGCTGGAAACGGCGAAAGCGCGCCTCGCCGCGCTCGAAGCCGAAGCGCCGGCGCCGTCCCGCACCATGGCCGCGCCGGCTGCAACGGGATCGGACGACATCATCAGTAAACAGAGGATGACCCATCTCGACCGGCTGGAAGCCGAAGCGATCCACATCATGCGCGAAGTGGTCGCCGAAACCGAAAACCCGGTGATGCTGTATTCCATCGGCAAAGATTCCACCGTGATGCTGCATCTCGCGCGCAAGGCGTTCTATCCCGGCAAGCCGCCCTTCCCGCTGATGCATATCGACACGACGTGGAATTTCCGTGAGACGATTGAGTTTCGCGACGCCGTCGTCAAAGAACTCGGGTTCGATCTCATCGTCCATATCAATGAAGACGGGTTGCGACAGGGCATTACCCCCTTCAACCACGGTTCGCAGATTTATACCGACGTCATGCTGACCCAGAGCCTGCGCCAGGGGCTCGATAAACACGGGTTCGACGCGGCCTTTGGCGGCGGCCGGCGCGACGAAGAAAAATCCCGCGCCAAGGAACGCATCCTTTCCTTCCGCTCCCCCGGCCATCGCTGGGATCCGAAAAATCAGCGCCCTGAGCTTTGGTCGATTTACAACACGCGCATTTCGAACGGCCAGACCATCCGCGCCTTTCCGATCTCAAACTGGACCGAGCTTGATATCTGGCAATATATCTATCGCGAGAACATCAAGCTGCCGGGCGTCTACTTTGCCGAGGAACGCCCGATCATCGAACGGGACGGCGTCATGCTGATGGTCGACGACGACCGCATGCCGCTCGACGGGCAAACTCCGCGCAACGAGATGGTGCGCTTCCGCACCCTTGGCTGTTACCCGCTCACCGGCGCCAATCGCTCGACGGCCACGACGCTGCCGGAGGTCATTCAGGAAATGCTGCTCGCGCGCTCATCGGAACGCGAAGGACGCGTCATCGACCACGATCAGTCCGCATCCATGGAAAAGAAAAAACAGGAAGGGTATTTCTAAATGTCGCAAACGACGCTGATCAAACCTTCCGACGACGTCGCCGAATATTTGCGTGCGCACGAGAACAAAGGCCTGTTGCGGTTCATCACCTGCGGCAGTGTTGACGACGGCAAGTCGACGCTGATCGGGCGCCTGCTCTACGATTCGAAGCTGATCTATGACGATCAGCTCG
>JANQRY010000004.1 GCA_028284345.1 Hyphococcus sp. | reverse complement strand
CGTGACCGGCGGATCGGGCGCCGGCGCGGGCGTGCGCTTTACGGACGGGGCGACCAACCGGCTTGAGAACCGCGGAACGATCGCGGCGCTGTCGGGCGTCGCGGTCGAAGGCGCTGCCGGCGTTGAGAGGTTCGTCAACTATGGGACGCTTGAGGGCGCGGTTTCCCTGGCGGCGGGGAACGACGTGTTCGAGCTTTACGGCGAGGGCGACGTCAGCGCGGCGGGCCTCGACGGCGGCGAGGGGGCGGACGTGTTCCGCCTCGCAGGAACCGGCGCAGGCGTATTGTCCGTCGGCGGCCTTCAAAGCTTCGAAATCTTCGAGAAGACCGGCGCGGGAACCTGGAGCCTCGTCGACGACTACGCGTTCGCAACGTCTGCGGACATTCTCAGCGGCGTTCTCGATTTACAGGGCGCGCTGACGAGCCCCATCGTCACCAACAGCGGGTCGATCGCAGTCGGCGGGGTCGGGATAATCGGTGCCGGGACGATCGACGGCGACTTTGTGCAGAAAGCCGGCGCCGACTATCAGATCGACATCGATTTTACGAACAGCACGGTTGATCTTCTGTCGGTCACCGGGACCGCATCGCTCGCGGGCGCCGTGACGCCCAACGTGCTCAGTCTTTCAACCGGCGAGCAGGAACTCACCATTCTCACTGCGGACGGCGGCGTGACCAACAACGGTCTGATACTCAGTCCCTTCGCCAGCCCGCTGGTCGACGCATCGCTCGCATATCCCAACGCCAACGATGTCGTTCTGTCCGTAACCATCGCCTTTACGCTGGACAACATTCAACTCAGCGACAACCAGACGGCGTTGGCGGACAACCTGTCCTATGTGCTCGACGCCAGCGCGGCCTCCGGCATCATCGCCGACGGAAGCGATGCAAGTATTGTCGTTGACACGCTGCTGTTCGATATCGACAGCGAAGCGGCTTATATCAACGCCCTTGATCAGCTGATGCCGAGCATTCTCCTCAGCGTACAGACGGTGACCCTTTACTTCGCCGAAGTGTTTTCCAACTCACTGTTCAGTTGCGACGACAAGGCGAGCGTGCGGTCTGTGACGCGCGAAGGCGAATGTCTGTGGTTCAAGGTCAGCGGCGGTCTTCTCGAGGTTGACGGCGAGGCGCAGTCAACCAGCTTTGACGATGAGACGGTGAGCGTTTCCGCCGGCTGGCAGCGCGAAGTCGCGGAGAATTGGCGCATCGGCGTCGCCGCGGGCTATGAAACCTCGTCGATTGACAACGCCGTCGGGGCGTTAAGCGACGGCGAGCGTATGACGGCCGGGGTTTCGGTCAAACACCTGCGCGGGCCGTTGCGCCTGTCGGCGGCATTGTCCGGCGGGATCGGCGACTACGAGACAACGCGGTCCGTTTCTTTCGGCGGCTTTTCCGACACGCTCCTGTCGGAGCAGGACGTCGCCCACGCCGCTCTTCAGGCCCGGCTCGCCTATCGCCAGGACTTCACGGGCTGGTACGTTCAGCCCTATGTGGACGTCAACTGGACCTGGGTCAGTCTCGGCGACGTGACGGAAAGCGGCGGCGCGGCGGCGCTGGCGATCGACGGGGAGGACGAGACGTTCTTCAGCGTCACGCCCGGACTTGAGCTGGGCGCCGATCTAGTTCTCAGCGACTCGTTCGTATTGCGCCCGTTCCTGCGCGGCGGGGCGAGCTTTTACGCCAGCAACGAGTTCGGCATGGCCGCGCGCTTCATCGGCGCCCCGGCGGGCGACGTCGGTTTCGCCAATGTCACAGCGATCGACGACCTCTACGCCGACGTTCAAGCGGGCGTGACCCTGTTCAACATCCGGGGCCAGTCGTCGCAAAGCGGCGGGCGCTTCGGCGATCTCGGTCGGCGCGCATCGTTCAGCCTCGTCTATGAGGGCCGCTACGGCGAGAACACCAAACAGAACGGCGCCTTCATTAAGGCCGCGTTCCCGTTTTAGGGGGCGCGGCTGTTGCTCGTAGCGCGTCTGTTAGTTCTGATGCGTTGGGGGGGGGCGCCGACAAAATGCGTGTTGTCGATTAGCGACATCATCCGCGCTTGTTCCTGGATTGATGTTCGGTTTTTGGCTGTCCGAAACGCCGCATCAAGGTTGATGTCGGCGTCTCGAACCACTGAAAGCGACGTATCAGACGACATTAACCGGCAGGGTTTCGGCCTTGATGTGAGATCACTCAAATATGCAGCCAATCATCACGCTACCTGCAGCTTAGGGTCAGTAATTCCTCATCAACGCCAGTTGGTTCTGGTGCACAAATCAACGTGCAACGTCTTGGTTAACGACACGAAACATTGAATTGGGCTTGCCTTTGTTCCGGCTGACCAGGCGCGCGCATGTCGCGCGTCATCAGCAAAGTCAGTCGGATTATCTGCGATCGCGTTCGACTCTTTTTGGTAGAGCCGAATTTCGGGCGCAGGGCGGCGGGCTTGTATGCAGGAAGGGGATTTTTGGACTATGGACAAGAGCCGCCGCGCCGCCGCTTCGAAGCGTCGCGCTTCGAAAACCGCAATCACATCCGTCTTGGACCGTTCTCAAACCGGGAGGCGGAATGAGTCGGCGTCCGGCGCCGCGGATCTCTTACGTGAAGAGGCGGCGAACCGTTTGACGGGTCGTGCAACCGGCGCCCCGCCGGTTTCCGCGTCACGGCGCGCACACGCCGGTGCATTGACGGAAACGGTCGGTCTGCTGACGAACAACGACGCCTCCGGAGGCGCGCCGCGCGACGCGTTGCGTCCGGCGCTTCTCGCCGGCGCTGCGGCGTGCGCGCTCAGTCTTGCGGCGGCGCCGTCGCCGGCGCAGGCGCAGGTCATTGTCAACACCCCCGGGACGATCCCGGATCCGCAATGCGAGTATGACGACGTAACCAATTCGCTGGGGTGCGAAGGCGATCTCAGCGACGGAATCGACATCAGCACGGACGGCTCCGCACCGCTCGAGGAAGCGACAATCGACAATCTGACAGGAACGATTGCGCCGGGCGCCGACGAAGACGGCGTGCTTTTCCGAAATACCTATGACGGCGACACGACGCTAACGGTTGACGTGCAGGCCTACGGCATCACGACGTCAAACTACGCCGGCATTCGCGCTGCGAAGACCGGGGGCGCCGACGGGAACCTGACGGTCAACGTCGCGGGCGGCATTGCCGTTACCGGGAGCGGCGAGGTGGCGTCAGGGATTTTGGCGGCGCACTTCAATGACGGCGACCTGTCTGTCGTGGCCAGAAGCGATATCGACGTTGCGAACAACAGCGGCATCGACGCGTTCGTCAATAACGGCGCTTTGTCGGTTGATTCGACCGGTCGGATCACGGCGGGCCAATACGGCATCTTTGCGAGCAGCGAAACGGGCGTCGCGTCGGTGACGTCGAACGGTGATATAACAACGACCGATGGCGACGGGATCGTCGCCTATGGTTCCTCCACGACGACGGTGATCTCGACCGGCAACATCACGGCGGGCGATGACGGGCTTCAGGCGGCGTCGGATGACGCCGGCGCAACGATTGAGTCCGCCGGGACGATCAGGGCGGACGACGACGGGATCTTCGCAGCCGGCAATACCAGCGCGTCGGTGACCTCAACCGGAAACATTTATGCGGGCGACGACGGAATCGTCACGACCGCATCAGACGGCGACGCATCCGTGAAGTCGACCGGGACAATTGAAGCGTACGACTACGGGATCAGCGCACGGTCCACCCAGGGCTCGGCGTATGTGACGTCAGGCGGCGACATTGAGGTGTCGTATGAGGGCGGGGTCGCGATCTACGCGTATTCCGAGAGTGCGGGCGGCGTCACCATTGTGTCCGATGGCGATCTAAAGGCCGAGGGAGCAAACGCCTTCGGCATACGTGCGGAAACCGCCTATCGAACCGGCGACATATCGATCGAATCCACGGGCGACATTACCGCCGGCTTTGGCGGCGTCACAGCAACAGCGTTAGTCGAAACATATGTCAGCGGGGGCGCTCAGGTCTACGCCGGCGGGAATGTTGACGTTATTTCCAATGGCGCCGTATCCGCCGGTTCGGGCTACGGCGTCATTGCGGAGGCGCGAAAAGGCGACGTTACGATTACGTCGGTCGGCGCTGTCTCCAGCGACACCCGCGATGCGATCAAGGCGTTGGCGGGAAACTTTACCTCCGGCGCAACGCGGTCCGGGGGCGTCACGATCAACTCGACCGGCGCCGTGAGCGGCGGGAAGCACGGAATCTACGCCTATGGTTATGACGCAGTGTCGGTCTCCTCGAAAGGCGACGTCACTGGTCAGGACGGCGCGATCTACGCCTATTCCTACGACAGCGAGGTGACGGTCTATTCCTACGGCGCCCTTAAGGCGTATGGCGATAACGACTTTGGAATCCGCGCTTTCGCCCAAAATAACGCCGCAAGCGTTGAGTCAATCGGATCGATCACGGCGTCCGGAGATGAGGCGCGCGGCATTTACGTGAGGGGACGCACAGACGACGAAGTGAAGATTACCTCCGACGGCGCGGTGTTCGCCGGCGGGGCCGGCCTGATCGCAACAGTCCTCGAGGGCGCCGGCGACGCCGTCATCGAGTCGGTCGGCGCCGTCACCAGTGTGAACGGGAACGGTATCGTCGCCGGCTCAAACGGGGGCGGCGTTAGAATCACGTCCGACGGCGACGTAACCGGCAATGCCTACGCGATCTTTGCTGCTAAATCCGCCTCCGGAGACGGCGACATCGAGGTGAATTCCAGCGGCGACCTGAAGGCCGCCATGGGGGGCGTCGCCGCCTTCGTGGAAGAAGAGGGCGCGATCACCATCGTGTCTGAAGGCGCCGTTACGGTGTCGAACAACCAGGCGATCGCGATCGACGCGTATAACCGGGGCGGCGACATAAAGATCAACTCCGACGGGACGATCAAAGCCGATGAGGCTTTCAGCCAGGGGATCGTCGCGAAGTCGGCCGACGGCGATATCGAGATCGTGTCGACCGGCGACGTGATGTCCCAGAACATAGCGATTAGCGGCTCATCGTCCATCGGCGATGTTTCGATCGACTCCGTCGGCGCCGTTTCCAGCGTGTTCGGGTTCGGCCTGCTGGCGGGGGCGGAAGCGGGCGATGCGACGATCCGATCAGCGGGCGACGTATCGGGCTCCGACGTCGCCATTTCCGCGGCGTCCGGCGGCGGCGCCGTTTCAGTGACGTCGGTCGGCAAGGTGGTCTCAAGCGGCGAAGGCGTCGACACCCAGTTTTATATCGCCGGCGCCGGCTATGCCCCCGCGTCGATCGGCTACGGCATTCTCGCGGCGGCGACAGACGGTCCTGTTTCTATCGTTTCCGACGGCGCCGTCGAGGTGGAGAGCGACGGCGACGGGACGATCGGGATTATGGGGCAAAGCGCGAACGCCGACGTTGTTATCAACTCCACCGGATCGGTGTCCGCGCTCGGCGCATTCGGCGGCGGCGTCGGCGGGCGGACGTTAACCGGCAACGTTGAGATCGTCTCGACCGGACCCGTGACCGCCGCCGCGGCCGGGCTCTTCGGCTTCACGGTTGACGACGGCGACGTTTCAATTTCCTCCAACGGCGTTGTTACGGCCGCGGGCAACGATTCAGGTATTCCCTATCTGGGCGGAACCGGCGTCCTCGCCCTCGCTCTCGGCGCCGGCGACGTCGTCGTCAACGCCGACGGGACGATCACCGCGAAAGAAGAGGGGATCCTGGCGCGTGCGGCAACGGGCGACGTCTCCGTAACGTCGGGCGCAGCCGTCGCATCCTCGGACAGCGCCGGGATTCGCGCCGTCGGTGCGACCGGCGTTGAGATTGAATCATCGGGCGATGTCGCCGCGGCGACGGACGGGATTTACGCCGCGGTGACGGATGAGGGCGACATTGAAATCGACTTGGCGGGCGCGGTGACGACGTCGGGCGCGGACAGCGTCGGCGTGCACGTACTCGCGGCGGCGGGGTCATCCAATGCGGTGACGATCGGCGCGGACGGCGCCGTGACCGGCGGATCGGGCGCCGGCGCGGGCGTGCGCTTTACGGACGGGGCGACCAACCGGCTTGAGAACCGCGGAACGATCGCGGCGCTG
>JANQRY010000010.1 GCA_028284345.1 Hyphococcus sp. | reverse complement strand
TGGACGCAAAACCTGACGCGCGCGCACCGTATCGCGCGCGGCATGGAAACCGGCGTCATCTGGATCAATAAATATTACAACTTCAAGCCTGGCATGCCGCTGGGCGGCTATAAGCAAAGCGGCATTGGCCGCGAGGGCGCTCTTGAAACCCTAAATCACTATACGCTTGAAAAGTCCGTCGTCATAAATCTCGAAGCGCCGAGCACGAGCGATGATGTCAATGTGCCCGCGCCAAACGCCTCAAGATAACCCGCTTAGTTTCGGATTTGCGTTTGCAAAATAACGGCGCGCTGGCGCCGCGCGCCGGTGTGACTTTGGCGTTCCGTTGCCTGATCGAAAGGCGAGTAATCCATAAGCGGGTTCGGTCATATATCATCTGATGCGAAAGAAGCATCAACGCCATATACGCAACATCATTTCAGCAGACCTAGCGTGCGCTAAACTCGAACGCACGCACCAACAATATATTGAGTATCGAAATGTCCCTCCAAAAGCCAAATGAGCGCACGCAAGTCGTGATCGTCGGCGCCGGCCCTACCGGGCTCTCTTTGGCGATAGAGCTTGGTAGCCGGTCGATTTCCTGCATCGTCGTCGAAAGGGACGAAAAAAGAGGTCCCGCTCCTCGGGCGAAAACGACCCATGTGCGTACGCGCGAATTAATGCGCCGTTGGGGTATTGCGGATGATCTCGCCAAGCTCGCGCCATTTGGCGTTGACTATCCTTCTGATATCCATTTCGTCACTCGCCTTAACGGCCGCGAGCTTGTTTGTTTTAAAGACGCTTTATCGTGTTCGCCAGACCGGGATGAACGTTATTCAGAACACGGACAATGGGTGCCGCAATATAAGGTGGAGGCGGTTCTTAAATCAAAAGCGAAGACGTTTCCAAATGTTGAATTGCGCTATGGCGCTGAATTTGTAGATTTTGTGCAGGGAGCGGACTCGGTTCAAGCTAATATCCGCTGCGCGAAAACCGGAGTGATCCAAGCCGTTGAAGCCGATTATCTTGTCGGCGCAGATGGCTCGGGCAGCCCGGTTCGTGAAGCGATTGGCGCAAAAATGGTCGGCGTTTACGGTCTTTCGCGCAACTACAACATTATCTTTCGAGCGCCGGGGTTGGCCGAAGCCCATCCGCACGGGCCCGGCATTATGTTTTGGCAGATTAATGCGGATGCGCCGAGCACCATTGGGCCAATGGACGAGGGCGACCTCTGGTTTTTCTCTCCAACGAAATTGCCGCCGGATAAATTTTTTACGGAAGACGAGGCCATCGAAATCATCAAGAAATCCACCGGTATTGACCTTCCTTATGAAATAATCAGCTCCGACGTTTGGATCGCCAGCCGATTGCTTGCCGATCGCTACCGGCTGGACCGTGTATTTCTGGCTGGAGACGCATGTCATCTGCATCCGCCATTTGGAGGCTATGGCATGAATATGGGGGTTGCAGATTCGGTTGATCTCGGATGGAAGCTTGCGGGCGTTTTGCAAGGGTGGGGCGGACCTGCGCTGCTTGACAGTTATGAAGCGGAAAGGCGCCCGGTTCACGATATGGTCCTGAAAGAGGCCGAGAGCAATCATTCCGTCCTGCCTAATCAGCTATTCCGGCAAGGCATCGAAGACGACACGCCGGAAGGCGAAGCTATTCGCGAAGAAGTATCAGAGATCATACGCGCTTCGAAGGCGGGTGAATTTTATGCGCTTGGTGTTGTATTGGGGCTTCGCTATTGCAATTCACCGGTAATTGTTCGTGACGGCACTGAACCGGATTGGGCGATGTCGCGCGATTATGAGCCGAGCGCCGCTCCGGGATCGCTTGCGCCGCATGCGTGGCTTGACGACGATAAATCACTGTATGATCTGTTTGGCGAGGGTTTTACCTTGCTCGTCTTTAAAGATCCGGATGCTGACGACATAAAAGCTGCACGAGAGGAGGCGAGACGATCGGATACGCCGTTAAAAGTAGTCGAATTAGAACACTCGGAATTGGCCGAACGCTATGAGGCTTCGCGCGTCTTGATTCGTCCGGATCAATTTGTGGCGTGGCGCGGAGATGTTTGGCCGGACGATGACCTGCTTTGTTTCGCTTCCGGCAAACAAGAAGAGATCCGAAGTTAACCAGTCTCGTTTTCTTGTTTATGTTTGGCCAGTCGCCGGCCATAGTTTAGTCCGGCTTTGCGGGTTAAGTCACAAAAACGTTCAGCAAGGGGCGTTAGCGGCAAGTCGCCACGATGCACAATACAAACCGGCGCCGCTGGCAACGTTTCATTTAAGTTAATAGAAACGATTTGTTCGCCTGCGGGCATGAAATCGAGCCATTGTATCGGCAAGATGGTTAGTAGATTTGAATTTGCCACAGCAAGAAGAGTCATCATTGCTGAACGGCTTTGTAGAATGATTTCCGGCGAAGGCAGGCCAGCGCGTTCAAACATTGCGTCAAAATCGGCTGCATCGTGCAGGTGAGAAAAAGAGGGGCGAATCCAGTGCGCGCCGCTTAATTCCTCAAGTTTTGTTGCGCCTGCAAGAGGGTGGCCCTTCCGTGCAATGACGATACGCATATTATCAAATAATTTTTCAACAAGGAGCGATGTTGTATTGGCTTTCTCAAAAAGGGGACCAACAAAGAAATCGATTTCGCCCGAAAAAATATCAGCCTCGATTGGATGAAATAGACCCTCGGTGAACTTGAGGGTTGCTTGAGGATATCGTTTCTGGAAATCATTCAGGATTGTAGGCATGAGGGCGATGCTTGCCGCGGCCGACATCGCGACAGAAACCTCGCCGATATATCGACCTTGAGACTGGTCAATTTCTTCAAATATGTGCTGAAGCTCTGATTGTATGGCTGTGGCGCGCCGAACAAAAAGGCGCCCCATGTCAGTGAGCGTGACGCCGTGCGCATGGCGTGTGAACAGGGGCAGACCCAGTTCGTTTTCCGTATCGCGAATGCTGCGGGTCATTGAAGGCTGCGTGATGCCGAGTTCGCGGCTGGCCGCCCGAATGCTGCCGGCTTTGGCGACCGCCAAGACGTCTCGGATATTGTTAAGTTTCATTTCTCGCCGCGCCGATACCGGTTATGCATATAATATACATATCGATGCCTATTATGTATCTTTATGGCGTTATCGCCTGAAATGCAAGATGTCTGGCTTGGTGTTGGAGCGTCCCCGTCGGCGAGGTTGTTCCGGCTTATTCGCCACGTATATCGGTAGGATCGGCATCGACTTGATGTGATCGACGGGAGGAATTGGCCAGTTTCTTTAGAAACTGGATTTCGGGTTATAGCTCCCTGATACCTTTTTCGACTTCCCTTCTTCACACCGGTAGGAAGTCATGTATTCCCTGATAATTTGATTGGGGAATACTAATGCAATTCACTAAGTGAGCGTGCGATTTATGTGCCGCAATAACCGACAGCCGGCGAATTGATGACATTGCCGTAAATTTCAATTGATCAGGGAATGCACGGCGAGACGCGTTTGATCCGGATCGCTTCCACCGCCATTAGTGCATTTGCGCCAAAAGTCCGATCTTTTGAATTTGCTCATAGAATCGATGTCGGATTCGAGATCGATTCATTGATCTTAATTTGTATCCGGTAAGTTCGTTTGATAACGCCAGGGCGAGCTGTGCGCCTCCTTTTTCAAACACTCGGCGAACGCCAACGCGGCAGGCGATAACACCCTCCTTAATGATGTGACAAGCCCCAGTGTTCGATAAATGCGTGGCTCGATTAATTCTCTACACACGACTTGCCTCGCTAGATGAGGAAGGGTCAATTCGGGAAGCGCTGTAACGCCCAAACCCGCCGCTAAAAATCCGCCTACTGTCGCAAGTTCCCGACACTCATGCTGAATTTGCACAACCGCGTTTGCTTCAGAAAAAGCCCTGTCGGCCATCATGCGGATGCTGCTTTGTCGATCAAACGCAATGAAGGGCTGTTCCGCTAAATCGGACCATGAGATTTCGTCTCCGGCTGAAAATACCCCATCCGCCGCGGCGGCGAAAAACCGGTCCTTCATCAACGGCGTAAATCTGAGATCCTTGTTGAGCGACGGCGTGATGGAAAGACCCAGTTCGGCTTCGCCATTCGCAACAACGTCGGCGACTTGTTTCGTGAAGTCTTCGCGAAGCTCTACAATCACGTTCGGCCGCGTTTTTGAAAACGTAGCAATTGCCGCCGGAACAAGGGTCGCCGCCATCGTCGGTATCGCGATGATCACGACCCGTCCTTTGAGGCCGGTCGCAAACTCATCCAGCTGCTCGAAGGAGCGATTGAAATCGCCCAGCAGCCGCGTGGCGAGCGCATAGAGTTCGTTGCCAACCGGCGTGAGACTCAAATTTCGGGTGTCGCGATCAAAAATTCGATGCCCGAGTTTATCCTCAAGCTGCTGGATCTGTCGGCTAAGCGTTGGCTGGGAGAGGCCGTGCAGGCGCGCTGCAGCGCTAAAACTTCCCGCGTCCGCAATCTGCAAAAAGGTGTTCAGGAGTTTAAGATCTAAATTCATGCGTATCTTGCATATAAATATTTGATCTAGGCATTTGTCAAATCAGTTTTTCTCCTTTAGCCGTTTAGAGCCGCCATAAAGATCGTCAAAGATCACACTGCGCCACAGAAGCAAAAGAGTGGCGCTCGGCGAGGAGGATAAAATGACAATGATGTCCGGCGCGGAAGCAATCGCGGAAACGCTCAAAAGGTATGGCGTTGAACTCGCGATTGGCTTCATTGGCCACAGCACCCATGCGATCGCGCGCGCTACATCGGAGCGCGACATTCAGACGGTTAACCCGGCCACCGAGCTGGGCGGCGCCTATATGATGGTGGCGTATAATTATCTCCGCAACGCGCCCGCCGCCGTCGGACTATGGCATACGGTCGGCTCCTACCTGATCCCCGGCGCACTGGCGGAAGCCACCTCGTCAAGAATCCCCGCCGTAAACATTGGCTTTAACTCCGACAGCAAGCTGACGGCGCGCGACGGGTTGCAACAGGTCACATCGTCAATGCTTGGCGCGGTTACGAGATTCAACGCGCGCGCTGAACGCCTCGACAAGATTCCGGAACTCTTGCACCGTGCATTCCAGACGGCCGAGGGCGCGCCGGCCGGCGCGACTTACGTCGACATCCCCTTTGATCTTACGTTCAATCGCGGCGCAGCAGTTATTCCGCAAGGAAAACCGAAGGAGCCGTCGCTTCCGGCGCCGTCCTCTGAAGATGTAAGAGCAGCCGCTCAGATGCTTCGCAGCGCAAAGCGCCCCTTGCTGCTCATCGGCGGGGGAGCGGTTCGCAGCGGCGCGGGGCCGGAAATCCGTGAACTCGTTGAGCGCATGGGCCTGCCCTTCATAACCACCACGACGGCGCAGGGCGTCATTCCAGACAGCCATCCGCTTTCGCTGGGCTCGGCCGGGATGGCCGGTTGGAAATGCGCCAATGAAGCCCTGGCGGAGGCTGATCTGGTGCTCGTTCTCGGTTCGCGATTGGCCGACTGGGGCATCTCTCAAGGCTTCACCGTTCAACTGCCGCCGGCGATCCAGGTCGATGTCGATGTCGCCAGGCTCGGAGAATTCTACCGCCCGGAGATTTCGATCCTGTCCGATGTGAAGATGTTCGTGTCGGCCCTGGCTGCGCAGATTTTGCCGAACGAAGACCTTCCTAGCAAATGGGAAGCATTCCGGTCACGCAACCAGGCGCGAAAGACCGAATGGCTTGCCGCGGTCGAAGAGGCCGGACAGGACGATCAGTTTCCCATGAACCCGTGGCGCGTCATGGCCGAGCTGCGCAAGGCGATATCGAGCCACGACATCATTGTATCAGACATCGGCAATCATTCATGGTGGGTTCTCCAAGGCGTCTATCTGGATGAACCCAAAAGACTATTAATGTCCTTTGGCGAAGGGATGTTAGGCTCCGCAATCCCGATGGGAATTGGGGCTAAACTCGCCGAAAGGGACGCAACCGTCTTTGTGGCGACCGGCGACGGGGCCGCTCAATATCACCTGAATGAACTTCGCGTCGCCGCGGAGCACAATGCTCCGGTGGTCGTTGTCGTTTTTAATGACGGTCGATACGGCGCGAACGACATGATGATGAAGGGCAAGTGGGGAGAAGCCGCTTGGACAGAGTTTTCAAATCCGGACTATGTCCAAATCGCAAAGTCCTATGGCGCGGACGGCGAGAGAATCGAGAGCGTCGCAGACCTTGGACCGGCGCTCCTCCGGGCGAAGAAGTCGCAAACGGCCTATGTCATAGACGTGCCTCTTTCGAGGGAAGGCGCGTTTCTCAACAATAACGCCAGCGGCCCGTTGTTCGTTCTCGACGGCCGCGACATACCGTCCGATAACTCCGGGGCTCTCACAACGGGTCAAGGGACCCGAGATCAGTGATGGCGCGCGGCGTTGTCGAAGCGGGCTCGCTCAAGCGGTACGACCTCTATGTCGATGGAACATTCCAGCCGCCAAGCCAGAACGCGAGATTCGAAAGCGTAAACCCATATACGGAAGAGCCTTGGGCGACGGTCGCGGATGCCAGCGTCGAAGATCTCGACGTTGCAGTCGATGCGGCGTTGAGGGCGCTCGAAGGGGATTGGCTGACGCTGGGCGGCGCCGGCCGCGGAAAGTTGATGCACCGGCTTGCCGATCTCGTGGAGCAAAACCTTGCGCATCTTGCCGCTATTGAGACGAGCGACAACGGGAAAGTCCGTCGCGATGCTGAGGCGCAAGTCGCCCTGGTCGCGAAGTGGCTGCGCTATTTCGCCGGCCTCGCTGACAAGATCGAAGGGCGCGTCGTCTCCGAACCGCAAGCAGAGTATTTCGTTTATACGCGTCGCGAGCCGGTCGGCGTGGTCGGAGCAATTCTTCCCTGGAACGCTCCTTTGCTTTTGCTCGCATTCAAGCTGGCGCCGGCTCTGGCGGCTGGATGCACGATGGTCGTCAAGCCGTCTGAATTCACCCCGGCGTCGGTTCTGGCTTTCGCCCAATACGTTCACAAAGCCGGATTCCCGGCGGGCGTGTTCAATGTCGTTTCGGGATCATCGCGCGAGTTGGGCGCAGCGCTCGCCGCGCATCCGCGTGTTTCCCGCATCGCGTTCACCGGATCGACGCAGACCGGAATCTCGGTTTCCAAAGCGGCTTCCGACCATGTCGGACGCGTGACGCTGGAACTCGGGGGAAAATCGCCGCAGATCGTATTCGCCGACGCCGATCTCGAAGCCGCCGTCAATGGCGTCGTGGCGGGCGTCTTCGCGGCGTCGGGGCAGATGTGTCACGCGGGATCGCGGGTCCTGGTGGAGCAGTCAATTCACGACGCGTTCGTAGACGCCTTGGTGCGGCGCGCGCGTGAGGCGCGCCTCGGCGATCCGACTGATCCGCTTACGGATATTGGTCCGATCTCCACCGAGCCACAGCTGCGCAAAATTGAAGAGCTTGTCAGCGCAAGCGCTCGATCGGGCGCGAAGATACTCTGTGGCGGCAAAGTTTCACCGCGCTCGGGCTATTTCTTTGAACCAACGGTCATCACCAACGTTCAGCAGCACGCGCAGATTGTGCGCGAAGAGGTTTTCGGCCCGGTTGTCGCCGTCATGCCTTTTGATCGCGAGGACGATGCGATCGAAATGGCCAACGACACCCCATACGGCCTGGCCGCAGGATTGTGGACCTCGAACCTGAACCGGGCGCATCGGATGGTTGATCGGATTAAAGCAGGCACGGTTTGGGTCAATTGTTATCGGGTGGCGTCCCCCGCCGTTCCCTTCGGCGGCATGAAGACCAGCGGCGTCGGCCGTGAGAATGGTTTGGACGCCATAAACGACTATCTCGAAACAAAATCTGTCTGGATGGATGTCTCGGGCGGCAAAAGAGATCCGTACAGGATCTCTTCTTCCTCAAGTGAATCTTCGGAATCCACAACGACGCGCGAGTCGAACCCGTCTCGCGGAGACCACCTGGATGAATGAACGATCTAAGACAAACGGTCCCTTAGAAGGGCTTCGCGTTATAGAGCTCGGCTCTATTGTCGCCGCCTCTTTTGCGTCGCGACTGCTGGCCGATCTGGGTGCGGAGGTCATTAAGGTTGAGAGACCTGACAAACCTGATCCGCTGCGCACATGGGGGCAAGGATCAATCGCAGGCCGCAGCTTGTGGTGGTCTGTTCAATCTCGCAACAAGAAGCTCATCACGCTAGACCTCAGTCAAGAGGCGGGACAGGACGTCTTTCGGTCACTGTGCGCGACTAGCGATGTCGTCATCGAAAACTTCCGTCCAGGAACGTTAGAGAAATGGAATCTCGGTCCGGACGTTCTCGCGGAAGTCAATCCGGGATTAATCGTGGCGCGCATTTCCGGATTTGGTCAGACGGGCCCAAATCGAATGAGGCCGTGCTTCGCGGCGGTCGCCGAGGCGCTTGGCGGGTTGCGTTTCATCAACGGCGAGCCCGGAGGGCCGCCCCTTCGCCTGGGGCTGTCGCTTGGAGACACCATCGCAGGATTGTTCGCGGCGCAAGGCGTCCTCGCCGCCATGGTCGAGCGTGAGAAAAGCGGACTGGGCCAAGTAATCGATGTCGCGTTGACCGAATCTTGTCTCGCCATAATGGAAAGCGCGATCGCAGAGTACGACGCTTTAGGCAAGGTGCGCCGCCCGGCGGGGACTTGCATCCCGGGCGTGGTGCCCTCGAACGTTTTCCGGACGCAGGACGACCACTGGTTCGTTATAGCCGCCACTGAGCAGCGGATGTTTGAGCGCCTGCTTGTCGCGATGGAGCGACCGGACCTTGTCGGAGACCCGCGGTTTGCAAGCCATCGGGAAAGAGCGAGGCATCAAGGTGAACTCGAAGAGCTGATTGCCGCCTGGGCGCGTACGAAAAACGTACAAGACCTGTCGGATATTCTAAACGCCAACGACATTGCGTGCGGCGCCGTCTATTCCGTTGCTGAAATCGTTAAAGACCGTCAGTTCGAGGCTAGGAACGCGCTGGTCGAGCATGATCATGAATTGATCGGATCATTTATTGCGCAAGGCGTTGCGCCCGTATTTTCACGGACTCCCGGCCGTGTGCGCTGGTCGGGAAAATGGGTGTCGGGATGCGACAATGATGAAATCTTGAAGAACATGCTCGGCGTGCCCGAGCATGAAATCGCGCACTTAAAAAAATCCAAAATAATATAAACGGAGGGAGGACTATCATGAGGCGCTTAACTAAAGGTACTTTACTATCAACTTCCGCTGCACTTTTCGCTCTTCCTGTACTGGCTCAGGACGACGTCTCAGCCAGTGAAGACGCGAGCGCAAGCGGCCGCGAAACGATCATTGTGACGGCGCAACGGCGTGAGGAAAATCTGCAGGAAGTTCCTCTGAGCGTAGCAGTGGTTAGCGCTGCCGCTCTGGAAAAATCAAATATTCAAACGCTGGAGCAATTCTTAACAGCGGTTCCCGGCGTCAACATTACGCAGGAAATTCCGCCACGCGGCGCCCAGACTTTTATACGCGGCGTCGGCAATATCGTTGGACTGGAGTCCAGCGTCGGTCTCTACACAGATGGTATTTATCAGCCGATGGTTCTTTCCGCCCTGTTGCGGCTCAATGACATAGAGCGCGTGGAGGTTTTGAAGGGACCGCAAGGCACGCTGTTCGGTCGAAACTCGACCGCTGGAGCAATTCAGCTCGTTACGCGTAAGCCCGCGGATGAGTTCGACGGCAATATGTCTATTGGGTACGGCAATTTCGATACGTTTGACGCCAACGCCTATCTGACGACTCCGATCGGCGAGTCGGTGCAGACCTCAATCGCCGTGACATACAAAAATCAAGCGGAGGGCTGGGGCGACAATCTTCTCAGGCCCGGCGAAGACATCTATCGCGACCGGTATTTCCTCGGTCGCGGCAAGATAAATTTCGATCTTACCGATCGTACGTCGCTCCTGATTGGCGGTCATTATGTGGATGCGTGGAGCGCAACGGCGTCTTCAACCGGGGGCGGTTTCCCGGGCGCGACTGTCGGCGCCACGTTGGATACAACGCCGCCCATCATATACCCCAATCCAACTGACTTTTATGACGGACGGGCGTTTCTCGCGCCGTTTCGCGAATCGCAAGCCTATGGCGTCGACGCTCGACTTGAGCACGAGCTTCCGTTTGCGAATTTGATCAGCATCACCGCGTATCAGTCTGCGAAAGAAAACTCGCGCTACGGCGGCGTTGATATCGACTCATTCGCAGTGAATTCGATGCCGGACATGGAGTCGTTCAGCCAGGAATTGCAGTTGCAGTCGCTTCCCGACTCGCCGTTGCAATGGCAGGCGGGCGTATACTATCTCGACTTCTCCATCGACGTCATTTCAGCCGTCTTTTCAACATCTCTAGCCGGAAACGGACTTCAGCTGGATACGGTCGACAGCGTGGAATCGATCGCCGGCTATGCACAGGCAACGTATGAATTTCCCAGCCGGACCAGCATTACCGCGGGTGTTCGCTATACGCATGACAGCGTGAAGTCGAATCCGAGCATCGACTTCACCTCGTACAGGGAGGACCCGAACTATCCGGAAGTCCTGGCGGTGTTCCAAGGCCCCGAGCACGACGTCAGCACCAGCTTCGAGAAAGTAACCTGGCGCGTGGCGGTCGATCAGAAGTTTGCTGATCATATGGCCTATGCGTCAGTAAGCACAGGGTACAAGGCCGGGTTCTTTGCCTCCGCCTTTTTCGATCCTCCGAATCTCATCCAACCCGAGACCAACATCAACTATGAGGCGGGGCTTAAAATGTCCTGGGACAACGACAGGTTCCTTTTCAACGTTGCGGCCTTTTGGAATGATCTCAAGAACGTCCAGGTCAGCGCTGCAACGCTGGATCCGATGACCGGCTCAGTCTTTGTAACCGTCGCAAACGCCGCCAAGGCTCGCTCGCGCGGGTTTGACATTGAGGCGGTCGCAAATGATGTCGTCGACGGTCTTTCCCTGAGGGCGTCCGCGCAGATTCTCGACCCGACATATCGGCGCTTTCCAAATGCGGTGGCGACTGCGCCGAGCGGATTTCTGGAAACTCGCGACGTAAGCGGCGTGCCGACGCTCTTTGTTCCGGGTTGCTCAACACCCGCGACAGGGATTCGTCCGGGCAACGGCGGCAATACCGACGAATGCCTCTCCAACGCGACGGGCAATCAACTGATTCTGGCGTCGAAGTTCGTCGGCCTCTTTGGGTTTACCTACGACATTCCCCTGGGAGACGCGGCGCTGAGTATATCCGGCGATGTAACGTATAATCACGGATACTACTGGGACGCGCCAAATATATTCCGCCAGCCTTCGTTCACCGTCGCCAACGGTTCGGTGCGCTATGATCTTCCGGAGAGTTTAGCTATCGGCGCGAAGACTTCGATCGTCTTTTGGATGAGGAACATTACTGGCGAAAAGTACTGGAGCTCCGTGCGCTTTAACCCGGGGCCGCAAGGCACGCTTACGCATCCTGCAGAACCCAGAGCATACGGCGTCATCTTGAAGGCGGACTTCTGAATGGCGACCGCATTGCGGTGAATTTTCAGACGATTTGTCAAAAAGACGATGAGGAAACTTGAGATGAGCCTGAACCGCCAATTTAAATTTGCGAAGGTCGTGGCCCGCGTAAATCTGGCGATTTCTCTCGCTTTGGCTGCAACCGCGATGTCCGGTTGCGGCCAAAGCGAAACTGCGGATCATCCCGAGGATGCGGATTTTATTGAAGGCGTAGTCCGCAGTCCCGCCGGCTCCGAGGGCGGCGTCTGGGTTATCGCTGAATCGGCGGACAAACCGGACGTCGCGCTGAGAAAAATCGTTGTCACCGACGATGAGGGGCGTTTTGTTCTGCCGGAACTTCCGGCGGGCAAGTACAAGGTTTGGGTCCGTGGTTACGGCCTTCTTGATTCCGCAAAAGCTGACGGCGAACCGGGAGAGGCGCTCAATTTTACAGTTCAGCCTGCGCCTGACGAGCAAACTGCGGCGCAAATCTATCCGGCCAACTATTGGATGTCTCTCCTGGAGCCGCCGCCCGCGGATGCGTTCCCCGAGCCTGGCGTAAAACGCTTGCCCGAAATGGAGCATAGCGGCGCCGGCCTTTCCGACGTCGCCGGCACGCAAGCAGAATTTTTCCATCAAATTACCGTCTGCTCCGGGTGTCACCAGCTTGGAAACAAGGCAACGCGGGAATTGAATCCAGCGATGGGGGATTTTTCAACCGAGAAAGCTGCGTGGGATCATCGGGTGCGCGCCGGTCCCCACGGAATGATCATGACGATTATATTCTCGATGCTTCCCAGACAGGTGGGAATCGAAATGTTCGCGAAGTGGACGGCGCGGATTGAGGCCGGCGCCGCCCCGCCCGCGCCGCCGCGTCCCAAAGGAATCGAAAGGAATGTCGTTATCACGCAGTGGGGATGGGGCGCTGGTCCGGATGACTGGATTCACGACGTTATTTCCACCGACAAGCGAAATCCGAGGGTAAACGCAAACGGCAAGGTATACGGCGCAGGACAGGGAACCGGCTCCTTGCTAGTCCTCGACCCTCGTACGAACAGCGCATCCAGCCTGAAAGTGCCGGCGTTGATACCGGAGCAGCAACTGACCGACGCGATGCTCGTCGGCATGGACAAGGATCACGCTAAAGTTGAGTCGCCGATGTGGGGATCAAGCGAGGTTTGGACAGGCAAAACAATCCCTCACAACCCCATGTTTGATGAAAAAGGTCGCGTTTGGCTGACGTCGCGCGTCAGGCGAATGCACGACAATCCAAATTTCTGTCACGACGGTTCAACGCCCTACTCGAAGGCGGCGCCGCTGCATGAGAGCGAGCGGCAAGTAACGATGTATGATCCAAAGTCGAACGGCTGGGAGACGATAGACACATGTTTCTCGACGCATCACCTGCAGTTCGCCCGGGACGCGGACAACACGCTGTACTTCAGCGGCGATCAGGGGCTCGTCGGCTGGCTCAACACCCGCGTTTATGACCAAACTGGAGACAGCCAGGCCGCACAAGGTTGGTGCCCGGTCTATTCCAACGTCGATGATCAAGGAAAGGGCCGCGAAGGGATACGCAAACGGCCCAGGTCACGGTCATACGGAATCGGCGTGAGCCCGCTCGACGGCTCGGTCTGGTACGCCGCCCCCGGACTCCCGGGACAATTGGTGCGCTTCGAACGGGGAAACGAGCCGCCATTGTCCTGCCGCTCAGAGGTCTGGGAACCGCCGTTTGGCAATGACGTGACAGGCGCGGCGCTTGGATATGCGCCAAAGGGGCTCGATGTCGATACAAACGGCGTCGCATGGCTAACGTTGCACAGCGGCGCCCTTGCAAGCTTCGACCGCCGGAAGTGTCAATCCGTTAACCCAACCGGTCAAGGCTGCAGAGAAGGATGGACGCTCTATCCGCCGCCGGGACCGGCGATCGGGAACACCGAACGCAGCGCGGACCGCTTGTATTTCAATTGGTCGGACAACTTCGACGTCCTCGGACTGGGGCGCAATACGCAATTCGCTACGGGCTCGAATTCGGATTCGCTTCTGGTGCTGCCTCCGGAAAGCGAGGACTTTCTCGTCTTTCGGGTTCCTTACCCGCTTGGGTTTCTGGCGCGCGGCATGGATGGCCGAATTGACGACCCGGAAGCTGGTTGGAAGGGACGAGGAATCTGGACCAATCAGGCTTCGCTTGCGCTGTGGCATTCGGAGACCGGCGAGGACTCCAAGCCTTTTGTCATGCGTTTCCAGCTTCGGCCGGATCCGCTCGCGAAATAAATCTATCGGAGGTCGGGATGTTAAAAAAGAAAATCGTGCGGGCGATCCTTGCAACGGCGGTTGGCGCCGCTGCGGCTTCGGCGGCGGCGGTCGCGGCGCCAGTCACGCAATCTCAAACAACGCCGACGGCTCAGGAAAACCCATCCGACGGGGAGCAGACACGGACGCCTGCGACGCTCTCCGGCGCCGTAACCTCCAGCGTTCCGGTCGAAGCGGCCGAAGTGCGCGCCTTCAATACCAACAAGCGCATCATGTATATGGTGTTCACGCATGAGGGACGTTTCAGGGCGGCGGGTTTACTGCCCGGCCGTTACGAAATCACCGTCGAAAAGGACGGGTTCGTCCGCGCCGCCAAGACGATGGAAATCGCGTTCGGGCAGGACGTTGAGGTTGATTTTACGCTGACGGCCGGGGGCCCGTCTAAATTCGTGATCCGCGCGGAATATCCGAAATGGGGCTGGCATGATGTCGACTCGTACGGAACCTATGACGAGGTGTTTCCGGCCGGCCGCGGACGTGATCTGATCGAAAACGCCTGCAAGGCCTGCCATACCAGTGAAAGCTATCTGCCGGCCAATCCGCGTTCCCGCGAGGATTGGGTTGAGGTCCTGAACAATCACAAAAAGCCGACGCCGCGCGCGGGCGAACCCATGACGCTGATACAGCAGCTGATGGGTGGCACGCCGCGGGGCGAGCCGCTGATCAAGCAGTCGGAACTTTCCGACAGCGACTGGGCAACCCTTCACGATTATCTCAGCGACAATTTCGGCCCGGGCCCAACCCGGGGCGTGCATACCCCCGCGGACGAGCTTTTACTCGACGAAGCCGCGCTCGCCAACGCCATGTATGTCGAATATTATTTGCCTTTAGATCCAAAACTGGATGCGACCAACAAACGGCGCCAGGCGCAGGATCCGCACGTCGATCTGGACGGTAATGTCTGGTATACCGACAACAGTTATCCCTCGCGCGTCGGACGATTGGATCCTCGAACCGGAACCTTTACCGACTATATGCTCGGAAAACCGGGCGCTCACCCTCATGGCATCGCCGTCGACGCCAAGAACAACGTGTGGTGGGCCGAACGCGACGCCGGATACATCGGAAAGCTGGATCAGATCACCGACAGCCTTCACGTCTACCCATCCGATCCCGCCGGGGAGATTGAGGGACCGTGGTGGGCTCACACGCCCGTCGTCGATTCGCGGCAAAATATCTGGTTCAGCAATATCGGCGAGAACTCAATCCTGAAATGGAATGCGAAGAAAAACAAAATAGACGGCGTGTGGCGCTATCCTTCGACCTGGGGCCGGTCATACGGCATGGCCGTCGACAAGGACGATAATATCTGGGTCACTCAGCACTACGCCTGCCAGGTCGCCAAGTTTTCTCCCAAATCGAAATCTTTCACGGAATATCACGCGCTCGATAAACGTTGCGCCATCCGGCGTCTGGGCGTGGATCGAGACAATACGTTATGGTACGGCGTCTTCTCGTCCGGCAAGCTTGGCAGAATCGATCCCGACACGGAAGAAATAACTGAAATTCGGCTGCCGTATCGCTTTTCCAGTCCTTATGACGTCCAGGGCGCGCCGGACGGAACAATTTGGATCAGCGACGGCGCCATGGGAGGGGCGCTGGTCAGCTACGATCCGCAATCGCACGAGTTCCAGTACTATCCGACGCCGCAGCTTTCCGATATTCCCAAAATGAATATCTCGCAGCAGGGAGCGATCTGGTACGCCGCTAGGTCGGCGGCGACGTCCGCGGTCGGCGTCCTCTATCCCGATATCGAGAAATTCCCGCAACTCTGGGAATGAGCGCCGACAAGGAGGTCGCCGCCGTTATGGCGTTCGCGGCGAATCGAGCCGTTAAAGTGATCTGAAAGACAACTATGGCTATCGATTTTGACGTCGTTGACGACATCGCGGTGGTGACGATTAATCGGCCTGAGGCGATGAACGCGCTCGACGATCAGGCCTATCGCGATCTGTCGAGGGTCTGGTGCGACATCCGGGACGATCCAAAGATCAACGCCGCGATCGTGACGGGCGCCGGAGAACGGGCGTTTTGCGCCGGCGCCGACATCAAGACCTTCCTTACCGGCGAGCGGCCGGTTGCAGATCTATGGCAAACGCAACAGGGGCAACTGCTCAATCGCGGTATCGAACTCTGGAAACCGGTCATCGCGGCCGTGAATGGCGCCTGCATTGGCGGCGGCATGACTTTGCTGCTTTCGTGCGACATTCGGATTGCGGTTCCTTCGGCCTCGTTCGGACTCGCTGAAGTGAAGCGCGGGGTATTCGCTGCGAACGGCGGAACCCAGCGCTTGATTGAGCAGATACCCTATGCGCTTGCTATGGAGTTGCTGCTTACCGGCGAGGCGTGGGGTGCGGAGCGGGCAGAGCGGTGGGGGCTGATTAATCGAATTGTACCGCCTGAAGATCTGATGGAGGCCGCGTTTGGCGTCGCTCGATTGATCTGCAGCAACGCTCCCCTCGCTGTGCGCGCAACCAAGGAACTGGCGATCAGATCGCGAGATATGGACCGCGCCGTAGGATTGAGATTGGAACAGACGATGTTTGAGATTCTCCGCAAAACCGAGGATGCGACCGAAGCCTCGAACGCATTTCGCGAGGGCGCAAAACCAAAGTTTCGCGGAACGTGAGAAGAACGCACTCATCAGGCGTCAATGGAATTCTCGCCGGCCTCTTGTTGAAGCTGTTCGTTGGCGGTGATCAAGAACCGTGAAACCCGATTTGTCTGACGGCAAATAATCCGCCTGACAAAACGTCCGTCAGATCAAGTGTAGAGTTTTACATGTTAGCTAAACCCCGCCCCACAAAGTTTTTGACGGCGCTCCTGTCAACGACGGCGCTTGGAATGACCGGGCAGTCCGTGGCGGCGCAACCGCGAGATGAGTCTTCTGAGCAGACAGATTCAATTTTTGTCTACGGCAAGCGTCGCTCTGACTATCTAGAAGAAGATTTGTCGCTAAAGAAATTGCCGTCGCCCCTGCAAGATACGCCGCAATCGATCACCACGCTTCCGCGAGCATTGCTTGAGGATCAGGCTGTCACTTCACTGGACGAAGCGTTCCGAAATGTGCCGGGCATTACACTCGGCGCAGGCGAGTTCAGCTGGCAAGGCAACAACCCCTCCATCCGCGGATTCTCGTCGCGCAACGACATGTTCCTCGACGGCATGCGCGACTATGGCAGCTATTTTCGTGACCCATTCAATCTGGAAGCGGTTGAAGTGCTGGAAGGGCCCTCATCCATGATTTTCGGACGCGGCTCGACCGGCGGCGTCATCAATCAGGTCAGTAAAACGCCGTTTCAGGAGAAGTTTGCGGCGGTCAACCTGAATTTCGGGACCGATCTCACCCGCCGCGCCACGACCGACCTTTCTCTGCCGGCGCCAGCGCTCGGAAGCGGCGCGTCCTTTCGTCTGAACGCCATGGGTCATCAGTCCGAAGTGGCGGGAAGGGACGGGGCCGAATATCGGCGTTTCGGTATTGCGCCCAGCCTCGCAATGGACCTCGGCGCGGCGACGCGCCTTTCCCTCAGCTATCTCCACCAGACAAACAATGATACGCCTGATTACGGCCATCCCTGGTTCGGCAACAACACCGTCGATATTCCCCGTGAAAATTTTTACGGGTTCGCCAGCGATTTCATCAAGACGTCCGTCGACATTTTGACAGCCCGCGTCGAAAGCGATTTCAACAGCGCGATGACCGGGCGCGTCACGGCGCGTTATGCTCATTACGACCGCGATACACGCATCACCGAACCACTGATCGATCCGGCGATCCCGGCGACGACGCCGCTTGAAGACGTCACCGTTGATCGGTTTGTATTCCGTGGCGAAAGCGAAGAGTCCATGCTAGCCGTGCAGGCTGATCTCACAGCAAAATTCGATATGGGCGGCGTTGGCCACGTTTTGGTCGTCGGCATTGAGGCGTCGCACGAGCGTAGCGCGCCGTCGTTCGGATTCGGCGTCGGCGTGCCCGGCGTTGACCTTCTCAATCCCGGCGTCAGCGATGATTTTTCCGCAACCAGTATTGAAACGCTTCTTGTCGTGGATACGACGGGCGATACGCTGGGGGTTTATGCGATCGACACGCTCGAAATTGCCGACTGGCTGCAGATCATCGGCGGCGTCCGCTGGGATCGGTTCAAGGTCGACTACAGCGCTGAGCGCTTCGAGCCCGTCGGCAATCCCACGCCATTTCTCTCGCCCAACGTCATGACCGGCAGCGAGGAGATCGAGCAAGTCGATGAAGCGTTTAGCTACCGCGCGGCGGCCGTCTTCAAGCCGTATCCTGCCGCCAGCTTCTATTTCGGCTTTGGAACCTCGTTCAATCCCTCGGCGGAGGGACTGTCTTTCGTAACCAGCGGGCGGGGGTTGGGTCTTGGAAACGCTGCCTTGGAACCGGAAGAGAACCGCAGCTAC
Source organism: Hyphococcus sp. (assembly GCA_028284345.1). Classification (GTDB taxonomy): domain Bacteria; phylum Pseudomonadota; class Alphaproteobacteria; order Caulobacterales; family Parvularculaceae; genus Hyphococcus. The sequence goes on along the minus strand of JANQRY010000010.1, from coordinate 544,277 downwards.
GAAATCGGCGGCAAGTTCAGCCTGCTTGATGACGCTCTTGCGCTGAATGTGGCTTTGTTTCGCATTTCGAAGGTCAATGCGCGCGTGCCCGATCCCGACAATCCAGGCTTCAATACGCTTGGCGGAACCCAACAGGTGGATGGCCTTTCCGTCAGCGCAGTCGGCTACCTTACGCCGAAGTGGCAGGTGTCGTCCGGCTATACGTATCTGGACGGAGAGGTCACCGAGACAGTCGTAGGCGGCCCGGCAGTAGGTTCGCCGCTACAGAATGTGGCGCGAAATGCGTTCACGTTCTGGAATGCCTATCAACTCAACGACCGATTTCAGATTGGCGGAGGCGCGCGGTATGTCGGCGCCCGGAACGCAACTGCGGCAAAGATGGTTCCAGCATACTGGACTTTCGATCTCATGGGCGGTTATCGGATTAACGAACGTCTCGGTTTCAAGGTGAATCTCACCAATATAACCGACAAATTCTACTACGCCGGCATTCATCCCTGGCACATCGTGCCCGGGCCCGGCGCGACCGCGATGTTTGCAATCAACCTAGAATACTGATGCTATAAACTTCATCATGCTGATTCACGTTCCCGAAGTTCTCACGCAAGATCCGCTGCAGCAGGCTCGCGAGATGCTGCTGAAAGCAGCTTGGGAGGACGGCCGCGGATCCGCGGGATATCTATCGCAACAGGTCAAGCGCAACCAGCAGCTCCCCGACAGCGATCCGGTCGCTCGGAAGCTCGGAGAACTCATCTTGCTGGCGCTGGATCGCAATGCGCTTTTTACGTCGGCTGCATTGCCCCTGAAGATTCTTCCGCCGCAGTTCAACAGGTACTCGGTCGGAGAGTCTTATGGGCGTCACATTGACGGTGCTATCCGGCCGGTGGCCGGAACGGTCCACCGTGTGCGCACCGATTTGTCGGCGACGCTGTTTCTGAGCGCGCCGGAAGATTACGACGGGGGCGAATTGCGGATTGAGGAAGGCCTTACGCCTCGTGAAGTCAAATTTCCCGCAGGCGACATGGTGCTTTATCCGTCAACCAGCGTACATCGCGTTAATCCGGTTACACGCGGCGAGCGACTGGCTTCGTTCTTCTGGATCCAAAGCATGGTGCGCGACGAGACGAAGCGCATTATGTTATTCGAGATGGACAAGGCGATTCAGAACCTCGCCGCCGACATGCCTGGCCATGCCTCTCTGGTAGACCTTGCAGGCGTCTATCACAATCTGTTGCGCGCATGGGCGGACGTATGACGCGCTATCATTGCTGCCTTCAAATTGGGCCGCCGACTCTGGATCACGCTGGTCGATAGTCGAGGGTCACAGCAGCGGGCGTTTCCCGTGCTGTGCGTGCCCGACGAATACGCCCGGGAATGTCTTGCAATCCATGCGCGACGTAAATTCAACAGTCAGGGCCTTCTGGAATTTGGCTTACGGGCGCTTTCCAATGCACAAAATCTCAGACAATAAGCCTGAGACTAAGGCAGACTTAGCCAAAGATGACTTGCGGCAGAAAGCAAAAACACCGATTTTGAACAGCCGATCGAATACTATATATTTTCCGCATGACCTTACTCACTATATTCCTTGTGCTGGCAATCGGCGTATCCTTTTTTTGCTCGATTGCTGAAGCCGTGCTTCTTTCAGTTCGTCCGTCATATGTCACTGCCCTTGAACTAAAAGGAAAACGCGGCGCGCAAACGCTTGCAAAGCTTCGCGGGAATCTCGACCGGCCGCTCGCCGCTATTCTCACCGCCAACACGATTGCACATACGGTCGGCGCTGCAGGTGTGGGCGCCCAAACGACCGTTGTGTTCGGAAACGAATATCTCGGCGTCGCCTCCGCAATCCTTACCCTTCTCGTTCTCGTGCTTTCAGAAATCATACCGAAAACACTGGGCGCAACCTACTGGCAACAATTGGCCCCTACATTCGGGGTTCTTATCCTATGGCTGACGCGCGCGCTTTATCCAATCGTGTTCTTGTCTGAACGCCTGACGCGCATGCTTTCCCGGACTGGCCCTAAAGGAGGCGCCTTTAGTCGCGAGGAGATGCAGGCCATGGCGGAGATCGGGTCGCGTGAAGGCGGGCTGAACAGACGGGAACATAAAATCATCAACAATCTGATGAAGCTATCCCGCGTTTCCGTGCGGGATATCATGACACCCCGGCCGGTCGTGTTCTCTGTGCCGGGAAAACTGAAAGTGAAAGATTTCTTCGCTGCTCATGCTGACAAGCCTTTCTCAAGAATTCCGATTCAGGACAGTACGGCTGACGATATCTCCAGCTATGTATTGAAAACCGACTTACTTATCGCTCAAGCAAAGGACGACTTTGACGCGCGTCTTGCTGATTTCAAGAGAAAGTTTCTAATGCTGCCCGACGTTGTGTCGGCCTCGGATGCATTCGACCGGTTGGTGCAGGACAAGAGCCATATTGCTCTCGTGGTTGATGAATATGGGACTGTGCAGGGCGTTGTTACCCTGGAAGATGTTCTCGAAACCCTGATTGGCTTTGAGATCACGGACGAGCTTGACAAGGTCGAGGATATGCAGGCGCTCGCGCAGAAACGCTGGCGAGAGCGCATGATAGCGATGGGCTTCGATCCGGACAGCGCGGAGTGGAATGCGCCCACTTAATGCATCTTGCGTTGATCGAGCGTTGTTCTGATGTCTGTAATTAACTGTGCCTGCGGGAAACGGGAATCGACGACATAGCTCCCTGTTCCGTCAGAAAGGTCCCCCGATAATTTGCGCCAGCTACTGGTAATGAGTCCGGACCCTAGTACTTCTCCGCGATATTTAAGAGGGTGGAATCAATCTGATACGTCGCGGAGGGTGATTCCAGCGGCCGGTCGTTGACAATAATGGAGAAAACCAAAGTTTCTCCGCTGCGGGCCTGCATGTAGCCGGACAATGCATCCACGTGGTTCAATGTTCCCGTCTTTGCAAAGATTTTTCCCTCCAGCGCTGACCCGCGGAATCTATGCTTCAGCGTCCCAACGGAGGCTCCGCCGATCGGCAAGCTCGCACGGTAGGCTTCACCCCATGGCGCCGCGGCAGCGTGGCGAAGCAGGGCCGTTACGGTCGCGGGCGTGACGCGGTTGTAGTTGGATAGGCCCGAACCGTCAGCAAAGTCATAGGACGTGCGCGCAACCCCGACGTCATCTAAGAATTCTTGGATCTGCAACAATCCGCAAAAGGAAGAGCCCGTCCCTGCAGCGCGGCCCAATTGACGAAGCAGAACCTCTGCATACAGATTTTGACTCTCGCGATTGATTTCGGTCACGATATCGCGGATCGGCGCGGGCTGGAGTGACGCGACGACGGTTTCATTGGACGCAGTTTGAGCGCGGCGGGCGCACCGCAATTGAGCGGTCGGGTCGTTCGGATCGACTGGTATCGGTTCGTCAGCATATTGGAGAGGTCGACGCCGGGTCCGCAGCTGCCCCGCAACCGAAACGCCCTCAGCCTCCAGCGCCCTCTTGAAGTACCACGTGGCCAAATGCGCCGGGTCGTCGACTCCCAGATCGAGCGTTACCGGCTTCGATCCGATGGGCAGTTCCCCGTAGAGACGCGCCGTGCGATGGCCGATGCGCCGCTCCAACCGTAGCGCCTTCGGCCCCTCTGCGTCGCTGGTCTTTGCCTCGTTGAGGAGATTAAAATAATTCGGTCCGGCGCCGACCCACGAAGTCCGAACGCTAGTACCAGGCGCGCTGGATGGCGAAACTCTCAGCGGAAGGACATTGTCGTTTACAGCGATCGCTGAAATAGATGTCCCGTGGCCGAATTTCAGATCGTCCCAGCTCCACCCCAGAGGTTTCCGCTCGTCGGCGAACCATCGTTCGTCGCCTACAATATCGCCAACTTTGGTGATCCCTGAACCCGCCACCGCCGCCGCCAGGGTTTCGATACATCGCACGTCGCAATCCATACCGAACCCAATAGTCGGGTCGCCGCGCCCCACCAGCGCGAGGGTCGGCGGCCCCGAATCTGTCGGCTCCGATACGACCCGCAATGCAGGATCTAAAGCGGACAACGCTTCCTCCGCCGCAAGCGCCACCGCCGTTACGAACAATTTGACGTTCGAGCCTGGCGCAAACCGTTCGTCCGCCCGATGCGCCACAAGTACGTTGCCGTCCAGGTCGGTCACCGAGATCCCATATCGAAGTCCGGCAAGGTCCGGATGGGCGTCAACCTCGCCAGAATCTCGGTTGCCAGAATCTCGACTGTGAACCGGGACCGTCGTGAGGGCTATCGTGACGGCCCCCACGACAAATATTCGCCAATAATGAAACACAACGCGCCAAGGCGCGGCTTGGTTTTTCGCCGCCGGTCCCATCGATGAGAGGAATTCCCCCATTCGTCTCGCCCTTTCCGATCCTTTCGATACATCCTTACCTAGATGAGCTATTAGACCAAAGCGAACCAGTCTCCGGTTTCAGCACGCGAGCTTCTCCTGCGCTGACGGGTCTGGATACGAAACTTCAAATCGCAGCAAGCTTCCGAGTTCTATTGCCCGCTAGTCGCGCGCCTCCGCACTGGCGTCGCGCAGCGCCTTGAATTCGCTGCCCTCCGCCCAGTTCGGCCACGCCCCGCTATTGCCGAGCCGTTCGGCGACCGCGTGGATCAACTGGGCGTCGCGAACGATGCCGCTCAGATCCCAATCGGGCGACCATTCGTCACTCTGCTGGTGATAGTCTTCCGCAGCGTAAGCCTCTGCGATCTGCGCCGCCCGCTCGGCGCCGCCATCGACGAGATTGCTGCCCGAGCGAAAGCTAACGGCCGGTACGCCGACCTGCGCGAAGGCGAAATGGTCGGAACGGAAGAAGCTGCCCGCCGCCGGGTTGGGGTCGGGCGAATAGCGCCGCCCCATCTTTGCCGCTTCTTCGGTCATGATGTCGAGGAGACCGAGCTTGGCGCTGCCTGAGATCGAGAAATCCCGGGTCGGGCCATGAACGCCGGGCGCGTCGGTGTTTATGACCCCGACCGTCGTCTCTAACGGATAGAGTGGATTGGCGGCATAATACTTCGCGCCCAAGAGCCCGCTTTCCTCCGCACCGACGGCGAGAAAGACGAGGCTGCGCTTGGTCCCCCCGTCCTCTACGAAAGCGCGGCCCATCTCGATCATCAGCGCCAGTCCCGTGGCGTTGTCGATCGCGCCGTTGTAAATCGTGTCGCCCGTTTCGTCGGGTTCGCCGACCCCCAAATGGTCATGGTGTCCGGTGAAGATGATGTGCTCGTCGGGCCTCTTGGTTCCGGGCAGGATACCAACCACATTCTTCGCGGCGATCTGTTCGCTGCGGGAAAGCAGCGCAGCGTCGATGGTTGCGCCGAGATCCATCGGCTGGAAATCGCGGCGCTGCGCCATGGTCTTCGCCTCTTCATAGCTTGTGCCCGCCGCCTCGAAGATCCGGCTGGCGATATCGACATGCATCCAGCCCTGCAGCGCCGTATGCGCCGCGGCGGGATCTTCGCGGACGATATCCAAAGTCACATCGTTGCCGCTGGCGATGACGCCCCAGGGATAGCTGGCCGGTTCGGTCTCATGGATGACCAGCACGCCCGCCGCGCCGCGCCGTGCGGCTTCCTCATATTTATAGGTCCAGCGGCCATAATAGGTCATGGCCTCGCCGCCAAAATCACCTTCGCCGCCTTCGAAATCGGGGTCGTTAACAAGGGCCACGATCACCTTGCCCGCGACATCCACATCCTTGAAATCGGACCAGTCGCGCTCGGGCGCGTGGGTTCCATATCCGACGAATAGCAACGGTGCGTCGTCAAGCCGGACCTCCGCCATGCCGTTGACGGGCGAGCGCACGGCGAGATCCCGGTCCTGCACTATGGCGACGCGTTCGCCGTCTATGGTGATGGAAAGTTGCGGAGCCTCGGTCATGGTCGACCGATTGAGGATCACGTCCTGCGTCCAGGCCCGCGAGCCGTCGGGCCGCAAGTCGCCGCCTGGCTGGAGCCCGATGCTGGCGAAGGCGCCGGACAGGTAGGCGACCGTCTTGTCCTCGCCCGGCGTGCCCGGCGCGCGGCCTTCGAACCAGTCGTCTGACAGTGTTCGGATATGTTGGTCGATGCGCTCAACGGAAAAGTCCTGTGCGACGGCGGGGTGGGGGGCGACAAGTGCGATGGCGCTGGCGGCGGCAAGCAAGCGGGTCATAAAAGTCTCCTGGACATGGATCGCCGCGACTCTATAGGTCGGGGCCTCTGTCGAAAAACGTTAGTGCTTTTTGGTATATTGTCGAGCGGATGGCGCACATAAGGAAGCACTTCGATGGCGAAAAACCAACTCATCTTGGGCGGCGCCCGATCCGGTAAGAGCCAGCGGGCGCTTGCCGTGGCTGAGGCGGCCGGCGCCGCGCGCATGCATTTTATTGCTACGGCTGAGGCTTTTGACGAAGAAATGGCCGAGCGTATTGCGCGCCATCGCGCCGACCGGGGCGGCGATTGGGAGACAATCGAGGCGCCCTTGGATCTCGCTGAAGCGATATTGGACTGCGCCGGCGAGGACACGGTCTGCCTTGTCGATTGCCTGACGCTCTGGCTCTCGAATCTCATGCATACTGGTCGGGACATCGAGGCGGAAGCAATCGCGCTATGCCAAAGCCTTCAGAATACGGACGGCCATGTCATTCTCGTCTCAAACGAGGTGGGCCTCGGGCTCGTGCCGGAGACGCCCCTCGGGCGGCGCTTCCGCGATGCGCAGGGACGACTGAACCAGGATGTTGCGGCGGTCTGCGACCGCGTCGAATTCGTCGTCGCCGGGCTGCCGATGACGCTTAAAGGGTGAGCGCCTTACGCAGACGCTCTTCTGCTTGTCCGTCCGGCGGCAGGCCAATGCGCAGATGGCGCGGCGACCAGTCGAAGCGGCGTACATAGACGCCGCTGCGCGCCAGCCGCTCCCATAACGCATAAGCGTCCTGCGCCTCGACGAACCGAAAAAGGTCCGTGCCGCCGCAAATGTTGACGCCTCCTTTCGCGAGTATGCGATCAACTCGCGCACGGGCTGCGGCGAGTCGCACGCGTGTATCCTCCGCCCATTTCTTATCGGCGTAAACGCGCGCGCCGATTTCCAGTGCTGCGCCGGATACCGGCCAGACGCCGAGGCGATCAGTCATCAAGTTCCGGATAGGGCCCGGCGCGATCAGCGCGCCAAGCCGCACGCCTGCAAGGCCGTAGAATTTTCCGAAAGATCGAAAGACGATGAGACCGTTCTCGCCGCCCAATGGCGCCAGGCTCACCACAGGATTTAGGTCGGCATAGGCTTCATCGACAATCAGCCAGCCGCCGCGCGCGGCCATTTGCGCGCGAACGCTTTCGAGATCGCGTCGCGCAAAAACGCTGCCGTCGGGATTGTTCGGATTGCACAGCACGATGGCGTCGACGTTTTCAGCGTGTTCAAGGGGCGAGGGCGTCTCGATCACGTCGGCGCCCGCCGCGCGCCAGACCCGCGCATGATCGCCGTAACTCGGCGACAGGATGGCGACAGACCTTGGAGTGATCATGTCTGGCAACAGACGGATCAACAGCTCGCTGCCCGGCGCAAGAAGGAGGCTCTCATCCGGCGCCCCTATAGCCGCGGCCATGGCGGACCGACAATCATGCATCATCGCGCGTGTCGGCAAGTTACGCAGCGCTGCGTCGCTTACAGCCACGTCCGGATAAGCAAAAGGGCTGACGCCGGTTGATAGATCAAGCCATGGCCCTTTCGCATCCGGGAAGCGACGCCGCATCAAATCGAGCGCGCCGCCGTGAAGAAGGTCGTCCGTCATCACGCAAACACTATCAACAAGAGCAAAGCCGCACAGATCACCATCGCTCTGACATAGACCATCAGTCCCCGGTGCATCGTCGCGGCGTCAGGGTCGCTTGCGCCGGCGTTCAGCCAGGGCTCGTTTGTAATTTCAGCGCCGTAGGCTCTCGGGCCCGACAAACGCACGCCAAGACCGCCCGCCATTGCGGCTTCGGGCCAGCCGGCATTGGGCGAACGGTGACGCCGTGCGTCGCGAAACATGATTGCAAAGGCGTTCCCTTGCAGGCTCGCCGCCGCAAACAAGAGTCCCGTCAGACGCGCTGGAATGAGATTGGCGGTGTCGTCCAAGCGCGCGGCGAAACCGCCGAACGCTGCATAGTGTTCATTTCTGTGACCGATCATGGAATCGAGCGTATTGATTGCTTTGTAGACGGCAATCCCGGGCAGGCCCAAAATCGCCCCCCAGAACAGCGGCGCCACGACACCGTCAGAGGCGTTCTCGGCAAGGCTTTCGAGGCTCGCGCGCGCAATGCCGGACGCGTCAAGACGCGCGGGATCGCGCCCGACAACTTTCGAAACGGCGGACCGGGCGCTCGCAAGATCGCCCGTGCTCAGTGCGTTCGCGACTGCGGCGACGTGCTCGTAAAGGCTGCGTGAGGCGAGGAGGCTTGACGCAATGAGCGCGTCAATTGCGTAGCCAAGAACCGTTTTCGGTGTTGCAGCGGAGATCAGCAGCGCTGCGCCCACAGCAACGATCAGCGTGGTCAGGGTTGTAGCAACGCCAGCGACGTAGCGAACCCGATGCGGCCAGCGGCGGCGATTTAGCGTGCGCTCGAAGGCGGTGATCAACCACCCAAGCCAGACAACCGGGTGACGAATGCGGGCAAAGAGCCAATTCGGCCAGCCGACGGCTGCCTCAATCGCCCATGCGCCAAGCATGAGCGCGCCAAATGCCGTGAATGACGCCGTCAATGCTGCGGTGTCCATCCGGGACGTCTCGCAAGCGACAACAGAGCATCGACATCAACAGCGGCTTCCACGCCATCGGCGAGCCCGTCGAGTGCGCTCTCAACCGCCGCTTCATAGCAAAGCATCGCCGCAGCGTCTGTGCCGGCTCTTCCCAGCCAAGCGCGGCGAAACGCATCGCTTGCGAAGACGCCGTGCAGATACGTGCCCTCAATCCGGCCGTCTGCGCTGCGCGCGCCATCCGGCGCGCCATTGACGGTCGCGAAGGGGCGCGCCGTATCCGGACCGTCAGTGCGGCCCATATGGATTTCATATCCGGTTAGGGGCGTAGACGTGACCGCGCAAAGCGCGGAAACCGGTGACACATGTTTGGTTTTTCCCATAACGGTATCGACATTGAGGAGACCCAGCCCCGCCGCTTCGCCCGGCAGGCCGTCGACGCCCTGAGGATCAGCGATCCTGCGTCCCAGCATCTGATAACCGCCGCAAAGGCCGAGCACCCGACCGCCGGCGCGCGCATGGGCGATAATGTCGTGGTCCCACCCTTGCACCCGCAAAAACGCAAGATCGCCGAGCGTCGATTTCGTGCCGAAAATGATGATCACGTCAGCATCGCGCGGGATCGGTTGTTCCGGCGGAACCCATTGGAAATTGACGTCCGGTTCCTGTTTGAGCGGATCGGCGTCGTCAAAGTTTGCAATGCGCGATAGCATTGGCGCGGCGATTTTCAATTCCGCATCGTTTTCGGTTTGCGGCCGATCGAGCACGACAGCGTCCTCGGCCGGCAGACGCGCCGCGGCGGCGAGCCACGGGATGACGCCGAAGCAAGGCCAGCCTGTGCGCTCCTCGATCGCTGAAACGCCGTCGTCGAAAAGTCTTGGGTTTCCGCGAAACTTATTGACGAGAAAGCCCTGGATCATAGCGGCGTCGGCGGGGTCGAGCACGGCTTTGGTCCCGACCAGACTGGCGATGACGCCGCCCCGTTCGATGTCGCCAATAAGGCAGACAGGAACTCCGGCGGTCCTCGCAAAGCCCATATTGGCGATGTCTCGGGCGCGCAGATTGATCTCCGCCGGACTGCCGGCGCCTTCGACGATGATGAGATCATGGCGCGCGGCGAGACGGTCGAAACTCTCCATGACGGCGCCCATAAGGCGGTCCCGGCGCGCCATATAGTCGGCAGCCTCCACGACCTCGACGGCTTTGCCATGCACAACAACTTGCGCCGTGCGATCGGTTTGCGGTTTCAGCAGCACTGGATTCATATCCGTATGCGGATCGAGGCCCGCCGCCAGCGCCTGAAGCGCTTGCGCCCGGCCGATCTCGCCCCCGGAGACGCAGGCGGCGGCGTTGTTCGACATATTCTGCGGCTTGAACGGGGCGACGCTAAGTCCGCGCCGCTTTGCAATCCGGCAGAGCGCTGCGGTCAACAGGGATTTTCCGACATCGGAGCCTGCGCCCTGCAGCATCAGCACCTTCGCCGTCATAGGGCGCCGTCCATCTCGATGCGCGTCCCGTCGACACGCGCGCGGACGCCGTAAACGGTTTCGAGCCGTTTGGCGGTCAGCGTCTCCGCCGGCGAGCCGTCTGCGATTATACGGCCCGCCTGCATCCAGATCAGTCGGGAGGCGTAGCGCGCCGCAAGCTGGATGTCATGCAGCACGACAAGGGCGCCGCCTCCGTTGTCAACGAAGGACTTCACGAGATCCATGATGCGAAACTGATGGCGCGGATCGAGCGCGCCCGTCGGCTCGTCGGCCACGAGGAGCGGTGCCTCGGCGGCAAAGGCGCGCGCGCAATGCATGCGCGCCAGTTCTCCGCCGGATAGCGTATCGGCTGGGCGATTTGCGAGATGAACGAGGTCGCAAGCGGCGATCGCGCGGTCGACCGCCTCTGCGTCGGCGCCCCGGAGCCGGCCCACCGCAGCGCCATGGCTGTAGCGGCCAAGCGCGACAACGTCGCGCACGCGCGCGGGCCATGCGAGCGGTCTTTGCTGCGGGAGATACGCAACGGCGCGGGCGCGGGCGATCGGATCAAGCGTTTCGACATCGACGTCGTTGAGGCGCGCCTTTCCGGCGGTCGGCGTTTCTAGCCCGAGGCTTAATCGGATGAGACTTGTCTTGCCCGCCCCATTCGGGCCCAACAGTGCGACTAATTCACCCTTTGCGAGGGTAAAGCTCGCATTATCGACAAGAACGGCGTCTTTCGCCTTCAAGGTGAGGCCGGTTGCAACGAGTTCAGTCATTGACGGCCCGCCTCCGCATCGCGATCCAGACGAACGCCGGCGCGCCGATCAACGCGGCGACAACCCCGAGCTTCAGTTCATTGTCCGTGGGCAGAATGCGCACGCCGATATCAGCGAGGACGAGGATTAACCCGGCGAGCAGCGCTGAGGGGATAAGCGATCGCGCCGGGTCATAGCCGACAAAGGGCCTGACAATATGCGGCGCGACAATCCCCACAAAGCCGATAGCGCCGGCGAGCGCCACGGACGCGCCCGTCGCCATGCCGGCGCCGACGACCGTGTAAATCCTCTGGTTTCGGAGATTGAGGCCGATGCCGCTCGCCGCTTCCTCGCCAAGCGTGAGCGCCGAAAGCCCGCGCCGCGTTGCCAGGAGAACGCCGGCGCCGGCGACCATAAACGGCGCGGCGAACGCAATTTCGTTGAAGCTGCGATTGGCGACAGAGCCCAGCATCCAATTGATCATGTCCGAGAGTGAAAACGGGTTCGGCGCGAGATTCATGAGAAGACTCATGACCGCCCCGGCGAAGCTTGAAAGACCGACCCCGATAAGGATGAGCGTCACCACGGACTGCGTGCGCACCGCGGCAAGCGTCAACAATAGGGTTGCGGCCAGCGCGCCGATAATCGCGGCGATGGGCAATATCCACGGGCTGACGACAGCGAGCCCGTAATAAAGAGAGAAGGTGGCGAAGAGCGTGGCTGTGGCTGAAACGCCGAGAACGCCCGGTTCGGCAAGGGGGTTGCGAAGCAGGCCTTGTAGCGCCGCGCCGCTTAGGCCGAGCGCCGCGCCAACGATAAACGCCGCCAGGGCGCGGGGCAGGCGGATCGACCAAATGACAAGCCGGTCGCCTGCTTCTGCGCCGCCAAAAAAGGCGGCCATCACGCGATCAAACGGCAAGGGCGTCGAGCCGATCAGGCAAGCGGCGAATATGGCGAGAACGCTTGCAAGCGCGAGCCCCGGCGTTAGCCAACCTCGAGCGATCATGACGCGTCCTCCCGCGCCAGCGCTTCAATCGCATCGAGAATGAACCAACCGCCGCAGGCTGTCCAAGCGCCCTGTAGCGGCACCGTATCCGGGCCCGAAAGCTGCGCGCGCGCCACCGGGTGGTTCGATGGGCTCCAGGCATTGGGATGATTTGTGAGCGTCTCGAAGAACGCCGCCGCAACGAGGTCAGGCTGTTCATAAGCCAGGCGCTCCAAAGGCAGGGACCGCCAACCCGGCTGGTTTTGAAAATTCTCCAGCCCTGCGGCCAGCAACATCTCATGCACAAGCGAACCGGGTCCTGTCGTGACGCCCGCCGGCGTCATGTAAAGCGCGGTTTCGCTGGTGTTCCGTTTACGGACTTGTTTGAGGCGCTCACGAAACGCCGATACGAGTGCGTCTCCGCGCGCGGATTGCCCGAGCCCATCCGCCAAATGTTGGATGATGACGGGGATAGATCCCATGTCTTCGCCGTCGACAGTCGACGCCCAGCCAACTTGCAGTACGGGCACGCCGGCCCGTTCGAAAAACGCCGCCGCGTTAGGACCACCGCCATAGGCGCGGACAACAAGGTCCGGTTTCAGGGTGAGCACGTCTTCCGCAATCGGGCGCACGGTCGGCACGCCGTCCGCGGACGCTCGCATGTACGAAAAATCCTTCGCCGCATCGGGCGATATGGCGAGAATTTGATCTTTGTCCGCCAGTTTCAACACATATTGGTCGGCACAGTAGTCGAGGCTGACGATGCGTCGGGGCGCACCTTCAAGTTCCGCCGATGATGAATCGTTTTGCGCAACACCGCTGCAACCGGAAACGAGCACGCCGGCGGCAAAGCTTGTCGCGGCCGCCAGCGTCTTCGAGATTCCGATTGATGACGCCATTAGAACCTTGCACGCACCCCGCCGAACGCTGAAATCGGCGCTGTTCCGTAACCGAAGTTGTCCTGATAGTCGATGTCGGTCGCGTTTTCGACGCGCGCGAAAAGTTCGAGCGTGTCGTTGAGTGCATATTGACCGCGCACGCTGACAAGCGTGAACGAATCAAGAGTGTTCCCGCCATCTAATTCGGTTCCATTGTAGTTGACGCCGAGCGATAGCGTCAGGCGATCCGTCGCCCGCGCGGCGAGTTCGACATTGAAGCGGTGCTTGGGCTGGTTCAGCGCAGCGTTAGTAGTCGTCACATTCGTCGCGTCAACATAGGTATAGGCGCTGCGGAAGCTGAGCCATGCGTAGAGATCAGCGTCGAGGGCGACTTCGACGCCCTTGCTCTCGAATTCCTGGATGTTGACGAAGGTGAATGCGGCAAGATCAAAGGCGATGAGATCGTCGATCTGCTGATCGAAATAGGTCGCCGTCACGCGCGCACGGCCGTCGGAAATCGGCTGTTCGAGGCCGATGTCCCAGCCATTGCTGAACTCGGGAAAGAGATCGGGATTGAAGCCGAGTTCGCCGGCGGTCGGCGCCCGGAACCCTTCGGAAAAACTGCCGCGCAGGATCGTACCGGTTTGCGGAAGCGTATAGGCGCCGGACACGCTGAACGTCGTCTCCGATCCGAACTCATCGCTCGAATCGTGCCGGACGCCGGCGTTGAGGGCGATGTTGTCCTTCGGCGTCAACTGGAGAAGGCCGAAGCCGCTCGTGGTCTTTATTTGCTGATTGCCGCCGAAACCGACCGTGACTTCTGATTCCTGTACATCATATTCGGCGCCGGCGACGAGTGCGGCCCAAGCTACGGGTTTCACCGTGCCCTGATATTCATAGGAAATCCGCGTGCCCAGCGCATCGAAAGAAGGCGCGCCGTCTGTAACGTTTAGCTGATCGTTGCGCAGATAGGTGATCGCGAAACGATTTTGCAATGCGCCCTCAAGCGCCGTATGCGTCGCGAACCCTGCGACCGTCAGCTCTTCGGTCTGTCCGATTTCATCGCCGTCAACGGGCCGCCCGCCGGCGAAGCTGTCGAACTCGTTCTCGCTGTCCTGGTAGCGCGCGACGACTTCAAACAAGAGAGAGACGACCGGCTGGAAACGGCCTTTCGTCGATAGCGTCACATTGTCGAAACTGTCGTCCTCGACGTTTCCGTTTGCTTCGTCGGCCGAGGAAAAGCCGTTGGTCGTCACCCCGCTGAAGGAGATGCGGCCTGAGGCCGTATCGTTCCCGCCATAAAGGCTCGCCCCGCCGCGAATGGTGTCGAACGAGCCGCCCTCGAAAAAGGCGTCGCCGCCAAAGCCTTCGCGGCCGTCCTTGGTGACAATGTTGATAACGCCGCCGATGGCGTCCGACCCATATAGAGTGGACTGAGCGCCGCGAATGACCTCGACTCGTTCCACGTCGCCAGCGTCGAAATTGGCGAAATTGAAGCCGTTGCCAAAAGAGGCGGGGTTGTTGATGACGACGCCGTCCTGGACGACAAGCGTCTGGTCGCTGTCGAGCCCGCGGATCGAGACTGATGCGGCGCTACCGAAGCTTCCTGTACGGACAACCTGTACCCCTGGAATGGCGGCGAGGGCGTCGAAAAGAAAACGCTGCTGACGAAGCTGGATCTCCTCGCCCGTCAGGACGTTGACCGATCGGCCGACCTGGTCAAGCGGCGTCGGCAGGCGCATGCCCGTTACGGTGATCGTGTCGGGCTCGCCGTCGACGTCGTTAACCGACCCGTTGGGATCAGGGTTCGGCAGCTGGGCGAGCGCCGGGCGAAAAGAAAAGGCGATTACGGCGGCGACCGCCGTTGACAAGAGCAGATTGTGAACGCGCATGGCTGTTCCCCTCGCGTTCCGCCGCCCGGATGCGGAACGCCTTTCGTAACGACGAACAAGGTCCCGCGGCGAACGCCGCGCGGGCGGACGGACCAATTGATGTCGCTACTAAGGAGAGGCGCCTGACGCTTTCGTCGGCCCTTTCCCGCCCCAAGAGAACTCTTCCCGGCCTCCGGACGAACGACGCGATGGCAGGTCTCCTGGCTTGCCGATCAGCGCTTCTGGCCGCCTTCCCAGGGCGTTAGCCCCAGTGGCTTTATGGCCATCAGCTCCCGGCTGACAGTTGCGGGTACAGCGCCGGATTCGCACCGGCTTCCCTCTTAGCCTCCGGTTAGGGAGGCGCCATCTGAGAGGCCTTTTGCTGTGGGCGCGAGGGATTGTCAATAATTGCAAATGTTGGCTGCCGCGCAAGCGCAATTCAGAAGTCAATTCCGCGCCGGGCTTTGATGCCCGCCTTGAACGGGTGTTTAACCTCGCGCATCTCGCTGACGAGATCGGCATAGTCGCAAAGTTCCGGCTTGGCGTCTCGCCCCGTAAGGACCACGCTTGTGCGGTCCGATCGCGATTTTAGGGCCTCAAGAACCGTCTCGACCGGGAGATAGTCATAGCGCAACACGATGTTGATCTCGTCGAGCACGATAAGATCATAATCGCCGCTTGCCATCATCTCCCGCGCCTGCGTAAAGGCCGCCTCAGCGGCGGCGATGTCCCGGTCGCGGTCTTGCGTATCCCAGGTGAAGCCCTCGCCCATGGTATGCCAATCGACGGTTCCGAGCTTGTCGAAGAACTGCCGCTCGCCGGTGATCCACTTGCCTTTGATGAACTGAATGACGCCGACGCGTTGGCCCCAACCGAGCGCGCGGACGATGACGCCGAAAGCCGAACTCGATTTGCCCTTGCCGTCGCCCGTGTGAACGAGAACAAGTCCGCGGCCGGGATCGCGCGCCTCGGACGTCTTCCGTTTCTGCTCGGCTTGCAGCTTGCGCATCTCGGATTTATGGGCGTCGGCGTCGCTCATCGCATCGCTCCTTAGAGGGAAGATAGGCTGTGAAAACCGCCAAAGTCGATATTTGCGGAAAAGTCTTCAGCGGCGTCGCCGGTTGAAAGCACCGATCGGATGACGCCTGAATGGGTGACGATCAAAGTGTGACCGCCGCCGCTCAGCCATTCGGCAACGGCTTCCATCGTGCGATTTCGCAACATCGCTACACTCTCGCCGCCATGGGGCCGGGCATGGAGAAAGTCAGCCGTCCAGGCGTCGAGTTCAGCACGCGGAATATCCGCCCAGGCCTGGCCTTCCCAGCTTCCGAAATCCATTTCGAAAAGTCGCGGATCCTCGACGGGGGTCAAATCCGAGACCTGCCCGAGATAGTCGGCAAGCTTGCGGCAGCGCATGAGTGGGCTTGTCACGATCTGCGCATATTTTGGAAGTGTCGTGGCGACAGCGGCAGCCTCCGCAGGGAAACTCGTCGCGACGTCGAGATCGGTTCGGCCGTAGCAGACGCCCGGCGCCACATCCGGCGCGGTATGGCGAAGCAGCGTTACGCGCATGCGGCAAGTCCCAGATAAAAGCCGATCTCGCTCGCCTGCTGCACGGCGCCCAGCGTGTCGCCGGTATAGCCGCCGAGCTTGCGCTCGAAGAATAGCCGCATCAGGACATGGCCGATGACGAGGCCGGCGACGGCCCATGCGAGCACCATCGGGATATGCAACACGCACCAGACCGCAAGTATCAGCGCGCCGGTCCCCAGCGCAACGGCCAGACTAAACGCCGAGACGCCGTCCGCCACTGGTTTCCCGGCGCCCTCGTCGCGAACGTATCGGCTCGTCGCGATCACGAGAACGCTGGAAAGCCGCGACAGTCCATGTCCGGCGATAAGGGCTGCGATTACGTTCGTTGGCGACAAGGAGATGAGCGCGCCGGCCTTTACGGCAAGAGCGATGATGAGGGCCAACGTTCCATAGGTTCCCAGTCGGGAATCGCGCATGATGTCGAGGGCTTTATCGCGGGTCGATCCGCCGCCGACGCCGTCGAACGTGTCCGCGAGCCCGTCCTCGTGAAACGCCCCGGTGAGCAACAGCCCTGCGGCGATGGCGATTACAACGGCGAGGGGCTGCGGGAAAAACGTGTCCGCCGCAGCGAACACGATTGCCGAAGCGCCGCCAACAAGCATGCCGACGATCGGATAATAGCCTACAGACGCCGCCATGCGCCGGGGACTGTAAATGTCGCGCGCAGGCACGGGCAATCGTGTCAGAAACTGCACGGCGAGCAAGAAAGACGCGCCTTGATCCTTCATACGCGCCTCATGTTGGGCCGCTAACGTTTGCGCTCTCGAAACTGGCCATGTCGCGCAGCATGGCCGCCGCCGCTTTGACGAGCGGAAACGCGAGAAGCGCGCCGGTGCCTTCGCCGAGCCGCATATCGAGATCAAGAAGCGGCGTCGCGCCAAGCGCATCGAGGATAATCCCATGGCCGGCTTCGGCCGACCGGTGCGCGAAGATGAGATTGGCCTCGCATGCCGGCGACATGGCCCTCGCGCAAAGCGCCGCCGCTCCGGCAATGAACCCGTCGACGATCACGATGCGCCCTGCCTCTGCTGCGCCGATCATCGCGCCAGTCATCATGGCGATCTCGAAACCGCCATATTCGCTAAGAGCCGTCTCGGCGTCGAGCTTTGCGCCCGTTCGAGCCGCCGCGCGTTCAAGAAGCGATCGCTTGCGCGCGAGGCCCTCATCGTCGAGGCCCGTGCCGCGCCCGACAAGATTGCCGACCGGGCGGCCCAGGACCTTTGCGGCGACGAGCGCTGCTGAGGATGTGTTGCCAATGCCCATTTCTCCGAAACAGGCGACATCTTCGGAAACGTCCCGTCCGATTGCGGCGCCGGTGTCAATCGCGCGCGTCAGTTGCGCAGGCGTCATAGCCGCGATCTCAAGAGCGTTGGCGGTGCCGGCTGCGATCCGCCGGCTGATCAGACCAGGATGATCGATCGGTTCGCCGGCGACGCCCGCATCAACAACGCGCACATCGGCGCCGACAGAGCGGGCGAAGACATTGGCCGCCGCGCCGCCGGAGAGGAAATTCAACACCATCTGGCGCGTAACCGCAGGCGGATAGGCGGACACGCCCGCCGACGCCATTCCGTGATCGCCAGCGAAAATGATCAGCACGCAGGTTTCAGCGCGCGGCGCCAACGAGCCTTGGATCCGCGCGATGTGAGCAGCTAGTCTTTCGATCCGCCCCAAGGCGCCGACAGGTTTTGTCTTCCCGTCGATCGCTGCGGCGATTTGATTTTCGAACTCTTTATTGATTTCTTTCATCGGGCGATGAGTTATCGCGGCGAGGCTGCATTTGGCAAGAAAGCTCTTTGCGCGACTCAACAGCCCCATCGTCTCGCCGCTGCCTCTGGATGATCTCCGGCGAGGCGGCTAAGGCGTCTATCGCAGCGACGTTATAGGTCGTCACAGATACGAATTCCGCCTGGAGACTCGTTCGATCGCGGTTGCTTCCACCGTCAGCCCGTCCTGAATACATATTCTCTTGTTCTCTTGGGTGAACAAAATCAAACAACTTCAATAAATGTTGCGGTCAAAATGAAACTGGTTAGTTTCCCAGTCGAGGCTTAAATCCAAGGAAAATCAAAGCTCTATTGAATTCTCTGAATCTCTGCGCCTCTTGAAATTCGCAAAGTATTGTCTGAGCATATCCGGATAAGAAACAGCAAGTAGAGCGGCTCTCGCCGTTCTCAATTAGTACGTGCCTACTTTCCAAGTTCGGATTGCAAAATGAATTTGCTTGATGCGCAACCTATCCTCGATACTTTAAAAAAAATTGACAATGCAACAACTGTCGACGGTGCGATCGCGCCCTTAATGGCGTTTGCAAAACCCCTGGGGTTTAACCGCTTTCTGATTAGCCAGCTTATTAATCCCTTTAGCGACGCCAGTCGCCATATTATGCAACACACAAATTGGCCTGAAGAAATTCTTGTAGACCGTTTTGAAAAAGGCAACGTCTATAAAGATCCGATCGTGCGTTACGGCATTCGATCGCGCCACCCATTCAGTTGGGAGCAAGCCTACGCCTATGACAATCGTTATGGTTCGGCCATGCAAAATACTGCGCGCGATTATTCAATGAATGACGGCTTCATGTTCCCGATGAGACGTCCCGGCAGTCCTGACGGCGGCATTTCCTTGGCGGCCGAAAGATTGGACATATCTCGAAATGAGATCGCAGAAATGCAACTTGCCTGCGCTCATAGCTATTATCGCCTAGAAGACCTTCATATGAACATAGAGCAATCCTCTGAACCCGTTAGCCTCACGCCACGCGAGATTGACGTGCTGCAGTTCGCCGCCGCCGGTAAAACACTTTGGGAAATGTCAAAGATTATGAATGTGAGCGAAGCGGCTGCAAAAGACGCAGCAAAGCGTGCGCGAAACAAACTTAATGCGGTCAATATTACGCACGCCGTTTCAACAGCGATCGCCCGAGACCTAATTCTTCCCTAATGTCAAGCCCTCGAACGGGTAGTTTCGCGTAAGCTCAAAAACATCTCTTCTCCGCGCGTCAGGCGCAGGAGGGAGATATGATCGAAATCGTAACGCCGCAAAATCACCAGCTTTACCGTGACCAGCTCGATTTGATGCATCGCATGCGATACCGCGTCGTCATCGAAAAATGGGGTTGGGAGGTGCCGACGGCGCGGCCGGGTTACGATATTGATCCATTTGACGCAGAACATACGGTCTACATTTTACACCTCAACGACGAACGAAATGAGGTTCAAGGCTGTTGTCGCCTTAACCCGACAACCAAACCCACCATGCTTTCCGAACTCTATGCCGAAGAGTGCGATCTCTCCGGGCCGCCCCAAGATCCGCGCATCTGGGAATCTTCGCGCTTTGTCATCTCCGACACGCTTCAATCAAAAGAAGAATATCTGGAAATCATGTGGCGTCTTGGCGTTGGCATAAATGAATATTGTCTGAAATTCGGCATCGACCAAATTGCCTGGTATACGAGCCCGCCCTTCTACAATGCCATTTGCTCGGTAATGCAGGTAACCCCGCTCGGACGCCCGCTCTACAATAACGCCGATGATGACTTCTATACGCCGGCTTTGTCGAATGTTGACGAGGAGTCGCTGCAGAAAATTCGCCAAAATTTGCACGATCCCGAAATGGAACTGTGCTTCGTCACAACGCCTTTGTTGAGTTCGGTGGATCTACCACGTCGGGCGGCGTAACAGTGATGGAAAAACGGCTGACAAGAGCGCAATTGCGCGCATTTCATGAAGACGGCGTCGTTCTCCTGAAAGACGTTTTCGAAGCTGAAGAAATAGCGCGTTTGCGCGCAGCGCTCGACATGCAGTTGGCGAACGCCAACAAATCCCCGACTGCCTATGATTTTGAGCAAATCGCTGCAGAAATCTGGGAGGGCAAAAAGGCAGCCGATAGTGTTGCGCACCGCTTTGATGTCGCCGCTTTAAGCGCTGTTGTTAAGGGCGATAAGAACGCGCGTCCTTTGCGCGAGGCCTTGAGCGATCGTGGTAGGGGAACATTTCTCTTTGAAGCGTCTGGATGGCGCCGTCACCGCGCCATTCGCGATTTTGCGCTCGATTCATGCCTGCCAAAGCTCGCGGCGGAACTCCTAGATTCGCCCGTCGTCAGCTTTTGGGACGATACGACCTTTATCAAAGGTCCCTTCACCAAACAGAAAACCGCTTTCCACCAAGATCTCGGCTATAACAATTATGACGGCCGCAACGCCATCGTGTTCTGGACGCCCCTGGATTCCGCGACCGAAGCGTCCGGCGTCATGAAGTATATTCGCCGATCCCATAAGGATGGGAGCGTCTACGCGCCCAATCTCTTTTTGTCTCAAACGACTATGCCGGGCGCAACCGCCCCGAAATGCCCGGATATCGAAGCCGATGAAGATAGTTTCGACATCATTTGCTACGATGTGGAGCCGGGCGATGTTATCGCGCATCATATCCGAACGATTCACGGGGCGGGCGGCAACCTTACCGGTCATATGCGCCGGGCAATATCGTTTCATTATTGCGGCGAGGACGCGCGTTACTTCAGCCGCGCGGGCGCTGCGCCGAGGCTTCATGACGTCGACACGCTCGCCGATGGCGACGCCATTTGTTCCCGCGACCATCCCGTCGTTTGGCCGCGCCCATGGCCGCAATTAAAGCTCGCCGATTTATTGCCCTTGCGCACGAACGTCGAGCCGAGTGCTGAAGCCATGAATAGCAACACAACGTCACACGCTGCTTAACCCGGAATGAAACCGGACCCATAAAACGAGGGGAAACAAAATGAAATCCTATAACGGCGTCTCCAAAAAGCGACAACAATCGGCGAGCCTCGATCTTGAAAGAGAGCAAAACAGAATAGCAACGGGCGCGCTAAGTTTCGCCGACGCTGCGCGTCAAATCCAAGAACTATGCGCGCACGGCGCGAATGGCGCTGCAAAAAAGGCAAATAATGACAGCATGGCAAACATCAATGCGGAGATCTTAAGTGACGCCATGGCCCTAAACAGCGCTGCAACCCTTGAAGACATCAACTATAAGATTGAGGCGTGGCTCGTGATGGCGCCGCCTACTGTAAAAGACATCAATCATGCGTCATGCGAAGAATTGCTGGCCTATTCGATCATGGTTGACGTAAAAAAACTGGCCTCGTCCGCAAATGGAAAATCACGACTGGCTGTGAACTAAAGGCGCGCCCTGGAAGATTAAAGCAGCCCGAATACGATATTCCGACCGCTTCTTTCGCCATTTGAATGGTGCGGCGTGAAATGCCGACGCCAGAATACTGGACGGTATTCGTATCGATATTATTCCGAGTTTTAATAGAACTTGACCGGCGAATGACGCCGTCAGCACGAAGAGTGTGCCTAGTCCCGCAATACGCCAAAGTAGTATAGGGGATTGGGTACTTCTGAGTTTGGCATGCCTATTCCTCGCTGTGCAAAATTGTGGCAAATACAGTTTCAGATTAGCAATGACCGCTATGCTTTGGCGGAATGGAGCCAGTATTGCCTAAGGATAATTCGAAGGTAAGTGAATGCGTTGAAGCCGCTGCGAATATCGTTGCCTTCTATGTGGCGAACAACAATCTGAGAAAAGAGGACGTTGCGCCGTTTCTGACGGAAATCGTCAAGAGCTTGGCGGCGTTGAAATCAGACGGCGCGGGTGGAGTTCTCTCTAGCGAACCCGCAGTGCCGATCGATCAATCCATCACCGACAAATATCTTATTTGTCTAGAAGACGGTAAAAAATGCCGTATGCTCAAGCGATATTTGCGAACGCATTTCGACTTATCGCCGGAGGAGTACCGACAAAAATGGGGGCTCCCGTACGATTATCCAATGTCTGCGCCTGGTTACGCCAGAAAACGTTCAAAGATTGCGAAAACAACTGGCCTCGGTAAAACCAAAACTATGGAACGCGCCAGTAAAAAAAAGCGATCCGCCAAAAAATCGGTCAAACGAAAGTCTACTATTAAAAAAGCGCCGCAAGAGATGATTGCAAAGAGTGTGGCCGGTCGACGTATCATACCGAGCCTTGCGACTCATTGAGCCGACATTTTGACGCAACGCCGTGTTTGTCTGTCCTAGGTGGCGCTAGAAACTAATATTTTTCGCGAACGTCGATTGTTCAAAGAAGTTTGCGCTGATCTGAGCGCCTGCTGCAAATATATATTATCAATGGTTGCAATAAAAAATTCGGCCGTGGCGGAATTGGTATGCTCCACTGGGTAACGCCAATCAACAATTTGCAGCATTTGTTGAAGCGACCGGTTACGTTACCTTACCAGCGCGCACGCCGAAACCGGCGTTGCACCCAGATATTTTCAAAGAGAAATTGGTTGCCGGCGCGGCTGTTTTCGATCTAGGCCCCTCTGGTCCGCCAACCCTATTCCCGAAGAATAGCATTGCTTCTTGAGGGGCGTCGTTCAACAATCGTAGTGAGTAAGCCGAACTCCCCTGAAAACCGAAGCGAAAGAGCAAACTATGTGTGACGAAACCACCGAACGAGAGCTGGATGCGTATCTGAAGGAAAAGGCTCTGACACGGCGCGGCTTTACGGTCGGCGCTTCCGCCGCCATCGCCGCCGGCGGCCTGGCGTCAGCGGCTTGCGCCGCGCCGAGATATGACAAAGACAACCTGACCGAGACTGAGGTGTCTGTGCCAACCCCCGATGGAGAGGCGGACGCTCTATTCATTCACCCTCGCGAAGGCGCCCATGCCGCCGTCATCTTTTGGCCGGATATCCATGGGGTGCGGCCCGCCTTTTTTGATATGGCGCGGCGGCTTGCCGGTGCGGGATATAGCGTTCTCGCCGTGAACCCCTATTACCGCACGATGACGGGGCGGCTCTTCTTTGACGGTGAGAATATTCGCGACCCCGACGGCCGCGAACGCGTTGCGCCGCATTATGGCGCACTGTCGCCCGAAACCGTTGTAACGGACGCAACGGCGCTCACGGCATGGCTAGACAAGCAGCCCGCCGTCGATACGTCGCGCGGCGTCGGCGCGGTTGGTTTTTGCATGTCGGGCTCATGGACGTTGCGCGCCGCCGCGGCCGCGCCGGACCGGATCAAGGCGCCGTGTTCTTTCCACGGCGGCGGTCTCGTCACCGAGGAGGCGGACAGTCCGCATTTGCTGGCGGACAAGATCACAGGCGGCGTTCTGATTGCCATTGCCGAGAATGATCACGAACGCGAGCCCGACGCTCAAGGCGTGTTGGTCGCGGCCTTCGAAGCTGCGGGCGTTCCCGCTGAGATCGAGGTCTATGAAGACGCCATGCATGGCTGGGTGCCGACGGATTCGCGCGCCTATCATCCGGAACAATCCGAACGCGCCTGGAGCCGTATGCTCGCCCTCTTCGAAACACAGCTCGGTGCAGGATAAGGGGTGATTGGTCGCAGTTAGCGCGACGCCAAACCCGCCGGACTTTCGATCTGCGATGCATGCCTCGTTGTCGCCGCCGTGACTTTCCTCGGCTCTCCGAATGGTTTCCCTCCGGGCTGGATCGGCGTTCCTGTCAATCCTTGAACGCCGGTCCGTCGATTGGCATATGAGGCGCTTATGAGGATGCTTTTGTCATTCCTGGCGCTTTTCGCCGCCGCTTGCTCGGGGCCTGCCGAGCCGGTTGTCGAAAAGCCGCGCACGATCAATTGGGAAACGTTGTTGCCTGAGGGTGAGATTGAAGAAATCGATCGGCTTTTCAATGAGTATTTCGCGAAACTCGACGAAAAGCTTCTGTCGCAGCAGCCGCAAAGCCTGATCGATGCCGCAAAAACTGGCGACTACGCAAACATCCCTGAGGGCTCGGCGCTCGACTTCATGCCGCAAATCGGCACGTTCAATGTCGTCGAAGAGCTTGACGGCGCGCGCGTGCGGCTTCCCGGGTATATCGTTCCGTTCGAATTTTCTGAATCTGGCGAAATCTCGGAATTTCTGCTGGTCCCTTATTACGGCGCGTGCATTCACACGCCGCCGCCCCCGCCAAACCAGATTGTGTATGTGACGTCTGAGACGCCGATGGCGTTCGGCGACCTGTGGGGCGCGATCTGGGCGGTTGGCGTTCTTCGAGCGAGAAGCAAGATGAACAATCTTGGCGACGCCGCTTACACATTGGAGATCGAGTCGTGGGAATCCTACGACGGATGACAATCCACTGCTGGCGCTCGCGCACCTTCGCTGCGTTCCTTACGCCAATTATACGCTCCGGCGCGCCCAGCGCCATGCATGAGCGGAGGCCAGGAGTATAGCGCCGACTATTGTTAGCTGCGTTTCGAAATCATGGAGCGCCTCGACGAATCCCGCAGCGAGTAAAAGGGCAAGCCCGAGCGTCGCCGGTATAATGAAGGAAATGCGAGCCTTGCTTTTTCGGTGGCGCAAAGCGGCCAGCGCGGTGATCGGAAGGGCGGTCAGAGCCAACACTTGATGAATCCATTCCGCCTCCGCCATGACGCCCGCGAGGGGCAGAAAAGCGCCCAACACCGGCAAGGCGAGACAGTGGATCAGACACATGAACGACAGTCCAATGGCTGATCCATCCAAGGTCGGCGCGCTTGCTTTCATCATGCTTTACCTGGAATGGGCGTCATGCAATCACGCAGCCGCCTCGGCCCGGCGCCACAGCGGAAACGGATCCGGCAAGTCGGGCGGCGCATCCGGCGAATATTCGTTTTTCTCAGGCAGCAAGGCAGCGTCAAGACGCGCCTTCAGCACAGGCCAGTCGATCCCGGCGCCGATAAAGACGAGTTCCTGGCGACGATCGCCAAATGGTTCTCGCCAATTGTCTTGCATATAGGCTTCGATCTGTTCGCCCTCTGGCCAGCGATCGCGGTGCACGCTCGCCCACCACGTTCCGAGCGGGGTAACGCTCGAGAGCGCGCCCGCTAGCGAATACTCCACGACCCATTTGGGGCGCGTCGCAATCCAGAAATGACCCTTGGCGCGGATCACCCCGGGCAAAGAGCCATTTAACAGCGCATGGATCGCTTCGGGTTGAAACGGACGTCGTGCGCGGTAGACGTAGGACGTTACGCCGTATTCCTCCGTTTCCGGCGTATGGTCGGCAAATCCATAGAGTTCCTTCGCCCACATGGGGTGCTCGTGGGCTTTTTCAAAATCGAAAAGACCGGTGTCGAGGATCGCATCCGCAGCGACGTCTGAGTAGTTCGTCTCAATAATGCGAACATCTGCGTTCAAGCTGCGGATAATTTTACGGGCTGCGTCGACCTGTTCGGGCTTGGCGTCGTCGACCTTGTTGAGGATGACGATATCCGAAAACTCGATCTGGTCGGTGAGAAGGTGAACGAGCGTGCGCTCGTCTTCTTCGCCCATGACTTCGCCGCGATCGCGCAGGAAGTCATGGCTTGAAAAATCCTTGAGCAGATTCACTGCGTCAACGACTGTCACCATTGTATCGATGCGCGCGACATCGGACAGGCTCTCCCCATCCTCGGTGCGAAAATCAAACGTCGCGGCGACCGGCAAGGGCTCGGAAATACCTGTCGATTCAATCAGCAGGTAATCGAACCGGCCTTCGGCTGCGAGCCGTCTCACTTCAGCGAGCAGATCATCTCGTAATGTGCAGCAGATGCATCCGTTTGACATCTCAACGAGGGTTTCGTCCGTTCGGCTCAATTCCGAGCCAGCGCGCACGAGGTCGGCGTCGATATTGACTTCAGACATGTCGTTGACAATCACCGCCACGCGTCGGCCATCGCGATTGTTCAGGACACGATTAAGCAATGTCGTTTTGCCCGCGCCAAGAAAGCCTGAAAGAACAGTAACGGGCAGTCGATTGTCGCTAGTCGAGCTTGTCGAAAGGGTTGTCATAGATTTTTCCGTTTAGGGAGCTGCGAGCAGAGGATTGACCCGGCTACTAGTACTTTGTATCAGTGAATGCAACAATGTATCATTCGATAATCCGGGCCTGTCATGCCGCGCCCTAAAAAAAGTCCATCCGCAGACATGCCGCGTGAGGCCTCCCGGGGGCTCAACTCGGCCATCAATGTTTGTCGCTTGCGGGGCGCGCAAATGACGCCGTTGAGACAAGGGGTCTTGAAGGCGCTGTGGTCTGCGGATCGCCCGCTTGGCGCCTATGATTTGCGCGATCTGGTTGAGAAGGCGTTTGATCGTCAGATTCCGGCGCCGAGTATTTATCGAATTCTCGATTTCCTCTGCGAACAGGGCGTCGCGACGCGCATTGAGAGTCTCAACGCTTATGTCGCTTGCGGCCATCCGGAGCGCGATCACGCTTGTGTTTTTCTGGTTTGTGAGGCCTGCGGCGACGCCACGGAAATCGAAAACCCAAAGGTAGAGAAACTGATCAGCGAAGATGCAAAGCGCCTCGGTTTTGTTGTTAAGCACCAGGTCGTTGAGATGTCAGGCTTGTGCGCGCCTTGTCAGCAAGCATCATGACGTCTTCAAGGCGTGTCTTTCTCGTATTTCTGCTCGTTCTGGCGCAGGCGGTATTCGTGGCGCTTGGTCTTAAGCGCCGCCATTTCACCGGCGGACGCGTTGTTACGCGGGACAAACTTCGCGGGCGCATTCGCCGCAATGATAACCGACTGAAACCAGCGCTTAGATCATGTCTTTAGACCTTAAAGCGATTGCCTTGCTGTTTTGGAAGCGCGTGTTGTGACGGCCGCGGCAAGGATAGAGAACATGCAGGTTGTCGAGGGCGACAACGCCGCTGTACTTGCGCGCATTCTCGACCCTTCGACGTCCCTCGCTATCTGGCGACGTTCGCTGCCCGAGACTTTACAGCGCGCCGCCGACGCCGTGTGTGAAAACGCATTGGAACATAGAAGCGCTTTGCAGTCTTTTGATCAGAATGAAGTTGAGCGCCTTCGAGGCGCCCTGAAACGGGATGCGGGCGCGTCAATCGCGCCAATAGCGGATGATCTTATTGGGCTTGCAAAACTCTTTGCCGACATCTGCAATGCGGCACCTGTCCGCATACGGCTGGAAACGATCGCCGACGACGGCTGTCGTCGTTTCCATTTCGACAATGTCGCCATGCGCATGGTGATAACGTATCGAGGACCGGGCACGCAGTGGGTTCCGCCGGAGTTTGCCGCGAACGCCTATGCACAACAGATGGAATACCAAGGCCCGATAGGAGAAATCTGCGGCGGCGACGCCGGCCTGTTTCGCGGGCGACAAAGCAATGTCGCCAGCATGACATTGCACCGTTCGCCGCCGCTGCCCCAGGGGGCTCCGTCGCGCCTGGTCGGAGTCATTGATTGCGCGGGCGCGTGAATTGAAGCCGGATTAGCGTAAAGCCGGCGACGCGAGATGGGCTTCCTAACCTTCCGGAGAGGCGTCGCTGTCCTCGACATGCGGTCCGCCGCGTGCGCTCTTGCGATATGCGCATAAGGCTTGCCGCAAGGCGATAATTTTGCACTGTGCGATATGGCGCGACAAGGCGTTGGGCCGTGATAGTATCACGTGAGGATCGCAGGTTTGTTCTTCAGCGGAGCATAAACGGCCGATTGACAAACGAGATCCCGGGGCGGCCGCGCAGGGTTGGGAAATCCGGCGGCGCGGCGCTCCTGGGGGTGCGGAGTTGAAATTGTGGAGAATAAGATGAGGAATTTTGGCGCAGTCGTATCCCTTGCAGCGCTTGCTACGGCGCTCACCGCCTGCGGCGGCGAGCAGGGAACGGACGAAAAACCCGCCGAGACAATCGCCGAAGACGCAATGACCAGCGATAGCGACGACATCTCGGTCAGCGAGGCCGACCTTGAGGGCAATCCATTTACGGTCGCTTGGGATACCCCTTATGGCGCGCCGCCATTCTCCGAAATCACGGACGAACACTACATGCCGGCGACGAAGGCGGCGATTCTTGAACTGCGCGCAGAAATCGACGCCATCGTCAACGATGCTGATGAGGCGACATTTGAAAATACGATCGTCGCGCTGGATCTGGCCGGCAAACAGCTGTCCAAAGTCTCCAACACCTTCGGCAACGTCACCAACACGGACACGAATGATACGCTTCGGGCGCTGGAATCGGAAATCTATCCGATGCTGACGCGGGAATTTAACACCATTCTCTTCAATGAAGCGTTGTTTGACCGCGTTAAATCTGTGTACGCACAAAAAGATGCGCTTGGACTCGATGAGCAAGATGCGCGATTGCTCGAGCTGACCCATCGCGATTTCATTCGCGCCGGCGCAGCGCTTGACAAGGAAACCAAAGACCGTGTTGCTGAAATCAACGAAGAAATTTCAGCGCTTACGACGACATTCGGCCAAAATCTGCTGAAAGCAACGACCGGATTTAAGCTGGAAATTACCGACCCGGCGGAGCTTGGGGGTTTGAGCGAAAGCTTCACCGCAGCCATCAAGGTCGACGGCGAGGATAAGTGGGTTGTCGGCCTCAATCGCTCGCCATTCGAAACGTTTATGACGCAATCCACGAACCGGGAGTTGCGCCGCCAACTTTTCGACGGTTATCGCTTGCGTGCTTCGGAAGGAGAAAATGACAACGGCCCGGTCGCAATCAAGATTGCGCAATTACGGGCGGAACGCGCCCAGCTTATGGGGTACGAATCGCATGCGCATTATCAACTGGAAACGCGCATGGCGAAGACCCCGGAGGCGGCGGAGGAATTCCTGCTGCGCGTCTGGCGGCCCGGCTTGGCTCGCGCGCGTGAAGAGTTGGCGGACATTCAGTCGCTGATCAACGCTGACGGCGAGGGTTTCACGGCGGCGGGACATGATTGGTGGCATTACGCCGAACGCGTTCGTCAGGACCGGTATGCCTTCGATGATGCAGCGCTTGCGCCCTATTTCGAATTAGACGCCGTTCGTCAGGGGGCGTTCGACATGGCGACCAAACTCTTCGGCGTGACTTTCGACGAAGTTGAAACGCCAGTGTGGAATCCGGTCGTAACGTCCTATGACGTAAAAGACGAGAACGGCGCCCATCTCGGCCTCTTCATGATGGATATGTATGCCCGCGAATCCAAACGGGGCGGCGCCTGGATGAGCACCTATCGCGACGCTTCCGATATCAGCGGCGACCGCATCCGGCCGATTGTGACCAACAATATGAATCTGATTACGCCGCCGGAAGGCGAACCGACGCTCATGCGGTTCGACGAGGTGGAGACACTGTTTCACGAATTTGGTCACGGGCTGCATGGATTGATGACGCAGATCCGGTATGAGAACTTCTCGGGCGTGGACGGGCCGCGCGACTATACCGAGTTCCCGGCGCAAATTCTTGAGCATTGGGCTAGCCAGGAGCAGATGCTCGCCGACTACGCTCAACACCATGAAACCGGCGAAGTGATTCCGGGAGATTTGATTGAAAAGATGCGCAATGCATCGACGTTCAATCAGGGCTTTAAGACGACGGAGTATATCGCCGCATCGCTGCTTGATCTTGCCTGGCACCGCCTGACGCCGGAAGAGGCGGCGGAAATCACCGATGCGCGCGCTTTCGAGCGGGAAGTCCTTGAAAGATATGGGCTGCCTGAAGAGATTGAACCGCGCTATCGCTCGCAATATTTCGCGCACATCTTCGCAGGCGGATACTCGGCTGGTTACTATGCCTATATGTGGTCCGAAATTCTTGATGCGGACGGATTTATGGCGTTTCAGGAAGCCGGGGATATCTTCGACCCCGAGCTTTCGCAGAAACTAAAGACCTGGGTCTATGAAGCCGGAGGTCTGCGCGAAGCTGATGAGCTCTATCGAAACTTCCGCGGCAAAGATCCGGAAATCGAACCGCTGTTAAGAGTTCGCGGCCTCGACAGCGCGGGCGGTTAACCGACAGGTATGGTGGGCCGTGACGCGCGACGTCTAAAGACCAAAGACGCGCGCCGCCGCCCACCACAACCCGATCGCTGCGATCAACACGGAAGCCGGGATGACAACAATCGCCCGATAGGAATAGTTGGTCGGCGACAGGGCGGCCTTAACCGGTATGCTGATCAACGCCGCAGCCAGCACTACGGCAAGCTGACCAAATTCAACGCCGAGATTGAAGCCGATCAGCGAAGACCAGAACTGCCCTGGCGGCAGCCCGACCTCGCGGATAAAGCCCGCGAAACCTAATCCGTGAAACAGGCCAAAGCCAAACACGATCAACGGGCGCCACTTCGAAATATCCCGGAAGAACAGGTTTTCTATCGCGACAAAAGCAATTGAAAGGGCGATTAGGGGTTCCACAATCGACGCTGGCGGCTGGATAACGCCAGCAGCGGCGAGACCGAGCGTTGCCGTGTGCGCGACCGTAAAAGCCGATATCTGAATGATAAGGCTGCGCAGGCGTTCGGACGCCAGGAACAACGCCAACACAAACAATATGTGATCGGTTCCGCCCGGCAAGATGTGCTGCACGCCGATTTTTATATACAAAACAGCCGTATCGAGCGGCGAACGGACATTGCCTTGTTCGTCCAGCAATGGACGCACCGCTGGCGCATCCGCGCTGTTCGCCTCTGCGAGTTGCCGACACAAGGCGGGATCAAGCCCGGAACCTGCCTCGCAGAAGTCGTCTTCCGGATGCGCCTGCGCTTCCCCAATCGTCATCGATGTCAGGACCGATGCGAAGAGGAGGAGGCACAGTAGAAAAATGGTTTTGCCTGTAGGCTGGGTCAAATTCAGTAGGCGCATGCTCAGAGCCTGTCGGAAAAGCGGTCGGATTTCAACATAAGCAATCACGCTCGCCGTATACGAGTTTCTGTGACAAGATTCAGCGCCGCCGCTTTGAAGAAGGCGACGAAGCAAGTAGGTCAAGTCCCGGTATGGATTACTGATTTGTATTTCGTGAGAAGAAAGAGCATGAGAAAACGAAATTTGGTCGCCCTGATGGCGCCGATTTTTCTTTGGGCGTGCGGGTCTGAACAAACGGCGGCGCCGTCTCGAGAACTCGAATACCCGAAGTCAATCTCGCCAGAACTCGCCGAGCGTTTTTCCGCCCTCGCATTGGCGTGCGTCCATCAAGAGTTTCCGAACAAAATTTCCCGCACCACTGACAATGCCGAAGCAATTGGGCGGCCCAAAGAGATCTTCCCAATATTCTATGGTTGCTTTGATTGGCACAGTTCGGTGCATGGACACTGGCTTCTGGTGCGGCTCTTGCACGTTGGTCCACAAGATGCGCCATGGAGAGAGGCGGCAATTGAGAAACTAAACCAGAGTTTCACCGCTGAAAAATTAGCGGGCGAAGTTGCAAACTTCGCCAGACCGGCGCGGGGGTCGTGGGAACGACCATACGGTCTTGCCTGGTATTTGCAATTGATGACCGAGCTACGCGAGTGGGATGACCCGAGAGCAAAGGAATGGCTGACGATACTGCAACCCCTGGAAACGGATATTGTCGTCAGCCTCAAAGACTGGCTTCCGAATCTCGTTTATCCAATCCGATTGGGTACGCACAATCAAAGCGCTTTCGCGTTTGGATTGATGCTCGACTGGGCGAGCGTATCGGGCGACGCCGAACTGGAAGCGCTGATCACTGAGCGTTCTCGAACCTTTCATATGGAGGATGTCAATTGTCCGCTGGATTACGAACCGAGCGGAGAAGACTTCCTGTCGCCCTGCTTGATGGAAGCAGATCTCATGAGGCGGATTTTGCCGGCTGAAGAGTTTTCAATTTGGCTCACTGATTTCCTGCCGCAGATTCCTGTGAATGGATCGGGCGATTGGCTCGCGCCAGGGATCGTCAAAGACGCCAGCGACGGCAAGCTCGTGCATCTGGACGGCGTCAATTCTTCACGCGCCTGGAATCTTTACAATATCGCCCGAGCCTTGCCTGAAGGCGACCGGCGGAAAACGGCGTTGGTTGCGGCGGCGGACATTCACGCAAGCGCGGGCGTCGCCGCTGTTTCAGACGAACACTATTCCGGCAGCCACTGGCTTGCATCATTCGCGACCTACCTCATGACCGACCGAGGTTGGAGCGAATAAATACTTAGGCCCTGGCTTGGTTGCTTAGCCGAAACATTTCTCACACGAACTTCCGGTTTGAGGAAAACGCAGTCAATAGAACAAGATCTCACCGCCGGCTTCAGCACGATGGGCCCAAACTGGTTCGGCGGCGACAAACTCGGTCATTTCCAACCCACATTCACGCCCCCACGGCGATACCCTAATATGACGATCGCAGACCCGTTCGCAGCTCTTACGATGACCGCCGATCTCGGCTCTGTTAATGGCCGGCGCTAGAAACAGCGTATCGCTTTAATGGATGTGTCCGCCTTCTGCGCTGTGCGCGAGGGATAGGGCGCCGGCGATTGCCAGGCCGATGAAAAAGAAAGCGATACCGCGAGCCGGATGCGAGGGGTCGACCTGACGCGGCAGATGAGTCGCGCCGACAAACAAAAGAGCGCCGGCGGTTGCGGCCATGAGCGAGCCGAGCGTTGCTTCATTGAGCAATTGCGTAAAGGTAAGCGCCATAAAGGCGCCGGCGGGGGTTGTCGCCGCCGCCAGCGCCAATGCTGTCGCAGCGGCGAGAAGATTTTTGACGCCCGCCGTCCGCATCAAGGCGAAGACGACGATGCCTTCAGCGAATTCGTGAATGATCAGACCCGACGCGGCAAGCATGCCGGTGAATAAGTCGTGTGCGAAAAGAACTGGGTATTCAAGGCCGTCAACGAAGGAGTGAATAGCAATTCCCACAAGCGGCGCCGTCAGAAAAGCCCCAGCTGTATGTTGATTGCGGCGCGTTGCAGAGCGAACGGTTGCGTCAAATATATAGAAAAGAAAATAGCCTGAAAGAACGAAGAGCGCTCCGTTTTCAGACACCTCAAGCGCTTCAGGGATGAGGTGCATGACCGCCGTGCCGATGAGGACGCCTGAGGCGAACGCGATCACGGTGTTTCGTTGGCGGTCAGCCCATGCCGCGTTGAGCGCGCCGGCGAACACGCCGAGCGTTGCAACGAGCGCCGCGACCAGACTCGCCAAGAATGCTGGTTCGGCTAGGACCTGATTGAGTGCCTGCATATCCCCCTCTTGCGCCAATACACGGTAGCAGAGGGGCGTATATCAGTCTAATCGCTGATGGCGATTGCAACGCGTGCGCCGACGTCCGTCCAGCGGCGCCAAGAGTGGATATTCGCGCCTATTCAGACGTTTGAGCCGCGGCGCGTTGCCGATCGCGCAGGGCGCGAAATTCGTTGCCCTCATACCAGTTTGGCCATTCGTCGGAATAAGCCATCGCCGCGCCGACTTCGTAGAGGACCTCAAAGGTCTGCACCATCGCGCGCATGTCCCAGTCCGTATAATATTCATCGGCGGGTTTGTGATAGCGCTCGGCGCGGTACTCCGCTTCAAACGCTTTCCCCGCGTCTTTGCCGCCGTCAATCAAGTCGACGCCGTTCTTCGCGTACAGCATCGGCACGCCGGTTTTGGCCAACGAGATGTGGTCAGATCGATAAAAGTATCCGGCTTGCGGGTTGGCGTCTGGTCCAAGGTAGAGGTTCCGTTTTGAGGCGCCGTCCTGAAGCAGGTCCTCCAGTTCAGATGCATTGTTGCCGATAACAATGAGGTCTTTCGCCGGCGGCGTCGGCAAAAGCGCATCAACATTGACGCCGCCCACAATATTCGCCAGCGGCGCAAGAGGATCCTCTGCAAAGTAAGCCGACCCCAACAGACCGGACTCCTCCGCGGTGACCGCCACGAACATAAGCGAGCGTTCCGGCGGCGTTTCGTTTTTGGCGAAGGCGTCTGCAATCGACAGAATGCCCGCCGTGCCCGACGCATTATCAACCGCGCCATTGGCGATACTGTCGTTAGCGGCTGAGAAATTTCGGCCAAGATGATCCCAATGGGCCATATACAGAACATATTCATCAGGACGCTCAGCGCCGCGTATGAGGCCCGCAACATTCGCAGATTCACTCTCGCGAATGATGTTCTTTATGTTTCCAGACGCACGAAGTCCGGACATCGGTATGGGGGAAAACCCGGGCGTTGCGGCGGCGGAAAGCTGCTCTTCAAAGTCGAGGCCCGCCTCGGCAAACAGCCGCTGTGCGACGCTTTCCTGGATCCAGCCTTCCAGCGGCGCGCGATCTGTGCCGCCATTTGCTCTCTTCAGATCAAGTTGCGGTCCGCTCCAGCTTCCCTCGACAACGCCCCAACCGTAGGAGGCCGGTTCTGTCTGATGGACAATAATGGCCGCGGCGGCGCCTTGTCGCGCGGCTTCCTCATATTTGTAAGTCCAACGCCCGTAATAGGTCATGGACAGGCCGTTGAAGAGATCTGGATTTTCTGTCGCATAACCGGGGTCGTTGACAAGCATAACGACGGTTTTGCCGGTTACATCGATCCCCTGATAATCATTCCAACCATATTCCGGCGCGACGACGCCATAGCCGACAAAAACCAAGTCGCTATCAGAAAAACTCACGCTTTCCTCGACGCGCTTTGTCCAGAACACAACCTCGTCGCCGTAAGCGAGCTGCGATCCGTTTACGGAGAATGCAGAGCGCTGCGGGTCGGCTGTTAGCTCGACAAGCGGCACGGACTGTTCGTAGCTGTCTCCATTTGCCGGTTGAAGCCCAATTTTCTGCATCTCCTTGATCAGATATTGGCGCGTTTTCTGACCGCCGCTTGTTGCAGGCGCGCGCCCTTCAAATTCGTCAGCCGCCAGGATGGCGATTCGTTCGCGTAGACCCGTCTCGTCGATTGTTGCAACGGGGAAGGGGGCGTCGGCGTTTGCTTCCTTCTCCGTACTGGCGATTGCGTCGTTTTCTTTATCGGATTGTTGGCCGCAGGCTGCTAGCACAAAGACGGAGACAATCGGCAATAATACGTTGTGGCGTATTTTCATGCTTTCCCTCGCGAGATCTTTGGTAAACTCAAAAAGTTCACAAGCTTATTGACGCCATTATGGCGTCACTGCATTCGGGAATAAAGCCGGCGGCGGCCCCATTTGCAGTAGATCGAGGGGGAACTCAGCGAGCGTCGGCGACGGACGCGTTACTTCAGGTCGATTAGGCCGAGCGCCGCATGGCCCTTGCTTTCCAATGATCGCAAAGCATTGAGCTATTTGCGGTTCATCGTCGTCAGTCGATCCGCAGTGTATTTGCATCGGGCGTCAATCGAAGCGCCTTTTGGGCGCCGTCACCGAGAAAAACAGCCTCAACCGTCTCAATGCTCGGGAAGGATTCGAACGCAGTCGAGGTTATCGCCCGAAGGCGCTCTGGCGACTGGCATTGGAAAACATAACTGACTTCCAGATCATTCGTATGAACATCTTGATCAGCGTGATGGGCGTCGCCGTCATGGGCATCATGGTCGTGATCATGATCATGACTAGCCTTATGTTTATCAGCTTTATGCGCGTCGCTTTCATGCTCGGCGTGCTCGACAGAAAAGCCTTCCGGCAACAAAACGCGCACGGGCTCTGACAATGCGCAGTCTGGGCCGCCGCCGAGGGCAAAAAGTAATTCTGGCTGGTCTAAACGAGCTTTAAGCTCCTCGATGGCGGCGTATTCTTTTTCATCGGCGGGGCGACGTTCAAAGCCAAGAACGTCGATGAGCGGACCTTTCACCGTCACCGACAATTGCTTGTCATCGAGCGCAGCAAACAATTCCCAGGCGCCATGCACATGGGCTTCGTGTGTGTGGTGCTCATGCGCGTGGTGGTCGTGCGGCTCTTCTGCGCGGGCGGCCCCGACCGCGAGCGCAGTCGCCGTAGAAAGCAAGATAATGATGCTGCGGAAATTAACCATCATAGTCCTCCCATCGCTGGATCTCGAGCGTGTAGGCCGCATCGCCTAAGTTGTTGAGGTGTTTTTGCGTGCGCAGAACGCCGATCGCCCAAATGGCGTTCCATTGTTGTCCGAGGTCTTTCGGTTCTTCCGCCGTGACGTAAACCAACTGGTTAGGAGGCGGCGGCGGGACGTGGATGCACGCCCCGAAATACGGCACGAGGAGGAATTCGGAAATTTTGCCTGACGCGGAATATTCGAACGGCAAAACAAAGCCAGGAATGCGGACCAGCTTCCCGTCCAATTCGTTTACAACATTGAAGGTGCCGATCTGAACCGGCGCGGCGCTCATCGTTGGGTCGTCATAACCCGAATGTCCGAAAGCCATTACGCCCTGCGACGCATAAAGTTCTTCAAGGCGTTCCAGCTCGCCTTCGGGGAGAAGTTCCTCCCAGTAAATCGTTTTAGGTTCGTCAGCAAAGGCTGGAGTCGAAAAGATGAGGGCGAGCACAAGAAAGATGTGTTTCATCAATGACCTCATATCCGGACCGTTAGTCCGTCGCTTAGCGATCGGCGATAGGCGAGCCATCCCGGCAGAAATCCAAGTACGAACCCGATGAAGATGACGCCGATCGCAATATAAAGATCATATGGCGACAAACCAAATCCGCCGAGCGGAAAGCCAGCGGCCGTTTCGATCTGCTGCGAGAAAAGAACAAGACCGAGATTGATTGCCGCAGCGCCAAGCAACGCGCCGATCGCCGCGACGATCGTCGCCTCGCAGACAAGCAGGAAAAAGACGTCGCGGCTCTTGGCGCCGACGGAGCGAAGAACAGCGATTTCGCGCCTGCGCTCGTTGAGGCTGGTCAGGATTGTCGTAAGGAGCCCTGTAAGTCCCGCCGCGATGACAAAAACGGCGACGCCGCGCAGCGCTTGCTCGGCGGCGCCGACGACGCGCCATAGTTGAGAAAGCGCGACGCCCGGAATCACGGCGGACAACGCTTCCGCTCGAAACGTGTTTACGTCGCGTTGATAGCGCAGGACAGCGCTCTTGCTTTTCAGGCCCACAAGAAAAGCGGTGATTGACTCGGGCTGGAGCTCACTCTTGTCGAGGTCATTCATCGCTAACTGCGCGGCGCGCCCGATAGGCGGCGCGCCGTTGTCCCAGCCGATATGGACGGCCTCGATGCCTTCCAGGCTAACATGGATGGTTCGGTCGACCGGCGTACCCGTACGGGCCAAAATCCCGACAACTTTGAACGGGCGGTCCTTATGGTCCGCAAAGCCCGCGCTCTTCAGTCCGTGCGATATATCGAACTCAGCGCCAAGTTCGTAGCCGAGCTCGCGCGCGACCTCGGCGCCGAGAACGGCGTCGAAGACATCGGAGAACGCGTCGCCTTCCGCCAAAGACAGCTCGCGTTTTTCGCCGTATCGATAGTGGTCAAAATAGTCTGTCGTCGTCCCAAGCACGCGGAAGCCGCTATGCGAGTCGCCGAGCGACAGCGGCACGGTCCAGGCGACATCCGGCCTCGCGGCGAAGGCTTCATAAGACCGCCAGGACACATTCGCCGTCGGATCGCCAATTCTGAAGACCGAATACAAAAGCAGATTTATGGGTCCTGATCGCGCGCCGACGATGAGGTCGGTGCCGGACACCGTTTGCTCGAAGCTTGAACGCGCGCCATCCCTGATTTTTTCAACGCCGAGAAGAAGCGCCGTGGAAATCGCGATCGAAAGGACCGTCAGGAGGGTTGTCGCGGCGCGGGCCTTAGCGCTTTTCCATGCGAGCAAAGCCAGATTCATTTACGCCTCCGCCTGGGCTGGCGTGCTTTCCCGTAGGGGAACTGTGCGCTCATCTTGAGTGAAGTTAATGTTCTCCATGGCCGTAAGTCGGTCAAAATAACTGGAGAGCGAAGCATCGTGACTGACGAAGAGGACCGCTGCGTCTTTTGCTTCGGAAAGCAACGTATCGATGAACGTGTTGCGCGTTTTCGCGTCGAGCGCTGACGTCGGCTCGTCTGCAATCACGAGCGATGGCGATCCGATGAGCGCGCGGGCTGCGGCGACCCGCTGTTGCTGGCCGACCGAAAGTTCAGACGCCGGACGATTTGCTCGCGCTTCTTCTTGAAGGCCGAGACGTTCCAGCAATTCTCGCGCTTTGTCTGCCCGCTGCGCCTCCGTCGCGCCGACCCTTTCGGCGCGCGAACGTGAGAAACGACAGGGCAGAAGCACATTCTCGACGAGCGTGAGGTAGGGCACCAGATTGAATTGCTGAAAAATGACGCCCATGGCGTCCGCCCGTGTGCGATCGCGCGCTGCCGCGGTCATTTTGTGAAAGGGCTGGTTCAGAACCATGGCTTCGCCGGCGGAGGGCGCGAAGACGCCGGCGATAACGCCAAGAAGCGTCGACTTGCCGCTGCCGCTTGGGCCTTGGAGAAACAGTCTTTCGCTGCGTTGAATGGAAAAGCGACGGACCGACAGCGCATGGGCGCCATTCGGCCACGAATATTCAAGATTTTGGATATCTACGCAGACAGAGGGCGTTTCTTCACTGCTCACGGCGCAACTTGATGACTCCACAAATCCGCCCCGTAAATCCCTAACATGTGCTATGTTGTGATTGTATCACAAAGTTGTCGCACATTGTAACTATCTTCGCACTACGCGAGCGGGTTTCGAAAGGGAAGTTGTAGCATGGACGAGAGCGAAAATCAGACTTCAAATCCACGTATTGCGGCCGGCGCGAAAGCGATCAGCGACATCATCGAAGCGCGACTATCGCGGCGCGGTTTTCTTGCCGGCGCAGGCGCCGCGGCTGCGACAACGAGTTTAGGGTGCGCGACTGGCCCTCAACACTCAAGGCTGGCGAAAGCGCCGCGCGAATTTGCGTTTGCGGAAATAGCCCGCGGCGGCGATGGCGACCACCATGCACCGGATGGGTATCTGACAGACCTTGTATTGCGATGGGGCGACGCGGTTTTCCCTGATGCGCCGACCTTCGACCCATACCGGCAAACGGCGGCGGCGCAGGAGCGTCAGTTCGGTTACAATAACGACTTCATTGGTTTTTATCCTCTCCGTTCAGACGGCGCCGAAGGTCAACATGGTCTTCTGTGTGTCAATCACGAATATACCTCGACGCGACTCATGTTCCCGGGATTGACCGATGGGCGAATGCTTTCGCAGGAGGAATGCGAAGTGGAGATGGCCGCCCATGGCGGTACGATCATTGAGATTGAGCAGGACCGCGCAGGCGTCTGGCGGCCGGTGCTGGCTTCTCAATACAACCGCCGCATTACGGCGGGCTCCACGCCAATTGAAATCACGGGCCCTGCGGCGGGTTCCGATCGACTGAAAACCAAAGATGATCCGACCGGACGCGAAGTCATCGGTACAGTGAATAATTGCGCCGGGGGTGTTACGCCCTGGGGCACCTATTTACTGGCCGAGGAAAATTTCAATGGCAATTTCCTTGGCGCACTGGAGCCAGGCCATCCCGAAACGGCAAATCATGAGCGCTATGGCGTTCCCGGCGGCTGGTATCAATGGGGTCGCTATTTCGATCGCTTCGATGTTTCGAAAACGCCTAACGAACCCAATCGCTTTGGCTGGATGGTCGAGGTGGATATTCTCGACCCGAATTCGACGCCCAAAAAACGGACGGCGATGGGGCGCTTCAAGCATGAAGGCGCGGAAAGCGTTGTCGCGCCCGATGGCCGCGTGGTGTTCTATATGGGTGATGATCAACGGTTCGATTACGTCTACAAGTTCATCACAGCGCGCGCCTTCGACCCGGAAGATCGGGCGGCGAATTTCGATCTTCTCGATGAAGGAACGCTATACGTCGCGAGATTTGATGCAGACGGCGGGCTCGAGTGGCTGCCGTTGATCTTTGGCGAAGGGCCGCTGACGCCGGCGAACGGATTTAATGCGCAAGCGGACGTGTTAATCGAAACGCGGCGCGCCGCGGATCTTTTGGGCGCAACGCCGATGGATCGCCCGGAAGACGTAGAGCCGGATCCCGCAACGGGGCGCGTCTATTTGATGCTGACAAACAATACCCGTCGCACGCCGGAGCAGATTGATGCGGCAAACCCTCGCGCAAACAACGCTTTTGGACACATCATCGAAATCATCGAACCGAACGGCGATTTTGCATCCACGCAGTCGCGATGGGAAATCCTGGTGCGCTGCGGCGATCCTGCCGATAGTCAAGCGGGCGCGCTGTGGAACCCGGCGACCAGTGACAACGGATGGTTCGGTTCGCCGGATAATTGCGCCATCGATCCGCAAGGCCGCTTGTGGGTTGCGACGGACGGCAATGAGGCGACGGGGGCCAATGACGGCCTTTGGGCGCTTTCGACCGATGGCGAAGCACGCGGGACCGGCCGCGCTTTCTTTCGCGCGCCGAATGGCGCGGAAGTTTGCGGGCCGCGATTCACGCCGGACGGTGAAACGCTGTTTTTGGCGGTCCAGCACCCGGGGGACGGCGACGATGCAAGCTTTGAGGGGCCGACGACCCGCTGGCCGGACTTCAAGGAGAATACGCCGCCGCGTCCAAGCGTTGTCGCTATTCGAAAAGCGAGCGGCGGGACTATTGGCGGTTAACCGTCGATTGACCGCGGCAGGCGCGGTCATTGTTGCAAAGCAGCCACCTGTGGCGCTGGCGGCGTCACTATGCGCCGCTCGCGGTCCTGAGCCCCCAAGACGTTGATTTTGGATGACGGTTGTGTTGCGGATATGATAACATCCGCAAATGGTCCTTTGGCGAGCCATTGTGGGCGCGGGTTTGAAATCATTGAGATTTCGGTCCATCCATGCCTCCGCGTGCTTTGTCGCGGCTATTTTTATGGCCGCCAGCACGATATATGTCGCCGCGCACGACCATGAGGACCACGAGTCCGAACATGGCGATGAAGAGTGCAGCGTATGCACAATCGCCTCCGCCGCTAAGGCGTCGCCGGAAGCGCCAGCGGACATTTCGCCAAACGAAGTTTGGTTCGAAACGCGGCTGCCTGATCACGCGTCGGTCCTGGTGTCGGACAACGCCAAACCTAATCCTGCGCGCGGCCCGCCTCTCTCCGTTTCTTCGTAGGGACGAAAAACGCGCTCTTTGAGCGCGACCAATAGGAGAGAGAAATGGGAATTCAAGTTGACGCCCCAATTCGGGGCGTGCGCGACGGCGCGCGTCGAGCGGCCGCTGCTGACGAGAAACTTGCCGAACTCACGCACAATGAGCGCATTGTTTATGACGCGCTTTGCCAGTCAAAAACGCCGCAAAAAGCCTATAACTTGCTGGACAAGCTTCAAGAGCATGGTTTGCGGGCGCCCATGACGATTTATAGAGCGCTCGACGCTTTGATCGCCAAGGGGCGCGTCAGGAAGATTGAAAGTCTCAACGCATTTATCGCTATTCGCCCTGGCCGTTCCGCCCAGGCGCGGGCTTTTCTGATTTGCAAGGAATGCATGCAGGCCAAGGAAATCACCCTTGACGAGCAGCAAGTCGCGAACCTCTTTTCACCGTTGTCGGTTTCAGTAGACGACGTTCGGATTGAAGCATTTGGCCCGTGTCATCAAGTGTGCGGCCGTTGAGGTTTTTGATCGCACTGCCGGGGCGGAGAAAATCAATGTCGGCAATTGATAAGCTCGGCTGAGCTTTGATCGATCTGGCGCGACTGCAAGTCTCGTCTCGCGCCTTGAAGGGAATTGCTTAGCGTTTAAACCGCCATAGCCTTGTGCGGCTGAAAGCGGCCGGCCTGCCATTACGGTGATCGTTATGCCGGCGAGCGGCTTTTCGCCGGCGTTTGCCCAGCCACGCCATAAGACCGGTTATGTATAGAGCGGGAAGCGTCAACCCCGCCAAAAACATCAACAATCGTCCAGGCAGACGAAAAAAGTCGCCATTATGAAGCGCGAACATTGCATCTGAAAGCCTGTTGGCGGCCGGGGCGGAAGTTGAATCGTAGACTTCGAGGATTGATCCGGCAACGGGATCGATTTTAACACGGCTCGCGCCCAGCCATGCGCGTCCTTCTCCCGGCATCCGCACGCGCACTGTGTATACCGGCGCATTGGGAACCGGCAAAAAAACACGCACCCATGTTGAGCTTGGGAAGTGTTGTTTCGCGATGTCGACGGCTTGCTGCGCAGAGATCATATCCGCCGGCAATGTCTCTACGGGTTTGGGTTTGTATTCAGAATGAAAGGGAACAGTTTTGGAGAGAAATGATTTTATCGGGCCTTTGAAATTCATGTAAGCGCCGCTGGTTGCGGAGATGATCAATACAGAACATGCGACAAGACCGACCGCGCGATGCCAGCCGTAGAGTTGCTGTTGCGGCTTTCTCCATTTTTCAAACGAAAAAGCGAGTTTCCATGCGCCCCTTTTCGGCCATCCGAGCCACAAGCCGGCGACTAGTGCGCTTAAGAGAAAAAGTCCCGTCGCGCCGATGATCGTCCTTCCGTTCTGGCCGCTTAAAAGGGA
The DNA here is from genome assembly GCA_028284345.1 of Hyphococcus sp. GTDB lineage: Bacteria > Pseudomonadota > Alphaproteobacteria > Caulobacterales > Parvularculaceae > Hyphococcus. The sequence continues at coordinate 501,867 of JANQRY010000010.1, read as the reverse complement.
ATAGTGGGTGACCAGCAGCCATCGCGTCACGGAGCTGTTGAAGGGCGTATACGGATAAAGATTGCGGTTTGCTACCGGCCGGGCTGTGGCGGCGTCCAAGGTGACGGCGTACTGTTTTTGGCCGCCGGCAAAGACAGGATCGTCAGGATTCACATAGTACGCGTAAATTGTGTCTCGTCTTTCATCTGATGTCGCGACCTTGATGATAGAAGCGCCATTCGCCGCGGCGCTCGCGTTCTCAATAATCAGATCGAGAGACGCTATAGGGCCGGGCGTCGGCGGCGGCGTCGCCAATCGATCCAGATCGCGATGAAATACGAGTATTGAGCCGGTAAGCCCCAAAAAAGCCCACAACAGGCCGATCGTCAGGCCAAGCCAGAGATGAATTTGGACGACGATGCGCCGCATAATATTTTCGTTATTTACTGCTTTATACGGATTGTTGCGTCGACCTCGACGGAAAACCCAAGAGGCAGTCGATAAACGCCGACGGCAGCGCGCGCATGTTTTCCTTTATCGCCGAAAACGTCGACCATTAAGTCTGAGCAGCCATTGATGACTTTCGGAATATCTGAAAAGTCGGGGCCCGACTGAACGAAACCATTGAGCTTGATGATTTGTTCGACCCGGTCGAGATCGCCGTCACAGGCGTCTTGAAATTGAGCCAACAGATTAAGGCCGCATAGCTTTGCAGCATATTCCGCCATCTCGACATCTACATCGACGCCGACGGCGCCTTTGACGCCGCCATTTGCGTCGACCGAAAGCTGGCCGGATATGTAGACGACGTCGCGATCCACCACAAAGGGAGCGTAATTAGCGACGACTGGCGGTAACGACGGAATTTCCAGACCGAGATCTGCGAGACGTTTATTTGCTTGGGCCAAGAAAAATACTCCGTATTAGTGCATGATCTGACTTAAGAAAGCGCGCGTGCGCTCATGTTGCGGATTGTCGAAGAACGATGTCGGGTCGTTGATTTCGATAATCTGGCCTTCATCCATGAAAATGACGCGGTCGGCCACTTTGCGGGCGAAACCCATTTCGTGCGTAACGCAGAGCATCGTCATGCCTTCCCCGGCGAGGCTGACCATGATGTCGAGCACCTCCTTCACCATTTCCGTGTCCAGCGCCGATGTTGGTTCATCGAACAGCATGATTTTCGGCTCCATGCATAAAGCGCGGGCGATGGCGACACGTTGCTGCTGGCCACCGGAGAGCTGGCCCGGAAACTTGTCCGCCTGTTCAGGGATTTTCACCCGCTCCAGATAATGTCGCGCCGTTTCGGCGGCCTTGCCGAGAGGCGTTTTTTTGACTTGCACCGGCGCCAGCGTGCAGTTTTCGAGCACGGTCAGGTGCGGGAACAGATTGAAACTCTGAAACACCATGCCGATGTCGCGGCGAATGTCGTTTATGCTTTTCAAATCTCGCGTTAGCGTGTTGCCGTTGACGGTTATGTCGCCTTCATCATGGTTTTCAAGCGCGTTGATGCAGCGGATTAGCGTTGATTTGCCCGACCCGGAAGGGCCGCAAATAACGAGCTTTTCTCCTTCACGAACATTGAGGTCAATGTTCCGCAGCGCGTGATATTCATCAAACCACTTATGGACGCTGTTCATTCTTATGATGGGCGCATTGGAGGTTTGCGACATCATTGAACTCCCTGTTCGAACTTCTTTTCAAGCCACAACGAATATCGTGAAATGCCGAAGCAGATCGCAAAATAGATGACGGCGATAAAGAGATAGGTTTCCGCATAAGGCGCCGGCCAGTCCGGGTCGGACAGCGCCGCGCGACCGGCGCTCAAAAGATCGAACAACCCGATGACAAGCACGAGACTTGTATTTTTGACGACAACGACAACAGTGTTTGTAAGCGGCGGGATCACTTTTCGGATTGCCTGCGGCAGGACGATCAGACGGGTTGTCTGAACCCAACGCATGCCAAGCGCGCGCGCCGCTTCGGCCTGGCCGGTGTTGACCCCTTGCAGCCCCCCGCGGATGACCTCTGCAAGAAAGGCCGCTGCGTAAATGGTGAGCGCCGCCAGGGCCCGCAATAAATTGTCGATTGTAATTCCTTCCGGCAGCATCAGCGGCAGCATGATCGACGTAATAAAGAGCAGGCTGAGCAACGGCAGGCCGCGGACGATTTCAATAAAGCCGATAGACGCCCAGCTGAAAATCCTCAGCTTCGACTGGCGCCCAAGGGCGAGAACGATTGCGAAAGGAAAACTGATGGCGAGGGAGAGAACGGTCAGCAGAAGCGTCACCGGCAGTCCGCCCCAATCCGCGGTCGGCACATGCTGAAGGCCGAACACGCCGCCGCGCATTAAAAGCAGCGCGGTGAAAACGCCGGCGATCCACAGATATAGAGTCCGCCTCGTCCAGTGGGCCGTCGGCAATGTCCACAAGGCGAGCGCGATGAGGAGTAAGATGACGACAAGCGGGCGCCAGCGTTCATCAGGCGGGTAAATGCCGAAAAGAATGAACGGATGTTTTTCGCCCAAAAACGACCAGCAAGCGCCGGCGTCGACGCAAGCGGCCGGGTCGCCGGTCCAGACGCTGTCGAAGATCGCCCAGCTCAGGATTTGCGGAACCGCAGTCAGGATAACCACAGCGAGAATGAGCGTCGTCATTGCGCTGGCGAGATCGCTGAAGAAGATCTCGCGCATAGACTTCTTTTCCCGCGGCGGCGCAGGCCGGGCAAGTTCAGGCGTAGTACGGTGGAACGTAATATCGGTCATCGTGTCGTCAGCGCGATCCGGCTATTGTACCAGTTCATCAGCAAAGACGCCGCGATGCTGATGGAAAGAAAGACAACCATGAGAATGAAGACGCCTTCGATGGCCTGGCCTGTCTGATTGATCGTCGTTGCGATCACGAAGTTGAGTTCGGGATAGCCGACAACGAGCCCCAGCGTGGAGTTTTTCAAAATGTTGATGTACTGGCTGGTGAGCGGCGGAACGATAATTCGTAAGGCCTGCGGCGCAATCACGAACCGCAAATTCTGACGCTCGCTAAGGCCGATTGCGCGGCCCGCTTCCCATTGGCCCTTGGCGACAGCGCCGATGCCGGAACGAACAATCTCGCCGATAAACGCCGTCGTATAGAGCACCAGGCCAAGAATGATCGCGACGAACTCAGGCGACAGTAAAAGTCCGCCGCCGAAATTGAAGCGCCCAAGCACCGGCGTTGAGACATCGAGCGTAAGGCCGAAAACCGCCCAGACGATTAACGCCGCGACGATTGTCGCCGGTACAATGAGGAGGTTTCGGCGCCCGCTTTTCAAGCCGGTTTTGCGTGTTTCCCGCGCTGCGCGTCTTTGGGCGTAGACAAAAAACGCGCCGCCCATAATGATGGTCAGCCAGAAGATCCAGGCGGCCCCGTCAATGCGGAGCGAGGGAAAATAAAGGCCGCGATCGGTGAAAAACACCCCGGGAGCCGGATTGAAAGCTTCCGCCGAGGCCGGCAGCCCGTAGGTGATAAAGCCGTACCAGAACAAAAGCTGGACCACGAGCGGGGTGTTGCGAATGGCGTCGGTGAAGGCCGAGGCAAGGCCATAAGCGAGGGGGTGGGTGGAGCGGCGCGCCAGCCCTAGCAACACGCCGAGCACCGTCGATAGCACAATCACAATCAACGAAATAAACAGCGTGTTTGCAACGCCGACGGTGATCGCCCAGGCAAAGCTGTCCGCGGGCGTATAATCGAGCACGCTCTCGGCGATTGGAAAACGCGCGGTTCGTTCCAGATAATCGAACCCGACCATGATCCCGCGTTTTGCAAGATTGCTGAACATATTGTGCAGCATCCAGCCGAATATCAGCAGGACGGTCGCCACAACGGCGAGTTGCAGGCCGAGCAGTCGCCAATTCACTGGCGGCTTTACCGGCTTGGGCGGCGCGTCATTGGTCATATCAATAAAACGGCGCTGGCGTCATGAGCCCGCCGTCGCGATACAAGCGGTTTAGGCCGCGTTCAATTTGCAGCGGACTGTCCACGCCGACATTGCGGTCATAGACTTCACTGTAATTGCCGACTTGTTTGATGATATTGTAGGCCCAGTCTTCATTGAGGCCGAGCGCTTTTCCGTTGCCCGCCTCCTGTCCGAGGAACCGCTGGACGGTCGGATCTTTTGACTTGAGCATCTCGTCGACATTTTCCTGCGAGATTCCAAGCTGTTCGCCCATCAGCATGGCGAAGATCGAGAAGCGCACAATATCGAACCACTGGTCGTCGCCGTGACGAACCGCCGGGGTGAGGGGGGTTATCTCTTCGTTAGCGGGAATGATGATGAAATCGTCGGGGTTCTTCGCCAGCGTCGCGCGTACGGAAGCCAGCGCCGATGCGTCGGTGATCAGCGCATCGCAACGCCCGGAAAAGAACGCCTGCCGCGTCGCCTGGACGCTGTCGAAAATCACAGGCCGCATTTCAAGTTCATATTTGTGCGAGATATCGGCGAAAATGACTTCCGGCATTGACCCGGTCTGTATGCAGATGGACGCGCCTTTCATGTCCTTCAGCTCGGTGACGTTTTTGTCCCTGCGCAGCATGAAACCGGTATAGTCGTAAAAATTCGGCGTCGTAAAATTGACGCCGTTGGCGTCGCGCAAGAGCGTCCAGGTGGTCGTTCGCGGCAGCAGGTCGATTTCACCGGTTTGTAAAGCGGTGAGACGCTGCTGGCCTGTCAGCGGGATGAAACGCGCTTTGTCGCGGTCGCCGAGAACAGCGGCGGCGACGGCGCGGCATGTATCGACATCGATCCCGCGCCAATAGCCGTTGACGTCGGGCGAGCCGAAACCGACAGTGCCTTGACTTGCGCCACAGCGAATATGACCGCGCTGTTGTACTGCGGCGAGTGTAGATCCCCTGTCTGCGGCGGGCGCCGCCGTCGTTTCGGGTTCGTCGCGGTCGGCGCCGCTGCAGGCGCTCATGAAAACAGCAGCCGCGCCAAGCGCAAGGCCCCTGAAATTCGAAATATGAAAAATGTTGCGTTTCATAGCTGGTCCAAAGCGATGTTACTGCGCCGCGGCCAAACCAGCGCCTCGCTTGGCCGCCAGGGTTTTAAAGAGCGTGTCGAGGTCTTCCCAGAGCTCATCCTTGTCTTCGAGGCCGACGCTGATACGCAACAATACGCCGTCCTCGCCGCCCGGCGTGGCCGAACACTCTCGGCTAATGGACATCGGAACGATCAGGCTATGCGTGCCGCCCCAGGACGCTCCAATCGAAAAAATCTTCATGGATGAAAGCGCGTCGCCCAATACATGTTCGTCGATGGGGTCGGCGACAACGGTGAACACGCCGTTTGCGCCGGCGAAATCGCGCTCCCAGTATTCATGACCCGGACAGTCCGGAAGCGTTGGATGGAGCACTTTTCTGACGCCGGGGAACTCTCTGATGCGCCGGGCGAAATCGGTGGAAACCTCGCCCATATGCTTTATCCGCACGCCCATGGTTTCGATGCCGCGTAGTGCGAGCGCACATTCGTCAGGCGAGACGCCGATTCCAATCATCCGCGTCGTATCTTTCAGCGCGCGATGGTGTTTCACCTCGTTGACGGTGATGGAGCCGAGAAGAATGTCGGAATGGCCGCCCACATATTTGGTCAACGCCTCCATGGAAAAATCAACGCCATGCGCAATCGGTTTGAAAAGAAGCGGCGTCGCCCACGTGTTGTCGCAGCCGGTCAGAACGCCTTTGGCTTTCGCGGCGGCAACGATGGCGGGAATGTCTTGAAACTCCATTGTCGTGGAGCCGGGCGATTCCATCCAGACGAGTTTAACGGTTTCGTCGATCAACGCATCGATTTCACCGCCGATCATCGGATCATAGACTTCGTGATGTATGCCGCGCGGCTCGAGGTAGTTTACGCAAAAACCTTTGACCGGCGGGTACGCCGTATCTGGAATAAGAACCTTGTCTCCAGGGCGCAGCACCGTGAGAAAGACGATTGTGATCCCGGCCTGTCCCGAGGGTACAATGACTGTCCGTTCGCCGCCTTCAAGGGCGGTAAGCTGCGCTTCCAGGGTTTTGGTCGTAGGCGTTCCGTGTAAGCCGTAAGTGTATCCGTCCGGGCCCCTGGTTTTGCGGTTCGCGTATTCTTCCGCATTTTCAAAAACAATGGTGGACGCCCGGTACGTCGGCACGGCGAGACTGGAGAAGCCCTCATGTGATACGCTGGGTCGATGGACGACCCGTGAGAGATCTTTCATTTTAAACCTCTGATTGGATTTTGGCATATCATTTTTGTTGAATTTAGGTGAGCATGTCCGGGGCGGCGTTTAAAGACAATTGAGTTGATCACACAAATCTATGCCTGTTTGTTATGGGCTGGCTCGGCTGTCCTGCATCAGGCGTGGTCGGGGTTTCGCCTGAAAAGTGCGCAGGCGCAATCGTAAACACCCATAATATTTACGCATAGACTAGTGCATATATTGATATTGTAATTGTAGATTTGGTAGCAAAGACTGGCGAAAATCGCGGCGTTTGTTTGCCGACATAACCCAGTTCAACGCGTTGTTTTTCAATAACAGGCCAAACCGGGGTGCACTATGACCGAATACCAGACAATTTCGAATATTCGCCAACCGCGGCCTGATGAAAAGGGTGCGGGGCGAACGGCGGCAGCGACCAAGGAGGCTTTGATCAAGGCCGTTTCGCTACGCAAAGACTACGACGGTCATTTGGCGTTGAAAGGATTGGATCTTCAGATCGCGCCCGGTGAAATTTACTGTCTTCTCGGCGCAAACGGCGCTGGAAAAAGCACAACCATCAACCTGTTTTTGGATTTCATCAAACCGACTTCAGGTCAGGCTTTTATCAACGGGTTTGACGTCCAGGAGCATTCAACGGAAACAAAAAAGTTTCTCGCCTATATTCCTGAAATCGTCATGCTTTATCGCAACCTCACTGGGCTTGAAAATCTGCGGTATTTCAGCGGCCTTGCTGGGCATGATCACTACACGGACGCTGACCTTCGCTCCTTTCTGAATGAAGCAGGATTGCCCAAAGATGCTCCTGATCGCCGCGTTGGCGGGTACTCAAAGGGCATGAGGCAGAAAGTCGGGATCGCAATTGCCCTCGCAAAACAGGCAAAGGTTCTCCTTTTGGACGAGCCGACATCGGGCCTCGACCCTAAGGCCTCAAACGAATTTTCGGAGTTGCTTTTAAAACTAAGCCAGGAAGGCGTTTCAATCCTGATGGCGACGCACGACCTGTTCCGAGCCAAAGAGACCGGCACCCGCGTTGGCATTATGCGCCATGGCGAGCTTGTCGATGATCTCTTTACAGAAGATATCGGGCACGCCGACCTGGAGCGCCTCTATCTTGAACATATGCACGACTGAGCGGGGGCGACAATGATTTGGCGGATCGCTCAAAAAGAACTACTGGAAACCATTAGAGACGGTCGTTTTGTCTGGACCGGGGTTGTTGTATTCGTCCTTTTTATTACGGCTATCGGGGTCGGTGCGCAGCGCTATTCCGAAGATCGCGCCCTGCGCCAGGTCGCCGAGCAGGAAGATCGCGAACTGTGGCTAAATCAGGGGGACAAAGGGCCGCATTCCGCCGGGCATTACGGCGTCTACGCTTTCAAACCGGCAACGCCGCTGGCGTTCTTTGATCCCGGCTTCAATGATTATACCGGCACGCTTCAATATCTTGAAGCGCATCGGGAAAACCAGGCGAGTTACAAACCCGCGACTGACGCGACGGCGCTACAGAGGTTCGGGGACTTATCCGGCGCCATGGTGCTGCAGCTGCTGACGCCACTGCTCATTTTTCTCCTATGTTTCGGGATGATCGCAGGCGAGCGCGAAGACGGCACGCTGCGCCAATTGATGAGCATGGGCGTGCCGAAAATGAAACTCGTATGGGGCAAGGCCGCGGGGGCCGGGCTTGCTCTGGGCGTGGTGCTGATACCCTGTATCTTCGTTAGCGCGGTTTTGGCGGCGCTTTTTATACAAGGCGATGGCGACCCTCACACCATGGTCGATTTTCCCGCTAAGTTGGCTGTCATTGTCCTTGTTTACCTCGTCTTCTTCGCTAGTTTGGCGGCGCTCGCCTTGTCTGTCTCCATCCGCGCCCGCTCTTCGGCGGCGGCGTTGACGGCGCTGATCGGCTTCTGGATTGTGGCCGGATTGCTTATTCCGCGCATGAGTGCGGATGTCAGCAAGCTGATGTACGATACCCCGTCGGCGTTTGAACTGGCCGACACAATTCAGAAGGGTAGAGAGGCCGGCCCGCGCGCCCATGAGCCCAATCATCCCAACCACATTGCCTTTAAAAAGAAGGTGCTTGAGGAATATGGCGTCGATGATGTCGACGATCTTCCTTTCAGCTTTGTCGGTCTTGCTTTTCAGGCGGATGAGGAACTTGGCTTTAAAGTTTTTGATGAAACTTTTGGCGGGATAAGGAGAACATTCGAAAAGCAAAATCGCGTGCGTCAGTTTTTCGGGCTGTTCTCTCCCTTTGTCGCTGTGAAAACGCTTTCAAGCGCGCTTTCCGGAACCGATGTGCACTATGCGAATGACTTCTCCAAAGCCGGTGAATCCTACCGTCGGAACATGGTCACGATCTTAAATGAAGACATCAAGCAAAATGCAACCGGCATGACGCAATATTCGGCGGAATGGGGTTATCGGGCTAACAAATCTCTTTGGGAGAAGGTGCCCCCATTTGATTTTGATCCACCGGGCATACAGACAATCCTTGGGCGGAATATGTTCTCAATTTTTGTTCTATTCCTGTGGCTGACAGGCGGTTTTGGGCTTCTTTACATGTCCGCAAAGCGTGTGGATTCCCAATTGTAATGTAATCCAGTCGAGCAAGATTATCGGTTATTACACTTAAGAGGCGGCGGAAGATGATCGCAAAAATAATGACCAATGAGTGGACGCTCCTCGCACGCGAATGGGCGACCTATATCGCACTGCCTATTTACGCCGTCTTCTTGGCCTATGGCGTCGCCAATGGTACGGCATGGAAATCATTTCTTCAGGAAAATGTTGCCGAAGCCAAGGCCCTGGCCAATGAAGGCTTTGAAAAGAAGCTCGACAAAATTGACAAAATTATCGCCGGTGAAGAGCATAGCTTTTCAGAAGATCCGCGCGTAGCGGGGCCATTGGCGCGCTATAAAGGTTACGAATTCGCGACGAAACCGCCGCTGCCGACTGCAGCCATCGCCATAGGACAGAGCGATGTCGCGCCTTCATATCTGAAGGTGCAATGGCGGCCGATGTTTAAGCAACAGAATGTCGATGAAATTGAAAATCCGGAAAATCTCGCCGCTGGCGCGTTTGATTTAAGTTTTGTGCTTATTTATCTCTTTCCACTGCTCATCATCGCGCTCAGTTACAATATGCTGTCGGCGGAGCGAGAAAGCGGAACACAAGTTCTCCTCTTGTCTCAGCCAGTACCCGTCCACAAATTTGTCTTGGCGAAAATTCTCTTGCGGGGCGGTCTTGTCATCGGGCTGGCCGTGGGCATCTCGATTATCGGTCTTCTAATCAGTAATCCTGATATGTTGGCGCCTTCAAGCTTGTGGCGGGTTGGCGCGCTTGCCGTAATTCTCGTGCTTTACGGGTTATTTTGGTTCGGCGTTGCGACAGCCGTAAACGCCATGGGACAGAAGTCGGCGACGAACGCGCTAGTTATGATGGCAAGCTGGATTTTCTTGGTGCTGATTGCGCCTGCCGTCCTGAATCTCGCAGCGAAATCCTTTTATCCGCTCCCCTCCCGGATCGAGATGGTCCAGGCGATGCGTCTCGGCGATGAGCAGGCGGCCAAAGAAAGCGGTTTTGAACGAGCCTACAGGGCGGACTTGCTGCGCAAAAGCGAAGAAGCGGCGCTTGAGGCGAGCGTGAACGATTTTTATCTGAAAGTGCTGCCATTGGAAAAGCAGGCCGAGGCGATCGCGTCTCCGATCTTTGAAAAATTTGAATCACGAAAGAAACAGCAACAAAATTTTGCGGAAAACCTGAAATATTTAAGCCCCGCAGCAATTACCCAAATCGCAATAAGCGAACTTGCTAATCACAGCGCTGCAAATTTTAATGATTTTAACGAGCAGGTGGCTCAGTATCACGAAGAGTGGCGAAACTACTTTTTCCAGCCTGTCATGGAAAACAGAAAGCTCTCCAGGGCCGAAGTGGTCAATATTCCCAGATTTACATATGAACCAGAATCCGACGGCGTTGTGGCCGGCAGGATTTTCGGGAATGTGGTCGCATTGTTTTTATTCGCCGCCGCGGTCATCTGGTTCGGCTTTACGCAGCTAAGACGTTATTCCCCGGCGAAGCGATAAAGCGCGCTTATTTTCCCGGCCCTGCGCGTAACGCATCTTTGAGCGCGTTGGTGAATTCTCGTGCGAGCTTCGCTCGTTGGGTATCAGGCCTAAAGAGAATATAAGCTTTAAAATGCACGGCCGGTTCAAACGGCCTGAAGATCACGCCGCGCTCTTCGTAACCATCCGACGCCGCCGGATTGACCAGTCCGACGCCGACGCGCTCCAGGGCAAGCGAACACACCGTGGCGGAGTTTGGCGTCTCAACAACAATGGAAGGGCGTATGTCGGCCTTTTCAAAAACTTCCGTCATCCGCGCGCGGGCGCGGTCTTCCGGCGAGAGCGCTATAAACGCCATCTTGTGAAGGTCTTTCGGTCTGATGGTCTTTTTCTCGGCCAACGGATGATCCGGCGGTATTGCGCATACGGCCCTGAAGTTCGCAAAAACACTATGATCAACACCGGATAAATCGACTTCGTCAGCGGCGAGGCCGATATCGAACTGTTTACTGGCGACGAGATTTCTGACGCCGGAAGAGCTCAGAATTTGCAACGTTATCGCGATATGCGGGTAATTGACGCGAAACCTCCGGATCGCGCGGGGGACCAGCGTTGAGCCCAAAGCTGCAAGGCTGGCAATGCGGATGCTGCCCGACCCGAAATCGCGGATCCGCGCCGCCGACGCCCGCAAACTGTCAAGACCGGTGAAGCTTCGATTTACATCTTCAAAAAATAGCTGACCTTCCGGAGTCGGGATCAGGCGTCCTTTCACGCGGTCAAACAAGCTGAAACCGACGCGATATTCCAGATCGGCGACCGCGCGGCTCACCGCCGGCTGGGTGATATTGAGTAGTTCCGACGCGCGCGAGGCGGACCCGCTGATCATGACGGCGCGAAAGATCTCAAGCTGTCTGAAGTTCAATTGCCAGCCTCCAAGAGTATAAGATTATCTTATAGAATAGTGCCTCATCGTCAATTGTTTTTCTATGCCAAGAGGCTCGATCATTACCGGTGATCAGTCATCGTAAACTCACCATGAGTTTCACAATTTCGCATGATCGAATGACGGAAAAAAATGCGTTTACTGAGGGGTCCCATCATGATTGAGATTATTCGCAAAAAGGCGCTATCCCGGTGCTCGATTTCCACGCTTGCGCTGGCGATCGCCTCGACGCCGTTTGTGGCGCAGGCGCAAGACAGTGAAGACGGTGTCGTCACATCTGAGGACACAATCGTTGTTACTGGTTCTCGCTTCGGCGGACGATTGGCGACTGACTCGCCAACGCCGATCGATTCGTTATCAGCGGATGAATTAACGAATAGCGGGGCGACAGAACTTCAAAACATGTTGAAGGTCGTCGTTCCGAGCTTTAATACGGCCCGTCCGGTTACCGCGGGCGTCGCGGACTTCCTGGCTTCGCCCACGTTGAGAGGGCTGTCGCCTGGTCAGGTCCTGGTCCTGGTGAATGGCAAGCGACGTCATATTTCTAGCGATTTAAACACCGGCAACCAGATCGGTCGCGGCGACATCGCTTATGATTTCAACTCAATTCCGAGCACGGCGCTTAAAAGGGTCGAAGTCCTGCGCGACGGCGCATCGGCGCAATATGGCTCAGATGCTATTGCCGGCGTCGTTAACATTATCCTTAGCGATGAACTTGGCGGCACCGCCACCGCTAAATCCGGGTTGACGACCGAAGGCGATGGATGGACCACGCTTGTCGGTCTCGGATATGGCTTTCCCATCGGCGATGATGGCGGGTTCATTCGTTTCACAGGACAGTTTCAGAATCAGGAAAGAACTGATCGCGCGCGTCCTGACACAAGACAGCAGTATTTCGGCGATGGCGGCGCGACGGCCATTTCAAACAACTTCGGATCGGGCGTTGGGCTTACGCCGTCAAACGGCGTCCTAGACCCGCGCGAAGCGACGTTTGATCGCGATGTTTGGATATTTGGCCAGCCCGAATATACGAATTACAGCCTCTTTGTGAATGCTGAGCTGCCGATTTCCCCTGATGTGGTCGCCTATGCATTCGGCGGATATAGCGATCTTGATGGCCGCAACCCGAACTTCTTCCGGCGTGCAGGCCAGAATAACACGGTAAGAGCGATCCATCCGGATGGGTTTGTTCCTTTCCAGGATGTTGATTTGCGCAACTTCTCCGGCGCATTTGGCGTTCGCGGAGAGGATTTGTTGGGTTTCAATTGGGATCTCTCCACCGTTTATGGGGGAAGCCTCACGGATCTCGGATATTCTAATTCCAACAATGTTTCCTTTGGCGTTGACAGCCCGACCGTTTTTGATCGCGGCGGCACAAGGCTTTATCAGTGGACGACCAATCTTGATTTCAGCCGCGAAATCCCGCTTGGCGACACCTCGCCGCTGAACTTTGCTTTCGGCGTCGAATATAGACGTGAAAACTTTGAGATTCGGGCTGGCGATCCGCTCTCCTATGGCTTTGGCGGCGTTCCAATTTTGGATGGCCCGAATGCCGGAAACGTCGCGCCTGCCGGCGCACAGCCATCCGGCGGCACGAGCCCGGCGGAGGAACTTGATGAGTCGCGCGATAGTTTTGCTGTCTATGGCGAATTGGAAAAGGAATGGTTCGACAGAGTGCTGATATCTGCGGCTGTTCGTTATGAAGATTTTTCGGACTTCGGCAGCACGACGGATTATCGTATTGCCGGCCGGCTCGAAATCATCGATGAGCTGGCGCTTCGCGGTTCCTTCGGCACTGCATTCCGTGCGCCGGCGCTGCCTCAATCTTTCTTTCAGCGGGTCAACACGAGTTTTGCGACCGGTTCTCCGGTTCAAACGCGTATCGTTTCTGTGAACGATCCGCTCGCGCCGCTGATTGGCGCTTCGCCTTTGGAGCCTGAAAAAGCCGAGAACATGTCGGTTGGCGCAGTTTTGGATTGGGCGGGCGTTACTGCGTCTGTCGATTACTACAGGATTAAGCTGGAAGATAGGATCGTGCTGTCTTCGCAGTTTTCCAGCGCTGCGTTGACGACGCTCCTCGAAATGAATGGATTTGGAGGAATTCGCGGCGTTTCATATGAAACCAATGCGGTCGATACAACGACAGAAGGTCTGGACGTAACCATTCGTTATTCGCAAGACGTCGGCCCTGGCATGCTTACGGCGACTTTTGCAGGCAACTTCACGAGTACGGAGTTTGACCGCATTGCCGGAACGCCTGACGAGCTTGCTGCGCTTGGCATTACCGCTGGACTCTTCGACCTGACGTCACAGGTTCGTCTCCAGGATGCAACGCCAAGCGACAAATTGACGTTAAATCTCCTTTGGCGAACCGATCGCTGGGGCTTTAGCCTGACCAATACGCGCTATGGCGAGGTTTCACAGCTGGGGCGCAGCAATCAATCGCCGACACAAGTGGCTGCATTGCTCTCGGGACGCGACTATAGCGTTACGCTACTGCCGCGCGACGGGTCGCCGAATGTGGATATCGTTCAGCATTTTGCAGCAGATATCGTCACTGACCTCGAACTGTTTTATGATGTGAGTGATGAGCTGACGCTTGCAGTGGGGGCGAGCAATCTCTTCGATAACTATCCGGAAGAACAGCTGACGACCACTGTTGAAAGCACTCTTGCCGGGGCTATTGGCTCGGATGCGCGCGGCATATTCCCATATGCTTATATTTCGCCATACGGCGTCAATGGCCGGTTCGTATATATCCGCGCGGTGCTTGATTTCTAGGATTACTGCATGCCCTCCCTCTGTCTTATTCATATGAGACAGTGTGAACGCCGGCTGAGTTAACGCTCAGCCGGCGTTCTTTTTTTGTCGTAAGCGAACAAAAAAAGTAGATCTTATTCGTGAGCGATTGATGCCTCCAGCCGAAGGCCCAACAATAGAGCGTTCGAAAGGCTGGGGTCCCATCCCGGGTTGACGATATACTGCACGTTTGGCCGCACCGTCAGATGTTCCGAAATTCGTCGGGCGTATGAAACCTCTACGCTGGTTTCCCCCGTTTCCAGGCATGCTGCTGCATCGCAGGCGAGATCACGCGCAGGCGCTCCGAGGCGAGCATGTGCAAAGGCAACGCCCAGACGGGCGTTTTCGTCGCCATATTGGAGCGCGCCGCTTAACGTCGTGTCGGCTTCATACACTTGATCATTGGCCAAGCCGACACGGAGCCAGCCGTCTAGAGATTTGTTGTCATGAAATTCAGCGAATTGCGATTCAATCATCACATAGGCGCCGCGAGCCGCATCCGTTTCCTCCAGCCCTTCGTCCAACAACCGATCAATCGGTTTGGTGTAGAGCCAGGCGCCGGCCTGCAGGCGCATATTTTCTCTGACAGAAATGTCTGCTTCGGCGATGGTGAGGAGATCGCCTGTTCCGGGCTTGCGAAGAAACCTGCCGGGATCTTCAGTTTCGTCCAAAGCAGGGTTGTCAAAAACGCCGATTCGAAAATTAACTGGCGCTATGTCAATGAGCACCATGCCGCCCAATGTCGTAAGCGGTGTTAAGGAAGGACCGAACGCCCCGGACTGTGAAAAGTCATAACCGACTTCGTGGGAGGCGTTTATAAAAATGCTGTCCCATTCGTGAACTTCAAATTCGCTATTCAGGTCAAGAATGCCCGCTCTAACGCGAAGGCTGTCGGCCACGGCAAAATCAGCCCACGCTTCCACAAGCCAAAATCCGGAGTCTGCTTCGAGATTTGTCGCTCCCTGGGCGTCGCCGATGAAGCTTTCTGAAGCAGAGGGCCCGTGATTTACATGCGCCCGCGTTCCAAAGGTCAGCCCGGAAAGGCCGATCGCTGCGCCGTCCAGTTCAGCGCCCATATCGATCTGGCCAAGCAACGCGGAATCTCGCTTCAGGCCGCCTTTGACATTCGAGTAGACTTCCACAGCGTATGTGAGGTCATAAGCTAGCGCGTGCGCATTTGAGTCTTCGGCGTATACGCTAGTGGAGAATCCCGTGAGAATGCTGGCGGTGAGCAATCGGGCGCGCATTTTCTGAATGCGAGTGAATTGCATTTCCCCCTTATGCCTTTTTTATGATGGTCGCCACGCAATATAGTAAGTGTACAAACTATACTCGATATCGGTGATGCGACTCTTCAATATTTTTCATGTGGGAGGAATTGTAAAATCTACGCCGATAAGAACAATTGAGTTTTGAGCACGACTCTATAATCATTCTTTATATAGGCTGATTGATGCGTTTGGCGGAGTTTGCTGTCGGTATATATGACACTAGAATGCGGGCTGGCGTGGCGCGACAGCTCAACAATTCAATACGCTTACGGAGAAATGAATGACGTCGGTACGACACCAACCTCGCGGAGCGCTCGCTCGGTTGTTCTCGCTCTTGATTGCTCTTGCGGCCTGCCTGGCGCTGACGTCTCTGATGTCGACAGCTTCAGCGCATGGCGTCGCGGATGGAGATAAGGGCTATATTCAGGAAACGACCGGGTTTCTTTTTGCGCCCTTCGTCTATCTTGGCGCCAAGCACATGGTGACCGGCTACGATCATCTCCTGTTTTTGTTCGGCGTCATTTTCTTTCTCTATAAGATGAAAGACATCGGCATTTATGTGACGATGTTCGCCGTCGGCCATTCGGTGACGCTTTTGTTTGGCGTTCTCGCCAACATCTCGGTCAGCCCTTATTTGATCGACGCAATTATCGGACTTTCGGTTGTTTATAAGGCGCTCGACAATCTCGGCGCCTACCAGCGCTGGTTCGGATTCCAGCCAAACACGAAGGCCGCGACGCTGATCTTCGGCCTTTTTCACGGTTTCGGCCTGGCGACAAAACTTCAGGATTTCCAACTTGCGCCAGACGGCCTCATTCTTAACCTGATTTCTTTCAACATTGGCGTTGAACTTGGACAGTTGCTCGCGCTCGGGGCCATTCTCGTCGCCATGGGTTACTGGCGACGCACGCGGAGTTTCTGGCGCCACGCCTATACGGCGAATGTCGTTCTCATGAGCCTTGGTTTCATTCTCACCGGCTACCAGCTCGCCGGATTCTTTCTCGTTTGATTGGAGACAATAGATGTATAACGCCAACAAACCCGACCCGTCGGATTTGCCGTCCACGGCAAGATTACTAAAGTCTACGGCGATCGCCGCAGTGACGGCGTTCGCTATTCTGGTGACTGTAGTTCTGCCCGCCGAATACGGCGTCGATCCGACGCGCGTCGGCTCTCTCTTCGGTCTCACCGAAATGGGACGCATCAAAATGCAGCTTGCCGAGGAAGCGGCGGCGGATGGAGCCGCGCCGGCGGAAATCATCGTTTCGGAACATGCAACGGACGCTGTCGTCCAGGCGACGTCAGTTGAGGCCGCAGCAAGCGACGAAACCTCGGCCGCAGAAACGAACGCCTCGGCGCCTGCCGAACCCGCCGCGCTCGTCTGGCGAGACGAAGTCAGTTTCACGCTCGCGGCGGACGCCGCCGCTGAATACAAGCTTGTCATGAAAGAGGGCGAGACGGCGACCTTCGAATGGTTCACCGACGGCGCCAAAGCGAATTACGACACGCATGCCGACCGGCCGGGCCTGGATTACTACAACTATGAAAAAGGATCGCTCGCGCGTCAGGAGGGGACGCTGACCGCCGCTTTTGACGGCAGCCATGGCTGGTTCTGGCGAAACCGCTCCGGCGCGCCTTTGACGATTACCTTGCGGACACGAGGAGAATACGAGGAGATGAAGAAGGTCCTGTAGACGATGATCACAGCGACGCGCCAAGAGTTTCTTGTGATGGCGGAACAGGGATCAACCATGAGGACAAGGTCCGCGCGTCAGGTGCCGCTAGAATGGCGCGCCGGATCGCAACATGAAGGAATAAGTGGGAACTCGGCAGGTTCGAGAGCCAGACACGACTTCCCATTGAGCCCGGCGCGATTTCAGTTAGTTGCCGGGGTCAATTTAGCCAAAGAAATCGAATGGTCCAATCCTTGTTGCGTCGAGCTTTGTATCGCGGACGATCAGTCTTCCTGCGCGATTGTCAGGCGCAACCCGTCCAGATCTTCAGTAAACGGAATTTGGCAGGAAAGGCGCGATCGCTGATCACGGTGGTCTGATCCTTCGAGCAGGCCATCCTCGTCTTCGCTCATGTCGCCAAGCTTGGACGCCCACTCTTCGGCAACGTGAACGTGGCATGTTGCGCATGAACAGCATCCACCGCACAGGGCGAGAATGTCGTCTATGCCGCTGTCCCGGATCGCTTCCATGACGCTGACTTGCGGGCTCGCCTCGATCGTGCGCTCCTCGCCCGAACGAAGGGTGACGTGAATGCTGCCCATCAGTAGACGACCACGCCGCCGATGCGCTCGCCCGCGCGCATCAGATCGAAAGCGTTGTTGATCTCGACGATCTCGAGTGATCGCTTGGTTTCAAAGGCTATCGCCGCTCTAGTTTTCATGGCGCACGCTCATTTGGCTTTCTCCCGATCCTCCATATGGAACGGCGCTAAAGATAGCCCCAGTTTTGAACGCGTGCGCAAATCAATGCTCACGGCGTTTCGCTCTGCAAAATCTCTTCCCGCTTGATGTCCGTTCGCGACAAATCGCGATATTATAAAGTGCGTCGTCTGGGACCAGTTTCCAACCGGGAAAGGATCGCGGCGCCGCCAGCAGCCTCGGCCGAAAAGCCGGCAATGCAAAACTAAAGGGATCTGTCTCCCGATCCCGTGTCCGCGGTCGATACGCTTTCACCGATTCCGCTATGCGAAATCGGTTTTCTGTGTCGTTGCGTCGAGTGTGTGATCTGAGCAGCCTTCATATTATTCTGATCAAAAGGGGCCGGCGACAAAGCGCCCCGTTAACCAGCCAGCGCAAAGTTGGCGTTGCGGAGGAAGGACGAGAGATGAACGATACAGCACAGGACCTAAAGCCGCACGGCAAACGCAACACGCTCCGCATTGCTGAACGTTCGATCGATGATCGTCCGCTCGCCGATGCGCACGCGCCGCTCATCCGAAACGCCTGGTATGTTGTTGCGGAGAGCGCCGATATTGGTCGGGCGTTGACCCCGGTTACGGCGCTCGAAGAACCATTGGTCGTCTATCGCGACACGGCTGGCGATGTGGTTGTCCTTGATGATCGCTGCCCTCACCGCCGCTACCCGCTCTCCAGGGGCGCCTTGGTCGATGACACGATTCAGTGCGGATATCATGGGTTTAAATACGATGGGACTGGCGCTTGCGTTTGGGCCCCTACGCTAAAGAACAAGCCGGGTTTCGGCGTCCGCAAGTACCCTTCGGTTGAAAAAGGGCCATGGGTTTGGGCTTATTTTGGCGACCCCGAGGAGGCTGACGAGACGACGATTCCATATTTCGAAAAGGAGGAGGGCATCGAGTGGCGCTCTCGTCAGGGTTATAAGTTCAACCCTTGCAATTACATGCTGCTCATCGAAAATTTTCTCGACCTGACGCACTTCTATTTCCTCCATGGCAAGCATGTGTTGACTACCGAAGATGCGGACGTTCCGTTGAAGTCGCTGGACGCCGGCGAAAACGGCGTAGGCTGGATCAAGAAAGTCGGTGGCGGCAAAACTGGTTTGTTCGGCAAGCTCGCCGGGCGAGACCATGACGAGATCGTGGACTTGGAGGGAACGGCGGTTCAGATAGGGCCCTCCATGCATATCGGCAAAGAGATAAGGCGGTTGCCGGATGGGAAGCATGACGATGCTTATCCGATATACGTGCTTATGAACCACGCCATCACGCCAAAAACATTACACGAGACTCATCAGTTTACGGAATTTTGTCTGAGCTTTGATCCAATTGGCGGTATGGACAAGTTCCGGGATTTTAGCCGTGATGTGGTTTTTGAAGAGGATGTCGAGGCCCTGGGGCTTATCAACGATTATATCGTCCAGGACCGCCGGCCGGGAGAGGTCGAATTCGGCATCCCGGGAGACAGGTTTGGCATTCGCATGCGTCAGATTTTGCGCAAACTCAAAGACAAAGAGTCGCCTCAAGACGGATGAGCCGGTCGCCTCCTGGTAGGCGCAGGCGGCCGTTTGGTTAGGGGGCGGAGCGTTAACAAAACGGGTGACCGCCCCCGAAACTTAAGGCCGCTTCGATGTTTCCGCAGAAGGCGCCGCATAAGTTGCCGCGCTGAACCTGCGCGCGCCTGTCAGATCATCCGCAATCGCCCCATTCCAACAGGCGAAATGCGCTCAAATCAGAATTGCATTCGCGCCACCATCATCGCACGGTGCAAATCAAAACAACGGTTTTTGCCGCAATCCGCCTTGTTCAACAAAAAAGCGGATGCGCTGTACTAGGGGAGGAAGACAATGAAAACATCTTTTGTCAGCTATCTTGCTATGGCGGTAGCGCTGGGTTTCGCCGGCGCCGTCAATGCTCAGGAGACGGGTCAGGAGGAAGCATCCGGAAACACCGCCGACACGCAGTCGGCGGCGGATGCTTCTCAACAGGGCGGCGTCGGATACATCGTCGTTACGGCGCAACGGGTCGAACAGACGGCGCAGAGCACCGCGCTTGCGATCAATGTGGTGGATCCCGACGCCCTCACCTCCGCCGGCATTACGGACGTCAGCTCTCTGGATCGGCTCGTGCCGGGCCTGGACGTGCAACTAACGGGCGCGTTCCCCTCGTTCTTTCTGCGCGGCGTGGGCAACTTCACGGCTACGAGCCTCGGGGAGCCGGCGGTCGCCCTCAACTATGACGGCGTTTACGTCGCGCACGGCGGTGTCGGCGTTGGGTTCTTCGATCTCGAAAGGGTCGAGGTGCTCAAGGGGCCGCAAGGCACGCTTTATGGTCGTAATGCGACCGGCGGGGCGGTAAACGTTATTCCGGCGCGACCCAAGCTTGGTGAATTCTCCGGCAACATCAACGCCGAATACGGCAGGTTTGACCGGGTTCGCCTTGGCGGTTCGCTCAATGTGCCGCTCACCGACAACAGCGCGTTCAGAGTCGCGACCGAATGGCGGGAGCGAGACGGCTATCTCTCCGATGGAACGAGCGACGAGGACACCTTCTCTATCCGCGGGCAGTATTACGTGGAACTCGCGGAGAACATCGATCTGAGAGTCGCCGCAGACTTCACGCATCAGGGCGGCGCCGGTCAGGGCGCCTCTTATGTGGGGCGCTATCAGTTCACCGGACCAGGGGGATATTTGTTCATACCTTCCGGTCTCGACGTTGATGACGGCCTTTATAGCGCCGCGGCGCAAGCCTTCCGGGAGACCAATTTCAATCCTATCTCCGGTCGAACCGTCGCCCCCCTCGATCTCTTTGATTTTAACGACAATGAATATTACGGCGTGAACGCCGAACTCAATGTCGCTTTCGATGCGGGAACGCTGACGATTGTCCCGGCTTGGCGATTGTCCAAATTTGATCTCCTGTCTTCTGTGAGCGGCTTTCAATTCGGCCTCGACGACGAGATCGAGCAGCTCAGCCTTGAGGCGCGTTTCGCCGGCGAACGGATCGGAATGTTCGATTACCTTATCGGCGCCTATGTTTTTAACGAGAACGTCAACTCCAGTTCGTTTATCAGCGTTAGCGCCGCTTTTGCGCAACCGGATAACCGGCTTGAGAAAACGTCGCTTGCTCCCTTCGGAAGGGTCACCGCGCATGTGTCGGACACGTTTCGGATCACAGGCGGCGTTCGATATACTTATGAAGACCAGTCGTTCTTCCGGGATGTGAACGATCTTCTCATCATTTGCACGGACATGCCGGCGATGGGTCCTCCGATGTGCCCCGGCGCGCCGCAATTCCCGCAAGTGTTTGACTTCGATGATTTTCCCTTTGCCGTGCCGCCAGCGACTCAACCGCCTTCGGTCTTGCCGGTCGGCGGCGGCGCGATCATTCAGCGCGTAAACGTCATTACCGATCTCGATAACACCGAAGAGCAGTTCACCTGGCGAGCGGCGGTTGAATGGGACGCAGGGCCCGATTCTTTGATCTACGCCAGCGCTGAGACAGGTTTTCGCGCGGGCGGCTTCTCAGGCGCAATCGGGTTTGAGACCTTCGATCCGGAAACGCTCATCGCCTATACGATCGGGACCAAGAATCGGTTCTTGAACAATAACCTGTTGATCAACCTCGAGGGCTTCTATTGGAAGTACGACGATCAGCAGGTCAGCTTCACAGGCGTTGACGCCAACGGCAATCCCGGGCCGCAAATTCGGAACATCGGGTCCACAGACATCCGGGGTTTCGAGCTGGAAGCGCAGGCGGCCGTCACGCCTGACACGCTCATATCGACAAATATCCAATTCCTGGATACGGAGGTTAAAGAGTTCGTCTTTCAGGCCCCCTCCTTCAGACCGCCGCCGGTGACGGGTTGCCCCATATCGCCGAGCTCGGACCCGCTTCTCATTGATGTCAATTGCGCCGGCTTTCCGGCCTATTCGTCGCCTCGCTGGACGGTGAATATCGCGGCTCAGCACCGATTTGCGTTGGGCGCCCTTGACCTCGTTGTGGCGGCGGATACACAATACAGGTCCAGCCGGTATATTTCGTTTGGATACTCCCCCCAGACGCTGCTTTCGCCGGTTTGGCGCAGCAATGCGCAAATCACGTTGGAGCATCCGGAAGCGGGATGGTCTTTGACAGGGTTTGTCCAGAACATCGAAGATGATCGGTCGCCGACGCTCATGTTCACCACGCCCTTGTTGAGCTACTTGACCGCAAGCCCCGACGACCCTCGCGTATGGGGTGTTCGAGCTGCAATAGACTTCTAAGGAGTCTCGACGACCACGCGCTTCTCGGCGCCCGCCAGGGTTACCCGCAGCGCGTGGTCGTGATGAGGCGCCGATAGCGCAGCATGTGGCCTGAGGCGCTGCGAGTGAGCGGTCCCCGGCGAGGCTGACGTTGCGCTAGGATTTTTCGCGCACTTATCGCTTGCTGAATTGGGCCGCCGCGGTTTTCCCAGTGCGCTGGTTGCCGACCCGCGCAACGGGTCGTTCGTATGTAAACGTTAATTCCGACATGTGGCGCCATCATCGCGTGAGCGCTTCCGCTGCGCAAACAACAGAATAGCGATTACGCGCTAAGTCTCGCGACGCTGCAAGTGGGCTTCGAATGACTCTGGAATACCGTGATCGTAAATACGAACGTAAGCAGCTAAACGTTAGCGGTGAAGAAAAATGAGCCAATAATAATCGTATAAAACTCTTCAAATGTAGATCGTTTTTGCAGGCGACAACCTTTGCCAAAAGAGTTTTGCAAAGAGCTTCATTGCCTAGCGTGCTGTTAACAAGGGGATAAAGAACATCCTGCAACACACGATCAGCTCACAACAGCATGGCTTCGTCAATAACTACGCCGGAAATGAAATTGCCTCAGACATTGCCGTCGCAAGCGTCATTCTCATCTGCCTCCTGCGGGAAAACAAAGAAATCGATAATTGAGCGGTTTGCTGGGTTTTGATTTATTCCGGTGATGACGTAGATATTTGTCTGATTCTCGTCAGCCGTACCGCGCACGCTTGGAGCTACCTTTCATTAATCTGTATACGAACACTTCCGTTTGGAGCCGGGGTCGTGTTCATTATAAATTTTATTTGAAATGTCGCAAGTGCTTGTTGACTATTCAAGCGCCGACAGATACTAATACTTCTGCTAACAGTGAATAGTTCGCGTCAGTAAATCAGCTTCACGAAAACAAAAGAGTATTCGCCCGCCGGTATTGCGATTAAGTGCGGACGCATTTGCATGCCCGCTGGGCGGAGTTTGCGTGCTGTCTGCGGTAGGCGATTCGTGTGGTTGCAAGGTGCGGGGTGCTCAGGATCGTCGCTGTGTATGGCAAAGTCCAGATAATCCGAGAGATCATATATGAAAAAAATGCGATCAATTTGTAGGGTTCTGGCGTTTTCTGTGGCTATGCAAGCGGCATTTGCTGCAACATCGGGCGCGTGGGCGTTTAAGGAGTGTTCGGTGACGCCGACGAAGGTGTGGCTTCTGCGAGGCGCTGCGCCAAACCCTTGGGGCTGTTTTGAGGGCGGGTGCATCAAATACGGCGCGAGTCCGCCTAGCGGGCCGGAAGAAATCGCTCGAATGGTGTCAATTTGGATGACGGCTATTTCAGCGAACCGAAAAATAACAATACGGTTTACAGACGACAACACCAATTGTTCGGCTGTTGGGACTACCGAAGACTGGTTGGGATTCTGGTTCACCAATGAATGAAAGTTGGCGGGAAGCCATTCGCTATTTAGCTTGGTGCAAAAATAAAAGGGAGGCGGCATATGCGTCAATCGGCCTGCCCAGATTTTGGTTCGCTTACTCAATTGAGGCTAGGGCGTAAACAGGGAACCCGGAAATTCGCTTCGCCAAACCTTCTGATTTTTGCAACGGTGCTGCGCGGATAGTTCCTGGGCGACGGCAACGGAAGTGGATCTGTATCTTATATAAACTAGGCGAGAGGCTATGCCATGAAAAAGTTTCTGTCAGTCTTGTTCGTTGCGTTAATGCATTGTGGATATGCCCATGCAGATAATCCGAATTGTAACCAGTATGGCTGTACGGAAGTTCCTGAACGTGTTTTGTTTACGGCGGGGGGGAACCTTTCAATTTATTTCTCTTCGCCCGCGCCAACTGAGCTAGGTTGTACGCTAGGCGGCAACAATACAGCTACCGTTTACAATACGAATCCGGGGCGAGATTTAATCGCATCGGTGTTGCTAACTGCAAAACACACCAACACGCCTGTATTCATTAGAATCAATACCGGGTCAAACCCTTGTTCCGTTCAGTACGTCGAGCCAAGGCCGTAAGGCGGGAGTGCTCATACAACAAAATGCTAGCGACGCGTATGCAAGTAGGCGGTGACCGGTCGATTTGTTGCGGGGAGAGGGTGAAAGCAACTGAACCGATGCAAAGCTTAAGTCAGATGTGGACCGCAATAAATAGGACTCAAGGGGCGGACGTTCTTTCGCATTGCTTCTGCGCCATGGTGCTTGTGCTTCTTGCGAACGTCGAGGTATCCGATGCTTTGCGCCTAAGAGCGGTGCGAATATGAGCTGCTTGGACGCCTCATTAAAGTCACACAAGATTGCACCTCTGTTATTCGATACGAATATGACGTGGCCGAGTTTGCTTTCGCATGGGCGCCCGAAAAATGATTACAAGCGCATGTCAGTGCAGAAGAAGGTAAGATAGAATGCTTTTTTTGGGAAATTTTCCAAGATCAGAAATGCGCATGCATCGGATATTGCGGCTAGCTATATTTTTGATCACGTTGTGGCCATTTGTTATTATTTCGGCTTCTGCGCAACCGATGATGTTGCCGGGACAGTTTGACGTGAGCCCGACTGGCGCGGCGCTCTACACTGTGCCGATTGAGGCGCCGCCAGGCACGGCCGGCATGTCGCCGGCATTGACGTTAGATTACAATAGCGACGCCGGGAACGGGTTGCTTGGCGTCGGCTGGAACCTTGGAGGTCTGCCGTCCATTGGTCGGTGTCCGCAAACCGTCGCGCAGGACGGCGTCAAGGGCCGCGTCGACTTTACGGCGAGTGACCGGTTCTGCATGGACGGGCAGCGCCTCATCGTAATTTCCGGCAATTATGGCGCCGCGAATTCGGAATACCGCACTGAGATCGAGGGCTACACAAAGGTCGTCGCCTACGGGGCCGCCGGCAATGGGCCTGCCTATTTCAAAGCGTGGACGAAAAGCGGCCAGATCATGGAATTCGGCAATACGACCGACTCTCGGATTCTCGCTCAAGGAACATCGACGGCGCGCTCCTGGGCGGCGAATAAAATTTCCGACACCAAGGGCAATTATCTCACGATCTCATATGTAAATGATACAACGAACGGCCAGGCCTATCCCGACCGAATCGACTACACCGGAAATGCCGGCGCAAGCATTAGTCCTTACAATTCCGTTCGATTTGAATACGAAGCGCGCCCGGATGTCGTACCCTTATACATTGCCGGTTCGATCGTAAAAAATACGGTGCGCCTTAAAAAAATAAAGACATATCAGGGCGCGTCGACCATCGTGAAGCAGTATCAGCTGGTTTACGGAACCGGTTCTTCAACGGGGCGCAGCAAAATAACCTCAATCAAGTTGTGTGACGGGAGCGGAACAACCTGCCTGCCGGCGACGAGTTTTTCAATGACGACAGCGAGTCTGACGTTCCCGACCCTGTCAACAAATCCGGTCTCCACCAGCGACATGGGCAGCTCGTATGTGCTTTATGTCGGTGACTGGAATGGCGATGGGGTCACGGACGCGATGACGTGGAATCCCTCAAATGGAACCAACAAATGGTTCGTTAATAACGGATCGCTCAGTTTCACAACGTATACCAACAAAATCACAGCCAGTCAGATTGCCGGCGTGACTTCGTCTTTATATCTCGGCGATTGGGATGGGGACGCTATTCTTGATATTATGTGGTGGAATCCATCTGATGGAACCAACAAGTGGTTCACAAATGATGGCGCGCTCGGTTTTACACAAACAACGAATGCTGTTTCTGCGTCTCAGATACCAATTGACATTTGGGGTGGGCTCCAGTTTGGAGATTGGAATGGCGACTCAATTACCGATTTCATGTGGTGGAATAGATATGCGACTGGTGAAAATCGTTGGTTTATAAATGATGGCGCCCTCTCTTTTTCACAAACCAATAACCCAATTCCTACAACAGAGTTAATGGCTGCATATTACCCAGGAGTCGGGATTTTTCCGGGGGATTTGGCGTTTGGAGATTGGAATGGGGATGGAATTATTGATTTAGTATTTTTCCAAATTATTGGAGACGAGAATGTATGGTTTGTAAATGACGGCGCCTTGAATTTTTCGGTCACGAGCAGCGCAATTGTTGGTGGTGGTCTTGGTCCAAATTATTTTGGAGATTGGAACGGGGATGGAGTTACCGATGCTCTAAGGTATAGTTCACTAAACGGCGTAAACAACTGGTACATCAATGATGGGGCGTTGGGATTTACAACGATATCTGACCCAATTACGCCATCAACGATTGCAGGGGCCTTCGTTCTCAATATTGGCGATTGGAACGCTGACGGCTTGTCAGATGCGATGTTTCATTGGCCGAGTAGCGGTTCTAATCGTTGGTTCACGACGTCATTTAGTTCGAGCGGCGCGCTTCAATTCACTTATACGTCCAATCCAATTTCAACAAGTTTATTGAGCGGATCGGTCGGAGTCGGAGCGGTCGCCTTTGGCGACTGGAACGGGCGTGGTTTTGATATGCCGATGTTCCGGAACGCAGCGAACGGCACCAACCGCTGGTGGCGAAAGGACAGCGCTGAGCCGCCTGAGAACTTGACGACGGTAACGACAGGTCTCGGGTCGACGACAGATATTACTTATGCGCCGATTACCGACGACGTCGTCTATACAAAGGAGTCGACCGCAAATTATCCTGTCATTGATATCGAGGCGCCATTCTACGTGACGAGCCGCGTTGACGCAGACGATGGCGTTGGCGGCGATTACAGCTCAACATATTCCTATGTCGGCGCCAAAATTAATGTCGACGGACGAGGGTTTCTTGGTTTCCGGAAACAGACGGTCACTGATCTTCAGACCAACATCAAGCAGACGCTGACATTCCGGCAGGACTATCCGTTTATCGGCTTCGTTTCTGAAGACAAAAAGACGTTGTCCGGGAGCATGCTCAATGATCGGGACATTACCTACGCGGCGACGAATCTGGGGGGCACGCGGCGGTTTCCGTATATAAGCCAGTCCGTTGAGGCGTCGAATGACCTCAACGGGGCCGCATTTCCAACCGTGACGACGAATTACACATACGATTCGTACGGTAACGCCTTGACGGTGTCGGTTTCAACGCCGGATGGAGCGGTGCGTACAACGACGAACACATATTCAAATGATACCGCCAATTGGTTTTTGGGGCGGCTGCTGAACGCCACGGTGAGTTCAACCACGCCCGACGTCACGCCGCTTCCGACTGGCGAATGTCAAGTCTATTGCGATCCGGCAAACCCATCTCCGGGGTCTATCATCGTCGTGCCGCTGAATGGATTCACGATCATTCCGGTTCATTAGTTAATAAGGGAAGTTCGTTGTGACCTTAGAGAACGTTTTTTGTCGTCAAGTTTGGGTTGGCTTCTTCGTTGCGGTCGCTGGCGCTTCATCGGCCTTTGCACAGTCGCCGGCGCCAGAACGAGGCGGCGCAGATCCAGCGACAGTTCCTGTGCGCGCCGCCGCCGTTCAGCACGCCGTTGGTGAAGAGGTCGTCAGTGAAAACGGAACCGTGTCTGCGGACTTCTTTGTCGAATCGCGCATTTGCAACATTAAAGGATGCCGCAGCTATATTTTTGACACGCGGAGCGGCGCCCTGATTAAGAACGATAGAGTTTGGAGCGACGCCTACGCTCTGACTGGCCGCGGCAAGCAGGTAATCCGTATCAAGCCGTTTACGTCGGCGGAACGACCAAAGCCGGCGCCAAGCGACAAGGCGCTGGAAACCGCGCCGGGAATCATCGCCGTCAAAAGACCAAAACCAGACAACGGCAAGTAAACCGTCGCCGTTTTCAGTTTGTTGCGTCCGCTTTTCATCAGTCAGACAGACCCGCCGCCGTCGCTTTGCGAGCCGAGGCGCGTTTAGGGAGCAAGCATAATGAGTGAAGCTGGGCGCAATGCGATGGAAAAGCATGAACCTGCCTTGAAACGTCCTGGCAGACGGCGCTTCGAGCCCCGGCGCGCTTTAGGCATGTTAATTGTCAGCCAACAGCTCGGCTCAAAACGCGCGCGCGCGGCCCTTACATTCATTCTCTTCCTGGCAATATGGCTCCTGCTTTCCATTCCCGACGCATTTGCAGCGACCGGCGTTCGGAAGTCTTCGTTTACCTATGACAGTGCGTCGGGACTGCTGCTGACAGAAACTGTTGAGCCCGACGATGCAAATTTTGCGGTTACGACGACCTACACCCATGACGCATTTGGCAATACGCTGACTGCGACCACGAGCGGCGCCGGGGTCTCTTCCCGCACGACAACGTCGACATTCGAAACGAATGGCAGATTTGCGCTGACCACAGCCAACGCGCTCAGCCATTCGCAATCCGTCGTCACTGATCCGAAGTTCGGCAATCCGACCAGCCAGACCGGGCCGAACGGCCTGACGACGACCTGGACCTATGACAGCTTCGGCCGTCCCACCCTGGAAACGCGCCCTGACGGCAACAAAACCGCCTACGCCTATGCATATTGCTCAGGCGTCGCCGGCGGGTCGGCGTCGTGCCCGAGCCACGGCGCTTATGTAACCACGGTGACGCCGAAAAACTCAAGCAACGTTCAGAACGGTCCCTGGGTTAAAACCTATCACGACACCCATGGCCGGGTGATCGCGACTGACACCCAAGGCTTTGCGGGCCAGACCATTCGTCAGGCCTCTGAGTACGACGCCCTCGGCCGGATGTCGAAGCAGAGCCGACCCTATTTCCTCTCCGGCGGAACCCCGGCCTGGACGACGTTTGCCTATGACGCCCTCGGAAGACAAACGTCGATCACACTCCCGGACTCGAGCCAGTCGACCTTCGCCTATAACGGCCTCACGACGTCGGTCACAAACGACAAGAACCAGACAGAAACGACCCTCAAAAACGCCCGCGGCGAGATCGTGTCTGTCACCGACGCCAACAGCAAAACGACGTCTTTCACCTACGGCGCCTTTGGCAACCGCACGTCGATAACGGACTCCGCCGGCAATATCGGCGTCATGATCTATGACACGGTCGGGCGCAAAATCGCGTCTGTCGACCCGGACCTTGGCGAATGGGAATATGAGTACAATGTCCTTGGCGAACTGATCAGCCAGACCGACGCCAAGAACCAGACCATTACGACGACCTATGACAAGCTCGGCCGCCCGCTGACGCGCAATGAAGACGGCGAGACATCCACATGGGTTTACGACACGGCGACCAAGGGCGTCGGCAAGCTGCATACGGCGAGTTCCACCAACGGCTATCTCAGAACCCAGGCCTACGACAGTCTGGGCCGCCCCTCGTCGGAGGCGGTCAAAATCGACGGCGTCACCGAAACCGTCACGACAACCTATGACGCCAACAGCCGCATCAATCGCGTGACGTTTCCGTCCGGCTTCTCAACGCAATATGTCTACACGTCTCTCGGTTATGCATCGCAGCTCAAGGAGTATGGCGGCTCCACCCTGTGGACGGCGAACACCGTCGACGCCGAACTGCGCTGGACCCAGGCGACCGCCGGCAACGGCGTCGTCACCAACCGCACGTTTAACGCCAACAGAGGCTTCATTGCCGACATTGAGGCCGGAACGTCGGGCTCCGTCGCCGACTACGCCTATACGTTCGACACGATCGGCAATCTCACCTACCGCATCGATTCCAACCAGGGCGTCGCTGAAAACTTCACCTATGACGTCCTCAACCGGCTAAAGACCTATTCCATCGCCGGGGGCTCGTCGAAATCCCTGACCTATGACGATCTCGGCAACATCACCTCGAAATCCGACGTGGGCAGCTACACCTACGCGGCGGCGGGAACGGCGCGGCCCCATGCGGTGATCAGCGCCGGGGCGTCAACCTACTATTACGACAACAACGGCAACATGACGTCCGGGGGCGGGCGAACCATCGCCTGGACCGACTTCAACAAGATCGCCTCGGTGACGCAAGGGGCGACGTCGATGTCGTGGGAATACGGCCCCGAACGCCAGCGCATCAAACAGTCGGGACCCGCAGGCGACACCTATTACTACGGCGACCGGCTGGGCGCGCATTTTGAAAAACATGTGGGCACGAGCGAGACCCAGTGGAACGAATATCTCTTCGTCGGCGGCGAAATGGTCGGCGTGCATTTTACCAAGTCCGCCTCCGCCGATGAGTTGCGCTACTTCGTGAAGGATCACCTGGGCTCTGTCGCCGTCATCACCAACGAAGCGGGTGGCGTGGTCGAACGCCTCGCCTACGACGCCTGGGGCAAGCGGCGATACCCCAACGGCGCCGACGACCCCACTGGTTCGCTCACGTCGCTCACCACAAGAGGCTTTACCGGCCACGAAATGATCGACGATATCGGCATCGTCAACATGAACGGCCGCGTCTACGACCCGGCCCTCGGCCGGTTCATGTCGGCGGATCCGATGATCCACGATGTCACGAATAGTCAGGACCTCAACCGATATTCCTACGTCCACAACAATCCACTGTCTTACACAGACATGAACGGATATGGGTTCTTCAAGAAACTCGGTCGGTTCTTTAAGAAGATATTCAAGCCACTGTTGGCGATTGCAATAGCGCTAACGCTTCAATTTGAACTTTTGCCAATCATATATTCAGGGCCGTTGTTTGGTTCGCAATTCCTAACAGGCGCTGTTACAGCGGGAATCAGCGGCGGCGTTTCCAATGTGGTTCTCACGGGAAAACCAAAATCGTTTTTGACCGGTTTTGGACAAAGCTTCGCGACATTCGGCGTCGGCCACGGAATATTCGCAAAGGCGAATGTGGCGTTTGGCAAACCAGGCTATTTTGGCAAGGCCATTGCTCATGGCGTCGTCGGCGGCGCTTTTGCCGAAGTGCGCGGCGGAAGCTTCAAATCCGGTTTCCTTGCCGCCGGTTTCTCGTCAGCAGCCGCGCCGTTGGGGCCACAGGGTAGTTTGTGGAAAGGAGCGGCGTTTCACGCGGCCGTCGGCGGCGCAGGATCCGTTCTTGGCGGCGGTAAGTTCGCAGACGGCGCCGTGACAGGTGCATTTACATATTTGTTCAATGATGCGGTGGAAAAACTTGCGACAAATGACGAGATTGAAGCAGCTCGAGAAATTGCAATCAAAGAGCTAAGCGAGTGGTTAGAAACACAAGATGTAAGTGAAGGCGTACCAGAAAACGGTGCATACGCACTATATAACAGGAGTACGAAAGAAATTACCTATATGTATGGCTCGGATGCCGGTACGGCGATCGGTGATTCCGAATTCGAATTTTCTATAAAATTTACATCTGGTGAGGACGTCCTACTTGCTACAGCACATACGCACCCGAAAATACCAGAAACTGGTATCCTTCGGCATAGCGCACGGCGGAACAATAGGCTAAATAATAGGCCTTCGAGTTGCCCTCGAGGTTGCGATATGGAAACTCTTTATGGTCTAAAACTACCAGGCGATCCAACAGACGGCGCGGCTGTCTTAGTCCGAGGGCCATCTGGGAATGTTGCCATAGAACAGCCGTGATCGCTGTTGCAAAAAATATGGGTATAGTTACAGGCGACCTTAAGTTATGAAGAATACTATCTTACTTTTCACTTTCTTTTTTTCCGCCCTAAGTGTTTCGTGTGCGGATGATACTAGATTTAGTATTTTTGATAATAATATCGATTCAGAATGTGAATTTGTAAATATCACCAGTCTGTATAATCTACCGGAGAGTTACTCCGGGAAAAATATATGCTCGGAAGGAAGATTGCTTCGTACTGGGGCTAATTCATTTGGATTTATTCCCTTCGAAAAAGAATATGCATGGGATGACGGTAGAATGCTACTCGGGGTCTTAGAAGACAACAATCGTGGCCTACGGGTTCAAATTTTGGAGCATGAAGGTTCAATATTCAGTTTTGACGGTGTTTTTTCATACAATTCGGACTGTTGGAACGCTGCCGGGTTAGAGACGCCTATAGGTTCGAAAGGGTTGCTTTGTGCACCACACAGAAAGCCAATGTATATAAAATTAAATGCCCTGAAAAAAAAGTAAGGCAGCGAGAAAAGCAAGCGTAGGGTGGAATCGGATTTCTTTAGCGATAATTCAGTTGTCGGGGAAATTGCGACAGGCAAGAACATTCTTCGTTGCAAATCCATCAAACTGCGCAATCCATTCATAGGGCGTCGCCCCTGCGCCGGTAACGCGGAAGACGCCGGTGCGCTCGACCGGGCGCGTAGACGCGCCGTTCGTTTTTATTGCGATGGCGGTGATCGCATAGCGTCTTCCGGCGGCGGCGGCGCGCGAGGCCGTGCCGAGGGTCGTTGTCGACGTCGTCACGCGCGCGCCGAAATCGCGGCCATACACTTCCTGCAGCAGATCCGGGTCCGGAAGGTCGCCGTCGCCGAAGATCGTCATGGCCGGCGCGGCGCATCGGACAATCTCTTCCGGCATGTCCAGCACCAGCGACAATTCCTCTATGGCGTAAAACGGTCGGTTGCCGATCCGCTCGCCGTTCCGCGCTCGGGCGTAGTCGAGCCGTTCCGCCCCGTTCGGTCGGGGAAGGTCGTCCGCATCCCGCCAGTCGGCGACCCGCGCCGCCAGGCGTGCGGCTTCCTGCTGGTCGAGCCCCTGAAACGCAAAAAACGCCTCCAGCATCGCCTCGCTCGCAAGATTGATGTCGAGCTTGCCAGCCTCCCGCGCGGTCTCGATGGAAACATTATACCCGTTGCTGGCGAAGCTGATCGACCGGACGCTGTCATCGACGGGCCGATTTTCAGAAGCAATACGCATGGCGGCGTAGTCGAGCGCGTTCCCGAGCGCGAGGTCCCGTTGCACGCCTTCAAGCCGCGCCCGCTCAATGCGCGCTTCAATCCGCGCCGATGCAATCGCTATAGCGAGCGCCACGGAGACGAACATCGCCGCCCACAAAACCATGATAAGCGCCGCGCCGCGTTGACCCAAGACCTTGCTGTCTGTGTTTGAGTTCATTGGCTACGTGAAGCGCATGGGCCTAGGAGCATGATCGACGTTAAGGTCCGGCCGCTGGTCCGCTCCTATTCTGGCGCGACAGCGCCTTGCTTGCAAAGCATACTCTACGGGTGGGATGTCGCTAAGGGTCATGTGAGGACGGCTCTTCCGGGCCGGATTTCCACCTCATCTCCATTCCCGTCTATGGACCGTGATACATGTGGCGCTTGCGGCTTTCGCTGACTATCACCAGCATCAATTGGGCCGGCGGTTTCAAGGGGCCGCCTGGACAAGGCGTAGGGCCGCGGCGGGGCCTCGCCGCGCTATCATAAATGTAAATATTATCCCCCTAGTATATTGATTTGCAATGGGGGGAGGCGGTCGCGATCATAACAGGCGACTGCCAGCCGACCGCTGATGCTCGCTGAGCGTGAGGTCCATGCCCATCGTTGATGTATTGCATATTGCAAGGGCGTCGCAAAGAGCGCCCAAGGATCGTTAGGAGAGGACGGTGAATTTCGGGAATGTTTTGCGCGCTATTTGCACGATGCTTGTCGGTCTCCGTCGTCGCGTCATGAGATGGGGCTGCTTGCCTTCAACCCTCTAACTTCGCATGGCGGCGGCAAAGATAACACGGCGCAGCGATCCATACACACACATTATGCGGCGTCAAAGCCATTGGCGCGTAAATGTCAGGAGAGGCTGCGTTGTGCAGTTCGGGCACAATGGATCGGGCGCGGTGACGTCCGCAAACATAAAGAACGGATGAAGAAGCAACAATGATTGCGCCTGCTGTTTCAGAAACACGATCTCCTTCTACAGATTTCGATCTGTGGTCGGACGATGTTCTGTCTGATCCTTATCCTTGTTATCAGCAGTTGCGCGACCTCGGGCCGGCCGTCTGGCTCGCCAGGCATGGCCTTTGGGCGGTTGCGCGCCATAGCGCGGCGCGCAGTGCGTTATTGGACGGGGAAACGTTTACATCAACAGAAGGCATCGCCGTAAATGACGCGGCTAATAACGCCGCAAAGGGCATCATGCTCACCACCGACGATCCGGAGCATTTG
Organism: Hyphococcus sp.; assembly: GCA_028284345.1. Classification (GTDB taxonomy): domain Bacteria; phylum Pseudomonadota; class Alphaproteobacteria; order Caulobacterales; family Parvularculaceae; genus Hyphococcus. Next base: position 467,909 of record JANQRY010000010.1, on the reverse strand, counting down.
CGCCTTCGTAAAGTATTTTTGCGCCCGCTTATGCCCGCTGCGCTTAACACGCTAAAAGAACGTCTTAACGCGCTAGCCGAGGCGCGTGTCGATGAATTGCTGAAAAAGCGCGAGTTCGATGCGGTTTCCGAACTCGCTCATTATCTTCCTCTCACGGTCGTCACCGAGCTGGTTGGCTTGAGTGAAGAGGGCAAGAACAAGATGCTGTACTGGGCCGCCGGGCTGTTTAACGGCATGGGACCAGACGGTTACGAGCGCACGCTATCCGGACTGGAGATCACGAAAGAGGCGTTCGGCTATTTACAGAATATCAAACGCGAGGAGCTCGACCCGGATGGCTGGGGGGCGGCGCTGTTCGAAGCGGCGGATGAGGGCGACATAACTCATGGCGAGGCGCGGGCCATGCTGATGGATTATCTCGGGCCGGCGCTTGATACGACCATTAACGGCTTAAGCAGCGCCTTGTGGCTCATGGGGCGTAATCCGGAACAGTGGGATCGGTTGCGCGTCGATCCGAGTTTGATCAATGCCGCGATCGATGAAGCGATGCGGTTGGAATCGCCGATCCGCGGGTTTACGCGGTATATAACGCGCGATCATGATCTTGAGGGCGTCACGCTGTACAAAGGCGACCGGGCCCTCATTCTTTACGCCAGCGCCAATCGCGACGAACGGCGATACGAGGATCCGGAAAAGTACGACATTACGCGTAAGTCCGGCGACCATATCGCTTTCGGTTATGGCACGCATGTGTGCGCCGGGCGCCATCTCGGCAAGCTTGAAATCTCAACGGTGCTCAACATTCTTGTTCAGCGGGTGAAGCGTATCCACATCGTTGAAGAAGGGCGCGAGCTTCACAATACGCTGCGCGGTCTTTCGAAACTTATCGTGCGGGTCGAAGAAGCGTGAACGCGGGACGCGGCAGCGTGGAGGTGAATGATAAAAATGCTGGCTGACTTTCTTTTACCGCGCACGCTGTTCGCGCGGAATGCGATCGACGCCCTGCCGGAAGAGTTGGCGGTGCTTGGCGTGCGACGACCGCTTTTGGTTTCTGATCAAGGCGTCGCGAAGGCCGGGCTCGTTGCAAAAGTCATTGACGCACTCGGCGACGCTGTTTCCCCGGTCATTTTCGATGATGTGACGGAAAATCCGATATTTTCAGACGCCGACGACGGCGCCGCGCTTTACGCGACCGAGACATGCGACGCCGTTATCGGACTTGGCGGCGGTTCGGTGATCGACACGGCGAAATGTATCGCCTTGCTTGTCGCCAACCCCGGCTCTATCGCGGATTACGCGACAAACCCGGACGCGACCATTGAAGGGGCGGCGCCGGTTATCGCGATCCCGACAACCGCCGGCACGGGCAGCGAAGCGGATATGCATGCAGGCATTCACCCGGATTCCGAAAGTGAGTCCGTGGGCGTGATGTCTCAATTTCTTGTGCCGCGACTAGCCATTCTTGATCCTGAACTCACGGTCAGCCTGCCGCCGCATTTAACGGCGGCGACCGGCATTGACGCCATGTCGCATTGCATTGAAACGTTTCTGTCAAAGAACGATGCGCCGCTGCTGAAAGCGATTGCGCTTGACGGTTTGAAACGGGGCATGGCCGCAATCCGCCGCGCCGTTGCCGACGGAAACGATATTGAGGCGCGCGGCGAAATGATGATTTCAGCCTATGCGGGCGGCCTTGCGATGTGTCTGGGCTGCGGTCCCGCGCACGCCGTCGCCCTCACATGCAGCGATCAGGGGTTCCAGCACGGCATATTGAGCGGCATCGGCCTCGTGGCGGCGTTGGACGATATGGCGGCGCTTCAGCCGGCGCGCGGCGCGGCGCTTCGCGAAGCGATGGACCTGCCGCCGTCGGCGTCGCTCGGCGGGGCGATCGCGGATTTGATGCGCGAGCTTGGCTTGCCGGCAACGCTAGGCGAACTCGGCTACGAGGTGAGCGATCTTACTTCTGTCGCCGCGGCGTCGCATGAGAGCTTCTGCAATCTTTCCGCTTTTTATCATCCAAGCACAGATGAATATGCGGCCATGTTGTCAACTTCGCTTAACCAGAAAGCGGCGTGAATGATAGTTGTACGACACGCAGTTGCATTGCAATCCGTTATGCAGGCGTTTTGCAACATCAATTCGAATATAACGACCTCTAACCCATCGCGACCCGAATAAAATGGTTTTTGGAATTTCAAGACTGAACGAGGAGTAGACACATGGAACTGACACCGGAACTTGTGCGTGAAACCGCAACGAAGATAAGCGAGCCGAAGACATACGGCCAGTTCATCGGCGGCGAATGGGTTGAGAGCTCGAGCGGCAAAACGATTGCGCTGGAAAATCCGTCAACGCGACAGGTGTTGGGCCATGTTCAGGCGGGCAACGCCGCTGACGCGACGCGCGCGGCCGAAGCGGCGGCGGCGGCCTTTCCGAAATGGTCGCAATCGATGCCGGCGCAGCGCCAAGCATTGCTGCGCGCGATTGCGCAGAAATTGCGGGACCGGCAGTTCGACTACGCCATGATGGAGTCGTTGAACAACGGCAAACCGATCACGGACGCCTATACGCACGACGTGCCGGGCGCCATCGGGCATTTTGAATATTTCGCCGGCGCCGCGTTTCATATCCATGGCGAGGTCGCCGATTTCGCCGATGCGACCATGATCGTTCATCGCGAGCCGCTCGGCGTTGTCGCGCAAATCATTCCGTGGAACGTGCCTTTGCTGATGGCGGCCTTCAAAATTGCGCCGGCGCTCGCCGCCGGCTGCACGATTGTGCTGAAGCCTGCGGAAGTGGCCTGTCTTTCGGTGATGGAGTTTATCGCTGATATTGCCGACATTGTGCCGCCCGGCGTCATCAACGTCATTACCGGCTATGGCCAGGATGTGGGCGAGCCGTTGATTACGCATCCGGCCGTGCGCAAAGTCGCGTTTACCGGATCGCGCCCGACGGCGCAGAAAATCATCGGCTATGCGGCGCAGAACATCATTCCGCAAACGATGGAGCTTGGCGGCAAATCGGCGAATATCGTTTGCGAGAGCGCGGACATCGAAGCCGCGGCGCAGTCGGCGGTGATTACGACGGCCTTCAACAAAGGCGAAGTCTGTTCCGCCGGGACGCGATCTCTTGTTCACGAAAAAGTGGAAGACCAGTTTCTGGAAGCCTTCGAGCGACAATTGGCGCAGGTGCGTCAGGGCGATCCGTTGGATCTCGACACGCAACTTGGCGCCATGGCGTCGAAAACCCAGTTCGACAAGGTTCGCAGCTATCTTGAGCTTGGGCCCGAAGAGGGCGCGCGCATTCATGTGGGCGGCAAACCGGCCCAAATTGAAGGCTTGCAGGACGGCTATTTCATTGAGCCGACCATCTTTACCGATGTGCGCACGGATATGCGTATCGCACAGGAAGAGATCTTCGGTCCCGTCAATTCGGTCATCCGCTGGAAAGATGAGGACGAGCTGCTCTCGATCGCCAATGACAGCATTTACGGCCTCGCCGGTGGCATCTGGACGACCAACCTCAATCAGGCGCACCGCCTGGCGCGCGGGCTTGAGACCGGCATGATCTGGATCAATCGCTATTACAACTTCAAACCGGGCATGCCGCTCGGCGGCTATAAGCAAAGCGGGTTCGGCCGCGAAGGCACGCTTGAGACGCTGAAGCACTACACCCAATCAAAAGCGGTTGTGATCAACCTTGAAGAGCCAAACTCGAAATACGCCGTGCGCGCGCCGGCGCCGAACGCGGACAGCTAATTCTTTGTCTGAAAGGGCGGCGAGGGGCGGCTATGAGACTCAATAATGGCGAAGGCGCGATCATCTCGCGGGGTGATTGGGGTTTCGATGAAGCGGTTCTCGGCACGAGTTTCAGCGCCGAAGATCCTCCGTACAGACCGGATATCGTCGTCCAGGCGAATGATGTGTCGGATGTCGTCTCGGCGGTGCAGCGCGCCGCCCGCGACGGGTTGAAAATCAGCATTTGCTCTGGCGGGCATAGCTGGTCGCAAAACCATATTCGCGATGGCGGCCTGTTGCTGGATTTATCGCGTCTCAACCGCATTGAAATCGACGCAGGCGCGAGGACCGCTATCGTCGGCCCTGGTTGCTTGTCCGGCGATTTCGACGCCGCCCTTGCGAAGCAGAATTTATTTTTCCCTGTCGCCCACGCCTACACTGTTGGCATGGGCGGCTTTCTTCTCCAGGGCGGCTTTGGCTGGAACAGCCGCATGGTCGGTGTTGCTTGTGAAAGCGTCTCCGCCGTCGACGTGGTGCTCGCCGACGGGTCGCTCGTGCATGCGGATGAGACGGAAAACGCCGATATCTACTGGGCGGCGCGCGGATCGGGCCCTGGCTTTTTCGGCGTTGTCGTCGCTTTCCACCTTAAACTTCATTCGCGTCCGAAATTTACCGGCATGAAGATGCAGGTCTTTCGCATCCGACACATGGAGGATGTCGTGCGCTGGGCTAACAGCGTCGGGCCGGAAGTATCGCCCAAGGTTGAGTTTCAAATGGTCTTCAACCGGAAAGCGCTCGGCATTTTTTCCCATGGCATCGAAGTTGTGACGCCGATCCTAGCCGACAGCCGCCGCGAAGCGCGCGAGCTTGTCTCCTTTATCGATAAAAGCCCGGTCAAGAAGAAAGCGAGCTTCACGCTTCCGATTATTCCGCTGTCGTTGAACAGGATCATGAAAGCAGCGGAGAAAGTCATCTTCTGGCCGAATACGCGCTGGGCGACTGACAATATGTGGTTGAAGAACGGACCGGTCGATTCCTTGCTCCCGAAAATCCAGCATATGGTCGACACGCAACCCCCGCCGCCCGCCCATACGCTCTGGATGAACTGGAATCCAATTTCTTCCGCGCGCCCGGACATGGCTTTCTCCCTTGAAAGCCAGACCTATTTTGCCCTCTATGGCGGCCAGCAGGACAAAAAAGACGCTGAAAAACATAAAAACTGGGCCACTGAGAATGCGCGCGCCATGGAAGAGAACAGCATTGGCGTTCAGCTCGCCGATGAAAACCTGGCGCGGCGTTCGGCGCCGTTCATGGCGCGCGAGAACTTCGAAAAACTCGAGATGCTGCGCAAAAAATATGATCCCGATCAGCGATTTTTCAGTTATGGGGACGCGTCGTGATTTTGCATTTTTCGCTACTCCACGCTTGTGCTCTGAGGGCGCGTGCTTGAGGGTGACAATCTTTTGAAGGGCGTGACAGCATGATCTTTCGTCGTCTGGGAAATTCCGGCTTGCGCGTGCCGGCTTTGAGCTTCGGTACGGGAACGTTCGGCGGCAAGGGCGAGTTTTTCGCCGCTTGGGGCAATTCCGATGCGGCCGGCGCCGAACGTATTGTCGATATTTGCCTTGATCATGGCGTGAGCTTGTTTGACACCGCCGATGTCTATTCCGGCGGCTTGGCCGAGGAGATTTTGGGCGCGGCGATTAAAGGCCGGCGCAATCGCGTGCTGATCTCAACCAAGGCGACATTGCCGTCCGGCGACGGTCCAAACGATTACGGGTCTTCCCGCCAGCACCTCATCGAAGCGGTGGACGGATCGTTAAAACGTCTTGGCGTTGACCACATCGATCTATTCCAGCTTCATACGCAGGACAACAACACGCCGGTGGAAGAAACGCTTTCGACCCTTGGCGCGCTGGTTCAGGCGGGAAAGATCCGGTATCTCGGCGTGTCGAATTTCTCAGCCTGGCGGCTCATGAAATCCCTGGCGGTCAGCGAGCGGCATGGTTGGCCGCGCTATATCGCGCATCAGGTTCACTACTCTCTCCTTAATCGCGACTATGAGTGGGAACTGGCGCCGCTCGGCGAAGACGAGGGCGTCGGCGCTATTGTCTGGAGCCCGCTCAGTTGGGGCATGCTGACCGGCAAGGTCCGCCGCGACCGACCGGCGCCTGCGGACGCCCGGGTGCATAGCCAGGCCGATAAATCGCCGCCATTCGACGAGAACAGCCTTTTCGCCATCGTTGATGTGTTGGATGGGATCGCGAAGGAAAATGGGAACAGTATTTCACAGATCGCGATCAACTGGCTGCTTCAACGCCCCACAGTCGCGAACGTGATTATCGGCGCCAGAAACGAGGCGCAATTGGTGGAAAATATCGGCGCTTTAGAAGTGAAGCTTTCTGAAGATCAGATGTCGCGCCTCGAAACGGTCAGCGCGCGTCAACCAATCTATCCGTTGTGGCATCATCATCTGTTTCCGATGCTGGATGAAAAACGCCAGTCCTGATTTAAGCTTCAGGAGAGAGGAGTCTGAGCCAATATGATGCGGCGTTAAATCAAACGCCATTCACGGCGATGACCTTCGCATTGCTGAGCCGGAGCCGTTTCGCGCGCAGCGGTGCATACTCTTCAGAACTGTAGAACTCTTGCAGGGTCGCCATATCCGGGAATTCGTGGACAACGACGGTGCGGGGCTTCCAATCGCCTTCGATGATGACGGGCTCCGGGTCGACAACAAGGGTTTTGACGCCAATTTTTTTCAGGAGTTTTGTCGCCGCCTCCACATATTTCTCAAAAGGTTCGGCGTCTTCTGGTGAATTCAGGGCGATATCGACAATCGAATAGGCTGGCATTTTCCTCTCCCTTTTCTTCAGTTCTTCCTAAATTACGGACGGCGGCAATATCAAATCATACGCGCAACGACATATTATTCAGTGGAGTGATGTTATGGAGAAAGAAATTCAATACCAAATACGCAATCCGCGCCCAGCAATGATGTAGGCTTGCACAGATCAATTGGAGGATGACTTATGCGCATATTTCTGACCGGCGCTACAGGTTTTATTGGATCCGCGGTTGCCGAGCAGCTCCTGTCCTCCGGACACAACGTGCTTGGGTTGGCGCGCAGCGACAAAGCGGTCGAAGCTCTAAAGACGAGAGGGCTTGACGTTCATCGCGGCGAGCTTTCAGAGCCGGAAACCCTTGCGGCTGCCGCGCGGGAATGCGACGGCGTCATTCACACCGCGTTCATTCACGAATTTTCGCAATATGTGAATAATGCGGGCATTGATCGTCGCGCTATTGCGGCAATGCTTGGTGCTGTTGAGGGGACTGGCAAACCGGTGGTCGCGACGTCCGTGACGACATTGTCAAAGCTCGGCCAATTGGTGACGGAAAAGGACGATCCGTTGGATGAAGGCGCGCTTTCCGCGCGAGGCGCATCGGAAAGGGCGGTGATTAACGCGGCAAAGCGCGACGTGCGCTCCAGCGTCGTGCGCCTGCCGTGTTCTGTGCATGGTCCGGGGGATTCCGCTTTTGTGCCGTGGCTTATCGCTATCGCAAGGGAGAAAGGCGTTTCCGCCTATGTGGGCGACGGCGCCAACAGATGGGCCGCGGTGCATCGGTTGGATGCGGCGCGGCTTTACTGTCTTGCGCTTGAAAAAGCGTCTGGCGGATCAAAACTGCATGCGGTTGCGGAAGAAGGGATTCCGATGCGCGATATTGCGCAGGCGATCGGCGACGGTCTCGACCTTCCTGTGAAAAGCATCGCAATTGCGGAAGCTGACGCGCATTTCGGCCATCTGGCGCATTTCGTGACCGTTGACAATCCAACATCGAGCGCTATCACGCGCGATCTTGTCGGATGGGAGCCGCGGGAAAATGGCTTGTTGGCCGACATGCGGCAATGCGGATATTTCTCCTGAGGCGATGGGCGGCGCAATTGTAATGTCATCGCTGCGCCTGCTTCGTATTTTGAATCAGACGTAAAAGCAGATCTCCGCCAGAACGATCGGGCGTGATATTGATCGGGATGAGGAATGATGAACGGAGATCAGAAGGAAAAGACGGACAACGCCAGCCATGATCCGTGGATCCCGCCCATCATCGGTCTGTGTGCGGCGATATTGATAGCGAATTTATACTACGCTCAGCCCCTGGTAAAAGATATCGCCGCAGATCTCGGCCTTGAGCAGGGGCTGGCGGGCAGCGTTGTCAGCGCGATTCAGTTTGGTTATGGCGCGGGGCTTTTTTTTCTCGTTCCGCTGGCCGATTTTGTTGAAAACCGCAAACTGGTCTTGTGCTGTGGATTGCTTGTGCTGGTCGGCCTCGTGACGCTGGCGTCGGCGCAATCAACGATTGTTTTTCTGGCGGGGGCGGCTTTCACCGGCGTATTTGCAAGCGCTGCGCAAATCCTGCTTCCGTTTCTTGCGCGCATAACGGCGAGCCGTCAGCGCGGCCGGATTATTGGCGCCGTTATGGCTGGCGTCCTTGCCGCTGTTATGCTGGCGCGGCCATTTGCGCTATTTGTTTCCGCCGCTTTCGGCTGGCGGGCGATTTTTTGGTTTTCCTTTGCTGCGATCGCAATCCTCGGGATTGTCCTCGTCCTGCGCCTGCCGCGCAGCAAACCGCAGGCAACCATGCCCTATGGCAAGGCGCTGCGCTCCATGTTTGTTCTGTTTGCGTCTGAACGGGAGGTGCAGCGCCGCACTTTATACCAGGCTATCTTGTTCGCCGCTTTCATGATGTTCTGGGCCGCCATTCCGATTATGCTTGCCGAGCGGTTCGGCCTTTCCCTCGCTTTGATCGGCGTATTCGCGCTTGTCGGCGCTGGCGGCGTAATCGCGGCGCCGATCGCCGGGTGGTTGGCTGATCACGGGTATACATGGAAGGGCACGATGATTTCGAGCATCGTGCTTGCAGCCGCTTTTCTCGGTTCAATCTGGACGGCGGACGCGAAACTCATTGCACTCCTTGCTCTTTTTGCTGTTTTGATCGACGGCGCCATTCAGGCGTCACAGACGTTCAGTCGGATTGTCGTGCTCAACGTGTCTGACGAGGTGCGTGGCAGGGTCAATGCGCTCTATATGACCATTGTATATTTCGCCGGCGCTGTTGGTTCAATCATCGGCGTCTGGACCTATGTGCGTTTCGGTTGGCAAAGCACGGCGTTGATCGGAGCGGCGATGGGGATTTCCGTTGCGCTATTGCTGACAATGGAGCCGCGGGGGGAAAAGCGGGCGCACCGTTAAACCGCATTTTGAGCGCGCATGGTTCTTTTATTGATTTTGCGCCAAGTCTTAATGGGCGGCTGCCGCTTTTTGCCGTTTTCTGGTTTTCTTGGTCGGCTGATCGATGTGCGCGGCGTTTCTGCGTTTCGGATCGCTCTGCGCTTGAGAGCCTGCCGCCGCTATGAGGCTCCGGAGCCATCGATGGCCCTGATCTTCCGTATTGCGCTTGTGCCACCACTGATAAACGAGATTGGGCTCGATCGAAAAAGGCGGATCAACGGCGCATAGATCGGCTGTAAGCAGATTGGATGCGCAAACCTTGGGGATTGTCGCGATCAATTGTGTTCCGCCGATAAGATTAGGAAGCACGGTCGCATGGGGTATCGAAAGAGCGCAGCGTCGGCGGGCGGCGTTGGCGCCGAGCGCTTTACGAATGGGGTCGCCGGACGCGCCGCGTGGTTCCACCAGGATATGCGGCGCCCGTAAATAATCCTTCATGGTGATGAACGGCGCGCCGTGCTTGTCGAAAGATAAAAGATCGTTCTGCTTACTGAGTAGAACGACGAATGGGCTGGTGTGAATAAATTCACGGCTGAAATTATCGCCAAGTTGAATTCTTCCTACGGCCAGATCGACGGCGCCGCTTTCAAGAAGATCCGCATAACTTTGCAAGCCATATTCCATAACGCTGATATCGATATTCGGCGCGGCCTTGCTCAGTGTCGCAAGGGTTAAGGGCAAATGCGTTAATTCGCCGACATCTGTCATCAACAGCGTAAAACGACGTTCGGAGACCGCCGGATCGAATGTCGCCCCCGAGGCGAGGCCTGAACGGATAGAGGTCAGTCCGTTATTGACGTAGGAGGCAATCTGTTCGGCTCTCGGCGTCGGCTCCATGCCGCGATTGGTGCGCACGAACAAAGGGTCGTCGAAGTCTCGGCGAAGCCGGTTAAGCGCATTGCTAACCGCAGGCTGAGACATATTCAGTTTTTCAGCTGCTGCGGAGACGCTGCGGCTATGAAAGATCGCTTCAAACACCCGGAGCAGGTTGAGATCGAAGGTCCGCAGATTGACCATAGATCCGGCATCCTATTCACACCAAGAATATTCTTTTTCACTTTTATCACTTTGTCAATAGCTATAATGGTGGAGAAGCTATAGAAATCATGCCGGGTTCGTATCATTGATTTTACAAACCGAGAAGATTTCGCCTGGCGAATTGCGAGGCGTGTGATCATTGTCATGGCGTTGGCGCCCCGCCGATTGCGCTTTCAGCCGATGCGGCGGAACAGGGCGTTTCATGACCGCCGGTCTCTGTGACGCCTGCCGAGGATGGGCGCGCTCCCGCTTGACGGCCGCAATGCGCGGCAGGTCGGCGGTCGTCATGACCGTATCGCGTCTCAATACAGGTCTATTGCCAATGCACCATTGGCAGTCCGGCGACCGGACTTTCGAAATATGGAATGGCGGTGCTGCGCAAACTGCCTAGGTAAACGGTTCGCAAATCCGTGCCGCCGAATGTCACGCTCGCAAGCCAGTTGCATACTGATCCGCCGCATTTCATCGTGATGTCGAACGGAACAGGCCTTCCAGTTGCAAACGCCTTTTCAAAACTTGCTGTCGCCTCCGGGTCGCCGTCATCCATGAGTTCGAGCAGTTCTCCATCGGGCGTAATCGCAATTAATCGATCCGAAAAGATCATCGTCGCCCAAAGGTTGCCATAGGAATCGAACGCGATGCCGTCAATGACGCCCGCCCCTAAATTGTCCGGGCCAAAGGTCTGACGGTCGGTGAGGGAGCCATCCTCCTGCACGCGCAACCGCGTAACGCGCTTTCCCGTCGTTTCGGCGACGTAAAGCCATTCTTCATTGGCGTCCAATCGGATTTCATTCGTAAACTGAAATCCGTCGGCAACGATTCGGGGTTCGCCATTTTCGAGCAGAATGATGTATCCGTCGGCAAGCGATGAGCAGATCGCGTCGCTCCATGGATTTACCATCGTCGAGATCGTAATCCATATGCGGTCTTTGCTGTCACGCAGAACAAAGTTGACTTTTCCGAGCGGGTTTCCATCCATTTCCTCCAGGAGGACCCGTGTCTCCCCTTTCCGGGTCATAAGCTCCAGGCGGTCCGTACCGAAATTCGAAATCAGTATGTCGCCGTTTGAGGCGAAGGCGAGCCCGTTTGGCAATGTGCCGCTCAGAAGGCTTTCTGCGGCATCGCCTGTGAGATCGAAATGCTCGTCAGCTTTTTGAACAATGAGTTCCTGCGCGCCATCGGGATTAATTTTCATGACGCCGCCGCGCGCGTCCGCCGCCCACAAAACGCCGTTGCTCTCAGCCAGAATGCATTCCGGGCGCTGCAATTCTTCGCCAATATAGCGTATAGAGCTACGATCGATGCTGAATCCTTTAAGCGGGTTGGGGCCCTTTCCATGTTTTATCAACGTCATAAGACTGGTCCTTTCCGGCGACTATCCGTACAGCGCATTAATCAGGCCCGGCGGCGTCAAGCACGCGGCGCGCGTTCGCCGGTCCCTATATGAGAAAATGGCCTATACAGCGGGGGCTGGACACTTTCGATCAAGGGGTTTCCAAGGCCGCTCGGCGCCGCGTTCGCCTTTGTAAATCCTCCGCGCACGCTGGGCTGTCAGGTTTCCATGAAGTACTGATAAGACATTGAAGAGATGTCGGCTAGCGAAAAATACAAAAATCAGAATCGACATATTGCGCCTGAGCGTCGAAAATGAGCGCTGTTTTATGAGCAAAAACCGGTTACCACTTTTTGCCCGGCACCTAAGCTGTCCGTGTGCTGCGTGATTAGCGGGTGAGGTCGGCGAGCTTAGCCCGTCTCTTTGGGCGTGGCGTAGTCTTTTCAGTGCATTGTGCATAAGGATATTTTGACAATGGGAACATCTATGCGAACAGGATTTATTGCCGCCGCTGCACTTCTTGTCGCTGCTTGCGGGCAGGCGGGGGACAGCAATACGCAGAGTGATGGGGCGGCGACGTCGCCCGCTTCGCCGCCTTCTGAAGGCGCCAGTGTTGAAACGGCTGATCCCGCCCCGTCAAACGCTGAAAAGAAACGTCCAAATTTTCTGATTGTCGTCGCCGATGATCTTGGCTGGTCCGATGTCGGCGCCTTTGGCGGCGAAATAAGAACGCCGAACATTGACGGGCTCGCCGCGCGCGGCGTGCAGATGACCAACTTTTATGTTGCGCCGACGTGCTCGCCCACGCGCGCGATGTTGATGACGGGCGTCGACAATCATGCGGCCGGTCTCGGCACCATGGCTGAAGCTCGCGCGCCTGATCAAACGAACCGGAACTATGCCGGCCAACTTCATGACGGTGTTGTTACGATGGCCGAAGCCCTCAAAGGGCAGGGCTATCAAACAATGATGGCGGGGAAATGGCATCTGGCCGTTGATCGTTCGCAATATCCGAACAATCGCGGATTTGACAAGTCCTTTGCGCTTCTGGCCGGCGGCGGCAGTCATTTTGCGGACCGGACAACGTTGTATCCTGTAGAGCACGGACATCTTCGGTATGTTGAAGATGGCGCATTAGTCGGGGAATTGCCTGACGATTTTTATTCCTCAATTAGCTATGTCGACAAGCTGCTTGACTATCTGGATGATTGGGATACGGACGAGCCGTTCCTGGCCTATCTCGCCTTCACGGCGCCGCATGATCCATTGCATGTTCCAGATGAATGGCTGGACCGCTATGACGGCGCCTATGATCTGGGGCCGGCCGCGATCCGACAACAGCGCGCCGAACGCATTAGGGCCAAGGGGCTGTTCCCCGAAAACGCGGCCCTATGGCAAATGCCGAATTTTCCGGAATCCTTGCCGTTGCACGCCGCGCCCTGGGAGACCCGGTCGGAAGAACAACGCGAAACCGATACGCGCTCCATGGAAATCTATGCGTCCATGGTAGAGTTGATGGATCAGCAGCTAGGGCGTGTACTGACCTATCTAGAGGACGCCGGCGAGCTTGAGAACACCTATGTCGTGTTCTTCTCAGATAACGGTGCGAGCGCCGGCGCGCCGTTAATGTATCCCGGAAACAACAAAGAGTGGCTGAACGCCAATTGGGATGTTTCAATCGAAAACGCTGGAAAACCGGGGTCGTTTCCGGTGATGGGTCGCGAATGGGCGAACGTCTCCAACACGCCGTGGCGTCTGCACAAGGGGTCGGTCGCCGAGGGCGGCATTCGTTCGCCGCTGGTGGTCGCCGGCCCTTCCCTGTCGCCTGCGCAAATCGATGCGCTAGCGCATGTCACGGACATTACGCCGACCCTGTATGACCTGTCCGGCGTCGACCCGGCGGCGGATGTGTTGTTTGACAGCAAACTGGCGCCGCAAGGGATGTCGCTTCTGCCGGCGTTGCGTGGCGAGGAGCCGCAAGTGCGGCGGTCTTTTGCGACCGAACTGTTCAGCGGTCGCGCGGTGCGGGAAGGGGACTGGAAAATATCCTACCTGCCAAAGTCGGGCGGCGACGAATGGCAGCTCTTCGATATGTCGGTTGATCCCGGCGAGACAAACGATCTGGCGAGCGGGCATCCCGAGGTCGTCAGTCGCCTGGTCGCGGCGTATGAAGATTATGCAGCGATGAACAGCGTTTTACCGTCCGCACGGAGCCCCCTCGGGGCGCAACCGCTACGCAACTTTTATCCGCATATTTGCGATGAGGCGTGCGAGGAGAGCTTTGAAAGACATGCAACGGAAATTCAGAGGAATGCCGGCGCTGACTAGACCACTTCATGTTTTGCGAGAGTCGACAGGTTGAGCCGTTCTTTTTGTCGATGCGAAACTGACTCTGAGCTTTTTGTTCGGCCGCCCCAACAGATGGTGCTCTCGCCGCCGCGCTCGGCGGTCATACATGGTTAAGCACGTCGAATATATTCTGGCTTCAAACTGAGATCTAAATCGTCATGACAACGAGCGCCTGCCTTTTCGAATTTGCGCGTGTCTTATTTATTGGAAGCTTGCTGATAGTCTCAGCCTGCGCCGAATCTGAAACCGCATCATCGCCCCACGAACGTATGGTCGCAAGCTGTATCGTCCCGTCCGAAATCACTGCGACAGTCGATATTCCAGGCGGCGAATATCTCATGGGAGACGACCGCTTTTATGCAGAGGAGGCGCCGGTGCATAAAGTTCAACTGGCGGCGTTCAATATCGATGCGACCGAGGTTACCAATCGTCAGTTTTCTGAATTCGTTGAAAAGACAGGGTATGTCACACGCGCCGAGCGTGGCCTGCCGGAACCGGAATTTGACCACGTTTCCGAACAGTTGAGACACCCGGGATCAGCTGTATTTTTCTCTCCCGCCGCCGGCAAAGGCCTAAATCCCGCGACGTGGTGGCGGTTTGTTGAAGGCGCCTCATGGCGAGCCCCAATCGGGCCCGGCTCTACGATCGAAGGGCTTGAAAATTATCCTGTCGTCCACGTGGCGCTCGAAGACGCGCTGGCCTATGCAGAGTGGAAAGGCCGCCGATTGCCGAGCGAAGCGGAATGGGAGGCGGCGGCGCGCGGCGGAAACAATTCGTCTCGCGACACTTGGGGAGACGGCGGACTGGAAGATTCCGACTACCCCCAAGCGAATACCTGGCAGGGAATTTTCCCCGTGATCAATCAGAAGACAGACGGTTATATAGGTGCCGCGCCTGTCGGGTGTTTCCCGCAAAATGGCCTTGGTCTTTATGATATGATCGGCAATGTCTGGGAGCTTACGAGCAACGAATTTTCACCCGTTAGGGACGCGCCGGCGAAGAGGCCGGGCGCGCAAGACCGTCATCAGCGCAACGCCGCCGCCGTTATCAAGGGCGGGTCTTATCTATGTGCGGAAAACTATTGCCGGCGCTATCGCCCCGCCGCCCGTCAGCCGCAAGAATGGGCTTTCAGCGCATCGCATGTCGGTTTCCGAACTGCGAAGTCGATTGACCAGCGCCGGTCGCGTATGAAGTGACGCACGAGCTCGCCGGCGAAGCTGATGTTGATTTGTCGCCTAAAGGAGGTCGCCTCGTAAAGCGACATTGTAGACGCGGCGCGGGTTCGTTGTCATATTGTCCCAAGTATTATTCGTGAAGTGCTGCACGGGGCATGGAACGGCGTGCCTTTAATCATCAACCGCGTGCTGGCAAAATGCGTGCGGTCGTAAGCACTCTATAGAGGGGGGCAAAGCAAGATCATGCGCGTGAAGGATAAGATTGCCATCGTTACCGGCGGTTGCGGCGGCATTGGGGCGCAAAGCGCTCGCGTGCTTGCTGGCGAGGGCGCTGACGTCATTCTCGCCGACCTCGATGAAAAGAAGGGCCAACAGATCGCGCAGGAAATCGGCGGCCGGTTTCACGCGCTTGACGTGACGGATCGCAGCGCCTGGCAGGCGCTCGCCGAGCGCGTCTTTGACGATCGTGGGCGGATCGACATCTTGGTTCAATGCGCCGGTATTGAGGGCGACAATAGCCGAAATGCATTCGAGACGCCGCCAGAGGTCTGGAATCAGGTGATCGCCGTCAATATGACGGGAACGTTTTTCGGTTGCCAGGCCGTTATGCCGTTCATGTTGCAGCAGGGCGCGGGATCGGTCGTCCTGCTTTCGTCGATCGTCTCTTTTATGTCGACGGCCACCAGTATTCCCTATGGCGCGAGTAAGGCCGGCGTCCAGCATCTTGCGCAAAGTTTCGCTTACCTCGGATCGCGCGACGGCAAAAAAGTGCGCGTCAATTCCGTCCATCCGGGCTCCATAAAAACAAGAATGACAGATGATATCATCGCGGATCTGGCAAAGGCGGCCGGCTGCACGAAGGAGGAAGCGGAGGCCAAGCTGCTTTCGTCCATACCGTTCGGCAGGCGGGGCGCGCCGCAAGATGTCGCTCAAATGATTCTCTATCTCGTATCTGACGAAGCCGCCTATGTCACGGGCGGTGAATTCAAGATCGATGGCGGGTGGCTTGTGAGAGACGTTATCTCCTGACGGGCGCGCGGCCGTGATGCGCGCGCTGTCGGTTCCGGAGATCAGGGAATGAAAAATGACCGTGAGCAGATTATTCGAAAGCGGCGTTATCAACGCCGACAGGGCCTGGACCAATCTGCGCGACGCCAGCCGGGCGAGGCCTATTGATGCGGATTGACGGCATCCGCAAGCTACTCTCTAATCCCCGCCGCTTTGGCGCGGGCTGTATGTGAGCATGGCGAATTTTATCGCATATTCTCCATGCGGCATTCGCGCGGTAAATAATGTCCGATAGGGATATAAATTTGTCACGATCAATAGCGCGACGGCAAACTATCGCTCAAAGCGCAGCGCTTTGAAGATGTGCGGCGTGAGTTGAACGTGCGCGAGTGCGTCATGTTTGAACTTGAAGGAAAAGCCGTTCCTGTTAGAGAAAGAAGAAAATCAGAATTGAGCTTTTTCTAAGAAATTCCCCGTCTTTAGAACCGAGCAGGAAGCCGTGCTTTCAATTGTAAGTATGGGATAAGTTATGCAAACTATAAAACGCTGTGTTGACGTCCAATCTCATTTCCTTCCTGATTTCTACAGGGATGCGCTTGTAGAGGCTGGTCAGTCCAAGCCGGACGGCGTTTCCAAAATTCCTGAGTGGAGCGAGCATAGCGTTCTTCAGTATATGGACCGTATGGAAATAGACTATTCCTTTCTGTCCATTTCTTCGCCGGGCGTTTCGTTCTTCAACGAAGATTATTCGGCGAAATTGGCCCGCCGCGTCAATGAAGCAGGGGCCCAGTTCAAGGCGGACAATCCAGACAAGTTGGGGTATTTTGCGTCTCTGCCTTTGCCTCATATTGAGAGGTCAATTGTTGAGCTGGAATATGCCTTGGATCGGCTGTCCGCCGACGGCGTTGTAATGTACACAAACCATGATGGCGTCTATCTTGGCGACCCAATGCTAACGCCTGTCTACGAGGCATTGAACGATCGTAATGCCGTCGTATTTATACATCCGACATCGCCAAATGTCGGTCAATGCACCCGGATGGACGCGAGTTATCCGCGACCAATTCTCGAATTCATGTTCGAGACAGCGCGTTCTGTGGCGGATATGCTGATAACAGGCGTGCCAATTCGGTATCCAAATTTACGCATCATCGTTCCTCATGCTGGCGCTGCGCTGCCATTGTTATCTGCGAGAATCGATATGGCTTTACCGCTTCTCACAGAAGCGGCGTCGGAAGCCAAGTTGAATATTCGCGGGATGTTGGCTGATCTTTATTTTGATCTCGCAGGGGCATGTGTTCCCGATATGCTCGATCCTTTAATGAACGTCGCCGATCCTAAAAAATTGCTCTATGGAAGCGATTACCCGTTTACGCCGATTGACCTTTGCAAAGAGCTGAAAGCCTCGTTGGACAATACGCCCAAATTTAGCGAGACATTGCGCCGGGCGATTTATGAAAATGGGCAGAGCCTGGTCTCCGCGCCAGACGGCGCGACGAAGCAATCGGCCTTGAAAATCAGCTAAGGCGCCGGTCGCCTCTCTGGCCGCGCGGCGCCAATTTGGTCGGCGGCTTGCGCCGCCATCCTTATCATCAAGATGAATATTAATGCGCTTATAAATATATTTGACAAATAACGACGCTGGCCACATCCCTAAACCACGTTTTTTGGAAAAAACCAGCGCGATTAATAGTCTGGGAGGAAATGTGAAGCTCGCTAACTACACGACCGCAAACGGAATTCGGCTTGGCGTTGTGGAGGGCGAGGAGATCATTCTCCTGCCTGACGCGGCCTCCGGTTTTCCCGCAAATGTGGAGCAGTTTATAGCGGGCGGCGAAGACGCTCGCGGCCGCGTGCTCGACGCGCTGAAAGAAGATCTGCCTCGAAAGGCCGTCTCCGAGGTCAGTCTCGCCTCTCCGATTCTCCGGCCCGGCAAGTTTCTGGCCATCGGCATGAACTACCAGCGTCACCTTGAAGAGGCCATCAAGGTCGGCATTGAGCCGCCCAAATATCAATATTGGTTCAACAAGCAGGTATCCTGCATCAACGGACCTTACGATCCTATCGTGAAGCCAAGCGTTTCCGACATGCTTGATTTCGAGGTTGAGCTTGCTTTTGTGATTGGCAAGCCGGCCAAGCATGTCAAAGCCAGCGACGCCCTCTCTTACATCGCCGGTTATACGGTCTGCAACGACGTGTCGGTCCGCGACTGGCAGCGGCATACGCCGACCTTTACGATTGGCAAGTCGTTCGACACGCACGGTCCCCTGGGCCCCTGGTTCGTCACGGCGGATGAAATTCCGGACCCGCAAACGCTTGGCTTGCGGTGTTTTGTGAACGGCGAGGAAATGCAGAACTCGAACACGGCGGACATGATCTATAAATGCGCCGACATGATCGAATATTTGTCGACTGCGTTTACGCTCGAACCCGGCGACGTCATCGCAACGGGAACGCCGGAAGGCGTCGGCGCAGCGCGGGATCCGAAAGTGTTTCTGAAGCCTGGCGACGTGGTGCGATGTGAGGTCGACCAAATTGGCTACATCGAGAACAAAATCATTGCAGACGCCAAGTAGCGCGTGAGCGGAGACCAAGACGAACCCAGCTAGGGAGACGAACAATGGCGGTTAGCTTTCTCAAAGCGGTCTACCTTGAAGTTCCTGATGTCGCCGAGGGACTCGAATTTTACAAGGAGTTCGGGCTTGAAACGCGAGCCGAAGACGGGCGCGGATATGCGCGCTGCTATGGGCGCGAATATGACAGCATCGTCCTGACGCCCACAAAAAATAAAAAGCGCCTGTCTCACGTGGAAATGGGCGCGCTCAACGCCAGTGAACTTGAAGATGTTCGACGCAGGGCGGAAAATGCAAAAGCTGACATTGTTGCGCCCCCGGCCGGGTTTGAAGACAACGGGCTTTGGGTGAGAAACCCGCACGGCATGTTGTTTCATATTGTCGTCGCGGAACGCGAAGCGCCTCCTCCCGAAGAGGGGGCGTTTGAAATCAATTCCGTTGGCCGTTTGAACAGGGTTGGCAAAGCAGGCGTGGAGCCGAAGCGCAAAATCCCGCCGGTCAAGCCGAAACAATTTGGCCATTCGGCTTTTTTCTCGCCGGACGTGCTGGAGAGCGTAAAGTTCGTGGAAGATGTTCTCGGCATGCGGCTAGCGGACCGCGCCCAGGATGTCATCGCCTTCACGACCTGCGTTGGCGGTTCCGATCATCACGTGCTTGCTTTCGCCAAATCGGATGGCGTTGGTCTCCATCATGTGAGCTTTCAGGTCAACACGCCGGATGAGGCTGGTATCGCAGGCGAGCGCGTCGCCGAAAAAACCGGTAGTCAAAATTGGGGACTTGGCCGCCACACGATCGGTTCGAATTTTTTCCATTATGTTCAGGACCCATGGGGAAGCTGGGCCGAATATTACTGCGACATGGACTACATCCCGGATGCAGACGCATGGAAGCCGACGAACTACGCAATTGAAGACTCCTTTACAAACTGGGCGCCGGAACTGCCCGACGAGATGCTGGTCAACTTCGAAACAATGTCCTGACGCGCAGCCTCTGCGGGCGCGGCGGTGGTTCCCGCCCAAACCAGTTTCATTCGTCACTTGATATACAAAAAATAAGGTAATCATCTGGTGAAGGCTGTCGCCCTTGAGATTTTGCTGTTCACGATTCCGCAGGCGTTGCGCGCCGGCGCCGTTGTGTCGTCTGAGTTGCGCACGCTGATGAAAGAGCGCGACGCCGTCGTCCAGATGCAAACCCGCGATGAAAAAATCGGTCGCTCATACGAATTCAAGAACGGCAAGATAAAAAGCCGCAAAGGCGTTCGCGCGGACGCCGATGTGCGAATTCTTTTCAAGGATGCTGCGACGGCTGTGCATCTCCTCACGCCGCCGATCGATCGCGGCGAGGCGGTGCACGCCGCAAAAAACTTTGCCATTATTCAAGTCGGCCCCGATCATCTGGTGCAATGGTTTCACGGGATGATCAACGCGCTTACGCGTATTGGCGTAGAGTACGGAACGCCGATGCCGGACGGATCGCGGCGGTTCGTGCATAACGGCAATGGCGGGCCGACATTCGTTTATGTCAAAGACGGAAAAATTCTCCGTATCACGCCCATCGAGCTTGACGATAAGGATGCGCCGAGCTGGACCATGACCGCGCGCGGGAAGGAGTTCACGCCGGAACGCCGCGTTGTGCCGAATCCACACGCCTTGTCTTTGAAATCGACGCTCTATTCCAAAGACCGTATCCTGTATCCGATGAAACGGGTGGACTTCGACCCGAATGGCGAGCGCAATCCGCAGAATCGCGGAAAATCCGGATACGAACGTATCTCCTGGGACGAAGCGCTTGATATTGTGGCGGGTGAAATTCAACGACAAAAGCGCAAATACGGGCCGGGCGCGATTGCGCTGTACTTCGGCTCTCATCATCAATGGGGCAACGTCGGCTATTACCTTTCAGCGCTGTTGCGTTTCGGCAATCTGATCGGCTTTACGCGCATTCATCCCAATCCCGATTCATGGGAAGGGTGGTACTGGGGCGCCACGCACCACTATGGATCGTCGCTGCGCGTGGGCATTCCGTCTTTCTGTTCGACCGTCGAAGACTGTCTGAAAGAAGCGGAAATGATCGTTTTCTGGTCGAGCGATCCGGAAAGCACCTATGGCTATGCAGCCGGATTTGAAGGCACGCAACGGCGGTTCTGGGCCAAAGAGCTTGGCATTGAATTTGTCCATATCGATCCGAATTTAAATCCAACCGCGCAGCTCTTCGGCGGGCGCTGGGTTCCGATCAAACCGGGGACGGACAGCGCGCTCGCCCAAGCGATCATGCATGTGTGGATTACCGAAAATCTCTATGACGCCGACTATGTCGAAAAGCGCACCACCGGTTTTGACGAGTGGCGCGATTACATTCTGGGCGTCAGCGACGGCGTCGCGAAGACGCCGGAATGGCAGGAAGAAGAAACCGGCGTGCCGGCGCATGTCGCCCGCGCGCTCGCGCGCAAATGGGGAAATAAGAAAACTTACCTGTCCGCCGGTGGTTTCGGGGCCGGATTAGGCGGCGCGGCGCGGGGCGCCAACGGCTCGCAATGGGCGCGCAACATGGTGCTTATGATGGCCATGCAAGGGCTTGGAAAGCCGGGCGTCAACTTTGGCAACTTGCAACTTGGCACGCCGGTCGATCACAATTTCTATTTTCCGGGCTACGCTGACGGGGGCATTTCCGGCGAGCTTGTTTACACGGCAAGCGCTGTCAACAACTATCTGCGCATGCCGCATGTTCTGTCGATGAACCCGGTCAAGCAAATGATCCCGCGCCTGAAGCTTGCCGAAGCGATTATTGAAGGCGAAGCCAGCGGTTATATGTGGGACGGCCAATCCATGGAGGCGCAGTTTACGCCGTTCACCTATCCCACGCCGGGCTATTCGCCGATCCATATGATTTATCGTTACGGCTCTTCGACCTTCGGAACGATCGCCAATTCCGGACGCATGATCGACGCCTATCGACATGAGTCGATCGATTTTGTCGTCAATCAGTCCATCTGGCGGGAAGGCGAAACGGAATTTGCGGACGTGATCTTGCCGGCCTGTACGTCTTTCGAGCGGTGGGACATCAGCGAATGGGGAAATAGCGGGGGCTATATTCACCATAACACCGATCAGATGAATCATCGGATCGTGATGCTGCAGAACAAATGTATCGAACCCCTTGGCGAGTCGAAGTCGGACTATCAGATCTTTTTCGAGATATTGTCGCGTCTTAATCTTGGCGTCGTCTTTTCCGAAGCTTGCGATGAACTGGAGTGGTGCAGGCGGACGTTCGATTCATCGGATTTGCCGCGTTATGTAAGCTGGAAGGACTTTGCAAAAAAGGGCTACTTCGTGCTTCCCCCCGTGCCGGAAGAATGTCGCGATCCGGTGGCCTATCGCTGGTTCGCCGAGGATCGCCCGAAGGACCTGCCGGAGCCGATACCCCTGCCGTCGCAATTCAGCGAGAAATTTTTGCACGGACTTGAAACCCAGTCTGGCAAAATAGAATTTCTGCCGGAGACACTAAAACGCGGCGATCCGGACAATGAGGAACGCCCGGTGCTCAATCGTTACACGCCTGCCTGGGAAGGGGCGCAGACAACGGAGCTTGCCGATAAGTATCCTTTGCTGATGTTATCCACCCATTCGCGCTACAGTTTTCATACGTCCAACGACGGCAAAGACAGCACGACCAACGACATCGCCGACCATCGCGTTCTGATCGACGGGTATTACTATTGGGTCGTCAAGGTGAACGCCGACGATGCGGAAAGGCGCGGGATCAAACACCATTCGATTATTCGCATTTTTAACGACCGCGGCAGCGTCCTTTGCGCCGCCGATGTTACGTCGCTTATGGCGCCGGGGGCGATCAAGGGGTATGAGTCGGCGGCGGTTTTCGACATGATCGAACATCCTGTTCATGGCCGCATCGACCGCGGCGGCTGTTTGAACCTTTTGACGCCCAAGCGCCATCAGGTGAAGAACACGTCTGGCATGGCGTGCAATTCCTGCCTTGTTGAAATCGAACCGTGGACGGACCTTTCGGCTTTTGCGTCTCCACGCGCAGCGGCGGAGTAGATCAGCGCCATGTCGAAGTGGAATATGATTGTTGACGTAGAGCGTTGTGAAAACTGCCACAATTGCACCCTGGCGCTAAAGGACGAGCATGTAGACAACAGGTTCGAGGGTTACGCCGCGCCGCAACCCTTGCACGGGCATGAATGGATCAGCATCGAACGAAAAGTTCGCGGTCGCGGGCATATGGTGGACACGGCCTATCTGCCGAAAATGTGCAACCATTGCGATGACGCGCCGTGCATCAAGGCGGCCGGCGACCGATCAGTTTACAAGCGCAATGACGGCGTCGTCATCATCGATCCTGTCAAAGCCAAGGGCCGCAAGGAGTTGGTTGAAGCCTGTCCTTACGGCGCGATCTGGTGGAACGAGGAGGAGCAAGTTCCGCAAATCTGGATTTTCGATGCGCACCTTTTGGACCAGGGCTGGAAACAGCCCCGCTGTGCGCAAGCCTGTCCGACCGGCGCATTAAAGGCGGTGAATGTCAGCGATGATGAAATGAACGCCCTTGCGGCGGGCGAAGCGCTTGAAGTTTTAAAGCCTGAACTTGGAACGCGCCCGCGCGTATACTATAAGAATCTTCACCGTTATTCGAAGTGCTTCATTGGCGGTTCTGTGACGCATCAGCGTGACAGCGCCAAGGAGTGCTGTGAGGGCGCAGAAGTCGTCCTGGTGCAAAACGGCGAGGAGGTAGCGCGCGAGATGACTGACGATTTCGGAGATTTTAAGTTCGATAAACTAGCGCCGGACAGCGGCGAGTATGAAGTGCGAATCACGGCGGTCGGAGGCGAATCGGCGTCCGTCCGCGCCGTCCTTGGCGAGAGCCTTTTTCTCGGTGAGATTGAACTGGCGTCCGGTTCTCAAGGCGGCGCCGGTCAATGACGGGAAGCGCTGCGCCACGAAACGAAACATCGAGTTGGGATCCGAAATACGAATGGAAAGCGGTCTTGCTGCTTTCTCTCGGTTTCGGATTGGTTTGCGTAGAACGCTTCATGATCATGCCGCTTTTCCCGGCGATCAAGGAAGAATTTGACCTCAGTTATACGGCGCTCGGTCTTATCACCGGGGCGCTGGCGCTCGCCTGGGGCGTCTCCGCTTTGTTGATGGGCAACCTTTCCGACCGTATGGGGCACCGCAAGGTTATTATCGTCTCGATCATTGTTTTTTCCGTCCTGGTGGGCGCGAGCGGCCTCGCGACCGGCCTTGGCGGTTTGATCCTTGTTCGTGTGCTGATGGGTTTTGCGGACGGGGCCTATACGCCCGTAAGCATCAGCGCAACGGTCGAGGCGTCAAAACCAACGCGGCACGGGTTTAATGTCGGCCTGCAACAGATGATGGCGCCGTTGCTTGGCCTTGCGATCACGCCGCTTGTCATTACGCAGCTTCTTCAGGTCATGGATTGGCGCTGGATCTTTTTGCTGCTGGCCTTTCCGGGATTTATACTGGCCGCGGCAATGTACTTTGTCTTGCGTGACGTGAGGCCGGTATCGTCTGAGCGCAGTACGGTGAATTTCAAGGCGCTCGTCGCCAATTGGTCGGAGGCGCTGAGCCATCGCAATCCGAAGTTCCTGATTGTCTGCATGCTGTGTTGGCTCACCTGCCTGATCGTTACGACGGCGTTGCTTCCAAGCTACTTAACGGAACACCTCCGTCTTGGGATCACCGATATGGGCTACATTCTTTCAGCGATCGGGTTCGGTGCGGCGGCCGGGTGTCTGGTCGTGCCGGCGACGTCCGATCGCGTCGGCCGCAAACCGGCCATGGCGGTCTCCGCCGCCGGCGCGCTCATCTTCGTTCTTCTGTTTACGCAAGTGGATGCTTCGCCGTCGTTGCTTTTCTGGTGCCTTTTCATGACTCACTTTTTCAATTTCGGCCTGATCACGCTCACGGTCGGACCGGTGAGCGCGGAATCGGTGCCGCCGCATCTGATGGCGACGTCTTCCGGCCTCGTGATCGGCTTTGGCGAAATTTTTGGCGGCGCCGGGGCGCCGGTTTTCGCCGGGTTTATGGCCGAACACTACGGTTTGGAGAGCGTCTTTTACGTGGCGATGGCCGGTCTGGCCGTCGGATTTCTGGCGATATTGATGCTTGAAGAGACGGCGCCGCGCGCTGCGCGGGCCAGTCGCCAAACGCCAGCTGATATCGAAAAAGGGGCTGCATAATGGGCAAGGTCATCATCAGCTGCGCCGTCACTGGTTCCGCCCATACGCCGACCATGTCGGACGCCCTGCCGATCACGCCGGAAGACATCGCGCGCCAGTCTATCGACGCCGCCGAGGCGGGCGCTGCGATCCTGCATCTGCATGCGCGCAACCCGCAAGACGGTTCTCCCACCGGCGACCCGGCGATCTATGAACGGTTTCTGCCGACCATCAAGCAAAGCACCAACGCCGTCATCAACATCACCACCGGCGGAAGCGCGACCATGGGCGTGAAGGACCGGCTCGCGGCCGGCGCCAAATTCAAGCCGGAAGTGTGTTCGCTGAATATGGGCTCGATCAATTTCGCTTTTTTCCCGGCGGCCAAACGCATTTCGCAATGGAAGTACGACTGGGAAGAAGGCTACGTCAAAAACTCCGACGACTACATCTTCCGGAACACGTTTCGCGACATCAGAACCATCTTCGAGACCATGAACGAGGCGGGCACGAAATTCGAGCATGAATGCTACGACGTCGGCCATCTCTACAACCTCGCGCATTTTGTCAATGAAGGTCTTGTGCGTCCGCCGTTCTTTATTCAGATGATTTTCGGCATTCTCGGCGGCATCGGCCCTGATCTTGAAAACCTGATGGTGATGAAGCAGACCGCCGACCGATTATTCGGCGCCGAAAATTTCCAATGGTCCGTTCTCGCCGCAGGGCGTCATCAGATGGCGTTCTGCACCCAGGCTGCGCTTATGGGCGGCCATGTGCGGGTGGGGCTTGAAGACAGCTTGTTTATTGGGCGCGGCAAGCTCGCGGCGAACAACGCCGAACAAGTGAAAAAAATCAAACGGATCATCGAGGAAATGGGCCATGAAGCCGCAACCCCTGATGAAGCCAGGGAAATGTTGGCGCTTAAAGGCGGCGACACAGTCGCGTTTTAGAAGAGATAAGGAGTCGGGCAGGGCGTAAGAAAATAGTTATCCTGACATACTAACGAACGCGCAGTTTGACGGCACCGAAGGCCCGACCTGGCGGCGTCATACAAATCTTCAATGCTTTATCCATCCGCGCCTTGGCGTCAATCGCGATCTTCTATTTTTCAGCGCGATTAGGGCGGGTCTCATGGCCGGCTTCCGAAAAATAGGGAATAGCGAATGCCATATACTGAAACGAAAACAGACGACGCGACTGCGCAAACGATCAATATTGACGAGCTGATCGATTCTAAACCCATTGGCGCGCTGCAATGGCGCGTTGTGGGTCTTTGCTTTATGCTCGCCATGGTCGACGGGTTCGACATGATGAGCATGGCGTATGTCGCCCCGGCCGTTACCGGCAAGTTTTCCATTGCGCCAGCGCTCATGGGACAATTGCTGTCAGCCGCGCTTGTCGGACTGATGTTCGGTGCGTTTTTGGGCAGCCCGCTCGCCGATCGTTTCGGCCGCAAGCCGGTGATCGTTGCGTCAACGGTGATAATGGGCGTTTTCAGTTTGCTGACGGCTCTGGCCGGCAGCACGGCGGAGCTCTTTATATATCGCTTCTTAACGGGACTTGGGTTGGGCGCGGTCATGCCCAATATCAATATCATCACGGCGGAGTTTTCGCCTGCGCGACGGCGCGCGCTTATGATGACCATTATGTTTGTCGGGCTTCCCATCGGCGCCATCGTGGGCGGGATTGCAACCGCAGGTCTTGTGAATTCGTTCGGGTGGCGCTCGGTATTCGTTCTTGGGGGCATTCTGCCGCTCGTCATCGCGCCGTTGCTTTTACCCCTTCTTCCGGAATCGCCCCGCTTTCTGGCGCAAAAAGGCGTCCGTGCGGGCGAACTCGCAAAAATCGTCAACGGTATCGCGCGCGACGCCGGCGCCACGCCCAACACCCGATTTGTTATGCCGGTTGCAAAAACGGGCGGCGCTATTCGGCCGCTTTTCTCGGAAGGACGCAGACCCGTCACGCTTTTGCTGTGGGTCATATTTTTCTGCAATCTCTTGGCGATCAACGCCATCGTCGGTTGGCTGCCGTCAGTTCTCAGCGCAGCGGGCTTTCCACTGGACCGCGCCATCCTCACGTCCCTTCTGTTCAACACTGGCGGCGTTGTTGGCGGCCTGATGATCGCCATTACCGTTGATAGGATCGGCGCCGTTCGAACAATGTTGGCGGCCTTCCTGGCCGCCGCGGTGACGGTGTCGCTTGTCGGTCAAATGACCGGCTCGCTTCCGTTGTTGTTGGTCTCGTTATTTCTCGCAGGCTCCACGGCTATCGGCTGCCAATTCGGCATCAACGCTATGGCGAGCGCGAGTTACGATACTGGATCCCGCGCCACGGGCCTTGGGTGGGCGCTGACCGCCGGTCGACTGGGCGCAGTGATCGGTCCTGTCGTCGTCGGCGCCGCCCTGGCGTTGGCGTTGCCGGTGTCGACGCTTTTCCTGTTCGGGGCGATTCCGATGTTGATCGCAGCCGGCTCGGTGTTCCTTCTCAGCCGACTGAAGTCCTAGGGCTGCATGTCTACACTATTTTTGAGCGTAATTTGCAGCGGCGCGACAAAACTGGTGATACAAGTGCTCCGCAAGCGGGGTTAACGGAAAGTCACGACGCTGAACAATTGATATTGGCGCGGCTTTCATCGCCTCGCCGATCGCTAATGCGGTGATGTAATCTTTCGTCATCGGAAATTCGAGCCATTGTTTTGGCAGGATTGTGAGAAGATCTGAGTTCGCCACAGCAAGCATTGTCGCCAAAGTCGACTGGCTGTGCACGACGATTTTTGGCTTCGGCAAGTCCTGACTTTCAAACCAGGAATCAAAATCAGCCTCGTCGTAGCGTTCGGCAAGCGAAGGACGCACCCATCTGGCGTTTTTGAGCTCGGATATGGAGTTTGACTTTTCTAATGGGTGCCCTTTGCGCGCAATAATGACGCGCTCATTGTCAAATAATTCTTTGACGTTAAGCCGTGTAGACGTGATTTCCTTATCGATTACGCCGACATAGAAGTCGCATTTTCCCACTTTGATATCTGGCTCAACGGATTGAAATAAGCCGCCTGACACGCGAACCAGGGCGTTCGGATATCTTTTATGAAAATAGTTCAGCGCGTTCGGCAACAAAGCGATATTCGCCGCCGCTGAAACAGCGATTGACACTTGTCCTTTTGACTGCCCCTTTAACTGGTCGATTTCTTCCTGAGCGCGCCTTAGTTCGTTCTGCACAGATATGGCGCGACGAACAAATGCTTCGCCCATTGGCGTGATGCGCACGCCCCTGGAGTGTCGGTCGAACAGCGTAGCGCCAAGTTCCGTTTCCGCATCGCGGATAGAGCGCGTGATGGCAGGCTGGGCGATGCCAAGATGGCGGCTCGCGGCGCGCAAGCTGCCGAGCTCGGAAACGGCGATCACAACCTGTAAATGGCTGAGTTTCATGGCTGCCTCTTTCGACCGGCCGGTCGCTGTCTGCGCGCCGCCGTTGCGATATCCGTTCGAGATCACTAAATAAAGAACGCCGCAGTATCAATATCACAATGCCGGTCACGATCAGTAAGCGGTCATGAAATTTGTCACGGTCGCCTTCAACGCATTGGCGACGTCATCGCCACGTCTCGCAGCCGACGAAGTAATGCCGGGTCGCCGCGCCCATTGCACATCATTCCTCATGTAACGCAATGACAGAAGTAAATGACGCCGTCATTTTCGTAGCTTCCAATATTTTCCGTAGTGACCATGAATTCGCGTGTTGTATAAAAAAAGCCCGTCTTGCCGATACAAGACGGGCTTTTTCATCTTCGAGCGATTTATTATCGCCAGTCCGGCGAGAAGCCTTAGAAGTTGACTTCCAGCGCGCCGCCAAAGATGCGTGGCGGGCTTGAGTTGTCCTGAATATATCCCCAAGGAACGCTGTTTTGCTGCGTTATGACAGCTTTGTTGAGGAGGTTATTCGCAAACAAACGAATCGACAGTCTGTCATCGTCTGATGTCCACCGTATCGAGGCGTTTGTGATGTGATAGGCGTCTTGCTTTAACACCTCGTCCGGTTCAACGAAAAATCCGCTGTTATAGCTGTCATTTATGTTGAAACTGACCAGTCCCACAGACGTCAGGAGATCGTAAGTCAACCCGATCGTATATTTGAGTTCGGGCGAATATCCCAAAGAGTTGCCGCTGGCGTCGCCGGCGAACGAACTCGATCCGCCGCTCGGCAGCGGAGCGTGGAACGGCGCATTGGTGAAGGATTTATACTCCGCCTGCAGATATTCCACATTGGCGGTGAACGTCAGTTCGGAAGTAAGCCGAGCCTCTCCATCGAGACCGAAGCCATAGTTTTTCGCCGACGCTGCGTTAAAAATCGCGGGCGCACCGCCCGTAAAAATGTTCACCTGAAGATTTTCGTAGTCGTAATAAAAGCCGCTCAGGTTCAAGCGAACGGTGTTGTCCAGCAGTTCGGTTTTAAGTCCGGCTTCATAAGCGTCGATCTGCTCGGGCTCGAAAGTCGGGCCGTTTGGCGGCATGCCGGCGCCGCCCGCCGTATTGAAACCGCCGCTTTTAAAGCCCCGGTTATAAGAGACATACCCCAATATGTCGGGCGTAAACTCTTGCTCCAAGGCGAACCGCCATGTCAGCTTGCCGGCGGTGTTACGCGCGTCAACCGTGTTAAACTCAAGGTTGAGGCCGCTGGCGAAATTTAAGATGCTGGTGCCATTATAAATTCTCTTATCGTGTGTGTAGCGCAGGCCAGCGGTAATCGCGGTCGTGTCCGTAATATCATATGTGCCTTGCGCATAGCCGGCGAACGAGTCGGTCACCTGGCTGCTCGGAAATGATTGGTACAAGAAGCCAAATGTGCTTACGCCATCGTCGTAGAAGAACTGCTCGAATTCAAAATCAATATTATTGTGGAAGTAAAATCCGCCGATGGTCCAAGACAGCGGGCCGCCGGTGGACGACACCAGTTGAATTTCCTCGGTGATCTGGCGGGTCCGTGATTCGACTGGAATATCCAGAAACGGCTGCCCGTTCGGCACTGGCGTCATGTAATAGAAGCTATGGCTTTTTCGATAGGCCACAATGTTACTCAGCGTTGCAAAGCCCAGATCGTGGTCGATCTTCACCGTTGCGCCGCCATTTCTCATGTCGGCGTGGGTGTCATGGAATTGATCGGCGTCCCAAAGGCCGCCATTTGTCGGCCCCTGATTGATGACGGTCCTGCCGTCGACGCGGCGGAAGTTCAATCCGAGCGAGCCGCGCTTGCGGTCATAGTCGGCGGACACGTTGATGGTCGTGCGATCACCCGCCTGCACGCGAATTTTACCGTGTACGAATATTTCCTCATCGACCTTGCGGATATCGTTGCCGGTCGCGAGGTTGGTGCCGAAACCCTCACCCTGGCGGTTATAGCTTACTGACAGGCTGGCGGCGATGGAATCAGACAACGGGCCGGTGATAAACCCGTTGCTTCTCAGGAATTGATAGCTGTCGTAAGACACCTGAAGGCTGCCGCTGGGTTCGAACTCCGGCCCGCGGGTCGTCACCTGGATCACGCCGCCCGTGGCGTTGCGGCCAAACAGGGTGCCTTGCGGGCCGGTAAGCGCCGCAACCTGCTCGACATTGTGAAAGTCCAGATTTATGTCGCCCGCAAAGGAACGATAGACGTCATCAACGAACACGGCGACGGGGCTTTCGATCCCGGTGCCGGAATATGTTGCGCCGACGCCGCGAATCCGCGGGATGAATGAAATCGAGTTACTGTTAAACTGTACAGTCGGGATAACGGTGGTGAGATCCTGAACCGAACGAATGCCGGCGTCTTGCAACCTTTTCGGGGAGACGGCCGTAATCGCAATCGGAATATCCTGAAGGTTCTCGGCGCGCTTTTCCGCGGAAACGACAATTACGTCGAGGCCGGAGGTCGAAACTGTCTCGTCGGCGGTGTCTGTTTCCTGCGCATATGCATGCGCCGCAAAAGTCAGCGCAATGCACGACGCGCACCCAAATAGCTTTTGATTTCTGCTCATCATTTCCCCTCCTAGGTTATTGTTGGGAAGCATAGCTTCCAAGCGAATTTCGGCTTTATAAAAAGGGGCCTACAGAAAGACAGATATAAAATGTTGACTAATGATAACGCGCAAGCAGCAAAGAGAAGTTGGATTTTTTTGCGTCACCGAAAGCGGCGAGTCGTTCGATCATGTTGCGTCGTGAGCGAGCCGCAAATGGTTGGAGTTAAAATTATGCGTTGCAGGGTGGACGGAATGTTTGTGGTCGTCGCTTTCCTGCAACACGTCTGGAAAAGAGCGGCGGCGCGCGTAAGTCAATGAACGTCGCATGATGCGCCGGGAAAGTTTCGGTTTCGCAAGCTTTATCCTTATCCAAACTTACGCTAGCGCGCTTTAGATCCGGCGGTTCAGGCGGCGGTTTGTGGTTGAGGCCTGCATCATCAATCCTGGTGATAGTGGTCGCGCCGTATATAAATTTGAACTAACCCGAGACTAATGAAAACTTGAAAAAGACTAGTATTGCGACAGTCGTTTGCGCCTCTTCGGCAAGCAAAACGGCGCTGCGTTGCGTGCTCAACAAACACGTGCTGACGAGCCAAAACGTCGGCGGAATGTCATTAGGGAGGGAAGTGACGATGCGCGCAAAAGCATGCGTTTGTGTACATAATTCTGTGAAGTTGATGTCGTCCGCCGCGGCGATTGCTTTATGCGTGGTGACGACCGTTTCGGCGCAGACCGGCGGGCTCGATACGATCACCGTAACGGCGGAACGGAAAGTATCCACCGTGCAAGAAACGCCGATCGCGATCTCCGCCATCGGCGGCGATGCGTTGCGCGCCAATAACAAGAGCAACCTTGAAGCTCTGAGCGGGCAAATTCCAAACTTCACCTTTTCGCGCAATTCCGGGGACGGGAAGGTCTTTATCCGCGGCATCGGCTACAACAGCATTTCCCCGGGCGGCGAGACGCGCGTCGGCATTTATCTGGATGGCGCCTACCAAAGCCGGAACCAGGTCTCCCTGAACGCCTTTTACGATGTGGAGCGCATCGAGGTGCTGCGCGGGCCACAAGGCACGCTCTATGGCCGCAACACCATTGGCGGCGCCGTCAATATCCTGACGCGCGCGCCGGGCGACGAACTCAACGGCTACCTGACCGGAACGATCGGCAATTACGGCCTGTTTAGCGGCGAGGGCGCCATCGGCGGCCCGCTTTCCGACAGCGTGTCGGGGCGGCTCGCCTTCCGCGTCGTCAAACGCAACGGCTATGGGATAAATCTGCTTACAGGCGAAGACGTCAGGGACGAGAATAGTCAGAACGTCCGGGCGAACTTGCAGTATGATCTCTCTGACTCATTTACTGTCCGAGTTATTGGGGACTACGCGCGTATCGACGATGCTTCGAGCGGCTACAACGGAGTGGGCGGCGCCGATCCGAATACGCCGCTTCTTGGCGAGCTGCTCGGCGGCTTTACGAATACCAATCCGCAGGATTTCGTCGGCGCCGGTCTGAAGACTGACATGGAGACATACGGCGTTTCCTTGCAGGCGGACTGGAGTTTATCGGACTCGACGTCGCTAACCTTTATTTCGACCTTCCGCGACTTTTATCACTTTCACCAGGACACGCTGGACGGCTACTCATTAATTTTGACCGACCACTACATTACCGAAGATGCAACGGTGTTTACGGAAGAACTCCGCTTGTCTCACAGCTTTGGCGACTTTGCGGATCTGATTTTGGGCGGATATTATTTCCACGAAAATAACTCGGCGCTAAACGAGGCGCCGTGGTCCGGCGCGTCGCTGACCGGGCCCTATGCGCCGCCATTTTTTAACTTTGGCCAAGACCCTGACACGCTTTATGAATTTTTCGCAGCGTTTGGAGAGGTTGAAACCCGCGCTTGGGCCGTGTTCGCTCAGGCCAGCATTTATCTTACGGATCAGCTTCAGCTTGATATTGGCGGGCGATACAACAGCGAAAAGAAAACGCTGGACGAAGAGTTTCAACTGCCTCCCGCGGAAATCAACCTAACGACTCCGTTTGTCCGGGGGCGTCCCTTCCTCTTTGCGCTGACGTCTGAGGGGGAGCAAGACGAAGATTCCTTCGATCCCAAAGTTACGTTGAGCTACAAGGCGACCGATGATGTCTTGGCGTACGCCACGTATTCTCAAGGCTTCAAGGCCGGCGGGTTCAATATCGGCGGTCTGCAAGAAGCGTTTGAGCCGGAGAAGCTGAAAAACTATGAAATCGGCGTCAAAGCGGAGCTTTTGGACGGCCGTATGCGAGCCAATCTTGCGGGCTTCCGTTACGATTATACGGAGCTTCAAGTTAGCCTCGTGGAAGGCACTTCGCTGGTGACGCGCAATGCGGCGTCGGCCACGGTCTGGGGCGCGGAGGCGGAACTCACGTTCCTGCCGGTGGAAAATTTGAGGATAGACTTGAATGCAGGCTATCTCGATGCGTCCTTTGAGGACTTCTCGCGCATCGACCCCACATTTCCGGCGCTTGGGGAGCAGGATCTTTCAGGCAATGTGTTGCCGCACGCGCCTGAATATCAAATCAACGGCGTCGTCCAATACACGATCCCGACCGAGTTCGGCGACTTCACGCCGTCGGTCAGCGTTCTGTGGGTTGACGATATTTATTTCACAGAGTTCAACGTGCCGGAACTTTTCCAGGAAGCTCGGACGCAAGTGGACGCCTACTTGAATTGGGAACTCCCGGATTCAGGTTGGTCGGCGGTTTTCTTTGTCAAGAATGCAACTGACGATGTATACCTCTCAGAAACGCAGACAGCGAATGCTCTCACGGGCTCGACAACGATCGGCCAATATGGAGCGCCGCGCACCTTCGGCTTTAGCTTGACGAAGGAATTCTAGTTCGCGTGTGACCCTAAGCAAGATGACAAGAAACAGAGCGCGACAGACTGAAAGGCCTGTCGCGCTTTTTTCCCTTACCCACGCAGCGCAGTGTTTTGACGACGGGCGGGTCTGCGGAATCTGCTTTCGTTAAGGTTGCACACGGAAGAAACGAAGAAACTATGCAAACTCCTAACCGTCGCGTTGACGTGCACTGTCATTTTCTGCCGGAGTTCTACAGGCAGGCGCTTGTTGAGTCTGGTCATTCAAAGCCAGACGGGATTTCAAAAATTCCCGATTGGAACGAACAAGACGCCCTTAAGACGATGGACCAGTTAGGGATTGATTTTTCCTATCTGTCGATCTCGTCGCCGGGCGTTTGGCTGAAGGACGAGGAATTTTCCGCGAAGCTGGCGCGCTGGGTTAATGAGGAGGGGGCCCGGCTGAAGGCGGACCATCCTGACCGGTTCGGGCATTTCGCTTCCCTGCCGTTGCCTGCGATTGAAGCGTCGATGGCCGAGCTGGAATACGCCCTCGATGTCCTCTCGGCCGACGGCGTGGTGATGTATACGAACCATGACGGCGTCTATCTTGGCGATCCGAAACTGGCGCCGGTCTATGAGGCGCTGAACGAGCGCAATGCGATCGTTTTCATCCACCCGACCTCGCCGGTCGTCGGCCAGTGCTGCCGGATGGACGCCAGCTATCCGCGCCCGATGCTCGAATTCATGTTTGAGACCACGCGGTCGGTGGCGGATATGCTGATCACCGGCGTTCCTGTCGACTATCCCAATCTGCGCATCATTGTGCCGCATGCGGGGGCGGCGTTGCCGCTTCTGTCGGCGCGCATCGATATGTGCATCCCGTTGTTCACGGAGGCGGCGCAGGACGAGCAGGCGAACATCCGCGCGATGCTGAACGATCTTTATTTCGATCTCGCAGGGGCGTGCGTTCCCGACATGCTCGAATCGCTGATGAACGTGGCCGACCCACAGAAAATACTATACGGCAGCGACTATCCATTTACGCCGATCGACATCTGTCAGGAGCTGAAAGCGTTGCTCGATACGACGCCCAAGTTCAGCGCGCCGATGCGGCAGGCGATTTACGAAAATGCGCAAAACCTTGCCGCCGGGGTGGGCGGAGCGCCGAAGCGATCGGCGTTGAAAGTCAGCTAAAACCCAGAGCGCCTCTCTAACCGCGCGGCGCATGGATTTTTCAGCAGTCTTTCCGCCTTTTATCGCCCCAAGGCGGATGAATACGCCGCCAAGTTGTCAGCGCCGCCGAGCCGGAGCGTGCCGTGCGTTTTGATTAGAGAGAAGGTCTTACCCATGCCAATTCCGCTTTCAGGAAAATCCACCGGTCCGGCGCGGACAGACTGGCGCGCAATTACGTTGCTGGCGCTTGGTTTCGGTCTCGTCGGCGTAGATCGTTTCATGATCTCCACGATGTTTCCGGTCATCGCCGAAGATCTTGATCTTGATTACAGCGATATCGGCGTGATCACCGGCGCGTTGTCCATCGCTTGGGGGCTCGCCGCGCTCTTTATGGGAAACAAGGCTGATCGTCTCGGCAGGCGGCTGGTTATTGTCGGGTCGCTCATTGCATTTTCGTTGATGATCGGCGTTCACGGGCTGGCGACCGGCCTCTTGGGGCTGGTGGTCGTGCGCGTGTTGATGGGGCTCGCCGACGGCGCCTATGTGCCGTCGTCCATAGCCGCGACGCTTGAATCGGCAGCGCCGCGCCATCACGGCCGTGCGACAGGGCTGCAGCAAATGACGTCGGCGCTTTTCGGGCTTGGCCTCGCGCCGCTTGTGGTGGCGTGGCTCCTGAACATTGTCGACTGGCGATGGGTGTTTCTATTCATGTCGGTGCCGGGGTTTATTTTGGCGTATCTGCTGTGGCGCTGGCTTCCGCGGCAGATTGAAGAAGCCCCGGTGACGACGAACAGTCTGGCGGACTGGCGATGCGTGCTTGCGATCCGCAATGTCCGACTAGCAATGGGGCTGATGTTGTGTTGGCTGACATCGTTGATCACGCTCAGCGCGTTCATGCCAAGCTACCTGCTTGAAGTCGAGAAGTTCAGTTTCACGCAAATGAGCCTTGTTATGTCGGCAATTGGCATCGGCTCCGGCATCGGCACGCTGATCCTGCCGGCCGTGTCCGACTATCTGGGGCGCAAGCCCGTCGTATTTTTCAGCGCGATTTGCGGCGCGACGGGGCTCTTGCTTTTCATGGCCGCGCCGTCGAACCCTTTCATCATGTTTGCGCTTTTGTTCATCGTGAATTTCTGCACAAGCGCATCCATCGCCTTAACGGTCGGGCCGATTACGGCGGAAGCCGTTCCGGCGGCGTTGATGGCGACGGCGTCGGGCGTTGTAATCTGCGCCGGGGAACTTTTGGGCGGCGGGCTGTTCCCGATCGTCGCCGGGCATCTGATCACCTATTTCGGTATCGAGAATTTTCTGATCATGCCGATCATCTCGTTGAGCGTGGCCGCAGTGATCAGTATCTTCCTGATTGAAACCCGGACAAAAAGCGCTGGCGTAGCCACTAGCGCTTAAGGCGCGGTTGCAGGAGATATAAGGTCGCTGGAGAAGGAGAACGCTGGGCTGGACGCGGGTCTTAAAAGACCGGTCCCCCGCGCGCTCCCAATCCCGCCTTTCAGGCCGGGACGCCGATTGCGTTCAATCCATCAATTTTGGTGATAGTCGCCACCGCCTATATTAATTTGAATAAGGATCAGAGCAGTGAAACCATGCGAAAGGTCGGTATTGCAATGCGGTTCCGACCGACATTGCACGCGTGGTTGGCAAAACCGTTGTGACCGCGCAGAGGCGTGAGCAGATTTTCAACTCGTTCCTTTTGACTCCGCAGCGTCGGGCGAGGAGTTGAGATGAAAAGGGCGTCAAAATGCTCTCGATACGACGAACGCTGTTACCGTTGTGAGAATCTCCAGAGACATCTTGCATTTCGAATTTTTAGATTTGCGACATTGGGTTAGCGTTCCTTGCGATTCCGTCACGAGGCATTGTTCTCGTATCGATGATTTCTCAACGCTTTGCAGGTCGTGAAGGTGAAGCCGCGGATCAAGTGAAGGAAAACGATATGAAACTCTATTTTGCGCCGGGAACGTGCGCTCGCGTCCCGCTTGTCGCCTTGGAAGAAATCGGCGAACCGTTTGAGACGGGCCTGATCTCTTTCGTCAGGGGCGATCACAAATCTCCCGAGTTTCTTGCTATCAATCCCAAGGCGCGTGTTCCGGCGCTGATTACGGATGAGGGCGCGCTTACCGAGAATATCGCCATATTGACCTATTTGGCCAGGACGCACCCAAATGCGGGCTTGTTGCCTCTCGGAAAGGGGGCGTACCAGGACGCTTTGGTTTTGGGGGATCTTTCTTGGGCTTCTTCCGGCTTGCACCCAATTGTCACCCGGCTTCGGATCCCTCAATTTTTTTGCGATACGGAGGGCGGGAAAGAGCGGGTCTGGGAAATAGCCAGCGCCGCGATGCATCCAAATTTCGCCCTTATTGAGCAAAGGCTGTCGGCTGCGCCCTGGATGCTTGGCGAGGAATGGTCGATCCTCGACGTCTATATTTTTTGGGTCTGGTTTCGAGTAGAAGGAACGGATTTCGATCTTAGTCCGTATCTAAAATACAATGATCACGCTCAGCGGATTCAAGAACGGCCCAGCGTACAGCGAGCGCTGGCGAGGGAGGCCGAGGCGCTGGCCTGGTTGGAAGAGAATGGGCTAACGTTGGACTTTAACAAGCTGAGTTTGCCCAAGAGCGATAACTAAGCCTTGCGCTCGCCGACGCGCTCGGCGCCGGAGTGGCGGAAACAACACGATGAAGACCGACGACCCGCGAAAAATTATCGACCATTCTCCCATGAGCCGCACGCAAGTGATTGCGGTCGCCATTACATGCGCCTTGTCGGCGCTTGACGGGCTTGACGTTCTGTCGGTGACTTTCGCGGCCCCCGGCATCACGGAACAATGGGGCGTGACCAAGAGCGCGCTTGGGCTTGTCTTTTCCTGCGGCCTGGTTGGCATGGCGTTTGGGTCGCTTTTCCTTGCGCCGTTTGCCGATGTGGTCGGGCGCCGCCGCATGGTGTTTGCGAGCCTAGCGATTATGACCATCGGCATGCTTGGCAGCGCATTCTCAAATTCCGTTAGCGAGCTTGGCGCCTGGCGTATTTTTACCGGCGTCGGGATTGGTTCTATGGTCGCTATAATCACCCCGCTCGTGGTTGAGTTTTCGAACTTGAAAAGGCGCGCGCTTTGCGTCGCCATTATGGCGATCGGGTACCCGCTCGGCGGCGTTATCGGCGGCTTTGCCGCCGGCATATTGTTGCAATATTTTGAGTGGCCGTCTGTCTTTCTTATGGGCGTTGGACTGGCGCTTCTTTTGACGCCGTTCGTCGTCTGGGGATTGCCGGAATCGCTCGGATATCTTCTTGAACGCCGGGACGATAAAGCCTTGCCCCGCGTCAACGCGTTGCTGGCCCGGCTTGGGCATCCGGCGATCGATCAACTACCGCCGCGCACACAGCGCACGAAAAGTTCGTATGCTGCGATCTTTGAAAAAGCGCAAATTTTCGCGACAGCGCAAATGACAGCGGTCAACTTCATGTTCGTCGTTGCAACCTACTATTTTCTGAGTTGGTTACCGCAAATGATCGCCGACGCCGGTTTCGGCGCCTCAGCGGCTTCGGCGGCGTCGGCGACAGCCAATCTGTCCGGCGTCGCCGGAGCCATCACGCTTGGGTTTTTGGCGAGAAAATTCGAGTTACGACGGTTGGTCATGTTGGCGATGATCGGCTTCGGCATTGCGACGGCGTGCTTTGGCTTCGCAAAGCCGGAATTACCGGTTCTAATTGGCATGGCGGCCATCGCCGGCGGGTTCCTCATCGCCGGGGTGACGGGAATTTTCACGCTTATCGGCGGGGCGTTTGCGCCGCATATGCGGGCGACAGGCACAGGCTTTGTTATTGGCGTGGGAAGAGGCGGAAGCGCGATTGCCCCGGCTGTCGCGGGCGTGTTATTTGGCCTCGGCGCCGGCCGCGCGGAAGTATCGCTCGTCTTTGGCGTCTGTGCTGTTATCGCCGGTCTTTTGCTTCTGCTCCGTATGCGCAAGGTCGGCGCCGCGGCTGCGTAGATCTGCAAACGGAAGTTGCGCAAAATAGGATGTATCATCCGGGCCGCTTTTACAGAAAGCCTGTTCCTAAAATTCGGCCATGAGCTATTGGCGCGTCAGGGCGTTACGCCAGTGCGTGTCCGTGCATTTGTGATCAGCGTTTTTAGAATTCTGCTTAAATGTTTACACTCCTCGCTGGAGAGGGCGGACCGGAATTCTTCGTCAACTTCTCGAACTTCCGCAGCCATTGAACTATATTGGCGCATGCCTTTTCTCGTCAGGAACAGATGGCCAATTCGGCCGTCTTCCTGAGATGCTTTCCGGCTGACCAGTTTCATATCGATCAGGTTATTGACGGCGCGGCTCACGATGCCTTTGTCCATGGGCGTGACCGCCACGACCTCGTTGGCCGTTCTTCCCGGCTTCTCGGCAATGGCGGCGAGGACGCGCCAGTGGGAGAGATTCAACCCCTCATGCCGTTTGGCGATGGCGGCGGTTCTCTTTGCCGTAATGTCGGCGAGGAGCGAAATCTGGTACGGTAGAAAGCGGTCCAGCTGAATAGCGTCGATTTCGGGTTTGACATCCATGCTTGGGACCTATATAGTTGTAAATAAAACTAGTTGCAATAGAAACTATGACGCGGGCGGCGTTTTACGGAAACCGCGCCCGCGCGCCATTGCATAACGAAGAACCCAAGGAGGCTGCAATGCCTGATTTGTACGAGAATCCGGTCGGACTCGATGGCTTTGAGTTTGTGGAGTTTACAGCTCCGGAACGGGGGCTGTTGGAAAACGTATTCGAGGCAATCGGCTTCACGAAGGTCGCCGTTCATCGTTCGAAAAACGTCGAATTGTGGCGTCAGGGCGGCATCAACTTTATCGTCAATTACGAACCGGGAACGCCGGCTTGGTATTTCGGGCGTGAACATGGCCCCAGCGCTTGCGGCATGGGTTTCCGTGTGAAAAATGCGGCGCAAGCGTATGAGTATTTGCTCGCCCAGGGCGCCGAACCTATTCGGAACGACACCGGCCCGATGGAATTGTACATTCCGGGTATCCGCGGCATCGGCAACTCGATCATTTATCTGATCGATCGATACGAAAGCGGGGGCGACGGCCTCTCTATTTATGATATCGATTTCGAGTATCTGCCGGATGTCGAGTCGCATCCCGAAGGCTGCGGCTTCAAGCTGATCGATCACCTGACCCACAATGTTTATGGCGGGCGGATGAAATATTGGGCGGACTACTATGAGAAGCTCTTTAATTTTCAAGAGATTCGCTACTTTGATATCAAGGGCGAATATACCGGGCTTACATCCAAAGCGCTGACGGCGCCGGACGGCAAGATCCGTATACCGCTGAATGAGGAGGGCGAAAGCGGCAAAGGGCAGATCGAGGAATTTCTGCGCGAATACAATGGCGAAGGCATTCAGCACATTGCGTTGATCTGCGATGATTTGGTCGCTTGCTGGGACCGGCTGAAAGAAAAGGGCGTGCCGTTCATGACAGCGCCGCCGGACGCCTATTACGACATGCTGGAAGAACGACTGCCGGGTCACGGCGAGCCGGTCGACGACCTCCGTACGCGAGGCATTTTGCTGGATGGAACCACGGAAGGCGGCGATCCGCGCCTGCTGCTGCAGATTTTCGCGGAGCCGCAAGTCGGTCCTGTGTTTTTCGAGTTTATTCAACGAAAGGGCGACTACAAGCAGGGCTTCGGCGAAGGCAACTTTAAGGCGCTTTTCGAGAGCATTGAGCGCGACCAGGTCAGTCGCGGCGTGTTGCAAGCCAAGGAAAACGCGTGATGGCCGCGCCAAACCTCAAAGGCGTTCATCACGTCGCCTATCGCTGTAAGGACGCGCGCGAGACGATGGAGTTCTTCCGCAAGGCGCTGGGCATGGAATTCAAGCTCGCCATTGCGGAAGATCACGTGCCCTCCACTGGCGCATTCGATCCATATATGCACATCTTTATGGACGCCGGGAACGACAACGTGCTGGCGTTCTTCGAACTGCCCCAGCAGCCCGACATGGGTCGCGATCAGAATACGCCGGAATGGGTGCAGCATATTGCTTTCCGCGTCGGTACGCTGGATGAGCTGATGGCGGCGAAGGACCATCTTGAGAGCATGGGCCTGGATGTGCTTGGTCCAACCTATCACGGGATCTTCAAGTCGATCTACTTCTTTGACCCGAACGGTCACAGGATCGAGCTCGCCGCCGATATTGGCACGCCGGAGCAATACGCGCAGCTAAAAGACGTCGCCATGCCGATGATTGAAGAGTGGAGCCAGACCAAGAAAGCGCCAAAACACGCCGCCTGGCTGCATGAGGCTGACGGGCCTTCAAAATAGCGGTCCCAAGCGTTCCGTCGGCCCGCCTCTACGCGGTCGACCTCTCTCTCACCCAGCCTGCTGCCGTCTGATTTCGTTCACTATTTCGGCGGCGGCGCGTCATTGCCGGTCAAGCCTATCCGCTCCGCCGCTCGGGCAATCATCTGCAATGAGTCGACGCTGGCGCCGTGAATGTGCGGCGCGTCATCGTCTTTGGGCGCGAGAAATCGCAATGCAGCGGCGGCGGCCTTGGCGCCGAAGGCGCCCTCATTCTGCGTCCGTCTTGTCAATTCGCTCATTAACGTCGCGACGCCCTCTTCAGAAAACGGCGTGCCCGGCACGGGCTGACTCTGCTCTCCCGATGAAGTCGTCAACAGCTGGTAAATGTGTTCCGCGATCTTCCGGCGGTCCAACGGGGCGGCGCCCGCCTTAGAAGATTCTCCCTGACTCTTTTCAAACCACTCGCGTAGGAATTCGTCCGGCGCGGCAGACGGCGTGGAAATTGCTGAACCGTCTTTTCTTTGTTCGTCGTTCATAGTGCGAAGAAATGAGTTTTCAATTTTACGGCGACCTTAAAATTTGGAACAGTAATCGTCGCATGGCGGTGGGTTGATATCAAGCCGACAAACGGCGCAGCCAGGCGCCGGCGTCGACGCTGCCGCCTGCACATACGCTGGCTGGAGTCGGCGGCGCTGAAAATCCAGCTTGGGCCGACCCCCGCGCTTTGCCGCCCGGCGCAACGCGCACTGGCGTTTTAAGGGACGCCGTGATATCTTTATGTTACGTTGGCGAGACTGTGCTGCGTGTGTTTGGGTGAGTATTCAGATGGGGGATTTCGGCGTTGTTTCCTCGACGAAGGGGTCTGATCTAGCCAACGCGCACGCCGTGGACGGAAATCGAACCAATCAACAACAAAACAGGCGCAATTCCAAATTGTCAGGATATGGATTAAATCGCGCTGATTTTCGCCAAGTCTCCGAAAACGGTTTTGGCGACGGCGATAATTCTTACGCCCACTCGATGGCGTATTACAAAGATCATATACTTGTTGGAACGTCGCGCGCCACAATGGCGCTCCTTGGCGCCGGCGACAAAGGCGGCATGAAAGACGTCAGCCTTGATGCATGGCCGGTTGAAATCAAGCATCGGGTTTATTCGCAGGAATTCGAAACCAAACGGGCGAGGGCCGAAATCTGGCGCTTAAATCCCGAAACGGGCGAATGGAAGCGCGTTTATCAAGCGCCCATGGTTCACGGCAGCGACGGCACCTGGATGAGCCGGGATCTTGGCTATCGCGCAATGGCGGTGTTTCAGGGCGCGAGCGATGCAGAGCCGGCTCTTTATGTCTCGGCGTGGTCGCGCTCTCGCGGGTACGGCATGCAATTGTTGCGGTCGACCGACGGCGAGACCTTCGAAGCGGCGGGCCCGCCTGGCCTCGGCGGCGTTGACTGCACGTCGACGCGCAGCCTCGTTCCGTTCAAGGACATGCTTTTCACCAGCCCGACGGGCGCGACCGGCGGCCGTCAAAACGCCTCCGGCATTGCCGCCGTTCTCGTTAGCCGCGATCCAGCGAAAGGCGAGTGGGCGCATGCAAATACCCGCGGCTTTGGCGATCTTTCCAATATCGGCGTGTTCGAGATGCTTGCAACGGACGACTATCTCTACGCCGGCACGGCCAATCTTGCGAAGGGATATCAGTTGTGGCGCACCAAAGCGGAAGGCGAACCGCCATTTGAATGGACGCAACTATTGAAAGACGGCGCTGAGCGCGGCCGGACCAGCCAGGGGGTCGTTTCCATGGCTGAGTTTCACGGCGACATCTACATAGGGTCGGGCGTGCAAAAGGGCGGCATCGACAAGGCCAATAAAGTCGGCCCCGTAGGGCCTGAACTCATTCGGTTTGATCCCCGCAGCGGCGCCTATGACGTTATTGTCGGTAATAAACGGACGCCCGACGGCCCGCTTTCCGGGATGTTGCCGGGATTTAACAACGCATTTTCCGGATCCATCTATAAGCAAGGCGTTCACGATGGCTGGCTGTATGCCGGCACGCAAGACTGGCTCGTATTTCTGTTGTATCGGGACATGGAGAAGCTGGGTTCGCCGGCGGCGAAGATCTTTAGCCGGATTGATATTGAAGAATTTGTCGAAACCTGGGGCGGCTATGACCTTTGGCGAAGCCGAGATGGCGAGAACTGGGTGCCGGTAACGCGCTGCGGCTTTGAAAATCCCTTCAATCATGGCGTCAGAAATATATTGAGTACGCCGCATGGCGTTTACATTGGGTCTCAGAACCAGTTTGGTCCGCATTCGGCGTTTCGAAAACCAGATGGTGCGTGGGAGTATCGCTTTAATCCCAGAGGGGGAACCGAAATATGGCACGGTTGCGCAAGATAGAAGTTTGGACCGCTGCAACAATAACATCGGCGCTGCTGATCGCGTTTACGTCTGCATGTGCGGCGTCGTCAAAGCATGTGTGGACCTCGCCTGAAGTCGTCTGGGCGGCGCCGGTTGGAGAAATCGACGCGGCGCCGGACGAGATCGATGGCATTTCGGTTGATCCGTCGGGAAACACAATCATCTCAGGGATTTTCCGTAATCAAATCCGGTTAGGCGAAGATACATATCGAAGTCGCGGCGAGGGCGACATTTTTCTTGCCAGCTATTCGCCGAACGGGACCTTGAACTGGT
Source organism: Hyphococcus sp. (assembly GCA_028284345.1). Classification (GTDB taxonomy): domain Bacteria; phylum Pseudomonadota; class Alphaproteobacteria; order Caulobacterales; family Parvularculaceae; genus Hyphococcus. The sequence continues at coordinate 424,197 of JANQRY010000010.1, read as the reverse complement.
CCATGCGCATTGGCGGATCAGGCGATGACAACACATATGATCTGACCACGGACGGTGCCGGGAATATTATTGCAAGCGGTTGGTTCAGCGACAGTGTGGATTTCGGCGGGACGACGCTGACCAGTCGCGGATCCGTCGATATGTTCATCGCGAAGTTTTCTCCCGATGGATCGCTGAAGTGGGCCAAGTCCTTTGGCGGCGTTGCTGGCGCCGGCGGCAACGAGGTGGCCGTGCTCGCGAACGGCGAAATCGTTGTCAGCGGGATCAGCGAAGGGGACTTTTCGGTCGACGGACAAAAATTTTCGTATGGCGGCGGCCGTCGCGATTCGTTTGTTATCCGAATGCGGCCTGACGGCGGCGTTGTTTGGGTGCGGCCAGTGAGCGGATCCGGCACGGAGCGGATTCGCGCAATTGCAATCAATGATGCAGGGACCGTGTTTGTCGGTTTCCAATATCGCGGCGAACTTGAAATTGACGGAATGCGGCTGGAGAGTTTTGGCGGCTGGGATGGGGCGGTCGCCAAACTGAATTCGGACGGCGAAGTGCAATGGCTTCTGCCTGTCGGCGGCCGAAGGAGGGACAATGTGCGCGGTCTCGCGGCCGGGCCGAATGGATCGGTATACGTTTCCGGCGTGATTCACGGGCGGACATTCATGATCAATCGCCGAGTGCCTGCGCTGGGCCGAAAGGGCGACGATTATTTGCTAAGATTGTCGGCCGGCGGCGAGCCGGAGTGGATGGTTTCCATGGCGGGGCCCGGTCATGGCGAGGGCGCAGAGATGCAGTCCGATCAGCGCGGGGTTATTGTTTCCGGGCTGATTGATCAGAAAGTCACCGTGCGCCGTAATAAAGAACAACTTGATGTTATTCAGCCGCCTGGCGGGCTTCCAACGAGCTATATTGCGGGGTTCACCGCCGACGGTCGACCGCGGTTCATTTTCACGCCTGAACCCAACGAACGCGGCGCCGGCGCATTGGGCGACGTCCTTTCGGTGTCGCGCGATGCAAAATACCTCGCGCAGGCGTTGCGATTTCGCGGCGGCCTGCGCGTTGGCAGTACGGAAATGCGCACGCCGTCGGAGCGCGATTCAGCAGTCGTCTTTTATCGCCTTGACGGAAAATAAGATTGATGGCGCGGCCCGTTATCATCCTTGCATCGCGTGAATCAGGCGGCAGTTATCTATCGGCCATATTGGGCGCACACCCGGAGTTCTATGGCGCTCCTCAACTGAACGTTCTGGCGTTTGAAGATCTTTGGCAACTCAGGCGCTACGCGCGCGTGCCGCGCGACAGCAATATTCATGGCCTGTTGCGGTTTCTTGGCGATCGTTTAACCGGCGAACAAAGCGTACAGTCGGCATATGCGGCGATGCGGTGGATGGGCCGCCGCATCGAGGAACCGGCGGAAGCGGTATACAAGCAACTCACAGCGCTGGCCGCGCCTCAGCGTTTGGTCGACTACAGCCCTCTCTATGCGCAAAGCCGTAGCGTTATGGAGCGCGTTCTCAATGCTTGTCAGGACGCTGCGATTATTCATTTGACCCGGGATCCCATTGCGCAGGGCAACGCGCTGCGCTTGCCGGTATGGCAAACAGTCACCGCCAGTTTTGAACAGTGGTCCGAACGCGGTCGGTTTCATCCGTTCTATGATATATTTGAGATTGGAGAGCAATACATCGACTGGTCGACGACGCCGCCCGTTTTCGATCCGCAATTTGCCTGGCATCGCACCCATCGGGCCGCTTTTGATCTGCTGAAAGATGCGCCGTCTGATAGGGCGATGCGCCTGCAAATCGAAACGCTCTTTGCGGCGCCGGACCAAACGCTCCAGGCGCTATTACAATGGCTCGGCGTTGATGCGAGCGAAGCGCGGGTCTCGGCAATGCTGAAAGCTGCGCAGACGCCGTTCGACGGAACCGGATCCTATGCGGCGCCCTTCGGCGCGGATTACGAGATTTTTCGCCAGCCGATCGCCGCACAATTTCGCGCGTCGCAAGGACAATCCAATCCGATTGAGACAGATGCGCCCTTGCCGTGGCGCGGCGACGGCGGACGGATCGTACCTGAAGTGGCGGCGCTGGCGCTGGAATTCGGCTATAGCATAGTTTAGCTATACTCGTAGTTTTTGGTTAACCGCGACGCGGCGAGTATGTCGCACTGGCGGCGTTGCGGTGAATTATGGCATGCTATTGATAGTCGCATCTTATGGGTTGGCGCCAGGATGACCAAGCAGCAAAACGCCGATTCCGCCGGCATAACGATTACGCCGTTACAAGCTGGCGCCATTTTGGATTTCGCCGGTGCACGCTCCGCTGTTGAAATTGAGTCCCAGACGGTGCTTGATGCTTACCACGAACATGGCGCCGTGCTCCTCCGGGGCTTGGACGTGGACCGGCCAGGTTTTGTGGCGTTCACGGAACGCTATTCGAATAACTTTATGGAATATGTAGGCGGCGCGAATAACGAACGTGACTCTGCCTATGGCGACAGCAAAACGGTGTTAACGGTCACCGGCGGCGCCGTCGCAAGGCAGGCGATCCCGTTGCATGGCGAAATGTTCTATACGCAGCCCCGGCCGCCAGCGCTGTTTTTCTGCTGTATTCGTCCCGCCGACGAGCGCGGAGAAACAACGATCTGTGACGGCGTGTTGCTATGGAATGCGCTTCCGGAAGCCGTGCGTACGCTCTTTACAGAGAGAAAACTGAAATACCGTCGAATTTATACGGATGAAAGCTGGAAAGCGGTCTACAAGGTCGATAATCTCGAGGCTGTGAAAGCGATTTGTGCAAAGATGAATGTGTCGCTGACGACCCATGCGGATGGCGGTATCGAAACGGTGCACACTTGCTATGCCTATAATGATCACAAATCCGGGCGCGCCTTTGTCAACTCGGTTCTTGTCTGGGCGGCGCGCGAATATATCGCCGACATGGATGATAGCTTCGTTCGCTTCGAGGACGACTCTGAACTGTCGAAGTCCATGCTGATGGAAATCAATGCCATTGCAGAGTCTTTAACGGTTGAGGTTCCCTGGGCGCCCGGCATGGTCGCCGTCGTCGATAATATGCGGGTCATGCATGGCCGGCGGGCTTATGACGACACCGGACGGGACATCATCATGAGGCTAAGCGCGGAAGCCCTGCATGGCCAAGGCGTATAAGAAACTGCGGCGGCGAATATTGACTGCATATCATGACGGAGTTTGAAAATGGCGGGCAATGACAAGGCGCCGCCTGACAAGAAAAAAGCATCGCGCGCTGATACCAAGCAAAAGACGTCGGCTCAAAACCTGCCGGGCGACGACAATGAGGCGAATGATCCTGACATCGTCGGCGACATCGAAAGCGTTTCGCTAGACGACGTCTTGTCAGAACGCGATCTGTTTCTTGATGAAGCGTTGGTCCGCGATCCGATGCCGGATTCGCGAGACGAGATTGCGGCGCGCGACCCCTTTTCCGCGGACTATATGGAATTCCTGCGGGAAAAGGCGCTGCGAAATCGTGTTGATCCGCGCGAAGTCGATACGGAGTTACGCGCGAACCTGCTTGAAAAACCATATCTCACGGAACGGCCTGAAGAAGCCGGGCTTCGCGGGGCGGCAGCTGTTTGGCGCTCCTTGCGCGACCAGATTCACGAAGAAAGCCTGAACCTGATCGACACAAGCGGGCGGCACGAATTGCTGATATTGCAGCGTGAACTGATCGCGCGGAAAACGATTGTTGAAACCGTCGACAAGGGGCTTGGCATGCTGCTTGATCGGCTCAGGCAACGTCTCGAGGAATTGCCGCCTGACAATGGGTCGGTTTCTACGAAAGATGATACGGACTGACTGCGATGGCGCGTTTGTTAATGATGTTGTGCCCGCCGCGATCATTTTCATCGCTTGTCTCTACGATGATTGGTCAGCATCCGGAAATCTACGGGTTCCCGGAATTGCACCTGGTGATGCGGGGTACTGTCGGCGAAGTCATTGAATGGGGCCGAAAGAGGCGGCAGTATCTGGGGTCTCAAGGGCTGCTTCGCGCATTGGCGGAATTGGAATTCGGCGGGCAATCGACCGAAAACGTTCTGTCGGCCGCCAACTGGCTTGAGGACCGGCGCGATTGGAAATCAAAAGACGCGCTTCAATATATCATGGAGAAAGCAAGCGCTGCAAAGGGCGCGAAGTTCTGCCTTGAAAAAACGCCGACCCTTGTGTTTCAACCCTCCGCGCTCAATCGCGTGCGAAAATCATTTCCGAACGCCTTATACATTCATGTTACCCGTCACCCTGTGAATCTGAAAAAGTCGCTCGATGAGTATATCGCCAATTTGCCCCGTTTAAGCGAAGAAGAAAAAAGGATCCGGCTGGAAAATTCGATGACGGCCTGGCCGCTGACGCAGCGAAACATCCTTGATTTTTGCGCGACGCTCGCGCCGGGCCAGTATCTGCGCCTTCGTGGCGAAGACGTATTGGCAGACGCGGAAAACATGATGCGCCAAGTGGCTGAGTGGCTGCAATTGCGAACCGATGATGAAGCGATTGCAGCCATGTTGCGACCTGAGGACTCGCCCTACGCCAGGCCAGGACCGGCCATTGCGCCGTTTGGAAATGACCCGAAATTCATTTCTAGTCCTAAATTCCGGCCCGGTAAGCCAACTTTGGGAAGTCTGAAAGATTTCCTCGAAAACGGCGACGGCGCAAAATACGATCAAGGTCGTCGCGACTACCTCACCCAACTCGCCAATTGTCTGGGTTACCAATAAAGATGGCGCCGCGCGTCCGGGTGGTGCAGGTCGGAGAGCGAGGCGGGCGGGCGCCCGACGCGGCCGCCATGCTGTCCGTCGGTTTGACGAGCCGTCTTCACATAGCGAGCGTGGGCCGGGACGCCGAAGGAGTGGCATGTATTTCTTTGTGGGACTTGAAAGGCGCCGCGACCGAGCTTTGGAAAGGCGCTGAGCCCAATGAAGGATGCGCCGCCGATATCATTGCATTATCAAAAAGACGGCTGATCTGTCTTCTTCCCGGCCAGGGAGTCCTTGAAATCGACGGCCGCCGGTCCACTACGCGCTGGCGCGCTGACGCATCGGACCTGCTCCCCGCGCGTGTGTTCGCCGTTGACGGCAAACCTGTTGCGGTATTTCAGAATGCCGCCGGCGAAACGTCGTTTTCAGCCATAAACGATGATAGCGCGGATTTGGACAAACCGCTTTTCGCGCCGCCAATCGCCGGGCCGATACTGGAAACCGGCCAGGCGGTGAGCCTCCTTCTGCCGGACAGCGCCGGACGCATGGTGGTCGCGATCGATGATCGAAGCCGCGGCTTTCAACTGTATCGACAGGGCGAGGACCGCTGGATGACCATCGCCCGCGATGGGGCGGCGCGATACGCCTTCAATTCCGTTGTGCGCGACGGCTATTGGTGGGGCGATAAGCTGGCGCTGGCGGTGGGACTGTCATCGATAGAACGGCGGCGGATGTTGGGATTTTCTTCCCCTGGAGAAATCCTCACTGTCGACGTTGACGGCCATGTGCAAATTCTTTGCGGCGAAGCGAGACCAAGCGAAAACGGCTTCATGACCCCCTTGATCGGCGCTGCGAAGGTCGCGGCCTGGGCGCAAGGCGCATTTACGCATTTGGCAGCAAATGAAGATACGCTGATTGCTGCGCTCACGCGCGATGACGGCGGGGCTGAAATTCATTCTTTTACGACAAACAATGACTCTGAACAGTTAGGCGCATTCGACGGCGTCGTATGCGGCGTTTTTTGCAACGAGAACGAATTCATTGTCGCCGTTTCCGAAACATCAGCTTGATCCGTAAGCGGTGTTTCAAATCGAAAAAAATTTATAAGCCCTTGCGTCGTTGGGTATTGGTAAACGGGCTTGTCCGCAGCTTGACAGGCTCGTATTCGGTGCAGTAGCGAATATAAAAGTCAGCGGCGTGCTTGGATGTGGGATAAATGACTTCTGTTTTGCTCTGCATTCGCGCCGACGCCGCGCCTCGATCAGCGTTAATACCGTTTCGGCGGAGAAGTTTCGAACGATCAGCCGCTGAGTCGTCTCGCTATTTCTTGCATGCGGCTTTCTAGAGGAGGCGTTTCTGTGGCGTCTTCCCGCCCGACAGACCCGGCTGCCCACCGCGCGACCGACATCGTTCAGCAGTTTCGCGTGATCGAAAAGGAAGAGGGCGTCGAAGCCGCGCAAGCCGCTATTCTCGATTATCTGCGTGTTGAACCCGACGCCTTTCAAGGCTTCGTGGCGCTCGCGCGCATTTTGCTAAAACAGGGTAAATGCGACGACGCGCTGCGCGCTGCGCAAAAGGCCAAGGCGCTGGCCCCGATGTATGTTGACGCGCCCATCGCCATCGGGCTCGTGCATCTGCGCATGAAGGATGTAGACAGCGCCGCGGCGGCCTTCGCTGAAGCGCTAAGACTGGAGCCGAATTCCGCACGCGCGCATCTAGGCGCGGCGGTCGTCAAGTTGCTCGAAGATGATTTAGACGGCGCCTTGCTGCTGTGCGAGCACGTCATTGATCTCGATCCATCAATAGAGCGCGCCTATGAGTTGATGGCCCGCATACAGAAAAAGCGCGGTCGGACCGATATCGCCATCGATAAGTTGAACGCCTTGCTGCAGCAAAATCCATCCAATGTGCGCGCGGTCAAGGCGTATATTCAGCTTATGAGGGCTGAGGGGCGCGAACAGGAAGCCGTCGCTGCGCTGAAAGATAACTTGCAAAACCATGAACGCGGCGCTGAGATATCAACAGCCGATCGGAAAGTAATAGATATGGTTTTGCGCGCGGCCATGCGGTCCGAACGCCCCGATGTCGCCGTCGATCAGTTCAGGCGAATGATAGACGCCGGTTTAAACCGTCCTATCGATCGCGCGTTGTTAATCATGTCGCTTATTGAAAACGGCGAGCTGGCGGAAGCGGAGGAACGAATTCGAGAGATTCCGTCGCGGCCGGCGCTTCGCCCGGTGGCGCTCTTTCTATACGGGAATCTCGCGCTAAATTCGGGCGATGCAGCCGAGGCGACGAATTGCTTCCGGAAGGCGTGCGCTGCGGCGAGTGCTGAGGGTCTACCCGAGGAGCAGGCCGCCGGCGCAGACACGGTTGACGAACTGGCGAAGTTGTGGATGGTCCATGCCCGTAAAACGCTTATCACGACGATCCGAAACCGGCGCAATGATAACAAAAATTTAGATGACTAAGCCTATTGGCGTATTCTTTAGGGCGGGATGAACCTATCTCCGATGGTTGGCTAACAGAGAGTTGGTACTGACGAAATGGCGACAAACCTTGTTTACATCATCATGGATAGCTGCCGATTTGACAGCTACCAGCGCGCAAAAACGCCCAATATGGACCGTATCGCGAGCGGCGAACGGCGTTACAGCTATGCGTCGTGGACGGCGCCGTCCCATCAGAGCATTTTTATGGGTCAGGTCGCGCACGCCAGCCCGACGAAGATTCTCGCCTCGGAAGTCTACAAAAAGGAATATGTGAAATGGGTGGATCGGCTGGATACGCCGAATTTGTCCTTTAAATCATTTGTTCCCGAACTCAGCCTCGCAAAAGTGTTGCAATCGCTCGGATACCGGACGGTTGGGCGCGTTTCCATGCCGGTGTTGAATCCCTTCACGGGCTTTAACAAGTATTTTGACGACTACAAGCTGATGAAAGATCACAATGATTTCGCCGGCATGGTCGATGAAATCGAGTTTACGAAAGATACGCTCCATTACTATTTTCTCAATTTGGGCGAGACCCACTATCCGTACATGCTGAAAGACGAGAATCTGCCTCGTATCTCGGGCGTTCACGGCGTCGTTAAAGGGATGGACGAAGCCATCGTCCGGTCTGGCGAAACGCTCTCAGATACGAAGGAGTTCTTTCTTGCCGAGGAAATGACGGCGCTTCACGAACAGCAGGTGCGGTGTGTTGAATATGTTGACGGCGTGCTTGGCGCGTTGCTCGAGAAAAGTCCCGACAACACGCATTTCATCATTACATCGGACCATGGCGATTGTTTTGGCGAGGGTGACTATTTCGGCCACGGACCCATTATGCATGAGAAAGTCTTTGAAATACCGTTTTTCGAAGGTCGCAAACGGTAACGCAGACGGCGTCTAATCCTCTACGCGACGGCTACGGAACCCACGACCATAATTCGACCGTGAAGAAGCGGACGAGGGTGCGGGAAAAGACTTGCCAGACGGCCCGGTCCCCAACCGAAATTTTCGCCTGACCCGTCATATTCACGGCCATGAATCCGTCGGAATTCGGAACGTCGACGCTAACCCGGATAACCCGGCCGAAATCGCGTTCTTCAGCCTTCGGCGCAATTTTGGAAACGATGCCGGTCACGCTTTCGCCGCCGGCGCTCCACGGTCTTAATTCAACCTCGGCGCCGATTTCGACTTCGGCGATCTCCGTTTCCGGAACATCGACTTCCGCCGTGATGGTCCGGTTGTCCTCTATTTCGGTGAAGAGCTCGCCGGCGGGCAGAAAGGCGCCGACCGGTCTTTCTTTGAGTGATGATACGATCTGACCGGAAACCGTCGCCCGGATGTTGGTATATTCAAGCCGCAGCCGGCTGAACTCCAGATCCACTTCATTGCGGGCGATTGTCGCCTCGGCGGCGGCGATTTCACTTTCCTGAGCAGAAGACTGTACCAGAGCGAGTCCGGCTTCCGCTTCGTTCTTCGCGACCAACGCAATGCGATAGTCATTCTCGGCGATTTCCAGGGCTTTCTCCGAGATTGTATTAGACTCGTAGAGCAGCCGCTGGCGTTCGCGTTCAGATCGCGCGGCGTTCACCCTGAGATCGGCGGCGGCGATTTTTTGGCGTGCGAGGGAAACCTCTTCGTTTCGCGCGCCGTATTTGAGCGTTTCAAGGTCAGCGCGTAACTTTTTCAGTTCCTCTTCGCGAACGGCGACGTCTCGTTTTTCGTTCCAGTTCGAAAGTGTTGCGAGAAGGTCGCCTTCCTCTACCCAATCGCCTTCCTCGATGTGCAGTGCGATGATTTCGCCGTCCGTCCTGGCCCGTATTTCAGCGCGCGCCGCAGGCTGAACCGTGAACTCGCCGCCGACGTCAAAAGGATAGGGCAGCAGGCAAATAATCAGGAACGCGACGCCGAAACCAAGCCAGATCATTCGCTTGCGCCATGGCGTATGGGGCGCCGTCACTTTGGAACGGGACGCCAGAACCCGGTTCAGTTCTTCAATAGATTTTGACTTTTCAACCGGCCGACGCTGTTTTGGCGTCTTTGTGTCGAGACGCGTTGCGTCATGGTCGCGATCCGGCGAATTTCCGTTGTTCGGCGTTTCCGATCCATCATTGGCGCCCACGCCAGTCATTTCCGGCGATCCCGCAATGTTCCCGTTGGACGGTTTCTCCGTCGAACGATTTTTCTTTGCGCCGTTTTTGCCGTTCCCTGTTTTCTTGGACTTCCCAAACAGTCGCGGGAATAGTCCAGGCCGGCCGTTGCTATTCCGACTTTCCTGCTTGTTGTCCGCTTTCATTGCCGCGTTTCCCTTGGCCGATCCGTCGCGAGCCGCGCGCGCGTCCGCCGCTTTCTGATCCATCGTCAAACGCTTGGCAATCGGATTTGGCGTCGCAAGCATCCATGCAAAGCCGGCGAACAAGGCGCCGCAACCGGCGATGCCGCCCGCAACGCCAATGCCGGACCAGTGGTTGAGTGCGCCGCTCGCGCCGACGGCGAAGGCGATAAAGGGAGTTGCAAGAACAATTGCCGCCGCAAGCGTCCGGGTCGCGATTGTCTTGAAGTCCCCGCTGATGAAGCCGTTTGACTGTCCATCAGGCGCGCCGGCGCTTTCCTCAGCGCTGCTGAATGAAAGACTGTTGCGGTTTCTTGCAGGGATCTGTGGGCCCTCTGCGCCGGTCCTGCGCCGATTGGTTCGGATATGATTAATGGCGGGAATTCTGGTCGCGAGAAAGAACATCGCGGACGTTAGCAGAATGCAGAGGATAATGACGCCGGCGCCGCGAAATTCCTTTTCGAGGATGATCGCGCCGGTGCTGATAAGCACATAGGCGAAGATAATGTTATATACGATCATCAGTATCGCGAATAACAACAATCCGGTTGTTTCCGCCGCGCGGAGGCGGCTTGGCGCCGGTTCGCCGGATGCGAGCAAATAGAGCAGACGCAATGCATGCGCGCGCAACTCAGGTCGTTTGAAAAAAGCGGAAAGCCAACGGTAGCCGCTGGCGGCCGGCCACAATGGATTTGCGGTTATCAGAAAGGCGACGAAAGCGGAAAGCCCAATGACCAGCATCAGGTCAGCGGCGCCGGCGCCTGAATGACGCAGCGCCTCCCACGCCAAAATGCCGGTTGAGAAAAAGAGAAGCTGGGTCAGCAGCGGGGCGCTGTAGCAAATGCGCTGCGCCCTGTATTCAAGGTGCTTTGCGTCTTTTACAGGAACATAAAAACGCGGCAGTACGCCGAGAAACAGTTGAACGCCAAACGCCTTCGGGCCGACCCCGAAATGACTCATGGTCGCGCCCGTCATCACATTCTTCATCAAATTAACGGTGAACAGGCTGAGAAAGAGATGCTGAAAAAACGTGATGGATGGCGTTATGCGCACGATATGCGCCGATAGATCGTGCCAGTTTTGCAACGCCGCAAATGCTGCGAAAGCCGCTGCGGGAAGGATGAGAAAACGGAGCGGACTAAGTGGATGAAGAAACCCTGCGATAGCGCGAAATAGTGACGACGGGTCAAAGAGAATGCGGACAAACGGGTTCGCATTCGAGCCATCGGCGCTTTGAATATTTGCGCCGGCGTTTCCCGCAAGACTCATTGTGTGGTCTGACGCCATCTGGTTTTAGCTACCTGTTCGAGGCTTCGTGACGAAAAAATAATGTATCGCGCAAAATCCCTGCACCTTCTATGTCTCCACGCCGGTCGTTTTTGCTGATCTGCTTTCCTGGCGCATATGCGCAAATTTCCGTCTGTCCGGTCCCGGCGGCCCCTAATGGCCTAAATTCCGCTTATGCTTAACAGTTTACGCCGGGCGTCTGAGAAAATTTGAGACCATTCCCTGCAAGGACGCCGCCATCGTAGAGCGTGGCCCGCGTTGCGCGATGGAACTTGATACAGCTTTTGCGTGTGTCTGCGCCGGCATATCTCATGCAACAGACCGGCGCTGTTGATAGAAAAAACTTGATTCGTGTGTTTTTGCGCCGCAACATGACACTGGTGGGTATAGTTGGCCCGATCCCGACAGGGAATAGCCGGTTCCGGCAAACTGTCGGCGGGCGACGGTGGTTTTTTTGCATCAGAATGGTGCAATCGATTTTGGCGCTTAGTGGTTCGTCACCCTTGTGCGAGGGTGGCGGTATCCATGACGGATATGGTGAATCGAAGCGCAAAGGGGGTGAGGCGTGGGTCCGACGCAATATTCGGAGATAGGCGAGTACGCGCGCGAATCCGCTGATTCCAAATCGCCATTCCAGGTTTTTGTGCTCGCGCCTAAAGGGCTCGATCCGGTTCGGATTGCGCGCGCCGCGTTAAGGGCCGGCGGCGCGTGTATCATTCCATTCACCGAAGAAAATACCGAAATTCACGCGGATTTAGCCGCCTGCGAGCTTCCACATGGCGGCGGCGTCATCGCCGCGGTTGAAAGCGCTGACTTTTGCGCTGCGTTTGCCTCAAATCCGCCGGCTTGGCTTCGCGGCGTCGTCGCGTCGCCCGAAATTCTTTCCGCCGCATCGGGCGCGATCGATCAATTAAGAAACCGCCGCATTGACGTTTACTGTGAGGTTATCCGCTGGCGCGACGACTTGAGAACGCTCGAAGACCGGATTTCTGGTTTCATTCTCAAAGGCCACGAATGCGGCGGTATTGTTAGCGAACAGACAACGTACCTGCTTCTGCAGGAATTTCGGAAGCGGACGACGGTCCCGCTTTTCGCCCGTGGCGGCATAACGCCGGAATCGGCCGCGGCGTCGAGCGTGGCTGGCGCCAGCGGCGTTGTGCTGGACGACCAGATCCTGCTGCTCGCGGAGTCGCCGCTCGGGGATGCAAGAGTCCGGCGTCGCCTGAAAGGCATGTCCGGCGCCGAGACGGTGCAGGTCGAAGATCCGCGCGGCGGGCGTTATTTGCGGGGCCTCGACAAACCCGGCGGCAGTTTCGCCGAGGCGCTTTCCAAAAAACTAGTTGAAGATCCCGACGCCATGGAAATGGTCGCCATGGGGTTGTCGTGGGAATCCGGGTCCGTTGCGCCGGCGGGGCAGGGACTTGCGCTCGCAGCGCCCATGGCGAAGCGCTATCGGACGATCGGCCGCTTTATTACCGCCGTACAAACGGCCGTGCGGGCCCTTCCAGCCGCCGCCGCGAAACGACGGGCGCTGGCAAAAGGCGGCGCGCTTGCGAAAACGTTGGGAACGGAATACCCGATCTTGCAAGGGCCGATGACGCGCGTCAGCGACGTTGCGCCTTTCCTCTACAATGTCGGTTGCGGCGGCGCTCTGCCGTTCGCTGCGCTCGCCGTCTTAAAAAAGCCGCAAGCTGAAACACTGCTCCGGGAAACAAAAGCGCTGATGGGCGACCGGCCCTGGGGCGCCGGCATTTTGGGATTCGCCAGCCCGGACATTCTCAAGCCACAATTTGAGGCGCTGGAGCGCACGCCGCCGAACTACATGCTGATCGCCGGCGGCCGGGTCCATCAGGCTTTGGATTTCGAGAAAAAAGGCGTTCCCGCGTTTCTGCATGCGTCGACGGCAAGTCTCATCGCGCATTATCTCGACGAAGGCGCGCGTCGGTTCATTATTGAAGGACGCGAATGCGGCGGACACATCGGACCGCTCACCAGCTTCACGCTTTGGTCAAGCATCGTCGAAGCGTTGCGCAATCACCCTGTTGTCGAAAGTAAGGGGGCCTCGATCCAGATCGTCTTTGCCGGCGGCGTTCATAACGCGCTTTCTGCGGCAATGGTGGCGACGCTTGCAGAACCCCTGGCGGAAAAAGGCGTCCAGATCGGCGTCCTGATGGGCACGGGATACCTCTTCACAAAAGAAATCGTCGAGAGCGGCGCGATTGTACCGGACTATCAAGACGTCGCCGTGGCGTGCGGCGAGACGCGATCGCTTTGGGAAGGTCCGGGCTTTGCCAGCCGGTGTGCGATTACGCCGATAGCCGAAGAATTTAGCGCCCTGAAGCGAAATCTTGAAAAATCCGGCGCGTCCGCGACGCAGGTGCGCGACGAGCTTGAGACGTATTCGCTGGGCCGCCTGCGGATGGCGACGAAGGGGGTCGCGCGCACCGGGCAGGACAAACGCCTCACCGAAATCGACGAGGGCCAGCGCCACGAACAAGGCATGTACATGATCGGCCAGGTCGGGGCGTTGAAATCAGACATCCGAACGATCGCGGAGTTGCACGACGATGTCGCTGATGGGTCCGCAGCGCTGCTCGAAGACTTTGTCAAAACGCGGTCGAGCGAGATCGAGTTTGCGTCAACGCCGGCGCGTCCGGCCGACATCGCGATCGTGGGCATGGCGAACTTATTGCCGGGGGCGGACACGCTCGCAGCCTATTGGCGCAGAATTATCAGCGGAGAGAGCGCGATTACAGAGGTGCCGGAAGACCGGTGGAGCGTTGATGCGTATTTCTCTGACGATCGCTCGCAGCGCGACAAAGTCTATTCACGGCGCGGCGGCTTTCTCAACGACATTGCGTTCAATCCGCTCGACTACGGTATACCCCCGGCATCGCTAAGCTCTGTTGACCCGATGCAGTTGCTGGCGCTCGAACTTGTGTCCGACGCACTGAAAGACGCTCACTATGGCGCGTCAGACGCGTGGGACCGATCGCAATGCTCCGTTGTTTTCGGCTTCAGCGGCGGGCTCGGCGAGGTTGGCGCTCAATATGCGACGCGGTCGGAACTCTCCCGGCTTTACGGCGATGTCCCCGAAGATGTTTTGGCGAAGCTTCCCGAATGGACGGAAGACAGCTTCGCCGGCGTGCTGCCCAATGTCGCGGCGGGACGCGTCGCCAATCGATTTAATTTTGGCGGGTCGAATCAAACGATCGATGCCGCGTGCGCGTCGTCGCTCGCAGCCGTTTACAGCGCTGTTCTGGAACTTGAGGCCGGGTGCGCCGACATGGTGGTCGCCGGCGGGATCGATACGCTGCAGTCGCCTTTCGGCTATTTGTGTTTTTCAAAAACGCAGGCGCTTTCGCCCCGCGGCGTCTGCAATACGTTTGATCAGGACGCCGATGGGATTGTCATTTCCGAGGGGCTTGCCGCGCTCGTTCTGAAACGCCTTGCAGACGCGGAAAGAGACGGCGATCGAATTTATGCCGTCATCAAGGGCGTCGGCGCTTCCAGCGACGGGCGCGCGAAAGGACTGACTGCGCCATTGCCGGCCGGTCAGCGCCGCGCCCTTGATCGCGCCTACGCCCAGGCCGGTTTTAGTCCCGCCACCGTGCAACTGATGGAAGCCCATGGCACCGGAACCGTTGCCGGCGACAAGGCGGAACTTGAAACGGTGACCGGCATTCTGAAAGACGCCGGCGCCGCGCCGCAATCCTGCGCCATCGGGTCGGTGAAAACGTTGATCGGCCACACCAAGGCCGCCGCCGGGGTGTCGGGTCTCATCAAGATCGCGTTGGGTTTGCATCATCGGGTCCTGCCGCCGCACGCGCTTGTCAAAAATCCCAACCCGGCGTTCGATGATGAAAAGAGCCCCTTATATTTGTCGCAAGCGCCGCGCCCGTGGACGACAACAGACGAACAGCCGCGCCGGGCGGGCGTTAGCGCTTTCGGCTTTGGCGGCACCAATTTTCACGTCACACTCGAAGAATACGGCGACCGCGACAAACCTTCTGCAGAGACGGATATCGGCTTTGACCTCCTCGCGTTCGGCTTCGCCGCCTCGACGCGAGAAGAGCTTGCCGCGCAGCTTGTAAAAACACTGTCGGCGATCGAACAGCAACGTTTCAAATCGTTGAAAGACCTTGCGCTGAACGTTCCCGCGCCGGGCAAAGACTCCTCAAACCGCTTGGCATTTTCTGCGTCCTCGCTTGATGACGCAGCGAAGAAAATTACGGCTGCCGTGGCGTTTTTGTCCGGCGGTGCAGAGAAACTCCCTGCCGACATTCACTTTAGCGACAACCCCGCTTTGTTGAACGGCGGAAAACTCGCTTTCGTGTTCCCCGGACAAGGCTCGCAATATCCGGACATGATGCGCCAGACGGCGCTCATGGATCCGAACTTCATTGAGTTGCTGGGCCGCGCCGATGACGCGTTGGCCGGCACGCCGAGTTTTTCCGGCAAACCGGCATTGTCGCGCCACATCTATCCCGGCGATGCATTCACGCCCGAAGCGCGCAAGCGCCAAATGAAATCGCTGACCGCGACCGAGGTCGCGCAACCCGCGCTAGGCGTCATTGAGAGCGGCTTGTTCGCATTACTTAAGAGCCTCGGCGTCGCCCCCGACATGACCGGCGGGCATAGCTATGGCGAATTTCCCGCGCTCTGCGCGGCCGGCGCCATCGAGTTCAAAGACTTGATTCAGCTGTCCGAGGCGCGCGGTCGCGCCATGGTCGAAAATGGCGATCCTGAAAAGCCCGGGGGGATGGTCGCGATTGCCGCGGACGCGGCTACCGTCGCGGAAGCGGTAAAAGCTTTCGACGACATCGTCGTCGCCAACATCAACAGTCCCAAGCAAACTGTGATCTCAGGCCCGAAAGAAGCAATTGACGCGGCGGCGGCCGCGTTGAGCGACGCGGGTCTGACGGCGAATGTCGTGGCCGTCAACCAGGCGTTTCACTCGCCGCTCATGCATGCGGCGCGCGCACAATTTGAAGAGGCGCTTAAAGCCATTCCGTGGCGCCAACCGGATATCGCCGTTTACAGCAATACGCTTGGTCGTCGCCATGACGGCGATCCGGATCAGTTGCGCGCGGTCATGGGCGAACATCTCGTTAGCGGCGTTGAATTCGTCAAAATGGCTGAAGCGATGGCCGCAGACGGCGCCGCGGTATTCCTCGAAGTTGGTCCGCGCTCGGTCCTTTCAAACCGCCTGTCGGAGATCTTTGACGGCGATGGTCCCAAAGTGATCGCCATGGACCGGTCGTCCCGAGACGCGGCGTCCGTCATTGACGCGCTGGCGGCGCTGTTTGCTGAGGGCTGCAATGTTGATTTCCGCGCGCTCGCGGAAAAGTCCGTTGAAGTCGCGCCCCGCGCGGCGTTGAGCAAACAAAAGTCAGGCGCATCCTGGGTGCTGAACGGCGCTTACGCACGCAAGGCGGACGCGCCAAAACGCGATGTTCGCGCGCCGGCGCGGAACATTGCGCAGCCTCCCATTCAGCCAGACGCAGCAAGCGCTACGCCTGCCGAGTCTTTGTCGTCCACGTTAGTAGAAGAGATGGAATTCATGGAAATCACCGAAGATATGTTGCGGAGCGGCGATGAGCCGTCGGCGCGCCCGCCCGATCCGCTTGCCAATTATCACCAGATGATGCGCGAATTCCTGCGCGTGCAGGAAAGCGTAATGCTTTCCTATCTCGGCCGGAACCACGCGTTTCCGTCTCCGAACAAGCAGGTATTCAGTCAGCCGTTATCAACAAACAGCGCCGCGCTATCGGCGCCGAGCACGAGTGCTGGCGCCCGCCCGGCAGTTGGCGCTGCGCCCGCGCCGCTCAGCAATGGCCTGGACGTCCCGGCGGCGCCCGTAAACGGGTCGTTGTCGAACGGGGCGACGCCGCCGGCGGCCGCGAAGGCGAATGGCGTTTCTCACGAAGCAGTGGAAGCTGCGCCATCTGTTTCCGACGCGACGCCCGCCGCCGATGCGAACGACATTTCCGAAACCAATCTGATATCGACGTTCATTTCCGTGGCCGCTGAGAAAACGGGATATCCGGAAGACGCGCTCGACCCTGATCAGGTTCTTGAGCAGGATCTCGGGATCGACTCGATCAAACGGATGGAAATTCTCGGCGCCGTTCAAAAAACGTTGCCGCCGACCGCGGCTGAAGCCATGCGCGCCGACATGGATTCGGTATCGCAACTGCCGACCATTCGCGAAATCGCCGGTTTCGTTTCCTCAAAGCTATCAAGTGGCTCGGCCAGTCATGGGGGAGGCGCCGGCGAAGCGGAGGCGCGCCCTTTTGATTTAGCCGGGGAAGCGGAAGAGCCCATTACGGTGCTTCCCCGGTTTTTGCAGGTTCCGTTTGAGGAATCGATCGATCATTTACCGAAGCGCCTGCCCGCCGGCCTGCGCGTCATCGTAACGGAAACCTCAGACGGCTTTCATGACGATGTTATGAACGCGGTGAAGGCCGCCGGCGGCGTTGGCGTCCTGCTTGCGAAAGACGCCTATGCCGAGGGCGACGCGGAGCGTATTCGCGCCGCCACTGAGGCGATTGTCGCGGATGGTGCGCCGGGCGGGTTTATTTATCTCGACAGCCGGCGCCAATTGCCGGATTTCGACGACCTGACGGTTGAAGACTGGCGGTCCTTTCATAAAGCGGGCGTCAAGCAGTTTCACGTGTTGCTACAGTCGCTTGCGCCTTACCTCCGCGAAGACGGGCGCATTGTCGCCGCCATGGAAACGGGCGGGCTTTTCGGCCGCTCGACGGAGTCGTCAGAAGCGTCGCAAATGTCGGGCGGCGCCGGCGTTTTGGGCGTTGTTAAGTCGCTTGCCCATGAATGGCCGACCTGCAGTTCGAAAGTTATTGATCTCGACGGCGCCGTCGCTGCGGACCGACGCGCCCAAAGTCTGGTCGAAGAACTCGCTGTTCTGCAAGGCCGGCGCGAGGCCGGATATCCCGGCGGCCGGCGCACCATTCTACGCACGGAATCGGCGGCCCTGACTCCCCCCGCCGAGCCGCCGGAAATGATAACGTCGGACTGGGTTGTCGTCGCGACCGGCGGCGCCCGCGGCATCACCGCGGAATGCATGCGGACGCTCGCGCCATACGGGCCGACGCTTGTGCTTCTCGGGCGCTCCGCGCCGCCGGAACCGGAGGACCCCGAGACCAGCAATCTGGATGTCGCAGGGTTGCGTCGCTTCTACATGGATGCGTCCCGCGCCGCGGGTGAGAAAGTCAGGCCGGTTGAGATTGAGGCGAAAGTCGTCCGCCATCTCGGTCTTCGCGATATGCGCGATACGATGGCTGATCTCGCCGCCATGGGCGCCAAGATTGATTATCGGTCTGTTGATGTTCTGGACCGGAAAGGCATCGAAGACCTGTTTGCGGACATTTACGACCAGTATGGACGCGTCGATATGGTCGTGCATGGCGCCGGCGTTATCGAGGATGCCGTGCTGGAGAAGAAAACGCCGGAAAGTTTTGATCGCGTTTTTGACACCAAGGTCAATAGTGCGTTCCACATCGCCAAGGCGCTGCGCTGGGACAGCCTGAAAGGGCTTTGCTTCTTTACCTCGGTCGCCGGCCGGTATGGCAATCGCGGCCAGACCGACTACGCCGCCGCAAACGAAACGCTCAATCGGTTCGCCTGGATGTTGAAGCGCGGCTGCGGCGCATCGGCGGTTATCAAGGCGATCAATTGGGGGCCGTGGGACGCAACGATGACCGGCGCCGGCATGGTGACGGAACCCGTGCGCCAGCAATTTGAAGCGAGAGGCATCGGCGTGGTGAAGCCGAAGCCGGGGCGGGATCTCTTTTTCAAGGAAATGTTCTGGGGCGCGCCGGAAGACGTTGAATGCGTCGCATGGGTCGCTGACGGCGAAAGCATGGAGGCGACCGCTTGCGCGCTGCCGCCGCCGTCCGATGACGACCAGCTGAACGACTGCATATTGCTGCGAAACGGACGGCGCGTCGGAAATGGAGACCGCTCCATCGGGTGGCGTTTTGACCTCGTTAACGCGCCCTATGTTGACGACCATCGTTTCGACGGCGTCGGCGTTATGCCCTTTGCCGCCGTGATGCAGATGCTAAGCGAGGCGCCGGCGGCGTTTGACGATCACCGGCATGTCATCGCGCTTGAAGATTTGCGCATGTTCAAGGGCATAACGCTGAAGAACGGACCGGTCGACATCCGGATCACGCTCAAAGAAGAACTGTCCGACGGGCGGGTTCGCGTCGTCGTCAACACCGAAGGCGACGATCGGCGCCCGAACTATAGCGGTATTCTGCGGCTGGCCGACCATCTCCCCAAAACGCCGGCGGCGTTGCGTCCGCGCTTGCAGCGCTCTCAATGGACCGGCGCCAGCGTCCATGAAATGTACCGGCGCTGGCTGAGCCATGGCGTGCGTTTTCAGACGTTGACGGAAATTCAATCGATCGACGAGTCCGGCGTCATCGCGCTCGGCGCGCCGAGCCGCCCGGAGCGTTTTGCGCCCTGGAGTACGAATCAAGCATGGTCGTTCGATCCGGGTCTCATTGACGGGCTGTTGCAAACGGTCTGGATCTGGAGCCGGGCGGTCCAGGATGCGTCGACGCTTCCCCTCCACGCCAAGGCGGTGCGAAGGTTCGACGGCGATACGTCGAAGGGTCCGCTGAAAATTGACGTGCAGATTCTGACCGAAGCGGACGATCCTGATGTCCTGACGGCGATGCGGGTTTTCGATGGGGACGGACGGCTTTGCTATGAGATTGAAAATTTCCAGGGGCGGACGTCGCCGCAGCTGAACAGGCTTTCCGGCGGCTGGCAGGGCGGCCTGCGCGACTACGAGCAATCCTTAGGGGTTCGCGCCTAATGACCGTCCAGGACGACATTGCAATCGTCGGCATGGCCAGCCTCTATCCGGAGGCTGACGATATTGACGTATTCTGGAGCAACATTCTTCACAAGAAAGACGCGCTAACAGAGTCGTCGGAAGAATGGCTCGGCGACGGGCAAATATTTGATCCGGAATCAGACGACCCGCTCAAGATTTACCTGCGCAAGGGCGGCTTCCTGAATGGCCTGTCGCGTTTTGACGCGCGCGAATTCGGCACAATGCCCTTGTCAGTTGAAGGCGCGCAACCTGATCAATTCATCGCGTTGAAACTGGCGCGCGATGCGCTCATTGACGCCGGTTGCGTTCCGGGAGAATTCGACGGATCGCGAACGGGCGTCATACTCGGCCACGCCGTTCACGCCCACCGGGCGAACACCAACGGCATCCATCAAGGATGGTTTGCGTCTCAGATTGCGTCGGTGTTGAAGGCGCTGTCGCCCAATCTCAACGACGAACAGGTAAAGCAAGCCCTGGATCTCATGCATTCGCAAATGCCGAGCATTTCCCAGGATGCGATACCGGGGCTCGTGCCGAATATCCTTACCGGGCGGATCGCCAACCGTTTGGACCTTATGGGGCCGAACTACATTATTGACGCCGCCTGCGCGTCGTCGCTTATCACCGTTGACCTCGCCAGAAATGAACTCCTGTCCGGCAACGCGGACATCATGCTTGCGGGCGGCGTGAATACAACAACGTCGCCATTGGTGTATGCGGTTTTTTGCGGTGTGGGCGCTTTGTCCCGGACGGGCGAAATTCGTC
Source organism: Hyphococcus sp. (assembly GCA_028284345.1). Taxonomy (GTDB): domain Bacteria; phylum Pseudomonadota; class Alphaproteobacteria; order Caulobacterales; family Parvularculaceae; genus Hyphococcus. The sequence continues at coordinate 403,727 of JANQRY010000010.1, read as the reverse complement.
CCTTTGACAGCGTCGCCAACGGGACTGTATTGGGCGAAGGCGCCGGCGTTGTTGTTCTTAAAAGACTGTCGGATGCAATCGCTGCGGATGACAGGATTTACGCCGTGATCAAGGGCTTGGGGCAGTCATCCGACGGACGGAGTTCCGGTCTCATGGCGCCGCGGGTTGAGGGCGAGATGCTCGCCATACAGCGCGCCTATGAGACAAGCGGCATTGAACCATCCACCATCGGTCTGGTCGAAGCGCACGGCACGGGCATTCCCTTGGGTGACCGGACCGAGGTTGAGGCGTTGCGCGGTATTTTTGGCGAGCGCACCAAGGAGACGCCGACAATCGCCATCGGTTCGGTAAAATCCATGATCGGCCATTGCATTCCCGCGGCCGGCTCCGCCTCCATGATCAAAACCGCACTTGCGCTCAAGCACAAAATTATTCCGCCTACAATTTGCGATAGCGTCAATGGCGAAATCGGTCTGGAGGACACGCCGTTCTACGTTTCCACGCAAACGCGCCCGTGGATTCACTCGAAGCCGTCGCCGCGCCGAGCGGCGATTAATGCATTTGGATTTGGCGGCATAAATGCACACATGGTTCTGGAAGAGGCGCCGGGCGGCAATGAGCCCGACGCAACGGCGGTTTTTTCTCTCACGCTGTCGCCTGACGTCGACGACGAACACGTTTTCTTTTTCAGCGATCATACGTGCGAAGAACTTCTCGCTGGCATTGACGCCCTTATAAACGCGGACGACGATATCGATTTTGGCGAGCTGGCGAAGAAAAGTTGGGAATTGGCCTCGTCGCGGGCCGGCGCTCAACGGCTTTCGATCGTTGCGTCAAACCGCGCGGATCTATTGAAGAAGCTTACGACGGCCAGCGAAAAAATTAAAAAACCGGACACTGATCAATTCCACACGCGAAACGGCGTTCATTATCAATCTCAGCCGACCGGCGGAAAAGTGGCGTTCCTGTTTCCGGGAGAAATGGCGCAGTATCCGGACATGCTGAGAGAGTCGGCGCTCGATTATCCGGTTGTTCGCGATTGGTTTGATTTTATTGGCTCCATTGCAGACGGCCGACGCGGTACGCGAATTCAGGACGTGATTTTCCCGCCGCCCACGCTCGTCGACGAGCCCGGCAAAGCGCATCTCGAAAACCTGATGCATCGCGTCGATTACGGCTCGGAAATGGTTTTCGCCGCTGACCAGGCTGTCCATTCCATGTTGCGGATGCTTGGCGTCGCGCCGGACTCAATGCTTGGGCATTCGACGGGTGAAAACGCTGCAATTGTCGCCAGCGGCTACCTTGAGCTCGATCGCGCGAGCATTGGCGACATGATCTCACGCATGAATGATATTTTCGAGGACGTCGAAAAACAGGACGTCGTCCCGAAAGGCGTTCTATTGACGGTTGCCGCTTATGACCGGTCGGCGCTGGTTGCGCTGCTGGATGAGTATTCGAATGTTCATTTCACGATGGACAATTGCCCGAACCAGTCGGTGCTGTTCGGCGATGAAGGCGACATTGACAGTATTCAGAATAAGGTCGTCTCTGAAGGCGCCGTTTGTTCAAAACTGCCGATTTCCTGGGGGTATCATACAGATTACGTTCTTCCGATGGCGGAGCGGTTCGAAGCGTTGTTCGGTGACGTAAACCTGAAACCATCTGGCGTAACGCTCTATTCCTGTGCGACCGCGGCGCCGTTTCCAAAGGACAAAGAGTCGTTTCGGGAAACGGCCGTCAATCAATACGTCTCCCGAGTGCGATTTACGGAAGCGATTGAGCGTCTCTATGAAGACGGGCACAGAATTTTCGTCGAGTGCGGCCCAAACGCAAATCTTACGGCGTTTGTTCGGGATATTCTTGGCGACAAGCCGCATTTGGCGGAATCGGCGGACAACCGCCGGCGAGGCTTGGTCTCGCAACTGCGCCACCTTCTCGGTCGATTGTTCGTCGCCGGCGTGCGGATAGATCCCACAGCGATTATGAAACCGGCGCCGACGCGGGATCAGAAACGTCGCGCCAAGGAACGCCAAAAACACCAGGCGGCGCCCGCATTGCCGAGTGAGACGCCTTACATTCATCTCGATGCCGGGAAGGCCGAGACGCTAAGAACTTTGGTGCTGGGCGAAGGCGGCGCAAATCACGGGATTGAAACGCCTATGTCGCCGGCGTCTCAACCCTTGGCCGCGGCGACGGACCCCGCGCAAGCTGTTTACAACGCGCCGCCGGCATTTGCCGAAAACGCAGCGCAGCAAGCCGCATCGGACGCGGCCGCTGTGAATGAACATATTTTTCTGATGGACGATTTTGTGAAGGGGCAGGGCCGCATCGCGTCGGAGCTCCTGGATAAAAATTTTCCGCCGCCTGCGACGGACACAGCGGCGCCGGCGCAGCAAATCAGCTCTAACCGTCGGCAAAAAATTCTGACGCTCAATATCGGAGAGAAATTCGCCACGCCGTTTCCGTTGCGCGCCTATCTGATGACGGGCCAACCGAGCCTTGCGGGCGTTTCGCCGTTTCTCGGACATGCAGAGCAGATCGAAGCAAACGCGCGTTCAGCTGATAAAGGCGCGTCGCGCGCCTGGTTTGAATGGGCGCTCAGTCGCCTTTCGGTCAAGCGCGCCGCAGGCGAGTTGGCTTTCGGTGGCGCCGGCTTAACGCCGGATGCTGCTTCCCTGGAAGTCTTCAAGAATGACGAAGGCGCGCCATTTCTCAAATCGGACCTTTCTTCCGGTCCGCTTCCGTCCATTTCGATCGCCCATGCCGGCGGATACGGGCTCGGCGCCGCCGCCGATGCGCATTGGCGTATCGGATTGGATTTCGATTTGCCGTCGCGTGTTCAAAACCCCGGTGAATTTATCGACGTCGTTTTGAACGACGATGAGCAACGCCGATTGTCGCTCGCGCCGACCGGCGCGAACGCTGTCGCCGTTTGGGTCCTTAAGGAAGCCGCCGCAAAAGCGCTCGGCGTTGGCGTACAGGGCCGTCCGAAGGATTTTTCGATCGTCGCGAACAATGCCGACATGAAGACGGCGGTCGTCGTCTACGGAGCGCACAAAGTCGACGCGATTATCCAGCCGGTTAGCGACGGTATTTGCGCAATCGCCTATCTCCGCGTGTCCTGATGAAGCGCTTGGGGGGCCATAAGGCGATGTTTCGGAAATTGAATACGCAAGATACCCGTCGGTCAAAGGAGTAAACAGGCGGCCATGACAACAGTAGTGACGTCAGACGACATTAAAACACGGTTTCGAACGACTCTCGCCAATTTTATCGACAGTTGGGGTCTCGACACACCCATAACGGCGGACACCAAGGTCGTTGACGACCTCGAGTTCGATTCAATCGATATCACGCAGTTGGTCGTCGCCGTGGAAACGGAATTCAACAACCGCGGCATCGGATTTCAAGACCTTCTCATGCAGGACGGGCGATATGTAGACGATCTCGCTGTGCGCGAAATTGAGGCGTTTCTTATCTCGAGATTGCTTGGCGCCGCGGAAGGCTAGCGCGCTTCGTAAAGTTAAACAGTTAATTGGAGTCTAGTGATGACAACGACACTTCTGATCGGTATGGACGGCGCTACGTTCACGGTGCTTGACGGGCTGACGACAGAGCATCCCGAGGAAGGCGTTGTGATGCCCTTTCTCGCGGAAATGATCAATTCAGGTTATTCGGCGAACCTCCGTTCGACGAAACATCCCTTGACGCCGCCGGCATGGACAACGGTTTTTACGGGACGAACGCCCGGCAATCACGGCGTATTCGATTTTGTCCGCTTCAAGGATATGGGCGACGACCTCTATTTTACGCTCTACGACGCCCGAGACATCCGGACGGAAACCCTGTGGCAGATTGCGAGCCGCAAGGACCGCAGCGTCGTTTCGTTGAACTTCCCGATGATGGCGCCGCCGCCCGAGATAAACGGCTCGTTGGTGCCGGGCTTCGTTTCGTGGAAGCACCTTAAAAGAAATATGTGGCCCAGTACGCTTTTTGACCGGATCAATTCCATTGAAGGCTTTAACGCGCGGGAAATGTCCTGGGATTTTGAGCGCGAGAGCCAAATCGGCGAGTTAATGCCCGACAGCGAACTTTACGCCTGGGTGGAAACGCATCTGCCCCGTGACGAGCAATGGTTCAATATCGGCATGTATCTGTTGCAAAACGACGATCCGGACCTTTTTGCGCTAATGTTTGACGGCACGGACAAGATCCAGCACCAGGCGTGGCATGTCCTCGATCCCGAGCTTTGGGACGGGACGGGAGACGAAGCGGCCAAGTCGGTGCGCAGACTGGTGATCCAGTATTTTCGTAATCTGGACAGATATCTTCAAGAAATTCACGCTGCGGCGGGCGGCGAGGATTGCCATATGGTGATCGTATCCGATCACGGCTTTGCGGCGTCCGACAAGGTTGTTCGCATCAACGCTTATCTCGCTGAACTGGGATTGCTTTATTGGCGGGAAAGCGATGGATCGGAATCCGCGAAAAAACGCGATTTGTCTGATTTCGCCAATCTCGATTGGGAAAGGACGCTCGCCTTCACGCCGACGCCGTCGTCGAACGGCGTCGTTATTCGCCAGAAGTCGGAGAAAAACCCGAACGGCGTTCCGCCGGAGGAATACGAGGCGTTCCGGGATAAACTGATTGCGGACCTCCTTGCTTTGCGCGATCCGGAGACGGGTGAAGCCGTGATTACCGAGGTCATGAAGCGGGAGGACGCCTTTCCCGGACCGGCGATGGAAGATGCGCCGGATCTGACCCTTGTTTTGGCGGATTTCGGCTTCGTGTCGATTCGCAACAAAACGCCCTTTGTGGTGACCCGCCCGACGCCGTTCGGCACGCATCATCCGGACGGCGTGTTTTTGATGTCAGGACCGGGCGTGCGCAATATGCGCGGCGACACCATGTCGATCGCCAACACGGCGACGATCGTCGCCCACGCGATGGGTATGGAGGTGCCGGAAGATTTTGAAGGCGTCATTCCCGACGACCTTTTTGAACCGGCGTGGCTTGCAGACAATCCCGTAAAAATCGGACCGCCGACGCGTCCTATGGATGCGGAAATGGGCATCGTGGGGAAAGGCGACGATGATGACCGCGAAGCCACGGATGAAGAACGTGAAGAAGTGCTCGAACAGTTGCGGCTTCTCGGGTATCTGGAAGACGACTAATTCCGGCGAGCCTGATTGACGGCGCGACCATAAAATAAACGGCATGAGGAAAGTCAGCGTAAACGGCGTTCAGCTAAACGTCACGGAGATCAGCCGGCGCGCACCGCGCCGGGCTATCGACGATCGCCGACATCCGACCCCGATTATATTTATTCATGGGCTCGCCGCGTCGTCTGCTTTTTGGTACGCCGCCGGCGCGAATTTCATTTCGCTGCTGGGACCGTGCTATCTCTATGATCTACGCGGCCATGGCAAAAGCGAAACGCCGCAAGTCGGCTATCGCATTGAAGACATGGCGGATGACCTCATTGCACTGATGGACGACACGGGAATCGAGAAAGCGCATTTGGTCAGCCATTCGTTTGGCGGGATGATCGCCTTGAAGGTCGCTGTTTCAAATCCTGAGCGCGTCGAGAGTTTGGCGCTCGCTGATGTTCGTCTTCGTCAAATCCAAACAGGGTTGCAGATTGCGTCGCATACCGTTCCGCCCGACGTTAAACAGCGACTAAGCGAACTTGGAATCGACCTGGAGGATAGCTCGTATAAGGACGACGGGGTCGGTTATCTTCAGACCGTTGCGCGCATCGAAGCGCAAGCGGGCGATGACGCCGAAACCCTTCTCCAGGCCTTGTATCGGCACGCCCGGGTTTTTCGCTCCCGTCGAAGCGCGTTGCGATGGCTGTCGTTGACGGAGAACACCGACTTCGTTCAAAGCTTACGCGCCTCGCGCGGGGTTGAAGCAACTGATCTTCAAGGGCTGACCGTTCCTATGCTCATTCTTGTTGGCGCGAATTCACCGGTGCTGCCTTCGGCGCGTTCGCTGGCGCGCCTCTGCCCACACGCGATCTATCGAGAAATCCCTAATGTCGGCCACTTTTTTCCAATTTCGCATCCAAGGCGATTTTTGATTCCAACGATGCGTTTTTTGCGCGCCGTTATTCGCAAAGATCCGAGATTAAACGCGAACCGCGAGATGATGAAGTCAAGGGCGTAAAAGCGCGGTCGCTATCGACGGGAGACGAAGCAATCCCCGGGGAACGCGCCGCACGCTTTCTTGGCTTGCGAAAACGGCATTGGTCCGATGAAGGTGCGAAACAGCGCGCCGCTATTCGTTTGAACGGACACCACGTCGGCGCCGTACTCCGCCACAAGCGCCGCCAGCTCTGCGTTGTCTGCGGTCGTCACAACGGTAACAGCGCGGCGCGCGGCTTCTTCTGTCGAGAAGGCGCCGATCTGGGCGATGTGGCCGTAGTTCGCAGGGATCAGTTCAGTTGATGTTTCAACGGGCGGCGTTGTTGAAACAGGAGCGGGGACAGCGGTTTTGCCTGCGGGCTCAGAATTGCCGTCGGCGGCGATGTCGAGCGGCGCAGATTGATTGACGGCGACCGCTTCGATCACGCCGGCGTTCTTAACCGGTGACGGCGCGCCTGGCGCATTCGTCGGTTCGGATTGAAACGCCGTTTCGGTTGCGTCAGCGATCAACGGCATGCCCATCGCCGCGAGCAATCCATATGCCGCGACGTATTCGTCGCGGCGCGCGGATGCGCGCGCAATCTGTGCATTCAAAACTTCCTGGCCGGCGTTCAAAACATCGAGCGTCGTTCGCACGCCGAGTTCCCACTCGCGGTTCACGCCGTCAAATGCGTTGGTGTTTGCCTCCACTTGCCGCTGCGCGGCGATGAATCGGATGCGGGCGGTGATGATCTCATTCCACGCAACCGATACTTTTGAAAAAACGTCGCGTTCCGCAGCGACGATTAGCTCTTTGTCGCGGCGGTTTAACGCTTTCGCGGCGCGTGATTTGGAGAAGCGCAACCCGCCGCGGAAAATCGGCACTGTTGCCCGTACGCCGTAAGAAAATTCCTCATCGCGTTGAATGAAGGAGCTGGGTTCATCAGAATACTGATACCGCGCGCCAAGGGATATTGTCGGCGCGAATTCGGCGTTTTCGATGGCGATTTGCCGTCGTGAAGCCAACTCATTCTGTTTTGCGATCGCGATCGACGGCGCCAGCTCCCGTGCAATCTCCTGTGAGACTTGCTCTGACTCAGGAAGGGGGGGCAGGCTGGGACTGTCATCGAGCGTTCCCGGCGACTCGCCCGTGATTTTCCGAAGATTTGCGCGGCTCTCTGCAAGGCTCGCTTGCGCGGCGGACAGTTCGGCGTCTGCTCTGGAAAGACGCGCCTCGGCTTGGCTAACGTCCGTTCCCGTGATGTCGCCAGCTCGGAGTCGCGCTTTCGCGTGCTTTAATTGTTCGGCAACGACGTCGCGGTTCGCTTTGTTCGCTTCATAAAGCTGAACGTCCAACACGACCTGGAAATATGCGGTCGCTGCTTCGAGAAGAACTTCCTGTTCGATCTCGCGAAGCTGCGCCTCGCCCGCGCTTTTGATCGCGCGCGCCTGCTTGATCGCGTTGAGATTTCGAAACCCGGAAAAAATCGTTTGGTTCGCCGTTACGGCCGCCGTCGCGGGATTGAGACTGAAATCTCGCTCCGCAGCTCCGCCCCCCGGCGCGAACAGATCCGAATTCAGGACTTGGTCGTGTTGCGACGATCCGTAGGACGCCTCTCCGGAGATTTGGGGCAATAAGCCGGATCGCGCCTGGTTCGTCGCTTCGGCCGTTGCTTTTTGACGCGCCCGCGCGGCCCGAATGTCAGGGTTCGTATCGAATACGACGCGCAAAACTTCGTCCAGGGTTTGCGCGCGTGTCGAAACCGGCCAAACAGCCAGGAATATCAGCAAAAATAGCCATTTTATCGAGATCTGCGGCATGAGAACCTGATATCGCTTGATCGGGCGGATCGACGTTAGTTGAAGTTAGTTAACGGGATTACCATAGCCATGGCCCTGATTATGTAACCATGGGAACGGCTCTATTGGAAGGCTAATCTGCGAGGCTGGTCCGGACTGGGCGCTAGGCTTTTAAGCGGGGAGGTCATTTTGGGCGCGATCTCAAAAAAGCTCGACGGCGAGCGCGTCAGCCGCGCGCTGACGTCCGCGGCAAGCCGGGCGCGGCGCCGTGGGCGGGAATGGTTTCCCGCGCGGACGCAATGGAAACAAAAACATGAAAAGCGAGCGCTTGTGACGCTCGCTTTTCATGAGTGCAGAATTCGTCATTGGTTCTACTTGTTGCGAACCCACAGCATGCGTTGAACCGACCCATCCCGGTCAAGAACCAGATGCTTCAGCGCCGCGCCCACATGCAGCGCGATAAGCGGCCAGAACAGATTGGAAGCAAGCTTGTGAACGGTCTCTCCGCCTTCATGCAGCCAGTCAATGCGTTCCAGGAAAGGGCTGGGAATGGAGATGATGTCAAACACAAGCAGCGGGCGCGGGGCGCTCCATACGATAAGCGGGCCGGTGATGATCTGAATGGCGATCATGGCGAGGAAGCCCCATTGCACGACATAGGCTAGGATCGCTAAGGCTGGATGCTGCCTAGGTTTCGTCGGTTGCGGCTGCACGATATGCCAGACCACTCTCGCCGCAAGAAAGACGATAAAGACCATCGCAATCGAGACGTGATACTCAATGATGCCGATCACTTCTTCGCGCGGCAGGCCGTCTTCCTTGGCGTGCTCAATATTCTCGCCCAGAAAATACAGCCAGATGACGCCAACCGCCGCGATCCAGTGCAGTCCGATTGCGATCCAGCCGAATTTTTCTTTTGTGTTTTTTAGTTGCATGACAATTGACTTGCCCTCTCCATAGCTATGCGCGTCGTGAATACCGCCGCAACTTGCAGAATGTAAATCGTCAACGGGCGCGGGAAGGGCGACAAAACGCGTTCGGAACCCGACGCCGGATGCACGTAATTGTGTTTGCTAGTGTTTTCGCATGCCGAAATAAAGGAAATAAAGGCCGATTTCCCGTTCGGGAGAAGCATCAGCCCATTATCGTCAGTTCTTCAGGGTCGACCCCGCCGGCGACCACCTGGGCGCCTTGCTGAAACAACCGTTGTTTTCCATCATGGCTGACTACTCAGCAATTGCAGGCTTTGCAGACCCATGCACGCTATTTCGCCGCTTGGACTCGCCGTCTCCCTGACGCCGATCGCGCTCGTCATTTTCATCGTGAACCGCTGGGAAGGCGAGGGCGGGAAGATTCTCGTCGCCGCCATTCGGATGTTGGTTCAGTTGCTAGCGGTTGGCTATATTTTGAAGTTCGTTTTATTGACGAAAGACCCGTTGGTCGGTCTTGTCGTGATTGGGGTCATGATCGTTGCGGCGGGTTTTATCTCGATACGTACAGTATCGAAAAACAGAAAATCAGCGCTTATGCGCGCGATTGCGGGCATTGGCGGCGGCGGCGGCGCGGCGCTCGCGTTTTCCTATATATTCGGCCTGCAACTGGGCTTGGTTTATGAGCCGACATTCATCATTCCGCTTGCCGGCATGGTATTTTCAAATGCAATGATCGCGATTGCGTTGGCCGCCGATCGGATGCAACGCGAAACTGAAATGGGCGCGACATACAATGAAGCGCGCAACGCCGCCTTTCGCGCCGCGCTTATTCCGCAGATAAATGTCCTGCTGGCCGTCGGCTTGGTGTCGCTTCCAGGCATGATGAGCGGCCAGATTCTTTCCGGCGTCGATCCGCTCGTCGCCGTCCGCTACCAGATTGTCGTGATGTCGCTGCTTCTTCAGTCGGCGGCCTTTTCTACAGCCCTATATCTCGCCGCCGGCGACCCGCGCCGGTCGGCGAGCAACACATCCGATACGGCATAATGCTTGGTGTTGCAGTATTACCGCTGAGCGGCGGAAAGTCGGGCTTTGTCCTATTTGAGATACTTTTCGTCCCGCTTTGATACGCACGGTGGACTGCGGCGGGAGTAATTTCCTTCATGACAGGCTCATGACAACCATGAGACAAATAAGTCTTGCGAATGCGAATGAGTTGCATTTACAATCGCATTCGCGTAATTTGGCTCAAGAGGGGAAGGACAGTCCATGTCTAAGAAACGAAACTGGAAATTGATGCTTTTGTCCGGGGCCGCGCTTACTTGCGCGTCGCCGGCGTTCGCGCAAGATGACGATGCGGCGGACGAAACGCTCGAAACAAGCCGCAACGTGATTGACACGGATGACGTGATTATCGTCACGGCGCCGAACTACGTGCCGATCGGCAGCGAGACGGCCAACAAGGCGGACATTCCGCTGATCGAAACGCCGCAATCGGTTTCCGTCGTCACGCGCGATCAGATCGACTTGCTGAACTTCATCGATGCGCAACAGGCCGTGCGGTACGTGGCTGGCGTCTCCGGTGAGAACTATGGTCCGGATCTGCGCTTTGATTTCATCACCGTTCGGGGCTTCGTACCGAAGCAATTTGTCGACGGGTTGGCGACGCCGGTCTCGACAACAATCTTCTCCACGGGATTGGATTTGTATGCGTTTGAAAGCCTCGACATCCTGAAAGGCCCTGCTTCCGTGCTTTACGGCAGCGCGCCTCCGGGAGGCATTTTCAACCAGGTCAGCCGCCGCGCAGAGGCGGAATTTGGCGGCGAACTTTCCCTGAAATACGGAAACGACGATTTCAAACAAATCGCGTCTACAGTGACAGGTCCGCTCACTGACGGCGTCAGCGGCCGGATCACATTCCTTTACAGGGACAGAGATGCGGAGCGGGATTTTGTTACGGCGCGGAGGGTTTTGGTTGCGCCGACATTTGCCTTTGAACTCGGCCCCGACACGATCGTTGAAGTGCTCGGCTACTACCAAGATGACAAAAACCAGGGCGATACGAACGGCTTCCTCCCCGTGTCCGGTACGTTGCTTCCGAACCCGCTCGGCGAAGTGCCCCGTTCGAGAAACCTCGGCGAGCCGGATTTCAACGAGTATAATCGCGATCAGTACGGCATCGGTTTTGAGTTATCGCACGCCTTTTCAGACGCGCTGCAGTTTGACGCGAACTTCAAGTATTCCGACTATTCCGAAGCGCGCGATGTCATTTTTGGCAATGGGCTGCTGGCTGACAACCGCACTGTTACACGCGGAAACTCTCCTTACGCCGAAGACGTTAAGAGCATAGCCGTCGATTCAAGGCTTTCAGGAGATTTTGAGGCCGGTGCGACGTCTCACCTTTTCCTCCTCGGGGTTGACTATCGCAATGTCGATAACAATTCCGGATTTGGCTTTGTGGGCGCATCGTCGATTGACCTCTTTGATCCGGTTTACGGGGTGGGCGGCGACGTAAGCCCCGGGGTGACGACGCGGTTCAACGAACAGGAAATCAATCAGACCGGGATCTACGCGCAAGATCAGATTAAGTTTGGAAACTTTATCTTGCTCTTGAGCGGGCGGTACGACTGGTACGACAGCGATCAGATCGCTCCCTTTACGGCTTTCGGCTCCGTCCAGCCGTCTACGGAAAGATCGGCGGAAGATTTCACATACCGCGTTGGCGCGAACTATGTGTTTGATAGCGGTATCACGCCCTATGTCAGTTATGCAACGTCATTTGAGCCTGTTCTGGGCAGTGATATGAGCGGCACCCCATTTGAGCCGACAACGGGCAAGCAGATAGAGGGCGGCGTGAAATACGATGGCCGCAATCTCGCCGACGGCTTCGATATTTTTGCTGCTGCAGCCGTTTACAGGATTGTTCAGCAAAACGTTGTTGCGACAGGCTCCAGCCCGAACCTCGTTGTTTTCGGCGAGCAGCTTGGCGAAGTCGAAATTATCGGCGGAGAGCTTGAATTTGTGGCGCGTATTGACGACCGTCTGTCATTCAATGGCTCATATAGCTACACGGACAGTGAGATCACGGCGAGCAACACTGCGGCCGAAGTCGGTTTGCCGCTGGAAGTGACCCCCAAGCATAAGGTGTCCGGTCTCGTCGACTATACGTTCCAGGAAGGCGCGCTGCGCGGATTTGGCTTCAACGTCGGCGCCCGATACACAAGTTCGAGTGCGGGGAGCCGGCCAAGCTTATTTAATCCGGTGGTCTTTGACAGCGACGACTCGTTCCTCGTCGACGCCAGCTTACGCTATGATACGCGGCGCTGGCGCCTTTCGGTGAATGGATCCAACATCACCGATAAGAGATATGTTGCGCGCTGCGCCAGCGTATCCAACTGTAATTTCGGCGCGGGGTTGCAAGTCATCGGAACCGTGACGCTGAAACTCTTCTAGAGTCTGAAGATAGAACCTGAAGAAAGGGCGCGAAAGCGCCCTTTCTTTTATGCAGATTGAACAAAGCTGCTCTGTTCAATTCATTTGCTGGCGGCAGTTTCATTGAACTTGTACTGGCTTGGCGGCACGCCGAAAGACTTATGAAACATCGCCGTAAAGGCGCTGGGGCTTTCGTAGCCTACATCATAGGCGACTGCCGTGACGGGCTGTCCCGTCGACAGCAGCGAAAGCGCTTCGAGCAACCGAGCCTGCTGCCTCCAGGTGGCGAGCCCCATGCCCGTTTCTGAGCGGAACATGCGCGTGAAGGTGCGTCTTCCAAGTCCGGCGAACGACGCCCATTCGTCAAGGTCTCGTTTGTCTGTCGGGTTTTTCAATATAGATCGGCATACGGATAAGATCCGTTCGTCCGCAGGCATGGGAATGTGATAGGGGGCTGCGGGCATTTGGGCCATTTCGCTCAGCAATAATTTGATGATGGTGTTTTCGCGGTCGTGATACGGCTTTTGAGAATCGAATTTAACGACCTCAAGGATCAGCGCGCGAAGAAAGTCGGAGACTTCCAAAATCTTGCATTTGTCCGTGCTGGCGGCCGTGTCGTCGCTGATATAAAGCGTCCTCAGAGAAACGGCGCAGCGGCACGAGACCTGGTGGAGAACGCCGCTCGGTATCCACAAGGCGCGTTGGGGCGGGACGACAAAACTCGCCGAGGCGGCTTCGACCGACATAATGCCGCTTGACGCGTAAAGCAGTTGCGCCCGTTCATGGCTATGAGCCGGGTCCGTAAAGCCGGTGTCGTATTCATCCGCAAGCCCGATCACGGGACGGGACGGATCGTCTATGTCTTCAAAATGCTTCACGACCGTGGTTCTGTGGCCCGATTGCGACAGATTAATCGAATGCTTATGTAAAAGGCTATGAAAGCTTTGGGGCAGGCGTCAAGATTTTCAGTCGCGCCCGCCGGTTTTTTGGCCCATTAAAGCGAACTTTTGTCCCGACGCCAAAGGCTGCTTCGGGCTGATCGCTTCAAGACTTGCCATGATGTAAAGCATGGCGCGCTATCGGCGGGAGAAACAGGAATGGCTGATTCAAAGCCGGCGGCTGCGGAGGATGACGTCGATCCCGCCATTCGCGAATTCCAGCGCATCACCGCCCGCGATTACGCTCGCCATTCGAACGGCGTTGACATTGACACCGCAACCCGACGCCTCATCGCGGAGAAGGTCCGGGCGCCATGGCGCGAAGGCGGGCCGGCGATGGCGCAATCGACCGACATTGAAATTTTCTCAGGCTTGCGTCTTCGCATTCACAGGCCGCAAGCTGCCGCGCCCGGACGCGCGCTCATTTATCTTCATGGCGGCGGTTGGGTCATGTTTTCGCTCGACACCCATGACCGGTTGATGCGCGAATATGCGGCTCGGTCCAAAACCGTGGTGGTCGGCGTCGATTATAGTCTGGCGCCGGAGGCCCGTTACCCTCGCGCGCTCGATGAGGTCGCCTCCGCCGTCAACTGGGTTGCGAAAGGAAATCTGGGCCCCGGATTTGAGAATGCGAAGATTATCCTGGGCGGCGATTCCGCCGGCGCCAATCTCTCGGTCGCCGCCGCCATGCGTGCGCGCGACGAAGGCAAGCGCGCAGCGGACGGGCTGTTGCTCAATTACGGCGCCTTTGATTCGCAGGAGCGCGCCTCGCATGCGCGCTTTGACGGCGACGATTATATGCTGACCCGCGAGGAAATGGCGGGTTTCTGGGCGGCCTACACGGACGGGTTGGCGCCGGAAGACAGCCTTTATGCGCGCCCGTTGCAAAACAACGTTGAAGGATTGCCGCCGACATTCATGTGCATCGCTGAATGTGATATTCTGCTAGACGAGAATACAGAAATGGCGAAAAAGTTGCGCGCTGCGGGCGTTGACGTGACGGAAAAAATCTACGCCGGCGCAACGCACAGCTTTCTGGAGGCGGTCAGCACGTCGTCCCTGGCGAATACGGCGATCGATGACGCCTCGAATTGGCTGAAACGATTTTAACAGTGTTGCGATTGCCTTCTTGCCCCACATTTTTGAAAAATACGAAAACGACGATGTCCTCAAACTGATCCGCGAAAATCCGGTCGCTTGGATCGTCCCTGAGGATCAACGCACATTCCCGGCGCTGCTTCCCATGCTTGTCGAATGCGATGCAGACGGCGCGCCGACGTCGCTCTTGGGTCATGTTCCGAAACACCATGCTCTGGCGGAAGCCTTCAAGGCGCGGCCCTCGGCGCGGTTTCTATTCCTCGGCCCGCACGGCTATATCTCGCCGGAGCATCTCAGCGACAAAAACTGGGCGCCGACCTGGAACTATGCGTCGGTTCAGATTGACGGCGACGTCGCGCTTGACGACAGCCTTACCGACGAAGCGCTTGAGACGCTGGTCGCCCATATGGAGGCGGGTCGCGCCGACCCCTGGACCGTCGCGCATTTGGGCGAGCGCTACGATTCGTTGCGCCGTCGGGTTATCGGCTTTCGGGCTCAGATAACCGCGATCCGCGCCCGCTTCAAACTCGGGCAGGATGAAAGCGCGGGCGCCTTTGACGAAATTCTCGCGGGCCTTCCGGCGCCGGACCTCGCACGCTGGATGCGAGCGTTCCGCCGCCGGCAATGATGTGCGGGATGGCCCATTTGAGAAAGATATCGGGCCATTTGAACGCGTAAAACGCGTCGGCGCCTGTTAGGTTTCTCGTTGGCTAAGCGAGCGCTCGATATCATGGGAACACACTCAAAAAAACGGGCGTTTCTTGCGCCGAAGCCGACGCATAGGCGCACGACAATCAAGTTGTTCGTCGCGTGTTTCGCCGCCATTGAAACGACAATTGCGGGCGAGCTTTCCGACGCGCCGGCAGAGGACGAATCCGCACTCAAGATCGGCGCCGCCTATACCGGCGATGTTTGGTCCAATGTTTCCGGCGGCCTGGCGCGCGGCGAGCGCTATCTCGACAATCTCGACCTGACGCTTGAAGCGGATCTTGAGGCGCTTGCCGGCTGGGAGGGCGCGCGCATTTTTGTTTACGGGCTTTACAATAACGGCAAGTCCCTGAGCGAGCTTACCGGCGACGCGCAAGTGATCAGCAATATTGAAACGGGCGTTCGTGCTGTGCGGCTTTACGAAGCCTGGATCGAGCAGGACTTTGGCGACGGCGCGTCGATAAAAGCGGGCCTTTACGATCTCAATTCGGAATTTGACGCGCTTGAGGCAAGCGGGCTGTTCCTCGGCAGCGCCCACGGCATCGGGACCGATTTTTCGCAGAGCGGCGAGAACGCGCCTTCTATTTTTCCGGTGACGTCGCTGGCGGTTCGATTTCAGGCGGAGATTACGCCGCGTTGGACAATCAGGGCGGCGCTGCTCGATGCGGTTCCGGGCGATCCTGAGCGGCCGCGGCGCACGACCGTCAAACTCTCCGAAGATGAGGGCGCGCTTGGCGTCGCCGAAGTAGAGCTGTCGATACCGGGCGGCAAATTGCTTGCGGGCTACTGGCGCTACACGTCCTCGTTCGACACCTGGGACGGCGGGCGCAGCGACAGCAATGACGGATTTTACCTGCGCGGCGAAACGCGCCTCATATCTGACGGCGAAGAGGGGCGCGGCCTTGATGGATTTTTCCGCCTGGGCGCGGCAGACGGCGCGATCAATATGTTTGACCGGTTTGCGAGCGCCGGGCTGGTTTATACGGGGCCTTTCGCGCAAAGACCGGAGGATCAACTGGGGCTCGGCGTTGCGGCGGCTTTCGCGTCTGACAACTATCGCGATGCAACGCCCTTGACGGACAAGGCGGAAGTCGCGGTGGAGCTGACATACAGCGCCGCGATCACGCCGTGGCTCCAGCTCCAGCCCAATCTGCAATATGTCGTCAACCCGTCGCTTGATCCGTTTACGGAAAACGCGCTTGCCGTCGGCATGCGCTTTGTCCTGCATCGGGAGTGGAATTGATCGCCATGAGCCAGGCGACTTTCAGCGAGTCCGGACTTGCCGGGGCGCCGCTGCCGCGAAACGAACCTGTCCATGATTATGCGCCCGGTTCGCCGGAACGCGACGCGCTCAAGCGCGAGCTTGAATCCATGCTGTCGACATGCGTTGAGGCGCCGCTGGTTATTGATGGGGAGCCCGTCGAAACCGGCGTCTTGAAAGATGCGGTCTGTCCGCATGATCATGGCCATGTTCTTGCGAAAGCCCATCAGGGCGGCGCGGCTGAAACGCAAAGAGCCATTGACGCTGCGCTCAAGGCCCATGAAAGCTGGTCGAGAACGGACTGGCGCCGGCGCGCGGCCGTTTTTCTGAAAGCCGCTGATCTTTTGTCCGGCCCATGGCGGGCGCGGCTGAATGCGGCGACCATGCTGGGCCAGTCCAAAACCGCGCATCAGGCCGAAATCGACTCCGCGGCGGAGCTCGCCGATTTCTGGCGCTTCAACGTTTATTTCATGGCGCGTCTTTACGCCGAGCAGCCCATTTCCGCCGAGGGCGTCTGGAACCGCGCCGACTACCGACCGCTTGAAGGATTTGTCTACGCCATTACGCCGTTCAACTTCACGGCGATCGCCGGCAATCTTCCCACGGCGCCGGCGCTTATGGGCAATACGGTTTTATGGAAGCCCTCGCCGCACGCCATGCTGTCGGCGCATTACGTCATGGCGGTTCTGGAGGAGGCGGGATTGCCGCCCGGCGTAATCAACCTCGTCAACGGAGACGCAGAGGCAGTTTCCAATGTCGCTTTCGCCAGCGAAGACCTCGCTGGCGTTCACTTCACCGGTTCAACAGCCGTTTATCGCGCCATCAGCCGGAAGATCGCCGATGGCCGATATAAGAACTATCCGCGGCTGGTCGGGGAAACCGGCGGCAAGAATTTCGTGCTCATCCATGAAAGCGCGGACATGGACGCCGCGGCGACGGCGATCATCCGCGGCGCTTTTGAGTATCAGGGACAGAAATGTTCCGCCGCCTCCCGCATCTTCGCGCCGAAGGCGGCCTGGCTGCAGCTGAAAGACCGGTTGGCGGCGCAGATCAAAACCATCAAAATGGGCGACGTTGCCGATTTCAGCAATTTCATGGGAGCAGTGATCCACAGCGCCGCATGGGAACGGCATGACGCTGTATTAGCCGCCGCGGCGGACGATCCTGACATCGCCATTGTCGCTGGCGGCGGGCGCGACCGAACGACGGGCTATTTTGTCGAGCCGACCTTACTGGAAAGCGCCGATCCGGGTTCCCGTTTCATGAGCGAAGAATTCTTCGGACCGATCACAACCGGCTTTGCCTATGACGATTACGACACGGCGCTGGCGCTTATCGACCGAAACAGCGTCTATGGCCTTACAGGCGCTGTGTTTGCGCAAGACCAGAATGCGGTCAATCAGGCGTCTGACCGGCTTCGATATGCGGCGGGAAATTTTTACATTAACGACAAACCGACCGGCGCCGTTGTCGGGCAGCAGCCCTTCGGCGGCGGACGCGCCTCCGGCACCAATGACAAGGCGGGATCGCTATGGAATCTTGTCCGCTGGACGTCGCCGCGCACGATCAAGGAAACGTTCAATCCGCCGACAGACTATCGCTATCCCTATATGGCGCATGCCGATTCCCCCTGAAAGAGATTTCGATCCCTTAAGAGTGGATGCAGCGGTTAAAGCCGGGGAAGGAGAAGCGAAGATCCGGAAATGCTAGACGCCATTGACGCCTTCTCCGCCGCCCTTGTGCAAACGGTCTTTGCATCCGTGCAAATTGCCGGCGTCAACGTCCAGCTCATTGTCCTCTGGCTCGCCGTCGCGATGGTTTTCTTCACGCTTCGGCTGGGGTTTTTAAATTTGCGCGCCACCCCGCTGGCGATTGACATTGTTCGCGGCAAAAGGGCGGACGCTTCCGCGCCAGGCGAAATTTCTCAACAGGCGGCGCTGGCGACAGCGCTGTCGGGAACTGTCGGTCTCGGCAATATCGCCGGCGTGGCGATTGCGATCTCTCTTGGCGGACCGGGCGCCGCGTTCTGGATGTTTGTGATCGGCTTCTTTGCGATGAGTTTGAAATTCGCAGAGGTCACGCTTGCTGTGAAATACCGGCAAGTCACCCATGACGGTCGTTATACGGGCGGGCCGATGTGGAGTTTGAGAAATGCTTTTGCGGCGCGGGGCAAGGCGCGCCTTGGAAAGGTCCTTGGCGGCGTCTACGCGTTTTTTGCGATCTTCGCTTTCATCCAGATTATTCAGGTCAATCAGTCCTACTCTCAACTGAACGTCATTATGGGGTTCGGCGAAGACAAGATTGCGGCCTTGATCTACGGGTTGTTTATCGCGACGGCGGCCGGCGTTGTTTTGATCGGCGGCGTTACGTCCATCGCGCGCGTCACGTCCACATTGGTGCCGTTCATGGGCGGCCTCTATGTCATTGGGGTTCTGATCATTCTTGCCGTGAACGTCGCGCAGATTCCATCCGCTGTCTGGGTGATTGTAACGGAAGCGTTTAATCCGACGGCCATACATGGCGGCGTTCTCGGGGCGTTCGTTGCGGGCATGCGGCGGGCGATCTATTCGAGCGAAGCAGGGGTTGGGTCGTCGGCAATTGCGCACGCCGTCGCCAAAACGCGCGAGCCCGCATCCGAAGGTTGTGTTGCGCTATTGGAGCCCTTCATCGATACGGTCGTCATCTGTTCCGCGACCGCGCTCGCAATCGTCGTATCCGGCGCGTGGAAACTCGGCATGAACGACATCGCCATGACGTCTGCGGCGTTTGGAACCGTTTCGGTCTGGTTCCCTTACGTTCTTGCGGTCGCCGTGTTCTTGTTTGCCTTCTCGACAATTATTGCAACGGGCTACTACGCGTTGCAGGCGTGGAAATTCCTCGCCGGCGAGTCGAGAGTCCTGTCGCGTCTCTATATGCTCTTTTTCTGCAGCGCGTTGCCCATCGGCGCGGTGATCAATGTTTCGACGGCCGTGAATATTATCGACAGCCTGTTTTTTCTGCTCGCCATTCCGAATATTATCGGGCTTTACTTTTTTTCCGGTGAGATCGCGCGTGAAGCGAATGCCTTTGTTCGCGATGCGACGCAAAAAAGTCGTTCGCGTGAAGAGACCGTATAAGGGCTTCTCCGAGGGTCTGTTTTACCGTTTATGGAATTAGCGCTCGCGAAACGCGCTGGGAGGCGTTCCAAAGGCGCGCTGGAACGCCGTTGTGAAGGCGCCAGGGCTTTCATATCCGACGGCGAGGGCGACGCTTGTAACGGATTCTCCCGACGACAAACGGGCGGCGGCTTCCATCAGGCGCACCTGTTGACGCCAGGCCGCCAGTCCCATGCCTGTTTCCTGTTTGAAGTGGCGGGTGAAACTGCGCCGGCTCATGCCGGCGATTTCAGCCCATGCGGATATTTCGCGGTTGTCCGACGGGTCCGCCATAATTGCGTCGCAGATCTGGCGCAGCCGGGGATCGCTAGGCATGATGGCGCGCACCGACAAAAGGGGCATGCGCACGATTTCTTCGAGCAGAAGTTTGATGATGCGCCCTTCGCGTCCGGCCAGGTCGTAATTGAGATCAAACGCCGTAATTTCGTGGATCAGTCCACGCACAAGCGGCGAGACATCAAAAACGCGACAAGTTTCGGGCTGTTCGCCGATGTCGGGGTCGATATAGGCGATCTGGAAATGCATGGCGCTGCGGCAGGCGACTTGATGGCGGGTTTTGGCGGGAATCCAGATGGCTCTGCCCGGCGGCAGGATGAAACTGGCGTGTTCGGTCAAAACGGACATGACGCCGCTGAGCGAGAAGGAAAGCTGCGCGCGGTCGTGGGTGTGTTCCGGATAGACGTAGCCCCGAGGAAACTTGTCTTCGTAGGCTATGACAGGACGGCACGCGATCGGCACGAATTCCCGGCGATCGACGCCGAAGACCGTTGAACCAAAATTCAACATGATCAAATGATGGTGACGGGGCGAGGGCTAGTCAATAGCGGCCGATTGTGCGATTCTGAAAATTGAAAACTCAGATGCGCCGCCTTGTTTAAGGCAATAAACAGGCGCTCCTTGTGCAAACCTATCTGACTTTTGAACATTACAGCGTGTTGAGATATTGCGGCGTGGCCCGCATACGAAATTATTTGGCCCGGTCTCGACAGTTGTTCTCTGCAGTTTGGTTGGGTTTCTGTCCCGCGGTGATGATGCGTATGTCGACTGTTCGCGGCGAGCAAAACTCGGATAGTTTTATCCACGCCGTGCAAATGACTGGCCGTTCCGCGTAAATGAATGACCCTGCCCAATAAGCGGTCTTCCGGAAACCGCCATAGAATTGTCCTCTCGAAATGCTGAACAGCGGAGGGGAATATGATCAAGCGCATCACGAAGAAGCGCGTCTTGCTGCTTGCCGGATCTATAGCTGCATTGACAGCGGCGTCGCCGGCCGCGTTCGCCCAAGGCGGCGCCGATTCGGAAAGCGACGATATTATCATCGTATCGGGAACCAAACGCGATACTAACATTCGCGAGATTGCGGGATCGGTCAGCGCCGTTACAGAAGAGAATCTGCAAGAGATAACCGCGCAAAGCCTTTCCGACTACATCACGCGCGTGCCGGGCGTCGTTTTTAGCGACTACCAGCCGGGCGTTTCAGAAGTCGTCATACGCGGCGTTGCTTCAACAACGTTCCACGAAGCCAATCAGGCCACCACCGGTTACTATCTTAATGAGATTCCCTTGATTGAACCGGGCTTCCCCCTGGCCATTCCGGATATCGACGCCTTCGACTTGAATCAGGTTGAGGTGCTGCGCGGGCCTCAGGGCACGCTGTTCGGCTCGTCGTCGCTCGGCGGGGCGGTGAACTATGTTGTCAACGAGGCCGATGTCAGCGGCTTTGACGCCGGGCTTGAAGGCAATATCTCAACCCGGCGCCGCGCCGGCGAACCGGGCTACGCCGTCAAGGGCATGATCAATTTGCCTGTCGTGGAAGACAAACTGGCCGTGCGCCTCGTCGCCTTGCAACGCTTCGACGCCGGCTATCTGGACAACACGCTGGCGGGCGTCGAGGGCAGCAACGACGTGCGGGTGCGGGGTTTTCGCGGATCGATCGTTTTCACGCCTAACGACACAACGGAGATTTCCACACTGAGCATGTATCAGGAATCTGATCTTGCCGATCAGACATATGTTGTTTTCAACGCAGATCCTGAAACGTTCGAACGCGGAACGAATGAGCTGGAGTTTCAGGACACGGATGTCATGCTGCATAGTCTGCGCATTGAGCAGGAGCTTGGCTTTGCGACGCTGACGGCGCTCGGCAGTTATGTTGAGAAAAACAACAATCTGAGTTTCGACAATTCCGTTTTCTTTGGCATCGATCCGCGTACAGGGACGGCGGAACAGGCGTTCTCGACCGGCAAGACAAAAACCGGGTACGGGGAGATAAGGCTGGCGTCGACTGGCGACGGACCGCTCCGCTGGTTCCTTGGCGCAAACTATACAAAGCTGGAATCAAGCAGCACCGACTTTACTTTCATTGACGGCATCAGCGCCTATATCGACGCCAATCCGGGTGAATTCGGCGGCCAGCCCGCCAGCGTGATTGCGCCGGATGACCAGACCCAGCGCACGATCGCCGACGGGAACGTGCGTGAAATGGCGCTGTTCGGCGAGATTTCGTATACGTTTGCCGAGGACTTCACCTTGTTGTTCGGCGGGCGGGTGTTTGAATACAAGTCAGAGCCTCGACTGCAATTCCTGGAGAACATCGATCTTATTCCGCCGTTCGATTTTCAGCCCGGCGCTGCAAAGGAATCGGACTTTATCCCGAAAGTATCGCTGACCTACGAGCCGAGCGACAACTTCATGATTTATGCGCTGTACTCAAATGGTTTCCGGATCGGCGGCATCAATATTTTCGCCGCCGCGTCGCCGGATTTGCCGTTGGTGTTCGACAGCGACTCGACCCGAAACTTTGAAATCGGAACCCGGTTTGACCTGGGCGACGGTGCCGTGCTGGTCGATCTCGCCGTGTATCATATTGACTGGAAAGACCTGCAGGCGCGTCTTTTCACGCCGCTCGATTTCAGAGCGTTTACCGTGAACGGCGGCGGCGCCGACATTGATGGTGTTGAACTGAGTCTTACGGTGAACCCGACACGGTATGTATCGTTCACATCAAATGTTTCGTATACGGATGCGAGGCTTTCCGGCTTGCTCCCGGACAGCTTCGCGCCGGGCGGCGGGTTTCCGGAAGGCACCACATTGCCGGGGTCGTCAGACTGGGTGCTGGCAAACAGTCTAAATTTCGATTTCGACGATGTTCCGCTGGAGCCGCGTTTCACCGTTTTGCACCGCTATTTGACGGAGGCGCCGGTTGCGTTTGGATCGACCTTACAGAAAGGCGGCTATCACCTTGTTGATCTTACCGCCTTCGTCAACGTTACGGATCAGGTTGAGGTGGGTGTCTACGCTAAAAACCTGTTTGACGAATACGGTATCCTGAACGCGCCGTTTACGTTCGCCGGCTCGGTGACCCGGCCGCGCACGATCGGCGCGGTCCTGCGTTGGAACTATCGCTAACGGGACAATTGCGGCGCCCCGGCGGGTTTTGGGGCGTGGCCTTGACTGCATGGGTGTCGTGCGCTTTCGTCAGTTGCGTGGCGGCGGTGCGAAAAAAGGTTCGTAGATGAAGTTTTTTTTCGCTCCCGAACAATTGCTCCATCAGCAGGCGTCAGAGTTCAATAGAGGCGAGCTGACAGCGCCGTTTGAGACGGGAACGCGCGCTGAGGCTGTTCTCGCCGCTTTGCAGGCGGCGTTTCCAGGATGTGCAGGCGAGGTCGGCGCGTTTTCCCTGGCGCCGATCCTGGCGGTTCACGATCAGAGCTATGTCGCCTTTCTGAAGGAAGCATATGCCGAGTGGACGTCAGAGGGACGCAGCGGCGATGCTTTTCCCATGGCGTGGCCCGCACAAGGCATGCGCGCTGAAATAACGCCCAGTTCGATCGTTGGAAAGATCTCTCGTTATTCGTTTGAAATATCGACGGGCATTACGGCGAACAGTTGGGAGGCCGCCCGACGGTCCGCGGAAACCGCCTTGACCGGCGCGCGTGACATAGCAATTGGCGCGCCCGCCGCCTTTAGTCTTTGCCGCCCTCCGGGCCATCACGCCGGGCGCGGTTATTTCGGCGGGTATTGCTATTTAAATAACGCCGCCATCGCCGCTCAGTTTTTGCGCGCCGAGGGCGCGGCGCGGATCGCGATCCTGGATGTCGACTATCACCACGGCAACGGAACGCAACAGATATTCTTTGATCGCGCCGACGTCTTTTACATATCCATTCATGCGGATCCGGACACGGACTTTCCCTATTTTCTTGGTTACGCGGATGAAATCGGCGCGGGCGCCGGAGAAGCGTTCAACCTCAACATTCCGCTCTCGCGCGGCGCGACCTGGTCCGCTTATGGACAAGCGCTGGCCCACTCGCTGAAGGAAATTAAGGACTATGGTCCGGACGCGCTTATTGTATCGCTCGGCGTTGATACAAGCGCCGGCGACCTTCTTTCGGGGTTTCTACTACAGCGGGAAGATTTCAGGAGTATGGGCGCTCAAATCGGCGGATTGGGGACGCGCACACTCTTTGTGTTTGAGGGGGGCTATTCCGTCAATGATATTGGCGCGAATGTGACAGAAGTGCTGGAAGGTTTTCTGGACTGAAAAGCATCGACTGTCTGTGCTAACTTTTTCTATCGCAACAAAGAATGATCGGCTCAACTATGATGAAACGTCACTGGATTGCCCTTCTGTGTCTCGTCGCTGCAATCGCGCCCGCTTCGGCGCAGATGGCGCCGCCTGACGCAGGCGGAGAAGACGCGTTGCCGCTGAAGCCGCAGCGCGTTCTTGATTTTGTCACGGAAGAGGGAACGTGGATGGCGCTTGATATCGCGCCTGACGGCGAGACGATCCTGTTCGATCTTCTTGGCGACATCTACATGCTGCCCATTGAAGGGGGGGAGGCCCGTCCGCTGCTCGCCGGCATGGCGTTCGAGACGCATCCGGTTTTTTCGCCGGATGGAAAAAAATTCGCCTTTGTCAGCGACCGGTCAGGCGCATCCAATATCTGGATCGCCGACGCGGACGGAAAGGGGTTGGAGCAGCTTTCCTTTGACGAGGGCGCGACGCTTTATTCATCGCCGGCCTGGAGCGCGGACGGAAAGTCTGTTTATGCATCGCGCACCGTTCATTCGGTGCTGGCGTTCGAGCTTTTCAGATTTGACGTTGACGGCGGCAAGCGTGAGCGCGTCACCAACGCCAAACCCTCCGGCGGGGAATCCTTCGACGAGCGCCACAACGCCATGGGCGCAGTCGCTTCGCCCGATGGTCGGTACATCTACTATGCGACCAAACACGGAACGACATGGACGGATGAAGACCCGCCGAACTGGTCTATTGCGCGCCGTGATCTGAAGACCGACGTCGAGGACATCATCGTCGCGGCGGTCGGCGGCGGGGGAATGAAGCCGGCGCTTTCTCATGACGGGCGCTTTCTCGCCTATGCAAGCCGCTATGAAACGCAGACAGGTCTGCGCCTACGCGATCTGCAAACCGGTGAAGACCGCTGGCTTCTTTTTCCTGTCGACCATGACGGCCAGATCGGCGGCTATTATTCGGACCTCCTGCCGCGTTTCGCCTTCACGCCCGACGATAAGGACATCGTCTTCAGCAAGGACGGCAAGTTCCGCCGCCTGTCGATCGCCGATGGCGCTGAACGCGACATTCCTTTTTCGGCGCATGTTAAGCTCGGGCTCGGACAAGAGACGCATGTTGAGCAAACCATTGAAACGGGACCGGTGCGCGCGCGCCTTATCGAAGAGGCAAAGCTGTCTCCTGAAGGAACCGCGATTGCGTTTTCGGCGTTCGGCTCGATCTATGTACAGAGCTTGTTGGAAAATGGCGCGCCGCAACGCATCACGGACCCGGATGTCGCCGCATATCAGCCTTCATGGTCTCCGGACGGAAACCGCATCGTCTATGCGACCTGGTCCGCGGAAGAGGCCGGCCACATCTGGTCCGTCGCTGCGGGCGGCGGCGATCACAGGCAGTTGACGCAGACGCCGGGCTTTTATTCGGAACCGATTTTCTCGCCCGACGGGCGTGAAATCATCGCCATGCGCGCCAATCATTATGAGCGCCTGCAAAGGATCTATGAGATTTCGCCAGCGCGCCCGACAGACATCATCCGGCTACCCGCTTCGGGCGGCGAGGCCGCGATGGTCGCGCACGCATTCGGCGCGCGCCTCCCGCAGTTTAGCCCGAACGGCGAACGCATCCGGTTTTATGCGCCAGACGGACTGAAATCGGTTCGCCGCGACGGTGAGGACTTGCAAACGCGCGTGAAAGTCGTCGCCCAACATTGGAATCAGTATCTTGCTGATTATCCGCTCTCCGCCGACGATCTCCGGCTTAACCCGCGCGGCAATCAGGCGCTGGCCACAACGGCGTCGCAGCTTTATTTTTTGCGTCTTTCGCCCGCAAACGGAAATGATGCGCCGGTCTTTGACCTCTCTCAGCCGGATACGGAAGCGATCAAACTGACCGATGTGGGCGCCGACTATTTCGGTTGGTCGAATGACGGGCAAACCATCTACTGGTCCGGCGGCTCAACGTTCCGGAAAATTGCGGTCAAGGACATTTACGCCCTGGACCCTGGCGCGGCGGAACAGGCAGCTGAAACGTTTTCCGTTGCTGTTGAATTGCCGCGGGACGTTCCGCAAGGCACGCTGCTCCTGCGCGGCGCGACGGCGATCACGATGAATGGCGACGAGGTCATCAAAAACGCCGACATCCTCATCGTTGATAACCGCATCGCCGCCATTGGCAAAAAGGGCAGGGTGGACGCACCCGACGGCGTGCAGATCCGCAAGGTGAAGGGCAAATATATCGTTCCGGGCTTCATCGACACGCACGCCCACTGGTTTGAGATAAGGCGAAAGCTTCACGACAGAGGGCATTGGAACTTCCCGATTACCCTGGCTTACGGCGTCACGTCGGGCCTCGACGTGCAGTCCTTCACCACCGATATCTTCACCTATCAGGACATGATCGAGGCGGGACTGATGGTCGGGCCGCGCGCCTTTTCAACCGGACGCGGCGTCTTTGTGAACGCCAATATGTCTTCAAAAGAGAACGCCTTGAACGTCCTTACCCGATACAAAGACCACTATGGCACGAGGAATATAAAGTCCTACATGGTGGGCGGGCGCAGGGAGCGCCAATTCTTGATCGAGGCGGCTGCGGAACTCGGCATGGCGCCGACGACAGAGGGCGCCAGTGATTTGTGGCTGAACCTCACGCACGCGATTGACGGCTTTGCGGGGAACGAACACAATCTGCCTGTGACGCCGCTGCGGGGCGACGTCATCGAACTTTATGCGAAAACCCGAATTGCCTACACGCCGACGCTTCTCGTGAGCTATGGCGGTTTTCCCGCCTGGGACGACATGGTGATCGGTCGTTACGCCACGTTCGATGAAAAATTGAAGCGCTTCATGCCGCAATCCGTCATTACCGACAAACTGCGAAACCTTCGCTGGCGCCCGCCGGAACAACAAACCTATGCGCGGTTCGCGCAAGATGCGCTGGCGATCCAGCGTGCGGGCGGCCTTGTCGGCATGGGCAGTCACGGCAATATGCAGGGGCTCGGCTATCACTGGGAGCTTCAGGCCTATGCGGCCGGCGGCGCGACGCCCCATGAAGTTTTGACGGCGGCGACAATCGGATCGGCCGAAGTCATCGGCCGGGCTGGCGACATCGGGAGTCTGGAGGTTGGGAAATTCGCAGACCTTCTTATTCTCGACGAAAATCCGCTGGACGACATCCGCAACACGCTTTCGCTGACCTATGTCATGAAAAATGGTCGGCTCTATGACGCCGCCACGCTGGATGAAGTGTGGCCGCGAGAAAGGCCGATTAAGACGCCGTGGTTCCACAAGCTCGCGCCTTAGCCCCGTTGCATTCCGAGCGCCTTTTGTATGAGGGCCCAATAAAATCCGGCGCCCTCGCACCGTGCGGACGCATCCCGGTGCAGGTGCGAATCATGAGCATCTACAAAGCGGCGGAATCGCTATCGGGCTGAAACGCTGACCAAAGTTTTCCGCACCCACGCGTAAAGGGCGAATGCTCTGCATCAATACAACGGATGGGGGCGCAATGACCCGTATTAACCGCGCATAGAATCGTGGTCTCGTCCGCCGTTAATCTTGTTTGTCGCTGGCCGCCGCGTTAGTCACCTCATTGGCCGCGAGGGGAGACAATGTGAGACAGAGTAGGGACGGAACCGCCGTCTATGTCGCCGCGTTTGTAACGTGTGCAATCATTCTTTTCGCTTTGCACCAATTGTCGCCCGGCTATGCGCAGCAAGGCGGCGATGAGCTGTTGTCGGAAGAGGACCTTGATGCTGACGCGTTGCTGAGCGGCGAACTGTCAGATGACGAATTGCTTGCCGAAGACGATGAGGAGACGGTCGAGGTCGAGACTGCGAATATCGACGCGGCTGCAGACGCCCATTTGGCGCTGTTTGCGGAAAGCCGATACCCGTCCGCCAATACCTGCAAAACCTGTCACGAAAGCCATTACAAAGAGTGGTCCGTCTCCCAGCACGCCTATGCGCAACTCAGCCCGATCTACATGGCGATGCAGAACCGGATCAACCAGTTGAGCAATGGGACGAACGGGGATTTTTGCATTCGCTGTCATACGCAAGTCGGCATGAATATCGGCGAGTCTCCCTACCAGTCGAACCTGACGCGGCATCCGACATCGCGCGAAGGCATTACCTGCGTCGTATGCCACCGGGTCAATCAGGCCTATGGCAAAGCGTCGGGGCGTCTGGCCCTGGTCGAGGGCGACCTTTTAACGGAAGTATACGGACCAACGGGCGATGCGGAGCTCAAGCGCGTTCTCGAAAACCGCGACGAATATCGGGTGGTTACGGAAGAGGGCGAATCCGGTCGTCAGATCCACACGAAAATCGGCCATTTCGAGCCCATAAAAACATCCCAGTTTTGCGGCTCCTGCCACGACGTCAATTTGTTTAACGGCTTCCGTCTGGAAGAGGCGTTTTCCGAATACAAAAACTCGCCGGCCGCGGCCCGGGGCGAGAGTTGCCAGGATTGCCACATGGGCTCCATTCAGGGCGTCGTTTCCGAATATAAGCACGGCCCGGCGGCGGTCGTGGGCGGCGTGCCGACGAAGTCGCGCAAGCTGACGAACCACTTCTTCGCCGGGCCGGATTATTCGGTCATTCACCCCGGCATCTTTCCGCATAACGCCGACGCCGCCGAGATGGCGACGCTGCAGGAGTGGCTGCAGTTCGCCCACAAAGAAGGGTGGGGCACAGACGCCTTTGAAGACAACCTACCGAACGGCTACGAGTTTCCGCCGCGTTGGCGCGCGATCGACGACCGTTACGATGCGCGGGCCATTATTGATGACCAGCAGGAATTGCTCGATTGGGCGACGACCATGCGTCTTGAAGTCCTGCGCAACGGCTATCTGCTTGGCGATTTGAAAGTCCAAAAGAAAAGCGCGCGCGGGCTGGTGTTTGAGATCCCCGTAAGCAACGGGACCGACGGGCATAATGTGCCGACAGGCTTTGACGCTGAACGCTTGGTATGGCTGGAAGTGACGGTAAGAAATCAGGACGGCGACGTTCTGTTCAAATCCGGCGATCTCGACCCCAATGGCGATTTGCGCGACGCCCATTCAGCCTATGTGCACAACGGAAAGTTGGACCGCGACAAATATCTGTTCAATCTCCAGTCGAAGTTTTTGACGCGCAATTTGCGCGGCGGCGAACGCGAACAGGTGTTGGCGGTCAACTATTCGGCCGATGCGCTGCCGTTCGTGCGTCCTTTCACGCGGTCCCTGATGCTTACGGGCCAGCCCGCCGCGGCGCGTAAACACCGGAAAACAATTCCGCCGCTGGCGACCCGAATCGCCAAATACAAGGTGACGAAGTCGCAGCTTGCCGGCGCCGGGCAAGTCACCATCGATTACAAGCTCAAATCCGCCGCCGTGCCGGTCAATCTGGTTCGCGAAATCGCGCCGGTCGGTTTTGACTACGGCATGTCGGCGCGAGAAGTGGCCGACAATCTGGTCGCGAATCATCAGGTTATCTGGGAAAAACAGGCGTCAGTGACGTTCTGACGAATAACTCGGGGGAGCCAATATCCGGTATCAATCATAAGAGAGTCCGCTGGTTCGGTGTCGGTGTGACGCTATGCGGCCTGGGGCTGCCGGTTGTTGCGTCGGCCGGCGACGGTTCTGGCGAAGCCCTGAGTGATGAGCCGACGGAGTATTTGTCGGACGAACAGCTTCCGTCGAGAACCCCGCCGATCCTCGAGCTTGGGCCCAAGTTCCTCGGTACAGGGAATATCTCGTCAGGTTTTACGCTCCCAACCGGCGCGGTCTGGACGCCGTCATTGTGGGTTTACGGCAACTTTCGCACGGCTGTTCAGGGCTATAAGAGCGAGAGCGACGAGAATGTTTCTGAATGGGCCAATCGTCTGGATCTGTTCGCCAATCTTCAGCTTAGCGGCACGGAGCGCATCCTGTTTGGCGTCACGCCTTTGCATAATCGCAACACGGGCGGCTTCTCCGGCGCGGTGTTTACGCCGGAAAGCCAGGACGGATTTGTTGATGAGCTGAATTTCGAGGTCGACACCATATTTTTTGAAGGCGATCTCGCCGAGATCTTTCCCAATTGGGATTTCTTCGACAGCACGAAAAACGATATCGGCTTCAGCGTCGGGCGTCAGAATGTCGTCTTTGGCGACGGGTTCATCGTCAATGACAACATGGACGGTTTTGGCCTCAGCAAAAACAATATCCGGTTTAAGGGCAACGCTCATATCATCAACTGGCGAAGTAGTTTTTTTGTCGGTTTCGGCGGCGTGCATCGGGGCGATAACCGTCGAGACAGAGACAGCACATTCTATGGATGGTTCAACCAGATCGATACGATAAAGACGACCTTTAACGTTGATGTTGCTTACGTGGCTTCCGATCAGGCGGGGGACCTCCTGAATGTCGGCCTCGATGCGACGCGCCGGATCGGCCGGACTAACGCGACCTTTAGGGCCGCTTACTCAAACGCCCTCGATGGCGTGACGCCGCAATCGGACACCGGGCTGCTGTTGTTTACGGAGTTGTCGTGGGAGCCCAAGGGCACGCACGATAATATGTATGTCAACGGATTTGTCGGGATCGACAATTTTACCTCAGCGGCGCGAGGCCCGCTGACCGGCGGTCCGCTCGGGCGAACGGGCTTGCTTTTTGCCGCGCAGGGCATCGGCACGTTCCCGTCGCCCCTCAGCAACAGCGCGCGCGAGGCGGCGGGCGCTGCAGTCGGGTATCAGAAGTTCTCTAAAGACAAACGCACGCAGATAACCGTCGAAGCCGGCGCGCGGTTTGAGACCGGCGATGCGATCCCGACTCTTGAAAATGAATATGGCGTCGGGATGCGCGCCCAGCGCGCCATCGCCACGCGCGCGTTTTTGCAGTTTGACGCCTTTGTCACCAAAAAGGACGGCGACGCCGCGACCCCCGGGGCGCGGCTAGAGCTGCAGGTGAAGCTTTAGGCGCGCGACGGTTCGGAGGTCGGTGAGGCTGGCCCGGGCGGCGGCGCGGCGCCCCCAAATTATCCCCAAGCAAACCGGGCCGCCTGGACTGGGAACAAGGCTTGCACCGCATTGGCCCGAAGCCTCTAACGCGGCCCAGCGCCGGCGCTGTCCAAGGCCCGCGCGCACGCCATGAAAGCGCCCGATTTGCCGAGTTAACTTTTGGTGAGATTAGTAGTACCAGTTGATTCGATTATGACGGCGTTAAAAGGGGGGAGGGTTGCTTTGCGCGAATGCAGCGCGCAGGCGATCACAGTAGATCTAAATGCGTAGTAAAAACATACGTTTAGAGTATATCTCCGACCAGGCCAAGGGGGGATCGGCGGATCGTTTCGACGGTCGGCGCGCCGTTCGCGCGAGCGCCCGTGATGCGTTTTCGCGCCTCTTCCTCTGCGCCGGCATTTGGCTGTTTTTCGCGCTCTGGGCTTCAACCGGCTTAGCCGCTGAATTCCGGATGGATCCGGCGAAAGTGAAGGGGCCGGAGGAGTGCGCCGAGTGCCATAAGGAAACGGTCAAAGCCTGGCGTCTGACCCACCATTCGAGCACGTTCAAGGATATGCCGCGCAGCGAAGACGCCCGGGCCATCGCAGATAAAATGGGCATCAAGCGCATTAAGTCGGAAAGCGACTGCCTGACCTGTCATTTCACCGTGGCGATGGAGGAGGCGGCGCCCGCGCCGATTGCGGGGATTTCCTGCGAATCTTGCCATGGCGCCGGCGCGGATTGGATCGACGTCCATAGCGACTTTGGCGGCAAGGACGTTAAGGCCGAAAACGAGACGCCGGAACACAAGATCCAGCGGCTTGCCGCCTCCGACGCGGCGGGCATGATCCGCCCCAGCAACCTCTATGAGTTGGCGGCGAATTGTTATTCCTGCCACACGGTTCCCAATGAAAAACTTGTCAATGTTGGCGGCCATGCGGCAGGCAGCAAGTTTGAACTCGTGCGTTGGACGCAAGGCGAAGTGCGCCATAATGTTTGGTATACGGATGACAATACCGAAGCGTCGCTTGAACGGCGCCGGATGCTCTATGTCATGGGCAAAATGCTCGACTATGAATACGGTCTGCGCGGCGTCGCCAAGGCGACGGAGAACGCAGAATATGCAAAGGCGATGGCCATGCGCGCGCAGCGGGCGCTGGCCTTCCTGAAAAAGATCGACGAAACGGTTGATAGCGAACAGCTAAGCGCGATTATTGAGGCCGGCTCATCCGCAACGCTGAAACTGAATAACGAAGCGGCGTTGATCGAGGCCGCGGGCGTGGTCGCTGAACACGCGCGAAGCTTTGCCGACGGTCACGACGGAAGTCTTTTAAGCGGCGTTGATGGAATGCTGCCGACGCCCGATAAATACAAGGGCGAGGTCTACACCCCGCATTAACGCCGGAGGCTCGCTGGCGCAGTGACGTATCACAAAATCATACAGCGACCGAGGCGATGGGACACGCCTTTTTGCGACGAAATGTCGGATGACCTTATCGACTGGATACTGTCGAGCCCGCATTTCGACACCATGGAAGAATCGAACTTCCCGCCATCGTTAAGCCTGCGCGAGATCATTCGCAACGATTGCCGCGTTCGGCAATATCAGAAGAACCAGCTCGTTCTGAATGCAGGCGCATACATCAATTCAGCCTTTCTGATTTTAACCGGTAATGCGACCCTGGTTCTTGCGCCGGGCATTGATCCGGCGGCCTGGGGGCGCGTGAAAGCGCCGCGACCGTCTTTCCTTTCGGTGCTGCGAAAGCTGCTGGTCAAAAACCGGTATCCCGAGGTCAGGGAAACCGCCGGCGCGGTCAAAACCAGATTGGGCCGCAATACGCGCCGGCGCGGCGTCGTTACGATCCCTGATCTCGATGCGCTTGTTGAAAAGGCGGGCGCTGAAACCGTCGCGCTCAAATCCGGCGATTTTTTTGGCGAGTCGGCGGTGTTGGGGCGCACGGAAATGACCCATACGGTCGTCAGCCGGGAGGAGATGCTGGTTCTCGAAATCCGCTGGCAGGGGCTGCGCGATATTTGCAAATACGCGCCGGATTTCATGTTTACGATAGAACATCTCTATCGCGAGCGCGGCCTTTACGAACATTTGCTCAGTGTCCCGCTTTTCAAGCATGTCGCCAAGGACAAGATCCGGGCCTTGGCGGATGTCGCGCAATATGAAGTCTACGGCGAGTTCGCCTGGCAGAGAAAATTTCGGCAAGCCTCGAAGGACGCTGAAACCAGCGATGATTTCAATCGCCTGATGGAAGCAGAGCCGGTTATTGCAACCGCCGGCGACTACGCCGACGCGTTACTGCTCATTCGCAACGGTTTCGCCCGCGTCAGCCGCCGCATCAATCACGGACATTATACGTTGGGCCACTTAACCGCGGGCGGCTTGTTCGGTCTGCAGGAACTTTACGATTCATGGATGAGTGGAGAGCCGCAAAGATTGCGGTGCAGTCTGGGCGCGCTCGGCTATACGGATGTAATACGGATTCCAACAGATTGGATCGAGCAGAACGTATTTAGCGCGGGCGGGGACAGCGCCGTTCAATCTGAACTTGAGCGTCGGCTGGATGCGCTGCCGAATGATCCGCGCCAATTAGGCAAGCCGTCGTCCCAGGTGGATCGCAAGTTCACGGAATTCCTTGTGGAAAACCGGTTCGTCAACGGCGCCCAGACGATGATGATTGATCTTGAGCGTTGTACGCGATGCGACGATTGCGTCACCGCATGCGCAAACGCCCATGACAACAATCCAAGATTTGTGCGCC
The DNA here is from genome assembly GCA_028284345.1 of Hyphococcus sp. Lineage (GTDB taxonomy): Bacteria > Pseudomonadota > Alphaproteobacteria > Caulobacterales > Parvularculaceae > Hyphococcus. Next base: position 370,020 of record JANQRY010000010.1, on the reverse strand, counting down.
ATGGGCCCGCCTTCGGGCGCTACATGATCGCCAATGCCTGCATGCATTGCGACGACCCGGTGTGCATGATCGGCTGTCCCACCGGCGCCATTCATCGTTCGGAAGACGGGATTGTCTCGATAAACGATGAAACTTGCATCGGTTGTTCCACATGCGCCAATAGCTGTCCTTATGATAATATTCGCATGGTGCCGATTCGCGATACGGAGGGGAAGCTGCTCACGGACGACAAATCCATACCGATTGTGAAAGCCACAAAATGCGATTTATGCTCGACCTCGCCCGGCGGCCCGGCATGCGTGCGGGCCTGTTCTCACGACGCCATAACCCGCATCGACGTAAAGGACGTCGGGGAACTGGCGGACTGGCTCGACCGGTGACATAAGCCTCCCTGGCGGCCCGCATTGCCTGCCTTGAGCCCTTTCACGGTCGTCAAACGGGGTGGAGACCACCGGCATGAGATTTATGAGGCGCCGGCTTCGCAATACCATTTTGTTGGTCATTGCCATCGCCCTGACTTGGTATGCGTTTAGGATTGTCGCGCTGTCGCTGCATACGCAGCAATATTATTCAGGGTGGCTGGTCGCCGGTCTGATCGTTTTTCTGCTGTCGTTCTATCTGAAAAAGAAACTCAGCGTCCTGCCGCTCGGGTCCAATGCAGGCTGGGCGCAATGGCACTATTATTGCGGTTTTTTTCTCATTGCCGCCTTCGCAATCCACGTGGAATTCTCAATCCCCGAAGGGCGTGTAGAGCAGATCCTCGGGGGGCTGCTGGCCCTTGTGGTTGTTGTCGGCGTTGCGGGCGCGATCATCAACAGGGTGTTTGCGCGCCGCCTTGCCTTTCTGGGCGAGGAAATCATCTTTGAGCGGATTCCCGAACACACCGCCAGGCTTCGGGAAAGACTCGAGCGGGAACTGGCGCAGTCTGTTGAAGAATCAAGATCGTCCACCTTGTCCGACTATTATGACGAGCGCCTGGCCGGCTACTTCTCGGGCAATAGGGACGTCGCGTCGCATCTGTTGGGAAATCGACGACCGCATTTGCTGCGGCTGAACGATCTGGAATTGCAGATGCGCTATCTCAACCAGCGCGAAGCTGCTTTCGCCATGCAGCTGGCTGACTATCTTGAGCAGAAAAACACCCTCGACACTCACTATGCGTTGCAGGGGGTGCTGAAATATTGGGGCCTGTTGCATGCGCCAATAGGCGTGGTGCTGCTGCTTATGGTCTTCGTGCATATCGTTCTGGTTTACGCTTTTCGCGGCGCGGCATGACCGATCAGATGCAGAAATTCGGGCATCGTGACAGCCCCTATTCGCGGCCAACGCAAAAGTGGCGATGCGGCCGCAGGGAGGCGTGCGAGACGGGCCCGAATCTGAAAGGGGAATGTCCGTTTACGGATAGCCCTTGCTCGCCTGTTCGTTCCGTAAAGTCGCATAAACGCCGTATTATTTTTTGGATGCTGGGGCTCGCGTTATCGCTGCTTGTGATTTTTCTCGCGGGGAAAACAACCCTCAACCATCTGTCGCCCGGTCCGCTTAGCGTCAACCATGCCGAGGTGACGTCATGCAAGGACTGCCATTCCGCCGTATCTGAAACGATAGTCGACTGGGTGACGAAAGCGGCGCATCTCAACAGCGGCAATGACGATGCGAAATGCCTCAACTGTCACAAACTGGGCGATAACGCATCCCAGCCGCATTCGACATCGCCCGATAATTTTTCAACGGATCCGGACGCCGTATCCGCCAAATCGTCGAGTTCCCGCGAGGTCGCCCTCGCCAGCCAATTACGCGCCTGGCGGGCGACGGAAACTGACGACATCAGTTGCGCTGTTTGCCACCGAGAGCATCAGGGAAAATTCGCCCCGATCGACGGCTTCGATCCGCAACAATGTCATGTCTGTCACACGGTGAAGTTCGCCGATCTTGAATCCGAACACCCTCAATATACAGACTTTCCGTATAATCGCCCCACGCGCATCCGGTTTGATCACGTCACCCATCTGAAGAAACACTTTGTCGACGACGACTATGTCGATTTCGCCCCCGACGGCTGTAAACAATGCCACGACACTGATCAGAGCGGTGAATGGATGCTTGCGGCAAATTTTGAGACGTCGTGCTCATCGTGTCATCTGGAAGAGATCCTGGGGGATACGCGCGCGACGGCGAAGGGCGTCGCGGTCCTGTCTATTCCGGAACTCGATGTTCACTCGCTTGCCGAGGCCGGCTACTTTGTCGGCCAATGGCCTGAATGGGCGGACGGCGAGACAACGCCGTTTATGAAGCTCCTGCTGCCTGACGCCGTGCAGCAGTCGGCCGCGCTGCAAAACGCGTCCCTTCAATTGTTTGATCTCCGCAACGCTGACGCCGACGAATTAAGGTCGGCGGCCGAACTCGCATGGGCTATCAAGGAGCTTCTCTACGACATTCAGATGGGCGGAACGGCCATGATGAACCGGCGCATTGATGAGGCCCTTGAAGGTAACTTTGATCAGTCCACGCTTAACCACCTGGTGGCGTCCTTGCCCAAGGACACGCTCGTCAACAACCAAAAAGAGTGGTTCCCCATGCTCATGAAGGAGGTGGCGCAATTTAGGGCCGGCGAGATAGAGGGGTTCGTTGGCTCTCAGAAATCGCAGGACATAACGATTGAACGCGATGACAGCATTCTGCTCGACGGCGAGACGACCGGAGACGCGCTGGCTGATGATGCGTTGATTGACATCGGCGTTTTTGACGACGCCGATTTGCTGACGGAAGATGACGACGCCGGAGCGGACGAGGGAAGTCTGCTGACCGGGGACGATATTATTTTATTGGACGATGATGACGCGGTCGACGATGAGCTTGAGGCCCAGACGAGTACGGAGAACCCGTTCAGAGCGACGCCGACATCCGTTGCTGACAATGAAGAATGGGCCCGAACCGGCGGGTGGTACAGGGACGGAAGCACGATATTTTATCGACCCATTGATCATGCCGATCCGTTCCTCAGAACCTGGCTGGACGTGTCTTCCGCCGGGAACGATCCGATCGTCGAGTCGCTTTTCGCGTCTTTAAGCGACGACGAAGCCATTGGTAAATGCATCAAATGCCATAGCGTTGAGGCGACGCCGATTAAGACGCGGGCGAACGGAGTAAGATCAAGGCCTTTGAACGAGGCTGGAAAATATCGGATTAACTGGCATGGATTCATGCCGGGCGATGTCGAGATAGACTTCAACCGGTTTTCACATGCGTCGCATTTCGGATTGATGAACGATGAGGGGTGTTCCAGCTGTCACAAGCTGAACGATGCGGTCTCCCGCGAGTCAGATACGCTTGCCGCGAGCTTCATCGATATGACCAGAGAGACCTGCACCGAGTGCCACCAGCGGGGAAGAGCGCCGGATAGCTGCCTGACCTGCCACAACTATCATGTGGAATCGTATCCCCGATCCATCGAACTTATTTCCGACTATCTTCGCGATACGAACGGCGCCGAATAATCCGGGCTGCTTCCTTTTCGCTTCCAGCGGCGAGTGGCGACGAAGTTCCTGCGTGCTTAGAGCGTTTACATGTTTGCTCGCGTTAAAACATTCAACTATACTCAATTCTTTTCGCCTTCGGGGCTTTCCCACGAAATGGAGGAATCTTTGGCGTTTTCTGGAATTAAGCCGGCTTCGATCATTGCCGTTGGTTCATTTTCCCTTTTCCTCGGCGCCTGCGGGGCCCCTGACGACGGCGCCGAAACGTCCGTTGCAAGTAATGCATCGAACAACGCGGAGGAGCAGTCCACAAACGACGATGCGACGGAAGCCGCGATGAATTCGCCGGAGTCGGACGTTGTAGACGAGGTTGAAACTGTCGCGGTGTCTGCTGACGGAGGGTCGGAATACGCCGCTCTCACCGGCGACGCGGCTACGGGCAAGCGCGTTTATGTGAAATGTATCGCCTGCCACACGGTCCTGGAAGGGCAGAACCGGGTTGGTCCGTCGCTTTACCGGATCTTCGGGCGAGAGGCCGGATCCGTTGAAGGCTTCAACTACACAGACGCGAACGCGAATTCCAGCATCACGTGGACCGAAGAGATCATGTTCGCTTATCTCGAAAATCCGCAAGAATATATCCCAGGCACACGGATGATCTTCGCCGGGCTTCCCGATCCGCAGGATCGCGCCGACTTGATCGCCTATTTGAAGTCTGCGGCTGAATAAGCGCCGTCGGCTCTGCTGTCGCCGACCGCCTTCGATCAATGTATCGGCGGCGTATTCGCCTCGCGGCGAAGCTGTATATCGTTATAAATTTTCCGTATCCGTTAGCGTTAACGCTATGTTATTGAAAATATACAATACTATGTCGTATGTTTGGCAAGCGACATATGCAGGAAAATGCGCAAGACGACGCAAGGCTGCAAGCCGTGTTGTCGAGCCGGCTCAAGAGTCTCGCTACGGCGAGTGAACGGATCAACGATCCGAATAGGCTGGAGCCTCGCAAACGCGTCCTGCATCTTGCATTGGTCCGGCTCTCAGACGATTGCGCCGTCAGCTGCACGGTGCGGGACATAACGACCCGCGGCTTCAGGCTGCAATTTACCGAAGCGGTGGACCTGCCGCAGTCCTGCGAGATTGAGATTCCGGTGCTCGCCGCCAAATACCGCGTCGCCCGCCGCTGGCAAAACTCAAACCTCGCGGGCGTCGAAATCGTAGACGCCGACAACTAAAGCCGTATTCCGCCGCGTCGCCGGCTTCCACTCGATATTTAGCAAAATCCCGCGCTTTCTCAGGCGCCAGCTTCGGCGTCGCTCCAGCAGGCAACGCGATTGCGGCCATTTTGCTTGGCTTCGTAAAGCGCCGCATCCGCCGCTTTATAGAGCGCGTCAGCCGGCCAGTCGTCGCGAAGCTGAGCAACGCCGAAGGACATTGAAACGCGTCCGAGGCTTTGATTGTTCGCGCGATTGATGAGTTTCCGCTTCGAGACGGCGACCCGGATATTGTCCGCCACCGTTTCTGCGTCTTTCAACGAGGTTTTGGGAAGCGCGATCGCAAATTCTTCTCCGCCATATCGCGACAGCAGATCTTGGCCCTTGACGTTTTCCTGTAGAACATCCGCGACGAGTTTCAACACCTGGTCGCCAACCGGATGGCCCCATTTGTCGTTGAACGATTTGAAATGGTCGATGTCGGCGACGATCATGCAAAGCGGCGTCTTCTCGCTGGTCGCCGCAGTGATGAGGTGCGAGATCGTGCTGTCAAAGTAACGGCGATTGTTCAGTTTCGTCAGGAAGTCTGTCTTGGCGTCTCTCGCGATCGAGTCGATTGACGATTGCAGTTTGTCGATCTTTTTGGATGCATTTGTGAGATCATTTTCAAGCTGATTGTTGCGCGAAATCGCGTCCTGCGCGATATCGACAAGGGAGTTCAACAGCTTGGTTGTCGCCGCGCTGTCGTTGGAGATGTCGCCGACGCTTTGCGAAGCGTCCGCCAAGTCTGAGCTGAATTGCTTTGTGTTCGTATCAAAAACTTTTGAAAGCTGTTGCAGGGCGTTGGTTTCGTTGAGAACCTCCACGGCGAAACGTTCAATTTGCTTTGGCGGGTGCGCCAGCTCGAAATACTGCTCGTGGATCGCCTTCAAAAAGAACTCGTCAACTTCCCCTTCGTCCTCGATTTTTGACTGTATCTCCGTTGAGAGGGCGTCGTTGCTGCTTTCAAGATGGGAAAACCAGACCTGATAATATTCCGGTTTCGGCGGAATATTCATGCTGTTTAATGCACGAATGACCTCGGCGCCGATTTCTTTTGTGTTTGTCATTGCGGCGACAGATGCAGACATGGAAAGGACTCCCCCTTATGCGTATGCGAAGCGTCAAGTATGAGACCATGATAGAATTTAATTACGGTTAACCGGTTTCGGCCCCGAAATCTGCGGCCTAAAACTGTTTCAGCGTATTCAGAAATATGAAGAGGGGCTTAACGGACGTGCTGGCGGCTGAACGAAGGAGTCGCCTCAATAAAATAATTCAAAGCCTGCCGTAAACGAAGCCTCGACAACATCCATCAAATCGCTCTGTGTACGGTTATACAATTTTTGACGTGCCGGCGCCCACAATAGCTGCGCTTCTCGTTCAGCGCTTGATGAGCGTGTTCTGCTCGCGCAGATCTTCGTCGCGATTATTGGCGTCGGCGCGAATTTTCTTTTTGAGATCCGTCAACAACCTTTCCAGCGCAGCCTCGCGCGTCAGCGCTTCGCGCGTGTTGGCGCGTAATGCGTCGACCATGTCGTCGAGGCTATGGGCGGCGGCGGTCAATTGTTCTGATTTTTTGCGCAGGCTTTTGCGAAACCTGTTGGCGACAATGAGGTCGCCTGCGGCGGGCTCGCGGCGTTCGTGCAAGGCCGGGTTAAGACTGTCGCGCATAAGGCGTGCGGCTTCGTCATGGAGACGCTGCTGTTCCGCGAGGCGTTTCCTGTATTTGAGCGACGCCGCCTGCTGTTTCAGCGAGAGCAATTGCGAGAGCTTTAATATGTCGTTCTTTTTCATTGAGCGCCTGCCCGCGCCTTTTTCTTGCGCACCTGATCGGCGTAATGGATCGCGGCGGCAACGGCGGCGAAGTGCTCGCGTTTTATTTCCTGTCCGATTTCGACCAGGGCGTAGATCGAACGCGCCGTCGGCGGATCGCGTGTGATCGGGACGCCGTGTTCGGCGGCGGCTTTCCGGATGCGCGCGGCAATCTCGTCGACGCCTTTGGCGACGCATATGGGCGCCGCGCCGCCTTTGCGGTCCCATTTCAGCGCTGTCGCGTAATGCGTCGGGTTGACGATTACAATGTCGGCGTTCGGCATGTCCGCCATCATGCGGTTGGTGGCGATGGCTTCGGCCCGCTGGCGGCGGGCGCCTTTCAACATCGGATCGCCCTCGGTTTCCTTGTTCTCCCGCTTCATTTCCTCATGGGTCATGCGCAGGCGCTTGCGGTGTTGAAACTGACGCCATGGCAAGTCGAGAAAGCCGATCAACGCGGCCACGCCGGTAATCAGGCCGACAAAGAAGATGGTTTCCTTAAAGAAATAGGTCGGCAGAGCCGTCGCCGGCTTGCCGATTAGCGTCGGCAGTTCGAAGAAACGGTCCTTGATCGCAAACAGGATGATGCCGAGAATAGCACACAGCTTCGCCGCTTTTTTTACGAATTCCGAGAGCCCTTCGGGCCCGTATTTCTGTTTGGCGTTATCGACGAACGACAGGCGCGACCATTTGGGCTTTATTTTCGAAAGGGAAAACGCAAAAGCGCGCTGGACGGTCGCGGAGGCGAAGACGCCGATCATGACAATGATGAGCAATGCGAGTGTCGCCCGAAAGGTGCGAAAAATGAGTTCGGCGGCGACGTCCTGTTGATTGGGCGATGAAAAGGCGAGATGGATCGCCTCCGGGTTGGACAGAAACGGCGTCAGCGCGGCGAGAATATCCATGCCGATCCAGCCGGATAAAATGAGAATCCCCAGAAAGAACGCTGCATAGGTCGTCGCCGATGTCGCTTCCATAGAGTAGGGGACATCGCCCTGTTCGCGTGACTTGCGCAGTTTTTGCTGTGTCGGCTCGTGCGTCTTGTCGTCAGCGCTCGGTTGTTCATTATCGCTCATGGCGCCGCCGCTAGAAATTCGCCGATGATCTCGCGCGTCATATCAAGCCAAACGGTCAGAATGACAGGCGCGCTTGCGGCGAGCAGCACAAGGCCCGCGAATGTAACCGCAGGAATCCCGACAAAAGCGACCATGAGCTGCGGCATGGCGCGGTTCGCCGCGCCGATGGCGAGATTGTAGATGAAACCGAGAACGACGAAGGGAAAGGCAAGCGATAAGGCGGCGGAAAAGGCGAAGGCGGTTCTGCCGGCGGCCCATTCGCCCGCGGCGCTTGCGCCTGGAAAGACGCCGAGCGGCATGATATCGTAGGACATCATCAGGACGTTGACGGCTTCGAAATGAACGCCTGCGGAAACCGCCATGACAATGGCGGCGAACATAAGGAGCGTCGAGATCGGCGTTTCGAGATCAAATGATACGTTCGATCCGAAAAGCTGCGCCAGCGACAGACTTTGGCTGATAATTGCGCCGGCCGTCTGGATGGCGAACACGGTGATGCGAATGCTGAAGCCGATCAGGGCGCCGGAGACCGCCTCCGCCGCAAACAAGGCCGCAATCAGCGAGGGGCGCTGCGGCGCTTCGAAGTCGCCGGCGTAAGCGGGGAGGAGGACAAGCATGAGCGCCAGCGCAATGATAAGGCGCACGCGAACCGGCATCATGCGCTCGCCGATGCCGGGCAGAAAGAACAACAACGCTGATAGTCGCGTGAAAATCGCCGCGGCGAGAACCACATAGCCGTCGCTGAATTCGCGAAGCGGCGCCAGGGCTGCAAGAGGAAAGAAATCCATCGCCGCCTCGCTACGCGACGCCGAGAATTGACGGCCGCTCTGTGGGGTCGATTTCCTCGTACGAAATAACGGGGTTGCGAATGCCCTTCGCAGACAGCACGGTCGTCAGAAAACGCCGGCGCTGGGAACTGGTGACAATGGCGGGAAAGGCTCCCTTCGAAACGGCGTTCGCGATGCCGTCGCGGATGGATGAGGCTAGGCGATTGAAATCAGACGGCGACAGGGCGATGTCGCTGACGCCGTTTTCCTGTTTCTGCTCCTGCTGCTGAAATAATTCTTCCCATTCCGGCGCGAGCTGGATGAGCGGCAGATAGCCTTCGTCGTTTCTGAGCTTGGAGGTAAGCTGCAGGCCGATCCGTTGCCGGACATATTCCGCGATTTGCTCCGGCGTCGAGAGGGCCGATCGCCCTTCGCTGATCGATTCGAGGATCACGGGCAGATTTCGGATTGAGACGCGCTCTTCGAGCAGCAGCCGAAACACGGCCTGCACCAGATCGAAAGGCGTGTCGTCGGTGATAAATTCGTCAAGAATTTTCTTATTGGCCTCTGCTTTCGCAGGATCGGACGTTGAGACAAACTCATCAAGGATGCGTCGCAGGGCGCGCCGCGTCATCAGCCTGCCGAAATTCGCCTTGATCACTTCCAGAAGATGGGTGGCGATCACCTCGACGGGTTCGATTACCGGCAGCCCCAGAACGACCGCGTCTTCGCTCTGTTCGGCGGGGATCCAGCGCGCCGGCGCCTGATAGACCGGTTCCGTTACGTCTTTCCCAGGAATATTGAGCGGTGCGTCGTCCCGCGTCAGCACCATAACGCCCTTCGGATCAAGCCAGCTTCGCGCAACTTCAACGCCGTGAATGCGGATCGCGTATTCGTTCTCGCGCAAGGCGGAATTGTCGGTGAGGCGCGTCGCGGGCACGATAAAGCCGAACTCTCCGGCTACATAGCGGCGGATTTTCGAAATGCGCTTGTCAAGCCCGCTCGATGAATCGAGGCAGAGGGGAATGATGTTCGGCGAGAACTCAAGATGAATCTCGTCGAGGTCGAGAACATCGCCAAGCGAGACTTCAGCCGGCGCTTCCGAGGCGTCTTCGATTTCCGCTTTTTCCTTGTCTGTTTCTTCCCGCTGTTTTTGCTGTTGTGCGAAAAACGCGAGCGAGCCCAGCAAGATCGCGCCGGCCATGAACGGCAGAAACGGCATGCCGGGGAACAGCGCGAAGACGCACAGCATGGAGGCGACGGTTCCCATGGCCGCTGGATATTTGCCGAGCTGATCGAAAAGCGCGCGATCGGTTGAACCGAGGACGCCGCCCTTAGAGAGCAGAAGCGCGGCGGCGATGGAAATGATAACCGCCGGGATCTGGGAGACGAGGCCGTCGCCAACCGTCAGGATCGAGTAGGTGGAGATTGCTTCGCCAAAGGTCAGGCCATGAACGCCGATGCCGATCGCGAGACCGACGACGAGGTTGAGCAGGGTGATCAGCAGCCCGGCGATGGCGTCGCCTTTCACGAATTTTGAGGCGCCGTCGAGCGAACCGAAAAACGTTGTCTCTTCCTGTTCGAGCTGACGGCGCGCCTTCGCCTCTTCGTGGCTGATAGCGCCGGCGGCGATGTCGGAGTCGATAGCAAGCTGTTTGCCCGGCATGCCGTCAAGGGCGAAACGCGCGCCCACTTCCGCCATCCGGCCGGCGCCCTTGGTGATCACCATGAAATTGACGATCAGCAGAACGACGAAAATGACAAGCCCGAGAAAGACATTGCCGCCCATGATAAACATGGCGAAGCCCTGAATGACGCCGCCGGCCGCGTCGACGCCGGTGTGACCCTGGCTGATGATCAGCTTTGTCGATGAGACATTCAATGACAGCCGCAACAGGAGCGATGCGAGCAGGACGGTCGGAAAGGACGAGAAATCCAGCGGCCGGTCGATGAACAGCGTGATCGTCAGGATCAGGATCGCCAGCGCGAATGACGCCGTCAAACCGATATCGACAACCCAGGCCGGCGCCGGCAGGACCATCATGACGATGACCACCATCAGCGCGATGGCGAGCATCACGGTGGGCTGAAAGAAGGTTTTGATGCTGAGATTCATGGCGTCGGACCGCCCCTGATGATCGAGGGTCGCGACCCCTGCTCAAAAAGCGGCGCCGCGTCAGCGAAGATCGACAGAGCAACGCCGCCCGTATTGGTTTCATTGACGGCGAAGCGCGTTGGCGGCGCCAGCGTAATGGATACGCTTTCCGGCTTCCGGGGCGCTTTTAGAAGCGAGTCCTGAATGGCGGCGAGTTTCTGACCGTATCGTCTGGCGTGGACCGGCGTGCGGGAGTGGTATTTCGTCGCCGCCGTTTCCCAGTCGCCGAACTCGTTTTTCAGGTCAACGAGAAATTTGGCGGCGTATTCCGCCGCCTCGGTTGGATCGAGCATGTCGTCGATCGATGCGAAGTTGTCGCCGTGCCATTTCGTATTGATCTGAAAACATCCGATATCGATCGAGGTCTCGCCGGCGTGAAGACGGCTGCGGACAAATCGCGCAACGTCGTTTTTTGACTGAAAGTACCGCCCGGTCGCGTCGATATTGGTCGTCCATGGCCAGGCCACGAATTCATCGCCCTCGCTACGTCCGGTCTCGACAAGCGTGATCGCCTGCAGCAGTTTTCGCGGAATGCCGTGGCGCGCTTCCGCCTTTGCCGCGGCGTCAAGGCATGCGGTGGGTTTCTTCGCGCTTTCGCTTGCGGCCGTTCCCGGCCAGAATGCGCAGAGCAAGACTATGCAGGGAAAAATACGCATGGGTTCACTGAGCGATATAGCGGGTGACGCTGTCGTTAAAGACGCCGAGCAGGAGATTCGCGGAGAAACCGATGCACAGGGTAAAGACGATGAGCATCGCGATCAGTTTTGGCACGAAGGTGAGGGTCAATTCCTGAATGGATGTCAGCGCCTGAAACAGGCCGACGGCGATGCCGACGGCGAGCGCCGTGATCAGCAGCGGCGCTGAGATCCAGACGCCCGTCCACAGATACGCTCTCAACAAGTCTACGATTTCCGCTTCGGTCATGATGTCACATGGGGGCCGTTAAATCGGCATCCGAAGCAGTTCCTGGTAGGCTTCTACGACGCGGTTACGGACCGTCACGGCCGTTTCAACGGCAAGTTCGGCCGACGCAATCGCTTCCACAACTGAGTGGGGGTCCGCCTTGCCGACCATATAGGCGGCGGCCGCCCGCTCGCTGTTCGCCACGGCGTTGGCGAATTCTTTCGCCGTTTCGACCGGTTTGAACTCGGCGCCGCCATTGCCGGCGTCCGTCTGTTGTTTCTTTGCGCTCAGCGGCGATTGTACCGCGTTTGCCGAGTTCAGGGCGTTAAAGACATTTACATTCATGAGATTTTCTACCTCTTCAGAACGTCAAGCAGGCTTGCATACATTTCACGGGCTTGTTGAAAGGTTGCGAGGTTTGCCTCGTAGGACTGGCTCGCCTCGCGTCCGTCCGCCATTTCCACCAGAAGCTTGACGTTTGACATGCGAACATTGCCGTTTTCGTCAGCCATGGGATGGGACGGGTCGTACTTTTCTTCCAATGCGCTCTGATCGAGCGATATCCTGTCCGCGGAGACAAGCGTTGCTCGTGAAACGCTGTCGAGCACGGTGTTGAAGGAAAGAAGCTTGCGCTGATAGCCGGGCGTATCGGCATTGGCGATGTTTTCGCTGACGACGCGCATGCGGAAGCCTTGCGCGCGCATTCCGCTCGCCGCCGCTTCCATTGAGTTCATGAAGGAATTCATGGGACCGCTACGCTCCCTTGTTGAGGGTGAGGCGCAGCATGTCGAGCGACTTCTTGTACAGGATCGTCGCTGTCTTATGGTCCGCCTGCGCTTCGATCGTGCGCGTCAGTTGGTCTTCGAGCGAGACATTATTGCCGTTTGGCGTTTCAGCGCCGGGAATGTCCACAAGCCGGGCGAACGATCCTCCGGCGCCGGTGGAAAACGGTTCAGTCTTGCTGGCTGCTCCCGAAGATTCGAAGCGTGCATAGGCCTCCGCAAAAGGCTCCAGGTCCTTTGCGCGGTAGTTGCTGGTGTCCGCATTGGCGATGTTTTGCGACAACTGCTGATGTCGCTCGGCGGCGTAGCGCGCCATCGCCGAGGCCATCTTCAAAATGTTCAAATTATCAAGCATTCGCCGACGTCCTGTTAAGGATTACTGTTTATGAAAATGATCGTGAAAGTTGAAAATAAACTTAATTGGTGTGCCAAAACGTGACGGCGACATTCCAGCATATCGTTAACGGTTCATTACCAGCGGCGGCGCCGTACGCTTTGTGGGGGGACGTCGTATCTGTCGAAAACGGCCTTCTGGAAATCGCCGGGCTGAACGACTTCGCAAAGATCGGCGATCGACTGCGGTTCGCCGGCGGGCAATCGACCCATGGCGAAGTTGTCGCCATGCGCGAAGACGCAGTATTCGTGCTGCCGGACGCGTCCATGACGGGAATGGCGCCGGGGGATAGGGCTTATCTTTGTACGGATAATGAATTCCGGCCGAGCCTGGAATGGCTCGGAAGCGTCATCAACGCCGCCGGAGAGACCGTCGACAGCGCGGTGACGCCGCGCGGCGATCGCGTCATGGAGTTGAGCGCCGGCGAGACGGCGATGACCAACCGTCGCGGTCTCGGCGCGCGGTTGAATACCGGGCTCGCGCCGTTCGATACCTTCCTGCCGCTCTGTAAGGGCCAGCGCGTCGGCCTATTCGCCGGGTCCGGGGTCGGCAAGACGACGCTTGTGGGCGATCTCGCGAGAGGGATCGAGGCCGACGTGGTTATTGTCGCCCTGATCGGGGAGCGCAGCCGCGAAATCCGCGAATTCGTCGACGGCATACTGGCCTCTAAGGGACGCGATCGGTCAATCGTATTCGTATCCACATGCGACGAGCCGGCGCCCATGAAGCGCCGCTGCGCGATGATGGCGATCGCAACGGCGGAATACTTCCGGGATATGGGGCTGCACGTTCTTGTGCTGTTCGATTCGATCACGCGCTTTGCCGACGCGCATCGCGAAATCGCTTTAACGGCGGGCGAAACGCCGTCGCTTCGCGCCTATCCGCCCTCGACATTTCGCGCCATCGCGGCGCTTGCGGAACGAACCGGGCCGGGCGCGGGCGCGGCGGGCGACATCACGGCAATCTTCAGCGTGCTGGTGGCGGGGTCGGATATGGACGAACCGATCGCCGACATGGTGCGCAGTATTCTCGACGGCCATGTGGTGATGGATCGCGCCATCGCCGAACGCGGCCGGTTTCCCTCGATTGATATCCGCCGCAGCGTCTCGCGCAGCCTGCCGGATGCGGCGAGCGAGGAAGAAAACACGTTGCTGTCGCGCGCGCGCCGCCTGATCGCGGCGTATGACGATGCGGCGACGATGATCCAGACCGGCCTCTACGCCGCGGGTTCCGACCCGGAGATCGACGAGGCGATCGAGCTGTGGCCTGAACTTGATGCGTTCATCACGAAAAAAAGCAGCTCATGCGATGAAAGCTACGAGAAACTGGAAGCGGCGTTGACGCGAAACGACGGCTAGCGCCGTCGCCTAAAACTGCGATTGAAAGAGGTTTTGCGTCGCGCCGGCGCCAAGGGCCGTGTTTTGCAGGAGGGTCAGGGCGGAAAAACCCGGCGTCAGCGAGGTCGGTCCGTTTTCCGTCTGCCGGACAAGAAAGAAGCGGCGCAACAGGTCGTCGATAACGTCCGGGTCCGCCAATACATTGGGGTCAGACGTCCCGAGAACGCGCGCGGCCTTGTCTTCAAAAAGCTCGCGCTGTCGGTCAACGTCCAACTGCGAGATCTCTTGCGGAAGATTGAAAGCTGTGGCGACAACCTCCCGGATGGGCTGCTGGCCCATAATCCGGAACCAGATTGTCGTCTCCGATGAGTCCCCGGATACAATGTCAGAGATTTCGCGTCGAAAATTGAGCGCTAGGCGTGCGTCATTGTCGACTTCCCCGACGGCGCGATCAAATGCGCGCACTTTATATCGGGCGATGATGTCTTCCTGGAAGTCTTCCAGAAGGACCCTGGCGCCGCCATCGGCGTTGCCGTAGCTGAAAGCCTGCGCGAAGGCGAGATATCGCGGCTCATTGAGGCGGTTTGCGAAGGCTTGTGAGCTTTCCGTGCCGTCTTCGAGGATCTTCTGTACGAAAGCCCGTTTGTTGATTTCTTCGTCGAGACCGAAAGCGCCGAGGGCGACAGAAAGCAGACGTCGGTCGGAGACGAGGTCTTTTGCGCTGAGCGCGTTCTGAATGTTTTCCCGGAAATAGTCGATATTGCGTTCAAGCGTCGGCGACTGCTCGAATATCTCGCGCTGGCGCGTTTCCGTGCGCTGCAGAATAAGCCAACCGGAGTATCCGCCGGTTCCGATGACCGGTTGGAAAAACATCAGGAAAGAGGCTTGCCGAGCTGTTTAAGCTCTCGCGCCCGGGCGAAAAGCAAAAGCTGTTCTTCAACGGCAATCAGCGGGCGCAAGGCGCGCATTACGCGATAATACTCGTTCTGATTGAGGTTTCGTTGCGCCTCTTCGATTTTTTCCCGGTGCCTCGGATCGGGCAACGCTTCGTAAAGCGATTCAAGGCCGCGAATAAGTTCAACCCGCGCCGTTTCGACATCCGCGTCGCCGGTTACAACCAATTGCGCCGCATAGTACAGCCGTTTAACCGGCGTGGTCGCTTCGCTTGGATGCATGGCGTCGCGCAGCCGCAATATGTTGGCGTCCTGCGATTTGATTCGCAACCGGGTGCGTTTATCGCCATTTTCGATAACAACGCCGTTGACGAGAAATTTCTCGTAGGGGCGCAACCTTATGATCAGACCGCCGGTCATTGTTCCGTATCGCTATTTTCTTCCCGGGCGCGCAGACCGCGCATCATCATCGTGTTGATTTCCACGAGAATGTCGGGATCGGCTTCGCCGGCGCGAATCTTCGCCGTTTGATGCCGTGTGAATTCTGCAAGATAAAAAATACCGGCGCGGAGCTGTGCGGGCAGTTTGTTCGCTTCAAGCGCCATTTCGCCGGCGAGAAAGGTCCAGAGCTTCATGTTTTTATGAAGCGCCTCGGCGAGCTTGGCGTGATAATCGTGCGCGCCAGCGCGGACGGCGGCCAAATCGCGGGTGACTTGAGAAAAGACTTGGTACTCGATGCCGCGGTCGCTGCCAATGGACCGAACGGATGAGTTGTAAGCGGTATTCGCCAGTGACGCTTCTATCATGGATGGCCTTCTGACCTCTGTGTTTAATAAAAGTCGGGGGCGACGATGATCGTCGCCCCCGAGCTAGGGGTTTACCGGAAGAGACCCAGCAGAACCTGCGGACGCTGATTAGCGATCGACAGGGCCTGAACGCCGAGCTGCTGCTGCACCTGCAGCGACTGAAGGCGGGCGGAAGCTTCTTCAAGGTCAGCTTCAACCAGGGCGCCGATGCCGGTTTTCAGGGAGTCGGTCAGGGTTCTAACGAACTCGTTCTGAATATCGATCCGCTTTTGCGCAGAACCGAAGGAGGCCGCGGCGTCGATGCTGGTGTTGATCAACGTTTCGATTTCCGTCAGCGCAGAGGTCGCGCCCGCAGAAGTCGTCACGTCGATGGTGGAGACGGCCGCGAGACCTGAAGAGTTGGCCGCGGTGATGGCGCCGGTAAGGGCAACGCCCGACGTGCCGAGGTTGGAGATCACCACGTCGCCGCCCGTGCCGCCGGCGGTCACGTCAGTGACGTTCGTGCCAACCGCAGCGCGAAGGCCAGCAGCGACTTCATCGGCGCCGTCGCCGGCCGCAGCCGTGTAGGTGAAGTCCGTGCCGCCCACATTAAGGGTGAACACTTCGCCGGCCGTAACCGTGCCGCCGACAGAAATCGTGCCGGTGCCTGGGGTGTCGTTCGGCGTCGCAGGCGTTTGCGCGTCGACTTCCGTCGCGCCGCCAGCCGTCGCAATCGTACCGGCGGCAGACGTCGTTGATACAGCGACGCTGACAGCCGTTCCATTTGCGTTGGTGAGCGTAACGTCGGCACCCGTGCCGCCAACGGTGATGCCGTCGAAAGCCGGGTTGCTGGCGTCAATTTGAGCCTGAATGAGCGCGCGCAGTCCCGCGGCGACGCCATCGGCGTCTTCGGCGGAGACAGCGTCCGTCGTAAAGGTGACGTCCGCTCCGCCAACGGTGATGACAAAGTCTTCACTGGTGGCGATGGTGCCGCCAATGCTGACGTCGAGCGTGCCAGGCGACGCCGCCGTACCGCCGGTGCCGGCGGCCGCGGTCGCGGACGCCGTGACCGTGCTGTTGATGTCCAGCGTTTCGCCGCCGGAGATCGACAGATCGCTGCGCGCAATGGAGATGTTGGACGTCGAAACCGTGCCGTCTGATGCGCGGTTCAGCGAGGACAGAATGTTGACGTCTGCTGTTCCTTTGAGAAGGTTCAGACCGTTGAACTGAGCCGCGTCAACGATTGTCGAGATTTGCGCCTGAAGCTGGTCAACGTCCGTCTGGATTTTCGTCCGGTCAACGTTGTCTTCCTGGGCGCTGACGATCAGCTCCTTCATGTTTTGCAACAGTCCGGTGATCGTTTCCGCCGCGCCGCGCGCCACGGACACGGTGGACGCGCCGAGGTCAAGCGACGAGGAAATGGCTTCAAAGCCGTCCACGTCAGATTGCATGACCGTCGAAACAGCCCAGATCGCCGCGTTGTCGCGAGCGTTCGAGATGCTTTTGCCGGTCGAAATTTCCTGCTGGACCGAGGTCAAATCGCGATTGATTTGACGCAAGGTCGTGAGAGCGATCATTGCGCTTTCGTTTGTAAGCATTGTCTACGTTCCCTTTTACTTTTAACTGCGTATTTTACGCGTAATTCCAGGTGTGGCTTCTCCGCCCCCGGGGTTCAGCATTATCCTGATGAAAGTGGAACGCGTTCTTTCATCCCACGACAAATACTCAGGTTGTCGAAAGCAAACCTACAACGCGGGATATAAATTTCGGTTAATTGAAACTATGCAATCTTTTTGCACGTCGTTGCAGAATCTTCAAGCCGCAACTGGCCGCCATTTTCCGTATAGGTACCAACAACACGATCAATGTTGTTAAGATGTGTAAGACGTTCCTGTGCGGACTTTACGCCAATTCTTGCGGACTGCAGTAACGTTTCGTTCTCCGACGCAAGTTTTTTCAGCGCCTTTATATTGGATGCGTGTACGGAAAGAATATTGTCGCCGTTGGGTCCGGAAAGGTGCGCTTCGAGAAGAGAGAGGTCGTGCTCCTTCGCGGCGGAGATTTTCGGAAGTGCGCTAAAATCGCTCGACAGGAGATGCGCGCGCTCCTGCTTGAGCACGTCAACCAGACGGCGAACAACGTCTTCAAACGATTCGTTCGGGCGCATCGCTGGCTTCCTTGGCTTTTAATTGTTCGTAAATTTTTTCCGCGAGCCCGAAACCGCCATTATCGACGATCTTCGCCGCATACTGATTCAACAGCAATGAGGCGTAATTTTCTCCGCCGAAACCGCTATCAGCGGACAGCGCTTTCTCAAACCCGCTATGTTTTAGCATCTGCGCCACAAATACGGATTCGAACTCTTTAGCCCGTTCGAGGATCGTCTCGTCACGCACGGGCCGCTCAGGGGCGGTCTGCGGCGCGGCAATGAGCGGCTCGATCTTTAACACTTTTCTTCTCGCGTCCTTCAAAGTTGAGAAAAATGCACGCAAAGAGTTAGTAACCAATTTCTGACACAACGTGCCTAACAAATATTTATCGGGTATCGGTTGATGGCGGAATCTGGACAACTTGGCGTAATCGGCGCGTTGCTCTCAAAAGTTTCGAACAGTCCTGCGCCCGGTCGCCAAGAGGCTGACCGCAGCGCGAGGGATGACGCCGCAAATGGCGCCGGAGACCGTTTCGGCGAGATTTTCGACCATGCCGGCGCCGCCGATCAGCGCAGCGCGCAGGATGCGCGGGAAACCGGCGTTATCGTCAAGGGGCCGCAGCGGGCGGAACTCCTGAACGAGGATGGAAGCGCGTATGGCGCCTCCGCGCCGGGCGAAGACTTTGGCGCGCTCACCGTGCAATTTCAAAGACAATCGTCCGGCCACAGCGAAAATATCTATAGCCTTCGCGAGCATCGTCCTGCGCAAGGCGTCGTTAATCCGTTGGCAAAAATAGTTGACGGTTTTTCAAAGTTTTCAGACGGCCTTGCTCCTGATCGAACCATCGAGCTTTCGCAGCGCCTCGATGCGCCGTTGACAACGATCAAGCTTAGCCCGCCTGCGGCCGCCGGCGAGGGCGCGCTTGATGTTTACGTCCGCCGCAACGGCGGGCTGTCCATTTCCCTGCAACCTGAAGGCGCGTCCGGCCTGGCGGCCCGCGTCGTTGACGGGCAAACCGGGCTGTCGCAACTTCAACGCTCCCATCCGGCGTTTGCGCCCGGGGCCGAAAGATTTCTGGAATTGCGGCCAACGATCGCCGATGCGGCCCCTGCGCTGGCGCAAGGCAATCAAAACATCACGCCGCCGACGGCGCCGGTCAGTTTTCTCGATGCTTACAGTCTTTTGGCCTCGCCAATCGCCGTCGGGCAGGGCGGTTCCGTTGCGGCCCTGGAAACCGATGCCCTGTTCGAACCCATATTGTCGGCGCAAGCCGCATCGACGCGCAGTGCAAGCGGCCCGGCGCTGGTCGCGTCGTCGACCGCGCCGTCATTTGTCAGCATGTCCGGCGTCCTGCCGCAGATACAGGCCGCGGTGTTTGCTCGAAACGGCCGCGATTTTGTCGAGGTGCGTCTCGACCCGCCGGATCTCGGCCGCGTCCGCATCGACTTTAATGTAGAAAACGGTGAAACGATCAGAGCGGTCGTGGGCGCGGAGCGATCCGAGACGCTTGATCATTTGAAGCGGCACATCGCCGATCTCGAAAACCAGCTGAAGCAGGCGGGCTTTGCATCGATCAGCTTTGAGTTTAACGGCGATCACCGGCAATTCGCCGACGATCACGGCGGCTCGCGGGAAGCTGCGTCTGAGAACGCCGGCGACGACGTCGCCGCCGACATCCAACACAAGATCTATCTTTCCTTGCGCGAGAATGCGCAGCTGGACCTGCTTTTATAGACCCATCGGGAGAACACGATGCAAGCGATCAATGACGTCACATTTGGCGGCGGCCAGCCGTCTCCGATCCCTTCCTCGACGGAAGAAAGCGCTGCGACCGCGGCGTCTGATTTCCAGAGTTTTCTGATGCTGCTGACGGCGCAGCTTCGAAACCAGGACCCTTTAAGTCCGCTGGATTCGACGCAATTTGTTGAACAACTGGCGAGCTTCTCCGCCGTCGAGCAACAGATCGAAACAAACAGCAAGCTGGAGGCCCTGGCCGAGCGGCTGAGCGTCAGCGCTATTGACGAAGCTTCGCAGTGGATTGGCCGCGACGTGGAAACAACCAGCGGCGCGGCGCATTTTGAAGGCGCGGCGCTGTCCTATCTGGTTCCCCAGGGCGCGCCGGGGACAACGACGGAAATCGTTGTTTCCGATCTCGCCGGCAATGTCGTCTATAGCGAGCAGGGCGACAATCAACGCCGGGAATTTACCTGGACCGGTGATAATGGAGAGGGCGGGGTCGCGCCGAATGGCGACTATGTGGTCTCGATCAACCGGTATAGCGAAGGCGAACTCGTAGAGGTGGCGCAACCCATCGCGTTCACCCGCGTCGTACAGGCGCGTTTTGAGGAAAACGGCGTCAGGCTGGTGCTTGAAAACGGCGCGGTCGTCAGCCCGTCGGAAATCGCGGCGCTGCGCAGCGCGCCCGCGGCGTCAGAGAGCGATGCTTCAGATATCCTGTCTGGCGACGTTTAGGATCAGAACGCTAACCAGATCATCGCCTAGTATCGTTTTGGCTGACGCCAAAAGACGCGCGCGAATTTCATCAAGGTTTTCCTGCTCCAGCAGGGCGTCGCCAAAGGCGCCTTCATTTGAGAGCTGCAGCAGCGTTTTCAGAAGGGCGTCACGCACCTTCGGTTCGCGCGAATAGGCGTTTTCCGTCGCCGAGGGATCGAGTTCCAGATTGATGTCGAGGATGACCAGCGCGGCGACATCGTCGCGCGTGATGACCGGCACGACAAATTGCCGGCTGAATCTCATAAAGCCCGTCGCATCGCCAGCCGCGTCGCCATAGCCGCCGCCATGCTTGCCGTCTTTTTTCGACTTGGCTTTTTTCTCTTTTTCTTTTTTCGCCGGCTTAGCCTCGGCTTTCTCTTTGTTATTGTCGCCGCCACGCTTTTCGGCGCCGCTTTCAGCCGCTTCATGAGACGGCTTCGGCGACCCGTTGCTTAACGTGACGCCGACAAAGGCGCCGCCGGCGACGGCGATGACTTGAATAGCGATGGCGATAATTTTGATCATGGCTTTTAATAGGGCAGGACTGCGTCAAGGATTTTCTGGCCGTAGCGCGGTTGCTGGACGTCGCTGATCACCCCGCGACCGCCATAGACAACGCGGGCGTCGGCGATCTTTTCATAGGTGATCGTATTTTGCCGCGAAATATCTTCCGGCCGGATGATTCCCGCAACCTGAAGATCGCGCAATTCGTGATTGACGCGCACTTCCTGACTGCCGGTGATCACCATGTGTCCGTTCGGCAGCATATGCGTCACCGTGGCGGCGACCCGTAGCGTGACCTTCTCTTCGCGCCGGATATTGCCGTCGCCGTTCGATTCCGAAGACGACGATGCGTCGATAGCCGGCGCCAGCGTCGCATTGTTCGGCAACACGTCGGCGGCGAGGCTCGAAAGACCGAAGAAATTCGGAATGGAAAGGCCTTCCGCCGCGTCCCGCGTGCGGTCCGTGCGGTTTTTGATCTCCGCCTCGTCGTCGATTTCAATAACCACGGTCAGAATGTCGCCAAGCGTGCGGGCGCGACGGTCGCCGAAAAGCGACGTGGGTCCGGATTGCCACAACGAACCCGCCGATGCGGCTTCATCGACCTCCACCGTGGAAAGGCCGGCGAGGGCGAGACGTTCGGCCGCCGCAGCGGGAACTTCATGCCGCGGCGCGCCCGGCGCAGACATGTGCGGCGCGGTAAAGGCGTGATCCAGCCGCCCGACGCAGGCCGTCGTCAGTTGGCATGCGGCGACAACGGCCATGCAGGAAACTGTCTTTTTCATAGCTTCGCCCTTACTGAGTCAGATCCGGTGACCACCACCGTTACGATCCGTTTTGA
Source organism: Hyphococcus sp. (assembly GCA_028284345.1). Classification (GTDB taxonomy): domain Bacteria; phylum Pseudomonadota; class Alphaproteobacteria; order Caulobacterales; family Parvularculaceae; genus Hyphococcus. The sequence goes on along the minus strand of JANQRY010000010.1, from coordinate 348,402 downwards.
TCCGAGATTCATGACGCGAATGCGGTCGCCCAACGCGCCATTGTCGAGGGCGCGGCCCTCGGCGGAGATGGTCATGGGCCCGCGCGCAAATTCCATATGCACAATGGCGTTACGCTTGATCAGGGTCGGCGGACGAAGCTTCGATTCGTCAATCGGCTGGCCCTGATAGAATGCGCGGTTGGCCTCCATGCCGATAATATCGACGGCGCGGCGCAACGCCGTGCGGTCGGTTGGCGTGATGATGTCGGCCGCGGAAATGATAGACCCCGCGCGGATGTTCCTGGCGGCAACGATGTCCTCGGCTACCGCAGCTTCGATGCTGGTTCCGAGGATAGACATTGCGATTAAACCGGCGAATTTTTTCATGACATCACCTGATCTGCGTTGTCGCGCCCATCATCTGATCGGCGGCGGAAATGACTTTGGAGTTGAGTTCGTAGCCGCGCTGGGCCTCGATCAGTTCGGCGATCTGTTGCACGACGTCGACGTTGGATTCTTCAAGGTGACCCTGTCGAAGCGTGCCGCGGCCGTCCTGGCCGGGCTGGCCCTGCGTCGGCGTGCCGGAGGCCGCAGTCTCGCGGTAGAGATTGCCGCCGAGGGGCTCCAGCCCTTTTTCATTTGCAAAGGATGCGAGCGTGAAGGTCCCGATCGACTGCTCCGCCGTCTGACCGGCGAGTTGCGCAAAGATTTCGCCGTCCGGATTGATCGTTATCCGGCGGGTGTCGAGGGGAATGGTGATATTGCCAGCGATCGGAAAGCCGTCGGCGTTGACGATGACGCCTTCCGATGAGCGCTTCAGCGCGCCGTCGCGCGTATAGGCGGTTTCGCCCGACGGCAGCGTGACTTCCAGGAACCCGCGGCCTTCGATAGCGACATCGAGATCGCCGCCGGTCGCTTTCAGCGTCCCTTGCGACATGTCGACGGAAATTGACGACGTCTTGACGCCGAGGCCCAGTTGAACCCCTTCCGGCACGATCTCTCCGGTGGCGGAGGAGGATGCGCCGGCGGCGCGCACGATCTGATAGTGGAGATCGGCAAATTCCGCGCGCCGCGTTCCATAGGCGGTCGTGTTCATGTTGGCGAGGTTGTTGGAAATGACCTCGACCCTTTTTTGCTGGGCGTCCATGCCCGTCGCGGCGATGCTTAATGCACGCATAATGTCCTCCTCATTCTAAGGGCGGGTCCTATTGTGTTTGCCCAAGAGTGCGAACGGTTCGCGAAATCCGTTCATTTTCGTCTTCCGTGAATCGTTTGCTGGCTTCGTAAGTGCGCTGGACTTCGATGAGACGGGCCATTTCCTCAATGGCGTTGACATTCGATCCCTCGACGACGCCCTGTTGCACGCGTGCGTCCTCCAGGGTCGCGTATCCGTCCTGCGCGTTAAAAAGGTTCCGACCTTCGCGCACGAGGCTGGCGGGATCGGCGGTGACGACGCCTAGCCGCGCAACCGGCTGGCCGCCGGCGAAGATGGAACCGTCTTCAGCGACAGTAATTTTGTTCTGTCCCTGCGGTATCGTGATTGCGCCGCCGCTTTCATCGAGGATCCGCAGTTGTTCGGCGTTTACGAGTTCGCGGTCCGCATTAAGAGAGAAAGCGCCGTCGCGGGTCAGGCGTTCGCCGTTCTGCGTTTCGACAAGAAAAAATCCGTCGCCGTCGATCGCCACATCCAGCGGTTCGTTGGTGATGGTGAGTTCGCCGGCGCTGAGGTCGACGAAACGTCTGCTCAGCGTCGACATTGACAGGCTCGGATTTCCGTTTTGCAGCGCTTCAATGTGTTCGGCGAAGACCGAACCTTCGCGGCGATAGCCGTTGGTGTTCATGTTGGCGAGATTGTTGGCGACGGCGGTGAGCTCACGCTGCAGGCCGATCTGTCGCGACAATCCTACATATCCGGCGTTATCCATCGTTCAGGATCTCCTCGAACGCGTAAATTTCGTTAGCAGTCGCGTTGGACAGGGCTCTTGCCCGTTCCAGCGCCGGGCCGTCTTCGGTTTTGAGAAACAGGCTGTTGAGACCGGCCTTGATGGCGGCGGCCTGCGCCGAGAGGGCTGCGTCAACAACGCCGGGCAACGATGTTTCGCCGCTCATATAGGCGGCGAGCCCGTACTGGATTGCCGCGGCGTCGTCGAAATCATTGGGATCGACCTTGCGAAACCCTTCAGTCGCGGCCTGCCAGTTTCGCGACAGCCATCCGGCGCGCGATTTCAATTGCGCGCGGGTTTGCGCGTCGCTTATGGTCGACGCCGTTGCGAGGGCGGCGTGATAGTTCGTCTCGCGGATATTGGCTTTTGCGACAAGCGCGCCGAAGGCGGGATCGGTTGCGTGGGGCGCGGCGAACCGGATTGCAGCGCTTGAATTGCCAGCGGCGAGTGCAGACGCGGCAAGTTTTTGACTTGCCTCGCGATCCGGCGCGGCGCTGATTTTCGTCAGTAATTCAAAAGAAAGATTCGGCAGCCCGATGTCATAGGCGACGTCCGCCGCGCGTTTGCGCAGGTCGCGTCGCGTGTTTTTTGCATCGATCCAGTCTTCGTGGGTGAGATAGGCCTCAAGCGCAGAGACTTGCAGTAGCGAATCCTCTCCCGACAGGGCGCGCGATATCATGGCGCCCGCGGACGCGCCGGCCATTTCCGCGTTGTCGGGCGATTTCGGCGCCTCGTTTTTCAACAGCAGCATCGCCGCGTTGAGATTGCCGGCCGCCGCCCAGGAGTAAGCCTCAAAAAAGGCAGCGCGCGAGGAGCCGGCGATCTTCGCCAGCGCGCCGATATCTTCGATAAACCCTTCATGGGGGACGCCGCCTTGTTCCGTATAAGACTCCGCGAGGGCGAGGAGCGCTTCGTCTGAGGCGGCGGAGTTTTCGGTCGCCACTTCGAGAAGCGATTCACGGGAAGCTTCGTCCTGCGTATCGTGGTCATCAAGCCGCGTTCGAACGTATTTGAGTTCCGGTGAAAGCGTTTCACTGTCTCCGGCGGCGATTTCGAACAGATCCTCGGCCGGACCCCAAGCTTTAAGATCCGCCATTTTCACGGCGAGTCGCGTAGCGATATGGGTTTTGAGTCGCGTGGGAAGCGTTTCAATGGCCGGCCCCGCACGCTCATAATAAGGCGGCGCCGTTGGACCGGCGGTAGCGACCGCCTGCCACAAGGCGTGGGCGCCGGAACATTTTTCCGCCCCCAGCAACACGCCGTCCGGATCGAGCGGACGTTCGGCGACCGCTTGCGCCACTTCAAACAACGCGGCTGCGCTCGCATCTTTATCTTTTAAGACGGCGAGCGCTTCTTCGCCGAAGCCGATCGCCAGAAAGCCGTTGGCGAGTTTTCGCATAACGGCGTCTTTCTCAGCGCCCGTTGTTTCACCCAACCGCCCTTGCAGCGCCTCGATTTCAACAAGCGGATCGTTTTCAAAGTCTGCGCCGTCGATGGTCAGGGCGTGATCGCTGAGACATTGCCGCGGCGAGGGCTCCGGGGCGGGCGGGGCCTTAACGGAAGCCTGCACGATTGATTGCGCGGCCAGCGGCGTTGCTGGCGCCGGCGGTGTTTCTTTGCGCTCGGCGTTCGCTATTTGCGGCGCCGGTTCTTGCAGAATCGTGGGCTTCGTCTCTTGCTGATTGTCGGCGCCGTTTGGCGTCTGCGCGTCTTTCAGCATGATAAGACCGTCGTCGGCCGCCTGTTGCAGCAGGTCCATCATGCGATCATGGGCCTGCGCGACTGTCAGCGTATCGTCGACTTCTGTTTTATTGCGCGCTGGCGTCGTTTGTTTCGGTTTTTCCGCAGCGGGCTCGCCGGACGTGGTCCGGGTTCCGTTTGCGATATCTATGACAATCTTGCCGTCCGGCGCGCGCAAGGTTCGCACCGTGCAATCGCAATTCATCTGTAACTCAATCGCGTCCGCGCCGGTGCGTCTGGCGTTGTCGATACGAAAGGCTTTTTGCCGTTCATTGATGTCGCCAAGATCGACCTGCGCCGCGGCGTCGACATTGCGAAGCCGGATCGTCCGGCCGGATGTTTCAATCGCCAGATCCGGATCGTCGCCGGCAATCACGATGCGCGAAAAATCGCCATGTTCTCCAGCCGAAATTGCGACCGCCGGCTCAGCGGCGAGGGCCGGGGCGGATGCAAGGGCGAGCGCGCTTATGAAAAGGGATGTTCGCATCATGCCGCCTTCTGAACCTCTTTCAGCGCCTCTTCGATTTCGGAGAAGCTGGGACGATGTTTTCGCGGCGCATTGCGGCGCGCGACCTCGACGCAAAGCTGCGGCGTGTGCTTGTTAAGACTGGCAACCAGCGCTTCACGAATAAGCGCATAAAAATATTGTTCTTCTTCATTGATCGCCTTCACCTTATCGGCAAACGGACCAACCAGGCCGTAGGCGAGGAAGACCCCGAGAAAGGTTCCGACAAGGGCGCCGCCAATCATCTGCCCCAGCACTTCGGGCGGTTTGTCGATTGACGCCATGGTTTTGATAACGCCGAGAACGGCGGCGACAATGCCGAGCGCGGGCAGGCCGTCGGCCATTTTCTGCAAGGCGTGGGCGCCATGCATGCTGTCGTGATGCAGCGCCTCAATCTGTTTTTCCAGCAGCTCTTCGACCTGGTGCGGGTTGTCGAAGTTCATGATCATGGAGCGGATCGTATCGCAGATCATCTCCATAGCGGCGGAGTCTTTCTTTATCTTCGGGTACTGATTGAAAATCGTCGAGTCATCGGGGTTTTCGATGTGCTGTTCGATCTCAACAGGGCTTTCCTTGGCGATCTTGACGAGGGAAAACATCAGGCAAAGAAGGTCCTGATAGTCCTTCTTCTTCCACTTGGGACCAGAGAAAACTTTCGCGATATCGCCAAGCGTATGCTTGATAACCGCGATGCTGTTGCCGACGACAAAAGCGCCGACAGCGGCGCCGCCGATAATCATCATCTCATAGGGCAGAGAATGAAGAATAATGCTGAACTTGCCGCCGGCGATCATATAGCCGCCGCAGACCATGGCCAGCGTAATTACAATGCCAAGAATGGCTCCCATGAAACAACACCCTTACCAGCGCTCCGGACGGCATGCGCGTTCCTGGTGTGTAAAGATTTATGCTTAATATGCCGTAAAATGCCCGGTCGTTATTGCCGGTGTACCGCGGCATTGCGGCTCGCGATAATCATACTCGTTTCATATGCCTTATCGGTGTTCATATTCATTAAGATGAGCGCGGCGTTTTCGCTGTTCATCTGCGTCAGGAAACCGGCGGCGAATGTCGGATCCATCTTGTCGAATATCTCGCCGGCTTTCTGAGGCTTCATTTGCTCATACATCTTCGACAGGAGATCAATATCGTTTTGCGCTGCCTCGTCCGCAAAGGAGACAAGTTTCGACAAAGAGGCGTTGCTTTGTTTCAGTTCCACAAGTTTTTCGTCAACGCGCGTCTCGATTACTTCGAGGTAGCGGAGCCTGTCTTCAAGGTGGGATTCCTTTTTATCGAGCGCGGCGTAGCGTTCCCGGACCGCTTTCAGAAGCCGTTCTTTTTCCAGCGGATCGTTGAGCGCGTGCGCAAGGCCCGTTGTTCTGTCGTCAACGTCCTTGCTTTCGCTTTTCGCAGCCAGAATCATTGGTTTTTCCGCCGTCGCCATGGCTTCCTCTGCGACAGGCGTCTTCTCCGCAAGCGCCTTGTCGGGCGCTTTTAGCGATGCGTCGGCGACGCCGATCATCCGCCCGACAAAAGAACAGGCGAAGATAACTGCGATAATGACAAGCGGGTTCATCTTCACGCCGCTTCTCCCTTCGCAGCCATTTCATCATCGACAACGATCGAAACATCGATCTGTTCGTCGGAGAGTTCTGGATCCGCTACGGCGGCGGCGTCGGACGACGCTTCAACCGTCGAGCCGGCGTCCGCGAGACGAACGGACTCCGACGTATAGGACGCTTCCAGCGCATCGAGGAGTTGGTAGGAGACTTCCTGTGCTTCCTTGATATGCGGGGAGAGCGTTTCAACGAGGTTTGTCGTCGCTGTTTCCGTTTCCTGCACCGCTGTCTGGCTGATCTCGGTGATCTGGCTCATCAACTCACGCAGTTCAGGGATTTTCTTATCAGCCTCGGCCAGCAATTGCTCAAGCGCAGCGGAATTTTCCGTCGCAGCGTCTTTTGTCGATGCGATCGCGGACTGAATTTCCTCGGCCGATTGCGTCAGCGCGACAATGCCAGAATGAATCCCATCCTTTGTATTGGTGACGGACTTGATGCGCGTGCTCAGCACCCAGCAGTAAAAACATGCCGCGCCGGACGCGGCGAGCAGCAGAAAGTCAACTATCAGGGCCATCGTCTAAACTCCTAGTTTAGGACAAAATCAGTGATCAGGACGTTTTCGACCGTATCGGGCGGGGCGATCAGCTGGACGCGTCTCAGCATTTGCGCGCGCAGGCGGATCATCGCCGCAGGCTCCGCGATATCGCTTTCATCGACAGCCCGCAGATAGGTATTGAGAACGTCGCGAAACTTGGGAACGAGATGCTCGATCTTTTTCTTTTGAAGATCGGTCGTTTCAAGGCTGATGGAAATCTTAAGATATTCTGAATTCGCGTTAGGGCCTAGCGAAATAACGAGCGGTTCCAGATTAACGAATGCGACATTTTCGTAACTTTTCGTTTCCTTTTTCGCATAGGCGCCGTCGGCGCCCGCGGCGAGGCATTCATCATTTGACCCGGACATAAGGAAGGCGACGCCGGCAGCGACGCCGCCCAGCACAACGGCGGAAATCGCTGCTGGTATAAGGATTTTTAGAGGCGAAGGCTTTACCGGCGCTTCTTCCGTTTCCTCTGTCTCTTCTTCTTCGCTCATCCTTGTCACCCAATTTCTTTGCGTGTCATTCGGAAGATTTCCGAACGTTGTAACCTCCTCTTAATGATCAAATGGTAAACGCAGCCACACGTTTTGAGAGTGCTTCGTTTGCATTCGCGTTAATGGTATTAGAATGATGCCTGGAATTGTAAAAGTCTGGACCGATCTTCCCGCTTCAAAGCAGCTTGTGCTTGCGATTGTGCTCGCGGCGACAATATTTGCGTTTTCGATGCTGGCGCGAACCGCTTCGAAACCGAGCATGGCGCTTCTTTATAGCGGCCTTGATTCAAGCGCCGCGGGCGAAGTGGTCGATGCGCTGGAGCGTATGGACGTCGCAATCGACGTGCGCGGCGGATCGATTTTCGTGCCCGCAGGGCAACGCGACAGCGTCCGCATGAAGCTCGCGCGCGAAGGGCTGCCGCAACAGGGGCAGGCCGGATACGAGTTATTCGAAGCGCTGAACGGGTTTTCGACGACGTCAGAGATATTCGACGTTACCTACTGGCGCGCCATGGAAGGCGAACTGGCGCGGACCATCCTTGCAACGCCGGGGGTCAAGTCCGCGCGCGTTCATATCGCGCAGGAACGCTCCGGCGCGTTTTCGCGGAACAAGCCGAAGCCCAAGGCGGTTGTCACCGTCACCATGGCGCGCGGCGAGTTAAGCACGGGCCAGGCCAACGCCGTGCGTTTCCTTTTGTCTTCATCGGTGCCAGGACTGACCGCTGAACAGGTGGCGGTTCTCGATTCGGATCGCGGCGTTATTCTCAGCCCGGGCGAGATCGGCCGGGACGCGTTCAATCAGTCAGACGTGTTGGGGCGCGAACAGAAGCTTGAAGCCGATATCCTCGATCTGTTGGAGGCGCGCGTTGGCGTTGGCAATGCGCGCGTTCAGGTTGCGCTCGAAATCGATTCTGAGCGCGAAGCGGTTACCGAGCGCGTCATCGACCCCGCCGGCCGCGTCGTCTCAAGCCGGGAGACAACCGAGGTTACGGAAACTTCCTCAGGGGCGAACAGCAGCGCCGTGACGGTCGCTAGCAATCTGCCCGAAGGCGATGTCAACGGCGGCGGGTCGCAGTCCAATTCGGAAAGAACGCAGACCGACGAGCGGCTGACCTACGATCTTTCAGAAATTCGCCGGGAACGGGAAAAACTTCCGGGGTCCGTCAAGCGGTTGAGCGTCGCCGTCCTTCTTAATGATGTCGAAACGCTCGACGCCAATGGCGATCCGGTATCGACGCCGCGATCCGACGAAGAACTGAACGCACTGCGCGAACTCGTCACCATGGCGGCCGGCGTCAACGAACAAAGGGGCGACACGCTGACGATCCAGAGCCTCTCTTTTGAGCCGATCGTCAACAACGGCGTCGTCGCCGAGCGCAATCTCGTTTCAGAGATGACGGAGCGTTATTTGATGACGTTTATTCAGGTTATTGTCCTGGCGATTGTCACGCTTATCCTCGGGCTCTTTGTCGTCAAGCCGTTGCTGGCGGTTGCGCCGGCCGACGCGGCGGCGCCGTCAATCGAACAGCTTTCCGCCGTAACGCCGCAAGCGGCGCCGGCGCCGCCCGATGCGCTTGACGCATTGAGGAGCCTGGCGACGGACAAGACCGACGAAACGGCGGGTCTGATCCAGTCCTGGCTTGAAGAACCGGAACAGACGGCATGAGCGAGAACGTCATGATCCTCGAGCAATTCGACGACGGCGCGGGCGGATTGGACCCGGCGTCCGTTCGCGCGCAGCAGGAGCGCGCGGCCGACTACGCCGAGGGGTTCGCCGCCGGCGAAGCGGCGGCGCTTTCGCGGGCCATGGAGCAAAACAAACAACTGCAAATCGCCGCCGACGCGCTCGAACAAAAACTAGCGGCTTTTGACGATACGGCCGCGGCGTATCTCTGCGAGGCGCTTGCCGCTGCTGTCGCGAAAATTTTTCCGGCGCTGACGGAAAAAGGATTTGCTCAGGAAGCGGCGGCCGCGATGGACGATATTGTTCAAAAAAGCGACGCAGCAAGGGTCGTTGTGAAGACGGCGCCGGACAAGCTTGAAACCGTGAATGCTGCGATTTCCGCGCTGCCCATCGCATCGCGCGCGACGGTCGTTGAGGACGAAACGCTTTCAGGTTTTGAAATTCGCGCAGAGTGGAGCCATGGCGGAATTGCGGTCGATACCGAAAAAGCGACGGCGCTCTTTATCGCTTCTCTTGAACAGGCAATGCAGGAACTGAGGGACGAAGGTAAAAATGACAGATCAATCGAACACTGACGGTCAGGCGCCGGAAGAGAAACCGGAAGACATCATTGTCGATCAGGAACAGGACGCCGACGCCGAGGCGCCCATCCTCGAACGGCGCGATGGGTCCGACAACAACCGTCTGAAACGGGTCATTTTCGATGTCCCCATCGAAGTCGTTGTTTCCGTCGGCAAGGCCCGCCCGCTGATCGGCGATCTTTTGACCATGGGCCGCGACCATCTTTTGCCGCTCGATGCGAAGCTTGAAGACCCGGTTGAGTTGATGGTGAAGGACCGGGTCATCGCGAAAGGCGAACTTATTCAGGCGCCGGAGGCCGAAGGCCAGCTTGCCGTCAAACTCACCGAAGTCGTTAACATCTCGTCTCTGTCGGAATAACGCGGCGCGTCCCATGAAATCCGTCATTGCCGTCACGTTCGCGATCGCGGTCTGCCTGTTTGCAGGGCCCGCATTGGCGCAGGAGGCGCCGCCGGAGGCGCTTGCCGACGGCGCGCTGAGCGCGCGCGTGGTTCAGCTCTTCCTCCTGGTGACGGTCTTAAGTCTCGCGCCGGGCATCGCCATGATGGTGACCTGCCTGCCGTTTATGGTGATCGTCTTTTCGATCCTGCGTCAGGCGGTGGGCCTGCAACAGTCGCCGCCCAACATGCTGATCATGAGCCTTGCCCTGTTTCTCACCTATTTTGTCATGGAGCCGGTGTTTACCGAGGCATGGCGTCTCGGCGTTCAGCCGCTGCTGGACGGCAATATCACCGAGGGGCAGGCGTTTGAGCGCGCGGTCGAACCCTTCCGCGTCTTCATGGAGGGACGGGTTTCGCCCCTCGCGATCGACAGGCTCAGCGAGGCGACGGGGAGGGCCATCGACGGCGATCGAACGCAGCTTTCCATTCTCGTGCCTGCTTTCATGCTGTCCGAGATCCAGCATGCGTTTCAGATCGGCTTTATTATTTTTCTGCCCTTTCTGATCATCGACCTGATCGTCGCATCGGTCCTGATGGCGATGGGCATGATGATGGTGCCGCCGTCTCTGGTGGCCCTGCCGTTCAAGCTGGCGTTCTTCGTCCTCGCAAATGGCTGGGTAGAAATCGCCACCGCGGTCGTAAAAGGATACGGGACATAAAATCATGGCGGCAAGCGCGCTCACAAACCTGCAACCGACAAAATCGCCCCCGGCGTTGGGGGGAGACGATCGCCCGAGCCTGGCGGCGCCGCAAAAAGCGGCGCTTATCGTCGCGGCGCTCGGCCCGGAAGCCGCCGGCCCCATTATCGAACGCATCGGCGACAAGCACTTGCGCGCCTTCACGCGGGCCTACGCCCATATGCAGACCGTGCCGCGCGCCGCGTTAAAAACCATTGTCGAGGAATTCATCTCAGAGCTTACGCAAGAGGATAATGATATCCAGGGCGGTTTTGAGGAGACCCGGGAATTCTTAAGTCAATTCAAGACCTCCGACGAAATCATCCGACTGATGGACGATATCGATATCTCCGACGGCGAAAACATATGGACAAAGCTGGAGCGAACCAATGACGACCAGCTCGCCGAGTATCTCGCCGGGCAGCGGCCGCAAATCATCGCCGTGGTGCTGTCGAAACTGAACACGGAAAAAGCGTCGAATGTGTTGAACCAGATTGACGCCGATATCGCCGGAAAAGTTATTCTGCGCCTTTCAAGCCCCCTCAACATCAATCCCGAGGCGTTGAGCGTCTTGATGGAGACCATTGAGCGGGAGTTTCTCGCGCCCATGCGAAAAACCACAAAAACGCGCAACCCCGGCGAAATGATCGGCGCGATGATGAACAACGTGATCACGGAAAAGCGCGAAGCGCTACTGGAGATCATCACGACATCGGCGCCGGAAATTCTGAAAGACGTCCGCAAGTCGATGCTGACATTTCCCGATATTCCCGAGCGCGTGCCGCCGAACGCCATCCCCATGGCGATCAAGGAAGTCGATCTGGAAGATTTCCTTCTTGCGGTGAAGTTTGGCCGGCAGAACGCGCCGTCATCGGTCGAATTTATCTTCAAGAACATTTCCCAGCGCATGGCCGCGCAATATGAAGAGCAACTTGAAGAACTAAAGATGACGTCGGTGAGGGACGCGGAGATCGCGCAAGCCGCCTTTATGACGGTCATCAGAAAGCTCGCCAAGAGCGGCGAAATTACGCTCATTGAAGAGTCGTCCGGCGATGAGGACGATGATGAGGACGGTGAAAAACCCGCTGAAGAAGCGCCCGCGGAATAGGCTAACCGCGGCCATTGCCGGCGTGCGGGCCTCGATAGATCGTCGCGGCCAATGGCGCTGGGTTCCTTACTCTAAATCCCGGACACGCCCGCCGCTCATTCCCGCGAAGGCGGGAATCCAAAGCACATTTACGAAACCTTGAATCGCTTGCAGTCACCTAGGGCGAATTGCGGCACGCTAGTGATACAATGCAGACCCGGATCGTGCGCCATGGATCCCGGCTTAGCAAAGCAGCATTTCATGCTGCATTGGTCGAAAGCATGCTTTCGACGGGATGACGCGCTAGTGTTTTGTGTAAAACCAAGCACATATGGATTCCCGCCTTCGCGGGAATGAGCGGCGGGCAGATCCCGGTTTCATATTAGGATCCCCGGATGCCAAAAAGCGGCCCTTGATGCGAGGCGAGTGGAGGCGGGGCTACGATAGACCGACCGCGACAGGACAACGCGTTACGCGCATCCGTCGCAAAGGCTCTACTGGAGGACGAGTTCCGCGTGGAGGGCGCCGGCGGATTTGATCGCTTTGAGGATGTCGATCATTTCGCGCGGGCTGACCCCCAGGGCGTTCAGCCCGTCAACGAGGTCCGCCAGCGTGAGGTTCTCTTCGATGACGGCGACCCGCTGGTCCGCTGCGTCGTCGACGCTGATGTCGGTGCGCGGCACGACGATGGTCTCGCCGTTGCGCGAGAACGGATTGGGCTGCGAGACGCCCGGCACTTCCCTTATGCGGATCGAAAGGTTGCCTTGCGCCACCGCGACGCTGGAGATGCGCACCTCCGAGCCGAGGACGATGGTGCCGGAGCGCTGGTCGATGACGATCCGGGCCTTTTGCGCCGGGTTGATTTCGACATTCTCGACTTCGCTGATCATGTGCGCCGGCGAACGGAAGCGGCCGTCGATGGCGATGTCAACGGAAGCGGAGTCGATCATCAGGGCGATCGGCTTGTCGAACTGGCTGTTGATCGCGGTTTCAATGCGCGCCGCGGTGGTGAAGTCGGGCGCGCGTAAGGTAAGACGCAGGTTTTCCATTTCGTTAAAATCAAACGCGAGTTCGCGTTCGACCCGGGCGCCGTTGGGGATCGTCGCCGCAGTGGGGACGCCTTCCGTAACAGACGCCGCATCGCCTTCCGCCGAGAACCCGCTGACAAGCACCGGGCCTTGCGCGACGGCGTATATCTGACCGTCCGCCGCGTTTAGCGGCGTCATGACCAGCATGCCGCCGGTCAGGTTCGTCGCGTCGCCAATGGCGGAGACAGTGACGTCAATGCGCGTTCCAGCCCGGGCGAAGGGGGGGAGGGTCGCCGTCACCAGAACCGCGGCGACGTTCTTGGGGCGGAATTCCTCGCCCTGGACGTTGACGCCAAGCCGTTCCAGAAGGCTTGAGAGCGCTTCTTCCGTATAGGGGATATTGCGAAGGCCGTCGCCCGTGCCGTCAAGACCGACGACAAGGCCGTAGCCGACGAGATCGTTGCCGCGCACGCCTTCGACTTCGACAAGGTCTTTGAGCTTTACCGCAGCGGACGCCTCGCTGGCGAAAGCGAAAAGGGAAAAAGCGCCGATGATAAAAGGTAAAATCCGCATATCAGCCTACCGGATGAAATTCGCGATGCTGAGGCGCGACAGGCGCGCGGTCAGCAAATAGGATGCTTCAAGCTGCGTCTCCAGAAGCTGAAGCTCGGTGGCCGCTTCATACTGGTCGCGGCCGGTTTTCTCGTTGAACAGTGAGGTCAGAATGGCTTCTTCAGCTTCATAACGGGAAATCGCGGCGGCGATTTGCGCTTCTCCGACCCCGATGACGCCGCGCAGTTCCGTGATGTCGCCGTCGGCGGCGATCGCTATTCCGGCGCTGTCTTCAAGGAAGCCCTTGGCGTCGCTGAACGTCGCTGCGCTCTGAACGGCGATGCCGGCAAGGCCCCTCAAAAGATCCTTGATCGGCTGGTCCGCCGCTGTCGCCGACACGTCGATGCGTACGCCCGGCGAGATCTCTACCGGCGCGACTTTGTTGGCGCCGCCCTGATAGATATCGGTCGCGAAACCGCCAGCGGGATCGTTGAAATAGGTATCCAACTGCGCCTGCGCGTCGGCGGCGTCCGTCGCGCCCGCGACGATGGCTTCGATATCGTTCAACAACTGTTCGGGATCGCCAAACGGCAATCGGTCGGCGGCGTCGCCGCTGAAGAGGGCGCGGCCGCCTTCGCTCACATTGAGAGCGCTGAAGACGTTGAATATGGCCGCCTTTGCGTCCGCAGCGAGGGTGTTGAGCGCGTAGGAATCATCACGTCCGCTTGCAGACAGCGCTTCGGTGCCGATACGCACGGCCTCGCCGCCAAGAATGTCCAAAGACGCCTGCGTTCGCTGGGCGCGGTTTTGCGAAATAACCAGAAGCTGTTGGAAGGCTTGCGCGTCGTCCACCGCTTTTTTCAGGAGATGCGCGCTGCCGACGTCGCCATTCGTGGCCGCCGTGACATCCTCCCGGCGTCCGGTCACGGACTCCGCGCGCGCCACGTCGGCGCGCGACTTGATGTCGGCGATGGCGCGGGAGAGGCGCGTGAAAGAGATCAGATCTGGCGCGTTGATATTGGTCATCTAGAGCTCAAGCAGCCGGCTTAGCATTTCGTCCGCCGTCTGGATGACGCGGGCGTTGGCGGCGTAAGCCTGTTCGATCAGCAGCAGTTTTTGCAATTCAAGGTCGGAATCGACGGCGGTCGCGCGTTGTTCGGCTTCAATAAGCGACGCCGCCCGCGCGCTTGATGCGGCGAGTTTTGTTTCCGAGCTAATCCGCGCCTGACCGATCGACGATGTAATATTGGCGGCAATGCTGGCGGCCGAGAGAAATCCGGTCTCCCCAGTGCCGGCCGGCGGCGCCTTGAGGCTGGTGAGCGCGTCGAGATAGGTCGTAATAATGTCGGCGTTGCCCGCGGGGCCTTGCGCCGTCGCGCCGAGCCCGTCGCGAAGCCGCCATATGGCGCCGCCCTGTTCGGGGTCGACGGTGGCGTTGATGGCGATGCGTTCGGCAAGCCCGGTCTCGGCCGTCGGATCGAACGCCGACCCGGCGTCGGTGAAGAGGCCGGGGGCGCCGGCGGCGAGCGTCGGGTCGATATCCTGAAAACGTTCGATAACGTCGCGCGCAAGACCGTCGAGCTTTGTTTGAAATTCGGGCGCGATTTCGTCGCGAACGGCAAAGAGGCCTGCAAGGGATCCCTGCCGCAAGGCGAATGTTCCGTCCCCGCCCGGGGTGATCTCCACGCCGTTGACGGTCAATCCGGAAAGATCGCCGCCGGCGAGGGTTTCGTCCGGGCCGATGGTGCTCGCCGGCGAGAATTCGATTTCCTGCGCTTTGCCCGCGATCAGAAAAACGCCTTCATCGGTAATGAGATCAACCTTGCCGCGGTCCCGGCGAACTTCGCGGACCGGAATGCTCTCTGAAATCTGGTCGATCAGGATTTTGCGCTGATCTTCGAGCGCGGTTGCGTCGCGCCCGCCCGCCGTCGCCGCGCTGATCGCCGTATTGAGGTCTTCGATCTGTTTCAACGTGTCGTTGATGACGTCGACTTCCTGGGCGATCTGTCCGTCGGCGCGCAGCCGGGCCGATTGGGCCTGCGCGGTGAGATCATGCAGGTTCGACACCAGCGCTTTCGCTGTATCGAGCGTTTGCGATTGAAGCGCCTGCGATTCCGGCGTCTGCGACAGCGACCGCAGCGACGATTCGAAGTTCTGATATTGCGCGAACAGGCTGAACGCGTCGTCAGGTTCGCCCAGCGCCGAATTAAAAGTTGCATGGGCGTTGGCGACAATCTGGTCTCGGCTCGACGCGCTTTCCGCGAGACGCCGGTCCGTTGTGATCGCCTGGTCCGTCGCGCGCGTGACGCCGTTCACCTGAACGCCGGCGCCGCGACCGTTCACGACATTTTCGCTGACATGAACATCGCGCCGCGCAAAGCCCGGGGTGAGGGCGTTTGCGACATTATTCGAGACGATATCGGCGCGCCGCGAGGCGGCGGACAGGCCCGAAGTCGCATTCAATAATGCTGACGAAATGCTCATGACGTTCTGTCGCTATGCATTCAAGCTGAAGGTCTAACGAATAAGGTTCGTCGTCTCCTGCAGCATTTCATCGACGGTTTGGATGATCTTCGCATTCGACGCATAGGCGCGTTGCGTCTGAATGAGATCGGTGAGTTCCGCCGCGATATCGGTTGTCGATTCCGTCAGCGTAAAGCCGATGGTCGTGCCAACCGGGCCGGTGCCGGCGTCCCAAAGGTAGAAGTCGCCGCTGGCTTGGGAGACGCCGAAGGTCTGATTGTCAAAAGCGGTCAGGCCGTTGATATTCGGCACGTCCGCAAGCGGCACCTGATAAATTGTTCGGCGGAAACCATTATCGTAGATCGCTTCGACAAAACCGGAGTCGGTTACCTCGATTGAGCTCAGATTGCCGATTGGCGCGCCGTCAGCGCGAACGCCGGTCGGCGAGAAACTGGATGAAAGCTGAGTCAGCGGACCGCCTGAGCCCGGCGAACCGACGGTCAGATCGATGGGCCCTGTCGACGTATTAACCGTGACCAGGCCGGTGGCGGCGTCGTATGTCGCGCCGGCGCCAGGCGTCAGGGTGAGGATCGACCCCGCCGTGCCCGCCGCGTCGTCAAATACAATATCAAAGCTCGCGATTGGCGTTGTCGGGTCGCCGGCCTGATCGATAACGGAAACCGCCCAGGTGTTGCTTGAACCCGTGCCGGGGACTTGCGGCGTGAATGAAATCGCCAGCGTCTGCGAGCTGCCGAGCGTATCGAAGTACTCAACCGGCAGATCAAAAGCGGCGCCGTCGGAGCCGGCCTGCGTCGCGGAGGCGGGAATATTGACGCCAAGATCAACGCGGCTGGTCGGAGACGGAATCGACTGGCTGGCGGAGATTTGAATCGGCTCCAGCCCTGTTGCGCTGTTTCTCGCGGGATCGGGGAAGGTGCCGTCGGGGTTTGCAGGCCAGCCAAGTAAAAATGACCCGCCCTGCGTGCGAAGATAGCCGTCTTGATCCTGCGAAAACGAACCCGTCGTCGCAAAGAGCAATGGTCGATCGCCGGCCGGAACATTTAGACCGCCCGCGGTCGTAACCGGGATCATGCCGCGCCCGGCAACGGAGATGTCCGTGCTGTTGCTCGTTGAGATAAGAGCGCCCTGCGCTGCAACATCTTTAAACGTAGAGACGCGAACGCCGCCCGCCTGGTAATCGCCGTTCCCCTGCTGAAGCACGAGGCTTGTGAATTCCGTGTTGGCGCGTTTGTAGCCGTACGTTTCGGAGTTCGCGATGTTGTCGGAAATAGTTGCGAGTTTCGTCGCGTTGACCGCCAGCCCCATAACGCCGGCGTTAAGAGATGAAGAAAGTCCCATGGCTTCTGCCCACCTTGTCGCTTCTTACAAGAATTAGGGACGAATTTGGCGCATTATCCTTAAAATAATTATAACCATGTCGCCCAGCGAGATTACGAGCGCAGGATGGTTATGGATATCCGTCGGTTTTGCGGCGCATACCGATCATCGACCAACGGCTCGGTGTCCGCCTTGCCGGCGACCTCGTCGATCATGTTTTGCGGGAAGCCTTCATCGACCATCAGCCGACGGGCGACGTTGGCGCGATCGGTTGACAGCTCCCAGTTGGAATAATCCCGCGCTCCGGAATAGGCGAGACTGTCCGTGTGCCCGACAATGGAGATCTTGTTTTCGACAAGCGATAAGCTCGAGGTAACCGCCTTTAACAAAAGATGAAGCTTGGAGGAGGCGTTTGTCGATCCGACGTCGAACAAAGGGCTGCCATCGACGTCGACAAGCTCGATCACGAGCCCCTCGGGCGTTACGTGGGTCTGGATATGGCGCGCCAGGTCGTCGGCGTCGTTCTCATCGATCTGGCCGCGAAGGTTTTCTTCAATGGACTCAAGGTCTGACGCAGCCTTGCCGTCGTCTTCGGCCTTTCCCTCCTGTTCATCGGCCGCGCTTTGCGTTGTCTTGGCGCCGCCGGAGCCGTCCTTGGCCAGCGTTTTTTCCGCAAAAATCGTCGACCCGTTGAGAACGTCCGTGCCGCCGCCGGAAATCTGGCTTATGGGGACCGTTGGATTGAAGTAGTCTGCTATGCCTTTTCGCTGATCCTCCGTGGTCGCATTCAGAAGCCACATCAGCAGGAAGAAGGCCATCATCGCGGTGACAAAGTCCGCATAGGCGACTTTCCAGGCGCCGCCGTGGTGACCCTCGGCCGACACTTTCTTTACCTTTTTGATGATGGGTTGCTGGTCGGCGGCCACGGGTTTTCTACTCAACGGAACAAGTGCTTGTCGCAATGTAGAAATAGCTTTTGCGCCTTAATTTGACGCTAACACGCTAATGTCCTTAAGGACGAAATCCGTCGATCATTAGCATTCTTGAAACAAGTTCCGCGCTATTGAATCCATTAACCTAAGACGGCGGTGAATTATCATGCAAAATGACCAGTCAAACGTGCTTTTGCAAAAAATTAGGAGCGCGCATTTTGAGGTCTCCGCCTATCCGCATCTTGAAGATTTCGCCACGTATCTGGGCAAGGAATTCGCCGCCAAGGTGAATGAGCAGGTTGGCGGCGCCGTTGAGGTTTCGGGTGCGAAGTTCAGCGCGCTGAACGGCCAACGATCGCTGGAGGGTCTGGAGAGCGACTATGTTCTCTTCATCAGCAGGTCCGCGCGCGAAACCGGCTCGGTTTTCGTCAGTGTTTCCGCAAAGCTCGCCGGCGCTATCGCCGAAGCGATGTTTGGCGGGGTGTTCACGTTCGATGATTCCGAATGCGCGGCGACGTCGGTCGACGCAGCGATTTTGACCCTGATATTGGAAAAAGCCCTGAACCATCTCAGCGGCTACAACTTTCCGAAAGTCGCGGCGAAACGCGCCCAAAGCGGCGCCCGCGTTGCGTCAATTCCCTTCACATCGGGCGATGTGGCGAAAATCGACGAAACGACGCTCTGCAACATGTCTTTCGATTTGAGCCTCGAAGATGCACAGGCGACGAGCGCGATCACCTTTCACTTCCCGATGGACTATCTGGAAGCCCACGGCCTCCTTGAGAAAGGCCGCAAGCGCGAAATAGGCGACGATGAAGATTCGCACTGGCGCCGTGAGCTGAAAGAAAATGTAGAGAACAGCGAAATTCAGCTCGATATCATTCTCGACACCTACGAGGCGCAGCTTTCGCAACTCACCGATTTGAAGGTCGGCGAGGTGATCCCGTTGTCGAACAATTCTGAAAAGGTCAGCAAGATCATGCTGAACACGGCCGAGGGCACCCGCCTTATCGGGACGGGCCGGTTAGGCGCTTACAAAACCAACAAGGCTGTAAAACTGACCGACGCTCTTGATCCTGCGACGGCGGAAAAAAGCAACGGGCGTTAGACCGGTCGGATTCTACCGCTTGATATGGGTGCGTGTCTCGTCCGTTCGGCGGCCGGTTTCGAAGTTCCGTTGAAAACGGCGATTAGCGCCGCCTCATAAGATTTCCCATATTCGATAGCGTGCGATTAGACGCCGGCCATGGTCGGGTCGGCGCCGATGGACACATCAAGAGAATATTTGCGCGCGCTAAGGCGGTCAGAGTCCTTCCGGGCCGTCGCCGGCGGCGACCCGCATCAGGAGAGATTCGGCCATGTACCAGTCGGCCGGCTCGTCGATATCAACCGATTGAAGCGACGGCGTTTCAAACATTGCCGGCCGGTCGCCGATGCGCGCCCCGGTTTTTTTGAAACTTGCCGGCGTGAAGAGGTATCCGACCGAGTTTTCTTCGAGGTATGGCGGCAGATCCTGCGTCCGGATCAGATTGTCGGGATCGTGATTGATCGGGATTCCATCAGGCGAATAAAAGCGCGTCTGATGGCGGTTCACGGTGAAGAGAGAATCGGCGTCGCCTTTTTCCTCTCCTCTGAGAAACGTATCAATCATTGCAGAAATCGTTTTCGATTCAAGCAGCGGATTTGTTGTATGCGTCATAAAGAAATAGTCGGAATCCACATTGTTGATATCGTCCTCAAGCACGAGATTCATGGAAACGAAGTCGCCGCAGATTTCCGGTTTGCGATCGCGGATTAAAACCTTGCTGTCATAGTCGCCGTCTTCAAGGCCGTTGTCGGCAAGGATGGCGCGGGCGTCCGTGTTGATGACAATCCGGTCGATTTCCGACGTCGCCGCCAGCGTATCCAGAATCCAGCGGAAGAGCGGTTTCCCAGCAATGTTGCGAAAGTTCTTTGACGTTACCCGCGCGCTATGCGCCTTCATAGGCAATAGCGCTGTAAGGCTTTTCGCTTGTCCGATCATAGATTGTGCTTTCCTGGCGCCTTACTCAGCCGGCGCGCCGGACGGGCCAGGTTTGGCTGATCCTTCGGTATTTTCTTTCGTCTGCTTTTTGGCGCGGGGATAGTAATAGCGCTCTTTGTCCTCGCGGGACAAAGTGCGGTGCTCATTATGACCGCGATAGGTTCCCCAATATTGCATCAGGCGAAAAGCGACAATCTCCGGGGCCGTCGACCAGAAACGCCGTTGCCCAAGGGCCTCCGAAAAGTCGTGAAAGACGCCGGCGAAAAAGTAGCGCAGAAAGTCGCCAAAACGGAAATGCACCTGCGGCATGATTTCACGCAAGGTGAGGGCTTCGCGATAGTACCGCCGCCGCGTCTGCCGGAAACTTTCCTCGTGGATGTGTATGACCGATGCGCCGGACACGTAACCGATCCTGCCGCCGTCGTTTACAATCGCCTTGCCGAGAACCATGTCTTCCAGGCCCGTGACGGCCTCGTCGAATTTGTATTTCGCCCAGGCCTCCTTGCGGATCGCGGCGTTGGCGTTGTTGGTAAAAAAACCGTCCTGGGGGATCATGTCGTCACCGGGGAAGTATTGCGCGAAAACTTGGTGCTCGGAAAATCGCGTGACGTGATGGCCGATCTGACGGCCATAGACGTAGTCGGCCGCATTTTCGCGCAGCGGCGCGATGAGCCGGGCCAGCCACTGATCATCAGCGGGAATACAGTGGGCCGAAATGAAGACGAGATAATCGCCGGTCGCGGCGTCGCATCCATAGTTGAGCGACCGGCCGAAGGAAAAATCCGACTTCTTGATATGAACAATGCGGCATCCGTGCCGCTCGGCGATCTCAATCGTGCGGTCTGTGGAGCCGGAATCGACGAGAATCAGCTCAACGTCGCCTTCGTCAAATTGCTGTTCTCTACAGGCCGAGAGGGCGCGGCCGAGCCATTTCTCTTCGTTCAGCGCTCGACAAACAATGCTAACGCACTCAGTGCGCATTTCTCAGAACCTCGGCAGATTTATGTTTTTCACCATGCGCAAGGGGTTATGCCGCAGCCCGCCTGGTCGGAAAAGCCCTGCATCATGGCGTACGGATTACCGGGATCCGACGAATCAATGGGCGTTTTCCAGCAGTAATGGCCTAAATTCTGCGCTTTCCAGTCCCGCTACGCCGAAACGTCATCTGCTGGCCCCTAATCTCGATGAGTGAGGCGCGCAGCGTTCGACGCGATCTCTGAGAGAAAGAGCGGCGTCTGGAGGTCAGGTAAATCTCTCAATCACAGAGCTGGGGCGGTCGGTCTGCAGCGGCGTATTCGCTCTTCCGGTTTTTCTCAATTAAAGCTAATTCTTCCGCGACTCGACCCGCGCCGCGGCAATCCGGCCTCTCAATGTGATGCATCGGACGGAACGGAAATCGAGCGGCTCGCCGGGCGTGACGGAAGGCGTTTTGGTGCGGAATGTTCAGAACCGGCAATGACGTTCCTGAAAGAAACAAATGGCAAATGCGTTTACCCCCTCAAATTGCCAATCTGAAATTAGTGTTTGTTCGATAATGTCGGGAACAATGGGTTGATGGCTCACATCGGTGATTTTTTGCGCCTCTTGTCCTCCCTACGGGCGCCTACGCCGACGCGGCTTGCCTAAAATACACTTTGAGACTGCTCGTGATCCGAAAATTTCAGCGCGCACGCGATCGAGCCAATCAGCATTGCAGGGTTCTGTGATGATCGGCGCGGGCAACGCAAATCAGGCCGCATCTTTGAGTCCCCGTGTTTTCCTGATTGATATGACCAGGATTGGCGATGCGACGGCTACAGGCGAATTGAAGTCTGCGCTGTTCGCCGGCTGGCCTAAAAATGCGCTTATGCAGCTCTTTGTTGCTGACGGTGACAGGCTTGGGGTGTTTTCCAATAACGGCGAGCGGACGTTTGCGAATGGAGACGGCGCGTCAGTTTCTGTGATAGAAAAGCTGGCGAGGCAATTCGACCCGGAGGTCATTCTCTACCGTCCTGCGCCGCGCACCGCGCACCTTCATCATGCGGCGATGCAGTTGATCGAACGCCTTCAAAAACCACTCGTTACTTGGATCATGGATGACTGGCCCGCCGCGTTGGCCCATCAAGACTCTGCGGCGGCGGCTGGTCTTGAGCGCGATTGGCGTGATCTGTTGCAACGATCTGTTGTTCGGCTGTCCATTTCCGACGCTATGTCTGGCGCTTTCCAACGCAGATACGGATTGAGTTTTGCAGCGGTCGCAAATGGCGTCGATCCAGCGGATTGGCCGGAGGCGCCGCGCAAAGAGGATGGCGTTCTGAAGGTCCGCTACGCCGGTTCGCTGGCGGAGAACATGACCCTGTCATCGGTTGTGATGGTTGCGCGGGCCGTAGAACAGCTTGTCGACCAAGGCGTGAAGATCAAGTTCGAAATCAAGACGCGCGAGATGTGGCGACGCCTTGCGGCGCCACATTTAAAAGACTTCAAGAATACACACATGGTTGTCGCTGACCTCGAGCCGTCGAAATATCGTGCGTGGCTTAGAGAGGCGGACATTACCGTCATTGCGTATAATTTCGATACAACATCCAAGACGTACATCCAGTATTCGCTCGCGAACAAACTGCCCGAATGTCTTGCCAGCGGAGCGCCGTTGCTGGCGGTTGGTCCGTCTGATGTCGCTACGATCTCGGCGCTGGATAAACTTGACGTCGGCGTACGGGTCACGAAGAGCTCAGTTGACGAAGTCGCCATTGCATTGACGCAACTTGCGAAGGAATCCGACCGGCGTCAGCGCCTTGGGGCGCAAGCGAGACGCGTTGCGTTTCAGCATTTCAATATTTTTGCGGCGCGCGAGAAGCTGGCCCACGCGCTTTATACAGCGTCGCGGAGGTCCGCTTGCGATGCCGTCGTTTCGTCAGAGGAGCCGAGGAGCGTAGGCGCCCATCTTGATGAAACCGCAATCGTTGCGCGCCTGTTGTCAGGCCGTCGCGGCCGAAAGCACGTCATGATCGATGTCGGCGCGCATTTCGGTACGTCCGCGAGTTACTTTGAGGAAATGGGCTGGACCATTCATTGTTTTGAGCCCGATCCGGCGAACCGCGTAAAACTGGAGCAGCGTTATGCTGGCGTGAGCGCTGTGTCGATCGATGCGCGGGCCGTCGGAGACGAGCCGAAACGCGATGTTTTGTTTTATGCATCGCAAGAAAGCACCGGGATTAGCGGACTTTCTGCGTTTCGCGAAAGCCATGAAGAAGTTGGTCGCGTCGATGTAACAACGGTTGAAGAAATAATCCGTGAGCGCAGTATCTCTTCAATCGATTTCTTAAAGATCGACGTTGAGGGGTTCGACTATGCCGTCCTTAAAGGCGTGCCCTGGGAGACTATTCGTCCTGACGTCGTCGAATGTGAATTCGAGGACGCCAAAACAATTCCAATGGGTCACAGATGGCGTGATACTGCAGCGTATCTGGTGGCGCGAGACTACACCGTTTACATCAGCGAATGGCACCCTATTATCCGTTACGGAATTCCACATGACTGGCGACGCATCAATTTATTCACGGAAAGTACGGAAATCCCGGCGGATGCCTGGGGTAACCTGCTTGCGTTCAAGGACGATCCGGGCTTTGACACGGTGCGGTCTGCGTTTTCGTCTTCGTTACGGCGCCGCAATGGTCTGCGGCCGGAGGCGATGCCCGTGAACATCCAGACGAACGCGAAGCACGCGCCGCAGCCGGCAGGGGCGCCGCCCGCCGTTGCGCGTCCTTTTTACGCCGTATTTGGCGAACGCCTAAAGCGACGCTCGCCGCGCCTTTTTGCCATGGTTCGGCTCTTTAGGCGCGCGCTTGCGGCTATGTGGCGTCGGTGGTTTTTGGTTGCGCCGGCGGCAGTTGTTTTTGGGTTAATATTTTTTGCCGGTCTTGCGCAGCCTGATTTTCAGAGCCGAGTGCTGATATCAGGCGGGGCGTTGCTGTTCGCTCTGTTTGCAATGCTGTGCGTTCTCGGCGTCTGGGCATATCATCGTATCGGTTTGCTTTCGGCTGAGACAATAGCATTGCGCAGTGAGCTGGAGCGCAAGATCAGCGCCGAGCGAGCGAATACGGAAGAGGAATATCGGAGAGTGCGCGACGGGTTGTTGATGCGCATGGATGGCTTTGTGCGTCGCGAAAGCGACCGTCTGAAGCAACGGTTGTTCGAGCACGATGTCAGTTTGGCCAAGATTGACAAGAATGTGTCGGAGTTGGTTTCGAAAGCAGATGAGATGCTGTTTGAGTTCAATGCTCGCGTACGGACTGAGGCTGAGTTGGATCATGCTATCGCCGAGATCGAAGACGGCCTACACAGTTTGGAGGCGGATCTTGATTTAGCGCGTCGCTCCGAAACGGATAGCAAAGAAAAAATCGAAGAACTGCAAAATCGGATCGGCGAGCAGGAAAGCGCAATCAAGTCCATGTCTGAAGAGCGAGCGTCGCTTCAGGAAAAAGTTGGAAAACTGGAAGAATACAAGGCTCGGCTCTCGGAGCTTTCCGGCGCCGAAAAAGATGCGGCGCGGGCTGAGCAGAAAAAGACGATCAGCGACAACAATCTTCGCGCGCTGCAGAAAAAATATCGGGCTCTTGCCAAGCACAGCGACGCGCAGAAAGATCGTCTCGATGAGGCGTATGCGCATATCAAGGCGGCGCGCC
Source organism: Hyphococcus sp. (assembly GCA_028284345.1). Classification (GTDB taxonomy): domain Bacteria; phylum Pseudomonadota; class Alphaproteobacteria; order Caulobacterales; family Parvularculaceae; genus Hyphococcus. The sequence goes on along the minus strand of JANQRY010000010.1, from coordinate 324,117 downwards.
AACAATTGGAGTCATTGAGGAGAAAGTCCTGAATAGCAGGTCACGGCAATCCGGCGGCGCGGAGAACAGAGCTGCGGTAATGGCCGATTATCATCTGGAGCGGGCGATTGCGGCGTTGGAGCCGGGCGCCGTTCCCGAGATTGATATCGATGGCGCCGCGCGCGATCCAATCGCATCTTTGAAGACGGCGATGGCCCTGTGCAAGCCGCGCCGCAGACTGACGAATGAGCCAATACGGACGTTACATCAACTGTCCTGTACCGGCGGGACGATGCTTGCGAAATGTATCGCGTCGATGTCGAATGTGCTGCTGCTAAACGAAATTGATTTTACGAGCCCGCTGATCCGTAAGAGAAAAGCATCGCTCTTTTCGCCAACAGATATGGTTTCCTTAATCCGTCAAGGCGATGAGAACGCTGATGCTGACCTTATCCGCCGCGTCTTCGTGACCGATATTTCGCTGCTGCTTAAAGAACAGGCGAATATCGGCCGTGTTTTGGTTCTTAGAGACCACAGTCATAGTCATTTTCTGACGGCCGACTCAGATATCGATGCGCCGACGCTATATGAAACCGTCACGGCCAACTTTGACGTCAAGTCGCTGGTGTCCGTGCGCGATCCGATCGACAGCTATGCGTCAATGGTCGATAAGAACTGGCATAAACATTTTTTGCCATCGACATTCGATGAATATTGTCGGCGGTATTTGATTTTTCTCGATCGGCATGAGGGGGCGCCGATTGTAAAATATGAGGACTTCGTCATCCGCCCTCAGGAGACGATGAAGCAGATGTGCGGCTTGTTGGCTCTCGACTACTTTTCGAAGTTTGCCGACGTCTTCGACAGCTTTGACTTTTCGGGCGACAGCGGGAGAAGAGGCGCGACGATTGAGCCCCGGGAAAGGCGAGAGTTGACGCCGGAATTGAAAGAGGAAATCGTGCGGTCAGAACACCATCGAAAGTTATGTGAGAGGTTGGTCTATGACCCTCTATAAGGCGCGCTTTCAATGCGCTTGGCTGTTTTGGGTCCGCTGAGCGATGCTTGTTATTTCTGCATCTGCGTTTCGTTTGCGGTTGTATAGAATCAAAAACTGAAAATGTCCCGCGCCATTATCATTCTCGGCATGCACCGTAGCGGTACGAGTTGCCTCACCGGTAGTCTTGGGGAGGCGGGTTTGCATCTTGGCGACGTCAACGAGAAAGCGCATTGTAATGAGAAGGGCACGCGCGAAAACGTCGCTTTTATGGAGATCAACGACGCTGTCCTCGCGACAGCCGGTTCAACGTGGGATAGTCCGCCAACAGAACGTATTGTGTGGCGTGATGACCACAAGATTTGGCGCAAGCATCTAGTCAAGGCAACTGCCCATGATCCCGTTTGGGGGTTCAAGGATCCGAGAACATTGTTCACGCTGGACGGTTGGCTCGAGTCTCTACCCGACGCAAACTTTATCGCGACGTTTCGCGACCCGTTTGCAGTGGCGAGATCGCTGCACAAACGGAATGATTTCACAATCGAAAAAGGACTGGCGCTTTGGCGAGCCTACAACGAGCGTTTGCTTACGGTTTGTGAAGAGCGAGATGTCGCCGTCGTCAATTTCGATTGGCCTCCTTCGCAGTATCTGCGGGGGCTGGAAGCGATCTGCGAAGCGGCGAAATTGAACAAGCCGGCAAACGGCTTCGCGTTCTTTGAAAATAGGTTGCGCCGAAACGACACCGCGCGCCACCGTGAATTGCCGCCGCCTTTGCGCACCATCCACCGGCGGCTGCAGACTGCGGCGCGCAGGACGTTGCAACGTGCGCGAAAAGTTAGGGGAGCGCGCGCAACAAAGACATTTCGGTCCGACACTGATGAACAAGGCGACCATGTCGCGGACAAGGGGCCGCCCGATCTGTTGACACCGCATAGCGTGCGCTTGTTTCCCAAGAATACCGGTGTTGATAATTATCAAAGTTCGGGAATCGCCGCGCGTTGTGATTGGTTGGTGTTAAGCGATAATATCGATTCAAAGATTGCGATACGCCGGCACCGCGATACGTCGCAGCCGCGCCATATCTTCCTGTCTATGCGGTCGCCCTTCGTCGCGATAACGCAATTTGCCGACACAGTGCTGCCCCGATTAACGGCGCCAGTCGTTCTCGTAAGCGGTTCTGAAGACGTAACCCTGCCGCGTCAAACCGATAAGCGGTGGCGGCAATTTGACGATACTGAGCGCGCCGCAATCGAAAGAATCCTCAATCACCGATTGATAAAAAAATGGTTTGTAGAAAATCTCGTTGATGGCCGTGATGAGCGGTTTGTGCCGATGCCGACCGGATGGGTTTTTGATGACGGCGGCGCACCGCAAAAGATCGCTGTGCCATCGCTCCGGAGCCATAAAAATCGTCCGCTGAAAATATTGTGCGGGCACCGCGTCCGCGATGGCGCGCAATGGGCGCTTCGTAAGTCTGTACTAAGCATCGCGAAAAATGAATGGGCGCAATGGTGCACGATCGTTGAAGGCGAACTGCCGTTCAAAGAGTATTTGAAAATGCTATCGCGCCACACTTTTGTATTGTGTGTCGAGGGCGGGGGCGTCGATCCATCGCCGAAGGCATGGCAGGCGATCCTCCATGGCGCTATCCCAATTATTCGTCGAAACGCTTTGGAGCCTGCGTACCGGTGTCTTCCGGTCGCGTTCATTGATGATTGGGCAGCGGACGAGATTACGGAGAAAAGACTGGAAGCCTGGCGCCGCAAGCTTGCGCCTGCGCATGACGTGCCGGCCAACCGCGCTGAAACGCTCCATCGCCTCACGCTTGATTACTGGTGGGACAAGGTTGTCGATGCAGCGACCGCCCAATCGTAGCTCTTCAAACGCTTAAAGGCCTGCGAGGCGCCGCTGCGGCCAGCGCCATATCGCCGTCGCGAATAATTTCCTCCACGTCTTGTGCCAATATTCTTGGACGCCACGTTCGGTGCTTTCGCGTCCCGCTGTTTATACTGGCGAATGTTGACGGCGCGATTTTCAGCGGTGCGCCGGCCTCGCAGAACCGTTAGTTGTTCGCAGGATGAGACTGCCTAATCGCAGCAACGATATGGCTGATCTTGCGGCTTGGGTGATGGCATACGAACCACGCGTCAAAGTCGACGGGAAACCAATTCCGGAATTTATCGAAATCTATCGGGTCCTGAATATGGCCTTCTATCATGCCTGCGGGTGTCTCGTAGGTCGTAGAGACAATCAGCCCCGGCCCAGCTTAAGTAACTTATCGATGAATCCCGGCGGATTTTCCAGATGCTCGGCAGTCTAATAAGAAACACGTTGCAATTTATCGTGACAGTATCCTCACTTATAATAAACCTTCGGGCGTTATACTCGTCCGAGTAACATTAAATAGTTGCTGCCGCAGGCGTTGGTTTCTCAACGGGACCGGTCTTTTCATTGCTAGACTCATAAGCTTCAAGAACGTCCCATCTATTGTATTGGCGAAATCGCACCAGACCTTCGTACGGTACGTCCGCTAGAACTCTATTCAATCGCGTGAACGCAACTATGTTCCAGCCGATTTTTTTGATGATACGAAATTTCGGCGGGCGGTGCTCGCGATGCTCAATCGGCGCCTCAGCGATTCGCCGCCCTGCGCGCACTCCACGCAATACAATTTCGGAATCGAATTGGCCGCGATCGCAAACACAGGAATCAATGATCGGCCGCATCGCCTTCATGTCGATCATTTTTGGGCCGTGAGTGTCAGTTCCCATGTAGGAAAAGAATAGCTGGATCAGTGCGTTCAGCCCCCAACTCAGCAAGCGGCGCATAAAAGGAGGTTTCTGGATGGTCGGATCGGATCGGCGCGATCCAATAAAATAGTCATGATCGCAACGACTTTTCCATGCCCACGTCAAAAATGGTATATCCCATTGTTCAATATCGCAGATGTGTACGTATCTTGCTGTTGCGGCGTTTAAACCGGCGCGTAGCGCACGGCCATAATTTGGTTCCGCCTCAAATACGTAAAGGCCGCCGCCGATTTCATTCAACAGCTCGGTTATGATCTCCCTCGTGCGGTCATCGCTGCCGTTGTCCACGAGAATAAAGCGCCAAGCGGATTCGCCGACAATCCGGTCAATATGTTCTTTGAGCGTCAAAACACTTTCGCGAACAATATCTTCCTCGTTATAGAGCGGTATCACTACTTCGAGCTGTAACGGGGTCGCTGGTTCATTTAGCGCCATGAAATTCCGCCTCCTGCAGTTCCGTCGTCAAATCCTAAGAATCTGCCTGAGTCAAGCGTCTATCCCCCGCGGGGCTGTGCCAGCCGCTGAGCGCCGCTGGGTCGCGCCGATACCGAAATACCGCCTGGGAAACCCATTACTGATTCGTTGACGAAGAATCCAAACATCTGTTTATTAAGACGCATCTATGCCGTGGCGCTCGGTGTTTGTGGCGCGAACCGGCTTCTTAGGCTTCAGGCAAAGCTGCGCCGCACAAGCGAGTTGGGATAATGGCGACGTCGACAGAATTAGATCGATCGGCGGCGATCATGGAGCAATCCGGCAACCAAACATCCTACCTAGAATCCATTCGTATGAGTATCCGCGGCGCTTGTCGCTCAGTAGGCCGGATCCTCTCGACCCGTACCGCCAAGGTCGCGATTTTTCTCTGGGTTCTGACCTTTGTTTGCTGCTATCTCCGTTTTACTTTGTTCGGTCTCTATGAAGACGACATCAACCAGGCGCGGTTCTGGGCGTACACGCCCGGCGAAATGCTCGACTACGTCATTAGTCTTTTTTCTTCAGGCGGCGGCGGGCGCCCGCTTGGGTTGGCGTTTTTGCGCGGCGGGTTTATGGCTGGCTTCAATATCGGCGGGTTAGATGGCCTTTACATGGCGGGAATGCTGGTTTTTGTGACCAATGCATTCCTGACCTACAAGGTGACGGAAAGGATTGCGCCGCCGGCGATCGCTCTTGCCGCTGGCATCATGTTTGTTCTGTTTCCTGCCGACGCGCTCAAGATAACGATCGTTCGAGGGTTCGCCGTTCAACCTACGCTCACCTTCGCGCTCGCCGGAATTCTCTGCTACGTACACCGCCGCTATATCCTCGCCTATCTGTGCTCGGTCCTCGCCCTGATAACATATGAGTTTGGTTTTCTTCCGTTTTTACTTGCTCCGTTCTTCGTCCTTGAAGACTTCCGATCAAAGGTCATCCGAGTGGCGAGTCACGCCGTCGTATCAGGCGTTGTTCTGGCCACGGTCGTTTGGGTGCGTGTTAATACGAAGGCAAAGGGTCATCTAAGCGAAATAACGGATTTAACGTGGGCGGATCGATTTGATCGCGTGTTCACCGCACTTTGGGTCGGTCCATGGACGAGCCTCAAAGCATATTGGATTATGCCGGGTGTTTTTTTCGATGAGTTCGAGCCCTGGCATTTGATTATTGTCGTTTTCGTGGCGGTCAGCTGCTATCTCGGTCTTCGGATTATGTGGCGCCTCCCGGACCGGTCTGCGGCCGCCGACACTCAGGCCCCTGCAGAGGCGCGTTTGCCGCGGCGGAGCATCGTTGATCAGCTCTTTTGCGAGAAAAACGTGGTTTTGCTGTTTCTCGTCGGCGTTGCGGCGTGGATTGTTGCCTACGCCATGGCGGTATCGGATCACCGCTTCCCGCCGACGACACAATTTGGAAGAACGACTTCGGTACATACTGCCGCAACGATTGGCGCATCTTGGACATTTGCTGCAATTGTCTGGGCGTTTGCGTTATTGACGAAGAAATTTCGCGCAAACCTCGACTATGTAGTTTGGCCAATTGTCGCTGGATATCTGGCGCTTCTCAGCGGATTCCAGGGCGTCGTGCAGTCGCAGGTTATTCTCTCTTGGCGAAATCAAAAGATCATCTGGACCCAAATCGTAAACCAAGTCGATGACTGGCGGGACGGCACAACGGTCATCGTTGGGTATAAGTATCCGCCCAACCGACGGTACGTCTTCACGATGTCATGGGCGACCACCGTCACTGCGGCAAACATTTTCCATTTTCCAGAGAACTGGAAAAGTCCGCCCACAACGCTTTTTGTGCCGCAACTCAATGCTTCCTATGGCGAAGTACGGGAGGGAGATTTGTACGTCAGACGCCGTCCTTGGGCCAGGCACACGAAAGTAGACCCGAACAAGATTATCTACTTTAAGGTGTCAGGCAGGCATCGGCTGACCCGAAGTTATGATGAATTCAGCTACAAGCAATTTAAAACGAAGCTGTCTCCTAAAGGCGAAACGACAGACTTCGAGAAAAAACCACTCTACGATGTCTTAATCGTTTCGGATCTGGACGACGATAAAAAGAAGTAGTCTTTTTCAATAAATGCGTCGGCGCTGGTTCATTTCGAACAGCTGGCCGTGAAGCCTTAGACGAGCGGGGAGTTACAAGCTTCAGCCCGCGCAGAAATGATACATCGGACGCCAAACGGCATTGGCACGTATGGGCGCAGCGCAGTTTCAAGCGAAAACACAATCTCCTGAGCGCGATTGCGACGGCCAACCCGGATCCGAGATTTCAGGACCTCGTCTGCCGAAAGGTCGCCCGCGCCCTTTGTCGCTTTCTTTGCCTGAATCAGCGCCCACAAAGCGGGAAAAGCGAAAAACCCAAGGTGCGACTTTTGTTCGATTACGAACCCTGAATCCTCAAGCTTGCTAACCAAATCGCCCATCTTGTATCGTCGAAAATGACCTACAAGTCTATCAAAGTCGTCATATAGACTGGGGCTTGCGGGCACCTCGATCACGAAAAGCCCGCCGGGTTTCAGCATGCGACAGATCTGTTGAAGCGCGCCGCAATCATCCTCGATATGTTCTAGAACGTTGAGCATGACGATGGCGTCGCAGAAATTATTCGGAAGCTTGGATTTGACGACGTCTAGTTGAATAAGCGGTATTTCCTGGAAGCGCTTTGCGAGCACATCCAATGGCGCCGCCGCATAGTCTGATCCGATGACGGCGGTGCCTGGGAACCGGTCGGAAATATCCTTTAGCATGTATCCGTTGGCGGAGCCGATTTCTAGCACAACCTTGCCGGGCCCGGCGCTTCCGGCTTGCTCCAATGCGTTGAGCGCGTGATGTCGGGATGCAAGGCCCAGAGGCCGGTCCGGCGCAACTTCCATATTCAACAGATCGCCGAGATCGTCGCTCCAGCCTGAATCGCCAAGTTCGGTAACGAGAACATCATGCAGATCGCCGTCGACATCAAAGCCGCAGCCCGTCCACTTCGGTTCAGACGATGTTCCCGCCGGCGACGGCCACCTAATATTGTCGTACAGGTCTTTCTTCATTTGGTCCGCTTACGAAAACTAAAGCTGCGATTTGATATGTTATGGCTTCAACAACCTCAAATGCTTGGCAGGCTCGACTCATTACTGTACGCCTTAGCCGCTGTCTAGAACTTCAGGCTGATCACGAGGCGCCGGGCATATGCAGTTTCATGATTTCCTGAAGATGCCGATCCTTTGGTCATCAAGCCTCAACGCTTCGGTCGTTAGGCGAGGGGTGGCTTTGCTGGCGATTACCGGCCCCGCTGCGTTGCTGAATCTCGGCCTGTCTTATCTCGCATCGAAAACGCTCAGCGCAGAGGATTTCGGGATTTATTACACTGCGATTACGATCATTAATGTCGCTTTTGCGCCAGCCACAATCATGAATATGTTCTTTACCCGCGCAATCACAACAGTCGGCGCAGAGCACGGCATGGATCGCGCAACGGAGTCGGCCGAAAAAGTATTCAGGCTCATCTCGTCATGGGGCGCCGTGGCCGCGCTTACATTGATTTCGGCGTCATCTCTCGCTTGGGGGTTGGGCGCTGGGTTTTCGGTTCTCGTCGCCTGCGCCATTGCATTCGTCGTGTACATTTCTTATTGCGCCGAGGTTGGAAGAATATCCCTTCAAAGCAATGGTAGGTTTTTTTCGCTAGGAATATTCACGCTTGGATGGATGACGAGTCGGTTCATTGGCGGCGCGCTAGGCATCTATATGCTCAATAATGTGTGGGGTGGATTAGTTGGCATAGGATTGGCGACGCTTGCGCCGATCGTCGTGCTGTTCAAGCCATGGCGAATGGTTGGTTCCCGGTTTTTTCATCCCTGGGCGAAGGAGCGCGGCGGCGATAGCGATTTACTTTCTATGATACGCATAAGCAGTTTTCTAAAGCTAAGCGTTGGTTTCCTGCTGTTCATGGTCGTTGCCAATGCGGATGTTTTGCTCGCTTATGTTGTGCTTGCGCCTGAGCAACTGTCAGTCTATTCAGCGTCAGCGGTGTTGCCTAAGGGAATGCTTGTTTTAACGCTTCCGCTTATTCAGCTTCTGTTCCCGTTGATCGTCGGCGAACGGGCAAGCGCCAGGCCGACACGCATGTTGATCCTTCGCGGCGTTTTTCTGACCGTTGGCATTTCAAGCGCTGGCGCTCTAATGATTTTTTTATTATCGGAGCCATTATGCTCAAGCTCCTATGGTATCGCGTCGTGTAACGGCGATGTTATGCTGTTGGGGCTTCTCGCAATTGTGGCGATGTGCACCCTCCGGCTTGCTATAGCCATCGACTACGCCTCGCATTTGGACTTGATCCCGCTTACGCTTATCCTGTCGCTTGGCGGCGGTATGGCCCTTATTGCGGAAGTTTCTTGGTCGCCGACGTCGCTTGCAAAAGGTTACGTATTCTTTTCAATTGCGACCTTAATTGGGTATGGTGTCGTCTCGCTTGCAGTTCGTCTGATTCAGCGGCGTACTTTAGGAAAGACTTCGCCGAAGGCGCCTGCGGCGAATTAGTCCCCAAACGACTATATATATAAATGACTGTGGCCAAGCGTATACGCACTAATCGGGCTGTCGGAGTTTGCCGGTGTATGCTGTACTCGTTTTTTGCTTGTCCAACCCTACACCCAAAGCGGTTGCCGTCGAGACCGACGACTTTCGTCGTGCGCATCATGCAACCGACCGAGAAATATCGGTTCTTGATTGAGGCGGCGGCAGGTTCTTTTCCTTTAAATAGGCGGGCGCCTCAGCGCGACTTTATCCTGCCAATGTATTGAGCTTAAGATGCGTCTGGTCGTGTTCGAAAGTTGTATTTTACCGTAAAGCTCTTCTAGTGTCGATTAAGGCCATTTACCCAGCATTTAGTACCCTCTTGAGTGGATAGATCTTTCGAAGCGTACAACGTGTACCTAGGTTATACATCGGGCGCATGTCTTGCGGGCCAAGGACTCCACACCGCCTTCCGCGGTCCAGTGACGAGAACATCCCCTAAACACAGTCTGCGGGCCGCCGTTCTGACGTATCCAGCTTTTGACGGACCCGAATGACGGCCTGACGGAGATCGGCGGCAGTCAGGCCTTGGGTTTTTGGTAATCGAGCGTCTCTTTCAGCATCAGCTTGTCCAATTCGAGATCGACGACGATCTTTTTCAGCCGGGTATTCTCTAAGTTCTAGATACATCGCAACGAAGATGTGAAAAAAACCACTTCGATATTCAAATTTCATTTGGCGAATGGATTATATGGTTGCCACTTATTGATATCGAATCCATGCTTGTAGACCTCAAGCCCGCACTCCTTGATGGTCTTATGATTTAAAAATATGAGGTCAGCCTGAATGAACCGGTCATTATAATAGCAGATATCGACAATATCGAAGAGTTGAAACCCTGACTTATGGATAATGTTGCCACGTTCGAACAGCGTGGATATTCCTGTTTCGATACAGACGACACTGCAGTCTGGAAGCGTTTCTTTCGCCCCCTCAAGGACATCCAGTTCTGCGCCGTCAACATCAATTTTAAGGAAAAATGGCTTCTTCAGCTTCCGCTCCTGCACGATGCTGTCGAGGGTTTGGGTCGGCACAATCCGGATGTTGCTTTCATCTGACGTCTCGTCCGTCATCCGCGCATGGGTAATTTCTGTCCCCTCCCGCACCGACATGGTCTTCATTGGTACAGTTCCGTTCCGATTGGAGACGGCGACCTGCACCAATTCGTGGGAGACGTTTGCGTCGGTGTATTTCTTTCGAATTCGATCTTCAAACTCGACAATCGGCTCCATCAGGACCTGATGTCTGTCCGCATATCCGACGAGCAATTCGTGCGTTGTGCTTAAAACGCCGACATCGAGCACGGCGCCGACGGGCGCCCCCATCTGCTTCAATTTTGCGATTGCGTGAGACTTTGTGGGATGGCGCATCTCGGCTAACTCCCTCCGGGAAATCACTTTGCGATGACGCGCCGGTTTTGGCTGAAAAGGCGGGCGCTCTTGACGCAGAGCCATAATTCATTAACAGCCAATTGCAAGTCCGAATATACTGAAATAAGAGGATATCCGGGGGCGCGGGCCGGCGCGGCAAAGCCCGGATAGCGAGACGGATAACGATGCGTTTTATCGCAGTGGCTCTGCAGAACTATTTGCGGCGCGACCTCGCAGCGTTTGTCGCAGACGTGAATCAGCGATTCGGGCTCGCTGACCCCGGTGCGCGAGACAACGCCGGCGAAGGCGCACAAAGTGCCGGCGAAAACCCCGGCTCGCCGCGCGCCGAGCCGGCTCAAGCAGAGCCATTTATTACTTTCGCTCCCGACAGTTCATGGCCGGATGTTGAGGAACTGCTTTCAGACAACGACATCACTATTCTTTTTTTCTACGCCGCTTGCAGGGATCACGCATCTTCTCGAATGTCCTCTGGGGAGGCGCTTCAAACGGCACTACGCGAATGGCGCGATCAAACGGAAAAGCTGCTGGCGTTTCTGCGCGACCACGATAATCGTTCAATCGCGGCGGAGGCGTTGGCGGTGTTCGAGGCGCCACAGGCGTTTTATTCATTGCTGTCCGAGGCCTGTCGCCTTGATTCGCCGCCAGCGCCGGAACATTTCGCCGTAAAGGAATTTAAGCCATCGGAAATTCTTTTGTATATGGCGCAGCACGCCATGGAGCGTGACGAAGATTTAGCGACGCTGCAGAACGACTTGGATCGCTCAAGCGATTTATCCCGAAACGGCAGGCCCGCGATATTGAGCGATCTTGCCCCCGCAGTATTGGAAGAGCGGGCCTTGCTGGTGAAGAATGGCCAAAAGTCCAGCGCGCTTGAGGCGGCGCTCGCAGCGGCGGAGGAAAGAAATCGCAAACTCGTTTCGCAGGTCGAGAATGTTCTTGATGCGACGGAGGGATACTGCATCAAGGCAATGAAATTAGACGTCAAATTGGCGAAGCTGGAAACGTCCCTGGCTTCCGCACGCTCGGAGAATACGCATTTGAAGAGCCAGATTAAGAAGACTGATGCGCGAGCAAAGGCCGCGGCCGGCCAATTGAGTGCAGTCCACAGAAGTCTTTCGTGGCGGATCACCAAACCAATAAGAGGGTTGAAGAAGGCGGCGCGTCTCATCAAGAAAGATAATATGCGTGAACAGATCGAATTGGTGCGTGCATCTTCGCTATTCAACAGTGAATGGTATCTTGAGCAAAACCCGGACATCCGTTCGTCTAATCTGGATCCGGTCGAACACTTCGTACGTTATGGGGGACGCGAGGGGCGCTCGCCGGGGCCGGAATTCTCCACGACGGTGTATTTTCAGACCTATCCGGATGTACAGGAAGCCGGCATGAATCCGCTGGTGCATTATTTGCGTTTTGGGACGGAGGAAGGCCTGCCGACGCCACAGTCTCAGGGCGCGGGGTAAGCGCCAATATGGCTCGTAGCGGCGATTAGTCAGTATGTCCCATGCAACAATACCGACGCCTTGCGCGCGATGTAACTCTCATATGGAACGCTTCAAAGATGCTGCGAGCCAATCGGGATTTGCCAGGCTCAACGCGAATGCTACGCCCCGCGACCGCGAACAGCGATGTTGGACGGCAACATGGCTAAGATCCCGAACACTCATTCAATGAAGGCTCGCGGCTTTTCTGATCGTCAAGCGTTTTTTCCCGTCGAACCGGATTATATCGCCCGTCCTGCGTATTGTATGCGTGTGACGCAACGCTTGGCATTGTATTTACGGTGGGGGACAAAAAGTCGCTGAAATGGCTACTACGCGGATATTCATAGTTACGCCGTGCCTGAACGCCGGTGACACCATTGAACGGACGATCGTTAGCGTTCTAGGGCAAGCCGGCGACTTTGAGATATTTCATCACGTACAGGATGGCGGCTCTGATGACGGCACGCTTGAAATTCTCTCTTTGTGGGAAAGTCGAATAAAAAACGAACTCTTCCCCGTGCTATGCGGGAAAGTCCATTTTTCGTTTGAGTCTCAGCCCGATCGAAGCATGTATGACGGCATTGCCAAGGGTTTCGGACGGTTTAACATAAATCCTGACGATTGGATGGGTTGGATCAACGCCGACGACATTCTCGCATACGGTGCCGGCTCGCTTTTAAGCAAAATTGACCAGGAACTCGCGCACGTCAATTGGATCGGTGGGAAGAGCGCGATTATAAGGAACGACATTGTTGTTGCTGAATCCAACAGACCGGTTAACGCCGAGATTTTACGACAAGGTTTATGTGATGGCGTGCACTGGGAATTTCTTCAGCAGGAAGGCACTTTCTTTCGCAACGCGCTGTGGCGCCGGATCAAGCCCGACGCCAGCTTCGGTAAATTCAAACTTGCAGGAGATTGGAACCTGTGGCGTCAGTTTGCAGGCCACGAAGCGTTTTATCAGGCGCGTTTTCCCATGGGGTATTTTCGACAGCATAAAGATCAGCTGAGCGATCGCGATAGAAAGACTTATCAGCTGGAAATGGATTCAGTCGTCCCCCCTCTTGAACGGCGTAAGAAATTGGGTGCGCTGGACCGCGCCAAACTTGATCAAAACGTTATTCATTTTGATTTGGCCACTGGCAAAGTATCAGAGAAAGTCCGATCGCTGGAAAACCACTATGAATATCGACGCGGTCTGATATTTGGCTTTGACAGTACGTCGACGGGCAAAGCGGCCAATGATTCAGCGTGGAGCCGGCAGAAAAAGATCATTGAGTTCGCCCATAAACAAATCTCGCAGCATTTATCAAATACGTCCGCCGACGGCCCAATCCGAGCAGGAGGGGCGGTCCCTGACCCAAACATTGTCGCCGTCGACAATATAGTCGGCTATGATGATCACTGGCAATTTCCCGCTATCACCGAAAAGCATGCATTCAAAAAAGCCATAAAACTTCTGCCGATCGTTGACGACATTTACTACGTCGGATTCCCGTGGGCGACGTTAATTGATAGACTGAATAATAACAGCGATGACGGACCTGAGTTGCTCGGTAAATTACTATCTCTAAATCTGCCCGAGAAACGGCCCGCCAGAATCGTTACTGTAAGCCAACACATTTTAACATTGCAGTATAGGCAACTCTTCTTTGAGGCGGGCGTCACTGATATATACTGGTCCCATGCGATCAAAGATCAGCCGTTTGTTCGGGATGGCCGAAAGATTCAAATACATCCTTTTCCTCTGTATCCAGTGCAAGTGACGACCTCGGATGAGTGGAATAAGGACGAAGACAGAAAGTACTTGTATTCATTTATTGGGGCGAAATCCAATGAATGGTACCTTACGAAGGTGCGCGATTGGATATTGGAGTATCTGCCTGATGACGGGCGCGGCCTCGTGCTTGGTCGCGATACGTGGCACTACAATAAAGTTGTTTATGAGCATCAAATAAGAAAACGGGCGGCTGAGGGTGAACAGCTCATTGACGATCAGGCCAGTCTGCAATTTTCGCAGGTGATGAAGGATAGCGTTTTCGCCCTTTGTCCTTCCGGTAGCGGGCCAAACTCAATCCGGCTTTGGGAAGCGATTGGCATGGGCGCGATCCCGGTAGTTCTCGCGGACACCTATGCGCCTCCCGGTGATCCCGAATTGTGGCGCGCTGCGGCCGTTTTTTGCAAGGAAACGCCTGACGCGGTTCGCGCGCTGCCTGATCGGCTTGAGGAAATTGCAAAAGATAAAAACCTTATTCGGCAGAAGCGAAAGCTTTTGAAGCAGCTCTGGCTGCTCTATGGCCCGGACACGTTCATCTACGACATTCAAAAACTATTCTATAGCGCGAAAGCCAAAAGCCACCTTCGATATTCCGAGATCCAGTCAATTGCCAGACTACTGAATGACAACGAAACGGTTAGCAGCGCCGACTACGATCATTTTCTGGATATATGCACAACACGGCTCCTGCTAAACGAGAAGTCATTTAATGATCTGATTAACACAGACAATGATGTTCGTTCCATGTGTGCGCTTGCCCTGCATGAACGAGGTTTGAGTATGGCCGCCCAGCGCTTTCGATTGGCGCAGGACGCGGTACTGGAAGCGTCGGCTCAAATTGCACCAGCGGCCAATCATTGGAAATCCAAAGTCAAAGTTTCACTATTCGGCAAGCATTCCCACCGTACGCCGCTGTCATACGACGCCTATCGACCGTATTTTGAGGCGAATATTGCGATCACAACTGATCAGAAGAAAGCTGATTTCATTGTTTCTGGTTTCGACCGGGACTTTCGCGGCGACCTCGATTTGCTCTCAAATCACGCAAAGGAGCGGCCTCAGACGCACTTTCTCATTCTCTCCGAAGAGCCGCTTTGGGATACCTTGTGGAGTGAAAAATATAGCGAGAAAGTCAATCACTTTAGAGAACGAGCGGGGGAGTTGCGCTACAAGATCGTCAACCATTTCAATTCGCCGATCTTTAATTTTGATAAGATTCCATATTTCGTGACGACAAATAACCATTTCCTGGTGCGGTACGCCAACTGTTTTCGGCGCAACAGCGCCTTGACGGTTGATGAACTTCTTCACCACTGGAACGGGAATCTGACGCGTGCGGCGTTTTTCGCCGAGAAACGCGACAACGAAAAATATGACTACCATCTGCCGGATCGCGATGTTTATGGCCTAAGTGTCTATCGCACGCGACTGGCCCAGAATGTTTCAGACGGCGCGGCCGTCCGTGTCGGCAAGGGGTGGTCGGATCAAAAGATGCGCCAGCGCTTGCCCGACTGGCATTTGGATAAACTTATCGCCGTTGATCGCCGCGTATTGATTCTCTCCGGCTTGGAAAATACGCATCAGCATCAGTATATTACTGAGAAAATTCTTGATGCGTTCGCCGCTCTGGCGGTTCCGCTCTACTATGCCTCGCCGAAACATCGCGTGCACGATCTCTTGCCTGAAGGCGGGTTCATCAACCTCTACGGCGCTTCTATCGAGGAAGCGGTGCAACGGATCGATTCGTTTGTTCCAGACCGGGACTTTGCGCGCGCCTATATGGAATCCCAGAAGCGGCTACACGCACTGTTTTCTGACCCGGAACACGTTCACCGGGAGCGTTCCAGAGTTGCGGCGGCTGTGATTCGTGAACTACGACAATTCAATCCGTAGGCGCAAGCAACGTGCGGCGCAAAGTCCATAAGCGCAAGATGCAGTGCGATATGATTTCGACGTTGCGTTTACTTTGCGAGGAACCGCTACGAGGTATGGATTGCCTGGAAATGATCTTTTGAGCGCGCCGTGCATGTAGCACGAAAGAGTGTAACGCTGTAGCTTTTGATATCATTGCGCGGGTAAAGTCATATCCCTTCGACTGATCCGTCGATCGAAATAAAACAATGAAAAACAATCATTCTCATCGTTTCTGCGTTGCCCCAATGATGGACGGCACCGATCGGCATTGTCGGTATTTTCACCGGCTGATGACGAAGCGTGCGCGGCTTTATACGGAAATGATCACCGCCGAGGCGATTGTTCATGGAGACCGCGCCCATCTGCTTGGCTTTCATGGCAGCGAGCATCCCGTCGCCTTGCAGGTTGGCGGGAGCGACCCTGGGAAACTCGCGGCGGCGGCGCGTATCGGCGCTAAGGCCGGGTATGACGAAATCAACCTGAATGTCGGGTGCCCGTCCGACCGGGTGCAGTCTGGCGCTTTCGGCGCCTGCCTGATGAAAGCGCCGGCGCTGGTCGCCGATTGCGTTGCGGCGATGAATGACGCCGTCAATATTCCGGTGACCGTCAAATGCCGCATTGGCGTTGATGATCAGGATTCGGAGGAAGCCTTGCCGGCCTTGGTCGACGCCTGCGCCGAAGCCGGTTGCCGCATATTTATCGTCCATGCTCGCAAGGCCTGGCTTGAGGGGCTCTCGCCCAAAGAAAATCGAACCATCCCGCCGCTTGACTATGGCCTTATTCGAAAGCTGAAAGAGCGTCGCCCCGATCTGACGATTGTGCTCAATGGCGGCGTTGAAACGTTGGCGGAGGCTGCAACGCACTTGCATGATGTTGACGGCGTGATGCTGGGGCGGAGCGCCTATGGCGCGCCTTTCCTGCTGGCGGACGTCGATGAGATGATTTTTGGCGACGCGCCAGCCAGCGTTACGCGTGAGACGGTGATCGCGGCCATGTCCGGCTACGTCAAGGATGCGTTCGAGCGCGGCGTCCGACCCCATTCGATCACGCGGCACATGCTGGGCCTCTATCACGGCGCGCCGGGCGCGCGGGTTTGGCGGCGGTTTTTGTCCGAAAGCGCGCCGTCGGCCCGCGGCGATATTCTCGACCGCGCCCTTGATGAAATGCGCGCTGCGCAGATGCCGGCGCAAGCGGTATGATGCCAGAGTTAGTATCAGAATACGGATGGCTGCTCGCCGGCATGCTGGCGGCCGGCTGCGTCACCGGTTTCGCCGCCGGCCTTTTCGGCATTGGCGGCGGGATCATCACCGTGCCGGTTCTTTACGCCGTGTTTCATGCGCTCAATGTCGGCGAAGATCCGAGCCTTAAAACCGCCATCGGCACGTCGCTGGCTGTCATTCTGGTGACGTCGGTTCGCTCCCTGTCGGAGCATCATCGCGCCGGTCATGTGGATCGCGCCATCCTGGTCGGGTGGGGCCCCTGGATTGCCGCCGGCGCCGCCATGGGCGGCGCTGTCGCGCGCTGGGTTCCTGTCGAGGCGCTGGCCGCGGTCTTCGTCGTCGGCGCTTTCTACATCGCCATTCGTCGCCTTTTTGTGAAACCCGACAAGGCGCCGAGCGATATTGATCTTCACGCGGCGTATCTGAAAATACCGGTCGGTGCTGGCGCCGGCGTTTTTTCGGCGTTGATGGGGCTCGGCGGCGGCGCTGTGGGCGTCATGGTGATGACGCTTGCCGGCCGGCCGATGCATCAGGCCATCGCAACGTCGGCCGGCTTCGGTCTCGCCGTCGCCGTTCCCGGCGTCGCCGGATTTATCCTGTCCGGCTGGGGCGCGCCGGGCCTGCCGCCGGCGTCCCTTGGCTTTGTGAATGCGCCGGCTTTCGCCGCCGTTGCGTTGACCGCCGGCGTGACGGCGCCGGCCGGCGCGCGGCTGGCGCATCGGTTAAATGCGGCGCTTCTGTCGCGCATATTTGCGATCTATGTCCTCGTCGCTGCGGCGTCGCTGGCGGCCGATATCTTTACATAACTGAAATCCTCACGGCGGCGTTCGTCCGCGGGGGATTCTAATCGCCAACCGGTATCATTTGGCCGTGGTTGCTGTTACCGTCTTCGCAGTTGCAGCGCGGGCGAATATGAGTGAGATCGAAACCATCCTATCCGGCGTGGGGAGCTATCTGCCGGAACGGGTTCTGACAAACGCGGAACTCGCCAAAACCGTCGACACCTCTGACGAATGGATCCGGTCGCGCAGCGGCATCGGACAGCGCCATCTCGCGGCCGACGGGCAGGCGACCTCCGATCTGGCGCGGGAGGCGGCTTGGTCCGCGCTCAACGACGCGGGCCTCAAGCCCGCCGATATCGGCCTCATTATCGTTGCGACCGTGACGCCCGATAAAACCTTTCCGTCGACGGCCGTTTACGTGCAGGAAAAACTCGGTTGTCCCCCCGGCGTTGCGTTCGATGTTTCGGCCGCCTGCGCCGGCTTTATCTATGCGATGAACATCGCGACCAATTTCATCTCGACCGGACAGATTAAGCACGCTCTGGTGATCGGCGCGGAAAAACTGTCCTGTTTTCTCGACTGGACGGACCGGTCAACCTGCGTGCTCTTTGGCGACGGCGCCGGCGCGGTCGTGTTGAGCGGCGAGAAGCCCGCTGTGGCGCGGCGCCCCCGCGGCGTTCTCGCCACCTATCTTGCCGCTGACGGACGGCTTGCGCCGCATCTTTACGCCGATGGCGGGCCGTCGACCACGGGTACGGTCGGTCTCGTCAAAATGAACGGCAAGGAAGTGTTCCGCAATGCGGTGGAGGAGATTGCGGGCGCCGTCTTTGAAGTGACCGAACGGGCCAAGGTGTCGCGACATGAAATCGACTGGTTCGTGCCGCATCAGGCCAATATCCGCATCATTCAGTCCTGCGCGAAAAAACTGGAACTCGCCGACGAGAAAATCATCGTCACGATCGATAAGCACGCCAACACGTCGTCGGCCTCGATCCCGCTTGCCCTTGACGTCGGCATAAGAGACGGCCGCATCAAGCGCGGGCAGCTTCTCGTCTTCGCCGCCCTCGGCGGCGGTCTCGCCTGGGGGTCTGCGCTGGTGCGGTTTTAGCGCGCCGATCCGTAAGAGGAGCGTCCCTCAAAGATTCACGATGTCAAAGAGCCTGGATCGGGCGCCAAAAAGCCCCGGCCTGTCGCCGCAAGAGTCTTTCCCGTGGTTCGCGCTGGCTTCAAGATGGAGAGCCCGGCGCCGTGTGAAATCAACCGCATGTCGACGCGAACGTGATCATGCGGCCGCCGCCGGGGGCGTGCATAACTACGCACTGAATGCGGGATTCGTGAAAGAATACTGGGTTATGGTTGTGTTGGAGGCACCCCGTTCAACCGCGCAAGCAACCCTACCGCGCGGCCGCGCCGTGCTCGCGCAGGAAAGCGGCGATTTCGTCCATGGCTTCATGCGCTTCCGGCAGCATGCGGTCGAAGGCGTGCCAGACATGGGGCATGTTCTCCCAGATCTGTATGTCCGCCGGCGATCCGTGGGCCGCGCGCTTCGCCGCATAGCGCCGGGAATCGTCGAGCAGCATCTCCGCGGCGCTCACATGAATGAGCGTCGGCGGCAGGCCCGAGAGGTCCGCAAAAATCGGCGACACAGCCGGGTTCGCCGGCGAAATTCGGTTGCCGCGCCACATCGCCCATAAAAGCAGCGCATGAGGCATTTTTTGAATGGGCTCCGCCAGCGGCTGCAGCATGATGTCGGTTTTGTAGTTTTCGCGCAGGCTCGGGCTCGTAAAGGTTGAATCGGTCGCCGGCGAGATCACGAACACCGCATCGGCCGCGCGCTTTTTTTCATCGCGGACCCAGTTGATCAACGAAAGCGCCTGATTGCCCCCGGCGGAATCGCCGCCGACCGCGACGCTGTTCGCTTTCCCGCCTCCGTCGGGCCCGTTTTTGCAGATCCATTCATAGGCGGCGCGGCAATCGGCGACGCCGGCCATGCGCGGGTTCTCCGGCAGCAACCGGTAGTTCGGCGCAAAGACGGCGCAGCCCGTGCGGTTGGCCATATTGGTGATGATCGGTCGATGGCTGAGGGCGCTGCCAACGGTGTGCGCGCCGCCATGGAGGTACAGAATGCGCCGCGACGGGTCGCAGTCTTTTGGCAGCGTCCATTCGCCGGCGACTTTTATTTTCCCGGCGCGCGCAATGTCGTCGCGGAATTCGCAATCGAATTCGCGCGTCAGGCCGACCTGATCGAACCGCTTGCGTTTGGCGGCGAGTTTTTCTTTCGCCGTTCCGGAAGCTGCTGCAGGTTTGATAAAATTCTCGATGAGATAGTCGTGAACGTTGCGCAGTCCTTCCGAATCGGGGTGCGGGCGGAAGGCGACGGGAAACTCGGCATCGTCATATTTCGACAGATCTTCACCAGACAGATGAAACCGCGTAACAGCGGCGGCCGCGGCCCCGGCGACTGCGACGGCGGGCGCGCCGACGGCGAGCGCTGCGTAAAACATGGGCGAACGTCTCCGGAAGTCTGCTCGCGGCAGTTTAGGTGAGCCGCAAGCCCGGCGCGACGGGAAATGACAGCGCGGCGCCCTATATTTTCTGGTTATAGTCTCCGACGTCGCCGTGCTTTCGCAGCTCGGCGTCAAGTTCGGCGAACATCGCCTTCATGTTTTCTTCCGAAACCGGGCTCTCGACCACGACGACGAGTTCAGGCTTGTTCGACGAGGCGCGGACGAGGCCCCAGGTGCCGTCCTTGGCGGTGATGCGCACGCCGTTGACGGTGACAACGTCGCGCACCGGCTGGCCGATGATTTCCTTGCGGCTGGAAAGCGCCGCCACGACTTTTTCCACGACGCCGTATTTTTTTTCGTCGGCGCAGAGAGGCGACATGGTCGGCGACTGCCAGGTTTTCGGCAACGCTTTTCTGAGGTCGGAAAGTTTTTTGTCCGGATTGCGGTCGAGCATCTGCAAGAGCGCAATCGCCGCGACCAAGCCGTCGTCATAACCGCGCCCGATGGGTTTGTTAAAAAAGAAATGCCCGGATTTTTCAAACCCGGCCAGCGCGCCCAGTTCATGGCTTTTGCGTTTGATGTAGGAGTGGCCGGTTTTCCAGTAAACGGTCTCGGCGCCGTTCTCGATAAGAACCGGGTCCGTCATGAACAGGCCCGTTGATTTCACGTCGACGACAAATTGCGCGTTTTCATGAAGCGCGGAGAGGTCGCGGGCGATCATCACGCCGATCTTGTCGGCGAAGATTTCCTCGCCTTCATCGTCGACGACGCCGCAGCGGTCGCCGTCGCCGTCAAAGCCGAGCGCCACGTCCGCGCCATGCTCGCGCACGGCTTCCTGCATCGCGTGCAGCATTTCCATGTCTTCGGGGTTCGGATTGTATCGCGGAAAAGTATGGTCGAGAGCGGCGTCCATGGGCACAACGTCGAGACCGAGGCGCGACAGTGCTTCCGGCGCATAGGCGCCGGCCGTGCCGTTGCCGCAGGCGGCGATCACCTTCATCTTTCGCGTGAACGAAACGCCGTCGACGATATCGGCGATGTAGCGCTCGCGCATACCCGAAACGTAATGATAGGCGCCGCCGGCGTGCGACTTGTATTCGCCCTTAAGGACGATGTCCTTGAGGCGCCCCATTTCATCGGGACCGAAGGTCAGCGGTCGCGCCGCGCCCATTTTGACGCCGGTCCAGCCATTTTCATTGTGGCTCGCCGTCACCATGGCGACGCAAGGGATATCGAGATCGAATTGCGCGAAATATGCGACCGGCGACAGGGCGAGGCCGATATCGTTGACCTCGACGCCGGCGCTCATCAAACCAACGGTCAGCGCCTGTTTGATCGACGCTGAATAGCTGCGGAAGTCGTGGCCGACGACGATGCGCGGGGCCTTGCCCATTTCCCGGATCAGCGTGCCGAGCCCGGCGCCCAGCGCCTGAATCCCGAGCAGGTTGATTTCTTTTTCAAAAATCCAGCGCGCGTCATATTCGCGAAAACCCGTCGGTTTGACGAGGGGCGTAACCTCGTATTCCAGCGTATTGGCGACAAGATCGGCGCGGGGGATCGGCAGCATTACCTTGGGTCCTGATATGCGATAAGCGTCGCGCGCCGATTAAGCCAGGCTGCATCAAACCGCAAGTCGGCTAATCGATTTTCACAATTGCGTTTGCCGGACCAGCCGGGGCCCCGCCGCGCTTTGCAAGCGGGCGTCCGGGCCCGTATATGCATGGCCTTCGTCGCACGCGCAAAAGGAAGATGACATGTCGAAGCCAATCGAGCTTTACTACTGGCCGACGCCAAATGGCTGGAAGGTTGCGATTTATCTCGAAGAAGCCGGGATTCCCTACAATGTGAACTACGTGGATATCTGGGCCGGCGAACAGTTCGAACCGGATTTTCTCAAGATTTCGCCTAACAACCGGATGCCGGCGATTGTCGATCCGGACGGGCCCGACGGCGGGCCGATCTCCGTATTCGAGTCCGGCGCGATCCTTCAATATCTCGGCCGCAAGACCGGCAAGTTTTATCCAACGGACGAGCGCGCGCGCGTCACGGTCGATGAATGGTTGATGTGGCAGATGGGCGGTGCCGGCCCGATGCTCGGCCAGTTCCATCATTTCCATCACTATGCGCCGGAAGAAATTAAATATGCGCGGGACCGTTACGCCAACGAGGCGCACCGTCTGTATGGCGTAGCCGACAAGAGGCTGTCCGCACACGAATTTATCGCTGGGAACGAATATTCGATCGCGGATATGGCGATCATACCATGGATGTCGCTTTGGGAGCGACACCTGATCACGCCGGACGAGTTTCCGCATTTTCACCGCTGGCGCGAGCAGGTTTTGGCGCGGCCTGCTGTTGAGCGCGGACTGCAGCTCGGCGCGGAAAAGCGTAAGGCTTTGCAGGACGACGAGGACGCGAAGAAAGTCCTGTTCGGCCAACGGGCGAAATAAGAGCCGGGCGCTTCATGTCGCGCTCGCTCGCGCCGTTGCTGAAAGAGATTCGCGCCTGCCGAATCTGTATTGACGCGCCGGATCGCGCGCCGCTGCCCCACGACCCGCGCCCGGTGCTTCAGGCCTCGCGCAGCGCCCGCATCGCCGTTTTCGGCCAGGCGCCCGGCAATCTCGTTCACCAGACCGGCGTTCCTTTCAACGACCCGTCCGGCGACCGCTTGCGCGACTGGATGGGCGTCACGCGCGAGGCGTTCTACGATCCGAAAAAGCTTGCCATCATTCCCATGGGCTTTTGTTTCCCGGGCTACGATGCAAAGGGCGGCGACCTGCCGCCGCGCCGGGAATGCGCGCGGGCCTGGCGCGAAAGGCTTATGGACGCCCTGCCAAATATTGAAACGGCGATCCTCGTCGGCGGCTATGCCCAGAAATGGCACCTCAAGGCCCGTGCTTCGAAGAGCCTGACGGATACTGTAAGGGGCTGGCGCGATGTCGCCCCGGCGTTCTTCCCGACGCCGCATCCGTCCTGGCGCAATAACGCCTGGCTGAAGAAAAACCCATGGTTTGAAAGCGACGTTCTGCCGGCTTTGCGCCGGCGGGTGCGGCGGTTGATGAAATAACGCTGTTAACGCCCTGGTAAGACCTACGCGCGAGCGGCCGTATTTAACGATTTGTCAGCCATCCAGCGCCTAGATTTTCCGTTGGAATTGCGATCGCTGCACGTCGGGCCTCTAGAATGACTGCGACATTTGCGAAACTGCCGAGCATGAGCGCGCGGCTCGCGCTGGCGAGCCGGCGGTTTCACGCCTGGTGGGAAGGCTACGCCTTTGACGAGGCGGCCGAGCGCGCCGCGCTTCAGGCGAGACTGCCTATCGGCGGCGGCGCCTCAGGCCGGCCTGCCGAAGAAATCGTCGCCGAAGCGATCTGGGGCGCGGGCCGTCTTGAGCCGGGCTCGCCGGCCTACACCATGCGCTATGCGCGGATGCTGGGCCTGCCGGTAAAAGCCAACGTGGTTGTTTTCGGCGCCGGCGCGGGCGGTCCTCTCAACGATCTCGATCACGGCACGCGCTGGAAAGTGAAGGGGTTTACCCGGTCGAAATCCGCCGCCGGCGGCAATCTGAAGTCCTATGGCGGCGCCATGGGGCGGATGAACAAGTCCGACGCGGACGCCATTCTCTCGTTCTTCCAACTGAGCGGCGACGCCAATCCCGCCGCTTTCGCCGAATTTGCGGCGGAGTTTATGGACAGCGGCGCGAAGGCGGTGTTCGCCGATTTCGCTGTCGTTCGAAAAGGCGCGCGCCTGTCGAAGTGTTTTCCGGCCGGGACGGGGGCGTCGCCGAAGACGGAAAGCGAATATCGGGATGCCTTGCGCGCCGCGGGTTTTGTCATCGAAGAAGCCGGCGACGATACGGCGGCGTTCATGCCGTTAGTTGCAAAAGCCTGGTCCGGATGGCGGCGCGCTTACGATGCGATCAGAACGATTGAAGATGCGACACTGCGCGCCGACATGCTGCGCGCCATGGCCGACCACGCCCGTCTGTGGGCGGAGCGTTATGAGGCGCTGAAGTCCGGCCAGCTTCGGATACTGTTCATGCGCTGCGCGCGGCGATAGCCGGGCGCTTTGCGCCTTCGTTCAGCGCCGGTAGTTACGCCAGTCATCGACGCGCGCGATGATGATAAACAGCACCGACAACACAATGAGGATGAGCAGCGCGAACTGCACCTGTGCTTCGACGGCGTGCACTTCGTGCTTGGACGGTCGCTGGGACATTGTAGCGTCCATAACAATTTCGCCGCGTTCAATATCCTCCTCGGCGCTAATGACGCCGTCATCCGTCTCTGCGACGATGTCGTCGCCCGCATCGGCGGCGACCGTTTCCTCATCGCCGGTTTCGCCGCCCGCTGCGGCGTCGTCCGGCGTATCGGCGGCCGGTTCGTCGCCTGTCTCCGAGGCGTCGCCTTCGGTTTCGGCGTCGTCGTCGACCTGGCTGCGCGGCGGCGTTGAGCCTTCGCGCGCCGAGGGGTCTTCGGTTACGCCGCGGCCGGCTTCGATATTGGTTTCAAGCTGATCGAGTTCTTCGGCGCTGTCGCGGCCCATGGTCGAGGCGGCGACGCCCGCGCCGCCGGCGACGGTCGCGCCCTGAACGGTTCGGCTTTCGGCGATGTTGTCCCGGCGCGGCGTATCCTCGATCGGCGTCACGCGGGAGTTTTCGTTTATGTTGTTTGGTTCACGGACGATTGGCGGGTTGGTCGGCGTCAGGAAGAGGGCGCGTTCGGCGGCGCGGCGACGGGTCAGCCCGGCGATTTCGCGAAGGACGCCGCCCACTGTCGCCTTGTTCCACCAGGTCAGGGCGTCCGCGGCGCCCAATCGGTCGTTCCGGTTGAGACGACGACGCGCCGTAGATCTGCGATACGCTTCCGCGCCCACATTGTAGACAAAGCTGACCAGCGCGTCGAACTCGTTCTGATTGAGATCGACGCTTGTAAAATTTTCGACAGCGTTTTCGCGGGACTTTAGGTCCCGCCGCAACAGGGCTTCGGCTTCGCGCTCCGATATGCGCATGCCGGGCTCCACATCGGATCCGGTGTGTCCGTATCCGATCGTCCAGACGCCGGCGATATCCTGATACGCCTCAAGCTCCAGCCCTTCGAACTGTTTGATAAGCTCTATGCCGCGCGCCGAAATCTTCACCTGCACAACCCCGCCACTACCGAGGCGATGATAGCCAAGAAATGTGGCGATGTGTAGGACACGGCGTGGCGGCTTCAGGCCGCCATTTTGCCCGCTCGGTGAATAGCTGGTAGCATCTGTCGCCAGTTCGTCATGTGGGTTGAGGGGTTCATGTGTAATCTGTTGAAAACGAAAGCGGCTTTCGCCGCCGCGGTGCTGGGCGCGACCGCCGTCCAGGCGCAGCCGACCTCGAATTCACAGTTGCTTGCGCCGGCGAAGATGATCGAAAAAGTGAGCGTCGCCGACATTACCGGGTTTCTCGAACCTCTGGGGATCGCCGTCGCGCCCCTCGACGAAGGCGATGACGAAGCCTATACAATCATGGCGACCGCCGAGACCGGCGGTCAATTTCTGGTCACGCTGTTCGGTTGCGCCGACCCGGCGGTTGGCCAGGGCTGCGAAGGCGTTTCAAGCTACGCCGGTTTCTCGAACGCCGGCCTTGCCTATGACGATCTCAACCGTTTCAACACGGAGTCGAACGTATCGAAGGCGATCAACGTCGCAGATCAAAACGCCGTGATCTTCGGCGTCCAGCAATATTTGAGCGGCGGCGTCTCGGCCGACAACATGCAATTTGTCATCGTTCTCTTCCTGACCGATCTGGACAGATTTATGGTCGGCCAGGAAGCGGAGGAGGAAAATCCGCAGACGTCGGTTTCTCTGTCAGCAGATGACGACGAAGCGATGCAACCCAAAACCCGCAATCTTTTGTCGAATGACGATGCGCAAGCGACGGCGGCGTTTGGGCCCTATTCGCTGAGCGGTGCCGTCGCATCGGCGATCAACAATACGGGCGATGTGAGATTTGGCGCGACGCGGCCTTAAGCGTTTTCGTTGATTGAGATGGGCGCCGGTTTCGGCGCAGCGGCCGCTGTTCCGTAAGCCTGCGAGCGTTCCTGCGCGGCGGCTTCTTCGGCGATCGCCTTGACGACGCCTTCGCCGGCTTTCGCCGCCCCTTCAAGGAGGGCGCGCTGGCGGGCGGCGCGCGCTTCGAATGACGCAGTGATGTCGCGCAGTTCGTTCAGAAGACCGGCGTCCGCACCTTGGACAGCGGCGCGATTTTGCGCCACGTCGCGGATCGACTGCGCATAGGCTGCGGCGAGGCGCGCCTTTTCCGCTTGCAGCGGCGCAATTTCTCGCGGCCGCTGCGTTTCAAGCAGTTTGTTTTCCTTCGCAAAGATCGCGCTCAGCGATTGCGTGATTTCCATCAGCGCGCGAACGCGTTCCGTCGGATCAATAGTGTGTTCGCTCACGAGATATGTCCTTCCCCGTTTGAGGCCCCGTATGGTCCTTGCGCTTGAATATCGATGAGGGCGGCTTTCACCTGATCGGCGATGCCAACGCCGCCGCGCGCGGCCATGGCTTCGGCGTATTTTTCCTGAAGCATGGCGCCGAAGATCGATTGCTCGGCGCCGTCGCCGCCGAAGAGGCTTGGCGTTTTCGCGGTTTCAAACATCGGCTTCAGAAGCTCTGCGAGCATGATCGCTTCGAACTCCTGCGCCTTGCGCTCGATGGCGGCGGTCTCGTGCTGATTGAGCGTTGACGGCGCGGCGGAAATGGCGGCGAGCTGTTCCATCACAGCACCTCGATATCCGCCTGCAGGGCGCCGGCCGCCTTGATCGCCTGCAGGATGGCGATCATGTCGCGGGGCGGTACGCCGAGGGCGTTGAGCCCGTCGACAAGCTGCGAAAGCCGGACGCCGCCATCGACAATGGAAAGTTGCGCGGGCGGCTCGTCGATCCCGGCGCTGGTGCGCGGCACGACGACCGTGCGTCCGCGGTCGGAAAAGGGGCTCGGCTGGCTGACCTGCGGGGTCTCGGAAATCGACACGGTGAGCGAGCCTTGCGCGATGGCGACGGTTGACACTCGCACGTCGCTGCCCATGACGATGACGCCAGAGGCTTCGTCGATGACGACCTTCGCCGATTTGTCCGGATCGACGCGCAGCCCTTCGATCGCGCTCAAGACCGCGACCATGTCGCCGTCAAAGCCTTGCGGGCGGGTGATGCGCACGGTGCCCGGATCGGCGACCATCGCTGCGCCGCTTCCAAGACGCGCATTGACGGCGGCGGCGATGCGCTGCGCCGTCGTAAAGTCCGGATTGCGCAGGGCGAGCTTAACCGTTTGCTTGGCGGCGAGATCGAAACCGATTTCGCGCTCGACGACGGCGCCGTTGGCGATGCGGCCATTGGTCGGCACGCCGCGGGTCACGGTGGCGGCCTCGCCCCGGGCGGCGAACCCACTGACGGCGACGGAGCCTTGCGCGACGGCGTAGACTTCGCCGTCGGCGCCGTGCAGCGGCGTCACCAGCAGAACCCCGCCGCGCAGGGATTCCGCGTCGCCCATGGCGCTGACCGAGACGTCGAGGTGCGTGCCTTGCGTCGCAAAGGCAGGCAGGTTCGCCGTCACCATCACGGCGGCGATATTATCCGTATCGAGAGCTTCAGAGCGGATGTTGACGCCCATGCGCTCCAGCATGGAGACAAGGCTTTCGCGCGTGAATGGCGTATTGCGGATGCGGTCGCCCGTGCCGTCGAGGCCGACCACGAGGCCATAGCCGATCAGCATGTTTTCGCGCACGCCCTCCACATTGGCGAGGTCCTTGATGCGCGATTCCGCCTGCGCCGCATTGACGGCGGCGAAAGCGGCGGCGAGGGCGATAAAAAGCGACTTCAAATTCATGGTCATTCCGGTCTTGCGCGGGTGCGCGAAAATACGCGGCCATGAATTTGCGAAGCCTGTGCCAACGCCGTGACCGGCCTGAAGCCAAGGAACCATGCGGGGTTGGGCCGTTGTCGTCCACGCGAAACGCCGCGTTCGGCGTTGGCGCCGGCAGCTTTTGCCCAGCGACTTTTGCCGTGATTAACAAAAACTTTATGCGGACCCTTCAAAGTTTCATCCGCATGGAACCGCAAGCCAGATGACCAGAATTACGCGCATTGGAAACACCGGCGCGCCGGGCGGGGCGTCGAAAGCCAAACCGGCGGGCGACGCGTTTCGCGCGGCGCAATCGGCGCCGGCGGAAACGGCTAGCCGCGCCGATGCGGCGCCAGCGACATCGACGCTCGGCGCCTTGATTGCGTTGCAGAGCGAGGATTATACAGGCGCCAAGAGCGGCGCCGGAAAAACCATTGCTGCAGCGCAGCAAGTGCTTGACGAGCTTGAGCGGCTGCAGCACGCATTGCTCGACGGCGTGCATGGCGCCCGCGCTGTTGAATCGCTGGAAAAGGCGGCGGCCCTCCGCGCCCATGCGGGCGCGGATGCAAAACTCCTCAGCCTTTACGACGAAATCGCGCTGCGCGCGCGCGTTGAACTGGCGAAACTTGGCCGCTAAGACGCCGCCAAAAACCAATCGTCAATATTTGATTTCTATTGAGGTTTTGTGACGATGGCGCAGGCGAAACAAAGGCTTGAGCGGCCGGGGCGCCGTCGCTATAGAGAGCCTCGCATTCGAGTCGCGGGGTGGTTCAAAGGGCGGCGCCACGCATAGGGAGTCAGGAATGTCTGTAAGCGAGTTAGACGCGTATCGTCCGTCTGAAGACGAACCGTTTATGAATGATCGTCAGAAAGAGTACTTCCGCAAGAAACTGCTTGGCTGGAAAGACGATATCCTGAAGGAGAGCAAAGGCACGCTCGATAATCTTCAGGAAGACGACAAGAACCTGCCCGATATCGCCGATCGCGCCTCAAGCGAAACGGAAAAGGCGCTGGAGCTTCGAACGCGCGATCGCCAGCGCAAATTGATTTCAAAAATTGACGCGGCGCTGCGCCGGATCGAAACCGGCGAATATGGCTACTGTGAAGAAACAGGCGAGCCGATTTCCCTGCGCCGTCTGGATGCGCGCCCGATCGCCACGATGTCCCTGGAGGCGCAGGAGCGTCACGAACGCTCCGAGCGCGTACATCGCGACGACTGAGGCCGATTTACTCAACAGAAAATCTCCGCTCATCGCAGTATTTGCCGAGATGAGCGGGTGATTGTTCTTTTCTGCGCAGCGCAGGACGGGCTTTGCCGCCTTAACTCGCCGTGGGAATCCTTAGCGTCTGGCCGGGATAGATCTTGTCCGGGTCAGACAGCATCGGTTTGTTGGCCTCAAAGATTACCGGATATTTCATGGCGTCGCCGTAAAATTCCTTGGCGATTTTCGACAGCGTGTCGCCGGATTTCACTGTGTAGAAATTCGCCTGCGCCGGTTCGTCTTCGATATCGATGTGGGACTCAACTTCGCCGACGCCGGGCGTGTTGCCCGCGGCGACGATGGCTTTTTCCGCCTCGGCGCGTGTCTTCGCCTTGCCTTTGAGAACGACCCGTTCGCCCTCGTGTTTGACGTCCAGATCCTTCACGTCGGTTTTGTGACCGGCGATGCGGTCCTTAATGCCGTCGGCGATATTGGTGACGCCTGCGCGGAATTTTTCGCCGGCTTCTTTGGCAAATTTGAAAATCATTTGTCTGTCTCCTGATGATTATGACTATTTGCGGCCAAAAAGCCCGCCGAGAAGTTTCTTCCCCGCCGCCTCCAGCATGTCATCCTTGAAATCACCGTCTCCGTCCTGATCGAGAAACTGCATCAGACCGCCAAGCTCCGACGGCGCCGCTTTCTGTACGCGCACGCTTTCTTCCGTAACAAGGCCGGCCAGCGCCGACGCGTCGAGCCCCTGTTCGCGCTTGGCGCGGCCGAGGGAGGCGAGGACCATGGGCGCGGCCATGGCCAGCAACTGTCGGACCTGGCCCTGATCGACGCCGGCGGTTTTGGCAAGCGCCCGTTCGGTCTGCGCCTGCTTGCCGCCGAGAATGTGACCGAGGATCTTTTGCCCGTCCGCCAGCGTGCTGTCCTGGCCGAGCCGGCCCAGATCGTTGAGCAGGCTGCCGTCATGACGGTCGAGCGCGCTGGCTAGGGCGTCTGCGCCGCTCGGCTGTGAGGCGTTCTTTTTCAGCCCGCCCATGAGCGCCGCCATGGCCATGGGCATAAGCTGCGCCGCCAGCCCTTCGTTCAGCCCGGTTTTTTGCGCCGCCTGTTGCGACATTCGCCCCACGACAACGTCGCTCAATTGATCCATTAATGACATGAATGTCCCGCCTTTTCCCTGTTTTTCACCCGCCCAGGGGCGCACCCTAGTCCGCGACGCGCGGGCCCGCAATTTTTTGATTATCGGCGCCTTGCGCACCGGCCCGACTCCGGTATGAAGGCCCATGGAGCGACGCAATTCTTCATCGCAGAAGGGCAAAGGCCCAAAATCCGCGGGAAAGTCGAGCGCCGCCGCGCCCTCCAGGATTGCTAAAACCGCGCTCGGTGAGGAACCGGAAAAGCGCGGCCGCAAAAACGCAGCGCCCAAGAAAGGCGAAGCGTCGAGTCGCGATTTCAACGTTCACGTGAAGACCGCCAAGCGAAGAGACTATGGCTCGACGCTCTGGCTGAAACGCCAGCTCAACGATCCTTACGTGCGCAAGGCGAAGGCGGAAGGCTACCGTTCCCGCGCCGCCTACAAGCTCAGCGAACTGGACGAGAAATTTGCGCTTTTGAAACCCGGCGCCCGCGTCGTCGATCTCGGCTGCGCGCCGGGCGGCTGGCTGCAGGTTGCGGTCAAGAAAACGGGCGGCCGCGGCAAGATCGTCGGCATCGATTATCTCAACATGCCGGCGGTCGCCGGCGCCGACATCCTCGAAATGGATTTTCTCGATGAGGCGGCGCCGGACGCTCTCAAAGACATGCTGGGCGGGCAGGCGGATATCGTTCTCTCCGACATGGCCGCGCCGACCACGGGCCACAAGGCGACGGACCATTTGCGCATTGTCGCGCTCGCCGAAGCCGCGCTCGACTTTGCCGAAGACGTGCTGGCGCCCGGCGGCGCCTTTGTCTGCAAGGTTTTCGCTGGCGGCGCCGAGGGCGATCTCCTGACGCGGCTGAAACAGCGTTTTGCAACGGTGAAACACGCCAAGCCGAAAGCGTCTCGGTCGGATTCGGCGGAGAAGTATGTGGTCGCGACGGGGTTTAAGGAGCGCGGGTGATGTTCGGGCGCATCGACAGCGAGTTGCGTGTTCTTACCTCCCCCTTGAGGGGAGGTCGAAACTGCGTAGCAGTTTCGGGTGGGGGTGGGCGGCAACAGCGCTTATTTTCGGCCCCCCTCGAAATCAAAGATTTCGATCCCCCCTCAAGGGGGGGATGGAGCGCAGTCCCGTGAGCATTATTGCCGCCATCAATGACACAGCCAACAACGTCGTCTGGGTCGGCTCCAACGGGCGCGCGACGCTGGGCAGTCTGCGCGCGCCGTCGGTCGACCGCAAATGGAAAGCCATGAACGGTTGGCTGATCGGCGTCACCGGCTCGGGGCCAAAACTTGAAGCGCTCGACGCCCACGGGAACGAATTTCCGGATCCGGCGGAACACCCGTTCGAAGTTCTGAAATTTATGAAGAGCGCCTATGACGCGTTTGATATTGGCGATACCGATGAGGGCCTCAAACGCTATTGCGGCAGCGGTCTTCTCGTCGACAAGTCGGGGCGCATCTGGGATTTCGATAATTCCTTCTGCCTGACGGAAGTTGAAAGCGGCGCCCTATGGGCGCAAGGGTCCGGCATGGAGATTGCGATTGGCGCGGCGGCGGCGCTCGCCGAATTCATACCATCGCCGCGGGAACGCCTAACGCGCGCCGTTCAGATCACGATTGATAAGGACGTCGACTGCCCCGGCGAACTCATCGTGCAGTCGTTTGACCGGAACGGCGTCCTGTCGCCGTTGGAGGTTGCGTCGTGAAGATCTGGATTTCATCGCTGCGCGATGTTCATGACGCTCATATGCAGGCGAAACCGGCGCACGTGGTGAGCCTGTTGTCGCCGGGCTCGGACTTTCCCGACTTTGCGGGCTATGGCGACGACCGCCATATGCGCATTGAAATCAACGACATCCTTGAGGATATGGAAAACCGCCCTGCGCCCGGCGAGCATCATGTTGAATCAGTAATTTCGTTCTTAAAAGACTGGACGCCGGACAACCCGCTGCTTGTCCATTGCTGGGCGGGCATGAGCCGCTCGACGGCGACGGCGCTGATCGCCGCTTGCCTTCATAATCCGGATACTGATGAAGCGGAGATCGGCGCGGCGCTTGCGGCGGCCTCGCCAACGGCGTATCCCAATACGCGCATCGTCGCCATGGCCGATGAAATGCTCGCCCGCAACGGCCGCATGGCGCGGGCGGCGGAGAAAATCCGCAGCGACGAGGCGCGCATTACCGAAATCTATCGCGTGGCGGAGGCGCCGCCGTTTCATATCCCATCCCGGTTTTAAGGAAGACTGCTATGGACATCCGAGACGCGCTGACATTTGACGACGTGCTCCTTGAGCCGGGCCCATCGGAAGTGATGCCTAGCGAGGTCAACGTAAAGTCGCGGCTGACGCGCGAGGTAACGCTCAACATCCCTGTCATGTCCTCGGCCATGGACACGGTGACGGAAGCGGAGATGGCCATCGCCATGGCCCAGCATGGCGGCATCGGCGTGCTCCATCGCAATCTCGACGTGGAAGAGCAGGCCGAGCATGTGCGCCGCGTCAAACGCTTTGAAAGCGGCATGGTCGTCAACCCCCTGACGTTGACGCCCGATGCGACGCTGGCCGAAGCGCGCGCGATCATGGACGCGCGGAAGATCTCCGGATTTCCGGTCGTTGAAAAAAAGGGCGTCAATGGCGTCGGCAAACTGGTCGGCGTGTTGACCAACCGCGATATGCGCTTTGCGGACGATCCGAACCAGAAAGTCCGGGAACTGATGACGAAGGACGATCTTGTCACGGTGCGCCCCGGCGCCAGCCGGGAGGAGGTGACGCGGCTCGTCCACCAGCACCGCATCGAGCGCGTCATCGTCGTCGATGACGATTACCAATGCGTCGGCCTCATCACCGTCAAGGACATGGAAAAGGCGATGGCCTATCCCTTCGCCGCCAAAGATGCGGAGGGACGCTTGCGGGTCGCTGCGGCGTCGTCCGTCGGTGACAAGGGCTTTGAGCGCTGCGAGGCGTTGATCGACGCCGGCGTCGATGTTGTGGTGATCGACACGGCCCATGGCCACTCTACGGCGGTTTCCGCCCAGGTCGACCGCATTAAGAAGGCGTCGAATGCAACGCAAGTGATCGCCGGCAATGTTGCGACCTATGACGCGGCGCGGGCGCTGATCGACGCCGGCGCCGACGCGGTCAAGGTCGGCATCGGCCCCGGCTCCATCTGCACGACGCGCATCGTCGCTGGCGTCGGTGTGCCGCAACTAACCGCCGTGATCGATGCGGCGCGCGCGGCGAAAGAGGCGGGGGTGCCGGTCATCGCCGATGGCGGCGTGAAGTTTTCCGGCGATGTTGCAAAGGCCATCGCCGCCGGCGCCGACTGCGTCATGATCGGCTCGCTTCTGGCCGGTACTGACGAGGCGCCGGGCGAAGTCTTTCTCTATCAGGGGCGCTCCTACAAATCCTATCGCGGCATGGGCTCGATCACGGCCATGGCGCGGGGCTCAGCCGACCGCTACTTCCAGGCCGACGTCACCGAACAGATGAAACTGGTGCCGGAGGGCATTGAAGGGCGCATCCCGTACAAGGGCGCCATTGGCCCGATCCTCCATCAATTGGTTGGCGGTTTACGCGCGTCCATGGGCTATGTGGGCGCGCCGACGATCCCGGAAATGCAGAAACGAGCGAAGTTCGTGCGGATAACGAATGCGGGACTGAAAGAGAGCCACGTCCATGACGTCGCCATCACCCGCGAGGCGCCGAACTACCCGACGCAGAACTGACGCGCCGATGCTCAACGAATTGCCGCGCCTCATCCGCTACGGCTGGCGCATGGCGACGCGGCCGCAACAGGTCACGATCGCCGGCGTCAAGCTGAACGTGCCGGCAAGCGCGCGGGGCCGCGTGCTCGCATCGATCTATGCGGAGAAATACGAAGGACTCGAAGTGCGCGAACTGCCGCGGCTTTTGCGGTCCGATGACGTGATCGTCGAAGCGGGCGCCGCCATCGGCTTTGTCGGCCTCATTGCGCAGAAGTCGGTCGGCCCTGAAAACGTTCATATGATTGAGGCGAACCGGGACCTGATCCCGGAGATCGAACGCAACTGGCGCGACAATGGCGTCGCTGCGCCGAAGATTTATCACGGGCTGGCGGCGGCGGAGGCGGGGTCGCCGGTCGATTTTCACATCGCCGATCTCTTCTGGGCGTCGTCGGTGATCGATCATGGACAAACGCAACGCACGGACGAGGTTGACCAGATCGGCCTCAACGATCTGTTTCGCGAAACGGGCGCGAGCGTCTTTATCTGCGATATTGAGGGGGGCGAGTTTGCGCTGTTGCCGAAGCTTGATCTCTCCGGCCTGCGCCTGATCGTGATTGAACTGCATGAGAAACGCGCCGGCGCCGGCGAGATGACGGCGGTGCAAGACGCCATAAAAGCCGCGGGCTTTGAGTTGACGCAAACCTTCAAGAACGAAGTCTTCATTTTCGAGCGGCGCCCATGAGACTGTCGGGCCGCCTTTCGGCGGCGATTGAAATTCTTTCCGATTTCGAAGCGCGCCGCGTTCCCTTAAAAACCGCGATTGCCGACTGGGGGCGGAGCAATCGCTATGCCGGGGCGAAAGACCGCGCGTGGATTTCGGGACTTTGTCTTGATGTGTTGCGGCGGCAAAACTCGCTTGCCGCCGCCATGGGCGATGACGGCGCGCGCGCGCTTGCGCTTGGAGCGTTGCGGTTTCTGTGGCGTTTGTCCGTTGACGAACTGTCCGAGGCGGCGGCGGAGGAGCCGCACGGGCCTGGGGCGTTGACAGATGCCGAGAACAAGAGCCTTGAACAACTCATCCCCGACTTTCGCCGGGGAAATCAGGGGGAGGGGCTTGCCCCTCACATCCTCGGCGACTTCCCGGAATGGCTAACGCCGCAAGTGACGCGTGTTTTTGGCGACGACGCCGGACCGGTCATGGCGGCTTTTGCTGAGCGCGCCGATGTCGATCTGCGCGTCAACACGCTGAAAGCGACGCCGGAAAAAGCGCTGGCCGCATTGAAGTCCGTCAAAGGCGTAGCCGTTCCGATACTGACGACGGCCGCGCGCATCGCCGCGCCGGACCCATCGCAGAAAGCGCCGGCGGTCACGATCATTCCGGCCTTCAACAAGGGCTGGGTTGAGGTGCAGGATCTCGCCAGTCAGATCGCCGCGGCGGCGGCCGGCGAAACTAAGGGGCTTCAGGCGCTTGATTATTGCGCCGGCGGCGGCGGCAAGACGCTCGCCCTCGCAGCGATGATGGAAAACACTGGCCAGCTCTACGCCTATGATCGCGATCCGCGCCGGCTGAAGCCGGTCTACGCGCGCGCTAAACGCGCCGGCGTGCGCAATCTGCAAGTGCGTTCTCCGGCTGGCGGCGAAACGCTCGACGACCTTGCCGGCAAGATGGACGTTGTCTTTGTCGATGCGCCCTGTTCTGGCGCTGGCGCTTGGCGGCGTCACCCGGATACGAAATGGCGCCTCACGGAAAAACAGCTTGGCCTGCGGATTGCCGAACAGGACGCCGTGCTGCGCGAGGCGGCGCGTTTCGTCAAACCCGGCGGGCGCATGGTCTGGGTCACCTGTTCGTTTTTGATGGAAGAAAACGAAGACCGACTCGCGGTGTTCCTGAAGGAGCGCAGCGAGTTTCAAATACGGCCCGCCCTCGACGCCATTGCGGCGTCGGGCGTCCTGACGGATGAGGGCCGCGCCGCCCTTGAGCCCCTCGTCACGCCGGAGGGCGCCTTGCGCATCACCCCGGACAGGCTCCGCGCCGATGGGTTTTTCATCGCAGTCTTGCAGAGCGCCGACTGACCGTCGCCACAGGCGGCGCTTCCGGCCCACAGATTGCGGTAACCATAAGCCGTAAAAACGCTTGACTTGCTGTATTAGCGTATTAATACAATGCACAAATGATCTGGAGGCGCGAAATGCGCGGACCTGGAACCAAAATCAACGACGCGGCGCGAACGCGGGACGAGAAGGCGCTTTTCGCCGCTTTCGCCGCGTTGTCCTCGCCAGCGGAGGCGGCGCAGTTTTTAAAGGACATTGCGACGCCGGCGGAGATCGAAGCCTTTGCCGAGCGCTGGCGCATTGCCCGCATGTTAAACGAAGGCCGATATTCCTATCGGGAAATCGCCGCGGAAACGGGCGCGTCCACAACCACTATCGGGCGCGTCGCCCGGTTTCTGAATGACGAGCCTCACGGGGGCTATCGTCTCATGTTCTCGAAACGGATGAAATCATGACGATACGACTACGCATTGCGATCCAGAAATCGGGCCGGTTATCGGACGGCTCTTTTGAGCTGTTAAAAAACTGCGGCCTGAAAATTTCCCGCGGCAAGGACCGGCTTTACGGTCGCGTGCAGGAAATGCCCATCGACGTCATGCTGTTGCGCGATGACGATATTCCGGAATTTGTCGCGGACGACGCCTGCGACATCGGCATTATCGGTGAAAATGTTTTTGAAGAGTCCTTGCTCGCAGACAATCACGATGCGCCGGCGGTTCGCGTCATGCCGCTTGGCTTCGCCCGCTGTAAGCTGATGATCGCCGGTCCGAAGGAATGGGAGTACAATGGCGCCGACGTCCTCGCCGGTAAACGCATCGCGACGTCCTATCCCGGGCTCACCGGCGCGTGGCTCAAGCGCGAGGGCGTTGCGGCGCGGCCGGTGATGATGAAAGGATCCGTCGAAGTGGCGCCGCGTCTTAAGGTCGCCGACGCTGTCTGCGATATCGTTTCTACGGGCGCCACCCTCGACGCCAATGGATTGAAACCGCTGGCGACGGTTTACGAATCCGAGGCCGTGCTCATCCGTAATCAAAAGGCGTTCTCTCCGGAGAAGCAGGCCATCTTCGATGCGCTGCTCAAACGCATTAACGGCGTCATCACCTCGCGCGACGCGAAATATGTGATGATGAACGCCCCGCGGGCGGCGGTGGACGCCATCACGGAATACCTGCCGGGGGTCGATGCGCCGACCATTCTCGATCTCGCCGGCCAGCCGGACAAGGTGGCGATCCACGCGGTGTGCCGGGAAAGCGTTTTCTGGGACCAGCTTGAGGAACTTAAAAAGCTCGGCGCCAGCGCTATACTTGTTTTACCGATCGAGAAGATGATGGCGTAGCGAAGGAGGGGCGTGTCTGTTGAACCCCATGCTGCGATACATTCTGGCGGGCCTGGCGGCGGGGTTTACGATGCTTGCGGCGTCGCTCGCCACATTCGGTCCGGCGCAAGCCGTCCTCGCCGATCCTGCATTACAAAGCGCTAAGTTTCTGGACGCTTTTAACGGCGACCCGCCGCCGCGCGCCGCGTCCTCGCCGCTCATTTATCCGCTCGGGTTTATCGGCCTTGGCTTTGTTCACGCCCTGGCGTTTCAACTGTTGTATCGCGGATTGCCGCGCAACTGGGTCGCCGCCGGGCTAACCTATGGGGTCGCCGCCTGGCTGATCGCGTATTTCTGGTTTGAATATTACCTGCCGTGGAACGTCATGCTTGAGCCGCTGCCCCTGGTGCTGCTTGAACTTGTCTGCTGGCTCGCCGTGATGCTGGCCGGCGGTCTCGCGCTCGCCTTTGTCTATCGCGGGCGGCTCATTGATCACCATTTATCTTTGTACAGAAAATAGAAATTAGCCTTCTTCCGTCCTTTGCGCCGTTGGCTTCATGCGCTTTGGCATGGCCGGTTTGACGAGCGCGGCGGCGTCGCCTTGGCCGGCCTGCGCGTCCTGAATGGCGATTGCATAGTCGCGCGCGGCCCGCAGGTGTTTCAGGAACGTATCGAGCGTTCCTTGCGACGCAGCAAAGGGCATGTCGCCGGACCGCCGGCCAAGCTTGACGATCTCGCCGAGGAAAGCGCCGTCGCGCGTCAGCGCCGGGACGCCGTGCTCAACGATGTTCCGGTTGGCGCGAAGGCGGCAAAAGACAGCAATGAAATGCAGAATATGCGTCTTCAGCGTTTCATCCTGTTCGTACCGGTCCGCCAGCCACTCGGTGATTTCCGCGCGCGATGCGTTGCCCATATAGGCGAAAATGCGCGCGGCTGTTTCCTCATCGACGTTGAGGTAGCTGTGCGCCAGCCGCTGCAAATCCCGTTCGAGATAATTCCACTCAATCGCAATATGGCCCACGGCGAGGGCGTAACGGTTTTTATCATGATGGTGGGCCATGGTGGCGAGGATTGCATCGGATGGGTGGCGTCGCAACGGATATGTTTTCCGCTGTAAAACGAATCGGCCTTCCACGTTCGCCTAACACCCGTTATTGGGCGGGATGAATCCCGCCCACGGCAAAACCGTTGTTAATTTTTGACGACATAACCCCATTCAATACCAGCGGCATAACCGCCAGCCTGACAAACATCAGAGTTTGATCGCAATTGCACGGTTTGCCCCGCATAATATGCCGCCAGCAAACCCGAGTACATGAGATCCCAATCCTCGGCGTCCAACTCTCCCGACCCGTTTCCTCTTACGGCGTCCCATCGATACTTGCTTGTACAATTTGAGTCGTTTGCTGTATCAAGAAAGACTTGAAAACCCTTACCTTTTACAGTTAGGTTTGTGATCTTGCCGGTCCCAATGATTGCGGCGCTAGCAGGTTGCCCACACAAACAGACTGCAGCGCTGATCAGTATAAAAACATTTTTCATCTTGGATTTCTCCTTTCGATTGCAAGGCCGATATTGGCGAATTGGACATGATGTTTAGACAGTCAATTTCGTGTGTATCGCAATAACCTTATCCGGCTTTGAAATTCTGCGCACACGGAATTCTGGAAAGTTTTTCCGATTGATTTCGAAAACGACTCAAAATGCCTTTCTTACATGAGACCGACCGCCTGATCAGCGAACAAATTCGATCGTTCTCCGGTTTTGTCTTGTCCTAGCCGTATATTCGGTCTTCGCAAATTAATGCCGCAATCTACCTTGTTTTCCATAAAGTAATTTGGGGTGATTGAGCGTATGTTTTAACGGAGTGCTGGACGTATATTTGATTTTAATTTAAGCTATGGGGTTTGTATATTGCAAGTGCATTTTGTCGAATGCTTCTTCATTTGAGCTTTCCTCTTTTGAGTAAAATGGTTTGCTCACGTCCGAAGTGGACATCAGCAGCGGTGAGCTTTTTAAGCTTTCATGGCAACATTGGTGATCACTGTGTCTGATAAACGCGTCGAAGCACCCCGATGGTGCGGGCTGCTCGTCTATAGCCTCGCGACCGGCGTTTGAACATCAAAACTGCATTGGCGTTCAGTGTGTTAGACTTCTTTGTGTCGGGAAAAATGGTGCCGCGAGAGAGAATTGAACTCTCGGCCTCACCCTTACCAAGGGTGCGCTCTACCACTGAGCTACCGCGGCGTTTTCCGGCCCTGCCGAAAGAGGCCGCGGTATAGCGCGGGGCGCCGCCCATGGGAAGCGGGCGGGCAGGATTTCCGTCAGGCGCCGGAAACGCCAAAGGGGTCAAGAATTTCTCGGCCGACGCGGCGGGGTTTGCGGGTTTTCGCATCGATCAGGCACCATTGGGTGACGACCTCCGCCGAGGCGCGCCGGGCGCCGGGTTTGCGGATATCCACATGCCGGGCGAAGCGCGGGCCCGAGGCGGCGCCAAGCCAAGTGCGGATTTCAACCGTCTCGCCCTCCAGCACCTGATCGCGGTAGTCGATCTCGTGGCGCAGGGCGACCCAGACGAACGCGTTGCGCAACGCCGCGCTGGCGACGGCGCGCCAGTGGGCGGTCGCTGCATCCTGCGCCCAGACGAGGTACACGGCGTTGTTGACGTGGCCGAGTTCGTCAATGTCCTCAGGCCGCGCGGTCCGCGTCATCATCGCGGCGCGTTCGAATGCATCAGCGCCTGTGAGATTGCCGGTGAGTATGAATTCGCCCTTCATTGATCGTCGCAATGCGATGCCTTCCGGCGGTATCAGGCGCTCAATGGCGCGCGTTGCAGAACGGGGCAAAAGCGGCGCTTGACCGGGCGCCACCCTTGCGTATGGTCCGCCGCCATGCCGACGCCAGCAGACCACGACAAGGACGGCGCGCCGCCGCCCGGCGATCGCCCGACAACGGCCCAGAAAACGCCGCCGACGGGCGCCAGAAAGAAATCGGCGCGGGAAGACCGCCTCGCCGAAGCCCTGCGCGACAATCTACGCCGGCGAAAGGCGGGCGGCAAGAAAGAGAACAAGGACGCCTGAATGGACAAACTGGCGATTATTGGCGGGCGCCCGCTTTACGGGATCGTTCCTATCAGCGGCGCAAAAAATTCCGCGCTGAAACTGATGGCGGCGTCGCTGCTCACCGATGAGGAGATTGTCCTCGAAAATGCGCCGCGTCTTGCCGATGTGGACATGCTTATGCGCCTCCTTGATCAGCACGGAGCGCAATCGTCGTTTGACGGCGCAACGCTTCGCCTGCGCGCGAAGGACATCAAATCGACGGAGGCGCCCTATGACCTCGTGCGCAAAATGCGTGCGAGCTTTAATGTGCTCGGCCCGCTCCTCGCGCGGGAAGGAAA
Source organism: Hyphococcus sp. (assembly GCA_028284345.1). Classification (GTDB taxonomy): domain Bacteria; phylum Pseudomonadota; class Alphaproteobacteria; order Caulobacterales; family Parvularculaceae; genus Hyphococcus. The sequence goes on along the minus strand of JANQRY010000010.1, from coordinate 283,521 downwards.
GGCGAAGGTTTCCTTGCCCGGCGGCTGCGCCATCGGCGCGCGCCCGGTCGATTTGCACTTGCAGGCGCTTGCCGCCATGGGAGCAAAGATCGATCTGGACGAGGGCTATGTTATCGCCGAAGCGCCGGACGGGCTTCATGGCGCGGACATTTCCTTTCCGTTCGTCTCCGTCGGCGCGACGGAACATGCGATGCTTGCGGCGGCGCGCGCCAAGGGCGAGACACATATCTCCAACGCGGCGTGCGAGCCGGAAATCGCCGATCTCGCCGAATGCCTGAACGCCATGGGTGCCAAGGTCAGCGGGGCGGGAACGTCCGCAATCCATGTCGTCGGCGCGGACCGTCTTTCCGGCGTTACTCATCGGGTGTTGCCGGACCGCATTGAGACCGGCGCCTATGCAATGGCCGTCGGCACGACCGGCGGCGAATTGACGCTTGCGAACACTGATGTCGAATTGCTCGGCGCGGCGTTGCCGATTCTGGAAAAAGCCGGCCTCTCCTTCGCGGCGACCGATGACGGCGTCAAGGTCAAGAAAGAACGCGACCGCTGTCTCGCCGTTGATATCGAGACAAAGCCCTATCCCGGCATCGCCACGGACTTACAGGCGATGTTCATGGCCATGATGACGACGGCGGACGGCGTATCGCGGGTCAAGGAAACAATTTTTGAAAACCGTTTCATGCATGCGCCGGAACTGTCGCGCATGGGCGCAAAAATATCCGTTGACGGACAAACTGCAACGGTAACCGGCGTTGAGCGTCTGAAAGGCGCGCCGGTGATGGCGACGGATCTGCGCGCGTCCATGTCGCTGGTGATCGCGGCGCTCGGCGCAGAGGGGCAGACCATGGTCAATCGCGTTTATCATCTTGACCGCGGCTTTGAACGTCTCGAAGAAAAGCTCGCCGAATGCGGCGCGCTGATTGAACGCGTCAGCGAATAGGGAGGGGCGGATGGCCGGGCTCAATGATTATCAGCCCCTGCGCCTGATGGCCGGCGACAAGGCCGATCTCGACGTCCTCTCAACCGTTCTACAGGACGCCATCGCGAAGATCGGCGACTTCGCCTATGTCTCGGCGGAGCGCCGTTTTGCCTTTGTCGCCAATCGTTTCGTCTGGGAATGCGCAGGCGGCCGCAAAACCGGACCGTTCCTGCGCGTGCGCGCCGGCATTCATTTCGATGACGTAATGTCAGTGCAGTTTCAGCACTTAAGGGCCGACGCCAGAGACGCCGTCATTGAGCTACTGGCGCTGCGATTTGAGCCGGGCGCCGATGGCGGCGGAACGGTGTTGCTCGACCTTGCCGGCGGCGGCGCCGTCAGGCTCGAAGTGGAGTCTATCAACGCCTATCTTTCGGACCTCTCGGAGCCTTGGCGGACCCGGTCGCGGCCGGACCATAGCGACTGATCCTCCGTTTTCTTTTTAATTCAGGGTCGGTTCGGATCCGGATCATTAACGTTCCGTTTACGAATGTTAACAAAGAGTAAAAAGTGAATATGGTTAACGCGCTTTTCCGTTGACCAAAAAGCGCCTTCGGGTTTCCATTCCCGGGTAGGTGATTTCCCCCTCCCTTAAACCTACGCGTAACTGGTACAACGAAACCTGAAAGGACACCGTTTCGAAAGCACCAGCAAATTCACAGACCCGACCTGCGCAAGCGAACATGCTTATTAGAGACGACCGCATTGGCCAGACTGGGTTCCGTGAGGGAAGCGCGGCCCGACGCACAATCGGGCCGCGTTTTCTCTTTCATCAGAACGGAAACAGAATATCGTAGAGCTGCTGGCCGTAGCGGGGCTGCTGCACATCCGTTAATTGTCCGCGCCCGCCATAAGAAATACGCGCTTCGGCGATTTGTTCGTGACGAATGCGATTGGCGTTGGAAATGTCTTCCGGGCGAATGATGCCGGTGACGGTCAATTCGCGCAGTTCATAATTGACCCGCACTTCCTGCTTGCCGGCGACCACAAGATTGCCGTTCGGCAGCACCTCGGTCACGACGGCGGCGATGGTCAGCTGGACGTCCTCGCGGCGGTCGACGCTGCCTTCGCCGCGGGAGTTTGAGCCCGATGAGAGATCGACGAGCTGCGCCGCATTGGCGCCGCTGGGCAGAACGTCGACAAGGGACTGTTCGAGCCCGCCAAAGGCCGGCAGTTCGGCCGTTTCGCCATTGGCGCGGCGGCGTTCCGTGGTGTTGTCGAGGCGCGCGCGGTCGTCAATGTCGATGACGATGGTGACGATGTCGCCGGCGCGGCGCGCGCGCTGATCCTTGAAGAACGAGCGGGATCCCTGGCGCCAGAGCGAATTGTTGAGGGGCGCCTCTTCGTAGCTAGCGGGCATCGGCATTGCGACTTCGCGCCCTTTGAATAGGTCCGCCGGGTTCTCCGTCGGGGCGAGGTCTGGCGCCTCGCCGATGCTGCTGACGCGATCGAAGGTCGAACAGCCGGACGCGAACAAAAGAACGGCGGCGATAAAAATCAGGCGCATCGGTTTATCCTTCGAACGCCGCGTGAAGCGGTATGATGGAAACAAGGTTGCGGTCGGCGACGACGCCCTTCAGCGTGATGTCGCTTTTGATGTTCTTCACCGACACGACATCGCCCGCGCCGCCATTATGCATGGCGACCCCCTGATGGGTCATGCGCAGGCCGTCGATTTGATAGGTCAGCGTGACGATCGCGCCCTTTTTCACGAGCACCGGCGTTTCCACATCGGCGGCGCGAACCGGTCTGTCAGCGGCGAGGGCGCGGCGGGCGCTTTTGCCGACAAGCGCCTCGGCGTCCGTGATAAAGCCGCGGGCGGAAGCCGCGGGCGCGTCGATGAAGTCAATGTCGGCGTCGCTGATCAGCTCGCCGCGTTCGATTGCGCGATTGACAACGGCGTAGCGCTGCGTGCGCGCGACAACGCCGGTGATCGCGCCGCCTTGCGCCATGCGCAGGACGAAACGGCCGGAAAGGGGATTGTAACTGGCGTGCGCAATGGCCGCGTCCGTGACCGTCAGCCCGGGACTATCGAGATGAACAACGCCGTCCTCCGGCGCGCCGTTGGCGACAAGCGTCGTTTCGAGCGACGGCAAAATATCGCCCGCCGTCAGCGTTGCGTTCTGCGCTGCGGCGCGTCCGGCGCCGAGAATGGCGAGGAGAAACCAGAGTGTGACCGCAACGAAAGCGACGAAGCCGCGCATCCGTCCGCCGTTAAGAACATCGTCTGTGCCGTGTCGATGGTTCATTTAACCGGCTCTAGCTCTGGAGGTTGGCGTTGACCGACAGCATCTGGTCGGCGGTTTCGATGACGCGCGCATTCATCTCATAGGCGCGCTGCGCGGCGATCAGGGCGGTGATCTCCTGTACCGGATCGACATTCGATGTCTCGATGAAGCCTTGCAGGATCGTGCCGAAGCCGTCGTCACCCGGATTGCCGATCACCGGTTCGCCGGACGCGGCGGTCTCCAGCAGCAGGTTGTCGCCGATGGCCTCTAGCCCGGACTCGTTGAAAAAGGTGACCAGTTCAAGCTGGCCGAGTTCGCGCAGGTTTTGCTGTCCGGAAATGCGCGCTTCGACCGTGCCGTCTTCGGAAATCGAAATGTCGATGGCGTCGTCGGGGATGGAAATGCCGGGCGCCACTTCATGGCCGTCTTCGGTGACGATCTGACCGTCCGCCGAAATCGCGAAATTGCCGGCGCGGGTGTAGGCTTCGTCGCCGTTCGGGAGCAGAACGCGGAAGAGCCCGCGGCCCGAAATAGCGATGTCGAAATCATTGCCGGTGGCGGTGACGTTACCCTGTTCGACGATGCGATAGACCGAACCGGTTTTCACGCCGGTGCCGATCTGAATGCCGTTCGGCACGACCGTGCCGGTCTCCGACGAAATCGCGCCGGGACGCTCCAGCGTCTGATATAAGAGGTCCTGAAATTCAGCGCGCTGGCGTTTAAAGCCGACCGTGTTGAGGTTGGCGATATTGTTGGAAATCACTTCCACATTGCGTTGCTGCGCCAGCATGCCGGTGGCGGCGGTGTTAAGTGCGCTCATGTCGTTTCTCCAATCAGGCCGCTTCGGTCAGGGTGCGCACGGCGTTGCGGGAAAGCTCCGACGACGTCTCGATAATCTGCGCGGCGCTCTCATAGGCGCGTAGAATATCGATCATCTCGGTCATGGCCTTGACCGGCGACACGTTTGAAATTTCTACAAAGCCCTGGCGAAGCTGCGCGTTTGTTGCGGCGACTGGCGCCGCGTCGCTGGCGAACTGGTTGAACCCTGTGCGGCGCACCGATCCGATATCGTCAAAAGCAAAGACCCCAAGGCGCGCAACCGGCGCGCTGTTCTGTTGCAGCTCGCCATCGGGCGACAGCAACACAGGGCCCGCTTCCGGATCAATCAGGATGCGCGCGCCGGCGTCGTCCAGCACCGCCGAACCGTTGCGATCTACAAGTTCGCCAAAGGAATTGATTTCAAAATGACCGTCGCGCGTATAGCGCAGGCCGGCGTCGGTCTGGACGGCGAAGAACCCGTCGCCGTCAATGGCGAAGTCCAGCGGCGCATGCGTCGCCTGTATGCCGCCGGCGGAAAAGTCCGTATAGCTGTCGAGATCGTAGACAAGCGACACGGTTGTATCTTCGTCGCCGGTTCCGGCGATGGTCGAAACATATTCGCTGAACCGGGCCTGTTCGGCTTTGAAGCCGGTCGTCGTTTGGTTCGCGACATTGTTCGCCGCAATGTCGAGCGCGCGCGACAACACGATCTGTTTCGACAGGGCCGCGGTAATCGCGTTTTCCATTTGTTAACTCATCGCCTCCGCTCGCGCCGTCTTCGCGCGCGATTTGTCTGTTCCTGGCGCAAGCGGCGTGCCACGGAAAAATCAATATAAAACAACGTTCTATGAAATCGGCGGGGCGGTGCGCGGAAATTATTGCCGGGCAAAACTCGCCGCCGAAACGGTCCTTTAACCCTGTTCGGCGCTGAATGCGGGAAGAGCATTAAGCGGCCCAGAACGGACCAGAAAAATGGCGCAAGCCTTCGCGCTTCACGACGGAACAGGCGGCTCCCGCGCGCGTGCGCACACGCCCGGGAAGTATATCGTCCTGTTTCTGTTTGCGCCGATTGTTCTTGTCGCGCTCGCCTCAGGAATTTGGTTCAGCTATGCGGAAAAGCGCGCGGCCTTCGCCGCCGTGGAGTATCGCAAATCTATCGACGGCGCGCGCGAGGCGTATTACCCGATCCCTGAGTTCCTTGTCGATTTGCGTACGGATGACGATGGCCGCACGGCGTATCTGCGTCTCAAGGTTTCCATTCGGCTCAACAGCGCCGCCCTTAATGACGCTGTCGAGCAGATCGATACGGCGAAGCCAGCGATTATCGAACGTTTGACGCTGTTTCTGAGAGAGTTGCGCGCGGAAGATTTCGACGGCTCTGAGAATATGATCAGGGTCAAGGCGGAAATGCTGCGCCGCGTAAATCTCGCCCTTTCGCCCCACGACGCCCGCGACGTCGTGATTGAAGATCTCGTCATTCAATAGGCGCCGCCATGAAAGATGAAGCACATACGAATTTTCCCGACGACGCCGCCGGCCGCGATGTCGAGTGGGACAACGATCTCAAGCAGGATGAGATAAGCGATATTCTGGGCTTTGACCTGTCGGCGGAGGAGGGCGAGGACCGCTCCGGTCTTCGCGCGCTGATCAACTCCGCCTTCGTTTCCCATCGCCGGATGCCGATGCTCGACGTTGTCTTTGACCGCGCTGCGCGGCAGATGACGACGAGCCTGCGCCACCTGACCAATGACAATGCCGAGGTGGCCCTCGACGACGTCAGCGCGCTTCGCTTCGGGGAGTTCATTCAGTCGGTCCCGTCGCCCTCCATTATCGGCGTGATGCGCGTTGACGCCCTCAGCAATTATTGCCTGATCGCCGTTGACGGGCCGCTTGTTTTTTCGATTGTCGATCTGTTGCTCGGCGGTCGGCGCGGCGGCTCTGTCCTGAACGTTGAAAATCGCGGCTTCACGCAGATTGAGATCGGCCTGATCGAAAAAGTGCTGATCCTGCTCGCCGAAGACTTCGCAAAGGCGTTTTCGCCCGTATCGGATCTATCGTTTGCCCTGGAACGGATGGAAACGACGCCGCGCTTCGCCGCTATTGCGCAGGACGCCAGTGTCTGTGCGCTGGCAAAGTTCCGCATTGAGGTGGAGGACCGGGGCGGCCGGGCGGCCGTCCTTTTCCCCCACGCGACGCTGGAGCCGATCCAGAAAATACTCCGTCGCGAATTCATCTCGGAAGCTTGCGCCGGAGAAGACGCCTGGCGTGACGCGCTGGTCGCCGGCGTCTCGGCCTCGCGCGTCGATCTGAAGGCGGTGATCGCGGAGAAAGAAATGTCGATTGCGGCGCTGGCGCAGTTGAAAAAAGGCGACACCATCGAGTTCGGCGCCGCCACCGGAGAAACCGCAGAGATTCGCGCCGGGACCTTGCCACTTGCGCGCGGGCGCGTCGGCAGACAGGCCGATGCGATCGCGCTGCAACTGACCGCTGACACGGCGCACGCCTTGTCGGAGATCGACGGGAAGGCGGCTCAAGAATGAGCCTTGTCCTTGAGATATCCGTCGGCCTGTTGCTCATCGCAACCTGCGCCTATTGCATCACGCTGAGCCGCAAATTGCAGAAGCTGCGCGACGGGCAGGCGGAACTGCTTGCAACGATTGATCGCTTCGACGAGGCGTCGCGCCGTGCGGAACAGAACTTAAACGCCATGCAGGGCGCCGGGGCGACGCTGAACCGCGACCTTGGGGCGGCCGCTGGGCGCGCCAGCGCGCTGATCGACGAACTTTCCGTCATGGTGAGCGCTGGCGACGACATTGCCGGCCGGATTGAGGCCGCCATGCGCGACGTGCGCGCGGTTGGCGCCCGTTCAAACAGGCTGGCGTCATGACGATAAAAGCAAGACCGAAATTCATTTCCCTGTTGATTGTGTGTCTTTGCGTCTTCGGCGGGCTGAAACTTCTTGGCGTCTACTTTTCCTTTTCCGGCGCCGAGGCCCAGTTGCCGACGCCGCCGCGTGCGGCGGATGGTCAACAGTCCCCCGCGTCGCCGCCATCGCCGGCAATTGCGCCGGGTGAAGTCGAACGGCGCATTCTGGAACGATTGGCGGCGCGCCGCGCCGCGCTGGAAGAGCGCGAGCAGGAAGTCGCCCTGCGTGAAACCGTGATTGCCGCTGCTGAAGCGAAACTTGAAAAACGTTTCGCCGACTTCGAGGAAGAACGCGCGCAAATCACCGCGCTGCGCGAGGAACGCGAAGCGGCGTCCACCGAAGAGATCGAAGCCCTTGTCAGCGCTTACGAAAAAATGAAAGCGCGCGACGCCGCCGCGATTTTCAACGAGCTTGACGATGACGTCATGCTGACCGTTGCGTCGCAGATGCGCACGCAGGCGCTCGCCGGCGTGCTCGCGGAAATGGCGCCCGTGAAAGCGCGATCACTGACGATGATGCTCGCCGATCGCGGACGCGACGTTCCGGCGGCTGAATAATGGGCGCCCGCCGAACAACGCTCTCCATTGCGGCGGCGACGATCGCGTTTGCGTTTCCGGGCTTATCAGCGTCCGCGGCGGAGTCGCCGGACGTTGTCGCGGACGATGCGTTCAATAGCGGCGACACCTATGTCAACTTTGTCGGCGTTTTTGAGAGCTGGCGGGCACGCGCGCGCGCGGAAGGGTTTCTTGTCGTTGAGGAAGCCTTACTCTCGCAGGCGGCCCTGAGCGGCAAGGTGGAAGAAGCCGCTGACCTTGCGTATTTTTATTTCGCCATGGGACTGATCCCTGAGGCGAGCGCCGTCATTCGAACCATTGACGAGGGTGAGCGCACGACTGCGCTCTCGTTTCTTGAGGGCGCTGCGGCGATCAGAATGGGCCGTTGGTGCGAGGCGGTTGCGTTGCTGTCGCGCCCGCCGCTGAACGATCACCCGGACGCCGTGTCATGGCGCGGCATTGCGTATGTGCAGCTTGGTGCCTTCGACGCCGCCGCCGCTGATCTTCTGCAAAACGCTAAAACGGCGGTCCCTTTTGAGAAGCACGCGACACAATATTATCTGGCGCAGGCGCAGGCCGCGCTCGCAATCGGTCATATAGATCCCGCCCGCACGGCGCTCGAAAACGTTCGTAATCGTGTTGAGACCCAGCGTCAGCGCGACCGCCGCCGATTGCTGGAAGCGCGCATTCTGCTGGCCCGCGGCGAAACGGCGACCGCCGTCAGTTTGCTGAATACGCTTGCCCGCGCGGGCGAAGCGCCGATTTCCTTGCATGCGCAGATCGATCTGCTTCGCCACAAGCAACGCTCAGGCGCGCTTTCGAAACCGGCTGCGCTCGATCAGGTGAAGAAAATTTCCATGCGTTGGAGCGGCGGCGCGGTTGAACGGGAATTGCTTGAAACAGAGGCGTCGCTGCTGGACATGTCGGGCGATGTCATCGGCGCCGTGGCGGCGCAGCGAAAATTGTTGCGCCGTTTTCCGGATTCCGACGCGGCGCGCGCGGCGGCGGGCGCTATTCGAACCGCCCTTGCGTCCATCCTGAGCGATGAAACCCTGCCGCCGCGCGATGCGGCCAGAGCTTTCTACACCAATATAGACCTCGCCCCGCCGGGGGCAGAGGGGGACGCCTTGATCCGGGATGCGGCGGACATCCTCGCCGGTCTCGACCTTCTTCCGGAAGCGGCTGAATTGCTGCGCCATCAGGTCTTCGAACGGTTGCGCGGCGTCGAACGGTCAAAGGTCGCGGTCGATCTTGCTGAATTGTATCTCGCCAAGGGCGATCCGGCCGCAGCGATTGAGGTTATTGAAAATACCCGCCGAAGCCGATTGCCGGACGCTCTTATTGCACGGCGAGCCTATCTGGAGGCGGACGCCCATTTCCGGCGCGACGATGGGGATCGCGCGCTTGCAATCCTTCATGAGCGACGGGATTTCCCGGCCTTGGCGTTGCGGGGGCGCATATTGTCAGCCCACGGAGAACATGCGGAGGCCGGCGCGGCGTTCGCCGCTGCTGCGGCGACCGGCGATGGCGACCTTTCCGCGGAACAAGCTGATGCAGCAATCCTCGCAGCGTCGGCCTATGCGCAGCTTGGCGACGAAAAAGCGTTGCGCGCTTTATCAGACGATCTCGCTGACCGCATGGGGGAGGGACCAGCGAAGGATCTTTTTGACGCCATTGCTGCGGACGACCTGCCCGGCGCGCCGGATGATTTTCAGGACCGCTACGCGGCGTTCTTCAGCGGTTAGGCTTCCGCCGCAGCTTCTTCACGCGCGGCGGCGCGCCGTCGCCAGGCGCGTTTCCAGGATTTTGGCCAGAAGTGCTTCGGCGGGAACTGATACCGTCGCTGGAGGATATTCTTTTGCCTGCGGCGTTGTGGCGGTTTCGCATCGGCGTCGTCGCTCATCTCGCTGAAAGCGACTTCATTGTCTACCGGTTCCGGCGCCGTCTCAAATACGGTATCGGCCGGCTCTGGCGCTTCGGCGCCGGTTTCGGCTGGCGCAACGTCGTCGGCGCTCTCCTCGTCGGCGTCTGCGAATGCAACATCGATGGCGGATGAGACGTCGGCTTCCGCCGCCGGCGTTGTTGCGCCCTGGAGTTCGTCGACCCGCGTCAGCTCGGCGCGGACACTGACGCCCGGACGGAAATAAACCCGCGCGTCGCCGACCGGCATATTCATGTTTAGGTCGCTTTGTTGCGGCGCGCCGGCCTCGGCGGTTTCTTTTGATTCCGCCGCAGGCGCGTCGGTTTCGCGCGGCGTCTTTTCCTGGTCCTTTTCCGTCATATGGGAATCACTCCCTTCCGGCGACGTCGTGTCGCCGTCTTCCGCAGATGCGAGCGCGACCGCCGCAACCGGTTCCGCGGCATCATCGTGATCGTCCGGCGCGTCGGTGAACTCCTGCACGATACGGTCTTGAAGGTCGCGCGGGGCGTCGCCTGCGTTTTGCGCCCCGTCGGCGTTGGTCTCCGATTGTTGTTTTGCAAGCGCGACTTTTGCTTTCGCCCGCTTGATGGCCGCCGCCTTGCGCGCGTCGCGGGCTTTGGCGCGTTTTGCGAGAGCGATCGCTTTCGCTTTTTTGCGGGCCCGCGCCACAAGCGCCTGCTTGTCTTCGTCGGTCGGCGTTTCTGGGTGCTCGCCGTCGGCTTTCGCCGCTGCATCATCGGATGCGGCGGCTCTCGGTTCCGGCGCCGCCGTGCGGAACAAGGCGGAGAGCTCGTCGCCATTGAGTGTTGGCAATTCCAGCAACTCGCGGACATGATTGACGCGAGCCGGGCGGAAATCGCTCAACGCGCCGACCGTCGCCAGGTGATTGCCCTGCGCGGCGGTGAAGCCGAGGCCGCGCAGGGCGGAAAGGGACGCCTGGTCCTCGACCCCGACCGCCGTCGTGACCGCATTGGCTTTTTTCGCGATGTCGAGAAGATCGGAGATGGCGCTGAGCCCGGGCCCGCGCACGGTGCGGGCAAAGCGCAGAATGGACGACCCGCCCGTCTTGATCTCGTCGAACGGGAACGGATCGACCGTCCGCAGGAAATCGCTGGCCCGCCCGCGGACTTCGATGGCGAGGCGAGCGCCCGTTTCGCGCAGGCGCGCAAACCGGTCCGTCATGCCTTCAAGGTCCGAATCGACCGGCGGCATCGGACACTCAAGCGTTACGAGATCGGCCGGAAATTCATGGGTTTGCAGCGCTGTGGTTAGGTGCGAGGCAAAGCTCTCATCAGCCAGATCAGCGAGCGATAAATTGACGGAAAAGCCCGGCGCATAGGGGCCGCGCCATTCGCCATAGCTGTCGAGCGCCGCATTAAGAATATAGCGCGTCAGCTCGCCCATTCGGCCCTGGCTCTCAAAGAAGGAGATAAACGCCCCCGGCGGCAGGACGCCCAATGACGGATGACGCCAGCGCACGAATGTCTCCATGCGGGCGAGCGCGCCATTGCCGAGATCAAAAATCGGTTGAAAGAGGACCTCGAAGTCCTTGTTTTCAAGCGCGTTATTGATGTCGACATTTGAGAGTCGAACTGCCTGCGCGCCCATTCCTCTTACCTCCGTCAGCCTTTTGGCTGGCCCGCGCCTACCGTGTTTATTGTCGGTGACAGCGGGTTAACGCCCGCTGAACGGGGGCGTGCCCTCGCCAGACGGCCAGACCCGATCAGTGCCGCGATTCACGCCACTTGGTAAACCGCCCGTAAAAGGGTCGGAACATTAATAATCGAATTGTTCGCGCAGGATGCGCTCTTCGAGCGAATGGCCCTGATCGAAGAGGACCGACATCGAGATGGAGCGGTCCTCCCGCGCGGTGACGCGGGTGACGTTGCGGACCTCGTAATTGTCCGCCACCGCGGAAACGGGCCGGAAATCCGGATTGATGGTCTCAAACTGAACGACGGCGTCGTGGGATAACAGGGCCCCGCGCCAGCGGCGGGGGCGGAAAGCGCTGATCGGGGTCAGCGCGAGCATCTGCGCGTTTATTGGCAGGATCGGTCCATGGGCGGATAGGTTGTACGCCGTCGAGCCCGCCGGCGTCGCCAAGAGGACGCCGTCGCAGGTCAGCGAATCCATGCGGGTCTTGTCGTTGACTTTGATTCGAATCTGCGCGCTTTGCCGGGTCTGGCGAAAAAGCGAAATCTCGTTGATGGCGCGGGCTGTCTCGGTGCGTCCATCCTTGGTCGTCGCTTCCATGGCGAGGGGGTGGATGATTGCTTCCTCGGCCGCGTCGATTTTGTCGGCGAGACCGTCGATATCCTGTGGGTTCATCAAAAACCCGACCGTGCCGCAATTGACCCCGTAGACAGGTTTGCCGTCATTCATGCAGGCGCGCAGGGTTTCCAGCATGAAACCGTCGCCGCCGATGGCGACGATGACGTCGGCGTCATCGGGCGAAACGTCGCCATATCGTTCAACAAGGGATCGTCGCGTTGACGCCGCCTCCGGTTGGTCGCCAGCGAGAAAGCTGAGTTTTTTATTCGTCATCATGCAAAATGCTTAAAACCGTGATTTGGACCAATGCGCAAAGGTATGTTAGGCGCATCCGCCCGTTAAAGGAATGCATGGGCCTATGGCCTTTGACTCACCGATTTTCGCCGATCGCGCTGCGATTCTGGAACAATACCGGCGGGCCCGCGCGCATAGCTTGGCGCTTGCCGATCCCTTGTCCGCCGAAGACTGGATGCTCCAGTCCATGCCGGACGCTAGCCCGGTCAAATGGAATCTCGCTCATACGAGCTGGTTTTTCGAAACCTTTATTCTGAAAAAGTTCGCGCCGGACTATGCGGAGTTTCACCCGAAATTCGGATATCTTTTCAATTCCTACTACAATCAGATCGGCAAGATGCATCCGCGCCCGGAGCGGGGGCTGTTGTCGCGCCCGGCCGCCAGTGACATCCGCGCCTATCGCGAGCATGTGGACCGCGCCGTCGAAACCATCGTCGACGCCGCGCCGGACGATGTCGTATCGCAGATTGCGCCGCTCATCGCCTTGGGCCTTGCGCATGAGGAACAGCATCAGGAATTGTTGCTGACCGACGTCAAGCATGCGCTGTTCCAGAACACGCTGCGTCCGGCGGCTTATGAACGTCCCGACACGGATGATGCGGCGGCGCCTGTGGCCTTGCGGTTTGAGGAGATGGAAGGCGGCCTCTGCGATATCGGCTGGAACGGCGACGGTTTTGCGTTCGACAATGAAGGCCCGCGCCACAAGGTTTTCCTGCAGCCCTTCAGGCTAGCCAATCGTCTTGTCAGCAATGGCGAGTTTATCGAGTTCATTGAAGACGGCGCCTACGAAAATCCCGCCCTCTGGCTTTCGGACGCCTGGGCGCTCATTCAGCACGAGGGCTGGCGCGCGCCGCTTTACTGGCGACGCGACGGCGCGACGTGGCGGCGCTTTTCGCTGTTCGGCGAAGAAGAGATCGACCCGCACGCGCCGGTGAGCCATATCAGCCAGTATGAGGCGGCGGCCTACGCCTATTGGGCCGGCGCGCGATTGCCGACGGAGTTTGAGTGGGAGGCGGCCGCGTCGCTGTTTTCCATTGAGGGGCGTTTCTGCGACGGCGGGCGCCCGCGCGAACCGCAGCGCGCCGCCGCTGATGCGCGCGTCGCGCAACTCTACGGGGATTGCTGGGAATGGACCGCCAGCGCCTATGTGGCCTATCCGAAATACGCGCCGCCGGCCGGAGCCGTCGGTGAATATAACGGCAAGTTCATGTCCGGTCAGATGGTGCTGCGCGGCGGTTCCTGCGCGACCCCGTCCGGGCATATGCGGGCCTCCTATCGCAATTTCTTCCCGGCGCATGCGCGCTGGCAGTTCTCCGGCGTGCGTCTCGCGCAAGACTGCGATTAGGCCGTGCGTCCGCGTTGGCGGCGCGGTAAATTGCCGTGCAACATGATCGAAAAAGTGGAGGTCGCCCATGTCCGCACAAGAGCAAACGCCGGAAGCGCTTGGCGTCGAGGCCGGGTTTTCCATTCCCGATCCGGCGAGCCTGCCGTCGCTGAAGGGCCAGGTTTCTGACGAGGAGTGGCGTTTGCGCTGCGATCTCGCAGCGACTTATCGACTAACGGCGCTCCATGGCTGGGACGACATGATCTTCACCCATATTTCCGTGCGCTGTCCGGACGAAGGCGGCGCGCCGCGCTTTCTCATCAACCCTTACGGCGTCTTCTTCGATGAAATGACCGCGTCATGTCTTCTGAAGATCGACGTCGATGGCAATGTCGTCGGCGAGACGCCGTATTTTTCCAATCCGGCGGGCTTTACCATCCATTCCGCCATTCACATGGCGCGCGACGACGCCCACGCCGTTCTCCATCTGCATACGCCCTATGGCGTGGCGGTGTCGGCGCAGAAAGGGGGCCTAAAGCGCTATTCGCAGTTCGCCATGGTCTGCCATGACGACGTCGCCTATCATGACTATGAGGGCATCGCGACCGATCTCGACGAGCGCGAACGCCTCATCAAGGATATCGGCAATCACGGGTTTCTGATTCTGCGCAATCACGGCACGCTGACCGTCGGCGCCAATTGTCCGACGGCGTTCCTGCGCGCCTATTTCCTCGAACAGGCGTGCCGGACGCAAATCCTCGCGCAGTCCGATACAAAGCCGCCGATGGAAGAACCGCCCGCCATGGGCGCAAAGGTGCTCCAGCAGGGCGCGCCGGCCTTTGTTCCCGGCCTCGGCGATAATCTCGCCTGGCCGGGCCTGATCCGCAGATTGAACCGCGAAAATCCCGGTTTCGACGTATAGGGCGCTGGCCCCTGCGCCCACTGGCCTTCGCGCGCGAGTTCGCCTATCTAGCGCTGCCCGCGCAGCAGGCGCGAAGGGCCGCAATAGCTCAGCTGGTAGAGCACCTGATTTGTAATCAGGGGGTCGGGAGTTCGAGTCTCTCTTGCGGCACCAGCAAACCTTTGAAATCAAGTAGAATTCTTTGTTGGTCGATTGCTGACTGATAGAGTTTTGGCGACCATGCCGCCACTGAGCTACCAAGAAAATGCGGTGGTAACTTTTTTCTACGAGTAACAAACTAATCCAGTCGGATTCTCCGCATTGCGATGGATGCGGGCGTCCACACCGTCACTCGGTCCATCTGCCCGCAAGAAGCCCGATCGGACCTTTTGGTCATATGAATCCGACATAATCGTCCGCCTTTGGGAACACGCTCCGATAGACGAACTTGCCGACTGGCTTGTCGGTCATGAAGTTCTCGATTCAGAGCAAGTTGACATTGTCGCAGAGATAATTCGCAGGTTGGGCGAACGCAAAAAGAGCGGAACCAGGCGGGCCAAGTCTGACGATAACGGATGGTTGCCACCGCGCGTTCAGATACGCAGCGCCAAAGACGAATGACAATCGAGACAGCTTATTTTGGCGATTGCGGCATCACATCGAATGGCGCGCGTTGAGGGAATAACGCTGACTGCGGCGCGGGAAAGGGTGGGACAAAACTGACGGGCGGTCTGTCTGCAAGGCGCGCAAAAGCAGATACCGGACATAATGGGATTAAATATCAAAATGTACCTTAGTCTGCGACACGCGATCAGGACGGGAAGCAATTTTAGCAGAGTTGCAGCAATTCAAATTGTTCGGCAAAACCAGCGGTATGAACGATCGGATTGATCAGCCCATTTCGGTTTCGGCAGAGCGACTGACGCCTTTGTTTGATCAAGCAAGGGCCGCCGAAATAGATGTCGGCGCCATGTTAACGTCTCTTGATCTCAATTCTAATCTGATCGGGGCATCGAAGGGTAGGACAATCTCCCTGGCGGATTATTATAGAATCCAAAATCGCCTAGCGATCCTGTTTGGCGATGAAACTCTACATTTATCATCGCGCCAGCTGCTACAAGGCAGCACCGATTATGTTTTACAGCATGTTGATAGCGCACAAAACTTATTTGAGGCGATGCGAATTATCGCTCGTTCATATAACCTCCTTCACGGTGGCGAATATAATTCGGTAATCAAACGCCGGGGATCTATCGATTACGTTATCGATGATCGTGAGTTTACATACGCGCCGGAGTTGGAGGCTGAGTACCAATATTTTTCAATTGAGAGCACATTGATATTTTTGCACTGCATGTTGATGACTATCTCGCCAGACGCGGAGGACGCAATCAGAGCATTGCACATTCGACGCCCTCTTCCGGGAGGGGATTGCGCCCATCTGGCCTATTGGAACACGCCAATAAAATTCGGCGCTGAAACTTACAAAGTTAGTTTTGATAGAGCGATCGCACTGAAACATATTACAATGCCTTCTGCCGACGCGCTTACGTCTAATGCAGTCTATCAAAAGATTGTGGATATCGTTGCGGGGAAACACGCGCACTACGAAGAAACGTATTCCGTTTCTGCTCGTGTGCGCGACGCCCTGACACGCGGCGTTGTCGAGCAAAGCGATGTTGCCGAGCAAATGGGAATAAGCGCGGCCACGCTTCGTCGGCGTTTGTCGAAAGAGGGTGCGAGTTTTCGAGATCTTCGTCGAGAGGTTTTGAATGAAACTGCAAAACGCCTCCTTTTGGAAAAGCAGTCTGTTGCCGATGTATCGGAAACACTCGGATTCTCGGAGTTTCGGGCGTTTAATCGAGCGTTCAAAGACTGGAATGGCGTCACTCCGAAAGCGTTTGTTCGCCGGTCCGCACGGTCTTAGAGCCTTTCTTTTCGCACAATTTCGATCTTTTGGTGCGAAAAATGAGCGAAAATGTCCACAGTTGGTGAGCCATACTGTCATTATGCGAGCGTCGCCTGCAGCATATTTTAATCCCAAAGCGATGTCGGCTGAACGCAGCACGACGCGAGTAGGGAGGTGGAAATGGCGACATTCAGGAAATCACGGATGGCGAAAGTCGGGTTGAAGGCAGGGCTCTTCGCATTTTGTTCGACGATATCGTTGTCAGTGGGGGGAGGAACCGTTCTGGCGCAGGATGAAGCGGCGGAAGACTCTTCGGGCGACGTCATTGTCGTGACGTCTCGCCGCCGGGAAGAGTCCTTACAAGACGTGCCAATCGCGGTTTCGGCCTTTAGCGGCGAAGAGCTTGATAATCTCGGCGCTGTCGATCTCACCGACATTGAAGCGATCACGCCTAATGTTACGCTCGAAACGTCGCGCAGCACGAATACAACCCTGACGGCCTTCATTCGCGGTGTCGGGCAGCAAGATCCGGTTGCCGGTTTTGAAGCAGGCGTTGGCATCTACATTGACGACGTCTACCTCAATCGTCCGCAGGCGGCGCTTCTCGACATTTATGAGGTTGATAGAATCGAGGTTCTGCGTGGACCGCAGGGCACGCTCTACGGCCGCAACACCATTGGCGGCGCCGTTAAGTACGTCACGCGACGCCTTAGCAACGAGCCTTACGCAAAACTTCGCTTGACCGGCGGAACGTATGGCCAGTTTGATGCTGTCGGTTCTTTCAATCTACCATTGGCGACCGATTCATCGATGGGTGATCTTCTGCTAGGCGGCTCTATTGCCTATATGCGCCGCAACGGATTTGGCGAGAACCTCATCAACGATCTTGGCAACTATGACAAAGATTTGTTGGCCGGACGTCTGGCGCTTGAGTGGAATCCGTCAAGCGATATTTCGTTCCGCATCACGGGCGACTGGACCGATGACAGTTCTAGCCCGAAACAAGGCCATCGCATTTTGCCATTTGGCCCGTTTCCGGTTCTATCAAATGAATTTGACACGCGCGCGGGACTCAATACGCCTGAGCAAAGCGTTGTCGCTAAGGGCGTCAGCGGCGTTGTGGAATGGCAAGTCAGTGAAAACTTTACGCTGAAAAACATCATCGCGTATCGCGAAGACCGGACGGAGTCGCCGATCGATTTTGACAGCTTGCCGATTGCCGACCTGGATGTTCCCGTTATCTACGACAATAGCCAGTTTAGCGAAGAGTTTCAGATAATTTACGAAAGCAACCGGCTGAACGGTCTCGTCGGTTTTTACTATCTCGACGCCAACGCGTTGAACGTCTTTGACGTTGTCCTTGACGATCTTGCCGCGTTTCTCATGTTGCCTGGACTAAACGCTTTCACATCAAGCGATGTCGATACGTCGACCTGGTCGGTCTTTGGCGACTTTACCTACGATCTGACTGATAACCTTTCGGTGTCCGTGGGCGGCAGATATACCGAAGACGACCGGACGATTGATTTGCTGCGCCAGCGCTATTTCTCTGCCGGATTTACGCCGGCTTTTGGCGGCCCAGATCGGCCCCCAAGCCTTGTCGACGCCGACATCAACGCGACGGCGAGCTTTACCGATTTTAGCCCGCGCGCCAGCATCAGTTGGGAACCCACCGACGAGCACAGCCTTTACGCGTCTTACTCTCAAGGGTTCAAAGGCGGCAGCTTTGACCCGCGCTGCGGCGCCAATGCAGCGCCTGACCTTGATGGCGACGGCCTTGTCGGCGCCGTCGATGTCGATGATCAGATCGCCTTTTGCCGATTTGAGCCCGAAGAAATCGATACCTACGAAATCGGTTGGAAAAATAACCTGTTTGACGGGCGTTTCCGCTCCAGCCTGGCGCTCTTTTACTCTGACTACAAAGATGTCCAGGTGCCGGGCTCCGTCGGTGTTGACGCTGACATGGACGGCATTGCTGAAACGTTCGCCGGCGTCACAACCAACGCCGCCAAAGCGACGATTTATGGGCTGGAATTGGAAGGACTCGCGACGCTCGCCGAAGACATGATGAAACCCGGCGATTCTCTGAACTGGCAGTTCTCGCTTGGATATATCGAACCTGAGTTTGATGAGTTTATCGGTCGAACCGGCGCTAACATTGCCGATTCGATTGTCGTCTTCCAGAACACGCCGAAGCTTACGGCGTTTAACCAGCTGACTTACGCAAAACCCAAGGCGTTGTTTGGGCGCGACGGCGATATGGGACTCTACACGTCAGTCTCCTACCGCAGCCTCACACATCAATTCAGTTATGAAATCCCCGCGCTCGATCAGGAACAGTTTGCGCTTCTCAACGCCGGTATTTACTGGACGTCTGCTGATGGCGGACTGAAACTTTCGGTGCACGGCACAAACCTGACCGACGAGCGATGCATTGTCGCCGGCTATGATTTTGTTACCTCCGTACCGGAGCTTGGCAACAATCCGCTCGGCCTATCCGGCGTGCAGACAGCGTTCTTCGGCGACCCGCGTCGCGTTATGGGTACGATCGAAGTTCAGTTCTAGCGAGACCTACTTCTCCTGGAACATGAGGCGGCGATCGAGTAGTGATCGCCGCCTCTGTAATCTTTCCCAATCGAGGCCGCGCTGTCATGAAGAAGTTCCTCCTTGCAATTCTGGCGTTGCTCGTCATCGGTGCTGCTGGCGCCGGTATTTATTACTGGCAGGCGACGCAAGGTGTTTCAGCTGCGGAACTTGAGGCCAAGTACGTCACGCCGGCCGACCGTTTTGTCGATATCAGCGGCGCCCGCGTGCGCATCCGCGAAGAAGGCGATCCGACTTCGTCGCCAATCCTACTGATCCACGGATTCACGCATAGCCTTGAAACCTGGGATGGTTGGGCGAAGGCATTAAAATCAGAGTACCGTGTTATCCGCTATGATCTTCTGGGCCATGGTCTGACGGGCCCCGACCCTAAAGAACGATACGCCCCCGATGAGCGGGCTGCCTTTCTCAGCGAAATCCTAGATGCGCTCGATATTGAAAATGCCTCCATTGCCGGAAATTCACTCGGCGGGCTCGCCGCGTGGCGTTTTGCCTCGGAAAATCCGGACCGGGTCGGCGCGCTCATTCTGATTTCACCGGGCGCTTACCCATTGAACGGCGTTGGCGACACGCCTGCAGAAATCCCGGCGGCGATGAAAGCCTACCTTATGACGGCGCCAGAAGCTGGCGTGCTTGCAAGCGCGAAACTGATTTATGCGAATGATTCCAAAATCACTGAGGACCGAGTAGCGGCCATGCGCGATATGATTCGCAGAGAAGGGAACGGCGAAGCGCTTATTACATCCTTGGAGGAGTTCACCCTGCCTGATCCGACAGAGGCGTTATCGCAAATCGCCGCGCCGACGCTTATTCTATGGGGGGAAGACGATATTGTGATCCCGATTGATCAAGGCCGTAAAATCGAGAGCGCGATCCCCAATGCGCGACTCATTGCCTATTCGGGCGTTGGCCATGCGGCGCAGGAAGAGGCGCCGGATAAATCCGTCGCGGATGCAATTGCATTTCTTCGCGAGGATACCTCGGCGACGATAGCCGTGGCCGAATAAATGAGCGATAAGCCCGCCTCACCTTTCTATCGGGCGTATGTCCTCTTCATTCTTGTTGTCGTTTACACGTTTAACTTCATTGATCGTCAGATCGTCGGCATTCTCGCAGTTCCCATAAAAGCCGACCTTGCGCTTTCTGATACGCAATTGAGCCTGATGGGCGGGCTCGCCTTTGCTCTGTTCTACACTTTTCTCGGCATTCCAATTGCGATGCTGGCGGATCGGTACAGTCGTACATGGATCATGACAGCGGCGTTATCGATCTGGAGTGCAATGACGGCGGTCTGCGGTCTCGCACAAAACTTCTTACAGCTTTTCGTGGCGCGTCTCGGTGTCGGCGTTGGCGAGGCCGGCGGGGTCGCGCCAGCATACTCGTTAATTTCCGACTATTTTCCGCCTGAAAAGCGCGCCCGCGCGCTTTCGATTTATTCGTTTGGCATCCCGATCGGTTCTGCGCTCGGGATTCTGCTTGGCGGCGTTTTAACCACTTACCTCGGTTGGCGGTCCGCATTTGTCATCGTGGGACTGGCGGGCCTTGCCATTGCGCCGATTTTCCGCCTGACCATGCGAGAGCCAAAGCGCGGCGGTTTCGATGGCGCCGGCGCAATTACAATTCCTGCAAAAGTCTCGGAGGTCGCCACAACTCTAATTCGAAAGCCCAGCTTTTGGGGCTTATCGTTCGGCGCCGCCAGTTCCTCTATGATGGGTTACGGCCTCATTTTCTGGCTGCCTTCGTTTTTTGTCAGAAGTTATGGCGATGCGTTGCCGGAGTTCTTCGCATGGATGCCCGACTTTCTTATCCCTGCAAATCCGAGTGCGCTATTGTTCGCGTCTTACTTCTACGCGACAATTCTGCTGATCGGCGGCATTGCCGGCATCTGGCTTGGCGGCGTCATGGCGGATCGATATGGGCCCGACAAGAAAGCTGCATACGCAATCGTCCCCGCAATCGCATTCCTGACAACAATTCCATTTTTCATTGTCGGCGTATTGTCTCCGACGCTATGGATCGCATTTCCCGCGTTTTTGATTTTGCAAGCGTTAAGCCTTGTCTGGCTCGGTCCTGTCCTGTCGGCGTTTCAGCATCTTGTTCAACCGAACATGCGCGCAACGGCGTCGGCCATATTCTTGTTCATCAATAATTTGATCGGCATTGGTCTTGGGAATTTGGCCATCGGCGCCATTTCAGACCACCTGCAAACGCAGTTCGGAGATGAATCGCTGCGATACGCCATTCTGTCCGGAACAATCTTTTATATTCTCGCAGCGGCGCTCTTCATCGCTACTGCGCCGCGATTAAAGCGCGATTGGGCAGCTTGACCGCAATCGCAGGGCAACCAAACAACTGAAAATCTATCAGGTTCGTCGCTTGAAGCAGCGAATTGCACTGGCTAACACGATGTCTGCATTGAGGATCTAGGCGAAGATAAGAAGCGGTTTTGACCCTCTATTCTCTATGTCCACGCCGGCATCATTAAGTGTTGACTCTCTGTAACGCCAGCGCCTTTCCGCCGCGAGTCATGACAGCGCCCATGCCAATCGTGTAGGCGACAAGCCAGAAAAAGCCGCCAGCGATCGGGATGAGCCCGAGTAAGACCAGGGCAACAGCGGCGAGGGCAGTCCAGGCAATACGAGACGCCGCGCTTGGAGCAACATATTCAGGATTTGAAACCAAGCGCCGTACAATCATGCCTGCGTAGTAGATGAACGCTGCGATGGCGAGGGGAGCGGCGGCGATATAAATCGCGGCGATCATCAACGCGAGCGGAATACCAAGAACTGTTGCAAAGAGGATGGCGATGACTACAGGTGCGGCTGCAACGATGAGGAACCCGAGTCCTAATGTCGTCAACGGCTTTGTGCGGATCATATCCGCCGCGCTGTTCATCAGTCCGGGCAGAACCAGCGCGATAACAATAACGAGAATGGCCAAGCCGATCAAAAACGCTAAAGCAAAGGCGGCTAGAGCCGCTGCGGCCTGAACGCCCCAACGCTCAACATCGGGCGTCGCGGGCTCAAGTTCAATGATCTCGCCGGAAACGACGACGCTCGGATCCATATCGAACGCCTCCGCGCGATAACGAAGGTCGCCGCCGATCATGACATCCGGTCCGATCGCGACGTTTTCGCCGACGAGGTGGGCATCACCGGCGACGTCGGCATTGAGCCGCAGGCGCCCGGCGGCTGCGCGCAGCTCTGCGCCAACGGGCGCGTCAATGGCGACCTCGCCGCCGGTCAGCATGGCTGAGCCTTTAATCTTGAATTGCGGATCGATCTTGAGGTCGCCCCCTGCAGCGACAACATCGTCAGTAATGACGCCGCTGACGAAATTGATGTCGCCGCCCGCTACGATGAGATCGTGAAAGGCGACCTCAGTGATCGTTATGTCGCCGCCTGCGGCGATCATATGATCCGCCTGCGCCTCGTTTAACGAAACATCGCCGCCTGCAGCAAAAATATCGTCGGTCGACTTTGCACTGACGTTGAGGTCGCCCGCCGAAAAGAAAGCCATATCGGGAAGGACGTCGCCGGTTTCTATAGTATCGTCCGCGCGCGTTGAAATCTGGGCCCTTAGGACGCTGGTTGCAAAGAGCAGCGCCGCCAGAAGCAGCAAAAATAAAATCCATCTCGCAACCATTCGGTTTTGTTTTGTCATCGGGCGCCCCTTTCTTACGCGCGACACGTCGCGCTTTTCTTCGATGCCGGGAAATATGGCGGACGCGCCGGAAATCTGAATTGACCTACGTCAAAAGGTTTCCGATGCGCGAAAGTTGATGCGCGTCAATGAGGTTGGAACCCGCTTCGTGTCGGCTGTGTCGGCGGCCGAAGGAGACAAAATCATGGACAAAGAACAGGAAGAGTTCATCAAATCCGCCATCGAGGATACGGATGACATGACGATCGCCACCGTTCGCGAGGACGGGTTTCCGCAAGCGACGACTGTCAGCTTCGTCAATGACGGCATGACGATATTTTTTGGAACCGCCGCTGATTCTCAAAAGGCGAAGAATATTGAGACGAGCAACAAGGTCTCAATCACAATCGACCCCGAATATGAGAGCTGGCAGATGATCCGTAGCCTGTCGATGGGCGCGCTTGCAAGTCGGGTTTCCGATCCGAAAGAGGTTGAAAAAGTCGGCGCGCTAATAATGAAGAAGTTCCCGGAAGCGGAAAATTACGTCCCCGACGACACATTCGAGCTGGCGCTTTACCGCATCGATCCGAAAATAATTTCCCTTATCGACTACTCAAAGGGGTTTGGGCATACGGAACAAGTGACGCTTTGAGTTGAGCGCCCCTGAAGCAGCGCTCAGGCGCGTCTTCTGACGAGGCAGGGGCGTTTCCCGTTTTCGCCGTTCTCCGGGGACGCTTCGTTCAAAACCGCCATAACGTCGGCGTCTTCCAGCTGTGGAAAGTCATCGTAGCTTTTACTGACCGACCAGAAGGATGACGGCGTATTCATACAGATGATTTCATCGACGAGTTTGCCTAGGCGCGATACGGTTTCGCGTGGGCCGACGGGAATCGCGGCGATGACTCTTTTTGCTCCGGACCTTTTGGCGGCTTTGATCGCCGCCTCCATGCTGGCGCCCGTGGCCAGGCCATCGTCGACAATGATCGCTGTTTTTTTGTTCGGCGGCGTGCGCGGATACAATCCGCGATAAAGCGCCTTCCTGCGCTCAATTTCCGGAAGCGCCGCCTCGCTTTCCGCAGCGATGTAGAGTTCGCTTACATTAAGGGCGTTGATTACGTCATCCTGACGGATCAGAGTCGGATCTTCGCCATCGACAATGGCGCCGATGGCCAACTCGGAATGCGCTGGCGCGCCAATTTTCTGAACGAACAGGAGAGACAGCGGCGCGCCAAGCGCCGCCGCGATCGGCGCGGCGACCGGCACGCCGCCGCGCGGCAGGGCGTAAACAACGGTGTTCGGTCCGGCGAAGCGCGCAAGTTTTTTCGCCAACATTCGGCCGGCTTGTTCCCGATTTTGAAATTTCACCATGGATTTTCGCCTTCCTGAAATGAAAGGAAAGCCCGAGGCGTTGTCGCTTGGCGTAAGGCTCCGCCCACGCCTTCCGCGCCAAACGCCGTCGGGCTCCGTCGCAGCGGCTCGTCGCGTTCCTGATGCATTACCGATATCGATCATATCCAAAGGATAATTCTCGATGACGTTTCTTCAGTTCAGCTCCTCGTTGCGGCGTATCAAGAGTATGGCTTATATTCATGAAGAAATTGACGCGCGTCAATTCATGAATTTTTGTTGGAAAGCGCTCCTGCACAAGCCCACTCAGTGGTGCGCCGAAACTGATTGAAGAAGCTCTCCGGACACTTCGCGTCCCGCAACATGGGATATGTCGCCCAGACTCAACATGCCGACAAGCCGTTTCTTGGCGTCGATAACGGGCAGGCGACGAAGTTCTTTTTCCTCCATCAGGTCTACGGCGTCATCGATGTTGTCGTCCTCTTTGCAGTAAACGACGCCCTTCGACATTACGTTCCTCGCCGTCGTTTTGGCGATGTTTGCACCATTGGCGACCGCGCGCAGGGCGATGTCCCGGTCGGTGACCATGCCGATAAGCCGGTCATTTTCGCCAATCGGGACGGCGCCGATGTCTTCATCTTGCATGAGCTTTGCGATTTCGGATACGGGCGTCGACGGATCGCGCCACTCTGCTTTCCTATGCATGGCTTCTTTGACTTTCATCATGAATTTTCTCCAGTTTAGCGTCATCGTCTACGCCCCAAACGTCAGCTGCAGCGCCGACGTCGGTGAGACGATGTGTGCTGAGTGTACCGAGACCGAAATCATAATGGCGGCCCACGCTTTTCACGTTGATCTTGATCAACATGGCGGCCTTATTCGATAGCGGATGCGGCTGAACGTGGTTGAGCGCTTTGGCTGAGAATTTCACGCTGAATTATATAAAATCCCGGAATCAAAGGCAGCCAGAGAGATAATCCCCTGAATATCAGCGTTGCCGTGAGAGCGTCTTCGATGGAAACGCCGAAAATATTTACCGTTGCAATCATGCCGGCTTCGAACGTGCCGAGCCCCATCGGCGTCGGCGCCATCGTGGCCGCCACTGACGCAATGACGACGGCAAAAAAACAGGCGGCGTATGATGCGTCACCGCCAATGGCGAGAGACACCAGATACAAAGTCAAACCGTCGAATATGCGGACAATGAAGTGGATGAGCGTCGCTTCAAGAAACAGATAACGCTCCGCGGCCACGAATTTTGCCGTTCTTGTAATCCAGTCGCGAATTTTTTCGTATCGGGGAATTCTTTTTACTACCGGCGGAGGCTTCATGCCCGCAAGAAGGATTGCCGAAACAAACAGCACCAAAAACAACACAACGGCTGCGAAGGCCGCAATGCTCGTCGACAAAACGGGCGAAGCATTTTCAATCGTTGCAATCGCCGCCAGGCTGATCATCGCAGCGACAAGGAACGCCGCGAGAAAAGTAATCGCTGTGAAACTGAATACGGTGAAGGCGTCGCTATAAGGAACATTTCTGCGGCCGAGGGCGTGGAACAGAAATGCGGCGCCGGCGACCCCGCCCGATGGAATGGCTTGATCGGAAAACATTTTTGCGATCGCGAGCGGATATAGCCGCAATAGGCTGATTGAATAGCCCATGCTTTGAAGAATGCGGCTCCACACCGCGGCGACGCAAGCGTAGGTGAATAGCTGAGACGCCGCGGCGGCAGCGAGCCAACGGGGCTCTGCGCGCGCCGCCTGTATCGCGAAGCCGCCGATGTCGCCGACATTGAGGACGACGAGAACAATTGCTGCGACAGCGGCGAGGCCGACCACAAGAAAAGCGACCCATCGCCTTCGCTGCGCGCCCGTGGCGGCGAACGGGGACCGGGGTCCGGATTTGGTTTGTTCTGACGACTCGATGATATCCTCGCCGCATCGCTCTGCGCGCCAGGATACGAGGTTCGCTCCCGATTTCCTTGAGCCGGATCAAATTCCCTTTTTGGATGCAGCCGCCGGTGCGGCCGTAACGGTTTGCGGAGCGTTGTTCGCCAATGACGTGTTGCGCCGGGCGCGCGGACGGGAAACAAGAAGCTTGTAAGCTTCGCCCAGCACGAACACGGAAGCAGCGAGCGTGATCGCGCCGGCCCATTCCTGAATGGCGACGGGGTTCACATCGAGCACATGCTGCGTCAATGGAATATGCATCGCTGCGATATGAAGGCCTTGCGCGGCGGCGATGCTGGCGATCAGCAACGGATTGGCGCTTAGCGGTATCGCGAAAGCGGACCGGGTTTCCGATCGGCAGTTCAGCGTATGGAAATTGTTGAAGGAAACAAGGAAGAGGAGGACGAGATTGCGAGCTTCCGCCTCTGTCAATCCTTGTGCTTCATAGAGCCAGTAGAAGAGGGCGAAGGCGAGCACGCCGATATAGAGGCCGACAATCAGGCATTGCTCAACCATTTGCCGGTTGAAGATTGGCTCTTTGGGTTTGCGCGGGGCGCGGCGCATGATGTCAGGCTCCTTGCCTTCAAAGGCGAGGGCGACGTCCTGTATGCCTTCCGTTACGAGATTGAGCCAAAGGATCTGAACGGCGGTGAGCGGCACTGGCAGCCCGGCAAACAGCGCCAGGGTGAAGACAATCACTTCGGTGATCGCCGTGCTGATCAAAAGCCAGACGATTTTACGGATATTGTCGTAGGCGGCGCGGCCCTCTTCGATGCCGGCGACAATGGAGGCGAAGTTATCGTCGGTGATGATAAGGTCCGATGCGGCGCGCGCGACGTCGGTGCCGCCGGCGCCCATGGCGACGCCCACATGGGCGGTTTTCAAAGCCGGCGCGTCATTCACGCCGTCGCCGGTCACCGCAACGAAATGGCCCTGGCCCTGGAGTTCTTCGACGATGAGATTTTTCTGGGTCGGCTCCACGCGCGCGTAAACTTGCGTTTTCATGATCGCGTCGGCGCGCTCTTCTCCCTCCAGCTTTTTCAGCGCCGCGCCGGTTAGGACCGTATCGGGCGCCCATTGCGGCCCCAATTGTTGCGCAATCGCGAGCGCGGTTTCCGGGTGGTCGCCTGTTATCATCCGGATATCCACGCCGGCGGCGCAGGCTTGCGAGACGGCTTCCGGCGCCTCGCTGCGCAACGGATCAATAAGGCCGACAAACCCCAGAAACTCCAGGTTTTTGAGGTCGTCAGCGGCGAAGGAGGACGGTTCAGAGGCAAGATCGCCGCGCGCAAGGGCAATCACGCGATAGCCATTTGACGTCAATTGATGCAGGCGTTGATCCGTCGCTTTGGCGTCAACGTTTTTACACATGGGCAACACAACTTCGGGGGCGCCCTTTGCCGAAATGATCAAGCCGTCGCCGTTTCTATTAAGGCTGGCGGAAAATCCGTTGTCGGGCTCGTAGGGGATGGCGCTCCGTTCGTTGTATTGATTGAGAAGCGCTTCTCTATCGTACCCAGTTTTTATGGCCAGGATAAGAAACGCGATATCGACAGCATCGCCGCGCGCTTCCACAGCGCCGTTGTTGACGACGAGATCGGCCTCGTTGGTCAGCGCGCCGGTGATGATGAGATGCTCGACGCGCTTTTGCGTTTCTTCGGGAACGATCTCGCCGTTAGCGAGACGCGCCTCGCCCTCTAGTTCAAGGCCCTCGCCCTCGATGTCAATTTCTTCTCCGCCCGCAAGTATGATTCTCTTTATTGTCAGACGGTTGGCCGTAAGGGTTCCCGTCTTGTCGGCAGCGATCAGCGTGCATGAGCCCAGAGCTTCAACAGCGGGTAGGCTGCGCACAATCACGTTGCGTTTGCCCATGCGGCTTGATGCGACCGAAAGTGCAACGGTGATCGCAATCGGCAGGCCCTCAGGAATGGCGGACACCGCAAGCGCGGCCGTCAGCAGAAAGACCTCGCTGAGCCCGACGCCGCGTAAATACTGACCCGCGCCCAACAGAAGCGTGATCAAGACCGTCACAACGGCGATCCAGGCCGTAAAGGTCTCCATCCGAACAAGCAGAGGCGGCCGGCCGCCGCGCCCCGCCAGCGCTTGCGCGATGCCGCCAAGCTCCGTGTTCGCCGCCGTGGCGCAAACAACGCCGGTCCCGCGGCCTGCGGTCACCATCGCCCCCGCATAGGCCATGTTGATCCGATCGCCGAGCGGCGCTTCCGGTTCGCACTGACCGTCCGGCTCTTTTTCAACCGGTTTCGACTCGCCGGTAAGCAGCGACTCATCGATTTTGAGATCATGGGCCGCCGAAAGTCGTATGTCGGCGGGCACGACAACGCCTGATTCCAGGCTGACAATATCGCCCGGAACGATCTCAGTGATATCGATTTTACGGCGAGCGCCGCCGCGAATAATGGTCGGCGAGATGCGCAGGGTCTTTTTCAGGGAAGCAGCGCTCGCCTCTGCGCGCCATTCCTGGAATGCGCCGACCGTCACATTGATGACGACGACAAGTAAAATGAAAAACCCGTCAGTATTTTCACCCAGCGCAAATGAGACGACAGTCGCGACAAAAAGGATCAGCGAAAGCGGATTGTTGCATTGCCGGAGGACAATGAGCAGGCGCGAATGACGCCCGGTCTCCGGGAGCTGATTGGGGCCATGCTTGTTGAGACGGGTATCGGCGTCAACTGCGCTTAACCCTTCCGGCCGCGCGCCTAAAGCTGCGAACGCTTCGTTCGCTGTCATGGCGTGCCAGGGCTTGGTCGGCTCTATGGTCATGAAAATTCTTTGACTGTCTCTGGGCGAGACCACGTTCATATTGGCTTCGCCGAAATCCGCTTTGACTGGGGTCAACGACAACCTCAGACCTGACGTCAATCGCGCTCGGGCTGCAACTGATTCAGATCAATGCATGTTGTGACAGTCGCGTTTTTCTTGTCGCAGGAGGGTCGCCATGAAAGCGTTCTATAAATGGCTTCTGCTTGCGATCGCCGTTATCGTCACTCTGTTCACATTGCAGAATATGGCGCGCATTGACGTAGCGGTCCTGTTCTGGGTGTTAAGGCCGCATCTGTCGGTCGTTATTCTCGCAAGCTTCGCCGTTGGATTCGTTGCCGGCTGGCTTGTGCGCTTTCTGCGAATCAAGTCTTCCAAAAAATTGATGAACGTTCCCGGCGATTAAATTCCCGTCAGGTGACGCCCGCTTGATCATGATCAATGCAAATCGGGAATAGCGCCCGTTTTATTTTCTTCCAAAAAACGGAGGAAACGATGTTCTCACCAGAAAAGATAAAAATCGAGGCCCTGAACATGATGGCGTGGGGCGGCGACGCGTCTTTGCGGGCGCTCCGCAAAGTTGAAGAAAGCCGTCAGGAAGGCGACGCCGAGAATGAGCGGAACTGGACGCGTATTCTGGAACGTATTCGGCAGTATGAGTATCCGATCGACTATATGAGCGGATGATGCGTTATGTCAGGGTCAATCGAAAGACGATCTCGTGTTGGTCCGTCAGCTTCCGCAGCGTATGTTCTCCGACATTGGGCGCGCGATCACAAGAAGGCCAACGCTTGCATTGAGCGTTTGGAAGCGCAGCTCTCGGAGAGCGGTCCAACCATGTTCGGAAAAGATTTCGTCGTATCGGCCGTCGATCAATTCATTGATGCGCCAGACGATTTCCATCACATTCTGGAAAGAAAAGCCTATCGCCGCGCCTGGTTCAGGAGCGGGCGATATTTGCCCTCCGTTCTCGATATCGATGAACAGCACGCCGCCATGCGCAGCGCCAGGGAGCGGCTCGTTTCAGAACTCGATAAACCGTCAAAAGGCAGACGGCAAAGCCTCCAGCAAGCGATGGCCGACTATGCAGCCCACGCAAGAACGACGATCAAGGCCGATGAGCGTGTTCTTACCCCCTTGCTTCGCCGTCATCTGATGGAGGATGACTGGCGCGAACTCGCCGAGGAGCTTCGCGCTTACAAGAGCGTTATCAACGAGTTCAGATCTCATGAGGTCGGCGGCGCCATTGACATGCGTCAATGAGGCCCCGCTGCCCTTCAACTATATACTGTCATTCCCGTCAGGATAAGGAGGACCGACATGAGGACGGATGAAGACATTAGGGACGACATCCTTGCTGAAATAGATTGGGAACCGCAGATTGAGTCGACAGAGGTCGGCGTGACCGTCAAAAACGGCGCCGTTACGCTGGCCGGAACGGTTGGCAGCTTTTCAGAAAAGCTGGCGGCTGAGCGCGCCGCCAAAAGGGTGAAAGGCGTTTACGCCATCGCGGAAGAGATGAAAGTCAAATATCCGTCCGATAGGACGGTGTCCGACGAAGAAATCGCCAAACGCATTGCTAACATTATTGAGTGGAATACGTCTATCCCGCGCGATACCGTTAAAGCGGAGGTGCGAGACGGATATGTCACCCTGACCGGCGATGTTGACTGGAACTATCAGCGCGAAGTTGCACGCAACCAGATTTCCAGTGTTCTCGGCGTGACGGCGGTCAGTAATTTGATCAATGTGAAACCGCGGGTGGCGAAGTCCGATGTTTCGAAAGAAATCAATCGCGCTTTGCACCGCAACGCCGATCTTGAATCCTCTCACGTGCAGGTTGACGTCAGCGGCGGCAAGGTTACGCTCAGCGGCAACGTAAAAGCCTGGTACGAACGTAAACTTGTCGAAGACGCCGTTTGGGCCGCGCCGGGCGTTACGCAGGTCGTAGACAATTTGCGCGTTGCGTAAGGGGGAGAGAGCGAAGCGCCGGCCGCGGTGTCGCGATCGGCGTTTCGCGCCAAGACCTCAGTGTCATTAGACAGCGAAATAGACTGCAACGCCGCCTGCAACGCTGGCCGCGGACAATACGACAAAAGCAAGCCGTAGAGCGCCGCCGCTTGCGAATGCGGCGAGCGCAATTTTCACCAGCGTATTTGTGATCGCGGCCAACATAATGCCGGTGGCGGCGACACGCGTCGCCAGACTTTCCGTAGAAAACCGGCTGAGCGTCAATGTGATGGCGTCGACGTCGGCAAGGCCGGAGGCCACGGAGAGCGCGTAAACGCCTTCAGCGCCAAACATCCCTTCCAGCGCTCGCGATCCGACCATAATCAGGCCCAGCAACGCCGCAAAAAGAAGCGCAGAGGCGATATCCAGCGGATTGGAAACCGTCGGTTTGCTGAACGTCAGTTGGCGAAATTGCTGCGAATAGTAGATTGCGCCTGCCGCTGATATAAAAATGACTATGCTAATCGGAAGAAGAATCTGAAGAAGCAACGCCGGCGATATCACGCCGGCGATAATGCAGACCCTGACAAACATAATGGTGGAGGCGGCAATAACGCCAACGCTGAGAACGGCCTTCAGCTCAGGTTGACGTCGCGCCATCCGGGCAAGAGAGACCGTCGTCGCCGTGGACGACACGAGGCCTCCGAGCAGCGCGGTGCTGATAATTCCTTGTTTCGCGCCCAATGCCTGCAGCGCGACGTAGCCGAGGAAAGACAGGCCGCTGATCAGCACGACCATGAGCCAGATTTCGAATGGATTTATAGCCTCATAGGGGCCGATCGATCTATTCGGAATGAGGGGAAGGATGACGCCGGCGATCAGAATGAACTGAAGCGCGGCGAAGATTTCTTTTTGCTCCAGTCGTTCCACGAAACGATGAAGACGGTCCTTGGCGCCCAAAATCATGGCGACGGTTACGGCCGCGGCGGTCGCGGGAACCTGCAGATTCATGACGGCAAGGACGCCGCAACCGTAAGCGATCATCGTTGCGAATATTGTCGTCACGCCCATGAGATTGCCATTTTGCGAGCGACGCCAATAGGCGGCGGTCATGGCGATAAACGTCAGGACGAGTCCCATGGCTGGAAAAAGCGCGTACTGATCGCCGATCAGACCGGCGACGCCCCCGCTCAGTCCGATGAGCCCGAAAGTGCGCAGGCCCGCTGGGCGGCGACCGCCCTTGAAGTCCCGCTCGCGCCATTCGCGCTCGACCCCGATCACAAGGCCAAGGGCGAGCGCAATGGCGAGTTGGTAGATCGATGTGAGGTCGCTGACGGGCATGGCGCTTACGGCGCAGGGTCCGAATGGCGGCGCACCCTAGCCATTGGCAATGTGCGCCTCCTTTTTCGCGTCCGTCAGGGCGCGGCAAAGGCGCAAAGGATCGCTATGCGGATGGTCCTGCTGTAGACAGATTTTCTTCGTCATGACGAGGCTCGCAATCAGCGGTATTCGATAGCATTCGTCTACGCCCGATTTGGCGTTTCAGCGTTGATGCAAGTCAATTGCTCTTCGACTGGGCTTTCTTATCCTTGCCCATCAAGTTGAAAGGAGTTGTCCTGGATATGCTCACGCCGCGAAGGACAACTTGGTTTCTGATCGCTGATGGTTCCCGCATGCGGTTGTTCGAGAGTTTCGGCAGCAAAAAGCCATGGACGCTGATCGATACGGATGAAGTCAGGAACGCGCGCAAGACAGCCCGCGAACTCGGGAGCGAGCGGCCCGGCCGCGGTCGGAAGACGGGTTCGGGCGCGCGCTTTGCCATGGGCGCGCCGACGCTTGACGAAGATCTGGAAGACGACTTTCTTCGCGCGCTTGCCGCGGAACTGAACGCTGCGAACAAGGATCGGCGTTTCGATCAACTTGTCCTTGCTCTGCCGCCGCGCGCGCTAGGCGAGATCAGAAAGAAGTTGGCGCCCGAAGTAACGCAAAAATTTATTGGCGTATTCGACAAAGAATTGACCCAATTGTCAGAGAACGATCTCTTCGCCTATTTCAAGGAACGGCTGACGAAATGGTGAGGCGAACTCTAATCTAACGCTCTTCCAATCGCCGTTGCTTCACCCTTGCGCCATCGACGACCTGACTGCCAGGATAGAGGATTACCTCGTCGCCTTCGGAAAGGCCGGACTGGACGGCGGCTTCCGAACCGTTGTTTTCGCCGATCTCAATTTCAATCAGCTGTGCTTTTCCCTTTGTCACTTTGAATACGGACCACTTATCGCCCGAGCGGAATAGCGCGCTCGCGGGGACTTTGATCGCATCGTCGTCTTCCCAGATGACAATCCGCACTTCCGTTCGGTAGCCGTGGCCGAGAACGGATCGAGCGCTTTCTTCGCCTGCAAACTGGATAATAGCGTTGACGCGTTGCTCCTCAACGCCGAGGGCGGAGAATTTCGTATAGCCCCACGGTTCGATGCGCTCGACGACGCCTTCGAGCGGAATATCGCCGCCCCATTTTTCAATGATGACGCGGTCGCCGGCTTTCGCTTTTACCGCGTCCGTCGACAATAGTTCGGCGACAACTTCGAGGTCGCCGCGCGGATCGCCAATTTCGAGCACCGGCGCACCAGCCTGAAGCACGGTCTCGCTTTCCTGAATGACGCGCAGCACCCGGCCTGATATGGGCGCGCGTAAGGACAGGACCTCTCTCGGATGCGGGTTCATTGCCATACTGAGTTCCTCCGCCTCCGAAAACGTCATCAGCATGGCGCGGGCGTTCTTGAGGTCGGCTTCGCGCATGGACACGCTGGCCTTCGCCATGTCGAGCGCGGCGGACGCCGCGCGCCAGGCGCGTTCCGCGGCGTCAAGTTGCGACTGCGATACTGCGTCGTCGGGACGCAGATCCCGCGCGCGCTCGACTTCTGCTTTTGTATAGACAGCATCCGCCGTTGCTTTTTCGACGTCGGCGTTTGCCAGCGTGAGCGCGGCTTCGGCCGATGCGACCGCCGCTTTAGCCTGTTCCTCGGTGCGAATGTCGAGAACGGACGGGTTGGCGGGCGTGAGCCGTGCGACGACGGTCTCGGCTTCGATGACGGCGTCGCCCGGCTCGACGTCAACGCGCAACAGGCGGCCAGCGACGGGCGCGGAGACAACGAACGCGTCATGCACGCGCGTCTTCGCTTCCTCGTTGATCGTCACCATCATGGCGCCGCGTTCGATCGTCGCCATATCGACGCTGACGGCGCGGGGCCAGAAAGCGTACGCGAAGAAAGCTGCAAAAAACAACAACACGACAGCGATAACGACAGTGCGCGATTTAACGCCCTTCATGATTTACTCCCGGGCTTTCAAGGCAGAGGCGATGTCGAGCTTGCCGATGTCGCGTTGAACCAAAGCGCCTGCGGCAATGGTGGAAAGGAGGACGATGATTGCGGCGTAGCCGAGCCCGTCTTCACGATAGACAATAGGAATCTGGTAAAGCTCCGTGCTCAATGCGTCGGCGAAATAGGCCCACAGCCAGTATCCGAATACCGCGCCAATAGGCAACGCGAATATGGCGAGGAGAAAGAGCTCGCCAAGCAGCACATAGCCGGTTTCGATCTTTGTGAAGCCAAGCACGCGCAGGCTGGCGAGATCATGATGACGCTCAATGAACGCGATCCGCGCGCCGTTGTAAACAACGCCAACGGCAATCACGACGGCGAATATCGTCATGATATATCGAAACGTGCCGGGTCCCTCGTCGATCATCTTTTTGAAGTTTTCATAGGCTTCGCGGCGCAGGCTAACGCCGGCGATTTTGGGAACATTCTTAAGCTCATCATAGACCTGATCGCGTTTGGCGGGATCGATTTTCAGGTAGGCGCCGGAAATGCGGCCTGGTTCTTTCAGCTGCCGATTCAGCGCTTCGGTCGTCATATAGGCCGGCGTGCCGATCATCGCCTCGACCAGACCGGTGACCGGGATATCGAGCAGCGGCCGGCGACCTTCGCGTACTTCGACGGCTAATGTCTCACCGACCTTGACGTCAAGAAGCTCGGCGAGCTGTTCAGACAGGACGAGCCCGGCGCCGCGAATGTCAACGCTTCGAAGGTCTTTATCGACGGCGCGGTTGAGAACGGGATCGGCCGGCAAGCCGGTGATGGAGCCGAGATGTTCGATCCGGTCGTTAGAGAACATTACGGAACTCGCACGAAATGGCTCCACATAGATGATGCCGTCGATGGAGGATAATTCGTAGACTGTTTTTTCTGACTGAGGCTCGACAAACGAAACAAAAACGTCGCTGCGGTCGATGACGTTGAAGCTGACATCAAGCATGTAGTCCGTCGCGTCGGTGTTGAAACGCATCATCACCGACAAGCCCATCGCTGCGCCAATGCCAAGCGTTGTGAGCGCAGCGCGTATTGGCTGGCGCGACAAACGTCGGATAATCATGCGGCTCGGCTGGTCCAAGAGACTGAAAAAGTAACGCGCCGCCGCGGCGCCGCGCTTAAATTTTGGCGGAGCGGGCGGGCGCATGGCGACAGCGGGCGACAGGGTTACGGCGCCGCGGATTGCGGTGAAAGCGCCCGCCGCCGCCGCAATATTGCTGAAGGCAAGGGCAAGCCAGAAGGTTCGGAATTCCGGTTCGTAAAGAAGAAAAGGAAAATGATAATAGTTCTGAAAGATACCGGCGATCAGTCGGCCGAGATAAAGCCCGCCGAGCCAGCCGACGATCGCGCCGCCTATCGCAATGACCGCGACAAACTTGAAATAGTGTCCGCCGACCTCCCGATTGGTGTAGCCATAGGCTTTTAATAAGCCGATCTGCTCGCGTTCCGTCTGGACGAGGCGCGTAATGACGACGTTCAATAGGAAGATCGCCACGCCCAGAAAGATTGGCGGCATGACGCGGCCGGTCGTTCTGAGTTGAGCCAGTTCTTCAACAAGAAAACGGTTCGAGAGCTGATCGTCGCGAGAAAACGCGCCGGTGGCGCCGTATGGCGAAAGGATGTCGTCAAGACGGTCGATCAACCAGTCTTCGTTTGCGCCGCGAGAGGTGACGAGAACGACTTCATTGAAGGCGCCGTCGAGATCGAACGCCGCCTCCATCGCTTCGCGGCCGGCCCATAGGACGGCGAACCGAGCGTCGTCAACCACGAAGTCGCCGGGCGGCAGCGCATATATAAATTCCGGCGAAAGGGCGAGGCCAACGATCTGGAACGTATGGCGCACGCCATACATGGTGATGGCGAGATTGTCGCCTGGAACGAGATCATGCGCTTTTGCAAATGCGTCGAGAAGCAGGATTTCGTCGGGATAGGTCGACCGCGGCATGCGCCCTTCGACCAGATAAAGACGGTTGATTGGCGCTGACGCGTCTACATCATAGGAGACGACGCTCGCACTGATCGGCGCGTCAACGTCAGGAAGCGCAACCAGGCCTGCGCCTCGTATTCGGCCCTCGGCGCCGGCGACGCCGTCGAGGGCCCGGATGTCTGCGAGCAGCGAGTTCGGCGCGCGTTTGGCGGGCGCGTAGACATCGGCGAAACGATGGCGTTCGTAATAGGCGCGCATCGTCTCGTCGAGCGCGCTGATCATGCCGCTCGACATGACGAAGAGCGCGATGCCGGCGCCGATCACGAAGATAATCGCCGCGGCCTGGCCTTTGACGCGCCAGAGGTCGCGCAGCAATTTCCGATCAAGGACGGAGAAGTTTGCGCTCATCGCGTCACCAACTGATGTGGTCCGCCGGCGCCGGACTGTCGTTTTCCGTGATTTCGCGAATATCGCCGTCCGCGAAGTGGATTACCCGGTTCGCCATCGCCGCCGTCGCGGCGGCGTGTGTGATAATCAGAGTCGTTGCGCCGAGTTCTCGATTGAGCTTTTGCAGCGCCGTCAGCACGGTGACGCCGGTTTTGCTGTCAAGCGCGCCGGTTGGCTCGTCGCAAAACAAAACGGTCGGCTTTTTTGCGATGGCTCGTGCGATGGCGACGCGTTGTTGTTCGCCGCCGGAAAGCTCCGACGGAAAGTGATCGGCGCGATTGTCAAGGTCGACAAGCGCGAGCGCCTCCATCGCCGCCATGGGCTCCGGTGAAATTTCCGCCACAAGCTCTACGTTTTCGCGCGCTGTAAGGCTCGGCATCAGATTATAGAATTGAAACACAAACCCTACATGCGCGCGCCGATAGGCGGTCAGCCGTCGATCGGTCATGGCGACGAGATCCTGGTCCTGGAAAAACACCGAGCCGTCTGTCGCGCGGTCGATACCGCCGAGAATATTAAGAAGCGTTGATTTTCCACTACCGGACGGCCCCAACAGGACGACGAGTTCGCCGGTCGGAATCTCAAGATTGACGCCGCGCAAGGCGTGAACGGCCGCCGGACCCTCGCCGTAAACCTTGGTCACGCCCTGGGTGCGATAGATCGGCTGACCGTCATTCGAATGAGGGGCCGTCGCTTCATCGAATGAGGCCATGACATGCTCCTCTCGCAAACAACGCGCGCCAAGCTGGCCGCCCCAGGGCGCATCAAACATAGGCGGATCGCGGGGTCCGGCATTTGACCTAGCTCAATGCGGCTGCGTTCCCAGCATGAGCATATCCATCCGGGATCACACTGTCAGCGGCGGCGATCTTTGATGGAGACTATCATGAAAGAGGACGAACGTATTCGAAACGACATTCAGGAAGAGATTGCCTGGGACCCCCGCGTCAAAACGACCGATATCGGCGTTACCGTCAAGAACGGCGCCGTCCGTCTCACAGGAACCGTCTCTTCCTACGCCGAGCGATATGCAGCGGAGACCGCCGCCCGCCGCGTCAAAGGCGTCCATGCTGTCGCGGAGGACATCGAGGTGCATCTGACAAGCGACGATACGGAAACGGACGAAACCATCGCCGAGCGTATCTCGAATATGCTCGAA
Source organism: Hyphococcus sp. (assembly GCA_028284345.1). Taxonomy (GTDB): domain Bacteria; phylum Pseudomonadota; class Alphaproteobacteria; order Caulobacterales; family Parvularculaceae; genus Hyphococcus. The sequence continues at coordinate 246,218 of JANQRY010000010.1, read as the reverse complement.
TGGAATATGATCGTTCCCGATCCGGATATTATCGCTGAAGTGAGAGAAGGTTATGTTTCGCTGACCGGCGAAGTCGACTGGAATTTCGAACGCGAAACCCTGAAAAACCAGATCATCCACATGCGCGGCGTAAAAGGGGTCGATAATCGCATCACGCTTCGAAAGAAGGCGTCAACACCGGAAGTGTCCGAACGCGACATCAAATACAAGATCACGCGAGCCCTTCATCGCAGCGCCGAGCTGGAAAAAGCGAATATCGATATCGCCGTTGACGGCGACAAGGTCACGATTACCGGCGAGGTTAAGGCGCCTTACGAAAAGGCTCTCATCGCAGACGCCGCGTGGTCTGCGCCTGGGGTCATGCATGTCGTCGAAAAACTGCGCGTTCATTGAATTGAGGAGGAAGAGATGCTCGTTAAAGACGTCATGACGCACGGCATTCGGATTGCGGAGCCGGATGAAAAACTGCCCCACGCGGCAAAGAAGATGCGCACGCAAAATATCGGGGCGCTCCCGGTTGTCGAGAACGGACAACTGATCGGCATGGTGACGGACCGGGATATCGCTATCCGCGTTGTCGGCGAAAACAAGGCGCCCGCGGACGTCGTCGTTCGCGACGTCATGTCGGAGGAATGCTTCTGGTGCGCCGATAGCGAAGAACTTGGGGACGCCGTGCGCATCATGGAGCAGAACCAGGTGCGCCGCCTGCCCGTCATGAACGATAACAAGGACGTAGTCGGCATGTTAAGCCTTGAGGATGTGGCGCTTCATGCGCCCGCCTCATTGACAGGCGAAGTCTTAAAGGCGGTCGCGAAAAAGAAGGACGCTAGCGCCGCCGTTTGATGCTGGTCAATGAAGCCCCGCTTTTTTCCGGCTTTTCTGCGAATGCCTGGAAACAGCGGAGTGAGCAAGTGAGGCGACGTCCGACGGGTCTGCGCTTCCGTCCCCGACTCGCAAAGCTGTTTTCAGGCGACCACCTTATCGGGAAGGCTTGTCATGGCTGACGCCCCTGCAATTCTTGAAGCGCCGGGCGAACAAAAAACGCAAACGGAGGTGCGGCGCTCTCGCGAAATGGAGAAACCAGAAGAACGCGCAACAGAAGCGCTGAAAAGCAAGCAGACTTTTCTGGCGCCCGCCTTTCCGTTTCCGTCGCCGTTCGATCTTACAAAACTGAACCGCGCCTGGCCGCAGGACTCATACGCATCGACAGCGATTGTCGAAATCATGGACAGGGCGGCGCACGCATCCATGGGTCGGGCGACGCTGGGGCTCTCGCCCAGCGCGCTGGTCGCCGCCTATCTCGACTGGATGTCGCATCTCGCGTTTTCGCCAGGCAAACAGTTGCAGCTTCTTCAAAAGGCGCAGAAGAAAATCGCGCGATACAATAATTACGCCGTTCGCTGCGGACCTATGGGGCAGGAAGGCGAATGCGCCATAGAACCCTTGCCGCAGGATAAACGCTTTGACGATGATGCGTGGCTCCAGTGGCCTTATAACCTTATTTCACAGGGTTTTCTGTTCACGCAGCAATGGTGGCACAACGCAACGACAGGCGTGCGCGGCGTCACGCCGCAACACGAACGCGTTGTCGAATTTGCGTTGCGGCAAATCCTCGACATGGTTTCGCCCTCGAATTTCATCTGGACGAACCCGGAAGTGTTGCAAAAAACCATTGTGACCGGCGGCGCCAATCTCGCCCAGGGCTGGCGACATCTGCTGGAAGACATGGAGCGCCTCGTAAGCGCCAAACCGCCTATGGGCGTGGAAGATTTCAAGGTCGGCGAGGATGTTGCGGCGACGCCGGGAAAGGTCGTCTATCGAAATCGCCTTATCGAACTCATTCAGTATACGCCGACAACGGAGAAAGTTCTCGCAGAACCTATATTGATCGCGCCGGCGTGGATCATGAAATACTACATTCTCGACCTGTCGCCGCATAATTCGCTCGTAAAATACCTGGTCGAACAAGGTCACACGGTATTCATGATCTCGTGGAAGAACCCGGGACCGGAGGACCGCGACCTCAGCTTCGACAACTATCGCACGCTTGGCGTGCTGGCGGCGCTTGATGCGGTAGAGGAGATCACAAACGGAGCCAAGGTTCACGGCGTCGGTTATTGTCTTGGCGGCACCTTGCTCGGCATCGCGGCGGCCGCGATGGCCGACAAGGGCGATGAGCGGTTTGAAACACTGACGTTTCTTGCGTCGCAATTCGACTTCTCGGAGGCGGGCGAATTGACGCTCTTTATCAATGAAAGCCAGGTCACGTTTCTTGAAGACATCATGTGGGAGCAGGGTTATCTCGACTCCAAACAGATGGCGGGCGCCTTCCAGATGCTGCGTTCCATTGACCTTGTCTGGTCGCGGTTGGTGCATGAGTATTTGTTAGGCGAGCGGCGCCCCATTTTCGACTTGATCGCCTGGAACGCCGACGCCACCCGGATGCCGTTCAGGATGCATTCGGAATATCTGCGCCAATTGTTCCTGAATAATGATCTCGCCGAAGGGCGCTACCGTGTTGACGGTCGCATTACAGCGATCTCGGATATCAAGGCGCCGGTCTTTTCGGTCGCGACCACGCGCGATCACGTGGCGCCTTGGCGATCTGCTTACAAGGTTCACGGCCTGGCGGAGACAGAAGTGACTTTTCTTCTCACCAATGGCGGACACAATGCGGGCATCGTCAGTGAGCCGGGCCACAAAAACAGGCGCTATCGGTTGAGGACAACGCCGAAAGGCGGCGGCTTTGTTGATCCGGACATGTGGCACAGGGAAACGGAGGCGCAGGAGGGATCGTGGTGGCCCGCCTGGCGCGCGTGGCTTGTCGCGCATTCGTCTGGTCCCGTCGCGCCGCCGGCGCAACGATGGATTGACGATCCGTCTTCACCGCACGCGTCGCTTGGTGGTGAAATGACGGCCGCGCCCGGCGCTTATGTGATGATGAAATAGGGCGGGGCCGCTCATGCCTGAGCTTGAAAACCGGACCTTTGCGGAGATCAATGTCGGGGATCGCGCATTCGTCAGGCGCATTCTGACGGAGCGGGACGTCAGGCTCTTCGCCGCGATCTCGGGCGACGTCAACCCGGCCCATCTTGATGCAGAGTATGCGCGTTCTTCGATGTTTCAAGACATCATCGGTCATGGGATGTGGGGCGCGTCTCTCATCTCTGCAGTACTGGGCACGCAATTGCCTGGGCCCGGCGCTGTCTATCTTTCGCAGGAGTTGAAGTTTCTGAAGCCGGTAAGGCTCGGCGACGAAGTCACGGTGAGCGTTACGGTCCGCAGAAAATATGACAAGAATCGGATCGCCTTTGATTGCGAGTGCCGCAACCAGAGAGGCGAGATTGCGATTGCGGGCGAGGCCGTCGTTCTCGCCCCTGAAGAGAAGGTGAAACGGCCGCTGACGGAAACGCCGCGAGCCTTTCTCCATGAACATGGCGAACGATTGAAAGCTATGGTTGAGAAAGCGCGTACCGGCGCGCCGATCCGCACAGGCGTCGTTCATCCCGTAAACACGATATCCATAGACGGCGTCGCCGGCGCCATGGAGAAGGATCTCATTGCGCCTGTTCTCATCGGTCCAAAAAAGAAAATCGAAGCGGCGGCCGCGGAAGCAGGCTTTGACCTTGAGGCGGTTGAAGTCGTGGATGCACCGCACAGCCACGCCGCCGCCGCGAAAGCGGTCGCAATGGCGCGGGACGGCAAACTCGACGCGCTGATGAAAGGCGCGCTTCATACGGATGAAATCATGTGCGAGGTCGTGTCTCCATCGCGCGGCATCCGAACCGAACGGCGCATCAGTCATATCTATGTGATGGATACGCCGGCGTATGAGAAATTGTTGTTTATCACCGACGCCGCCATCAATATTGCGCCGGACCTTGAAGAGAAGCGGGACATCATCCAGAACGCAATCGATCTTGCAAAATCCCTCGGCGTCGAAACGCCGAAGGCGGCGGTCCTTTCCGCCGTCGAAACCGTCTACCCAAAACTCCAATCGACCCTGGATGCGGCGGCGCTTTGCAAGATGGCCGATCGCGGGCAGATTTCGGGCGGCGTCGTCGATGGGCCGCTCGCCTTTGACAATGCGATCTCGAAAGCCGCCGCGGAGGCCAAGGGTCTGCAATCGCCTGTCGCCGGCGACGCTGACATTCTTGTCGTGCCGGACCTTGAGGCCGGCAATATGCTGGCGAAAGAACTCGACTATCTCGCGGGCGCCGTCGCCGCCGGGGTCGTTCTGGGCGCGCGCATTCCGATCATCCTGACGAGCCGCGCCGAAGGAAAATTACCGCGCGTTGCGGCGAGCGCGATTGCGAAGCTCCACCATCATCATCGACGAGCGACGCTGTAAGATGCAGAAACTCCTCACCCTGAACGCCGGTTCTTCCAGCATCAAGTTTGCCATATTTGACGTTGAACACGGCCGACTCAACGAAACGCCGGGCGTGCTGGGAAACCTGTCCGATCTCGATGGAAGGGCGACCTTTGCGGCGACGGGGCCGGGTGTTCAAACCGACGTCGCTGACGTCCAACTTCAAGATGTTTCAGATCACGAAACGGCCTGGGAATTCTTGCTCGGATGGCTGGATGAGGTCCTGAACGGCGCAGAGGTAGTCGGCGCCGGCCATCGCGTTGTCCATGGCGGCCGAGATTACTCCGCGCCAGTGAAGCTGAACGAAGAAACAGTGCGCCGGCTGACCGCGCTAACGTCGCTCGCCCCCGGGCATCAGCCACATAATCTGGCGGGCGTCACAGCCATTACGGGCCGTTGTCCGCTCTCGCGGCAGGTCGCCTGTTTCGACACCGCCTTTCATCGCACGCAAGCCCGCATCGAAGAGATGTTCGCCGTCCCCCGGAAATTCTATCGCGAAGGCGTCATGCGGTACGGGTTCCACGGACTGTCCTATGAATACATCGCCGGCGCGTTGGCGGATGTATTGGGCGACTATCCGCAAAAACGGGTCATCGTCGCGCATCTCGGCGCCGGCGCCAGCATGTGCGCCTTGGCAGACGAAAAAAGCGCAGCGACCACGATGGGGTTCACCGCTCTGGACGGCTTGCCGATGGCGACCCGTTGCGGGTCGATCGATCCCGGCGTCGTGTTGCACTTGATCCAAGACAGAAAGATGAGCGCTGTTGAGGCGGCGAATTGCCTCTATCAGGAATCAGGGCTTCTGGGCTTGTCAGGCGTCAGCGGCGACATGCGCGCCCTCCAGGCGAGTGCGGCGCCGGAAGCTCGGGAAGCGATAGACTTTTTCGTCCGCCGCGCTGTTCGCGAGATCGGATCGCTCGCGGCGGCCATAGGCGGCGTCGACGCGCTCGTTTTCACCGCCGGCGTCGGCGAGAATGCCGCCTTCATTCGCGAACAAATCTTGAATGAGTCCGCCTGGCTGGGCTTTGCGATTGATGAAGCCGCCAATCACGCTGGCGAGACACGACTGACTCTCGCAGAAAGTACGCCATCCGCTTGGGTTATTCCGACAAATGAGGAACTGATGATCGCGCGCCACACATTCCGTCTGACCGAACAACAAAAATAGAAACGGCGCGTGACCTATTCAGCGGCCGACTCTTGTTCGGCGATCTCTGCGCGGTCGTCAAATTTGTGCAGCATTTCTTCCGCTCGTTCCTCTACGGGCGCCAGCGTCTCTTGCGCCATGTCCGCGGCGAGATGCATGATCTTCGATGTTTCATCGGCATAGTCTCGAATCGCGCCTTCCACGAATTCCGCCTGCGTATGAAACGCCGACTCGCTGTTCTTGGACGTCATAAAAGATCTCGCGGTTTCAAAGTCCTTTTTGACCCGTGCATTGACGAAATTCATCATCTCCTGATTGAGCTTCGATACGCCATTGTAATAGGCCCGTGCGGCGCGGGTCGCGACTTCGAGATTCCGAGTCCCGAATTTTGTGAACTCGCCGGGATCGAACAGGGGGAAGGGGCTGCTTTCCTTCCGCTCCGATTTCCCGAGTTTCCCGGAATTATCTTTCGCCATAAGAGAATTCTCCTTCATTAAACGCGTTATGGGTGTAAGCGTAGGCGACAACGCCTCCAGCGAAACTGATTTCGATCAAGTCGCGTGCGCCCGCCCGCAAGTCGTTGATCCGCATCAATGTTCGGGCTGCGGGGCCACTGTACAGTCGCACGGATTATGGAGGTCTCCGCCCATGACAATTCAGAAAATTATGGCGCCGTTCCTGAAGAAAGACACAGGGCTGGCGGCGTTCGACGCCGCCGCTGCGCTTGCTGATCGCTTTAGCGCGCATCTCGACGTCGTTTACATGCGTCCGCCCATCACCGTACGGCAATTCGGCAGCGCCTATTACCCCATTGCGGTCGACTACGTGGAGTCGACAATTGACGCGCTCAACGAGCGGGCGGACCAGCAGGCCGCGGACCTGAAAGAACTCTACGAAGCGCGGTGCGCGAAATACGAGATCGGATTTTGCGATGCGGCTGACCACACTGAAAGCAAAGGGCCGACGGCAAGATGGAGCGATGTCGACCCGAGAACGTCCTATGACTTCGCAAAACGCGCGCGGGTCGCCGATATGGCGGTCGTTGCAAAGTCCGCCGCGGATACGCCGCAGGATGAGATTGAGCTTATCGAGGAGCTGGTTTTTCAGTCCGGGCGTCCCGTCTTGATTACGCCGGTTGGCAGAAAGGACGTCGCATTTCCGGGAACGATCATGATCGCCTGGGACGGCGGATGTGAAGCGGCGCGCGCCATCGCAGCGGCGATGCCGATCCTTAAGGAAGCGCGTCTCGTAATCGTTACCTCAGTCGGCGAGATTAAGTCTGGCGGCGAACCTGTAGATCATGTCGCTACCTACCTCGGACTGCACGGCGTTCATGCAACGACCCTTGCGGCGAGACCGGATAAAGGCGAGACTGCGGAAGAAGCGTTTCTCAGATATGCAGACATAAAGGACGCCGACCTTATCGTGATGGGCGCTTATTCTCATAGCCGATGGCGGGAGGTGATTTGGGGCGGTTTTACGCGTCATTTGCTGCGCGCGTCTGAGATCCCGTTGCTCATGGCTCACTAGCGAAACAGGGGCCCGTGGTGATCTGCGACTCGCAAAAAGCAGTGGTCGATTTTCTCGCTGCGCCGGAGAGTCACGGGGGATCGGCGGTCCAACAAATCGACACCCATCTCTCACATGTCTTTCTGACCGGCGAGCGCGCATACAAAATCAAACGCGCGGTGCGCTATGACTTCGTCGACTTCTCGCGAACGGCGCTCCGCAAGGCGGCGTGCGAAAAGGAACTGGAGATCAATCGGCGTACGGCGCCGGAAATCTATCTCGGTGTTGTGCCGATCTACTGCAATGACGGCGTTGCTTCCTGGCGCGGGGGCGGCGCGCCGGTCGACTGGGCGGTGGAGATGGCCCGTTTCGACACGGACAAACAACTCGACGTCCTGGTTTCACACGGCAAGCTTGAGCGCGGCGTCGTCAAGGAACTGGCGGATGTCATTGCCGAGTGCCACCAGTCAGCGGCTGTCGTCAATGACTTTAAACCTGGCGGCGGCGCCCCGGCCGTGCTTGATCAGATCTCAACAGCGCTTCATGACCACGAGATCGGTGCGCGACGCGAGCGCGATATCGCGCGTTGGACCGCCCTTGCGTTTGAAGCGTATGAGGAACAGTCAACATTTCTCGAATCGCGCCGTCGCCACGGCTGGGTCCGTCATTGTCATGCCGACCTCCATCTCGCGAATATCTGCCTTTACAAGGGTCGGCCGACGCCGTTCGACGCGATCGAATTCAACGACGATCTCGCCAATATCGACGTTTTCTATGATCTGGCGTTCACGCTCATGGATCTTGTGAATTACAATAGGGGCGACCTCGCGAACATTCTACTCAACCGATATCTCAGCATCACGCGTGACTATGCGGGTGCGCGGCTGCTCCCGCTTTTTCAGTCGATGCGCGCCGGCGTGCGTGCGATGTTACTAAGCCTGCCGACGCAGAGTGACAAAAATAAACGCATGGCGGAGCGCTATCTGGACCTCGCTCTTGAGTATCTCATCGGCGAGCGCGAGCCCCGGTTGATTGCGGTTGGCGGCAATTCGGCGACGGGCAAATCGACGCTTGCCGGGGCGCTCGCCATGCGGACAAACGGGCGCAGCGGCGCAATCATGTTGCGCAGCGATGTCATTCGAAAGCGGCTCTTGGACAAAGCGCCGGAAGAACCGCTTTCCGCGGACGGTTACGGCGAACGGCATTCTTCGGCGGTTTATAAGCGCCTGCTGAAAGATGCGCGCCGCGCCTTGCGAGCGAAGCAATCCGTCGTCCTTGACGCGACGTTTCTGGATCCAGCGTTTCGGGACGCGGCGGAGGAGGTCGCACGCCACGCAGGCGTTCCTTTTACCGGGTTCTGGCTCAGCGCGCCGCGTGACGTTTTAATGGAGCGCATATCTGCGCGCCTTAACGGCGCGTCCGACGCAACCGCGAACGTTCTGGAAAAACAGCTTCAGCGCAACATCGATCCGGGTTTCTGGAGCGTTGTCAACGCCGGCGGAACGGCGGCCGAAACATTACAAAATGCGCTTGGCGCCTTGGATATTGAAAACTGAATCCTGCGCGGCGAGAAGATATCGGCAAACGCGAAGCTGTTGCCGCAGCGCATTACGAAAGTACTGCTTAGTGGCGCGTACCCATGCCATGAGCCGTGTCGTCCAGCGCATTAATATCCGGCACATCGAATAGGCGGGAATTCTTCATTTCAATAATATGGCTCTTCTTGAATGTCGTCAGCACCCGGCAGACCGTTTCGATTGTCAGCCCGAGATGATCGGCGATATCCTGCCGGCTCATGACGAATTGGATGTCGTTTGTCGTTTCCTGCTCCGATGACAGACGAAGCAGAAACGCGGCGACCCGTTGCGCCGCGCTCATGCGGCCGAGCATGACGATACGCTCTCGGGCGCGATGGAGGCGCGTCATCAACGTGTCCAGAAGCTGCTGCGATCGTTCCGGAGAGGCGGCGACTTCGCGCAAATAGGCGTCATGTAGATAACACCGTACGGCGCAATCAGTAATTGCTTCGGTCGTGTGGAGATGTTTGTCGGATTCGGAAATCCCGAAAAGTTCGCCGACGCCGTAGAAATCGGCGACCTGTCGGCGGCCGTCTTCGAGCGTGTTGTATTCCTTCATGACACCGTCGACGATCTGGTAACAATACGGGGCATTGTCGCCCTCGACGTAGAGGGTTTCGCCGGCCTTTAGTCGTTTGACAGGCGCTGTTGCAACGATGCCGCCGACGTCGATGATGATATCGGATTGAAGAGGGGCAGAGTCGTTTTCGAACGCTTTAGTCTTGACGAGAGCCGTCATCATAAGTCTCCCAGAATTCAAGATTACCCGTTACGCTACCCGTACCAATAAAAGCATTCCGCCAGCCTGTTTTTAATTGGGTTGAATACCTAAGGAGGCGGCCTCTCGGCGCCGCCGCCGCTGTCTGAAGCATCAAGCTTTGGCTCGTAAAGCGCCGGAATCGGATCGTATTTTGCCGAACGGCGCACGCTGCGCGCATACGTAGATTCCCGTACGCAGACTTGCGTAAAAAGCGACGTCCGGCGGTCCGTTCTTCCAACAAATCGCCAATGAAATGTGGGGTGCAAGCAGCGGCGCCGGACTTGTGCTCGTATTCCAGCGCCGGCGCCTCAATGTGGAAGGTCGGGCTTTACGCCAGGCCGTCTACGCCAAGGGCGACAGCCATACGAACCAGTTCTGCAAGATTCTCCGCCTTCATCTTGGTCATGATTTTGTGTCGATGAACCTCGACCGTGCGGGGACTGATGGAAAGAATTCGCGCTATTTCCTTACTCGTGGCGCCGCTCACAATTTCCCGAAAGACTTCATTTTCACGAGGCGTCAAGGATTGATATCGGTCTACATGCGCGCTCGGCGCGATTCCAAATTGGCGTGCCTGCGGCGCGGATGGTGCGAGCGCGCGATCAAGCGCCGCCGTTACTTCGTCAACGGTAAAAGGTTTCTGCAAGAAATCTACGGCGCCGTTGCGCATGGCGCGTACCGCCATCGGAATATCGCCATGAGCGGTCATAACGATAACGGGCAGGCGCACGCCGTCTTCGTTCAGCTGTTCCTGTAGCTCCAGCCCCTGAATACCCGGCATGCAAACATCGACGATCATAACCGCATTGTTACAGTCGAGTTCAGGCAGTCGTTCCAGAAATTCCCCGCCCGATTTGAAAACATGAGTCTCGTAATCGGCCGCCTTTAATAGCGCGGCGACGCCGCGCTGAACCGCGACGTCGTCGTCGACCAGAAATACAGCGCCTTTAGGAGTGATCGCCGGTTTCTCCATGGGCCCCCGCCGGCAGTTTGAACGTAAATACACAACCGCCTGAGTCTAAATTGGCGGCGCTGATCTCGCCTTGATGTGCATCAATTATCGATTTGGATATCGACAACCCGACCCCCATGCCGTCGTCCTTGTCGGAGACAAACGGTTCGAAGAGTTTGTCTTTCAATTCGTCGTTCAGGCCCGGGCCAGTGTCCGCAATGCTCACGGACGCGCCTCCGCTCGTCTTTTTCGTCGAGATCGTCAGCACTTTTCGCGGCGAACTGTGCATGGCGTCGATGGCGTTACGGATAAGATTTGTTACGACCTGCTGGATCTGGACACGATCAAGTGATAGCTCGCCGACCTCCGGCGACAGATCCCATTTCACTTCAATTCCCTCAGCGTCGGCGCCAATAATCGCCAGCGCTGCGGCGTCTTCGACGATTTTATTGACCCCGTGCAGGCTCATAGCGGTTTTCCGCTTACGCACGAACTCTCGCATCTGAAAGATGATTTGGCTGGCGCGCCGGATCTCGCCAACGACATCGTCAAGCAAGGCGATCGCTTCGTCGCAGCGTTCGCATTTCGCTTTCTTAAGCGTGAGCGAAACGGCGCCGGCGAGACTCGCCGCCGCGGTCAGCGGCTGGTTCAGTTCGTGCGCGATCGATGTAGCGATTTCCCCCATGGCGCCGACGCGGCCTGCATGTTGCAATTGGAACTGCGTGTCGGCGAGCCTCCGCTCGGTTTCTTCTTTTTCTGAGATATCTTCGATAAACCCGACAAAGATTCGCCGACCGTCGGTGAATTCGCTGACATGCAGGATGGCGGGAAAATTCTCGCCATTGGATCGCAGAGCTTTCACCGTTCTTGCACGGTCGATAATTCGTTCTTCTCCCGTCCTTAGATAGTGACCCATATAGTCGTCATGACTGGATCGGTCTGGCTCCGGCATTAACATATGGATGTTCTTGCCGATGACATCCGTTTCCTTACGCTGAAAAGTCAATTCGGCCTGGCGGCTGAAGGTCAATATTCGTCCGTCGTCGTCGGCTGTGATAATGGCTACAGGGCATGCATCGACAATAGATCTCAGAAACGCCTGGCTTTCGACGAGATCGTGCTCGATTGATTTCAGATCCGTGACGTCGAGCGCTGACGCCAGGACGATAACAACGTCGCCGGTCTGGTTACGGATCGTTTTATTCGACCATCTTAGTAAGCGCCGGCGACCTGATTTCGTTTTCCAATAGTTCGTATAGTGCGTGGGCAGGTCGTCCAGACAAGTTTGGGCGAATACCTGCCGGACGACCTCGATTTCTTCATCGACAATGAGAAAATCCCAAACCTTTTGACCGACGGCTTCTGCTTCGGAATATTCTGTCAGTGCTTCGCAGGCATGGTTGAAACGGAGAATAACGCCGTCGCCGTCAAGGAGCGCGATCGGCGTTTCCACCGTATCGAGAATTTCATCGACGATATTTTCGCCGATGCCGGAAAGATCAGTGTTTTGCATCCCAGCCTGACAGTTTGAGTATGACTTTTAGGTCAAGGTCTAAAGCAGCTCAAGTGAACGCCGCTGCAAGCCGAAAGCCTTGTAACATTATCACCAATAATGCGGTGGCCGAAGCGATATCTCTCTATTACGCCTGGAGCCTGTTTGATTTTCGCTCCCACGCCACTCTCGGCGCCGGCAACCCCGGTTTTGCCGATAACCGGATGTTATCGGATGCGGCGCGCATTTCGCCATCCCAAATTGTCTGTCCTGGCGTTACCGCATCGACTAGCGTTTTGGTAATTCGCTTTCCCATTGTTTAACCTGGCGCGTGATTGCATTGTCTGAACACGAAGCTGCCGTGCTGCCGCTGAGCTACCAACGCGAAAGCAACACTAGGAATCACCAAACACCAATAAGAAATAATTTCAATAGGTTAGTAATCGTCAGGAACGCATATAAACTGCAGTAAATCGATAAAAACGGAATTTGTAATCAGGGGGTCGGGAGTTCGAGTCTCTCTTGCGGCGCTAGTTGATTTTAAACGAAAATTCAGCGTTATTGGCCTCAATTGTGAGGCTCAAAAGCGGGCGTCTGCGATATAGGGCGGCGATTCGACAAGAGCGGTATGATGAAGGTGTGCGACCGACGTTTGTGCATCGTGTTCGATGAAATGTTTCCTATCAACATCGCATAGGTGGACCGGTTCAAAAATAGGGGAGCGAAACTCGATGTGCCTTAATGGATGAAAACTAGCCTCGTAACAGTTGCAATACCCAATAAAATAGCAAACCAAAGATCAAAGAAATGCCGAACCTTAAATGTGCTGTCTACCAAAGGCATCGACCTACGTACTTGTTTTTTCACTTCGGCAACAGCGCCTTCAATTTGATTGTTTACACGAACACTTGATCCTGCGCGCTCGGATAAACCGTCAATGTGGTCTGTGTAACCCCGCAATAAAAACATTGCCGTATAATAGACTATAGCGATTGCAAGAAAGTACTTTAATGCGGTCTGATCTATGTGAGCATCGCTGATAAAGCAATCAAATGTCGCACCATCCAAGTCTATCACCCATCCTATGGCCCATGATAAACCGATTAAGAGGATTAGGGTTGTTCTTGTCTTCAGTGACTGCTCAGTAAGGAACATATATCACCCACTATTAAACTAGGGGCAGTTTAGATTGCTTTATGCCGTTGCCAATAGCCAGAGCAAATAACACACGGGTTATGCGTAACTAAAGTTCGAGAGCGAAAATCTCATTGGCGCGCGCCCGGCGTCTTTGATTTATGGAAACTCGTCCTCGTCATCGGGGTTTTGTCAGACTTTGCTTCAATATGTGCCCCGTTGGCGGCGTCTGTAGGTATTGTATCTCACTGGGTGAGTTCGTTGGCGACGCCGAAGCGCTCCATTTCGCGTCGGATGAAGCTGATTGCGTTTCGGGCGTCGGCGTCATTGCGGATGATGCGCGGCGTCAGGAAGATGATGAGTTCGGTTCGCCGCTTCGAAATATCCCGCGACTTGAAGGCGTATCCGAGCGCCGGAATGTCCTTGAGCACCGGAATGCCCGATTCATTATCAGTATACGTTTCGCGAATGAGGCCGCCTAGGGCGATCGTACTTTGGTCTTTAACGGCGACAGTGCTGGTAAACCGCCGTTGCTGGATTGTAGGAGAATCAATACCCGACGTCGTTGTCGCCGCCACGTCGCTGACTTCCTGAGTGATTTCCAGGACAATCATGTCGCTGGCGTTGATGCGGGGTTTGACCTCAAGAATGACGCCTGTGTTGCGAAGCTGTACCGTTGAAACGATGGGCGCTCCGCTGTCGATCACGCTTTGGGCTTGCTGAGTAATAATCGGGACCTCGTCGCCGACTTGAAGGTTCGCCGCCTGGTTGTTGAGCACCATGATGGAAGGCGCCGACAGGACAGTGACGTCGGTGACGGAGGCAAGGGTATCGAGGGCCACGCTCACATTGTTATCGAGATAGGAATAGTTGAGACCCGGCACGATGGGCCCGAAGGCGCCGTCAGGGGCGCCCGCCGGGAACGAAACGGCCGATTCTGCGTTTTCGAAAAACCAGCGCACGCCGTAGGTCAAGTCCTCGTTAAGCGTGACCTCAGCGATCGTCGCTTCGATCAGGACTTGCGGCGATAGGACATCCATCTGCGCGATAAGATCGAGGATTTCTCGATATTCCTGATCCGTGGCGCGAATAATGAGAGCGTTGTTTAATTCGTCTGCGGTAATCGTAGCGCGGCCCGAGCCGAATGGCGCGGCTATCGGCGCGGATTGCCGGAATGTCGGTTGCGTCGAAGATGATGCAGTCTCCCCAGACAAAGACGGGCTTGAAGTAACGCTAAAATTTCCACCGTAACCGCCACTGAAGACAGCGTTCAGTTGCGCGGCGAGGATTTCCGCCGGCGTGTTCTGCACCGGATAATAACGCAGGCGTCGCTCGTCGCCGCCGGAGGGCTGGTCAAGGCGTTCAATCCAGCTCTTCATATCGGTAAACGATTCTCGGGTGCGCGTGGACAAGAACAGGAGGTTGAGACGCGGGAGCGCGATCATCTGTGCGTCTTGGTCGCCGACGCCGCTTCCGGAAATCAGTGCGGAAAGCTCGGACTGCATGGTCGCCGGCGTCGTATATTGTAGCTCAAACATGCCGAATACGCGGTCGGTGAGAAACGGCGTGTCGAAGGCCTGGATCGCATCAAACGCCGCGCCCGTATCCGCCTGGGCGCCGCGCAAGATGATAGCGCTTCGGGCGTCATCGGCCGACAAGGTGACGCGATCGGAGATAAACGGATCAACAAGCTGTGCGAGTTCGCTGGCGCGGGCATGGCGCACCGGTACGATGGTGACGCCGTAGCCTACGAAACCATCGCGATCGTTTTGCAGGCTTTGCGCATTCTGAACGGCGTTCTCGACAGTCGTCAGCAGAAAGCCAAAATCGGTGCGTAACAAAGTGAGTCCGGATTCAGAAAGGGCGCGCTCCAGGGAAGCAAGCGCTTCCGCCGCCGGCACCGGGTTAGGCGCAGAGAGCGTAATGACTCCTGTGACGCCGTCTGAGATCGTCAAGGGCTGGCCGAGGGCTTCGGCGAGGACGGCGCGGGCGACATCGGCGATGGGTGCATTGTTAAACGCAAGGGAAATATCCCGGCCCGTAAGATCGTCGTCATCGAATGAAACGGTCGATAGCGAGCCGGAGATCCCGCGAAAATAAACAAGCCGTTCGATGGCCGGCGAGGTAGCGGACTGCGCGGACTGGGCGTCAATACTCTCGCCGTGTTTTGGCGCGGCCTGCGCTGTTTCTTTGGCGATGATCGGGAGGTCTGGTTTTGTCGGGATTGACTCGACTGAGGCGCAGCTCGCGATGCCGGCGAAAAGGATTCCGAAGCGTGCTCGCTTGCCGATCTGTGAAATGAAATTTGTGTTCATAAGGTCTGCGCCAAGTTGATAATTATGAATGTCGACGAAAAAATACGCAACAGGAGCTAATCCCCGAGCGATGTGATTTGTAATACCAAGTCCCCGGTCTCGGTAGTGAACGCGGCGCTGTTTTCGTCCATTCGCGTGAGAGAATACCCTTCCAGTGTATCGCCGCGGCGCAAGACTTGCGTTGTTCCGCCGTCCGTGAAGACGCCGGCCGCCGCATCGCCGGACGCGGCCATACCGAGATATTGAAACCGTTTGAGGCGAAAAGCGGGATCGGGCGGCGGTGGCGCAGCCTGGGTGACGGGCGTTTCTGGCTTCGGCGCTGGCAACTCCGATCGATCGAAAGGCTCGCCTACGCCGGAAATATCGATGGATATCGGTGCCAACGTTTGAACCGGCGCTGGTGGCATTTCATAGCGGACCGGCCAGAACCCAATACCCACTGCTGCCACGAGCAATATCGCAGACGTGGCGAACATCAGTCTTGGCGGGGTCACGAGCCCGCCTCGTCAGTCTTGGCGATGCGCTGAAATCGAATGCGGAGCTTGGCGTTTTCGGGATTGCCTTTGTCGCCTACAGATATCACGCGGAATTCACTGACCGCTAAATCGCTCAAGGGTTGCTCATGCAAAGATGCAAATAACGCCTCCGCCCCTGTGGTAGCGGAAACTTCCGCAGTTATGATTGAATGGTCACCGCCAAGGGACGAGCCGGTAATACGACATGGTGTTTCAGGTTCGACAGCTTCTTCAGGAAAGCCGCTTTCTATTGCCGAACACAATTTGCTTAAGGTTTCAGAACCGTCTTCGACGGTGCCATCAATATTGAGTAACGTCGCCGATTCGTCACGGATACGCAGCGTTTCCTCGCGCGCCTCTTCCAACCGGATTTTGAGCGAATTCACCATGAAGGCGACTTCGGTATTTTGTTCGCTGTGTTTCCCTATCGCGTTCATTGCGACCAAGACAGGGCTGAAAAACAAAGCAACCATGATTATCAATATGGCGAGCGAGATGACGGGCTGAATATACTGTTTCATGGCGCTCAGCTCTCCGCGCCGCCTGACGGGGTAGTCGCTTTTGTCAGCGTGACGGCTTCATAGCCGTCGCGATCGCTTGGCGTCACGTGAGCCGAATATTGGACATCCGACCAATCAAGTCCTGCCGGCGCAAGGGCGCGTAACTGGACGGTATGATTTTGAACGGCGACGTATTCGATAACGCTTCCCTCCGGCAGCGCCTTGATCGCGCTGACAATCTCGGCGAAGGCGTAATCACCTGGGAGCGACGGTGGCGCTGCGACCTGCAGGTTGTGCAGACGTTCGTTCTCCGCTCGCGCGGCGTCAATGGCTTGTCGTAGATCGTCCTGATAAGTGTCTAGGGCCTGCGCATGCATGGCGCTTCGATGCTGCAGGCTGATCCCCAACAGTAGGATCGAAACCCAAAGCGCAGCAATGGCGAGTAACCATTTTGGACGGTGCGGGCCGCCAGTGTCTTGGTTGTTGAGAAACGAAAAGGGCTCGCCACCCTCATTCGCTGCAATAATCTTGGCGACTGGTTGCAGAGCTTGATGTTCACGGATGTTTGCTAGGGTTGTCTTGCGCACGATCGCGATATCAACATTTATTCGATTACCGTCAGCTGGTCGGGCGCCGATTACGGAAGATGCGACCTCTTGAGGGGGGAGCGGCGACAGTTCGTTGAGCCGAAGTTCGACAGCACGGCGCAGATCGCGCATCGCCTCTCGCGGCAGGTTGAGAGACGTTCGAAAGACAAGGGCGTCATCAATGATAACGGACGAAGGAAGGAGCTCGTCGCCAACGGTTTTGGCGTATAGCCGGCGCTCGCCGGCCCAGGAGCGTTCAATTACCCCTAAAGCCGCAATATCGCCCCCTCGTGAGAACTGATAGTGATTGGTCTCCGCCTGCCAACCTGTCGTGCGAAACGTCGCTGGAATCCAGAAGCGAAGGCCATCAATAATCCAGGCGACCGCGCGCCCAACCGTTCGGAAATCAAATACCGGCAGCGGTCGGTGAAGAAACGCGGGACCTAATTGCGACATCGGCGGCTCACAGGATCAAAAGCGCAGTGAAGGGGGCCGTTCGGCGTCACGACATATTCAAGAAAGGGTAATCCTCTCCCATTGGGCGTACTGACTTTCAGCCGAACGAGACGCGGCGGGATTTTATTGTTCCAAACGGATGTCCATGACGCTACTCCGGCGGCGTCTGGCGAGCCGTAAAATGAAAATTCAGCAGCGCCGCGACGTAAGAGTGTCGTTGTCTGCGGTTCGTCATTCCTGTCAGCAAATCCGACAATCTCGGCGTTGAGAGCGCCATTGTCGATCTTCAATTGAAACTTTCGGGGGGTAGCGTCGGGACCGGCGAGAGAGATCAGCGAAATTTCATGTGATCGGCCCTGAAATCTTAGCGCCGCCGGGTCCGAGGCAATGACGACTGCATTACTGAAGATCCCTTCCAGCGCTTCGTCTGCGACTCGGGCCGCCTCGCGTTCGGCGCTGAGACTGACAATCTCGGTAGATGCGCGAACAGAGCCGAACGCTGCTGGCGCAAGGGCGCTCGCAAGCCCGGCGAGAACAGCGATCGCAATCAGCGCTTCTGTAAGGGAAAAGCCACGTTGATTTTTGCTGGCTGCGGTCATCGGGAACCATCCTGAACAAGTACGTCAAAGGCGTAGTTGCGTCCGTCTTTTTGATATTGAACAACGGCGCGCTGAAGATTCATGGCGCCGGGACGGTTTGCGCCGAGTTCAACGGGCTCATACTCGATTGTCCAGTCTTCATACCCTTCCAGACTTTCGGGTTTGCTCATGCCGCCCTTGAGGCGCGCCGCGATGGCTTCAGCTTCCTGGAGCATCATCGCCATGTCCGATGTTCGCGATGACAGACGAATTGATGTTGAAATCGCCGTCGATGCAGCGGCGAAGACCCCGGCGGCGATGGCCGCGGCGACCAGAACTTCCGCCAGCGCATAACCGCGCTGACAGCGCATATGGGTATTTCTACTCAAGGCGTTCAATCATTCCCGTGATTGGATGGACGCGAATTGTGGCCTGTCGAGCGCCGACACTCAACTGAACCTCACCGCCCAAATGAGTGAATGTACGTGAAAACACCAATACTTCGCTATCGAAGGTCCAATGGGCTTTCACGGCTTTATGAAAATGACGCTCAATATTGAGGACGGCGACGTCATATCCATTTGCCCTAGGCGTAACAGCGACCGCGTCGCCCGTCTGTTTTGCGTGAAGGCGAGCGGCTTTGAGATCAGAAACCAGCTGAGTGGATGCGCTTTTCAGAGCGAATCTCGGCGACGCGTTATTATAAGCGATGCCTGCAAGGCCCACCGAGAACGCCATGAGCGCAAGGGCGATCAGGAGTTCAACAAGCGTCACCCCGTGTTGCCGGCTACTATTTTTTGCGGATATCGGCATCTTCTCCGTCGCCGCCTTCTTCACCGTTGCGGCCGAGCGTATAGACTTCAAAAGCGTCGCCGGTCTCCGCTACTGAATATAGATACGCGCGTCCCCAGGGATCGGTGAGCCCGCTTTCGTCTTTCAAATAGGGTCCGAGCCACGTCTCGGCGTTCTCCGGCGCCGCGACAAGCGCCGCAAGACCTTCATCCGGTGTTGGATATCGCCCGAAATCCAGGAAATAAAGCTCGAGCGACGAGGCGAGGTTCGCCGCTTGCGTGCGCGCAATGTCGGATTTGGCGCGGCCAAGATAACCGACAACGCGGGGCGCAACGAGGGTTGCAATGAAGGCGAGGATGGCGAGGACGATCAGGAGTTCAAACAGCGTCAGACCTTGCTGGCGCCGCTGATGAAGAGTTTTCGCTTGGATTTTCATAGGTCACAGCACCGCATCGTTGAGACTGAGAACGCCGGACATGACGGCCGCAATGACGCCAGCCGTGAGGAGCCCCATTATGGCGGTCAAGACGGGGCCAAGCAACGCCATCGTTTTTTTGATTGCGCGCTGCGTGCGTTCCTCTGCGAAACGAGCCGCTTCCCCGGCCATGGCGGCGAGTTCTCCGGATTCCTCGCCGACTTCGATAAAACTGGTGATTTCCGGGGACGGGTTCGCAAACTTCGCTATCGAGCCTGATAACGCACCGCCGGCGCGCACCGCGTCCTCAATCTTTAACAGCGCTGATTTCAGTTGTGCGCTTTCGACGGTTTCTGCGGCTAGGGGCATGGCGTCCGAAAGCGACATGCCGCCGCCGAGAAGCGTTGAGAGGGTCCTCGTATAGCGTCCGATCTCCGCATCCCGGCGAATGGGGCCAATTAGAGGCGCCTCCAAAGCGGTTTTGTCTATGATCGGCGAAAGACGTTCCTTTAACGCCCGCCAAAGGAATATGACGGCTAGGGCGGCGCCCGGCGCATACAAAATGTAATTTCTAACGAATGCTCCCCCGGCAAGGGCGGCGCGGGTCTCCCAGGGCGGCGGCGCGCCCGCGTCTGCGAATATCACCTCGAATTGCGGCAGCACGAAAAAGCTTAAAAATACGAGGGTCAAAACAATCAGGACGCCAAGCGCCGCCGGGTAAACCAGCTGGTTTATGATTTCACGGCGCAAGCGTAAGCGCTCGCTATAATGGGTGCAGAGCTTTTCAAGTTGCCTCGGCAACGCGCCGAGATTTTCGCCGGCCCGGATGATTGCAGAAACCAGGGGCGGCGTTTTGGTTTCTGAAGTCGAGAGCGCATCAGACAGCGAACGCCCGGCGCGTATCTCCTGGTCCAGGTGGTTGAACAGTTTGATCTCATTGGAGTTCTGCGCATGGCGCAGGCAAAGGCTCAGCACCCGCGGCAGCGGCAGGCCGGCGTTCAGCAGCTCGCTCATGCGTTTCAGGACGGCGACAAGATCTACAAGTGAAAGCGAGCTCTTTTTGCCGCCTATGGAAAACCAAGAGAGTCTCGCGCGCCGCTGTGGTTCGATCGAAATCGGAATGAGCTTTCGCGACCGCAGCTGTGCAACGACGCTTGCATCGTCTTTTGCGTCAAGCTGTCCTGAGATCACGTCGCCGCTGGCGTTTTCGGCGCTATATCGCCAGGACCTCAACACGTCGCTCATGCGCCGATCACCCTTTGAAGTTCGGATCGGTCAGTGACGCCGGCGGCTTCTTTACTCGCGCCATCCGCCGTCAACGGGGCGAAGCCGCTTGCCTCCGCTGCAGCTTTTATTTCGGCCGCGGTCACGCCTTTACGAATGAGCGCCTTGATACGGTCATCGACAATCAGCAATTCGCTGATCACTGTTCGGCCGCGATAACCTGCGCCGCCGCAAGCATCGCATTCCGCCTTTCTCGCGGTGTCGCCTCGACAGTTAGTGCAAACAACCCTCACGAGCCGTTGGGCGAGAATGCCATTAAGCGTCGAGGCGACCAGATAATCATCGACGCCCATATCGAGAAGTCGGGTAATGGCGGAAGGGGCGTCGTTCGTATGAAGCGTCGACAGAACGAGGTGTCCTGTCAGCGCCGCCTGAACGGCGGTCCGTGCGGTTTCAAGGTCGCGCATCTCGCCGACGAGGATAACGTCTGGGTCATGGCGCAGAAACGATCGCATGGCGCTCGCGAAGGTGAGGTCTATCGCTGGGTTCACCTGGGTTTGGGAAACACCGGCGATCTTGTACTCCACGGGGTCTTCGACGGTGAGGATTTTCCGCTCTTGGGCCCGCAAGGATTCGAGCAGGGCGTAAAGCGTCGTTGTTTTCCCGCTGCCCGTGGGGCCCGTCACCATAATTATACCGTTGGGCCTTCCCGCGAGATCATGAAGCGCCGCTGACTGGTGCTGACTGAAGCCCAGATCATGTAAAGTCAGCGTACGCGCGGTTGTTTCCAGCAATCGAACGACCGCGCTCTCGCCAAATATCGTTGGCGATGTCGAAACCCGAAGATCAATGGGCTTGCCGCCGACGGTGAATGTAAAGCGGCCATCCTGGGGACGACGACGCTCGGCGATATCGAGATTGCTCAGAATTTTAAGCCGTGAAAGAAGAGCAAGTCCGTCCGTTTTCGATAAGGATTCCTGTTTCGAAAGCACGCCGTCAATGCGGAAGCGGATATCGAGAACACGTTCGGCGGGTTCAAAATGAATATCGGATGCCCGGCGCTGTCCGGCGTTTTTTATCAGCCGGTTTAACAGGCGAATCGCCGGTTCGGCGCTTGCCAGCTCCTTGAGCTTGGCGGCGTCATCGCCAAAATCTAATTCGCCGGCGTTAGAAGATCGCGTGTCTTCCGGCGCAAAATGCTCTGCAAATAGCGCCTCGATCTCGGAAGCTGTTGCGATGACTGGTTTTACTGCCTCGCCAAAAGCGAATTCGAGACCGCGCAAGCCGAGCTGATTGAGCGGGTTGGCAGTTGCCACATGAAGCGCTGATTGGTGATCCTCAAAAGGAAACAGGCGATGCGCGCGCAAGTATGCCTCGTTGGAGCCTTCTAAAGGAACCCCTTTCTTTAAGGCTGTGCGCGTATCTAAGCGGGGAAGGCGCCATTCACTCGCGAAAAATTCCGCTAACGCCTCCTCTGAAATGATCCCCAAATTGCAAAGCGCTTCGTCAAGGTTCGAATCAACGTTCGCCAACAGGTCTTTGATGCGGCTGCGGTCGTTTTCGGTCAGCAAGTTTTGCCCGATCAGTTGATCGAGTATGTGCGAGGGAATATTTTTTTCAACAGGCGCCATGACTTCTTCATTCATGTAAACGCCACAGTATTCTGGCGTCCAAGTCGTTGGCGCGCGAGGAGGCGAGAGCCTGCAAAATAATATCGGGGCAATAGTGGCGCACGAGGGATACTTTCAAAAGATCAGTACACATGTGATCAAGCAAAATGCAAAGGTCTTCCAGAATATCTATAGAAAATTATGGTTTCATTGATTGACAAAATCTTCTCGTCTGTCATTGTGAACGCACTCAAGTATTGAGTTCAAGTCGGAAAGTTCAGGCTACAATCTAAATTCGCGTTCAGCAAGTGACCGGCAGCGCACACCGCGTAACGTTGGTATTTATGCCCTTGACGCGCCGTTATTGCCATTTGCGAATTGGCGATGGTTGTTAATTGCCCGTGCGAGATGCAAATGAATTTTACGGAAAACTAACGCGTATAGCGATTCATTCGCATGTAACGAGAACAGTATTCCTGTGATTGAGATTCAGAGAATGAAAGGATAAAGTTAATGGGTGTTTTTCAAAACAGCCATAGCGCCAAAAAGAAATATAGAAGTCGTTTGGTATTATTGCTCAGCGCTCTTTCAATACTGCCATCGCAGGCGTTTGCGTGCGGGACAACTCATTGCCCAGACGTCACAATCGAGAAAATGTATGCGATAGCAAAAGGTAAGGTCTGGTTGTTTACTTCCGGTGACGAAAGCGCTCTCACCAATTGCACAGCAGCGGGAGGAGATCGCGTTACGATTGATCTCGATGACCCTGCCGGAGAAGCAGTTTACGCACTTGCATTGACATTGAAAGCGCAGAACAAAGTTGTAACCGCCATCGGTTTAATTCCGTCTGCTGGCAACACCACAGCCGCCATCGCCGTTGGCGAATGCGTAGTCAATTACATACGACACGACTAGCCTCGCTATTTTGCTAAGAAACGATGAAGAAACCTCGATGAGGCAGCCAGTTTTGCCTGCACAGGCTTATGCGCTTCACGCGCGTGGTGTGCGTATCAGTGTTGCTTGAGCGCGGGCCTGGCCGGCGTTCTTAATCAGCCGATTTAGCAGGCGGATCGCTGGTTCAGCGCTCGCCAGGTCTTTTAGCTTGGCTGCGTCGCCGTCGATATCGAGTACAGAAGCTTCGTTCGCATTTTCATTTGAAACCGTGGAATGCTTAGCAAACAGCTGCTCTATTTCGGTTGCGGTCGCTATTTTAAACTGAACGTCCGGCCCGAGCGCAAATGTTGCGCCGTCGACCGCCGTCCGATCAAGCGGGTTGACTATAGCGACGACTGGCGGCGATTGACCTTTCTGGATCACAGGACAGATCCGATGACGGCGCAGAAAGGTCTCGTTTAAGGCATCATCAACGTTCGTGCCTTGCGATCGGTCTTCACCGCGCTGAAACCGAGGAAAACGAAACTGTACCGTGTATAGTTTGGCAAGCTCGTTTTCAGAGATCAGTCCAAGATTACACAAGGCAAGATCAAGCGGCGTATTGGTTTCCGTCGCTAACGTTTCAACATGACGACGATCAGATTCAAAAAGACGACCTTGCGATTCCAACAATTGAAGCAATTCCGCTGCTGGCGTAGTAGCCACCGAATCCATATGGTTGTGAATTGAGTGCATGCCGCGCATTCTTCTTTATTGCGATTGTGACGGTACTTGAGGCAATGAGGCTTTGCAAAGCTTTCAGCAACAGGTTGTTGCTTACAAATATGTTGCGCGCAAATTATGCACATAGTTTGATTTGCGACAAAAAAATCTGAATTCAAAATTTTTTATATGATTATTGTTGACTCAAACCACTTCACTGCTAACGTTTATTTACGCAAGTTCGTATCTACGTTCTCAGTAAATCAGAGTTATTTAAAGCCTACTTGCAGCGTCGCAAAACTAAACGCGTAAGCGCCTGTCTATTGCGTATTGTCGCGGGCGTCTGCGGACGCTGACGATGCGGTGCGTCAAAATTGATGTTTGCATGCGGGTGAACCCTTGTGAAGGCTAAGGATAAGCGCGCCTAGAAAGCTGAGGTAAAATCTGTGAGAGAAAAATCTGCAAAACGTTCCATCATGACGGCGACTGCATGTGTTCTGCCCCTTATCTTTTTTCCGCTAACCGCAGTTTCCGCGCAGGAATCTGGCTCTAATGCAACGCTAGAGATTGAAATCAAGTCGCTAACAAACGCAGTGAAGGCGCTGCAGACCGAAATCACGGACCTGAAGCAACGGGTGTCGGCAAGCGGTGCGTCGTCGTCTGCGAGTCGGAAAATTTTTCTTCGCAAAGATCTGGTGCAGTTGGGCTTGGACCTATCCTGCGGCAAATCAGGGGCGCCAGCGTGCGGCGTAATCGCTCAAAAAGTCTGCACGGAGATTGGGTATAGCGCTTCTGTAAAGGCGCGCATTGTGCCTATTCCAGAAATTACACCAGATGGCAACACGCCGGGGTCATTTCTAGCAGCTGTCATGTGCCGGTGAGTTCTCCTAGCTTTCAAGTTTCACGATCTTTCTCGCATCGGCGCGGGAAGGCCGCTCGTTAGAACCTTGGGCGTTTCTATTTACAAGTAAAAAAGGGATAGACCTATAATTATGTCAATAGCCGACGGAAAATTCACGGCCTTTGTAGTGTCAATTGTCGCCGGCATCTTGCTGCAGACAGGGAACGGAATGGCGACATCAATTACGACCGCCGGAACAATCAAAGAGATTGCGGTTGGATACGCCAGTGTCCGCGTTGAAATTAACGGCGGGTCACAATCCGAAGGTTGTAATTCTTCGGACACTTACGTGTTGCGAGATGTTCGCACGAATTATGAAAGTATGGTGGCATCGATGATCAGCGCATTCCACGCGCAATCGACGATAAGTTTTCTTCTTGTGGGATGTTCGGGCGACTATGGTGATATATGGAGCACGTACGTCGAATAATCGGCAGCTATGCCCCGCAGTCGCTGACGTCCCGCAGAAAGAAAAGACTTAGAGCGTACTCTCAGTACATTGTCTGTGTAGCCGTTTTTGAGGAGAATTCCAATGATCAAATTCCGATATACTTTTGGCGCCTGTCTAGGGTTGGCGTCCATTGCGGGCTTAAGCTTGGCGCTTGCTCAAACAGAAGAGGCTTCTTTAAATGCCGAAATAGCGAAGCTTTCCTCTAGTATTGAGTCGCTTAATAACAAGATTGATCGTTTGCATGACTCAGGTGCGCAGCGAATGACTTATTCAAGCGAAGACCTAAGCGCGCTTGGATTTTCCATTTATTGTCAAGCTGCGAACTGTGCAGAAACCGCTAGCCAAATATGCATTTCGTTGGGACATAACGAGGTCGTGCGCACGAACGCCCTTTCGACACTTGAACCAGGGTTCGAAAATGAGCCGCCTGCCGTAGTCGCAGGACTGATGTGCAATTAAAGGAACGGTTCGATCAAGCTGCGGCGTCATTTTGCCCAAGCGCCGATCAGACGCCGCGTTCAACCAACTTATCTCGAGAGAGGACTTTTCTCATGCGCAGAGTAAACAAGGTAAGCCTAAATCGGGGCGTTGGTATAATTCAAAGAGTTCTAGAGGCCGTACTTTGTGCTGTAGTGCTAATTGTTATTATCCCGCCCGCAGCCTCGGCAACGACGGTTACGTCGCAAGGCGTTATTGAAAGGATGACCGGGTCAGTAAACTATGTGCGTGTCTATGTACCAAGCATACCCGAGACCGACGGGTGCAGTACGCAATATTACTTTCGTCTCGAGAATTCGCATTTAAACGATGATGCCTTATTATCAATGCTAATCAGCGCTCACATGTCGGGAAAGGAGGTCCATTTTTTATTGGACGGTTGTATCGGAAATATGTCGGTTATTACCAACGTGTATTTGCATGACTGATAACTTCAATATCGGTCAAAATGTCCGTCAGGAGTTCAATACGAGATGGCGGAAATGAATGCTCGTCGAAAGGCCTTCCTTTTTTAAGTCCGTTTCATATGGCGGCGGTTAGCTTATTGGCTGGCGCCATCACTGTCACATCTGCGTTGGGGAAAAATACCTGATATAGAATTGACCCGACTTCTTTGAACGCAGCCACGAACAAGGAAAAATGGCTGCATTCTGTCTCGCAATCCCAATACCTCACCATTTTGTAGAGAAATACAAAATCCGTGGACCAGGTATTAACGGGCAAGACATCGGCGGGCCCGACGCCTACGCCGGCCGCACCAGCGTCGCTTGGCGGACATTGGTTGTGTCGGCGCGGAAGCCGGCTTCGCAGTAGGCGAGATAAAAGCGCCAGAGCTTTTTGAAGCGTTCGTCGAAACCGAGCGGCGCGATATCGTCCCAGGCCGCGATGAAGCGCTGATGCCATTCGTTGAGCGTGCGCGCGTAGTCCTGACCGAACTCCGCCACGGACTGCACCGTGAGGCCCGCCTTGTCAGACAGCTCTTTTAAGATCGCGGGGCTCGGCAACACGCCGCCGGGAAATACATAGCGTTGGATGAAATCTGTGGACCGCAGATAGTTATCGTAAAACCGGTCGGCGATGGTGATGATCTGGAGGCCCGCCGCGCCGCCCGGTTTCAGTGCATTGCGCACCTTGTCAAAATAGGCGGGCCAGTATTCCTTGCCCACGGCCTCAAACATTTCGATTGAGGCGATTTTGTCAAAACGGTCTTCAACGTCGCGATAGTCCTGCAGCCTGAACGAGACGCGCTCTGCAAGTCCCTCTTCAAAGGCCCGTTTCTTGGCGTAATCGAGTTGCGACGGCGATAGCGTCAGACCCGTCACCTTCGCGCCGTGTTCTTTTGCTGCGTGGACGGCGAAGCCGCCCCATCCCGATCCGATTTCGAGGATGGTCTCGTCGGGTTTTAATGCGATCGATTCCGCGAGCGTGCGGTATTTCGTTTCCTGGGCGGTCGAGAGGTCCGCGTCCGGCGCCGGATACCGCGCCGAGGAATAGGTCATCGTGCGGTCGAGCCATTTTTCGTAAAAGGCGTTGCCGAGATCGTAATGGGCCATGATGTTGCGCCGGGCGCCGGTCCGGGTGTTTTTGTTGAGCGCATGACGGAGATTGTTGAGCCAGTCGACCAGGAAAGAAGCCTTGAACGCTTCCTGTACGAGATCGGCGTTGCGCGCGAATATGTACAGAACGTTTGCGAGGTCCGGCGTGTCCCATTGTCCGTCGGCGTAGCTTTCGTAGAACCCGATATCGCCGCCCAGGATCGAACGCCAGGCAAAGGCGAAGTCCTTGACGATGATCAACGCTTTCGCGTCGGTTTCTTCCTCGCCCGAAAAGGTAAGGCGCCGCCCGTCCGGTAATTGAAAGGTCAGCTCGCCATAGCGGATGCGCGATGCAAGCCGGCAAGCCTGACGGAAAAAGAACGGCAACCCGTCAAGATCGGTTGGCGATGGCGACAATGTCGTTCCCACAGTCATGAGCGTCACCCGGCTTTTGCCTCATCATAGCGTTCAAGCGCCCGACGGCGAGCCTCCCCATGGTCTAAAATAGGCATTGGGTAGGTTTTTCCAAGGCTTACGCCCGCCTCGCGCAGCACATCCTCCGGCGCTTCCCAGGGCGCGTGGATGTATTTTACCGGCATTTCTGCAAGTTCCGTGACAAATTCGCGGACGTAGTTCCCGTCCGGATCGAATTTTTTCCCCTGAGTCACGGGGTTGAAGATACGGAAATAGGGGGCGGCGTCGGCGCCGCAGCCGGCGACCCATTGCCAGCTTGCCGCGTTGTTGGCGAGGTCCGCGTCCACCAGCGTGTCCCAGAACCACGCCTCTCCCTTTTGCCAGGGAATGAGGAGGTCCTTGATCAGAAAGCTCGCGACAATCATGCGCACGCGGTTATGCATCCATCCCGTGCGCCAGAGCTGCCGCATGCCGGCGTCGACGATGGGGTAGCCGGTCAGCCCCTTTCGCCAGGTTTTGAACCCTTCCGCGTCGTTGCGCCAGGAAAAGTTTGCGAACTCTTTGCGCAACGGCGCCTCCGGCAGGTCGCCGTGATGGAAGAGAAGATTGTAGGAAAATTCCCGCCACGCGATTTCCGACAGGAACTTTTCCGCCGCGCTGGAGGCAATGTCGCCGGCGTCGATGCGCGCGCGCGTCTCCCGCCAGATCGTCAGGGGACTGATTTCACCGAACGCCAGATGCGGCGACAGCCGGGATGTGAATTCACGGTCGGGTCGGTCGCGCCCGTCTGCATAATGATTCACAGCCTCGCCCAAAAAGTCGTTCAGTCGTTCGCGCGCGCCTTTCTCGCCCGGCGACCAGATCGATGCGATCTCCTCGGCCCAGTTCGGTTTGGTCGGCAAAAGATCCCAGTCGGCGAGCGCGTCGGATTTCGGGTAACGGGCCGGACCCGCGATCTTCTGCATCGCCGGCGCCGGGGCGTCCCGGGCCGGGCCGGCTTTCTGCAGGGCGCGCCAGAAGGGCGAGTAGACTTTGTAGTGATCCCCGGTCTTGGTCTTCAGTTCCCAGGGTTCGCGCAGCAAATTGCCGTTGTAGGATTTGACGGCGATCCCGTCGTCAGTGAGGCCAGCTTTCAGTGTCTTGTCCGCCTCCACATGGGCTGGGTAATAGCGCCGGTTCCAATAGACCGCGCCGGCGCCGGTTTCTTCGATCAGTTTACTTAAAACGTCGGCGGCGTTTCCGCGCCGAAGGGTTAGTCTTGTTCCGGCGTCCTTCATCGCCTCGGCGAGCGCGATCAGGGAATGATGCAGCCACCATCGCGATGCGGCGCCGGGCGCATGCGGCGCGTTTTCGTCAAGGATAAAGACGGGCAAAACCGGCGCGCCGCTTTCGCGCGCATGGAAGAGGGCTGGATTATCAGCGATCCTGAGATCGTTTCGGAGCCAGACAAGCGCCAGCGCGGGATCGGTTTTTTTGGACATAAATCAACTACGTAGCGCCCGGGTGGACCGGATTAACGTTAGTGGATAAAAGGTCATGGTGGAGCGTGCGGGGTGGGATTGATGAGTTTCGGCGAAATTGTAGCAGCATTGCAATCGATCGAAATGCCGGTTGTCGGCGCGCTGACGCCGGAGCTTGCGCTGTTTGCGTTGTCTGTTGCGTTTTTCGGGTTTTCAACCGCCATATGCGCCATGGCCGTGAAGGCGTCGGCCGGCGCGCGGGACGCCCGGGAAGATGCGCGGCTGATGATGCGCACGGTGCAGGATTACGCCGTGGAGATGCGCCAGCTTGCGGCCCGTACGGAAAGATCAGATTACGCAGCCCATGCGCCTCAGGAGGGGCTTTCCGAACGCATCCAAGGCGTTCGTGTCGGCGCACGGAACGACACCGAAGAAGCGAACCTGACGGTTGAAGAAGGCGCCAACGACGCAGAGGCGGAAGGCTCAGCTGACAATGACGACGCCAATGCGCGCCTTGCCGATGCGACGCGCGCGGCGACGGAACCGCGCTCGCTTCTTTCCGGCATGCTGCGCCGTCGCTAGCGCTTAAGCGATCTCTTTCAAGTAGGCTTTGAACTCGTCGCCGAATTCCGGATGCTCGGCGCCGAGCGCGGCGTTCGCTTTCAAAAAGCCGAGCTTTGAGCCGCAGTCGTAAATGCCGCCGTCGCAGATCACGGCGTGAAAGGCTTGGCTGTCGTTCAGGCTGTTCATGGAATCTGTCAGCTGAATTTCGCCGCCGGCGCCGGCGCCCTGTTTTTCCAGCAAGGCGAAAATATCGGGCTGCAAGATATAGCGTCCGATGATGCGGAAGTTTGACGGCGCGTCCGCAGGCGCCGGTTTTTCGACCATGCCGGTCATCTCGATGAGATTGTCCTTGCGCGCTTTTGGCGCAATGACGCCGTATTTCGCCGTATCTTCTTTCGGGACTTCCTCCACTGCGACGAGATTGCCGCCAACATCGGCGTAGGCGTCGACCATCTGGCGCAGGAAGCCGGGGCGGTGCGCAACGATTTCGTCGGGGAGGGAGACGGCGAACGGCTCGTCGCCAACGAGTTCGCGCGCGCACCAGACTGCATGCCCAAGACCGAGCGGCGCCTGCTGACGGGTGTAGGAAACGGACCCGGCAACGGGAATCGTCTTTTCGACGTCTTTAAGGATCGCCGTTTTCGACTTCTGTTTCAGCGTCGCTTCGAGTTCGAAGGCGTGATCGAAATAGTCCTCGATGGCGCCCTTGCCGCGGCCGGTGACGAGAATGACCTGGTCGATGCCGGCGTCGCGCGCCTCATCGACCACATAGTCGATCAGCGGCCGGTCGACGACGGTCAGCAGTTCCTTCGGGATCGACTTGGTCGCGGGCAAAACGCGCGTGCCGAGCCCGGCGACGGGGATGACGACTTTGCGGATCGGTTTCATGAGGCAAACAAGCTCCCGGGCTGGCCGACGTCGCCGCCTTATCGGCGGGCCGTCGCCCAAGATCAACCGCTCGCCGCCCGCGTGCGTTAATTTCGCCTTAATTCTCGGTCAATCTGCCGAAAGCCGCCCAAAATCGCCCCGTTGAAGCCTTTCATTAGCCGAATGTAACGGTCATATAGTGGCTTGAACACGACAGCCTTCGTCGCCCGTTGATCATTTCATTAACCATATCGCCTAGACTGGGCGATGGCGCGACAGACGAAGGGCGGGAGCCACGATGAACGACAAACCGGATCGCGATGACGAACGCCGCAGCGATGCGCCGTTGATCCAGCCAAAGCGGCAGGGCGTCCTTGCGGACCTGCGCTCAAGCTTCCTTGCCGGCATCGTCGTCGCGGCGCCGATCGGCATTACCATTGCGTTGATTTACTGGTTCGTCACCGGGCCCATGGCCAAGCTTGACGCCTTCGTCAAGCGGACCATTCCCGATATTGGCGGCAACGCCGACACCATCGTGCAGGTTCTGCCGGGCGTCGGCGTTCTGATCGCGGTCATCGCGCTGATCATTCTCGGCACGCTGGCGAAGAACTTTATCGGCCGTTCCTTCATTCGCGCCGGCGAACGGCTTGTTGATTCCGTTCCCATCGTGCGCAATCTCTATCGCTTTTTCAAAAATGTCTTTGAAACGGCGCTGCAGCAATCGGACCGCTCGTTCAAACAGGTCGCGCTCATCGAATATCCGCGCAAGGGTGCCTGGGTGATGGCGTTCGTTGTCGGCGACGGCAAGGGCGAGGTGGCGGCGAAGCTCGCTGACCAGGGCGAGGGACTGACGGCGCTCTTCGTGCCGACCGTGCCGAACCCGACCTCCGGTTTTTTAATCTTCCTGCCGCGCGAAGACATTCGTGTCCTCTCCATGAGCGTCGAAGACGCCGCGAAAGTCGTCTTCTCCCTTGGCCTCGTGGTGCCGGAATTCAACGACCCCGACAAAGCCGTCGAAGCGTTGAACGATGTCGTAGAAACCATGAAAAACGAAAAGCCGAAACGCCGGCTGTTTTCGATTGGCGGGAAGTAAGCAACACCCGCAGTATCGACGTTGCAAGCGGTTGTATCCGATATTCAGAGTTATCGGATACAATAGATATTCATGAGCTCCCCGACAAAGACCGTTATTCGCCGAAAGCGGATATTCGAATTCGCTATTGCGAACGGGTATTTTTAACCCAAAGCAGACTTTGGCAGATCACAAGTTCAGCGTGAGAGCTCCCAAGCACTGACGGCAATTCGACATAATTCCATCGCGTCTCACGCTATTTAATTGACTGACCCGGCAGCATTGCATCGAGCAATCCATATCCAAAGAATCGCTTCATGAAGATGGCCATCTGAGCGTCGGAATTCGGATGATAACGCCGTTTGGGCTTATCGGCGGTGGCGGCGTGGACAACGACCTTGGCGATCGTATCCGGCGATGCGCCATTGTCGATTCCCTTTCCCCACTTCTTGCGGAATATTTTCATCTGACGTTGATAAGCTTCCGCATTTGGATGCTTTTCGGCCATATCAAGATAGGGAAAACTCGCATTATCAATGTCTGTGTCGATGTAACCGGGTTCAATCAGCGATACTTTTACGCCAAATTCCTTAACCTCCATTCTTAGGCCGTCTGCGAGCCCTTGTTGCGCATGTTTAGTCGCAGGATACCAAGGCATACCTGGCATGCCGACATGTCCCGCAGCCGATGACGTGATGATAATTCGACCGTCTCGTTGCCTTCTCATATGAGGAAGCGCGGCGGCGATCACTCTGCCGCATCCAACAACGTTTACGTCAAATTGGCGGCTTACTTCACTTGACGAATGGAGCTCGACTGGACCAAGCAAACAGTAACCGGCATTCGCAAAAACGACGTCTAGTCGCCCTTCCTCATTTACAATTGTTTCGACGACATTCTCAACATCTTGGTCGCTCGTCACATCACAATGCATCACCTTCGCGCCAAGCTGCTCCAAATCTTTCATAAGATGAACGCGTCTCGCGGTTGCATATACGGTCATGCCGTTCTGAAGGAGCATCTTTGCAGACGCTTTACCGATCCCAGCGGAAGCCCCCGTAATAAACACGACTTTTTGAGTGTTCATGGATCTCTCCTTTCATCTTGGTCCACCCGCTAGGGTTATCGTAACACAACCGAATAGTGGCCCAATGTCCGCTTTCGGCGAGTTGCCGCCTTTGGCAATTCGCGCCGCTAATGACAGATTTGAAGATGAAGCAGTCATTTTAAGGGCCATCGCCGAACGTGGGTTTTGGACCAATAACGGACATAAAAGCATTCAAAGCGCCAGCCGTATAAAAAAGCGTCTACTCTACTTTCGGTATCGGAATATTTTCTAAAAAACGCTACCCCGCGCTCAACAGTTTTACCGCATCGTCGCGACTGAAGAGATAGAGGAGCGTGCGCAGCGCTTCGCCGCGCGTCGTTTTGAGGTCCGGGTCTTTTTCGACGATCATTTTTGCGTCGTCCCGCGCCGCGGCGAGGAGTTCGCCATGGGCGGCGATGTCAGCGAGGCGAAAGCGCGGGAAGCCCGACTGCGCCGCGCCCAGCAAATCGCCGGCGCCGCGCAGGCGCAGATCCTCTTCGGCGATCAGAAACCCGTCTTCGGTCTCGCGCAGAATTTTAAGGCGCGCCTCCGCGGTTTCGCCGAGCGGCGCCTTATAAAGCAGAATGCAGCTTGAGGGTTTCTCGCCGCGGCCGACGCGGCCGCGCAACTGGTGCAGTTGCGCCAACCCGAACCGTTCGGCGTGTTCGACGATTATGATCGTGGCGTTCGGCGCATTGACGCCGACCTCGATCACCGTCGTTGCAATCAGGACGGCGACGTCGCCATGGTGAAACCGCTCCATGACGCGGTCCTTGTCGGCGGCGCTCATGCGCCCGTGGACGAGCGCGACCTTGTCGCCGAAAACGGCTTTAAGACTTTCAAACCGGTCTTCCGCAGCAGTGAGGTCGAGCATTTCCGACTCTTCCACCAGCGGGCAAACCCAATAAGCCTGATCGCCTTTGTCGGTCGCGCGCTTGACCGCCGCAACGACTTCATCGAGGCGCGACAGGGGCGCGGCGCGCGTATCGACCGGCCGGCGGCCCGGCGGTTTTTCCGTGATCTGACTGACATCCATATCCCCATAGGCGGTGAGCGCCAGCGTGCGCGGAATGGGCGTTGCGGTCATGACGAGAAGATCGGGGCGCGGCCCCTTCTGCGTCAGGGCGATGCGTTGATGCACGCCGAAGCGATGTTGTTCGTCGATAATGACAAGCGCAAGGTCTTTAAACGCCACGTCCTCCTGAAAGACCGCATGGGTGCCGACAAGAATATCGATATCGCCGGCAGCGATCGCGTCGAGCTTCGCCTGGCGCGCGGCGCCCTTGTCGCGACCGGTGAGGACGTCCATTTTGACCTTTGCAGCGTCGAGAAACGGCGTCAGGGAGTCCAGGTGTTGGCGCGCAAGGATCTCCGTCGGCGCCATGATGGCGGCTTGCGCGCCCGTCTCGACGGCGGCGAGCGCGGCGAAAAACGCGACGATGGTTTTGCCCGACCCGACGTCGCCTTGCAGCAGGCGCACCATGCGTTCTTCCGACGCCATATCGTCAAGGATTTCTGCGAGCGCTCCACGTTGCGCCTGCGTCATGGCAAAGGGAAGCGCTTTCGCGGCGGCGGCGCGCTTCTCGCCGCCGCCTTTGACGGCGCGTCCGCGCGAGCGCACGCGCGCCCGCCGGATCAGAACAAGCGCGAGCTGGTTCGCCAGCAATTCGTCATAGGCAAGGCGTTGTCGCGCCGGCGTCGTTAGCGCAACATCGTTTGCGGTCTTCGGCGCGTGAAGATCGCGGAGCGCCTCATTCCAGACTTGCCAGCCCTGCTGTTTGAGATACGCCGCGTCCTGCCATTCAGAGAGCGCCGGCGCCCGCTTCAGCGCTTCGCCAACGGCCTTGCGCATGACATTAGCGGTGAGGCCGGCGGTCAGCGGATAGACCGGCTCGTGAAGGGGGAACGCATCCTCTGCATCCGGATCGACAATGTAATCCGGGTGCGCCATTTGACGGCCGCCTTTATAGTCCTCGATCTTGCCGCTGATCAGGCGCGTTGATCCCTCTGGCAGCGTTTTCTGCAAATAATCGGCGCGAGCGTGAAAGAAGACCAGCGTGACGAAGCCGGTGTCGTCGGAGCAGATGACTTTGTAGGGGACGCGCTTTCCCTTTGGCGGCGCGTCATGGCGATCGACGCGCACGTTGAGTGTCAGAACTTTTCCCGCCGGCGCCGCCGCCACGCTCGGTTGCAACGAGCGGTCGACGATGCTGATCGGCGACGTCAGGACGAGATCGACAACCCGCGGGCCGGCAGCGCGGTTGATCAGCGCGGCGATCTTCGGACCGACGCCGGCAAGCGCCGTAATGTCGGCAAAGAGCGGGTTGAGAATCGCCGGGCGCATCGCTGCGCCTATGTAACCTTCGCCTGCAGATCCTTGGAGGAGGTGGTGTGCTGGAATTTCAGTTTTTTGTCCGGGAAGACGTAGTGAAACGCCCCGTGCGACATCAACGCCGCTTCATGGAACCCGGAAAGGATCAGTTTCAGCTTGCCGGGATAATGCGCCATGTCGCCAATGCAGAATATGCTCGGCACGGAGCTTTCGAATTTCTCCGTATCGACGACGATGCGGTTTTCTTCAAGGTTTAATCCGAATTCCGCGATCGGCCCGAGCTTCATCGTCAGACCGTAAAACGCAAGCAGCGTATCGCATGGTATATCCCGTTTTTCGCCCTCTTTCGTCGTCGTTTCCACCGCTTCGATCTCGCCGCCCGCGCCTTTCAATCCATCGATCTGCGCAATGTGAAGGTCGATTTTTCCGGCGTCGACGAGCGCCTGCATTTTTTCGACGCTGTCCGGGGCGGCGCGAAAATCGGGCCGGCGGTGCACCAGCGTGATCTTTTTGGCGATGGGTTGCAGGTTGATCGTCCAGTCCAGCGCGGAGTCGCCGCCACCGGCGATCACAATCGTCTTGCCCTGAAACTTCTCGCGTTGGCGCACGGCGAAGAAAACGGACTTTCCTTCATAGTCATCGACGCCCGGGATCGGAGGCTTTTTCGGTTGAAACGATCCGCCGCCGGCGGCGATGCAAATGACCGGCGCCTCGATGGAGGTGCCCATATCGGTATTGATGCGCCATTTGCCGTCGTCTGTTTTTTCAACGCCAATGGCCATTTCGTTAAGGTGAAATGCAGCGCCAAACGGTTCGATCTGTTCAAGGAGCTGGCGCGTCAGCCCTTCGCCGGAAATCGACTTGATGGCGGGAATGTCGAGAATCGGTTTTTCCGGATAGAGCTCGATGCACTGCCCGCCGGGATGGTCGAGAATGTCGATGACCCGCGCCTTGATTCCTAGGAGGCCCAGTTCAAAGACCGCGAAAAGACCCACGGGGCCGGCGCCGACAATGATAACGTCGGTTTCGTGCCGCCCGCCGGGGGGGACCGTTTCCACCATAGTGCCGGCCATAGATTTCGTTCCGACAGATTTCTGCGCTGACAGCAAAGCGCAATTTGGCGACGACGGGAAGACGTTATGGGCCGCGGGCGATCTCTTTTGGCGTCACGAACAGATCAAGCTCGCCTGCGCCCTTCCCGAAATCAGCCCAGGCGTCCGGTCCCGCGAAGGAGGCGAGGGCGGCGGTGGGGTATTTTTCGGCGATGCGCGCCAGCGCGGCGATATCCGACCGCTCAGGGTCGCACAGCCGCATCGCCAGCATCTCAAGCCCCGGATTATGGGCGATAATCAGGATATGGGCGATGCTCGGTTCGGCCTGTGGAATCGCCGCCATCATCGTCCCGGGGTCGGCGAGATAGAAATCATCGCGGAACTCAACCAGGGGCTCCGCGCGCAATCGCGGCAGGAGGAGCGCGAGGGTTTCGCGTGTGCGCGCCGCCGTTGAACACAGGACAAGGTCAGGAACGAGGTCGTTCTTCGCCATATAGGCGCCCATTACCGGCGCGGCTTCGCGACCGCGCGCATTGAGCGGTCGGTCGAAGTCACGCTGGCCGGGATCGCCCCAGCTCGATTTCGCGTGGCGGAGGAGGGACAGGCGTTTCATGCCGCCGTCAGCACGACCTTGCCCAACACCTTGCGCTCCATCATCAGTTTGAGCGCGTCGCCGGCGTCTTCAAGGGTAAAGGACGCTGTAATCCGCGGGCGGATTTTTCCCTCGGCGTAAAACTCAAACAGCTCCTTGACATAACCGGCGTTCTTCGCCGGATCCCGCATGGTGAAGGCGCCCCAGAAGACGCCGACGATCTGACAGCCTTTCAACAGCGTCAGGTTGAGCGGAACTTTCGGGATGCCCGCGGGAAAGCCGACGACGAGAAGCCGCCCTTCCCATGCGAGCGCGCGCAGCGCCGGTTCCGCATAGGCGCCGCCCACAGCGTCATAAACGACATTGGCGCCTTCGCCGCCGCATTTCGTTTTGATCTCGTTCGACAACGCCTTTTGCGCGTCGCGATCAAGATCGCCGGTCGGGTAGACAATCGTTTCATCGGCGCCGATTTCCTTACAGAATGCGGCTTTATCGTCCGAAGAGACGCCGGCGACGACGCGCGCGCCCATGGCCTTGCCAAGTTCGATCGCCGCGGCGCCAACGCCGCCGGCCGCGCCGAGGATGAACAGGGACTCGCCGGGTTGAATATCGGCGCGATTGCGCAGGGCGTAGTGAGACGTTCCATAGGTCAGCATGAACCCGGCGGCCTCATCAAAAGGCATGGCGTCAGGCAGTTTGTTGACCTTCGAGGCTTCGGTGATGAAATGGGTCGCGAAACCGCCGTTGATTCCGCCGGCCATGACGCGGTCTCCGGGCTCAAACCCCGAGACGTTCTCGCCCACGGCCTCAATCACGCCGGCGACTTCGCTCCCGGGCGCGAAGGGCCGCGGCGGCTTGAACTGATAGAGGTCGCGGATAATGAGCGTGTCGGGAAAATTGACCCCGGCGGCTCTGACCGCGATGCGGACCATGCCCGGCCCCGGTTCGGGCGTCGTGACCTCGGTCAGTTTCAGCGTTTCCGGTCCGCCCGGTTCATGGCTCATCATCGCTTTCATTGGATTTACAGCGCCTCGTTCTTGCAGTCGCCGCTTATCTTACGCATTGTGCCGGCAAGAATAAACGAACCGCCACAGCGGCGTCAGGGAGGCTTTTCCGATATGAAACTGACCCAGGTCGCCGGCGCCGGCGCGGCGTTTTTGATGATCCTCGGCTGCGCCACGGCGGTCCGTTATACGTTGCAGGATCGGTTTCGCGCGATCGGGATCGGCGCTGAAACAGCCGACTGCATGGTCAGTGAGTTGGAACAGCGTCTTTCGCAGGACGACCTTCAGGATCTCGCTCGCTACACATTTAATCTGTCGCGCGCCAGTTCGACGCCCGCCGCCATACGGTCCCTGATGACCATCGACAATCCCCGCGCGGTAACGGCCGTGGGCAAGTCCGGCGTCTCCTGCGTGACGGGCTTCCGGGTATGAGCGAGGCCGCCGCAGGCGACGACGCCGTTTCGTCAAAACCGGAATTCAGCCGCGCCTATCGCCTCTATGTCTTGATTGTCCTGACAGCGGTCTACACGTTCAACTTTGTTGATCGTCAGATCATGGGTATTCTGGCGCCGGCGATACAGAAAGATCTCGGTCTTTCGGATTCGCAACTCGGTATCCTGATCGGTTTTGCGTTCGCGGTCCTTTATACGACCGTCGGCATTCCCATTGCGCGTCTCGCCGACCGGACCAATCGCGTCAATATTGTCGCCATATCGCTCGCCGCCTGGTCGGGCTTTACGGCGCTTTGCGGCCTTGCGCAGAATTTCACGCAATTGGCGCTGGCGCGCGTCGGCGTCGGCATCGGCGAGGCCGGCGGGTCACCGCCGTCGCATTCGCTGATTTCCGATCTCTATCCCAAAGAAAAACGCGCCGGCGCGCTTGCCGTCTACGCGCTGGGCATCCCGATCGGCGTGACGCTCGCCTATCTCGGCGGCGGTTGGATTGTCCAGAATTTCGACTGGCGGACGACGTTTCTCGCTCTGGGGATTCCGGGCGTATTGTTTGCGTTGCTCTTCAAGCTGACGGTGCGCGAGCCGACGCGCGGCGGCACGGAGGAAGTCGGCGCGCAGGACGCCTTCAAGGGGCTGAAGATCGCCGAACCCGTCGGGCTCGTCGAAAAAGTCCTGCGTCAAATGACGCTTGTTCTGCCCAAAAAAGCAGCGGCTTCAACCTTTGCCGAACTTGCAACGCTCTGGCGGGCGGCGAAACATCTCCTGAGCATCCCCAGCTATCGGGCGATTGTTATCGGCCTGACGGCGGGCTCCTTTGCGTCATACGCGACCGCGGGTTGGATCATTGCGTTTTTCGGACGGTCGCATCCGGATTACGCGATGATCAACGTCTTTTTCTGGCTCGGGATTATCAACGGGACCGCCTATGTGCTCGGCGTGTTTGTTGGCGGCAATCTGGTTGATCGCCTCGCGATCAAAAATAAGTCTGCATACGGGTGGGTTCCGGTAACGGCGCTTGCGCTGAATGTCCCGTTCTTCCTCGGCGCCATGTGGATTAATGATCCGGTCTGGTCGCTTGTCTTGTGGTGGCCGTCGCACCTTTTGACCGGCTTTTATCTTGGGCCGTGCTTTGCTCTCGCGCAGACGTTGGCGCCGGTTTCGATTCGAGCGCTCTCGACGGCGATTTTCTTTTTCATACTGAATATGATCGCCCTTGGTTTCGGGCCGACCTATGTCGGCTTTTTGAGCGATATCCTGGCGAGCGGCGGGATGGATTCCGAGCGGTCGCTGCGCATCGCTCTTTCCAGCGTCATCATTGCCGGCCTTATCTCGATTGGCGGATTCGTGTATCTCGCGAAAAAGCTTCCCGCTGACTGGAAGAAAGCGACCGGAGAAAAGCCTTCATGACAGCGAAGAGAAAGACGGCGAAAAAAACGACCAAGAAGGCCGCGAAAAAATCATCAGACGCGGTGACTGTGCCGACGCGGGCGAGCGTTACGCAGTTCATCAACGCCGTTGAAAACGACACGCGGCGCAAAGACGCCAAAACCCTCCTCGCGACCATGAAGAAAATCACCGGCGACAAGCCGGTCATGTGGGGACCGTCCATCATCGGATTTGGCGAATATCACTACAAGTATGACAGCGGGCGCGAGGGCGATATGTGCCTCGTCGGTTTCAGCCCGCGAAAAGCGAACATGGTTCTCTACGTGCTGGGCTCGCTCGATGACAACGATCCGCTTCTTGGCAAGCTCGGCAAGTATAAGCGCGGACGGGCCTGTCTTTACGTCAACAAACTCGACGACGTTGATCTCGGCGTGCTCGAAAAAATAATCAAGAAATCCTACAGCAAGTCGAAAAATTACTGGGCGAAAAGGGCGGGCTAGGCGCGCCCGTCTTCACAAACCCGTGCGGCGCCGTCTTGCCGCAATTCCGCCGACAAAAATCCTCGTCATGGGCCGATCCTCTCCTTTGTATCTTTCAGGAGAGAGGATCATGGCGAGCATCGTTCAGGGCCGGGGCGCAGAATATGATGTGAGGCCGGCCGGCGAACATGCCGGGTTCCGCGGTTTGTTCGGCTTCTGCAAAGACGGGGTTCAGGGCGCTTGCGCCGGATTGCTCGGTCTTCTTGGCGCGACCCACATGACCGGCGCGCCGGAGGGCTTTGCGGAATTGCACAGCCATGTCGCGTGGCTCGATACGATCTGGAGTTCGATTTCCGCCGGCGGCCTCGCCGGTCCGGTGGAGCTTATCGGCGGCGTCGCCCTGTTTTTCGCCGCCCGTCGAACGATTGCGCGTCTCCTCGGCCTGTTGCTGTTCGTTGGTTTCGTGACAGCCTATGCAAACGGCTATTCAGCGTCGGACATGCTCGGTTTTCTGGCGAACCTGTTGGCGCAGGCCGCGGGCGCGCTGGAACCGGCCGGCGCCGGATCGGTTTAGGCGACGCTGGACGAGGCTTGAATTTCATGGCTTGCTGCGCGCATGGACTTCTCCGTGCGGGAACAACGCGAAGAAGACTGGCCGGCCCTATGGCGCGTGCTGGCGCCGGTGTTTCGCGACGGTGAAACCTATCCGCTGCCCCGCGATGCTACAGAAGCGGACGCCAAAGCCTACTGGATAAAAAGCGACGGCTATAATGGCGTCGCCTGCGATAAGGCCGGTGAAATTATCGGCGCCTATTATCTGCGCCCTGACCAGGGAGGGCCGGGCGATCATGTCTGCAACGCTGGCTACGTCATTGCAGAGGCTGCGCGCGGGCGGGGGCTGGCGACGCCTCTCTGCCTGCAGTCGCAGGACCAGGCCCGCGCGATGGGTTTCCACGCCATGAAATTCAATCTGGTTGTCGCGGTCAACGACGCGGCGGTTCGCGCCTGGAAGAAAGCCGGCATGAAAGTTATCGGGACGACCCCGAACGCCTTTCGCCTGCCCGACGGTCGTTTCGTCGACGCTTACATCATGTATAAGGCGCTCTGACGAATCGATACGCCGCGGCCCGCATGTGCGTCGCTAATGAAAGGAAAATCATGACGACGCCGGCGACAAGCGGCGGTCAACCGGCCGCCGGTGCCTTGCAGAAGGCGCGCAACGCGACAATGACGCTGGTCGAACGACCGCTATTCGGCCGCTTTATCGTGCTCGTCATCGTGATCAACGCCGTCACGCTCGGCCTTGAAACATCGGCTTCGGCCATGGCCTCCGCCGGCGGCTTGCTGATGGCGATCGACCGGATCGCGCTCGCGATTTTCGTCGTCGAAATCGCCTTGAAGCTGTTCGCCTACGGCCCGCGGTTTTTCCGAAGCGGCTGGAATGTTTTCGATTTCGTCATTGTTGGGGTTGCGCTCGTACCGGCCGCCGGGGCGTTCTCGGTCCTGCGCGCTTTGAGAGTGCTGCGCGTATTGCGTCTCTTGTCGGTCGTTCCGCAGCTCAAATTCGTCGTCGGCGCGCTGCTTTCCGCCGTGCCGGGCATGAGCGCCATTATCGCCGTGCTCGTACTGGTCTTTTATGTCGCCGCGGTCATCGCAACGAAACTCTTCGGCGCGGCGTTTCCGGACTGGTTCGGAAGCGTTGGCGCCTCCATGTATTCGCTGTTTCAGATTATGACGCTTGAAAGCTGGTCCATGGGCATTGTCCGCCCGGTCATGGAAACCTACCCCTGGGCGTGGGCGTTCTTCGTGCCCTTTATCATTGTGACGAGCTTTGCCGTGTTGAACCTCTTCATCGCGCTGATCGTCAATTCCATGCAGAAAATCCATGACGAGGAAATGCGCGGCGAACGCGAAGAGGCGGAAACCGAGGCCCATGACGAACGAACGGCGCTGATGGCGGAATTGAGCGCATTGCGGGCGGATATGCGCGCCATCAAGTCGAAGCTCGACGCCGCGGCGCAATAGCCGGCCCGCCTTGCTCCGCCCGGCGGCATGGCTCTATAGACGGGTCTTCAACCGGAAAGACCCTTCATGGCCCGCATCCTGATCACGTCAGCGCTTCCCTATATCAATGGAATCAAGCACTTGGGCAATCTCGTCGGGTCGATGCTGCCGGCGGACG
This sequence comes from Hyphococcus sp., assembly GCA_028284345.1. Classification (GTDB taxonomy): domain Bacteria; phylum Pseudomonadota; class Alphaproteobacteria; order Caulobacterales; family Parvularculaceae; genus Hyphococcus. Next base: position 204,359 of record JANQRY010000010.1, on the reverse strand, counting down.
TCTATGCCCGCTTCCAGCGTCAGCGGGGCGCGGAAGTCCTCTTCATCTGCGCCACGGACGAGCATGGCACGCCGGCGGAACTCGCCGCCCGGGCGGCGGGACAGAATGTCCGCGACTACTGCCGCGACCAGTATGAGGTTCAGGCGCGGGCCGGCGCGGCGTTCGGTCTTTCCTTCGACCATTTCGGTCGCTCGTCGAACGCGCCGAACCATCGTCTGACGCAGCATTTCGCCCATGTCTTGGAACAGAACGGCCTCATCGAAGAGCGCACGGACAAGCAGGTTTATTCCGTCGACGACCAGCGCTTTCTGCCGGATCGCTATGTGGAGGGAACCTGTCCCCATTGCGGCTACGAAAAGGCGCGCGGCGATCAATGCGACAATTGCGGACGATTGCTGGACCCGACCGACCTTAAAGATCCGTATTCGTCCATTTCAGGCTCGCACAATGTTGAGCTGCGGGAGACGAAACATCTCTATCTCCTGCAATCGAACATGCAGGACCGCATCGCCGACTGGCTCGAAACGAAGACGGAGTTTCCGGCGTTGACTGTGTCCATCGCCAGGAAGTGGTTGAAGGAAGGATTGCGCGACCGGTCGATCACGCGCGATCTCAAATGGGGCGTGCCGGTCGCCTATCAGGGCGAGCCGCGGCCGGGTTTTGAAAACAAAGTCTTCTACGTCTGGTTTGACGCGCCTGTCGAATATATCGGCGCCACGGAAGAATGGGCGATCGCCAACGGCGAAAACTGGGAGCGGTGGTGGCGCACCGACAAGGGCGCCGATGATGTCAAATATGTGCAGGTCATGGGCAAGGACAATGTCGCCTTTCATACGGTGAGTTTCCCGGCGACCATTCTAGGCTCGGAAGAGCCGTGGAAGACCGTCGACGCCCTGAAATCGCTGAACTGGCTCACCTGGTACGGGGGCAAGTTTTCGACCAGCGAGAACCGCGGCGTTTTCATGGATCAGGCGCTGGAGTTGCTGCCGCCTGACTACTGGCGCTGGCACCTGATGGCCAACGCGCCGGAGTCCGACGACGCGTCGTTTACGCTGGAGCATTTCGCGTCGGTCGTGAACAAGGACCTTGCCGATGTTCTCGGCAATTTCGTCAATCGCGTCACGCGCTTTTGCAAGGCGCGTTTCGGCGAAGTCGTCCCGGGCGAGGGCGAATACGGGCCCGCCGAAAACGCCCTGATTGACGACCTCGACAAGCGCATCGCCGCGTACTCCCGCTGTCTTGAAGAGATGGAGTTTCGCAAGGCGTTCACGGAACTGCGCGCGATCTGGGTCGCCGGCAACGAATATCTGCAAATTGCCGCGCCCTGGACGGTCATCAAGGAAAATCCGGAAAAAGCCGCCGCCGCTGTGCGATGCGGGTTGAACCTGATCCTGTTGTTCGCGGCGCTGTCCCGGCCGGTTATTCCGTTTACGTCCGATAAGATGTTCGCGGTCTTTGGCGTCGACCCGGAGAAGGGCGCGCGCTGGCCGGAAAGCGCCGGGGCGGCGCTAAGGACGCTGAAGGGTGGAGAAGCGTTTAGCGTTCCCGACGTCCTCTTTGCCAAGATCGAGGAAGACCAGGTCGAGGCGTGGCGCGCGCAGTTCGGCGCCGAGTGAGCGAAGCAACAACCGATGAGCGAACCGGAGCATCTCTTCGTTTACGGCCTGCTGCGGCCAGAAAGCGGACACGACGTCGCCGGCGGCCTGATGGAGCGTGCGCGCCATATCGGTCCGGCGCAGTTTCAGGGCCGCCTTTATGACAATGGCGGCTATCCGGGGGTTGTCGACTCCGACGACAGCGCCGAACGCGTGATCGGCGACGTCTTCGAGATCCCCGGCGATCCGGCCTTTGTCGAACGGCTTGACGTCTTCGAAGGCTGCACGCCGTCGGACGCGCCGCCTCATGAATATCGACGCGCTTTGCGCACCGTAGAAATGGGCGCTGATCGGATTGAATGTTGGATCTATCTGTACAACTGGTCGATTGAAGATAAAAAGCGCATTGAAAATGGCGATTTCCTCGCGGCGATCGCCGCAGAATTCAGAAAGCAGGTTGTGCGATGAAATGGATATGCGCGGCGTGCCTGCTTTTCGTCGCGGCCTGTGCGCCGGATGCTGAGCGCAACCGGCCCGACGCGGCGAGCGGGCCGCAGGTGGAGGCCGTCAAAGGGCTGATGGCGGCGTTCAACAAGCATGACGCCGATAGAATGCGAGCCTACTGGCATGACGATGTCACGTGGATCGAGATCAACGGAACCCAGTCCAGCATCGTCACGGACAGCGCCGAACAGCTCCATCGGGAACTGGTCGCGTATTTCGAGAATTATCCGGAGGTGTCATCGAGCCTTGAATCGATCACGGTCAACGGCGACTATCTGACGGCGATTGAGCGCCCGATCTGGGTCGAAGACGGCGAAAAGAAATCGCAAGCCTCCGTCGTCGTCTATGAGTTTGACGACGGCAAGGTGAAACGGTTCTGGTACTACCCGCCGCAATAAGGAGAGATGCCGCCATGATGAAAGACTTGTTCTCGCTTGAAGGTCGCGTCGCGGTCGTGACCGGCGGATCGCGCGGGATCGGCAAAATGATCGCCCGGGGTTTCGTCGAGCAGGGCGCCAAAGTTTACATCACGGCCCGGAAAGCCGACGCCTGCAACGAAACGGCCGCGGAACTTTCAAAAATCGGCGCCTGTGTTTCCTTGCCGTATGATATTTCGACCGTCGACGGCTGCCGCGAATTCGCCGACGACGTAACGAAACAGGACGCGGCGATCGACATTCTTGTGAACAACGCCGGCGCCGCTTGGGGCGAACCGTTTGAATCGTTCCCCGAAGCCGGCTGGGACAAGACCATGGACCTCAACGTCAAGTCGCTGTTTTACCTGACGCAGGCCATGCATGGCGCGCTCAAAAAGGCGGCCTCCGCCGCCAAGCCGTCCAAAGTCATCAACATCGCGTCGATCGACGGGATTAAAATCAACCCTTGGGAAACCTATGCCTATCAGGCGTCGAAAGCGGCCGTGATCCATCTGACCCGGCGCCTGGCGGCGCGGTTGATTGAGGACGATATCTGCGTTTCCGGCATCGCGCCCGGCGCCTTCGCGTCGAACATGAACAAGGCGACGCGCGACGACCCCGATCAGGTGGCGAAAATGATCCCGGCGAAACGCATCGGGTGCGACACGGACATGGCGGGAACGGCTGTTTTTCTCGCCTCGCGGGCCGGCGACTATGTGGTTGGCGATACGCTCGCCGTCGATGGCGGCGTTGCCTATTCGCAATGCACGCAAGCCTGGGGCTGACGCGCGCGTCAGTCCATCCAGGGCGGCGTCGGCAGGTTCTTTGAGCGCAAGAACTCCGGGTTGAAGAGTTTTGACGCATAGCGATTGCCGTAGTCGCACAGGATCGTCACGACCGTGTGTCCCGGCCCGAGTTGCTTGGCGAGCCGCATGGCGCCGGCGACATTGATGCCGGACGAGCCGCCGAGACACAGTCCTTCCTCAATCGTCAGCTTAAAGACGACATCGAGCATTTCCTTATCCGGAATGCGGAAGGCGTCGTCGATCTCCGCGCCTTCGAGATTGGCGGTGACCCGGCCCTGGCCGATCCCTTCGGTGATGGAGTCGCCCTCGGTCTCCAGCTCGCCGGTCTTCACCCACTGATAGATCTTTGAGCCGCCCGGATCGGAGACGGCGCAGACGACGTCCTTGTTGCGCGCCTTCAAGGCCGTCGCGACGCCGGCGACGGTGCCGCCCGTGCCGACGGCGCAAGTGAACCCGTCGACCGCGCCGTCGGTCTGCTCCCAAATCTCGGGACCGGTCGTTTCAATGTGAATGTCCCGGTTCGCGACATTGTCGAACTGGTTGGCCCAGATCGCGCCATTGGGTTCGCTCTCGGCGAGTTCCTCGGCGAGGCGGCGGGAATAGTGAACGTAATTATTGGGGTTGGCGTAGGGGACCGCGTCGACCTCGATGAGTTCGGCGCCAAGCATGCGGATGGCGATCTTCTTTTCCTCGCTCTGGGTGCGCGGGACCACGATTTTCACCCGATAGCCGAGAATGGCGCTGACCATGGCGAGGCCGATGCCGGTGTTCCCGGCCGTGCCCTCGACAATGACGCCGCCGGGCCGAAGGGCGCCCCGTTTCTCCGCGTCGCGGATTATGCCGAGCGCGGCCCGGTCTTTCACCGACTGGCCCGGGTTCAAAAACTCCGCCTTGCCGAGAATCGTGCAGCCCGTCTCCTCGGAGGCGCGCTTCAGGCGAATGAGGGGCGTGTCGCCAATCAGATCGATGGGGTTTTCCGAAAATTTCACCAGTTTTGTCCTTTGGGCGGCAATTTCCGCGAAATCTTATGTGTTTAGGCCGTGAGGGTGATCCGGCCGCGGCGCCGACACGTAGCCTTTTTGGGTAGCAAATTCAGAGCACAAGCATGAGAAGTTGGGTAGTAGCAGGCGCTTTGCTGGTTGGTCTCACCATGCCAGCGGCGGCGCGCGATCTCGATGCAAAATTTCTAATCGAACGTAAAGGCAAGGTAATCGGTTACCACGCCGTCGACGTCACCCCGACCGAGGCGGGGGCCCGGGTCGATACGCGGATCGAAATGAAGGTCGGCCTCGGGCCGATCACGCTGTTCAAATATGAGCATGACTCGACCGAAATCTGGAACGGCGAGACGCTGGTGTCCCTGGTCAGCGAGACGAACAACAATGGAGACCGGGAATTCGTCGACGCCAAACGCTATGGCGAAGAGCTGCTGATTGACGGGTCAGGCTATCAGGGGCCGGCGCCTGAGGGCGCCATGCCGTCGAGTTACTGGGACAAGGACCTTGTCCGCGCCGACGCCATGATCAACACGCAGACGGGCGAAATCCTCGACATCACGACGTCCCGGATCGGCGAAACGCGCGCGCCGCACGACCGGCCAGCGGTGCAGTATCAGCTTGTGGGCACGCTGGCGCTGAACCTCTGGTATGACGGCGAACGCTGGGTCGGCTCCAATTTCACCGTCGACGGCGAGGAACTGACCTATGTTCTCGTTGACGAGCCGCAGGAATTCGCCGCGCTTCAAACTCTTGCGCCCTAGCGCTGCTTCGCCTCCGTCCACAGCGCTTCCATCTCATCAAGACCGGCCTCGGCGAGACGCTCGCCGAGGCTTTCTTCGATGTGGCGAAAGCGGCGGATGAATTTTTCGTTCGTCCGGCGCAGCGCCGTTTCCGGGTCGACTTTTAAGTGTCGCGACAGATTGGCGAGGACGAATAGGACGTCGCCGAACTCCTCTTCGATCTTGTCGGCGTTTTTTGCGTCCATGGCTTCGGCGAGTTCGGCCGTTTCTTCGTTGATCTTGGCGAGCACGTCCTTCGCTTGCGGCCAGTCAAAGCCGACGCGGGCGGCGCGCTTTTGCAGTTTGACCGCGCGCGTCAGCCCGGGCAGGCCCGCCGGCACGTCGTCGAGCAGGGATTGATGACCCTTGGCGGCGCGCTCCTCGACCTTCTGATCTTCCCAGGCGGCGGTCTGTTGATCGGCGTCCCGCGTATCCGCGCCGCCAAAGACATGGGGGTGGCGCCGGATCATCTTGTCGGCAATGGCGCGCGCCACATCGGCGAAGTCAAAGAGCCCGTCTTCCTCGGCCATGCGCGCGTGGAACACCGTCTGAAACAGGAGGTCCCCAAGCTCGTCCCTGAGCCCCGCCATGTCGCCCCGCTCGATCGCGTCGGCGACTTCGTAGGCCTCTTCAATCGTATAGGGCGCGATGGTCCGGAAATTCTGTTCGAGATCCCAGGGACAGCCGCCGTCAGGCGACCGCAATCGGGCCATCACATCGATCAGCGCAAGAATCGCGCGCGCAGCGTCTTGATTTTCGCCTTTCATGCCAGTCCTTTGTCTTGGAACCTTCAGGAGTTTTGCTATTTTTGCCCGCCGACGTCATACAGACGCAAGCCCCATCGGGGGCGCATAAGAACTTAGGGAAGAACGATGCCGATCCAGGAAGTCAAACACATTTGGCGCAATGGCGAAATGATCCCGTGGGCGGACGCCACGACCCACGTCCTGACCCACGCCATCCATTACGGCACCTCCGTGTTCGAGGGCATGCGCGCCTATGAGACGAAACACAAAGGCGTCTGCGTGTTCCGCAATCGCGAGCATATTGAGCGGTTCTTCTTCTCCGCCCGGGTCTATCGCATCGGCATGCCCCATTCCGTCGAGGAGATCATGCAGGCCTGCCGCGACGTCGTGCGCGAGAACGGGCTGGCGTCCGCCTATATCCGCCCGGTCGCCTTTCTCGGCTATGGCGAGATGGGGCCGTCCTCGACGGCGGTGAAATCCGACATCGCCATCGCCGCGTTTCCCTGGGGCGCCTATCTCGGCGAGGAGGGCCTCAACAACGGCGTCGACGCCATGGTGTCGAGCTGGCGGCGCATGGCGCCGGGCACCGTGCCCGCAGGCGTCAAGGCGGGGGGCAATTACCTGTCTTCGCGGCTCGTTTCCATGGAAGCAAAGGATCACGGATTTGCGGAGGGCATCGGGCTTGCCCATGACGGCACCGTGTCGGAGGGCGCCGGCGAGAACCTGTTCGTCATCACGGACGGCCGCATTGTCACGCCGCCCGCCGCGGCGTCGATCCTGAAGGGCATCACCCGCGACGCCGTCATGACGCTCGCCAAGAAGATCGGCTTTGAGGTGGTGGAGCAGCCGGTCCCGCGCGAAGCGCTTTATTCGGCCGACGAGATTTTCATGACCGGCACGGCGGCGGAAGTGACGCCCGTGCGCTCGGTCGACAAACTGCCCGTGAACCAGCCGGATTTTCCGATCACCAAGCAGATCCAGCGCGCTTTCTTCGGCCTCTTCACCGGGGAAACCGAAGACGAATGGGGCTGGCTCGATCCCGTCGGATAGGCCGGGTCAAAGCCCCAGCGCGTCGGCCATGATGTGATAGATGACGTTTTGTTCCATCACGCCGCTGACGAGATGGGCATTGGGTCCCGACGCATAGACGGGAACGTCCTGTCCGCCGTGGGTTTCCGACCGCAGCGGCACGAGCGCCTGCTGGCGATGGTTCTTGTCGCTCGCTGCTTCCGGTTCTGGACGGCCTTCCGATAAGTCCGCGTCCCCGGCGAAGACCGAACCGGGGCCATTGATATAGCCGAGGGTCGTGTAGGGTTTTTCATCGGCGGCGAGGATCGGCGCGTCTTTGCCGTCATCGCCGGCGTAAACGCTGAGGCCCAGAACATCGGCGCCGCGGCGGGAATAGCCGGCGATGGCCATGGTGTGACCGTGATCGGCCGTGACGATGATCAGCGTGTCGTCCTCGCTCGTCATCTCGCGTGCGACGCGCACGGCCTCCGAATAGGCTTGCGTGTCTTTCAGCGCGCGAAAGGCGTTGCCGCCGTGATGGGCGTGATCGATACGGCCGGCTTCGACCATCAGGAAGTATCCCTTTTCGTTGGCCGACAAAGCGGCGATAGCTTTTGCTGTCATGGCGGCAAGAGACGGCTCGCCGGCGCCGTCGTCGGGCCGGTCGGCTTCGAATTGCATATGATCCGGTTCAAACAGCCCGAGCAGTTTTTGATCGGCGCCGGCGGCATTGAAGTCCGCGCGATTCCAGACATAGGCGTGGGCCGTCGACTTCGCGGTCCATTCTGCGGTCAGATCGCGACCGTCGGCGCGCGCGCCCTTTTGCTCCGGGTATTCGGGATCGGCCGATGCGGCGGGAATGAAATGCGCGCGCCCGCCGCCAAGGGCAATGTCGACGCCGTCGCCGTGATTGAACTCGATAAGCTGGCGCGCAATATCGCGGCAGCCGGCGGCTTTCGCCTCATCTGGCATCTCCGCATCGACGTCCCAGCCGCGTTCTGCGCTATGGGCGTAGGCGCTGGCGGGCGTTGCGTGGGTAATCGCTGCGGTGGAAACGACGCCGGTCGCGAGCCCCGCCTCTTCGGCGCGTTCGGCAATTGTCGTTACGGCGCCGGCAAGGGCGCCGGCGCAGTCGCCGCGTTCGACGTCTTTGTTGACGGCAATGACGCCGGAGCGTGTTTTGACGCCGGTGGTCATGGCCGAGGCCGTGCCGGCGGAGTCGGCGACCTGAAAGTTTGTCGTGTAGGTTTTTGAAAACGCCGTATACGGAAAGCTGTCGAATGACAGGCTGTTTTCCTCGCCCGGCTCGCCCCGCGTTTGTCCGTCATAGATGCGCGCCGCCGTCGCCGTGTTGATGTCCATGCCGTCGCCGATGAACAGAATGACATTCTTTGCGCGGCTCTTCGGCGCCTTGCGGGTTTTGCGCTCATAGAGGGCCTGCTGGCCTGCGTCGAACCAGGCGTCGCCGGTCGCAGCGGGCGGCGCGACTTTGGCTGCGCGCGATTCGGGGCTGATGACGGTTTCAACGGTCGCGCAGGCGGCGAGAAGGGGCAGGGCGGCGACGGAAAGTCTTTTCAACACGGGGGGACAACATTCCTCATGACTGGCAGCCGCTGTTTTAAGAGGCGGGCGCCCGGTGCGCAAACGGGGATCAGGCTGCCACGGATATGTGACGGCGAGGCGAAACAAAACGAGAGGGCTGCGGGAAAACGCCCGCCAGCGCCGCGCAACGAGGCGTCGCGGCGCTTCGCCGATCAGGCGCGGGGTTTAAAGCGGCGGCACCGCGACAACGACCGCCTACCTGCGAATGTCAGATCAACCGGCTTCTTTCTCCGCCTTGCGTTCGAGCACGATCTTTTCCGCGTCCTTGCCGAAGAGTTCCTGATAGTGATCAAACTCGGCGGTGAAGGTCGCCGCGCCCTGACTGAGCGAGCGCAGTTCAATGATCAGGTCCGCAAGACCGGGCTCCGGCATCATCGCCGTCACCGTATCCCAGCCGGGCCAGCCTTCGCGGGCGTCAAAGCCAAGAATCTGCCCGCGCCGGCCGCTGATGACGCCATGCACCTTGCTCGTATGTTCCGACGGCGTGTGGATTTCGGTCTTGAAGATCGGCTCCAGCAGGACCGGATCGCATTCGGGCAACGCCTCGCGCATGGCCTGTCGGCCGGCCAGTTTGAACGACATCTCGTTGGAGTCGACCGGGTGGTGCTGGCCGTCATGGAGCGTCACTGCGAGATCGACCACAGGAAATCCGAGCGGGCCTTCGTTGAGGCCTTCCTTGACGCCGGCTTCGACGGCCGGGATGAACTGTTTCGGCACCGACCCGCCGTGGATCACTTCGTCGAAAGAAAACCCGGCGCCGCGTGCGGCGGGGGCGACCTTCACCTTGATGTCGGCGAACTGTCCGTGTCCGCCGCTTTGTTTCTTGTGACGCGCATGATGATCCGTCGCGCCGCGGATCGTTTCCCGATAGGACGGTTTTGGCGGCGACGTTTCAATTTCCACATTATACTGGTTTTTGAGTTTCGCCGCCGCGAGGCGCAGATGAATGTCGCCCTGGCCGCGCAATAACAGTTCCGCCGTTTCCTGGCGTCGCTCCGCCGTCAGGGACGGGTCTTCTTCCGACAGTTTTTGCAGCGATGCCGAAAGCTTGACGTCGTCCTTTTCGTTTTTCGGCCGGATGGACAGCGAATAGACGGCTTGCGTGCTTTCAACGGCGGCGTCGCCGGGGTTGATCTTGCCGTCAACGATGAGATCACCAGAGTTCAATTCGTCCATGCGCGCCAGACCGACAACAGCGCCCGCCGTCGCGGCGTCGACTTTGTCGCGTTTGTCGCCATTGAGCGCGAGAAGACCGGTGACGCGGCCGCCGTCGATAGAGTCGCCGTTCTTGACGCCGCCGGACCAGACGCGCAGCACCGACAGCTTGCCCGTATGCGGAACATGGGCGGTGCGGATGACCGAGGCGGCCGTCGCCGCGCCGTTGAGGCCGCGGCGTGCGGCCGTCGCGCCGACATCCGGCGCCTCATGGCGCAGCAGTTTTAAAAGTCGCGTCACGCCGTTGCCATGGGCCGCCGATCCGAGCATCACCGGCACGACCATGTCCTCGCGCAACTCTTCGGCCATCAATTCGTAAATCTCGTCGCTGGGCGGCGTTTTGTCTTCGAGAATCTGCTCCATGAGATTGTCGTCAAAGTCGGCGACAGCGTCGAGCATGACTTCGCGCGCTTCCGCCTCGCGCTCCTTAGCAGCGTCGGGGATTTCGATGAGTTCCGATTGCTTTCCTTCGCGGTACTTCCACGCCCGCTCGGAAACGAGATCAACGGCGCCGACGACCTGATCGCCGTCGCGGATCGGCGATTGCCGCAGGACAAGCGGGCGGTCGGAAAAGCCCTGCAACGTTTCCAGCAGATCGCGCACGCGCGTCTGCATTTCGTCGATACGGTTAACGAAGAGGACGTGGGGAATTTTGTGATCGTCGAGATAACGAAAATATCCGCCAAGGCTCGCGGCGCGGTCTGCGTCGGGTTCCGCGACGAGGACGACAATGTCCGCGGACGCCATGACCGGCAGGCTCGCGGAAAAAAGTTCGGACGATCCGGGGCAATCAATGAAGGACCATTGATCGCCGAGAAATTCGCAGGCGGCGAAATTCGGCTCCGTCGTCATGTGAAAGGATTTCGCCTCGGCGGATGCATCAAGGGCCGGCGTTTTCGCGCCGGCCCTTTCCATAAGCGCCTTCAGAAGCGTTGTTTTGCCTGCGCCCTGAGGGCCGACGATGGCGGCGCAGCGTACAGCGCCATGGGGGGTTCCGGCGTTCATGATTGCAAATCTCCTTCCTATGGCGAGGCGCTTGACCCGCCAGGGTTCGGAAGATTTCGCCGCCTTCATGCGGGGGCCGCGATGGCGAGGCCGCCATGCGGGGCGCGAGGCGGCGCCGAATCGCCTCGTCTTTTTGCCGCCCCGGACGGGGCGCTTTTTTGCTGTCACGGGCATCAAACCCCGTGAGGGGCCTGTCGGTCAATCCCGAGGCGCCGGGCCGCCTGCGAGGGCGCATATTCCGGTCGTTTTCCGGGCCCGCGCGCCTTGACGGTTTCGCGGCCGCAGCGTACACCGCGCGTCCCTGACGGTCGGGCGGCGGCGTCCCCTTGGCCATAAAGCGGGTGTAGCTCAGTTGGTTAGAGCGCCGGCCTGTCACGCCGGAGGTCGCGGGTTCGAGTCCCGTCACTCGCGCCATTTAATTCAAACACTTAGCGCTTATTCGTTTTGACCGGTGCAGACCCGTTAACAGTTTTGTTCGCAAGACGTTCAATCATTGTGCTCGCAACCTTCTCTCGATGAATGTATTTTCGGGCGATCGTTGCCGCCGTCTCTATGCCTGATTGGTGCGGTGGCTATTAAGCGCCTTCAAGCGGCAGTCGTGGAGCGCGAGCGACTCTGGCCATGCGCAATGTACTGTGCACACTCGTCTGTGAAATCTTGTCGGCGAAAAATTTCTCGGCCCATTGCCTGTCAGAAAACTCCCGCGGCCTCGTTCTGTAGGTCCATATCGTTCCTATGATTGTAGCCAGCCAATCAGCAGCCTGAATGGTGTCGTACAGATGGCTTTCCACTTGAAACGGCGGTTGCACCAATCGAGACAATTGATCTCTATCGATCCCATACATTGTCTTTAATGCCGACTCTAAGAGTGATGTTCGACTTTGATGTTCATCGAGAATGACGATGAAGTCGTCGCCGACGAGATTAAAATATGATCCAAGCCGCAGTATGGCTTTAGATAATATGTGGCTATACAGCCCGTCAGGACTTGATCGCGCGGGCGTACGAAATTTCTCGATTCCGTAGTAGAAAATTCTACCTTCGTGACGTCGAATTTGACTGATCAGCGAAAACGCCGGGCGTTTTCGTTTGTATATCGTCCCCTTTGTAAAATACTCGCTCCCCTTCTTTTCCCACGCGCCAAGAACCTTACCAGCCGCTTCCGCCTCAGTCTTGAAAAGACGTTCTTTGAGTTTGAAAAACCAAGTGTTGAAGCTGCGCACTTGGTGATCAGGTATTAAGTACCCAGCCAACCCGAAAACCGGGCTCGTTCTGTAAGCGGCATGGTTGCGGGAAACGAAAGGGCCAATGTGGCCAAATTCATCCAAGAAAACGAAATGCATTTGCGGGGTATATAAATGCACGAAAGCCCGCACAAGAAGGTGCGGGCTCCGGCAACGAGAGCGGGGACATGTCCCTACGCGTCTCATGTCAACAAATAGGGTGGCCCCTATTAACGGTCAATGAAATTTGAGGGTAAAAATTCAATTCAGACTAACCTACCACGGTAGGTTAGTCTGAAATTTCCAATTTGTCAACCATCGTGCCCCTCGGACTCCCACGAGAATAGCTTCACGCGAGACTCTGGGGGGCATGCGTGAGAGAGAGGAAAGACGGCAAGGGCCGGGAATCAAAATGGATTCGAATCCGTTAAAAATTTGGTCGATGTTCTTGCAATGTCCCTGGGTCCGTTAACAGCCAAGATATTGAAAACATTGCGACTCAAACGGCCTGTCACGCCGGAGGTCGCGGGTTCGAGTCCCGTCACTCGCGCCATTTTACTCGAAGAGCTTCAAAGCGCTACGGGCGGTCCGCAAATATTGCGGGCGCGTTGGCTGTCTACCGCATCGGACGTTTTCATTGAGTCAGCCACCTGAGATGACCATCGTTGCTTCAACCTGAAGGGTCGAACGCCGCCTCAACAGTCAGGATGTTCTGGAAGTCCTTGGCGAATTGATGGTCAAACGCGGCGTTCCTGAACACATTCGCAGCGATAATGGCGGCATGAAGGTCGATCAGGCCAAGCGATTGAAGGATCTGGAAAAGGAAAATGCGAGGCTGAAGCGTTTACTGGCGGACGCCGAACTCGACAAAGCTATTTTAAAGGAAGCTACCGCGGGAAACTTTTAACGCCCTCGCGGAAACGTATATAAAAAGGCAGCTGAGGAACACAGCTGCCTTTTTACTACCAACCTATTTCCAGCCCAATCTTAGTATTAGACCGTTAAATGAGCGAACGTGTCAGCACCTGGAGAAGCGACGAGCACGTGGCCTTTTATTTAGGGGCGCTGTTCTGCGCCCACTGATTGCTTCAGAAGTTAAAACGAGCGTTTATGCCAAATCTTCTCTCGTATCCACGGCTTAGAACCTGTTGTCCGTTACCTTCAGCGCCACCACTGTTTAGGAAGGAAAAGATGCTGGTTGGATAGGACTGATCCAGGGCGTTATCGAGGTAGAGTGCGATATCGTAATCCATACCGTCTCCGTATTCGCCAGTGACACCGAGCCTGAAATCAACCGTTCCATAGGATGGAATAATGGTGCCTGATCCAGAGGCTTGATTAACCTGCATATCGTCCTGCCACTGAGCAGACACATGCGCGTAGCCACGCGTGGAGCTGCTACCTAGTTCAGTAGTATATCGCGCCGAACCATGTACCTTGATCTTAGGCGCACGCGTTAACTGATTGCCGGTTACGTCCTGTCCCGTTGGCGTACAACCCTGCGCGGCGGTTTGTCCAGAGAAACAGGGTGCGTTGGTGTAATCCGTATACTCTGGTTCCATGAACAAACCAGAGAAATAGAATCTCCAATCCTCGCTTGGCGCGTAGTCAACTTCCATCTCAAGACCATAGGATCTCGCTTCACCAGCGTTACCCGTTGTTGAAGCGCCAACAGCATTAAGGCCAGCGGTCTGGAAGTCTTTTGCAGTTGTCCAAAACAGCGTGGCGTTAACGTTCATGTTGCCGTCAAGGAGGTAGCTTTTTACACCCAACTCAAAGGAATCGACTTTTTCTGCGGCAACAATGGCGGTTGCGTCCCAGACGGCTTGCCTGTTCTGGCCTTCCGCCATATCAAGCCCCGGTCCTTTATAGCCACGCGCGTAGCTGGCAAACACATTCGTATCATCGGTTAATTGATAAAGAAGACTGAATTTTCCAGAAAGGCCGACGTCAGTATCACTCGCCGTGCTGGTGAAAGCGCCGGTTCCACCGAAGATAAACGGCTCTGCGTTAAGGCCCCGGTTCGTAAACGTCCCTTCTATTTTTTCATGCGATACGCGCATCCCGCCTTCAGCGGTCAGTCGGTCAGACACTTGATATGCAAGGTGCGTGAAAACAGAGTAATGACGACTTTCGAGCACGCCTACCGTGTTAAAGACATCCACACGTGGAAGCAAAGGTGGAATAAACGATTCTTGCAACAAAACATTGTTTAGTTCCATATCGGCAAAGTAGGCGCCAACGATATAAGAGAATGGACCATCTGTAGGCGATTTCAGCACAAGCTCTTGAGAGAAATTTTTGGTGTCGAACTGGTCTATGCGATCCCCGGTATTGAACACACCGGCACAAGGCGCTGCAAAACCATCCATACCCGTACCGCAGGGCAGGAAATCACTGTCACTGTTCGATAGAAGTTCGTACTCTCGATAAGCCGTTATCGATGTTAAAGAGAAATCATTTAGGTCCCATTCAGCTTCAAGAGCTATGCCTTTGCTTTCACTTTTAAAGATCGCATTTCCGTCGAAATTGGCTTGATCATTTTCAGGCCCCGCGACAACAGGCGCAAGATTGGCCACAACCGCAGGGTTTGAAACCTGTCGTGCTGTAACGGCACAGCAGTCATTATCGTCTTCAATATAGTCAGCAGTCAGCTTGAGGCGAAAGGCGTCACTTGGCTCCAGAAACAGTTTCACCTTGGCGCCATAACGATCGATACTATTGTAATCTCTGCCATCAAAGACATTGTTAATGAAGCCATCAGCCTGTTTGGTAAAGGCCGCGACACGTAGGTAGGCTCGATCGCCAAGAGGCACGCCAATATCACCGTTTACTTGGTACATGGTATCGCCAGGCTCATATTGAGTGCCGAGAGTTGCTTCGAACCCTTCGCCGCGTCCCTTGGTGCGTATAGAAATTAAGCCCGCCGATGAACCTTTTCCGAACAGCGTTCCTTGCGGTCCGCGCAAGACCTCAATCTGCTCGACGTCAGTAAAGTCAAAAAACGCTTGGGCGTTTCTCGATAACACAACACCGTCGACCATAGTGGTCACTGAAGGCTCCAACCCCTGAGATGTGGTGAATGTCCCGAGGCCGCGTATGGTGATGCCCTGGAATTGAGGTGAAATACTGGAGTTCAGGTTAAAGGACGGCGTAATCTTCGATAGTGAGACAGTGTCGACAATCCCTCGCTCTGCCAGAAATGAGTCTGAAAACGAACTGACTGTAGTAGGAACGTCTCGCAGGTTCTGTTCTCGTTTTTGCGCCAGAACGACCACTTGGTCCAAATAGGTTTCGTTATCTTGAGCTATTGCGACTTGATGAGGCAGTATTGAAAGGGCGATCGCACCAGCGGAAGCCCCGGTTAAAAGACGATGATAAGATTGAAAAATGTCTTTCGGCGAAAGATATTTGCTTGTCTTTTTCATTGTTTCCCTCCCTTGTTATTGATAGCCATTTTCAGGCCTTGTGATCGGAAGGGCCTATAGGGCCGTCGATTCAACGTGAGAAACTGTATTTTGGAATATTTAGTATCGCTAATGACTATAATTCGCATAACGAATATTCCCGTTTGCGTCGTCAATAATCGTTGCGTTCACTGACAATGGGCGGTCAGGAGCGTCATGATCGCGTTATGCGAGAAGCGCTTCCTCGGACGCACGAATGCGTGGATCGTTACGGACACAGGCCCCGTTTTTTGGCGTGTTGCCTGTCCTCTGCGCCCTTGTCGTTCACGTCGCTCGCTTGATTGGACAGGCGGGTGAAGAGGCGATGTTTGCAGTGCGGACGATTGCGATCGCGACGATGTTTTGAAGAGGATTTACGCAGCGCTATGACGTTCCGGAACGGACGAGAACACGAAAATTCGGATGTTCGCCATCACTGATGGCTGTTGTTCAAATTTTCGTGAGTGCTGGCCAGATCCTTGGCGGCCTCACTCATCACGTCCCGGAGAAATTTATGCGCAGGGGCTTCGTCATTGCGCGCGTGCCATATCAGCACTTCCTGCAACTCGTTGATTGCGAACGGACATTCGATCATTTGCAGGCCGAGCGCCGGGGCCAGCACCGCGGCGAGTTTGCGTTGCGTGGTGGCGACGAGATCCGTGTGCGGCAACATGAAGAGCTGCGACGCGAAATTCGGCGCGGTTACCGCAACCTTGAGCGACAGTCTGGCCGCGGCCCACGCGCTTTCCACCACGGCATGAGTGCCCGGACCGAACTCTACCGCGTTGTGATTGGCGGCGAGGTAGTCTTCCATCGTGATGCCGGCGCCTGCGAGGGGGTGGCGCTCGTCCACGACGCAGACGAAGTCATCGTGGAATACAGACACGGAGCGAATAACGTCGCTGGGCTTGAAATTCGGATATAGATTCCAATCCCCGGCCGTCAGACACATATCGAGTTCGCCGGAGACAATTTCACGCAGATTATCGGGGGATATGCTGCGCACGCGGATTGATATGCCCGGCGCTTGTTTCGCCAGGCGGCGCAGGAAATGCGGCAGAAACACTAGCGTTGCATAGTCCGACATGGCGAGCGTGAACTCCCGGACGGCGTGGCGCGGTTCGAAATGGGGCTGGGTTTCCAAGGCGAAGTCGGCGCGCAGGATGGCTTCCCGAACCGGCTGCAAAAGCGAACGGCCAAGCGGCGTCAAACGCAGGCGGCGTCCCACTCTGACCAGTATCGGGTCGCCGAAATGGTCTCGTAGCCGTGACAACGAACCGCTCATGGTTTGCTGCGTCACGTTAAGCCGCGCGGCCGCGCGCGTGACGTTTTCCTCCTGAAGAAGGGCGTCGAGGCTTCTAAGAAGATTGAGATCGAAAGGTTTAGGCATTCAGGTCCTTGTGCGGGGGCGTCAAGGCGCTTTTGAGAGGCGTGTTAGTATTCAATAACGAGGCACTGGCGCAATGTCTTGTCCTCCACTTGCTGCTCGTAGCTGAAAGCGCCTGGTCCTGGGCGACGAGATTCACTGCTCAGCGGGGTGAGCCGAACGGCGGTCTTGAAACGTAATATGTTGTCGAGTCCATTTTTTAGTATCGACAGTAACGATACTTGCCTTCGAAACAATGCGTTTTTACCAATCAGGAATCGATGAGTAAACTTAAAGCATTCACCCGACCGGACGTGATTCCTGTCGGCTGATGGGATCAGACTTCGCAGGAGGCTTCACGATGGCGATCACGATCAACGGGCGGGCTTATGATGCGCCGAAGGATGTGCGCGTTTCCCTGCTCGATCTGCTGCGCGACACGCTCGACCGTCCGGGCACGAAGAAGGGTTGCAATCAGGGCGCCTGCGGGGCGTGCACCGTACTCGTTGACGGCGAGCGGATTCTCTCCTGCCTTGCCCTCGCCGTGCAGTATGAAGGGCGCTCGGTGACAACGATCGAAGGTCTCGCTGATGACGATGATCTGCATCCGTTGCAATCGCTGTTCGTCGAGCATGACGGCTTTCAGTGCGGTTATTGCACGCCCGGGCAAATTATGAGCGCCGTCGCACTTCGCGAAGAATTCAAGCGCGGATTGCCCAGTAATATCTCGCCCGATCTGCAAGCGTCTCCCGAGCGGAGCCGTGCTGAGATCAAGGAAAGGATGAACGGCAATCTGTGTCGCTGCGGCGCCCATAACGGAATCGTCGACGCCATCGCCGCCTATGTTTCGGAAGACAACGAATGATACCTTTTTCATATAACAAAGCGAAGTCCGAACCGGACGCCATCGCTCGCGGCGCGGACACGGCCGCAAGATTTCTCGGAGCCGGGACCAATCTCGTCGATCTCATGCGCGAAGGGATCGAGAGCCCGACCGTGCTTGTCGATGTCACCGACCTGTCCAACCGTATCGAAGAGACAGACGATGGCGGCCTCATGATTGGCGCGGCGGCGAGCAATACGGCGCTCGCGGAGAACGCTGCGGTGCGCGAACGCTACCCCGCCGTCTCACGCTCGATTCTTTCCGGCGCGTCGGCGCAGATTCGAAACATGGCGACCGTGGGCGGCAACATCCTGCAGCGCACGCGCTGCACCTATTTCTATGACGTCGAGGGCGCTCGCTGCAACAAGCGTCAGCCTGGCGAGGGGTGCGATGCGATAGACGGGTTTAACCGCGGCCACGGCGTTCTCGGTGTTTCGCCGGCCTGCATTGCGACACACCCGTCTGACATGTGCGTGGCGCTCGCAGCGTTCGACGCAACGGTGCATCTCGCCGGCGCGGACGGGCGACGTGTCCTACCCCTGACGGACATCCACCGCCTGCCGGGCGACACGCCGCATGTTGAGACTGTTTTGACCCCCGGCGAACTCATTACCGCGATCGAGCTGCCGGCGCCGCCGGTTGATGCGCGCTCGACCTATCGCAAGGTGCGGGACCGGGCGAGCTACGCCTTTGCGCTGATTTCGGTCGCCGCCGTCTTGCGCTTGAATGACGGACGCATTGCGGACGCGCGGATCGCGCTTGGCGGCGTCGCGCCCAAACCGTGGCGCGCGCGCGAAGCCGAGGCCACGCTTGTCGGCGCCGCGCCCGACGATGCGGCCTTCGCGCGGGCTGCGGACATCGCCCTCTCCGGCGCCGCAACGCGTCCGGGCAACGCCTTTAAACCAGAACTCGCGCGCCGCACGATCGTTGCGGTGCTGCATGATCTCGCGGGAGCCTCACGATGACGCAGCCGTCGGACAAACACGCCGTCCCGAAGGCGGGCGAGAACCTGAAGATCGACCGTCGCGAGATGCTTGCGGGCTCTGCGGCGACGATTGCCGGCGTCGCACTCAGCGGTGCGGCGACCGCCGAGCAGCCCGCTGTTCCGGTCGATGCGCGCGATCCGCTGATCCGCACGCCGGGCAATCTCGGCGCCGCGCATTCCCGACGGGACGGACCGCTCAAGGTGCGCGGGGAGGCGAAGTTCGCCGCTGAGCATAAATTCCCGGGGATGGTCTACGGCGCGCTTGTCTTCTCGACGATTGCGCGGGGGACGATCCGCACGATCGACACGGACGCAGCGGAAGCCGCGCCCGGCGTCGTTTTCGTCATGACGCATAAGAACGCCCCTCGATTGGCGCCGCCGGAACCGTTTTACGCCACGCGGACCGGCATGGCGGGAAGCTCGCTGCCGGTGATGCAGGACGCGTCGGTTCACTGGAATGGTCAGCCGGTCGCCGTTGTCCTCGCCGCGACGCAGGAAGAGGCCGATCACGCCGCAAGCCTTGTGAACGTTGCGTATGACGTTGAGGACGCGGTCACCAGCTTTGAGGACGCGACCGCCGGCGCTGACGTCGCCTTTTATGCAGGCCGCGATCTGAAATATGTCGCCGGCGACGCCGAAGCCGCGCTCGCCGCGGCGCCCGTTTCCGTCGATCGCGAATACAGCACGCCCCAGCAGAATCATAACCAGATCGAGCCGCACGCCGTCACGGTCGCGTGGCAAGACGGCGTTCTGCGCATGCACGACTGCACGCAGGGCGTTGACATGTCGGCGATCACAATGGCGAAGGTGTTCGGCATCGATCCGTCAAAAGTTCATCTGACGGCGGAATATGTCGGCGGTGGATTCGGTGGCAAGACGCTGTGGCAATATCATATCCTGGCGGCCGCCGCCGCTCAGGCCGCGGGCCGGCCGGTTCGCATGACGCTGACGCGCGAGGGCGTCTTCCGCGTTTGCGGCGGCCGCGCGCCAACCCGACAACGCCTCGCGCTCGGCGCCGATCGTGACGGTCGGTTGACGGCGCTGATCCACACCGGAACCACAGTGAAGATCGCGCACAACGCCATGACCGAGCCCTTTACCGAGGCCAGCCACCATATGTATCAGGCCGATTCGATGCACCTCGAAGTGCGCGTCGGGATCATGGATATGCTGGGCAACACCTTCATGCGGGCGCCCGGCTCTGCGGTCGGGACGTTCTCCTTGGAAACCGCGCTCGACGAGCTTGCCGAGAAACTCGGGATGGATCCGGTTGAGCTGCGCATCCGCAACGAGCCGGACAACAATCCGACGACCGGCAAACCCTTCTCGCAGCGTGCGCTGGTCGATGCCTACCGCGAAGGCGCCCGCAGGTTCGGCTGGCGGCCGCGCTCCGGTCAGCGCCTTGGACGGCGCGAGGGCGAATGGTTCGTCGGCACGGGGATGGCGTCCGCCTATTATCCGTACAAGCGCTTCGGCGGCTCTGCGGCGCGCATCACGCTCACCGACGATGGCAAAGCCCTTGTCGAGACGGCGGGGGCCGATATGGGGATGGGGACGTCCACGGCGACGGCGGCGGTCGCCGCAGAACGGCTCGGCCTTCCTTACGAAGACGTCGATGTCCGCCATGGCGACAATAAGCTCCCGGGCAGCATCATCGCGGCCGCATCGCAGCAGACGGCCGCGATCGGCGCGTCTGTCGCCGCCGCGCACGCCGCGCTGGTCGCCGAGCTCGCCGCTTTGGCGCCGGAAGGCGGCGCGCTGCGTGGGCAACCGGCGGCGGCGTTGAAAACGGTGGATGGATCGCTTGCGCTGGCCGCGGACCCGTCCGTGCGCATCTCTTTCGCCGACCTCCTGGCGCGGTCCGGCCAAACCTCGATCTCCGTCGAGGCGACGGCGCCGCCGCCCACCGAAGTGTCCGAATGGTCGATGCATTCGACCGGCGCGGTATTCTGCGAAGTCAAGGTCAACGC
Source organism: Hyphococcus sp. (assembly GCA_028284345.1). Classification (GTDB taxonomy): domain Bacteria; phylum Pseudomonadota; class Alphaproteobacteria; order Caulobacterales; family Parvularculaceae; genus Hyphococcus. The sequence continues at coordinate 183,812 of JANQRY010000010.1, read as the reverse complement.
GGTCACGGGCGAATTGCGCATTTCGCGGATCTGCGGCGTCTATGATTGCGGCCGGATCCTCAACGAGAAACTTGCAGCGAGCCAATTCCGCGGCGGCATTATCATGTCGCTCGGCATGGCCATGATGGAGTACGCGCAGTTCGACGAGCGCAACGGCCGCATCGCGAATCCGAGCTTCGGCGCTTACTATATGCCCTCGCATCTCGACGTTCCGGAGATCGACGTCGCGTGGACGGGGATTCCCGACCCGCAGGCGCCGACCGGCGCGCGGGGGATCGGCGAGATCTCAATGAACGGGCCGTCGGCGGCCGTGGCGAATGCGATCTATGATGCGATCGGCAAACGCGTCCGTGACCTGCCGATCACGCTGGACAAGCTGATGTAACGCGCCGCGCGGTCTTCTATCTGTCTACGGATGATTAGATGTCAGTCGCACGCATATGCTCGACAGGCCGGCTCGCTGGTTTTAAACCGCTACAGCCTTTGCGCCTTGTCAAAAGTCCGAGCGCACGGAGATGGAAAAGCCGCGCGGGGCCCGGAAGGAAAAGGCGCCGCTTTCTGAAACCATCCAGCCGAATGTGTTGAAAACATTGTCGAGGCGGGCGCGCAGCACGAATGTGGAACCGGCGATCTCGAGCTCTTTGCGCAGTCCCAAATCGATGAAGGTTTGTCCTTCTACGGTGAGACGCCCGAGATTATCGCCATTCTGGGGACCGAGATGGGTGAGACTTAAGTCTCCTGACCAACCCGGCGCCCATTTGGGGCGATAGTCCATATTGAGGGTGACGGTCCGGTTGCGGAAGGCGATCGGATCGGCCGACAACAAACCGTCCTCGACCGGCGCGCCCGAGAGGGTCGGATCGAAGAAGACCGCGCCGGCAATCACCTGCAATTCGTCGGTGACAGGCCCGGCGAGCGAGAGTTCAACCCCGCGATTGGTGATCGTCCCGGTCTCGCGGAACAACCGGTCGGTTCCCAGCGAAAAGAACGGCTTTTCGATCCGGAACACGCCGACGACGGCGGTGAGCTTGCCGACAAAGAGGCGCAGCCCCGCATCGGCCTGTTCGGTCTCAATAGCGGGCGGCGCTTCATTACGGTTGAGCGCGATTGACGGCGCGGACGGGCCTTCCTCAAATCCGCGCACAATTCCGCCATAGGCGACAAGACGCGGCGTGATCTCGATGGCGGCGCTCGCATTATAGAGAAGGGGATCGGCCTTCCCTTCGGTCGGCGCGGCGCTCGGCGCGGTAATGGTTCGCGTATAGTCCGTCTTCTGAAGGCCGACATTGATCTCGCCGCGGTCCCGCCAGCGCAAGCCGTAGGCAAGGCCCGCGGTGATTTGTCGGACGTCTTCGCGCGTCGACGGCCCGACGACGACATCCGGTTCGGGGAAAACGCCGGGCGCCTCGACATTGACGAGCCCCAGATTGACGTCGATTGCGCCGCCGAAGCGTCGGTCCCGGTCGCGCCCCCGCAGATTGAACGTCAGCGTATGTTCGCGATCGCCCTCCGTAAGCCCGCGCGACGCGCGCGCCTCGAACGAGGTTGAAGCGAAACGCGGCGAGGGGCCGATGAAGGCGTTTAATTCGCCGGTCTTGTCCGGCGCAACGTTGGTGAAGAACTGGGCGATCTGCCGGTTGTATTCCGTTGTCGAGCGAAAGGCGCCGAGTTCAAAGTCGGCGATGGAAGGGCAATAGCGGGCGACTATTCCGAAATTGACGTTATCGCCCGAGCGTTCGACCCAGGGCTGGCCGGCGTCGTCGCGCCGATTGTCGATCTCAGGCGGGGCGGCTGTCCCGTCCGTGAAATAAAAGATCCAGCGGCGATCGGAAACGTCGCGCCAATAGTCCCCATACACCGTAATATCGAGCGCATCTGACGGGCGAAGGCGCAGCGCGGCGCCGAGCGACCAGCGAATGTCGCGCGAACCATTGCCGCTGACAGTATATTCATAGCCCGCGCCGCCGGTGGTTTCTAAAAGCCCGCCAAAGAAGCGTTCCTGCAGGTCGGCGGCGACGTTGTAACTCCCGTAAAGACCATACTGCGCGACAATGCTCTGCACGGGCGTCTCCGCCACGCGGCGCAAGGAGAAATCGACAATCCCGGTAGGGGCGGGCAGGAGATAGCCTTGCGCCGAAAGCCCCGCGCGGATCGTCGAGCCGCCAATCAGCCGATTGCTGAAGTTTGACTGGCGGTCAATGGTCAGCCGTTCAATGCGGATATTGCCGGCGCTGATCGGGCTGAAGCCGCGCACATTTTCATTGGAGTAAAGACCGATTTCTTCATCGCCGACGCTCGCCCCGAACGCGTCGTCGGCGGCGCGGATCACGTTCTCCGCCGCCCGCTGGGCGTGCGCGGTCGTTAGAAGCGCAGACGCGCCTAGAACGACGGCGGGTATGGTCGAAAGGCGTCGCGCGCAACGCAGGGCCTTAAAGGATTGTTGGTCGACCGAATACGGCACGCACGCCCCCCAAGTCCAATGTTAGACCGGAGGTCGCCTGACGCAGCTGCGGGTTCTCATTCCAGCGCGCCGTCACCCGTCGAAACTTGTCGACGCCCATGCCGCCATGCCCCTTGCGCCATCTGCGGCAAGCGTGTTCGGCGACGTCGGCCGTCACTGATTGTTGGGCCGATCCGGTGGGACGCTTATTCGTCTATGGTCATCGCCGCGTCAATATCGCGCCAGTCAATGATCTTGAAATTCTGACGCTGTCCCCGGGGGCGATTGTGGCCGTCCTGCACGACCAGAACGCCAAGGGGGAAATCCGGACCAAGCGGAACGGATGTCGCCTCGATGCCGTCCGTTTCTTCGGCGCCGTCGATGTCAGCGCCGGAAATGATTTTAAAGCGCCCTAGAAAACCGTCATTGGCCATATCGTAAAGGGCGAAACTGTCATTGCCTTGCGACGAGGCGACAAGCAGCTTGCGCCCGTCGGCGGCGCGGTAAATCGCCAGGCCTTCAACATCCGCCGCGACGCCGCTGTCGCCGCCGGTCTCGTCGACAAGTTGCGGCGTTGAAAATTCGCCGCCCGCATAGGACGCTTTCCAGATCCCGCGGGATTCCTCGCCAATATAGAGCACGCCCGTCTCGTCATCAAAGACACAACCCTCAAGCTGCGTTTCCAGATCGACGCGGCCCGCATATGTCGCTCTTGTCGGACCATCAAGGTCGTATGCGACCAGCGCGCCGTTCTTATGAGCGACGAACACGATAACCGATCCGCCGGATGCGCCGAGGCAAAGACCGTAGGGTTCCTCGATCCGTGAGGGAAAGGCCCCGGTTTCGCGCACAACGTCATTGTCAATTTCATAAAGGGTGATTGTGTCGTTGCTGCGGTTTGACGCGGCCGCAATGTCGCCGCTCCAGTCTTTCAATGAAACGTTCTGCCGCAGATCGACATTGTTGACCGCGCCGGTGGGCAGGAACTGGCGTTCATTGCCCTTAAGATCATAAACATAGAGGCCGGACTGCTTGTCCGTCCCGAGAATAAGACTCGCCTCTGGATTATTGTCATTGATCCAGATTGCCGGATCGTCGGCGGCGTCATCGCTGGATGCGACCGGCGTCGTCTCCGCGACTGGCGCAACGCCTGGCAACTCGCTTGTGAAAGGCGCACAGGCCGTTCCGGCCCATAAAACAGCTAGCAGCAATTGTCGCATCCGATCCTCTCAAGCAAATATGCGGGCGACGGCATACGCAACGCCGCCGCCCGCATCACGCAACGAAACCTGTCTCCCCCGAAGCAGAAATCCGTCGGCGAAAGACTAGTAGGTGAAAGCCAGTCCGAACTTGGCGGTCCAGCTATATTCTTCATATTGGGCGTTCAGCCGACCAAATTGCGACGACCGGATTGTCGCCACAAACGGCTCGTCGTTGACATTCTTGAACTCAACGAAGGCGCGGAACTGATCGGTGATTTTGTATTTCGCCGAAACGTCGATCTGGATGTGATCGTCGACAAAGCGATCGAGCGCAACGTCTTCGCCGCCGATTTCTTCCGAGGCGACGCCGATTTCATCGAGATATTCGTCGCGATAGGTCGCGGCCACGCGCAGATCGATCGGCCCCATTTCATAACCCAATATGCCCGTCGCCACGTGCTTGGCCTGACCCGGTAGCGAGATCTTGCGACCGTCGTCCAACGTCGCTTCGCCGTCGACAAACGTGTAGTTGGCGCTCAGGATCAGGCCGCCCAGCAAGCCGGGGAGAAAGTCCATCGGCTGCTGCATGTTGAGTTCAAACCCATAAAGCGAGGCGGTCGGCAGGTTAACGAAAATATTAAGCTCGTCGAACTCCGCAAAGCGCGTGCCGGCAAATCGCGGATCGTCGCCGTCAACTTCGGCGCCCGCGATAAAGTCCTTAATCTCCTTGGCGAAGACGCCAGCCGAATAGACCGCTTTGTTGCCCGGATAGTACTCAAGGGCGATATCGAAATTATGCGCGACCTGTCGCTCAAGGTTCGGATTGCCCGCTTCCGCGACAAGACCGTCTTCGCCCTGCTCGGCGTTAATGCGCGGCGCTGCGGCCTCGATATTCGGGCGCACGATCGTTTTGTAATAGCCGAACCGGCCGACGAGGTCGTCCGTAAAGTCGGCACGCAGCGTCATGCTCGGCAGAACATCGGTGTAGTTCTTCTCAAATGACTCGGCCTGGAGGAACACCGCCTCGTATTCGAGGATCGTTTCATCTTCGCCGACGTCATATTCGAATTCGAGATCGTCGGCCAGGGGCGCCCCGCCGATCGCGGTCGTCGGGATCAGGGTGAAGGGATCTGTCGCGGTTATGTCGCCGTCGAACGAGTCCTCGAACTCCTGCACAAGCAATGTCTGGCCGACGGCGTCGTATTTCGTGTTTTCAACGCGCACGCCGCCGATGACGGAGAAGACATCCGTAAGCTGGCGCTGGAACATCACGTAACCGGCGAAAATATCCTCATTCGCGGTGTAGTTCGCTTCGTTGGAGGCGACGGCGGTGTCGATGGCGTTCAGCTCGAACGCGCTTTCGTTGGCGAGGAAGAAATTGCGGACAAGATCTCCATTCGCAACCGGATTGATGCGATCGAGCCCGTAATCGATCGGCGATACAAACTGCGCGAGCGTCAGGTCCGGACCGTCGAACCCGTCATAGACGTCAACCTGGCCGTTGAAAAACTTCTCGCGCAGGCGAACCTTGCCGCCGACTTTATAAAAGCCCGGCGCGCCGAATATGTCGGTTTCATATTTGATATTGGCGGCGAAGGAGAGCTCCTCGTCCTCCGAAACGCCATTGGTGCGCTCCAGGCCGTCAAATTCGTAATTGTCTGCGTCGAAATAGGCTGCTTCCGCGGCGGCGTCCGGGAAGGCGAGGCTTGGCAGAATCTGGTCCGAGACATCGACGCCGAAAATGCCGCTGTCGAGTTCGGCGCGGAAGTCCGTGTCGAGGCGTTCCGGTTCGACCTCATCCGCAAAGGAATAGGCCGCGGTCACATCGACGAGCGCCGGACCATTGGTCCATTCGCCGCCGGCGGCCACGGACCAGATTGTCTGTTCCTCGAGCCGGTCCTTGATATCGCGGTCAACTTCGAACGGATCGTCTGCCGCCGCGTCGAAGGTTGCAACCGAACCGGTTGCGCCGGCGAAATCGGGGTCGCCGAACTTGTTTTCAACGCGCGAGCGAAATTCCTGATCGCTGAAGTCGGAATAAAGGCCGCGCGCAAAAAGCAGCAGATTGTCGTTCGCTTCGTAATCAAGATTGAGCGAGGCGGAGAGACGTTCGCGCGTGATCTGATAGTCGCGGAATTCCAGCTCTTCGGGGTAGGGGATGGCCTCGTCAAGAACCCAATCAGGCCCGTCCACTTCCTTGTTTTCCGATCCAAACTTGCGCTGTTGCCACGCGACGGACGCGGCGACGCCGAGACGGCCCTCCATGAAGTTGTTGGCGAGAACGCCTGAATAGCGCTGCGAAAGTTCTTCGACTTGATTGGCGTAGATGCCCGCCGCTTTCAGTTTCAGGAGGAGATTTTTCTGATCAAGCCCTGACAGGGTTGAGATCTCGACATTGCCGCCGATCGAGTCGCCGTCAACGTCCGGCGTTAGCGTTTTTGTGACGGTAATGGAGGAAAGAATGTCGCTGTCGATGACATCGAGCGGCACCTGGCGGGCATCGGCCTCCGGCGACGGGATGCGGACGCCGTTGATCGTTGACGTCACAAAGTTCGGATTCGCGCCGCGGATCGATATGAAACGACCTTCGCCCTGGTCGTTTTGAATGTTGACGCCAACCGCGCGCCGCGCCGCCTCCGCGACGTTTTCGTCGGGCAGTTGCCCGATCGCGTCCGACGACAACACCGTAATGATCCGGTCCGACGCTTTTTGCTGGCTGAGCGCCGAATTGAGCGCGCCGCGCTGTCCGACAACCAGGATATTCTCTGTAACGCGAAGGTCTTCGCCAAGCAGGAAGTCGCGGCGGGCGACAGCATCCTCTGTCGGCACGCTTACCGACGCGGTGATCTGTTCTGCGCCCACGTAAGAGACGCGAAGCGTGTAATCGCCCGCCGGCACCGCCGCAAACCGATATTCGCCGGCGCGATTGGTCGTCGTGGCGACGCCCGTCTCGACGATACGCACAATGGCGCCGTCAAGGGAAATGTCGCCGCTCTGGTCGCTAACGCGCCCCTCGATAACGCCGGCAAGCGCCGGACCGGCGGCAACCGCAAGCAAAGCCGAAACGGCCGTCGTCTGAAGCAATTTTTTCATGAATCTGTCCCCACCAAATGCGCGGTGGGAATGCGCCCGCGACGTAACCGTTTCGTGACAACTTTTTTACCGTTTTTTGAATGTGTGACCGCGGGCGCCGAGAACGTCGAACGCCGCCGTGACCGATTGATACGGAAGCGTCAAAACCGGTCCGCGTCGTCGCGGCCGCGTCATTGCGTGGCCAGCCGACGGCGCGCAGCTATCACCGAAACTGCATAAGTATATGTGCAATCAAGTAGGTATTGGCGCGCCCGAAAGGATTCGAACCTCTGACCCCCAGATTCGTAGTCTTTCAGATCGCGTTGATAACAAACGTAGTTTTTGCAAACCGGCGCAAAAACGACGGCAATCAAATCAATACGTTGCGGAAAATCTGCAAAACGATAACCGCGTGTCGGCGGCGTGGCGGCGCGGCTCGTCGCCTGGCGACTTCCTAAGGCAGATCTTTGCGCCCGTGGAGGCGCTGCAAGCCGTTTACGGGTCGCCTATCGCCGATGCGCATCTCGCATTGTTTGAGGCGCTTCTCGACGGTGGCGATATCGTTACTGTCCATGGGCGAGACCGCAACTACGCGATTATCCCGAAAGAGAATTTCTCGGCCTTGGCCGACAGGGATACGCCGAGCAAATCCCGGTCTCCGAGCGAAGTCTGTGAGGGCGGCGTTGAGCGCGCATATGTGCGGGCATGGGAGGCGCTCAATTGGGTCAGATTCTATGTGGCGCGCCTGCCTGAAAGACTCCGCAAAAGTGAGGCTAAATTCAAGGCGGGCGCCGCCATTGATCTCGATCTTATCGAAGAAATCCGCTCGGAGCTGAAAGAGCGCTTGGGCGACGTGATCTGCACGTTAGCAGACCTCAACTCTGCTGCTGTGTCTGCGAGCGAAATCAAAATCAAGGGTCGAAAGGAGGCGGCAAAATAAAACGCCCCGTTACGACGGGGCGCTACCTCATGTCGCGTGGTCGGTTGAATGACGGCAGCGCGCGACATGCGAGACCAACTGTGGGGCGCGGTCAAAGGTCACGGGCAGTCCGAAAGGCTGAAGCCCGACCGCCGGGAGCGCGGACGTTCTCGAAAGTAGCAGCCAACCGATACGCAGTCCGTTTGTGACGTATCGGGCCAAAGCGATGGGCTGGCTCCGACGAGCATGACCTTCACGCTGAGGCACGGGGAACAGTCTCGCCGCGTCGCGAGGGCTGTTCGTCCTATGCCTTCGCTCCGGACTTCACCAACGAGCAGTGAGGTGAGGGATACGAATATGCGAGAGACGAATACGACGAAAGATTGTTCAATACTTTCTCCCACGACCCGGCGGTCCCAAATGCTACTACATCAAATTATTATTAGTATACAGAATAAAACAGTTGAAATACAATCAAGGCACTAGGGGGAGTCTCATCGCCGGCAGCGGAATACGTATACCGGCAACCCCCAGTAATTTTGCAGCGACCTGGAATTAAAGCTCAAAAAGCCAGCGGCGTGAGCAGAATAACTCGGGGTCTAAATCTGCCACCACACGGCGCAGCTACGTTGAATTGGTTGCGACGGACCGAACCGGCGGCAATAGTAAGTTACTGACGGGCAGCTATTCGCTTCCAACCCGAAATTGAACCGAGGCCGCTTGCAATAGCAACGTCCAAAATAAGCGAGTATCGGTAATCATAGTTTTGGCAAATCGATAACCACGAATACTCGCTATTCTCATCTCCCAAATGCGCAACAATCCGAGGTATGTGCAACGTTATTGTAGCAGTGGACGGTTATTTCTTATGGCCGAAAATCCCGTGTGCTTTTGGCATCGTAAATGTCAAGAAGCTGATGTTGGTGAATTGTCATATGTCTTGTGTTTGCGGTCTTCTACTACCACCCTGACATCAAAGACCTTGCGGATTGGGATCTACGTAAGACTAAACCGAATGCTAGTTAATTACGCTTGTTTGCTCTTGATATTATCAGCCAATGTTGAGAACAGTGGATCCCTTGGCACCATACTCTACATTGGATCGCCCGAGAATCCACAAAAGATTAACCTGACATTTTACGCTTCCCATAATCTGGATTATACCTTCATTTTTGATGGTAACCGGAGAGCCAGATGCCTGAAAAAACCCGGGATGGGAACGATATTTCCGGAAAGACGGATCTTGGTGAAAAAGCCTATCGTCTTCTTTATGGCGAAATTGTTCGCTGCAAGATCCTGCCGGGCGACGATATTACCGAAGCGCAGATGTGCGAGAAATATGATCTCAGCCGCAGCCCCGTGCGCAGGGCGCTGGCGCTGCTTGCTCATGACGGCCTGATTACCCCGATCCCGCGCCTTGGTTTTCACGTATCTGACATTAGCCTGGTGGCGATCCGCCAGACCTTTGAGATGCGTGCTGCGCTTGAGGGATTAGCCGCACGCGCTAGTGTCGGGCGCGTCAATGTCGACTTACTGCGAAAGCTCAATGAAGAGTATGTGTCGAGTGCGAAGGCGGGCCGACATGGTACGATGGAAATTCACAATAAAATTCATCGTGAAATCTACGCCGCCAGCAACAATCCCATCCTCGAAAAAGTGCTTACCCAATTGCTGGATCAGTCGAACCGGATCGCTTATTTTGTGCCGAAAGTCGGGGGACGGGCCTATTCTCGTAGCGACATAAACGCTGAAGAACATGAATTGCTGTTTGACGCCATCAGCGCGAATGACGCGGAAAAGACCGCCGCGCTTTTTCAGGCACATATCAGAGAAAGCGAAGAGCAGGTCGTTGAAGCACTGATGCAGTCGCGCTATTTTAGCGAGCTTCCCATCCGGGTCGAAGGGCGCGCCGCGGAAACTTTCTAGCTTCTGGGGCGGCTTCCATGTTGGGGCGCAGTCTAGATACTCACTCCCACAGAGCCTGAATTACCCACAAAAATGAGAATCCGATGACGCCGCCACGCGCCCGGATGGGTCAGGCGTGGCGCCGCCTCTGGATTCCGACGTTCAAATAAGGAAAAATCTGCAAATAGTCTACAATGTCAGGGGCGCTAATTGACATTTCAAAAATACAGTATAAAAATGTCACAATTGCGAGGGAAAAATCATAGGGGATAAACATGAGAGCGACTGCATATTTGTGGGCTTCCGCCGCGGCAGCGGCGTTAATGGCGGGGGGCGAAGCCGGCGCGCAATCAGGGCAACCGCAAAGCTCGGAGTCGGCCTCAACGGATCAGATTGTGGTGACGGCTCGCCGCCGTGAAACCGTATTGAGCGTTACGCCGGTTTCCGCGACGGCTTTTGGCGGCGATCAGCTGGAGGACGCCGGCATTGGCACTCTTGACGAGATCGCTGTTCAAACGCCGAATTTCAACTATGTGGATACAGGCCTTCAACCGCGATACCGGATTCGTGGCGACGGACTTCAGGTTTTCAATGACACATCCGATTCGCCTGTCGGTTTCGCGGTGGACGAAGTTTTTTATGGCGCGGGCGCCCTGCAGCGAGCGCCGCTTTACGATATTCAACGTGTCGAGGTTCTTCGCGGGCCGCAGGGCACGTTATTTGGACGAAACACCACGGCTGGTCTTGTCAATGTTTCCACTCAAAAGCCGACCGCTGAGCATGAAGGCTATTTGGTCGGTCAGGTTGGCTCTTTCAATCGGCGTTTGATTGAAGGCGCTGTGAGCGGTGGTATCACTGATCGAGTGCGGGGGCGTTTGGCGTTCTACTATAATGAAGACGACGGTTATCAAAGGAATTTGGCGATACCTGACGGTGTGAAGTGGTCCGCGCGTGATGTCATTTCTGGGCGCGGGCAGCTCGCTGTTGATATTACGCCTGATGCAACTTTACTCCTTAAGGCGAGCTATACACGGGATCGGAGTATTGCTCCTTTGGTCGGTGCGCAAGGCGCGCTCGATCCTGACACAGGGGATCCGTGCAGCGATGCGCGGATTGTCGCTAATGAATGCGTAAACGGCACTGGTTTTGTGTTTGAGCCGCCAGATCCGACCATAGGATACAGCGACTCTGATGGCCTGCCGAACCATCTTGATTTTGCTGAATACGCGGCGCGATTGAATTGGAAGCTATCCCCCTCCATCGAGCTGGTGTCGATCACTGGCTACCTCGATTATGATCGAATATATGCGGAAGATGGCGATGCCACGGCTGTCGGCGGCTTCTTAGGCAATGCTACAGCTATTTATGGTCTGGAATCTAATCAGTTTACACAAGAGCTGCAGCTGCTTGGGGAAACGAGGGGTGTAAACTGGGTTCTGGGCGGATTTTACTATAATGACGACCGCTCGGCGACGAGTACATTACCGGAGTTTTTTGGGGACGCCATCGACACAACTGGCCGGATACAGACGGAGTCATTAGCTGGATTTTTGAGCGTTGATTTCCCGATAACGGAAACTATTGGCCTTGAGGGCGGCGCTCGATTCACAAACGAGACGAAGGAACTCGACCTTGTTTTCGCCTTTGCCCCCGACGCGAGTTTCAATGTTGAGGTCAATGAATTCACTTGGCGGGCCGGCGCCAATTGGCGTCCAATTGATCCGGCGTTCTTCTACTTCAATGCGGCGACAGGGTATAAATCTCCTGATTTCAATACGACGCTTCTTTTTGGCGACGCAACGGCGGCTGCTCCAACAGAACCAGAAACAAGTTTTTCGCTTGAACTTGGAAGCAAGTTTGAGTTGGCCGACGGACGTATTAGCTTGTCCGCAGCGATCTTCCGCAACCACGTTGAGAACAAACAGTCGACTGTTACGCAAGTCGTCAATGATTTGCCGGTTGCTCGACTTTTCAACTTCGGAGATGTTGAGATCCGTGGCGCGGAGTTGGAATTCACCGGAAGGTTTTTGGAAGGACTGACGACGTCGTTTGGAGTGTCATTGCTTGATACGGAAATCGATGCGCCTATTACAACCACTTTCAGTACGGGTCCGGCAAGCATCGCAACGCCGATCGACGGAAATGAATTGACCGGGACGCCGAATTACACGTTTAACGGTCTTGTCCGCTATGACTTTCCGTCGATCGCAGCTGGCCAGTTCAGTGTGCAGAGTGATTTTAACTACGTCGCGGACCAGTTTTACCAGCTGGATAATACTGAACGCGATGGGCAAGAAGCCTATGGTGTATTGAACCTGCGAGCGTTCTGGCGCGACAGTAGCGACCGATACAGCTTGCAAGTCTTTGTCGAGAACGTAACGGATACTACCTATGCTTCCTATGTCGGAACATTTAACGGGTTCGACACAAGGCTTTTCTGGTGGGGTCTGCCCAGAACATGGGGCGTCAGAGCGGGCGTTGATTTCTAGATACGGAGTGCAATTGCGTTCGTGGAACTGCTCTGGGGTTACGGCGCGAACCTCAAGCGTAAAGGGCTGATCGGGAGGCGCGGCGCTTCCCGTTTCATTGTGAAGCCGGGGCCATGCTAGTCTGGGCAAAGTAAGGAAAGGCGGCGCATTCCTGCCCGCTTGTCGCCCAATTGGAGTTGTTATGAGCAGCGGCGGTCCAACAGGCGAACGATTGACCATAAGTGTTTCGCCAATGGTCAAAAAGGTCATGGATGGCTTCAAAATAAGCCGCGCCGTCCGCATCGGAGATTGGCTGTTCACAAACGGGCAGATGGATATTGGCGACAACGCCAAGACTCTCAATCCGGACGACATGCTGGCACAGAGCGTAACCTGCATGCGGAGTATTTACGAAGTGGTCGCGCGGGCGGACTGCCGGCTCGCCGAACTCGCCCAGGTTCAAATCTTCTATCTCGCCGACGCCATAGAAGACGAAACCGCCTATCTTCAGCAAATCCTTGAAGAGTTTCCAGAATGCCGAGATGTCCTCATGATTTTGACCCCGGTGCCGAGCTTTGCGACTCTGGGGCACGTGGTCGAAATCGATGCGATCGCCGTCAAGGGAGATCGCAGTAAAGCCAAAGATGCGGCGGGCGTAACCGTCGGCGTTCGGCGCGGTGACTGGGTCTTCGCCGAGGCGCGGTCGAACACCGGCGCCGGGGATGCCTTAAGCGGATTACGACAAACGCTTGCCGGCCTTGAGGCGTTTCTCGACGACGCATGCCGCGTCTACGCCTATTACGGCGCCGAGATCGGCGCCGAAGAGCGCAGGGCGATGGAAACCGAATTGGCCAGCGCCTTTGAAAAATCGAAGCCCGCTATTCATGCGACGCTGCTTCCTGAGAACAGAAATTCTGGCTGCAAAATTGCGCTGGAAGTTATCGCCAACGCAAATCAAAATATTCAACGACGTCGCTTTGGCGGCGCCTATGCGCCGCACGGGAACGAAAGCTGGCCGTTCAGCAATGTTGTGCGCTGCGGTGAGGCAGTGTTCGCCAGCGGTCAGTTTCCAGCCGATGCAACCGGTGAGATAACGCATCCCGGCGATATCGCAGAGCAAGCCCGCATCGCCATGCGCGCATTGTGCAATGCGTTGGGTCAGGTCGGGGCGAAGATGAGCGACCTGGCGAAGATCAAAACCTATTACCGAGGGGCGTGGGACAAGGAGAACTGGTTCAACAACTTACGGGCCCGCATGGAGCTTCTCAGCGATCCTGGTCCGGCGTCTTCCGGTATTGAGGGATTGCCGCCGGTCGACGGCGATGCGCTTTTGTCCGTGGATGGCGTCGCCATACTGGGTCACCAGTTGAGCCGCTAAAGCATGAGCATCATCCGCAAGCATGCCGTTCTATTGGTTCTGACATTCATTATCATCGTCCACGCAATCGACCGTCTGGCGATCGTCATTCTGCTGGAAGACATCAAAAACGATCTCGATTTAAGCGATGCTCAGCTAGGTTTTTTATCGGGCTTTGCTTTCGTCGCGCTTTATGTAGCGGCCAGCATTCCTATGGCCTATGTCTCCGACCGTTCGAACCGCAGCCGCTTAATCGGCGGTGCCCTGATGGTATTTGGCGGGATGACGGTCCTTTGCGGCCTTGCACAGAATTTCTTCCAACTTGCCGCGGCGCGGTGCGGCGTCGGCGTTGGCGCTTCGCCTTGCGTGCCGGCGGCGCACTCGATTATCGCAGACATTTATCCGCCCAGGCAAAGGACGACTGCGCTATCAATCACCGAGTCCGGTTTCTTTATCGGTTCGTTCATTGGCCTTTGGTTATGCGGTTGGATTGCTACTCATTATGGCTGGCGCGTTGCCTTCATTGTTGTCGGCTTGACGCCGGTTCTGCTGGGTCTGATCTCATTCTTTGCTTTGCGCGATCCGCCGCGCGGCGCGAAGGCGCATGAGGCGAGCCGGGGTTTCATCGCTTCACTCAGCGTTATTCTTGGCGCGCCGGCGGTGCGCTATTATATAATCGGAAGCTCTCTTGCGGTGCTCGGTCTTGCCGGCATGATCACCTGGCTGCCGACGTTGATGATCCGTGTTTACGATATGACCCGTGCGGAGGCGGGCGGTTACATCGGCGCTATCAACGGAGTCGGCGGATTGTTTTTCACGATCATTGTCGGCGTTGTTGCCGACCGATTGTCCCGACGCGATGCGCGGTGGAATCTCTGGATACCGGCTGTGTTGTTTGCAATCAGCGCGCCATTCGCCGCCATGGCGTTTCTCAGTCATACGCCAATTGCGGTGCTGGTTTGTTTCGCCTTCGCAGCATCTTTCGTGACAGCCTGCAGCGCGCCCATTATCAGCTATTCGCAACAGATCATGCCGTCCAACGTTCACGCCATGGTAACGGCGGTGATTTTCCTTGCGTTGAACTTGGTTGGCTTTGGCGTCGGTCCGCTGGCGGTTGGCGCACTAAGCGATGTCTTGACGCCGTTGATCGGCGAAGATGAGGCGCTGCAAAAGGCCCTCCTTTATGTTGCGCCGCCGGCTTTGCTAATCGGCGCAGCGTTTGTCACGCTCGGTGCAAGCCTTTCCGGAAAACCACAAGAATTGGAACAACCGTTGACGGCGCTCTGAACAAATAGGTCCGCGTCAGTCGTTTGCGGATCAGAGGCGCCGTTCATAAGAAGGCGAGTTTATGAAAGCGCTATTGTCTTTAACGCCGGGCGGTCCTGAGACGCTGCGGCTAATGGAAATACCGGTTCAAGAGCCGAGACGGGGCGAATTGCGCGTGCGCATTCTTGCATGCGGCATCAATTATCCGGATGTCTTAATCATTGAAGATAAATACCAGTTCAAGCCGGAACGTCCTTTCGCGCCGGGCAGCGAAGTCACTGGCGTTGTCGACGCAATAGGCGAAGACGTCGCCGGATGGAAGATCGGTGAACGCTTGATTGCGATCATGGGGACCGGCGGCGGCCTCGCTGAACAGGCAATCGTAAAGGCCGAAGATGCCATCAAACTCAGCAACGACCTGGACCCTGTGGAGGGAGCCGCGCTCATCTTCACTTTCGGTACGACGCTCCATGCGTTGACGGATCGCGGCCAACTCAAGTCAGGCGAGACTTTATTGGTTCTGGGCGCGGCCGGCGGCGTGGGATTGGCCGCCATTGAAATCGGGAAGGCTATGGGCGCGCATGTCGTTGCGGCGGTTTCAAGCGCGCAAAAAGCCGCTGCGGCGTCTGAGGCGGGGGCTGACCAGACGATGATTTACCCGCGCGGACCTTTTGACAAAGAGTCTTCCAAAACTCTTGCGCATCAGTTCAAAAACGAGGTGGGAAAAGACGGCGCGCATGTGATTTACGATCCGGTTGGGGGCGATTACGCGGAACCAGCTCTACGCGCAATTGCATGGGAGGGGCGTTACCTTGTTGTCGGGTTTCCCGCTGGTATCCCGAAACTACCGCTGAATTTGACGCTTCTAAAAGCTTGCGATGTGCGTGGCGTATTTTGGGGCGGGTTTTTCATGCGCGAGCCTCAGCGTCATCGCCAGCATGTGGCGCAGCTTATAAATTGGTGGAAAAATGGGCGCATCCGCCCGCGCATTGACAAGGTCTATCCGCTCGCTGAAGGCGGAAAAGCGATCGCCAGACTCTCTGACCGGTCGGCAATTGGGAAAGTTATCGTCCGCCCCGGCTGATTGTTTATAGGCTAGTCGAAGTTGAAAGACGTCCAGTCATGGGCAAGATAGGCGACGCTATCACCCGTATGCACGACGGGGTCCTGCCTTATCGCGATCAGTAGAACGTCTTTCGGCATGGTCACTGTATCTACAAGCACACCCGTCAGATCGGTGACCGTCCCAATCTCTTCGCCGGCTTTAATGAGAACGCCTGGATTGTGCGCAGACTGCCACATGCCGCCCGCATCGGAATTGCAATGGCTGCGCGCCGACACCAACCAAGTCTTGTCTGCCTTTGATCCGTCGCCTTTCACCTGCAGCATGCCGAGCTCCGCGCATACGCGCCCGTAACAAGCGGCGCCAAAGCGAACCTGTTCCGGCGTTGCGCGCTGTGCAACGCCGAACTCGATCATGAAAGCGGGGATGCCGTGCGCCAGCGCCATATAATCCAGCGCGCCCGCATGATTGCCGGGATGTTCGCCAGAGCCGGGCTTTACGCTTTGATGACAGATCGCGAACGGCTCGAAACAGCGCATGTAACGATAAAGTTCATTCGGTTTCACGCTGCAATCGGGCGGCAGTTTGTAAACGCCGTACACCATGCTCTCAAAATCGGTCCCTTGCGCATGCATGCTGAGCAGCAGATCGGGGCGCACGGCCAGGACTTCGCGAGACAGCCGGTCTGCCATGCGTTCGGTCACGAAGCCATTTGGCCGGCCGGGAAACATTGTATCAAGATTTTGACCGAAATCCTGTTGCGTGCTCCAGGTCCGGCTTTCCAGCGCCAGGGGATTGCCGCTGGCGGTAAAGATGACGCAGCCTTTCAACGTTTTCGGATCGAGGCTATTGCAAAAATTGATGCCGGCGACGATGGCGCAAACTTCCGTCCCATGGACCTGCCCGTTGATCCAGAGCGTTGGTCCCGGTTCCTGGCCAATGACGACGATATAGCTGATCGCGATTTCCGCGCCGGTGGCGCGTGCGCCGAGACCGATGCGGCCTCGATGCACAGAACCGGGTCGTCCGTTGCGGAGGACATGATCAATAATCATGCTATCAGGATAAGCTTCATCCATTGTTGAGCCTCCCTTTCATTCATTATTCTTGCTGGAGTGTGTCATAGCGCCTTCTTTTCAGGAGAGGTCTTCCTCGCAGGCAGTGACCGCGGACTTGTGCGAGGGCAAAAATCAAAGAATCCAACAGCTTGATTTATTGAAATTTCAAGAACACATATTGACATATCAGAACTAATAAAAGAAAATGTCAATGTTGATGGCGGCTGAACATCCGAATGAGGGAGCCATGAGGCCCGTGGAGCATCTGCGAACAGTGTTGGGATCGGCGGGGGCGTCTCGCCATTCCGATCAGGGGGGCCGGCTTGACGGGGCCGATGAATATCGCGTTGGCGTGTTTTTGAATTGGGCTGCTTCATAACTATGACAACCGCCGAAACAAGGCATGAAGACGGCGAAAAGTCCGGCCGCCTTATTGAATGGTTTGTGCGCGAGGGCGTGGGCGTCCTGTTGCTCAACAGGCCTGAGAAGCGAAACGCGATGTCTTCGGAGATGTATGATCTCTTTAACGAGGCCATGAGAGCGCATCAGTCTGATCCTAATGTAAACGCCATCCTGATCACGGCAAAGGGCACTGCGTTTTGCGCGGGGGGCGATCTCAACATGATCGACAACGCAAATAGCGGGGCTATCAGCACGGAAAATCTCGACCTTGAATTTTGCCAACCCGGATCGGTCACCAAGCCGATTATTTGCAGTGTCGTCGGTCCTTGCGTAGGCGAAGGCGTCGCTATCGTACTTGCAAGCGACCTAGTGATTTGCGGGGCATCCGCACGATTCTGCACGCCTGAAGTCGGCTTTGGAATTCTGCCGGTTGATATTCCGCTGCTGGCGGGGCGCAGGCTTAATCCCGTTTATATGCTTGAGGCGCTGCTGACCGGCGACTGGAAAGATTCCGCTTGGGCGGATAAGGTCGGACTTGTCAATCAGGTCGTGCCTGATGAAGCGGTTTGGGATACGGGCTTTTCACTGGCGCAAAAAATTGCAGGCGCGCCCAGCGCAGCAGCCGCGCTCGTGAAATCGCTCATTTACGATGCGAGGACTCCCGGCGATATTTCTGCCATAAGAACGAACGGCGCCGCCGCCCGTGCGAGAATCCAGGAAGATCAACGGCGCTGATCGCCGTCGGGCTGACACATAACCGGCGCAACAGGTATTTCTCATGAGTTTTGTTCTTCACCGCCCTGATGTTGAAAACCTGATGGGCGACGATTTGCGGAACATGCAGCTTTCAAAGCTTCGCCGGCAGCTTGTTCGCGTCTATGAAACGTCTCCCTATTACCGGGACAAGTTTAATTCGGCGGGGGTCGACCCGCACCGGTTCAAGAATTGGGCGGATTACTCAACATATCCTTTTTTCGACAAGGATGAGGAGCGGATTAGCCAGCAGCGCTCCCGCGATGAGCTGGACCACCCGTTTGGCATGCATGTCACCTGCGATATTCGCGAAATCAATCGCGTCAGCGCGTCATCCGGCACGACCGGCTTGCCGACCTATGTCGGCTATACGGCGAGAGATAGGGCCGTTTCCGAGGATAATTTTGCGCGAATGGCCGCGCGTACAGGACTCGTTCGCGGCGACAGGGTGATGTTTGCGGGTGTGATGAGCATGTGGATCGTCGGCATTCCTGCGGTCGACGCTTTGCTTAATCTCGGTTTCGGCGTCATTCCGATCGGCGGATTGGCGAAAACCGAGCGCCTTGCGCAAACGGCGATGGACACACGGCCGGATCTGTTGATGTGCACGCCGTCTTACGGGCTCCACCTGATCAAATCCGTGCCGGAGAAAACGCGTTGGCACACCCGGGATTTCGGCATAAGCAAATTATATGTCTTCGGAGAGCCGGGGGGAAGCATTCCAGAGATTCGCGACCAGCTGTCGGATGGTTTTGGCGGCGCGGAAATATACGACATGTCCGGGGGAACCGGCTGCAACAATCCGCTTGGCATTTCCTGCGAGGAAAATTCCGGCATCCATCTATTCGCCAATGATAATTCGCTTATGGAGATTCTGGACGCCGACTTGCAGCCCATGCCTTTGGAAAACGGCGTGGAAGGCGAGGTGGCCTTCACCGGACTGGTGAAAGAGTGTCAGCCCTTAATTCGTTTCCGCGACAAGGATATCATCCGCGTTTATACCGACCCATGTCCATGTGGGCGTCCGGGACCGAGAATAGAGTTCCGCGGGCGCATTGACGACATGCTTCTGGTCAAAGGCGTCAACGTATTTCCCAACGCCGTGCGCGATGTGGTTGCGCGCAGTTCTGATCTCGTCAGCGGCGATATCCAGATACTGCGCTATTCAACCTCCGCTGTCGTTGAGGCTCCGGTTGAAGTTCAGGTTCGCTTGAAAAAGGATGTCGCTGATTCGTGTCGCATCGGCCTGAAAGAAGATTTGGAAACCAAAATCCAGAATGCATTGCGCTTCAGGGCGCGGGTGACCTTGGTGGAGGCGGAAAAGTTTACGCCGGAATATGGCGCGACCGGGAAGGCCAAGTTAGTGAAAACAATCATACCTTCGGATGACGCTTAGCATAAAACCGGTTGTAAAAAACAACGGGCTGTGACGCGCTCGCGCATTCAGCAACATCTTTCTAAAATTTCGAACAAGAGGAATACAATGCTCACTGGAGTGACGCAAACTGATGACGTGCACGTAATCCATCTCTCTAATGGCAGGGCGAATGTTCTGTCGGTGAGGAATGGGATGATGGCGAAGTTCCTTACTGCTCTGGAAGCCGCTTTTGCAGCGCCGTCTTGCAAGGCGATTGTTATTGCGGGCGCAGGCCGTATGTTCTGCGGCGGCGCTGACCTGAAAGATTTGCCAGTTGCCGGGGAATTGCGCGGGATTTTTGACAGCATAGAGAAGGCAACAAAGCCTGTTGTTATGGCGATCCACGGCTTGGTGTTGGGCGGCGGCGTTGAGTTCGCTTTGGCAGGGCAAAGTCGCATCGCGCATTCACAGGCGCGTTTTTCCCTGCCCGAAGTCAATATGGGCTTACTGCCCGGGCTTGGCGGTACGCAGAGGTTGCCGCGCCTAGTCGGCGCCGAAGCGGCGCTTGACATGATGCTGACCGGCAAAATGATCGATGCCGACGAAGCTTTGGCAATGGGACTTGTGGATCAAGTAGTGGACGGCGATGTTATCGAGGCGGCCGTGGCGTTCGTTCGCAATGCAACCCTTACATATCGGCGAACAGATCATATGGCGCCGCCATTGGATTTAGCCGACGCCCTCAAGCGTCATCGCGACCAGGCGTGCAGCCGCCTGAATCAGGCGCACCAGCTAATTCTTGATAGTGTTGCGGCGATTTCTGACGATTTTGAAACCGGGGTATCGGTCGAAAAGGAAAAATTTGATATCGCGATGAAGTCTGAGAACGCTCAGGAAGCGCTACGCGCCTTCTTCGGCAAGCGCACGAACAACTGCAACGCCAAGCCGGACGGTTGCGGCGTAACATGAAGATTGCAAATGAAAGCGCAGAACCAGAACACCAGAGATTCTCAGCTTGCCAGTCAATAGTTCGTTGCCGAAGTCGTGGTGCAATCCTTCAGTCCTAAGAGACAAATAACCTTCACCCTTTGGGCTTGCGCATCGCGCAAGCATCTTAAAGGGTGAAGAAATTCATTCTTCAGGGTGATAAATCTGAAGCGATCTATACAATCGGCGACACGCTCAACTACGTCCATAATAGCGCAAAAATGTTGCTGCGCCTTGAATTTAAATTGATGAAAAGAGCTGTGTTGTGGTCAGGAAGGCAGTCGTACAACCAATTCAAGCTCCAATTGCAGCCCGGGCCCGCCGAGCTCGGCGACGCCAAGCCCAGTGAGGCTCGGTTTCACGCCACCGAAAAATTTGATCAGGCTCTGCATTACGATTTCCTGACGGTCCGGCGTTAAGTCGATCATGTAAACCCGTGCTATGACGATGTCTTCCGACGTCGCGCCCACGGCCTCCAATGCCTTTCGCGCATTATCGGTTACGATCTCCGCTTGCGTGGCGAGATCGTCCGGAACCTCCTCACCATTTGGGCGCCAGGCGACTTGCCCGGAAATAAACGCGAGCCTTCCTGGCTCTGTTGTGGAGATCTGGGAATAACCGATAGCGCCAGCGTCGGGTAACGAAGGCGGATTCATGCGGGTGATTGATGTCGCCATGGCTGAAATTCTCCTTGTCTACTATTGATTCGCCGGCGGCCTACGCGCTTTCGCCGGTTCTCAATTCACGCAGGCTTGGCACAAAAAAGTCCGGCAATAAGTCTTCGTCAGATGTTCCGTCCGGAGCATAGGTGCTTAAATCGCGGACTCCGTGCGAAGCGAGTAATTCGTCATCCACGAAGAAGTTGCCGGTCGTCTCTGTTGCTTCGGAGGTCAGAATCAGATGCGCCGCATCGGCCATGATTTCGGGCGAGCGTAGCACACCGCCATTCGCCGCCGGATCAAATTCCGCCATGGCCGCCGTGTCGATTGCAGTACGCGGCCAAAGGGCGTTTACGCCGACCTTTCCGCGCAGTTCGCCCGCGGCGCCGAGCACCAAAAGGCTCATGCCATATTTGGCCATGGTGTAAGCGACATGCGGCGCAAACCAGCGCTCTTCCATATTGAGTGGTGGAGAAATCGCTAGCATATGCGGGTTTTCTGCCTTCAAGAGATAGGGCAGGCATTTTTGCGTAACGAGAAAGGTTCCTCTGGCGCTCACGCCATGCATGAGGTCGTAGCGCTTCATTGGCGTCTCAAGGATCGACGTCAGTTTGATTGCACTCGCATTGTTGATGCAGGCGTCAATGCCGCCGAAGGTTGAAACGGTTTTTTCAACGGCGCGGTCAACCTGCGCCTCATCGCGGATGTCGCAGACAACGGGAAGTGCTTGGCCCCCGGCCGCCCTGATCTCTTCGGCTGCCGTGTGGATGGTCCCAGGCAGAGTCGGATGAGCCGTGTCAGTTTTCGCGGCGATAGCGATGTTCGCGCCGTCCCTTGCGGCGCGAATGGCGATAGCGAGTCCAATCCCGCGCGAGCCGCCGCTGATAAAAATTGTTTTGTTCCGTAACGATCGCATACTGTTCTCCTCAAACCATTCAGCGAAAATTGTAGGGAGTGGCGCGACGTCACCACCCGCCCTTTTCCAGCCACGTCTCAAGCATGGGAAGGCGGTCGACGCCCCAGAATAATTCTCCATCCACAACAAAAGTCGGCGACCCGAAGACGCCGAGTTCGACCGCAGACTCTACGTCTTTGCGGAAGGCGTCTTTGATCTTAGGACCAGCGAGCGCCCGCGCGGCGTCGTCACGGGGCAGGCCTATGTCGTCGATGACATTGAGTACGATTTCCATGTCGGAAATGTCTCGACCGCTCGACCAGTGAGCGCGATAGAGCGCGAGCGCCAAATCGCCCGCATGACGCGGCGAGCTAGAACGGGCCCATCTAACCGCACGAGCCGCAGAAACCGAATTAAAACCGAAACGCGCGCTCTCCGAAAAAGAAAGCCCGTAATATCTTGCTGATCTTTTGATGTCGTGAAGAAGATAAGGCCCTTTCAGCGGCAATTCCAACGGCGGCGTTGCCTTCATGATTGCCCCCACGGTCACCCTCAGCAGAAAAGGACGCCAATTCACCTGCCGGTCGAAGCGATTTGCCAGCGCGCCAATCTGCTCGGCGGCGAACCACCCAAAAGGCGAAATAAAGTCAAAAAAGAACTCAATTGTCGGGTCCGTAGGCGCTTCGTTAGCCGGACTGTTGTTCATCTCAGCGATCATGCGCCGGCGTCTCTTTTTTGTAGTCGCAGTTGAGCCGACGGGTGAGTCGTTCGCCAAAGTCTAATTCCTCTCGAGCAACTGATCGCGCAGGACAAATTTTTGAATTTTTCCCGACGCCGTTTGTGGAAAGGACTCAAGAAACGTCCAGCTTCGCGGGACTTTGTAACTCGCCAGCTTTTCGCGGCAGAATTTTTCCAATTCGCCCTGTGTCGCGTTTTGACCATCACGCAATATGAGGCACGCCGCTACGGTTTCACCCCATTCGGGGTCCGGCAAGCCGATGACGGCGACGCTGGCGATCGCGGGATGCGTGAAAAGAACATCTTCTACTTCTTTTGGATAAATGTTCTCCCCGCCACGAATTATCATGTCTCGCAGCCTGCCGTGAACACGGCAATATCCGTGTTCATCCATGCTGCCGATGTCGCCGGTATGAAGCCAGCCGTCTGGATCAATAGCGACCGCTGTGGCTTCGGCGTTATTATAGTATCCCTCCATCACGCCATAGCCGCGCCCGCAAATTTCGCCAGAAACGCCAACGGGCACGGTCTCGCCGCTTGCCGAGTCGATAATTTTTAGTTCTGTTTGGGGCAGCGGCTTTCCCACCGTTTCAAACCACGCCGGATGCGGGTCGTTCACCGCGGTATGGGTCAAGTAAGGCGAGGCTTCGGTTTGGCCAAATCCAATTGCGACATCGACGCCTAGAATTTTTTCAGCTCTGCGCACCAGTTCCACAGGAACGGGGGCTCCGCCAAGGGTAACTAGCCGCCAGGATGAAACATCGCGGGGATTGCGTTTTTGCTCTTCAAGCATCCTGATCAGCATGGTGGGAACGCAGAGCATGACGGTTCCAAGTTCCTGTTCAATAAGATCAAGCAGAAAGCCGGCGTCAAAATCCGGTGGCATTACATGCGCGCCGCCGGTGTGCAATGCGCCCAATGTCGCCAGGCCGCAGCCTGCGGTATGAAACATCGGCATTGGATTGATCCAGACGTCTGACGCGGTTGCGCCGATTGCCTCTGCGTATAAACGGCCGTTATTGCTTAATCCCCTGTGAAGAAGGCAGGCGCCCTTTGGAAAACCCGTGGTGCCCGATGTGAATTGAATTTGCGCGCGGTCTACCGCCTCGACTTTCGGCAGTAGTTGTTGAGTTCCGGAATCGATGAAGCTTTCCCAATCGGAGAGAGAAATGACGGTGCGGAGAGAAGGCAGGTCGTTACGCGTATTTTCCAGGATTTTACGGAGGTTACGACCGCGGTAGTGTTCTTGAACAACAATGCCGCGGGCGTCTGACTTTTCCAGAACATATTTGAGTTCGTGTGCGAGATAAGCAGGATTGACTGTCACCAGCACCAGACCGGCAAGCGATGCGCCAAACTCGGTCATTACCCATTCCGGGCTATTGCTCGCCCAGATCGCTACGTGATCGCCTGGTTCAAAATGTTGCAACAGCGCATTTGCGACTTTCCGGCTTTCTTCAGCAAGTTCGGCATAAGCCCACCGGCGCCGGGGCCCGATTCCGCCGCGGCCATCGATTAGCGCCGTTTTAGATCGAAATGCATCTGCTGCGCGCAGGAGCGCCGCGCCAACAGGTTCCTCTATTATTTGGCTAGTCGGATCAGCCGGATAATGGGAGGTGCTGAGCAACTTTGGCTCAGCGCGCCGGTTTTGCATAGTCGATTTTCTCCCTTTGATTTTGCGAATTGACGCGTCTTGGAGGTGGTTGCTCGCATCAATGCGCATAGTTCGTTATATGAAATTTTGCAAATATTGACATATTGTACTTGTGCAGTAAAGTTTGGAACGCTGAAAGCGGTACGAAAAACGGCAAGGCGCGCGCGCTGGCTATTAAAAGCAGCTCAGCCCTTTCAGTCCGCTAGGGAGCGAACCATTATGGTGTCAGCAAAAGGCATCCCCATTCGGGATACGATATTGTGGGTTGAAGATACTGGCGAAAAGGATTTGCCGGCGATCTTGTGTCTGCATTCGTTATTCGTCGACCGCTCCATGTTTGACGGGCTTGTGCGCGAGGCCAAAGGCCGTTTCCGCATCATCTGCCCGGATTTTCGCGCTCAAGGAAGCAGCGCCCCGGCGACACGCGATATCGTGACTATGGAGCAGTGCGCCGAAGACATGCTGGCGCTAATCGACGTGATGGGATTACCGCCCGTGCATATCGCTGCCGCCTCTATGGGCGGCGATGTTTCCGTGAGAATGGCGGCGGCGCGGCCCAGTCTGTTCAAATCAATGCTGATGATGGGCTCGTCCGTTCGTTCCGAGCCGCCGGATCAGAAGGCGCAATTTACGAAATTGCTGGAACGCACAATGGTTACGGGATTTGTCGGCGAGGACCTCGACATGCTGATGGCAATTATGTTCGGCGCCACGACACGCGAGCGCGCGGACATGCAGCCAATGCTCAATCATTGGCGAACAAAGATGAGTTTGCTGCCGCGCGCAGCGTGGCCTGCTATGTATGGCGTATTAGAGCGCAAAAGCGGGCAAGAATTGCTGCGCAAAATAAAAACACCCACCCTTGTCATCAATGGTGAAGACGATATTGCCCGGCCGCCCGACTGGGCGCAGGAGGTCGTCGATGGCCTCAAGAATGCAGAATTAATCATGCTTGGCGGTGTCGGTCACAGCCCGATTCTTGAAGCGCCGGATTTCATCATTCCACGGATGATGCAGTTTTTCGATAGCGCTGGCGACAGCGGCGGGAACCGAAGGAGACTTTTCGGGGGCTTTTTCAACTGATGCGCCTGAGCAGCGGGATTCCGCCGAAAATACTAACAACCGCGGGGTTTGCTTATTTCCGGCGGTTTCAAATTTAAACAGAGGAGCACCCATGATGGTCTTCAACAATGAATATTCTATGCTGATCAACGGCAATCAGGTTCCGGGCGAGAAGACGTTCGGCGTTGTCAATCCGGCGACGGAGAATACTATTGCAAGCGTTCCGGACGCTAGTCACGAGCAGTTGGACGCGGCGGTTGCCGCGGCGAAAGCCGCGTTTCCTGCCTGGTCGGCCCGTCCGATCAGCGAGCGGAAAGAATTGGTCGCCGCCATTGGAAAGTGTCTCGAAGATAACCGCGAAGAGTTCTCCCGGTTGATTACGCTTGAGCAAGGCAAATCTCGTGCTGGTTCCGATTTTGAAATTGACCTCTCGGCGGGCTGGTGCCGTGGCGTTGCGAAATATGACTTGCCTGTAAATGTGGTTGAGGATTCCCCCGAGCGAACAGTTGAAATCCGCCATACTCCAATCGGCGTTGTCGGCGCGATCACGCCATGGAACGTGCCGATCCTCATTGCTATCTGGAAACTGGCGCCGGCGCTGCTGACGGGAAACACCGTTGTGTTGAAGCCGTCTCCGTATACCCCGCTTGCAACGTTGAAACTGGGCGAGCTTTTGCGGGATATCTTGCCGGCTGGTGTATTAAATATCGTTTCTGGCGGCAATGAGCTGGGGCAGTGGATGACAGACCATCCCGATATTGGAAAAGTCTCCTTTACCGGGTCCACGGAAACTGGGAAGAAAGTCATGGAAAGCGCATCGAAAACGCTGAAGCGGGTGACGCTGGAACTGGGCGGAAATGACGCGGCGATCGTGTTGCCGGATGTCGACCCAAAAGAGATTGCGCCGGCGTTGTTTTGGGGCGCGTTTTTCAACAGTGCGCAAGTTTGCGTTGCAGCCAAGCGGGTGTACATCCACGAAGATGTTTACGACGCGGTCGCGCACGAACTCGTCGAGTTCGCTAAAACTGTGACGGTGGGAGACGGATCTCAGCAGGGCGTCGATCTTGGACCAGTGCAAAACCAGATGCAGTTTGAGAAGGTCAAAAGCCTACTTTCTGATTCAAAGAAGCATGGGCATCGTTTTCTACTTGGCGGAGAGCCCGGCGAAGGAAAGGGATATTTCATTCCGATTTCGATCGTCGACAATCCGCCGGAGGACTCCCGCGTTGTCAAGGAAGAGGCATTCGGCCCATTGCTTCCTCTGTTAAAGTTCAACGACATAGAAGACGTCATCAAACGGGCGAACGATACGCTTACGGGACTTGCCGGTTCGGTATGGTCGAGCGATCCGAAAAAAGCACGCGAGATTGCGGAAAGACTGGAGACAGGAACAGTGTGGATCAATGAGATCTTGTTCTTCTCTCCTGATGCGCCGTTCTCCGGGCACAAACAGTCTGGCGTTGGCGCCGAGCACGGAATGGAAGGTTTGTTGGAGTTCACAAATACGCAAACGATAACCTCAAAAAAACTTGAAATGGCAAGCTGATAGCAATTGCAGGAAGGCAGCATGACCGATAGCAAGGCGGAGTCAGGGCCGGCGCGTCCTGTGGCGATTGTCAGTGGCGGATTGCAGGGACTAGGGCTCGGCATCGCGCTTGAATTGTTATCGGAAGGTTTCCGCATCGCTGTTATCGACCTTCCCGAAGATCCTGAGATGCCGGACCGCCTGAATGTGGGTCTAGATAGCTGCCGCTACTATCAACTGGATATCGCAGATCTCGCTGGCCATGAGGATGTGTTGTCAGAGATAGAAGCGGATTTCGGCAGGATGGATTGTCTTGTCAACAACGCTGGCATTGCAGCTAGGCCGCTAACGGATATCCTCGATCTTGAGGCGCCAGCCTTTGATCAGTCGGTCGATGTTAATCTGAAGGGGACATTTTTTCTAACACAGAAATTCGGAAGAAAGCTGATTAAGGCCAAGGGGAGCGCAAAAGACGTTTACCGCTCGATAATCATCATCACCTCAATCGCTGCGGAAATGGTGTCGACGGAGCGTTCTCAATATTGTGTGACCAAATCCGCGCTCAGCATGGTCGCCAAGCTCTTCGCCGCTCGACTAGCGCCTGAGGGCATTCATGTTCATGAGGTCCGGCCTGGCTTTATGCAAACCGCCATGACTGCGTCAGGCAGTAGCGGCAGGATCGAGGAACTGCTTGGCGACGAGTTTGTGCCGATTCGCCGGTGGGGGCAGGCCGAAGATGTTGGGCGTGCGGTTGCGTCGCTGGCCGCAGGCCGTCTTCCTTATATGACGGGCCAACCGCTCTGGATCGCAGGCGGGTTGAACATCGCACCGAATCTATAGGTTTCTGAGCGACGACTAACTCCGGGCAAGCAGGTTTTGCGGCGATCACTTTGTTCGCATCCTACAAACGATTTCCAAGAGCCGCAAAATTGCGTTATCTGAAACCCTATGGAACAACAGACCACGTTACAGACCGTTGAGCGGGCGATTTCTTTTCTGGAGTACGTCGCTGAGACGACTGAGCCTCCGCATATTCGAGAGCTTTCCGAAGCCCTCGATCTCAATATTACGACTTGTTATCACTTGCTCCGTACCTTGGTCGCCCGGAATTACATTAAACGTCGTGCAGACGGGCGGCTGGAGTTAGGCGACGGTGTCAACAAACTGTTCCGCAGCTATCGCCGCGCTCAGGATATTGAAGAGTATCTTGCGGATACTGTGAAACGTCTCTCAGCCCAAACACTTGAGACTTCGACATTGTCTTTGATCGAGGGGAACAGTGTTATATTGAAAGTGCTTGTTGAAGGATCGCAGCGGCTTCGAGTGGCGGGTCTTTATGTAGGTTTGAAAGGTCACGAATATCGCAGAGCCGCAGGCAAGGCTGTGCTGTCCCACCTCAATGCTAAAGAAAAGGCGGCAATGCTGAAAAAGAGTCTCGCCGACATATCCGAACTGCAGAGCAGGCCAATCCGCAAGGCGCTGGAAAAAGAGTTAAAACAAATTGCCGCGCGGGGATGGGCGGTTGATGACGGGCAGACTGAGGAAGGCATCATCGCCATCGGTGCGCCCATCTTCGACGCGAAGGGGAAAGTTTTGGGAGCGGTAAGCACGATTTTGCCGACCGTTCGCATGGAAAAGTCCCCAGATCACTTCATCGAATCCGTGACGGCCGCCGCGACTGAAGCGACTCAATTGTTAAAAGAGGCGCACGAAGCCTAAAATCGCGCTCGACGAGCGAACGGACGCAACGCCTGCGCTGCGCCGATTACCGTTCCCAATTATCGCCGAATATCCCTCGCCTCAGGCGAAAACCTGCGCCGCTTTGTCGAGCGGGTCTTTACTGATGATAGTAGATATGCAAATAATGCAATAATTGCAGTATATGAAATTTACGATCGAGCGCAAGCCAAGGTTTGTCCGACATCGAAATAAGCATGAAGCGGCAAGGAGGGATTTGGATGTCTGAGAGCGTAGCTGAGGCGATTGCGTCTGCGCTGGTACGGCACGAGGTTGAGTTTGTCTTTGGTCAGAGCAATCCGACGGCGTTGATGCTGGCGGTTGAAAGCGCCGGCATTCGCCAGCTCCTTTACAGGACGGAAAACGCCGCCGGAGCAATGGCCGACGCTTATTCACGCATTTCCAACAAAATCGGCGTTGTCGCCGCCCAAAACGGTCCGGCCGCAACTTTGATGGTCGCGCCCATGGCCGAGGCGTTGAAAGCTTCCATTCCTATGCTTGTGTTGGTTCAGGAAGTGCCGGCCTCTCAACGTGATCGCAACGCCTTTCAGGAATTTGATCATTTTGCGTTGTTTGCGGGCGTATCGAAATGGGTGCGCCGGCTCGACGATCCGAATCGGGCGGCTGAATATATTGATCTTGCGATGACTGCGGCAAATGGCGGGCGGCCAGGGCCGGTTGTGCTGCTTTTAGCGAAAGACATGCTGCTTAAAACAAGCGAGTCGACAGGCGTAAGCCGTCGGCAAAATCTTGGAAGCTTCCCAATAGACCGTCCCCGTCCGGAAGCTTCTTCTATTGCCGCTGCGGCCAAACTGCTCGCTGACGCCGAATCGCCCATTGCTATTGTGGGCGGCGGGGTTCATGCGGCGCAAGCTGCCGAGGAGCTGGCCAGCTTAATTGAAGTCTCTCAGTTGCCTGTTGCGACAACCTTTATGGGCAAGGGGGCTGTAGACGAGACCGGCCCGTTGTCTTTGGGCGTTGCTGCGAACATTACGGGTGAGAACGGTCCGGCAACCGCTTGCGGCGACTTGATTTCGAACGCCGACGTTGTCTTGCTGATTGGCACGCGCACGAATGAGAACGGAACCGAGGCGTGGTCTCTGACATCCGCGAATGCCGCCTATATTCATATCGATGTGGACTCTTCGGAAGTCGGCCGAAACTACGAAGGCGTGCGTCTTGTCGGCGACGCCAAATCTGCAATAGCGGATCTTACGACGGCGTTGGAACAGCAGGATCTTGCCAAGCGCCGTCAAGACGTTTCCGACTTGTCCGAGAAAATCGAAAGTGGCCGCAACAATAGAGAAAAAGCGATTGCTCCCGAGCTGACGTCTTCGGCGCGGCCAATCATGCCTCAAAGGCTAATGGCCGACCTCGATCAACTTATCAGCCCCGATGACATCGTTGTTGCGGATGCAAGCTATTCATCGGTTTGGGTGACCGGATATCTGACTGCACGCAAAGCGGGCCAGCGATTTCTTACGCCTCGCGGTATTGCGGGACTTGGCTGGGGTTTGCCGTTTGCGATGGGCGCAAAGCTAGCCCGCCCCAGCGCCAAGGTGGTTGGTTTAGTGGGAGACGGCGGTTTTGCGCATGTTTGGGGTGAGCTCGAAATGGCGGTTCGCGAAGACATCCCGGTGGTCCTTATTGTGCTAAACAATTCCCAATTGGCTATGCAACGCCATGGCGAATTGCTCGGCTTTGGAGAAACGACGACCGGCATTGAGTTTAACACGGTTGATCACGCTGCGGTTGCGCGCTCCGTTGGTGCGGCAGGGATTCGCGTAGAAGACCCCGAAGACTTCGCGCCATCGCTCAGGAAGGCGTTAGCATCTGAAACGATCACGGTTCTCGATGTTGTTAGCTGCCCTAATGCGTTTGCACCGCTCCGGATTTTTGACGGACATACACACAAACTTGACACCCCTGCGGCGAAAGGGCGGGCGCGAACAGATATGGCGGAGGCCTGAGCGGTGCATTCTTCAGCATTCGGTGCTACGGCGGCCATTGCTCCTGAAGCGGACATTTTAAAATCCGTTCAGGGCGGACTTTATATCAATGGGTCCTGGAAGGAGAGCGCTGGCCAAAAAAGGTTCGCGGTCCACGACCCATCAACAGAAGCTGAGTTGATGCAGATTGCGGACGCATCTGTATCTGATGCATTAGCGGCGCTTGAGAGTGCAAGCAACGCGCAGCCAGTTTGGGCGGCGCGCCCGCCGCGGGAGCGGGGAGAAATCCTTCGCACGGCTTTTGAGATGTTAATAGCGCAGGCGGATGAATTCGCCACGCTTATCGCGCTGGAGATGGGGAAATCCGTCAGAGACGCCCATGGAGAAGTCGCTTACGCGGCTGAATTCCTGCGCTGGTTTTCTGAAGAGACGGTGCGCATTCATGGGCGATATCAATTGGCGCCAAACGGCAAGCTCCAGCATATTATTGCAAAAAAAGCGGTTGGCCCATGTCTCCTGATCACGCCATGGAACTTTCCACTTGCAATGATAACCCGAAAAGTGGGCCCAGCGGTCGCCGCCGGTTGTACGATGCTTTTGAAACCGGCGCAGCTAACGCCGCTAACCGCGTCCCGATTCGTTTCGCTGATGCATAATGCGGGCCTACCAGCGGGCGTACTGAATTTCCTCCCAGCGGTGAAATCATCGGAGATTGTCAACGCTTTGATGGCCGACTCGCGGCTGAAGAAGGTATCTTTTACCGGCTCTACTCGCGTCGGGAAGCTCATACTTAAGAATGCGTCGGCAAACGTATTGCGCACGTCGATGGAGCTCGGTGGAAACGCCCCCTTTATCGTGTTTGAGGACGCAGACCTTGATGCCGCAGTAGATGGCGCAATGCAGGCTAAGCTTCGCAACATCGGGCAGGCCTGTACCGCCGCCAATCGGTTTTACATCCATGAGACGATCGTCGATGACTTTACTGATAGGCTGCGGCAGAAATTTTCAGCGCTGCGGCTTGGTCGTGCGGTTTCTGATCCGGACATAATTGGCCCGCTAATCAGCGCCTCAGCACGAAAAGATGTTCACGGCATGGTATTGGACGCTGTCGATCGTAGAGCTCGCCTGATCACCGGCGGTGAACTGCAAGAGGGGCCGGGGTATTTTTATCCGCCAACGATTTTGTCTGACGTTCCCGATGAAGCGCGTGTAATGCGCGAGGAAATTTTTGGCCCGGTAGCACCAATTCAGAGTTTTGTGGAAGAGGACGAAGTTCTAAAGCGTGCAAACAGCAGCGAGTACGGATTGGCGTCTTATGTTTATACCAGAGACCTCGACCGAACCTTGCGCATCAGAGCGAAGCTTGAAGCGGGCATGCTGGGCGTCAACGCCGGCGTGATATCTGATCCGGTGGCCCCTTTTGGCGGCGTGAAGCACTCAGGCCTCGGCCGAGAGGGCGGGTTTGAAGGCATCGAAGAGTATTTGAGCACCCAATATACAGCGATTAACTCGCGCCAATAACGACCTATGCGCTGAAAGTTCTGCAGCTAGGCCTGTCCGACTTCGCGCGACTTAGTCTCGCCAAATTGGTTTTGCGCGCGCTCTGAGCGCGAACGGTCCGCCTCCAATTCCAGCCGGTCCGGTTGAGCTGAACCGAATATCTTATTTCATTATATGAAAAATATGCATATATTGACATTATGCGTAGGGCATGTACTTTTTGAACGGTTAAGTCGTTCAACCAAGAAAACGTCGCAACAAACGCGATCTGGGAGGGAAGAATGAAACCGATGAAATTCAATAATTGTCTGCTGTATGTGCTGCCATCGGTTTTTTCCGTTGGCGCGGCGCATGCGCAAGTCGACGAAATCGTCGTCACATCGCAGAAGCGCGAACAGAATGTTCAGGATGTCGGTATCGCCGTTACGGCGTTTGGCGATGAGCAAATCAGGGCCGCCGGTATTTCAACAGCGGACAACGTTGCGGATTCAATATCCGGCGTACAAATCTACAACTATCGCGGTAAAAGTCAGCCGTCATTTGTTGTTCGCGGTGTCGGGACACAAGACTTTGCCCCAAACACGTCGCCAACAGCCGCCGTCTACATAGACGAAGTCTATCTCGGTTCGAACATCGTAACCGGGTTTCAGATATTCGATGTGGAACGCGTGGAAGTTCTCAAGGGTCCGCAAGGAACTCTTTTTGGCCGAAACACGACGGGCGGTGCAGTCAGCTATACGACAAAGCGGCCAACTGAAGAATTTGAAGGCTATGCGGAATTTGGCTATTCAAACTATCAGTCTGTAGACGCCAAGCTGGCGTTCGGCGGCGCTGTTACCGACGGAATCAGGATGCGTCTGTCCGGCAAGGTTTCAAATCAAGCCAGCGGATATTTCACAAACGTCTTCACGCAGGATCAAAATCCGTTTGGCCCGTTTCCGAATTTTTCAACCGTAGAGTCGGATGTCGGTGAGGACTTCAACTGGGCGGCCCGGCTGCTCACGGAATTCGATATCGGCGCTAATGCAACGCTACTCCTGAACGTCCATGGCGGCGGACGAGAATCCGACACATTGCCTGTCACGCCGATAGGCTTTACGCAAATTCCGGGCTCGGGCGGGACCTGCGAAGCCACCGCCACCGGCGGTGGGCTTTCCGATCCGCGCTTTTGCGGCGACGCATTCGGTTATTCCGATACGGATGGAGATCCGTATACCGTTAGCAATGATGTTGTCGGTAAAAACGACGAAACAAATTTGGGCGCCTCGGCGCGTTTGGAATGGGACTTGGGCGCTGTCGCCTTCACTTCCATTACAGCTTATGAAAGCGCAGAGAAAGAGCAAAGCGCCGATGCAGACGGGTCGCCGTTCGCAGTTTTTAGCAATGCCTACGACATCAATTTAGACCAAATAAGCCAAGAATTTCGTTTGAATTCGAACTCGAGCGGCGACTTTTTCTGGATCGTTGGAGCATATTTCAGCTTTGACGAAATTGACCAGATTTTTTGCGGAGATTTGAACCCGCTCCTCGGGCTAGGCGTCGAGTGCCGAAACGAATTCGAACAGAAAACCACCAGCGCCGCCGGCTATGGCCAAGCAGAGTATTTTCTGACAGAAAAATTGCGTTTCACTGCTGGATTACGTTTTACCTATGAAGAGCGCGACTTCTTCAGTATCAATACTTTTACTGATGAATTTGGCAATGAAACAGTCGCGAACTTTGGTCTCAATCCGGAAGATGCAGCGATCATAGACGATAGCGTTACAAACAAGAAGCTCTCGGGCCGTGCCGGATTGGATTACTTTCTGACAGATGATGCGATGATATACGCCAGTTATTCGCGCGGCTTTAAAAGCGGGGGATATGATGGCGACTTCTCGTTTACACGGCAACAGTTAGAGCCGTACAGCGAAGAAATTCTCACTTCCTACGAGTTAGGATGGAAGACGACAGTTGCTGAGGGTCAGCTGCGTTTCAATGGCGCTGCTTTCTACTACGATTATTCTGACCCACAAGTCAGGGTGCAACGTATCAGCAACGCCGGCCTTCCCTTCAACCAGTTGATCAATTTGAATTCTGCGGATGTCTTTGGGGTTGAGGCCGACGTCCTTTGGGCGCCGGTTGATGGTCTTGATCTGGCCGCGTCGTATACTTTTCTAGATACGCAGTTAAACGAAAATGATCCCGATCCGGCTCTCGCCCTATTCGACGGCAATGAGCTTCCTCTTGCCGCCAATCATTCATTCACAGTTCTTGGCCGTTATGAACAGCCTGTGACGGACCGCTTTTCAGCCTCTATCCAGGTCGATGGAAAGTACAACGGAGAATATGAGCTGAACGCGGAAAACCTGCCCTGGCTCGCGCAGGATTCCTACTTTCTGTTGAATTCGCGGCTGAGCGTCTTTGAAACGGACGGCGGTTGGGAAATATCCGTATGGGGCCGCAACTTGCTCGATGAAACGTTTTTGATCGGCAGCTATTCCTTATTCGGCGCTTTCCCAGCGTACTACAATGCACCGCGCACTTATGGCGTGACGCTTCGTTACGACTGGTAATAGGCTCTTATGCCTCGGCGACTTTAGTCAATGGCGGCTCCGGGAAGAACGGCGCCGCCATATTTCTTTAGCCAGAGTTTTCCATGAGAGATCTGAATGATAACGACAGCAAACCGCGGCTTTATCCATGGTTTGTTGTTTTTTTTCTACTTGTCGCTTACACGCTGTCTTTTATTGACAGGCAGATAATTTCTTTGTTGGTAGATCCTATTCGCAGGGATCTTAACATCTCAGATACCCAAATTAGTTTGCTTCAGGGCCTGGCGTTTGCTTTGTTCTACACGCTGATGGGTATCCCGATCGCAAAGTGGGCGGATACGCGATCGAGACGAAACATTATAGTCATCGGGATTTCAGTTTGGTCCGTTATGACCGCATTTTGCGGGATTGCAAAAAGCTATTGGACGCTTTTTCTGGGACGGTTAGGCGTTGGCGTCGGGGAGGCGGCTTTGTCGCCCGCTTCATATTCGATGATATCGGATTATTTTTCGGTAAATCGCTTAAGCACAGCGTTGTCGATTTACGGCGCCGGTCCATATATCGGGTCGGGGCTTGCTTATATTCTTGGCGGCGCGACGGTCAGTTATCTCGATAGTTTGGACAAGATTTCAGCACCGGTCCTTGGAGAAATCGCCAGTTGGCAAGCTGCCTTTATTGTGGTCGGCGCTCCAGGCGTAATTTTGGCGCTGTTGATGCTCCTGTTAATCAAGGAACCGGCACGCAAAGCGAAAAATATAGAACAAAAAGACCAGGTTTCCTTTGTGAAGAACGTAGTCCCATTTCTGGCAAGCCATGCGGGCTTTTATCTCTGCCATGCCGTCAGCATCGGGCTCGTTTCTTTAGTTGCCTACAGTACATTCTCCTGGCTTCCATCGTATTTCGTTCGTGTTTTCGATATGCCGATCAGCGAAGTCGCAAGAAATATCGGACTTTTGATCCTTGTGTTTGGCCCAATGGGTATTGTTGCGGGCGCGCGCCTGGCTGAATATTTGCAGAATAAGAGATCATTGAAAGATGGTGCGATGCGCAGTGTCTGGATAGGGTCGTTTTTGCTCGCACCAGCTGTTTTGGGCGTTACGGCGACAAAATCCGAGATGATTTCCTTCGTCTTTGTCGGAGCTGTGTTTTTCCTGGTGGCGTTTCCGTTCGGTTCCGGCGTGGCGGCGCTACAGATGGCGACGCCTCCGCATTTTCGAGCGCAGGCTTCGGCGGTTTATCTGTTCATCAACAATCTTATCGGGCTTGCGATCGGACCGACGGCTGTGGCGCTGTTTACGGACTTTGTGTTCAAGGATGACGCTGCTGTGGGCGCGTCACTCAGCATAGTTGGCGCGGCCGCTGGGATAGGGGCCTGCGTTCTAAGTTACCTATCACTTAAACCGTTTCGGAAGATGTTACAGGCGGACGCACTTTAGGATGCAGTCAGCATAATCGTTCGCCGCGATTTGTGCGGAGGAAAAAACAGACATGAAAAACTACCTGAAAGCCACAGCCCTTTTTTTCGCCTTTGCCGTCAATGCAGCGCTACCGTTATTCGCGCAGGACAGTTCCTCTTCAAAATGGGGCAAAGATGACACTATTGGTTCAGCCAATTATTTGACTCCCGAGCTTGCGCGCAAAGCGGCGGGGCTTGTTACGGAAGGCAAGGTTTATGCGCTTGGCGTGCCGGTCGGTAGCAAATCGCCTGCGGTTGCGCCGCGCAAAATGGCGATCAATGTGCTGATGCCCGGTCAATATGGCGGCGCCACATTGGGCTCAAATGAGGCAAGTTATCTCGATGATATGATCACGGGGTGGCTCGGGATAGGCACCCAGATCGACGGCCTCGCCCATGCGGGCCGCCGTGGCGTCTTTTACAATGGAAACAAAGCAAGCGATTTTGTAACACCGGAAGGCGTTAGGAAGCTTGGGGTGGAAGGCATCCCACCCATTGTCACGCGAGGCATTCTGATCGATATCGCCAAGCATCGCGGCGTTGCAAGGCTTGAGGAAGGCGATATCGTAACGCCCAAGGAATTGGAGGCGGCAGCGAAAAAGCAGGGAGTGACCATTCGCGAAGGCGATGTCGTAATTATCCATACGGGCTGGATTTCCCTGTTGGAAAAGGACCCGGATCGATTCATGGCTGGTGAACCGGGAATAGATCGAAAAGGGGCTGAATATCTCGCAAGCAAAAATGTCGTCGCGGTCGGCGCAGACACATGGGGGATCGATGCTGTTCCTTTTAAAGACGACACTATATTCGACGCGCATGTGACGCTGCTATTCGAAAACGGCACCTATTTGCTCGAGAATCTAGACACCCGCATGTTGGCGGCGGACGAAGTCTATGAGTTCATGTTTGTTCTGGGGCAGCCGCGCTTTGAAGGCGCCGTTCAAACAATCATTAATCCGATCGCAATCAAATAGACGGTTCGTCCAATGGCTGAGTTCTTGAGCGAGGCCTGGTTGGAGTTATACCTGGCTGCATTGAATGCGGATAAGGAATGGCGCAACGCATCGAAATATTTCTCCAGCCGAATTGGGTTTCGAAGTGGATCGCGAAGTGCCGTTCTGGACGTCAACGATGGCGCCGTCATTGTCGCGGTCGGCGATCGACAAATTTGAGAACGCCAAGGCAACGCATTTTGCAAACCGACTGCAAACCGAGACGAGAAAGTCGGGCAAGAAAAATGCAAGCGACTGATATGAAAAAAGGAAATGGCGCGCCCGAAAGGATTCGAACCTCTGACCCCCAGATTCGTAGTCTGGTGCTCTATCCAGCTGAGCTACGGGCGCGCTTAGAGGCGCTGGCTCGCCAGCGCCGAGGCGCGGGGTTTACCCCAAGGGCGCGGCCAATTGCAAGCGCGCCGGCACGGCGCCGTCGGGCGGCGCATGGGCCGCGGCGGTCGCGTGGGGCCCGCCGCAATAGAGGCCCTCGCGCGGGGTCGCCTCCGCCGCCGCAACCCCTTATGACGTCCGGCAGTTAGCCAACTGAGGGGTTCATGCGACATCTATTGCTCATCGCCGTCTTGTTCCTGTCCGCCTGCGGCGGGGAGCCCGTTGATCGCGCCGACGCGGCGGCGACGGCGGCGCCCGCCGCCGAGGGTGACGCGCCCACGCCGAAAACCTGGTTTATCGCCGCCGCCAACCCGTATGCGGCGGAGGCGGGCGCGGCGATCCTGCGGCGCGGCGGCTCGGCCGTTGACGCGGCGGTGGCGACGCAGGCGGTTCTCGGTCTGGTCGAGCCGCAGTCTTCCGGTTTCGGCGGCGGCGGCTTCCTGATCCATTACGAACCGAAGACGGATGCGCTTGAAACCTATAACGGCCGCGAGACGGCCCCGGCTTCGGCGACGCCGGAGCGCTTTCTCACCGAAAACGGTGAGCCGATGAATTTTTACGACGCCGTCGCCAGCGGCCTGTCGGTCGGCGTTCCGGGAGCGGTCCGCATGATGGATCTCGCCCATCGCGAGCATGGCCGTCTGCCGTGGCCTGTGTTGTTCGCCGACGCAATTGCGCTGTCGGAAAACGGGTTCGAGGTCTCGCCGCGATTGAACGAACTGCTCGGGCGGTTTCCGCGCATCAAAACCATGCCGGCGGCGGCGGACTATTTCTATGACGACAATGGCGCGCCATGGCCCGTTGGGCATGTCCTGAAAAACCCGGCCTATGCGGCGACGCTGACCGCCATCGCCGATGGGGGCGCCGACGCGTTTTACGGCGGCGCCATCGCCGAAGCGATTGTCGAGGCGGTGAACGCCGCGCCGAACCCCGGCGGCATGACCCTCGACGATATTGCGGCGTACCGGCCCGAAAAGGTCGATCCCGTTTGTTCCGGTTATCGCGGCTATCAGATCTGCTCCATGGCGCCGCCGAGTTCCGGCGGGGTGACGACGCTGCAAATTCTGTCCATGTTGGAGCCGTTCGATCTCGCCGGCGCGGGCGCGCTTTCGATTGAGTCTTTGCACCTGATTTTTGAAGCGAGTCGGCTCGCCTATGCGGACCGCAATGAGTATCTCGCCGACAACAAGCAACTTGCCGAGGGCGGCGGTCTGTCGCCGGCGCAGGTCATTTCCGGTTTGCTCAGCCCGGATTATCTGGCGATGCGCGCGGCGAAAATCGATGCAGCCGCCGCCGCCGATGCGGTCGCTGCGGGCGATCCGTCGCCATACGCCGATGATGGCGCCGGCGTGTGGAAGCCAATGGGCAAGAACGCGTCGCCGGAGCCGCCCTCGACGAGCCACTTCGTGATTGTCGACGGCGAGGGCAATGTCGTTTCCATGACAGCGACCGTCGAGTTTGCTTTCGGCAGTCACCTGATGGCCGGTGGCATGATCCTGAACAATCAGCTTACGGACTTCTCGTTCCTGCCGGAACGGGACGGACGGCCCGTCGCCAATGCGGTCGGGCCGGGCAAGCGCCCGCGCAGTTCCATGAGCCCGGTCATCGTTTTCGATGACGGGGGCGATTTTTACGCGGCGCTTGGATCTCCGGGCGGACCGGCGATTATCGGTTTCGTGGTCAAGACCCTGATCGCCCTCATTGACTGGGACATGACGATGCAGGCGGCGGTCGATGCGCCAAACGCTGTCTATCCGCGCGATCAGGCGGTGATCGAAGAAGACGCCATCGACAGTCAGGTGATCGCCGGACTGGAAGCCAAGGGTCACGCCATCCTGGAGCGCGCGCTGACCAGCGGCGTTCACGCGGTGCGCGTTCGCAGCGACGGCTCGTTCGAAGGCGCCGCCGACCCGCGCCGCGAAGGCGTCTGGCTGACCGGCGTTGTCGAGACGGAAAACTAGACGACGGCGCCGGGCAGGGAGATTTCGAATTCCGTTCCCTCGGCGTCGCTTTTGGCGAGCGTCAGATCGCCGCCATGGGCGCGGGCGATTTCCGCTGCAATGGCGAGGCCGAGGCCGGAGCCGCCGGGTTTTTGCGAGCCCTTGAACGGCTCGAACAAATCCGCGCGGGCGTGATCGGCAATGCCGGGACCGCTGTCGGCGACATGGATCGCGACGTCGCCGTCATTTACGGCGGTCCGAAAACTAACGGCGCCGATAGCCGCGTCGGTCACATGCTGTTCCGGCGGCGCGATCGCTTCGACCGCATTGCGGGCGAGGTTGAACAGGCAGCGATAAAGCTGCGCGCGATCGGCGTTGATTGTCAGCTCTCCGGGAATTTCATTGCGGCCGGCGATGTAGGTTGAGGCCGTGTCTTCCAGCACTTCATCAATAAGATCGCGAAGAACAAAGGGCGCGCGATCGAGTTTGCTGGCCTCCATGCCGCCGAACGACAAGGTATCGCGGCTTAATGCGATGGCGCGGTCGAGGGCGCTGATGAGGCGCGGGCTTAGTTTGCGCACGGCCGGGTCTTCGGACTTGGCGAGGCGGTCGGACATCAACTGCGCCGAAGCGAGGATGTTGCGCAGGTCGTGACTGATTTTTGAAATGCCGGCGCCAAGCGCCGCCAGCCGCCGGCGTTCGCCCAGCAGTTCATTGATGCGCTGCTGCATCATGGCGAGGCTGCGTTCGGCCGCGCCGATTTCGTCGTTGCGCTCGCTCGGCACGTGGATCAGCGTGGCGCGATCAGGATCGGATTCGAACGCCGCCATGTTTCTCGTCAGGCGCTGCACGGGATGCACGATCATGCGGTTGAAGGCGTAAAACAAAAGCGCCGCGGTCATGGTGGATATAATGAGCGACAGAAACAGAATATTGCGCGCGTAAATACGCAGGTCCGCGCGAAGGTCCGCCTGCGAAACAACAATATCCAGAATTTCTTCCGACGCTTCCATGGGCCTTGCGGTGACCTGGATAAGCGACTCGCCGTCTGAAAAAATCGCCCCCCAGGCGTTTGCGATCAGCGATGTCGGCATCATATTGCTCATGTCGACGCGAAGAATTTTTTGCGAGCCGTGGGGATCGATCTCCGGCGCCAGGATGAGAACGCGCACATCGCCGCGTTTCGACGTCACGCCGCGAATGCCGGCGGTTTCAAACAGCATTTTGGCGTCGTCTTCGGTGATCATCCGGCCGCGCGGTCCTTCGAGCGCGACGGAGACGAGATAGGCCGTTTCAATGCGGGCGTTCAGCCAGTCGACGCGCCGTTTCGAAACGGAGGGAATCATGACGACGACTTCCGCCAACAACACGAACAGCACGGTCAGAAACAACAGCCGCGTTGTGAGTGATCGGGACGGAATGGTCGGGCGCGCGGTCATCGTTTCGTGGCTTAGTCGAAAATTGACAGGAGAGAAACGAGTTTCCGCGTGCGGGGCGAAAAGAGCGCCGGCGTATACCATTGCCCCGCAGCGCGTTTTGAGAGTTCGCTGCGGGTGGGGTAGGGGGCGATGGCGTTCGTGAACGACTTGATCTTCTGTCCGTTCGCCAGCGCATGGGCCCAGGGCAGGATTAGATCGCCCGCGCCTTTTCCGACAATCGACGCGCCGAGGATTTCGCCGTTTTTCTTCGTGACAACCTTGATCAGCCCGCGCGTATCACGCTCGGCTTGTGCGCGATCATTTTCGGATGCGCTCCATGTGACGGTTTTTGCGTCGTCATAGCGGTCTTTCGCTTCGCGCTCGGTGAGTCCCGCCTGCGCCAGTTCGGGATCGGCATAGGTGACCCATGGCGCGAGATGTTCATTATTTTTCGCCGGCGCCTTGAACAGAATTTTTCGCACCAACACGGATGCATGGTAGCCGGCCACATGGGTGAATTGCCGCCCGCCCGCGACGTCTCCCATGGCGTAGACCCGTTTGTTTGTCGTGCGCAGCCCGTCGTCGACCGTGACGCCTTTGTTGTCATAGGCAACGCCCGCGGCTTCGAGGTTTAATCCGTCGACGGTCGGCGTTCGTCCGACGGCGAGCAACAAATGCGTGCCGGAAATTGTCTGGCTTCCGGCGCGGACGGTTACGTTTTCCTCGTCGCCCGAAACATCTTCAACCATGGCGCCTTCGATCACGCGCACGCCGTCTTCTTTCAGTTGCGACCGCACCACATCGACCAGTTCCGGGTCGTCCTTGCCGAGGATGCTTGGCGCGCCTTCGATAATGGTCGCTTCCGATCCGAGCCGGGCGTGGGCCTGCGCCAGTTCAACGCCGATGGGGCCGCCGCCGATGACGATGAGATGTTTCGGCAGTTTGCGGTTTTGAAAAATCGTTTCGTTGGTGAGGTAGGGCGTTCCGTCGAGTCCGTTGATCGGCGGAACGAAGGGGCGCGATCCCGTGGCGATGACAATGTGCTTCGCCGCGACGCGGACGCCGCCGCCTTCGACAGATCGTTCGCCGGTGAACGCCGCATGGGCGCGAACGACCTTGACGCCCAAGCCTTCGAACCGTTCCTGACTGTCGATCGGTGCTATTGCCTCGATAACGCCGTGGACGTGATCCATGACGGCGGCGAAATCGACCTCCGGATCGACCGATCGAACGCCGAACTTGTCGGCGTTGCGCATGGCGTGGGCGCGGGACGCCGCGGCGATGAGCGCCTTTGACGGCACGCACCCGGTATTGAGGCAGTCGCCGCCCATTTCGCCTTCTTCGAACAGGACGACCTTGCGCCCGAGCTGCGCGGCGCCGGCGGCCAGCGAAAGCCCGCCGGATCCGGCGCCGATGATACAAAGGTCGGCTTTGATTTTTTCCGTCATTCGCCGCGCTCGCCCAGTGTCGCGGCTTGCTTGTTCACGCGTTTGAGGATGACGGGCAACAAGGCGAGCAAGGCAAGGCCGATGATCGGCGCCAGGGTTTGCGGTTGCAGAAGGATGCCCGACAGGGTGACGTCCTCGCCCGCGTCAAACGCCGCGCCGGCGGCGGCGCCGATGCTGGCGTAAACGAACGTACCCGGAATAATGCCGAAAAACGTCCCGAGAACAAAGTTGCGTAACGAAACGCCGAGAAGGCCCGCGGCGATGTTGATGGCCCAGAACGGAAAGGCGGGAATAAGGCGCAGGACGAACATGTAGTTCAGCTCGTCTTCATGAAAGCCCTTTTCCATTTTTTTCACAAAGCCGCCGGCCCGGCTATGGAGAAAGTCCGCCAGCGCTGTTTTCGCCGCCAGGAAAATAACGCTCGCGCCGAGCGTCGCTGCGACGACGATCGCCGGGACGCCGATCGCGAGCCCGAACAGATAGCCGCCGAAAATCGTCAGGATCGAGGCGCCCGGAAACGATATGGCGACCGCGGCGGCGTAAACGGCGATAAACGCGGCGATCGCCCGGACGGGCGAGGCGTCGACCCAGTCCTGAAGGGCCATGCGGTTCTCTCGCAGCGTGTCGAGGGTGAAATAGCGGTGCAGCCCGAGCGCGAAGAACGCCGCGAGCCCCAGGGCGACCGTCAGAATCGGCAAAAGCCGCTTCAGCGTCGATTTCCCGGCCTCAGCCATTGATGATGTCCTTTATTGCCGGAGCCGCTTGGCGTTCGCCGGATCGCGCTTTTCCTTAGGCGTTACCTACCCGGCGGGGCCGGCGCGCCCAAGTCAACTTCTCGCGCCGTTCGCTCACAAACGCGAGAAAGCGGGCCATGGCCAAAATCGGTGGGAATTCAGCGCGCGGCCGGTTGACGGGGCATTATCTACGCTTTATTTCCCCGCGCTCGCGCGCGTTTGCGCAAGGATTTTAGAGGAACGGGACCCATGAAACGGACCTTTCAACCGAGCCGGCTGAAACGCAAGCGCCGCCATGGTTTCCGTGCGCGCAAGGCCACCGTGGCCGGGCGCAAGGTTCTGGCCCGTCGCCGCTCCAAGGGCCGCAAGAAGCTTTCCGCCTAGGCGGAGCGTGAAAATTGCCGGAAAATCAATCCGGTAACGACAATCATTCGAGGCTGACCGTGGTCACGCTCAAAAAACGGCGGGACTTTCTGGCGTTGCGCAGCGCGCCGAAAGCCGGAACGCCGGCGTTTTTGCTGGCTGGCCGGCCAAATAAGGCCGCCGGCGATCAGGCCCGCGTCGGCCTTACCGTCACCAAAAAGCTGGGCGGCGCGGTCGTCCGGAACCGCATTCGCCGCCGGCTGAGGGCCGCTATACGCGAGGTTTTCCCCGGCGCGGCCCGGTCCGGCATGGACTATGTCCTGATCGCGCGGGGGCCGGCGGAGACGCGGTCCTATGAGGCGATCCTTGACGATATGAAGCGGGCCCTTTTAAGGCTCGCCCGCAACATTAAATAACGCTCCACATGGCGGGCCGCGCCCCGATTAAAAGAACCATCCAGGACAGCTCATGGACCGCAATCTCATCATCGCCATCGCTCTTTCCATGGGCGTGCTCCTGTTCTGGGACGTCTTCATTTCGGGGCCCCAGCGCGAAGCCTTTCGCGAGGCGCAGGAAGCGGCCCAGGAAGCAGCTGAGGCCGAGGCCGTCGCGCAGCGGGATGCGGAAGTTGACGATGCCGACA
Source organism: Hyphococcus sp. (assembly GCA_028284345.1). Lineage (GTDB taxonomy): Bacteria > Pseudomonadota > Alphaproteobacteria > Caulobacterales > Parvularculaceae > Hyphococcus. The sequence continues at coordinate 139,923 of JANQRY010000010.1, read as the reverse complement.
TTGCCGGTCTGACGCGGAACACGGAAGCGGGCGCTGCTGTCTCTCTCGAAGAGGCGCTCGCCGAATCATCGGGCCGCGTGCCGATCCGCACCGAAACGCTGGAAGGCTCTATCAACCTCACCGGCGGGCGCATCGACGATCTGACGCTGCTTCAGTATCGCGAGACGCTCGAGGACGACAGCGCCAATATTCGCCTGCTCAATCCGCGCTCGGCGGAGCACGGACATTATGTACAGCTCGGCTGGATCGCCGGCGGCGACGCGGCGCAGGCCGCCGTCTGGACCGTCCCGGACGACGCCGCGCTAACGCCGGCGACGCCCGTCACCATGACGCGGCGTCAGGGCGATCTTGTTTTTGAAAAGACAATTTCCATCGACGAGAACTACATGTTCGAAGTCGATCAGACCGTGCGCAATGAAGGCGGCGACGCGCAATTGCTGACGCCCTATGCGCTCGTCATTCAGCGCGGCATTCCGGAAGACTTCAAAGGGTGGATGATCCTGCATGAAGGCCCGCTCGGCGTCATCGGCAAGGCGCTTTACGAACGCAAGTACAAAAAGCTCGCCAATAACCCCGACAAGAAAGTCGAGGAGTCCGGCGCCGGCGGTTGGGTCGGCATCACCAACAAATACTGGCTTGCCGCCGCCGTGCCGCCGCAGGACGAAGACATGAAAGCGACGCTCGACAATATCGGCAGCGCCGACGAGCCGGTGTTCCGGGCGACCTATGCGCTGCCGCAACGCGCGCTCGCAGCCGGCGAGACCCTGACGCTGACGTCGCACATTTTCGGCGGGCCGAAAGACGTCGACCTCCTTCAATCTTACGAAGCGAAGCCGGAGGACGGCGGCCTCGGCGTTTATGATTTCGACAAGGCTGTTGACTGGGGCCACCTCTTCATTTTGACGCGGCCGATTTTCTATACGCTCAACTTCTTCGGCGATCTCACCGGCAATTTCGGCGTCGCCATTTTGATCCTGACCCTGATCGTCAAGGGAATTCTCTTTCCCATCGCCAATAAGGGCTTTGAGTCCATGGCGAAAATGAAAAAGCTGCAGCCCGAAATCGAAACCCTGCGCAAGCGCTATCCCGACGACCGCATGAAGATGCAGCAGGAGATGATGGCGCTCTACAAGAAAGAGAAGATGAATCCGCTCGCCGGGTGTTTTCCGATTCTCATCCAGATGCCGATTTTCTATGCGCTCTACAAGACGCTGTTCGTCACGCTCGAAATGCGTCACGAGCCGTTTATTCTCTGGATCAGGGATTTGTCGGCGCCGGACCCGACGACCATCTTCAATCTCTTTGGGCTGCTTCCGTTCGATCCGACGGCGGTTCCCGTTGTCGGCGCGTTTCTTGGCATTGGCGTGTTGCCGATCCTCATGGGCGTCGCCATGTGGTTCCAGACGAAACTCAACCCGCCGCCCACCGATCCGGTACAGGCGCAGGTCTTTGCCATGCTGCCTTTCATCTTCGTCTTTATCTTCGCGCCCTTTGCTGCGGGCCTCGTGCTCTACTGGTTCTGGAACACCTTCCTCGGCATCCTTCAGCAGATGCTGATTATGAAAAAGAACGGCGTTGAGGTGGACTGGGGCGAGCGATTGCCGTTCCTGAAACCGAAAAAGAAAGCGCCCGCGCCCGGGGAGTGACGTGTTCGTAGGGCGGGCCCGATGCTCTCAAACTTGAGTGTATATCATCCTCCCGTCTTCCCCGGCGAAAGCCGTGGCCCAGAGCGGCGGGTCTAAACTTCAGCGTTTCTGGACCCCGGCTTTCGCCGGGGACGTCGGGTGGTTAGGTTTTCGCAATGCTCTCTGAAGATTTTTCGGCAGCGGAGATTGAAACCGGCCGCAAGCTGTTCGCGCAGGAAGCCGTCTTCATGCTCGGCGTCGTCAAACTCGACGCGCTGCCGGATGAGGGCCCGGTGGAAGTCGCCTTTGCCGGGCGCTCCAATGTGGGCAAGTCGACGCTCCTCAACGCTCTGACCAATCAGGGCAGCCTCGCGCGCGCCTCAAACACGCCGGGCCGGACGCGGGAAATCAATTATTTCAACCTCGGCGGGGTTTTGCGCCTCGTCGATTTGCCGGGCTATGGCTATGCGAAAGTTTCGCGGAAAGAGTCTGAGGCGTGGAACCGCCTGACGCGGGATTTCTTGCGCGGGCGGTCCGTGTTGCGCCGCGTCTGCGTCCTCATCGATTCCCGTCACGGGCTGAAATCGAGCGACCATGAGATCATGGATATGCTCGATGAAGCGGCCGTGAACTACCAGATTGTCCTGACCAAGACCGACAAGGTGAAACCGACAGCGCTGGCGACGCTGATCGAGAAAACAACAGAGGCGATCAGGAAGCGCCCGGCGGCGCACCCCGTGGTGCGCGCCACATCGTCGGAAAAAGGCGACGGCGTTCCCGAACTGCGCGCGGAACTCGCGGCGTTGGTTTAGGCGTTCGCGCGCTGGCGCGCCTCGTAGGCTTTCACGTCGCGGCGGAGTTCCGGCAACAACAGATAAAGCGCGATGATATTCGGGATCGCCATGCCGAACAGCATGGAGTCGATGAAGTTGAGGATGGCCGAGAGCGACACCGCCGCGCCCGTCGATAACAGGAAGCACAGCGTCAGCTTGAAAATAATGTCGGTCGCGCGCGACGGCCCGAATAGATAGGCCGCCGCCTGCGCGCCGTAGAACGCCCAGCCCACAAGGGTCGAAAACGCAAACAGCACCGATGCGACAAGCAGCACAAAAGGGAACCAGCCAAAGGCGCTTTCAAAGGCGGCGGATGTGATCTCGATGCCCACGACGTCCGGATTGAACAGGAAGGGCTCGTAAGCGCCCGTCACCACGACGACGAGGCCCGTCAGCGTACAGACGACGACCGTGTCGATGAAGGGTTCGAGGAGGGCGACATAGCCCTCGGTCATCGGTTCCCTGGTGCGCACCTGCGCGTGTGCGATCGCCGCTGATCCGACGCCGGCTTCGGAAGAATAGGTCGCCCGCTTCATGCCGTTGATGAGCGCGCCGACAAGGCCGCCGCCGGCGGCGTCGAGGCCGAAGGCGCTTTGGAAAATCGTCTCAAGCGCCGCCGGGATCGCCGGTATATTCAGGGTAAGGATGACCAGCGCCGCCCCCACATAGAGCAATCCCATGGACGGCACGATCAGGCGCATGGCGGCGCCGATGCGCTTGATGCCGCCGAGAATGATGATAGCGACGCCGACCGCCATGATAACGCCGTAGGTTACGGGCGCCGAGACGCCAGTGACGTTTGCGAATTGCGCATGGGACTGGTTGACTTGAAAGATGCTGATCGAGGCGCCCATGGCCATGATGGCGAAAAAGATCGCCGCGGCCTTGCCGAGGGTTTTTAGCCCCATGCGCGAAAAGACGTCTTCGATGTAGTACATCGGCCCGCCGAGGATGCGCCCGTCCGGCAGGACCTTGCGATATTTCACCGCGAGGGAGCACTCGGCGAACTTCGCCGACATGCCGAAGAAACCGGCGAGGATCATCCAGAAAATCGCGCCCGGTCCGCCGAGCGCCACGGCGACGGGCACCGACGCGATATTGCCAAGTCCCACTGTGCCGGAAAGCGCCGCCGACAGGGCCTGAAAGTGAGAGATCTCGCCGGGCGAATCGAAATGCTTCTGCGGATTAAAGATCAGCGACCAGCCATGAGCAAAGCCGCGAATATTCACGAAGCGATTGGCGAAGGTGAGAATGACCGCCGCCGCCATCAGCCAGACGACGACAAGGGGCAGCGATACGCCGAAGATATCGACGGAATAGAAAATGACGGACGACACCCAGTCCGAAACCGGCGTCAGCGCCGCGTTGATACGGTCGGCGAGAGAAGGCGCGGTTTCGTCAGCCAATATGATCGTCCGTTTGTTTCGGGGAGATGTCATGCCCGGACTCGTTCCGGGCATCCAGAAGAGTGGGCAGCTTAGAACCGGCTGGATTGCCGGAACAAGCCCGGCAACAACGCTTGCGGATCAAAGCCCGGAAAGCGCCTGTTCAAGATCGGCTTTGAGATCGTCGAAAGCCTCGACGCCCACGGACAGCCGCACCAGCGCGTCGTCGACGCCAAGCTCGGTCCGCCGCTCCGGCGGGATCGAGGCGTGGGTCATGACGCCGGGATGCTCGATCAGGCTTTCAACCCCGCCGAGGGATTCGGCGAGGGTGAAGAGATCGACCCGTTCGAGCATGGTTTTCGCCGCCTCAAGACCGCCCTTGAGAAAGATCGTGATCATGCCGCCAAAGGCGTCCATCTGGCGCGCCGCGACCGCGTGGCCGGGGTGGGATTTGAGGCCCGGATAACTGACCTTGGAAATGGCGGGATGGGCCTCCAGCCACTCCGCAAGGGCAAAAGCATTTTGCGAGGACCGCTCAAGACGCAGGGCGAGGGTTTTGAGGCCTCGAAGCGCGAGAAAGGAATCGAACGGTCCCTGAATGGCGCCGACGGAGTTTTGCAGGAAAGCGAGGCGTTCGCCGAGACCCGCGTCCTTAACGACGAGCACGCCGCCGATCACGTCGGAATGGCCGCCGAGATACTTCGTCGCCGAATGCATGACGATATCGGCGCCCATGTCGAGCGGTCGCTGGCAATAGGGCGAGGCGAAAGTGTTGTCGCAGCCGACGAGCAGGCCGCGGGCTTTCGCGAGTTTCGAAACTGCTTCGATGTCGACAATCTTCAAAAGCGGATTGGTTGGCGTCTCGATCCAGACCATTTTGGTTTTGTCGGTGATGGCGTCATCAAGGTTTTGCGGCTTTGTCAGATCCACATAGGTGAAGGACAGCGCCGCTGAGTCTTTCCGCACGCGCTCAAACAGACGAAACGTGCCGCCATAGACATCGTCCATGGCGACGATGTTCGAGCCGGCGGGGAGGAGTTCCAGCATGGTTGAAATCGCTGCCATGCCGGAGGCGAAAGCAAAGCCGTGCGTTCCGTTTTCAAGATCGGCGATGCAGCGTTCATAGGCGTGACGCGTGGGGTTCGCGCCGCGGGCGTAAACAAAGCCCTTGTGAACGCCCGGGCTTTCCTGGGCGTAGGTTGAAGTCTGATAGATCGGCTGCATCACCGCGCCAGTGGTCGGGTCGTGCTCCTGGCCGGCATGGATGACGCGGGTGGCGAAGGCGGGGCGGTTTTTCTTGTCGGTCATGAAAGGCTCGCTTGCGGTTTAACCGACCGTTAGCGCGCCCTGCGGCAAGGCGTAACCCCTAGGGGCATCCTGTTTTCAGAATGATTCAGTTGAATGCCCTAGATTCTTAAGTGCGCGTTTTGAGACGGAAAACCGGTACCCACTTTTCCTTCAAAACGCTCTAGCCCTTATTGACCGAAATTTTCCGCGTTTTCGCCTCCAGTTCCGGCGGTTTCGGCAGGCGCAGTTTCAGGACGCCGTTCTTGAACGTCGCCTCGATCGCGTCCGGGTCGACGTCGAAGGGCAGCGACATGGACCGGTGGAAGGACGACCAAGCGCGGCGCGCGCCGTCATCGTCGTCCTGCTCGACCTTTTTCTCGCCCTTGATGGTCAGGAGATTGTCGTTGATCTCCACGTCGATATCGTCCTCGTCGACGCCGGGCAGCTCCGCCTCAAGCTCGAACGCCTTGCCGGCGTCCTTGACGTCGATATGGATGCCGCGATGAACGCCCTTATCGCCGGTGAAATAGGACGGCGCGCGGAAATCGATAAAGAAATCGTCGAACAGGCGGTTCATTTCCTGGTGAAACGCAGAAAAGGGATCCGCGTCATCGCCGCGGCGCAGCGCCGGCGCGTTGCGGTGTCGACCAAAAACGCTAAGGGGTTTGAACATGACATTGCCTCCGTGAGCTTTCGAACATGCGAAACAATGTCAAACGGGCGTCAACGCTGAGCCCGCTGACGATGAAGAGATAGTTTTGCCTCGCCCCGTTTCAAGTGCGGCGATTTGGATCGTCAGCTGCAAGCGCGTTTCAGTTTCACCAGCGCTTCGTCGAGGGTCGACAGAAAGCGCGACCGGTCCTCTTTCCTGAACGGCGCCGGCCCGCCGAGATTTTCGCCGGTCGCGCCGGCGCGCAGATCGTTCATGATGGCGCGGGTCGCGATCGCTGAGCCGATCGACGCGTCGTCAAAGGGCTTGCCGTTAGGCGCGATGACCGCTGCGCTGGCTTTCAAGGCGCGGTCGGCGAGCAGGATGTCGGCCGTGACGACAATGGCGCGAGCGTCGGCGTTCTCCGCGATCCAGTCGTCCGCCGCATCCATAGCGTCGCCCACGACAATACGCGAAATGAGGTCGTGATCGGGAATGCGGAGCGGCGCGTTGGCGACGATCATCACCGGCGTCCCGGTGCGGAAGGCGACCTTGTAGACCTCTTCCTTGACCGGACAGGCGTCAGCGTCGACGAGGATGCGGATGGTCACGAAAGAATCGCAGCCTGAACATCCTTCGACCAACCAACCGTGATGCTTTTCCCGCTCTCAATCACCGGGCGTTTGATTAGCGTCGGGTGTTCCGCCATCAGCGCGACGGCGCTCTTTTCCGTCACGCCGTCTTTGTCCTTGTCGGAAAGCCCGCGCCATGTGGTCGAGGATTTGTTGAGCAGCTTTTCCCAACCGACCGCCTTCGCCCATTTCGCGATTTGCGCTTTCGAAACGCCGTCGTCACGCACGTCTTTGTACGCATAGTTCGCGCCCGCTGCATCAAGCGCTCTCTTCGCCTTGCGGCATGTGTCGCAGGTTTTGAGGCCGTAGAGGTTCACCCGAGTTAAGTCCTTCACTTAATTTAACAAAGCTGAGTTTGGAGTCGACGGAGGTCGTTCGAATACTAATTCTCTGCCGTGTAAATCGACGATTGCAGCCTCCATAAGCGCGCCTAGGCACGTATGCATTTCCTTAGCCGCAGACTGCAACTCGCTTAAGCGATCACTTTTTTGGTTTGCATCAATGGCCGCGGCGTTAAATGCGCTTTTCCAGTGCTTATCGTATTCTTGGCATGCCTTCGCGAGACGCTCCATCTCTGCATTTGAATGTGGAGCATATATTTTTTGCATTGTTGCCAGTGCTACGAAGTTCAAGTCGCATTTATCTTTGTCAATCACATGGTTGGGATCGTTCATAAGTTGTACAATTTCAATATCTCTTGTCTGGATCGCTTCGGCGCATTCTTGAGCTGATTGTAGTAGACGCTCAATTCCATTGAGCAGACGATCACTCCTATCCTTTTCTCTTGCCGCATTCATGTATCTTTCTGCGACAAATATCGATCCGACTAAAGCAACAAATGCGACGATTAGAGCGCCGGCAAAGGCATATACGTGTGGCTCCATTGATGTTCGCCTTATTTGGAAGAGTTCATTTTTTTACGCCACCTGCAGCCGCAAATAGTTCAACAAATCCGTGCGCGTGATCAGCCCTTCGAATTTTCCGTCGCTGAGCACGACGGCGACGTGGCCTTTTGCAAAGATCGGCAATAGCGATTCCATTTCCTGTGACGCCTCAACCGTTTCAACGCGATAGGTCATGGCCGACTTCACCGGGTCCTGAAACTTGTCGCGATTGCGCACGACGGCGAAGAGGAGGTCTTCTTCGTCGAGCAGCCCTTCCACCTTGCCGTCGCCGTTCAGCACCGGCAATTGCGAGATGTCGTAGAGTTTCATCTTGCCATAGGCCTGCATCAGCGTGTCGTCGGGTTTGACGGTCACGGTCGCGTGCTCCGAATGCCGGCGCGAGATGAGATCGGTGAGGTCGCCCTTGGGCGGGCGTTTCAGGAAGCCCTGATCATACATCCAGTAGTCATTGAACATCTTCGACAGATATTTGTCGCCGCGATCGCAGACAAAGGCGACGACGCGTTTGGGCGTTTTCTGTTCGCGGCAATATTTGAGCGCTGCGGCGAGAATGGTGCCCGATGACGATCCGCCGAGAATGCCTTCTTTTTTGAGCAGGTCCCGCGCGGCCTCGAAGCTTTCCTTGTCGGAGATGGCGTAGGCTTTCTTGACGTGGGAAAGGTCGGCGATGTCCGGAATGAAGTCTTCGCCGATGCCTTCAACGAGCCATGAGCCAAGCGTGTTGGGGATCTTGCCGGTGTTCACATAGTCGGTGAGGATCGAGCCCTCGGGGTCGGCGAGAATGATCTCCGTATTCGGAGAATTTTTCTTGTAGAAGCGCGACAGCCCCGTAATCGTCCCCGCCGAACCGACGCCGCAGATGATGGCGTCGACCTTGCCGTCGAGCTGGCCGAGGATTTCCGGGCCCGTGGAGTCCAGATGGGCCTTCGGGTTCGCGGCGTTGCCGAACTGGTTGACGTAAAAGGCGCCGGTTTCCTCGGCGATCCGTTCGGCCATGTCCTGATAATATTCCGGATGCCCCTTGCCGACGTCGGAGCGGGTGAGGCGCACATCGGCGCCGAGGGCCTTCAGGTGGAAGATTTTTTCCTGCGCCATCTTGTCGGGCACGACAATGATGGTTTTGTAACCCTTCTGCGCGGCGACGAGCGCAAGGGCCAGGCCGGTGTTGCCGGCGGTCGCTTCGATAATCGTGCCGCCAGGTTTCAGCTTGCCTTCCTTTTCCGCCGCCTCGATCATGGCGACGCCGATGCGGTCCTTGATTGAACCGCCGGGGTTGTTGGATTCCAGTTTCAGAAAGAGGTCGCACGGTCCCGTTTCGATATTCGAGACCTTAACGACCGGCGTCTTGCCGATGCCTTCCAGAACATTGTCATAGACGGGGCCGTAGGGCGTTTCCTTCATGGCGCGTCCCTTGTTTTGTTTGCGTCCCGAATAGCGCGGGCGCGCCGGGCCCCGCAACCTATCGACTGCGTTTGAGATCACGGATGGCGAACCGCGCCGGGTGCAGCGCCTCGGCGATGTCGGCCTCGACGGGCGTCGGCGCGCCGGCAATCTCCGCGGCGATCATGGCGGCGCAAAGCGGCGCCGTGACGAGGCCCCGCGAGCCGAGCCCGGTCAGAACGAAAAGGCCGGCGAGGGTCTGGGCGCTTGGGTAGTCGATCTTGAGGCCGGTCCGCAGCCCGTCATAGGCGCCGGCGTAAAAGCCCCAGTCGGGAACGGGCCCCGCAACCGGGAGGCGGTCCGGCGTCGTGCAGCGGACCGAGACGCGAGGGCGGGACGCCGCCGGATCGAGGCCGCGGGCGAGGGCCGGCGCCGTCCTGGCGATTGCCGCGATATTCGTCGCCGTCGCTTCCGGGGAAAAGCGCGGGATCGCGCCGATCGCCACCGGCGCATACGTCGCGCCTACAACCATGCCGCCGCCGGGCGCGGGCGCCGCATAGGGTCCGAAGGCGTAAGCGGTTTCGGGCGCGGCCGCGTCCGGGAAAAGATCGATCTGTCCCGCCGAGCCGGAAAGGGGAAGTCCGCGCAGTTGCACAAAACGCAATGCGTCAAGCGCATTGGCGAAGATAACGGCGTCGTAGTCGTCTGCGCCAGCACTCGTCTCCACGCGCCAGCCCCCGCCTGCGGGGGCGACCTCAAAAACCTCTTTTCCGATCATTCGCGTCTCGCCAATCAGGGCGCGCACGAAGGCGGCCGGATCGACAACGCCGCCTTGCGGAAAGTCCAGACTGTTTTCGCCTGCGGTCATCCATCCATCGGGAAGGGCGCCGGCTTCGAGCAACCGTTCCTGGCGCGTTTTCTCTTTGTCCGATGAGGCGAGACGCCGGACGCCGCACGGGTTAAAAACCCCATCGGGCAGATCCCTCAGTAAGCGAATGGTATGAAGATAGGCGGCGGCATGGAACCGGCCGGCGGGCGTATCGCCGACGTCAAGTCGCGGCATGATGAGCCCCGCAGGGTTGCCGGAGGCGCCGCTGGCGGGGCCATTGGCATCATAGATCACGGGGGCATATCCGGCGCGCCGCAGGGCGCGGGCGAGGGACGCGCCGGCGATCCCCGCGCCGATGACGGCGATGCGCGCCGATCGGTCGAGGGGCGCGGCGGGCCCCGTGTCGAACCACGGCGCGCGCCGTCCGGCATGGGCCGGCGGTTGCTCTATGCGCCCGCACAGCATGTCCCGCTTGCGCCCGTAACCGGCGCGTTTCTCCAGCGCGAAGCCAGCGTCGGTCAGCGCGCGGCGGACGGCGCCGGCGACAGTAAAGGTCGCCAGCGTCGCGTCGGGCGCCGACAGTCGCGCCAGTTCCCGCATCAATTCCGGGCGCCACATCGCCGGGTTTTTCGCTGGCGAAAATCCGTCAAGGAACCAGGCGTCGACGGAGGCTTCGGCCTTCTGCAAGACGGGCAACGCGTCGCCATAAAGGAGCGTCAGCGATACGTCGTCGGCGATCTCGATATGGTAGACGCCGGGAAAAGCCGGCGGCAGGGCCTTGCGCAACTGCGCCGACTTCGCCGCGAATTCGGGCCAGGCGGCGTGGGCGCGTTCCATGTCGTCAATCGCAAGCGGAAACTTTTCCACCGACAGGAAATGCAGGCGCGCGCCGGCGGGCTTTTCGATTTCGGCCCATGCGGCCCATGCGGTCAGAAAATTGAGCCCCGTGCCGAAGCCGAGTTCGCCGATCGCAAAGCGCTCCGCGCCGTCAAAGCGCCCGGGCAGGCCATTGCCGGCAAGGAACACGTGCCGGCTTTCCGCCGGGCCGTCGCCGGAAAAATAGACGTCGTCAAAAGAAAAGGACCGGGGCGCCCCGTCCGATTGGTTCGGGGCGCCCCAGTCCAGTTCTGCATAGTCGATGCGTTTGCTCACGGCCTCTGATTAGCCGCAAGCAACGAAAATGTCGCGTCCCTTAGGCTTTCGCCGGGAAACGGAAAAACTTCTCAATGGCCGACATATCGAACGCCGTCGGCAGATCGCCTTTGAACGGCGCGAACGCGTCTTTCGCCGCATCGACCGATTTTGCGGTCAGGTCCTGCGTGCGCGAAACGCGCGTTTCGAACAGGTTCGTCCAGTAAGCCTGCTGGACTTCGAGGGCGTCGGCGAAGGTCTTCGCTTTGCCGAGGTCGCTGGCGAACTGAACGGCGTCGGAAACTTCCGATTTCGCCGCTTCAACGATTTCCGCGTTGACGTCAGCGGCCAGTTTTTGCTGGGTTTCAAGGCGCGCGCGCACGTCTTCGGCGAACTCTTCCGTTTGCTCGCGCAGGTCTTCGGCCGCATCGGACATTTTCGTCACGAATTCGGAGAAATACTCCTGGGCGTTTTCCGCGAACGCGTCCGCGGTCTCAAAGGCTTTGTCGTCGGTCTTCGCCGCAGCTTTCTTCGCCGGGGCCTTCTTCGTCGGTGTTGCAGTCGCCATGATGGTCTCCCGTTTGCAAAAATCCGAGCTGCGCCGGAAAATTGTGCAGCGCAGCATAGACGGCACATAGGTGATTTTGTGCAGTGCAGCAAGGGGTCGGCGAAAATATTATTGACGCAGCGCCTCAAGCACCGCCGCCGAGGCGTAGCCGTCGGCCGGCCGGCCGGCGTCTTTCTGCCATTTCCTCAAGGCGGCCCGGGTTCCGGCCCCCACAATCCCGTCCACGGGGCCCGGATCATAACCGCGATCGGCCAGGGCCCGCTGCAGCGCCTTGCGCTCGTCGAGGCTCAGCGGACGGTCCTCCCGGGGCCACAGCGTCGCCGCCCGGCCGTCGCGCCCGGCGATCTCGTCCGACAGCATGGCCACCGCCAGCGCGTAAGACGTTGAGCGGTTGTATTTGAGGATCGCCTCGAAATTCTCGAAGACCAGAAACGCCGGCCCGCGGGCACCGGCCGGCACGATGAGCCGGGCGCGCAGATTGGGATCGAATGCCGCGAGCAGGTCGCCGCGAACCCCCTCAACGCCCAGCGAGACCCACTCGACAATGGGCTTTTTGACCGACACGCCGGCGAGGGCGTAGTCGAAGCCGCCCGGCAGGCGCGTCTCGACACCCCAGCCCTCATCGGCGCGATAGCCGGAGACGGAGAGATAGTTTGCGGTGGAAGCGAAGACGTCGCCAAGGTCGGACCAGATATTGCGCCGGCCGTCGCCGTCATGATCGACCGCATAGGCGAGATAGGTCGTCGGAATAAACTGCGTATGCCCCATGGCGCCGGCCCAGGAGCCTTTCAGCTCGCTGCGCGCGGCGTAGCCGTTCTGGATGATTTTCAACGCGCCGATCAATTGCGACCGGCCATAGGCTGTGCGCCGGCCCTCAAAGCCCAGCGTCGCCAGCGCCTGAATGGCGTCATAGTCGCCGAGAATCCTTCCGTATGCGGACTCAAGTCCCCAGATAGCGACAATGGTTTCCGCGTCGACGCCGTAAGCCTCGTCGATCAGGGAGAGCGCAATGCGGTTTTCCGCGAGCGCCGCGCGGCCGTCGGCGATGTTTCTGTCGGATACGGCCGTATCCAGATAGTCCCAGATGGCGCGGGTAAACTCCGGCTGGTTGTCGTTGAGTTCGAAGACGCGCTCATTGACGGTGACGCCCGTGAACGCTTCGTCGAGCACCGCTTCGCTGATCCCGGCGGCGGACGCCTCGGCGCGAAAGCTGTCGAGCCAGACGGCGAAATCATTCGATTGCGCGCTGGCGGAGGAACAGGCGGCGCAGAGCGACGCAATCCCGGCGAATAGTCGTTTCATGCAAAGTCCCCTCAGGCGAACGCGACAAACGGCCATCATTTCCATTACCGTGAAGCATAAATTCAGCGCAAGGCGGATTTATGGCGGCCTTTATGGGCGCGGCGCGACGCGGTAATGTCCCCGACAAATCAGGCGTTTCGGCGCCGCTCGTCAATATTCGTCAGGGTGTTTCGGGAGAAACCAATGAAGAAAATCACCTTCGCTTTGTTCATGACGCTCGCCGCCGCCTGCTCTGGAGAGAAGGCTGAGGAAACGCCCGCCGCGCCTGACGCCGGCGCGGAAGCGCAGCCCGCTGATGCGGGGCCCGCCAGCGTCGCGACAAGCGCGGATCTTGAACGCATGCGCGCGCAGTTCGCCGTCGTCGATATGGATGTCGATGCTTCCTTTCTGACCGAGGAAGAGCGCGCCGTCGTGAACACGCTCAATCAAGTGGGCAATTACATGTCGGAGATTTACAGCCGGCAGCGCTCGGAAATGAACCCCGAATGGCGCGCTGAGATCGCCGCCGGCGATCTCGCCAACAAGGACCTCCTTTTGCAGCTCTTTGACCTGCATTTCGGCCCCTGGGACATGCTCGATAACAATGCGCCCTTTTACGGGTCGACGCCGATGCCGGACGGCGCCGCGTTCTATCCGGCCGATATAACGAAGCAGGAATTCGAAGACTGGATCGCCGCGCATCCGGAAGATGAAGACGCCTTTCGCAGCGGCTATACGGTGATCCGCCGCGACGGCGACGGTCTCGTGGCGATTCCCTACGCGGAACACTATCGCGAATGGCTGGAGCCCGCGGCGGCGTTGATGCGCGACGCGGCGGAACTGACGTCAAACGAATCGCTGAAGACATTCCTTAATCTCCGCGCTGACGCGTTTCTGTCCGACGATTACTACGAGTCCGAAATCGCATGGATGGATCTCGACGGTCCGATCGAGGCGGCGATTGGCCCTTATGAGGTCTATACGGACAATCTCTTCGGCTACAAAACCGCGTTCGAGGCGTTTATCACGATCAAGAGCCCGGAAGAGTCCGCTGCGCTCGCCAAATACAAGGACTTCCTGCGCGATATGGAAGCGAACCTGCCGGTGGAGGAGTCCTACAAAAACTTTCGCCGCGGATTTGAATCGCCCATTGTCGTTGCTGATCAGGTTCATGGCGGCGGCGACAATGTGCCGGGCGTCCAGACGATTGCATTCAATCTTCCCAATGACGAGCGCGTGCGCGAAGCGAAGGGCGCGAAGAAAGTCATCCTCAACAACGTCCTCGGCGCGAAATTCGACCGTATCCTGGGACCGATGGCGGAATACGTCCTTGTCGCCGATCAGGCGCCGCTCTTGATGAAAAAATACATGGCCGGCCAGACCCTGTTTCACGAACTCGCCCACAGTCTCGGACCGGGCACGATCGTCAAAGACGGCGCGGAAACGACCGTCAGCGCCGAACTCAAGGAGCTTTATACGGGCGTTGAGGAAGGCAAGGCGGATGTCATGGGCGCCTACAACGTCCTCTTCATGATGGAGCGCGGCGACATGCCCGCAGCGGAGAAGGAGAATTTCCTCGCCACTTATTTCGTCGGTCTCTTCCGCGCCATGCGCTTTGGCACAAACGCAGCCCATGGCAAGGGCGCGGCTTTCCAGTATTCCTATTTCAAGGAAGTCGGCGCGTTTGCATGGGACGACGCGGAACAGAAATTCCGGCTCGATTTCGCCGCGCTTGAACAGGCGATTTCCGATCTCACCCGCGACGTCGTGATCGTGCAGGGCGACGGCGATTATGATGCGGCGAAAGCATTCCTCGACAAATACGCGAGGCTCGACGCCAATGCCGAGGCCGTGATCGCCTCGCTAACCGACCTGCCGGTCGATATTCAGCCCGTTTATCCGGACCGTCTCTGACCGGACCGGCGCGTCCCGCGCCCCTGACCAAAGTGAGGGGCGCGGGGCGCCATTGGGCGGTAAAAGCCTTGCCCGCGCGCGCCTATCTCCTGCCGCCCAATGCAAAGGAGACCCCCATGGCGCGCTATAGAAAAAACCTGCCGCAGCTGGGCCGCGATCTGTTCCTGACCGACAGCGGCCTTGAGACCGACCTCATTTTCAACAAGGGTTTCGACCTGCCGGAATTTGCGTCCATCGTGCTTCTTCGCGACGAGATCGGGCGTAAGGCGATGTTCGATTTCTATCGCGCGCATGCCGAGGCGGCGCGCCGGCACAATCGCGGCGTTGTCTTTGAGACGCCGACCTGGCGGGCGAGCCCCGACTGGGGCGCGAAGATCGGATACACGCCGGACGCGCTGGCGGGGGCGAATCGCGACGCCGTTGAATTCCTGTCGGAGGTTTCAAACGCCGTCCGCCTCGACAAACCGTTTGTCATTTCCGGCAATGTCGGTCCGCGCGGCGACGGCTACGATCCGGGCGACCTGATGACCATTGACGACGCGGAAACCTATCACGCCTGGCAGGTCGGCGTTTTCGCCGACACCGCCGCCGATCTTGTGACGGCGATGACCATGACCAACGCGCCTGAAGCGATCGGGTTCGTAAATGCGGCCGCCCGCGCGGACATGCCGGCGGTCGTATCGTTCACGGTCGAAACCGACGGCCGGCTGCCCACGGGCCAGCCGCTCGGCGAGGCTGTCATGGAAACGGATTTCGAAGCGAGGAAGGCGCCGGCCTATTATATGATCAACTGCGCCCATCCAACGCATTTTGAGCATGTGCTGCGCGAGCGCGGTCCGTGGCTTTCGCGGTTGCGCGCCATTCGCGCCAATGCGTCCACATGTTCCCATGCGGAACTCGACGCCGCCGAAACCCTTGACGATGGCGATCCCGATCAGCTTGGCGAGGACTATGCGGCATTGCGGCGCTTATTGCCGACGCTGACGATTTTTGGCGGATGCTGCGGCACCGATGTGCGTCACATCGAAAAGATCGCCGATGCGCTCGGCGCGGCGGGCGCAAAGGCCGCCTAAACGGTCTCTTCAAATTCGACGAGCAGGTCGCCGTCCTTGACCTGGTCGCCGGGTTTGAATTTGTACGCCTTGATCACGCCGTCAAAGGGCGCTTTGACGGCGTGTTCCATTTTCATCGCTTCCATGATGAGGAGCGGCGCGCCGGCGTCGACCGCGTCGCCGGGCTTTGCTGACAAGATGGTGACGACGCCGGGCATCGGCGCGGTCAGCGTGCCTTCGCTGGAATGATGGGCCGATACGCCAGCGAGCGGATCGGGCAGAGCGACGTCCCAGTGCGCGGCGCCGATCCATACGCGCAACCCACTGAGATGGCGCGCTACATGGGCGACGATCTGTTCGTCGTTGACGCGCAACGCATAAGCGCCGTCGCCGAGGGCCTCGCTCCGGAATGAAAACTCCACGTTCGCGTTTGATTCGTCGCCCGCGCGTCGCGCCGCGGCCCCGGCGTTGGGTTCGATGGCGACGGCGATATGGTCGTTCTCCCCATGGAGCGTCGCCAGGGCCGGCTTGTCGTTGAGCGTGATCCAGTAAACCGCGCGCGGCGGGCGGTTCAGCCTGAAGCCGACGGCCGCGTCCCACGGATCGCGTCCGCCCTTGCGCGCGCGGGTGTGCAGCTCGATCAGCGCCGCGGCCCAGACTTTTAGCCCTGCGGGCTCTTTTCCATGTAGCGCGTCCGCATGGTCGTCGATAAGCCGCGTTGAAACATCGCCCTTGATAAAGGTGTCATGACTGGCAATGGCGTGGAGGAATGCGGCGTTGGTTTCGAGGCCGGCGACGCGCGTTTCGCTGAGCGCTGCGCGCAGTTGGGCGAGGGCGGCGTCGCGGGTCGCGCCGTGGGTGATGATTTTCGCGATCATCGGATCGTAATAGGGCGTGATATCCTGCCCCTCGGCGACGCCGGAATCGATGCGGGCGCCTGCTTCGGGAAGGCGCAGCGTCGTCAGCGTTCCGATCGACGGCGCGAAATTCTGCGCAGGGTTTTCCGCATAGAGCCGCGCTTCGAACGCCCAGCCGTTTTCCTTAATCTCTTCCTGCGGGAGCGGCAGTCCCTCGCCGGCGGCGATGCGCAACTGCCACTCAACGAAGTCGAGCCCGGTGATCATTTCCGATACGGGATGCTCGACCTGAAGGCGGGTGTTCATCTCCATGAAATAGACATTGTCGCCGCCATCATAGAGGAACTCGACCGTGCCGGCGCCGCGATAGTCGACCGCTTTGCCCGCATCGACGCCTGCTTGCAGAAGCTTTTTACGGATTTTCGCAGGCATAGCCGGCGCCGGCGCTTCTTCAATCACCTTCTGGTGCCGTCTCTGTACGGAGCAGTCTCGTTCGAACAGGTGAACCACATTGCCGGCGCCGTCGCCGAAGATCTGGACTTCCACATGGCGTGCGCGGGCGATATATTTCTCGATCAGGAAGCGATCGTCGCCGAAGGCGGACTTTGCTTCCCGTTGCGCCGATTTCAGCGCGTCTTCGAGGTCGTCCTCGCGCTCGACCATGCGCATGCCCTTGCCGCCGCCGCCGGCGGTCGCTTTGAGTAGCACCGGATAGCCGATGCGCGCGGCTTCTCTTTTGAACGTTTTGACGGACTGATCCTCGCCCTGATAACCGGGCGTCGTCGGCACGCCGGCCGCTTCCATGAGGTCCTTGGCGGCGGATTTTGATCCCATGGCGCGGATGGTTTTAGCCGTCGGGCCGATGAAAACAATCCCGGCCTTGTCGAGGGCGTCGGCGAACTCCGCGTTTTCGGACAGAAACCCGTATCCCGGATGGACCGCTTCAGCGCCCGTGCGGTTGCAGGCGTCGATAATTTTTTCGGCGCGCAGATAGCTTTCCGCCGCCGCCGCCGGGCCGATCAGCACCGCCTCGTCGCACGCTTTCACATGGGGCGCCGAGGCGTCGGCCTCGGAATAGACCGCAACCGTTTTAACGCCCATCTTTCGCGCTGTTTGCGCCACCCGAACGGCGATTTCTCCGCGATTGGCGATGAGGATTTTCTTGAACATCAGCGATCAGTCCCCAGGGTCGAAAGCGACATGGCGGGCGCTACATCCGGAATACGCCAAAGCGCGTCGCCTCGACGGGCGCGTTCAGCGAGGCGGACAGGCAGAGACCCAGTACGTCGCGCGTCTGCGCCGGGTCGATAACGCCGTCATCCCAGAGCCGGGCCGACGAGTAATAGGGCGAGCCCTGTTTTTCGTAATTGGCGCGCACGTCGTTTTTGAATGCTTCTTCTTCGTCCGCCGACCAGTTCTCGCCTTGTTTCAGGCCGTCGCGTTTGACGGTGGCGAGGACGCTCGCCGCCTGTTCGCCGCCCATGACGGAGATGCGCGCATTGGGCCACATGAACATGAAGCGGGGGCCATAGGCGCGCCCGCACATGCCGTAATTGCCCGCGCCGTAGGAGCCGCCGACAACGACGGTAAATTTCGACACGCCGGCCGTGGCGACGGCGGTGACGAGTTTGGCCCCGTCCTTGGCGATGCCGCCTTCTTCCGCGGCGCGCCCGACCATGAAGCCGGTGATGTTTTGCAGAAAGACCAGCGGGATTTTTCGCTGACAGCAAAGCTCAATGAAATGCGCGCCTTTCTTGGCGCTTTCGGAAAACAGGATGCCGTTATTGGCGAGAATGCCGACGGGAAAGCCGTAGAGCCGCGCAAAGCCCGTAACAAGCGTCGATCCGTAAAGCGGTTTGAACTCGTCGAAGTCGGACCCGTCAATGATGCGCGCGATAATTTCCCGCGCGTCGTAAGGCTTGCGCCCGTCGGTTTCGACGACGCCGTATAGCTCTTCCCCGTCATAGGCGGGCGGCGTCGGTTCTGTCGTCGTCACCTTGCCGAGTTTCTCCCAGTTCAGTCTGGAAACAATCCGGCGCGCGAGCCCCAGGGCGTGGTCGTCGTCTTCGGCCAGATGATCGGCGACGCCGGAGATGCGCGTATGGGTGTCGCCGCCGCCAAGGTCTTCGGCCGACACAACCTCGCCGGTCGCGGCTTTGACGAGGGGCGGGCCGCCGAGGAAGATCGTGCCCTGTTTCTTGACGATGACCGCTTCGTCGGACATCGCCGGCACATAGGCGCCGCCCGCCGTGCAACTGCCGTGCACGACGGCGATTTGCGGGATGGCCCTGGACGACATCTGCGCCTGGTTGAAAAAGATGCGGCCGAAATCGTCCTTATCAGGAAAGACTTCATCTTGCATGGGCAGGAAGGCGCCGCCGGATTCAACGAGATAAACGCAAGGCAGCCGGTTTTCGAGGGCGATCTCCTGCATGCGCAGGTGTTTTTTCACCGTCATCGGGTGATAGGTGCCCCCTTTGACGGTCGGGTCGTTGGCGACGATGGCGCATTCAACGCCGGCGATGCGCCCGATCCCCGAAACGATTCCCGCCGCATGGACGTCACCCGAATACATGTCCCAGGCCGCGAACTGACCGATTTCCAGAAACGGGGCGCCCGGATCAAGAAGGCGCGCGATGCGTTCGCGCACGAGCAGCTTGCCGCGTTTCTTGTGGCGCTCATTATATCGCTCGCCGCCGCCCGCCGCGATAATGTCGGCGCGGGCGCGCATCTCCGCTACGGCCTTTTCCATGGCCGCCTTGTTGGCGGCGAAGCCGTCCGAACGCGTGTCAATTTTGGAGTCGATAACCGGCATGGCGCTTTCAGCGTTTCCTTATTGTTTTGCGCCGATTTCTAAAGACCTTTGCGCGCCGGAACAAGGCGATGGAAACACCTGAACTGCGCTTTCTCAAGCGCTGCGCGCGGGTGGCGCCGGACGTATCCATAAAGACGCGCACAAAATGACCTTCCGTTCACGGCGCGCAAGACAACCGTTCATGGTTGCATCGAAGAAACGATAATAGACGAGGTCGTTGTTCCTCCGCGGGGCCGAAACGGCGTTGCGCATTTGTCGCCGGCGCGCGTCCTGTGCGGCTGCGGCGCCGCGCGATAATCTCCTGTTTATGGCGGCTTTTCCGAGGCGCGTTGACAAGCCGTCGGCGGCGTCTTTTGATTTCGCCTTGGGGAAGATTTGGGCGGGGTCACACATCATGAAAACGCCGATTATGCGCCCGCCGCTTGAGGCGGTGCTGTTTGGGTTCGAACGGATCGGCATGGTGATCCGCATCGCCTGGCTGCCGATCCTGATCGTTCTTCTGCTCTATGGCGGTTCGTTCGCCTTGCTGGCGGGCGGAGTTGATTTCACGGCATCCGATCCGGAGGACGCACTTGAAACGGCGTTCGAGAATGGCGGGTTTCTCGCCGGCTATATCGCGCTGTGGACGATCATGCCGCTGGTCGCGATGCTGATTTTGTCGTGCGTCTACGTGGCGGTGATACGGGCGTCGACATTTGCCTATTTCGAACCGCCGACGCTGCCCTTTTATTTTGCTCTGGGCCCGCGTGAATTGCGTTTCTTCGTGACGCAGTTTCTCTACGGGATCATCATTGCATTCGCCGCGGTGATCATGGCGGCCCTCGTCGCCGGCGCCGTCGGTTTGACGGCGGTCGCCTCGGATGTCGTCGATGGGCAGGCCAAAGCATTGATCATTGCGCCGGGCGCGCTCCTTGCGATCTGGATTTTCCTGATCTGGCTCTGGATTGTCTTGCGGCTGTTGCCGGTGCTGCCGATCGCTGCGGTGGAAAACCGGATTTCCTTCGGCGACGCCTGGGCCATGACAAGGGGGAATTTCTGGCGGCTGCTCATTTCCGGTGCGTTGTTCATTTCCATTCTTCAGGGCGTCATTTTCATCCTGTTCATTCTGTTCTTCATTCCCGCCGCCATCGTCATCGGATTGCTGGCCGTCGCCGGCTTTGGCGTGGTCGGCCCGGCCGCCTTCATCTTGTTTGCGTTTCTGGCGCTGCTGCTGGCGCCGGCGATCATCGCGCTCGCGTCGTTCAGCCTTGCCGCCGAAGCGGCGTTCCCGGCGCGGATTTACGCCTATCTCTCCGATTGCGGCGAGGATTGCCGCATCTACTAGATGTCCTGCGCTATGCGCGCCGTCGCCTTTCGCTGGTCGATCATTCGGAACAGCAAAATCATGAGGCCGCCGGAGAGAAAGTGCCAGACGCCCCAGACGGCGGCGATGGCGGCCGCGCCGCCGATCCCCTGCATCTGCGCCAGCAGCAAGACGACGGCGAGGCCGGCGTTCTGAATGCCGACCTCGAACGTCAAGGCGCGTCGCCGGTCCGGCGCGGCGCCGAGCAGCCGGCCGGACAATGCGCCGGTCGCAAAGGCGAGCGCATTGTGCAAGGCGACCGGGATCAGAATGAGCGCCCAGGCCGGCAACAGGACAGGCAGGAAATCAATTGTCCCGGCGATGATCACCCAGGCGAGGACGCCGGCGCCGAAGAGCGCCAGCGGTTTGCGCAGCCGGTCGGCCAGCGCCGGACGCCAGTGCGCCGCGGCCATGCCGGCGGCGAGGGGGGCGGCGAGCATCAGCGTCGTTTGCGTCACAAATGCTGCGCGGCTGAATGCGATGGCGTCTAACAGATCCGCCGTGGGCGGATAAAGTCCCGACCAGAAGAGGATCGCCGCCGGCGTCCAAAGGGCGGCGATCACGCTCGACCCGGCGGTAAGCGATACGGAGTAGGCGACGTCGCCGCGGGCGGCCCAGCTCATGAAGTTTGAGACATTGCCGCCGGGGCAGGCGGCGACGACGATCATGCCGAGCGCGACGGACGGCGCCGGGTTCATGACCGACGCCAGCGCAAGAGTGACGGCGGGTAAAGCGATGATCTGCGCCGCGAGGCCGCCAAAGAAAAATTTCGGCGCGCGCTTCAGAAAACGGAAGTGGTCCGGTTTCAGCCCCAGCGCGATGGCGAACATCATGATCATGATGGCGCCGGCGAGAAGGCGCTGCGCCGTCGGGTCGAGCGTAATCGTCAGCCCGTCAAGGGCTTCCTGCGTCACGGGCGCGCGCGGTCAATCACGCGGCGAGCGTTTTTAAAAACGCCAGCAGAAACGAAATACTCATCAAAATGGTGAGCGGCGTGCGCACGCCGAGATACCAGTCCGGCGCGCCCGATCCGCGCCGCGTGGCGCGCAAATCGTCCCACAGGAGAAGGGGCAGGGCGATGATGACGATGAGAAAGCGCGTGAAGACGTCGTCGAGCAGAAACACCGGAAACGCCATCAGCAGCGGAACGACGCCGCCGAGCAGGCTGAAGAAACTGGGCCCGCCGGGACGCAAGACCGCGACGCCCCAGCGGACGCCGCCGAAAAAGACGATGAGCGCGCCGCCGTAAACGAGCATCAGCTGCGTGGCGCCGGCGCCGAGATCGGCCGGGCGCAACCAGATCAGGAGCGCGGCGACAATGGGGGGAAGCGCGCCGGCATAGGCGAGCACCGCGGCCGCCTGGGGTAGGCCGGATTGCCCGGTTCGGATGTCGTTGCCTGCTTCGCTCATGACGATCTCCCTTGGAAAAAGCGAATGAAACGCAACCTCTTATGATTTGCGAAACGCAAGCCCCGCAATCCACCCCGCCAACAGCGACACGGCGACGCAGAGGAGACCATAGAGCACGGGACGCTGGTGGGCGAGGTCGTAAATCCGCCGTTCCAGCCCGACCTTGTTGACCCGCAATTCGGCTGTGTCGCTGTCGATCATGACGCCGTCGCGATAAAGATAGACGGCGACGGCATAGTCGCCCACTGGCGTGCTCGCCGGCAGGGCGGCGCTGATCGTGAACAGCGCGCCCTTGACGAACGAAACGCCGCCGACGCGATCTTGATAGTGTCCGTCTGTTTCCTGGGCGTCGAGAAACGCGGCGTTAAAGGGGTGGGCGGCGTCGCCATCCGCATAAAGATCAACGGCGGCGATATTGTCGACCCCAAGTTCGAATTGCGCCTGATCGGGCAGGGGCGCGATGTCGTTGATCGGCCGGGTTGCGCTGCTGGCGTAAAAGCGCGGGGCGTCTTTTATGATCGCGGGGTCGCCGGGCAGCCAGATAATGCCGCGCTGCTCCAGCGGGCGCACATTGAAGTCCCCGCTCGGTCCGGTGATGACGGCGATAATGTCAAAGGCGTCGGCGTCGTCTTCCACTCCTGTGACGGCGCCGAACAGGGTGAGGTCCGCGCCGGAGAAATCGGCGTCGACCTCGACGCGATCGTCGGTGAGCGCGACGGCGATGTCCGCGCCCCGCGCCGTTCCGACGCATAGCAAGGCGGCGAGCATGATCGCGAACCTTCTCATGACGTCGGCTCCACGACAAAAAGCGCGTCCGGCGGCAGGGCGAGATCGAAAAAGAGCCGCGCGCAGACAGCGAGCACGATCAGTGCTAGCAGGGCGCGCAGTTGCTCGCCCTTCAATCGGCGACCGGCCCGGGCGCCGATCTGGGCGCCGATGACGCCGCCGGTCAGCAGCATCAGGGCGAGAAGAATGTCGACAGTCTGGTTCGCCGCCGCGTGCAGCACGGTGGCGATGGCGGTGACGAAAATGATCTGAAACAGCGACGTGCCGACGACCACATTGGTCGGCATGTTGAGAATGTAGAGCATCGCCGGCACCATGATGAAGCCGCCGCCGACGCCCATGATCGATGCAAGCATGCCGACCAGAAAGCCGAGAACGATCGGCGGGATCGGGCTGATATAGAGACCGGAGCGCCGGAACCGCGTGGCGAAGGGCATCACCGCCATCCATTCGGCGCTGCGGTGTTTGCGGCGCGTGCGTTTTGCCGTCGGTTCGCGCAGGAGCGCGCGCAAGGACTCCATCAGCATTAACAGACCGATGGCGCCCAGAAAAACCACATAGGCGATGGAGATGAAAACCTCGATCTGGCCGATTTCGCGAAAGTACCGAAAAATGAAAATGCCGACCACAGCGCCGGCGCCGCCGCCGGCGACGAGAAAACCGCCAATGTGCAGATCGACCGTCTTGCGGCGCAAATGAGCGAGGACGCCCGATACGGAAGAGGCGACGATTTGCGAGGCTTCGGTGCCCACGGCGACCGCTGGCGGGACGCCGTAAAAAATCAGCAGCGGCGTCATCAGGAAACCGCCGCCGACGCCGAACATGCCCGATAGAAAGCCGACCGCCGCCCCGAGAAAAACGATGACAAACGGATCAACGGTGATCTCCGCTATTGGGAGATAGATCTGCATAGGACGCGCTAGCCTGTGGAACGCCGCTTGGGCATTCCGCTTATAGGCTGCGTCATGCGTCGCGCAAGCGAGGCGGTTCGCCTATCCCGCGCTGGCGAGGGTATTCGCCTCGACATCGGCGGGCAGCGCCGTCCAGGCGGCGATGGCGTCGTCGAGTTCGCCGCGCTGGGTCTCGCTCAGGCCCGCGCCGACGCCGGCGGCGAGGGGACTCGCCTGTTCGTCGCCGTTTTGCGACGCAAGCGAGTACCAGTAATAGGCCTTGCCGGCGTCCTGAATGCCGCCCGGCGCCGGCTCGCCTTCGCCGCTCGGATGATAGATGGCGCCGAGATTGTACTGGGAATCGACGAGCCCGCGATTGCCGGCCTGTTCAAACCAGCCGATGGCCTCCGGCGTGTTGGCCGACCCGCCTTCGCCGCGCGCCGTCATGACGCCGACGCGATGCATGGCGAGCACGTTGCCGCCATTGGCGGCGCGCCGGAACCAGGTCCGCGCCTGGGCGAGATCCTGATCGACGCCCTGGCCGGTCTTGTAAAGTTCGCCCAGTTGCAGTTGCGCCGGCGGGTGCCCGAGGAGCGCGGCCTGTTCGAGTTTTTCAATAGCGAGGCTCGTCTCCGCGTCGTTGCCGGCCGCATTGAGACCCGTCATGGCGTCGCGATAGAGAGTTTTCGGATCGATCGCCGGCGGCGCCGGCGCTTCCAGCGTCGGCTCTGCGGCGACGGCGCCGTCCGCCTCTGCGGTTTCCGTCGCCGCGCGTGCGGGCTCATTGCCTTGCGGCGGGAAGATAAAGTCCTTCACGACGAAAAAGAGCAGTCCCACGGCGAGGAAGATGCCGACGCCGAGGGCAAGCGTGACCGGGCGCGCCGACGCTGTCGATTTCAGCGTTTCCAGCGCCTCGCGATCACCGTCCGGCTCGTCCTCATTGAGATCGGCGGAAAGCGCGTCTTCGTCGTCGGCTTTTTCCTTCGCCCCGCCGAAAAACGGAAACTTGTTGCGAAAGGCGGCGAATTTCCCGCCATCGTCCTCTGAGCTGGCGTCGTCTGCGGCGATCTCATCGCCGGGCGCGTCCGTATGGGCGCCGGCGGCGGCGAGCGCTTCTTTCGCCGCCGCTTTCTGCGCCTCGTCGCCCGCTGGCGCGCCGCCTTGCTCGGCGAGTCGCTTGCGCCGCGCGCGCGCGGCGAGAATAGCCTTTTGTTTCGGGGTCAGTTTCCGCCGCGTCGGCCGTGCGCCTTCCTCGGCCGCCGCCGCGCGCGCCGCAGCGTCTTCCCGCGCTCTCCGGCGGATCGACTTCAGCAGATCTTCCTTGCTCTGTTCGCCGTCGCCCGTCTCCGGCGCAGAGGGCGTTTCTGCAACCGGCGGCGGGTCGTCGGAAACCGCCTCTGACGGCTCCGTCTCGGTGACGTCGTCAAGACCGGCAAGCAATTCGTCGAGCTCTGAATCGACGGAGTCTTTTTCTTTTTCGTCCGTCGCGCGCTCGTCGTCCGTCTGCGCGTCGTCTGCTTGCGCATCGCTTGACGGCGCGTCGTCGATTTGCGGTTCTTTCCCGGAAAACGCATCCTGCACTTCCGACAGGATCGCCGCGCCTTCAGGATCTTTCTTCGCGTCGGCCTCGTCGTCGTCGAGCTCGAAGGAAAAACCGTCCTCGCGCTCCGACGCCGGCGTTTCTTCTATCGACGCGTCAATTTCATCGGCAAACGAGAAGAAATCGTCATCGTCGTCCTCATCATCCGCATCGCCCGTCGCCGGCGTTTCCTCGGCGGCGGCCGGCTCATCGCCGATCAGTTCCAGATCGGCGAGGTCGTCCGTTGACGCGTCGTCTTGGGCTGTTTCCGGCTCAGCCTCCGCCGCCGGCTCGTCGGCTTGCGCGGGCAAGACATCCTTCGCTGCGACGTCGTCCGTCGGCGTCTCAATGCCGGCCGCCGCGTCAAGGCGGGCGATCATGTTTTCAAAGGACGCCTGCAACCCGTCGACGCGGTCGATCGTGTCGCGCGTGTGGTCGGCAACCACGGCGGCGATGTCGTCTTTGTTCACGGCGTCGAATTGTTCGCCGGAAAACTTCTCGCGCAGTTCGGAAAGCGTTTCCGCGGTTTTTTGAACGCCCTCGGCGCTGCGGCGCTCGGCGGCTTCGATCTGTTGCGACAGCTTGGCGATGGTCGCTTCGAGCGTGCGGATCTGATCGCCGCCGCGTTTGATTTCATCGCCAAGGACGCGCAACCGGTTGCCCGTGCTTTCGACAAACGCCGGATCACCGCCGCCGCCTTGTCCTTTCGCGGCGTCGCTGGCGAGCCGTTCGGTCCGCGCCATGCGCGTTTGCAAGCCGTCGACCGCGTCTTTGAGGAAGCCGACCCCGGACGCGTCCTCGCCGCCGCCGGCGTCGATGCGGGCCGTCAGCTTCTGAAGGCTTTGTTCCGACGCGTCGAGACGTTCAAGCGTTGTCTTCTGGGCGTTGCTGAACTGGACCGCCACTTGCGAGACCGCTTTTTCAAGCGCTTTCAGCGCATCGACGCGCTCGCGGTCGCCGCCATCAGATTTGGTCCGCTCAAGGCGTTGCACGCGCTCGACGACATCGCCCATCTTGCGCGAAAGATCGGTCACGGCGCCGCCGGTCTCGTTGGAACTGTCCGCGATGCGTTTGTGGAGATGGTCGATGGCGGTGACGACGTCGCGGAGTTTTAACCCCTCCACATGGCCGCCGGAACTTTCCGGATCGCCGGCGGCGTAAATCATCTGGTTCAGCCATTCGCCGACCGTCATGCCTTCGCGCTTGGCCGCCTCTTTCGCCGTTTCGCGAGCGTCTCTTTCAATGCCTTTGACGCTCCAGGGCGCATTTGACTTCATCGCTGTCACCGGTTTTTCGCGGAAACCTCCGCCTTATTTGATCTTCTCGGCGCCATGCCGGCCTACTCGCCGCCCATGGGCTTTGCGTTACGCTGCTTTGGTTGAGGCGGCAAAGACGTCTCCAGTCTCCCCGCCACGCACGTCAACAAAACGTTAACGGCGATTCGCGACCCTCTGCGCCGTTTTTGGCTCATATGAGGAAAAATAGCCGGCGCCGGGCAAAAGCCCGTGATTCGGGGCGGCGCGGGGGCGGATTGCAGTTCGCCATATTGCCGGATTCGGGGCCTTGGCGTTATTGAGCCGCAGTCCCCTAGGGTGCGTATTCTAATCAGCGACCCTACATAATGCGCGACAGACAGTCCGGCCGAGAGGTTCGAATTAAGGAACGCCCATGACCCAGTATGAAGCGCCGACCAATGACATGAAATTTGTGCTGAACGATGTTCTGCAGATTTCCAAATATTCGAATTTGCCAGGGTTTTCAGAAGTCTCCGAAGAGCTTCTTGACGCCATCCTTGAAGAAGGCGGCAAGCTCGCTGCGAATGTTCTGCATCCCATAAATCAAACTGGCGACCAGGAAGGCTGCACCCGCCATGACGACGGATCGGTAACGACGCCGACCGGGATGCCCGAAGCCTACAACGCCTATCGCGAAGGCGGCTGGCAGGGGCTTTCCTTCGATCCCGACTATGGGGGCCAGGGTCTGCCCCATGTCCTTGGCCTCGCCGTCAGCGAGATAATGTCGGCGGCGAACATGGCCTTCGCCATGTATCCGGGTCTTTCGCGCGGGGCGGCGAATGCGATCCACGCCCACGGGACGGACGATCAGAAATCGAAATGGCTGCCGAAAATGGTCGCCGGCGACTGGGGCGGCACCATGAACCTGACCGAGCCCCATTGCGGCACCGATCTCGGGCTGTTGAAGTCGAAGGCGGTTCCCGCCGGCGACGGCTCCTACAAGATCAGCGGCCAGAAGATTTTCATTTCCTCCGGCGAACACGATCTTACCGAGAACATCATTCACCTTGTGCTGGCGCGTATCGAAGGGGCGCCGGAAGGCACCAAGGGCATTTCCCTCTTCATCGTGCCGAAGTTCCTCGTCAACGAGGACGGCTCGCTGGGGACGCGCAACGGCGTTTCCTGCGGCTCGCTTGAAGAGAAGATGGGCATTCACGCCAATTCGACTTGCGTCATGAATTATGACGAGGCGACCGGCTATCTCCTCGGCGAGGAGAACAAGGGCCTCAAGGCCATGTTCACGATGATGAACGAGGCCCGCCTCGGCGTCGCCATGCAAGGGATGGCGATTTCCGACGTCTCGTATCAGAACGGCGCGGCCTACGCGAAAGACCGGTTGCAGGGGCGCGCGCTCACCGGTCCCGCAGAACCTGACAAACCGGCCGACCCCATCATCGTCCACCCGGATGTCCGCCGTATGCTGATGGATCAGCGGGCCTTCACCGAGGGCGCGCGTGCCTGGATCTACTGGACGGCGCTGCACGGCGATTTGCAGGAAAAGGCCGAAGACGAGGAAACCCGTCAGAAGGCCGAAGATTACATGGGCCTGATGACGCCGATCCTCAAATCCTATCTGACGGAGAAAGGCTACTGGCACGCCACCAATGCGCAGCAGGTGTTGGGCGGGCATGGCTACATCCAGGAATGGGGGATGGAGCAGTTCGTGCGCGACGCGCGCATCGCGCTGATCTATGAAGGCGCCAACGGCATTCAGGCGCTCGACCTTGTCGGCCGCAAGCTGATGAAGGACGGCGGGCGCGCCTGGCAGAGTTTCTTCGCGGAGATCGACGAATTCATCGCCGATAATCAGGGCAATGAGGAACTGGCGCCGTTTCTCGACGGGCTGAAGCTTGCGAAAGAACGCACCGAGGAGGCGACGCAATGGCTCGCCGCCAACGCCATGCAGAACTTCAACCATGCCGGCGCCGGGTCGATGGATTATCTCAATCTCTTCGCCCTGAACTGTCTCGCATACGCCTGGGCCATGAGCGCGAAATCCGCTATCGAGAAGAAAGGCGAGGGCGACTTTTACGCCAACAAGCTGATCACCGGTCAGTACTTCGTCGAACGCATTCTGCCTGAAGGCGCGGCGCATCTGGAGAAGATCAAAACCGGCGCTGACACAATGATGGCGCTGCCGGCGGAGGCGTTCTAGCGCCGCTTCATTTATTCCCTGCTAAATAAGCGGCGAACGGACGATAATCGGCCATTCGCCGCTGTTATTTTGCGATAAACCGAACTTGTTCGCGCCGCCGCGTCCGGTAGGGTCGGCGCAAATTTTCGGGATTCACAATCAATAGTGAGGGCCAACATGAAAAACTCCATCCTGCTGGCGCTGCTGGGCGCGACCGCATTGACCGCCTGCGGCGAGAACGCCGCGACGCCGACGCAGAACGCGGCGCAGGAAGCGCCCGCCGCGCTAACCGCCGAAGCGATCGAAGCGGAAACGGAACGCCTCAACCAATGGTTCGCCGCGCGCTGGGAAGAGGAACTCGATTTCAGTCCGATCTTCAAAACCTTCCTCGGCCGCAAGGACAATTACGCGGAGATCGACGATTTTTCAGAAGCCGCGTCCGAGGCGCAGCTCGAATGGCGCCGGGCCGCCGCGGCCGACCTCAAAGAGACCATCGACTACGATCTGCTTACGCCGGAAGCGAAGATCTCCTACGACATCTGGCTCTATCAGCTTGAACAGGAAGAAGCGGCGCGTCCGTTCTGGCGGCGCGGCTATGTCTTCCACCAGATGAGCGGCCCGCATTCGTTCCTGCCGAACTTCATGATCAATTTTCACAAAGTGGGAACGGCGGACGATATGCGCGCCTATGTAACGCGCATCAGCGAGATCTCCCGGGCCGTCGATCAGGCGCTTGAGCGCGCGCAACTCGCCGCTGGCGAAGGCGTCCATGCGCCGCGCTTCGCCTATGAAGGCGTGAAAAAGCAATCGCAGGCGCTGATTACCGGCGCGCCGTTCGATGAAGAAGGCGAGTCGCCCTTATGGGGCGACGCCAACCGCAAGATCGCGACGCTGGTCGATGCGGGCAACATCGACGAGGCGACCGCCGAAGAGATGCGGGAGGCCGCCCGCAACGCGCTGATCAACGATTTCAAACCCGCCTATGACGCGTTGATCGCATGGGTCGACGAAGACATCGCCAATGCGCCGGAAATTGCGACCGGCGTCGGTTCCTTGCCCGACGGCGAGGCCTACTACAAGGAACGGCTCGCCGCATCGACCACGACCAATATGACCGCCGAAGAGGTTCATGACCTCGGCCTGTCGGAAGTCGCCCGCATTCGCGTCGAGATGGAAGCCATCAAGGAAACCGTCGGCTTTGAAGGAACGCTCCAGGACTTTTTCACCTTCGTGCGCGAGGACGACCAGTTCTATTATCCGAATACCGACGATGGCCGCGAAGCCTACCTTCAGGCCGCCCGCGACCATCTCGAGTTCCTCAACACCCGGCTGGCGGATTATTTCGGCCTGCTGCCCAAGGCGGATCTCGTGGTCAAACGGGTCGAGGCGTTTCGCGAGCGGGACGGCGGCGCGCAGCACTATTTTCCGGGCACGCCGGACGGATCGCGCCCGGGCATTTTCTACGCCCACCTTTCCGACATGAAGTCGATGCCGATCCCGCAGCTTGAAGTGATCGCCTATCACGAAGGCAATCCGGGCCATCACATGCAGAACTCGATTGCGCAGGAAGTGGAGGGCCTGCCGGAATTTCGCAATCAGGCAAGCTTCACCGCCTATGGCGAAGGCTGGGCGCTTTATTCGGAATTGCTGGCGAAAGAAATGGGCGCCTATGAAGATCCCTATTCCGATTTCGGACGCCTGACGACGGAGATCTGGCGCGCCATCCGCCTCGTGGTCGATACGGGCCTGCACGCAAAAGGCTGGACCGAGCAGGAGGCGATTGACTACTTCACCGCAAATTCGCCGGCGGCGGCCGGCCAGATCAAGTCGGAGGTCCAGCGCTATATCGTGCTGCCGGGCCAGGCCACATCCTATAAGGTGGGTATGCTGAAGATCCAGGCGCTGCGGGCGAAGGCCGAAGCGGAACTGGGCGATGATTTCGATATTCGCGCCTTTCACGATATCGTGCTCGGCGGCGGCGCCATGCCGCTTGCAGTGCTTGAGCGTCGGGTCGACGCCTGGATCGCAACGGAAAAATCAGCTTGACGGCAAACTCAATCCGCGCGGCGCTCGTCAAGGTCCGCGCGGACTTTAAATAATTTGGCCACGTAAGGGCATTGCGGAACGATTTTCACGTTCCGCGCCCGCGCATCCGCGACGGCGCGTTCTACAAGGCGCTGCGCGACGTTTTTGCCGCGCGCGGCCGGCGGCACATAGGTGTGGTCGATGATGATGACGTCGTCGCCGCGGTTCGTGTAGGTCAGCTCCGCCGAGCCGCCCGGAACCTCCGCCCAATAGCGTCCGCCGTCATTGTTAGAATTATGGCCGATCGCGATGTTGTCTTGCGTCATCGGGCAGGTCTGCTCTCATAGCGCTCGTTGTGGGCGACAGGTAGGCGTCGCGGGCGGTTCGATCAAGGGTTCCGCGCACCATCCGTGTAAAGATGAACACGCGTCAGGCGCCGGCCTTGGCAATTTGAATAAAATTGCCGGTTAATCCGGCGTAACATATTGAAATACGCCACATTTTGGCCGAATTCGGCCGCGATGAAAAAGCATCGGCAATCCGGCGATGGGCCGGCCTGCATGACGAAAAGTTGAGTGGTAAAAGACATGACGAAATCGACCTATCTGTTTGAGATTCTCGACGATGACGGCAATCCCGTGAAGCGCTTCTCTCAGCGCTGCACGAACCTGTCGGCGCAGGAGCGCACCAAGTCGATCCTTGAAATGACGCCGGAAGCGGCGGCGGTGATCGGCGCCGAAGCGCACGGACACGCTGTTCACGCCGCTTACCGAGAGTAGTCAGTCCTTGACGATCGGCAGCGTCCCCGGGTCGAGAGTGGGGATCTCGCACTCCCACACGGTGATGACGCGCCAGCCGAGGGCTTCGAGCGCTTTTTTGTTTTTCCGGTCGCGCATGCGGTTCTTCCGGATTTTTTCGCGCCAGTAATCGGCATTTGATTTCGGCACCCGGCGTCCGCGCTTGCAGTCATGCCCGTGCCAGAAGCAGCCGTGTACGAACAGGATCGTCTTGTGCCGTGGAAAGACGAGGTCCGGTTTGCCTGGCAGGTCTTTCACATTCAGCCGGTAGCGAAATCCAAGCGCGTGCAGTGCGCGGCGCAGGCGCAATTCCGGCTTCGTGTCTTTCGATTTAACGGCCCGCATGACAGCCGAGCGCTTTTCCGGCGAGAAAACGTCCGTGGATTTGGCGGCCATTACGCCGCGTCCGCGCGGACGGGTGCGAGCGCCGGCTCCAGAATGTTCTCCGCCAGCCAGCGCACGACCGGGACGCAAACGCCGTCGCCGCACAGTTTGAGCGCCGCATTGGCGCGCTCGGGCAGCTTATAGTCTTCCGGCAGGCCCATCAGGCGCGCGGCCTCGCGCGGCGACATCAGCCGCGTTCTGACGACGCCGTGTTCGACAGCAATCAGGACCTGACGCGAGGAACCGCCGGCCGGCGTGCGCAGACATCCGGCGAGCCCGTCGAAGCGCGCTTCGAACCGCTGCACCGCATTGCCATGCTCGCGGCGCGTGCGCCGAAAGCCGGCTCCGGCGCGGCGCGCGCCGCTTTCCAAGATTGCATCCAGTCGATTGCGCTGAAGCGTTGTCATCTGCGCCATCAGCGTATTGGTTTTTGCGTCGCTGTCCCAGTCCGGATGCAGCCAGTCGATAATATCGTCGAGATGAACATTGCGCCGCGTCCGCGGCGTCGGCAAATGCGCCGCGCCCCAGCCTTCCATCATGGGCAGCGCGGGGGCGTCTTCGGCTTTTGCAAGGTTGCGCCGAACCTCGCCCGCTAGCGATTGCGCAAAGCCGACAATGAACAAGCGTTGGCGCGACTGCGGGGCAAACGCCGCGGCGTCGAGAACGCCTGCGGCCGCGTCATACCCGGCGCCCTGCAGCAAACGCACAACACGCTCGAAATCGCGGCCGCCATTTGAGGTGAGGAGGCCGGGCACGTTTTCAAGAACGATGATCCGCGGCGCCTGCGACCTTGCCTGCAGCGCTTCGATCAGCCGCCAGAACTCAAAGAAAAGGCCGCTTCGCGCGGCGCCCATGCCGCCCCGGGCGCCCGCGAGCGAAAGGTCCTGACAGGGAAACGACGCCCAGGCGAGATCGGCGCGT
This sequence comes from Hyphococcus sp., assembly GCA_028284345.1. GTDB lineage: Bacteria > Pseudomonadota > Alphaproteobacteria > Caulobacterales > Parvularculaceae > Hyphococcus. The sequence goes on along the minus strand of JANQRY010000010.1, from coordinate 107,217 downwards.
GCGCGCGGCAGGTCGTCGACGCCCAAATCGGCGATCGACCCCTCGATCAAGACGTCGCCGCCGAAATTTTCGCGATAGGCCACGCATTTTGAGGGGTCGACGTCGTTAGCGAACAGGCAGCGCCAGTTTTCCCCAAGTCCCAGCTGCGCCATGCCGCCGCCGGCGAAGAATTCCAGAAATGTGAAGGGCGGACCGTTCATTGCGCGAACAGCATATGGAGATTCGCATCATCACCATTCTCGCGTCGCCGCATTTCCGCCCCATTTGTCCGTATACGCAGCATGAGCGCCATAGTCGCGCCACATTCGCCGCGTTTTCGCCATATTTCAAGGAATTATCGCGCATTTGTGCGTAACTAATTGTCTCCGAATCATTGACGGACATTAATCATCGGGCGCACAATCATCGCGGGCGCAAGGGGGCCTCGCTTAACTTCAAGGAGAAGCGAATGCCCTTGATGGACATAAGGCGGGCCGCCTTTGGCGCGGTCCTCAGTATCAGTTTATCGGCGATGGCTGGCGCTGCGTCTGCGGCGGAGACATCGTCATCCACATCGGGCGCGAAGACGACGCCCGAATTTTCCGAAACGATCCAGATCGCCATGCTCGACGAGCGCGACCGCGGCGACCGTCGTGGGGAACGACGCGGCGACCGGCGCGGCGGCGAACGCGGCGATCGGCGACGCGACCACAATCATCGCGGCGGCCGCGACGGCCGCCGGGGCGAAGTGCACCATCGCCAACCGCGGGCCGAAGGGCGCCGCGGCGAGCGGCGTTCGGAACACCGCCGGGAGCACCGGCGCTACGACAATCGTCGGGACCACCGGCGGGCGGACCATCGCCGCGATCACCGTCGCGCTGACCACCGTCGCGATCATCGCCGCTATGATCACCGACGGGACCACCGCCGCTATGATCATCGGCGCGATCACCGGCGCTACGATCACCGTCGCGACCACCGCCGCTATGATCACCGACGGGACCATCGCCGTTACGATCATCGGCGCGACCATAGGCGCTATGGTTATCACCGGGATCACCGTCGCTATGATCGTCGCCACCGGCGGGCGCACCGTTACGGCAGAGGCCGTTACGCGCATGGTTATTACGGCCCCCATGGTCGGTTTTACTACAACCCTGGCTACGATCCGATTGGCTGGTTCGTGGTGAGCTTCGGCTATGAACTGTTCAGGGCGAGCTATATCGGCGACTGTCAGGTCGTGTCGAAGAGCCGGCGCCGCGGCCGCTACACGGAAGTGGCCCTGCTTTGCTACGATGCTTACGGCTATCCCTATATCAAGGCGGGCAGCCGCCGGAGCTATCGAAACTACTGATCGCGAAGGCTGTTCGGGTAAGGAAAACGCGCCTTTCGGGGCGCGTTTTCTTTTTCTCAACAGGCCGGCCGATTGCGTTGACCGCGCCCTCCGACTCTGAAGATGATTAACGCTACGGCTTTAAACGGGCGACGCGCAGATGATTCGGCATTCCCGCATATTCGTTTCGGCCGCGCTGGGGGCGAGCCTTTTCGTGCTCGCCGGCGCCGGCGCGGTGGCGCTGACGGATGACGCGCCGGCGCAACCTCTGATCACGGATATTCGCGTGGGCGAGCGCGGTTTGCAAACGCGAATCGCGCTGTTTTGCGAAACACCATGCGCGCCGGAACCGCGCGGCGACGGCGCATTTTTCCTGCCCGGGTCGGCCGATGCGTTTGAACTCGATATTTCCGATGCGGGCACGCGCGCCCTGCGCCTCGACTCCATTGTCATGAGCGGCGGCTCGGCGCTGGTCGTCCGCTATGACGGAGCGCTGACGGAGATGGACGCTGTCCCTTGCAATGTCGGCGGGCGCGAAGCGGCCTGTCTCGATCTTTATTTTCAGGATCCGGGCGAGGTCGAGGCCGAGCAACCGGAGACGGTCGCAGCGGCGCCGCCCCCGATCCGGGAAACAACCAAACCCGACAACATCGTCGCCGCGGCGGCGGTCAGGCCTCAGACCATCGCCGCCGCGCCGGCCTTAAGGGAAACCGCCGGCGAACGTCTGACCGTATTCGCCAGACTGGCCGCGCCGGAGCGATTGTCGCCGCCGATCCTGGCGAAAGTGCAGCCCATTGAAGAATCCGTGGCCGTCGGCACGCCGACCCTGCGGCCTAGCCAGTCGCTGGCGGTAAAGGTCGAGCGGGATTTCGCCGGGCGCATCGACACGCTCCTCGGCAAGTCGCTGACGCCCGCCTATTGCAACAACGCCGAAGCGACGTTGCAGACCGACGCCTGGGCCCTCGGCGCCATGGTTGACGTCGGCTTATGCGCCGGCGCGAGGGGCGATGCGATGGAAGCGGAATCGATTCTGTCGCGCCTCCTCGAATATGCGCCGGATAATTACGAAGCGCTCGTGGGCAAGGCCGTGATTGCGGAGCTTGCGGGCGAGCGAGGCGCGGCCCTGCGGTTTTATCAGGACGCGCTCAACGTGCCGCCGCCGGTCCGGGAATCGGCGCGCATCGTTGAGGCCATGGCGGCGTTAAGCTGACAATTCGGCGAAGGCGCCGACGGACGCGCAAGGCTTGACCCGTTCCGGCGGCGCCCCTAGCGTCCGGCGCGTTTTCAGCACGATCAGAGACCCATGAAAAACGCGCCGGCCAAAACGTTTCAGGATTTGATTCTCACGCTGCAGAATTACTGGGCGGCGAATGGCTGCGTCATCCTGCAACCTTATGACATGGAAATGGGGGCGGGAACGTTTCACCCGGCGACGACGCTGCGCTCGCTCGGCCCCAAACCGTGGAACGCGGCCTATGTGCAGCCCTGCCGGCGCCCGACGGACGGGCGCTACGGCGCTAACCCAAACCGCTTCCAGCATTATTATCAGTTTCAGGTGGTTCTGAAACCGTCGCCGGAGAACATTCAGGCGCTTTATCTCGGCTCTCTCGACGCCATCGGGGTCGACCGCTCCGTACACGACATACGTTTTGTCGAGGACGACTGGGAAAGCCCGACGCTGGGCGCCTGGGGGCTCGGCTGGGAAGTCTGGTGCGACGGCATGGAGGTGACGCAGTTCACCTATTTCCAGCAGGTGGGCGGCTTCGACTGCAAGCCCGTCACCGGCGAAATCACCTACGGGCTCGAACGCCTCGCCATGTATGTGCAAGGGGTCGATAACGGGTTCGACCTTGTTTATGGCGGCGCCAAGCCCGACGGAGCGCCCTTCACCTATGGCGACGTGTTCCACCAGAATGAGGTGGAACAGTCGGCCTATAATTTTGAAATCGCCGACACGGACGTGTTGTTCCGGCAGTTCAAGGAGGCCGAAGCCGCCTGCGCCGCTATCCTTGAAGCCGGCGAAAAGGCCGGGACGGCTTATCCGCTGCCGGCCTACGAGCAATGCGTCAAGGCCTCGCATATCTTCAATCTTCTCGATGCGCGCGGTGTGATCTCGGTTGCCGAGCGCCAGTCCTATATCCTCCGCGTGCGCGCCCTGGCGCAAAGCTGTTGCAAAGCCTGGCTCGACAGCCCGCAGGGGCAGACCGACGGCGCCGGCGTCGTTGACTACGCAGAGGCGTGACGCATCGCTTGAACGCAAACATGGATCGAAAAGATGAGTTGGACCGTTTATCTATCCGGTGAAATCCACACCGACTGGCGCGAAGAGATTGCTGCGGGCGCGACGCGCGCCGGTCTCGACGTATCATTCACGTCGCCCGTCACGGACCACGCCGCTTCCGATGATTGCGGGGTCGCAATCCTCGGGGCCGAAGACGACAAGTTCTGGCATGACCACAAGGGCGCAAAGATCAACGCCATTCGCACGTCAACGCTTATTCGCCGGGCCGACATTGTCGTTGTCCGCTTTGGCGAGAAGTACAAGCAATGGAATGCGGCGTTTGACGCCGGCGTTGCGGCGGCGCTCGGCAAGCCGCTCGTAGTGATGCACGGGGCCGATCACCAGCACGCCCTCAAAGAAATCGACGCCGCGGCGCTCGCCGTTACCGAAACTCCGGCGGAGGTCGTCAGGATCCTTGAGTATGTGATCGACGGACGGCTCGCAGGTTATACGGACTGACCTACTTTGACGCCCCGCGCAAAGCCGCGTTTTGCGGCGCACAACGGCTAATCCCGTTTTGTTTCCAGTAATATTTCGTTGACGGAATATCCGGCTACGTTGCTTTTCACGGCGCGCCCGTTGCGATAAAATCGCGCCATCAGCCACGGGAGATAAATCATGCCCAAAGTGTTCGGTATCAAATTGCTGCCGCTGATTCTTGCGACGCTTGCATTCTATTTGGTCGGGTTTCTCTGGTACGGCGTTCTGTTCATGGACGTGTGGATGGCGGCGGCCGGCCACACGGAAGCGGACTTTGAAGGGTCGAGTCCCGGATGGATGGCGGTTGGCGTGCTCATTTCACTGTTGACGGTCATCGGCATCGGCAAGGTGTTGCAGTGGGCCAATGTTCAGTCGATCGGCGACGCTGTGCAAAAGACGCTGCTCGTCTGGGCGGCGTTCGGGCTGACCATGGCGCTTTACGGTCTCGCCTATACGCCGGCGCACTCCATTGATCTGTTTTTGATCGATGCGTCGCACCTGCTGGTCGGCTGGCTGCTCGCCGCCATAATCCTTGCCGCAATGAAATAAAGACGCGCTGCAAAATTTATGGTTAGCTTCGGCGCATGGTGCGCGCGCCGAAGAAAAAACGAACCAGGAAAGGCTGGTCCGAGCGTTCGACGCTCGACCGGCTGACGATTGTCACGCGCGGGATGGCGTTGGCCGGCGTCGGCGTCATTGCGCTTTCTGTCGTCTGGGCCGGCGCCTATCGCGTTATCGCGCCGCCGGGCACGCTGACCATGCTGCAACGGAAACTATCCGGCGACGTCATCCTGCATCCCTGGACGCCGCTCGAACAGATATCGCCCAATCTCGTTACCGCCGTGATCGCCGCGGAAGACACGCGTTTCTGCCTTCACAACGGCATTGATTTCAAAGCTATCGAAGAGGCGATGAATGAGGCGGAAAACGGCAAACGCCTGCGCGGCGCCTCGACCATCTCGCAGCAGACGGCGAAGAACGCCTTTCTGTGGAATGGCGGCGGCTGGGCGCGCAAGGGCGTCGAAGCGTGGATGACGACGCTAATTGAAACCTTCTGGCCGAAACGCCGCGTTATGGAGGTCTATCTCAACGTGGCCGAATGGGGCGACGGGCTGTTCGGCGCCGAGGCCGCCGCCAGGGCGCGGTTCGGGAAAGCGGCGCGCGATCTCAACAAACAAGAGGCGGCGCTGTTGGCGTCGGTCCTGCCGAACCCGCATAAATGGCGCGTCAATCCGCCGGGCCCTTATGTGCGCGGCCGCGTCGTCACCGTCCGTAAACGGATGGATCAGGTGCGCCGGGACGGTCTTGACGCCTGCGTCAGAAAATGAAGGAGCATGGGCTATGTCTGAAGTCATGGTGATCGCCTGCTACCGGCCGAAACGCGGCAAGGAAAAGGAACTGCTGGCGGAGATGAAGACGCATCTCCCGACCTTGCGCGCGGAAGGGTTGGTTGGCGGCGGCCCGTCGCTCGCCGGCCGCGCCAAGGACGGGACCATCGTTGAGGTGTTCCGCTGGAAATCGGAAGACGCCATCGCTGAGGCCCACGAAAACCCGGCGGTCGCCGCCATGTGGGAGCGCTTCGGCGCCGTCTGCGATTACACGGCGATTGCGAAGGTCGAAGGGGCGAACGATCTCTTCACGCCGCTGGAGCCGGTTGATCTTTCGTGATCTCGCATTTTATCAGCCGCATGATGGAAGGGACCGCAAACAGGGCCCGGGCGATTTCCTCCTCTGCACCCGAAGCCACCATATGCTCTGACGCGCGAACGCCTATTGCGGCGACGCGGGACGCCTTCTAGAACCCGCGCTCATGTCTGAGCTTTTGCTGGAACTTTTCTCCGAGGAAATCCCCGCGCGGATGCAGGCCCGCGCCGCGGACGACCTTGCGCGCGCCGTCAACAAGGCGCTGCTCGACGCGGGGTTCATGCCGGAAGGCGTCAAGGGCTTTGCCGGCCCCCGGCGTCTGGTCTGCGTCGCAGCCGGCTTGCCGGCGCGACAGCCGGACCGGCGCGAGGAGAAAAAGGGCCCGCGCGTCGGCGCGCCGGAAAAAGCCGTCGCCGGCTTCCTGAAATCGGCGGGGCTTTCCTCCCTCGATCAGTGCGAGACGCGGTCGGACAAAAAAGGCGAGTTTTATGTCGCGGTGATCGAGCAGAAAGGCCGCGACACGGCGTCCGTCATCGCGGAATCCGTCCCGGACATTATTCGCGGGTTTTCCTGGCCGAAATCCATGCGCTGGTCGGACGGCGATCTGCGCTGGGTGCGGCCGCTGCATCGTATTCTCTGCGTCTTTGACGGCGAGCCCGTTGCGTTTGATGTCGCCGGCATTGCGGCGGGCGACGAAACCGAGGGCCATCGCTTCATGGCGCCGGGCGCAATCCAGACGCGGAGCTTTGACGACTACGCGGCGAAACTGCGTGAGGCGAAAGTCATTCTCGATGCGGAGGAACGCAAGGAGATCATCGCCGCCGACGCCGCAACCCTGTGCAAGGCGCAGGGGCTGGAGCTTGTGGACGATCCGGGCCTCCTCAGTGAAGTCGCCGGCCTCGCCGAATGGCCCGTGGCGCTGATGGGATCGTTTGACGAGAAGTTTTTGAAACTGCCCGACGAAGTGCTGACCGCCTCCATGCGCGGGCACCAGAAATATTTTTCTGTCCGAGATCCGAAGACGGGTCGCCTCGCCAACCGGTTTGTCTGCGTCGCCAATATCGAAGCGCATGACGGCGGGGCCGCCATGCGCGAAGGGTATGAACGCGTGCTAACGGCGCGGCTTTCCGATGGCTGGTACTTATATAACCAGGACTTGAAGAAAAAACTTTCGGAAAACAACGACCGACTCAGCGAACTGACTTTTTTCGCAGGTGCCGGTGAAGACGACTCCGTTGGCGGAAAAGTACGCCGTATCGGTGAATTGAGTATTGAAATCGGAGAAGAACTTGGTTTCGCTCGTTCACTTTCTCACAAAGCGAAGTCTGCCGCCTTATTAGCGAAAGCTGACCTTGTTACAGGTATGGTATACGAGTTTCCTGAACTACAAGGCGTGATGGGTAGGTATTATGCGCTTGCAGAAGGCGAGTCCGAAGAGATCGCAGACGCCATTCGCGATCACTATAAACCTGTGGGGCAGGACGACGACGTTCCGACCGCGCCTGTCAGCATCGCCGTGGCGCTCGCCGACAAGATCGACACGCTTACGGCGTTCTGGGCAATTGACAAAAAGCCGACGGGTTCGAGTGATCCGTTCGCGCTAAGAAGAGCGGCGCTAGGCGTTATACAAATACTCGTTAAACAGTCGAAAAATTTCTCGCTAAGAAAAATTCTCGGCAAAGCCGATACCATCCTCGCCAAAAGAGAGGAGGGGCTACAAGGGCCAGGCCCAGAGACGTATATTCCGGACCTACTCGCGTTCTTCCACGATCGCCTGAAAGTCTATCTCCGCGATAAAGGCCACCGCCACGATCACATTGACGCTGTGCTGACCGATGCTGATGACAACTTGCAGGACGACCTCGTTCTCATCGTCGCCAAGCTCGAGGCGCTCGAAGCCTTCCTCAAAACCGATGACGGTGAAAATCTCGCAGCCGCCTACAAGCGCGCGGCGAATATTCTGAAGGCGGAAGACAAAAAGGGCGCGCTGCCGAAGGATCTGTCCATCGACAAAGCCGCTTTTGATCAGCGGGAAGAAAAAGCCCTGTTCGCCGCGCTCGAAACCGCTGAGGCGAAAGCGGAGAAGGCAGTCGCCGCGGAAGACTTTGAAGGCGCCATGGCGGCGCTCAGCGCCTTGCGCGCGCCGCTTGACGCGTTTTTCGAAAATGTGACGGTCAACGCGGAGGATGAGGCGCTCCGCGCCAACCGTCTGGCGCTGCTTAGGCGATTGATCGCCGCGACAGCAAGGGTCGCTGATTTTTCAAAGCTCGAAGGCTGATTACTCCCTCGGTTCCGCGCTTGCGGATCTCCAGGCTTCGAATTCCGCTCGCGACAGTTCGCCGGAGCCGTCGACATCGGCGGCGGCGAATTCTTCCGCGGTGACGCTGGCCGCGGCGGCCTGAATTTCCGCATAGGAAAGCCCGCCGGAGCCGTCGCCGTCGAGGGCGTCAAAGTCGGCCGCGTAGGCGGCGAAGGAAACGAACCCCGCCGAGGCGGCGAGGGCGATAAGGCGTCGAGACATAGTGAGTTCCTTTCGAGGGTTACGAAATAAAACGCGCCGCCATGCCTGCGGCTTGTCGGCATCCCCTCGGATCGTCCGCGCATGTTGTCTTAACGATGCGCGAGACAACACATCGGCCCCGCGTCGATAAAATTCAAATAAAATACGTGTAAGGATTAATGCAAATTCACATTAAAGCAATGCAACACCGTCCGTCTTCCCGCGCCGGCGGCCGAGGCCGAAAACGCGCGCGATCATCGATCGTCGCTCCGGAACCGGCGTATCCTTAAAGCCGGCGGCCCGTTCCGCGCTCGGGAAGAAGAGATAGGCGAGCATCAAAACATAGGCCGCATAGTCCCAGGCGAAGGCGAGAGCCCAGATGTCGGAAAAGATATTGGCGTTTTTTAACACCGCGTCGCGCGGGGTGATGGTTGAAAGACTCGGGATGAATTCCGCCTTCACGACCTCGATGCGCCGCGAGACGCGTTCTTCTTCGACGGGGTCTTCGGGCGGCGAAAAGACCTCGTCAAAGATTTCGAGACCGCGCGCCGGATAGAGCTCGGCGTAGGATTTGATCGGCACCGGCGGCTTGGCGAGTTTCTGGCTGCGCACCAGCGAGCCGAGCGCTGATTCGACGTCGTCGGCGTAGCGGTCGATGGCGTTGCGCTGGGCCTCGCTCATGCGCGCGCCGATCGGTTTCGGATTGGCCCGATAAAAATTATCAAGCTGCGCGTCGACGAAATCCTCGATGCGCCGGTCCTGGCGCCAGCGATTGAGAATGCTGGCGAAGGCGTTGAAGTCTGTTTCAAATTCGCGCGCCCAGAGATCGTAATTGTTATGGGCGTTGCGGCTTAGCAGCGTCTTCAACGCATCGACGCGATCAGCGCAAATGGCCGGATCGTAAGGATCGGCGCCGGAGGGGTCGTCGCCCTCGATGATCTCCGCGACGTTTTCGCCAAGCGATACATACCACTCCGCCAGGCCATCGAAATAGTCCGACACCGCGCCGTCGCCGGCGGCGCCGGATTGGGCGCCCGATTCCCGCTCATTGCGCGCAACGCGGCTCAGATCGCGCACGGAGAGTCGCAAGTCCTGCAGGAACAGGAAGTCTCGCTGTCGGTAGCTCGTGATGCCGGCGCATTCCCCCTGCAGGCGGTCGATTTCGTAAAGATAGGTGTGACGCACGGCGTCGACGCCGCCCATGCCGACCACTGTCGTCCAGGTCGAGACGAAAAAAAGAATAATTCCGAGGACCGGAATGACGACAAACAGCTTCAGCATGCGCTCAAAAAAGAACGCCATGTCGCTGGCCGCGCCGCTGGCCATGTCGCGGAACCAGTCGCGGTGGCGGACAAGTTCCGCGCCGCCGACCCAGATCGCCACCGCCAGAAAGAAAACGAAATAGCCGAAGGCGGGCGGCAAGATCGTGTTGCGCAGGAAGTCCTCGTTTTCCTGGGACGTGATCAGCGCAAAGCCGATGGCGGAGCTGACGGCGCTGAAAAAGCCGGACGAAACAGCGACGACAATGAACAGCCGGTTGAAAAGCGACGATCCGCGTAGGCGGCTGGAGGTCAGGATCGACCCCACGAGGACGCTCATGATGACGATGACCGCGCCGACCGCGCCGATGGCGGGCAGGTCGCTGATGGAGATGTTGAGACTGTCCTGAGCGTGGGCCGGAGCAGCCGTCATGGCCGTGAGCAAGCCGCCCGCGCATGCAATCGCTCTCTGAACGGCTGGTCGCCCCGCCATATCCCCCGCCCGCCGCCATTCTGGCCGCTGCCCGTTCGCGGCGCCCGCGTCCGGACGCCCCTCAAAGCACCGTAACATGGGGGGCGCCGGTGTCGAGCGGGCGCGCTTGTGGAAAACTGGAAAAAACCGCCGAGTTTAGTTCGCAGATGCGGCATTTTCCATCTTGGCGCAGGTCCGCCGGCGCCCTATGCCCAACCCGCCAAAATGACGGGGGGCGCATGAGGAGTTGCGTCCGCCGCCGGATAATCGATGCGAGCGAGGAAACATGGCGGGCGAGAAATGGGTTTACAGTTTCGGCGCCGGCGCCTCCGAGGGCGAAGCGTCGATGAAAAATCTGCTGGGCGGCAAGGGCGCCAATCTCGCAGAGATGGCGAGTCTCGGCCTGCCGGTGCCGCCGGGCTTTACGATCACGACCGAGGTCTGCACGGCGTTCTACGACAACGACCGGAACTTTCCCGACGGGCTCAAGAGCCAGGTGGATGCGGCGCTGGAAAAAATCGGCGCCGCCGTCGACCGCCGCTTCGGCGACGCGGAAAAGCCGCTGCTTGTGTCGGTGCGGTCCGGCGCCCGGGCGTCCATGCCCGGCATGATGGATACGGTGCTCAATCTCGGGCTCAACGATGAAACGGTCGCCGGCCTTGCCGCGCTCGCCGGCGACGAACGATTTGCTTTCGACAGCTACCGCCGTTTCATCCAGATGTATTCCGATGTCGTCCTCGGGGTCGAGCATCACGAATTCGAGGAAATTCTCGAAACCTACAAGGAAGAAAACGACTTTCTTCTGGACACGGAATTGTCGGCGAATGACTGGCGCCGGATTATTGACGGCTACAAGAAAGTCGTTGAAGCCGGCTGGGGCAAGCCGTTCCCGCAGGACCCGCAGGAACAATTATGGGGCGCTATCGGCGCCGTCTTTTCCTCGTGGCGCAACGACCGGGCGAACACCTATCGCCGCCTTCACAACATTCCGGAAAGCTGGGGCACGGCGGTCAACGTGCAAGCGATGGTGTTCGGCAATATGGGCGAGACGTCGGCGACCGGCGTCGCCTTCACGCGCGATCCGTCGACCGGCGAGAACGAATATTACGGCGAGTTTCTGATCAACGCGCAAGGGGAAGACGTGGTCGCCGGCATCCGAACGCCGCAGCCCCTGACGCTCCGCGCCAAGGAAGCGATGGGCGAAACCGCGCCGTCTTTAGAAGAGGCGATGCCGGCCGCTTACGAGGAACTGATCGCCGTCTTCGACAAGCTCGAAAATCACTACCGCGACATGCAGGACATCGAGTTCACCATCCAGGACAAAAAGCTCTGGATGCTGCAGACCCGGAACGGCAAGCGCACGGCGAAAGCCGCGCTCAAGATCGCCGTCGACATGTGCAATGACGGCCTGATTTCCGAAGACGAGGCGGTGATGCGCGTTGACGCTCATTCCCTTGATCAGCTTTTGCACCCGACGCTCGACCCGGATGCGCCGCGTGATCTTTTGCTGACGGGCCTGCCCGCCTCGCCGGGCGCTGCGTCGGGCGAAGTCGTCTTTAACTCCGATGAGGCCGAGCGTCTCGCCCAGGAAGGGCGCAAGGTTATTCTGATCCGGGTTGAAACGAGCCCGGAAGATATTCACGGCATGCACGCGGCGCAGGCGATTGTGACCGCTCGCGGCGGCATGACCAGCCACGCCGCCGTGGTCGCCCGCGGCATGGGCCGTCCGTGCGTTTGCGGCGCAGGCGAGTTGCGCATCGACAAGGACGGCGGGCATTTTTCCGTCTCCGGCCGCACGGTGAACAAGGGCGATGTGGTCACGGTTGACGGCGCTGCGGGCAAAGTGTTTTTTGGCGCGGTCCCGACCCTGCAGCCGGAACTTTCCGGCGACTTCGCCAATCTGATGCAATGGGCCGATAAGGGCCGGCGCATGAAAGTGCGCGCCAACGCCGAAACGCCGCACGACGCGCAGGTCGCCCGGGATTTCGGCGCCGAGGGCATCGGGCTTTGCCGCACCGAACACATGTTCTTCGACGCCGACCGCATTGTCGCCGTGCGGGAGATGATCCTCGCCGACAATGAATCCGGTCGCCGCGCCGCGCTCGATAAACTGCTGCCCATGCAGCGGTCCGATTTCGAGGCGATCTTCAAAGTGATGGCCGGTTTTCCCGTGACCATCCGATTGCTCGATCCGCCGCTTCATGAATTTCTCCCCCATTCCGACGATGAAATTGAAGAAGTCGCGAAAGCCTCCGGCATGGATCCGGAGAAGCTCAAAGATCGCGCCCACAAGCTCGACGAGTTCAATCCGATGCTCGGCCATCGCGGCTGTCGCCTCGGCGTCTCCTATCCGGAAATCTATGAGATGCAGGCCCGCGCCATCATTGAGGCCGCCTGCGCCGTCGCCAAGGAAACCGGCGGCGCGGTCACGCCGGAAATCATGGTGCCGCTGGTGGCGAAGCGCGACGAACTCAGCTTCCTGAAAACGCGTATCGACGAAATCGCTTCGGCGGTCCGTAAAGAGCAGGGCGCCGATATCGACTATTCCGTTGGTACAATGATCGAATTGCCGCGCGCGGCGCTGACCGCGGATGACATCGCCCATGACGCGGCGTTCTTCTCGTTCGGCACCAACGATCTCACGCAAACGACCTTCGGGCTTAGCCGCGACGACGCCGCGTCGTTTCTGCCGGATTATTTGCGCCTGAAAATTTTCGACCGCGACCCGTTTGTGACCATTGACGAGAGCGGCGTCGGCGCGTTGGTGGAGATCGCCGCGGAACGCGCCCGGAAAACCCGGCCCGACATCAAGCTCGGGATTTGCGGCGAGCATGGCGGCGACCCGGATTCCATCCGCTTTGTGGAAGCGGTGGGGCTCGATTACGTTTCCTGTTCGCCCTTCCGCACGCCCATCGCCCGTCTTGCTGCAGCGCAAGCAAGATTGGCGGAAAAGTAAGCGCCGTCAGGGCATTAGTTTGTTAACGCGTAGCGTCGATCGCGTATAAAATTCATTGGTTTCAATTGCTTAGTGAAATTTTGGCGTTAATAAAAAAGGCGTAATGCGGCGAGGTTTCCATTGCAGCGGCTTTGCTGCGGCGCCATATAGCGCTCCGATTAGGCGGCCGGGACAGGCCCTTGCGTTAAACACTCCGGGCGTTTTCTGGTGCTAGACTGCAGCCCGGCGGGATATGGATTGGGACGACTTGGCGAGAAAGTCTGAACATAACGCCCATGAGGTAAGCTGGACCCTGCGCAGTCTGTTGGCCGCGGGCCTCCTCAGCGTCTGCGCCGTGGCGACCGCCATGAGCGCCACGATCAACGCCGAGCGGGCCGCTCAGGAGCGCGAGGCGGCCGCCGCCGTTGCGCGTGAGGCGGCGCTGGTCGCCGAACTCGCAGAATATCTGGCGGAGGAAACCGTCGCGGCGCGCAACGCGCTCGCCGAGCCGCGCCTCAAGCCCGCGAAACCGACCGTGGCGCTGGCGTCGATTGACGACGCGGTACTCAATCTCGCCGAGTTTGATTTTTCTTCTCTCAGCAACGCCCGGGAAGATGCGGCGGAACGCACATGCCTCGCTCAAGCGATCTATTATGAAGCGCGGTCGGAAAAACGCATCGGCCAGGTCGCCGTCGCCGACGTCGTCTTGAACCGGGTTGCGAGCCCGCTTTATCCGAACTCAATTTGCGGCGTTGTTTTTCAGGGCTCGGAGCGGCGCACGGGATGCCAGTTCTCGTTTACCTGCGACGGCTCCATGGACACCCGGCTCAACAAACGCAAGTGGGCCGCTTCGGAAGAACTCGCCGGCGCCATTCTCGCGGGGCTTCGCGCGCCGGTAAGCCGCAACGCCACCCATTACCATGCGGATTACGTCAATCCCTACTGGGCGCCGCGCATGACGCCGACAGCCTCAATCGGCGCCCACAAGTTCTATCGTTTCCCAAACCGCCGCATTACCGAAGCTGCGCCCGCGGCGATGTAGATGCGCTAGCTGAAGTCGAGCCCGAGATCGAGGCTCGGCGCGGAATGGGTGATCCAGCCTGAAGAGATGATATCGACGCCGGTCTCGGCGATGGCGCGCACGGTCTCGACCGTCACATTGCCGGAGGCTTCCAGCACGGCGGCGCCGCCGACTTTCGCGACGGCGCGCTTCATATCGTCCGTCGACATATTGTCGAGCATGATGATGTCGGCGCCGCCGGCGAGCGCCGCGTCCAGTTGATCGAGGCGATCGATTTCGACTTCGATCTTTACCGTGTGACCGACGGCGTCCCGGGCGGCGGCAATCGCTTTTTCGACGCCGCCGACAGCGGCGACGTGATTGTCCTTGATCATCACCGCGTCATAAAGCCCGAAGCGATGGTTGTGTCCGCCGCCGCAGCGGACGGCGTATTTCTCGAACGCGCGCAGGCCCGGCGTCGTTTTCCTTGTGCAGACGATTTTTGCGCCCGTTCCCTCAACCGCATCGACAAGGGCCGCAGTCGCCGTGGCGACGCCGGAAAGATGGCCGAGAAAATTGAGCGCAACCCTTTCCGCCGTCAGGATTCCGGCCGCCGGACCGCTGAGCGAAAGAAGTTTGTCGCCGGCGGCGACGTGCGCGCCGTCTTTCCGCACGATCTCGGTTGCGACCGTTGGATCGACGCGCCGGAACGCCGTCGCGGCGAGATCGACCCCGGCGATGACGCCCGCCGCGCGTGCGACGATCGCCGCTTGCGTTCGCCGATCGTCGGGGATTGTCGCCGCGGTCGTGATATCGCCGGCGTCGCCGAGGTCTTCTTTGAGCGCCTGACTGACGACGTCTTCAATGAGCAGGTGTTGTGGTGCGCGCCGGTCAGTCATCGTCGCCGTCCATTTCTGCGGCGATTTCCGTGTGAAACGCTTCTTCTTCGGTCTCCGGAAAATCGCTGCGGTGATGGGCGCCGCGGGATTCCTCGCGGGCGAGCGCCCCTTGCGCGATTAACTCCGCCGTCACGAGGGCGCTTTTAAGGCCGCTGGTCATGGTTTCCTGTTGGTGAAGATCGGCGATGGTTTCGAGAACCTCGTAGAGCGTTTCTTCCGACCGGATCAGGGCGCATCCTTTCGACATCGCCTTGCGCAGTTTTGCCATCGCTTTGGGATCGGCCGCTTCTGACGCAACGTCCATGCGGTCGGCGGGCGCGCCGGCGCCGTCTCTTGCTTCATGCTGTTTTTCGCGCAGTTGATCGGCGATCCGCGCGCCAAAGACGACCGCTTCAAGCAGCGAGTTGGAGGCGAGGCGATTGGCGCCGTGCACGCCGGCGGAGGCGACTTCGCCCACCGCCCACAACCCGTCCAGCGTCGCCGCGCCGTCGAGATCGGTATAGACGCCGCCCATATGATAATGGGCCGCCGGGGCCACGGGCATAAGCGCCGTTCGCGGATCGATCTCCGCTTTGCGGCAGGCGGCGAAAACAGTCGGGAAATCGGTCGGAAAAGCCGCGCCGACCGCCGCGCGCGCGTCGAGAAACGCGCCGCGCCCGGCCTTGATTTCCGCTTCGACCGCGCGGGCGACGATGTCGCGCGGGGCGAGATCCCCGGCCGGATGGTAGTCTTCCATGAACGCCCGACCGTCCTTGTTGACGAGATGGGCGCCTTCGCCGCGCAGAGCTTCGGTGGCGAGGGGCGCGGGGTCGGCGCCGAAATCGAGGGCGGTCGGATGGAACTGCACGAATTCGGGATCGCGAATGAGGGCGCCGGCGCGGGCGGCGAAGGCGAGGCCGTGTCCTTGCGCTGCCGTCGGGTTGGTGGTGACGGCGTAGAGCCCGCCGAGACCGCCGGTGGCGAGAACCGTTTCGCCGGCGTCGAACGCCGCGCGTTCGCCCGCTGCAACGTCATAGACAAGGGCGCCGCCGACGGCGCCGTGCTCGTCCACAAGGAGGTCCTCGGCGACGATCCGTTCGAGAATGGTGATGTGATCGCTTGCCTGCGCGGCTTTGACGAGTGCGTCCATAATGGCGACGCCGGCCCTGTCGCCCGTCGCGTGAACGATGCGGTCGCGGCAATGGGCGGCTTCGCGGCCGAGAATAAGATTTCCGTCTGTATCCTGATCGAATTTAACGCCCAGCGCTATGAGCTCTTCGACCGCGAACGCGCCGCCGTCAACGAGAACGCTTGCTGCCTCTGCATCGACGAGCCCGGCGCCCGCCTGCATCGTATCGGCGAAGTGAAGGTTCGCCGTGTCGTCGGCGCCGACGGCCGCCGCCATGCCGCCCTGCGCCCAGGGCGTCGCGCCGCCCGTGCCGAGGGGCCGCGCGGTAATCACCGCGACCGGTCGGGGCGCGAGTTTTAACGCGGTATACAAACCCGCGACGCCGGCGCCGATGATCAGGATGTCTGATTGAGTGGTTGTCATTGCCGGGCCTGACAGCGTCGCTTTTTCGCGCCCTTTAAAGGCTACGCACGCGCCTCGACCGCGGCGACTTCCGGCGCGCGCTCATGGGTGTACATGGATTGGCGCTTGAGGGGCAGGGCGATCATGCGCTCGATGGCTTCGCGGGCCTTGTCCATCACGGCGGGGTCGATTTCCACTTTATGTTCCATGGCCTGCAGCGAATGCAGGATCTTCGGCAGGGTGATCCGCTTCATATGCGGGCAGAGATTGCACGGCCGCACGAAATTGACGTCGGGGTTTTCGCTCGCGACATTGTCCGACATTGAGCATTCGGTGATCAGCACGACGTTTTGCGGCTGGTTGTCCTTGACGTAGTTCGACATGCCGCTGGTGGAGCCGGCGAAGTCCGCTTCGGCGAGGACGTCCGGCGGACATTCCGGGTGGGCCAGCACGATGACGCCCGGATTGCCCTCGCGCAATTCGCGAATGTCTTCGGCCGTGAAGCGCTCATGCACTTCGCAGGCGCCGGCCCAGGTGACGATCTTGACGTCGGTCATGGCGGCGACATTGCGCGCAAGATACTGGTCCGGCAGGAACAGGACCGTGTCGGAATTCCATTCCTTCGCGGCGTATTCGACAACCTCGACGGCGTTTGAGGACGTGCAGCAGATATCGGTTTCCGCTTTGACGTCGGCGGTGGAGTTCACATAGGTGACGACCGGCGCGCCCGGATATTTCTGCTTCAGGAGGCGCACGTCGTCGCCAGTGATCGATGCGGCGAGGGAACAACCCGCGCGGAGATCCGGGATCAGCACGGTTTTTTCGGGACACAGAATTTTCGACGTTTCCGCCATGAAGTGGACGCCCGCCTGCACGATGATGTCCGCGTCGGCGCGGGCCGCTTCCTTAGCGAGTTGCAGGCTGTCGCCGGCGAAGTCGCCGACGCAGTTGTAAATTTCCGGCGTCATGTAATTGTGCGCCAGGATCACGGCGTTCTTTTGACGCTTCAGGTCGTTAATCGCCGCGATATAGGGCGCGTGCACGCGCCATTCGATCTCGGGAATGAATTTTGCGACCTTCGGATATAGATGATCGGTCTTCGCCCGAACCGCATCGGTGAAGGGGAGCTGTTCCGTATCGAACTCGTTTCCAAATGCAGGCATCGTCGCGCCTCCTTTGCATTCCCGGTCTTGGATACGCACATCGCCGAGGGTGAACGGTCTCAAAGCATTATGCTCAGACAGAGCATATATAGGATCAAAAAAGGGCCCCTCAAGGGGCGACGGCGCGCAAAATGAGCGTAAAGGGCGCCGCCGTCAAGAAAGTTTCACGGAATCGTTTTCTCACTCCGTAAGTATTGACTTACAGAATGGCGCCATTTATTAGTAAGCTATGACTTACGAAATGAAGTTTGACGCCCTGTCGTGCCCCACGCGGCGCAGCGTTTTTGAGAAACTGCGCGGCGGGGCTTTGTCTGTCGGTGTTCTGGCCGAGGGCGTGCCGGTGTCGCGTCCGGCGGTGTCCCAGCACCTGAAAGTGTTGAAAGACGCCGGCCTGGTGTCGGAGCGCCGGGACGGGGTGCGCCGCCTCTACAGCATCGACCGCGCTGGCCTCGAAGAAATGCGCGATTATTTCGACCGCTTCTGGGACGAGGCCCTCGACGCCTACAAACGCTCGCTCGAGACACGCGACGCTTAGCCGGGAGAAACAGGATGGACATGCAGACCCGTATTGAGCCGATTGTCAAAACCCTGACGCTGAAAGCGTCCTGCGAAAAGGCGTTTCGTCACTTCACGGACAATATTCACCTCTGGTGGCCGCTCGCCAGCCATTCCCTCAGTCAGGTCGACGCCGAGACGGTGAAATTCGAGGCGAAAAAGGGCGGGCGTATTTATGAGATTGATAAATCCGGCGTGGAGCGTGAATGGGGCCGCGTCGCCAGATGCGAACCGCCGCATATCCTCGTTTTTTCCTGGGTGCTCGAAAAACCCGCCGATGCGACGGAAGTGGAAGTCCGCTTCGAAGCGGATGGCGAGGACGCCTGCGCCATGACGCTTACCCATCGCGGTTGGGACGAACGCAGCGACGGTGTGAAATGGCGCGAAAATTATGATTCGGGATGGAATGGCGTCTTGCGGGAATTTGAAACGTCTCTTTGAGGTTTTGCGTGCCCGCGCAATTCCACGCGATTCGAGACTCAGCCCGACATCAAGTTCACTGAGGAGTTTACTCCGCCATGACGTCGCAGCGAAAGAGGCTTTGCGAAACGCGCGCGCAGAGCGCCGACGGACATACTTCATTTGAGGTATGCGCTGCGCCGGGGGTCGCCTTAAGCAACGCTGTCTCGATGTGCGTAGGTGGAGATCGTCGTGCGTTTACAAGATGCGGTTATTGCGGCGAGCCCTTTCCGCGTGCAAACGACCGATGCGGTCATTCATCACCTGCCGGGCGCGGCTGATTTTGCAACCCAGATTGAAACGGCGCCGGTGCGCTACAATCTTGCGGACGATTGCGCCGCAATGGTTACGAATACGGCCTACAACGAAAGCAACCTGGTTGACGCGTCGCTCGATCTCTTGCGTTTTCCATCGACGTCTTTCTGGATCGAATGGCTGGAGGAGGGACGCCTGCTTGCGATGAAGTCGCTCGGGCTGGCCGCGCGCGAAGGCGCGCCGTTCGCACCGAGGGTCGGCGCCTATGTGAAAACCGACGAGTCCGGGCGTCGCGGCGAAATCTTCGTTTTCTGGGACGACCAGCAGCAGGGCGAAGCGACCATGTCGCCGGTTATCATCGAATTTGACCTTGATGATCCGGATTTTTGCTTGGGCGCGTCAGGCGACAAACTCGCGCGGAAAATTGAGCTTTCCGGAACCGACGTCCTGAGCGGCCTTTTCAGACGCGCCCGCTATACATTCTTTGACGGCTGGCGCGATTACTATATGCGCTATTCAAAGAGCGTCGATTGTCTGAACCGCGATTTGCGAAGCACGGTTCATTCGGTCGCGAATGAGTTTCCCTTCATTGCCGCGTTCTCCTTGTTGCTGTCGGCGCAGGGCGCGCTGCGATATGAGGCCGGATCCGTTGACCGTCTGAACAAGGCGCGTTTGAAAAAGGGCAAGCGCGCCTTGCTGGACTATGTGACGGTGTCGCTCGATCTTGGCGCGCCGCAAGGACAGGAAAAACACGCGCTGAACGGATCGAGGACGTCGCCGCGTCTCCATCACGTTTGCGGTCATCTTGTCCGGCGAAACGACCGCCTGTTCTGGCGGCGCGCGCATATGCGCGGCAGTCCCGATCGCGGCGCGATTGCAACGCGGACGGTCAACGTCAAGGCGACCTGCGCCTGAGCGTCAGGAATTAGAGCAAGACGCAGGAAGTCTGCGTCGTTCTTCGCGACGCAAGCGTTTAACGCGTTCCTCAGAGTCCGGCCGGAACAAGTCCGGCAATGACACCGTTTTTCTAATTTCGTCTTTTTCAGACTGGACTTCTCAGGATGACTTCCAGACCAGGGCGGCGAGGGCGGATTGCCGATTGATGCCGGTCTTGGAGAAGATGCTGCGCAGTTGGGTGCGGATGGTGTGCTGGCTGACGCCTGCTTCGTCCGCCGTCGTTTGAACCGTGGCGCCTTTCGCCAACGAAATCGCGATGTTGCACTCCGCATCCGTCAGGCCGTAGATGGTTTTCAACTGATCGACGGCTTGCGACGTCGGGCCGATGGTCCTGACCATAACCAGCACCAGCGCGCGCGCGCCGATCAGGGCGCCGGACGGAACCGTCGCCGGCAGAATTTCGATTTCCAACGGCTCGCCGCCGGCGTCCGCCTTCAGATAGGCCGGGGGCGTTTCCGCCAGTCGGCGCGATCCCGCTGCAGAGATCGCGCGGCTCAGCGCCTCGGTTTCGGCGGCGTCGTCAAGGATCAGCCTGCTGTCTTCTATGCGCAAGGTTTTTACGTCGTTCAGCAGTTCTTCCGCACTCGAATTGCGCCACAGGACCTTGCCCTTGCCGTCGATCAGGAAGGACGGCGTGCGTGCTGAGGAAAGCGCAAGATTGACCGGCGCGCCGCGGGGCCCGTGCGCGGCGCCCACATTCAACGCAAGGCGCACGGCGCGCCGGAGATGCGGAATGAAGGCGAGCAGAAAAGCCCGCGCGTCCTCTCCGAACGGTCTTGCGTTTTCGTTGCGCGAAAAGGCGATGGAGACTTCTGTCTCGTCATCCTGCCAGACGACGGCGCCGGCCAGCCACCGGCTGCCGATTTTTGAGAAGAAGTCCTGAAAATAGGCGCCGTTCTTCCAATGCTCTTCCGTAAAGTGCTCGTGACACAGGAAGACGTTCGTTCCTTCGGGGGAATAGGCTTTCCGCATCGCGTCTCGATGCGCGTTCACATACTGCCAGTGATCCAGGTAGGCCGCGATCGATTCGTCCGTATACCCATCGCCAAATCCTAAGAAAAACAATGTCTCAAGCGTTTTCTTGGAAATGGCGTGGATATTGACGCCATGCGCGCCCAGTTGGTCCTTGGCGAGGCCGAGCGCGGTTTCGAGCGCTTTCGGATCGGAAACGCCCGCGTAAAGCTCATCGAGCATTTTCTCGAATGTGTGGGAACGGCAAGCGGCGTTCTCGCGCGTACGCTGATCGAAGCCGTGCATGATCAGGCTCCGCCGCACGCCCGAATTTGCGGCGCGCATCCGCAACAAACCTCTTGTCCCCGCGCTGCGCGCGGAGATCGGCATATGCTTTCGGGCGTCATCCTTCCCTCGTATCGACGCTTCGAGCTGATGTTAGCGTGCTTGTGAATTCTATGAAGTAAAGCGGGATTTGACAAACGGACGGTTATTTGCGGCGAACGGACGATTTTTGTGCGGTCGACGTTACGCCTGTATCCGCGGAATCGACAGGCCGCCCGCGGCGCGGTCCTTCGATTTATCGCTGTTGGCGCGAAACAATGCGGCCGGGCGTCCGCCCGCCTGTTGCGTCGTTTGGCCGGTGCGTTCGACAAGGCCCGACTTTTCAACGCTGCGGCGAAAATTCTGTTTGTGAAATGCATAGCCGACAATGGCTTCGGTGATCTTCTGCAGCTGCAGCAAGGTAAATTCCGGCGGCGTCAGTTCGAAAATGACCGGGCGATAGCGCAGCTTGCCGCGTAGGCGCCCGACGGCGGTGGCGAGAATGCGCCGATGATCGGAGATCATGGCGACGCCGGTTTCGAGGCCCTTGGGTTCCTCGGCGTCAGGGGGCTCCAGTCCGGCCTCGCGCCGATCGCGAAACGCCTCCGCGACGAGGCCCGCCTCATACATGAGTTCGTAGCGATCGAGCGTGCGCGCTTCATCCCAGTCGGCGCCGTCGCGACCGAAGGCGGCCGCGGCGCGGGCGCGGCGATCGGTTTCATTCGGTCCGCCGCGGGCGACCCAGGCGTCGAGCGCCGGCTCGATGCGTTCCTTGAGCACGGCGGGTTCGCCGCCGCGCCAGTCTTCCCAGGGAAAAAACGCATACCAGTCGCGCCAGCCGGCCTCCGCCGCGCTTACCGGCGCCGTTTCGCGGGCGAGGGCGAGATAGCCGACGGAAACGACGCGGTCCCCGGTGCCGGCGCCGGCGTCGGCGAGGGCCGCAAGCGGCGCCTCGCGGCCTTTATCGCCGAACGTATAAAGCTGTTCCACATAACCGAGCGACAGGTGCGTCTGTCGCGTCACCCATTCGCGCACGCCGATTTCGAAAGTGCGATGGCGTTCGGGATCGAACGGACCATAGGGAAGGGCGAGCGCGCCCTCGACATTGACGCAAAGCGCCATCGGCCGATTGTCGGCGACCGCGGCGAGAACGGCGTTCAGGGTGATCGCGACATTGGCGGCGATGGGCGTATTTTGCGGCGCCTTGCTCATGCCGCCGTCTATGGAGGGATTATGCGGCGACTGGCAAGATCACAACGTCGTCGCAGTCGGCGCCAGCGCAGGGAGAGAGATCGAGGATCGCCTCGACCATGCGGTCCTCGCGGCCCATCAGCGCATCGGCTTCGGAGATGAGAAGAATGTTCGGATCGGCGTGGGGCGCGGCTTTCCTGAGCGCGTTTGCGATTTTCACTTCGCAGGTTCCTTCCTGCGCTGCGCAGAGCAGAATATAGGCCGCGGCCATCGACCGGGCGACGCCCTGATGGCAGTGAATAAGGATCGGCGCCTTGCGGTCCCAGTTGCGGCCGAGATCGATCAGCGTCTGACAGCGCGCCGCATTGTCATCCGTACTCGAACAGTCCCCGCGCAATTCAAGGAGATTTTCCGGCGGCAATCCGTCAAAGGAACGCGCCGGCCCTTCATCCTGTCCGAGGATGGAAACGACATAGGCCGGCCGGTAGGCGCTGAACGCCGCCTCGGCCTTGTCGTAGCAACTTACAATAATCTCGGACACTAATTTACGCGCCCCGTCTCTCTACGCTTTGCCGCGCGATCGTCTGCGCACGCCTTTGCAGATAGCGAATACGGGTAAACATGATAAGGCGCGATTCTTCACGAGAGGCCGAGATCGCGTCATTGTTATCGGCGCGGGAGGCCCCGTTAACCTTCTATGGTGCGGAAAAGCGCGTCAAACCGCGCCAGATATTGCTCCTGCGCCGCAATCGCGGAGAGGGCGCGCAAGGCGACGGGCGCGATCCCGCGGGGCGCGCCAAAGAACCGCCGGGCTTCGGCGGGATCGAAGCCGGCGAGCTGCGTCGCCTCGAAATAGGCGGACGCGCGGTCGGCGCGCTTGATCGTTTTTTCCACCGGTTCGGGCAGGTCGGCGGGCAGGGAAAACCGAAGATGAACCGCCTGCGCCAGGCGTTTTTCAATAATTTTGTATTGTCCGCCGAGTTGCGCCTTGAACGGGGAAATCATGTCGCCGATGACGAATTCCGGCGCGTCATGAAGAAGGGCGGCGAGTTTCCACTTCGCCGGCCAGCCCGGTTTCAGGACGGCGCAGAATTCTTCGACGATCAGCGAATGCTGCGCCACATTGAACGGCAAATCGCCCTTTGTCTGGCCGTTCCAGCGGGCGACGCGGGCGAGCCCGTGGGCGATGTCTTCAATTTCGATATCCACAGGGGACGGATCGAGCAGGTCGAGCCGGCGTCCCGATAACATGCGCTGCCAGGCGCGCGGGGGCGTGGGGTTCTTTTTCTGTGATGCGCGCGCCGGCATGCGATAGCCTTTCAAGCGAAGGCCGGACGCCTATCAGAGCCGCAAAGCGCTCGCAAGCAAGCGACGAGCCGCCGCTTTCGCGCGGCGGGCTCCCTTGGCGCCTCCGCCCGCATCGGCGAAAATCTCTCGGGTAAAGAGTTCGCAAATGAACCGAAAAGGAAAGGACGGGCTGGAAAGAATCCGGTCCGGCAGGGGCGTAAACATGGCTTCCACAGACTATGAAGACCGAAAAGGCGGCGGCGGATTGGTCCTGACGACGCTGGTTGTTTTGATGTTTCTGGGCGCGGCGCTATCCGTCGCCGCCTATATTTTTACCGATCAGGATCTCACTATTGTCGAATCGATCGGCGCCGGCTTCGGCGGGCTTGCGGGCCTGATCATTGGATTGTTTGGCGCGATTGTCGGCGTCGTCCTCGGTCTCTTCGGGGCGCTCATCGGCCTTGTCGCCGCGGGCGGCGCCTTGGCGCTGACGCTTTTCATCGTCGGCTCGCCGATTATCGCGATCATTCTCCTGGTTCTGTTGATGCGCGTGCGCCGCAGCGATTGCCCGGACCCGGACGCGCACCGGTAAACCCTATCAGATTGCGGAATGGAATGAAGGGCGGATAATCCGATAGCGGATTATTCGCCCTCTTCTTCCTGTTCGGGCTCTTCTTCTTCGTTGATGGCGCCGAAGATCGCGCCGAGTCCTTCGCGGATGAGTTGTTCTTCCGTTGTCGGCTCCTCTTCGGCCGTCGCGGGTTGTTCGGCCGCAGCTTCGTCGGCCGGCGGCGCGTCGCTGTCGGCGGGCGCCGTTTCCTCTTGGCCGCCGCCAAACAGTCCGGAAAGGCTTTCGCGCAAGGCCTCTTCCGGCGAGGCCGGGGCCGAGGCGCCGCCAAGGAACCCGCCGAGGGTTTCCTGCAGCGCCGCTTTCGCCAGGGTTTCGCCGTCAATGCCGATGACGGGCTTGGCGAAGGTGCCGCCGATCCGGACCGGGACGGCGAGGGACCGGCCCTCTGCGCCGTCGGCGGTTGTCGTCGCCCGCGGCGCCAGGCGCAAATCGATGGTCTGGGCGGCGAGGTTGACCTGACCGGTTCCGTTCATGGTGAGGTAAGGCCCGGTCATCGAAATCGTCGGCGCGTTGACGAGACCGTCCGCAATCGAAAAGTTCGACAGGAAGGTTGAAAAGTCCGTTTCCTCCCGCGGGCCGCGCGCCGTGGCGACGGCGTTAGAGAGCGCCGCCGGGTTGATGCCGCCGGTGCGCAGGTCGTTCGCCGCCTGCACGATCTTCGCAATGTTGACGCCCTTGAGCGCGCCGTTGGAAAGATCGAAACCGCCGGCGCCGTCGATCGACGACATGATCGCCGCCTGGCTGTCGCCGCTCGCAGTGAAGTCGAGCTTGAAGGCGCCGAGGCCCAACAGATTGTCGTGCTTCATCAGGTCGATCGTCAGGGGCTGGGCGTTCACCGCCTCCATGTCGAAATTGCCGGCGAAGGAGGGCGTCGCCCCCCGCGCATTAACGACCAGCCGGCCCGAGCCGAGCCCGCCATACATGGCAAGCTCCGGGATGTCCGCCGTCATGCGGCCATTGTCGACGGTAAGCTTCAGCCGGCTTTCGCCGATCTGCAGATCGTTGAGCAAAATTTGATCGGCGGAAACATCGAAGTCGGCGTCGATGTTGCGGAGCCCGGTGAAGTCCATCTTCGCCTCGGACCACGCCGGGAACCCGTCCGCGCTGGTCGCCGGCGGCGGCATATAGGGGCGCAGGTCGAGCAACTCCGTTGACAGGATGCCGGCGGCGCGCGGTTTGGCGCCCGACCAGTCGAGGGTCATGGAGCCTTGTGCGTCGATCTCGTCAAACCCGATCCTGGCGCCGTCTAGGCGCATGGCGCTGGCGCCGCCTTCGATATCGCCGGAGAGCGCAAGACTGTCGAAGCCCGGCGCGTCAGCGAGCGTGGTGCCGGTCAGCGCGGCAAAGGCCGGCAGGTCGGGCGCGTTGAAATCAATCGGCCCGGCATAGGAGAGCGCATCGGCGCTGACGACGGAGAGATCGGCGCCGGCGCTTGTTTCGCCGAGCGTCATGTCGAGTTTCAGATTGGCCGCTTCGCCCGCCATGAGCGTTGAAAGATTTGTAAGGACGAGATCGATCTTTGTCGGCTCGCCCTGAAAGACCATGGAGCCGTCGACTTCGAGCGGCGCCTTCAAGGACGTCAGCACGACGCCCACGTCGATATCTTCGGCGGCGAAGGTGCGGCCCGCCTGTTCGTCCCTGTAGGCGGCGCGGCCGTCAATGATGCGCACGTCGCCGAGTTTTAAGTCGCGCGGCTGGCGTCCGCCCGCCGTTTCTTCCGTATCCTGATCAGCGGCGCCGGCGGCGAGGTTCCAGTTGACCGATCCGTCCGCCTTGCGGATGAGGTTAATCGCCGGTTCCGTCAGCACGAAGCGGTCGACCTCCACCGATCCGGAAAGAAGCGGAAACAATTTCACCCCGACGCTTGCGTCCTTGACCCGGGCGAGGGTTTCGCCGTCGAAGCCGTCGGCGTTGGCGATGGTGAGATCCTGCACCCGAAAGGCGGTTTTGGGAAAAATCCGGATCGACAAGTCATCGCCGATGGAAACCTCGCGGCCGAGCGCGTTCGAGGCGGCCGTCTCGATGCGCGGCTTGTAGGTCGCCGCCGGGATCACGCCCGGGGCAATGAGAAGGACGGCGAGAACGACGCCGACGAGGGCGAGAAGGAAAAAGAGAATGCGGCTCATGAGAGGCAGGGGTCCCGTGGCTTGTCTGAATCCGAAGCGCGGCGACGCGCCGCCTGCGGCGAAGATAGTCCGTCGTCCCGCCAATTTCGACCGTCAATGTCGCCCGCCCGGCGCTGTTGTGCGCTTATCATCCGGTCTCGCGGGTTTCAGGCGCGGAAAGCGCGAATCGCCGGCACGCCGTTGCTTGTCGCAAGGGGATATATGCGGTAATAGACGGCGCGGACAAAATTGGAACAAATAAAAAATATGAATACAAAACAATAAACTAATCCTCCTTGCCAAAATGGAACAAAACGCGTACATTGGGCGCTCGTTGACAGGGTGGTCCCTGGTCAGGCAACGGAGGCGGCGGTGAGCAAAGGCAATCTCAAACTGGTGGAGATAGAGGGCGTGGACAAATCCAAGGCGCTGGAAGCGGCGATCAGTCAAATCGACAAGGCGTTCGGCAAGGGTTCGCTGATGCGCCTCGGCGATCGGGAGGTTGTCGATATCGAGGCGATTTCCACCGGTTCGCTCGGTCTTGATATCGCCCTCGGCATTGGCGGGCTGCCCAAGGGGCGGGTCGTTGAAATTTACGGGCCTGAAAGCTCCGGCAAGACGACGCTGGCGCTCCATGTGGCCGCGGAAACCCAGAAGATCGGCGGCACGGCCGCCTTTGTCGACGCCGAACACGCGCTCGATCCGGTCTATGCGCAAAAGCTCGGGGTCAATCTCGACGAACTCCTTATTTCCCAGCCCGACACCGGCGAGCAGGCGCTGGAGATCGCCGATACGCTGGTCCGTTCCGGCGCTGTGGACGTCTTGATTATTGATTCCGTCGCGGCGCTGACGCCCCGGGCGGAACTCGAAGGGGAGATGGGGGATTCCCTGCCCGGATTGCAGGCGCGGTTGATGAGCCAGGCCCTCAGGAAGCTGACCGGGTCGATCTCGCGGTCGAATTGTCTGGTGATCTTTATCAACCAGATCCGCATGAAAATCGGCGTCATGTTCGGCTCGCCCGAAACGACGACGGGCGGCAATGCGCTGAAGTTTTATTCCTCCGTGCGCCTCGATATTCGCCGCATCGGCGCCATCAAGAACCGCGACGAAGTGGTCGGCAACCAGACCCGCGTTAAGGTCGTCAAAAACAAGGTGGCGCCGCCGTTCAAGCAGGTTGAGTTCGACATCATGTATGGGGAAGGGGTGTCCAAGACCGGCGAGATCCTGGACCTCGGCGTGCGCGCCAATGTGGTGGAGAAAGCCGGCTCTTGGTTTTCCTATAATTCCGAACGCATCGGTCAGGGCCGTGAAAACGCCAAGCAGTTCCTCAAAGACAATCCCGACATGACGGCGGAGATCGAACGCAAGATCCGCGAAAACGCCGGGCTGGTGGCTGAGGAGATGCTCGTCGGCGAACAGGCGGACGATGACGATGAAGACGGCGCGGCGGCCGAGGCGTCGTAACCGGCGCGGGGATTGGTCAATTTCGGGCCTACTAGTTATTGGCGCGCCTGAACTGTGCGTCGCGCTTTGCCGCCAGTGTTTTGCAATGCAGGATGCCGGGCGCGTCGCCGGGTCTCGCATAACGAGCGCCCGAGCGCGATGCGGCTTTTTGAAAAGGAGAAACCCCGATGATCGGATATGTGACGCTCGGCGCCAACGATATCGAAAAGACGGCGAAGTTTTACGATGAACTCCTGGGCGAAATGGGCGCCAAGCGCATGATGGAGGCCGACACGTTCATCGCCTGGGCGGTGGATCCGTCAAAACCGGCGATTTCCATCATCAAGCCCTTTGACGGCAACGCCGCCACCGTCGGCAACGGGAACATGGTGGCCATCGCCTGCGACAAGCCGGAGACCGTCGACAAGCTCTATAAGAAAGCCATGGATCTCGGCGCCAAGGACGAGGGCCCGGCCGGCCCCCGCGGCGACCAGTTCTACGCCGGCTATTTCCGCGACCCAGAGGGCAACAAGCTCAACTTCTTCTGCATGACTTAAAGCCGCGGGCTGGCGCGCGGGCGCTGGACGGACCGGCTATCGAACGGCTAAGAGACTGAATAAGCAGGATTTGCGCCGGGGCGGAGTTCCGCTCCGGCGTTTCCTGTATGGATGCGCCCCTGTATGGACGCGCCATAGACAAGAACCGAAAGACAAGAGCCGGACCCATCATGACGTCGCTCAAGGACATTCGCAGCGCTTTTCTCGACTACTTTGCTGGCCGCGGACACGAGATCGTGCCGTCGGCGCCGCTGGTGCCGCAGAACGACCCGACGTTGCTCTTCGTCAACGCCGGCATGGTGCCGTTCAAGAACATCTTCACCGGCGCGGAGCGGCGCGACTACGCCCGCGCGGCGTCGTCGCAGAAATGCGTGCGCGCCGGCGGCAAGCACAACGACCTCGACAATGTGGGCTACACCGCGCGCCACCATACTTTTTTCGAGATGCTCGGCAATTTCTCTTTCGGCGATTATTTCAAGGAAGAGGCGATCGACGCCGCCTGGACGCTCGTGCACAAGGAGTTCGGCCTCGCTGCGGATCGGCTCACCGTTACCGTCTATCACACGGACGACGACGCTTTTGACCTCTGGCGCAAAATATCCGGCCTGCCTGAGAGCCGCATCATCCGCATACCAACGAGCGACAATTTCTGGGCCATGGGCGATACGGGCCCGTGCGGGCCGTGTTCGGAAATTTTCTACGATCATGGCGAACATATTCCCGGCGGTCCGCCGGGATCGCCCGATGAGGATGGCGACCGTTTTGTCGAAATCTGGAACCTCGTCTTCATGCAGTTCGAAAAGCACGGCGACGGGCGCCAGGTCGATCTGCCGAAACCGTCCATCGACACCGGCATGGGCCTCGAACGCATCGCCGCGGTGCTGCAGGGCGTGCATGACAATTACGATGTCGATTTATTCCGGACCCTGATTGCCGCGTCGGAGGAATTGACCGGACGCAAGGCCGAAGGGGACGACGCGCCGGCGCACCGCGTCATTGCGGATCATCTGCGCGCGACCAGTTTTCTCATCGCCGACGGCGTCGCGCCGTTCAATGAAGGGCGCGGTTATGTGCTGCGCCGGATCATGCGCCGCGCCATGCGCTACGCCCATGGGCTCGGCGCCCGCGAGCCGTTGCTCGCCCGCCTCGCGCCGACGCTCGTCGCGGAAATGGGCGCCGCCTTCCCGGAGCTCACGCGCGCTGAAACGCTGATCGTCGAGACCCTGCGCTCAGAAGAAGAAAAATTCCGCTCGCTCCTCGACCGCGGCCTCAAACTGCTTGCGGACGAAACCGCGAGCCTCGCCGCCGGCGCCGATCTGCCGGGGGAAGCCGCGTTCAAACTCTATGACACCTACGGCTTCCCCCTCGATCTCACGCAGGATGCGCTGCGCCGCGAAGGGCGCGGCGTTGACACCGACGGCTTCGACAATGCCATGGCGGCGCAAAAAGCGGCGGCGCGGGCGGCCTGGGCCGGCTCTGGCGACGCGGCCGACGAATCCGTCTGGTTCGATTTGCGCGAAGCGCAGGGCGCCACGGAATTTTTAGGCTACATCCATGAGGAAGCCGAGGCCGTGATCCAGGCGATCGTGCGCGACGGCAAACCCGTCGCTTCGGCGAATGAGGGCGATTCTGTGGAAATTATCGTCAACCAGACCCCCTTTTACGCCGAAAGCGGCGGCCAGATCGGCGACGCCGGAACGATTTCAACGGATGGTGGCGCCCGCATCACGGTGAGCGACGTAAAAAAACGCGCCGGCGCCCTGCATGGACATATCGGCGTGATCGAGGAAGGCGCGATCAATACGGGCGATGTCGTTCGCCTGGAAATCGACGTGGAGCGTCGCAACAAAATTCGCGCCAACCACTCCGTCACCCATCTGGCGCACGCCGCCCTGCGCGAAGTGCTCGGGGATCATGTGCAGCAAAAGGGATCGCGCGTCGCCGATGACGGGATGCGGTTCGATTTCACCAACCCGAAAGCGTTGACGGGCGAGGACGCGGCCGAGATCGAACGGCGCGTCAATCAAGTCATTCGCCAGAACGGCGCCGTTGAAACGCGCATTATGCCTTACGACGATGCAGTTCAGTCCGGCGCCATTGCGCTTTTTGGCGAGAAATATGACGACGACGTCCGCGTCCTGACCATGGGTGACGCGCTTGACGGGTCGGGTAAGCCCTATTCCGTCGAACTCTGCGGCGGCACCCATGTCGAACGCCTCGGCGACATTGCGCTGTTCAAGATTATCAGCGAAGGCGCGGTGTCGGCCGGCGTGCGCCGCATCGAAGTGATGACCGGCGAGGCGGCCCGGCGCTTTCTCGATGACCAGGCGGCGACGGCGCGGCGCGCCGCCGACGCCCTCAAGACGACGCCGGAAGACTTGCCCGCGCGCATTGAGGCGCTTGTCGCCGAACGAAAAAAAATGGAGCGCGAACTCGCCGATGCGAAAAAGGCGCTGGCCCTTGGCGGCGGCGGCGGTTCGTCGGAGGAGCCGGCGCGCGACATCGCCGGGGTTAAATTCACGGGCCGGGTCGTTGACGGCGTCGCGCCAAAAGATCTGCGCGGGCTCGTCGACGCGGCCAAGAAAAAAATGGGCGACGGCGTCGCCGCCTATATCGGCGTTAATGACGGCAAGGCGGCGCTCGCCGTGGGCGTCACCGAAGACCTCGCCAAGCGGCTGTCGGCGGTCGATCTCGTCAAGGCCGGCGCGGCGGCTGTCGGCGGCAAGGGCGGGGGCGGACGCCCCGATATGGCCCAGGCCGGCGGGCCGGACGGGTCAAAGGCGGATGCTGCGCTCGCCGCCATTGAGCAGGAGATCGCCGCGGCCGCCGGCGCTTGAGCCCGCCCGTTGCCGTCATCGGGGCGCCCGGCGCATAATCGCCGCCGAAAGGAGGACGCCGCTTTGACGCAGCCGACCTCGCAAGATATCGCGACCAGCGCGACGCCCGCAGGCGGCAAACATCGCGGCCTCAAGGCGCGTCTTTACCGCATTCTCGAGGCCGGCCACTCCCATGACTGGCAAAGCCGCCTTTTCGAAGGCGCCATGGCGAGCCTCATCATCCTCAATGTCGTCGCCTTCACCGTGGAGACCGTTCCGTCGATCCACGACAAACACGCATTTTTCTTTCTCGTATTTGATCTTTTTTCCATCGGCGTTTTCACCATCGAATATGCGGCGCGGCTTTGGGTGTGTACGGAGCACCCGCCGTTTCGTGGCCTGTCGCCGACACGGGCGCGGCTGAAATTTGCGCGCAGCCCGTTGATGGTCGTCGATTTCCTGGCGATTGCGCCGTTTTACTTAAGTTTTCTTTTCGCCATGGATCTGCGCGTCTTGCGCATCCTCCGGCTGCTCCGGTTCTTTAAACTCGCGCGGTTTTCGCCGGCGTTCAACACGATGCTGCGCGTTCTCTCGCGCGAGCGCGACGCCTTGCTCGGCGTTCTGATCGTGTTAATCGGCATGGTGATTATCGCCGCATCGCTGCTCTATCTCGTCGAAGGCAATCGCCCGGGCAGCGAGTTTTCAACCGTGCCCGAAGCCATGTGGTGGGCCATCGCGACGCTGACGACCGTCGGCTATGGCGACGTCACGCCGGTCACCGCCATTGGCAAGTTGCTGGCCGGCGTCGTCATGGTTTGCGGTCTCGGGTTTTTCGCGCTGCCCATCGGCATCATTGCCTCGGCGTTTATGGATGAGTTTCGCCGCCAGGACTTTATCGTCACCTGGGGCATGGCGGCGCGGGCGCCGATTTTTTCCGGCCTCAATCCAAGCGAGATCGCTGAACTCCTGCGGGTTCTAAAGGCGCGCACGGCGCCGCCGGGTTCGCTCATTGCAACCGACGGCGAACGGCCCGGCGCGCTTTTCATGATCGGCGCCGGCGCTGTCGAAATCCGCGACGGTGACCGGCCGGAACTTGCGCCCGTCATTCTTGACGAGGGGCAATATTGGGGCGCTCGCTCGCTCATGACCGGCGTCCAGGGCGAAACCGCGCTGGCGGTCGCCACATGCGATCTGATCGTGCTCGATCAGGAAGACTTCCGCACGCTCGGGCGCACGCGGCCGCATCTCCATGCAAAACTCATCGAAAGCGTCCGCAATGCGCCGGACCCGTTCAAGGATGCGCCGCGCGTTGAGCAGGAAGGGGACGGTTGAAACGGACTCTAATCGTTCGATGCGACGTAGATGCGGCCGCCGGACGATTTGTCGACGCTCACCCGTTCCGGGTCGCCGTAAACGGTCACATGACCGCCGCTCGACGCATCGGCGACAACGGAATTGCGCGCGGAAATCTTTCCGTGACCGCCGGACGAGACGTCAATGCGCGCCGTTTCGCACTCGAGGCGCTTGGCGTCGAGCATCGCGCCGCTGGAAAGGTCGATGACGCAATCCTCGCACGTCCCTTCGACGCTGGCGTGGGCGCCGCTGGAAAGGTCGACGACAAATCGCGGCGCGGCGATATTCGTCAGCTTTGCATGGGAACCCGACGACGCATCAAGACCGCGCAATGCGGGCGCCGTCACCAAAACTTTGTAGGCGGACTTTTTCGAATGCCAGCGCAGGCGGTTGTAACCGCGCGAGACATAAAGGGCGCCGTTTTTGACGCTGATCTCGAAATCGGTGAAATCGCCATTGTCGGTTTTGACAGTAATCGACTGCGGCTGGCCGGCTTCCGCGACGAGGACGATGCCGGCGGAAACGTCGATCCGGTCGAATTTTTCCAGGTCGAACTGGCGTTCGTCCTGGGCGGTCGCCGCACTGAACGCAGCGGCGCAGGCAAGGACGACGCTGGCGGCGAATTTAAGGGCCCGATACATGGCGGTCTCCGAACAATTCCGTCCGCCTAAATGGCATGGGTCAGGTGTGATTGCGAGCGACGTTGCGGCGAAACGCTCCGAATCCGGGAGGAGAGGGGTGCAAAACCCAGCAATTGAGCCAAGCCGGGACAGGGAGCCGGGAAAGGCTTTAGATCGCGGCGCCGTCCTCATGGGCCCGGATCACGGAGAGGAAGGTCTCGCAGAACGCTTCCTTTTTGGCCGCGCCGACGCCGAACACCGCGCCGAAGGCGTCCGCATCGCGCGGGCGTTTTTGCGCCATGTCGATCAGCGTCCGGTCGGAGAAAATGACAAAGGCGGGCGCGCCCCGCTCCCGCGCGAGTTCGAGGCGGCGTTTTTTGAGCGCCGCGAGAAGGCTCTGGTTCTCGGCGGAAACGGCGCTCGCGGCTTGCTTGCGCTCGCGGCGGGCGGCTTTCTTTGCCGATGGTTTGCGCATCTGATAGGCGCCGCCGTCGCTGAGGACCTGCGCCTCGGGTCCGGGCGACAGGCCGCCATAGGTCGGATCGGCGAGGAGCAATTTGTCGGCGGTCATCTGCCGGATCAGGCCGCGCCAATGGGCCGTCGGCAGGGCGGCGCCGGCGCCATAGGCGCCAAGCCGGTCATGGCCGTTGCGGCGAATTTTTTCCGTATCGGCGCCGCGCAGGAGATCGACGATATAGGCCGCGCCAAACATGGCGCCGCTTTGGGAAACGGCTTCAAGGACGCGCCGCGCCTCATCACCGGCGTCGATCAGTTCCGGCGGCTGGCGGCAATTGTCGCAATTGCCGCAAGGCTCGGCCGCCTGTCCGAAATGGGCGAGCAGCGCCTGCCGGCGACAGCCCGTCGCTTCGCAAAGGGTCACAAGTTCGTCGAGGCGGCGGGTTTCCGCGCGCGCGGCGCCGTTTTCGCCATCGCGGCTGATCATGCGCATGCGTTGGGCGACGTCCGCGCCGCTGTAAAGCATCACCGCCCGCGCCGGCGCGCCGTCGCGGCCGGCCCGCCCGATCTCCTGATAATAGCCTTCGATGGAGGCCGGGATGTCGTGATGAAAAACGAAGCGGATGTCCGGCTTGTCGATGCCCATGCCGAAGGCGACGGTGGCGACGATGGAAAGGTCAGGTTCGCTCAAGAACGCGTTGAGGCGGTCGTTGCGGGTCTCGGCGTCGAGCCCGGCGTGATAGGCGGCGACCCGATGACCACGGGCGGCGAGGTCGGCGGCGATCTCTTCGGTGTTCTTGCGCGACAGGGCGTAGACGATCCCCTGTTCGCCGCGATGCTCGTCCATCAGGGCGGCGAGGCGGTCTTTGGGGCGCGCTTTTTCTTCAATGGCGATGGCGATGTTGGGCCGGTCGAGATCATGGACGAAAGTCTGCGCCCCCGGCGCCAGAAGGCGCTCGGCGATTTCGCGGCGCGTACGCGCGTCGGCCGTTGCGGTAAAGGCGGCGATCTGAATGTCCGGAAAATGCTCGCGCAAGCCGGCGAGCGCCATATAGTCAGGGCGGAAATCATGGCCCCACTGGCTGACGCAATGGGCCTCGTCAACGACGATGCGGCGAAGGTCGATGTCCTTAAGGGCCGCGAGCATGCGCGGCGTCATCAGCCGCTCCGGCGACATATAAAGAAGACGCGTCTCGCCGGCCGCCGCGGCGCGCCAGTCGGCGATGCTGGCGTCGCGGTCGCGGTTCGAATGGATGACGCCGACGGGGGCGCCGACCCCGCGCAACTGCGCAACCTGATTTTCCATCAAGGCGATAAGCGGCGACACGACGATGGTAAGGCCGTCGCCGGCGATGGCGGGCAACTGGTAACAGAGGCTTTTCCCGGCGCCCGTCGGCATGATGGCGAGGACGTCGCCGCCGGCAAGGATCGCCGCGACGATGTCTTCCTGACCCGGACGAAACCCGTCAAAGCCGAAGACCGTTTTGAGAAGTGAGCGCGCGGCGGGGGACGCCTCGCCGGGCGCGCGGTCCACGTCTCTTACGCCGCCAGCGCCTTGGCGAAGTTTTCTTCAACTTTGTCGAGGAAGCCGGTCGTGGTGAGCCATTTCTGTTCGGCGCCGATGAGGAGGGCGAGGTCCTTGGTCATGTGCCCGCCCTCGACCGTCTTGATGATCGTTTTTTCGAGCGTCGTCGCGAAATTGATCAGGGCCGGATTGTCGTCGAGCTTGCCGCGATGGGCGAGGCCGCGCGTCCAGGCGTAAATCGAGGCGATGGAGTTGGTTGAGGTGTCCTCACCCTTCTGGTGCTGGCGATAGTGGCGCGTGACCGTGCCGTGGGCGGCTTCGGCTTCGACCGTGCGCCCGTCCGGGGACATCAGCACCGACGTCATCAGGCCGAGGGAGCCGAAGCCTTGCGCCACCGTATCTGACTGCACGTCGCCGTCATAGTTCTTGCACGCCCAGACATAGCCGCCGGACCATTTGAGGCAGGCCGCGACCATGTCGTCGATCAGGCGGTGCTCATAGGTGAGGTTGTCCTGGTCGAACTTGTCCTTGAACTCCGTCTCGTAAATCTCGGCGAAGATATCTTTAAACCGGCCGTCGTATTTTTTGAGGATCGTATTCTTGGTTGAAAGATAAACCGGGTATTTGCGTTGCAGCCCGTAGTTAAAGCAGGCGCGGGCGAAATCGCGGATCGACTCGTCGAGATTGTACATGCCCATATAGATGCCGGAAGAGGGCGCCTCGAAAACCTCGTGCTCGATCACCTCGCCATTGTCGCCTTCCCATTTGATGGAGAGCTTGCCCTTGCTCGGGAACAACATGTCGGTGGCGCGATACTGATCGCCAAAGGCGTGGCGGCCGATGATCACCGGCTGGGTCCAGCCCGGCACGAGGCGCGGCACGTTGCGGATGATGATCGGCTCGCGGAAGACGACGCCGCCGAGAATGTTGCGGATGGTGCCGTTGGGCGAGCGCCACATCTTTTTCAGGCCGAATTCCTCGACGCGCGCCTCATCGGGGGTGATGGTCGCGCATTTGACGGCGACCCCGTATTTCTTGGTCGCCTCCGCCGCGTCGATGGTGATCTGGTCGTCGGTGGCGTCGCGGCTTTCCATGCCGAGATCGAAATATTTAAGGTCGATATCGAGATAGGGATGGATCAGCTTGTCCTTGATGAGCTGCCAGATGATGCGGGTCATCTCGTCCCCGTCCATTTCGACGACCGGGTTCTCGACTTTGATTTTCGACATGAAATTTCCTGTATTTCGGTGCGGCGCGGGGACCCGGCGCCGGTGGATGAATGAAGCGACCGCGCCTATAGCATCGGGCGCCCCGCGGTCAAAGGCCGCGCGGGCCCTTTAGAGCCAAGAAAGACGAGAATGCGCATCAGCCGATCTAGAGCAGGAGAACTGGCCGGGCCTTCGCCGATTTTCGTGCTGGTCCAGCCGCAAATGGGGGAAAATATTGGCGCTGCGGCGCGCGCCATGCTGAATTTCGGCGTCAGCGGACTGCGCCTCGTCGCCCCGCGCGACGGCTGGCCGAATCCAAAGGCTGCGGCCATGGCCTCCGGCGCCAGCGCGGTCATCGACGGGGCGCAGGTCTTTGAGACCCTCGACGCGGCGCTCGCTGACTGCGCCTATGTCGTCGCAACCACGGCGCGGCGGCGCGAGTTGTCGCTGCCTGTCCTGGCCCCGGCGGAGGCGGCCGCATCGCTCCATGAGCGGGTGGGTCGGGGGGAACGCTGCGCGGTTCTGTTCGGCGGCGAACGCAACGGGCTTTCGACCGACGACGTCGCCCGCGCCGATGCGATCCTCTCGATCCCCGTCAATCCTGCTTTTGCGTCGATCAATCTCGCCCAGGCCGCGCTCATCGTCGCCTATGAATGGTCGCGGGGCGCAGGCGCGGTCGAAACGCCCGCCGGCGACCCGCTTGCGGAAGAGGCGTCGGCCTCGCGCGACGACGTCGCCCATCTTTACGATCATCTGGAAGCGGCGCTCGATCGGGCGGGGTACTTCTTCCCGCCGGAAATGCGCGAGACCATGACCCGAAACCTGCGCGTCGCCCTGACCCGGGCCGGCTTCACCGAAAACGAAGTGCGAACCTTGCGCGGCGTCGTCAAGGCGCTCGACAAAAAGGAAGACGGCGCGTGACGAAGACGGTTGAGAAAATCGACAGCGCCGACGCGCTGCATGATCATCGCTTCAAATATTACGACTTCGCCATGGCGGCGTTCGTCGCCATCCTGATTTGCTCCAATCTCATCGGCGCGGCGAAACTGGTTCAGTTTTTTGAGCCGGTCAGCGTCGGGCCCCTCGACTTCGGCGTCTTTGGCGCCGGCATTTTGTTCTTTCCCCTGTCCTATGTGCTCGGCGACGTGCTGACGGAGGTCTACGGCTACGCCCGGGCGCGCCGGGTCGTCTGGGCCGGGTTCGCCGCTGTGCTGTTCATGGCGTTCATGGCCTGGGTTGTTGTCGCCATGCCGCCGGCGCCGGGCTGGGGCGGGCAGGGGGCCTATGAAGAGGTCTTCGGCCTGACGCCGCGCATCGTCTTCGCCTCGATCATCGCCTTCTGGGCCGGCGAGCTCGCCAACGCCTATGTCATGGCCCGCATGAAAGTCTGGTCCGGCGGCAAGCATCTCTATCAGCGCACCATCGGCTCAACGATTGTCGGGCAGGGGGTCGACAGTCTCCTTTTCTATCCGATCGCCTTTCTCGGCGTCTGGACGACCAGCCAGGTCGTCACCGTCCTCATCACCAACTATCTCCTGAAGGTCTTGTGGGAGGCGCTGCTGACGCCCGTGACCTATCGCGTCATCGGCGCGCTGAAGAAAGCCGAGGGCGTCGACGTCTATGATTCCGACACCAATTTCACGCCGTTTTCGGTGCGGTCTTAGTTTCGGTCCTCAGCTTGGGTTATCTCGGACGAAAAGGAAGCAGACAATGGATATATCGCGCAATATCGCTGCGATCATGGGGCCTACAATTATGGCTGCAACGGCGCTCGAAACCCTCAACTTTCATATCTGGGAAGGCATTCATCCAACGACCGTTTTTAACAACGGCTTAACCTGGTTCATGGGCGGCCTGGCGGTTGTGCGGTTTCACAATATCTGGGTGCGTGACTGGCGCGTGATCGTGACGCTGCTGGGTTGGATGTCGGTTATAGCCGGGCTTTCCCGGATGGCCTTTCCGGACGGCCCGCAGGCCGAAGGCGGCGTCGGCGCATTTATGGTGATCGGGCTGCTTTTTCTCGCCGCCGCCGTGATTTCGTGGAAAGCATACCTCACAAAGGACGAAAGTTGAGCTGACGTCCGTTCGGCTGTGAAAGGCCGCTCCCGTTTGACATGCCCAGTTTCCGAGCCTATAGCCCGCGGCCTTAAGACGGATGGCGCGTGGACCGTCGTTGAGAACTGCGCCGGGGATGGGCCCCGGGGCCGGGCCGCGCCGCAAAGAGGAACACGATGTCCAAACGCGACAGCGTCAAGCACAAGCTTGACCGCCGGGTCGGCGAAAATGTCTGGGGCCGGCCAAAATCTCCCATCAACAAGCGCGACTACGGGCCCGGCATGCACGGCCAGCGCCGCAAGGGCAAGCCGTCGGATTTCGGCCTGCAGTTGATGGCGAAGCAGAAGCTCAAGGGCTATTACGGCAACATCACCGAAAAACAGTTCGCGCGCATTTACGACAAGGCGTCGAGCCAGCGCGGCAACACGGCGGAGAACCTGATCGGTCTCTTGGAAAGCCGTCTCGATGCGATCGTCTATCGCGCCAAATTCGTGCCGACGGTTTTCGCCGCGCGCCAGTTCGTCAATCACGGCCATGTCAAAGTGAACGGCGTCCGGTCGAACATCCCGTCCATGCGGTTGCGCCCCGGCGACGTGGTCGAGATCAAGGACAAGTCGAAAAACATGGCGCTGGTGCTCGAAGCCCTGCAAAGCGCCGAACGCGACATTCCAGATTATGTGGACGTCGATCCGAAGAAAATGGCCGCCACCTATCTGCGCGTGCCGGAGTTCGCGGAAGTCCCGTACCCTTGCACCATGGAACCCAATCTCGTCGTCGAATTCTACGCGTCCTGACGGACGCCTGACCGACCTGCGAAAAGGCCGCCCGCCCGGGCGGCCTTTTTTGTTGCATTGCGGAATCTCAATGTTTCAGCCGCCGCTGTCCATTGCTGCCCCCAAGCGTGGCAATCGGGCAACGGTTTAGCATTTTCAGCCCGAACAACTGCGCCGCCCCCGGCGCAGCGCTGATGTCCCGCCGGTTTCGTTTGTCGAAGGAGGACAGACATGCGGCGCGCCCTGTCTCGCGCGCCGATAGAGCAAGGGGCATAAAATTGACCAATCTCAAGACATTCCGTTCATTTATTCTGCTAACGACGGCGTCCGCCGCGGCGATAGGACTGGCCGCGCCGGTTGCGGCCCAGGACGATTTGGATGAGGCCGCGGATGACGACGTCATCGTCGTCACCGGATCGCGCATCGCCAAGCCGGATTACGCGTTTTCGAACCCGGTCGTTTCCGTCGACTCAGAGGCCATCGGCTATTCCGGGCAGACCAATCTCACCGACCTGTTGCAGGAGCTTCCGGCGCTGACGAGTTCGCGCAACACCTTCGCCGAGTCGGGCTCCAACGAGACCATCGGCGGCGCGGGCGTCAACGTGCTTGATCTGCGCAGCCTTGGCACGGACCGCACGCTGGTCCTCGTCGACGGACGGCGCCATGTGGCCGCGCGTCCGGGTTCGGCGTCTGTCGATACGAATACGATCCCCATCGACCTGATCGAACGGATCGACGTCACCACGGGCGGCGCCTCGGCCATCTACGGCGCCGACGGCGTCACCGGCGTTGTCAACTTTATTCTGAAGAAGGACTTCGAAGGCATCGCCATCCGCGGTCAGGCCGGTCTTGCAGCGGACGAGGGCGACGCCGATCAGCAACAGTTCAGCATCGTCGTCGGTCAGAATTTCAACGATAACCGCGGCAACATCGCCGTGGCCTTTGAGTTCAACAACACCGAACGTTTGCCGGGCGAGGCGCGCGACTTTGCCGCCGGCGGAACCCGCCTGGATTTTGTCGACAATCCGGCGCTGGGCGATCCGATGTCGCCGTTTGCGGCGGAATTCGGCACCATGTTCACGAACGTGCCCATCGGCGATACGCGCTTTGCTGACAGCTCGCCGGACAGCGCCGTCTACGTGACGGGCTTCGGGCTCAGCGGGTCTCCGTTCGGCGTTGATTTCAACGGCGACGGCGCGGCCTTTGATCCGGGCGACATCCCGTTCATCTCGCCTTTCTTCTCAAGAGGCGGCGACGGCTCCTCGCGCGACCGCTTTATCGGCGACCTGCTGTCGGGGCAAAAGCGCTATAACGCCAACCTGCTCGCCAACTATGAACTCACCGACAATCATCGCGTCTTCGGGCAATTCAAATATGTGCGTACGGAAACGCGGTCCTTCAGCCAGCCGTCATTCGACTTCTTCCTGTTCATCGATGAAGACAATCCCTACATCCCCGCGTCCATTCGCGCCGATCTTGATACGGTCGCGCCGGGCGGCACGGCGGCCGAAGCGTTCTTCGGGTTGCCGCGGGGCTTGCTGATCAGCCGCGACCACTTTGAGGCGGTTCGCGGCAGCTCCATCGACCGCGAAACCATGCGCGGCGTTTTCGGATTTGAGGGGGAATTCGCCGACCGTTTCGACTACTCGCTTTCCTATGTCTACGGGCAGTCGGAAGTGGAAGATACGGCGATCAACAATCGTCTGAACGACCGGTTTGGCGCCGCGCTTGACGCGGTTATCGATCCGGTGACCATGCAGCCCACCTGTCGGTCGAACCTCGACCCGATGGCGATCGGCAATTCGCTGATCAACTTCGGCCTGGCGCCGACGAGTTTTACGGCGGGCGCGAACAGCGGCTGTGCGCCGTTCAATCCGTTCGGCGAGGGCTCGCCGTCGCAGGCGTCGCTCGATTTTATTTTCCAGGATACGCTCTCCACCTCCAAGATCACCCAGCATGTGGTGTCCGGTTACGTGACCGGCGACAGCGCCGGCTGGTTTGAGTTGCCGGGCGGCCCGGTCGGCATGCTCGCCGGCGGGGAGTGGCGCCGTGAAACGAGCGACGACAATCCCAATGACCTCGACATGGCGGGGCTGACCTTCGGCAACGTGCTTGAGCCCGAGTTCGGAGAATTCGAAGTCTATGAAGGCTTCGCCGAACTCAACCTGCCGGTGATTGCGGATGTTCCGTTCGTCCAGCTCTTTAATATCGACGGCGCGGTCAGGGTCTCCGACTACACGACGGTCGGCACGACCTTTACCTGGAAGGCCGGGGTTAAATACCAGGTGAATGATAATATCGGCTTGCGGGGAACTGTCGCGCAGGCGGTGCGGGCGCCGAATATCGGCGAGTTGTTTGATCCGGGCGGGCAAACCTTCCGGTTCATCAACGACCCGTGCGATCCGGATAATTTCGCCGAAGGCGAACCGCCGCGGGCGGCCAATTGCGCGACCATTCTCAGCGGCTTTGGCATTGATCCGACAACGTTTAACGACCTCAACTCGTCGTCGATTTCCGGCACGCTTGAGGGCAACCGCGATCTTACGGAAGAAACCGCGCGCACCTACACCGCCGGCGTCGTGCTCACGCCGAATTTCATCGACGGCCTGACCTTGTCGGCGGATTTCTACGATATCTCGATCGAGAACGCGATCATCACAGCGACCCCGCAAACGCTTGCGGATCTCTGCGTCGATTCATCGTCGTTGGACAACCAGTTCTGTCCGCAAATCGTCCGTGATCCGATGACCGGCCAGATCGTCGATTTCACCCAGCAACCGCTCAACGTCGCCAGCATTGCGACGCAGGGCTGGGACTTCTCCGCGGTCTATCAGTTTGACGTCGCGGACAAGCTCGGGGCGAAAAGCGATCTCGGCGGCGTCAATATGCGGCTGATCGGGAACCATCTGACGCAGCTCGATTTCGTCAACTTCCCGGGCGATGCCGTCGACTCCGATCTCGGCGAAGCCGACGCCGACGAGGGGTTCCAGGCGCCGCGCTGGCAATTGAGCTTTGACGCAACCTGGCGGCGCGGCCCGCTCTCGGTGAACTACGGCTTCACCTACTTCTCGCGAACGCTGAGGAATTCCGACACGGCGACGCGCAACGATCCGCTTATCTATGCGCCTGAGTTCATTCGCCATAGCCGTCTGTTCACTCATGACGCGCAGGTCCGGTATGAAATTGGCGACAGCTATCAGATCTACGCCGGCGTCAATAACCTTACCGATCAGGAACCGGATGTGGGCGAGATCTTCTTCCCCGTCGGCGCGGTCGGGCGGTATGTCTATGCCGGCTTCACCGCAAATCTCGGCGGGTTCTCCGACCTCAATCCGTTCGATTGATCTCTGACGCTGCGTAAACAGAAAACCGCTTTCCTGGTTCGGGGAAGCGGTTTTTTTCGTTTTGCTTTAGCCGCCCGTCTTTTCCCGAAGGTCCGCAATCAGCGCGTCGACGCCAGCGGGCGGGCCGCCATTGTTGGCGATCACCGAGGTAAAGGCGGAGCGCTGCTCGAGCGCCAGCCAGAGATTGTCGGTGCCGGCGTCGACAATCGCCAGCTCCCCGTTGCGGTTTCGATAGACGCGCCAATGGACGACGATGTCGGCGAAATTGCTGCCCGGCGGCGGGTTGACGATTTTCGAATTGACGATGATGTCGCGTTCGGACCGGTCGACCGAGCCGGTTACCTGCAACGTCTCGCCGGCGTAGTCGGAAAGAACATTCTGATAAACCTGCGTCGCGTATTTCCGGAACAGCGGGTCATACGCGGCCTTCTGCGCATCGGTGAGCTTGCGAGCGTATTGCCCGAGCACAAACCGGCTGACCCGGCGCATGTCGACATATTCGTCGACGAGGGTCGCGATGCCGTCGAAGCGTTCTTTCTCCGTCGGCGCGGCGAGATGCGGTTCGGCTTGATCGAGAATGTCCTGAACGAAACGTTCGGCCTCGTCGTCCGCTGCGGCGGCGGCGAACAATCCGAGCGCGGCGAGCCACGCGATAATCACGCCAAAGATTTTCATGAAAAAGACTCCTGGTTCGACGCCCTAGTCGAGATCGTCGAATTCTTCGAAATCGCCGATATCCGGCAGGTCGTCGAAATTGGTCCGGCCGTTGGCGATTTCGCGCTTGCGCGATTGCAAATAGAAGGAGCGGAAGGAGGCGTAGTGATCAAGGGAGTTCGCTTTGATCTCTTCAAGCGGTTCGATCAGCGGCTCGCGCACCGATACGCCCGTCACGCCGGCTTTCGAATACCGGAACAGCGACGCGGCGTCGGTGCGGATCCAGATTGCCGGGTCCATGGCGACGCCGACCCCGGCGCCGAAGCCGTCGCGAAGGGTGCTCGGCCCGAATACCGGCAGGAACAGATAGGGCCCGGAATCAACGCCCCATACCGCGAGTGTCTGACCGAAATCCTCAGAGTGCTGAGGAATGCCGATGCGCTGCGCAGGATCGCCCATGCCGCCAAAGCCGACGGTCGTATTGATGACAAACCGGCTCGCCGTATTGCCGGCGCGTCCAAATTCCCCCTGCAGGAGATCGTTGACGAGAATGAGCGGCGTGCGCAGATTGTCGAGAAAGTTGCGGATGCCCTTGCGTTGTTTTTTGAATGTCACGGCGCGGTAAAGCTGCGCGGCGGGAACCAGCGCCACGCCGTCAATGACGTTGTTGACGCCGAACATCTTGCGATTGAAGCCTTCCCACGGATCGACCGCCGCGCCTTCTTCGGCGCTCACCGCTTCTGCGTCGGCGACAATCGCCTCGGTGTCTTCAATGTCGGAAAGCTGCGCCCGCGCGCCGGTCGCCGTCAGCGCGGCCGACAACGCCGCAATCGCTCCAAATCTCATCAGCCCGTAGCGCACCCGCCTCGATCTCCCTTGCGTCGCCAGCCTCGCCCGCAATCGGGGCGAATCAAGGTCAGGATATAGGTGCCGGCGGGGCCTTCACAATCCACTATTTTGGCAACCCTTTCGGCGCCGATTTCAGCGGCGGACGGCCCGCCCCGCCGGCGCTTGCTATCATATAAAGATATCTTTATATCTCCCCGAGCTGCAAAATGAGGCTGACGCCCCATGTCGACCCTCGACGCTGCTCTCAGCGTGTTCCGCGCCATTGGCGAGGAAACGCGCTTGCGCATCATGGCGTTGCTCGCCCGGGGCGAGCTGACGGTGAGCGAACTCACCCAGATTCTGGGCCAGAGCCAGCCGCGGGTCAGCCGTCACCTCAAAATTCTCGCGGACGCCGGTCTTATTGAGCGCCACCGCGAGGGCGCATGGATGTTCTATCGCATTTCCGGCGCGGCGACCGCGAACCCGGCCCATGCGGCGCTGATTGAGGCGGTGGGCGCCGTCGGCGCCGGG
Organism: Hyphococcus sp.; assembly: GCA_028284345.1. GTDB lineage: Bacteria > Pseudomonadota > Alphaproteobacteria > Caulobacterales > Parvularculaceae > Hyphococcus. Next base: position 62,884 of record JANQRY010000010.1, on the reverse strand, counting down.
ACCGACCGCATCGTCGCGCGCGACGCGGAGCGCTTCGCCCAGAGCCGCCAGGCCCGCGCCGATCTCGCCGCGCAATATTTTCAGGACAATGCGGCGGAATGGAATCGCGTGCGCGCGCTGCACCTGCCCGATTCCGATATTGAATCCCGCATGGTCGAGATCGCCGGCGAGGGACCGTTCGACGTTTTCGTCGATCTCGGCACCGGCACGGGGCGGATGCTCGAAATTTTCGCCGACCGTTTCGCGCAAGGGGTCGGATACGACGTCTCTCACGAGATGCTGGCGATCGCGCGCGCCAATCTTGAAGCCGCCGGCGTTTCGAACGCCCAGGCGCGCCATGGCGATCTGTTTTCCTTGCCGGCGGAAAACGAGTCCGCCGATATTGTCTGTGTGCATCATGTGCTGCGCTACCTTGCGGAGCCGGACGCGGCGGTCGTCGAAGCGGCGCGCATTCTCAAGCCCGGCGGGCGGCTCATCATCTCGGATTTCGCGCCCCATGATCTGGAGTTTCTGCGCGAGGAGCACGCCCATCGCCGGTTGGGTTTCGCCGACGAGGAAGTGCGGAACTGGTGCGCCGCGGCCAATCTGAAACTTGAGCGGACCGAAACGCTGTCGCCTTCCAGCGCAACGATGAAAAAGGGCGACAAGCAGAAACTGACCGTAAAAATCTGGCGCTGCGCCGCCCCCGCCGGCGTGAAGCGATTACGCGCGCGCAGCGCGGCCTGACGAGGAACCCGACATGTCAGCCCTACACGTATCGTTTGAATTTTTTCCGCCGAAGACGGACAAGATGCAGAAAACCCTGTGGTCGACGGTTGAGAAACTGGCGCCGCTCGGGCCTGATTTCGTCTCCGTCACCTACGGCGCCGGCGGCTCGACCCGGGCGCGCACCCATGAAACGGTGGCGCGTATCATCAGCGAGACGTCGCTGCCGGTTGCGGCGCATCTGACCTGCGTTGCGGCGACGCGCGAGGAAGTCGACGCCGTGCTCCACGAATACTGGGCGGCGGGCGTCAAACACATTGTGGCGCTGCGCGGCGATCCGCCGGGCGGGCCGGGCGATCCTTACGTGCCGCATCCGGGCGGCTATGCGAACGCCGCCGAACTCGCCGCCGGCGCGCGCAAGATCGCGCCGTTTGAAATCACCGTCGGCTGCTATCCGGAAAAACACCCCGACTCGCCGACGCTCGCGGCGGACATCGATCATTTGAAGCGAAAGATCGACGCCGGCGCCACGCGGGCCATCACCCAGTTCTTTTACGACAATACGGTTTATCTGCGATATCTCGAAGCCGTGCGCAAAGCCGGCGTGACGATCCCGATCGTTCCCGGCCTGATGCCGGTGACGAATTTCGCCGGGCTTCGCAAAATGGCCGACGTCTGCGGCGCAACGCTGCCCGGCCGCATTGTAAAGCTGTTTCAGAATCTCGACGCCGATCCGGAAACGCGCGAGCTGATTTCAGCGACCGTCGCCGCGCAGCAATGTCTTGAACTGGCCGAAGAAGGCGTTGAGCATTTTCATTTTTATACGCTGAACCGGGACAAGCTCGCCTATGCGCTCTGCCATATGCTGGGCGTGCGTCCGAAACCGTCCTCCGCCGCGAGCGCGGCCTGACGCGCGCCTCGCCGGTTCTGCCGACTGACCGTCAAGGAACGTATCATGGGAAAGATTTACGACCGGCTCGAAGACAAACATGTCGCCTTTATCGGCGCGCAGAAAATGTTTTTCGTCGCTACCGCGCCCGCCGCTGGCGACGGTCACGTCAACGTGTCGCCCAAGGGTTATGACAGCCTTCGCATCGTCAATGACCGGTGCGTCGAATGGGTTGATCTCGGCGGTTCCGGCATCGAGACGCAGGCCCATATTCAGGAAAACGGCCGCATCACGCTGATGTTCTGCGCCTTTGAAGGCGCGGCGAATATCCTGCGGATTTACGGCCGGGGAACGGCGATCGACTTTGATCATCCGGAATTTGAAGCGGCGCTCGCGGCCTTTCCGGCCTTTGACCGCGCCCGCGCCGTCATTCGCATCGACATTACCCGTGTCGCCGACAGTTGCGGCTGGGGCGTGCCGTTTTACGAATTCAAGGGCGAGCGCGATCAGCTTCGGCGCTGGGCCGACAACAAGCCGCTCGAAGAGTGGCGGGCAAGACGACACGCCGCAAACGCTGAGTCGATCGACGGTCTTCCGGGACTCGCCGGCGCGCCGCGCAAATAGGAACAGGTTTCGTGAATACTCAATCGCGCGCGACATTCATCAATATCGGTGAGCGGACTAATGTGACCGGGTCCGCAAAATTCCGCAAGTTGATCAAGAACGGCGACTATGAGGCCGCGCTTGCGGTTGCGCGCCAGCAGGTGGAAAATGGCGCGCAGATTGTCGACGTCAATATGGACGAGGGGATGCTCGACGGCGTCGAGGCCATGACGACATTCCTGCGCCTGATTGCATCCGAGCCCGACATCTCCCGCGTGCCGATCATGATCGATTCCTCAAAATGGGAGGTGATCGAGGCGGGCCTTAAAAACGTGCAGGGCAAGGCCATCGTCAATTCCATCTCCCTGAAAGAAGGCGAAGCGCCGTTTCTTGAGCAGGCCAAAAAAATCATGCGCTACGGCGCGGCGAGCGTCGTCATGGCGTTCGACGAAGAAGGGCAGGCGGACACGGCCGACCGCAAGTTCGAGATCTGCGAGCGGTCCTATCGCCTGCTGACGGACGCCGGATTTCTGCCGGAAGACATCATCTTCGATCCGAATATTTTCGCCGTGGCGACCGGGATCGAAGAACACAACAACTACGCTGTCGACTTCATCGAAGCGACGCAGCGCATCAAGGAGAGCCTGCCGCACGCGAAAGTGTCGGGCGGCGTGTCCAACATTTCCTTTTCCTTTCGCGGCAACGAGCCGGTGCGCGAGGCGATGCACTCGGTCTTTCTCTATCACGCCATCAGGGCCGGCATGGATATGGGCATCGTCAACGCCGGTCAGCTCGCCATCTATGATGAGATTGAACCGGACCTTCGCGAGCCGGTCGAGGACGTCATCCTCAACCGGCGCGAGGATGCGACGGAGCGCTTGCTGGAGGTCGCGGAAAAATATCGCGGCGAAGCCGGCAAGACGACGGCGCAGGATCTGTCATGGCGTGAAGGCGACGTTGAGGAACGCCTGCGCCACGCTCTCGTCAAAGGCGTGACCGAATACATCATCGAGGACACGGAAGAGGCGCGCCTTAAGCTCGGCCGTCCGCTCTACGTCATCGAGGGGCCGCTGATGGACGGCATGAACACCGTCGGCGACCTCTTCGGGTCCGGCAAGATGTTTCTGCCCCAGGTCGTCAAATCGGCCCGGGTCATGAAACAGGCGGTCGCGCATCTGACGCCATTCATGGAGAAGGAAAAGGAAGAGCAGGGGCTCGACCAGGGCAAACCCAACGGCGTCATCCTGATGGCGACGGTCAAGGGCGATGTTCACGATATTGGCAAGAACATCGTCGGCGTCGTTCTTCAGTGTAACAACTATCAGGTCATCGACCTCGGCGTCATGGTCCCGTCGGCGACAATCCTGGAAGAAGCGCGCAAGAACAATGTGGATATCATCGGGGTCTCCGGCCTGATCACGCCGAGCCTTGATGAGATGCGCCACCTAGCGGCGGAGATGACCCGGGAAGGGTTTGACATTCCGTTGCTGATCGGCGGCGCGACGACGAGCCGCGCCCACACGGCGGTGAAGATCGCGCCGAACTACGACCATGGCGTCGTCTACGTAACAGACGCCAGCCGCGCCGTGGGCGTCGCCGGCGAACTCGTTTCGGCCGAGCGACGCGGCGATTACCTTGTGAAAGTCGCCGAGGACCAGACAAAAGTGCGCGCCAGCTACGGGGCGGGCGGCGCGAAGGCGCCGCGCATCGCGATTGCCGAGGCGCGCGCAAACGCGTTTAAGCCCGACTGGTCAAACTACGCCCCGCCGAAGCCTTCATTCACGGGGTTCCGCGTCTATGAGGATGTCGATCTTGAAACCCTCGCGCGCTATATCGACTGGACGCCATTCTTTCAGACCTGGGAGCTCGCCGGGCGCTATCCGCAGATCCTCGACGATCCGATTGTCGGCGAGCCGGCGCGGGCGCTTTTCGACGATGCGCAGAAAATGCTGGCGCGCATTATCGACGAGCGGCCGATCCGCGCCAACGGCGTTGTCGGGTTCTGGCCGGCGAACGCCCGCGGCGATGATGTGGTGCTGTTTTCCGATGAAAACCGGAACGAAAAAATTGCGACCTTTCACGGCCTGCGTCAGCAGATCAAGAAACGCGATGACGGCGCCAATTATTGCCTCTCCGATTTCGTGGTGCCGGAAGAAACGGGCCTCGCCGATTACATCGGCGCCTTCGCCGTCACCGCCGGGATCGGAGAGGACGCCTTCGCCGACAGTTTCGATCGGCGCAACGACAATTATTCCTCCATCCTTTCAAAGGCCCTTGCCGATCGTTTCGCCGAAGCGTTCGCCGAATATCTGCATGAAAAAGTCCGCCGCGAGCTTTGGGGCTATGCGCCGGACGAAAAGCTGTCGGTGGAAGAGCTGATCAAGGAAGCCTATCAGGGCATCCGTCCCGCGGCGGGCTATCCGGCGCAGCCGGACCATACGGAAAAAGAAACGCTGTTCCGTTTGCTGAATGCGGAAAAAAACGCCGGGATCAGTCTGACGGAAAGCTTCGCCATGTCGCCCGGCGCGTCGGTCAGCGGGCTTTACTTCTCTCACCCGCAATCGCTCTATTTCGGCGTCGGCAAAATCGACGTGGACCAGGTCGAGGATTATGCGAAACGGAAAGGCATGGGCCAGGCGGAAACGGAGCGATGGCTGGCGCCCATCCTCAATTACGAACCGTCCTAGAGAAAAATGTTGAGGACGAGCAGGCCCAGCCCCATAAACGCCGCGCCGCAAAGGAGACCGCTGACGAGAACCCCCAGTTCCTCCAAGTCAAACCCCATCGCGCGCCCCGGCGTAAATGTTTCGGCAGTGAGACTTTCCGTGTGAAAAAATTGTGTCGGTAAAATTTCAGTTTTGCAAATAGTTCAATACCTTACGTTGCGCATTGCGTGCGCTCGGTTAGACCTAACCGTGCACAAATGATGGATAACTTTTTTTGATAATAATTTTCCACAAGACCATCGCCGGAATGCGCGCCCGTGGCGCGCCAATCTTTTATTCGCGTCGGTCGAGCGGTACACCCGCATGATGAGCTTCTGGGACAGGATCGGGACCATTCTAGAGGGCGCGCGCAAGCGCACCCTCGGCGCCGTGCTTGAAAGCCTGGCGGTGCAAAAACAGCGGCGCAACGAAGCGGCGTTTTCGATCGCCCTGATCGCACTCTCCGCCAAGATGGCGAAGGCCGACGGCGTCGTTACCGATGACGAAATCGCCGCGTTCCGGGATTTCTTTCAGTTCCCGGACGCCGAAGCCGAAAAGGTTCGGATGATCTTCCATCTGGCGCAGCAGGATGTCGCCGGCTTTGACGAATATCTGCGCAAGGTGGCGCGCATTTTCGACGATGCGCCGGCGGTGCTGGAGGATGTGCTGGATTGCCTTTTCTACGTCGCCGCCGCCGACGGCGTCGCGCATCCGCGCGAGCTTGAACTCCTTGAAAACGCCGCGAAAATCTTCGCAACGCCCGCCGACGCCTGGCGCCGGTTAAAGGCCGCCCATCTCGGCCTCGGCGATGACGACCCGTGGCTTATTCTGGGACTGAACCACAGCGCGGAGCAGGCGGAAATCAAGCGCGCCTATCGCTCGCTCGTGCGCGATCATCACCCGGACGCGCTGATCGCCCGCGGGGTGCCGGCGGATCTGGTGCGAATCGCCGAAGGTCGAATGGCTGCGATCAATACAGCTTACGAGCGAATCTTAACCGAAATTGAGGCGAAACCGGCATAGTTTCGCCAATCCGCTGAGCGATATGCTGGACGAACGGCCCGGCGTTTGCTTTGATACAAGATAACGCGCCGGGGTTTTAAAGGCGCGGGAGTGGTGTGCGACGGTGCATAAGAACAGCCAGCGAACAGAGCTTGTCACGGCCCCATCATCGGGGACCGTTTCATCGGGAATTGTGGCGCGCCTTAGCGACGCCGCCGCGTTCTGGGGCGTCATCCTTCTTTCCGCGGCGGCGGTGGCCGCCATCGCCCTGGCGACGCCCCTCGTTTTGGCGCTGGCCGCCGTCATCGGGCTCGTCGCCGGCAACAAGCCCCATTCCACCTGGCGCCGGGCGCGGGCCTGAGCAGCGGCGGCGAATCCCCGCCCTTTACGTAATTTCGCCCCTCACGTTATTTCGTTTGAAGAGCGCCGCCATTTCAGCGTAGGGCGGGCTATGCATGATGCTGTCTCCTGGAGCCTGACTTGAGCGCGCGCGAACTTGCCGTGCTCCTCGCCATGTGTTCGATCTGGGGCTTCCACTTTGTCGTCATGAAGTTTGGGGTCAGCGAGCTGCCGCCGATCTTTTACGCGGCGCTTCGCATGACGCTGGTCGCTGCGATCATGGCCCCGTTTCTGAGATGGCGCGCGCGGGAGATGCGGCTGATTTTTTTAGGCGGCCTGTGTCTCGGCGCCTTCAACTATGCGTTCATGTTTTCCGGCATCAAATATGCGACCGCTTCCTCCGCGGCGATCGCCATGGAGCTGTATGTGCCGTTTGCGACAATCCTGTCGGTGATATTTCTCAAGGACCGGATCGGCATAAGGCGGATTATCGGGATCGCGTTCGCCTTTTTCGGCGTCGCCATCATCGCCCTCGGCAAGAGTGACAGCGGCGGGCCAGATACGAACATTCCGTTGGGCGTTGCTCTCGTTGCTTCCGGCGCGCTTGTCGAGGCCGCCGGCGCGGTGCTGGTCAAAAAGGCGACGGCCTTCAAACCGCACGAGTTGCTGGCCTGGTTCTCCCTGATCGGCGCGTCCGGCTTGTGGGCGCTCACCTTTTCGCTCGAAAGCGGTCACGGCGCGGCGCTTGCCGCCAGCGACAAACCGCTCATCATCGCCGCGGTTCTTTACTCCGCCATTGGCGGGTCAATCATCGCACACACCGCCTATTACTGGCTGCTGCAGCGGCTGCCGGTCTCCGTCGTCAGTCCGAGCATTCTCCTGACGACGCTGATCGCGGTGTTTTTCGGCGTTGTCCTCTTGGGCGATCCCTTCGGGCCGCGCATGATCGCCGGCGCGGCGATGGTGCTGGCCGGCGTCGGCTTCGTGCTTTTGCGCAACAGCCGCAAACAGGACATAAAAGCGCCCATGCATGAACCGGGAGCGCTGCCGTGAAGATGACCGATGCGCCATCGCCGAATTTCGACGAGCGAGGCCGCGGCGTCGATATGATCGTTCTGCACTACACCGGCATGAAAACCGGCGCCGAGGCGCTGGCGCGGATGCGCGATGCTGAGGCCAAGGTCAGCGCGCACTATATGGTTGAAGAGAACGGCGACATCTTTCGCCTTGTCGCGGAAGAAAAACGCGCATGGCACGCCGGCGTTGCCGCGTGGAAAGGCGAGACGGACATCAATGCGCGCTCGGTCGGCGTTGAGATCGTCAATCCGGGGCATGAATTCGGCTATCGCGATTTCCCGGCGGCGCAGATCGACGCCGTCGTCGCGCTGATCAAAGACATCCGTACACGGTATGATGTGGCGCCGGCGATGGTCCTCGGCCACGCCGATGTGGCGCCGCGCCGCAAGGAAGACCCCGGCGAGAAGTTTCCGTGGCAACGCCTTGCTGCGGAGGGGCTGGCGGTTGCGCCCTATGACGGCGACGGGTCGGAGGGAGACGCCGTCTCCTATGACGCGGCGCTGAAGATGCTTCAGGCGATCGGCTATGACGCGCCGGCGGGTGATCATGCGGCCGGCCTTCTCGCCTTTCAGCGCCGTTTCTGCCCTGCCTCGCTGGGACAGGGGTTTGACCGGCGAACGAAAGCGGCGCTGGCGGCGTTGTCCAACTGATCCAAACAGGGCGCCCGCGCAGTACTGAGTAAAACAGTTACTGCGTGAGCCTCATGAAAAAAGTTTGCCTTTCAATTGCCGCCATGATCGGCGTCCTGTCGGCGCAGGCCGCCGCTCAGCGGCCCGACGCCCCGGACGGGTGGAGCCTTTCCGTCGGCGCCGGCGCGCTTGTCTCCCCGACCTATGAGGGCGACGACGACTATCGCCTGTCGCTGTTGCCGAACATCCAGATCGCCTATGGCGACCGGTTCTTTGCGTCGGTGCAGGACGGCGTTGGCTACAATGTGGTCAACGGCGAGCGTCTGCGCGCCGGCCCGATTGCGCGGATCAAGTTTTCCCGCGACGCCGACGGAAGCCAGCCCTTCGCCATCGCCGGCGACCGCACGACCGATCTCATCGGCATCGGCGACGTTTCAACGACCATCGAGCTCGGCGGCTTTGCGGAATTCGACATCGGCCCGCTCACCGCATCGGTCGAGGCGCGTCAGGCCGTCAACGGTCATGACGGGTTCGTTGCCGATGCGGGGTTACGATATGGCGGACGCATTTTCGCCTTCGGCCCGCCGATCATCTATTCCTTTGGTCCGCGCCTGAAGATCGTCGACGACAGTTACAATGACGCCTATTTCGGCGTCACGCCGGCGCAGTCGCTGGCGTCGGGCCTGCCGGTTTTCGACGCCGATGGCGGCGTCCACTCGTTCGGGGCCGGCGCGACGTTCATCCTGCCCCTGAGCCGCGACAACAAGATGAGCGCGGTGTTCATCGCCGGCTACGATCGCCTGACGGGCGACGCCGGCGACGCGCCGCTTGTCCAGTTGCGTGGGTCCCGCAATCAGGCCGCTGTCGGCCTTTTCTTCAGCTATCGCCTGTTCTAGCCGGCCCGGCTTGACGCCTCGGCTCTGGACCGCCACATCAAAGCCGCCAGACGGTCGGACGGCCGCCTGCCGGAGCCCATAGGGCGAAGGCGGGAGGAAAGTCCGGGCTCCATGGAAACACGGCGCCGGGTAACGCCCGGCCGGAGTAATCCGAGGGAAAGCGCCACAGAAAACAAACCGCCCGGCGAAGCCGGGTAAGGGTGAAAAGGTGCGGTAAGAGCGCACCGCCGGCCCGGCAACGGGACGGGCAGGGCAAGCCCCGCCGGGAGCAAGACCGAATAGGGACGGCGCGTCGCCATTGTTTCGGCAATGAGGACAGGCGCGTTTTCACGCTGACGCCGTCCGGGTTGGTTGCTTGAGCGCGTCAGCAATGGCGCGCCCAGAGGAATGGTCGTCGCCCCGCAAGGGGTACAGAACCCGGCTTACAGACCGTCTGGCCTTTTTTCCGCAGTCGTCATTGCCGGACTTGTTCCGGCAATCCGGATTGTGGTTAGAGATGATGCTTGGATTGCCGGGATAAACCCGGCAATGACAAAGATAGAATAAAGCCCATGCCCTCATTCGACATCGTTTCAGAAATTGACGCCGCTGAGGCCGAAAACGCCGTCGCCAATGTCACCCGCGAAATCGGCACGCGCTATGATTTCAAGGGATCGCAGTCGAAAGTGGAAATGGCCGACGGCGTCATCACCATCTTCGCCGACGACGACATGAAGCTGCGCCAGATGCATGAACTCCTGCAGGGGCACATGCAAAAACGCGGCATTGAGCCCGGCTCCCTCGACTATCAGAAAGAAGAACCGGCGGCGGGCCAGTCCGTGCGCCAGCAGGTGCTGTTGAAAGAAGGCATCGGCAAGGACCTCGCCAAGGACATCGTGAAAAAGATCAAGGGCGAGAAATTTAAGGTTCAGGTTGCGATCCAGGGAACGGAACTGCGCGTCACCGGCAAGAAGCGCGACGACCTCCAGGCGGTGATCGCTTTCGTCAAGGGGCTGAAGCTTGACCAGCCCCTGCAATACAAGAATTTTCGCGACTGATTCGGAGGCGGGGCCGCACGCCGGCCTGATCCGCCGGCTAGCCAGCGCGGCCGCCTTCCGATATGACGCAAAAAAGCCATCCGGAGCGCTTCATGGCCGACGATATCGAAAAACCTCTTCTGGACATCATTCAGGAACATGCTGTCGGCCTCACCGCCCCGCTGACCCGCGAAACGCAGATCGCCGATCTCGGCATCGACAGCTTCTCCATCGTCGAAATCATTTACGAGGTTGAGGAAAAGCTCAATGTCGAGGTGCCGTTCAACGCCAATGAAAATCCCTTCGGCGATATGTCCACGGTGGGCGATCTCGTCGACGCGCTGCAAAACCTGATCAACAAATAAGGCGGCCATGACGCGCAATGTTGTCGTAACAGGCTACGGCGTTGTCTCGCCCATCGGCGCCGCCGCCGCGTCGTTCCGCGACGGCTTGGCGAATGGCAAATGCGGCATTGAGACTGACGCCTTTTCCATTGAGGAGTTGTCAATCACCCTGCCGGGGGCGCAGGTCCGGGACATCGACGACCGCATCGACGCCCTTGGTCCCGCGCTCAAACGCGCCGACCGCGTGTCGCAAATGGCGGTGCTGGCGGCGGACGAAGCGATCGCCCATGCCGGTCTTGAGGTCGACGACGAAACCGGCGCGCGCACGGCCTGCATCATCGGGTCCGGCATTGGCGGGCAGGGCTCTTTCGACCGCACCTATTACGACATGCTGAAAAAGGAGCGCCGGCCGCATCCGCTGACGATCCTGCGCGTTATCCCGAACGCCCCGGCGAGCCATGTGTCGATCCGGCACGGCCTGCGCGGGCCGTCCTTCGCCATCGCCAGCGCCTGCGCCTCGGCCACTCATTCGATCGGCGTCTGCGCCGACATCATCCGCGGCGGCTCGGCGGATGTCGGGCTCGCCGGCGCCTCTGAGGCGGTGTTGACCTATGGCGCGCTTGAAGCCTGGAACGCCATGCGCATTCTCGCCGACGAGACCTGCCGGCCGTTTTCGAAAAACCGCAATGGCCTCTCCATCGGCGAGGGCGCCGGCGTTCTCGTGCTGGAAGAAGAAGGCCATGCGAAAGTGCGCGGCGCGTCCATATTGGCGCGGCTTTCCGGTTTCGGCATGAACGCCGACGGCAAGGATATGATCAACCCGTCGATGGAGGGCGCCGCGGCGTGCATGCAAGCGGCGCTGCAAACGGTTGAGATCAACGATCCGTCTGCGGTTTATATAAACGCCCACGGCACGGGCACGTTCCTCAACGACCCGACGGAAACAAAGGCTATTCGCGAGACCTTCGGCGCCGGCGCCGACGATCTGATCGTCTCGTCGACAAAATCCATGCACGGACATTTGCTGGGCGCCGCCGGCGGCATCGAGGCGATTGCCGCCATCACGGCGTTGGAGACGGGCGTCGTCCCGCCGACCATCAATCTCGACGAGCCCGATCCCGACTGCGATCTCAACTATGCGCCGAACGAGGCTGTCGAACGGCGCATTGATGTTGCGGTGTCAAATTCCTTCGCCTTCGGCGGCATGAACGCCGCCGCGGTGTTTGAAAAGGCTTAGGCGTGCGCGGCCTTTTTGCCCGGCGCCATTTTGTGGACGCTGGTGCGGATCCAATTGAAGCCGAGGATCATGATCACAAGGCCCATATAGCGCACGAAGTAAAAGCCGAGATCGTCCATGAACGTCTGGAAGAGACCGCCGATTGACGCGTAGATCGACTGGATGTCCGCGCCCGACGCGCCCATGGCTGCGATCGGCCAGACCGTGCGGTCGATCAGGAGGGCGAATAGCCCATACGCCCAGACATTGGTGTCCTTGCGTGCGAACATTGCAAAAATGAACGCCAGAATGATCGCCCGGGGCAGGTCCGCGCCGGAAAAGCCGATGCCGACGATATATTCAAGGTCTTCCATCTTAACGCTCCAATGCGTTGCATTTCACCGCCCGTATTAACGCCCGATCAGGGTTAATGCGCGGTAAAATGGAGGTGCGATTGATCGCAAAAAACGGGTGGTTTGCGTAAGAAATGCGCCTAAATTGACGCCATGCTGAAAGCCTTAACAGAAGATAAACTTGCTGCGCCGCCAGCGCGCCTCGACGACTACAAGCCGGTGGCGCGGGCGCTTGATTTTCTCGTGGAACATTTCGAAGACGCGCCGTCGCTTGAAGAAACCGCCGCCGTCGCGGGGCTGTCATCGGCGCATTTTCAGCGCGTCTTCAAAGCCGGCGCCGGCGTGTCGCCGAAACGGTTCCTGCAATATCTCGCAGCCGGCGAGGCCAAGAAAGCGATGACCCTTGGCGACAGCGTGCTCGATGCGTCGTTCGCCGCGGGGCTTTCCGGTCCGTCCCGGCTGCATGACCTGTTTCTCGTTTCCGAAGCGATGACCCCCGGCCAGTACCGGAAGAAAGGCGAGGGGCTGACCATTCGCTACGGTGTCGCAGACGGGCCCTTCGGCGCCGCGCTGATCGGCGCGACGGAAAAGGGGATTTGCTGGTTAAGCTTCGCTCATCCAGGCGACGAAGCAGCGCAAGTGAAGGAGATGAAGGGCGACTGGCCGGCCGCCGCGTTTGAACGGGACGACGCCTTCATTGCGCCGCTTGGCGTCCGCGCCTTCGCTTTTGCCACCAACCGGCCCCTCGACAAGCCGCTCGGCCTTCATGTTCAGGGTACGAACTTCCAGCTCAAGGTCTGGGAGGCGCTCCTCAAAGTTCCCTATGGCGGGCTCGTCACCTATGGCGACATCGCCAAAACCATATCCGCGCCGAAAGCGAGCCGCGCGGTCGGAGCTGCCGTCGGCGCCAATATGGTCTCGCTTCTCATCCCCTGCCACCGGGTCATTCTCTCCTCCGGCGTCATTCACAACTACCGCTGGGGCGCGGCGCGCAAGAAAGCCATCCTGGCGATGGAGCGCGCGAGCGCGGCTGCTTGATTGAGTACATAACCAAGTTCCGTCGTTCCCGGCGAAAGCCGGGATCCACAAGGCTGTTCTCGCAACCGCTGTTCCTGGCCCCCGGCTTTCGCCGGGGAAATCGGATAAGAGGTTTCTGACTATTGAGTCCCGTTGCGATGCGACGCCAACGGCGCAATGATGGTCTTGGATAGTTGCGGAGCAACTCGTGGGCCGGTTTATTCTCGTCGCGATCATTTTGTCGGTGTTGCAGGCCGCGCACGCGGCGCCCCGCCGGCTTGACGACGCCGGGCTCGTCGCAGCGTACGCCGGCAAGACGCATCTCAGTTTCTACCGCCGTCATGTGGAAGAGTATGGCGGCAAGTATTTCGAAGAATCCTACAGCGCCGACGGAACGCTGAAATACCGCGCCGGCGCCGTGGCGCTGACCGGCTACTGGCAGGTCGCCAATGGCCGCATCTGTTTTCAATATCCCGATACGCCGCTCAATTCAGGATGTTTCATCGTCACCCATGAAGCCGGCTGTTATTACAGCTATCAGGTCGGCGAGAACGGCGAGGTGTTCGGACTCGCAACCGGCGAATGGTGGATCCGCGCCCACGTGAAAGGAACAAAGCCGGACTGCGCCGCGGCGGATTTGGTTTCGTAGCGAGTTTGAAGAAATGAGTGATAATGAGCTGGAAACGGATTACGAAGAGCACATAAATTTCCTGCGTTCTCAGCATAAAGAATTACATCGGCGGATCCACAAATTGCTACAGCGCGGATTTATTCCTGATGAACATCCGACCGACGATGATGGTAGTCTTAATTTCGAAAACCCAGGCACAGGCTTACATGTATCTATCGATATAGTAGGAGATCTATATCATAGTCCGTATAGAGATCGGAATGGTGTTACCAAGCCTGCCGACAAAATTACGAACGATTTTAGGAAAACGGATTACGAAAGCGCCCGCTTTGACGAGTGGCTGCAAACTGTACCCACGCCTACGTGGTGGCAACGATCTCGTGCCGACCGGCGTAAATATCTTTGGCGGCCGATTTTGTACTTTCTTGGATTGGTAATTTTGATTGCGTTCTTGCTTTTTGTACCTGAGCTAGAGTCGATTGTGGATTAGACAACTCTTACTGCCGCTCATTCCGGCGAAAGCCGGAATCTCAAGCCGCTAGCGTTGCGTTTGCTGCCTTAGTTCCCGGCCTTCGCCGGGATGAGCGGATGACAATTCGCTGTGTGCAGTGCGCAACCGACTCCAAACGCCATGTAAGCCACCCAACAAAAAACCCCGCCAAGCTGGCGGGGTTTTTCGATTGCGGTGCAGGTGCAGTGAAAGAGAGGGATCAGGCGACGTCGGCTGCTTTTTCTTCCTGCGGGTCGCGCAGGACATAGCCGCGGCCCCAGACGGTTTCGATATAGTGTTCGCCTTCGGTAGCGGAGGCCAGTTTCTTGCGCAGTTTGCAGATAAAGACGTCGATGATTTTGAGTTCCGGCTCGTCCATGCCGCCATAAAGATGGTTGAGGAACATCTCTTTCGTCAGCGTCGTGCCTTTGCGCAACGAGAGAAGCTCCAGCATCTGGTATTCTTTGCCGGTGAGGTGGACGCGCTGGCCGGCGACTTCGACGGTCTTGGCGTCGAGATTGACGACGAGCTTGCCCGTCGTGATGACCGACTGCGAATGACCTTTCGAGCGGCGCACGATGGCGTGGATGCGCGCAACGAGTTCGTCCTTGTGGAACGGCTTCGTCATATAATCGTCGGCGCCGAAGCCGAGGCCGCGCACTTTCGTTTCGATGTCGCCCTGGCCGGTAAGGATCAGGATAGGCGTGTTCACTTTCGACACGCGTAAGGATTTCAGAACGTCGAACCCGGTCATGTCCGGCAGGTTCAGATCGAGCAGAATGATGTCGTAATCATAAACCTTGCCGAGATCGACGCCTTCTTCGCCGAGATCGGTCGTGTACACATTGAAGCCGTCTGACTTCAGCATCAGCTCAATGCTCTGGGCGGTGGCGCCGTCGTCCTCGATGAGCAAAACCCGCATGGTCGGTCTCCTGTCAGGCGCGCGGGGCATCCCCTTAACCGATGAAAACCGCGCTTCTTTATTTTTGCAGCGCCGATGCTAACGACGATATGCTTTCACATTGGTTAATGCCGTCGTTGGCATTCTTCCCAACGCCCGGGTTTTTTAATCCGGCGACAATCTCTCTTACTGATAAAACGCCATAAACAGTTGATTTGCGGCGCTTGTCATTAAGCAATGCAAATTTTTCAAAAATTTTTCCGCGGGCCTTCTTTACGCGCGCTTAAGCAAGGCCGGGTTAATGCTGCGGGCTGAAATTCTCATAATTGAAGGCCGGGCGTTAAGCGAAAATGGCGGCGATGTCTCAAAACAGAGTGATGGAAACGTCGCGCCGTTTCGATCCCGTTTCTATTTTCGGCGCGGTGCGCCGCGTCTCCGCGCTTGGCGTTGAGATCGACGACCGTCTCGCTGCGCTGACCATTGGCGATCGCGTCGCTATCGAAACGAAGGCCGGTCCCCTGCGCGCGGAAATTGTCGGCGCCGAGGAAGGCTTCGCGTTGGCGTTGCCCTTCGGTTCCCTGACCGGGGTCGCCCGCGGCGCGCCCGCGGCGTTTTTGAACGGCGGCGCGCATATCGCGCCGTCGGCCGCCTGGCTCGGCCGGGTGGTCGATGGGTTTGGCCGTCCGGCGGACGGCAAGGGCCCGTTGCCGAGCGGGCCGCGGTTGCGTTCGCTTAAGTCCGGGCCGCCGCCGGCGCAGCAGCGGGCGCGCCAGGGCGGTCCCATCGACTTCGGCGTGAAGGCGCTCGACGTCTTTACACCCGCGCGCATTGGCCAGCGGCTCGGGATTTTCTCCGGCGCCGGCGTTGGCAAGTCGGCGCTCCTCGGCATGATTGCGCGCCATACGGCGAGTGACGTTTCGATCATTGCGCTCATCGGCGAACGGGGCCGGGAGGTGCGCGAGTTCCTGGAAGATCATCTGGGCGCGGACGGGCTCGCCCGTTCTGTTGTCGTCGTCGCCACGTCGGACGAGCCGGCGATGGTGCGGCGGGAGGCGGCCTATCTCGCCATGACCCTGGCGGAGCATTTCCGCGACGAGGGCGCCGACGTTCTGTGCCTCATGGACTCGCTCACGCGCGTCGCCCAGGCGCAGCGCGAAATCGGTCTTGCCGCCGGCGAACCGCCCACGGCCAAGGGCTATACGCCGTCGGTGTTTTCGCTGTTGCCGTCGCTGATCGAGCGCGCCGGTCCCGGCGCCGACAATGGCGAGGCCGGCGCCGTCAGCGCCGTCTTTTCCGTGCTTGTCGAAGGCGACGATCACGACGAACCCATCGCCGACGCGGCGCGCGCAACCCTCGACGGACACATCGTGCTTGACCGGCGCATCGCCGAGCGCGGGCGCCTGCCGGCCGTTGACATCCTGCGGTCCGTGTCGCGGTCGATGCCGGGGGCGCTGAGCGATGAGCGCGCCGCGCTGGTGCGCGATGTCAAAATGCTGGCGTCTTCTTATGAAGACATGCGCGAGATGGTGCGCATCGGCGCCTATCGCGCCGGCGGCGACCCGACCCTTGATCGCGCGATTGCCATTCATGACGAACTGGAAGAATTTTTGTCGCAGAACATTGAGGAGTGCGTTTCCGCCGACGACGCGTTTGTCAGGCTGGCGGAGATCCTGGAGAAAGGCGAGCCCCAATGACCGGACGGTTTCGCGGCGCCGACAGTATTGGAAAGCTCCTGAAAATTGCCAGGGCCGAGGCCGAAACCGTGCGCCTCGATCTCGCCGATGTCGACCGCGCTAGGGCGTCGACGGAAGCTGAAATTGAAAACATCACGGCTGCGGTGGCGCGCGAGGAAGCGGGCGCGACGGACGCCGCGGCGTTTGCCGCCTTCGCCGAGGCCATGCGCGAGCGCCGCTTCAACCTCAACAAAACCCTGAACGCCCTTGACGGCGCAGGAGAGGCGGCGCGGGAAAAACTCACCGCAGCGCTTGCCGAGATCGCAAAACTCGAACGCCTCGCCGACATCAATGCGCGGGACGCGCTGGCGGCGCGTCGGCGCCGCGAGGCCCGTCTCGAGGCGGATGGCGCCGCGCCCCATGCTGCTGCGAAAAGAGCCCTTGCCGACAGGGCCGGGGCGCAAAAAACGATCGCCCGTTAACGCACTTTTAACGCTCATTCGCCGACGTCGCCTGTGGATGATTCGCCGGTGTTCCGTTTCTGTTCCGGAATGGACGCTGAAGTCAGCGCAATTTCTGGCCTTGTGGGGCGTAAATTCCTTTGCGTCCCAGTAAATCCCATGATATCCCGACCGTTACTGGAAAATTTCCGGTGCAAGGGACGGCGCAGCCCAATTCGGGGCGCGCGGACGGGCGGAGACGAGGCGCATGCGGCGGGACGCCGAGACCCTCTTTTTGGGGTCGTTCACGAACAAGATTGACGCGAAAGGCCGGCTGGCGACGCCGGCCCGGTTCCGCCGCGTCCTCGATTTCGAAAAATCGACGACCATCTATGTTATTCCGTCTCCGGATGAACCCTGCCTCGAAGCGGGCGGGCCCGCCTATATCGAAAGCGTGACGCGCTCCATCATGGCGCTGCCGCGCTTTTCCGACGAACGCAAACTGCTGCAAAAGCGCATCGCCGGCAAAACCATTTCCCTGTCGATGGATTCCGAAGGCCGCTTTGTGCTGCCGCAGGAATTGCGCGAGCACGCCAATCTCAACGGCGAGGCGGCGTTTTCCGGACAGATGGATTTTTTCCAGATCTGGAACCCGGAAGCGCTCGATGCATCCATCGGCGATGATTCTGAAACCGCGGCGGCGCGCAAAGATCTGCCGAACCCGCCGGACGACGCCTCATGATCGCGGCGGTGCATATCCCCGTCATGGCGCCCGAAGCGATCAAAGCGCTCGGCGTTAAGGACGGCGGCGTCTATGTGGATGCGACCTTCGGCGCCGGCGGTTATGCGAAAGCCATATTGAACGCCGCCAATTGCTCCGTATACGCCTTTGATCGGGACCCGCGCGCCATCGCCGCCGCCAATGACTGGGCGGGCGACTATGACGGGCGTCTGGTTTTGATCAATCGCCCGTTTGCGGAAATGGAAGAGGCGCTGGGCGCGCGCGGCGTCGAAGACGTTGACGGCGTTGTCTTCGATCTCGGCGTTTCGTCCATGCAGCTTGATGAGGCGGACCGTGGTTTCTCGTTCCGTCATGACGGGCCGCTTTCCATGCGCATGGACGGAGAAAAGCCCGATGCGGCGGATGTCGTCGCCGGCGCTGACGCGCGTCAGCTTGCCGCCGTTTTCAAAGCCTATGGCGAGGAAAAGAAAGCGGCCCGCATCGCCCGCGCCATCGTCGCCGCGCGCGAGGCGAAACCCATTGAAACGACCGGCGCGCTCGCCGCCATCGTCGAACAGGCGAACCCGCTCCGGGGGCCGTCAAAGATTCACCCGGCGACGCGCGTCTTTCAGGCGCTGCGCATTTTCGTCAATGACGAACTTGGCCAGCTTGTCGCCGCCTTGCGCGCTGCTGAGTGTTTGCTGAAACCGGCCGGGCGCCTCGTGGTCGTGACGTTTCACTCGCTCGAAGACCGAATCGTCAAACGCTTCTTCGCCGCGCGCGCGAAAAACCGCCCCCGCGCAACCCGGCACAGGCCCGAACAGGCGCACGCGCCGGCGACGTTTCGCTTGCTGTCGTCGAAAGCGATGGCGGCGTCCTCTGAAGAGGCCGCCCGAAACCCGCGCGCCCGGTCCGCGAAGCTGCGCGCCGGCGAACGCCTCGCCGGGCCTGCTTACGCCGGCGAGGACGACCCCGGACTGCCCCGCCATGCCGATTTGCCCGACCTTGAAGGAGTCACAGCATCATGTTCCGTTTGACGTCGATCTTTCTGTGTGCGCTTTTCCTTGCGGCGGTGGCCGGTCGTTACAGCGCGGAGGAATCCGTCAGCGCCGCGCAGGAAGCGCTGCAGCAGCTCGACGCTGAATATGCGGAAGAGGCGCGGCGCGTGCAGATGTTGCGGGCTGAGATCGCTTATCTCGAAAGTCCGGAACGGCTCGCCAAGGTTGCCCGCGCGACAACGGATTTGCGCCCGCCTGCGCCGGAAACGTTGCTGACGGCGCAACAATTTAAAAGCGCCATGATCGGCGACGAGGCGGCGCCGGCTGTGCCTCATGATCTCGCGCCTCACGGCGATGTCATCGAAAACGCCATCGCCATGGTGCAACTGGCGGACGAATAACAACCGAATGAGAGCGGCGGCTCGGGAATAGAACGTGCGAAAGAAAAAACAACGCAACAGGCCGACCGCGTATCTGATCGCCGAAACTGCGCCTGAAGAAACGCGGACCCAGACCGTTCACGTGCGCGCGTCGAGCGTTCGCGCGCGCAAGGCGGCCCGGGCGCGGGCGCGCATCGCGATGTGCGCCGTCGTTTTCGTTTCCATCTTTTCCGCGCTCGCTCTGCGCATGGGGTTTATCGCCTTCGGCGGGATCGATGCGCCGGCGCGTCTGGCCTCGGCCCAGCGCGCCGACGCGCCGCGGCCTGAAATTGTCGACCGCAACGGGTCGATGCTCGCCGCCGACCTGCCGATGATTGCGCTTGAGGTCTGGGGCCGCGATGTCTGGGACGCCGGCGAGACGGCGGCGGCGCTCGCGCGCGTGCTCCCCAATATCGACGCGCTGGCGCTCACGCACCGGCTCGCCGCCGGACAATATGTGGAAGTGAGCGCCGATCTGTCGCCGGCGGAGCGTCAGGCGGTGTTCGATCTCGGCCTGCCGGGCGTTCGGTTCGCTTCGCGCACCCGGCGTTTTTATCCGCAGGCGGATCTTGCCGCCCATGTGATCGGCCATGAAGAGGCCGGCCGGGGCGGCGTCATGGGGCTGGAAAAAGTCGTCAGCGACGGTCTCATCGCGCCGCAGACTGACGGCCCGGTGCGTGCGACGATTGACATTCGCGTCCAGCAAATTCTCGAAGAAGAACTCGCCGCCGGCATCGCCCGCTTTGACGCGAAGGCCGCCTGGGGCGGGATCATCGACGTTGAAACCGGCGCCGTCATCGCGCTCGCCAGCCTGCCCGATTTCGACCCCAACGCGCCGGGCGCCGCAGAGGCCGATTTCCGCCGTAATCGCGCCGTCTATGATCGCTATGAGCTGGGCTCGGCGTTCAAGGCGTTCACGGCGGCCGCCGCGCTCGACGCCGGAATTGCGAAAGAAACATCGACCTATGACGCGCGGGGAACCTATAAAGTGGCGGACCGGCGCATTTCGGATTTTCACGGCGAGAACCGCGTGTTGAGTTTGTCGGAAGTAGTGCAGCATTCTTCGAATATCGGGATCGTGCAGATCGCCGAGGAAATGGGCGTCGAGACGCAGAAGAAATATCTCGAAAAGCTCGGCATGTTCGATGCGCTGCCCATCACGCTGGCGGAAAAACGCGCGCCGGAACTGCCGCGCAAATGGGGCCCGGTGGAAGCGGCGACCGTTTCCTATGGCCATGGCATTTCCGTGACGCCCTTGCATTTGCTTGCCGCCTACGCCGCCGTGGTCAATGGCGGGGTCTGGCGCGCGCCGGTGTTTGCCGAAGGCGCGCCGCAGAAGTCGACGCAGGTTTTCTCACCGCGCACAAGCGCGGTGATGCGGCGCATCCTGCGCCGGGTCATATCCGACGGCACGGCGTCTTATGCGGAGGCGCCGGGCTACTTTCCCATCGGCAAGACGGCGACCGCCGACAAGCCGACGGCGGGCGGATATAGTCGCAATACGCGCATTTCGAGTTTCGTCGGCGCCGTTCCGGGCTTCGCTCCGCGCTATGCGGTGCTGATCTCCTATGACGAACCGAAGCCTGCGGAGGGCACCTATGGTTACGCCACGGCGGGCTGGAACGCGGCGCCGACCTTCGCATCCGTCCTGACGCGCGCGGCGCCCTTGTTGGGCCTGTCGCCGGTGACGGAGGAAGAGGCCCTGGCGGCGTTTGTGTCCGGCGAGATGGAAGGCGTGCGCGAGGCGCGGGCCGATCTTGAGGAACAGTTGTAATGAGACTGTCGGCGCTGGCTGGCGAGACATTCGCGGCGGATCCGGAAATTACCGGGCTGACGGCGGACAGCCGCGCGGTCGGTTCAGGCTTTCTGTTCGCCGCCTTGCCCGGCGAAAAAGCCGACGGGGCCCAATTCATTCCGCAGGCGGAGAAAAAAGGCGCCGCGGCGGTGCTGGCGCGGCCGGGCGCTAAGACGAAGCTGCCGCTTGTCGCCGACGACAATCCGCGCGCGCGGCTTGCGTCCATGGCGGCGCGGTTCTATCCGCGCCAGCCGGAGATCATCGCCGGGATTACTGGCACCAACGGCAAGACTTCGACGGCGCATTTTGCCGCGCAACTCTGGGAAAAGCTCGGGCGCAAGGCCGGCTCCATCGGCACGCTCGGGGCGCGCGCGTCCGGATTTGAACGGCCCGCGACGCTGACCACGCCGGAACCCGTGGCCCTTCATGAAACCCTCGACGCCATGGCGAGCGCCGGAGTCGACCGCCTCGCCATGGAAGTTTCCAGCCACGCGATCGCCCAGGCGCGCGCCGACGCCGTGCGGTTCCAGATTGCGGCGTTCACCAACATCACCCAGGATCATCTCGACTATCACCCGACCTTTGCGGACTATTTTGCGGCCAAGGCGCGCCTCTTTGACGAGTTGCTGCCCGGCGACGGCGTCGCTGTCGTCAATGTCAACGGCGAGGGCGCGGCTGAGATTATCGATATTGCCAAGGCGCGCGGCGCAAAAGTGCTGACAACGGGCGCGGAAGGCGACGCCATCTGTCTTCTGAAAACGGACGCGACGCCGGCGGGAACCGATTGCTTCATCGCCGCCTTTGGCGAGGAATATCACATTCACCTGCCACTGATCGGCGCGTTTCAGGCCGAGAACGCGTTGCTCGCCGCCGGCGTCGTCATCGCCGCCGGCGAGGCGTCGTCAACGGTAACGCCGTTGCTCGCAGAACTGTCCGGCGTGCCGGGGCGCATGCAGCTTGCGGCGACGATGGAGGGCGCCGGCGTTTATGTGGACTACGCCCATACGCCGGACGCCGTTGCAAGCGCGCTCAGCGCGATCCGGCCCCATGCGCAAGGACGCATTATCGCCGTCATCGGCGCGGGCGGCGACCGCGATCGCGCCAAGCGTTCGCTCATGGGCAAGGCGGCGGCGGATGGCGCCGACATTGTCATCGTTACCGATGATAATCCGCGCTCGGAGGATCCGGCGGACATTCGAAAGGCGGTGCTCGCCGGATGTCCGGACGCAGTTGAAATTGGCGATCGCGCCCAGGCGATCGAACGCGGCGTATCGCTGTTACAGGATGGCGACGTCTTGTTGATCTTGGGCAAGGGGCATGAAACGGGGCAACAGGTTGGGGATGAGGTTCTGCCGTTTGACGACGTTGCGGTGGCGATAGCCGCCGTCGACGCGCTGAAACAGGGCAGAAAATTCGGGAGTTGACGATGGGCGATGGACATCTCTGGACTGCCTATGAAGCCGCCGCTGCGACCGGCGGCGCTTTGTGTTCGCGCGGCGGCGACGCCGAAGACTGGCCGGCGGAGGAATGGTCGGCGGCGGGCATTTCGATTGATACGCGCAGCCTGAAGCCCGGCGATATTTTCGTCGCCCTGCGCGACGCCCGGGACGGTCATGAATTTTTGAAAAACGCGTTTGACGCCGGCGCTGCGGCGGCGCTGGTCGCGCGCGCGCCGGAAACGGCGCCCGACGGCGCGCCGCTGCTCGTGGTCGACGACACGCTGCAGGGCTTGCGCGATCTCGCCGCTGCTGCGCGGCTCCGAAATTTCGGCAAGCGCATCGGCGTCACCGGCAGCGCCGGCAAAACATCGACCAAGGAAATCCTGCGCGCCGTCTTGGGCGCCGGCGGTTCGGTGCACGCCGCCGACAGAAGTTTCAACAATCACTGGGGCGTGCCGCTGACGCTGGCGCGGCTGCCCATGCACGCCGACTATGGCGTCTTTGAAATCGGCATGAACCATGGCGGCGAGATCACGCCGCTGACGAAACTCGTTCGCCCCCATGCGGCCATTGTCACCACGGTCGGCGCGGCGCATCTTGAATTTTTCGAGTCCATCGAAGGGATCGCCGAGGCGAAGGCGGAGATCTTTCTCGGACTTGCACCCGGCGGCGTCGCCGTTCTGCCGCTGGACAATGAATATTTCCCGCTCCTGAAAAAACGCGCCGAGGAAGCGGGCGCCGCCGCCTTCGTGACCTTCGGTGAAAAGGCCGGCGCCGATTTCCGGTTGCTCGACTATAAGCCCGCAGGCGCCGGCGCGCGGCTGCGTACCTCGATCAAGGGCGAAGAGCGCGGCTTTGACGTGGGCATTCCGGGCAAGCATCAGGCGCTGAACATGCTCGCTGCGCTCGCTGCGGCCGATGCGGTTGGCGCCGATCTCGACCGCGGTATCGCGGCGCTCGCCGGTCTTGAGCCGGCGGAGGGCCGCGGCCAGCGAACCGTTATCGAGGTCGATGGCGGCGAGGCCGTTCTGATCGATGAAAGCTACAACGCCAACCCGTCCTCCATGGCGGCGTCGATCGGGCTTCTCGGCGCGGCCGCGCCCGGCGCCGGCGGGCGGCGCATTGCCGTCCTTGGCGAAATGCTGGAGCTTGGCCCCGATGCGCCGGCCCTCCACGCCTCGCTGGCCGAGGCGCTTATCGAAGCGAAAGTCGATCGCGTCTATGCTGCGGGGGAGCTGATGCGCCATCTCTGGGATGCGCTGCCCGAGGCGATGCGGGCGCTCTATGCGGGCTCGGCGGTTGGGCTGGTCGGACCGGTTGAAGACGCTGTCAAATCAGGCGACGTCGTCATGATCAAGGGATCGAACGCCTCCAAGGTCAGTGCGGTGGCCAAGGCGCTCAGCGCCCGCGCCGCCGACAGAAAACGAGCGTCATAAGAAACACTATGCTGTATCACTTACTCACTCCTTATGCGGATCAGTTTCAACTGTTCAATGTGTTCCGCTATTTGACTTTCCGCACCGGCGGGGCGGTGATGACCGCGCTTATCATTTCGTTTCTGCTGGGGCCGTCGCTGATCCGGTGGATGCGCCGCAAGCAGGGCCGCGGCCAGCCGATCCGCGACGACGGACCGCAAGGCCACATCATCGAAAAGGCGGGCACGCCCACCATGGGCGGCGTGCTCATCCTCTTGTCCATGACCGTCGCGACGTTTCTGTGGGCGCGGCTCGACAATATCTATGTGTGGATCGTCATGGGCGTGACGCTCGCCTTCGGCGTGCTCGGTTTCATTGACGACTATCTCAAGGTCACGAAGCAACAGGCCGACGGCGTCGTCGGCAGTCTGAAACTGGCGGTGCAGTTCGCGGTCGCTCTCTTGGCCGGCTATTTCTGCATGACGGCGCTCGCCGCGGCGCCGGACGCGCCGACGAACATTGCAACATCGGTGAGCGTCCCGTTCTTTCCTGTCCGTCTTTTTGAGGAGTGGTTCAACGCGCCCGGGGTGCCGCTCGGGCTCGCCATCATTCCCTTTGCGGCGTTCGTCATTGTCGGCGCCTCGAACACCGTGAACCTTACCGACGGTCTTGACGGCCTCGCCACCGTGCCGGTGATGATCGCGGCGGGCACCTATGCGCTGATCGCCTATCTCGTGGGCAACATCATTTATGCGGAGTATCTCGGCGTTCCTTATGTGCCGGGGGTCGGCGAGCTGGCAATTATCTGCGGTGCCATTATGGGCGCGGGGCTTGGCTTTTTGTGGTTCAACGCGCCGCCGGCGGCGATCTTCATGGGCGACACGGGCTCGCTGGCGCTGGGCGGCTCCATCGGCGCCATCGCCGTTGCGTCAAAGCACGAAATCGTCCTCGCCATTGTCGGCGGTCTTTTCGTGCTTGAAGGTCTGTCAGTGATGATCCAGATCGCGTCCTTCAAGCTCACCGGCAAGCGCGTTTTTCGCATGGCGCCGATCCACCATCATTTCGAACATATGGGCTGGAAAGAATCGACCATCGTTATTCGTTTCTGGATCATCGCCGTCGTGCTGGCGCTGATCGGCCTTGCAACACTGAAGCTGCGGTGACGACCGGATGATTATCGTTCCCGACATGAAGAGCAAATCCGTCGGCGTCTTCGGCCTCGGCGTCAGCGGCATTGCGACCTGCGAAGCGCTCGTCGCGTCCGGCGCCAGCGTTTACAGTTTCGACGAAAAGCTGGAAGCGCGCGAGAAAACCAAGAACACGGAATACCGCGCCGAGCATCCAAAAGACTGGCCGTGGAAAGAGCTTTCCGCCCTGGTCGTCAGTCCCGGCGTGCCGCTGACTCATCCGAAACCGCATCCGATTGTGAAGAAGGCGCGTCTCGAAAAGGTCCCGGTCATCGGCGATGCGGAACTCTTCGCCCGCGCCGTCAACGCATTGCCCGAGCGCGAGCGCCCGCGCATCGCCGCGGTCACCGGCTCCAACGGCAAATCGACGACAACGGCGCTTATCGGTCACATGCTGCGCGAGGCCGGCGAGGAGGCCCATGTGGGGGGCAATATCGGTGAGGCGATCATGTCGTTGCCGCCGCCTGACCGGCATGGGATCTATGTGCTGGAGCTTTCTTCTTTCCAGTTGGACCTTACCCATTCCCTGCGCGCCAACGCGGCGGTGTTTTTGAACCTCTCGCCGGATCACATCGAACGCCATGGATCGATGGAAGGGTATTTCGCCGCCAAGTCGCGCATCTTCCGCAACCAGACTGCTGAAGACCTCGCCATTGTCGGCGTTGACGACAGTTGGGGCGAACGTCTTTGTACGGAATTGACCGCGGCGGGGCGCGCGCAGATCGCGCCGGTTTCCGCCTCGGCGACCCTTGGGCGCGGCGTCTATGCGCTGAACGGCGCCGTCTATTTCAACTTCGACGGCAAGACGACCAAAGCCGGCGATCTCGCCAATGCGCGCGCCCTTCGCGGCGCCCACAATCATCAGAACGCCGCGGCGGCGCTGGCGGCGGCGCTGCATTTCGGCGCCGCGCCGGCCATCGCCATGAAGGCGGCGATGTCGTTTTCAAGCCTTGCGCACCGCATGGAAGAGATCACGCGCATGGGCAAGGTGCTGTTCGTCAACGATTCCAAAGCGACCAACGCCGACGCCGCCGCAAGAGCGCTCGCCGCATTCGACGATGTCTACTGGATCGCCGGCGGCAAAGCGAAGGAGGGCGGCCTCGACGCGCTGGACGGCAAACTCGGCGCGGTGCGCAAAGCCTATCTCATCGGCGAGGCGGCGGATCTCTTCACCGAACAGTTAAAAGGCAAGACCCGGACGAAAAAATGCGCCGCGCTGAAAAAAGCGGTCGCGGCAGCCTATAAGGACGCCGCCGCGAGCGACGCTCCGGCGCCGGTCGTCCTCTTGTCGCCCGCCGCCGCCTCTTACGACCAGTTCAGGAATTTTGAAGATCGCGGCGATCAGTTCCGGACGCTGGTCGGCGACTTGCAGGCGGAAAACGGGGCGGCCGCATGAGAATGATCGCGCGCACCGATGAGTCGCTGTTCGGGCGATGGTGGTGGTCGGTCGACCGGCCCATGCTCGCTGTGCTCGCGCCGATCATGATTATCGGCGTCGCGGCGTTGACCGCCGCGGGCCCCGCAGCCGCGGACCGTCTGCGCATCGCCAATGATTTCCACTTCCCCTTGCGCCAGGCCATGTTCCTCGGCCCCGCCATTCTCCTGATGATCGGCGTTTCCTTTCTCACGCCGCTGCAAGCGCGCCGCGCCGGCGTTTTGCTCTTTGCCGGCGCCGTCGTCCTTTTGCTGTTCACGCTGCTTTTCGCCGGCGAAGTGAACGGCGCGAAACGCTGGCTCGATCTCGGCGTCATGACCTTGCAGCCGTCGGAATTTGCAAAGCCTGGCTTTGTGATTGCCGCGGCCTGGATGATGGCGGAGGGCGCGCGCGACCGCGCCTTTCCCGGCGGTCTTATTTCTCTTGGACTCTATTTGACGTTCTCGGCGCTCTTGTTGATGCAGCCCGATGTTGGGCAGTGGATTTTGGTGACCGGCGTCTGGGCGCTGATGTTCTTCATCGCCGGCTGGAGCTGGACATGGATCGCGACCCTTGGCGGGTTCGGCATGTTTGCGCTGGGCGGCGCCTATATGGTTTCCGATCACGTTGCGCGGCGGATCGACGGTTTCCTCAATCCGGAAACGGCCGAGACCTATCAGGTCGACCGCGCGCTGGAGACCATCGCCAATGGCGGCGTCATTGGCCGCGGCGATGCGGCCGCGGTCAAGGGCTATCTGCCCGACGCCCATACGGACTTTATTTTCGCCGCGGCGACGGAGGATTTCGGTCTTGTGCTGGGCCTCGTCATCATCGCGCTCTTTGCAACCTTTGTCGTGCGCGCGCTTGTCGTCGCCGGGCGCCAGAAAAGCGTCTTCTCGCAGATCGCCGTATCGGGCCTTGCGGCCATGATCGGGTTTCAGGCGATCATCAATATCGGCGTCAATCTGCGCGCTTTGCCCGCCAAGGGGATGACGCTGCCCTTCATTTCCTATGGCGGCTCGTCTCTCCTCGCCACCGGCGTTGCCGTCGGTCTTCTCATCGCCCTGACGCGGACCCATCGATTTGCGCGCCGGCGCAAAGAGCTGATGCCGTGAGCGGCGCGCCCGATAAAGGCGGCCCCATTGTTCTCGCCGCCGGCGGCACGGGCGGACACATGTTTCCCGCAGAAGCGCTGGCCCAGGAACTGCGTCGCCGCGGCTGGCCCATTTTGCTTGTGACAGACAAGCGCGGCGCCCGTTACGCAGAGACGTTCCCCGCCGACGGCCGGTTTGAAATCTCCGCCGCGACGCCGTCAATCGGCGGTCCGGTGGCCAAGGCTGCGGCCGCCATTTCCATTGCGCGGGGATTGATGACGGCGCGCCGCGAGTTCAAGGCGCGCGGGCCCGTCGCCGCCGTCGGTTTCGGCGGCTATCCGTCGCTGCCGGCCATGAAGGCCGCGGCCATGGCGAAAATTCCTTATGGCGTACACGAACAAAACGCCGTTCTCGGCCGCGCCAACCGAATGCTGGTCAGGGGCGCGGCGTTTACCGCCCACGGCTTTCCGGCGCTGGAAAAATGTCCGGCGGGCGCCCGCACCGTTGAGGTCGGCAATCCGGTGCGCGACGCGGTCGCCGGTCTCGCCGCCGCGGCTATGCCGTCGGATTCGTTGCGGCTCCTTGTCTTCGGCGGCAGCCAGGGGGCGTCGATCTTTTCAGCCGCGCCGGTCGAGGCCGTGGCGCGATTGCCCGAAGACGTTCGCGCCAAACTCTGGGTTGTCCATCAGGCGCGCGAGGGCGATGTCGAAAAAGTGCAGATGGGCTATGCGCGCGCCGGGGTCGCGGCGGAAGTCGCGCCGTTCTTCAAGGATCTGCCGGCGCGCATGGCCGCGGCGAACCTCGTCATTGCGCGCTCGGGCGCCTCGACGGTGACGGAACTTTCGACCATTGGCCGTCCGTCGATCCTCGTGCCGCTCGGCGTCGCCATGGACGATCACCAGAGCGCCAATGCCCGTGTCCTTTCTGAGGCGGGCGGCGCCTTGCTCCTGCCCGAAAGCCGGTTTAACGCCGATGCGCTGGAAACGGCGCTGGCGACGTTGTTCGCCAACCCCGAGCGGCTCGACGTCATGGCGGACAAGGCGCGGGGGCGGGTCAGGGCGAATGCGGCGTCGTCGCTCGCCGACCTTGTTGAGAAGATGCTGGAGCGCCGCATGGCGGCGTAAAGTCTGAAATTCGTATGAGTAAAGACCAATATTCGAAAATCGATCCGCCGGAGATCAAGGTCCGTTTGCCCTTCGGCGTCGGCGCCATTCATTTCGTCGGCATCGGCGGCATCGGCATGTCGGGCATCGCCGAAGTGATGCACAATCTCGGTTATGAAGTGCGTGGGAGCGACGTCGCCGAAGGCCCGAACGTGCAGCGCCTGCGCGACAAGGGCATCCCGGTGACAATCGGCCACTCGCCCGACAACGTAAAAGGCGCCGAGGCGGTGATTATCTCCACCGCCATTCGCCGCGACAATCCGGAAGTGGCCGCGGCGCGCGCGCGACACATTCCGGTGGTGCGCCGCGCCGACATGCTCGCCGAACTGATGCGGCTCAAATGGACCGTCTCCATCGCCGGCACCCACGGCAAGACGACGACGACAACCATGGTCGCGGCGCTCCTGGACGAGGCCCATCTCGATCCCACCGTCATCAATGGCGGCGTCATCAACGCCTATGGAACCAATGCGCGACTCGGCGAGGGCGACTGGATGGTCGTCGAGGCCGATGAATCCGACGGAACCTTCATTCGCCTGCCGACGACCATTGCGGTCGTCACCAATATCGACCCGGAACACTTGGATCACTGGGCGGGGTTTGAAAACCTGCGCGACGCCTTTGACACCTTCATCGAGAACACGCCGTTTTACGGCTTCGGCGTCGTCTGTCTCGATCATCCGGAAGTGCAGGCGCTGGTCGGGCGCGTCACCGACCGCCGGCTCATCACCTATGGCGCCAACCCGCAGGCGGACGTGCGCGCGGAAAATATGCGCTTTGATGAAGACGCGTCTCACTACGATATTGTGTTCCGCGAACGCGGCAAGGAAATAAGCCGCCTCAAAGGCGTCAGCCTGCCCATGCCCGGCGCGCATAATGTCTTGAACTCCCTGCCGGCGGCGATTGTCGCCAAGCGCCTCGGCGCCAGCGACGACCAGATCAAGGCGGGCTTTCAAAAATTCGAAGGGGTCAAACGGCGCTTTACGAAGGCGGGCGCGTGGAAGGGCGTCACGATCATCGACGATTACGGCCACCATCCGGTGGAAATCGCCGCAGTCCTGCGCGCTGCGCGCAATATCGCCAAGGGCAAGGTCATCGCCGTCGTGCAGCCCCACCGTTACACGCGCGTGCGCGATCTCTTTGACGAGTTTTGCGGCTGCCTTAACGAAGCGGACGCAGCCTTTGTCACCGACGTCTTCGCCGCAGGCGAGGCGCCGATCGACGGCGCCGACCAACAGGCGCTGGTCGAAGGGCTGAAAGCCCACGGGCACAAGGACGCCCGCGCGCTCAAGTCCTTGAACGACTTGCCGCGGGAAATCGCGTCGATTGCCGAACCGGGCGATTATGTCATCTGCCTCGGCGCCGGCGACATCACGAAACACGCGAACGCGCTGGCGGATAAGCTGGCGAAGTCTGTGAAGTGATGCTTCGGAAATGGTTGAGAGAGTAAACGCAAAAGACCTCCCCGCCGTTCGCGGCAAGTACATCGAAAACGCGGACCTTTCTGCGCTCACCTGGTTTCGCGTCGGCGGGCCGGCGGATGTGTTGTTTCAGCCTGCGGATGAAGACGACCTTGGCGCTTTTCTGAAAAACACGAGCAACGACATTCCCGTCTATCCGGTCGGCGTCGGCTCAAACCTGCTTGTGCGCGACGGCGGCGTGCGCGGCGTTGTCATTCGCCTCGGCGCGCCTTTCGCAAAAATTGAGATTGACGGAACGCGCGTCGCCGCCGGCGCTGCGGCGCTTGATGCGCAGCTTGCGAAAGCGGCGGCGCGGGCGGGCGTTGCGGGCCTCGAATTCTATCGCGGCGTGCCCGGAACCATCGGCGGGGCGCTGGCCATGAACGCCGGCGCCTATGGCGGTGAGACGAAGGACGTGCT
This sequence comes from Hyphococcus sp., assembly GCA_028284345.1. Lineage (GTDB taxonomy): Bacteria > Pseudomonadota > Alphaproteobacteria > Caulobacterales > Parvularculaceae > Hyphococcus. The sequence goes on along the minus strand of JANQRY010000010.1, from coordinate 32,433 downwards.
GGTCGAAGCCGTCGGCTATACCCGCGCCGGCGAACGGCGCGTCTTCGCGAACGACGACATGGGGTTCTCGTATCGGCATGCGGACGCCGCGGACGGGATTATTTTCACCCGCGCCGTCTTTGAAGGCCGTTCAGGCGATCCGACAGCGATCGAGGAAAAGATGCGCGAAATCATGACGTCCCGCGAGGCTTCGCAGCCGATCCGGGAACGCACGGGCGGGTCCACCTTCGCCAATCCGGACCCCGAAACATCCGACGGACGCAAATCCTGGCAGTTGATCGACGAAATCGGCGGGCGCGGCCGCGTCGTCGGCGATGCGCAGGTTTCCGAGCAGCACTGCAACTTCATGATCAACCGCGGCAAGGCGACGGCGGCCGATCTCGAACAGTTAATAGAGTCTTTACGCAACGATGTCTTAACGAAGACAGGCGTGGAGTTGCGCTGGGAAATCAGGCGTATCGGAGAGCCCGTCGCGTGACAAAAAAGTATCGACGGATTGCGGTCTTGAAAGGCGGCTGGTCGCCGGAGCGGGAAGTCTCGTTGAACTCCGGCGCGGCGGCGGCTGGGGCTTTGAACGAGGTCGGTTACGATGCTGTCGAAATCGACGCGACCCCTGATCTTGCGCAGCAACTGAAAGACGCAAAACCCGACGCTGTCTTCAATGCGCTGCACGGACAATGGGGCGAGGATGGCTGCGTGCAAGGGCTGCTCGAACTGCTTGAGCTTCCGTATACCCATTCCGGCGTCATGGCGTCGGCCCTCGCCATGGACAAACAGCGCGCCAAGGCCGTGTTTGAGGACGCGAATATCCCTTCGCCCCCGGGCAAGATCGTTTCCCGGGCCGAGGCGGCGGGCGGCGCCGTTATGCCGGCGCCCTATGTGATCAAACCGAATGCTCAAGGCTCGTCCGTCGGCGTCTTTATCATCCGCGACGGCGACAATCGCCCGCCGGCGGAGCTGACCAGCGCGGAATGGGCGCTGGGCGATGACGTGCTGGTCGAAAAATTCATTCCCGGCCGGGAACTGACCGTCGCGGTCATGGGCGAGCGGGCGCTTTGCGTGACGGAGATCACGACGTCGCTCGCCTTTTACGACTATGAGGCGAAATACGCCGCCGGCGGGTCGACCCATGTCTTGCCGGCGGAGATCCCGCCGTCGGTCACCGACCAGTGCCTCGATCTCGCCTTGCGCGCCCATCGCGCGCTTGGCTGTCGCGGGCTTTCGCGCGCCGACTTTCGCTATGATCCGGACGCCGACGGCGAGCAGGTCTATTGCTTGGAGATCAACACCCAGCCGGGCCTCACATCGACATCGCTGGCGCCGGAACAGGCGGCCCATCTCGGCGTCTCGTTTCCGGAACTCTGCGCCTGGATTGTGGAGGACGCATCATGCCAAAGGTAAAACGCAAGCGCGCGGCGAAACGTCGAACAAGATCAACACGTTCGGAGACAATCTTTACGCGAATCGGAGATGCGGCCTCGCGCTACGCCGTGGCCATGATCGCCGGCGTCACCGTCGTTCTCGCCCTCGGCGCCGCGGCGTTGGTCTCCGGCGGCTATGTGGGGCTGGCGGGCGAACGCGCCGGCGCCGTTATGCGGAACGCAACTGTCGCGTCGGGGCTCGATATTCGCCGGGTCACCGCCATCGGCTACGACAAGGCGACCGACGCGGACATCCTGGGCGCCATCGGCCCGGTCGTCGGCGCCTCGATCGCTCATTTCGACATTCATGCGGCGCGGGCGAGGGTTGAAAATCTCGGTTGGGTGCGGTCGGCGGCGGTGACGCGCCTGTGGCCGAACACCGTGCACGTTTCCGTGCGCGAGCGCGAACCGGCGGCGGTCTGGCAACTTTCCGGCGCGCTGCATCTGATCGATCAGGCAGGCGCCGTTATTACCGAAGTCGACGTCTACGAATACTCCAACCTGCCGCTGATTGTCGGCGCTGGCGCGCCGGAAAGCGTCTCCGACGTTTTGAAAGCGTTGCGCCGCGAACCGGAACTCTGGGGCGAGGCGGCGGCGCTCGTCCGGGTCGGCGAGCGGCGCTGGAACCTGCGGCTGAAATCCGGCGCCGATATCAAGTTTCCTGAAGACGACGTTGACGGCGCGGTAAAGACGCTGGCCCGGCTACAGACCGCATACGGACTGCTTGACCGGCCCCTCGAATATGTCGATCTTCGCGATCCGTCTCGACTTGTTTATCGCGAACTGGAAGGCGGCGACGCCGGCGCCGCCGAAAAACGGATTCAATAAGCGCCCGGCGGCCCGGGAACCGGACGCCGAAGACTTTGCTTGAAGAAGGAGACGCCGCGCATGAAACGGCGCGCTGCGACCTATTCCGATGCGTCGAACGTGCGGCTGCTGCGCCGTAAGCGCGACAACCGCGTCATCGCCGCGATCGATCTCGGCGGTTCCAAGGTTGCGTGTTTTATCGCTGCGCTGACGCCCGATAGCGATGCGAGTTTCGGCGCCGAGGTCATCGGCGTCGGCTGTTGCGGTTTGCCGCCGCGCGCGGCCACGGGACGTTCCGTCGATACGCTGGAAGCGTCATTGCGCCGCGCTGTCGAGGCTGCCGAACGCATGGCCGGCGTTGAAATCAACGGCGCCCATGTCGCCGCCCCCGGGCGGCTAGTCAGGGCCCGCCGCATCGGCGTCGATCTTGAAATCGCCGACGGCGTCGTCACCCAGGAAGATATCGACGACGCTGTAAGAGAAGGGGCGGGGCTCGCGGCCGCGCCCGATTGCGCCGCCCTGTCGGCGAGCCCGATCGCTTTCCGCATCGACAGCGAAGCGATTTACGACGATCCCGTGGGCCGGCCCGGCGCATTGCTTTGCGCCGAATTGCTGGGGCTTTCTGTGCGCGAAAGCGTCATCGACAATCTGTCGGCGATGGTGGAGCGATGCGGGCTAAAGGCGATTGAGATCGTCCCGGCGCCGGTCGCGGCGGCCGAAAGCTGTCTCATCGAAGACGAAAAAGAACTTGGCGTCGTCCTCATTGATATCGGCGCCGCCTCAACGGGGTACGCGGTCTATGACGACGGCGCGCTGGTCGATTGCGGCGGCGTCGGCGTTGGCGGCGGCCATATTACAAAAGACATTGCGCAGATCTTCGGCGCGCCGCTGGCCGATGCGGAGCGCATCAAGACCTTGCACGGCGCGGCGCTGATCGGGCCCGGCGACGAACACCGGTTTGTCGATTTCCCGCGCCTCGGCGACGGCGCCGATCCGAGCCGGGCGAGCCGCGCCGATCTCTGCGAAGTGATTATTCCGCGTATGGAAGAAATCTTCGAACTGGTCGCGGCGAAGCTGCCCGGCGACAGCCGCACGCGCACGCATCTCAGGCGCGCGGTGATCACCGGCGGCGGGAGCCTGCTCCTGGGCGCTCGGGAAATCGCGGAAAAGACCCTCGCCATGAAAACGCGCATCGGCCGGCCGCTGTCGATCATTGGCGCGCCGGAGGCCGGCGCCGCGCCCGGATTTTCCGTCTGCGCCGGACTGATCATGAACGCCGCCGCGAAACCGCCCGCAGGCAAGTTTTTTCTTGGCGGCGATCGCCAATCACCTCATGCGTTGACGAAACCGGCAATGTTCGGCGGCGCGCGGCGCTGGCTTCGTGCGAAATTTTAATCCGCCGTTAATGACCCGTTAACGATTTGGAAAGGGTTCTGAACGAATCTTTAATTCGCAGTTAACCATGGCTCTTTGCCTGACCCTCACTCGCCCCATGCCAACCGGAGCATCTCATGCCGTTAAATTTAAGCGTGCCCGAACTGACTGAACTGAAACCGCGCATCAGCGTCATCGGCGTCGGCGGCGCCGGCGGCAACGCGGTCAATAATATGATCGAGAGCCAGCTCGAAGGCGTCGAATTCGTCGTCGCCAATACGGACGCGCAGGCGGTCGGGCTGTCCAAGGCCGACAAAAAGATTCAGCTCGGCGTGAAAACGACGCAAGGGCTCGGCGCTGGTTCGGTGCCGGATATCGGGCGCGCGGCGGCGGAAGAGTCTATTGACGAGATCATGGAGCATGTGGGCAACGCCCATATGCTGTTTGTCACCGCCGGCATGGGCGGCGGCACCGGCACCGGCGCCGGTCCGGTGATCGCCAAGGCGGCGAAGGAGCGGGAAATCCTGACGGTCGGCGTCGTCACCAAGCCGTTCCATTTCGAGGGCGCCCGGCGCATGAGGATCGCAACGGCGGGCATCGAGGAATTGCAAAAGCACGTCGACACGCTGCTGATCATTCCCAACCAAAACCTCTTTTCCATCGCCAATGAACGCACGACCTTCCATGAAGCCTTCGCCATGGCCGATCAGGTTTTGCATTCGGGCGTGCGCGGCATCACCGATCTGATGGTCATGCCGGGCCTTATCAATCTCGACTTCGCCGACGTCCGGACGGTGATGAGCGAGATGGGCAAGGCGATGATGGGCACGGGCGAGGCCGAAGGCGACAAACGCGCCATCGAGGCGGCGGAAGCGGCGATTTCCAATCCGCTGCTTGACGAGGTTTCCATGAAGGGCGCCCGGGGCGTTCTCATCAACATCACCGGCTCCATGGACATGACGCTTTTTGAAGTCGACGAAGCGGCCAATCGCATTCGCGCCGAGGTTGATCCGGATGCGAACATTATTGTCGGCTCGACCTTCAATCAGGATCTTGAGGGCAAGGTGCGCGTCTCCGTCGTCGCCACCGGTATTGACATTGAAGAAGACGAAAACCGGCCGACCGTGCGCATCAACACCGGCGCTACGGCGAAGCCCTGGCGTCAGCCGCTCGTCGTCAACGCCCCGGCGGATGCTGACGGGGCGGCCGAGACCGCTTCCGGCGAGACCGCGCCGGCCGCGCCCGCCGCCGTACCGGCGACGCCTGCGCCGGCGGCGCAGAACAGCGCCGACGCTGCCGCGGATCCGGCGGTCAATCCCGTGGGCGACGTTCACGAACGTATCCGGCGGATGCTCACCGAAGGCGCCGCCGGAGACGTCGCCGCAGCGAAGCCGCCCTATCGGTCGCATCAGGAGGCCGACAGCGGTCAGTCCCAACCGACGCTTGCGCCAGTGCGCCGCGCCGAAGACGTCAAACCGGCGCTCAACCCGTTCCGCGGGGCGCAGAACCTTGGCAAGAACTCCCTTGAGGCGGCGGTCGATATCTTCAAGTCCATTGGCGGCGGCCCCCGCGACGATCGCCAGGAAACGCCCGCGCCGAGAGCGCCGGCGCCCGATTCACCGGCTATGGGGGCGCCGTCCCCGAGGGCGCCGGAGGCGTCAAAGCCGGCCTCGCGGGTCCGGGGCGACCTGTTTGACGATCAGGAAGACGCCGATCTCGAAATTCCGTCCTTTTTGCGCAAGAAAAAGACCGGCTAATCGGGATTTTTCCCGTCGTAACAAATCCGTAACCGAGTTTGGCAACGCCGCGCCGTCGCGCGGCGTTTCCTTTTTGGGCGATATGTAACATAAAGTCATAAAGGTTGACTGCGGCCGTTATACGGCGCCGCAAAAAAAGAGCGTAGAAATAGCGACAGGGTCGCGTCGGGGGGTTCGATAAACGGTGTCCGCAAACGTGCGTGTCGATCATCTTCACCGGGCGCGACAGTCGTCATTGCGCCAGCCAGCCGTTTTCGAAGGCGTAGGCCTTCATTCCGGAGAGCCGTGCCGGGCGGTTGTGAACCCGGCGCCAGCGGACGCCGGCATCCTGTTTGTCCGCAGCGAGGGAGATAGCGACCGGTTCCGCTCGACCATTGCCGCGAGCCCCGAAAACGTCGTGCGCAGCGATCACGGCACGACGCTGGGCAATGCATTCGGCGCCTCCGTCGCTACTGTTGAACATCTCCTCGCAGCCCTCGCGATTTCTCAGATCGATAACGCCTTCATCGAGGTCGCCGGGCCGGAAATCCCCATTCTCGACGGCAGCGCGGCGCCCTTTCTCGAAGGCTTCGAAACGGCGGGACTGCGGCCGCAGTCGTCGCAGCGGTCGTCGGTCGAGATTGTCGAGCCCGTTCATATCGTCGATGGTGAGCGCGCGATCCTGATCGAGCCGGCCGAGCACTTTTCGCTGAAGGTCGAAATTGACTTCGAGGACTGCCTGATCGGCCGGCAGTCGCTTTCCATCGCGCTCAGCGATGCCGAAGACATCGCGCGCATCGCCAGCGCGCGCACCTTTTGCCGGTTGTATGAAGTCGATGCCCTGCGCCGCGCCGGCCTCATTCGCGGCGGATCTTTGGAAAACTCCCTGGTTGTCGACGGGCCGCGTCTCCTCAACGGGGCGGGCCTGCGCGATTCCCACGAATTTGTGCTGCACAAGGCGCTGGATCTTCTCGGCGACCTCTATCTCCTCGGCGCCCCCATTCGCGGCGCGGTCCACGCCATCAAGCCGGGCCACGATCTGAACTGCCGCGCTGCGCTGGCGCTCTATCGCCAGCTTCATCCGTCGCGACAGGCCGCCGCCGTTTGACGGGCCGGGCGGCCCCGACTAAAAAGCAGGTTTCCCAGTCGGGCGGGCGGCGATTTCAAGCGTAAGGGCGTTCTGTGACATTCAGCTTCCGTTCATGGCTTCCTCTCCTGGTGATGTGTTCAGCGGTCGGCCTCGCCGCCTGCGGTTCGTCGGACAAAGAAAAATTCGCCTATGTGGAGCGCCCCGTCGAAACGCTCTATGCGGACGGGAAACGCGAGCTTGAGCGCAGGCGGTACGAGCGGGCGATCCTTTTCTTCGAGGAAGTCGAGCGGCAACACCCTTATTCAGCCTGGGCGCGCCGCTCCATGCTGATGAAGGCGTTCGCCTATTATCAGGGTAATGATTATGATGAGGCGCTGACGGCCCTTGACGGATTTATCGCGCTTCATCCCGGCAACAAAGACGCCGCCTACGCCTACTACCTGAAAGCCATATGTCACTACGAACGCATTCGCGACGTGGGCCGCGATCAGGAATATACCAACAACGCCGTTTCGGCGTTGACCGACGTCATTCGGCGGTTTCCGGAATCGGAATATGCGCGCGATGCGCGCCTGAAGCTTGATCTCACCTATGATCACCTGGCCGGCAAGGAAATGTATATCGGCCGGTACTATCTGAGAGACAATAAACACATTGCGGCGATCAACCGCTTCAAGACGGTGATCACCAAATATCAGACCACGAACCATGTGCCCGAGGCGCTGCATCGCATGACCGAAGCCTATCTCGAACTTGGCATTCTGGATGAAGCGCGCACGACGGCGGCGGTGCTCGGCCACAATTATCCCGGCACGCGCTGGTATCAGGACTCCTACCGCCTGTTCGAAAAACGCGGGCTGATCCTCGCCGACGGCACGACGCCGTCGCGCCTCCGGGCGGCGTCGAACCGGGCGGTGGAAGATGAAGATCCCAACGAAACCCTGCGCAAGCTGAACCCGGCTTCCCTGCAGGAGGCCCCGCCGCCGACCGCCGCGGAACTCGACGCCCTGTCGACGGACGCCGACGACCTCGCCGAAGATCTCGGCGGCCCGGCGGAACTCTGAGATCGCGCCCGGCTTTTCAGCCCGCTGCGAATTGCGATAGGAATGACGCCGGAAGACAATCCGCCGGCGCAGATGCTGACAGCCCTTCACATTCAGGACTTTGTCCTTATCGACCGCGCCGATCTCGGCATGGGCGGGGGGCTGACGGCGCTGACCGGCGAAACCGGCGCCGGCAAGTCGATCCTCCTAGACGCGCTGGGCCTTGCCGTCGGCGGCCGGTCGGAGCGCGGCGCCGTGCGCGCCGGCGCCAAGCAGGGCGTGGTCGCAGCCACATTCGAACCGGATGCGGGTCACGCCGTCTGGTCGCTGCTGGAGGAGAATGCGCTGCCCGCCGACGATGACGAGATCATCCTGCGCCGCGTCACCGGCGCCGATGGGCGTTCGCGCGGCTTCGTCAACGATCAACCTGTCTCGATCGCCTTGCTGCGCATGATTGGCGAAAACCTTCTTGAAATTCACGGGCAACATGACGGCCGCGGCTTTCTTGAGAGCGCCGGCCACCGCCTTCTCCTCGACGAATTCGCCGGGCTTGAAAAAAAGGCCCGCGAGGTCCGGACGCTTTGGGATCAATGGCGCGCCATTGAACGGGACCTTGATGAACGCCGGCGCGAACGGGACGCCGTTGCGCGCGAGGCGGATTATCTTCGTCACGTGCTGGAGCGGCTTGAAGAGCTCGATCCGCAGGCGGATGAAGAAGCGGCGCTCGCCGCCCGCAGGACGGCGCTGATGGCCGCGGAAAAGATCAGCGCCGATCTCAGCGCCGCGGCCGCCGCCATCGACGAGGGCGGCGTCGAGACCAAGCTGTCGGTGGCGCTGCGTAATATTGAGCGCGCCGGCGAGCGCTTGCCTGAAGGCGCCGAGCTGTTGCGCGAGGCGGCCGCACGCCTTGACGGGGCGCTGAGCGAGGCGGGCGAAGCGCGCGCCGCTATTGAGCGCGCCATAGCGGAGTTCGGCGCCGACCCGGAAGAGCTTGAAAAAACCGAAGAGCGGCTCTTCGCCCTGCGCGGCGAGGCCCGAAAACACGGGATCAGCCCCGACGATTTGCATGGGTTCCTTGAAAAGACGCGAAAAGCGTTAAGCGACGTGGCGCTGGGAGAGGCGGCGTTCAGCGATCTCGAAAAGGCGCAAACGGCCGCCGCCGCTGCATACGATAAAGCCGCCAAAGCGCTGTCGAAGGCCCGCGCGGCGGCGGTGAAGAAACTCGACAAGGCCGTGGCGACGGAACTCGCGCCCTTGAAACTCGGCAAGGCGCGCTTTGAAACGCGCCTCGAAACCGATGTCGAAAATCCGGGTCCGGACGGCTATGACGCGGTGGAGTTCATGGTGGCGACCAATCCGGGCGCGCCAGCGGGGCCCTTGCGCACGATTGCGTCCGGCGGCGAGCTGTCGCGCTTCGTCCTCGCCATGAAGGCGGCGCTCGCGGCGAAGGAAAACCGCACGGTCATTATCTTTGACGAAGTCGACGCCGGGGTCGGCGGCGCCGTTGCTGACGCGGTGGGCGAAAGGCTCGCGCGCCTCGCCAAAGACGCGCAGGTGCTGGTCGTCACCCACAGCCCCCAGGTCGCCGCGCGTGCGAGCGCGCACTGGCGCATCGACAAGACGCAAACGGCGAAAAAAACAAAAACCACCGTCGAGGAGCTGGGCGCTGAGGCGCGCATCGAAGAAATCGCCCGCATGCTGTCGGGCGCCGAGATCACCGACGAGGCAAGGGCCGCGGCCCGCCGCCTCATCGGCGCGCCTGCGAAGCCGTCGCGCCGGAAACTGGCGAAGGCGGGGTAATGCCGCAATGGATTCGTCATTGCCGGGCCTCGATTGCGTCCTCAATCAAGCAGGGCAATCCACATTGTCGATTGAGAATCAAGACTGGATTGCCGCAATAAATCCGGCGATGACACCGGGTAAACAACAAACAGGTTCCGTGAACGCATGGCAAAGGCGCCAAAGGCAGCGAAGTCTTCCGCCATCCCCGTCGGCAAGCTGACGCCCGACGAGGCCGAGGCGGAACTGGCGCGGCTGGCCGCTGACATCGGCCGCGCCGATGAGGCGTATTACAATAACGATAAGCCGGAGATCACCGACGCCGAATATGATGCATTGCGTCGGCGCAACCTGCTCATCGAGAAACGCTTTCCGAAACTGAAGCGCAAAGACTCGCCGTCGGACAGGGTGGGCGCGCCGCCCTCGGCGAAGTTCGAAAAAGCAAAGCACGCCGCGCCGATGTTGTCGCTCGATAACGCTTTCAATGATGACGATGTTGCCGAGTTCGTAAAGCGCGTGCGCAAGTTTCTGGGGTTGAAAGAAGATGATGCCGTTGCCTTTACGGCGGAACCGAAGATTGACGGGCTGTCGCTCAATCTCCGTTACGAAAAGGGCGAATTGAAAATCGCGGCGACCCGCGGCGACGGCGAAACGGGCGAGAATGTCACGTCGAACGCGCTCACCATCGCCGACATTCCGAAATCGCTCAAAGGCGCGCCGGAGATTCTTGAGGTGCGCGGCGAAGTCTTCATGTCCCATGAGGACTTCGAAGCGCTCAACAAACGCCTTGTGGCGGAAGGCGAGGACGCCGCGCCCAATCCGCGCAATGTCGCCGCCGGGTCCCTGCGCCAGCTCGACGCGGCGGTGACGGCGTCGCGGCCGCTCAACTTTTTCGCCTATGCCTGGGGGGAGCTTTCCGAACCCCTCGCCGACACGCAAATGGAGGCGGTGCAGAAACTTCGCAAGCTCGGGTTCAAGACCAATGCGCTGATGAAGCGTTTTGACAACGTCGAAAAACTGCTCGGCCATTACCGAGAGATCGAAGCCCGGCGTGCAAGCCTCGGCTACGACATTGACGGCGTTGTCTACAAAGTCGACCGGCTCGACTATCAGGACCGTCTCGGGTTCGTGTCCCGCCATCCGCGCTGGGCGACGGCGCATAAGTTTCCGGCGGAAAAAGCAACCACGGTCCTTGAGAAGATCGACATTCAGGTCGGCCGCACCGGCAAGCTGACGCCCGTGGCGCGGCTGAAGCCGGTGACCGTGGGCGGCGTCGTCGTCACCAACGCTACGCTGCACAATGAAGACTACATCGTCGAGAAGGACATTCGTGTAGGCGACACGGTTATTATCCAGCGCGCCGGCGACGTTATTCCGCAGGTTGTCGAGGTGGTGCAGGAAAAGCGCCGGAAGGGCGTCCGGCGGTTCAAGTTTCCAACGGAATGTCCCGTATGCGGCAGTCACGCGGTCAACGAAGAAAACCCGGCGACTGGCAAGGCGGACGTCGACAAACGCTGCACCGGCGGCCTCATTTGCGCGGCCCAGGCGAAAGAGCGGCTGAAACATTTCGTATCGCGTCAGGCGTTCGATATTGAAGGGCTCGGGACGAAGCAGATTGAGTCGTTCTTCGACGAGGGCATCGTCAAGGAGCCGGCTGGTATCTTCACCCTGAGACAGCGTCAGGACGCCGGCGCGATTGATCTTTATCGGTACGATCTCGACGACAAGGGCGCGCGCAAGCGCGACAAGGCCGGCAAGGAAAAACCGCCGACAAACCTGAAATCTGTTCAGAACCTTTTTGACGCTATTGACGAACGGCGACGCATTTCTTTGCCGCGTCTGATCAACGCTCTTGGCATCCGTCATGTGGGCGAAACCAATGCGCGGCTCTTTGCGCTGCATTACGGCGATTTCAAATCGCTTTACGAGGCGGCGACGAAGGCGCGCGAGGAAGACGCGCCGGCCTATGAGGATATGCTGACGATAGACGGCGTCGGCGCGCTGGTCGCCCGCGGACTGATCGATTTCTTTGACGAGCCGCACAATCGCGACGCCGTTGACCGGCTGCTGGATGAGATCGACCCGCAACAGGCCGAAGCGGCGGCGTCATCATCGCCGGTGGCCGGCAAGACGGTGGTGTTCACCGGGACGCTCGAAACCATGACCCGCGACGAAGCCAAGGCGCAGGCGCAAACCCTCGGCGCAAAGGTTTCGGGGTCGGTCTCGGCGAAGACAGATTATGTGGTCGCCGGTCCCGGCGCCGGGTCGAAACTGAAAAAAGCCGAGGCGCTGGGCGTCGCCGTGCTGACCGAGGCGGACTGGGCCGCACTCGTTGCGCGCTAGTTTTGTCCCTAAACGCGCATGAATCATCTGCTAATTGAGGAGCGTGCTTTGGAACATTCGTTCTCCGTCGACCCGTGACAATCGCCGTCCGGTCTTTTTCCCCGAGTCTCGTTTTGGGCCATTGCGCGGGCCCCGTCGGGGGGACTACATGAAGCGCCGCAAGCGCGGAAAAACGCCGGGAAGTTTCCGCAAAAACAAGGCGTTCCCATAAGGGCCCGCGCTGACGTCAATGGGAGATCGCATGAGCCCCAAGAACGGACTAGACGACAAGCCCCTCGAATTACACGTGCCCGAACCGGAATTTCGGCCCGGCGACCGGCCGGACTTTTCCAATGTGACGATCCCCCAGGCCGGCGCCGCCGAGCGTCCGCCTATTGACGTGCCCGCGGATGATATCCGCAAACTCGCCTATACGATTATCCGCGTCATGAACCGCAACGGCGAGGCGGTCGGTCCCTGGGCCGGCGAGCTTGACGATGAGCGGGTCAAAGAGGGGCTTGAAGACATGATGCGCGTGCGCGCCTTCGATGCGCGCATGTTGATGGCGCAGCGTCAGGGCAAGACAAGCTTTTACATGCAGTGTCTCGGCGAGGAGGCGATCGCCTGCGCGTTCCAGAAGGCGCTGAGGCCGGGCGACATGAACTTCCCGACCTATCGCCAGCAGGGACTTCTTCTGTCATCGGACTATCCGATGGTCGACATGATGAACGAGATTTATTCAAACGCCGCCGATCCGCTCAAAGGCCGGCAGTTGCCGATCCTCTACTCATCAAAGGAGCACGGGTTCTTCACCGTCTCTGGCAACCTTGCGACGCAGTTCATTCAAGGGGTCGGCTGGGCCATGGCCTCGGCGATCAAGGGCGATACGAAAATCGCGGCAAGCTGGATCGGCGACGGCTCGACCGCGGCGTCTGACTTCCATTCGGCGCTCGTCTTCGCCTCGACCTATCGCGCGCCCGTCGTCCTCAACGTCGTCAACAATCAGTGGGCGATCTCGACCTATCAGGGCATCGCCCGCGGCAAGGCGGCGACCTTTGCCTCGCGTGCGCTCGGCTTCGGCATTCCGGCCCTGCGCGTCGACGGCAATGATTATCTTGCGGTTTACGCCGTCTCGAAATGGGCGATCGATCGCGCCCGCTCCGGCCATGGCCCGACCCTGATCGAACACGTTACCTATCGCGCCGGCGCCCATTCGACGTCCGACGACCCGTCCGCCTATCGGCCGAAAGAAGAATCCGACGCCTGGCCCCTCGGCGATCCGGTGGAGCGGCTGAAAAACTATCTCATCAAGCGCGGCGCCTGGTCCGAGGCGCAGCATGTGCAGGCGCGCGAAATGCTGGAGGCGCAAGTCGCCGAGGCGCAGAAGCAGGCGGAGAAAAACGGCACGCTCCATGACGGGCCGCATTCTTCCCCGCGCGAAATGTTTGAGGACGTCTTCGCGGAAACGCCGCTGCATCTGCGCCGTCAGCGCCAGGAAGCGGGGATCTGATGGCGCGCATGACCATGATCCAGGCCGTCCGCAACGCCATGGACGTTTCCATGGGCCGGGACGAGAATGTCGTCGTCTATGGCGAGGATGTTGGCTTCTTCGGCGGCGTCTTCCGCTGCACGGAAGGCCTGCAAAAAAAATACGGCAAGCATCGCTGTTTCGACTCGCCCATCAATGAGAGCGGCATCATCGGGTCCGCCATCGGCATGGCGGCCTATGGCTTGCGCCCCTGCGTCGAAATTCAGTTTGCGGACTATATGTATCCCGGCTACGACCAGATCACCCAGGAAGCCGCGCGCATCCGCTATCGCTCCAACAATGACTTTACCGTGCCCATGGTGGTGCGGATGCCGACGGGCGGGGGCATTTTCGGCGGCCAGACCCACAGCCAGAGCGTTGAGGCGTTGTTCGCTCATGTCGCCGGCATCAAGACGGTGATCCCGTCGAACCCCTATGACGCCAAGGGACTTCTCATCGCTTCCATTGAGGATGACGATCCGGTGATGTTTATGGAGCCGAAGCGGCTTTATAACGGGCCATTTGACGGTCATCACGACCGGCCGGTGACGCCGTGGTCGAAACACGAGGCCGGCGAGGTGCCGGACGGTCATTATACGGTGCCGCTGGGCAAGGCGGCGGTGCGCCGCGAAGGGGAGGACGTCACGGTGCTCGCCTACGGCACCATGGTCTATGTGGCCGAGGCGGCGGCGGATGAGACCGGCGTCGATGCGGAAATCATTGACCTGCGGACGATCCTGCCGCTCGATCTTGAAGCCATTGAGGCGTCCGTGCGCAAGACCGGCCGCTGCGTCATCGTCCATGAAGCGACAAAAACCTGCGGCTTCGGCGCGGAACTGATGGCCGTCGTGATGGAGGGGTGTTTCTACCATCTCGAAGCGCCGGTCATTCGCGTCACCGGCTACGACACGCCATACCCCCACGCCCATGAATGGGACTATTTTCCGGGACCGGCGCGCGTTGGCGCAGCGCTCAAAAAAGTGATGGAGAACGCCTGATGGGTGAGCATGTCATCAAGATGCCCGATGTGGGCGAGGGCGTTGCCGAAGCCGAACTCGTCGAATGGCTGGTTGAGATCGGCGCCAATGTTCGCGAAGACGAAGTGCTGGCCTCGGTTATGACCGACAAGGCGACGGTGGAGATCCCGTCGCCGGTGGAAGGCAAGGTGATGTGGCAGGGCGGCGCCATCGGCGACGTTCTCGCTGTCGGCTCGCCGCTGATCAGGCTGGAAGTCGACGGACCCGGCAATGTAAAGCCCGGCGCGGCGCTGGCGGAGGCGCAACCGAAGAAAGCCGAAGCGCCGGCGCCGCCGAAAACCGAAAAACCGAAAACCAACGGTGCCGCCAACGGACACGCCGTCGCAAGCCCCGCAGGCGCGCCCCAAGAAGCGCCCCAACCAGCGCCTCAGGGAGCAGCGCCCCAGGGTGCGCCAAGAGCGGAGGGCGAGAAACCGCTGGCCTCGCCCGCGGTGCGCAAGCGCGCTCGAGAGGCCGGCGTTGATCTGCGCCGCGTGCATGGCACGGGGCCGGCCGGCCGCATCAGCCACGAAGATCTCGACGCCTATTTTGAAACCGGCGGCAATGGCGTTGCCTCGCGCGGCGCGCAATATGCGCGCAATACGAGCGTCACCGAGGTCAAGGTCGTAGGGCTTCGGCGCAAGATCGCCGAACAGATGCGCGCCGCCCATGAGCGCGTCGTGCCCATCACCTATGTGGACGAGATTGACGTGACGGCGCTGGAAGATCTGCGCAAGGAACTGAACGACACGCGTAAAGAGGGCCGGCCGAAACTCACCGTCCTGCCGTTTCTGATGCGGGCCATGGTGAAAGCGATCGCGGAGCAGCCGCATCTCAATTCTGTCTTCGACGATGAGGCCGGCGTCGTGCATCAGCATGGCGGCGTTCATATCGGCGTCGCCGCGCAGACGCCGGGCGGGCTGATGGTGCCGGTGGTCCGCCACGCCGAAGCGCGCGACATCTGGGATTGCGCCGGCGAAGTCGCCCGCCTGTCGGAAGCGGCCAAAAACGGCAAGGCGTCCCGTGATGAACTATCGGGCTCGACGATTACGATTACGTCGCTGGGCGCCATGGGCGGCATTGTCACGACGCCGGTGATCAACCACCCGGAAGTCGCCATTATCGGCGTCAACAAGATGCAGGTGCTGCCGCGCTGGGACGGGCAGGAATTCCGCCCCCGCAAGGTCATGAACCTCTCATCGAGCTTCGACCACCGCGTCATCGACGGCTGGGACGCGGCGGTCTTCGTGCAGAAGATCAAGGCGCTGCTTGAGACGCCGGCGTTGATTTTTGTTGACGACTAAGAACTCGATTTACCTCTCCCCGACGGGGAGAGGTCGAAATCTTTGATTTCGGGTGAGGGGGACGTAGCGGTGCATTACTCAATATCCTATCCCCTCACCCTAGCCCTCTCCCCAAAGGGGAGAGGGAAAAGTGACGAGAGAATTGAAAGAAGCCAGCATGCCCATCATTGAATGCAACACCCTTGTCATCGGCGCGGGGCCCGGCGGTTACGTTGCCGCGATCCGCGCCGGACAACTGGGGTTCGACACCGTGATTGTCGAGGCGGCGGCCCATGGGGGGACGTGCCTTAATGTCGGGTGTATTCCGTCGAAGGCGCTGATCCATGTTGCGGACGAGTTCGAAAAGGCGATGCATTTCGCCAACGGTTCGGCCATTGGCGTTGCCGTAAAAAAACCTGAGATCAACCTTGGCGATACCGTCAAATGGAAAGACGGCATCGTTAAACGACTCACCGGCGGCGTCGGCGGGCTTTTGAAGAAAAACAAGGTGCGCGCCATCAAGGGCTGGGCCACGTTCGTTGACGGCAAGACGGTGGACGTCGAAACCGAAGACGGCGTGGAGACCGTGCGCGCGAGGAACATCATCATCGCCACGGGCTCGGCGCCGGTTGAACTGCCGTTCCTGCCGTTTGGCGGCGACGTCATTTCCTCGACCGAAGCACTGGACCTTGCCGAGGTTCCAAAAAACCTCGCCGTGGTCGGCGCCGGCTATATCGGCCTGGAGATGGGGATCGCTTTTGCAAAACTTGGCGCCAAGGTGACCGTGGTCGAAGCGCTCGATCGCATATTGCCGCTCTACGACTCCGATCTGACAAAGCCGGTCGCAAAAAAAATGAAAGCGCTGGGCATCGACGTGATGCTCGGCGCCAAGGCCAAGGGCAAGTCATCCAAGGGTCTTGATATTGAAGACGCCGACGGCAAGGCGCAAACCGTTCCCGCCGACAAGATCTTCGTAACGGTGGGACGCAAGCCGGTCACCGAGGGCTGGGGCCGCGAAAACCTCGTCCTCGATATGGACGGCAAGTTTATCAAGATCGACGACCAGTGCCGGACCTCCATGAGCGGCGTTTACGCCATCGGCGACGTCACGGGCGAGCCCATGCTCGCCCATCGCGCCATGGCGCAAGGGGAGATGGTCGCGGAAATCATTGCCGGCGAAAACCGCGCCTGGGACAAGCGCGTGATCCCGGCCATCTGTTTTACGGATCCGGAGGTTGTGTCCGCGGGCCTGTCGCCGGAGGAGGCGACCGGCGCCGGCGAAGAGATCGTGACACAGATGTTTCCGTTCGCCGCCAATGGCCGCGCCATGACCATGGAAGCGGAGGAGGGTTTCATTCGCATCGTCGCCCGCAAAGACGATCATATCGTGCTCGGCATACAGGCCTGCGGCGGCGGCGTTGCGGAATTGTCGGCCGCCTTCGGTCTCGCCATCGAAATGGGCGCGCGCCTTGAAGATATCGCCGGCACGATCCACGCCCACCCGACCCAAGGAGAGGCGTTCCAGGAAGCCGCGCTCAGGACGCTGGGTCACGCGTTGCATATTTGACGGCGCTTCTCAGTCCGCTTTCGCGGCCTCATACGCGTCGAGCGCCGCGAGCCAGTCTTCTTCCGCCGCCGCGATCGCATCGATCAGCGCCGCGCGTTCCTTTTGCAGTTTGGTCGCGCGTTTGACGTCGTTTTCATAAAGCCCGGGCTCGGCCAGCGCGGCGTCGAGGCGCGTCAGCGTTGCGTTCAGCGTGTCGACCTTTGTTTCGGCCGCTTCCGCCGCTTTTTTCAATGGGCTGATTGACGCGCGATGTTCGGCGGCGGATTTGCGCGCGCGTTCGCGTTCGTTCGGCCCGGCGGATTTTTCGCCCGCGGGCGCCGTTTTGTTGGCGGCGATGACAAGCGCCCGGTAGTCATCGAGATCCCCTTCGTACCGTTCCGCCTTGCCGTTGTTGACGAGCCACAACCGGTCCGCGATCGAGGCGGCGAGGTGGGCGTCATGGGTGATGAGGAGGACGGCGCCGGCGAAATCGTTGAGCGCTTCGGACAACGCCTCGCGCGACTGGATGTCGAGATGGTTCGTCGGTTCGTCGAGGATAAGCAGATGCGCGCCATGATAGGTGATGAGTCCGAGCAGCAGCCGCGCCTTCTCGCCGCCGGAGAGTTTCTCAACCGCCGTGTCCGCCTTGTCGGGCCCGAAGCCGAGCCCGGCGCAGGCGCTCCTCGTTTCCGCTTCCGTCGCATCGGGCAGGATTTCACGCACATGATCATGGGCGGAGTTTCCGGGCTTTAACTCGTCGATCTGGTGCTGGGCGAAATAGGCGATCTTCAGTTTCTTGTGCTTGTAGATATTGCCGCCGAGAGCGCCGATGCGTCCGGCGATGGATTTAACGAGCGTTGATTTGCCTTCGCCATTGGGCCCGAGAATGGCGATGCGGTCGTCCTGATCGAGCCGCAGATTGACGCCGCGCAGGACCGGCTTGTCCTCTTCATAACCGAGCGCCGCGTCGACGACGCGGACAATGGGCGGCGCCATGGGTTTCGGATTGGGAAAGCGAAACGGCGTCGTGCGCTCGGAAATCGGAACCGCGACGGCCTGCATTTTTTCCAGCGCCTTGATGCGGCTCTGCGCCTGTTTCGCCTTTGACGCCTTGGCGCGGAAGCGATCCACAAAGGATTGCATATGGCGCCGGCGCGCTTCCTGCCGGGCGGCGAAACTTGCCGCTTGCGCGCGCGCCTCGGCGCGCTTTCGCTCGTAAGAATCGTAGTTGCCGGGGTGAACCGACAGCTTGCCGTTCTCAAGCGCCATGATGTGGGTGACGGCGTTGT
The DNA here is from genome assembly GCA_028284345.1 of Hyphococcus sp. Taxonomy (GTDB): domain Bacteria; phylum Pseudomonadota; class Alphaproteobacteria; order Caulobacterales; family Parvularculaceae; genus Hyphococcus. The sequence continues at coordinate 14,199 of JANQRY010000010.1, read as the reverse complement.
TCAAAAGGTCCCGGTCGTGACTGATGATCAGCGCCGTGTGAGGGTAGCGCTTCAGATAGGTTTCGAGCCAGACCGCGCCCTCAAGGTCGAGATAGTTCGTGGGCTCGTCGAGCAGCAGAAGATCGGGCGCGGAAAAGAGAACGCCGGCGAGCGCCACGCGCATGCGCCAGCCGCCGGAAAACTCGGCGCACGCACGGCGCTGGTTTTCCGCCGAAAGGCCGAGCCCGGCGAGGATGCTCGCGGCGCGCGCTTCGGCCGAGTGCGCCTCGATATCCGCAAGCCGGGTCTGGATCTCCGCGATGCGATGGGGGTCGCTCGCTGTTTCGCTTTCGGCGATGAGACTCGCGCGCTCGCGATCCTGTTCGAGCACCGTTGCGATGAGGCTCTTATCGCTCGCCGGCGCCTCCTGCGCCACAGAGCCGATGCGCGCGCCCTTGCGAATCGAGATTTCATCGTCGACCGCGTGGGATTCGCCGAGAATGAGTTTAAGGAGCGTCGACTTGCCGGAGCCGTTGCGCCCGACAAAACCGACTTTCCAGCCGTCCGAAATCGCCGCCGTCGCCTGGTCGAACAGGGGGCGTCCTTCAATCGCGAAGGAGAGATCGTTGACGTGCAACATGCGTTATCGGCGCGGGAAAATCCGGAATGCTGAACGATGCTTTCTGCGGTTCAACGTTTTCTTTTGCAAGCGCGAATGTCACGGTTCTGTCACAAAATTCGCAATGCAATATGCGCGGGCAAATATTGATCGGCCGCCGCCGCGTCACCATTTATCAAGCAAATAGATGGAGGGCGGATGATATCGAAAAAAATACTGCAAATCCTGACCTGGCCTTTCCGGGTCTTTCTTAAACCATTTCGGCGGCCGGCTCGGACCGCCGGTCGAACGGCGGCGGGGGCCGCCGCCCGTCTCGGGCCCGGCGCAATCCTCGAGGAGGAGTATCGCGAAGAACCGCCCCGCGGCGTTGAGGCCGCCATGTTCCGGCAATTGCCGCGGCCGCGCCTTACGGAAAAATCCGCATCAGAGCTGACGCTGGAACAGGCGCATGAATATGCGGCGCAGGCGGAGCGCTTTTATGATTTTGAATTTCCATTGTTCCCGCGCGGCGACTTTTTCTACGAGGAAATCGAGAAGGACTTTCTCTACAAGGCGCTCGGCTATTCAGAAGAGTCCATTGATCAGCGCTTTATCAATGTCGCCAATCTGTTCCGCCGCACGCTGAACGACAACACGCGCGGGCTGATGCTGTTCTGGACGCCGCTCATCGGCGCGCTTGCGATTGGCGGGACCGTCGTCGCGCAGCGTTATCTGGGCGCCGCCGTTGAGCCATGGCTTCTCTATGGCGCGGCCTCGGGGTTGGCGGCGTTGCTGGCTTTCCTTGTTTACAGCTGGCCCTACAAGGTGGTGCAGCAGCGCAATCTCCTCAATCTCGACAATTACGTCACGTCGAAATTCGCCCGCATCAACAACAATTTTCAGGTAGCGAAACGCCGGGCGCTCAATGTGGAGCGCGACAAACGCATCCCTGAACGAGAAGAACTGATGGATGAAGCGGGCGCCTGGACGCTCGCTTATCACTGGTTCGCCATGCGGCTCTTTCTTTGCGAATCCATGCTGCGCAACAAGTTCTATCAGATCCGGCGCAATACGGCGCTCTACTGGGCGGGCGGCATGGTCGTGATTGTGGGCGCCGGCGCTGCGGCGCTGGTTGCGCTGATGACCGGCGGTGCGGATCGCACGGCCTTAAGCGTCGTCGCCGCGGCCATGGGCGTTTATGTCCTGATCGCCGGCGCCGTTACGGCGCGCGCGACCTCGACCATGTTCAACGTAGTGCAGTCCAATGAATGGAGCCGGTTCTCCATGATCAATCTCGACCGAACGATTCGCGATCACGTGGCGGAGGATAAATTACAGATCGTGACCTTCAGAGACAGAAACCGAATGGAGTAGGGAGCCGGGGGTCAGTGACCGCTGTGTCCGTCCTCGTCGTCGCGGACTTCAAACGCCCAGTGAATGGGGTCGGCGTTTTCGAAGGTCAGCTTGAACGTCGGTTCGGCGCCGGCGGCGATCTCCCGCTCAATGCCGATCAGCATGACATGGGCGCCGCCCGGTTCGAACGCGGTTTCAGCGCCCGAGGGCAGGGCGATGCGGTCGACCTGTTTCATGGACATGACGCCGTCCGACATTTCCGACAGATGGATTTCAATGGACGATGCGGCGGGATCGCCGACGCCTGCAACGCCAACCAGCGCGTCGGCGCTATCGCCGCCATTGCAGAGGGTCATATAGGCGGCGCTCACCGGCTGGCCGGCGCGGGCCGGCTTCGTCCACGCGTCGAGGACGGAAACGCCGGGCGGGCATGCTTCGGCGCTGGCGTCGGCATTCGCCTCCTGGCCCCGCTCGCCGCAGGCCGTCGCGGCCAGCAACGCCGCGCAGATGATGATTCGCATGAGATCGCTCCTACATGTCGCCAGCTTGGCGCCGGCGCCGGATATCGTTAATACACCATAACAGCAAGGACACCGCGCCCTATGAACGCATCGGAAATCGCCCGTATTCAAAGCTATCTGCGCGGCAAATTCAGCGTGCCGAACCTTGAGGTGCGCGCGCGCCCGAACAAGGACGATTCCGCGGAAGTCTATCTGGGCGACGAGTTCATCGCCGTCATCTTCAAGGACGATGAAGAGGGCGACGTTTCCTATGATTTCAACATGGCGATTCTGGAGATCGACCTTCCAGAACAGCCGGACGCGTAAGGAGCCGTCTCCTTGCGTGAGGCGCCCGTAGGCCTCGTCGGCGCCTTTGTCGCAGAGCGACCTTATCTTTCTATCGGCGTTCTCGCTCCGGGCCTTGCGGCGCTCGCCATTGTCGGCGCGCGTCAGGCGGGCGGCGGCGCCGGGGAGACGATCGCGGTTCTGGCGCTGACGGCCGCCGCCTTGCTCATTGCGCCTATGGCCATCGCCGCCGCTGCGCCGCGCGGCGGCCTCGCCCTCGGCGGATTTGCGGCGCTGGTCTTCGCGATCGCCATCGGTCTTACAGCGCTCGACGCCGGCATGATCCGCGCGCCGTTTGACGCGCCGTCGCCGCCGCGCGCGCTGGTGATGGCGGCATGCGCTTATTTCGCCTTTCTCATTGCTCTGGCGCCGCTGGCGCGCAACGTCACGCGCCTCGGTGTCCTGGCCTCCTTTGGCGCGGTGCTCGGCGTCGCCGGCGCGGCGGGCTATCTGGCGCTTGAAGGGGTGCTCGGCGGCGCCACCGGCGCCGTCGCCGTCGCGCTGGCGCTGACCATTGGCATTGGGACCGGCGTTAATGTGGCGGCTGATTTCTCGAACTTCTTCGCCGAGGGCCAGAACAGAAGACGCGCCGCCGCCGCCGCCGGCCACAGCGCCGTCGCCTCGTCGGCCTTTGCGCTGATGGCGCTCGTTGTTTTCTTCGCCGTGCATTCCTTCACGATCAACGCCGGTTCGGTCGATTGGCGCATCGTCTGGGCGGGATTTACAGCTTCGGCCGCGGCGGTCGGGACGGGGCTCGTCGCCGTCGTCGGCGGTCTCGTTTTGAGCGATATCAATGAGCGCGCGGCGCTTGACGAAAACCGCCGGCGGCAGTGGTTTACCGCCCGCTGGCGGCCGCTGCGTCTCGCCCTGCCGGCGACGACGGCGCTCGCCGCCATCGCCATCGCCGGGATCTTTGTCGTCATCGCCGCCTTTGAAGTGGGCGTCGCCGCGCCGATCCGGTTTGCCGTGTTTATTCTGCTCCTGTGCGTTGCAGCCTCGCTTGCATTCGTTTCTGCACGGACGAGCACGCTGATCGCAACGGTTCTGACGGCGAGCGCCATTCTCGCCGACTATGTGCTTGCGCTTGTCGGCGTTGCAGGACCCGCGACCGAGGATCGGTTCGCGGCGCTGACCCTTGGCGCGGTGGCGCTCGGCGCGCTGACGGTCAGTTGGCGCGACGCCGGCGAAACCTGGCGCAATGCGCGCGATATTGTCGAGAACGCCCTGAGCGACGGCTTGCGGCGCTACCTCTTCATCGTCGGCGCCGGCGCGGCGTCGTTGTTCGCTGCGATGTATGCGCTGCAATGGCCCGGGGCGCTTTCGACCATCATCTATTTTCTGACGGTTGCGCTGATCGGCCTTATCCTTGCGCCGCCGGCGATGACCGCCATGTCGGCGCGGCTTCGGGTCTGATCGGCCGCTACCCTGTGCGGTCGATGCGCTCCACATAGGCGCGCACTTCCGCGTCAATGGCGCGCCATTCCGGCAGATAGGGCCGCTTGAAGCGATAGCTCACCTCGACGCCGTTGGCGTATTCGAAACTGCGCCAGCATTCGGGGCTCGGGATGTCGTCGCGTTCCTGAAAACAGAACAGCGCCACGACGTTCTCGGCGGCGTCCGCGCCAACCAGCAGTTCGGTGTCGGCGTATCCGTTGGTCGGCACGTCGGAGCGCCGTTCGGTAAAGGCGTATTTCGTCAACTGATAGGGGGTTCTGACGCCGCGCCGATCGATGACGTTCGGCATGTAGAGGGTCTCGATGCGTTCGGCTTCCGTAATCGGGGATTTGCGCGTTGAGATCGTGATGTAGATGCGCCGGGTTTTCGGGTCGTCGTCGACAAATTCGCGCCGGTGCGCCGGCGTATAGCCGTCCATGGTCGGCCACAGGGCGTAAAGGGAAATCTCCTCGCGGGCGCCGCCCCGCCGCGCGCGCGGATACACCGTGTAATTGGCCGCGGGGGCGAATTTCCGGCCGGCGATTTCCACATTGATCGGTTCTTCGGTAATGGCCGGGCTGGGCAGGTCGCCTTTGAACTCTTCATAGCTCGGACCGACGTAATAATAGAGGAAGATGGCGCACAGAACGAGCGTCGCCAGGAAAATGCCGATCGGATAGCGCCAGCTCGATTCCTCTTTGACCTGATCGCCGCCGAACCCGTAGCCGTTGCCCATGGCGCCTGCCTTGTTACTGAACCCTGCTCGGGCGATTTCCTAGCATGGACCGCCCCGCGCGCGAAGCGCGCAAACCAAAATTCGGCCGCCTTCGCGGCCGGGGCGCGAAGGCGCGCGAGCTTAAATCTTCGAAGCCCGGGCCGGTTGATACAGGTCATAAAAACTTCCGCTCATCCCGGCGCAGGCCGGGATCTAAAGCGGCAAGCGCGGCGTCACCGGCCTGAGATCCCGGCCTGCGCCGGGATGAGCGGATAAAAGGTACGGACCATTCAATCCGCACCTGATTCTAAAACATAGGGGTCCTAAAGCCGGTCGATCATGTCGGCCACCAGCGGGTGGCGCACGACGTCGCCGCGGGAGAAGCGGACGACCTGCACATTGTCGAGCCCGTCCAGCTTTTCGGCGACGTCGTTGAGGCCGGAAAGGCCGGGCAGCAGGTCGTTCTGCGCAGGGTCGCCGGTGACGACCATGGATGAGTTCCACCCAAGCCGCGTGAGCAGCATTTTCAACTGGCCATAGGTGCAGTTCTGCGCCTCGTCGATGACCACATAGGCGTTGTTGAGGGTGCGGCCCCGCATATAGGCGATGGGCGCGATCTCGATCACCCCTTCGGCCATCAGGCCTTTGAGCCGTTTCGAGGACAACCGGTCGATCAGCGCGTCATAGAGGGGTCTCAAGTAAGGCGAGAGCTTGTCCTCCATGTCGCCGGGGAGATAGCCGAGGCTTTCGCCGGCCTCGACCGCGGGGCGCGACAGGATGATGCGCCGCACTTTGCCCGCCTCCAGCGCTTCGACCGCCTTGGCCACGGCGAGAAAGGTCTTGCCGGTGCCGGCGGCGCCGACGGCGAACACCAGGGGCGCGACGTCTATGGCGTCGAGGAGCTTTTGCTGCGATTCATTCTGTGCACGAATGTTCTTACGGTATTTGTGATCCCTGAATTTTTCCTGTTTGGCGGGCTCTTCCAGCGGCGACCATTGCGGTTCATCGAAAAGACGGCGTACATTGTCGGCGTCCGGAAATTGGGCGGTCTCATGCATGCGCCGTTGCGCGCGACGCGCGGAGCGTTTCGCCATTCGTGTCTCCTGAATGTGAGAGGGGATCAACTGAGGTGAAGATCGCTGAATGGCGCGCAACGTCGGTGAAGCGAGGCTTGCAAGGCAAGCCGGTTGTCAAAGGGACATCCCCTATGCCGCTCACTGGCATTACACCGCCTGACGCACTACGCGATTCAGCAACCGGGAACATTCATAAGGTGATTTGCCCCCGCGCCCATAGGGGAAAGGCAGTCGTCACGAAAAATTCGCGAAGCTTAACGCTTGACGGCGTCGATCAGGATGCGTGGGCCTTGGCGAGACTCGCTGTATAAGCAGCGGAAATTTTCGCGTGCGCTTCCGGCGCGTAGTTCTGCCAGGAGGTGCGCCCGCGCGACGCGTCGACGACGAAGATGGGTTCTTTCGGCGCAAGATAGGGCGCCAGCGCGTTGCGAACGCCGACGGCCGTTAGATCGCTGGTGAGGCTCCAGACATTGTCGGCGATGCGGAAGGCCCGGCCGAGAGACTGCACGGCCGATTCGAGCCGGCCGGCGGCGCCTTCGCCGTTTTCGAAGATGACGAGAAAATTGGCCAGCGCCGGCGCCTGTCGCGTGCGCGCGGCGGGGGCGGGGCTTGCCTCCGCCTGGTCGCGTCGCCCGAAGGTCCGGTCATTGGCGGCGGAGGCCATATCGGTCTCGGCGCCGAAGAACGTCGCCAGGGATTTCTCGCGGCTCGCCTCGCGCCAGGCGCGGCTTCCCGCCGGCGCAATCAGCGACCAGCCGGCGAGGCGGCCCTCATGGGCGTATTTGCGCAATTGTTCGGTGGTGTACGGGCCGTACACTTTTTCTTCGACTTTAACGCACCAGTTTTCAGCGGCGAGCATGTATTTCGTCCTGTCAAATCCCGCTTAACGCGGTTTCCTGCCGAAGGGTTTTGCAACTTGCAGGCCATCGTCCACGGTCGGGACGGGCCCTGTCGTTTCGTCGATCACGTCCGACATGCGCTCCGCCGACCCTGTAAAGACAACGCCGACGCCTTTTTCGTGCCGGCGCACGACTTTCGCGCTCATGCGTCCCAGAATGAGACGGGCGCCGAGCGGCGGGCGCGGCGAAATCTCGATCGACGCGCCGGTGAGCGAAATATCGAGAATGGCGCAGTCTTCAACGCGGCCGTCGTCAAAATAGACCTTCGCCGGGGAGTCGTGGCGGATGCGCGGCCCGGCGCGCCGGTCGGGGCCGCGCTTGTCGCGATTGACCACTTCCGTCAGCGCATCGGCGGTGCGCGCATTCTTGCGGCGCTTTTTCTCGTAGTTCACCGCGAAGACGTTGCCCGACGACCGGATGACCCGGCCCTCGAAACGGCCGACCCCGTCAATATAAACGACGACGCTTGCGCCGAAGGGCGGCGGGGTTTTCGCTTTCATCAGGGCGCCGCCGGCGGAGGCGTTGACCACAAGACAGGGCCGTTCCTCGCCCGCATCGGTCATGAACCGCGCTTTCAGCGGCGCGTCGACGCGCAAATGCTTGCGTCTGTCGATATCGGCCGCGCTCGCGCGAAGGCCTTTTGTTTTGCGTGGATCGGCCATCTCTTGATCCGTTACATCCCTGGCTGGCCCAAATTTAGACGGGTTTGGTGAACAAAACTTTGCGACGGGACCATCGGCCTGCTAACTTTGGCGTATTCTCGCCGGATGCGCGGCGAAAGAGGGGTATGGGCGCCGGCCCGCTCTTAACGGTTGGTTCACGATTGAGGAGCGCCGATGTCCGATAACGGAGAATCTGGCGGCGAAGGGGCTGGCCGCGAAGAGTCTGGCGGCGGCCACAATCCGTCTTACCGGCTGCGCAGGCCGGGCGGCGAGGTCGACAAGTCCCGGATTGTCAATGCGCCGGGGATCGTCCTCGTTATCGCCGGGGCCATTGTCGCGGCCTTTGCGTTTATGGCCTTCGCCCCGGAACGCACGGCGCGGCTTACGCAGGAGGCCGCGGGCCTCGTCCCGGCGGCCTTCGCCAGCGGACCGGAGGCCAATGGCGGCGTCCTCGCCATGGCCGCGCCCCTCGTAACGCATATGTTCGTTCACGCCGGTCTTGCGCATCTGCTGATGAATACGCTTTTTCTCCTCGCCTTCGGCACCCCGGTTGCGCGCCGCATGAACGCCGACGGCGCGCTGCAATCGTCCGCCGCCTTCGCTGCGGCGTCGATGTTTTTGACGTTCTACCTGTTGTGCGGCGCCGTCGGCGCGCTGGCGTTCATTGCGCTGCATGCGGATGAATACACGCTTCTGGTCGGGGCCTCCGGCGGCGTCTTCGGCTTGCTCGGCGGGCTCGTGCGGTTCGCTTTCAATCGCACGACCCTGTTCGGACCGGAGGATGCAAGGTTCAACGGGCTGACGGCCCGGCCCGTCATTGGTTGGACGATGTTTGTGGTGCTCACCAACAACCCGGTCGCGGCGGCGTTGCTCAGCCCCATGGCGGGCGGCGGCGGCATCGCCTGGGAAGCGCATATGGGCGGCTATTTTTTCGGCCTGTTAACCTATCCGTTCTTCGAACGCGCGGCCCGCGGCTTTCGCTAGCGCAGCAAATCGCGCCCTTGCGGCGAGGCCCGCAGCCCATCAATATAAAGGCCAAAAGAGGCGCGAAGGAGGAGGCCCATGAAGGTCGAGCAGATCCTGCAGTCGAAGGGGACCGAGGTTTACGCGGTCAGCGAGGACGACACGATCGCCGACGCGGTGGCGGTCCTGAACGACCGGAATATCGGCGCGGTGCTTGTCCGGGACGGCAAGAACGGCATCGCCGGAATCCTGTCCGAACGCGATATCGTGCGCGGGCTTGGCGAAAAGGGCGGCGACGCGCTCTCCTTGCGCGTCAAAGATTGCATGACACGGGACCCGGCGACCTGTTCGCCGGATGCCAGCGTTGACGATCTGATGGCGCAGATAACGGAAAAGCGCGTGCGCCATCTGCCCGTCACCCATGAAGGCAAAATTCTCGGCCTCGTTTCCATCGGCGACGTGGTCAAGCGCAAAATCGAGCAGGCGGAAAAAGAAGCCGAGGCCCTGAAAGAATATATTGCGAGCTGACGGGCGGTCCCGCGCGGCGAAATTGACAGGGCCCGCCGCATCGGGCGAAAGGGGCCCCCATGTCCCGCAATATGACGCCGCGTTTGCAACCGCCGCAACGCGGCCCGCGCCATGGTCTTTAGCTCGGTTCCCTTCCTCTTTTACTTTCTGCCGGCGCTGATTGCGCTTTACTTCGTCAGCCCGTGGAAGAACCCCGTCCTGCTCGTCATGAGCCTCCTCTTCTACGCCTGGGGCGAGGGGACCTATGTGGCGATCATTCTCGCCTCCATCGTCGCCAATCATGGTTTTGCAACCGCCATTGCCGCCGCTGCGGGGCGGCGGCGCGGATGGTTTCTCGGGGCGGGCGTCGCGGCGAATCTGGCGCTGCTTGGATCGTTCAAATATCTGGGGTTTGCGACCGCGAACATCGCCGCGGCGCTCGGCGCGCCGGATGCGCCCTGGGTGATCGAACCGCACCTGCCCCTCGGCGTTTCTTTTTTCACCTTTCAGGCGATGTCCTATCTGATCGACATTTACCGGCGCGATGCGGCGCCGGCGCCGTCCGTTTTTACCACGGCGCTTTACATTGCGCTTTTCCCGCAACTCATCGCCGGGCCCATCGTCCGTTACAAGACCATCGCCAATCAGTTGATCGCGCGGCGCCATGGCGCGCGCAAATTCGCCGCGGGCGTGCAGCTTTTCATTATCGGGCTCGGGCAGAAAGTCCTGATCGCCAATGTCGCAGCGGGCCCGGCTGACCGCATCTTTGCGCTCGATGCGTCCGACTTGTCATTCGCCGTCGCCTGGGTCGGCGCCGCGGTTTATGGGATCCAGATATTTTTCGATTTCGCCGGCTATTCGAACATGGCGCTCGGTCTCGGCCTGATGTTCGGGTTCCGTTTCCCGCGCAATTTTAATTATCCCTATACGGCGCAATCGGTCACGGAGTTCTGGCGGCGCTGGCATATCACCCTGTCGCAATGGTTCCGGGACTATGTCTATATCCCGCTGGGCGGCAATCGCGCGGGCCCGTGGCGCACCTACGCCAATCTGACGCTTGTTTTCCTGCTATGCGGTTTCTGGCACGGCGCCGCCTGGACGTTTATTTTCTGGGGCGCCTGGCACGGCGCGTTTCTGGTGATCGAACGCATGGGCCTCGCCGCGCTGTTGACGCGTGTATGGAGACCGTTCCGGCACTTTTATCTGCTGCTTGCGGTGACGCTTGGCTGGGTGCTCTTCCGCGCTGATACGCTTGGCGATGCGGGCGCCTATTACGCCGCCATGTTCGGCTTTGGCGCGAGCGAGGGCGCGCTTTCTAACCCCCGGGCGTTTGTTTCCGACGGCGTGCGCAACGTCCTGTTGCTCGGCGCGGTGCTGGCGACGCCGCTGGCGGAACGCGCGCTCCACTGGTCGCGCCGCAGCTTGCCGCCGGTCTTGCGCGCGCAAAGCATGAACGCCGCATGGGCCGGACTGTTTGCGCTGTTGTTCGTTAGCGCAACGTCGATCGCCGGCGGCGCCTACAATCCCTTTATTTATTTCAGGTTCTGATCCCCCATGTCCTTTCCGCTCCGCCGCAGCAAGATTATTTCGTTTCTTTTTCTGGTGATCATCGCTCTGCCGGCGCTTGCCGGGCTGGCTGCGCGCGCGCCGTCGGACGCCATCGCCGCGCTGGAAAACCGCGCCGCCGCGCCCTGGCCGCGGACGCCCGCGAGCGTCGCAGACCTCAACGCCGCGCCGCGCGCCATCGACGCGTTTTTGGAAGACCGGTTCGGCTTTCGCGATGGGCTGATTGCGTTCAATCAGTGGATGACGAGGCGCCTCGATCTGGGGTTCGGCGAAGAGAAGGCCATCATCGGCAAAGACGGCTGGCTGTTCTTAACCGATGGCGGCGCCCTCGACATGCATATGGGCCGAACGCCGTTTCGCGACGGCGAGGCGGCGGCCTGGCTCGACGCCGCCGAAGCGCTGCGCGAGGCTGCAAAGACGCGCGATGCTGCGTTCGCCGTCCTGCTGGCGCCGCAGAAAGCATCCGTTTACGGAGAATATCTGCCGGACTATGTCTCCGCCGGCCGCAGCATGAGCCGTCATGATCTGTTGATCCAAGGCGCGCGTCTGCGCGGTCTGCCCTTCGCCGACGCCAAAGCGCGGCTGATTGAGAGGAAGGGGGCGGCGAAACTCTACTATCAATCGGACACTCATTGGACGGCGCGGGGCGCGTGGGAAGGCTATCAGGCGTTGATCGACGTTCTGGAAAAGACGACGCCAACCCTCTATCGCCTCGACGCGGCGCGCGTTCACTTCCGGGAAACGGAATTTTCCGGCGATCTCGCCCGCATGCTGAACCAGCAGGAACGCTTCGCCGAAACGGCGCCGTCGCTGGCGATCAAAAACGCGACGCCGTTTGAGACGGTGGAAGTTGACGCGTTTTCCTACGGTGCGTTTCCGACGCAAATCACGACAACCGACGCCGACGACAAGCCGACATTGCTAATGATCGGCGACTCTTACGCTTACGCGCTTATTCCGTTCCTCCGGGAATCGTTCAGCCGTATTGTCTTTACGCATCACCAGCTCGGCGCCTTTGATCGGGCCGTGCTTGATGAATACCCGTCCGACTTTGTCGTGTTGCAAATGGTTGAACGCATGTTGGTCCATCCGCTCGCGCCCCCGGAACGGACCGGCGGAACATGACCCGTAAAAAAAGGGCCCGCTGCAGCGCGGGCCCCTGATATACGCAACTTTTGGGGGGCAATGATTATTGGGTCGGCGGCAGCAGCACGGCGTCGACAACGTGGATAACGCCGTTCGACGTCCAGATATCCGCCGTGACGACATTGGCGCCGCCGACTTTGACGCCGTCCGTTCCGTCGACGGAGACTTTGGCGCCGTTGACCGTGGCGACGTCGAGGGTCTTGCCGGCGAGGTCTTTCGACTTCGTTTTGCCCGCGACAACGTGATAGGTGAGGATCGCAACAAGCTGATCCTTGTTTTCCGGCTTCAGGAGGGTGTCGACGGTTCCAGCGGGAAGGGCGGCGAAGGCGTCGTCGGTCGGCGCGAACACCGTGAACGGGCCGTCTCCGCGCAAGGTTTCTTCAAGGCCGGCGGCCTGCACCGCGGCGACGAGGGTGTTGAAGGACCCGGCGGCGACGGCGGTGTCCACGATGTCGGCTTTTTCCATCTTGTCGCCATAGGCGGCCTTGTCTTTGCTTCCGTAGTTGCCGGCATAGGCGGCGCCCGTGACCATCGTCAGCGCTGCGCCGGCGGCGAGAATTTTCTTCAGGGACATGTCGAAATCCTTTTGTTGACCATGCCCCGGTTACGCAGGCGCGCGAGCCGCGGTTTGATATAAAATTTCCTAAAATTTTTGCGAGAAAGTGATCCAAACAAGAATCGCGATCACAAGACGCCCGTTGTCAAAGCAACAGTTCCATGGTCCGGTCGATGCGCAGCATGGCGTAGTCCACCGCCTCGCGTCCGAGGCGAATGAGTTCGTCGGCCTTGTCGAAGTCGAGAAGGCCGATATGGCCAGTCTGCGGCGTGATCTGCACGTCCGGCGGTTCGCCGGCGAGACGCGCCCGCGTCGCCCGGTCCATAAGAATGTTGAACGCCGCCATCATCACCGTGCCGACGCCGGGGGCGGATTCATTGGCGTGGAACAACCGGCGCATCATCAGCTTTTCCGCCAGGCCGCCGCCTGCGGCTTCTTCGAGTTCCGCGCCGCTTGTATCGGGAATGCGCCCGTATTTCTCGCGGCGCTTGGAGACGCTTTCGCCGAAAGCGTCCGCATGCAGACCAACGGCGATGACCATGCGCGCGCCGAGGGCCCGGCAGGCCGACACGGGCAAGGGATTAACGAGGGCGCCGTCGATCAGCCAGCGCCCGTCAATGGCGCGCGGCGGGAACACGCCGGGCAGGGCGTAGGCGGCCTGGATCGCCTGGCCGAGATCGCCGCGGCGCAGCCACACTTCGTGGCCGGTGGCGAGTTCCGCCGTCACAGCGACGAATTTCTTCGGCAGGTCCTCGATGGTTTGCGCCGGCAGGGTCTTGGTGAGGATCTTTTCAAGGCGCTTGCCGCCCATCAGGCCGGAGCCGTTCAGCACCACGTCGAAATAGGAAAGCATGCGCGTCTTGGTGAGATTGCGGGCCCAGGCTTCAAGCGCCGGCAAATGCCCCGCGAGCCAGAACCCGCCCACAAGGGCCCCGACCGACGTGCCGGCGACGATATCTGGCTTGATCCCAAGCTCATCGAGGCGCTGAACCGCGCCAATATGGGCCCAGCCGCGAGCGACCCCGCCGCCAAGGGCGACGCCCAAAACGGGCTGGCGCGCAGGGGCGGGGGCCTTGTCCGTCGGCGCTGATTCGCCGTTATCTTGGCCGATATCGTCCATCAGAAACGATTCTAGCTTGATTTGTTTTGATAAAACGCTGCCAAGGGCGGCAAAAACCAAGATTTCCACAATCGTCCGAGGCCGCGCGAATTGTCGCCCGGTTTCTCGCCCTATTCGCGAATCTCCGGTTGAAAATCGCCGAATACCCCTATAAATAACGGTTCTTCGCCCAATTCGGACGGATTTTGCGGGCGCGTTTCTAGCGCGACGCAGACCGGCTGCAATGGCGGGCGCATTCCGGCGGGAACTCCTCTTTGAAAACGCGCCGGAAAAAGTTGTTTTTTTTGCGTTGACAGGGCGGAATCGGATCGCTAAATCCGCCGCTCACCGACGCGGCCGGGACGGCCGCCGCAGGATCGGTTGATCCTTTGGGGCGGTCTCGGGAGTGTCGGTTTTTTGTCGGCTAAACGTCGTTAACGCGGGGTTAAGTCGGCTGGGTTTTGAAGCGGCGACGCCGATGGGCCCGGGCTCTTTGACAATTGAATATCTGAGGAAGAGAAACGTGGGCGGCGGCGTCCTGGCTTTAGCTCCGGAGACGGAGCTTTAGGATCGACCGCAACTGACGTTTTTCAGTTTACAAACCAAACTTCGTTTATTCTTTCGAGGATACTCGGGGTTTTGTTTTGTGACGTACTAATGTCAGTAATTTTGCAGGTTATTCCACCTGCATTGCGGTCAGGTTCCAAACTCAACTTGAGAGTTTGATCCTGGCTCAGGACGAACGCTGGCGGCAGGCTTAACACATGCAAGTCGAGCGCCCTGCTTGCAGGGAGCGGCAGA
>JANQRY010000001.1 GCA_028284345.1 Hyphococcus sp. | reverse complement strand
CCGGCGCGGTCACGCCTTCGATGACGTTTTCGCAGTCGGCGCCGCCCGGCGTGCCGCCGCCGTCGCAGCGGTTGATCGGCGCGCGGCCGAGGATGACCAGGCCGCCCCATTCGCCGATGGCGTCAAGGCGGTTGCCTGGCGCAACGGTGTCTTCAAGATCCGTTTCGGACGTCATCACGACCGGGTTCTGACGCGTGCCGTTCGAGAAGATTTGCGAACCGCGGTTCACGATCAGGAAGTCCGCGCCCGAGTTGCCGAAGATCGCAACGCCCGGCTCGATATTGAGAACCGCCGGATCGCCGCCGGCCGCCGCGCCGTCGGCGCCGATGTCAACGCCGATATCAACGCGGCCGCTGAGCTCGTAGAAAAAGCCGCGGGTCAGCGTCAGGTCTTCGGTGATGACGCCGCTGACTTCGCAAACCTGCGTGCCGTTGATCGCGCCGGTCGGGTTCGTGCCGGCCGGGCAAGACAGATTGCTGAACAGGTTGAACGTCCAACCGCTGGCCCAGTTGTTGGTTTCCGTTTCGTCCGGACCGAAGGCGCCGAGATAAGGAGCGTCTTCAAAGAACGGATCGATGGCGGTCAAGTCGACCGGCGTCGCCATCGGCGGCACTTCCATGGCGCCGGCCTGGAAATTCGCCGTGATCGAGCTCGCGCCTTCAACGTTGTTGGCGTCAGCAGCGACTGAAGCCACCGCGGCTGGAGTTTCCGGGTCTGCATTGGTGAGGCCGCCCGTACCGCAGTCGAACAAAACCGAATTGAAAGCCGGGTCGACGCCGATGCCGTCGAATGTGTCGTTATCGTTGCCCGCATCCTGCCAGCGGAAGCACTCATCCTCATCTTGGATGACGCCGTTCAGGAACCGGCCGATATGACCGGAGTTGATGCGGATGCCGTTGCCCGGGTCCACATTGGTTGAGCCGACAATCGTGAAGTTGGCGATCGTCGGATTGGTCGCCGGAGAAACCGTGGTGCCGGCGCTCGACATTTCAAAGCCGTTGTCGCCGCGACCAGCGGTTTGGCTGACCACCAGGTATTGAACGTTGCCGTTCCAACCATTGTCGGTGTCGAGCGAGTCGTCGTCGTTGCCGGTCAGGACAATGTAGCGAAGGTTTACTGTGCCGCCGAACATTTCGATGCCGTCGTCCGAGTTGTTGTGGACTTGCACGAACTCAACCGTGGTGCCTGTGCCGACGCCGCCGAACGAAATCCCGTTCAGCTCGTTGCCGGAAGAAAGCGGAAAGCCCGCAAAGCGCACCTGGACGTAACGGAGCGTACCGCTATTGTCGGTGTCTTCGCCGCCGCCATATTGCGCTTCCGGCGCGGTCACGCCTTCGATGACGTTTTCGCAGTCGGCGCCGCCCGGCGTGCCGCCGCCGTCG